>NZ_JBGAFO010000021.1:0-108902 GCF_044227185.1 Prosthecobacter sp. | reverse complement strand
AAGTGCACACGAGGAAATAACGCGCCAACTAGAGCATTGATTTAACTCATTCATAATGAGTGGCGCACCCGTCAGGATTCGAACCTGAAACCTTCTGATCCGTAGTCAGATGCTCTAATCCGTTGAGCTACGGGTGCGTTGAAACCTGTTCAAGCCGCTGTTCGGAAACAGCGGGCAACGAGAATAGACCAGTGCATTCTTTTGTCAATCAATCCGGGCAGATTTTATTCAGTTCGTGCGCGGCACTCAGCGTGACTGCTCATAGGCATGGGCCACGCGCAGCACGGTGGCTTCATCCAGGGCTTTGCCGACGATCTGCAGACCGACGGGCAGGGCGATGCCCTCCACCTCCACACTGCCGCAGGGCAGGCTGATGCCGGGGAGGCCGGCGAGATTGACGGGAATGGTGAAGACGTCCTCCAGATAGGCCGCGAGGGGATTGTCCTTCAGCTCTCCCAGCTTGTGCGCGGGCGTAGGGCTGGTGGGGGAGAGGATGACGTCCACCTTCTTGAAGGCTTCGGTGAAGTCATTGCGGATCAGCGTGCGGGCCTTCTGCGCGCGGATGTAGTAGGCATCGTAGTAGCCGGAGCTGAGCATGTAGGTGCCCAGGAGAATGCGGCGCTTCACCTCAGGGCCGAAGCCTTCGGAGCGGGATTTTGTATATTGCTCCAGCAAGTCCTTGGCGCTGCCGGTGCGGTGGCCGTAGCGCACGCCGTCAAAGCGGGCGAGATTGGCCGAGGCTTCCGCGGGTGCCAGCACGTAGTACGTGGCCACGCCGAGCTCCGTGTGCGGCAGGCTGATTTCTTCGATGATGGCACCAAGAGACTCCAGCTTGCGGATGGCGGCCTGCACACTGGCAGAGACACCGGCATGGATGCCGTCGATGTAATATTCCTTGGGCAGGCCGATGCGCAGGCCCTTGATGTCCTGCCCGAGAGCGGCGGTGAAGTCCGGCGTTTCGACATTCAGCGAGGTCGAGTCCCGGGCATCGTGGCCGCAGAGGTGGTTGAGCAGCAGCGCGGAATCTTCGACGGTCTTGGTGACGGGGCCGATCTGATCCAGCGAAGAGGCGAAGGCCACCAGGCCAAAGCGGGAGACGCGGCCGTAGGTGGGCTTGATGCCCACGCAGCCGCAGAGGGCCGCGGGCTGGCGGATGGAGCCGCCGGTATCAGACCCGAGGGCGGCGACGGCCAGATCTCCGGCCACGGCCGCCGCGCTGCCGCCGCTGGAGCCACCAGGCACGCGGGAAAGGTCGCGCGGATTGCGCGTGACGCCGAGGGCGGAGTTCTCCGTGCTGGAGCCCATGGCAAACTCGTCCATGTTCAGGCGGCCGAAGGGGATGGCACCGCCGGCACGCATGAGCTCGATGGCACCCGCGTCGTAGGGGGCCTTGTAATTCTCTGAGAGAATGCGCGAGCCGCAGGTGCAGGGCTGGCCGGTGACGTTCATGTTGTCCTTGATCGCGATGGGGATGCCGCCCAATGGCTTGGTGGTGTCCGCACGATCCGCCTCCGCGAGGGCGGCATCGACATCCCAGGACAGGTAGGCGCCGATCTCCGCATTGCGTGATTCGATGGATTTGGCGACATCCAGAACGATGTCTCGTGGCGTGATTTCACCCGCAGTGATCCCTTTGCGCAGGGCTGCGATGGTGGAGGAGGCAAGCATAGGAAAGGAGCGGGAAAAAAGCGGCGGCGGCTGCGGCGGTGACGGTGCGGGCGAGATCGGTTTACTCGATCACCGCGGGGATCTGGATCTGATCAGCGACACGTTTGGGTGCATTGGCCAGCGCCTGTTCCTGGGTGAAGCCTGGGCGGGGTTCATCCGCCCTCAGCACATCATAGACCGGGATGGCGTGCGCCGTCGGCTCCACGCCTTCCAGATCATACCGGGTGAGGGTGTCGATGTAGGTCAAAATGTTGCCCAACTGGGCGGCATAATGGCTGGCTTCTTCTTCCGAAAGGTCAAGACGGGCCAGCCTGGCCACATGGAGGATGTTTATCTGATGGTCTTCAGGCATGAGGAGACGGCCCTTTCTTGCCAGCGGGACAGAAGCTTTGCAACGCAAAAGGCACAGACTGTTTGCAGTCTGTGCCTCGAAAAAAGCCTGCCTGACGGCGGATTTACCAGCCCTGGAAGGAAGAATACGGAATCTCCGAGCGGAAGCCCACTTCAGGAGCGAACTCGGTGTAGCCCCACCAGCTGTCAACGTTTTCCTTGTGATGATAGGGCGGGCGGTAGGTGCGCTTCCAGCTCGGGATCGGGAAGGTCGCGATCTCATAGAGACCGTAGCCAGCTCTCACCAGGGTGCGCTTGGTGCCTTCAACAATGAAATCGGAAGCGGCTGCGATGGAGCCGTCAGACTGGTTGGTCTTGCGCCAGACGGCGGGGTATTCAAACCAGCCAAAGAGGATGTTGCCCACGCCACGGCTGAGTTTCCGGCTCCAGGTAAAATGATGGCCGGGGGGGGACTGGATGTCACCATAAGCGATGCTGGAAAGAGCGCAGAGGGTGACGGCAAGGAATAGAAAACGATTTTTCATGTGGCTTAATGAGGATTAACAAAATTTACGGGTCTTTGGCAACCATTAAGTTGCGCTTTTTTGACACCTTTCTGCGTGTTTATCGCTTCCCTGGCGGGAACTGGCGGTACAGAAGCTGGCGCGCCTGCTGCAGGGCGGCGGTTTCCTGCGGACTGGAGGCCACGTTTTTCATTTCCGCCTCATCGCGGGTGTGATCGTAGAGTTCATCCGCCACCACGCTGCCGGTGTCGTAGTCCCGCCACTCGGTGTAGCGCAGCGTGGGGGTGCGCACGCTCACGCCCATCACCTCCGGTTTTCCACGCGGGGTGCGGTCCGGGTAGGCGGGGCGTGGAAACTGGGTGTAGGCGGCGTCTTTGACCCTGGCCTTCGGGTCGTTCAGCACTGGAACGAGGCTGACGCCATCGAGCCCTGAAGCCTGCGGCACCCCGCACAGGGCGGTGACGGTGGGAAAGAGGTCCACCATCTCCACCAGGGCCTCTGTGCTGGTGCCAGCGTGCCGGGCCTTGGGCGGTGCGATGATGAGGGGCACGCGCGCATCCAGCTCAAAGTTTGAGGTCTTGGCCCACAGGCCGTGCTCGCCCAGATGGTAGCCGTGGTCCCCCCAGAACACGATGAGCGTGGAGTCCAGCAGGCCGTGCCTTTCCAGGGCGGCCATCACCTTCCCCACCTGGGCGTCCATGTAGCTGATGCCGGCAAAGTAGCCATGCCGCATCTCCGCCGCCTGCTCCGCCGTGGGCCGCTTCTGATTTTCCGCCGGCCCTAGAATCTCCGTGCTGGCATGAAAGGCGATCTCGGGCGCGGCGGCAGGCCGGGCGGGGTCAAAGGGCGGCAGGCGGTCGCGCTGGTAGAGGTCCCAGTACTTTTTAGGCGCATTGAAAGGGGCGTGCGGCTTCCAGAAACCCACGGCCAGAAAGAAGGGCTGGTCTTTGACCTCTCCCAGCACCCGCACGGCCTCGGCGGCCACCCGGCCGTCGTAGTAGGCCTCGTCCGGCACGTCCCGGCATTCGCAGAGGGGCACTTTGCCATACTGGCGCAGGGTGCTGGAGAGCGTGGCCAGATTTGGCGGCAGCTCTCCGCTGACCTGGGGCGCGTCATCGCCATGATTGGCGTAGTGCAGGAATTCCGGGGCGCTCCATGAGCGCGGGTCGCCATGCTCCTTGGTGTGCCAGTTGTGGAAGATCTTGCCCACGCAGCGGGTGGTGTAGCCCTGGTCCTTCATCCACCCCGGCAGGGTGGTCACGCCGGGCTTCAGCTCGCGGAAGTGGGTGCCGTTCACGTAGAGGCCCAGGGTGTCCGGACGCAGGCCGGTGAGCATGGAAGAGCGGGAGGGATTGCACACGGCCTGCTGGCAGTAGGCATGGCGGAAAAGCATGCCGCGCGCGGCCAGGGCATCCAGGTGCGGCGTCACCGCCACCGAGCCGTAGCAGCCCAGCTCCGGCCGCAGGTCATCCGCCATGATGAAGAGGACATTGGTGCGCGCCGCGGCATGCAGCAGCGGAGCGGCTAGGAGAGAGAGGAATCCGAGGACGGTGGCGCGGAAAATCATGGCCGGGGATAACGCGCCAGGGGCGGCAATATTGCCCGCCATTCTCCGCCACGGGGGCAAAAACTCAGGCCGGCTGACGCAGCAGCTTGTTGCGCATGCTGCGCCACTCCGCACGGTGGTTGCGCGCCCAGTCATTGAGCGCGTACTCAAAGCCGATGTCGTGCCCCTGGCGCTCGCTGGCCAGCCACTTCAGCCGCAGGATTTCCTCCTGTTCAGCGAGGAATTCACCATAGGGTGTTCCGAGGGGGGCGGGCATCGTGGGGCTGGTCATTTTTTGACTGATCCATGCAGTCCGCCCCAGATTCAAGTGCAAGCTGCCACGATGGCGCGGCGCAGGGCGGCGCCGTGGCGTCCGGCGCCCCTGGATTTCCCATGATTTTTTCGGCCCGTTAAAGAAAGCAAATGACAAGGTCTGAGCACCCCTTATATAATGACGGCTTAAAGTCACACGTTTAAGCCGGAGTAGCTCAGTGGTAGAGCATCGCATTCGTAATGCGAGGGTCGCGGGTTCAAATCCCGCCTTCGGCTCCACCAACGCGTGTTTGTCATGACCCATCCGAGCATCGCTGACAATGATCCGCCACGCCGCAGCCGAGCACGGCGGCGGGAGGCCATGATCAATGCTGTCGCCACGATTTTAGGCTGCATGGCGCTGGTGGTCATGATCGCCACCGTGGTGCGCGTGGTCATGGTAAAGCTCTGGGAATCCGCCCGCGTGAATCCCGAGTACGTGAAGTCCGTGTATGACAAGGATCTGGAACGCCGCTGGTCAGGCAACATCAAGGAGCAGCCTTCCCTGCTGAGCGACGGCGGAGCCCAGTCGCAGTCTGGCAGCACCCCTCGGGTGGCGGCGGCCCCCGCCGCCGAAGCCGCGCCCGCCCGTGCCGTTGCATCTCCAGGGGCGAATGCCGAGAACCCGGCAGGCGTCGCGCCCCCCTCCTCCATTCAGGACATCGAGCACAAACGCGCCAAGATCGAGCTCTCGGTGCGTGGTTTTTTTGAAGCCGCCAATGTGGACCAGCGGCTCGCCTTTGCGCGCGACCCGCAGCGGGTGCGGCCGCTAATGGAATACTATTACCGCGGCCATCCGCACACCCCGCTGGAGTGGAAAGCCCTGGGCTGGGTGCTTCCGGTGGAGGAGCCCGGCTACCGCCTCGCCTACGCCCAGGCGGTTTTTGCCAATGCCGATCCGGTGAGCCTCATCATTGAGGAGATGACGGACGGCAGCTTCCGGGTGGACTGGGAGAGCTCCGTCCGCTACAGCGAGCTGGACTGGGAGGTGTTTCTCAAGACCCAGCCGACCGCGCCAAAGCTCTTCCGCGTCATCGCCTCCAAACCGCAGAACCTGCCGCCTGAGGCCTCCCCGATGGGGAGCGAGGTGCTGGAAATCAAGCATCCTGACGATAATGACGTCATTTATGCCTACTTTGATCGTAAAGATCCTAAATTCCAACCTCTCCTCCAGCAACTGCAGACCGGAAACTGGAAGGACGTCCCGCTGACCCTGCGCCTTTGCTTCCCCGGCCCCACCGGGAACGGCAAAAATGCGCGGATCGCGGACGTCGAAGGCAAGGGCTGGCTGATATTGCACGGAACCAGGAGCTAGACTGTGAGCAAACCTAAACGAAACACGAAAAAGGCGGCCCAAGGCAAGGCCAGGCCTGTTGCGGCAAAATCGAAAAAGACGGTGGTCCTCAAGAAGGCCAAAGCCGCGCCGGCCAAGAAAGCACTGGTCAAAAAGAAACCGGTGCCCGCCAAGAAGCCTGCTCCGAAAAAGGCTGCTGCAAAGCCGGCTCCGAAGAAGCCCGTCAAAAAGGCGGCGCCTAGCAAGGATGCGGTGAAAAAGCCGGTGGCCAAGGCCTCCCCGCCGAAGGGCAAATCCGCGCCGACGAAGGCCGCCCCCGTCAAGGCTGCTCCCGCCAAACCCGCTGCAAAGCCGGCGGCCAAACCCGCGAAGCCGCAGGTGCCTGCCAGACCCGCCGCCGCCGCCAAGCCCCCTGCCGCCAAACCGGTCGCCCCTGCCGTTCCGGCCAAGCCTCCCGCGGCTGCTCCCGCTGCCAAGCCCGCCCCGGTACCCGCCCCTGCCAAGGTTCCTGCCGCACCGGCCAAAAAGGCTGCTCAACCGCCGGTGGAAGTGGTGGCCGCGCCGCCGCCGCTGCCGGCCAAAAGAATCCCCTCCCAGCCACTGCCGCCTCCCGGGCCCACCAAGTCTGGCGCGCTGTTTTACGACTCCCACATGCACACCCCGCTGTGCAAACACGCCTGGGGCGAGCCGGAAGAATATGCCCAGCAGGCCCTGAAAGCAGGGCTGAAGGGCATCATCTTCACCTGCCACTGCCCGATGCCCAACGGCTTCTGGCCCACCGTGCGCATGGCGGAAAGCGAGTTCGACACCTACGTTGCCCTGGTTCAGCGCGCCGCGGACGCCTTCAAGGGCAAGCTCGACATCCGCCTCGGCATCGAGAGCGAATTCTTCCCCGGCTGCGAGGAGTACATCGCCAACCTGCACCAGCGCGCCGACTTCCACTACGTGCTCGGTGCTGTGCACTGGCAGGCCAAGGAGTACCTCAACAAGTTTGAGACCGGCACCATCGAAAACTTCCGCCGCACCTACTTCGACCACCTTGCCAAATCCGCCGAGTCCGGCCTGTATGACGCCCTGGCGCATCCGGACCTGGTGAAGAACTACCACCCGGACTCCTGGTGCTTTGCCATCGTGAAAAACACCGTGGCCACCGCGCTGGACCGCATCGCCGCCACCGGCGTGGCCATGGAGCTCAACACCTCCGGCCTGAACAAGAGCTACTCCGAAATGAATCCGGGCCTCGAAATGCTGCGCATGATGGCGGAGCGCAAGATCCCGGTCGTCGTCGGTTCTGACTCCCACCGTTCCAATCGCGTGGGCGAGCACTTTGTCACCGCCCTGAACCACCTCACCGAAGCAGGCTACGAAAAAGTCAGCTACTTCCTCAACCGCCAGCGCATCGACCTGCAGATCTCCGATGTGCTCGCCAGCTTGAAGAAGGCCGCGGACCACAACGCCTGATCTCCTATGGTTCGCACTGGCATCGGTTACGACGTCCATCCCTTTGAAACAGGCCGCCCGCTGGTGCTCGGCGGAGTCACCATTCCGCATTCGCGCGGGCTCAAAGGGCACTCGGATGCGGACGTGCTCAGCCACGCCATCGCAGACGCGGTGCTGGGCGCGCTGGGTGAGCCGGACATCGGCCACTGGTTTCCACCCAGCGATCCCAGCATCGAGGGCATCTGCAGCCTGAAGATTCTCGAAAAGTGCGCGGAGATCGCAACGGGGAAAGGCATGCGCATTGAGAACGTGGACGCCTCGCTCGTGGCGGAGGCCCCCCGTGTGAAGCCCCATGCCGCCGCCATGAAGCAGAACATCGCCACGGCGCTCGGCATTCAGCCCGACCAGGTGGGCGTCAAGGCCACCACCAACGAGCGCCTGGGCTTTGTGGGGCGGGAGGAGGGCATCGCCGCCATGGCGGTGGCCTGCGTCAGCAAGATCTAGTCCGGCCCCGCCGCCCGGATTGTTCTCTTTTTTGTCTTCTTGCCACCATGTGCAGAAGAGCGGAAAGAACCCGCGTTCCGTCCTCGTGTTCACCACGACGCCACCCGCCGCCGATTTCTCACGCTCTCATTCGTCATTCCGCCCTCCCCTCATGTCCGACTCCGCCGCCGCTGCCGCCCTCGTCTCTGGTTACAACAAACTCAAAGCCGCCCTTGGCCGGCGCATCGTGGGGCAGGAGGCCGTCATTGAGCAGGTCTTCATCGCCATCACCGCCGGCGGCCACAGCCTGCTGGAAGGCGTGCCGGGCCTGGCGAAAACGCTGCTGGTGAAATCGCTGGCCGACGCGATGCACCTGAGCTTCCGCCGCATTCAGTTCACGCCTGACCTGATGCCCGCGGACATCACCGGCACCGAGATCATCCAGGAAGATGCCGACACCGGCCGCCGCAAGCTGGTCTTCCAGTCCGGCCCCATCTTCTCCCAGATCATCCTCGCGGACGAAATCAACCGTACGCCGCCCAAGACGCAGGCGGCCCTGCTGGAGGCCATGCAGGAAAAGCATGTCACCGTGGGCCAGGTCACGCATGAGCTGCCCAAGCCCTTCTTTGTGCTGGCCACGATGAACCCCATCGAGCAGGAAGGCACCTACCCGCTGCCGGAAGCGCAGAAGGACCGCTTCCTTTTCCTCATCAAAGTGGACTACCCCACCCGCAATGACGAGCGCGAAATCATCGCCCGCACCACCGGCGGCGACACCCAGGAGATCGAGGCCGTCATCACTGCCGAAGAGCTGCAGGCCGCGCAGCAGCTCGCCCGCAAGGTGCCCGTGCCGGATCATGTCATCGACTTCGTTCTCGATCTCGTGCGTGCCACAAGGCCCACGGAACCGGATGCCTCTGAGTATGTGAAAAGCATGCTGAGCTGGGGCGCCGGCCCGCGCGCCAGCCAGATGCTGGTGCTCGCGGGCAAAGTGCGCGCCCTGCTTCAAGGCCGCACGCATGTGACCACGGACGACATCGAAGCCCTCGCCGCCCCTGCCCTGCGCCACCGTCTGGTCCCCACCTTCCATGCCGAAGCCGAAGGCATCACGGTGGATCAGATCATCGCCGAGCTGGTGAAGAAGACGAAGAAGGGAGAAACGCGAGTGCTTTGATGGCTGCGCCACAATGACGAAACCAGAATGAGGAATGACGAATGAATGATGAAGTCCGAATGACGAAGAAGCGCAGGCCACTAACTTCGGCCTTGGTGTTTCGGATTTAATTCGTCACTCCTCATTCTGATTTCGTCATTCTCCCCCGCCGCACTCCACGCCTCCCAATTCACATCCCCCGTGGCCACGCTCTCCGACATTCTCCAGGCCGAAGACATCACGAGTCTGCAGTCCCTGCAGCTCTTTGCGCGCACCGTCGTGGAGGGCTTCACCACCGGCCAGCATGCCTCTCCGCACAAAGGCTTCAGCGTGGAGTTCCGCCAGCACCGGCCGTATGTGCAGGGCGATGAGATCCGCCGGCTGGACTGGAAGATCTTTGGCCGCACGGACCGCTTTTACATCCGCGAGTTTGATGAAGAGACCAACCTGCGCGCCACGCTGGTGCTGGATGCCAGCGGCAGCATGGCCTACCGCGGCCAGAAGGGCGTCCAGAAGTTTGACTACGCCCGCAAGCTGGCCGCCTCCCTGGCCTACCTCCTCATGAGCCAGCAGGACGCCGTGGGCCTGATCACCTTTGACTCCAAGGTGCGCGAAATCATCCCCTGCCGCACCAAGATCACGCACCTGCATCTGCTGCTGGAGACGATGGTGAAAACCGAGCCTGGCAAGGACACCAGCCTCGCCCCGGTGATCGAGTCCCTGGCCCAGCGCCTCAAACGCCGCGGACTGGTCATCCTCATCAGCGACTTCTTTGATGATCCCGCGGCGCTCCTGCGCTCCATCGGCATCCTGCGCAAGCAGGGCCACGAGATCATCGCCGTCCAGCTCTGGGACCGCGACGAGATCGACTTCCCCTTCGGCAACTGGGCCCGCTTTGAAAACCTGGAGAACAACGATGACTTCCTCCTCCTGGACCCCGCCACCATCCGCCTGCGCTACATGG
The DNA here is from genome assembly GCF_044227185.1 of Prosthecobacter sp. Classification (GTDB taxonomy): domain Bacteria; phylum Verrucomicrobiota; class Verrucomicrobiia; order Verrucomicrobiales; family Verrucomicrobiaceae; genus Prosthecobacter. Next base: position 99,188 of record NZ_JBGAFO010000021.1, on the reverse strand, counting down.
AGGCGCAGCAGAACTTCGCCGCCCAGCTCAAGGACGGCTTCCGCAAACATCAGGTCGATTACCTGAGCCTGCCCACGGATGAGTCCCACTCGGCCGCGCTGCGCAGCTATCTCTCCCTGCGCATGCGCTGACACCTTGTTTGCCTTTTCCGACTCCATGAACCACCTTCACTCATGAGCGCCGCCGTTCTCGAAGCCGTCCTTCAATCCCCCGACCTGCCGGAGATCATCCAGCACGCCCTGGGTGTACTGGCCGCTGAGCGGAAGCTGCGGGAGAAGTTTTACGCGGACATCACGCCAGAGCACAAATGGGAGTTCATTCAGGGGGAGATCATCATGCACTCGCCGGCGCTCAACCAGCACCTGCAGGCCACCAAGGCCATTTTCAAGCTCATGGAAAGCCATGTCAGCAATCACAAGCTGGGCGATGTGCAGATTGAGAAAGCCATGACCAGCTTTCCGCGCAACGATTACGAGCCGGACCTCATGTTTTTCGGCGTTGGCAAAACGGGCCTCATCTCGCCTGACACACTCAGGTTTCCCATCCCCGACCTCATTGTCGAAGTGCTCTCGCCCTCCACGGAACATCGTGACCGCGGCATCAAGTTCGAAGACTACGCGCTGCACGGTGTCGGCGAATACTGGATCGTCGATACCGTCGCTGAGACCGTGGAGCTTTACCGCCTGGAGGGCAGCAGCTATCCGCCTGTGGAGGCTCAAAAAGACGGCCTGCTCAGCAGCACAGTCATTCCCGGATTCGAGATGCCCGTGAGGGCCGTTTTTGATTCCGCGGTCAACGCCGAGGCCATGCGCCATATTTGGAATCCGAAATGAGTTTCCTCAACGGCATTCTCCTGGCGGGCGGCCTGGCCTTCCTCATCCCGCTGATCATCCATCTGCTCAACAAGCGGAAGGTCATCACCGTGCGCTGGGGCGCCATGCATCTGCTGCATGAGGTGATCCGCCAGCGGAAGCGCAAGATGAAGATCGAGCAGCTTCTGCTGCTCCTCGTCCGCATCTCCATTCCCATCGTGCTCGCGCTGTGCCTGGCGCGGCCGGTGCTCGCGGCGCTGCGCTCCCTCGGGCTCGGCAGCTCCTCGCTCGTGGTGATGCTGGACGACTCCTTCTCCATGCGCGCGCCCGCGGCGCAGACCACGCTGGCAGGCGGCACCGTCATGCAGCAGGCGCGGCAGGACCTGCAGACGATGCTGACCGATCTGCCGGAGGGCTCCAGCGCGCAGGTCGTTCTCTCCGGCGGCACCCCGCGCAAGCTGCTCGACCAGCCCACCACGGACCGCGATCTCGTCCCCAAGAAACTCGGCGACGTACCCTCCATGGCCGGCCCGCTTTCGGCAAATGACGCCTTTCAGGCCGCCACCTCCGCCCTGAAGGATTCGCCCAATGCCGCGCGCGAAGTCGTCATCATCTCCGATTTCCAGGAGGCCGACTGGAAGGCCGTGGCGGAAGGCGCAGCGCTGCCCGCCCTCGACAATCTCTCCAAGCAGGAGCCCAGGCCGCAGATCACCTTTTATCGCGTGGGCAGCGACCTGGCGGAAAATCTCAGCATCGCCAGCGCTGACATCTCCGCGCTCGTCGCCGCGGAATCCCAGCCCGTGGGTCTGCGCGTGCGCATCAAAAACCATGGCAAGCGCCCCTGGCAGGACATTCCCGTGCATCTGGAAGCGGATGGCGCGCGCCTGCGCACCGCGCGTGTTTCGCTGGCCCCGGAAGGCGAGGCCGTGCTCTCCTTCACGCATGCCTTTGACAAGGTGGGCGACCACTCGCTCTCCGTGCGTCTGGAAGGAGACAGCTTTGCCGACGACAACGCCTTCTTCTCCATCGTGCAGGTGCGCAACCAGCTCAACGTCCTGCTCATCGATGGCAAGCCCAGCAACGAGCCGCTCGAGGGCGCCGCAGACTTCATCGACATCGCTTTGGAGCCCCACACCCTCGCCGCCGCCACGCTGAAGGACCTGATCCGCACCAAGAAGGTGGACCTGCGTAAAATTCGCAACGAAGACCTGCGCCAGCAGGAGGTCATCATCATGGCCGATGTGGAGAAACTCCAGGCCCACACGCTGAATGAGATCGACAAATTCGTCAAAGAAGGCGGCGGCCTCCTCGTCTTCGCCGGTCCCGAATGTAACATCGACTGGTACAACCGCGACTTCTTCCGCAAAGGCGAGGGATTGTACCCCGCCGCGATCAAAGGACAGGGCCGCGCTGATTCCGACTCCCCGCCCGCGCGCATCCTCATGCAGCGCTTCACCCATCCCTCCGCGCTGTACTTCAACGACGCCCGCTCCGGACGCCTGCAGGACGCCGAATTCCGCCACTGGCTGGAGTTCGTGCCGCAGGGAGACAAGACGCAGCGCATCTTCAACCTCGACCGCAACGTGCCGCTGATGATCGAGAAAAAGCACGGCCGCGGGCGCGTCATCGCCGCCGCGACGACGGCCAATGCGGAGTGGAGCAATCTGCCGCTGCAGCCTTTCTTTGTGCCGCTGATGCAGCGCCTCACGACCTACCTAGCCACCGAAGGCAGCGCGCCCGCCTGGCAGCTCGTCGGTTCCACCGTGCGCCTGCCGCTGGAGAAAGCGGAGATCGGTTCGGAGTTCACGCTGCGAGACCCCACCGGCCAGACGCAAACCTTGAAGTCGGTCAAAGAAGGCGACTCTGTTTTCGTACAGAGCCCGGTGATCGCCCAGCCTGGCATCTTCCAACTGCAAAAGGTCGGCACGGAAAAGACGACGCTGCTGGCCTTCAACATCGACGGCACCGAGTCCGATCTGAAAGCGCTGCCAGTGGCGGACATTCAAAAGATCGCCCAGCGCCACGACGCCGCCTTTGCCGACACCCTGCCCGCCTACCAGGCGCTGGACCGCACCCGCCGCCACGGCAGCGAACTCTGGCAGCCGCTGCTCATCGCGCTGCTGCTGCTGCTCTTCGCCGAAGTGCTGCTGCAACAACACATTGCCAAAGGCTGAGACAGATGCGCGCCCGCCATTCCATTTTGAAATGCCTTGTGGGACTGCTTCTTATGTCCTGCGTGAATGCAATCGCTGCCGATGAGCCCGGGCAGCGCCACAACGCCCTTGGCAAATTGTATCCAGAGGGGTTTGCCAAGCTCCCGGTCGAATCTCGAAAAAAAGCGCTCAACTATCTCGAATCCTGGACGGGCACCTTTTCCAAACTGGGTGTCTCGGGACTCAAGGATGGAGACAAACTCAGGCAAACCTACGAGAAAGAGCTGCTGCCGCTGCTCCTGCCACTCGAAAAAGGGACACCGCTGGAAAAGAACGCATTCAAAGCGGGCACTCAAATTTATGATGCCCTCAGGCACCTCGGCACATTGCTGGCCTCCCCAGAAGCCGCCGTTGACCTCGAACTGGAGAAGCTTGTCCGCTTCCAACCCGGCACCGAATCTGATTTTTCGCGGCTGACCGCCAACGTTTTTGAACTTTTCCAAGATTACTTTCAGCTCGTCGCGCCAGATCAGTTCGAGCAGAAGATCCAAAAGACCCAGCAATCTGATCTGATGGTGTTCACCCAAAAATTGAAAACCTACAAGGTCGAAAAACTGCCCGCCACCCAAGCGCTGGAACAGATCTGGATTCAGGCCACCGGCAAACCTCCGCAGATGATCAGTCCTGACTGGTATTCTCCCAAGAAAGATCCAGAACCGCTCATCAGTCTCGACCTCGAGGACGTGCCCACGATGGAGATCATCCGCTACATCTCCGAGCTGGCCAGCAGCCGTGTCCACATCCGTGGTTACCACGGTGATGGCTTGCGGCTGCAGCTCGAGCAGCTCATCGAAAGCGACCACACTGCCGGCATGGCCTATTTCTCAATGGCCAGCATCAGCGCAGAGGGAGCCAGACGGCTTGGATTGAAACCCGGCATGACCTCCCCTGATATCCTCAAGCGCCTGCGCTATTTCGGGATGAACTTTGATGACACACGTCATCCTGCCGCGGTGTATAACGCCAAAGAGGGAAAGATCGCGGCCATTCTGCCTCCCGGCCGCCAGGGTGGTTATTATCTTGGGACGCTCGCCGCCCTTGCCGATCGCGGCCAGATCGTCCCTTACAAGCCCTGAGCCTGCCCGCCACACTCCGTCCACCTCACCTTTCTAAATGAATCTCCAGACCGAAACCACCCTGCGCTTCACCGGCGGCTATCCGCCGCTTCCGGTGATCCTGCTCGCGTTCGGTCTCGCGACGCTCATGTGGTTCCTTTACCGCCGTGAGCTGAAGTTTGTGGACAGCCGCGCTGCGCAGATGTCGGCCGTGCTGCGTTCGCTGGCAGTCTTCATTCTCGTGCTCGCGCTGGCCGGTCCGATTCTGCGCCACGTCACCACCCACCGGCAGCTCGGCCGCGTTGTCGTCGCGGTGGACAGCTCCGCCAGCATGCAGCTCACCGATGAGGCGCCCGGCGCCCCCGCGGGCACTTCCAAGGCCCGCTTTCAGCGCGCGGAAGACCTCCTGCTCAAAGGCACCACACCCCTGCTGAAAAAGCTGGCCGAAACGCAGGACGTCGAGCTCGTGGCCCTGCGCGGCATGAACACCCAGCGCCTCTGGTGGTACCGCCAGGGCGGCAAGGACACCTCCGGCGACATGCCCGCCGCCTTCGAGCTCCCCGCCACCTCGCCCATCACCAATCTTGATCAAACCCTCCGCGCCGCGCTCGGCCCTCCCGCCGCAGGCACCGCCCTCGTGCTTCTCTCAGACGGCCAGCACAACTCCACCGGCTCCCCGGAGGAGTTCAGCACCGCGCTCAAGAGCAGCGGCACCCCCATCTTCACCATCGGCTTTGGCACGGAGATCCCGCCGGCGGACCTTTCCCTGCTGGCCGTCACCGCGCCTGAGTCCGTCTTTTCCAAGGAAAACTTCCAGGGCCGTCTCACCGTCAATGACAGCATGCCTTCCGGCGTGCCCGCCAATGTCCGCATCGAAAGCCAGGGCAAGGTGCTGTGGAAAAAGGACTTCACCACGGATGGCAAAGGCGAGAAGGGCTTCGACTTCGTCTTTCCCGTGGCCGAGCTGCCGCCGCCCGCGCCCGGTCAGCGCGATAAAACACTGCGCAACGTCAACATCCTCATCTCCGCCAGCGGCGACCGTGCCGCCCTGGAAAAGACCCGCTCCAACAACGCCCGCGAGCTCTCCATTCACCTGCTGGAAAAGAAGCGCAAGGTGCTCATCATGGACGGCCGTCCGCGCTGGGAGTTTCGCTACATCCACAGCCATTTTGACCGCGATGAGCGCTGGCAGGCCACCATGATCTTTGACGACATGGCCGACAACCCCGCCGACGGCACCCTGCAAAAGGATTTCCCCAAGACCCGCGACGATCTCCTGAGCTACGACCTCATCATCCTCGGCGAGGTCGCCATCAACCGCCTCAAGCCGGAAAGCCTCGACTGGATCATCGAGTTCGTGGAAAAACGCGGCGGCGGCCTCATCATGATCGACGGCCAGCGCGGCAAGCTCCACGACTGGAGCAAGGGCAAAACCGCCCCGCTCATCCCCGTCAAATTCAACAGCAAGACCACCAAGCCCGCCCCGACGGGCCTCGAGCTCACCACCGACGGCCAGCGCTTCGAAGCCCTGCGCCTGAGCGACAGCCCCAGCGCCAACACCGCCCTGTGGCCGACGCTCTCCAAAGTGAACTGGCACTCCAACGTGGAGCCTCTGCCCGCGGCCATCACCCTCGCCAAAGCGCAGCAGCCTGCGATCGTCTTCCGCCAGGTGGGCGCCGGCGCGGTGCTTTATCTCGGCACCGATGAGCTCTGGCGCTGGCGCTTCCAGGTGGCGGACCTGTACCACCAGCGCCTGTGGATGCAGCTCGCCGCGTGGATCGCCGCGCCGCCGTTTCAGATCGACCAGAAAAAACTCTCCCTGGGCACCGACCGCCTGCGCTACTCCCCCGGCGAAGCCTCTGAAATCCGTGTGCGCGTGCGCAATGACAAAGGCGACATCATCACCGATGCGCAGCCGCGCGCCTATCTGCTGCACGACGGCACCGAAGTCGCCACGCTGCAGCTCGAGGCCGACCCCACTCACATCGGCATCTACCGGGCGCTCACCCCGCCGCTGAAGGCAGGCACCTATGAGATCGCCGTAGCGGAAAGCCCCAGCGCGCCACGCAGCGATGCCCGCCTCTCCCTGCATGTGTCTGACACGGGCAATCCCGAGTGGGCCACGCTGACGATGAACCGCATGCTGCTGGAAACCATGGCCACCAACAGCGGCGGCCGCTTCCTGCGCGAAGAGCAGGCCGCCACCGATCTCCCCAGCCTGCTGCAAAGCATCGACCGCAAGCAGGTGATCACGAAAGAGACCATCCTCTGGTCGAGCTGGTGGTGGTTCAGCGCCGCCATCCTGCTGCTCACCATCGAATGGCTCATGCGCAAGCGGCTGAAACTCGTCTGATCATGGCCGTCTCCACTGCTCACACCCAGCTCGCCGTCCGCGTGACACCGAACGCCAGGAAATCCGCCTTCGCCGGATGGACGGCGGATGAGAAAGGCCGCCCGGTGCTGCTGGTGAAACTGGCCGCGCCGCCGGTGGATGGAAAAGCCAACACAGAACTGATCCGCTTCCTGGCCGAAGAGCTCGACTGCCCCAAGGGCCAGATCACCCTCCTGCGCGGCACATCGAGCCGGCAGAAGACCGTGGAACTCCCCGCCGCCGTGATGGAGCGCCTGCCAAAGTAGCCTCGTTCCTGCGGAACAAGAGCCCTCTCCCTCGAACGATCTGACGCCCGTGACGAGATGAAGTCAAAAGCCTGGCCTACTGCACCCCTGTCACCTTTCGCACAAGATACGATCCCCCATGCGCATACCCGGGAGGATGGCCCGCCTTCAGCAGTCGGTTGAGTTCCTTGCGATCCTCCTCACTCGCAACACTTCCCCCCACTGGAATGTAGGGAAACAGGATGAAATCACAGCTGTAACCGATCAGCCGTACCTCCTTGAACCGTGCGTCCGCCCGTAGCTGCGCCTGCATTCGTTGGATATACCGGGACGTGAGCCACATGTCGCTCTGCTGCAGGACGACAATGCCCGCATGGAAACCAACGAACACGCCGAGTAATGACGCCCCAACACTGAGAACCCTCCCCCGCCACCCCGCCGGTGGCAGCCGCACAAAACGCAGCCCGCACAGAAACCCAAGAATCGCCGGAATGCCATAAACACACGCGGCCCAAACGTTCACACTGACGTCATCGAGCCAAACTGGCTTGCATCTCACGACTCGGGCCAGAAGCAGCACGACCGCCATTTGGCCGCCAATCAGAGCCACCAGTCGAAGCGCGGATTTCATGATGCAGAGTCATCACCAAAAACAGCGGAGGCCTTCGACACCACCCTTTCCTGCCGCGCATCGTCCGCCCGTCGCTGCTTTTCGCGAATCGTTTTCATCACCTGCAGAGCGAGCACAAACAAACCACCGGTACAGAGCACCATGAGGATTCTCGCCTCCCAGGAAAACTTGATGAGGCATGCCACGAAGAGCACCGTCATGGGCAGTGCCACGCCATAAAGCAGCCCCGCGGGCAGCAGCAGCACGCCCGTGAGATGCAGCCCCAACGCGATGGGTGAGAGCACCAGCGGCACCACCAAAAACGCGACCAGGGCTGGGAGCCCTCGCATCTTCCTCGGCCGGATGTCTGGCACAGCCTTCATCACCATGTGCCCATTCTAACGTGTTGGCGCAGCCCTGAGAAGCTTTTTCCACACGCACCGGCTGTCCGAGTGCCGGTTTTTCCACACGGCTCAGGCTTATACAACGATCCATTGAAAACGAGGCGATTCTCTTCAGCCACACCGCCCCAAACTTTCACCAGCCCCAAAGGGGCGGCGGATTCAGCCCAGGGCGCCGCGAGGAACGAGCAAGCCCTGGGTCGCGCACGCGAAATCCGGTCAGCAAATCCAGCGCTCCTCAACACCACGCCGGGTGCCAGCAGCGTCTGCAACGCATCCCGCCTCACTCCTCTTCCGCCATCACCCATCACTTTCATCTCAATCGAATACCACTCGCGCAGACTCATTTTCAACTGTGCCTGGTATTAAAAGTGGCCTGCCGGGAAAAAGCTGCGAAGCATGCGGAACATGAACGAAATCAGAACTTACGACGGCAGCTTCAGCTTCACCATGCTGGCCCGCGACAAGGCGGACCATCTGGATGAAGTGTTTGCGGAAAGCGGCCTGGAGGTGGACCTGGCCCTGCAGTCCCTGGATTTCTCCTGGATGGGCCGGGAGCGTGACCGTGCGATCCTCAAAGTCTTCATAGAGGTTGCCAAAACCCTGGTGGATGCCGAAGGCGAGCTGCGCTGCGAGATCGACGACGACCAGGAGGATCCGCATTTCGAATTTTTCACCATCAAGCAAGGCCAGCTCCTGCTCCAGCGCGCCAGCATCGTGCGCGAGGCGGACAAGACTCCGCAATGCTGAGTGAGCGCGTGGCGAACTGAACCCCAATCGCGCCCTCCCTCTTCCGGCAACCACTGCAAACAACTGCAAACCATCGCCAACAACCGCAAACTTCCCCCCTCCCCCCCTCACCCGCGGTCCCGCTCCAGCAGGTTCATCATCAAAAACGACAGCAGCAGCGCCAGTTGCTCCCCCTCTGTGGCGGGGCCTTTCTCGGCAAGCACAAAGCGGCATTCATCAAACGAGGGCCGCTTGGTCAGCTTCATCACGGGCGCTCCGCCGTCGACGCGTGTGGCCAGGTAGCCCGGGTGCAGCACGAAGTCCGTCACCAGGCCAAGCACTGGGATCTCCCCCACCAGGTCGTTCAGCAGCTTCACAAAGGGGTTCGTCTCCTGAATCACGAAAGTGGGCGTCCGGGCTCCCGGAGCAAACACATCGTAGTGCGCTCGCCAGAGCGACTTCATCCCCCGCCTGCCCACGGATCCCAGCTCTCGCCCGTCGGGAGCCCGGAAGGTGTAGCGCGCCGACCAGTCGATGACGCGGTCCGCCTCAATGGAGGCCAGCAGCGACCTCTCCGTATCATCCGCAAAGACCTCCACTTTTTCACGAAGTTGAAAGACATGCTCTCTCGCAAAGCAAATCGCCCCGCTGTAGGCATCCGTCACGTAAATCTCCTGCGTGAAGGACAGAATCGGGAAGCGGAAGGTCAGCGGATAGTACATGCGTTGGTCATTGTGAGCCGACGGCATGCGCCTGCAATGACAGAACAGCAGGGTATTTGCAATCGGTCCCGACGATCAATGCCTCCGCCCAAACTTTGCAGCAGCTCCTCCGTCCCGCCTTAACCCCGCGCCCGCTCCAGCAGATTCATCATCAGAAAGGACAGCAGCAGGGCCAGTTGCTCGCCATCATCGGCGGGGCTTTGCTGGGTCAGTCCGAAGCGGCCTTCGAGGAAGGCGGGCTGCTTCGTGAGCGTCACCACAGGCGCACCGCCCTCCCCACGCGTGGCGATGTAGCTGGGATGCAGCATGTAGCCGGTGAACATGCCGATGACGGGGATGTTTCCCACCATGCCGTCCAGCATCTTGACGAACGGGTTCGCCTCCTGAATCGCAAACGTGGGTGTCTGCGCCCCGGGGGCAAAGACATCGTAATGCGCACGCCACAGGGACTTCAGGCCGCGCCTGCCCACCGCGCCGAGTTCCTGCCCGGAGGGAGACCTGAACGTGTAGCGCGCCGACCAGTCGATGATGCGGTCCGCCTCGATGGTGGCCAGCAGCGTCTGCCGGGAGTCATCCGTAAACACCTCCACCTTCTCGCGGAAGCGAAACAGCTTCTGCTTCACATAGCAGACCGTCCTGCCCTCCGCGTCCGTCACATAGATCTGCGGTGAAAAAGCCAGAAGCTTGAAGCGGAAGGTGAGCGGGTAGTTCATGACGCCGCCACTGTGGACCGATGGCCCGGGTGCGCAACGACAGAACAGGTGCGAATTTGCAATCAGGCGGCCGCTTTGGAGATGTTCTCCAGCAGCGCCTTCGCGCATGCCGCCGCAAACTCCGGCGCATTGATTTCACAGTCCATTTCCACCAGCGGAATGCCGGGGCGGAGATTTTGGCGGATGGCGTCGAACAGCGCGGCATCGGCCTCGGCATCATGAAACGGCTTCCCTTCCGCGCTGATGATGCTGATGGCGCGAAGCGGAAGCAGGACGGTGACGGGACCGCGAGACGCATTTGCCTTCAAGGCGAGGATGCGGCCCAGCTCCGCACACTCGGCAGCATCCGTGCGCATCAGAGTCACCTGCGGATTGTGAATGTAGAAATGCCGCCCCTCACACCTCGATGGCACGCTGGCGCGCTCGCCGAAGTTCACCATGTCCAGGCACCCGGGGGTGATGATGGCGGGGATGCCGGCCTTGCCAGCTGCATCCAGGCGTGTCGGTCCGGCGCTGAGAATGCCGCCCACGAGTTCGTCCGCCCACTCCGTGGTGGTGATGTCCAGCACGCCGGCGAACATGCCGCTTTCGATGAGCGACTCCATGATTTTGCCGCCCGTACCGGTGGCGTGGAAGACGAGGACTTCGTAGCCGGCGTCTTCGAGAATCTTCTTCGCACGGTTCACGCATTCCGTGGTGTTGCCAAACATGGAGGCGGCGATGAGCGGCTTGTCCTCGCCTGATGGCACCGTCGTTTCCACCATGCCGCAGATGGCACCTGCTGCGCGGGCGAGCAGCACACGGGAGATGCGGTTGATGCCGCTGACGTCCACAATGCTGGGGAACATGACAATGTCCTTCGTGCCCACATACGGCGCCACATTGCCTGCGGCCAGCGTGGAGACCATGACCTTCGGGAAACCTACTGGCAGCGCGCGCATGGCCGCTGTGCCGATGGCGGTGCCGCCGCCGCCGCCGAGAGAGATGACGCCCTGCACCTTGCCGCTGGCCACCAGCGCGGAGAGAAACGCCGCCGCCGCGCCCGCCATGGCGGTGACAGCCTCGCCGCGATCCTGACGCGCCATGATGCCGGCGAGATCCACCTTCCCCGCCGCCGCCACCTGCTCGCGCGTGACATCCGGCGGCACCTGCGGCACATCGCCACTGCCGGTGTCGATGAGGAGGGTCTGATGCCCGCGTGCGCGGATGATTTCCGCCACATAGGCGTGTTCCTGACCTTTGGTGTCGAGCGTGCCGAGGACTGCGATGGTTGCCATGGGGCAGGATAAAAGCGGGCCGGGGAAGAACAGCAACCATTTCACACCTGCTCCTATCCGGAGTGCACCGGGGTTGACGGGGTGAGACACCCAAAAATCCCTCGTGCCTTTTGTGCCGGCGTATGACACTGTAGGACAGCATACCACCTTGCCCGTCATGCCAGCGACAGTTCCAGTTTCATCGAACCCAGTGTCCCCTCAGGACCGGCTTCGCATCGCCAAAACAGCGTTTGAAACCTATCGTACGCGCTGCTTTTGGTCTCTGGCCCCCGACTTCGTGGTGGACGAATCCACTCTGCCCATTGTCATTGCAGGATTGCGTAAACACGGGGATCGCACCGCATTTCAGATCGCCGCCCAGCTATGCCGTTAACTGCTTTCCAGCACGAAGTCTTCTCCACTCTCCGTCGCGGCCGCAGCCCCAACAGCTTCATCTTTGGCGCCACCGTTCTCAATGCATCTGCGCAAACTCCGCGCTATTCGAAGGACATCGACATCTGCCACGATCTGGAAACGGCCGTGGCCGAATCAGCCGCAGCGGATGAAGCAGCTCTGGTTGCCGCGGGGTACACGGTCTCCTGGCAGCTTCGTCAGCCTCTGTTTCAGCGCGCCACCGTCACACGGCACGATGGCAGCGTGAAGCTGGAATGGGTCTATGACTCCGCTTTTCGCTTCTATCCCGTTGAACCCGATGATGAACTCGGATGGCGGCTGCATTTTGCGGATGCCGCCACGAACAAGCTGCTTGCCCTCTCAGGACGTGCCGAGCCTCGCGACTTTGTGGATGCCATCCATCTGCACGAGAACTACCTCTCTTTGGGGACGCTGGCCTGGGCGGCCGCGGGCAAGGATGAGGGCCTTAACCCGCGTCTTATTCTCGATCTCGCGGATCGTTTCGCCCGCTACCGCCAGGCCGACATCGACAGCCTGCACCTCGCCGCTCAATTCCGTCTTGAAGATCTCAAGGCAAGATGGTCCATGGCCATAGAGGAAGGACGTCAGCTCGTTGAAAAATTGCCACCGTCCGAAATCGGATGTTTGTATTTGGATCCACAGACGAGCCGGCCCGTCTCACCCATTCCCGGCTCCCTTTATCTGGATCAATTGGTCCGCCACTACGGCTCAATTGGAGGCTCATGGCCAAGAATGGCGAAGCAATAATCCGCCCGGCCTTTCTACGGTCCCCGGCATTTTTCGCCCCCAAATCCCGCCTCCGGCATTGAACCCGGCGGATTCCTCGCCAAGTCAGGGGGTCCCACCCATGTCCAAAGCCGTTTTTCGTCACATCCCCCTCCGCGAACTCAACGCCGACCAGCTTCTTGACCTCTCCAAGCGCATGAAGCTCTCCCTCTCACGTGCCGACATGCTGGCCGTGCAGAAGATCTACCAGGACGAAGGTCGTGAGCCGACGGATGTCGAGATGGAAGTCATCGCCCAGACTTGGAGCGAGCACTGCAAGCACCGCATCTTTGGCGCGAAGATCACCCACGTGCTGGACGGCAAGGAGGAGACCGTGGACGGCCTCTTCAAGACCTACATCCGCAACGTGACGGAGGAGATCTGCAAGAACAAACCCGACTTCGTGCTCAGCGCCTTTGAAGACAACGCCGGCTTCGTCCGCCTGGACGCCGACAAGGCCGTGTGCCTCAAGGTCGAAACCCACAATCACCCCAGCGCCATCGAGCCTTATGCAGGCGCAAACACCGGCCTCGGCGGTGTCATTCGCGACATCCTCGGCGCAGGCAAAGGCGCCAAGCCCGTCGCCTCCATCGACGTCTTCTGCTTCGGCCCGCCCGACATCGAGCAGGACCAGATCAAAGCCAAGGACGTCATCCATCCCCTCGGCGTCATGCGCGGCGTGGTGCGCGGCGTACGCGATTATGGCAACCGCATGGGCATCCCCACCGTCAATGGTGCCATCCAGTTTGACGACACCTTCATTTACAATCCCCTCGTGTTCTGCGGCACGGCGGGCATCATCCCCATCAAGGACATCGCGAAGGAAGTGAAGCCCGGCCACCTGCTCATCGCTGCGGGCGGCCGCACGGGCAAGGACGGCCTCAAGGGAGCTACCTTCTCCTCCGCAGAGCTTACCACGGATTCCCACGAGGAAGACCAGACGGCGGTGCAGATCGGCAATCCCATCGAAGAAAAGAAGGCCGCCGATTTCGTGCTGGCCGCGCGTGAGAAGGGACTGATCCAGTTTGTGACTGACTGCGGCGCGGGCGGCTTCAGCTCTGCGGCTGGTGAAATGCTGCGCGAGACCGGCGGCGAAGTCTGGCTGGAAAACGCCCCGCTCAAGGCCCCCGACCTCGAAAGCTGGCAGGTCTTCATCAGCGAATCCCAGGAGCGCATGGTCATTGCCATCGAGGAAAAAGACCTGGCCGCCATGCACGAACTCGCCGCCATTTACCAGACGGAGCTCTGCGTGCTGGCCAAAGCCGACGGCTCCCAGCGCCTGAAAGTCTCCCACCATGGCACCATCGTGTGCGATCTCCACGTCGCCGCGCTGCATGAGGCCCCGCGCCGCGAGATGAAGGCCAAGTGGCGCACCCCGCCCGCGGTGAAGCCCGCCGTGCCCGTGCGTCCGGAATCCTGGACGCAGACCCTGAAGACCCTCCTCGCCGATTTCTCCATCGTCTCCCGCGAGCCGATCATTCGCGAGTACGACCACGAAGTGCAGGGTAACACGGTGCTGAAGCCCCTCGCCGGTGCCTCGGGCGATGCGCCGCAGGACGGCAGCGTCATCCGCGTGGATGGCAGCAATCAGCTCGTCTCCCTCGCCTGCGCTCTTCTCCCCGAGTGGGGCAAGACCGACCCGCACCTCATGGGCCGCGCCGTGGTCGATGAGTGCGTGCGCCAGCTCGTCGCCATGGGTTCCAACCCCGACCGCATCGCCATCCTGGATAACTTCTGCATGGGCAACCCCGACAACGAGCGCGAGCTCGGTGCCCTCGTGGAGTGCACCAAGGGCATGGCCAAGGCCGCCACCACCTACGCCGCCCCGTTTGTCTCCGGCAAGGACAGCTTCTACAACTACTTCGTCACGGACGAAGGTCCGGTGTCCATCCCCGTCACCCTGCTGCTCAGTGGTTTCGGCATCGTGGAAGATGCGAAGCACGTCGTCGGTGCCTCCCTGCGCCGCATCGGCAGCAAGATCGCCATCCTCGGCAAGGCCAGCACCGGCCTGCGCGGCAGCATCGTCGCCAAGTACACCAAGGGCATCGGCATGGACGCCGCCCCTGACTTCTGCGAAAACGAAAGCCTCGCTGCCTACCGCCGCTACTACGATCTGGTGAAGCAGGGCGCCGTCCTCAGCGCGCATGACATCGGCGAAGGCGGCCTCGCCGTCGCCCTGGCGGAAATGTCTTTCAGCGGCAAGGCGGGCATCCGTGTCTCCACCGACAAGATGCCTCTGGCCTCCGCGGGTCTGACCACGGCGGAGCTCCTCTTTGGCGAAACACCCGGCCGCCTCCTCGTGGAGATCGCGCCCGAGCATGTCAGCGCTGCGGAAGCCGCCGGCCTCACGATCATCGGCGACTCCACCCGCGAGCCTTACCTTTACATCTCCCACAATGGCACAACGTTGATCGATTCACCGGTGGATCAGCTCAAGCCGCTGTGGCGCGACGGGCTGGTGAAGTACTATTGATCTGCCATTTTGGCACGAATTTCGCACTTCCCTAAATTGGGGAACTTTTCGTATATTCATTAAATAGCAGTGCGGCTTTCAACCTTCATCTGTGAATGACTCCAATGCCATCCAACCAGAGTTCGATTACCGGACCGGCCGTCCAACTTTCATTTGTCATGGAACACCAGGGCGAAGCCACTGGGAAGCTTGTGCTAAGCTCAATCGACTCCGCACGAGTCGAATCAAGGAAGCGCTTAGAGACTATCCACCCGGCGAACAGATTTCGCGCGATGGCTGGCTTGCCTCCCTTAAGCGCCGAGCCGGATATCTCGAAGTGCCGTTGATCAGTCTGGACGGTCTCGGCTTCGTTGAGGATGACGCCGAGTGCATGAGCTCCCGTCTGCTAGGAAACATAGGCATTGGCAGGGAGGCCTCTGCATGGGTGGATCGGGAGAGCAATTCCGTTTACAAGCTCTTCGATGTGAAAATGGACGCCGAAGAGCGGTATTCCATTGGACTGAAGCTGGAGATGACCGGAAATACAGAACAGCCAGATGTCTCGCAACTGCCCGCTGATCTGGATCACATCCTCGAAAAACTTTGCGTCCTTCATGAGGCAGGTGCATGCCCCACCGAGATTGCCGGATTGTCGGAGGACGGAAAATATCTCATCGCCAAGCAGCCGCGTTGCAAAGCCTTCGAAGATCTCGACGCTGATCGCAAAGAAGCCACCAGACAAATGAAGGCTGTCTCGCCCAAAGGTTCTTACGGCGGCAACGAGATATGGGTTTTCTATGCCGGCAACCGTTATTGGCTGCTCAGCGATCTCCACAAGGGAAACATTCGCCGCCTGTCTGATGGCATGCCCACCGTGATCGACGCGCTTATTGGCGAACTCCCCGATCTCTACCTCCGCTTTCATTCCAAGCTCGGAGACGCCGCCCGTCAGGCGCGCGAGTGGGTGCAGAACGGCATCGAACCGCACGACGACCCGTTTCATAACGTATGCGATGACGATCTGTGACCTCGCCCCGGGCACGTCACCGCCGCCGAAAACCGCCGACTTTTCTTTTCCCTTTATGCACCTCATGATCTCATTCCTCCGCGCAGCCACCATCCTCGCCATGCTGGCGGCCGCGTCGCTTCATGCGGCGGAGGTTGAAATGAAGACCGTCAGCATCGACGACTTTTTCGCGGGCCAGTTGCAGCCGCTGCCTCTGAAGCTGGACGTCCCCAAGGACTACGTCCATGCCAAGGGTCTCGAAGTGGATGAAGGCTACACGTACTGGATGCTGCCCAAGGAAATCAAACCGGTGGCTGAAAGCGGTGATCTCCCGAAAACCGGTTACGTCTGGGGCAAGATCTCTCTAGACGTGGGCTGGCTGGCAGAGCAGAAAAAGTTCTCCCACGAAGACGACCTCAAGGCCCAACTGGCCGCTGCGGGGCATCAGCTCGCCGTTCAGAAAAGGCGCGATGCCGGCGGCTTTGCGGTGTTTGCCTCCATCGTCAACTTCAAGCTGGAGGACGGCAGCCGCCGCCCGGTTTACTCGGCCTACATTGCCACGAACATCGAGAGCAACTGCATCTACCTTTCCTACAGTCCTCCGGCGGATTTCTCAGCAGCGCAGGCGGCCAAAGTGTGGGACAAGATCGTCGAGTCCATTTCGAAGAAATAGGCAGGCGGAACGGGAGGGCTCCCTGCCGGTGCCAGCGCTGCCCAATGCTACCGCGCGGCTGCCGGCACCGGACCGAAGGCGCGCATTGGCTTGCCCAGCGTGAGTCCGTTTTTGCCGCCAATCACGACGGAGCCCGTGGAGATCCATGGATTGGTGGCTTCTGCCAGTTCCTGGGTGGTTATCACCCTGCAGTCCGCCACTCTCAGTTCAAAGTCCGACTCCTCCGCCATCCCTTTGAAGCTGACGCGGCGGTGCATTTTCGTGGGAACGGGAATGGCGCCGACAAGGCCGGTTTCAGTGACGAGGATGCTTTCCAGAATCGTGACCTTATCTTCCTTGGGCTGGGAATAAAACAGGAACTGCCTCAGCACGCCATGGGCATCCAGAATGATCTTCTTGGACGAGGTCTCCAAGACCAAACCGTCCCCCGCGCCATCCGGGGTTATCGCCGTGGTGTCACCCAGGTCCCCGACCCAGGCAGCGAGAGGCTTGCCAAGCATCGTCAGCCCCATCACTCTGAAAAGGATGTCCGCAGAGTAACACACATTCGGACCGGTATAGAACATGCCGCGGCGCTCGACCAGTGCGGAATCTCCCTTCAGAATCCGCGGGACGTCCTCCGGCTTCAGTCCGCTCTCCCAGCGGCCTGAGTGAACCCCGTCGGTAAATGAACTGCACACAAAAGGAGCGCTGCCGGAAGGGCCATAGTCCAGTCTGTCGTAGCGCAGGCGTTTGGACCCGGGATCAAACATGAGCACGTGATGCCTGATCTCGGGAGCTTCCTGATCCCCTGACGAAACTTTCTCATCCAGCACCAGACGCAGAGGCAAACGGCGCAAATCCGTTGAGGCCAGAATTTTGGAAAGAGCCTCCAAGGACAATCCCTGGACGACCTCCTGGTTCAACGGAGCGGCATCAGCGGCGGGCGATGTTTGGACGAGTCCTCCAAACAAAAGACCGGCAAAGACAATGGCGTGGAGATGGAATGACATGGCACTTCAATAAGGGCTCTCGGCTCTGGTGAGACATACCAGCGGACCTGATCATTCACAAAATCCTCGTCCTGCTCAATGGAAATTCACCAGCACCGGCCCGGATTCTAAAGCCCTCCAGCCGATTTCTCAGCAGCACAAGCCGCCAAAGTGTGGGACAAGATCATCGACTCCATTTCGAAGAAATGATCATGGGGGCACGTTCTTCATTGCGTTCCCTGATCCACTCGTGATTGCATGGTGGCATGCTCTCTCCGCAGGTTCTTTTGAAAAGCATCGCGCTCGTCTTAGCGCTGGTGCTGCTGCCGCTGAGCCTTTTCGGCCTGTGCTGCGTGGTGACCTGGGCGGGCGTGGTGCTCAGCGCGTCCATGGGCCTGCTTGGCATCGCACCGCTGCTCTACTGGATCGGCGACGAGCGGGGCTCGGTGCTGCAGATGCGGCTGGGAAAAGTTCTGCCCGCCCTGGCCTGCGCGGGTATTGCGCTTGTGGTCTGGCACACGCCTGACGGCCACACGCCGGAGACGGCGCGGATTCACTCACGCTATGCCGATGGCGGCTGGCACTACTACCGCTTTTCCCTGGGCGGGCTGCTGCCGGAGATTGACCAGATTCATCTGGGCTATGCCGTGGCTTCCGCTTTCGATCCGTTCTTCAATCAAAAGCAGCGGCGCGACCTTTCGGCGATGACGGACGGCATTTATCATGAGATCCGGGCGGATGCGGACTTCACCGCGGCAGGCTCCGCGCTGCCGATGATCTACCATGAAATGAGCTTCGGGCAGTTCCGTGACGGCCATTACTTCCACTACATCCCAACGAAGGTGGACCGCACCAAACCTGCTCCGGCGCTCGTCTTTCTGCACGGCAGCGGCGGAAACTTCAAAGCCTATGTCTGGCTGCTCTCCAAGATCGCGGATGATCTGGGCATCACCGTCATCGCCCCCACGTTTGGGATGGGCAACTGGGAGAAGCGCGGCGCTTATGAGGTCATTACACGGGCCATCGACGATGCTGGAAAACACGCGGCCATCGCGCCTGATCACATTCATCTGATGGGCCTTTCGAATGGTGGCAAAGGTCTTTGCCTGGCCGAATCAGCCGCCGGCCCCAGGTTCCGCTCGCTGATTTTTCTCTCCGCGGTTTTTCACAATCGCATCAAGCCAGGCGATCTCGCCACCCGGCTGCAACCGCGCCGGATTCTGGTCCTGTCGGGTGGCAGCGACGACCGCGTACCGTGGGATTATGTGTCCGGCTATGCGGAAAAGCTGAGGACAGGAGGGCTGGAGGTCACCTCCCGGTGCTTTGACGGTGAAGATCACTTCCTGTTTTTTCGGCAGCGTTCCGAGGTGCTGAAAGCGGTGACCAACTGGCTTCAATCGTTCCCGGCAGCCGCCGCCCCACGTTGAAACAAGGCTGGCTCTCCTTCGTACTTGATTGCATGCATCGGACCTGGGTTTCATGCGCAGCCAGCCTGGTTTTGCTGACCGTCCCGTCGGCTGCGGTGGACCCGTCCCTGTCGCAAAGCATCGACTCCCTGGTGCTTGCGAAGTCCGAAGGACAAAAGATGACTCCCGCCGATGATGCGGAGTTTCTCCGCCGCGTGTGGCTGGATTTCGAAGGTGGCATTCCGACGGCTGACGAGGCGCGGGCGTTCCTTGCCGACAACGCGACGGACAAGCGCTCCAGGTTGATCGACAAGCTCATCGCCGCACCGCGCTTTGCGGAGCGCATGGCGGAGGCCTTTGATGTGATGCTCATGGAGCGCCGCGGAGACAATGCCGCTTGGAAGGCCTGGCTGGCAGACGCTTTTCGATCCAACAAACCCTGGAATGCCATGGTGCGGGAGATGCTGGCGCCGGATTTCCTGGATGAGAAGCAGCGCGGCGCTGGGTACTTCATCACCCGCCGCCTGGAAAAAGTGGGGCAGCAGGACACTGACTATCCCGGCCTCACCCGCGATGTGGGCCGCATGTTCATGGGCATCGATCTCCAGTGCTGCCAGTGCCACCGCCATCTCAGCGTGGATGACTACAAGCAGATCGACTTCAACGGCCTCTTTGCCGTGTATCAAAATCTCAAGCTGCAAACCGCCGATGAGAAGCACAAGACACCGTGGGTCAGCGAAGGCGTGCTCACCGGCAAATACGAGTTTGCCTCCGTGCTCACGAGTAAGAAGGCACAGACCGCGCCACGGGTGCCGTTCGGACAGGAGGTGATGATTCCCGTTTCCACGGCGGCGGATGCCTGGCTGGTGAAACCCGACCGCAAAACCAAGGAGGTCGGCCAGCCGAAATTCAGCCCGCTGCATGAGATCGCCGAGCGCCTGCCCGCGCCTGAAAACCCTTTGTTTGCGCGGAACATCGCCAACCGCGTCTGGTTCCTGCTCATTGGCAAAGGCATCGTCGAGCCCCTGGACCTGCACCACACCGACAATCCGCCGACGAATCCCGCGCTCCTCGACCTCCTGACCCGAGAACTCACCGCCCATCAGTTCGATCTGCGCTGGCTGATTCGTGAAATCGCCCATACGAAAACCTATCAGCGCAGCAGCACCGACGCCGCCTCGCACCAGCGTCACCTCACCGCCGAGCAGCAGCTCCGCGCCTTCCTCACGGCCACCGGCGAGCGTGAGCGCCTGGAAAAAGATAAGAAACCCGATGTGAAGGTGGATGCCGCGAAGTACAGCCTCACCGATTTCCAGAAAGCCTTCGCCGCCGCGCTGGCCAACCCTGCTAAGGAACCCGAGCTCGCCGCCAACCCCTCGCTGCGCAGCGCGCTCTTCTTCCGCAACAGCGATCCTGTGACCTGGGCGCTGAAACCGCGTCCGGGCAATCTCATCGCCCGCCTCGCCACCCAGCCCGATCCCGCCGAAGACCTCTATCTCAGCACGCTCACCCGCCTGCCGGACGCCGAGGAGAAGGCGCGGCTGAAGTCGTGGCTGGCCGCTCATTCGTCGGACAAAGCCCAGGCCCTGAGCGATTTCGCCTGGGCGCTGCTGAGCTCCACCGAGTTCTTCGTGAACCACTGACCTGCGCTTTCCATGAATCCTCTCTGCACCCCAGGCGACCACCGGCTCTCCCGCCGCGCTTTTCTCGGCGGCGGTCTGAGCCTGCTCGCATCGCCGGTGCTGGCCGAGGCCATGCGGCAGAAGGACAAGCAGGTGCTGTTTGTGTGGATGGATGGCGGCATGTCGCAGCTTGAATCCTGGGACCCGAAACCGAACACCGAATTCGGCGGCCCCTTCCGCAGCATCCAGACCAGCGTTCCCGGCGTGCACTTTTGCGAGCTGATGCCAAAGCTGGCGAAGCAGATGCACAAGCTCTGCGTGGTGCGCAGCATGTGCACGAAGGACAACGCGCACTCCTCCGGCGTGGACCGCATCCAGCGCGGAGATCCTAAAAATCGCGGGGTGCCCTATCCGCATTTCGGCGCGGGCGTGGCCAAGCTCCTGGGACCTGGCGCGAGCGGCCTGCCGCCCTATGTTTGGATCAAACCCGGCAGCGGTGGCTTCCGTGCGGAGGACGCCGGGTTCCTCGGCCCGAAGTACGGCTCGCTGGCTTTCGGCGATGGCAAGCCGCCGGAAAATCTGCTGCGCCATCCTGATGTCAGCGCGGAGCGGGACAGCGCGCGCAACGAACTGCGGACAATGCTGGACCAGCGCTTCGCCTCCAGACGCGAGAAGCGCGTGGTGGAGGCCAATGCGTCCGTGTTTGACATGGCGGAAAAGCTCATGGCCCGCGCGGACATCTTTGACACCTCGCGGCTGCCGGAGCGGGACCGCGAACGCTACGGGCGGAATGATTTTGGCCAGCACATGCTCGTGGCGCGGCAGATGCTGGAGGCCGGCGTGCGCTTCGTCAAAGTGACGAGCTACGGCTGGGACACGCATGGGGACAACTTCAACGCGCACGCCACCATGGTGCCCAAGTTTGACCAGGCCTTCAGCGCCATGCTGGAAGACCTGGAAGCCAGCGGCCTGCTCAAAACCACGCTCGTCATCTGCCTCAGCGAATTTGGCCGCACGCCGCGCATCAACGGCCATGTGGGCCGCGACCACTGGCCGGAGGCCTGGAGCATCGCCATGGCTGGCCACGGCGTGCGCCACGGCACTGTCGTCGGAGAGACGAATGACAAGGGCACGTGGGTGAAATCGCAGCCCTATGACATCGGCTCCATGTTTCACACCTGGTATCGCGCCCTGGGCATCGACCCGCTGAGAACGGAGTTCGACAACGCCGGGCAGCCGCTGCCCATCGCGCATGATGAAATGATTCCGATCAAGGAGGCGCTGGCATGATGAATCGCGAACCCAAACAGATCGCTGAAATCAAAAGCGAGCATCAAATCTCGGCCGCGCGGTTCAGTCACGACGGCAGCGTGCTCGTCACGGCAGGCTACGAGCCCGTGGTGCGACGCTGGCAGTTGGATGGCATGACCCTGGCTCCCCTGCCCTCGCTCGAGGGCTTTCATGGTTACAGTACTGCCATCGCGTTTCATCCAAAGCTGCCATATCTGTACTGCGCGGACTCCTGGGGGCAGTTGCGCTGCTGCGAGGGAGAAAAGACGCTCTGGCAGCACGATGCCGCGCACGACGGCTGGCTGCGTCAGGTCACCGTCTCGCCCGATGGCGGCCGGATCGCCACCTGCGGCAAAGATCAGTTCGTGCGCCTGTGGGATGCTGCCACAGGCAAAAAGCTGGCCGAGCACGCTGCCGGCGAAGACGTGTATGCGCTCGCCTTTTCACCCGATGGCCAGCATCTCGTCTTTGGCGACATGCGCGGGCGGCTGGTGGTGATGGACCGTGATCTCAAAAAGGCCCAGCGCACGCTGGACGCCTCCGCGCTCTACAAGCTGGACCGCATCCAGGATCTCGGCGGCCTGCGCGTGCTGCTGTTCATCGATGGTGGCAAAACTCTGCTGGCCGCCGGCACCACACCGCAAAACGGCGCCACGCCGCAGAGCGTCCCCACCATCCTGCATTTCGACTTCGCCGGCGGCACGCTGACCAGGACCTTCACCCATGGCGCGAACAAAGAGGGCTTCATTCACGATCTGGTGCAGCATCCCCAGGGCTGTCTCATGGCGGTGACCGCGGGCACGCCCGGCAGCGGCATGCTGTTCCTGACGAACCCGGCGGACAAGGAGCCCTTCCACGTGAACACGAAGATGCCGAACTGCCACTCCCTGGCGCTGCACCCCGACGGCAAGCATTTCATCGTCACCTCCACCAACCGCGACAGCAATGGCAACGGCCGCAGCCTCGGCAAGAACGGTGAGTACAAGACGAACAGCTCACCGCTGCATCTGTTCGAGGTCTGAGGCCGGCGTCGCTGCCGCGTCAAAGGCTTCGCTGACGAACCCAAGAATTGACAGGGCCACGCGCAGGGGGGACCACCTCAATACCTCCGGCCTTTTTGAGCCAGCGATACTTTGGCCGCTTCGATGAACCTCTCGAGCTGGGGGTCCTCCGGCTGCACGCGCGCCGCGTGCTCGTAGTGGTCCAGAGCGCGTTGCGGCAGGCCGGTGTGGTAATAGACGAGGCCCAGCGCCTTGTGCGTCTGCGGGTCATCAGGCACGGCCTGCAGGATGTCGCGGAAGACGGCCACGGCTTCATCATACCTGCCCACTCCCGCGAGGCTGAGCCCCAGCGTGAAGGCCACCGGCGGCTTGGTGGTGGCGGTTTTGTCGAGGTTGATGAGCTGGAGGGTGGTGTCCAGCGCCTCCTTGGGCCGGTTGAGCTTGAGCAGGGAGTTGGACAGGTTGAGCAGGCCGTTCTGGAAGCGGGGCTCCACTTTGAGCGCCTCGCGGAAGCACTCCACCGCCTTCTCGTTCTTGCCCGCGTCGGAATAGGCCGCGCCCAGATTGCCCCAGGTGCGGTATTTGCCCGGACTCTTGGCCACCGTGTCCTCCCAGAGGCTTTCGCGTGTGCGCCAGACATTGTTGCGGATGCAGGTCTTCCAGGACAGCGCAGCGACACACAGCAGGGCGAGCACCGGCACGCCTATGCGCACGGCACCGCGCAGCGCACCGGCACGCAGGCTGACTCGCAGCCAGTCCAGAAGGCATGCGAACAGCATAAAGATGCCGATGGAGGGCAGGTAGGAGCGGTGCTCCGCCACCAGGTCCGGCAGCGGCACCAGCCCTGAGGAGACAAACACCGTGAGAAAAAACCAGAGCACCCCGACGAAGCCCAGAACGAAACGCACATCCCCACGGTAGCGGCGGAACAGCGCCCACGCCGACACCAGCATCCCGCCCAGTACCGCCGCCGCCAGCAGCACAGGCCCCTCAAAGAGGGAGCCATAGATGGGCCATTCGGGGTCCAGGTTCATTCCCTTGGGCCAGAACATCTGCCGCAGGTAGTGCGTCATCACCGTCAGCTCAGTCACCAGGTAGTGCCAGTGGTTCAGGGGTGCGTCCCGCGAGTTCACAATGTTCATCGCGGCATGGAGGTCCAGCCCCCCCGCCTGCGCCGCGGCGGTCATAAACACGAGCACCGGAATGAGCGGCATGCACAGCAGCAGCGGCAGCGCGCGGAGGAGGGCGGGCCGCAGCCGCGTGCCCACCACTAGCCAGTCCAGCAGCAGGGCGAGCAGCGGCACCATGAAGGCATCCTCCTTCGTCTGCATGGCCAGCAGCACCGCCACCACGGCCCCGCCCAGCAGCAGCCGCCTGGCCCAGCGCGCCTTCACGGACAAGGCCGCAAAGTACAGGCACAGGCTCAGCAGCGCAAACAGCACCACCAGCGAAGTGAACCTCTGGACAATGTATGTCACCGACTCCGTGGCCAGCGGATGCGCCGCAAACAGCAGCGCCGCCGCGCCCGAAATGAACAGCACCGAGCCCCGCTGCAGAGGCAGCCCGTTCGCCGGCCGCCTCAGCAGCACAGTCACTAGCGCATAGATCAGGATCGAATTCAGCGCATGAATAACGATGTTCACCAGCCGGTACCCGTGCGGTTGAAACCCATCCATCTGGTAGTTCATGCGAAAACTCGCATAGGCGACCGGACGCAGGATGGCATTGACCGCGTAGTCAGGGTCGGAGCCCATTTTGAGCGGGCGGGTCGCGAACTCCTTGAAATCCTTGAGGTAGTCCAGAGTGGTGTCTGTGCGGAAAAACGGGTTGTCCTTGAGATACGTGTGGTCATCAAACGCCATCGGGAAATCCGCCGTCCACACATACAGGCTGGCGCAGAGCCCGGCCAGCACGAGCGCCGCGAGCGCATGCACCCACCACGGGGACGAAGGAGACGACGGGGGAGTGGCGGCCTGCTCGGCTGCCTGCTCCACCGCCTCAGGTACGGATGATTCCCGGGCGGGTAGGGAATCGTTCTTGGCAGGCCTTGTCGCGTGTCTGCCCTTGGAGCGTTTGTTGTGGCTGCGTTTGGACATAGTGCCGGGGGTGCTGGGTTTCTTTTTTTGAAACCGTACTTTGCCTTGAAACGCTCCTTTTCAGCAAGTGACACCCCCTGTGGTGTCTCACCCTACACAGCCTAAAGCAATTACCAACTTCAAGCTCCGTGATCCCTCACCCACTGTCCGGCGCGCAGATACAATTCCGCGGCGCTGCGAAGCTGCAGCTTCTCCTTGATTCGGGCGCGGTAGGTTTCCACCGTCGATTCCCCCAGGTTGAGCGTCTGCGCGATCTCCCGCGTGCTCTTGCCGCGGCCCAGCATCTGAAACACCTCCAGCTCCCGGTCCGCCAGCGTTTCCATTCCCGCCAGCTCGCTGTTGCCGCGCTTTTGCGTCATGCGCTCCAGCAGCTTGGCCGTCATCTGCCGGCTGGCGTACACGTCCCCTTTCATCACGCAGCGGATGGCCTCGATGACTTCGGCGGAGGCTTCGTTTTTCGTGATGTAGCCCTTCGCGCCCGCGCGCAGCGCCCGCTCCGCATACAGCTCCTCGTCGTGCATGGAGAGCACCAGCACATTGAGGTCCAGCCCCTGCGCCTTGATGTCCTTCAGCAGCTCCAGCCCGCTGGAGCCGTGCAGCGTGATGTCCACGATCGCAATGTCGGGCTTGGTCTCCAGGATCAGCCGCATGGCGTCACGGATGTTGTCGGCCTCTCCGCAGATGGACATGCCGAGGTCGCGGTCAATGAGCTGGCCCAGGTGTTCGCGGAACATGGGATGGTCCTCCACCAGGAGCACCTTGTAGCCGTTTGCAGTTTTCATTTCATTTTTCTTCATGGTCGTTGGGGGGGGTAAGCTGTTCCAGAGGCACCCGGCAGTTCACCTGGGTTCCGCCCTGGGGCCGTGGTTCGATCGAAAGGCTGGCCTGCAGTGCCTGCGCGCGGTAGTTCATCGTGCGCAGGCCCATGCCGTCGGCCCTCAGGCGCGTGGTGGGCGGCATTCCCCTGCCATTGTCCTCCACACGCAGCTCCAGCATGTCGTCCGCGAGTTTCATCGCGATGGTGATCTTGGTCGCTCCGCTGTGCTTCACCGCATTGGCCACGGCCTCCTGGACGATGCGGTAGAGGTGCATCGAGACCTCCGGCGCGTCCAGCGGCACGTCCACGCAGTCGCTCACCACGATGGAGATGCCCGTGAGGCGGCTCATCATCTTTCCCAGGTCCTCCAGCGCCGCCGCCAGGCCGCTGCGGTCCACATGGACGGGAAAGATGCCGCGCGCCAGGTCGCGCGCCTCCATGACCACCTGCTGGATGGAGCCTTCGATCAGGCTGGCGTCATGCGCGGACTGCAACCCCTGCGCCTGCAGGTCCTCGGAAAGAACGCGCACGGCGCAGCCGATGGCCGCGAGCTGCTGGCAGATGCCGTCGTGCAGATCCTGGCCGATGCGCTGCTGCTCATGTTCGCTGACGCTCACAATGTCCTTCTCGAGCTGCCTGCGCTCCTCCAGCATCTGGATGCGCGCCGCATCCGCCTCCTGCTTGTTGCGCAGCGCGGCCACGGCAAACACCATCACGCAGAGGTACACCGTCCGGTTTGCCAGCGCCCAGGCATAGCCGAGCTGGGTCTCATAGGGCGTGGTGCTCATGTTCGCCAGCCACCAGACCAGGCCGGATATCACCGCGATGGTCAGCCCCGTCCGCGAGCCCGCCCACCACACCGCCAGGAAAATGGGCACGCCGTAAAAGACAAAAAACGTCACTTCAAAACCCGTGATGTGGTCCATCCAGCCGATGGCCAAGGTCATGAGCAAAGTCACCAGCGCTGTCATCAGCGCCGGCTGGGCGCGCATGGCGTTTGTGAGTCTTGCCCAGAGTACCTGCCACGCATTCTGCGTCTCCGGCGGGAATGGGTCACTGAGAGTGGCGGGAGTCATGACGTCTTCTTCCATCCTTTCACTATACCCAGAAACTCACTGTAATCACGAATGTAATCCCCCGCCTCGTAGGGGTGGGAGGCCAGCACCAGCAGCACGGAATCCGCGGAATGCAGGTGCTCCCGCGCCCAGACCATGGGCGGGACCAGCACGCCGTGCGTCGGGCGGTTCAGGCAGAACTCCTCGCGGTTTTTCCCGTCGTCCACGCCGAGGTGGCACTGCCCGTGCACGCAGACCAGAAACTGCGCGCACTGGCGGTGCGCATGCTCCCCCCGCGTGCATTCAGAGGGGATGCCGTAGGTCATGAAGATGCGCTGCGGCACAAAGGGCAGGTCCCGCGTGAACTCCAGCGCCGTCAGGTCCCCGCGCACGCGGTCCACCACATGGCGCATCTCAAACAGGCGCACGCCCTGCACGGTGCAGTCTTCGATGGTGGTTTCGTGGATCATGCGGAAAGAGGTTGTTCATGGGTCATCAGGGTGCGCACCAGGGACTGCGGCTTGCCGGAGACCGTCATGAAAGCACGCCCGACATATTCGCCGATGAGCCCCAGCATCAGCAGTTGCGCGCCGCTGAAGACCGCCAGCGCTCCCATCAGCGATCCCCAGCCGAGCTGCCGCTGCCCCACGAGGACGGTTTCCAGCACCACCTCCGCCAGCACCACGACTCCCAGCCCGCAGAGCAGGCAGCCCAGCACGCTGGCCAGGCGCAGCGGCATGATGCTGAAGTCAAACAGCAGGTTCATCGCCAGGCGTACCAGCTTGCGCGGCGTGTACCCGCTCTGCCCCCCGCGGCGCTCCACATGGTCCACCTCCAGCGTGGCGATGCGGTTGGTGGCGCCCAGGATCAGGCCGTCAATGTAGGGATAGGGCCCGCGATAGAGCACGATGCGGTCGATCAGGGATCGCCGCAGCGCCCGGAAGCTGGAGAGGTAAAGTCCCCGTGGTTTTCCCAGCAGGAAACCCGCGCAGCGGTTCGCCAGCCAGCTCGCCACGTTGCGCGCCCACGGGTGCTGCTTTTCCAGGTAGCGCGAGTACACCACCTCCGCCCCGGATTCACGCAGGTGCCGCAGCAGCCGCACCGCCTCGCCGGGGGGATTTTGCAGGTCGTCGTCCAGGTTCACCACCCATTCGCCCCGCGCACGGCGGTAGCCCTCCAGCACAGCCGCATGCTCGCCGAAATTCCGCGCCAGCTCCACCAGCGTCACCGGCATGGGAAAGTCCGCCATCATCTGCGCCGCCTTTGCAAAGGTACCGTCCGTGCTGCCGTCATCCACCAGCACCAGCTCCCACTTTTCCGGCAGGGAAAGCGCGCGGAAGGCATCCAGCAGCGGGCGCAGTCCTTCCCCGGTGTTGTACAGGGGCACCACAAAGCTCAGCTCAGGAGCGGCGTCAGTAGCGGTCATACGGCCTCCCTTCCCCTTGATGTCCCACTTTCCGCGCCACGGCAAAGACTGACGAACCAAAGGGCGGGCGGAACTGCCGGCACATCCCCGCATCCACACGGCCGATGTCCGCCAGCAGCCGGTTCATCCAGGCAGGAGTCAGCTCCAGGTCAGACGCCGCCGCGCTCCGGCTGGTCTTCAGCCGGCTCAGACGCCGCCACACCAGCAGCGGCAGAAACAGCCACGCGTTCCAGTAGTGAATGGTCTCCGGCACAAAGCCGGAGCGGTCCAGCAGCGCGCGCACCTCCCCCACGGCATAGCGCCGCGCTCCGCATACCGCCGCATCATGGGCGCCCCGCAGTCCGGCAAAGGCGGGCAGGTTCAGCACCAGCAGGCCGTCCGGCCGCAGCACCCGCGCCATCTGCGCCAGCGCCCGCTCTTCACTGACGCCCGCATGGTAGAGCACATCCAGGCTGAGCACCGCGTCAAAGGCGGCATCCGCAAACGGCAGCGCCTCCACCGAGCCCATCTGCACCGCGTGCAGCCCGCGCTGGTGGCAGTGCCGCACCGCCTGCTCCGCGGCGTCGATGCCCGCCACTTCCAGCTCCCTCTTCATCCCCCGCAAAAACTCCAGCATCCCGCCGGTCCCGCATCCCGCGTCCAGCAGCCGCCCGTGCGGCGGCAGCCTGCCCTCCAGCGCGTGCTGCACCAGGCTGCGCAGCACCGCATGCCACCAGTGGCGGTCCTCCACCGCGCGCATCAGATCGTACTCCGCCTCACGCATGGCCAAACCTTTCCATCGCTTCACACACCGTCTCCACCGCGTCTTCAGACATGTAGGGGTGCAGCGGCAGTGAGATCACCATCTCCGCGGCGCGCTCTGACTCCAGCAGCGAATCCTGGCTGCCGCCAAACGCCGGCTGCCGGTGCAGAGGCAGCGGGTAGTGCACCGCCGCCGGAATCTGCTCCTGCTGCAGGTGCTTCATCAGCGCGTCCCGCCGTTCGGCGCGGACCACATACTGATGATAGGCATGCTCGCAGCCTTTCCGCACCCGCGGCGCCGTCACCACCCTGCTCCCTCCCAGCCGCGCGTCATACTGCGCCGCCAGCTTTCTCCGTTGCTCAATGTTTGCGCGCAGCGCGCCCAGCTTCACCCGCAGCACCGCCGCCTGCAGCTCGTCCATCCGGCTGTTCACGCCGGCGCATTCGCTCACATGCCGCTGCCGCCAGCCGTACTGCCGGATCATCCGCAGCCGCTCCGCCAGCACCGCATCATTGGTGGCCACCGCGCCCGCGTCTCCCAGAGCCGCCAGATTTTTCGTGGGGTAGAAGCTGAACGCCACCGCCCGCCCCAGCGTTCCCACCATCCGCCCATGCCACCGCGCGCCGTGCGCCTGCGCGCAGTCCTCCAGCAGCACGATGCCATGCTCATCCGCCACCCGCTGCAGGCCGGCCCAGTCCGCCGGATGCCCATACAGATGCACGACCACCGCCGCCTTCACCCCGTAACCACGCGGGGAGCGCAGCAGGGCATCCAATGACGCAGGGCAGAGAGTAAACGTGTCGCGCTCAATGTCAGCAAACACCGGCTCCGCGCCGCTGCGCGTCACCCCCGCCGCCACGGCGGAGGGCGCAAAGGCAGGCACCACCACCCTGCTGCCAGCCCCGATCTCCAGCGCCCGCAGCATCAGCTCGATTGCGTCCGTCCCGCTCGCTACGCCCACGACCTCCGCCGCGCCAAGAAATGCGGCATACTCCCTCTCAAACGCCGCCACTTCCACGCCCAGAATGTAGCTGCCGCTGTCGCAGACACGCTGCATGGCGTCGGCCAGCTCCGCGCTGTGTGCGCGCTGATCCGCCTGCGGGTACAGCAACGACCAGGATGGAGAGGCGCTCAACATGCGGCATTCTCCGGCACGACAAATTTGTCGCAAATAACGCTACGCGTGGCAAAAACCGCCACAAGGGTTAAATGCCCGGCTTAGCGCCTGCGGATGAGAGCTTTGGGCCCCTCTCTGCCTCAGAGCAGACCGCCCGCCTTCACATCCAGGTATTTGTTCGCCAGCGCCACCGGCAGCATCTGCGCGGACTCATCCACTGTCAGCACCCGGCGCGCG
Source organism: Prosthecobacter sp. (assembly GCF_044227185.1). Classification (GTDB taxonomy): domain Bacteria; phylum Verrucomicrobiota; class Verrucomicrobiia; order Verrucomicrobiales; family Verrucomicrobiaceae; genus Prosthecobacter. The sequence continues at coordinate 68,950 of NZ_JBGAFO010000021.1, read as the reverse complement.
CGCAGCGACTCCAGCAGCTGCCGGCGTTCGCCAAAGTAATGCGTCAGCGCACCGTATTGCAGCGCATCGTGCAGGTGGTCGATCGGCGCCGCCGCGCGCTGCTCCAGCTCCTGCTCACGCAAGGTCGCGGTGAGCACCAGATGCCGACGCTGCATGGCGGCCACGGCCGAGGCCAGGGTGCTGCCGTCTTCGCTGCGCAGATTCGTCAGCAGGATCACCAGCGCGCGCCGGCGCTGCAGCGTCATCACGCGTTCCGCCGCCTCGATGAAGTCGCTGGGCTCGCTGCTGGCCTCGTAGTTGTAGAGGTGGTTGAGCAGCTTCGGCATGCTGTGCGCCCCCTTCACCGGCGGCAGCCAGCGCTGCACGCCGCCAAACCCCGCCACGCCCACCTCATCCCCCTGCCGCAGGGCGATGAAGGAGATGAGCAGCATGGCGTTGAGGCAGTGGTCAAACTGGCTGAGCCCGCCGTCCAGCGCCCGCATGCGCCGGCCGCAGTCCGGCACCAGCAGGATGGTCTGGTTGCGCGTCTCCTCAAAGTCACGGCTCACAAGGGATGAGCGCCGGGAGGTGGCCTTCCAGTCGATGCGGGAGAGCACATCGCCGTCCTGGTAGTCCCGCAATTGATGAAAATCCAGCGAAGCGCCCATGCGGCGGCGTTTGACGATGCCCATCTGCTCCACGCGGTTCGCCATGGCCAGCAGCGCAAACCGCACCACCGGCTCATAGTTGGGATAGGCGCGCGTCTGGCTCTCTCCCGCCACGAAATGCAGCCGCCTCCACAGCCCGAAGGCCGAGTGGACCAGCACATGCGCAGCCGTGAACACATGCTGCCCGCGGCGCACAAAGCGCGCCTGATATGAGATCGCGGCATATTCGCCCGCGGGAATGCTGACGCGGTGCGGCAGCCCCTCGGCCTCCGCCGCCGTCGGGATGCCGTCAAACACCTCCAGCGTCAGCCTGCGCCGGGCCGTGTGCGTCACCGTCAGCGTCACGGAGGACTCCACGCCCAGCGCAAAGCGCCCCGGCAGCGAGCGCTGGGCGGTGATGCGCCCGCGGCGCGGAAGGGTGAGCGCATCCACCCCCAGCACCAGCAGCAGCAGGCCGCCCGCAGACTGCCACACCACGATGAAGCTGTCCCACAGACAGGCCGCCACCGCCAGGATGAACCAGGCGATGAGCAGTCGGAGCAGCAGAGCGGTGGGGCGCATGAAAAAAAATCAGACGCGGGGTGCCTCGATGGTCTTGATCAGCGAGTTGAGCATGTCATCCACGCTCTGCCCGCTGATGGCGATTTCCGGCGCGAGCTGCACGCGGTGCCGCAGCACCGGCAGCACGGCGCGCTTCACATCCGCCGGGGTGATGTAGCTGCGCCCCTCCAGCAGCGCGTAGGATTTGGCCACGCGCACCAGGCTGATGGCCCCGCGCGTTCCGGCTCCGAGGGAGATGGCGCTGTGCTGGCGCGTGGCGCGGACGATTTTCACCGCATAGTCCACCACCTGCTCCACCGCCTGCACGGCGGCGGCCTCCTCCTGCGCGGCCAGGATGTCCTGCGGCGTGCACACCTGCGGCACCGCCTCCGTGGAAAGCCCGCCCCCTGCGGCACGCGAGGACACCGCCTTCACCACCCACGTCTCGTTGGCCACATCCGGATAGTCGATGAGCACCTTGAGCAGGAAGCGGTCGAGCTGCGCTTCTGGCAGTGGATAGGTGCCCTCCTGCTCGATGGGGTTTTGCGTGGCAAAGGTCATGAAGGGCGGCGCCAGCGCGTGGGTTTCGCCGTCGATCGTCACCTGCGTTTCCTGCATGACTTCCAGCAGCGCGGACTGCGTCTTGGCCGGCGCGCGGTTGATTTCATCCGCCAGCAGCAGATTGGCAAACACCGGGCCGCGGCGCACGCGGAAGGTGCTGCTGCTCATGTCAAACAAGGTGTGGCCGCACACGTCCGAGGGCATGAGGTCCGGCGTGAACTGAATGCGGCGGAAGCTGCCGCCAAAGGTGTGGGACAGCGCCAGCACGAGGTGCGTCTTGCCCAGCCCAGGCTTGCCTTCCAGCAGCACGTGCCCGCCAGCCAGCAAAGCGGCCAGCACCTGGTACAGCACCTCCTCCTGACCCACAAACACCTGGCTCACCGCGGCGCGGATCTGGCGGAAGATCTCCGTGCTCCGCGGCACCGTCGGCGGCGCGAAACCGCTGTCGGGCTGCGGCGGAGGCGGCGGCGTGTAGAGGCTGGAAACGTCTGGTTCGGGAAGGATCGGGTTCATGGAGATGAGGATGGAAAAGGAGATTTAAAGGGCGCGCCGGATGGCCTGGAGATCGCGCATGAGAAGGACGAAGTTGTGCGCGCTGTCCGGTGGCGCCACATCCAGCGCGGCGGCGACTCTTTTGGCCGGCAGGCCGCTGCGGCGGGCGATCTCCTCTGCGAGGTGGTCGCTCATCTGCCGGCTGCCGTCATCCAGCGGGCGGAGCCGCTCCCGCACGCGCTCCCACACGGCATCGCGCGCCGCATTCACCAGCAGCGGGCCGCGCCGCATGCGCCAGAAAAACTCCCCCAGCGCGCCAATGTGGCTGGCAAAATGCCGCGTGGAGTCCAGCTCCACCTCCGCCAGCGGCCCGAAGCGCGGCATCTGCTGCCACAGCCAGAACAGCAGGCAGACCGCCAGCGTGACGACCGCCATCCAGCCATGCTGCCAGAGCAGCCCCATGAAACTGCCCGTGGCGGTGGAGACAAACAGCACCTCCCTGGAGCCGTACTCACCCACGAGCGCCGCCAGCCAGTCCGCATGGTCCATCTCGCCGATCCAGTGATTGCGGAAAGGCCGCGCATGCGCCAGCAGCGTGACTCTGCCCATGCCATGCTGCAGATGCAGCGCCAGGGAGTCGTTTTTGGAGCCCGCGGAAAATTCCCCCGGCCGCAGCTTGCGCTTCAGCACCATGCGCTGGAAGCCGCCGAGGCTGAGCTGGTAGGTCCTGCCATTCCAGTTCACCTCCTCCTCGGACTCCAGCCACTCCTCGTTTCCTTTGATCCTTTTCTTTTCTTTCGCGTCTTTCGGGCCGGCTCCGGACTTCGCATCCGCTTCCTCGCCATGGAACCCTTCCAGTTTTTCGAAAGCCTCCTCATCCCCCAGCCGTTTCTGCAGCCCGATGCCGAGCTGCTGCAGCACCGGGTCTTTCTCTTCTTCCAGAAACAGGGCGGAGATGTAGGAGCCAAACGGCGTCTCAAAGTCGTTGTAGGGCCGGGTGCCGTCCAGGCAGTAGATGAGATGTCCGCCGCTGAAGACCCAGCGCAGCAGTTGTTTCGCCCGCCCTTCAGGCAGCCCGCCTTCCCCGGAGGTGAAAATCACCCCGTCATACGCCGGCATTTTCGTCAGCGCCTTCGAGACACGGGTTTGGTGCCCCAGCTCCTTGAGCAGGCGCTCCGCCGCGAGAAAAGGGTTCACCCGCGCCTTGCCTTTGTAGCCGGTGGTTTTTTCCACGTTCTCCCAGTGGCCGCTGTCGCCGCAGCCGCACAGGGTCAGCGCAGCAGCCAGCGCCATCAATCCGCGAAGCAGGTGCCGCGTCATGCCGCGCCTCCTTTCTCCACAAAGGGCCAGCGGTCGCACAGCGCGCCCATTTCATCATTCGACACCGGCATCAGCGCATACGCCGCCTGCACCCAGGCCCCGGTGAGCTGGCGGAAGTAATCGGCCTCCGCTTTCTCTCCCGCCTGCAGCACCTGCGTCAGGCAGTCCTCCTCCGTGTCACTGTCCGCGATCGGCACCCGCCGGCGGTTCACCAGCCAGGACAAGGACCCGCGGTACAGCAGGCTGAGCGCCTCTTTGAGATCTCCCGCCGCCCACGCGGCGCGCGCGGCGCTCACGATGTCGTCCGGCAGGCTCTCCGGCGTGATGTTCATGCCCATCAGAACCTTCGGCGCGCGCACCGGCGCCCTGCTGACACCGCGCGAGATGAAGAGATGGCGGTTCTTCCACAGATAGACGCCCAGCCACGCTGCCAGCCCGCCCACCAGCACCCAGCGCAGCAGCAATCCAAAGAGGGTGAACAGGTCCGTGCCCGTGTCTGACCCCTTCCGGGAGCCGTCATCCGGCTTTTTCTCCTTTTCTTTGGGCTCATCCCACACCCATTCCCGGCTGGGAGCCTTGTAAATCTCAAACTCAGGTTCATTGAGCAGCTCACGCACCACTTTCGCTGGGTCTCTCTCCGCAGCCTGCACCGGAGACGCGGCCCCGGACATGATGAGCAGCGCGGCGGCCAGCGCCGCCGCGGCGGAGGTCAGGCGCGCGGCCAGACGCCGGAACACCAGCTCCACATCCCAGCCTTCGATGCGCGTGCGGCAGTTCAGATACAGCGCAAAACCGGCGCCCACATAAAAGGGCTCCACCAGCGTGACCACGATCATCTGGCACACCACGACATGCCAGAGGAAACCATTCGGAATCGAGGTCTCGAAATCAAAGGAGCGAAAAAATCCGGCCCAGTCCGGCTGGGCGGACTCCGGCAGCAGGCTGTAGGTGCCCCACACGAGTCCGCACCAGGCTGCCAGTTCGAGATTGGCGAAGGCAAAGGTCATCCAGGAGCCGGAGCCGCCGCCATCCATCGCCAGCGTGCGGATGCGCCTCTTCACCGCGCCGCCGCGCAGCCCCTCCAGCATCTGCGAAGGCAGGGCAAAGCTGCGGATGAAGGAGAGCCGCCGCCAGAACAGCGCCGGCAGGCAGTTGCTGAGCCACAGCCGCGGCCACTGCTTCCACGTCTCCAAAAAAGTGGGCCTCACACCAAAGGCGGCACGGCTCAGAAAAAACAGCGGCACACGGTCATAGAGAGGCTTCAGCCAGATGACGATCCACGGGATCCACCCGGGCGTGGCGCGCAGCAGCACCGCCACCAGCACCCACAGCGGCACCACCGTGCAGGCCCACAGCGCCAGGATGCCGCCAAAATCCCGCCGCACCACGGCGCAGCCCAGGTCCGCGGCCTCCCACGGCTGGCGCGGCCGCAGCGTGACGGTGATGTCCTCAAGCCGCATCCGTCTGCCTCCTTCCGCTGAACATCAGAAACGCCGCCACCGCCACCCAGCACAGCCCGCCGGTGGCGAACTTGATCGTGGGCGGCAGATCCATCGGCGACCAGAACCCCTCCAGCACCGCCGCGATGCTGGTCAGCACCGCCGCGCCGATCAGCAGGGGCATCGCCCTGCGTCCGGCCAGCACCAGCGCCGCGCGCCGCTCCAGCCTGCCAGGGCGCAGCACCGACCAGCCCACGCGCATGCCCGCCATCGCGGAGATCACGATGCCGGTAAACTCCGGCGCCCCATGCGCGACGGCCCAGGTGTACAGCGTCAGCGGATTGCCGGAGTAATGCACATACCCAAACGCCGCGCCAAAGTGGAAGGAATTGAACAGCAGCACCAGCAGCGACCCCACCCCTCCAAGAATGCCCCCGGCGAAGGTTCTGAAGTCGATGCTCACATTGTTCAGGATGTAAAAGCAAAACGCCCTGAAGCCGGAGCCAAAGTTCTCCCGCACATAGTCGGAGGGCTTGCTGGCCTCCCCGTACTGGCTCTCCATCTGCCCCATGCCGTCCGGCCCCAGCAGCGCCATGGCCCATTCCGGATGAGAAGGCGTGATGGCGGCGATGAGGAAAGCCGGAAGATAAAACAGCGCCGTGCACAACCAGAAAAGCTTCCACTCCGCCCGCACCGCCTGCGGGAACTCCACCAGAAACAGGCGCACAAACGTCTCCCAGCCCCCGGCGCTGCGGCGCTCCAGCATGCGGTAGCCGCGGATGGCCAGCGCATTGAGCCGCTGCGTCAGCCGCTGCGGGGCCATGCGGTGCTGCGCCACGCTCAGATCATGGCACACCTGGCGGAAGGTGGCCGGCAAATCCTCCACCGCGTTCGAGGGCGCCCGCTTCTCCGCTTCATCCAGCAGCTTCTCCAGCTTCTGCCACCGCGGCTCGATCTGCTTTTCAAACTGCGACGGTGTCATGAGGTGAATATCCGCGCTCCTTTCAGCGCCGGCGGCTGCCCGCCTTTGTCTTCCGGGTCCCGCAGCCACAGCGCCATGCCGCACAGGCGCCGCAGCCCTTCCTGGCCCGCCGCCTCCGTCAGCGGCTGCGCCAAAGTGGAAAGCTCGATCCGCCGCTCATCCGCCCACAGTGGCGCGCGCTCCAGAAACTGCAGCAGCGCCGCCTGCTCCTCCCGCGTCAGCGTCTGCGCCGGCACGCGCCGCTCGGCCCGCACCTCCACCTCGTGGGTGAAGACCGGGGGAGCGTCGGCGTAGGTCACCACGGTGTTGGCCACCAGATCCCCCAGGCGCTGAAACCGCCTGGTAAACAGCATGCAGGTGATGCCGCAGAGGTAGGAGAACGGCATGAAGTCCACCACGCGCAAAAAATTCCGCATCACCGCCTGCGCCAGGGACACCGGCCCTCCCGTCACGCTCATCACCCGCAGTTTCATGGAGCGCTGCCCCGGCGTCGCGCCCTTCGCGCCCGCTTCAAAAAACACATTGTAAAACCACTCCATCAAAAACACGAACAGCAGCAGCAGTCCGGAGGTCATCTCCGGACCGATCAGCCCGGGCAGCAGCAGGGACATGCCGAATCCCACCGCAAAGTAAATGCCGACGCGGATGAGCAGATCGATCGCGAAGGCCATGCTGCGCACCGCCGGGCCCGCCACGCGGAGCTGAATCTCCACACCGTCTGCGAGTTCGACTGATTGCAAAGTGTCCGCGCGCGCCGCTGCCATTGCCGCACAATGAAGCGGTTCCGTTTAGCTTTGACAACTCACGAATTATTTTCGTAGGATTTATCAATGCTGGCGATGACCGCCGCACCCATCCACCCCTCCCCCCACGCCATGGAATCTCCCGCCAATCCCTACTCGACTCCCGCCGCCAATTTGTACGGTGCCTCCACGGGCGGCGGCGCGGACACCGTTGCTGCCAGCACCATCGCCCAGCTCGCCGGCACCAAGCCCTGGATCCGCTTCATGTCCGTGATCATGTGGATCGCATTTGGACTGCTCGGATTTTTCAGCGCCTCCACTGCCTTGATGGCGACTTCCGGCGTGTTTAGCAGCCCCGAATTCCTCAACAGTCCTGGCATCGCAGACAATCCAATGTTCGCGAGCAATCCCAAATTCATGACGCAGATCATGCTGGGCCAGGCGATCTATCTGGGCGTGTTTGCGCTCCTCACGATCTACCCGGCCCTGAAACTGTGGAACTACGCCAACAGGATCGGGCAGTTGATCGGTTCCCACGCCACGGTCGATCTCGATGCCGCGCTGGCGGAGCAGCGCCGCTTCTGGAAGTTCAGCGGCATCATGACCATCATCGGCATTTGCCTGGTCATCATTGGGTTTGTGGCCTTTTTTGCCATGATCATCACCGCCGTGCAGTCCGGCATGCGCGTACCACGCTGATTTCAGCCCATCAGCGCCACAGCGATGGGGTCCACCAGCGGCTTCCCTGCACGGGTCAGCCGCACATGGCTTTCATCGCAGGTCAGCAGGCCCTGGTCACGCAGGGTGTCGAGCATCCGGCGTGACTCAGGAGCGATCAAATCCAGCGGCAGGCCGCGCGCGGTGCGCAGCTCCAGACCGAAGCGCTCGGTGCGGCGTTTGTCGGGCGTGATCTCCTCGCTTTCCGTAGCCGTGTCCTCGCCCGCCAGCGTCATTGTCATGTAGCGCGGCGTGTCCTTCACATTGTGCCAGCGCCTGCCATTCACCGTGGAAAAAGCCCCCGGGCCGATGCCGAGGTAGTCTTCGCCCATCCAGTAGGCCTCGTTGTGCACGGAGCGGAAGCCGGGCATGGCGTAATTCGAGATTTCGTAATGCTCGAAGCCTTCCGCTTCCATCATGTCGATCGCAAGATGGAAGAAATCCGCGTCGCGATCTTCATCGAGACGGAACTCGCCTGTTTTCAGACGGCGGAAGAAATCCGTGTCCTCCTCGTAGTTGAGATTGTAGGCTGAGATGTGATCGGGCCGCGACGAAAGAGTGTACTCCAGCGTTTCACGCCAGACTTCGAGACTCTGTCCGGGAATGGAAAACATCAGGTCGATGTTCAAACTCGGGAAGCGGGCTTCACACAGAACGCCCCAGGTTTCCTGGGCCTGGCGATAAGTATGATCGCGCCCCAGGGTTTTCAGCGTGGCATTGTCCCAGGACTGAATACCCAGGCTGACGCGAGTCACGCCAAGGTCTCGCATGATGTCTGCCTTTGAGGCGGTGATGTTGCGCGGATTCGCCTCCATGGTGAACTCCACCATCTCCGTCATGTCCACGCGCTGCCGCAGCCCCTGCAGCAGGCGTTCCATGTGCTTTTCACTGAGCATCGTAGGTGTGCCGCCGCCAAAAAAGATCGTCTGCGGCCGCAGCGGCTGCTTTTCCACCTCCTTCAGCAGCGCATCCACAAACGCCGTCATGTCCGTGCCGCCCGGCGTGTGCTTGTGAAAGCTGCAGTAGGGGCAGATGCGGTGGCAGAAAGGAATATGGACGTAAAGATGCTTCACGGGCTGGATGCTGGCGGCTGGATACTGGATTCCCTGAGATTAGCAGAGAATGCTTGCTCCGGCATCCAGCATCTAGAATCTAGCATCTAGAATCTAGAATCCCCCTTTCCATGTCTGATGAAACCCACCACGAGCGCGAACTCGGCGGCCAGTTGCTGGCGTCGGTCTCGCGCTCCTTTTATCTCACGCTGAAGGCGCTGCCCAAAGAGCTGCGCGAACCCATCTCCCTGGCCTACCTGCTCGCCCGCACGGCGGACACCATCGCCGACACCGCCATGGTCAGCCCGGTGGTGCGGCTGGACTGCCTCGAGCGCTACCGCGCCCTGGTGCGCGGCAGCGGCGATGTGCAGAGCCTGGCCTCCACCCTCCTCACCCAGTTCTGCACGCAGCAGAGCGATCACGCGGAGCGCCGCCTCATGGAAAAATTCGCCGACGGCATCGCCTGGCTGCGCACCATGCCGCCCGTCCCCCTCGCCGCCATTCAGAGCGTGCTGGAGCATATTATCGACGGCCAGATGCTGGACATCCGCCGCTTCCCCGCAGACGGCCGCCTGCGCAGCCTCGCCAGTGAAAAGGAGCTCAATGAGTACACCTGGCTCGTGGCAGGATGTGTCGGCGAATTCTGGACGCAGCTCTGCGCCACCGAGCTCCCCGGCTCGCTCGATCCCTCGGTGACCACGGAGCAGATGAAGGAATGGGGCGCACGCATGGGCAAGGGCCTGCAGCTCATCAACATCCTGCGCGACATCGGCGAAGACACCCGCGATGGCCGCTGCTACCTGCCCTGCCAGCCCGCGGACATCCAGACCGAGTGGAGCCTCTGGCTGCAAACCTGCACCGAGCACCTGGAATGCGGCCTGCGCTACGTGCAGCACGTCACCCACGCCAAGCTCCGCTACGCCACCGCCCTGCCGCTCCTGCTCGGCATCCAAACCGTGGCGAAGATGCGCTCGACGCCTTGGGAGAAAATTCAGCAGGGCGTGAAAATCTCCCGCCTGGATGTGGCAAGCATCCTCGCGCAGGCGGCTATTGCGTGCCGCAGCGCGGCGGCGATGGAGAAGTTGTACCGGAAGTTGGAGGAAAGTTGAACGTCCCAGCGCCCCAAGGCGCCGGGGTCTCTGACCCCGGTTCCGGATTCAGTGGGGGTCAGAGACCCCCACTCCTTGTCACCCCTTCTTAAACCACCCCTTCACCTTGGTGAAGAAGCCTTTCTTCGGCGCGGTGGAGCCCATGGCTTCAGGATCGGGCGTCGTGACAGGCACCGTCACCGGCAGGCTTTGATCCCACCCTCCTCCCAGCGCTTTGATCAGGCTCACACTGGCGATCAATCGCTGCCCGGCGAGCGTGGCGCAGGCGCGCTCCGTCAGCAGCAGCGAGCGGTTCGCTTCGATCACATTGAGATACGGACTGGTGCCAGCTTCATAGCGTGCGTGGGCGATCTTCGCGGCCTCCTGCGCGCTGTCGCGGGCGCGGTGCTGCGCCTCCGACTGCGCACTGAGATTGCGCAGCGCGGCCAGCGCGTTTTCCACGTCGTTGAATGACACCAGAATGGCCTGCCGGTAGTTCGCCAGCGCTTCATCGTGCGCGGCGCGCGCCTTTTCCATGTAGGCGCGGTTCTTGCCGCCGGCAAAGACCGGCACGCTGATGCTGGGGCCGATGTTCCAGTTCAGGCTGTTGCCCTCAAACAGATTGGCCACATCACCGCTCAGGTAACCCGCGCGTCCTGTGAGGCGGATGCTGGGGAAGAAGTTTGCCTTGGTCACACCGATCTGCGCCGTGGTGGAGGCCAGCGTGCGCTCGGCGGCAGCCACGTCAGGGCGGCGCTCCAGCAGGTCGGTGGGCACTCCGGCAGGCACGCCCGGCGGCGGTGGCAGCATGCTGGCATTCCCACCGAGCTTGAAGGCGCTGGGGTTCGTACCCGTCAGCAGGGCGATGGCGTTTTCAAGCTGGTCGCGCTGATTTTGCAAGGCGCTGACTTCCGCCTCGGCGGAGGCCACTTCGGTTTCCGCCTGCGCCTGCTCCAGCTCGCTGCCGGCTCCGGCTTTCACACGCGCCTGCGCGATGCCCAGCGCCTGCCTGCGCCAGCCCACGGCGGCACGCACGGTGGCCAGCTCGCCATCGAGAGCGCGGATGCGGAAGTAGTTCGTGGCCACGTCCGCATGCATGCCCAGCAGCACGTTCTGCATCACGTTCGCCGCCGCGGCGGCATCGGCGCGCGCGCTTTCATTCTGACGGCGGATCTTGCCCCACAGGTCCAGCTCCCAGCTAAAATCGAGCGGCACATTGTAGCTCGGCCCCACATAATGCAGGCCGTTCAGCGGAAAGGCGCTGGGCATGTTTGGCGAAGTCCGCTGCGTGGTCAGCGCGGCGTTCACATCGGCCGTGGGAAAGAATGCGGCGCGCGCGATGCCCGTGCCTGCGCGTGCCGTGTCAAACCGTGCGATCGCCGCCTTCAGCGTCTGGTTGTGCGCGGTGGCGCGCTCCATGAGCGCGTTCAGTTTTGCATCGCCAAACACGCGCCACCACGCGCCCTTGGGCAGCGTGTCCAGCGGGCGCGCCTCGCGCCAGTTCACGGCGGATTTGTAGCTCGGCGGCGTCACTGTTTCCGGACGCACATAGTCGGGGCCGACCTGGGCGACGGCGCTCGTCGCCAGGAGAAGGAGGGATGAGATGAGAGGGCGCATGGCGTGAATCAGTGGGGGGCTGGCAGGGCGGAGACGGGCAGCTCAGCGGCGGGCTCGGCCTTCTTTTTCTTGTAGCCCAGCATCACCAGCACATAGAACACCGGCGTGAAGAACAGGCCGAGGAAAGTCACGCCGATCATGCCGGCAAACACGGCGGTGCCCATGGCGCGGCGCATTTCCGCGCCCGCACCCGTGGAGACCACGAGCGGATACACGCCCGCGATGAAGGCGATGGAGGTCATCAAAATCGGGCGCAGGCGCAGGCGGCAGGATTCGATGGCCGCCTCCAGCGGGCTCAGGCCATGGTCAAACTTCTCCTTCGCAAATTCCACGATGAGGATGGCGTTTTTACACGCCAGTCCGATGAGCACGATGAAGCCGATCTGCGTGAAGATGTTGTTGTCCCCTCCTGTGATCATCACGCCGGCCAGCGCAAACAGCAGGCAGAGCGGCACGATGAGAATGATCGCGAGCGGCAGGCGCAGACTCTCATACTGCGCGGCCAGCACCATGAAGACCAGCAGGATGCACAGCGGGTAGATGTAGATGGCGGTGTTTCCCGCGATGATTTTTTGATACGTGAGATCCGTCCACTCAAACTCGAAGCCGCCCGGCAAACCATCCTTCGCAAGACCGGCAATGAGCTCCTCCGCCTGGCCGGAGCTCAGCGGCGGCAGCGGTGCGCCATTGAGGTCGGCGGCGAGGTAGCCGTTGTAGTGCGTGACGCGGTCCGGGCCAAAACCCTCCTTCACTTTCACCAGCGAGCCGATGGGCACCATTTCACCGGCGGCGTTGCGTGTTTTCAGCCGCGTGATGTCGCCGGCCTCATCGCGGAACTGCTCCTCCGCCTGCGCGACCACCTGGTAGGTGCGGCCAAAGCGGTTGAAGTCATTCACGTAGAGGCTGCCCAGATTGACCTGCAGAGTTTCAAAGAGATTCGCCAGCGGCACGCCCTGGATCTTGGCCTTCTCACGATCCACGTCCGCCTCGATCTGCGGCACATTGACCGTGTATCCGGAATAGACCTGCGTGAGCTTTTGCGTGCCATACGCCGCTCCCACAAGCTTCTGCGTGGCCTGATACAGCGCCGCATACCCCTGGTTGCCGCGGTCTTCCACCATGAGCTTGAATCCGCCCGTGGTGCCGATGCCGTTGACGGGCGGCGGCGGGAACATCATGACCATGGCATCCTGAATGGCCATGAACTTTCCATTGAGCGAATTCGCAATCGCGCCGCCGCTGAGCTCGGGCGTGGTGCGGTCCTCGAAATTATCGAGCCCGACGAACACGATGCCCGCATTGGGACTGATGGTGAAGCCCTGGATGGACAGGCCGGGGAATGCTATGGCGTCCTTCACTCCAGGATGATCCATGGCGATCTTCGACATCCGGCGCATCACATCATCAGTGCGGTCCAGCGAAGCGCCTTCAGGAAGCTGCGCGAAGCCGACGAGGTACTGCTTGTCCTGGCCGGGCACAAAGCCCTCGGGCACGGTTTCAAAGCCCTTCCACGTGGCCCAGACAAGCCCGCCGTAGATGATGACCGCGATGAAACTGAAGCGGATGATGCGCTTCACCAGCCCCACATACACGTTGGACGACCACTCAAAGAAGCGGTTGAACGGGCGGAAGAACCACCCAAACAAGCCGTCGATGAGCCGGGTGAGGATGTCGCGCTTGTCGCCATGGCCTTTCAGCAGCACGGCGGAGAGCGCCGGAGAAAGCGTGAGCGAATTGATGGCAGAAATGACCGTGGAGATGGCAATGGTGACGGCGAACTGTTTATAGAACTGGCCGCTGAGACCGCTGATGAACGCGGTGGGAATGAACACCGCGCACAGCACCAGCGCCGTGGCGACGATGGGGCCGGTCACCTCCGTCATGGCCTGTTGCGTGGCCGCCATGGGCTTGAGGCCGTTTTGGATGTTTCGCTCCACGTTTTCGACAACGACGATGGCGTCATCCACCACGATGCCGATGGCCAGCACGAGACCGAAGAGGGAGAGATTGTTGATGGAGAACCCGAGGGCGTGCATCACCGCAAAGGTGCCGACGAGCGACACCGGCACCGCCGCCAGCGGAATGATGGAGGCACGCCAGGTCTGCAGGAAGAGCACGACCACCAGCACCACGAGCACCAGCGCCTCCAGCAGCGTGTGAATGACGGCGTCGATGGATTTTTCGACGAACACCGTGGGATCGTACGCGATGGCGTAATCCACGCCCTCCGGCATTTTCTTCTTCAGCTCCGTCATGCAATGACGCACGGCCTCGGAGACGGCGAGCGCATTCGCCCCGGGAAGCTGGAACACGCCCATGCCGACGGCGCGTTTGTTGTTGAGCAGCGCGCGCAGCGAGTAGTCGCCCGAGCCCATCTCGGCGCGGGCCACGTCGCGCAGGCGCAGCTTTTCACCATGCGGGCCGGTCTTGACGATGATCTGGTCAAACTCCTCCTCGCTGATGAGACGGCCCTTGGCATTCACCGTCAGCTCAAAGGCGGAGTCCTTCGTGGGCTGCTGGCCGATGGTGCCTGCGGCCACCTGGATGTTCTGCTCGCGGATGGCGTTCACGATGTCGCCGGAAGTCAGCCCGCGGGCGGCGGCCTTGTCGGGATCAATCCAGATGCGCATGGCGTAGTCGCCCCCGCCGAAGATGTTCACCTGGCCGACACCGGGAAGGCGCGTGAGCTCATCCTTCACATTGAGGGTGGCGTAGTTGCGCAGGTAGATCTCGTCATAGCGCTCGTTCGGCGAGAGCAGATGCACCACCAGCGTCATGTTTGGCGAGGACTTCACGGTGGTGACGCCGAAGCGACGCACCTCCTCCGGCAGCTTGGGCAGCACCTGCGCCACGCGGTTCTGCACCTGCATCTGCGCCAGGTCCAGCTCCGTGCCGATCTTGAAGGTGACGGTGAGCGTCATCACACCGTTCGCCGTGCTCATGGACGACATGTAGAGCATGTTTTCGATGCCGTTGATCGTCTGCTCCAGCGGCGAGGCCACCGTTTCGGCGATGGTCTTCGGATTCGCGCCGGGATAGGTCGCCGTCACAATGACCGTCGGCGGCACGACCTCCGGGTACTCGGAGATGGGCAGTTGAAAGAGGGAAATGGCGCCGAGAATGAAGATCAGCAGCGACAGCACGCCCGCGAAAATGGGGCGCGTGATGAAAAAACGGGAAATGTTCATGGCAGCGGGTGGGAGGATGTGGCGCTCCGCGGTTTACTTGGAAGCCGTTTGCTTGGCCGGCGGCGCCTCACTGGGCTGCACCGGCATGCCAGGCTGTGGCAGGCGGGCCTGGCCGTTCACAATGATCTTGTCCCCGGCCACCAGGCCGCTGCGGATGATGCGCTTGCCATCGATGCTCGGCCCGATCACGATGGGCTTGTACACGGAGAGCGCGGGCGTCTTGGACTCATCAATGCCCAGCACAAACTTGTTGGCCTGATCCGTGAGGATGCTTTTTTCCTCCACCAGCAGCGCCTTGTATTTGCCCGTCATGGGAATGCGGATGCGGGCAAACAGGCCGGGCGTGAGGATGTTGTCAGCATTCGAAAACTCGGCGCGCAGCACCATGCTGCCCGTGCCTGCGTCCAGGCGGTTGTCGAAGGACTCGATGTGGCCATGATGCGGGAAGCCTTTTTCATTGGAAAGCTGAAGCTCCACCGGCACGCGGCCGTCGCCATTGGTGAAGGTCGCCTTGCTGCGCTGCATGGCCTGAAGTTTCAGCAGGCTGTTTTCATCGATGTCCGCATACACATACACCGGATCCACCGTGACGATGGTCGTCAGCAGTGTGGTGCCGGCGGTCACATAGTTCCCCGTGGTGGTGATGGCGCGGCTGATGCGCCCGCTGATGGGCGCCTTCACCGTGCTGTGCTCAAACTCGATCTCCGCGCTGTGCTGCGCAGCCTTGGCGGACTCCAGTCCGGCGATGGCCTGCAGGTTCATCGACTCACGCGCCTCCGCCTGCTCGGGAGCAATCGCCTTCGCCGCCAGCAGCGTCTGCACACGGTCAAATTCACGCTTCATGGCCATGGCGTTGGCCTCCGCACGGGCCACCTCCGCACCGGTGGCGCGCAGCCGGGTTTGGAAGGGACGCTGGTCGATGGTGAAAAGAGTGTCCCCTTTTTTAACCAGCGCTCCCGCCTGGAAATGAACCTCGGTGATGTAGCCCGAAACGCGCGGCTTCAGCTCCACTGTTTCCACCGGCTCGACGCGCCCCGTGAACTCCTCCCACTCCACCAGTTCTCTCTGCTCCACCGGGGCAAGCGTGACGGGGGCCGGGGGCATCTGACCGCCGCCATGGCCGCCCGCGGGCGGTTTGCCACAAGCAGCGAGGAGCAGGACTGAGGGGAGGAGGGTTTGGAGTTTCACGGGAGCGCGTAGGTTTTGGGGTGAAAGTTGACCAGTTGGTTTATTTGGAGCGACAAAGAGGGGAGATCGGGGGCTTTTCGGGCAGGGCTCACCCTTTGACGCCGAGAATGATCTTGGCGCCGGCCTCAAACTCATCCAGCCGGCCCAGGTCATTCCACATGCGGGCGTGCAGCAGCAGGCCTTCGCTGTAGGCAAACACGATCCGTGCCAGGGCCATCGCATCATGCGTGACAATGCTGCCCTGCGCCTGCGCGTCGCGGATGGCGCTCTCGTAGTAGCGGATGAACTGGCTCAGAATCTCCTGCAGCTTGTCCCGCAGGCGCTCGTCCACCGTGCTGACCTCCGCCCCCAGGGAATGGATGGGGCAGCCCAGCACGCGGCCGTGCTTTTGAAACAGCTCCTCCTGCTCCTGGCGGAAACTGCGGAAGCAGTTCATGATGCGCTCCACCGGCGGCACCACCGGGGAAAAGAGCTGGTCCAGCTCCACCCGGTGCTCCGCCCAGCCATGCTCAATGGCCGCCAGCGCCAGCTCCGTCTTGGACTCAAAGAAATGGTAAAAGCTCCCCTTCTTCACCCCCGCCTTCTCACAGATGTGATCCACCGAGGTGCTGCCGTAATTGCCCGCCCAGATCAGTTCGATCATGGCGTCAATGAGGCGGTCTTTGGCGGTGGAGGTGCGGCCCATGCTAAGGTGTCTATTCGGTAATAGGCCCGACGTTTGCAACAGACTAGACGGTCAGTCAAGAATTATTTGGGGAGGGGAGGAGAGGCGGCTTGAGGTGTCGAAGCCTCTGTCCATCCCCTCACCCGACCTCTCCCCGAAGAATGCCCAGATCTGCGAAGCCCGGGGCGAGGAGAGGAGATTCGCATTGATGCGTTTAAAAACTCAATCGGAGTGGCAACGTATCTCCCCTCTCCCCGTCGAGGGTGTGTTTTCGAATGAGTTCCTTCGGGGAGAGGCCGGGTGAGGGGCCAATATTCCGCCTCGCAGCACGGCATCCGCCGGAAGCGTGAGTTTTGCGAAGATCGGTTCAAGGGAGTTTCGTTCCAGATATTCCCCTTTTGGCATTCTCGTCCCAGAATTCCTCATTCTGCATTCGCCATTCGTCATTCCCTCGTATTGTGCCATTCCTTCACTTCCCACATGAACGACCAACCCACAGTCCTGATCGTCGATGACGAAAAGCACACCCGTGATGGTCTGCGCCTTTCTCTGGAGGATGACTTCGACTGCTACGTGGCCGGCAATGCCGCCGAGGCCATGGAGTATCTCCAAAATGACCACATCGACGTCATGCTCACGGACCTGCGCCTGGGCGAGGACGACGGCATGAAGCTGCTGGATGCCGCCCTGGCCCTGCCGAAGCCGCCCGTGTGCATCATGATGACGGCCTACGGCAGCGTGGACACCGCCGTGGAGGCCATGCGCCGCGGGGCCTACCATTTCGTCACCAAGCCGCTGAACCTGGACGAGGTGGAGCTCCTCATCAAACGCGCCCTCCGCAGCCGCACCCTGGAGCACGAGAACGTGGCGCTGAAGCAGCAGGTGGAGCGCAAGTTTTCCATCGAAGGCATCCTCGGCCAGGCCGAGGTGATGAAGCCGATTTTGGACACCATCCAGCAGGTGGCCCCCTCCCGCGCCACCGTCCTGATCGAAGGCGAAAGCGGCACGGGCAAGGAGCTGGTGGCCCGCGCCATTCACAACCTCAGCGGCCGGCCGAAGGCAAACATCGTCGCCGTGCACTGCGCGGCGCTCTCCCCGCAGATCCTGGAAAGCGAGCTCTTCGGCCATGAGAAGGGCGCCTTCACCGGTGCGCAGGAGCGCCGCATCGGCCGCTTTGAGCAGGCCAATGGCGGCACGCTGTTCCTGGATGAAATCGGTGAGATCGACGCGAGCACGCAGGTGAAGCTGCTGCGCGCGCTGGGCGAGCAGACCATCGAGCGCGTGGGCAGCAGCAAGCCCATCCAGATCAATGTCCGCGTCATCGCCGCGACCAACCGCGACCTGGCGAAGATGGTGGAGGAGGGCAAATTCCGCGAGGACCTCTACTGGCGCCTGCGCGTGGTGACCATCAAGCTGCCGCCGCTGCGCGCCCGCAAGAGCGACATCTCCATCCTGGCCGACCACTTCCTCCGCGACCTCGCCAAGGCGAACGGCAAGGCCTACAAGCCCCTGGGTGAAGACGCCCTGCCCGCCATGATGAATTACGACTGGCCCGGCAACATCCGCGAGCTGCGCGCCGCCATCGAGCACGGCGTGGTCATGAGCAACAGCAACCGCGTGATGCTCAAGCACCTGCCCTCCTACCTGCTGAATCCACACGGCCTCGGCATCGGCCTGCGCGCCCCTTCCCTCCTCGCCACCAAGGACGCCGCCGCTGCAGCCCCCGGTGCCGCTCCCGGCACCACCGCAGATCCCGGCGCCAAGCCCAAGAGCGACCTCGACATCACCGAAGCCGAGCACCAGCTCATCCTCACCGCTCTGCAGCGCAGCGGAAACAACCGCACCGTCGCCGCCGAAATGCTCGGCATGAGCCGCCGCACCCTCCAGCGCAAGCTCAAGGACCTGAACATGGTCCGCACCCACCGCAGGCGGGTCACGACGCCCGCCTCCCCTGAATCCACGCCCGCTTGAACAGCAATGGCGGCACGCCGTTTCAGCGATCACTTCGAGCCATAGCGAAGCAACCAGCCGCAGGCAAATCACAGCCCGCCAGCCCCGGATACCCGACTGCAAAGAAAGGGCCGCACGCCGCTTCAATAGAGATGACGGCACAGCCCTTCAATGAAAGACACGCCCCGCCATATGCCCGACGATCCCGGAGGGATCACAGCCGGTAGCCAGGGGTCAGCGACGAAGGAGCGCCACCCCTGGAAAGAGCGCGCTCCTCAGGAAAGCAAACCCACCGCTCCCACGCTCACACCGCGCCCTCCAGCAGCGTCTCACCGCCCCGCCGCCGCAATCACACCGCGCCGCCACACACGTACGGCTCCTCACCTCGCCTTTATTCCGCCCCCGTCTTCACACATCCGCCTCATAAACCGTCGGATCAGCAATCCCCGCCAGCGCAAAAGCCTCGATCCTCTCCACGCACGTGCCGCATTTGCCGCAATGCAAATCCCCGCCCTTGTAGCAAGACCACGTTTTCCCATAGTCCACCCCCAGCGCGGCGCCAAGCTTGGCAATACCCGCTTTGTCCAGATGAATGAACGGCCGCAGCAGCTCGATGCGCGCATAGGTCCCCTCCCGCATCGCCGCCGCCATGCCTTGCATGAAGGGCTCGCGACAGTCGGGGTAGATCGTGTGATCCCCCGCGTGTGCGGCGATGGCCAGGCCCTCGGCCCCGCGGCTTTCCGCCAGACCGCAGGCGATGGCGAGCATGATGCCATTGCGAAAGGGCACCACGGTCTTCTTCATGTTGTCATCCGCGTAGTGGCCCTCAGGCACCTCGCCGCCGGATTTCAGCAAATCGGAGGCAAACAGGTCATTCACAAAACCGAGGTCGATGATGTCATGCTTCAGCCCCGTCTGCGCACAGTGCCAGGCCGCCAGCGGGATCTCCCGGTGGTTGTGCTTGGCGCCGTAGTCAAAGCTCACCGCGCCCACCACCTCATGCTCCTCCCGCGCCCAGTACAGCGCCGTCACGGAGTCCATGCCCCCGGAGAGCAGTACCACCGTCTTCATTCGGAGTCCGGCAGGCGCAGGGTTTCCTCAATGTCTGGGAAGCGGGCCTCGCAGGTGAGCTGAATGCCCCCGCGTGCGCCAAATTTCCCGCGCACCACCACCTGCTTCGGCTCGCAGGCTTTCACGATGTCATCCAGCACGCGGTTCACGATCGCCTCATTGAACGATGCATGATTGCGATACGAGGCCAGGTAAAACTTCAGCGACTTCGTCTCCACGCACTTTTCCGCCGGGATGTAATAGATCTCCAGGTGCGCCGAGTCCGGCTGGCCCGTCACGGGGCAGATGGAGCTGAACTCCGGCGCGCTGAGGTGAATACGGTAGTTCCGCCCCGGCGTGCGGTTGGGAAAGGTCTCCAGCACCGCCACATCCGGCGAGGCCGGCAGGCGGTTTTCAGAGCGTCCGAGCAGTGTGAGGTCTTTTTCCTGGCTCATTTGTCCCCGCAGAATGCGGGAGAGAAACCAGAATGCAAACGCGATGAACGCCCGCCCGAGATTGTTCGATAGTTTTCCAAATGTGGAAGCGTTTCTAAATCCAGAATGCTCAAAGAAGCCGCCATCCCCCTCACTGACGACACGCTCGCGCCCGGCACGGAGCGCACGCTCGCCATCCTCGAACTCCTGGGCCGCCACCGCGCCGGGCTCAGCCTCACCGAGATCGCGCGCGAGCTGGACCTCCCGGTCAATTCCGTCTTCCGCATCACCGGCACCCTGCACAACCGCGGCTACCTCCAGCGCCGCGAGGATGACAAACGCTTCGTGCTCACCAACAAGCTCTTCGATCTCTCCCGTCCGCAGGTGCGCGAGAAAAGCCTCGTCGTCTGCGCCTTGGAGTCCCTCAAATGGCTGCGCGATGAGACCGGTGAGACCACTCAAATTCTCGCCAGCGTGAACCACAAGATGACCGTGCTGGAGCAGTGCATCTCCTCCCAGCCCATCAAGGTCAGCAGCACCGTGGGCCTGCAGGTGCCCATGTACTCCTGCGCGCCCGGCAAGGCCGTCCTGGCCCACCTGCCGGCGAAGGAACTGGGCAAATTCTTCACCTCGGTGCAGCTCAAGCAGTTCACCCCCACCACCCTCGCCACGCCCGAACTGCTGGATGCTGACCTCGCCAAAACGCGCAAGCGAGGCTTTGCCACCGACATCGCCGAGGGACTCGAAGGCATCCATTGTGTCGCCGCCGCCATTCTCGATGAGTACCATTACCCCGTGGCCGCCATCACCGTCATGTCCCCCTCCTTCCGTTTGAAACGCGATCAGTTTGACAAGGCCGGCAGGCTCTGCCTCGAGGCCGCCGCCACCATCACCCGGAGGCTCCTGGCATGAAAAAATATTTCCTCATCTCCGCCCTCCTTGCCTCCCTGCCCCCTCACGGCGGCGCCGCGCCCACACCGGCGCAGATCGAGTTCTTCGAGTCCAAAATCCGCCCCATCCTCGCGCAGGAGTGCTACGAGTGCCACAGCACCGGCACCAAGAAGAAAGGCGGTCTCGTGCTCGACTCCCGCCCCGGCTGGCAGGCCGGCGGCGAATCTGGCGATGTCATCAAGCCCGGCGATCCCGCGGACTCCCTCCTGCTGCAGACCATCAAGCACGAGCACGACGACATCAAGATGCCCAAAGCCGGCGCCAAGCTCGATGATAAAGTCGTCGCCGATTTCGAGCAATGGATTCGCGATGGCGCCGCCGATCCGCGCGACACGCCGCCCTCCAAGGCGGAGATCGCCAGGGAGACCGACTGGAAAAGCATTCTCGAACGCCGCAAGCAGTGGTGGGCTTTCCAGCCCGTCTCAAAGCAGCCCCCCAGCAAAACCATCGACGACTACATCGATTCCGAATTCGCCAAACAAGGCATCCCCGCCGCGCCTCCCGCCGATGCACAGACACTGCGCCGCCGCCTGAGCTACATCCTCACCGGCCTGCCTCCCTCCGGCGACAAAAGCATCGATGAACTGCTCGCCTCCCCGCACTTCGGCGAGCAGTGGGCCCGCCACTTCATGGACTGGGTGCGCTATGCCGAGACCTACGGCTCGGAAGGCGACCCCGCCATTCCCTACGCCTATCAGTACCGCGACTACCTCATCCGCGCCTTCAATGGCAACGTGCCCTATCCTCAGCTGGTGAAGGAGGCCATCGCCGGAGATCTGCTGGCGAAACCGCGCATCAAGAACGGCATCAATGAAAGCGCCATCGGCATCGCGCAGCTTCGCATGGTGCTGCACGGCTTCTCCCCGGTCGATTCACTGGATGAAATGGTCACCTTCACGGACAACCAGATCGACACCGTCACGAAGGCCTTCCAGTCCCTCACGGTGAGCTGCGCGCGCTGCCACAATCACAAGTTCGACGCCATCTCCCAGGCCGACTTCTATTCTCTCTACGGCATCTTCACCAGCACCCACCCCGCCGTCATTGATGTCAACGCCCCCGGCACCGGCAAGGCGGAGCGCGAAGAGCTCGCGCAGATCAAACAGCAGATCAAAGACGCCGTGGCCGCGCATTGGCTCAAGGTGGCGCCGAAGACCGTCTCCTACGACACCTCTGACTCCGCGCATCCGGGCCTCGGCGGCTACCAGTGGTTCACCAACGGCGTCAGCCTCAGCAAGGCAGGCGAGTTTTCCGTCGCGCTGGAGGGCGATGGCCTCATCTCGCAGATCTACCCGGGCGGCTACTTCAGCAACCTCCTCACCACCAAGGACCGCGCCGTCGTTTTCTCCAACCGCTTCAAATGCGAGGGCGGCACGCTGTGGTTCCGCGTCGCGGGCAATGGCGGCGTGAAGGCCAAGTACGTGGTGGAAAACTACCCCCGCACCGGCACCATCCACAAGGCCGCCCTGCTGAGCGAGACGCGGGATGAAAAGCTGGCCTGGCGCTCCCTCGATCTCGATTTCTGGAAGGGCGACGAAATCTTCATCCAGATCACCACCTCGGCCGACATGCCTGCTGAGTACAACAAAGACGCGCGCTCCTGGTTTGGCCTCACAGACGTCGTCATCACCAAGGACAAGACACCGCCTACGAAAGAGGAGCGCACCCAGCTCTCCGCCGCCGAGGTCATCCAGGCATGGCAGAAGGGCACACTCAGCAACAGCCAGGCCGAGGCGCTCAACCGGCTGGTGCAGGCCGGCCTGCTGCCCAACAAGCTGAACGACATTCCTGCCGCAGCGAAACTCGTCACCCGCTACCGCGCAGTCGAAGCCCGGCTGCCCATGCCCACGCGCGTGCCCGGCGTCATTGAGGCAGATGCCAAGGACGCCCCGCTCTTTGTTCGTGGCGACCATAAGCAGCCCTCCGACCTCGTCCCCCGCCGCTTCCTGGATGCGCTGGATCCGAAGCCCTTCAACACCACCGGCAGCGGCCGCCTCCAGCTCGCCGAGCATATGGCGGATTTGAAAAGCAACCCGCTCACCGCCCGCGTCATCGTCAACCGCCTCTGGCATCATGTATTCGGTCGTGGTATCGTCGCCAGCGTGGACAATTTCGGCAAACTCGGAGACCTGCCCACGCATCCCGAATTGCTCGACTTCCTGGCGCAGCGTTTCACCGAAAGCGGCGGAGACATCAAGGCCATGCTGAAGCTCATCGTCAGCTCCCGGGCCTTCCAGCGCAGCGCCCACGCTTCGGACCTCGCCCTGCAGAAGGACCCTGAAAACAAGCTGCTCAGCCACTGGACCATCCACCGCCTGGAGGCCGAATCCATCCGCGACTCCATCCTCACCCTCACCGGCAAGCTGGAGCCCGAGCTCTATGGAGAACCCGTCGGTACCGGCCAGACACGCCGCAGCATCTACGTCAGAGTGGTGCGCAATGCGCTGGACCCCTTCCTCACCACCTTCGACTCCCCCGTCCCCTTCAGCACACGAGGCAAGCGTGATGTGACCAACGTCCCCGCTCAATCTCTCACCCTGCTCAATGACACCAACGTCATCCGCTGGTCACGCGAATGGGCCTTGCGGTCCAGCAAGACCGCAGCCGAGGAGCGCGTGAAGGAGATGTTCCGCGAAGCCTTCGCCCGCGAAGCCACGCAAGAGGAAGTGGAGAAGAGCCTGGCCTACCTCGCCTCCTTGCAGAATGAAAACAATGAGCGCAGCCGGGAGCTGGCCTTTCAGGAGCAAGAGCTGGCCAATTTAAACCGCCAGATCAATGCAGTCCTCGATCCAGCGCGCCTCAAGCTCCAGGCCGAACGCAAGCTGCCCGCCGCCCCCGTCAACACTCCCGCGCCGCTCGCCGAGTGGACCTTTGACAAAGACGCTAAGGACACCAAGGGGCGCATGAATCTGGAACTCACCGGCACCGCCCGCATCGAAAAAGGCGCCCTCATTCTCGATGGCAAGTCCATGGCGAAATCGGGATCGCTGCCGAAGCCCGTCAAAACCAAGACCCTCGAAGCCTGGGTCATGCTGGAAAATCTGGCCCAGCGCGGCGGCGGCGTCATCACGCTGCAGCACAAAGATGGCGGCCAGTTTGACTCCATCGTCTTCGCGGAGAAGACGCCGCAGCACTGGGTGGCGGGCAGCAACTTCTTTGAGCGCAGCGAGCTCTTTGAAGGCAGCGCCGAAACCGAGGCCACCACCCGCCCGGTGCACGTGGCCGTGGTGTACCAGCCCGACGGCACCATCTCCGGCTACCGCGATGGCAAGCCCTACGGCCGCACCTACCGTAAAGCCCCCGTCGCCACCTTTGAAGCCGAGGCCTCCCAGGTCCTCCTCGGCTGCCGTCATGGCACACCTGCCGGAAACAAAGGCCTCACCGGCCGCATCTTCCGCGCCCGCCTCTATGACCGCGCGCTGACACCCGAAGAGATCTCACAAACCGCCCTCATCGAGTCCAGCAACATCACCGAGGCCGACATCATCGCCACCCTCACCGCCGAGCAGCGCAATCAGCTCTCCAAGCTCGACCTCAAACGCAAAGACCTCACCCCCAAGATCGAATCCCTCCGCGCCACCGCCGGAGACGACCCCGAACTTCAAGCCTGGACCAGCCTCGCGCAGTCACTCATCAACCTGAAGGAGTTTATTTATCTGCAATGAAACCGCCTTCAAAACCCGCGCCAGCGTCCTGGAACCGGAGCGAAGCGGAGATAGACAACCAAAGGTTGCCCGGAGGGGGAGCGAAGCGAATCAATGCGCCGGTCCTCCGGCGCTCTCGAACATCCCACCGCCTGCGCAGAGCTTCAGAAGGATGGAGCACTCCAAGGCAGCCAAACCTCCCTCGAAGCGAATCACCACTCAAACTTCACCGGAAAATCCGGGCAGAGCTTGGACTTCGTCGCATCAGGCTCATCATGCCGGTAAAACTTCATGTTCCCGTCCTCGTCACAAAACCACACCTCTTCCGCGCCGCGAGCAAAGTAGAGCTGCATCTTGCCCATCATCTCGACAACGCTGTTCGAGTAGGATCTGATCTCGACGCAAATTTCGGGCGCAATTGGCATCGAAGCAGATCGGCGATGGGGTTGGAGACGGTCCGTGGAAACCCACGCGACATCAGGAACTTTAACCCCATCGGAGGTTTCAACAGCACACTCAGTGATCACACGCCCTCCAGGCAGCGAATCGGCAAGTCTGCGAGCGATTTCGGACTGAAAACCACCATGCCAGTTGGATGCGGGACTCATGACGATTTGGTTGAAGCGGTTTGTTTCAATCTTGTACGGCAGGTCCTGCAGAGTGCGGTCTTCGCAAATTTCTTTCCACGTGCGCATAGCTCGAAGATGACCTCGCGCTCGATTTCTCGCAACATTCATTTCTCGCTTTCATGACCTCCCCCCTCTCCCGCCGCGCACTCCTCTCCCGCGCCTCCACCGGCTTCGGCATGGCCGCACTTGCAGGCCTCATGCACGAGGAAACTCAGGCGGCACTGCCCCTCGTCCACCGCGCCAAACGTTTCGCCCCCAAAGCCCGCAGCGTCATCTTCCTCTACATGAGCGGCGGCGTCTCTCACGTGGACTCATTCGATCACAAGCCGCTGCTCACCAAGTACGCAGGCCAGCCCATGCCCGGCGCGGTGAAGAAGACGCAGTTCAACAACAACGGCACCGTGCAGCCCTCGCACTGGGAGTTCAAGCCACGCGGCCAGTCCGGCTTGGAAATCAGCGAACTCTTCCCCCAGATCGCCACCGTGGCGGATGAGCTCTGCCTGATCCGCAGCATGACCGCGAAATTCAGCGAGCATGCGCAGGGGAACTTTTTCATGCACACCGGCTTCCCCTTCCTCGGTTATCCGAGCGCGGGCGCGTGGACAAGCTACGGTCTCGGCACAGAATCACGCGATCTTCCCGGCTACATCGTGCTGCAGAGCGGCGGCGCCTCCACCCCTCATGGCGGCGTCGGCCTCTTCAGCAACGGCTTCCTGCCCGCGCAGCATCAGGCCAGCATTGTGAAGGCGGACGAAGCCGAGGCGGTGGCAAACATCCGCCCGCGCCAGCCGCAGGGCATGCAGCGCAAGCAGCTTGATTTCATCGGCAGCATGGACCGCCGTTTTGTCAGCACCACGCAGCACGACATGCACGTGGAGGCCGCCATTTCAAACTACGAGATGGCCTGGCGCATGCAGTCCGCCGTGCCGGATCTCTGCGACATCTCCGGCGAAACCGAAGCGACCAAGAAACTATACGGCCTCGACGACCCCGAGCCAAAGAAAGCCGCGTATGCACGGCAGTGCCTCCTCGCGCGGCGTCTGGTGGAGCGCGGCGTGCGCTTCATCGAGCTGAGCACGCTCGCTTACAACATCGGCGGCGGCAATGGCGCGAACCCCTGGGACCACCACAGCTCCATCGTGGAAGGCCACGGCAAGATGGGCAATCAGATCGACCAGCCCATCGCCGCGCTTATCAAGGACCTCCGCGCCCGCGGCCTGCTGGACAGCACGCTCATCGTCTGGGGGGGCGAATTTGGCCGCACGCCCTTCGCGCAGGGCAGCAATGGCCGCGACCACAACCCCTACGGCTTCACCGTCTGGATGGCCGGCGGCGGCGTGAAAGGCGGCCACATTTACGGCGCCACGGACGACTTCGGCTACAACGCAGTCGAACAAGTTTCCAGCGTCTATGATCTCTGGGCCACCGTTCTTCATCTCATGGGCATTGACCACGAGCAGCTCACCTACCGCTTCAGCGGCCGCGACCTGCGGCTCACCGATGTGCATGGAAATGTCCTCAAAGACATCATTGCCTGATGTCGTCACCTATCACCAACCACCTGCTCGAAGCTTGATGCGGAGCTCATCTACAATCCTTGCTCCGAGCCGAAACCGAGTCGCCTGCAGTTTTGCCATGGATGCTTCAAATTCAATCAGTCCACGTTGCGCCGCATTGAGCAAAAGACCAGCCGTGCCGATGTGCTTGATGCCCAGTGCCGCGCTGAGATGCCGCGCGGGCAGGTCATCAACAATCAGCAGAACATCAGGGAGGCGAATCCATGCGAGCGATATGGCGGCAGACTCACCAGGATCGAGAGCAGCCGTTTCCGGCAAAAAAACAGGGTCGGCCACAATCCGCAGCCACGATGGCGGATTCTGCATAAAGGAGCGAAGCGGCACGGGTGCGCGTGGATGCATGCTTTCACGCGCGACGGTTTCAGGTACCACCACCATTCCGAACAGCTCTCGCAGCACTTCAAGATGCCCAATTTCCGCGAGTGCCGACAGAGGCGAATTGTCTGTGACGACCGTCATCGCCCTTGCTGCTGGAGAAACTCTTCAGCAACACGAGCGTCAGCTAAAATTTCATCAGCCGACGCCCCGGGCCACACCGAGTGCTTCGAAAGAACCTCAATCGCATCCCATTTCGATTCCAGCATCAGCAGGCGTCGCACCTGCTCGACTGAAAAACACGCGGCTGCGTACGCCTGCGCAGCCAGCGCTTCCATGGCCGCTCGATTCAGATTGCCCATCCGTGCGCATAGCGCCGCGGACAAATCTTCAGGGATATCAAGAGTCACAGTCATGAATAAACACTATCATAACCGCGCAAAGACGCAAATTGCGCCGTTCAGCCACCCCCTCTCGTGAAGAAGCTAAAAGATTCACTTTCACCTCTCATGCTCCCATATTCACGCCGCCAGCTACTCGCCAATGCCTCCACCGGCTTTGGCATGGCCGCGCTCGCGGGACTGATGCAGGCGGAGACGGCGGTGCACCGGGCGAAGCGTTTTGCCCCGAAAGCCCGCAGCGTGATCTTCTGCTACATGAGCGGCGGTGTCTCCCACCTGGACTCGTTTGATCCAAAGCCGCTGCTGGAAAAGTACGCCGGGCAGCCCATGCCGGTGGAGGTGAAGAAGACGCAGTTCAACAACAACGGCACCGTGCAGCCGGCGCACTGGGAATTTCGCCAGCGCGGCCAGAGCGGCATGCCGGTAAGCGAGCTCTTCCCGCACATGGCCACGCTGGCGGATGAGATCTGCGTCATCCGCAGCATGACGGCGAAGTTCAGCGAGCATGCGCAGGGAAATTTCTTCATGCACAGCGGCTTTCCCTTTCTCGGTTACCCGAGCGCGGGCGCGTGGGCCAGCTACGGCCTCGGCACGGAGTCGCGGGATCTTCCCGGCTACATCGTGCTGCAAAGCGGCGGCGCCACGGTGCCGCATGGCGGCGTGGGCGTGTTTAGCAATGGCTTCCTGCCCGCGCAGCACCAGGCCAGCATCGTGCAGGCAGACGCCGAGGAGGCGGTGAAAAACATCCGCGCCCATCAGTCCCGGACCACGCAGCGCCGTCAGCTCGACTTCATCGGCTCCATGGACCACCGCTTTGCCAGCACAGCGCAGCATGATGTGCACGTGGATGCCGCCATCGCCAACTACGAGATGGCCTGGCGCATGCAGTCCGCCGTGCCGGAGCTGTGCGACATCTCCGGCGAAACGGAGGCCACCAAAAAACTCTACGGCATGGACGGCCCCGACTCTCCGCGCACCGCCTATGCACAGCAGTGCCTGCTGGCGCGGCGGCTGGTGGAGCGCGGCGTGCGCTTTGTGGAGCTGAGCTGCCTGCCACAGACGCTCGGCGGGGGTCAGGCCGCGAATCCCTGGGACCAGCACGGCCAGATCAAAAAGGGCCACGCCAACATGGCGCATCAGGTGGACCAGCCCATCACCGCATTGGTCAAAGACCTCAAATCACGCGGCCTGCTGGACAGCACGCTCGTCATCTGGGCCGGTGAATTTGGCCGCACGCCCTTCGCCCAGGGCACGGACGGGCGCGATCACAATCCCTACGGCTTCACCATCTGGATGGCCGGCGGCGGCGTCAGGCCCGGCCACATCTATGGCGCCACGGATGACTTCGGCTACCACGCCATCGAAAACGCCTGCACCGTCTATGACCTGTGGGCCACCGTCCTGCATCTTATGGGCATCGACCACGAACAGCTCACCTACCGCTTCAGCGGAAGAGACCTTCGCCTCACAGACGTGCATGGCAACGTGCTGCGCGATGTGATCGCATAACACCACGCGCCGATAACTGCAGTCCATTCCCGCACAAACCGCGTGTTATGGAGACTCACACAATAGGGTGACCACATCCATCCAAGATCAGGTCACCCCATCCACGCGCAGTCTTGCCCAAAGCTCCCGGAGGGAGCCGAGAGATTAGATATGGAAGCGAGGCTTGCCGAGCGAGAACCACCGGATCACGCGAAACATGCTTCCAAGCTCAAGTCCCGCATGCCGAAGGTATGCGAGAGCCGTGCGAGGACTCCTTGCGTGCGCTGGGTGGCCGGACGCTTCTCGCATACCTTCGGCATGCGGCCCTGAATGGGGATGGCGTCATGGGCTGTCCGGTGGTTCCCGCTGCACCGCTTCGCGGTTTGCGCTGACCACATCTAATCTCCTGGCTCCCTGCCGGGAGCCCATGACAGGATTGACCTGCGTGATGAGGGAAGGCTGATCCTTCCCGGGAGTCTGTCACCCTGTGATGCGAGTCTCAGTAACAGCATGCTTCGTGAGGTCTGCATCCCCCTTCGCATCACGTTTTGCACCGCGGACTCTCACTTCGCCTGAGTTGCTCTCGGTCTCGTCTCAGCTCCAAAGGAGCTGCGGATCATAGCCCATGCTCAGCCAGCTTGTCCTCCGAAGCTCTCGGAGCGAAGGATGGGCGGTGCAAATTTCCGGCCATTCCTTTGCTCCTTCATTCCTTTGCTAAAAGGAGCGCATTCTTTCTAGAACAGCCTCCCCCGTTACTCCACGTTCCACAATCCAGCCGCCTCGAGTTCAGGTGCTTCGTAGCTTTAGGGAAACGCTGATTAACACCGCCAAAAAATAGAAGACCACAAGGAATACATTCAAAATCAAATCTCTGCGTTCTCCAAATCTTCTGACTAACTACGCCTCAAATCTCCGGCCATTCCTTTGCCAAAAAATTCCTTTGCCAAAAAACAGCGCTCCCTTCCGCCACCGGCCTCCGTCGTTACTCCCCGTCCCACAATCAAACCGCCTTGAGTTCCGGTGCTTCTGACTAACTGCGGTCCAGATCTCCGGCCATTCCTTTGCCCATCCATTCCTTTGCCAAAAAACAGCGCTCCCTTTCTCGAACAGCCTCCGCCGTTACTCTCCGTTCCACAGTCAAGCCGCCTTGAGTTCAGGTGCTCCCGAATAACTAATCGCAGACTGGCTCTGAACCGATCAGGAATCTCTGCGCTCTCCAAATCTTTGCGGCGCAAATCTCCGGCCATTCCCTTGCTCCTTCATTCCTTTGCTAAAAAAACAGCGCTCCCTTTCTCGAACAGCCTCCGCCGTTACTCTCCGTCCCACAATCAAGCCGCCTTGAGTTCCGGTGCTCTGCGGTGCAAGATTTATTCAGTAACGACACATGGTATAAACTCGACGTAGCACCAGGATCCAGACGTCTTCACTTTCGTCCGCCCCCGTCGCCCCCTGCCGGCACGGCGGCCCCCGCTTCCGGCGTCACCTCACATCCCGCCACAGCCACCTCAGCGCCTCGGGCAGATTCGGCGCCATCCCCTTGCTGCCGTGGAAGCACTGCGTCCAGTCGATGCGGAAGTCATAGTCCTTGAACTTCAGCGCCGCGGCCATCTGCTTGTTCGCGATGGGCCAGTTGCCAAACTTGTTGTCCAGGTCGTTCTCTCCATCCAGCAGGTACACACGGATGGGCTTGCGGTCCGCGGCGCGCACCAGCGAGGGGTACACATGCCCGCCCTTGAGATCCACAAAGGAGCCCACCCAGGAGAGCACCTTGCGAAATTTGTCCGGCCTTTCCCACGCCACCGTGAAGGAGCAGATGCCGCCCGAGGATCCGCCTGCAATCGCCCAGGCCTCCGGCTGCGGACGAAACCTGGTCTGATAGCGCTTTTCCACCTCGGGCAGAATCTCCCCGGTCAGGAAGCGCGAGTACGCATCGCTGACAGAGTCATACTCAAAGCCGCGGTTGGCCGCTTTCTCTCCCGGCTTCTGCTTTGCCATGCGGCCCGGATCAATGAACACCCCCACCGTGCGCGGCATCTCCTTTTTGTGGATGAGATTGTCAAACACCACCGGCACACGCATGGACCCGTTCGGGTCCGCATGCCGCGAGCCATCCTGCCAGACCATGAGGCAGGTTTCCTCCCCTGCTTTGAAGCCCGCGGGCAGATAGACGGTCACTTCCCGCACGGTGTTGGGGAAGACCTGGCTCGTGCTCCACTCAAACTTCTCCAGCCGGCCCTGCGGCGCCTCTGGGTGCGGCAGGCTGTCTTCCGTATAGTCAAAATGCTCCACATGCACGGTGCCTGCCAGATGCGGCATGCCATCCGACTCCACGCGGTAGCCGGTTTCGGTGCAGTTCGGCATCTCCGTCACGAGCACCTGCAGACCGTCATCCCCCAGCGCGGTCATTTCACCGATCAGGGTTCCGTCCTGCTGTACCACACGCGCGGGCTTGGGATCGATGATCGCCCAGGCCACCGTCGTGGCCTCGATCTTCGCGGGCGCCCTGCCCTGCGTCAGGTTTTGCCGGCCAAAGAGCCTCACCACCTGGTCATGCAGCGTCTGCTGTCCCGCCGCCGCGGGCGTCCTGGCCAGCGCCGCGGCGATCTGCCGCGGAGTGATGGGCGGCTCCGCGCCCGGCTTGGGCTTGTTTTGAGCAAAGCTGGAGCCGATGGCACAGAAGAAAAACAGAGGGAGTACAGAACGCATGCGTGCGCGCTCTAACGCCGCTGCGGCACAAAGATTATCGACGAATTAACGCCGGTGCTGCTTTCATCGCCGCAGTCATTGGGGGCGTCTGCCGGCCGCGGCGGCCCCTTCTCACAGCGCCGCTGTGTACGGCATCCGCCCGCCAGGCGTTCCGGCCGTGCGCAGGCGCGCCTCAATGCCGTCCATCATCGCGCGGACATGGCGCCATTTCGTGCGGTCGCGCATGAGTTCCATGCTCTTCTCATACGACCCCCACTTGATCACTTCGATGTCCACATGCCGCACTCCCCAGCTGTCCATCATGGAGCGGCTCGGCTTGTACAGATCGATCGTTCCCGTCCCCACCAGCGCGCTGCCATAGTCATCCACCACATAGGTGATCCCCGGCTGGCCGGCGATGCGGAACTGCGTGCCCACCGGAAAGCGCGACCAGTCCGCCGCCGCGCTGCGCACACTGCCAAACCTCAAATTCGTCCCCAGCGCATTCTTCACTCCATAGACGATGTGATCGCTCTCGTTGTGCGTGTAGGCCGTGGTGCGCACGCGCATCTGAGAATTGCGATGCAGATTTACGCCCACCAGCATCACCGGTACCTTGGGGTCATCCAGCACAAACGTGTAGCGCTTGATCGCGCTGGGGCGGAAGGGCACATCCATCGCCAGGGCTTTGCGCACCTCGTATTTGACACCGGCCTGCAGCGGGGCGCTGTCGTTCTTATGCCGCATCTCCTTCCAGTAGGTCAGCAGCGGTTGTTTCGGCAGGGCACAGGCAGAAAGGCCGGTTAGCAAGGCAACGCACAGGCCAGAGGCGATCAAACGTGAGTTGTACATGGCTGGATATTTTTGGAATTACGAAAAAGATACCGTAAATTTCATATATCCTCAATATAAAAAGAATAATTTGCATATTTGTAATGTTTAATAGAGCTTAAGAAACCCAGGGCAGGAGACACCTTCGCGGAGGAAAGAGGTCCCCACGCGGACCCAGCAAAAGCCCCCCGCATTTTGGGGGAGGAGGTTTACGCTGAGCGGGATCATCCTGGTCCCGCTGCCGCAGGAAACACCAAGCCATGCCCGGGACTCCTGAGCAACCGCGCGTCAAGAGGGATGAGAACGCTCCCCTCTCCTTCACCTCGCAGCCGCAGCGGTTGCGCTACGGAGCCTCGCCCTGCTCTTCAGCCCAGAGCTTCCGCCAGTGGTCCAGCCGCTCCTTGATCCGCGCCTCCAGCCCGTTTGAGGTCGGGTCATAGTACTGCCGCCCGCCCTCCAGGCAGCGCTGCGGCACAAAGCCGCCCTCGAAATCATGCGGGTACAAATACCCTTCCCCATGCCCAAACTCCTTCGCCGCCTTCTTGTGGTGTGCATCCCGCAGGTGCTTCGGCACCGGCAGCGTGCGGCCGTTTTTCACGTCTTCCAGCGCAGCGTCGATCGCCAGGTACGCCCGGTTGCTCTTCGGCGCCGTGGCATTGTACACCGTGGCATGCGCCAGGATGATGCGCGCCTCCGGCATGCCGATGAACTCCACCGCCTGCTGCGCCGCCACCGCCACCCGCAGCGCATTGCTGTCCGCCATGCCGATGTCCTCGCTCGCGGCAATGACGATGCGCCGCGCGATGAAGCGCAGATCCTCCCCGGCATACAGCATCTTCGCCAGCCAGTACAGCGCCGCGTCCGGGTCTGAGGCCCGCATGCTTTTGATGAAGGCGCTGATCGTGTCGTAGTGCGCGTCTCCATCGCCGTCATACACCACCGTCTTCTGCTGCACGGATTCCTCCGCCGCCGCCAGCGTGATGACAATTTCCCCCTCCGCATTCGGCGGCGTGGAGAGCACCGCCAGCTCAAGCGCATTCAGGCAGCGCCGCGCATCGCCATCCGCCACCGTGGCCAGGTGCAGCCGTGCGTCTGGCTCGATGCGCGCCTTCATCCCGCCCAGGCCCCGCTCCGTGTCGCCCAGCGCACGTTCCATCAGCGCCTCCAGATCCGCGATGCCCAGCGGCTCCAGCGTGAAAACCTGCGAGCGGCTCACCAGCGGGCTGTTCACATAGAAGAAAGGATTGTGCGTCGTCGCGCCGATGAAGCGCAGCGTGCCGCGCTCCAGGTGCGGCAGCAGCACATCCTGCTGCGCCTTGTTGAAGCGGTGGATCTCATCCACAAACAGGATCGTCGTCTTGTTGTACAGCCGCAGATGGTGCCCGGCGTTCTCCGCCTCCTTGCGGATGTCCGCCACGCTGCTCTCCACCCCGCTGAGCGTGACGAAGCGCGACTTCGTCTCCTGCGAAATGATGTGCGCCAGCGTGGTCTTCCCCACACCCGGCGGACCGTAGAGGATGATGGAGGAAAAGCGGTCCGCCTGCACCGCGCGCCGCAGCAGCTTCCCCTCCGCCAGGATGTGCTGCTGCCCCGCATACTCCTCCAGCGTGCGCGGCCGCATGCGCGAGGCCAGCGGCGCCCCGGCATGATGCACCGCCGCCGCCGCGCGTGGCGGTTCAAGAGGCTTCGAGGCAAAAAAATCGTCCGCCATTCAGATCAGGGAAGATAACGATGAATGAAGCCGATTGGCCGCAACGGCAAATCGCAGTTTGCACCTGTTCTCGATATGCGGCATTACATTCCAACGGTCATGAAGCTCGAGAACCCCTTCCCCGGCATGAATCCCTGGCTCGAAATTGGCTGGGAAAATGTTCATGCCAAGCTGCTCACCTACATTTCTGACGCGCTCAACGAATCCTTGCCGCCGGATTTGCGTGTTCGCACCGAGGAGGGAGTGACGATTGGCGCCGGGGATCCTGAAACAGGCCTGGGAACCAAACGTCGCCCGGATGTGTCCGTAACCGAGTCGTGGAAACTCGGCAAGCCTCCGCAGTGGCAGCCCGAACCAGCCACTGGCAGCACTATGCTTGCAAAGCCCGACCAGATCGTGCTGGAAGACCACGTGCCGCCTCGCTGGCTGGAGATCACCGACAGCACAGGCCGGCTGGTCACCGTGATCGAACTGCTGAGCCCCTCCAACAAGACCTACGACCGGCAGGAATACAAACTGCGCCAGCGCCGCTATCTGGAGTGCCACGTGAATCTCGTGGAAATCGACCTCCTGCTTTCGGGCACGCACACCGTGGCCGTTTCCCCGGACCTGCTGAAGCCCGCGACTGGCAGCGCCCGCTACATGGTCTGCACAGCCCGTGCCGGCATGCCCAGCCAGCGGGAGATCTACCTGCTGCCGCTGCGGGAGCGGCTGAAACCTGTGCGCATTCCGCTGCGCGCCACGGACCAGGACGCCATCCTCGACCTGCAGCCGCTCATTGACCGTTGCTACCAGACAGGCCGCTACTGGCAGACAGACTATACGAGGCCACTGCCCCAGCCCCTAAATGACGCGGACTCAGCGTGGGCCACGGAGCTGCTGAAAGAGGCCGGGCTGATTCAACGCCCATGAAGGTCTCCAAAAAAGCCGAATACGCCCTCCGCGCCCTCGTGGCGATGGGGCGCGAGCGCGAGGGCACGAACTTCTCCATCCAGGACCTCGCCAGCAGCGAGCACATTCCCCTCAAGTTCCTGGAGCAGATCCTCCTGGCCCTCAAAAATGGCGGCCTCCTGCGCAGCAAGCGCGGCGTGGGCGGCGGCTACCAGCTCGTCACCCACCCGGCGCGCATCACCCTCGGCGAAGTCGTCACCCTCTTTGACGGCCCCTTCGATCCCCTCCCCGGTGCTGACCAGGACGCCCTCGGCCAAGTTTTCAGCGGCCTGCGCGACCAGGTCACCCAGTGGTTCGCCGAGCACACCATCGCGCAGATCATCGCCCAAGACCGCTCCCGCGATACAGTGTCATTTGACATTTGAGCCAGCCCCCCAAGGAGCGGGGGTCTCCGACCCCCACCAGTTCAGAGTCCGGCCAAGGAGCGGGGGTCTCCGGCCCCCACAGGTTCACAGCCCCCCAACACCTCGGCCCACTTCCCAAACAGCCACATGGCCGTTGAGAGAGAAATTTTACTGCCAGTTGCCGAAGGCGTAGGGGTTGTTGGGATTGGTCGGAGGCTGCTGGTTGTAGGCGCTCCCAGAGTAGTAGCTGGACGGCTGCCCGCCGCCGTAGTTCGGCTGCGAATAGCCCTGGCCCTGCTGGCCATACCCGTAATTCTGCTGCGGGTAGCCCTGGCCGTAGGACTGATTGTACCCCGGATTGGAATAAGGCTGGCCGTAGCCCTGCTGCGGGTAGGAGCGCGGACCGCTCATCATGCTGCCTGCCAGCGCCCCGAGAAGCCCCCCAATGGCCGCGCCTTCCAGCCCGCGGTGCCGCTGATTCCCAATGATGCCACCCGCCCCCGCGCCGATGAGCGCGCCCGCCACCGTACCGCCGCCACCCCCGCCGTAGCCTCCGCCTCCGTAGCCATAGCCCCCGCCGTAGCCGCCATACGGACCCGCGCAAGAGGCAAGGCCAAAGGTCAGCAGAAGGGTGCCCAGAGTAAGCGTCCGAACGAGTGTGGTCTTCATAGGTATGGGTGTGGAATCTTGTCCTGCACTCTGACGCGCTCTTTAACGGACTATTCGATTATATTTTTCAGACCTCGAACATGTGCCGCCGCGTGCCCCCCCCAATTTTCAATTCTCAGTTTCCAATTTCCAGTTTTCAGTCCTTCTTGCCGTTCACCATGAAACTCCTCCCAGCCCTTCTGCTCTCCACCCTCGCCGCGCTCTCCCCCCTGGCGGCGGCTGATTCATATGACATCGTCGTCTATGGCGGCTCCTCCGGCGGCATCACCGCGGCCATCCAGGCCGCCCGCATGGGCAAAACGGCGGTGCTCATCGAGCCCACCAAATTCCTCGGCGGCCTCACCACCGGCGGCCTCGGCGCCACCGACATCGGCAACAAAAAAGCCATCGGCGGCATGTCCCGCGAGTTCTACGCCAACGTCTTCAAGTACTACAACGATCCCGCAAAATGGCAGCACCAGACCCGCGAGGAATACTTTGCCAAAAAACCGCACGGCAACTCCAGCGCCGAGGACACCATGTGGACCTTCGAGCCCCATGCCGCCACGGAGATCTACGACGCCATGCTCGCCACCGTGAAGGACAAGGTGACCGTGGTCTTCAGCGAGCGCCTGGACCTGAAAAAAGGCGTGGTCAAAGACGGCGCGCGCATCACCAAGATCATCATGGAAAGCGGCCGCGCCTTTGCAGGCAAAATGTTTATCGACGCCACCTACGAAGGCGATCTAATGGCAAAGGCCGGCGTGAGCTACTCCGTTGGCCGTGAGGCGAATGCGCAATACGGCGAAACCATCAACGGCATCCAAAAAGCCAAGACCATCCACCACCAGTTCATCAAAAACGTCGATCCCTATGTGAAGCCCGGAGACCCGAAGAGCGGCGTCCTCCCTGGCATTGATCCCGGCAACATCGGCGAAGACGAAACCGGTGATAACAAACTGCAGGCCTACAATTTCCGCATGTGCACCACCGACGTGCCTGAAAACCGCCTCGACTGGGAGAAGCCGGCGAACTACGACGAAAAATGGTTCGAGCTCGCCCTGCGCAATGTCGAAGCTGGCGACGAGCGCATCTCCTGGGCCCCTTCCTGGATGCCGAACCGCAAGACCGACACCAACAACAACTTCGCCGTCAGCACCGACTTCATCGGCCAGAATTTCGACTACCCCAACGGCGACTACGAAACCCGCGCCAAGATTTGGAAAGCCCACGAAGACTGGCAGAAGGGCCTCATGTGGACCTATGCCCACCATCCTCGCGTGCCGGAAAAAATCCGCGCCGCCTTCCAGAAGCTGGGCCTCGCCAAGGATGAGTTCAAAGACAACGGCCACTGGCCCCGCCAGCTCTACGTGCGCGAGGCCCGCCGCATGATCGGCGGCTATGTGATGAGTGAGAAGAACTGCAAGCGCCGCGAGATCGTGGAAGACAGCGTGGGCATGGGCGCCTACAACATGGACTCCCACAACGTGCAGCGCTACATCACCAAGGAAGGCTTCGTGCGCAACGAGGGCGATATCCAGATCGGCACCCGCCCTTACCCCATCAGCTATCGCAGCATCACGCCAAAGGCCGAGGAATGCACCAATCTCCTCGTCCCCGTCTGCCTCAGCGCCACCCACATCGCCTACGGCAGCATCCGCATGGAGCCCGTCTTCATGGTTATGGGTCAGAGCGCCGCCACCGCCGCCGTCATCGCCATCGACTCCGGCAAAGACCTGCAGCAGATCGACGCCGCCAAGCTCAAAGAAAAACTCCTCGCCGATGGGCAGGTGCTCGACTTCGAATCTCCGCCCGTCCCAGAGCACGTCTCCCTCACCAAGGAAAAGCTCGGCGGCATCGTTGTGGACGACAGCGAGGCCGAGCTCACCGGCTTCACCTCCGAAGGCCACACCACCCCCGGCTATGTGGGCCAGGGCTACCGCCACGATGGCGACACCGCCAAAGGCGAGCAGAAAGCCCGTTTCACCCCCGATCTCCCTGCCGCCGGTAAATACCGCGTCGCCATCACCTACACCGCCCTCGCCAACCGCGCCGAAAAAGTCCCCGTCATCATCCACCACGCCGGTGGTGAGGACACGGTGATCGTGAACCAGAAAAAGAAGGCCCCTGAAAAGGACATCCTCCTCCCCCTCGGCACCTACCGCTTCGAAAAAGGCAAATCCGGCTGGCTCGAAATCCGCAACGCAGGCACCACCGGCCACGTCATCATCGACGCCGCTCAGTGGGTGCCGGAGAAGTGATCGAAAGGGTGGCCGCGAAAGCTTGCCGCTTGTTATATTTCCGTTTTTGCGTATTATCTGCGGGTGATCACTCATTTCGCGGACAAAAACACCGAGGCCATTTTTAATGGCCTGATGGTAAGGCGCGTTCCTCTTGAGCTTCAGCAGAATGTCCTGCGAAAGCTGCAGACGCTGCATGCCGCCACCCGCATCGCTGATCTCCAGGCTGTTCCTTCGCTCCACTGCAAGGCGTATCAAAAACCGCTCTGGAGCATCCGCGTCAATGCGCAATGGCGCATCACTTTCACCTTCTCGGAGCCACCGCTCGAAATTCGGAACGTCATGTTCACAGACTATCATTGACCCGCCTGTTTTTTTCACATTCAACCCAAATTCTCCTATGAGCACAAAAAACAAAAAGCAGCCGGCCAGGCTCACACCAGCCCATCCCGGTCAGATTCTGCTTCTGGAATTCCTGGAGCCAGCCGGTGTCACACAGTACCGGCTCGCCCAAGCCACCAGCATCAGCGTCAGCCGCATCAATGACCTCGTCAAAGGCCGCCGTGGCATCACGCCGGACACCGCCATCCGGCTTGGAGCCGCCCTGGGAGTGAGCGCTGAATTCTGGCTGAACCTCCAGCATGATTATGACATGCGCATGGCGCGTGCCGCGAAGGCAAAAGAATACGCTGCCATCACCTTGCTTCCAGAGCTATCGCACGCTGCATAAGGTCTGCGGCTTTACCGCCCTCCTACTTCGGCCTCTTCATCTCAAACATCTCCCGCGTGTAGCAGTACCAGTTCGGGCTCTGCATCCGCCCGATCGGCCGGTAATTCCCCGGCTGCACCAGCCACGTCTCCGGATCAAACACACCCTCGCGCACATGCACGCGCAGCACCTCGCCGATGATCAGCCGGTTGTCGCCGATCTCGATGATGCTGTGGCTTTTGCACTCCAGGCTCGCCGGAGCTTCGGCGATGCGCGGCGGCTTCACCGCGGTGCTCGGCAGCGCCGTCAGCCCCGCATGCACCAGCTCATTCTCACCCGGCGGCAGCGTCGCCGCACAGAGGTTCATCTTCTCCATGATCGCCTCATCCACCAGGTTCACCACAAACTCATGCGTCAGCCGGATGTTCCGCGCCGTGTCCTTCGGCACTCCCTCGGACCGGTCTCCCGGACAAATGCCCACGATCGGCGGCGAATCCCCCAGCACATTGAAAAAGCTGAACGGCGCCGCATTCACCCTCCCCTCCGGATCCACCGTCGTGGTCAAGGCGATGGGCCGCGGCGTCACCAGCCCGGCAAGAATTCGGTAAGCATCGTCCCGATAAGGTCCAGTAAGATCGAGTTCCATAATTCACAAGGAGCGGGGGTCTCCGACCCCCGGTTTGGATTTGAGTGGGGGTCAGGAGACCCCCACTCCTTGGGATGCGTCTTCCTCCGCGCGATACGCCCGCGCCAGCAGCGTCACCGGCTGCGTCACCTCCTGACACGGATGCCCCGCACTTCCGCACCTGCGCAAACCATTTGCGAGCTGCAGGTGACACCCCGGATTGCTCGTCGCCACCACCGGCGCACCGGCCTGCCTCAGGTTCTCCACCTTCCGCTTCAGCAGCTTCTGGCTCTGCTCCGGCTGCGTGATGTTGTAGATGCCCGCGCTGCCGCAGCACCAGTTCGACTCCGGCAGCTCCTTGAACTTCAGCCCCGGAATGCTCGCCAAAATCTGCCGCGGCTGCGCCACCACCTTCTGCCCGTGGCACAGGTGGCAGCTCTCATGATACGTCACCTCGCTCACTCCCGCGCCAGCCTCCGGCTTGCGGAAGCGGATCTGCACCAGCCACTCGTGGATGTCCTTCACCTTCTTGTCCCACTGCTTCGCCTTTTCCGCATAGAAAGGATCATCGTGCAGCAGGTGCCCATACGTTTTCAAATGCGAGCCGCAGCCGCCCGCATTGGTGATGATCGCATCGAGCGAATCGAGATCGAATGCATCGATCTGCCGCCGCGCCAGCTCACGCGCCAGCTCCAGCTCCCCATTGTGTGCATGCAGGGAACCACAGCAGCTCTGCGCGCGCGGCGTGATCACCTCGCATCCATTTGCCAGCAGCACGTCCGCCGTGTCGCGGTTGATGTTTGAAAACGCCAGATCCTGAATGCAGCCCGTGAGCAATCCCACACGGTAGCCCCGGTCCACCTTCGGCCGTTCATCCGGGAGAATGACTTCATCCGAAAACTTTTCCGCGATCTGCGGCGTCTGCGGCTCCAGCTTCGCCAGAGAAGGCGGCATCAGCCCAAAGAAGCGCATCTTCCGCATCAGCCTGTCCAGCCCCGTGCTCTGATACACCCGCAGCACGCGCCCGATCAACCTCAGCAGCCGCGGCCGCATGAAAATGACATTCAGCGAAAGCCAGCGCCAGAAGCCGCGCTCCATCCCATCATCCACCTGCGCCTGTTCCACCTCCGCGCGCGCCGTTTCAAACAGCTCCGCATAGTTCACCCCCGCCGGGCAGGCCGTCTGGCAGGCCAGGCAGCCCAGGCAGTAGTACATTTCATCAGACAGAGCCTTTGTCACCTCCAGCTCGCCGTCCGCCACCGCGCGCATCAGCGAGATGCGCCCGCGCGGGCTGTTTCGCTCATTCTTCGTCTCCACATAGGTGGGACAAGTCGGCAGGCACATGCCGCAGTGCATGCACTGCTGCAGCACGGAATAGTCGATGGATTTGAGAAGATTCGCGGTCATGGCAGTGCACAAATCTTTTTCATCATGATACTGATTGTTTCAATCATCCCGGTGTTTGCCATCCAGACGTCACAAGTTTGCTTCGGTCTCTCCATCCAGAATGTTCAGAATCTCCTGCTCGATTTTACGCCCGGGCAGGATGTCTGAATTGTCCTCCTCGCCGTGTTCGAGGATGTCGGAGATGATTGTCATAATGATGTAGAGGTGCCATTTCGCCGCAGCAGCGGCAAGACTGGAAAGAATACACTATCTCAATCAAAAATCTTCCCCGGATTCAGCAGCCCCTGTGGGTCCAGCGCCTTCTTGATGCTCCGCATCAGCTCATAGCTCCCCTCCCCGAGCTGTCGCCTCAGAAAGGACTTCTTCGCCAGTCCCACGCCGTGCTCTCCCGTCACCGTCCCGCCCACGCGGATGGTCTCCTCCACGATCTCCTCCAGTGCCGCCTCGATGCGGTGCATCTCCTCATGATCGCGCTCATTCGTCAGGAAAGTCGGGTGCAGGTTCCCATCGCCCAGATGACCAAAGGTGCCGATCTGCAGCCGGTGCTTCTTCGCCACCGCATCAATAAACGCCACCATCGCCGCCAGCTCGCTGCGCGGCACGGTCACGTCTTCCAGAATCGTCGTGGGCCGCACGCGGGCCAGCGCGGAGAAGGCATTGCGGCGGGCGGCGGCCAGCTTCGCGCCTTCGGCTTCATCCGCAGCGGCGCGCACATCACGCGCTCCATTCGCCCTCGCCAGCGCCATCATCTGCGCCGCTTCTTCGTCCACAACAACGGGGTGCCCGTCCGTCTCCATCAGCACCAGCGCCTCCACATCCGTGGGCAGGCCGATTTTCGCGTAATCCTCCACGCACTGCACCGTCACGCGGTCCAGGAACTCCAGCGTGCAGGGAATGATCTTCGCCGCAATGATCGCCGAGATCGTCTTCGCCGCATCTTCCATGGAATCATACAGCGCCAGCATTGTTTTCCGCGCCTTGGGGCGCGGCAGCACTTTCAGAGTGACCTCCGTGATGATGCCCAGCGAGCCCTCGCTGCCAATGAAGATGTCCTTCATGGAGTAGCCCGCCACGTCCTTCACGCACTTGTTGCCCAGGAAAGTCAGCGTGCCGTCCGGCAGCACCACTTCCATCCCCATCACATAGTCACGCGTCACGCCATACTTCAGCCCGCGCAGCCCGCCGGAATTTTCCGCCACGTTCCCGCCGATGGTGGAGATCTTCATCGAGCCCGGGTCCGGCGGATAAAACAGCCCCACCTTCGCGCAGGCATCATCGATTTCCTTCGTGATTACCCCGCTCTGCGCGCGCAGCGTCAGGTTCTTCTCGTCCACCTCCACCAGCCTGTCCATCTTCACCAGGCAGATCACCAGGCAGCCTTCCAGCGGCACGCTGCCGCCGCTCAGTCCCGTGCCGGAGCCGCGCGTCACCACTGGCACGTTGTTCCGGCGCGCGAGGTGTACACATTCTGAGACTTCCTCGGAGGTCAGCGGAAAAACCACCGCGCCAGGGCGCTGCTTCAGCGCCGCTGTTCCATCGAAACTGTACGGCACCAAATCCTCGTTCGAGGTAAGAACTCTATCAGGGGGTAAGATTTCCTTCAGAGACTGAATAAAGCGGGCTTCAATTTTGTTCACAGGGGGCCACTCTGGCGAGTTCGCGCTAGAGCGTCAACGCACGCTGTGGTTCATTATCATCTCATGAAATTCAATCACCTCATTCGTTTCACACCCATTTACCAAAGCCGCGTCTGGGGTGGACGCCGCATGCAGTCCCTCCTCGGCGCCTCCCTGCCGGACGCCACCACGCCCTTCGGCGAGGCCTGGACCGTGTGCGACCGCCCGGAGGCCCCCAGCATCACCGCGGACGGCGTCTCCCTGCACGACCTGTGGACGAACCACCGCGAGGAAGTCTTTGGCAAAGCCCTCCTCTCCTGCCCCAGTCCCACCTTCCCACTGCTGATGAAGATCCTCGACGCCTGCGATGATCTCTCCATCCAGGTGCACCCGCCCGCGCACATGGCCACCGCTTTGAATGGCGAACCCAAGACCGAGATGTGGTACATCGCCCACGCGGATCCCGGCGCGAAAATCTACGCCGGCCTCAGGCCCGGCGTCACCCAGGCAGACTTCGAGGCCGCCCTGCAAAACGGCACCGTGGCGGATGTCGTCCACGTCATCCCCGCCCGCACCGGAGACTGCCTCTTCATCCCCAGCGGCCGCGTCCACGCCATCGGCGCCGGCCTCCTCATCTACGAGATCCAGCAGAACAGCGACACCACCTACCGCGTCTTCGACTGGAACCGCGTGGGCCTCGATGGCAAACCCCGTGCGCTCCATGTCATGGAGTCCATGCAGAGCATCGACTTCAACGACTTCGCGCCCGGCGTGCAGAAAATCGAAGCCGACGGCACCCTGGTAAAATGCGAATACTTCGACGTCAAAGTGCGCAGCACTCCCGGCCCTGCCGGTGCTCCAGGCGAAGGCCTCACCCTCGCCGTGACCAGCGGCGAGATCAGCGTCGGCGGCACCGTCTTGAAAGCAGGTGACTTCGCCCTTGTCCCCGCCGCGCTGGAGGAAATGGCCCGCCAGGTGAAGCCCGCAGACAGCCACAGCAAGTGGCTCGAGATCCGCGTGCCCTCGTGAAAGAGCCCGGTTCAGGCCCTGTTTGGAAACCTCTTCTGGCGGCCCGGCATAAACACATGCCATTTCCATGCGAGACCCAGGCACCCTCCGAAAGCCCGGAGGGCTGGCACAATCGTAGCCGTGGGTGACAACCCACGGAACCGCATCACCTCCGTCTCTCAAAGCCGTGGAACCGCGTAGGGGCGACACAAAGCACCGCCGCGTACCCGATGCACAGCTCCTGCAAGCAGGGTTTGAAACCCCGCACCTCACACGCTACTGGCCGCCTGCGGCGCCAGACGGCGCGGCCTTCTTCACCTCCGCCCCGGGTGTCGCAGGCGCGGCCTTTTTCACCACTGCGGCGGGCTCCGCCTTCTTCATCTGTGGCGCGGCGTCCTCCGCCGCCTTGATCAATGCCGCCTCATTGGCCACAGCCTTCTTCGTCTCCGGCACCGGCACACTGGCACCTGGCTCAGCCTTCTTCGTTTCAGTCGCAGGCACCGCCGGCTTCTTCGCTGCGGTGGCAGGCGGCTTCTCCCTCTTGCTCTCCGCCGTGGCACCCGCTGGTGGCTTCGTCGCCTTCTTGTCCGGCGCGTCCTGCGGCGTGCTCGGCACGGCGATGAATTTCGCCTTCTCCGGATCCATCTTCGGCAGCTTCCCCTGCGGCACAGGCGGCAGTTTCTTCGGCGGCAGCACCGGTTTCAGCGCCTCCGCCGCTTTCTTGGTGTCGGGCGCAGGAGCAGGCGCGGGTGTTTCCTTGCCGCAGGCAATGAGCAGAAGGGCGGTCAGGCAGAGGCAGCGTTTCATACACCGCGAATGGACACCGAATGCGCGTGCGCATCAAGCCCCTCAACTGAGCTGATCGCCTTCACCACCGGTTCCGACTTCGCGCAGCTCTCCGCGTCCAGGCGGATGATGCTGGTGCGCCGCTGAAACATGTCCGCCGTGATGCCCGGGAACGATTTCCCGGAGCCGCCCGTCGGCAGCGTGTGGCTCGGCCCCGCCAGGAAATCCCCCACCGCCACCGGCGAGTGGTTCCCCAGGAAAATCGCGCCCGCCGTGCGGATCAGCGGCAGGATCGCCTCCTCACGCGTGGTGATCAGCGTCAGGTGCTCCGGCGCAAATTCGTTCGCCAGCCGCGCTCCCTCCTCCAGGCTCGGCACCAGCATCAGG
Source organism: Prosthecobacter sp. (assembly GCF_044227185.1). GTDB lineage: Bacteria > Verrucomicrobiota > Verrucomicrobiia > Verrucomicrobiales > Verrucomicrobiaceae > Prosthecobacter. The sequence continues at coordinate 24,325 of NZ_JBGAFO010000021.1, read as the reverse complement.
AAGACGCCCTTCTCCAGCACCGGCGCCAGTTGCGCCTGCCGGCTCAGCGTCTTGGACTGCTTCTCCACCTGCGCCACCACGGCCTCCAGCAGCGCCGCATCATCCGTCAGGAAACCCGCCATGCTGTCCTTGCCATGCTCCGCCTGCGCCAGAATGTCCGCCGCGATGTAGGAAGGATTCCCTGACTTATCCGCCAGAATCAGCACCTCGCTCGGTCCCGGCAGCAGGTCGATCGACACCACGCCAAAGCTCTGCCGCTTCGCCTCCACCACATAGCTGTTTCCAGGACCAAAAATCTTCGTCACCGGCCGGATCGTTTCCGTGCCGAACGCCATCGCGGCGATGGCCTGCGACCCGCCGATTTTGTACACCTCCGTGGCGCCCGCCAGCTTCAGTGCGGCCAGCAGTCCGGCATTCACCGTGCCATCGCGCCCGCAGGGCGTGCACACCACGATCTCCGGCACACCCGCCGCGGCGGCAATGGCCACCGTCATGATGGAGGTGGACACCAGCGGCGCGGTACCGCCCGGCACATAGCAGCCCACGCGCTCAAAGGGGTGGTACACCTCCCCCACCGTCGCGCCCTGTTCGTTTTGAAAGCTCCAGTCCTGCCGCAGGCTGCGTTTCGCAAACGCCGCCACATTGCGGTGGGAGGACTCCAGCGCGCTCTTCAGCGCGGCATCCGCTGCATCCCAGGCCGCCTCCAGCTCCGCCTGCGGCACACGCATCTGCGCCGCCGTCAGCTTCGCCCCGTCAAATTTTTCCACCAGCTCCAGCACCGCGGCATCGCCACGCTCGCGCACGGCCTTCACCACGCCCGCCACCACTTCCCGCACCGCATCACTGGCCTCCGCACGGCGGTTCAAGGCTGCAGCAGCATTCGTGTAGTCAGAGTCAGTGTGTCGGATGATTTTCATCGGAGGGGGGCGTTAGACATGCAGTCAGGACGTCAAAGGGTCAAGCAGTCAAGAGACGCCGCCCCCAAGGAGTGGGGGTCTCCGACCCCCATTCCGGTTTCTGCGGATCGCCAGCAAACCCCCGTCACCCCGGCAAGAACTCCATTTCACCCACGGGACCGGCCTAAAGCTTGAAACCTGAAACCTTAAACTTGAAACCTGCAGCCTCTCTACGGCACCACTTCACCCGAGCCTGTGTACACCCACTTGTCCACCCGGCCGTTTTTGATGCGGGCCTGGGCTTCGGTCTCAAACTTCCCGAACATCGTCTGCGTTTCGTACTTCACGTTCACCGTCCAGTATTCCGTACCATCGATCTTTTCCTGCGCCGGATCTCCCCACGACTTGATGTTGTCGGGCTTGATTTCCGTCACTTCGCCGGCCTTCATGCTGGCGAGCAGCAGCGGGTACGTTCCATCAGCGTCTTTGACGGGCTTGTCATTGCTGCTGCCACCGCCGCCTCCGCCAGCGGTTGGCGGAGCATTCTTGGCACGCTCAGCCGCCGCCAGGCGGTATGCATGCGCCTTGCGGGCATTTTCCGTCTGCACCACCTTCACCTGCTCATAGGCCGCGGTGAAAACTTCCTTGAAGTCGGTGTCGTCCATCGCCACCAGCCCGCGCATGGGGGACCCTGCCGAAGCGCCCACCACCAGGTTCGGCCCTTCCTGGCCCATCACGAAAATCTTGGTGCCCGACTTGAAGGTGGTGGCCGCGGTGGCTTTGCCCATCTGCATCTTCAGCTCCAGGTCCTTCTTCATGGTCACCTGCTTCGGCGTGTTGAAGAAACCCTTCGGCACCGCCGCCCAGTTCTGGGTCAGTTCATCCACGGGCGGGAACACAGGCGCCACAAAGGCGTTCGGGTCCACCGGCGGCGGCTCGGGAGCCTTGGGCATTTCGGGTTTCGGCTCCTCCGGCTTCATTTCCGGCTTCGGCTCAGGCTTGGGCTCCGCCACCACCACTTTCGGTGCCGGCTTCGGGGCTGGCTTTGGCACTGGGGCCACCACGATCTCCTGCTTCGGCTCCTCCACCTTCGGCACGTGCTTGGTGAACTTCATGGCGTCTGCCAGCGGCGGATACACATACTCGTAGGAGATGTAACCGACGGCGATGGCCAGGATGATGACAATGAGAGGTTTCATGGCAGGAAGGGAGTCTAGGGGCGGGATCGGAGAAATCAACCGCCCTGATTCACCATTCTAAAACGCCCGGGCCGGGAGATTTCTTGGGCTTGATCTACCCTCCCCTGTGCGGCTTTTGTGCAGACATGCCTGAAGACGTGATCCGCGTGCGTGGCGCACGGCAGCACAACCTCCAAAACATCGATGTGGACATCCCGCGCCACCAGCTCGTCGTGCTCACCGGCGTCAGCGGCAGCGGCAAGTCCTCCCTCGCCTTCGACACCCTCTTCGCCGAGGGCCAGCGTCGCTACGTGCAGAGCCTTTCCGCCTACGCCCGCCAGTTCCTCGGCCAGATGGAAAAGCCCGACGTCGATTTCATCGAGGGCCTCTCCCCCGCCGTGGCCATCGAGCAGGTTCATTCGAACCCCAATCCGCGAAGCACCATCGCCACCGTCACGGAAATCTACGACTACCTCCGCGTCCTCTACGCCGTGGCCGGTCAGCCCTACGACCCCGGCACCGGCGAAAAACTCCACCGCAGCACCCCGCCCGAGATTGCAGACAAGGTCCTCGCCCTCGGCGAAGGCACCCGCGTCGTCGTCCTCTCCCCCCAGCCCCCGGCCAGTGCTGCCGACATCCGCACCCTCTTTGAAAAGCTCAAGCGCCAGGGCTTCGTCCGCGTCCGCCTAAACGGCACCATCGCCGAGCTCGAAGACTCCCCTGCCCTCGACGATGCCGAAACGCAAAACGTGCAGATCGTCATCGACCGCCTCGTCGTCCGCCCCGACTCCCGCCAGCGCCTCATGGAGGCCATCGAAAGCTCCCTGCACTGGAACGACCGCGAGGTGCAGTTCCTCGTCAATCTCGACGGCAGCGAGGAGATTCTCAGCTACACCACCGCCTTTGCGAATCCGCGCACCGGCTACACCATCGAGCGCCTCACCCCGCAGCACTTCTCCTTCAATACCCACCTCGGCGCCTGCCCCGCCTGTGAAGGCACCGGCACCAAGCCCACACCCGACGCCACCCTCCTCGTCCCCGACGAAACGAAATCACTCAAAGACGGTGCCATCAAAGCCTGGTGGGCTCGCCACCCGAAGGTGAAGATGATCTTCAATCAAAGCGTCGAGGCCCTGGCCAGACATTTCGGCGCATCCCTCGACACCCCCTTCCAGGACCTCCCGCAGGATTTCAAGCACGCCCTCTTCCACGGCACGGGCAGCGAGGCCATCAGCACCGGCTGGCAGAAAGCCGGCAACAAACGCAGCCTCGCCAAACCCTTCGAAGGCCTCCTCCCCGAAATCTCCCGCCTCTACGAAAGCGCCGAAAGCGACGCCCTCCGCTCCGCCCTCTCCCGCCTCATGAATCCCCAGCCCTGCGCCACCTGCGCAGGCATGCGCCTCAAGCCCGAATCGCTCGCGGTCAAACTCAGTTCCCGGTTCTCCGTTCCCAGTTCTCAGTTGTCCTCCAGCGCCCCCGCAAAAGGAAAACAGCTAACCGAGAACAGCGAACCGAGAACCGATTTAAACATCCACGACTTCACCGCCCTCCAAGTCCGCGACGCGCTGGAGTGGATCCGCCATCTCGAAGTCACCGACCAGCAAAAAGTCTATGTCGGCGAACTCCAGCGCGAGATCGGCAAGCGCATCGAATTCCTCGAACAAGTCGGCCTCGGCTACCTCGCCCTTAATCGCGAAAGCGGCACCCTCTCCGGCGGGGAGATGCAGCGCATCCGTCTCGCCTCCCAAATCGGCGCAGGCCTCGCCGGCGTCCTCTACGTGCTGGACGAGCCCAGCATCGGCCTGCACCCGCGTGACAACGAACGCCTCATCCAGACCCTCCTCCGCCTGCGCGATCTCGGCAACACCGTCCTCGTCGTCGAGCACGACGAGGCCACCATGCGCGCCGCCGATCACATCATCGAGCTCGGCCCCGGCGCCGGCCACCTCGGCGGAAAAATCACCGCCCAAGGCAGCCCCGCACAAATCGCCGCAAACCCAAACTCCATCACCGGCGGCTACCTTAGCGGCAAAAAACGCATCGAAGCCATCGCCCTCCCCCAAGACCTCTTAACCGAGAACAGAGAACCGCGAACAGGGAACTCTTTGGTCATCCACGGCGCGACCGAGCACAACCTCCGCAACGTCACCGCCGCCTTCCCCCTCGGTGCCTTCACCTGCGTCACCGGCCCCTCCGGCAGCGGCAAATCCACCCTGGTCGATGACATCCTCATGCGCGCCCTGCGCCGCCATTTTTACGATGCCAAGGAAATCCCCGGCGCGCACGAAAAGATCACCGGACTCGAGCACCTCGACAAAGTCGTCGTCATCGATCAATCCCCCATCGGTCGCAGCCCCCGCTCCAATCCCGCCACCTACACCGGCGCCTTCGGCCCCATCCGCGAACTCTTCGCGCAGCTCCCGCTCGCCCGCATGCGTGGCTACGACGCCGGACGCTTCAGCTTCAACACCCCCGGCGGCCGCTGCGAGAAGTGCGAAGGCGACGGCCTCATCAAGATCGACATGCACTTCCTCGCCGATGTCTATGTCACCTGCGAATCCTGCAAAGGCCGCCGCTACGGCGCGGAGACACTGGAGATCACCTTCAAAGGCAAGAACATCGCCGACGTCCTCGACATGACCGTCACCGAAGCCCTGCGCTTCTTTGACCGCAGCACCACCATCTCTCCCAAGCTGCGAACGCTGGAAGAAACCGGCCTCGGCTACATCAAGCTGGGCCAGAGCGGCGCCTCCCTCTCCGGTGGCGAAGCCCAGCGCATCAAGCTCAGCGCCGAGCTCGCCAAACGCAGCACCGGCCGCACCCTCTACGTCCTCGACGAGCCCACCACCGGTCTCCACAGCGCCGACATCCAGACTCTCCTCGGCGTCCTCCTCCGCCTCCGCGATGCTGGCAACACCCTCATCGTCATCGAGCACCACACCGACGTCATCCGCTGCGCCGACTGGATCATCGACCTCGGCCCCGGCGGCGGCACCGAAGGCGGGTATGTGCTTGCAACGGGTACTCCAAAGCAGATTGCCGCGAATGAGAAGAGTGTGACGGGGAGGTTTTTGCGGTAACCTGAATTAGCCAAGAGCTTTTATAAATTCGCCAGTGTTAACGCGTCGTTCAATTTCGATCGCCACACGCCTATGTACTTCGCGTTCATCACCTTCTAATGTGTGATGGAAGCCGCAGTTTGGACAATTGAATATGGAGTTTGATCGATCCAGATACCAACTGTGGGATAAGCGACAACGGCATGTATCGTTTGGGCAAAACGCATTTACAAGATCTGGTTCGATCTGGCCCAGATGATAAACCCAATTCCATCGGATTCCAAAAATCATATCCGATTTATAGTCTTCAAAAGTCGGAACGCTGGACGAACTTTTGAACATCTCTCGGATGATCAGGGCAACGCATAAAATAACGGGAACGGCAGCAAGTATTACACCCCAAACCGGTATACTCACTGGCGCAGCGAGCCATGCAAGCCATCCTTGTTTCCACAATCCGATTGCAGACGCAACGATTGAAAGAGTGACAACCCAGTTCTTCCACTTCTGCCAGAAGCTGTGAAACTTTTTATGTGTTAGCAGCCAAAACAAAAAAAGAACCGCGGGCTGAAAAACGGTCATAAGATTGGCTACGTCCTCAAGTTTAAAACCAGGGTATTTCATAAGATAAAAGTGGGCGTTTTTGTCTGCTTCCTAAAAAATGAATCGTTTTAGAAAACTCAACAGTGGCGCGCGGCAAACGCAGCGCACTTACAAATAACGCGAGGAATAATCAGGCAGCATGCGGTTAAGAGACTGAGCTGCTCGCAACGAATGTCCTGCACTATTCCTCTGTTAATTAGTCGCCCCTCTACTTCAGCACCCTCACCGCCGGCTTCCCCATGCACATCGGCGGCTCCTGAATCCCCAACCCCGCTGAAAGCGTCGGCGCGAGATCCGTGATCGAAAACTCATCCGCGTACCTTCCCGCCTTGAACGGTGCGCCGTAAAAGATGATCGGGATGTGCGTGTCATACGAAAACGGCGAGCCATGCGTCGTGCCCGTCGCCGCCTTGCCCGTGCCCGAAATCATCCAAGGCTTCAGAATCAGCACCGCATCGCCGCTGCGCTCACCGTTGAATCCATTCGCAATCCGCTGGCCGATCACGCCCGGCGCGCGGCCTTCCAGAAGCTGGTCGCGGCCATACACCGCGTGAAACACCTCCTTGGAAAGCGCCCATTCGCGGATGAAGGCCGTCAGCGCCTCGGGCTGCACCTTGTTCGTCTCCAGCACCGCGTGATCATAATAGAGGTTCCCCTCCACCAGCTTCGGCTTCAGGCTGCCCTTCGCAGACAGAAAATACCGACCCGCGCCGAAGCGCTCCGCCACCTTCCCCTGCAGTTCCACCAGCATGTCCGTCACATTGGGGCGTTCTCCATCCAGGCCCTGCTCCTTCGCATTTTCAGGCGTGGGCGCCACACCGTGGTCCGCCGTCAGCACCATCACCACATTCGCCAGCCCGATCTTCTTGTCCAGATACGCAAACAGCTCCTTCAGCTGCCGGTCCAGCCGCAGCGTGATGTCCTGCACCTCCTGCGAATACGGCCCAAATTTGTGCCCGCAGTAGTCGATGGAGGAAAATGAAACCGTCAGCAGGTCCGGCTTGTCCCCCTGCCCCAGTCCCTCGCCCTCGATCGCCGCCTTCGCGAACTCCATCAGAAGCTGATTGCCAAACGGCGTCGAAAGAATCGACTCATAACCTTCCGCCTCCTCCTTGATCACCTTGTGCGGAAAGGTGCTGCCCTTCTCGCCCGCCAGGTGGCCCTCTCCCGCCGCCTCATCCGGCACCGGATACTGCTTCGCATCCAGCAGCCGCTCCCAGGTCTGCCCCACAAACGCATCCGGCCGCTTGCTGTCATTGAAGGCCTTCACCCATCCCGGCAGTTCATTCTGGTAATAGGTGCTCGTGATAAAATTCCCCGAAGCCGCCTCAAACCAGTATGCCCCTGTCGGCTTCTTCCCCGCCGGCAAAATCGCCCCGCGATCCTTCACCGAAATGCCCACCACCTTGCTGCCCCAGTGCAGCCGCATCTGGTCCGCCACCGTGGCCCCGATAAAGTTGCGCGGCGACCTCTGCCCTTCCTTCGCATCCGTTCCCACGCCCTTCACACTATCATCCTCCACGCAGTACATCATCTCCCCGCTCCGCTTGTCGAACCAGTCGTTCGCGATCACCCCGTGCATCATCGGCGGGCTCCCGCTGAAAAAGCTCGCATGCCCCGGCGCCGTAATCGTCGGATAGTAATTGTACTGGGCGAAGGTCATGAAGGCCCCCTTGTCCGTCAGCTCCCGAAATCCCCCATCCACAAACTGCGAGTGAAAACGATCCAGATAATCATAGCGAAGCTGGTCCACCAGGATGGCGACGACAAGCTTCGGCGCCTTGGGCGGCGCCGCCTGCAAACCTGCGGCGCACATCATGACAAAAGCAGAGAGAAAAGTCGGTGTGGAAAACTTCATGGTCGGAAAAAGAAGAAACACCTTAACGCCCGCCCCGCGAGCAGAGTTTCAGCGACCTCAGCACAAGGTGGCCGCGCTTCACCCACCACTCCCCGCTTGAACTCCTGCACAACCACCGCCATTCAACCCGCGTAGGAATTCCGAACGAATGAGCACTCCCAAACCCACCCAGCTCGCCGCGCATGTGAAGGGCATCTCCAAAAGCTTTGGCGATGGCGGCTCCCGGCTCCAGGTGCTCAAGGAAATCGCGCTCGAGGTGCGCCGCGGGGACATCACCATGCTCGTCGGCCCCTCCGGCTGCGGCAAGACCACCCTCATCAGCATCATCGCCGGCACCCTGCGCGCAGACGCCGGAGAGCTGGAGGTCCTCGGCCAGGACCTGCGCAAGATGTCCACCGCCGCCATCACGCGCTTCCGCGCGAAACACATTGGCTTCATCTTCCAGTCCTTCAATCTCATCCCCACCCTCACCTGCGCGGAAAACGTCAGCGTGCCGCTCCTCATCCAGGGCATGAGCTCAGGCAGGGCCGAAAAACGCGCCAAAGAAGTCCTCGCCCAGGTCGGCCTTGGCGACCGCTTCAAGCACCGCCCCTCTCAGCTCTCCGGCGGCCAGCAGCAGCGCGTCGCCATCGCACGCGCACTCGTTCACGAGCCCGAGCTCATCATCTGCGACGAACCCACCGCCGCGCTCGATGCCAAGAACGGCCACGTAGTCATGGAACTCTTCGAGCACGTCGCCCGCGGCAAAGACCGCGCCGTGCTCATCGTCACCCACGACAACCGCATCTTCCACCACGCCAACCGCATCGCCAGCATGGACGACGGCCGCGTCGTCGAGATCCACGACGTCGATGCCGACAATCCCCCGCCCGAGCACCTCAAGCACGTCGAGCGCCTCTAAACAAGGAGTGGGGGTCTCCGACCCCCACGAGCTTTACCGTCAGGCCGATCATCCCCGCTCCTTCAAAAGCGGACGCGCACCCCTTCAGACAATTTCCAATTCCCAGTTTTCAGTTCTCAGTTTTCAGTCCCTTCCGATTTCGTCTCCCCCTCTGGCGCCTCCCCCTCCTTCGCCGCCTTCATATCCGGCAGCGAATCCAAATACAGCGCCTCCACCTTCGCCCGCGCCCACGGCGTCCTCCTCAAAAACGTCAGGCTCGACTTGATGCTCGGGTGCCAGTTGAAGCAGTTGATCGGGATCATCCTCCCCAGCATCTCCCAGCCATAGTGCTCCACGAGCTGCGTCACCATCATTTGCAGCGTGATGCCATGAAGCGGATTTTTCGGACCTGCGGCGTGCATGATAAGAATGAATTCGTGATGAAAGGTTACTCTTCCGGCACCTCGCCAGCCTTCGCGGCCTTGACCACCTTGGCCTGGGCCTTCGCATCCAGCGCCTTCACCTTGACGTAGCTGCCGTTGAAATACGCGCGTGCGCCGTGGTAGTAGCCGGTATTGGCCCCGTTGATCTCCAGCCTTTTGTCGGTCAGCACAAAGCTCAGATTCGTTTCGTCGGTCTTGTCCTTCTCGCGCCCTTTGTCGCTGAACCAGCCGATGGTGGAATTCCACACCGCAATGCCCGCCAGCCCGCCCACATGCGAGGTGGGCCCGCGCACGCACTGAATGACAAAGTGCAGATGCCCCTCCCGCTCCACGATCTCGATGCTTCCACCATAGCTGTCCGTCCACAGCCCCGTCAGCGTCTCGTCCTTCCATTCGTGGGTCAGTCCCTTCAGCCAGGTGGTGCGCTCCTCCTCCAGTCCTGCCGCCGCTTCCAGATACTCCGGCGCATCCAGCGCCAGCTCGCCCTGCCCATCCGCACCGGTGTACATCGGCGAGCGCGCCAGGTAGTCGCGATACTCCACCCACGCCCGCTGGTCCTCCTTCAGCTTGTTAAAGTCCCCCTCCGGCAGCTTCTGCTTGGCCACCGCCCACGCCTCGTTCAACGCACGGTCGGCTTTTTCAAACGCAGCCTTCGCCTCCGCGCGGCTCATCGGCTTGTCCTGCGCCTGCACGCTGCCTTGGGAAAAGGCCACGAGCACAAGGACGAGGGAGAGAAATGAAATCACGTTTCGCATGTGGCACCAGATTAGCTGCACGCGTGCGCATGTCCATGGTTTGCCACAGGTTGTTTCCATTTCCTGATCATCAGGATGCGGGTGCTTTTGAATGTGTGTTCACGCCTTGCCAAAGAATGTTTTACCTCTAGCCTCCGCGCTTTCCGCCCCCGCGTCTCCGTCACCTCTTCTCCATGAATCTCTACGATCAGTTCACCCAATGGATCGGCAGTCTGAATGCGCAGACGGTGGCGGACTGGCTGCGCCATCTGGAATGGAACCGTGTCGTCCCGGAGATCACCGGAAAGTTCATCGGCTTCCTCCTCGGCTTCTTCGCCAGCTGGTTCCTCCTCTTCCGCCGTCATCTGAAGGCGCTGGACCGCCTCCGCCGTGGCGACTCCGATGACGTGCTCTTCCAGGCCCACTTCCTCGTCCCCGTGCCCGGCTCGGACAAATACACGCTCCTCTTCCGCAATCTCATGCCCAGCACCACGGTGAATGATCTCTACGACAATCCCGCCGCGCGCAAAATCGTCCGCGAACTCGCCGACATCACCACCCTGCGCAAGCCCGTGCTCCGCACCGAAGGCGTCCTCGGCTTTGAAGTCCTCAATGACGCCTTCAACCACATCGCCGGCCACCTCGCCATCACGCCCTTCCCGCGCGAGACCTGGCTCTTTGCCATGACCTGCGAGGACCGCCAGGTCGTCCGCCGCAAATGCGTCCGCTGCTTCCTCGTCCGCCCCGCGGAGCTGGAGCGCTTCGCCAGCTGGCGCTGGTGCCGCGACAATGTCGTCTGCGAGCAGCCCTGGCACTGGTACCGCATCGTCGCCCTGCATCAGCTCGCCACCGTCTGGCAGGAGGAGGAAAAGGCCGCGCAAAATCCCTCCCCCAAAACCCAGGGCATGCCGCTCGTGGACAAACACGCCACGCACCGCCGCATCCGCCCGCTTTCCGCCGGCATCTTCGCCAACGAAAAACCCGTCGGCACCACCACCGAGATCAACTGGCCCGCGCAGGAATGGGAGCTCAAAAAGCTCGGCCTCGATCTCAATTCCGCCCAGCCCTGAACCACCACAGCGCCAGGATCAGGGCCACCAGCCCCAGTCCGCCGCCCCAGTACAAACGAGACCTGTCACGCACAGGCTCGGGCTCGGGCACAGGCTCCGCTCCGATTCTCACCGTCTGCGGCAGAAGATCGGCGATCTGGCTCAGCTCCGGCAGTTGCTGGCCAGGCATCGCCTGCGCCTTCACCATCGCTTTCCAGTCCGTCGCCATCACCAGATCCACGCCGGGATTCTGCTCCTTCACCTGGCATGAGCAGGAGCCGATGAGAAACTGTGCGGCACGGTCCACCGTCTCCACCTTGATTCCTTTGCCCACCAGTGCATAGAGCACGCGCCCCTGACCGAAAATGGGAAACGCGATCGGCTCCTTCAGGCTGCGCAGGTCCGGCTCGCTCGCCAGCAGCATCGCGATGAAGGCGCTCTCGGCCGGTTCATCGCGTTTCAGCCGCAGTGTCGAAAAGGCCAGTCGCAGCCCTTCATCAGGGATCGAGACCAGTCCGTTCTTCACGTCCTGCTGGTCCAGCTTCGGCAGCTCCATCACGTTGCTCAGGTATTCCAGGCGCTCGTCCAGAAAGCGTGCGGCCTCGGCATCCTTCGCCGCATCGCCGCTCTCCAGCAGCACCCACACCGCGCTTTCTCCATTGCCCAGCCGCTCCGCGATCTGCTGGCGCGCCGGTGAATCCACCAGCAGCTTCGCATTGGCCTCCGAGTACTCCGCCGACCAGATCACCTCATCGTTCCGCATCATCAGCGGCTGCCGCAGCTCGATCCGCCGCTCAGTTCCCACCGTGACCTTGAAGTTCCCCTCCAGCGTCACCCCATGCGGCAGCGTGACCCGGTACGGATCCGCCGCCCAATGCTCCAGTGCATATCGAAACACTGGCACGGAGCAGGCCAGCGCGGCGGTCGCGGAAAAAAGAAGGATAAGAGCAAGACGGCGCAGCATGGGCACCCGCACAATACGCGGGACTTTGGATGAATTCGCATCCCACCCGCGTTTTAGTGCGATCATGCGTCCGCTTCTCTTTCTCCTCGCTCTCCTTTCCACCGCCCGCGCCGACTGGCCGACCTACCTTCACGATGCCTCCCGTGTCGGCGCCACCACCGAAGATCTCTCGCTGCCGCTGCACTCCGCCTGGACCTTTGAATCCCCCACCCCTCCGCAGATGGCCTGGGCGGGCGAGGACGGTCGCGTCTTTGAAAATCACGTCACGCTGAACCGCATCCGCTTTGATGAGGTGTTTCACGTCGCCATCAGCGGCGGGAAGATCTTCTTTGGCTCCTCCGTCGATGGCCGCGTGATCTGCCGTGACCTCGCCACCGGCCGGGACGAGTGGTCCTTCTTCACCAATGGCCCCGTGCGTTTGGCACCCGCCATCGCAGACGGAAAAGTCTATGTCGGCTCCGATGACGGCCATGCCTACTGCCTGGACGCGAAATCTGGGAAGGTGGTGTGGAAGCTCCGCGCCGGCCCGCATGACGAGCGCATCCTGGCCCGCGGCCGCATGATCTCGCGCTGGCCCGTGCGCACCGGTTTGCTCATCGATGACGGCATCGCCTACTTCGGCGCTGGCGTGTTTCCGCATGAAAAAGTCTTCCTCTACGCCGTCGAGGCGGCCACCGGAAAGATCATCTGGAAGAATGACGCAATCAGCGAGAAGGACGCCGGCCGCAACGACCTCTCGCCGCAGGGCTACCTCCTCGCCACGAAGGACATCCTCTTCGTCCCCTCCGGCAGATCACTCGCAGTCTCCATCGATCGCAAAACCGGCGAGCTCATCGTCAAACCTGAACCCGGCTGGCGCAGCGATGCCGGCGGCCCCATCGGCGGCACCCAGGCATTCCTCGCCGATGATCAAATCTACGCCGTGGGCGAGCACCACATCCTGGCGCTCGATCAGGAGAAGCAGAAAGCCGGCTACGCCTGGTTCGCAGGCACCCAGATGACCCTGGCCGGAGACATGGGCTACATGGCCAACGGTTCCAAAATCATCGCTGTGGACCGCTCGAAGCATGCCGAGGGCACGCGCATCCGCCACGGCCACGAGGCAGCCATCGCCAAGATCGGGGCCGCATTGAAAAAGGATCCCGCAGTCGCCGCGGCCAAAAAACTGCAGGCCGCCGAAAGCGCCGCCCGCAAGGCCAAGGACGACCCCAAGGCCTTTGCCAAGGCCCAGGCCGAGCTCGCCGCCATCGCCGAAAAATACGAGCCTCTTCGCATCGCCTACAAGGCCAAGCAGGATGAGATCGCGAAGCACAAGGCCGAGCTTGCCACCCTCACCGATGCCGGCGTGAAGTGGACGCTTGAGACACCGCATCAGTCCGCATTGATCATCGCTGGAAAAACCGTCATCGCAGGCGGCAAGGGCGAAGTGATCGCCATCGATGCCGAAACCGGCAAACAGGTCTGGAAGTCCGCCGTGGAGGGCGAGGCGCGCGGCCTCGCTGCTTCAGACGGACATCTCGTCGTCAGCACCACCACCGGCCGCGTTTACGTCTTCGGTCAAAAGCCAGCCGAAGTGCTCGCTGAGAAAAAGCCGAATGAATTTCCCTCCGACAAAGCCCACGCTGAAGCTGCGGAGGCCATCCTGAAACAAACCGGCGTCACCAAAGGCTTCTGCATCGTCCTCGGGAATGACCAGGGCCGCCTCGCCTATGAACTCGCCAAGCGCTCCGACCTCGTGATTTTCGGTGTGGATGCCGATGAAAAGAAGGTCGCCGCCACGCGCCAGGCGCTGCTGCCCACCGGACTCTACGGCCCGCGCATCACCGTGGACCATCTCGACCTCGCGGTGATGCCGTTTTCAAACTACTGCGCCAACCTGATCGTCAGCGACAGCCTGGAGCCTGTCGGCATTCCTGCCGATGTCGCCATGCATCTGAAGCCCGTTGGCGGCAAGTTCTGCTTCAAGGCCACACCGAAGACCACCGCCTGGCTGGCTGAAACAAAACTGACGGATGAAAAAGCCAGCCTCACAACCGCCGGCGGCTGGAGCGTGCTTACTCGCGCCACCCTGCCCGGCGCCAGCTCCTGGTCTCACCAGTATGGCAATGCGGCGAACACTTCCAGCACTGACGACCACCGCATCAAAGGCGGCCTCAGCGTGCTCTGGTATGGCGACCCAGGCCCGGGCAAGGTCGTCAACCGTCACGATGGAGCGGTGGGGCCCGTCTCGGTGAACGGCCGCCTCTTTGTGCAGGGGGAGGACAGCGTGATGGCCTATGACGCCTACAACGGCCAGTTCCTCTGGGAGACCATGAACCCCGGCGCCATGCGCATCGGCGTTTACAATGCCCGCGAACCCGGCAACATGGCCGCGACCGATGACTACCTCTTCATGCTCATCGAGGACGAGTGCATCCAGTTTGATGCCGCCACCGGCAAGATCGTGCGCACATTGAAAATCCCCGGTGCGGGCAGCAAGAAAGACCTGCAGTGGGGCTACATCGCCGTTCAAGATGGCCTTCTCTACGGCACCGAAACCGAGCGCGTGGAGAAGGCCTCGGAGGTCGCACGCCGTGGCAAAACCGGCTCCATCTCCACCGACCGCATCTTTGCCTACGATGTGAAAACCGGCGCGCTGAAATGGACGCATCAGGGCAAGCACATCTCCCACGTCAGCATCGCCCTCGGAGACGGCCGCCTCTTCTTCATCGATGCCTCGCTCACCCCCGAGCAGCGCGCACTCATGCTCGCGCAGGACAAGACCGACCTCGCCAAGCTCACCGGCAAGGAGCGTGAACTCGCCGAGGATCGTCAGAAGAATCACGACCTGCGCATGGCCGTGGCGCTGAATGCCGCCACCGGCGAGCAGCAGTGGGCCAAGCCCGTGGATGTCACCGACTGCAGCGAGATCGGCATCGGCGGCGGCGCACTGACGCTCATGTATCACAACGGCCACCTCGTGCTCGGCGGCGCCAATGCCAACGGCCACTACTGGGAGCAGTTCCTCAGCGGTGAGTTCAAACGCCGCCGCCTCGTCGTGCTGGATGCCAACAAGGGCGACAAGCTCTGGGCCAAGGACGCCAACTACCGCCACCGCCCCGTTGTCGTGGACAATGAAATCATCGCCGAACCTTGGAGCTACGATCTCTACACCGGCACGCAAAAAACGCGCAAGCATCCCCTCACTGGCGAAGAGTCCGCCTGGATGTTTGCCCGCCCCGGCCACCACTGCGGCGCCATCTCTGCCACGCCAAACATGATGTTCTTCCGCTCCAAGTTCACCGCCTTCTATGATCGCGATACGGACAGCGGCACCGAGCATTTCGCCGGCCATCGCCTCGGCTGCTGGATCAACACCATCCCCGCCAACGGCCTTGTCATGATTCCCGAGGCCAGCGCCGGTTGCGTCTGCCTCTTCTCCATCGCCAGTACGGTCGTGTTTGAGCCTCGCGAGGACCGCATGAACTGGGGCGTGTACAGCGCTGAAGGTCCCTCCCTGCCCGTGCAGCACATGGCCTTGAATCTGGGAGCCCCCGGCGACCGCCGCGATGCCCACGGCAAGCTCTGGCTCGGCTACCCTCGCCCTGCCAGCCGTGCGGGCATCGACCTGCCGCTCGATTTCAAACCTCAATACACCAGCAAAAGCGGCGGAGCTTTTGCCTTCAGCTCTGAGAGCCACTCCATCTCAGGCCATGACACGCCCTGGATCTTCACCAGCGGTCTGCGTGGAATCACCAAGCTCGAAATCCCCGTCCTCGCCAAAGGCCAGCCGCCCGCCACCTACACCGTGAAGCTCATGTTTGCCGCCATGGCGGAGGACCAGCCCGGCCAGCGCGTCTTCGACATCAAGCTCGGCGGCAAAACCGTGCTCAAGGCCTTCGACCCCGCCACGCGCAAAGGCGCCATCGTGGAGCAGTTTGAAAACATCCCCGCCACTGACAATCTCGTGGTGGAGCTCATTCCCGCCTCCCCCGACTGCGCCCCCATCCTCAACGGCATCGAAATCCTGCGGACCAATGCCAAGGAAATCACCGCGGGCGTCGCTCAGAGGTAATACCGCATTGCAGTTCTGTCTTCCGCTTGCCTTCCACGTGAAACCTCCCGTGCCATGAAATACCTTGCCCTGCTCGCACTCATCTCCTCCGCCGCCGCCACGGAAACTCGCGACGCCGTTTTCAAAAAGAGCATCGAGGAGATGTTCCCTCACCTCGTCGAGATCCGGCGCGACATCCACATGCACCCGGAGCTTCCCAATGAAGAGGTCCGCACGTCAAAGCTCGTGGCTGACCGCCTCAAGGAACTCGGCTTCACCGACATCAAAACCGGTGTGGCCAAGCACGGAGTCGTCGCCCTGCTCAAAGGCATGCAGGACGGCCCCTGCGTGGCCGTGCGCGCGGACATGGACGCCCTTCCCATCAAGGAACTGCGCAGCACGCCCTACCGCTCGCAGAATCCCGGCGTCATGCACGCCTGCGGTCACGATGTCCACGTCACCTGCGCGCTCGGTGTGGCGGAGCTTCTCTCCAAGCACCGCGATCAGATAAAAGGCAGCGTGAAGTTTCTCTTCCAGCCTGCGGAGGAGGCCATGCCCGCCACCTTCAAAGGCGACTGGGGCGCCAAGCTCATGGTCGCTGAAGGAGCGATGGAAAACCCAAAACCTGCCGCCGTCTTTGGCCTGCACACCACCGCCCTCGTGCAGCCCGCCAGCACCACCGATGATCAGGCGCATTACCTCAAGGCCGGGCAGATCGGCTACACCCCGCTCATTGATAATGCGAACAGCGACCGCTTCCACATCACCATTCACGGCAAGATGGCTCACGGCTCCTCGCCGCACAAAGGCGTGGACGCCATCGCCATCTCTGCCGAGGCCATCATGGCCCTGCAGATGATCAAGAGCCGCCAGACCAACACGCGCCAGCCCCTCGTCATCAGCATCGGCACCATCAGCGGCGGCGACCGCGAAAACATCGTCGCGGAAAAAGTCGAGCTCGGCGGCACCGTCCGCACCTACGATGCCGCCTTCCGTGACGGCATCATCAAGCAGATGGAACGCATCCTCAAAGGCATCACCGAAGCCCACGGCGCCACCTATGAAATGGAGTACCGCAAAACCTACCCCAGCATTCACAACGATCAGAAGCTCGTCGATGCCACCCTGCCCGTCTTTAAACGCATCGTCGGCGAGAAGAACGTCATCCAGCTCATTCCCGGCATGGGCGGCGAAGACTTCAGCTTCTTCGCCCAGGTCGTCCCTGGCTTCTACTTCCGCCTCGGCGTCGCCAACGAGGAAAAAGGTTTCACCTACGGCGGCCACACCCCCATGTACGACTGCGACGAAGAAAGCATCAAAACCGGCGTCGCCGTCATGGCCGCCGCCGTCTGCGATTTTCTCGACGCCTCAGCAAAGTAAGACGCTCCAAGAAAAGTACTCGTGCGCTTTAGCTCACTCTGGAATGCCCAGCGTCCACTTTTCCCAAACATCGCCCAAAGCGCCTGACGCCTTCTCATACCACGATCTGTTGAAAACGAGTCGATTCTCTTCGCCCAAACTTTCACCAGCCCCAAAGGGGCGACGGATTCAGCCCAGGGCGCCGCGAGGAACGAGCAAGCCCTGGGTCTCTCACGCGAAATCCGGTTAAGCAAACCCATCATCCCTCAAAACCACGACGGGTTCCAGCAGCGTCTGCAACGCGTCCCGCCGCGCTCCTCTTCCGCCATCACCCATCTCTTTCATCTCACCATTCGCCGCCTCGCCAAAACCTCAGCACCGGCGCTCAATAAAGCACCTCCCGCCAGGCTCATTTTCAACTGCGCCTGGCGTCAGTCAATTTTCAGTTTTCACCTTTCAGTTCCCAATTTTCAGTCCTCCGCTTTTCTGCCGCGCTTCGCTCTCAGCACCTCCTCAATCTCCCCCAGCGGCAGGCTGTTCACCACATCCTGCCGCGTCAGCCATCCCTTCCGTGCCGCCTTGATCCCATAGATCACCGCCTGCAGCCCGTGCGTGCTGTGTGCATCCGGATTGATGCTGCACTTCACCCCCTTCTCCTTCGCCAGCCGCCACCAGCGCCAGTCCATGTCCAGACGCCACGCGCTCGCATTCAGCTCGATGATCGTCCCAGTCTCCGCCGCCGCATCGATCACCGCCGCGATGTTCACATTGTAAGCCGGGCGCTGCAGCAGCAGCCGCCCCGTCACGTGCCCCAGCATCGTCACATGCGGATTTTCAATCGCACGGATGATCCTCTTCGTCATCTCCGCCTCCGGCAGGTTGAAGACGTTGTGCACCGAAGCCACCACGTAGTCGAGCTGCGCCATCACCTCATCGCTGAAGTCCAGGCTGCCATCCTTCAAAATGTCCACCTCGCTGCCCGCAAAGATACGGAAGCCCTCTTCCCTCATCTCTTCGTTCAGCGCCTTGATGCAGCATCCGCCATCTCGCGCAGCGTCGCACCACCATCGCTCGCCGTCGTATGGTTATGAAAAACACCCCGCAGATTCTCCAGCTGAATCAGCCGCGGCAGCCCGCCATGCTCCGCCGCATCGATCTCCCCTTTGTTCTCGCGCAGCTCAGGGTCGATGAAATCGAGATCCAGCGCCCGATACAGCTCCGCCTCATCATGGACCGGCGGGATGACCGGCGCATCATCCCGTTCCGCAGTAAAGCCATACTCATTGAGCGACCACCCGCGCGCCAGCGCCCGCTGCCGTATCGCCACATTGTGCTCCTTGCTCCCCGTGAAATAGGCCAGCGCAAACGGGAACTCTTTGGATGAAACGGCGCGCAGATCGCACTGCAAACCGTGCGTCACATGCACGCTCGCCTTCGTCGGTCCTTTGGCAATCACATCCACCACCAGCGGCAGTTTCACAAAAGCTTCGATCACCTCCTCCGGCTTTCGCGTGGACACCAGAAAGTCCAGATCATGCACCGTCTCCTTGCCGCGCCGGAAGCTGCCGCAAACCTCCGCATGCGAGACATTGGGGTGCTGTCGCAGCGCCTCCAGAATCTCCTGCACCAGCGGGTGCGCCTGGTCCTGGCGAAACTCCGAAGCATGCTGCTCACGGAAGGCGATGCTCTCCAGAATCTTCTCCACCGTCTTGCCGCCAAAACCCGCCAGCTTCGCCGCCTCTCCGCTCTCGCACGCTCGCTTGAGATCCGCGATGGAGGACACGCCCAGCTCCGCATGCAGCGCCGCCACCTTCTTCGGCCCGAGGCCCTGCAGGTTGAAAAGCTCAAACAGCGTGTCCGGAAACTCCGCCTTCAGCTTCTCATAAAACTCCAGCCGCCCAGTGGTCGCCATCTCATGCAGCTTGTCCCGCAGCGCCTCGCCCAGGCCCTTGATGCCCGCCAGCTTGTTCTCCGCCGCCATCTGCATGATGTCCCCGCTGTAGCTTTCCACGATCTCCGCGCCCGTCCGGTACGCACGCACCTTGAAGGTGTTTTCCCCCTTCAGCTCAAGCAGGAGGGCGATGCGTTCAAAGAGGGTGGCGGCGTCTTCACGGGTCATGCCCGCATCATGGCGTGCCTTGCAGCGAGGTGAAGCGCGAAAATCATCTCCGCTCCTGATTCCGTGCCGGCCCTTAAATCCACCCGTGCAGACGATAGGCCCACCATCCGATCACCTCATGCATCCACGCCTCAAAGCTGGCCAGATCCGCGGCATTGGGCACATGCAGCCACTTCACCTTCTGGTTTCTCATCATCGTGCTGATGTAATTGCACGGCACCGGCACCACGGACACCCCCGCTTTTTCAAAGACCGCCTTCGTCCGCGTCATGTGAAAGGCGGACGTCACCACAGCAACGCGCTTCCAGCCGTTTTTGGCCGCCATCGCGGACACTTTGACCGCCTCGTCATGCGTGTCCAGGCAGTGGCCCAGGCTTTCCACCGGCACGGGCGAAAGCCCCCACGACTCCACCCAGCGCTTCGCGCCGTCCGCTTCGGCCTCGCTGCTCGTCGCCGTTTCAAAGCTCCCTCCGCCGATGACCATCACCCTGCCCTTGTGCTGTCTCGCCAGCAGCAGCCCGGTAAAAAGCCGGTCCGCTCCTCCTTTCAGGTGAATGCCTGCCGGCTCACGCCATGAGGGGTCCATGCCTCCACCCAGCACCACGATCGCGTCGCACTCCGGCAGCTTTTCCACCTCCACCGGCGGCCACCGGGATTCCAGGCATCCCATCAAGGCGTCCGACAAAGGAGAAGCCGCGGTGAGCGTCAGCAGCAGCCACGCAGCCGCGGGCAGCGCCGCCGCCCGCCATTGCCGCCGCCGGAGCATGAGCCCCAGCATGGCTGAAAGCAGCAGCCAGAGAACCCCCACGGGCTCCATGAAATCGGCCAGGGCTCTGAGAAAGGAGTTCATGCGCGGCGTTGCAGGCGGGAGCTGAGGGCGGCAAAAAGAAATGTGCTGGCGATCAGCAGGGTGCTCAGGGCGTTGATCATCGGCAGGCTTCGGCTGGTCTTCATCATGCTGGCCACCCGCAGTGGCAGCGTGGTTGTTCCCGGCCCGGATACAAAGAACGTGATCACGTAATCATCAATCGAAAGCGTGAAGGCCAGCAGCCCGCCCGCCAGAACCCCGGGCAGCAGCAGTGGCAGCAGCACCTTCTTCACCGCCTGCCCCCGTGTTGCCCCCAGGTCACGCGCGGCGTCCAGCAGCGTGAAGTCAAAGTCCTGCAGCCGTCCCAGCACCACCATTGTCACAAAGCTCAGGCAAAACGTCACATGCGCGATCCAGATCGTCAGCAGTCCCGTCTCCACCCCCGTCAGTACAAACAGCGCCAGCAGCGACATCCCCATCAAAATGTCCGGCATCACCAGCGGCAGCGTGATCAGCATGTGATGCACGTTCTGCAGCCACGACCGGAACCGGTGCAGCGAATACGCCGCCAGCGTGCCCAGCACCATCGCCGCCAGCGAGGCTGACACCGCGATCTTGAGGGTGATCCACAGTGACGCCCACACCTCTCCCGCCGCCCACAGCTTCTCATACCAGTTCCACGTAAACCCTTCCCACTCGCCGCCAAACCGCGATGCATTGAAGGAGTTCACCACCAGCACCACCAGCGGCGCGAACAAAAACAGAATCACCCCCGCCGTGATGAACGCGGGCACGCGCGAGCGCTTCATGCCGCCTCCTCCTTTCGTCCAAACCGCTGCCACAGCGCCACCATCAGCATCGGCGCCAGCACTGCGAGCATCAGCCCTGCCGCCAGCGCGCTGGCATGCGGCAGGTTCCGGTCTGAAAACACCCGCTGCGCGATCTTGCTCCCCAGCATTTCATCCGAGGCGCCGCCGACCATCTGCGGAATGACATACTGCCCCAGGCAGCACACAAACACCATCACCCCCGCGGAAATGAGCCCCCGCCGCACCCCGGGCACAAACACCTTTGAAAACGCAGCCCACGGCCCCGCCCCGAGATCCCGCGCCGCGTCCAGCAGGCCAAAGTCAAACTTCTCCGCCGCCGCATACAGCGGCAGAATGGCAAACGGAAGCTGCGTGTACACCAGCACCAGCAGCACCGTACCCGCGTGGTTCAGCAGCATGGCATTTTCTGGCACCACATGCAGCGCCACCAGCATCTTCGTCAGCGGCCCCTCCGGATGCAGCAGCGATTTCCACGCAAAGATGCGGATCAAAAAGTTCGACAAAAACGGGATGATCACCAGCAGCAGCAGCGCCTGCCGCAGGCGCGGCCCCACCCGCGCCATCTGAAACGCCATCGGCAGCGCCAGCGCCAGGCACGCCGCCGTCGTCAGTCCGCTGAGCCAGAAGGTGCGCCACAAAATGGGCGGGTACACCGGATCCCGCAGCTCCTCCAGCGTCGCCAGCGTCCATCCCGGTCCCACCCCGCCCTGCAGATCCGCCGGACGAAACGCGGTGACAAACACCAGCACCGCCGGCACCACAAAAAACACCATCAGCCATGCCAGGGACGGCAGCGTCACCAGCCATTGCTTGGAAGGCTCCCCCCCGCTCTTCATGCCGCCCCCTCCAGCCGCACCACCCGGCCCTCGTCAGGGTGAAAACTCATCCACACCTCCGCGCCGGGCGCGGGGTCAATCTCTCCGCCGCTGAAGCGGCTGCGCTGCACCTGCGCCAGCACCGAATGCTCCCCCGCGCGAATCCGGTACCGTGTGTGCGAACCGAAATACGCCATGTCCTCCACCACCCCCGGAAAGGCGTTCACCCGCTCCCCGCTCGGCGGCCGCTTCAGCGTCAGGCTGATCTTCTCCGGCCTCACCATCAGCGTCACCTTCTGGTTCGACGCCACCGCCCCGTTGCTCAGCACCAGCGGACTTCCCAGCCCGTCGATCATCACCCGCACATACCCCTCATGCTGCAGCTCCACCGCCACTCCCGTGAAAAAATTCGCATCGCCAATGAAGGTCGCCACAAAGCTGCTCCGCGGCGTCTCATACAGGTGCTCCGGCGAGTCCACCTGCTCCACCTTCCCCGCGTTCATCACCGCTATCCGGTCGCTCAGGCTCATCGCCTCCCCCTGGTCATGCGTCACGTAGATAAACGTCGTCCCCACCTGCTCATGGATCGTGTTCAGCTCCATCAGCATGTGCTGCCGCAGCTTCAGGTCCAGCGCCGCCAGGGGCTCGTCCAGCAGCAGCACCTGCGGCCGGTTCACCAGCGCCCGGGCGATCGCCACCCGCTGCCGCTGCCCGCCGCTGAGCTGCGCCGGCTTCTTCCGCGCATGCTCGCTCAGCCTCACCAGCTCCAGCATCCGGTCCACCCCGCTGCGTATCTCCTCCCGCGGCCTCCGGCTCATCCGCAGCCCAAAGGCCACGTTCTCCCACACGCTCAGGTGCGGAAACAGCGCGTAGTTTTGAAACACCGTGTTCACCGGCCGCAGCTCAGGCGGCAGCGCCGTGATGTCCTGCCCCCCCACCAGGATCCGCCCCCCGTCCGGCCGCTCAAATCCCGCGATCATCCGCAGCAGCGTCGTCTTCCCGCACCCGCTCGGCCCCAGCAGCGAAAACGCCTCCCCCTTCCCCACCGTCAACGACACATCATCCACGGCGCGCTGGGCGCCGAAGGACTTGGAAACGTGGTCAATGACGAGAAAATCGTCCATTCAGGATGGTTGAAGGGGTACTGTAGCCTGCAAACAATGGATGTGGCAAGAAGCTTGCGGGATTCAATGGAACGGGCCAGCTTTACCGAATGTCCTCCCGTTTTGAAATCCTGCGTCCTCTTGAAGAGGACACCGCCAGCAAGCTCCTCCTCGTACGCGACAACAAGCGCGGCGACGAACTCCGCCTGCGCCGCTTCAAAACCACCAAGCAGGAGGAAATCGACGGCCTCCAGGAACTCTTCCGCCAGCTCGCCCCCCTGCAAAATCCCCACCTCGACCGCCTCATCGACTTCGGCGCGGACAAGGACGGCTTCTACACCATCGTCGCCGGCTCCCTGCCCGGCGAGACCCTCAGCGCCATCCTGGAGCGCGGCCCCCTCACGGAGAAGGAGTTTGAAGCCGTCGCCTCCCAGCTCCTGGAGGCCCTCTCCGCCCTCCACGAGGAGGCCATCGTCCACGGCAGCCTCCGCCCGGACTACGTCCGCATTTCCGGCAGCTCCGCCGAGGAGTGGAAAGTCACCCTGCACGGCTTTGGCCAGGGTTTTGCCGGACGCAATGACAGCAAGGAGGAGCAGATCCGCGCCTACCGCTGCACCGCCCCTGAGCAATGGCAGGATGGCACCACCCGCCGCCGCACAGACGTTTACGCCCTCGGCTGCATCCTCTACGAAGCCCTCACCGCCAGGCCGCCGTTTGACGGCCGCGTGTTAAAAGAGCTGCGCCTCAAGCACCTCGGCCACGATCTCGCCCCGCTGCAAAAACTCGCCCCCCACGTCCCCGGCTGGATGAGCGCCTGGGTCATGCACCTCATGGCCGTCGATCCCGAGCAGCGTCCGCGCAAGGCCGCGGCCGCCCGTGAATTGTTTCAGCGTCGCGAAGCCCCCGATCTCCCGCCGCGCTCCGAGCCCGCCCCCCAGGCTCCCACCTCCACCCCGCCCGCTCCCTTCCTCCAGCAGCCGCTCTCCGCCCCGGTCGTGCTGCCCACGCCTCAGCACGGCGCGCGAAACGCCACCTCCAGCACCATCCCCATCGCCGCCGGCCCTCATGTGGCCGCCAATAAACCGAAGCGCCCCACCGCGGCCCCCGCCCCAGCCGCAGCGGCAGTTCCCGCTCAGCGCAAGCCCCCCACACCCCCTCTGCGCAAGACCCCGGGCGCTGGTGCCAAAAACCACAAGCCCATCATCATCGCGGCCGCGGCTGTCATTCTCATCATCGTCGTGTTCATCCTTCCCCGCTGCGGTTCGAAGCCCGCACCCCCGAAAACGAATCCCCAGTCCCAAAAAGGAAAGCCCGCACCAAAGCCGCGCTGACCGAAGTCTGACACCGCATCCGGCGCCGCATTGCAGTACCGGCTTTCGGGCCCTCCGTAGCTCGTGGAGCGAAGGAGGAAGCCGGAATCCGGAATCCGGATCTGGAAACGGTTTGTAGCTCCGATCGGGTAGGAGGCGGGGTTGCCCCCGCCGTCCTCCCACACCACCGGACGTGCGGTTCCGCATCCGGCGGTTGAGATGAAGAGTTTATGTTCATGGTCGGACCTGACGTTGCCAACGTTGGATGGTTTCGAGCAGGAACA
>NZ_JBGAFO010000020.1:0-109885 GCF_044227185.1 Prosthecobacter sp. | reverse complement strand
GGACTCACCTGGGTCCGTCACGACCGCGGGCTTTGTCGCGGCAGTCCCGCGGCCCGGCGTGTTCCGCACGCCTCCCCGGTGGGCTGCTGGGGCCATCTCAGGCTCCGTTGCTGCGACTCCTGGCTCCATCGACATGACAGAGGTGGTCTTCTCTTCTCTCTTCGGGCCTTCGCAGCGTAGAGTGGCTGCTACTATGCTTTCTGCTGACTTCTGGGTTCCCTTCCCGCCGCCTCTCGGCAGCGGTAGCTCTTCTTGGAGCAGGCTCCCAGATCTCCCCGGGTATGACACACTCACCTCCACGCTCATCACCGCCTCATTTACAACACGACTCTCCGGGCAAGAATCGGACTTCAGCGATATTTGCCGCCTTGTCTCCATCGTGGTGCCTTGTATGAGGTTCTTGTTCATCGGTGTAGCGTTTTGCTTCTGACTTCCTTCGGACCCAGCCTCGCGGCTGACGCCCCTGTCTTTCGGCTAGCACTTCCCCTTGCCGGGTGTGCGGCGGACTTGAACCGCCAAGTGAGTGCGCCCTGCCGGGCGCACAAACAAGGGGCTGTAGATCACCTGGTCCAGCGGCAGGCCCAGCGCGTAGGCGATGGAGGCGTTGAAGTCCATGATCTTCACCTTGTCTTCCACCACCTCACGGCCTTCCTTGTCGGTCTTGCCGTAGGTGTAGCCGCCCTTCACGCCGCCGCCAAACATGACGCCGGAGAAAGCCTTCGGATAGTGGTCACGGCCCGCGTTCTGGTTGATGTCCGGCGTGCGGCCGAACTCAGAGGTCAGAACGATCAGCGTTTCTTCCAGCAGCCCGCGGTTGTGCAGGTCGGAGATCAGCGTCGCCAGGCCCTTGTCCAGGGTTTCGCAGCGGTCAGGCACGGCCACAAAGTTGGCGTTGTGCGTGTCCCAGCCGCCGAGGGAGACTTCCACGAAGCGCACACCGCGCTCCACCAGACGGCGGGCCAGAAGGCAACCCTGGCCGAAAGCCTCCTTGCCGTAGGCCGCGCGCAGGTCGCCCGGCTCCTGGCTCAGGTCAAAGGCCTTCAGGTCTTCAGACTTCATCATCGCGATGGCGTCGTCATACATGTCGGCATAGGCCTTCACATTGCGGTGCGGGAAGGTGGCGCGGAAGTCCTTGTCCAGCTCGTCCGCCAGCTTCATGCGCGCCTGGAATTTCTCCTCCGGGCTGCCGTTCTTGATGTTCTTCAGCCCGTTCTCCGGATTGCTCACAAACAGCGGCGCCTGCGCGGCGGGGAAGAAGCCCGCGCCGGGGTGGCGGCTGTCATTGCCGATGAACACAAAGTTTGGCAGGGTGCTGTTGCCGCCGCCTTGGAAGACATTCAGCCACGCGCCCATCGCGGGATGCCGGATCGTTCCGCGCATCTCATAGCTCGTGTGCATCATGTAGTTCCCCTGCTCGTGCGCGCCCTGCGTGGAGGTCAGCGAGTTGATCACCGTGCCGTGGTGCATCTGCTGCGCCGTCAGCGGCAGGTACTCGGAGATGCGCACGCCATCCGCGCTCGTCTTGATCGGCTTCGTCGGGCCCGCCGTCTCCACGCCTTCCTTCGGATCCCAGGTGTCCATGTGCGACTGGCCGCCGCTCATGTACAAATAGATCACGTTCTTCGCCGTCGCAGCCTGCTTCAGCTTTGAGGACCCCTCAAACGCGGCGAAGGATTTGCTGGTGAGCGAGTGGCCGAGCAGCCCCACTCCCAGGAGGGAGCTGGCGGTTTTGGCGGCGAAATCACGCCGGGTGATTTCACCCGAGCGGACGAGTTTGCTGGCGAGTTCCTGTTTCATGGGAGGTGCGCGTGTGTTGTTGGGTTTGTCCTGTCGTGTCGAGTCTTGCTGAATGTCTTACTGAATGAAAATGAACTGCTGCGTGTTCAGCAGGCTGAACACCAGGTCCTCCATGCTCGTCAGGCCGCCGTCCTGCGCCTTCAGCCACACCGCCTTCTCGGCAGCCGTGGGCTTGCGGGACAGCAGCGTCATGTAGATGGCGTCCACCTTCTCATCCGGATACGGCGCCTTTCTCACGGTGAGCATGAGCTGGCTGTAGGGGTTCGTGATCTGCGGCAGCAGGCTGCCGTTCATCATCGCCAGCGCCTGCGGCACGCTCGCGTCATTGTTCGCGTTCTCGATCGTCTCGCGGTCGCTCTGGCCGAACTCGCGCAGGTAGTGGCCGCGCGGGGCCGGGCTCTCCAGCTCCGCGGCACGCAGCGTGTCACGGCTCACGCTCGCACGCTTGGCGATGTAGGCCTTGCGCTCCTTCTCGTCCTTGATGCCAAAGAAGTCCGCCTCCTCCGCATAGGCGTCGTGGATCTTCTGCGCCACCGCCTTCTGCTCCTCCTTCGTCAGCTCCTTGCGGTCATAGCCGGGGATGATCACCTTTTCCACCTTCGCGCCGCTCGCCGTCATCATCATCATCATTTCACCGCCGCCGCTCATCATTGCCGGCGCGGAGTCGCCGCCGCCGTTCTTCGTCAGCGACACCGTCTGGTACGGCTTGCCCGTCACCTTCTCATACAGCTTCTTCTGCCCGGGGTTGATCACCTCGGCATACGTCACGCGGCGCCCTTCGTTCTGAATGCGGTTCACCTCCGTGCGGATCGCGTCCGCCTTCTTCTTCAGCTCGTCCGCCTTCGCCATCGCCGCCACCTTGGCGGGGCCTTCCGGCAGCGCCTCGGCCTCTTCCTTCGCCGCCTTCATGGCCGTCCGGGCTTCGGCAAACAGCTTCTGCTGCGCATCCGTGCGCTCGCGGTTCTTGCTGTAGATGTTCGCCGCCTTCTTCAGCCCTTCCAGCGCCTCTTCGGGAGAGAGGGCCTCCACCCCGTCTGCGATCTTCTTCGCCTGCAGGATGCGCTGCTCCATCGCATCGCGGTTTGTCTGGCTGATCATGTCCGGGCTCGGATTGATCAGCGTCACAAACGAGTCCCACATCTGCTCCGCGCTCATCCGGCGCAGCAGCGGCCCCGTGAAGTGGTACACCGTGCCCGGCGCATGCTCCTCGCGCGTCACCTGCGCCTGGTAGGCCTTCGTGTTGTACAGCACGCGCAGCACCCCCTTCATGTCATACTTCATGTCCACCACCAGCTTCTCCAGGCTCTTCTCCATCTCCGGAATCATCGGCACCGTGGTGTCCATCAGCTCGTCCAGCGGCTCGATCAGCGCCAGCCCAAACACCCGCTTCCACAGCCGGTTCGCGATCACCGTGGTGAAGCGCGGATTTTCCGGGCTCGTCATCCAGCGCGCATACGCCTGCAGCGGCGTCTCGCCGTTCTGCGTGATGCACTCATGCCCCATCATCGTGCCCGGCTCCACCAGGGACTTCGGCTTCGCGTCGCTGTACTGGTAGTCATGCGGCAGCGCCGGCTTGCGGTCCCGCGTGCTCACGGAGGTGTAGCGCAGGTTGTCGCGCACATCCTGCATCGCCTCCTGGTAGCCGCGCTGCTCCTTGCGCAGCTTCTGCCGCGCCTCCTCGCGCTTCTTGTTCACTTCCTTCATTTCCGCCTCATACTTCTTGTACTCGGCCAGGTAGTTGTTCTGCAGCTTCTCCCGCTCCTCCTTCGCCATCTTGCCGTTGATGTTCGGCCGCTGCGGCTTCTGCGGCTCCTTGATCGCCGCGCGGATCTCGTTCTCCTTCTCGCGCAGCAGGTCGCTCACCCCGCTCATCGTGTCGCCGCCGTAGTCCTGCGTCTGCACCCCGTAGGTGAAGGCCGCCATCTTGAAAAACTGCATCTGCGTCCACTTGTCAAAGGGGTGGTTGTGGCACTGCGCGCACTCGATGCGCGTCCCCAGAAACACCCGCACCGTGTTCGCCATGTTGTCCAGCGGCATCCCGCGGTCGCGCATGTAGTAGCCTATCGCCCCGTTGTCCCACGCCTTCCCCTGCGCCGCCACCATCTCCCGCACAAATTCATCATACGGCTGGTTTTTGCGCAGGCTGTCCTTCACAAAGTTCGCATACGCCGCGCCGGTGATGGCGCCGGTCTGCTGCCCGTTGCTCGTCACCCGCAGCACATCCGCCCAATAGTTGAAAAAGTGCTGCACATACGCCTCGGAAGCCAGCAGCTTGTCGATCAGCTTCGCCCGCTTGTTCGCGTCCTTGGAGTTCAGAAACTCCTCCGTCTCACGCGTCGTCGGGATGCGCCCGATGACGTCCAGGTAGATGCGCCGCACAAAGGTGGCGTCATCCGTTTGCGGGTTTCCCTTGAGCTTGTTGGCCGCCCAGTCCTTGGCCAGCACCGCATCGATCTGCTTGGCGGCCGCGGCCGTCTCCACCTGGCCCGCCGCCTGGGCGGAAGACAGGGAAACCAGGGCAAAAAATGGAAGAGTGAGGAGTTTCTTCATGATCGAACAAACGTGCCAGAAGCACAACTTTTTCACATTCGTTCACAATCCTTGCATAATGCCTACGGCTGATTCGGGCATCATCCATCCCCTCCGGGCCTACGGTTCCCGTCCCCGCCTCGCACCTTCCCGCCCCCCTTTCCTCCCCCCCGCGGGCCCGCCAACTCCGCCAGGGAAAATGAGTTTCGCGGATCGCTATATATAACGGGCGGTCCAAATCTCGCTCCATTCCCTTGCCCCACAGTCACTGCCCTTGCCAAAAACCAGCCCCCTTTCCTCCCGGCATCGCCACATCACAGCATCACCGCCCCCTCTCCCCGCCCTCCCCCTTCCTCTTCACCATCACCTGGTGAATCCCCTTCCGCAGCGTGGTGACATTGAAGTTCACCATCAGCCCCGTCTCAAACCGCCCCAGCCTCACCTTCGCCTCCAGCTCCTGCTGCTCCAGCCGCGTGATCTCCTCCTGCGCCCGCACCAGCAGCAGCACCGACTCACCGATCACAAAGTCCAGCCGCGTCGCCGTCGTCACGCGCCGCCCATGGTACTCAAACTCCAGCGCCACCTGCCGTTTGAAATCAAACTCAAGCTCCCGCAGCTCGATCGCCAGGCACTCTTCATACGCATCCCGCGTCAGGCCCGCGCCCAGCGCTCGGTGCACGTTCATGCACGCGCCTATCACCAGATGCGGCAGATCAGCGGCGTTCATGGGGCCGTCGGTTGCAGCGCATCCTCTCCCAGGATGCCGTAGATCTCCGTCGTCGTGCTCTGCTTGTGCGTGGTCAGCCACTCGTCCATCGCCGCAGACAGCCGCGCCTTCACCTCCGGGTGCCGCGCCTTCACATCATGCTCGCAGTGCGGGTCCGCCCGCACATCAAACAGCCGCTCGATGGAGTGCTTCACCCCCGGCGTCCGGATGTATTTGAAGCGCTCCGTCCGCACGCAGTGCTCCTTCGTCTTCAGCACCGCATCCTGAAATTTGTCCTTCAGCACAAAGTGGAAGTCGAAGTCCGGATCGATGAACGTCGTCTCATCCATCGGCGGGATGAAAAGCGGCTCCTCCCCCGGAATCGTCCGGCGGAAAAACAGGTAGCTCGTCTCGCCAAAGTAGGCCAGCCCCAGGCTCTTCTTCTCCCCGCGGATCACCGGCGCCAGACTCGTCCCCTCAAAGCGCGGCTGCGCCGGCGCACCCACCAGCTCCACCAGCGTCGGCGCAAAGTCCAGCGTCCGCACCAGCTCCGCATGCCGCTGCGGCTTCTCCAGCCCCGGCACATGCAGGATCGCCGGCACATGGTTCGCCTGGTCACCGCCATTAAAAGTCGTGCCATGCCCAAAGGTGCAGTTTGGCTCAAACAAGTCGTCCCCATGGTCTCCCGTGATCAGGATGATCGTGTCCTCCATCAGCCCCTGCTTCTCCAGCTCCGCCACCACCCGCCCCACCGAATCATCAAACATCCGCACACAGCCGTCATACAGCGCCGTGATCTGCGCCACCTCCGCGGGCGGCAGCTTGCTCCACTTCTCATTGATGTCCGTCCCGCCGATGAACTCGTCCACATTCAGCGCCAGCTCATGCTTGTGCGGCCCGTCATACTTCGGATCCGTCCACAGCCTCGCATAATGCGTCGGCGTCTTGTACGGCAGGTGCGTGCAGGAGTAGTAGCCAAACAGCAGAAACGGCTGCCGGTCCCCCGCCCGCTGCCGGATCCGGTCGATCACCTGGTCCGTCACCACCTCCGGCGTCATGTAGTTCGCGAACGACTTCAGCTTCGGAAACAGCATGTGCCCCACCCGGTTGTCAAAAAACAGCGGCAGGATCTGGTGATGCAGAAACACCACCTCGCTCATGTACACCCGGAAGTTGTCAAAGTCCGAAACGATCACGTTCTTGAAGCCCATCGGCAGCTCATTGAACCCGCACGCGCACCAGTCGCCGATCACCGCCGTGTCATAGCCCTCCCTCTGCAGCTCCGCCCCCAGCGACGGCGCCTCCCGGTTCGCCCGGTTCACCATCTCACGGCTCGGAAACATGTGCCGCACCCCATGCGTGTGCGGATACTGCGAAGAATACATGCTCGTCAGCGACTCCAGCGTCGAGGCGATCGGCGTCAGGCACTTCTCAAAGTTCACCCCCTTCGCCGCGAGGCGGTCGATGTTTGGAGACGTCATGCGGTGGTAGCCGTTGCATGACAGATGATCCGCCCGCAGCGAGTCCGAGCCCAGAATCACAATGTTCTTCGGCCGCTTTCTCCCGCCCGCCAGCTCCCCCGCATCCGGCACACGGCTCACCCCGTAGCCGCTCACCACAAACAGCCCCAGCAGCCCCGCCACCGCCGCGCAGCTAAACAGCAGCGGCCGCGCCGCCCGCGTGAACCACCGCCGCAGCTCAAACAGATAAAACCCCGCCGCCGCCACCAGCGCCGCCACTGGAAACACCCGCGTGATCAGCCCGTGCACCGCGTCCTGCACCCCCGTGCCGCACACCCGTCCCAGCGCATCATACCACCCCAGCAGGTAGCTGTAGTCGCCGAAGTATGGCTTCTCCAGCATCAGCTTGAAAATGAAAAACCCGTACAGCAGCCCCGCAAACACCAGCGTGCGCCACACCACGCCCCAGCGCGCAAACACCCGCACCTTCCCCCACAGCCGCACCAGCGGGTAGATCAGCACCACGTACCCCGCCGCCACCAGCAGGTAGCCCTTCAGCACCACCAGATTGCTCCATACCAGGTACCACCAGTGATGCTGCAGCGCCACCTCCGAGAACCGGTTGTTAAACCCATACGAGTTCGCCGCAAAACTCAGGATCGCGCTCAGGTACCACGCCAGCAGCGTCCCGAACACGGTCAGCGCGACAATTTTCAAAATATGGCGTCGTTTCAGGGAAGGAGGCGGCATGCGGATGGGGAAATCACCTTACACAGCTACCCGCGCCTCTCCACCACTATCTCTCGCCCCCTCATCCTCCCCTCTCCGCAGGATCGGCACTTCAAAAATCAAAAATCCTTGTTCATCAATCGTCAATCACGCCCACCCAGGATCCCCAGAAGCTAGCAGACTCACGACCAACAACTCATCCACTATTGACTTTGACTTCTGCAATCCTCCCTCCCCGCCAAATCCAGCATCCAGCATCCAGCATCCAGCATCCAGCATCCAGCATCCAGCATCCAGCATCCAGCATCCAGCCCCCCCTCACTCCGGCAGCTTATCCGGCGCCGGCAGCTTCCCCGCCACCACATCCACCCGCGTCCCCGCCTTCAGCCACTGGCACAGCGCGATGATGTCCGCCGACCCCATGCGGATGCACCCATACGACGCCGGCGTCTTCAGCTTCCACTCCTCCGGCGTACCGTGAATGTAGATCGCCCGCTCCAGCGTCCACGCATTGTGCCGCTCCAGCCCGCGCAGCCGCACCACACGCGTCACGATCGGGTCCCGCCCCGGCGCATTCACCGGCACGATCTCCCCCGTATGCTGCCGCGCCTTCAGTCGCGCCCCCACCGGCAGCCCCTGTCCCACGATTTCCACCACCTCCAGCCGCCCCAGCGGCGTCAGGTACGTCCCCCGCTTTCCCCCCGTGCCAAACCTCGAAGTGCTCACCCGGAACATCCGCCTCGGCTTCCCCCCCTCAAACGTCACCATCATCTGCTCCGCCACGCTGATCACCACCCGCTGCGCCGCCGGCCCAGTCGGTTGCGGCACCACCGCCACAGCCGCCGCCGTCGGCCGCCTCCCATGCCCGCACGCCGCCAGCCCCAGCACAAGCCCAGGCACCAGCCCCATCCGGCAGAGCCTCGCCACAAGATCTGTCCCTCTCGCACTCATTCCGCATTTTCAGCGTTCAGTCCCCCTGCGGCAGCCGCAGCCCCGTCGTCCGCTCATTCGGATAATAATGCTCGCGATGCGAACGCGAATGCCCCGGCGGATCCACCACCCGCCAGATGTCATCCATTTTCGTCCGCGTTTCAGCACACCCCGCAAACAGGCATGCTCCCGCGAGAATCAAGCAGCGCATCGCATTCATGTCCCCTCATACTCAGAGAGATGCCCCCACCCTTCAAGCCCCGCTTCATCCCCCATCCCCTCCCTCCCCCATCCCCCACACACTCCTCCCCCCACGCCACCCCTCCCCCACCCCCTCCCCCTCCTACCCTAGTCCCACGCGCCACTCCGTCCCCCATCTCCCCATTCCCCCACCAAAAAAGCATCACCACCATAATCGAATGAAAATCAACATCTCAAGCGCCAAATACACCTTCCAATATCCTCCACAAACCACTCCAACCTCAAATAATGCCTGGCATTATGTACAAGCAGCTCCCGCCACCCTCACCCAGCTAAAAAATGCCTGGCAAGAATGGCATTATACTTTCACTCCCACCCCCAGAGTCCCCCACGATCGCCTAGTTATCACCACCCCAGTTCCCTCCCCAAAAACCCACCGCCGCCCCGCCCCAAAACGCGCGCACGCGCCAAAATAAAACTGCCTCCCCCACCCTCCAACAACTCCGCACCCCCACCTAACACTCTGAATTTCAGCAGCCTGACCGGCATCCCCCTCTCACAACCCGCCGCTCATGCGACTAAATGCCTGGCATTATTTAACGCCCCCACCCCATCGCGCCCCGAGCCTCAAACGCCTCGTTCTCTCCTCCTTCTGCTCCCCAGCCCTCCGATCCCCCATCCGCCGCCCCTCAAAAACTCATCGGCACCTGCGACGCCTCCACCGAAAGCGCCGGCGGGATCACGCGCCGGAAGTCATCCAGCGAGACCGGCTTCGTCAAAAACGCATTCATCCCGCACTCCCGGCACTCCTCCTTCACTCCCGTGAGGGCATGGCCCGTCATGGCAATGATCGCCGGCTGGTGCTTCAGTTGGAAATTCCCCCGGATGCGCCGCGTCGCCTCCACTCCGCCCATCACCGGCATCTGCAGGTCCATGAAGACAATGTCATAGCCACCCTGCGCCACCATGCTCACCGCCTCCTCGCCGTTGTTGGCAATGTCCATCCGCACATACCCCAGCCGTTGCAGCAGCATCGTCGCGATCTTCTGGTTCAGCGGCTGGTCCTCCACCAGCAAAATGTGCGCCGGATTCTGGCTCGCAAAGTTGTCCGCCTCGGCCTTCGCCGCCTTCGCGATCGCCCGGTTCGTCGCATGAGACACGTGAATGTCATGCCCCCCCGCCGCGGCGCGCGCAGCCCCTGAGTCAGACATCGGCGGCGGTGCCGGCGTCTCCAGCACGGAGGGAGATTCGAAGGTCGATACCATCGGTGGTACCATCGCCTGCATCGTCGCCATCGGCTGTATCATCGCCTGCCCCTGCCCCTGGGCCGGCGGCTGCACGTTCACCACCATCACCTGCGGTTGCGGTTGCGGTTGCGATTGCGGCTGGGCCTGCGCCAAAGGCTGCGCCGGCGTCATCGCCTGCGGTTGCAGTGGCGATTGCATTTGCGGCTGCGCCATCGGTTGCGGCTGCGGCTGCGGTTGCATTCCTTGGAAATACGCAGGCTGCTGCTGCTGTTGCACCGGCGTGGTGATCGGCCGCAGCACCGGCCCCGGCACCGCCGCCACAGGCGTCGTCGCGGGCCGTCCCGCAGGCGCTGGCGCCGCCGGCGTCACGATGGGGCTCAAAATCACCCGTCGCGGCATGCGGTACAGCTCCGCCATCGCCCGCAGCAGCTCGCGCCGTTTGATCGGCTTGGAAAGCCGCGTGTGCCGGCTCCCCGGCGGCGGGCTGAACTTCTCACGGTCCAGCTTCGCGCTCGTGATCGACATGATCGTGATGATCGCCGTCCCGCGCATCGCCGCCGCGTTCAGCATCACCACCGCCTCCTCATGCCGCAGCCCGGACACATCCAGGATGAACAGCCCCGCTTCCTCGATCACCGCATCCAGCTCCGTCAGAGACCGGTCGCGCAGCAGCCGCACGGTCATCCCCCACTGCATCAGCGGCTGGTTCAGCACCTGCAGCGTCGTCGGGTGCGCGCTGTACACCGCCACCGGCCGCCCCTTCACCACATCCATCCACGCCAGCTCTTCGTCACGGCTTTCGTCATCCGGCGCCACCACCAGCGGCAGTTCAAAGAAAAAGTCAGATCCCTTCCCCTCCTCGCTCACCACGCTGATCTCTCCTTCCATCATCTTCACCAGCTTCTTGCAGATCGCCAGCCCCAGGCCTGTGCCGCCGTACTTCCGCGTCGTCGAGGTGTCCGCCTGGTTGAAGGCCTGAAACAACTGCCCGATCTTTTCCGGCGGAATCCCGATCCCCGTGTCCCTCACCGAGAAATGCAGCAGCGTCTTGTCACCCTGCGGCGTCTGCCGCGAGACCTGCCGCACCAGCATGAGGATCTCCCCCTTCTCCGTAAACTTGATCGCATTCCCCACCAGGTTCACCAGGATCTGTTTGATCCGCTGGAAGTCTCCCAGAATCTTCCGCGGCAGCGCCGTGTCGATGTGCACATTCAGCTCGATGTTCTTCTCCGCCGCCTTGTGCGAAAACACATCCGTCGTCTCTCCCAGCAGTTTCTCGATGTCCACCGGCAGCTTCTCCATGTCCATCTTCGCGGACTCCAGCTTGGAAAAGTCCAGGATGTCATTGATCACATGCAGCAGTGATTCACCGCTGCTCCGGATCATGCGGATCAGCTCTTCCTGCTCCGGGTCCAGCCCCATCTCGATCAGCAGGCTCGTCGTGCCGATGATCCCGTTCATCGGCGTACGGATCTCATGGCTCATGTTCGCCAGAAAGCTCCCCTTCGCCGCGGTCGCCGTCTCCGCCTGCCGCTTCGCCGCCTCATACTCCACCAGCAGCGTGTGCTTCCTCTGGTCCTCCTCCTGCACGTGGGAGATCATCGTGTTAAACTCCTCCTGCACCAGGTCCAGGTCATCGCTCCCGCTCGCCGGCACCCGCACATTCAGGTTTCCGGACCTCATCGCCCGGAAGGCGTTGATCAGCGCATGCGTCTTCTTCGTGATCCGCCGCCCGATGACATAAAAGCTTAGTACCGCCAGCGCCAGCCCCGCGCACGCGCCCAGGATCGGCACCGTCAGCCTCTGCGAGTTGAAAAGATGCCGCAGTTGCACCAGCGGCTGCCGCGCGATGAACGCCCCCGCCACATGCCCGCTGCGCGAGTACAGCGGCGCCGCGCTGATCAGCCAGTGGTCATCTCCGTTGATCTCCAGGTTCCGGCTGTCGCTCGTGTCATCCATCACCAGCGTGCTCCCCGCCATCACCCGGTAGATCAGGTTGTCCATGTGCGCCGGAGACGGCTCCTCCACCACGCAGTTCTGGCACACAGGGATGATCGCGATCGGCGGCGACTTCGCCATCGGCGGCGCTCCGCCTCCCGTCGTCTGCCGCGGCGCCACCACCTCCACCTGCAGCCCCAGGTTCTGCAGCGCCGGCGGGATGTCCACCGTCTGCAGCCTCATCCGCATCCGCGTTTCATTCTCCCAGTTCAGCGGCGCCACTCCCGTCAGCTCCCCTTCGCTCAGCGCCTGCCGGTTCAGCTCCATCTGCCCCGCCAGCGCCACCGCGCCCAGGTACGAGCTCTGCACAAACCGCAGCGTGATGAACTCCTGCCACATGAAGCCGGCCGCCGTCGCACCCGCGCCCACCAGCACGGCAAACATTCCCAGCAGCGTGAAGCGGTTGGCGATCTGGAAGTGAAACTTCATGATGCCATGCCGGGTTTAAGGGCCGAGTACCCCGGCTCTGCAGCGTCGCTCTCCTGCACCATCGCCCGTCTCACCGCCAGGCACAGGCTCTCCAGGTTGAAGGGCTTGTGCAGCACATCCACAAAGCCGATCGCCTGGCACAGGTCCTTCACATCTTCCTGGAAGTAGCCGCTGCACGCGATCACCGGCAGCCGCGGGTCGCAGGCCCTCAGCCACTCCAGCACCTCAAAGCCCGAGGCCCCTCCCGGCATCGTCAGGTCCAGGATCGCCGCCGTAAAGCGCTGCCCCTCCTCCATGCCCTTTCTCACCAGCTCCAGCGCCTCCTCCCCGCTGCGGCACGCCACCGCCTCAAATCCATGCGCCTCCAGCACGGCCTTCCCCACCGCCAGCACGTGGGGTTCGTCATCAATGATCAGCACTCGCGCGATCGCTCGCGCGGCAAAATCACGGGGCAGAAGCTGCGTTGTAAGAGACATGGTGTTGGAAGTGTTGGTAGTTTGAAAATTTTCCCCGCCTCACATGGCGGTGTAGCTGAGACATTTGATTTCATCGAGCGATGTGTGCCCGCCGATGACCTGCTGCAGGCCTTCCTGGTAGAGGGAGCGGAAGCCGTTCTTAAATGCCGCCGCGCGCATCGCGCTCAGCGGCGCTCCTTCCTCCACCAGGTCCCGCAGTTCGTGGTTCACCTCGCACAGCTCCATCAGCGCCACCCGGCCCGCATAGCCCGTCCCGTGGCACTCGTCGCATCCCCTCGCGGTGTAGATCGGCGTCGTGATCGGCTGCGTGATCACCGCCTGCTTCGCCAGCAGCTCCTGCACATCCTGCGGCGCCTGCATCGGCTGCTTGCAGTACGTGCACAGCCTCCGCGCCAGCCGCTGCGCCTGGCTCAGCGCCAGAGAGTCCGCCAGCAGGTATTTCTCCACCCCCATCGACAGCAGTCGCGACACCGCGCGCAGCGAGTCATTCGCGTGCAGCGTCGTCAGCACCAGGTGGCCCGTCAGCGAGGCGTTCACCGCCGCGCCCGCCGTCTCCGCATCACGCGACTCACCGATCAGGATGATGTCCGGGTCAGCGCGCAGCAGGGCGCGCAGTCCGTTCGCAAAGTCCAGCCCCCGCGCGTTGTTCGTCTGCGTCTGGTTGATCCCCTCGATCTCGTATTCGATCGGGTCCTCAATCGTCTGGATGTTCACGCTCTCGTCGTTCACGCTGTTCAGCAGCGCATACAGCGTCGTCGTTTTACCGGAGCCCGTCGGCCCCGTCACCAGCACCAGGCCCTGGTCACGCTGCATCGTGCGTGTGAGGATGTCGATCTGCCGCTGCGAAAGATTGAAGTCTGAAAGCCGCTTCACCCCGTCCTGCTTGTCCAGGAAACGCATGATCACCTTCTGGAACTCACGCCGCGTCGGCACCGCCGCCACACGAACATCCACCCGCCGCCGCCCGATCGAAAGCGCCATGCGCCCGTCCTGGCACTCCTGCCTGTTCTGGCTCATCCCCGCGTAGTTCTTCAGCAGCGCCACGTAACGGTTCAGCTGGCTCTCCGGCGCCGTCATGATCGTCTTCATCGTCCCGTCCATGCGCGCGCGGAACCGCGTGAAGCTGTAAAACTTCTCCAGGTGCAAGTCAGAGGCACGGCAGCGGATCGCCGTAAACAGCGCCCACTGCACCAGCTGCTCCGGCTCATGGTTCGGATTCTGCGGATTCACCCGCGCCATGTCCTCCGGCGAGATTTCGACAACGCTCGCATCGTCCGCCACCGAAAGCGTGGCTCCCTCCACGGAGGCCACCGCGCTCGGGTCAAACGTCGCCCCCGCGCGGTTGATCGCGTCTCGGATGCTCGCCAGGTCCGCCAGCACCGGCACGATCTTCACCGAGGGGTTCCCCATCGACAGCCACTCGTCTTCAAACGCATAGCAGTCGCTGCTCTCGCTCAGCAGAAACACCACCTGCTTGCCGATGTACAGCGGGTACACATTGTGCCGCTCCAGCAGCGGGATCGGGAAAAACGTCTGCCGCGGCGCCTCCGTCGCGCTGTACACCAGCGTCCGGCATCCGCTCACCAGGTGCTGCAGCGCTATGCCCATGTTCCGCTGCACCACGTTGAAATGCGTGATCGTCAGCGTCTCCGCCTTGCCCTTCTGCGCCTCGTAAAACCCCTTCAGCTTCGTGATCTCCGCCGGCTCGTACGGGTAGTGCTCCAGCAGCCACTGAAAGGTCCCGTCCAGCCCCACGTCCGCAAACACCTGCGGCTGCAGTTGCTCCATCGCGTTTGACTGCGAGATCGGCATCTGCCCAAACCTCTGCACCAGGTCCTTCCGCGTGTTCTGGTACTGCTCCTGCGTGATCAGCACCCGGATCGTCAGAAAGTGCGGCACGCCCCACAGGTCTCCCGCACGCGGGTTGTGGTGCGCCATCACCAGCAGCGGCCCGATCGTCGTCACCGGCAGCCACGGGTCCGCCACATACGGCACCCGCCCCAGCTTCCGGATCAGCCGCTCCGCATCCGGAGAGCAGCTCTCCCGCAGCAGCGTCACCGGCAGCATCCCATGCTGCAGCGCCAGACCCTCGATCGACTGAATCGCCAGGATCGCCGTCTGCCTCGCCTCAACTATCGTGTTTGGCGGATTACTCGCAGCACCAAAGGATTTTGGCGCTGGCGGGTTCGTTGGGATCTGGAGGGTGGCGGCCATGGTTTTGCTTTGCAGGATCAGCGTCCCGCCATTTGGAAGTTCGGCGGGAAAACAAATGCCGTCGTGAAGTCCGAGCCTTCGAAATTCATCAGCATCCCCGTGCCGCTCTGCCCCGGTTTGAGCAGTTCATACAGTTTCCCCTTCCAGCGCAGGCGGTACTCGCCCACGTCGCTGGATGAAATCGGATTGTACCTCGGGTCCACAAACGGAGACCCCGGCTGCGCACGGTTGATGTTGGGATCCCGGTATTGCAGCGTCCTCAGCACCACCAGCTCATCCGCCGTGGACCCGTCCATCGGCGTGAAGATCATCTCATAGTTCTGCTGCGCAAACCGGTACAGCCCCTGGTTCAGCATCTCCTGCCGCGCCGCCGCCGCCGCATCCTTCGACCCGCTCATAAACTGCCCGAACGACTGCACCACGATCCCCGCCAGCACCCCCAGGATGCAGATCACCATCACCATCTCAGACATGGAAAAGCCGCCCTCCCTGCCTGGGGGCAGAAAGGCGGTGAGTCTTCCTCGATGGATTGCGGTGGTCATTGCCGGATTGGCGTGTCAGCAGTCAGTAGTAGATGACTCCCGTCGGGCTCGTCAGCCCGACCTTCGTCATGGATGTGATGGATGGCGGAAAAGTCACCGTGTAGCCGGACGGCACGTACGCGCTCAGCGACGTCTCCGCGAAGCTCAGGTAGGGCCGCAACAGCGCGTATTTTGAATCTGAAGAAGACGCCGCCGCCCAGTCCAGCGCCGCCTGCGTGCGCCCCCGCACCTGGATGAAGCTCGCCTGCGCCAGGTTGAGCGACTCCGCCCGTGCGATCGCCAGGTTCCTCTCGCTGTCACCGCGCATCCGCGTCACAGACGGGATCGCCATGAAGGCGATGATCCCGATGATCGACACACACGCCATCATCTCCACCAGCGAAAAGCCGCGGCGCAGAAAAAGAAATGCCTGGTGGGACCCTGTGTGCATCGGAAAGCTCAGTTCAGTTCAGTAGGAAGGGGCTGGGAAAAAAAAGGGCGGACCCGCGTCATTCATTGACCAGGTCCACATGGGGAAAATCTCCGGTCTGCCAGTCAGGCAGCGTCAGGTACTGCTGCGCATTATCCAGCGCCGCGGTTTGAAGTTGGTTCGCATTCGTCGTGTAGTCCGCAAAGTGGTCCGCCGTCGTCTGGTCTAGAAACCCCGCCCGCAGGCTCGGGTCCGGAGAGGAGGCGTTGGGTATCAGCAGGTTGAAGCGGGACAGGCTCGTCGGCAGCGCATTGTAGGTCGTGCGCACGCTTTCCAGGCTTCGGAACTGCGCCGTGCTTCCCACCCTCATCTGCGCCATCACCCAGGCCGTCAACGCACTCTGCACTGACGCCTGCTGCTGCCGCGCCAGCACCCGGTGTGCATCACGCGACGCATTCGAGATCGCCGCCACCACGATGGACGACATGATCCCGATGATGGCGATCGTAAAAATCGCCTCAACAAAGCTGAATCCTGACCTTCCCTGCTTGCGAATTGTCATCTTCATAACCAGCGCCTTGTTTCCTCTCGAAAAAAAACCGCCGGGGAGTCACCTCCCCGGCGGACGTGAATCGTCCGAAACTGAGTTCAATCCCCAGCGCCGGGCGCGTCAGCACCAGTATTAGTAGGTGCCCGGATCGTACTTCACCTGCTTGTTGCCGTCGTCCCAGGTCAGGTAGCTGGCCACCTTGGATTCTTCCGTGTCGTTGATCGGGCCGGAGGTGAACAGCTTGCCGGAGAAGGCGCCCGTGGTAGGCGTCACACCCGTCTGAGCCTTGGCCAGCAGCGTGGAGGTCGTCCAGCCGGTGGTGTCCACGCCAGCGGCGATCGCGGCGTTGAGCACGGAGGAGACCGTCTGCGCGTTGCGCTTGGCGGCGGCGTCACGGGCGCTGTCGTTCAGGTTGCCGATGTTCGGAATCGCGATCGCGGCGATGATGCCGATGATGGCGATGACGACGAGCATTTCCACAAGGCTGAAGCCAGCTTTGCGGGAGGTGTTGAGCTTGATGTTTTTCATAGTGTGTTGTGTGTTTGGCTGTTGGTGTTTGCTTCGGGTTGATCAGCTTGTGGAAACCGTTCAACCTCGAATTATGGAAATTGTAGTTTGTTCTGAAAATATATTCAATGACTTTTTTCATAAATTTTACAATTTCAGCATTTTATCTTCGTAAAAACCATCTTCTCCACCTTTCCTGCGGCTCTTTTTTTCGGTTCAAAAAGATCTCTTCAGCCCCTCTTCCCCTCTTACGCCGCACCTTTATTCCCCCGCAGCGCCACCCTTCACACCCTCATCATAGACCCCACCGCCCGCCATCTCCCCCCAGCTCCCCCGAAACGACATCCAGCATCCAGCATCCAGCATCCAGCATCCAGCATCCAGCATCCAGCATCCAGCATCTAGCATCTAGCATCCAGCATCCAGCATCTAGCATCCAGCATCCAGCATCTAGCATCTAGCATCCAGCATCTAGCATCTAGCATCCAGCATCCAGCATCCAGCAACCAGCACCCTCCACCAAATCCAATTTGCCCACCTTCATATTATGGTATTTATTAAATAATATGAATTTTAAACACCTCTTCAAAAACCGCCTCCTCCCGGAAGCCGCCCGAGACTACCGCATCTGGATCTCCATCTTCCTCGCGGTCAATTTGATCAATCTCCCCAATCTCATCGCCTGCTTCATCCCCACCCTTGCCTGGGTCTCCGTCAAGCTCTGGCTCTTCAGCATCGCCCTCACCCTCCTCGCCTGTGCCCTCGGCCTCCGCGTCCGCCTCATGCTCTGGCTCGCGCTTCCCCTGCTCCTCCTCGTCCCCGGCTGCCTCGCCTGCCTCGTCTCCATTCAAAACCTCCCCACCACCTTCCTCTTCCTCGCCCTGCTGGAGACCAATCAGGCCGAGCTCGCCGCCCTTCAGGCCCAGGTCATTTGCAGCGCCCTCGGCACCCTCCTCCTCCTCGCCCTCTACACCTGGTTCGTCAAAAACCGCGTCCCCGCCTCCTTCCGTCTCGGCCCCGCCGCCCGCACCCTCGTCTTCGCCACTCTCCTGCTCCCCCCGCTCTCAGACCTCCTCTCCCAGGGCCGCACCGTCAGCCTCGCTGGCATCCAGCAGCGCTGCCTCTCCACCTTCCCCTGCTCCACCTTTTACGGGGCCTTCGAAGCCTTCGATCTCCGCGCCCGCGTCCAGAACCGCCAGGAAATCCTCCAAAACCTCGCCATCACCCAGGCCCCGGAATTCCGCGAGGATCAGCAGCGCCAGGTCCACATGCTCGTCATCGGCGAAAGCGCCACCAAAAGCTGCTTCAGCCTCTACGGTTACGAGCGCGAGACCACCCCCCTCCTCGATCGCACCCCCGGCCTCCTCCCCTTCCGCGACGTCACCAGCACCGCCACCATCACCCTCCTCGCCGTCCCCTCCCTCATCACCGCCGCCCCTCCCGGCAAAGTCCTCGAAGCCACCCGCCAGGCCAGCCTCCTCACCGCCTATAAGAAAGCCGGCTTCCGCATCTACTGGCTCTCCGCCCAGAGAAAGCACGGCACCTTTGACACCCTCACCTCCATCTTCTCCGCGGACGCCGACGAATCCGTCTTCAAAGGCGGCAAGTTCGACGTCGACGGCGTCGGCGCCTACGAAGGCGCCACAGACATCAGTCTCCTCCCCCTCGTCCGCGGCGTCCTTCAGCGCCAGGAGCCCAAGGTCCTCTTCGTCCTCCACACCATCGGCAGCCACGGCCCCTACCCCTCCCGCTACCCCGCCAAGATGACCCGCTTCCCCGCCGAAAAGCAGGCCGTCATGGACGCCCTCCTCCGCATCGCCTCCGGCACCGTCACCGATCCCCAGGACTACGCCCTCGCCCAGAACTCCTATGACAACACCATCTGCGCCACCGACTTCCTCCTCGCCAACCTCATCAACGACCTCCGCCAGCTCAAAGCCTCCTCCTGGCTCTGCTACGTCTCCGACCACGGCGAAAACACCTCCAAAGCCCTCCTCGGCAAATTCATGCACGGCATGATCAGCCGTCAGGTCGTCGAGATCCCCATGCTCATGTGGGTTTCCCCTCAGTATGAGCAGACCCACCCCGCCAAAGTCGCCGCCCTGAAAACCCACCTCAACACCCCCTTCAGCGCCTCCTGCACCTTCCACACCCTCCTCGACATGGCCGGCCTCACCTGCCCCGGCTTCAATCCCCAATGGAGCCCCGCCTCCCCCCACTTCGCCCCCGGCCCCCGCCTCGTCTGCGACCCCCGCGGCATCCTAACCAACTACGACCAAAAATTCCCCCCCTCGCCCACCACCACCTCCACCACCTCCACCACCTCCACCACCTCCACCACCTCCACCACCTCCTCCTCGCCCCCGCCACCTCCACCTCCACCTCCACCTCCACCTCCTCCTCGTCCACCCCCACCACCTCCCCCTCGTCCACCAACACCACCTCCCCCTCGTCCACCAACACCTCCACCCCCACCACCTCCTCCTCGTCCACCAACACCACCACCTCCTCGTCCCCCACTTCCCCCACCCCCATCCCACCCCCGCCCCCCGCCAACCCAAAGCCAATAATCGCCACCACCCCCACCCACCCTGACTGACCGCCACACATCCCTCAAACCCGCCCCCTCCCTTCGCACCAGCCCCGCCGCAGCTCCCTTAAACAATGCCAGGCATTTAGTTGTTGCTGTTCCCCCGTTCCCCTCCACAATCCACCCCATGAATCCCGCCCAACCCTCTCATCCCCAGCATCCCCCGCTCGAAGAGCAGCTCGTCGGCGTCAACGCCAAAACCGGCCTCTACCCCGCCGCGCGTTCCTGGTCCGGCGG
Organism: Prosthecobacter sp.; assembly: GCF_044227185.1. GTDB lineage: Bacteria > Verrucomicrobiota > Verrucomicrobiia > Verrucomicrobiales > Verrucomicrobiaceae > Prosthecobacter. The sequence goes on along the minus strand of NZ_JBGAFO010000020.1, from coordinate 90,334 downwards.
CAGGCATCGCATCCTCGGCAAAGGTCCCCTCGAATCCTACTGCTACCACGTCATGTCCCGCACCTGCGGCGGCGAGGTGCATTTCGACGACGTCGAAAAAGAAGCCCTCCGCCGCGTCATCTGGCGCATGGCTGAATTCTCCGGCATCAAAGTCGTGACCTACTGCATCATGGGCAATCACTTCCACCTTCTCGCCGAGGTCCCCCATCGCCAGACCTGGCTCCAGCGCTTCGACGGCCCTCACGGCGAAACAAAACTCTTCGATCACCTCTCCACCCTCTACAGCCGCGCCTACCTCGGCCTCCTCCGCGACGAACTCTCCGATCTCCGCTCCCGCGGCCTGACCATCCTCGCCACCCAGCGCATCGAAGCCATCAAAAAACGCTTCTGCGATCTCTCCCTCTTCGTCAAAGAAATCAAAGAACGCTTCAGCCGCTGGTACAACAAACGCCACTCCCGCCGCGGCACCCTCTGGATGGACCGCTTCAAAAGCGTCCTCGTCGAAGGCAAAGGCGAGCCCCTGCGCACCATGGCCGCCTACATCGATCTCAACCCCGTCCGCGCCGGCCTCGTCAAAGACCCCAAGGACTACCGCTGGTGCGGCTACGCGGAGGCCTTGAGCGGCAGCCGCAGAGCCCAGCGCGGTCTCTGCAAAGCCCTCGGCAAACCCGTGGACGGTTGGAAGAGCGCCGGCGCCGCGGAAGCCTACCGCTGCCTGCTCCACGATGAAGGCCGCGAAGTGCGCGATGCCCAAAACGAAAACGTCCTCCGCCCCGGCATCACCCCCGCCTCCGCCCGCGCCGTCCTCGCCGCCAAAGGCACACTCACTCCCGCCGAGCTGATCCGCCTGCGCGTCCGCTACTTCACCGATGGCCTCGTCCTCGGCAGCAAGGCCTTCGTCGAAGACATCTTCACCACCCAGCGCGATCACTTCGGCCCCCGCCGCAAACACGGCGCCAAACGCATCCCGCAGTCCTCTTCTCCCTTCTACTCCCTCCGCCAGCTCCGCCTCCGCCCCCTGTCATAAATCCTCTCGTCTCAATCCCCGCGCCCATCTCACCGAGCCTTCCGCTCATCAATCCTCCCGCCCCCAGCGCCTCGCCCCCTCCCTCCCTTGCGACACCCGAGCCCCACGACTTCCGCTCGCCAACTCGCCTCAGTGACGCCACATTTCCGCCTCACATGACCTCCCACCTCATGCCCGCGCTCCTCACCCTCGCGCTGCTCGCCACCTCGGCCCTCACAGCGGAGCCCCCCGGCAGCCCCATCCTGCCGCCCGCCACGGTCGTCCCCCCGGAAGTGCACGAGATCTCCCCCGAGCAAGTCACCCGCCAGCTCGTTGACCACCCGGACACCGTCATCATCGACGTCCGCACCGAGGACGAGCGCCACACCCGAGGCTACATCCTCAATTCCCTCCACCACGACTACTTCCACGGCCAGCAGACCCTCGATGCCCTCGCCAAGCTCGACAAATCCAAGCCCTGCATCGTCCACTGCGCCATCGGCGGCCGCGCCCAGCTCATTGCCATTGAAATGCACAAGCTCGGCTTCAAAAACCTCCTCCTCCTCAAAGGCGGCTTCAACGCCTGGACCGCCTCCGGCCAGGCCATCGCCCGCTGAAGCCCTGGGTTTCTCCAGACGTGCGACACCTGGGGCCGTAGGTCGTTTGGGTAGTGGTATAGTTTCATTTGTCGCCCAAGAGAGCGATAATTCCCTCTAGACTCCAGACGTGATCTGACAGGCCAGCGGCCATGGAAGGAGTCACGCGAAGGCTCTGATGGATGCGGGCGAAGTTGTAGTGCATGTAGTGCAGGCTGATTGCCGCCATGTGGTTCTCGATCTTTTTGGAAAACGCATTCGTGAGGCGGGTAAAGCGGCGCATGCTCATCCGCATGGTGAGGTTCTGGCGTTCAATGTAGGACGTGGAGACGAGGGACTTGTCAGGCGCACCAGTGATGGACACTTTTTTGATGCCCGTGCATTCAGCGGGGCTGTAACGGCCCGCTGGCGTATTCGGGGCGTTGCCGTATTGCTTCACCAACATGGCATAATCAATTTCACGTCCAAAGGCGTCCTCTACGGCAGTCAAGTAGGCGCGGTGTCCGTCCGTGGTAAGCTGGACGCGATGAGCAAGGCGTGAGGCAAGGTCATTCATGAACTCGGCAGCGGAGTCAGCATCGCGGGAACCGACCAGCCAAGCGCAAACCAGCTTGCTCTCGGCGTCCATACCTACCCAAGTCCAGCAATCACCCTGCCCTTCGATCTCCTTTGCTACGGTGGCGTTCTTTTCTTTGCAGCCCACGAAGCTCCAGATTTCATCGCATTGAACCACTTTGGCGTTCAGCTTGCGCAGAGTCACGTCCTGAAAGGCTTGGCATGCCGCGCCGAGGTCATTCAGCAGCTTCATGACCGTGGTGCGATGAACGCCCGTCATGCGGGTTGTGGCGCAAAGGGAGTTTCCTTCAACTAGGCATGCAACCACTCGGCGGCGTTCTTCGGTGCTCAGCTTGTTCATGGCTGAACATTGCAATATACTGCTTTAACGGTCAAGCATAAGGTACACTTTGAATGGCTTAGCTTAAGGGGTCAACTTCCGCCAAGGCATAAACGTTTGGCTGTCCACCCATTCCCTTTTCCACAAGCTTCCAGTCCTCTTCCCGGGAGATTTGGGAGATTAAGGCGCTCAGACTGCTCATATTAATTTCGCGAGATGGGTCCACACCACGAATGTAAGAGACAATTCCAGGGGCGGTTATCCGGGTGCGGATTGTTGAAGCGGCATCACGCACAAGATCACTCAGCGTTTTGGTTTTGAACTGCGTTGGTTTGGCCCGATAGCGAGACAGAAGGTCAGCGGCGGTAGAGTTGGACACCATTGGTTTGACCGGTTCGGTTACGGCGATGGGGCCAGTGGGGACATCTGCTGGAACCCCTTCCGCCTTCAGGGCGCGAAGAACGCCAAGGGTTTCATTTAGCAGGGTGGCGAGCGTTTTATATTGCCCCCAATACTGATTCTTCATGCTGTCCGCAGAGAGGACTTCAATGGTGTTAGACATAAACGTTGCAATTTGAAAATTAACAGTGAAAATGTGCCCGTGGTGGGACTCGAACCCACAATCCGCGAAGAGGGCGTTTTAAAGACGCCTGTGTTTACCGGTTTCACCACACGAGCATTGAAAGGTGCCTTCGGCCCCTGTGTCAGTTCCTTTGCCTTCTAAACTTGGGCTGACACAGGGGATTTCTAAAGCGCGCTAGTGCTAGGCTAAGCCATCATCGCTGCGCTATCGTCCTTCTGATGGAACGTATCATGCCGATTCCCTCAACCCTTGCAAGCGGAACTTGGGGGCCTTAACCTTTTTTCTTGGACCACCGTTTAGCCGCCGCCCTTTGGGCAACCTCTTTGCGTTTCTCAGGCGTCATGCTCTCCGCTCTCGCCTTGCCTCCCTTGAGGCCCCCTAGGCGACCCAGCTCAACCGCCGCCGCATTCTTCTCCGGTCTTACCTCAGGTGGCAATTCCCCCGTGCTCATCTGGACGATGAAGGCGGCTAGCTGGCTCGGATCGCGGGGGCGTTTTGGATTTTTGGCCATTCCCCAGCATACCAGACCGCTCAAGCATGTGCAACCGGGCCAATTTTCAAACTATACCATTACCGTCGTTCGTGTTTGGCGTCGAAAGTGCTTCATAATTCACCGCCCCCTCTGCCAAACCGCCCGACTGCGAGGACTTTGGCGCGCCCCAGCACTTGCATGCGCGCAAAAGCGCCTCCTCGTCCCCACTCGCAGACCTTCTGACTAACTACGCCTCAAATCTCCGGCCATTCCTTTGCCAAGAAATTCCTTTGCCAAAAAACAGCGCCCCTTTCGCCACTGGCCTCCGTCGTTAATCCCGGTTCCACAATCCATCCGCTTGGAGTTCGGCTGCTCCCTACCGCCAACATTCATTTGATAACATTAACTTTATGTGAATATTATAAAATATATGGATATTGATAATAAAAGCGGACTGAGCCACCCCTCACTTGCAGACCGGCGTGCGTGGTTCGCGGTGTTTTTAGCGGTCAATTTGATCAATCTTCCCAACCTGATCGCCGCTTTGGTGCCCGCTTTTAGCTGGCCTGTTCTGAAGTTATGGTTCGTTGGTCTCGCTTTGCCCCTCCTGCCCTGCGTCTTTGGGCTGCGCGTTCGTCTCATGCTCTGGCTGGCATCTCCATTTGTCCTGCTGGTACCGGCCTGCCTCATCTCCCTGTACGCCCTTCTCAGTCTGCCCAGCACCTTTTTGCTGCTGGCGTTGATCGAATCCAACCAGGCTGAGCTGTCTGTCTTTCAGGCGTACATCATCTATGCCGCGGCAGGCACCCTGCTTCTGGCCGCCTTGTACGTCTGGGTTCTGCGCAAACGTGTGCCTGCGGACCTGCGCCTTGGGCCTGTGGGCCGGTGTCTGATTCTCGCCTCACTGCTTGTGACACCTGCCGGTGACTTTCTCCAGGGGGGGCGCTCACACTGCATCGCGCAGATCGAGATGAGCCTCATGAACACGTTTCCATACTCCACTCTGTGCTGTGCTCATGAGGCCTTCGACCTGCGCTCCCGGGTTCAGGATCGCAAAAACCTCGCAGACCACCTGCCCATCACCCAGGAGCCGGCCTTTCTGAACGAATCTCACCGTCAGGTTCACATGCTCGTCATCGGAGAAAGCGCCACCAAGAGCTGCTTCGGACTCTATGGCTACGAACGCCCCACGACTCCTCTCCTGGAGAAAACCCCCGGCCTTCTGCGCTTCAGCGACGTCTCCTGCACGGCCACCATGACTCTCATGGCTGTCCCGGCCATTCTCACCGCCACACCGCCCGGCCGGGTGCTCGAAGCCACACGCCAGGCCAGCATCATCTCAGCCTACAAGAAGGCGGGGTTTCGCATCTACTGGCTCTCCGCTCAGAAAAAGCATGGCACCTTTGACACCCTCACCTCTCTTTTCTCCGCAGAAGCCGACGAAGCCGTCTTTCTGGGCGGAAAATTCGATGCGGTTGGAAAAGGGGCTTATCGCGCCGCCCATGACGCCGATCTGCTGCCGCTTGTACACGACATCCTCCACCGAAATGAGCCCAAGGTGCTCGTGGTGCTTCATACCATCGGCAGCCATGGCCCCTACCCTGCGCGCTACCCTCCCGACATGGCCCGCTTCCCGGCGGACAACAAGGCCGTCAGAGACACCATGCTGCGCCTGCTCAGCGGACTGGAGACATCTCCAGAGGACCTCCAGATCGTGCAGAACTCCTATGACAACACCATCTGCGCCACGGATGTCCTCCTTGATGCTCTCATCAACGAGCTGAAACAATCCCAGGCCTCCTCTTGGCTGTGCTATCTCTCAGACCATGGTGAAAACACCTCCAAATCAATCTTCGGCAAATTCATGCACGGCACCGTGAGCCCGCAGGTCGTGGAAGTTCCCATGCTGATGTGGCTCTCTCCGCTCTACACGCAGGCACACCCTGAAAAGGTCAGTTCTTTGGAAACCAATCACACCACACCTTTCAGCGCCTCCTGCACCTTCCACACCCTTCTCGACATGGGCGGCTTGTCATGCCCGGGCTTTAAGAAGGACTGGAGCGCGGCCTCCGCCCAATTCACCCCCGGAGCACGCATCGTCTGCAGCCCCCGTGGAGTCATGGTTGACTACGACAAGCAGTTCCCCGCCCGGAGAGAGGCGGCCCGCTCCCTGCCACCGCAGTCGCCGGAAACCACCCCGCAGCTCGTGACTGGCGGAGAATAGGCCTCCCGCCTCCCTCTGCTTCCCCTCTTCCCGGAGGACACGCCTCCGGCCTGTCAGCAGAGCGGGGCCTCCCGCCTCCCTCTGGATCTGGAAACCTCCCTCACCCCGCCTTCTTTATCTCCAGCCGCTCTCCGCACCGCATCACGCGGTATGGCTGGTCCAGCCTCTCGCACGCCCCCGCAAACTCCTCCGGCGTCTCCGTGTTAAATTCAAACATCTCGTAGTGGCACGGCACCACCAGCCCCGCGCCGCCCGCCTTCGCCAGCGCCGCCGCCTCCGTCCCGTTCAGGTTCCCCGCCACCCGCCGCTCCGGCCGGTTCCCGTTGATCGGCAGCAGCATCACGTCGCACGCATGCTCCCGCACCGCGCGCACGATGTCGTCATGCCACAGCGTGTCCCCGCTGTGGTAGATCGTAAACGGCCCGCACTTCACAATGAACCCGATGCAGTGCGCCCGCCCCGCCTCATCCCGCACCACCTCGTTGTGCTTCGCGATCACACCCCGCACCTCCCAGCGCCCCTCGGTGTACACCTCCCCGTCGCTCATACCACAATACACCACATCCTCATTCCCCGCCCGCTTCCGCGCCTCCTCAATGATCGGATGCGGCAGGTACAGCCGGCACCCCGCGTTTGCCCTCGCCAGCGGCGCCAGCGTCGCACCATCCAGATGATCCGTGTGCACATGGCTCGCCGTCACCCGCGCGATCCCCGTCAGCCGCCCCGGCTCCACGCACCGCTCCGTCATCCGCACATGCGGCTTGTCCGTCGCCGCATACTTCTCCGTCAGCGAATCCGAGAGATACGGGTCAAACAGCAGCCGCTCCCCCGCCCACTGCACCAGAAAGCCGCTCTGCCCCAGCCACCACACATGCAGCGTCTCCTCATCCCTTGAGGCCCCCGCCATGTCCGCCAGCAGCGCCTCATCCTTCTGGAAAGCCGGGATCATAAGGACGCGCCAAATTGAATCGCCGCGATCTTCTCCGCCATGTCGTGGCTCGCGCAGAAGACCAGCTCCGCCGCCGCCGCGCGCGAGAGCCGCGCATGCAGCGCCACCACCCGCCCCATGCTCAGCCCGTCCACATACGCCTGCACGGGCCGGTGCTTCGGGTCGATGTTCCGGATCTCCACCGTCGTGTCCGGCGAAAGCAGCGCGCTCCGCCAGTGGCTCGGCTGCAGCACGTTCGAGCCCACCAGCAGCCACGCCGGCGTGTCCGCCAGCAGCGGCGGCGCCCCCATGCTCCGCGCATACGCCGTCGATCCCGCCGCCGTCGCCACCAGCGCCCCGTCGCACACCAGCTTCGGGATCCGCCGCACATGGTTCACCGTGATCTCCAGCCACGCCGACTGGCTCGTCGCCCGCTCCAGCCACGAATCATTAAACCCATGCGCCGGGTGCCTCCGCCCCTCCTCATCCTCAAACTCCAGAAACAGCATCGGCATCTGCCGGAAGATCACATCACTCGGTGGAAACTCCTGCGCCATCACCTGCTCCGGCCCGTTCAGCAAAAACCCCAGGTGCCCCGCATTCACCCCGAAAAACGGCAGCCTCTTCCGCCAGTGCTCGCGGATGCTCCTCAGCATCGCCCCGTCCCCGCCGATCACATTGATAAACCCCGCCTCCTCCGCGCCCACATGCCGCCCGTCCAGCAGCGCCGTCAGCTCTCGCGCCTTCGGGTTCGCCGCATCCGCCTGCAGGAAAAACCGCACCCCCTCCAGCGTCCCCCGCGCCCACGTCCCCGGCACCGGCGCACGGTACAGCCCATAGCGCGCCAGGTACGCCTCCGCCCGCGGCGGCACCAGCTCCCGCACACATTTCCCATGGCTCAGCCGCTCCCGGATCTCCGTGCTCGATCCCTCCACCACCATCTCCACCACCCGCCCGCGCGGCGGCACATCCCCCGGCTCCAGCACATAGCCCGGCCGCTTCAGCACCGCGAAATTCGCCTGCTCCCACAGCTCCCCTCCCTTCGCCCACACCCGCTGGATCAGCGACTCCCCCTTCGCCCCTCCCACCACCAGGTCCGCCCCCACCACATGCCACAGCTCCCCGTCCCCCTCCCAGCGCCGCTGCAGCTCGTGATTCCGCGTGAAAGTCTCCTGCTCAAAATCAGACAAATCCACCGTCACCCCCGCCAGCCCGCCAAACACCAGGTCCGCCAGCGCCGCCCGGTACACCGAAGGCACGCTGTTGTCCGCCTCCGGCTTGTCCGGCCGCGGGCCGCACGGGATCACCCGCACCTCGTCAAACTCCTGCGCCAGCCGCACCGCGATCGCCGCATGGTGCTTCCCTGGGGGATTAAAACTGCCTCCAAAAATCGCGATCCGCTTGGGCATGGCGCACCGTGGCGGGGGACGCCGCGAGTGCAACAAGGAGCTCGGGTGAACGCATGAGTTCCCGGCGCATTCTTCCGCTCCCCCACTGCGCGCTCCAGACCTCAGGCGGTCGGCAGAAGCCCTGCCCCGCCAAATCTTTACCCGGGAAGGAAATTTTCGCAGCCCCCCCGGGCAGCCCTGTGTTAAAATCGGCCCCCAGAACCAACTCCCTTGCGCCCCCCCTCGGCCCGAGCCCCCCTTCGCCAATCAATTTCCAATTTTCAGTTTTCAATTCCCAGTTTTCAGTCCCCCGCGTCCATGAAATCATTCGCCTGCCTGCTCCTCGTTCTCGCTTCCACGGCTGCTTTCTCATTCGATCTCACCGGTCCCGGCAAAGACAAGGATAAGGGCAAAGGTAAAAGCAAGGCCGCCCTCGCAGCCACCTCCATCACCCTCGACCCCTGGTCCTACACCGAGCAGGACCTCTACCCCAGCGCCATCATCTCCACCGCCACCGTCGACTGGAACGGCGACGACCAGATCGCCGAAGACAAAAAAACCACCACCGACCCCAAGCCCAAGAAAAAAGACATCCCCATCTACGGCGATGAAAACGGCTGGCTCGCCGTCGATCTCACCGGCCTCCCCAAAAACGCCCGCGTCGAAGTCACCATCGCCATCGAAGGCTACCTGAAGCCCTCCACCTGGCACGGCACCCTCACCCGCACCACCAAAGCCGGCGAAGCCCGCATCTTCCCCAAAGCCATCTGGGACTACGACGCCCTCCTCAAAGTCCGCCAGCAGCGCCCCGTCAATGTCACCTTCAGCGCCACCATCAATGGCACCCCCATACCCCCAGACACCGAGACCTACACCCTCCGCTCCCTCAACGACTGCATGTTCTACGTCAAATGGGACGAAGACGGCACCGACTTCGACGACTTCTCCTGGCTCTTCGCCGCCTACGTGAATGAAAACCACCCCGAGATCGACCTCATCCTCCAGGAAGCCCTCAAAAGCGGCCTCGTCTCCGACTTCGACGGCTACCAGGACGACGACCCCAAGGCCGTCATGATGCAAGTCTTCGCCGTCTGGAACGCCCTCCAGCGCCGCGGCATCAAATACAGCGACATCTCCCGCACCACCCCCAGCAAATACGTCGTCTCCCAGACCGTCCGTTTCATCGACGACTCCATCCGCGCCACCCAGGCCAACTGCGTTGACGGCACCGTCCTCATGGCCTCCGTCCTCAGCAAGATCGGCATCACCTCCTATCTCGTCATGATCCCCGGCCACTGCTTCCTCGCCTTCGACCTCAGCGGCGGCAAAAACCCCAAACGCATCGGCCTCGAGACCACCCTCCTCGGAAACAACACCATCAAAGCCGTCGAAGAAATCCCCCACCTCACCCAAAAAGCCAAGCTCGACGAATTCAAAGCCTCCTACAAAACCTTCACCGCCGCCGTCAAAGTCGGCAACGCCAGCTTAACCAAATACAAAACCCAGCTCGAAGACGACTCCGACTCTGCCGACCCAGACATCCAGATCATCTCCATCCCCGACGCCCGCGACCTCGGCATCACCCCCATCGCCACCACCAAGTAGCGAAGCAAAAAGTTGCCCAGTCGCGCCGCAACTGGAGCCCCTTAAAACATCGCCAACCCCACGTCAAAAGACGCCACGGGGCATCGCGAGAAACGCCAGTAAAGTGGCCCGCTCAGTCCCCTGAGCGGCGCTCCGCCAGCCCCTCCCACTCCGCGCCCACCCGCTCAGCGCTTCACGCCACCCTCCCCCTCCCTCCGCAAGCCCGGAGGGCCGGCCCAAAAATAGCCGTGAGTGCCAGCCCACGGACCCGCACCAACACGCAGTAAAGTGGCCCGCTCAGTCCCCTGAGCGGCGCTCCGCCAGCCCCTCCCACTCCGCGCCCACCCGCTCAGCGCTTCACGCCACCCGCCCCCTCCCTCCGCAAGCCCGGAGGGCCGGCCCAAAAATAGCCGTGAGTGCCAGCCCACGGACCCGCACCACCACGCAGTAAAGTGGCCCGCTCAGTCCTCTGAGCGGCGCTCCGCCAGCCCCTCCCACTCCGCGCCCACCCGCTCAGCGCTTCACGCCACCCTCCCCACCCAGCGCAAGGTAAGCCCGCTTGTCCCCAAGCCGCCGCCGAACGTCCCCACCTCGCCACCTTCAAACCATAGTCCCCGTCAGCCCTACCGACCTATTCCCCCCGCCTTCCAGCCAGCCCTACGAAGCTTTAGCGAAGAACGGCCACCTCCTCCCCATCTCATTGTCTCCCCCATCTCAATGTCTCCCCATCTCATTGTCTCATCGTCTCCCTCAGCCTTCCCCTCTCCCCCAAATCATAAATACCCCCTCACCCCCGTCTTCAGCCTTCCGGAAAATCTTTCTGCCCCCAATTTTTCTGCCCCTTCTCCCCCGCCCACGCCCCAGCGCCCTCTCCCCCAAATCCTAAATCATCACCCGCAACTCATAAGCCTCCCCCACTCCACGCTCAGGCCATGTCCTGACCCGCGGCGCCCATCCGCCTCCTCTCCGTCCCCCGAATCAGAGGAGCGCCCGCAAGGCGCGCTGCTCCATGACTCCCGACGACAGCCACGCTCCCAAACCTGCCCCCCTTCCCCGCACACCGCCCCGGGAAGACTCACCGGGGCCCACGCGACGCGAATTCGTCACCCACATGAGCGCCTGCACCGCCGGCATCCTCGGCTCCCAGCTCCTCCCCGGCCAGAGCTCCCACGCCCAGCAGCCCACGCCCCCCGCACACCTCGGCCCCGAACCCCACACCGGCCCCGGCACCACCGTGAAGCTCTCCTTCACCGTCAATGAACAGCCCGCCGACCTCGAGCTCGACACCCGCACCACCCTGCTCGATGCCCTCCGCGAGCACCTCCACCTCACCGGCAGCAAAAAAGGCTGCGATCAGGGCCAGTGCGGCGCCTGCACCGTCCTCGTCGATGGCCGCCGCGTCGTCTCCTGCCTCGCCCTCGCCATCATGCAGCAGGGCCGCCACATCACCACCATCGAAGGCCTCGGCACCCCCGAAAAAATGCACCCCCTCCAGGCCGCCTTCGTCAAGCACGACGGCTTCCAGTGCGGCTACTGCACCCCCGGCCAGATCTGCTCCGCCCTCGCCATGCTCCACGAGCTCCGCGCCGGCGTCCCCAGCCACGCCACCGAAGACCTCGCCGCCCTCCCCCAGTTCACCCCCGCCGAAATGCGCGAACGCATGAGTGGAAACATCTGCCGCTGCGGCGCCTACTCCAACATCGCCGACGCCATCACCGAAGTCGAAAAAGAGGGCGTCCTATGAAATCCTTCACCTACCACCGCCCCACCACCCCCGCAGAAGCCGTCGCCACCGCCGCATCCGCCGCCGCAGCCCCCCAGCACCAGCCCCCCGGCACCACCAAATTCATCGCCGGCGGCACCAATCTCCTCGATCTCATGAAGCTCCAGATCGAGACCCCCGCCCACCTCATCGATGTCACCAGCCCCACCCTCGGCCTCGACCAAATCCAAGACACCGAAAACGGCGGCCTCAAAATCGGCGCCCTCGTCCGCAATACCGATCTCGCCGCAGATCCCCGCGTCCGCAGCGACTACGCCGTCCTCGCCCGCGCCATCGTCGCCGGCGCCAGCCCCCAGATCCGCAACATGGCCACCACCGCCGGAAACCTCCTCCAGCGCACCCGCTGCCCCTACTTCTACGATACCGACCAGCCCTGCAACAAACGCACCCCTGGCACCGGCTGCGGCGCCCTCCACGGCTACAGCCGCCAGCACGCCATCATCGGCGTCAGCGACTCCTGCATCGCCACCCACCCCAGCGACATGGCCGTCGCCCTCCGCCTCCTCGACGCCACCGTCCACACCCTCCAGCCAGACGGCACCCCCCGCCACATCCCCATCGGCGAGTTCCATCGACTCCCCGACAACGAGCCCCATCTCGAGACCACCCTCCTCCCCGGCGAGCTCATCACCTCCGTCACCCTCCCTCCCCCCCTCGGCGGCCGCCACGTCTACCTCAAAATCCGCGACCGCGCCTCCTACGCATTCGCCCTCGTCTCCATCGCCGCCGTCATCCAGCCAGACGGCCGCGGCCGCATCGCCATCGGCGGCATCGCCCACATCCCCTGGCGCGTCGAAGCCGCAGAGGCAGACCTCCCCCAGGGCGCCAAAGCCGTCACCACCCGCCTCCTCGCCGGCGCCCGCCCCACCCCCCAGAACGCCTTCAAACTCAAGCTCGTCGAACGCGCCCTCGCCTCCATCCTCGAAGACGTCAAAGGCCCCCGCCCCTAGCCCCAAGTAGCCCAGTTGCGCCGCAACTAGAGCCCCGTAGCACAACCCGTCCCGATTGGGCCCCTCTGCGCCTCCCGGCAGCCTCTGAGTAGTGTAGTACCGGCTTTCTCGCCCTTCGTAGCCTTGGCAAAGAAGGAAGCCGGTTCCGGCCACCCAGCGCCCCCTTAGCACAAGCCCTCCCCGCTTGTCCCCCACCCCGCGCCTCGCCCACCGCCAGGTAGGGAACCGCTGCGCCGGGTCCGAAGTTCCGGGTCTATTGCATCTCAGGCGCCGAAAAAAGTACGCCGTCCTAAAAACCTCGAAAGCCAAAAGACGCTTGCCTGGCTGTTTGCCGTCTCCCGCGCCTAGCCGCCTCACCTCACAGGCTGCCCCCCACACTCCCCCTCCCCCTCCGCAAATCATAAATCATAAATCGTAAATCATAAATCCCCTCCCCCTTCACCTCTTGCCATCCAAATCATTCCCCGCTTGGATAGGGGAAATCCTACATGGCACGAAAAGCATCCAGCAAGCGAGCCTCAAGCAAACGACATGCCCCTAGGTTTGGAGGGCGCGCGACAGCCGTCGGTGTAGGCTACGAATCACAGGTTGCCGCCTTCATCGCAACCAAAATGCTCGGCGGAGATGGCTGCTTACTTTGGGAAGGCATAGATGGCGGAGAAATTATCGCAATCACGATGCAGGACGCTGAGTCGGTTGACGATGTGGTAGTCACGCTGCGTGGTGAACATCAAACCAAAATCTATATATCCGCAAAGCATCGCGCAGGAAAGATTGCCATCACGCGAAAAAGTCCGGCCTTTACTGAAGTCGTAGCTTCTTTTGTGCGGCAGTTTCATCAGCTCGCTACGACACAACGCACCGGAAGCAGATTTATGTGGGCCGTGCCCTCATCGGCTGGCAGTGGAATGACTCAAACCTTGCGCAAAGTGCTGAATGCTTTTCGAGCAGATGCCAGTGTCAACATGAAAGACTTCCTTCGCCGTCGGCCAGCCAAAGAAGCGGAGGCAATGAAACTTTTGGTTAAGCAGATGAATCGTGATTGGAAAACAATCGCCAAAAAGACGCCGGAAGAAGGAGCGCTAACCGAATTGATTGGAATGATTTATGTCGAGGTCTTCGACTTTGGGTCCGGTCTCCAACATCAAGACACTGCGGAAGAAACAATTCGTGGTTCATTGGCCCTCAAGCCAAACGATTCGAGGAAAATATGGGAAAAGCTAGAACTCCATTTTAACCGAGCCAACCGGCAGGGCTTGCGATCAACTGCCGCATCTCTCCGCCACACGCTCGCTTTTACGGGACTGAAGCTGAAAATCACACCCGGCTTCGCTGACGATATTGGCCTTCTGCAACGCATTACAGCACGCAACCTCGACCGCCTTAAAGACCATACGCTGCTTCGATTTGCGCAAACTGAAATTCATATAAATCGAACTGCGGAACTGGTAGCAATGATTGCGGCTGCAAAGCAGGGGCACTTACTCGTCACTGGCGAGCCTGGATGCGGAAAAAGCGGCCTGATTCACCCTTTAACAGAGGCACTAATCAAGGACGGATTTCCTGTCGTCTTGCTTCTGGCCGAAGAAGTATTTGGGCGCGATTGGAAAGCTTCGGCGAATATACCGGGACTAGCCCATGCGATCGACGACGTACTAGCACATTGGCCCGATGGAGCAAAGGGCGTCCTGATAACTGACGCACTGGATGCGGTGCGTGATGTCGACACTCAAAGATTATTACGCCGCCTACTTCAAGATGTGCAGCAGGGGTCGGCGGGTTGGTCTGTGGTGGCCAGCGTTCGTGAGTTCGATCTGAAGCATGGACGTGAGCTAAGAGAGTCCTTTCCCGGTATTGGAGTTCCTGGTTACTCCTCAAGCGAGTTCTCAGGCGTCTCGCACTTTCATGTGACAGGTTTGGCGGAGACCAATCTTGACGAGCTCGGAGCGAAAATACCCGACATCGGTCCTTTCATTGCCAGTGCACGAAATAATATCCGCGCTGGAGGGATTCATCGCTCCCCATTCTTTTTGCGGCTTGCCTCGGAGCTTTTGAGAAACGGAGTTTCAGCCCTTCGGCTCGCGGATTGGAGCAGTCCGGCGATTCTATTGAGGAGATTTTGGAAATCACGGGTGCTCGATGGCTCCGGAGCGAGCCACCGTAAAATCGCGCTTCAATCCCTTTGTCGTCAAATGACGGAATTTCGAAGCATGGCCCTCTCGACACAGGAGGTTTCCTTGGACGCACCTGGAATAGATGCCATTGATGATCTTCGGAGTCGTGGAATACTTCAGTCTCCTATTCTGCGGCAGGGCAGTCCAACCGGCGAAGATCAGCTCCGATTCTCCCACCACCTGCTCCACGATTACGCCATCGCGCGCTCGTTAATACCTACCGTTTCTGATCGATTCTCCGAGTACGCAATGCGCAATCCTTTGCTACCGGTCTTTTACCGTCAGAGTTTTCTCTTTGCCCTGGAGGAGCTCTGGGATGGACCGGACGGTCGCGACGGCTTTTGGGCATGCGCGTTGCAGATGGAAAGCGTAGCGCAATTGCATGGAATCACCCGCATCCTTGCACCAATTCTCGCGTCTAGACGGATAGCCACGTTCGCCGATTTGCTTCCACTTTTTACAGCTATTCAGAGTGCCTCAAATGGCGACTCCCCCGCGGAAAAAGCTCTTCGCCATATGTCGTCGGGATTGCAGGATGCCGATGATGCAACGGTCCGCTCAGGTGGCGGAGCGTGGTGTGTTTTGGCTGCAAAGCTGTCCGTCCTCCTTCCAGAAAGACCTTCGCTCGAAACGCCTCTTGCTCACATTCTCGCACGGCTGAATGCGATAAGCAGCAGTCTCCCCATCGCCGATTTGCGCGAGCTAAATTTAGGCGCGCGTAATATGCTGGCACATCATGTAGCTAAAGAAGTTGCAAATGGTTGGCGGCACGCCGCGAGTGTCGCGATTGAGGCTCTTTGTCGGACCTTCAAAGTCGTTCCTTTGGAGGCGGAGGCCGCCTTATTATCCCTCCTCACTCCACAACGCTTGATTCATTTTCCTCATTGGGAGCTTTTTGATTTCGCCAACCAACTCAAGCATCTCAGCGAGGAAGGACGCATCGTGATTTTGCGCCTGTACGAAGCAGCTTTTTCGGCAGAGCCAAAATCAGGAGAGTGGCAAGACTTCGGTGGTGCCATCATGCCGATGAGCATGCAGACCAGCGACAACTGGAATAGCATCCGCTATTCACTCGCAACGTATTACGAATATCGGAACGGAAATGATGTCTCTTTAATGACTGACATTGCATGCATCGCATGGAATGCAATCGTGCGCCGGCGCCGCGAACAACGTGGAAAAGGCGTCGTTGTCATGGCAAGTTTTCACTTTCGCGGCATAGCGGGCAATCTCATCGAAGATCATGATCATATTTATCGTGGCTCTGGCGGAAATGCAGAGAGTCAGATACTTTCCCGTTTCAAAGCCCTATTGAATGAGTGGGCAGCAGCGGGAGAAGAGGTTAATCTCGGCGCGGCACTCGACCGGTTCATTTCCAAAAACCACACCTCTCTGATGTGGAAGATATTCATGGAAGTGGGGGCTAAGTATCCTTTCACCTTGGGTCGGACACTGGAACCGATGCTGACGGAGCCGTTATTTTTCACACATCCTGACTACCGGTTCGGAGGCATTCTTCTTTTTAAATCCCTTCACAGCGTTGGCGACATTGAACAACGCGAACGCTTGGAAAAACTAATTCTCGATCTACCTCTAATTGCACGTCTGGCCGATGGCGAGTCTCGGCAACCGATTCCAAATAGGCTAGTGCATGCGCAGAACAAACTACTTGGTTCTCTCGACGAGGCCCACATCGCTTTAGCTGAAGTGCGGGCTTTGAGAATCCAACGATCAGAACATTCAGCGCTGCCAGAGAATCGCGAATCGTCGAGCTTCACATTCACATCCCGCAATATTTCGGACGAAGAATTCATTGAAAGTCAGGGCATTAGTTTGAAAGACCCTGTTAATGCTAAGTTTTTTCGTCTTCGCGAAGGACTCAAGATCTTTGATGACAATCTCACCGCTGATGTAATTGAACAGAATTGGTTCCGCATTGTAAGTGGCGTTCGTACTTTGCGTCAGCGCAATTCTAAGAATATCGAAATGGAGCGTGACGTATGGGGACGTTTAGTTGGAGCCTGTGAAAAAATCACTCAACATGCGGATTGGTCCTCGAATGATGCTCGGTGGAAAACGCTGCGGAGAATCTTGCTGAAGGCCTCCACCGATCCCTCGCCCATTGCTGGCGAAGAAAGCGAGGCCGAAGAGAATGGCAACTACGGGTGGCCTGCGCCTCGGCTCGATGCCGCCAGTGGCCTAGTGCATCTCTGCGATCACCTCGGAAGAGCCGATGCCCTTACAAAGAAGGCCTTGCTCAAGTTGTGCAGAGACAAATCAAGCGCACTCCGTTGTAACATGGGCCAGCGGCTTTTCGTTCTCGAACGCTCAGAATCTGAATTGATGTGGCAGCTCATGGACAAATTCATTCTTCATGAGGATAAATTTTTCGTTCTGGAAGCTATTGTAACTTCGTTAAACGAACTGATTTATGCAAGTCCACACGAGGCAAAATCGAGGCTTTCACGTATAGCTAAGCGTGCGATTAAACACGCCCCAGATCAAGATCACATTCATAAACAACTGGCCACAGTACATCTCTTTCACTTTCTTAAAACTGGAGATGAAGAGAGCAACACCTTTGTGTCCGATCTCATCAATGATTGTGATAGCATCCGAGCCAGCATCGCGATTGGATCTCAGTTACATACATGCCGATCCGGAGGCTGGCTTACTGCTGGTGATGCCGTGAAAGTCGTAGAGTCAGAGGAGACCGCCCGGCGACGCACTTGGAGCATCTTTGGAAGACTGTTGTCGTCTGCCCAGTCCAAGCTTCAGCAACATCGTGAGCACTGGAGACAACTCCATTCACTAGGGCAATCCGAAAATTCAAATTTGCAGTCCGTTCAAGAGGCCATTAACCGCACATCTCATTTGATAGATGACATCGCAATGCAGCTCTATTTTGCCAGCGGGGCCTTTGCTCACCGGCAGAGTCAAGATAAAGATAATCTTACAGAAACACAAAAAAAGCGTTTTTGGAAGGAGTCTTCCGACCTTTTCCGTGCATTGGCAGCAGAGATCCATCCGCATACAGCCCATCACATCGTCGAGACACTTTTCCACCTTCTCCCATGTGCCCCTCACGATGTCTTTCTTATTGCGACCAATGCAATCATCTCCAGTTCGGCTGCCGGATATCAGTACGACCCCATCGCAGTAGGTGATGTGGTAAAGTTCGTTCAGCGTGCCCTCGCCGACCACAGGGAGATTTTCAAAGGTTCCGATGTCAATGAATCGGAATGTCTCGCTGCACTACTTAACGTCCTTGACCTGTTCGTCGAAGCCGGCTGGGCACAAGCTAGGCAGCTCACGCAGCGATTGGAAGAGATTTACAGGTAAAATCAAAGGATCCGGATTTGCGAGAAAAACGAGCACTTGCACCCGTTAGCCAAAGAATGAGCGAAAATACGTCAGGATTGCACCGATAACCCTTTCTGCGCCTAAACCATCGCCTATTGTAGCGAGGGCTAGGACGAGCACCGCCAGAGAGCGAATGATGCGTGGCAAAAAGAGTCCCAAAGTCTCTGCATAACGCCGATGTTGTTCTGCCGTCCAACGCTTTCGAGATGGGTACTTTTTACGTGCCATAAATTTAGCGAGTTTATTTTGTTACATCGGGGCGAAACCTGATTTGCCGATAAGGCTTTACCTGATAAATCGAGCCCGGGCCGAAAGTGGACCTGATGAATCATATTTTTTCATTTTTGACCTCGGTTTAATACAACTGTTCTTAAGAACATATAAATTGTCTAGGGTCTGCTTAGCTAGCCGCACAAGCGGGGCAAAGTGGGTTTTTTCTTCTTTGTCTAATTCACCAGATCGTAAACCCGGGAACGTCCCGATCACGCAAAGCCGACACCAAGGAAGCACTGGACAAATCCACACCGCAGCTCTGAAGCGGAGGAAATGTCATCCGTGGACGAATTCTTGACAAAAAAACTCATGCATGAGGGACAAACAAAAAGCGCACCTCCATCGACTGTCCCCTCCGTCAAGGCACCCGCATCAAGATCAAACGCATACCAAAATCTCCTCAAGCACTTCCTCAACCACCACGGACACCCACCCGACCTCCAGGGAAAAAAGGAAGAAG
Organism: Prosthecobacter sp.; assembly: GCF_044227185.1. Lineage (GTDB taxonomy): Bacteria > Verrucomicrobiota > Verrucomicrobiia > Verrucomicrobiales > Verrucomicrobiaceae > Prosthecobacter. The sequence continues at coordinate 71,655 of NZ_JBGAFO010000020.1, read as the reverse complement.
CCCTCAAAACCCTCCCCACCCAAGCCGAACCCCTCTGCGCCCAAGGGGTCTGATCCAATCTCAGCGCACCCCAACCACCCTGCTGAGTCCACATTCACCCCTTCGTCTCCACCTCCACAGGTGCCTCTCCGGACCTTCCGTGTATTCCGCGTATTCCGTGGTTCAAATCCCCCTCTCTCTCATCCTCCAAATCATAAATCATAAATCGTAAATCATAAATCCCTCCTCCCTCTGCGGCAAAATCGAAAGTCCCTTCCCCTCCGCATCACCCTGCTCCCACCGGGTCTGATTCACCAGCTCGCAAAACCTGAAGCAAAGAGGAAACATTAAATCACAGCACCGCGATTCGGTGGATTTCTCTGCGTCCGTCCATTCTCTGCGGTTCAACCTCATGAGCCTCCCTGCAGCACGCACCCAAACAGCACCTCATTCCCCTCCCGCTCCCCTCTGCCTCACTGCTCCTCTGCCTCAAACTCGAACGTCCCTCCCCCCCGCATCCACCACACCCTCACCTCCGATCCCCGTCCGTGTATCCCGTGGTCCAACCTCCGGCCCCCTTCTGTTCTGACATCCGTGTCAATCCGTGCCATCCGTGGTCCAACCTCCGGTCCCTCCTGCAAACCTCTGCAACGTTCCAGCCTCCCGAAAAAGACCCGCCATAAATCCCACTTTCCCCCTCCAGAAAAAATCTTTTCCCCCATTCTTTCTGCCCTTTCCCCGCCCCTCCCGCCAACCGCGCCACAAACCCTCCCGTCCCCCCCTTCGCGAAAAAGCGCCCCCCAACCGAGAACCGAGAACCGAGAACCGAGAACAGAGAACCGAGAACAGAGAACAGAGAACAAATCCCCCCCCACGCCCTCCGCCCGCGGCAAATCATAAATCATAAATCGTAAATCATAAATCCCGCCGCCAGCATCCAGCTCCCCCCCTCCCCTCACCCTCCCCTCATCCTCCTCCCTGACACAAACCACCCATCCGCCCCGCCGCGATCCCCCGAAACAGAGAAGCGCCTCCTTAGCTAGCCAGTCAGCACTCTCCGTTCCGCATGCGATCCCGGCCATGAAGTTCGACACCCCCGCCACCACCAATCCCATCGACAACCTCACCGTCGTCGGGAAACCCGTGGACCGCCTCGATGGCCCCCGCAAAACCACCGGCACCGCACCCTACGCCTACGAGCGTCATGGCGATGACGCGGTGAAGAACCCCGCCTACGGCTGGATCATCGGCGCCGGCATCGCCAAAGGCCGCCTCATCAGCATGGATCTCGCCGCCGCCAAAACCGCGCCCGGCGTCCTCACCATCATCACCGCCGAAAACGCCGGCAAGCTCGACAAAGGCCAGCACAACATCGCCCCCCTCCTCGGCGGGCCCGAGATCACCCACTACCACCAGGCCCTCGCCCTCGTCGTCGCCGAAACCTTCGAAGAAGCACGCGCCGCCGCGCAATTGATCAACATCAAGTACGCCTTCACCAAAGGCGCCTTCGACCTCGCCGCCGCCAAAGACACCGCCGTCAAACCCGAGCCCGGCATCGCCGGAGAAGCCGACACCGCCGCGGGCGACTTCGACAGCGCCTTCGCCGCCGCCCCCGTCAAGCTCGACGCCACCTACACCACCCCCGACCAGTCCCACGCCATGATGGAGCCCCACGCCTCCACCGCCGCCTGGGACGGCGACAAGCTCACCGTCTGGACCTCCAGCCAGATGGTCGGCTGGGCCCACACCGACCTCGCCAAAACCCTCGGCATCCCCAAGGACAACATCCACATCCTCTCCCCCTACATCGGCGGCGGCTTCGGCGGCAAGCTCTTCCTCCGTGCCGATGTCCTCCTCGCCGCCCTCGGCGCCCGCGCCATCAAGCGCCCCCTCAAAGTCGCCCTCCAGCGCTCTTTGATGATGAACAACACCACCCACCGCCCCGCCACCATCCAGCGCATCCGCCTCGGCGCCACCCAGGACGGCAGGCTCACCGCCATCGCCCACGAAAGCTGGTCCGGCAATCTCCCCGAAGGCGACCCCGAAACCGCCGTCGCCCAGACCCGCCTCCTCTACGCCGGCGCCGGCCGCATGACCTCCATGCGCCTCGCCACCCTCGACCTCCCCGAAGGCAACTCCATGCGCGCCCCCGGCGAAGCCCCCGGCATGATGGCCCTCGAAATCGCCATCGATGAAATGGCCGAAAAACTCCGCCTCGACCCCGTCGAATTCCGCATCCTCAACGACACCCAGGTCGATCCCGAAAAACCCCAGCGCCCCTTCTCCCAGCGCCACCTCGTCGAATGCCTCCGCACCGGCGCCACACGCTTCGGCTGGGACAAACGCAAAGCCGCCCCCGCCCAGGCCCACGACGGCCGCTGGCTCATCGGCATGGGCGTCGCCGCCGCCTTCCGCAACAACCTCCCCATGAAATCCGCCGCCCGCGTCAAAGTGGACAAACGCGGCATCGTCACCGTCGAGACCGACATGACCGACATCGGCACCGGCAGCTACACCATCATCGGCCAGACCGCCGCAGAGATGCTCGGCGTCGCCCCCGAAACCGTCATCGTCCGCCTCGGCGACTCCTCCTTTCCCACCTCCTGCGGCTCCGGCGGCCAGTTCGGCGGCAACAACTCCACCGCCGGCGTCTATGCCGCCTGCGTCAAGCTCCGCGAAATGCTCGCCCAGAAAGCCGGCGTCAAACCCGAAGACCTCGCCTTCGAAGACGGCCGCGTCGCCGCCGGCTCCAAAAGCTGGTCCCTCGCCGAGCTCGCCGGAGACGAAGGCCTCACCGCCGAAGACCACATCGAATACGGCGACCTCGCCAAAAAAGCCCAGCAGTCCACCTTCGGCGCCCACTTCGTCGAAGTCGGCGTCGACCTCTACACCGGCGTCACCCGCGTCCGCCGCATGCTCTCCGTCTGCGCCTGCGGCCGCATCCTCAATCCCAAGACCGCCCGCAGCCAGGTCATCGGCGCCATGACCATGGGCGTCGGCGCCGCTCTCATGGAAGACCTCGTCGTGGACACCACCCAGGGCTTCTTTGTCAATCACGACCTCGCCGGCTACGAAGTCCCCGTCCACGCCGACATCCCCCACCTCGAAGTCATCTTCCTCGATGAAGCCGACCCTCAGTCCTCCCCCATGAAGGCCAAAGGCGTCGCCGAACTCGGCATCTGCGGCGTCGCCGCCGCCATCGCCAACGCCATCCACAACGCCACCGGCATCCGCGTCCGCGACTACCCCATCACCCTCGACAAGCTCATCGACCACCTCCCCGCCGTCTCATGAAGGAAATCCGCGAACTCATCCGCTTCTGGGACGCCCGCAACGGCCAGCCCCTCGCCCTCGCCACCCTCGTCGCCGCCCAGGGCTCCAGCTACCGCCGCCCCGGCGCCCGCATGCTCATCAGCGCCTCCGGCCACTCCGCCGGCGGCGTCAGCGCCGGCTGCATCGAGGAGGAGGTCATCGCCGCCTCCCGCACCGTCCTCCGCACCGGCCACCCCCGCCTCCTCACCTTCGACACCCGCCTCCGCTTCGGCTGCTCCGGCACCATCCAGATTTTCATCGAAGTCGCCCCCGCCGGCGTCATGCACGCCCTCCGCGAATCCTTCACCCTCCGCCAGCCCTGCCGCCTCGAAACCATCGTGCACGGAGATGCATCCGGTACCCGCATTGCCGAATCCGACACACAACTCAGCTCTTTTGTGCACGAAATTGAGCCCGTTTTGCGCCTCATTTTGATCGGAGACGGCCCCGACACCGCCGCCCTCCGCGCCCACGCCGCCCTCCTCGGCTGGAACGTCCTGCAGTGTGATTCCACACCATTCCCCTCAGATCTCCTCGATGCCCGCACCGCCGTCGTCATCGCCACCCACAACTTCGGCCGCGACTGCGCCGCCCTCCGCCACCTCCTCCCCTCCGATCTCCCCTACATCGGCCTCATCGGCTCCCGCCGCCGCCGCGACGACATCCTTTTCGACGTCCTCCACAGTGGCACCGAGTTGCATGATGGTGTCTTTGCACCCGCTGGGTTGCATCTAGGCGCAGAAAGTCCGGAGGAGATCGCCCTGTCCATCATTGCGGAAATTCAAAGCGTCTTCAGAGGCGGCACCGCGCAGCAGCTCCGCCATCGTACTGCTCCCATCCATCAGGTGCTGCCAGCCGCACTCGCCCCATGCACCGCATCAGCGGCATAGTCCTCGCCGCCGGCGGCTCCACCCGCATGGGAAGGACGAAGCAGCTCCTTCAGGTGCGCGGTGCGGCACTCGTATGCCACGCCGTGCGCGCCGCGCAGGAAGGAGGCTGTGACTGCGTCTGCGTTGTCACCGGTCATGCGCAGGAGGAGGTGCAGCGTGCCGTGTCACCTCTGGAGCCCCTGCTGGTGTACAATGAGCACTGGGAGCGCGGCATGGGCACCTCCATCCGGCTCGGACTGCGCACCATCCAGCCCGCGAGCGCCATCATCCTCCTCACCTGCGATCAGCCTGCCGTCACCAGCAGCATCGTGCGCTCACTCATCGAGACACATCTTCAAACCATGCTGCCCATCGTGGCTTCACGCTATGCTGACACCCTCGGCATCCCCGCGCTCTTTGCTGCGTCCTGTTTCGCTGAATTGAACGCCCTTCCTGACGAGCACGGCGCCAAGACGCTCATCCATGGAGATCCCACGCGCGTGGCGTCCATTGACTTTCCCGCCGGAGCGCTGGATCTCGACACGCCACAAGACATGAAAGCCTGGCAAGCTTCGGCCGATCCGGTCGGCCAGGCAGCGTCGATGGTTCAATGATCACCGATTGCCGCAGGAATGCCTCCGGCAAAGCAAAAAGCCGCGCCTGGTCTCCCCGGCGCGGCTTCCGCATTTTCATAACCGAACCAGTGATGAAACCCGCTTCGTCAGACGACCGGCGGGCGGCGGCCTGAAACCAGCGAGATGAGGAAGAGCACGAGGAAGACCACGAAACAAACGTGGGCGATCCAGGCGGCGGTGCCGGCGACGCCGGAGAAACCGAGCGCAGCCGCAATAAGCGCAATGATGAGGAAGGTGAAGGTGTAGGATAACATAAGATTAATTGGGTTACCCTAGATTCGCATGCAAAGCGGAGTCCGGCCGTGCCTGCTTTGGCGCAGGGGGGCCTACACGAGGCCGCGCTGCTGCAGGCGCTGGCGCAGAACTTCGAGGTCGAGAGGTTTGACGAGGTATTCATCAAAGCCGGCCTCCGCCGCCGCGGCGCGATCATTGGGGCTGCCGTAGCCGCTCATGGCGATGAGCAGGCTGCCGTTCATCTCCGGCATGCCACGGAGGTGGCGCGCCACTTCAAAGCCATCCATGCCCGGCAGGCCGATGTCCAGCAGCACGACGTCGGGCGCGAACTCCGCCGCGGCAGCGAGAGCGTCCGGGCCGGTGAAGACGATGCGGGTGTCATGCCCGCGGCGGCTTTGGAGAGAGGCGAGGCTGCGTGCGGAGTCCATGTTGTCGTCCACGATCAGCATGCGCTGAGGTGTCTCTTGTGTGTCGGATTTCGCAAAAGAGGAGGCCGGAACAGGAGCGGTGATGAGCACGGGGAGGCGCACCACAAACTCACTGCCATGGCCGATGCCCGCGCTGTGGGCCTCCACGCTGCCACCGTGCAGGCGCACCAGGCGCTGCACCAGGCTGAGGCCGATGCCCAGGCCGCCGTGCGTGCGGTCCAGGGCGCGGCTGGCCTGCACAAACAAATCAAAGACATGCGGCAGCAGTTCGGGGGCGATGCCGTGGCCGTCATCGCGCACACGCACGACCACCTCCGGCCCGTGGGCGGCGGTGACGCGCTCCGCGGTGATGGAGATGCGGGAGCCTTCGCCGCTGTATTTGCAGGCGTTGCTGAGGAGATTGCCAAACACCTGCTCCAGGCGGGTGGCATCGCCCTCCAGAAAGATGGGCTGCTTCGGCAGCGTGAGCGTGAGCTCCTGGCCGTGGGCGGAGCAGGTGGAGCGCAGCAGGCTGGTGGCGGCGGTGAGGATGTTCTCCAGGGCCACGGGCTCGCGCCGGAGCTCGATGCGGCCTTCCGTGATGCGCGCCACATCGAGCAGGTCCTCGATCATGCGCGTCATGTTGTCGATCTGACGGCTGATGATGTGGAGGGCCTGGGTGCGCTCCTCCGGGCTGATGCCGGGGGTTTGCAGGAGCTCCGTGGCATTGCGCAGGGGGGCGAGGGGGTTGCGCAGCTCATGCGCCAGCATGGCGAGGAACTCATCCTTGCTGCGGTCGGCGCGGGCGAGGTCCGCCACGCGGTCTGCCAGGGCGGCCTCGATGCGCTTGAATTCGCTGACATCCGTGTTGGTGCCAAACCAGAGCACCACGCGTCCGGCCTCGTCCTTCTGGGGAATGATCCGGGTGAGGAAGGGGCGGAAGATGCCGTCCGCGCCGCGGAGGGGGAAGGTCATGTCAAAGGGTTCGCCGCTGGCCACGCTGGAGCCCCAGCGCTCCAGCACCCTGGGCAGCACCTCGGGGTCATGCACGCTCTGCCAGCCCCAGCCCTCCATCTCTTCCGGCGTCCTGCCGGTGTAGTCGTACCAGCGCTGGTTGTACCAGAAGATGTGGCCGTCCGGGCGGGCCATCCAGGCGAGCTGGGTGATGGCATTGGCCATCGTGCGGAAGCGCGCCTCGCTTTCATGCAGGGCGGACTCGATGCGGATGCGCTCCAGGCGGGTCCAGATGCGGGTGGTGAGCTCGCGCAGCAGCTCCACCTCCTCCGGCCGCCAGTCATGGGGTTCGGAGTGGTGGATGTTCAGAGTGAAGCGCCACACGCCGTCCTGCACCAGGGGCATGCAGACAAAGGCCTTCATCTTCAGCCGCTCATAGGCAGCCGCGTCAGTGCGGGAATCATTGCCGGTGTCAGAAACGATGAAGGGATCCCCGGCGCGCAGGGTGTTCTGATAATGTGAGGAGAGATAATCGGCGAGCTTATACCTGCCGAGAGAGCTGGGGACATCCGGGCGGTGCCAGGCATGCACCACTTCGCATTCACCCGCCTCGTCGTCGATGTTGACGAAGTTGCAGAGGGAGAGGCCCATGTGGGCGCCCAGCCTGGCCCCGACGTCGCGCATGATCTCCTCCACACTGCCCAGTGAGGAAAGGTCCTGGCCGACTTCCGCGAGAAACTGTGCGTCCAGCTCCAGGCGGCGGCGCTCGGTGATGTCCCGTGAGCTGGCCAGGAGCCGCTGCGCCACGCCGCTGGCATCCGGGATGGGGGAGATGGCCACGTCAAACCACTTCGTGTCCCCGCGCCGGTTGCGCGTGCGGCCGACCATGCGGGCAATGCCACCGCCGGCTGCTTTTTCCACCGCCGCGCGGGCGGCCTCGCGCTCAGCGCCCTCCCAAAGGTCCACCCATGAGGTGCCGACGAAGGGCTCGAAATCTTCAATGCCGAGCATCTCCTGCCCACGGCGGGACATGGAGATGAGACGGCCTTCGAGATCGAGCACCTTGATGCAGTCACGGCTGCTTTCCACGATGCTGCGGTTGAAGTTTTCGCTGGCGCGGAGGTTTTCCTCGGCCTGGGTGCGCTCGATGATGTCCGCCGCCTGCCGCGCGAGGAGATCAAACAGACGCAGGTCATGCTCAGCGGGCTCATGCGGCTGCCGCCAGTGGGTGGAGACCATGCCCAGCAGCCTGCCGGTGCGTGAGAGCAGCGGAGTGGACTGGCAGGCGCGGATGCCCGAGCGGCGGAACTCGTGCAGATCCGCGGTGCCGTGGAGAGAGGGGCAGTCCTCCACATCCGGCACCAGGATGCGCAGGCTCTGGCTGCCCGCCTGCCCGCAACTGGTGTGCGAACGAATGCTCACGGAGGCCCAGTGCTCCGCAGACAGCGGATGAAAACCACGCCAGGCCAGCAGCCTGAGCTCCTCCTGCGCGGGATCATACATCTGCATGCTGGCCATGTCCGAGGCCATGATCGCGACGGCGGTGTCCAAAATCTGCTGATGGAGCTCGGCGACATGGTCCTGCTGGAAGAGCCTGACGCTCAAGTCCTGCAGCAGGCGGAGGGCGGAAATCTCATGCAGGGTGTCGGTGCGGGCGCGCTCGCGGGCGGTGGCGTCCGTGAAATAGCATGCCACGCCGTGCCCGCCGCCGGGGATGGTCACCCGCTGGACCTCCCACTCGTAGCTGCGGCCCATGGAGGTCTCGGCACCGGGGGAGATGTAGCGCTCACCGGTCGCCAAGGTGTGGCGGAAAATGCGCTCCAGATGCACGCTGCGCTCCGCGCCGCGAAGCTCCCGCACCACTTCGGCGAAGTCACGGCCGATCACGGGCTCCACCGGAGCAAACACATGCCGCGCCACGGCGTTCACCAGGGCCAGACGGAACTGGTCATCCACCACATACACGCCGCCGGGCGCCTGATCGATGAGGGCGGCGAAAAAGGAGGCATTGGCAGGCACCGCCCCCTCAGCATCTGGCTGGGACAGGACTCGGGCGCTCATGGAAGCAGAAGGCGTGATGGCATGAGTTTTAGCCCAGCCGCTCCTTCAGGTTCAAGGGAAAAGTGCGCAGCGGCGGGAACAGTGCTTATGACGCCTGTGGCCATTGTTTGGACGTAAGAAACCACGAAGGGGCGCGTGCGGCAGCGTCTCTTTTTTTCAGGGGTGGCGCGCGGGATCGGAGAACTCGAGCTCGCGGAGCCACTTCAGGCCGCGGGCGTCCAGAGGATGGCCGTCGAGATCGAGCCAGTGATCGTCCATGTACTGGGCGCGGCGGGGCGGGTCATCACCGATGAAGGCCCACACAAACGCGGCATCCTGCGGCGGATCTGAGAGGCCGTCATGGCGGGAGGACCAGACGTCCGGCGGGCGGGGAGGCTGGTCGGGATTTTCCGCCAGCGGCATCCAGTGGGAGATGGTGTCCACACGGCGGCCGGTGAGATCCGTCCAGTGGCCGCCGGTGAAGGGATACTCATCGTGATAGAGGACCTGGCGCACGGCGTCCCCGCCCCAGCCCCAGACGACCTCCTGCGCGGGTGGCAGAAGGTAGCCGGATGGAATGCAGCGCCATGCTGGATGATGGCTTTCGTTCATGCCATGAGAACGAAAGCGATGGGCGCGGCGGATGCTCCGGCGGTGTTTTTTGGGGCGGGTCTGGCGCAGGAGTCAGGCTGCCGCCGGATGCTTTTTAGAAAACGAAAAAAAGACGCTGTTCGCATTCCCGCGCTGCGTTATCTGGTCAAACCATGACCTCGCGCGCGCCTGCCTTCCCGCTGATTTCCGCCACCGGAGAAGCCATGAGGCGGCTGGGCCGGTGGTGCTGTGTGTGCGCGGCGCTGCTGGCGGCCGGGTGCGCCACCTACGGGCCGGAGAGGCCGGGAGAGAAAATATACCGGGATGTGGTATTCGCGGCGCCGGGGGGGCACAAGCTGCGCATGGACATTTATGTGCCGAGGCAGAGCAAGCCCGCGCCGGTGGTGCTGTGGTTCTTTGGCGGGGGCTGGAGCTTTGGCAGCAAGGGCTACCATGTGAATGTGCGGGATCTGACGACCGCGGGCATCGCGGTGGCCTCCGTGCAGTACCGCATGAGCCACACCGCGGTGTATCCCGCGCAACTGGAAGACTGCCGCGCCGCGGCGCAGTGGCTGCGGGACAACGGGGCGCGCTACGGCATCGACAGCACGCGCATGGGAGCCAGCGGTGAATCCTCCGGCGGGCAGCTCGCGGCGATGCTGGCCGCGGCGGAGGGAAAGTCACGCATCCGCGCGGTGTGCGCGCTGTATGCGCCGACGGACATGGTGGAGCTGGCGCAGCTCTATTCGAAACCGGGGAGGCTGAGCCTGGTGGACAAATTTCTGGGCGGGCCCGCGGATCAAAAGCTGGATGTGGCGGTGAATGCGAGCCCGCTCAACTACATCAGCCGGGCACTGCCGCCGTTCCTGATCATTCACGGTGAGTTTGACGGCGTGGTGCCGCTGGAGCAGAGCGAGCGGCTGTTTCTGGCGCTGACGGATGTGGGCGTGGAGACGCAGTTCATCGTGGTGCCGGGAAAGCGGCACTGGTTTCGTCTGGATAACACGCAGTTCGCGGAAGTGTCGCGGTTTTTTCAGGTGAACCTGAAGAGGTGAGCGAGAGAGAGAGAGAGGCGCGGTGTGAGGTGGTGTGTGCATGCTGTGCTGCAATGGCGCGCGGTCTGGGAAAATATCGACAGAACCCGGATGTCCGGCGGTTTTCCGTTTTGCGCGGATGGATGTGCTTTCGGGAGGTGGGGCGTGCTCGATTGACGATTCATCCTTCGCTCTACGAGCTTCGGAGAACACGCTGATGAGCCATCGATTTTTGATTGCTGATGTGCCGGAACACATGGCATAAGATGGTTGATCGTGGTTTCCGGTGCTCCTGCCGGCAAGCGTGCGGCGGAGGGTTTTGCGGACGCTGCTGGTGCCCGGAAGACTGCGGCGAAGCGCTGGGTTTGCTTTTCGATCTGCTTGCGGGGACCCAGGGTCGCCTCGCTCAGGCTCGGCTGACCCTGGGCTATGCTCCGCAGCCCTTTCGGGGCTGAAATGAGATTGAGAGGGATAGCGGCAAAGGGAGATTCCGCGGTTCAAAATGCGATGCGATGGGAGATGCGGAATCTCATGAGGCATGCCTTTAACTGGGTGTCATTCCAGCCTGCCAGCCTGTCTGCGAAGCTATGCTCCGCAGCCCCTTCAGGGCTGAAATGAGATTGAGAGGGATAGCGGCAAAGGGAGATTCCGCGGTTCAAAATGCGATGCGATGCGATGGGAGATGCGGAATCTCATGAGGCATGCCTTTAACTGGGTGTCATTCCTGCCTGCGAAGTGCATCTTATGAAGAGAAGTGCTCCGGCCCCTCACCCGGCCTCTCCCCGGAGGATGGTGAGACCCAACACGCGCTCGACGGGGAGAGGAGGTTCGCGGTGGGGCGCTCTGGATTGGAACTCAATCGGAGGTGTCATGCGTTTCTCTTTTCCATGTCGAAGAACCGTTGCTTCAAGGGTGGTTTGGGGAGAGGTGCGGATGGCTCCCTCGGCCCCTCACCCGGCCTCTCCCCGGAGGATGGTGAGACCCAACACGCGCTCGACGGGGAGAGGAGGTTCGCGGTGGGGCGTTTTGATAAGACCATCGGCAGTTGAAAACGAGGCTGGAGGGGCGTGTCGCAGGATGGGCCGTGGGGAAAGGACAGAACCCGGATGTGCGGCGGTTTTCCGTTTTGCGCGGATGGATGTGCTTTCGAGAGCGTGGGGCGTGCTTGATTGACGAATGATGAGCCATCAATTTTTGATTTTTGAGGTGCCAGAACAGGTGGCATAAGATGGTTGATCGTGGTTTCGCACCAGACTCCGCGTTGGGCTTTGTGGCGACGGGGAGCCATTCCAGCCAGCCTGCCTGCGAAATGCACCCTGCGATGAGGAGTGCTCCGGCCCCTCACCCGGCCTCTCCCCGGAGGATGCTGAGACCCAACACACGCTCGACGGGGAGAGGGGATTTGCGGCGGGGGACTTTGGAGCCGGCCCATGGACGTTCATACCACTTTATGGCATTCAACGCGTTCGGACCTTCAAGACGGAGGCTTTGCGGGTGCTGACAGAGGCGTCTTTTCAGCAGAGAATGGTGTTTGTGACGCACTGATAGAAGCGCCTGATGGCTCAGATTTTGCCTCAGGCATTTCCTGAGCAGCCGGACAGGGCGGGGTCGGGTTGTGCATGGCGGACTGCTTTTGTATGACAGTCCCATTATGAAAACCCACACCACCTCATCCTCCGAGTCCCACACCTCCATCATCCACAATCCGGACAGCCAGCAGCCGCCGGACGAAGACCTCATGGCCGCCATCCAGCAGCAGGATGCCGCGGCGCTGGAAACACTGATGCAGCGCTACCGCCGCCTGCTGAAAAGCGCCATCCTGCGCACCGTCAATGATGACGCCGGTGCGGAGGACGTGGTGCAGGAGTGCTTCCTGGAAGTGTGGCGCCACGCGGACCACTACTCCCCGCTGAAGGGCCGGCCGCTGGCCTGGCTGATGACGCTGGGCAAGCGCCGCGCGATCGACCACCTGCGCCGCTCGATGTCCTACTGCCGTGCGAAGGACCGCATGGAGGAGGCGATCCAGCAGACAGAGACCTTCACCATGGACTCCGCCGCGGAGTGCGAGCAGGCGGACCTGAGCCGGGTGCTGGGAGAGCACCTGACGCTGCTGCCGGACGCGCAGAAGCAGGTGATCGAGCTGGCCTTCCTGCAAGGCATGAGCCAGCGCGAAGTGGCCGAGGCGACGCACACGCCGCTGGGCACGGTGAAGACGCGGATGGAACTGGGACTGAAAAAGCTGCGGCAGACCTTCCGCACCCGCAGCGCCATCCACACGCTGGAGGCCGCGTGATCTGACCGCATCAAACCCCCGCCTCATCAAAGGCGTGAGTCCGCAAGGGCTCACGCCTTTTTTTGTGCGGGGGCGCGAAGCGGTTTTCGGCTCGACAAAGTGTGCAGACCCGTGGCATCCAATGCGAAGCCGTCTGCATTTCTTGTGCGGATGCAAAATCATGATCACACGCTCACCCTCTTTGAAGCAGGCCGCCTGGACTGCCATTTGCCTCATGGGCCTGGGCGCCGCTTTCAGCCAAGTCCCTGCCGGACTGGTGAAACGAGAGGCGCAGGCTGGCAAAACGGATGATCCGACCGCGGCGTTGATTGCGCTGGTATCCGCGCCGGAGGCAGACAGCGAGGCCTGCCAGGCGCTGCTGCTCAAAGGTGCCAACCCCAATGCTCACGACTCGTTCCGGGGGCAGTCCGTGCTGATGGTGGCGGTGCTCGGCGCCCGTACGCTCAAAGGCAGAGCAGGACCGCTGGACGAAGAAAAATCCGCAGCGCGGCTGGAGGTGGCCCGGATTCTCCTGGATGCTGGTGCGGACCCGAACAAGGCGAGGTCGGAAGGCCTCCTTGCTGGTTTCACTCCCCTGATGGCCGCGGCGGCCGGCGACCTCAGCAAGGCCGTCGAACTGCTGCTGCGATACAAGGCTGATGTGAACGCCCAATCCTCGGAGGGAATGACGGCACTGTGCTACGCCGCACGTGACAACAACGTGCCCATCCTGAAGCTGCTGGCCAACGCGGGAGGAGATGTGAACGGCGGGAAGGACTTCAAGCCCCTGCACCTGGCTGCGAGGTGCGGGAGCCGGCAAGCGGCGGCTTTTCTTCTGGACAGCAAGGCGGATGTGAATGCGAAGAATGCGGCGCAGAGAACGCCGCTAGGCGAAGCGCAGGATCTGTTAAGGGCGAAACTCAACGACCCAAACAGCGACAGCGACGAGATCAAGCGGCTGCAAGAGGTCATTTCTCTCCTGCGGGAGCATGGCGGAAAGGAATAGAAGCCCAGGGGGGAGGCAAGAAAGCATCGGCAGGGGCTTTGGGCTGGTGCGGGCCCAGCCACAAAAACTGCTTCCAGCGCAAAACGCGCCGTCTGCGAACGTAATCTCCGGGTGCCAAACGTCCCCCTCAAAATCACCGCCAGCCTGCTGCTGCTCTGCGCCACCGCGCGGGCCGGACAGCCCGTGGCGATTGACTGGGCGAAGGCGCGGCAGCACTGGTCCTTTGTGCCGCCGAAGCCGCAGGTGCTGCCGAAGGTGAAGGATGCGGCGTGGCCGCGGGAGCGGGTGGATCATTTCATCCTGGCGAGCCTGGAGGCGGCGGAGCTGACGCCTTCACGCGAGGCGGATGCGCGCACGCTGATCCGCCGGGTGACTTTTGATCTGACCGGGCTGCCGCCGACGCCGGAGGAGGTGCAGGCGTTTGTGAATGACAGGCGCGCGGATGCCTACGCACGGCTGGTGGACGGGCTGCTGAGCCGGCGGGCCTTTGGCGAGCGCATGGCGGCGATGTGGCTGAACCTGGCGCGGTATGCGGAAGATCAGGCGCACCAGGTGGGGAACAATTCGTCCTTCGCTTATCCGAATGCGTGGCGCTATCGCGACTGGGTGATCGCCGCCTTCAATGCGGACCTGCCGTATGATGCCTTTGTGCAGAAGCAACTGGCGGCGGATCTGATGGAGCCGCAGAACAAGGCGGACCTGGCGGCGCTGGGATTTCTGGGGCTGGGGCACAAGCTGTATGCGCGCAACCGGCTGGATGTGCAGGCGGAGGAATGGTCCGAACAGGTGGACACGGTGTCGCAGACGTTTCTCGGCCTGACGGTAGCGTGCGCGCGCTGCCATGACCACAAGTTTGACCCGATCACGGCGCGTGACTATTACGCGATGGCGGGGGTGTTTGCCTCGGTGCAGATGGTGAACCTGCGGCCGGATGGCAAGGACGAAGACGGCAAGACGCTGGCGGACAAAATGGACCCCGGCACGCTGCACATCGTGCGGGATGCGAATGCGCATGACCTGCCGGTGTATGAGCGCGGCGATGTGGAGACGCCCGGGGCGACGGTGCCACGCGGCTGGCTGCAGGTGCTGAGCAAGGATGAGCCGGTGAAGTTTGAGAAGGGCAGCGGACGCGCGGAGCTGGCGCGGAAGATCGCCGACCCCAGCAACGCGCTGACGGCGCGGGTGATGGTGAATCGCCTGTGGGACGTGGTGTTTGGCAGGCCGCTGGTGCGGACGACGAGCAACTTTGGCGCGACGGGGGAGAAGCCCACGCACCCGGAGCTGCTGGATGACCTGGCGCTGCGCTTCATGCAGAACGGCTGGTCTGTGAAACGGCTGATGAGGGAGATGGTGATGTCCGCCACGTACCGCCAGAGCAGCAGCGGCAGCGCGGCGAATGCGCAACTGGATGAAGCGAACGAGCACCTGTGGCGCATGAACCGGCGGACGCTGGGGATTGAGGCATGGCGGGATGCGCTGATGAGCGCGGCGGGCACGCTGAGCCGGGAGGGCGGCGTCTCGAAGAACCTCGATGATGCCGCGCACCACAAGCGCACGATTTATTCCCAGGTGAGCCGCCGGGAGCTGAACAAGACGCTGATGCTGTTTGACTACCCGGATGCAAACGTGCATGCGGCGCGGCGCAGCAGCAGCACGACGCCGACGCAGAAGCTGTTTGTGATGAACAGCCCCTTCATTATTGAACAGGCGAAGAGGCTGGCGCAGCGGCTGCAGGAGAGCGGCGGTGATGATGCGGGCCGAGTACGCCAGGCCTACGCGCTGCTGTTTGCGCGCGAACCGGAGCCGGAGGAGCTGGCGCTGGCGCGGGAGTTTTTGCAGCAGCCTGCGGAGGCCGGACTCAGCCCGTGGGAGCAACTGGCGCAGGCGCTGCTGGCCACCAACGAAATGCTTTATGTGGACTGAATCTCATCCGATGCAGATGACAAGGCGCGAAGCGCTGCACCGCCTCTCGGCAGGCTTTGGTGCGATAGGCCTCGCGGGCATGATGGGCTCTCAGGCAAAAGCTGCGGTGAAGCAGCAGGTGACGCCGCGCGCGAAGCGGGTGATTTTTCTTTTCATGAACGGTGCGCCCTCGCACATCGACACGTTTGATCCGAAACCGGCGCTGAAGAAATACGAGGGCCAGCAGCCTTCTGGAAAACTCTACCGCGCACCGAAAACCAGCGGCTTTATGTCCTCGCCGCTGCAGTTTCACCGGTGCGGACAGAGCGGGATCGAGGTGAGCGAGAGCCTGCCGGCGCTGGGGAGCATCATCGATGACTGCTGCGTGATCCGCTCCATGCACACGAATGTGCCGAATCATGAGCCGGCGCTGCTGATGATGAACACGGGGAACATCCAGCCGATCCGCCCTTCGCTGGGGTCCTGGGTGCTGTACGGGCTGGGGAGTGAAAATGAAAACCTGCCCGGCTTTGTGGTGCTGCGGCCCACGCCGAACATCGTGGTGGGCCCCGCGCTGTGGAGCAACTCCTTCCTGCCCGCGGAGTACCAGGCGACGGGAGTCATCACTTCTGACATGAGCGTGGACAAGCTGGTGGCGAACGTGCGGAACTCCGCGCTGGCACCGGCGCAGCAGCGGCGGCAGATCGATTTGATCCAAAAGCTCAACCACCTGCACGCCGCGAAGCGTGAGAATGACCATGCGCTGGAAGGGCAGATCAAAGCGATGGAAACGGCCTACCGCATGCAGAGCGCGGCGAGCGAGGCCTTCGACATCAGCCGCGAGCCGGCGAAGATGCGGGAGATGTATGGCGACACGCCGTTTGGCCGCTCCTGCCTGCTGGCGCGGCGGCTGGCGGAGTCCGGCGTGCGCTACATCAGCGTGTACTACACGAGCAGCAGCAACCAGCCCTGGGACACGCACAGCGACCACTACAAGAACCACCCCAAGCTCTGCGCCGACAGCGACCGCGCCTCCGCCGCGCTCATCAGCGATCTCAAACAGCGCGGGCTGCTGGACGACACGCTGGTGGTGTGGACGGGTGAGTTTGGCCGCACGCCGTACTCGCAGGAGACGATGGACAAAAACAAGCAGGTGGACCCGATGCGGCGCGGGCGCGACCACCACCACACGGCCTTCAGCACGCTGCTGGCGGGCGGCGGCATCAAGGGCGGCCTGGCCTACGGCACCTCGGATGAGCTCGGCATGAACGCCGAGGAAAACAAAGTCCACGTGCACGATCTGCACGCCACCATTCTCCATCAGCTCGGCCTTGATCACGAGCAGCTCACCTACCGCTACGCCGGACGGGATTTCCGCCTCACGGATGTGTATGGGGATGTGGTGCGCGGGATCATTGCCTGACTGAGCAGCCCTTGCTTCCATCTCATGCGCCTTATCACCACTCTCGCCTTTCTGCTGCTGGCAGCGCTTTACGCCGCGGACACACCGCCGCAGGTCACCGTCAGCAGCGTGCGCCGCATCTTCCACAATGGCGAGCACAATGCCTTCACGGATCTCATCCGCTTTCGCGGCCAGCTTTACCTCTGCTTCCGGAGCTGCCCGGACGGCCACATGGTCTTCAACACCGCCTCGGCCATCGTCATGCGCAGCGCGGATGACGGCGCCACGTGGACGCAGGTGCACCGTTTTTCCATCAAGGACCGCGACACGCGTGATCCGCACTTCCTCGTCTTCAGGGACCGGCTCTTTGTTTACACCGGCACCTGGTGGAGCGGCCCCGGCACCATCGAGCCCAAGGACTACGACATGAACAAGATGCTCGGCTTTGCCACCTGGAGCGATGACGGCACGAAGTGGAGCGAGCCCGAGCTGCTGGAGGGCACCTTCGGCCTCTACATCTGGCGCGCCGCGGCCTCCGGGGAAAAGGCCTACCTCTGCGGCCGGCGCAAGCCCGGCTACGACATCGGCCCCAAGGGCGAAGGAGACAAGGTGCAGTCCCTCATGCTGGAAAGCGATGACGGGCTCATCTGGAAAAAGCGCGGCTACTTTGCCGAGTCTGCCGGAGATGAAACGGCGTTTCTGTTTGAGAAGGACGGCAGCCTGCTCGCCATCGGGCGCCATGGCGGCCGCAAGAACGCCCTCATCATCCGCTCCAGGCCGCCCTTCACGGAGTGGAGCCGCCGCAGCCTGGACAGGCAGGTGGGCGGCCCGCTCGTGGTGAAATGGGGGGAGCACACCCTCGTCGGCGGACGCAATACAACCAAAGACAGAGGGCCCAAGACCTCCCTCTGCTGGCTGGTGGGAGATGCGCTGCAGGAGTTTGCCGAACTCCCCAGCGGCGGCGACAACTCCTATCCGGGCTTCGTCGCGCTGTCTGAAAAACGTGCGCTGGTGTCCTACTACTCCAGTCATGAGAAGGACGAGGCCGGCAGGACGATCACCGCCATCTACCTGGCGGAGCTCCAGATTCCCTGAGGGAGCTGGGAGCGCATGTCTTCGCTCCGTCTCTCCATTCACTTTGGGCCTGGGGAGGGCTGCGGCGGCTTTTTTCCAGGTGCCTGGATGAGCAAAAACTCCCACGCTCCCTTCGTTCACCTCCCGCCAGATCATGCCGTCTCTCCGCTTCATTTTGACCTTCGCCTTCTTCGCCCTCGTGCTGAGCCATGCAGGCGCGGCGCCGGATTTCACCGCCAAGGTCAGGCCCTTGCTGGAGCAGCACTGCACGGACTGCCATGGGGAGGACGCGCAGAAGGGCGGGCTGCGGCTGGACACACTCTCCACGGATCTGCACGATGCCACGGCGGCGAAGAAATGGGCGCAGGTGTTTGATAAACTGCGCTCCGGGGAGATGCCCCCCAAGAAGCGCGAGCGCCCGCCGCAGGCGCTGCTGAGTGATGCCACGGATTTCCTCCACGCGCGCCTGCATGCCGCGTCTCTGGAGCAGCAGCAGAAGCAGGGGCGCGTGATGGTGCGGCGGCTCAACAGCACCGAGTTTGAAAACACGCTGCGCGATCTCTTTGGCACAAATGTGGTGCTGAAGGATCTGCTGCCGGAGGACAGCACCACGGCGGGCTTTGACAATGTGAGCACGGGTCTGGACCTCTCGGCCACGCATTTCCTGCGCTACCAGGAGGCGGCGGCACGCGCCGTGCAGTCGGTGATTCCCATCAGCCCGCCGCAGCCTTTCAGCGACCGGCGCACGGCGGAGATGATCGTGAAGAAGGGATCGAATTTTCAGCAGACGCTGACGCGCAGCGCGGTGCTGAAGGACGGGGCGCTGATCTTTTACAGCAAGCTGCCGCGTTATGGACTGTGCGCGACTTCGCCGGTGAAGTTTGCCGGGCGCTACAAGGTGACGATGTCCGCCTGCGCGGTGGGCGCGGAGGAGAAACCCGTTCCGGCGGGCTTCATGGTGGTGAATCAGAGCGGGCGCGAGGGCCCGGTGCTGCGGGAGGTGCGCGAGATCCCGCATGGCGCGCCGAAGGTGATCGAGTACGAGGTGGAGCTGGGGGCGAACCAGGCCTTTGTGCTGAACCTGCTCACCACCTGGGACATCCGCATTTTCAAAAAGCCCATCGAGGAATACACCGGCCCCGGCCTGAAGGTGGAGTGGATGCAGATCGACGGCCCGCTGGATGCCTTTCCACCGCCGGCGTACACCGCGCTGTATGGAGACGTGCCGCTGAAGGCGCGCTCCGTGGTGAAGGCGGAGATGACCGGTGCGCGCGTGCCCGTCATCAATGAGAAGCGCAATGAATACCAGTGGAACGCGGACCCGCTGGTGCCCGCCTCCGCGAATCCGCAGGCGGATGCGGAGCGCATTCTGCGCGCCTTTCTGCCGCGTGCGTTTCGCCGGCCGGTGAGCGAGGCGGTGCAGCAGCATTATGTTGGGAAAGTGAAGGAGCGGCTGGAGCAGAAGTACAGTTTTCACGATGCGATGATGTATGGATTTAAGCTGGCGCTCTCCTCGCCGGATTTTCTGTTTCTGATGGATGCGGAGAGTGCGCAGGCGAATGAGCAGGGAGAGCTCGTCTCCACACGGCTGGATGATTTTTCTCTGGCGGAGCGGCTCTCGTACTTCCTGTGGTCCTCCGCGCCGGATGCGGAGCTGACCGCGCTGGCGGCGAAGAAAACGCTGCACCAACCGCAGGTGCTGCGTGCGCAGGTGGAGCGGCTGCTGAAGCACCCGCGGGCGGAGCGCTTCACCGTGAACTTCACCGGCCAGTGGCTGGACCTGCGGAAGATCGACTTCACGATTCCGGACCCGCAGCTTTATGCGGACTTTGATTCGCTGCTGCTGGATGCCATGCCACGCGAGACGCAGCTCTTCTTTGATGAGGTGCTGCGGAATGATCTGTCCCTGCTGAACTTCATCGACTCCGACTGGTCCATGCTCAATGAACGTCTCGCCGCGCTGTATGGCATTCCTGGCGTGCAGGGGAATGAGTTCCGCAAAGTGAAGCTGCCGGTGGAGTCGCATCGCGGTGGCGTGATGACGCAGGGCAGTGTGCTGAAGGTGACGGCGGATGGCACGCGCACCTCTCCGGTGCTGCGCGGCACGTGGGTGCTGAACCGTATTCTGGGCAAGCCGCCCGCGCCGCCGCCGCCGGACGTGCCGGCCATTGAGCCAGACATCCGTGGTGCGACCACGATCCGCCAGCAGTTGGACAAACATCGAAACACACAGGCCTGCGCGATCTGCCACAATCACATCGACCCGCCTGGTTTTGCGCTGGAGAATTTTGATCCCATCGGCAACTACCGCGAGTTTTACCGTGGCACGGAGCGCACGCGGGCCTACCCGATGCCGCTGTTTCCCACGAGCGGGCGCGGCATCTATCGCGGGGCGGATGTGGAGCAGGGCGGCACCACGCCGGAGGGGAAGGCTTTCAAAGACATCTCCGACTACAAGAAGCTGCTGCTGGAGGACAAGGAGCAGCTCGCCAGGAGCCTGACGCAGAAGCTGATCATCTATGCCACCGGAGCGGACCTCCAGTTTGCCGACCGCGAGGTGGTGGAGGAGATTGTGGCGCGGCTGCGCGAAAAGAATTATGGTCTGCGGACGCTGGTGCATGAGATTGTGCAGAGCCGCGTGTTTTTGAACAAGTGATCTCAGCAGCCACATGGAACATGAATAGAAAAGGACTCATTCAGTGCATCATCGTTGGGATGGCTTTGCTTCCTCAGGGGAAGTCGATGGCAGCCGATGTGGATGTACTCTCATGGGAGCATATCCGAGAATCGAGGCCTGAATTTTATGAGGCCCTGATGTTATCCTCATTCAACGAGCTGAGAAAGCAGCACCCAAAGGCTGTGAAGATCACTCGTGTCGCGGCGGTGGGTGGCTGGGGACCAAACTATGCATGCACGCTGTTCGAAGAAAAATCGGAAAAATCAGTGATGATTGAGGTGATGTCTTATCTCCCCATGCAGTCGACCTTGCTCCGCATCAAGCTTACCGAGGAAAAGGACATTCAAAATGCCGTGTTGCTCATGACACAGGCCCTTGGCCCCTTGAAATGGGATGATGCTTTCGGCAATAAGCCCCTCGGGGAAGACTCTAATATTCTCATGTTTGAAAAATATGAACAGGATGTCGGTCATTATACCATCAACGCGTACTTGCCGGAGCCGTCCCGGAAAGCTCTTGCTGACCTCAAAAAGATGGCGATGCGATTCTCCCAGCTCAAACAGGGCAAATGATTTCCGACCTGATGATATGACTGCACCGGTGCATAAAATCGAACAAAGCCGCGTCTTCTTGAAGAAGTAACCGCAACTTCACCCGCCATGCCTGCCTCACGACTCGACCGCCGCACCTTCCTGCGCTCCTCCGGCATTGCCATTGGTCTGCCGTTTCTGGAGGCGATGATTCCCGCCTCGGCCACTGAAGCGAAGAAGGCGCTGAAGGCTGCGCCACGCATGGTGCTGGTGGGGCAGCCGCTGGGGATGTATGGGCCGAATTTCTTTCCTGAGCAGGCGGGCAAGGACTATGCGCCGAGCCGCTACCTGAAGGGGCTGCAGGCGCACCGGGACCGCTTCACGGTTTTCTCCGGCATGTCTCACCGCTATGCGGCGGGGCACTTTGCGGAGGTGGGCATCTTCACCGGGGTGGCACCGGAGCGCATCCGCGACAAGGACATCAAAAACGGCATCTCGCTGGATCAGGAAGTGGCGGCGCATCTGGGAAATCAGACGCGCTTTTCCTCACTGATCCTGGGCGGGGGCGATGTGGCGTGGAACCGGCGCGGCGTGCGCATCCCCTCCGAGCAGCGCGCCACGGCTGTGTTTAAAAGGCTTTTCATTGCCGGTACGCCGGAGGAGGAGGCGCGGGAGCTGCAGCGGGTGAAGGACGGGCAGAGCATCCTGGATGACGTGGGCTCTCAAATCAAAGCGCTGAACCGGCGCGTGAGCAGCACGGACCGCGACCGGCTGGACCTGTTTCTTTCCTCCGTGCGCGAGGCGGAGCAGACGCTGCAACAGGATGAGCACTGGAGCACCACGCCGAAGCCGCATGTGGACTTTGCCACGCCCACCGCGGAGCCCAGCGGCCCGCAGCTCGTGGAGCGTTCTCGTTTGTGGTATGACATCGTCCATCTGGCGCTGCAGACGGACTCCACACGCGTGGTCTCGCTGTGGATCGGCACGCAGGAGCGGCCGGAGATTACGGGCGTGAACCTGGGGCATCATGATGCCTCCCACCACGGCCAGGACCCGGCGAAGCTGGAGCAGCTCGCTCTCATTGAAGAGGCGGAGATCAAGGTTTTTGGGGAGTTTTTGGAGAAGATGAAGCAGAGCCAGGAAGGCGGGCAGTCGCTGCTGGATCACACGGCTGTGCTCTACACCAGCAACCTGGGCAACTCCTCCTCTCACGACAACAACAACCTGCCCGTGCTCCTGGCCGGCGGCGCCTTCAAACACCAGGGCCACCTGGCCTACGACACGAAGAACAACACGCTGCTTTCCAATCTGTATGTGCGCATGTTGCACCACATGGGCATCGAGGCGCCGACGTTTGGCGCGAGCAATGGCATCATCAGCGAGGTGTAGTTCTACAGAACCTTCGGGGGTGACTGGTGCGATTGGTTTCTCATGCAGCCATGAAGACGGTACGTTTTTCCCAACTGGTGGCGAAGTGCGGGCGGCCGGAGACGCATCTGATCCTGACGGATCCGAAGAAGGATGGTGAGCTGCAGGCGGCGGTGAAGGAGCAGCGGGTGCTGACGCTGATGGAGGCCACGGTGGGGACAAAAAGCGACTGGGGAGAGACGGGGTTTCATCCGGGCATTCACCGGCAGTACCTGCTGTTTCCCAAGTCGCTGAAGGCGTATTCCGGCAGAGCGGTGGTGGGCATCAAGTATGAGATGCTGGGGGATGAAGAAGGCGCACCGCGAAAGCGTGCGCACACGCACAAACCGGTGGCGGCCCGAAAAACCACCGCGCATGCGAAGCCGCAGCGGGGCCACAAGAGACCGGCTGCCGCCGAGAAACAGGCGATTGCGCTGTTTGAGCCTGCGGAGGAAGAGGAGGTGACGGAGCCGAAGGAAGAGGAGCCCAAGAAGGTGGAGCCCAAAAAAGAGAAACCGAGGAAAGAGAAGCCGAAGAAGGAAAAGGTGAAAGAGGAAGAAAAACCGAAGGAGAGAGACACGGCGGAGGTTGCTGGGCTGAAACGGCAGGTGAAGCGGGCCATGCAGGATCTGGAGAAAGGCAGGCAGGTGGCGGCTTTTAATATTTTGCGGAAGATTCTGGAGGAGTAGTAGGCGGTGTTTGAAAGCTTTGGTTACGGCGCGGCGCGGGGCGCGAGGGGGGAGTGAGGGCTGTCGCCGTTTCGGAGAGTTTGGGGAGTGCGGGGCGACTGGGGCGGGGTGGGAGCGCTGGGCTCATCTCGCGGAGCGAGATGGCTACTTTGGTCGCGGCTTCGCAGCTTTGAGGTGGTTTTCACACACGGCTGTTGAGGCTTGCGTAAATAGAATGGCGCGGGTGAAGTGCTTGCGCGGGCTGGAGCTGGAGTCCGGGGCGTGGGGCGCTGCGGAGGTGCCAGCAGTCTGCGGCGAAATGGCCGGGAGACGCTTCTGGAAGACGGGGAGTGTGAAGAAGGTGATGGGTTCGCTTTCCGGATTGGCTGCCAGACCCAGGGGAGCACTCGCTAGCGCTCGGCACCCCTGGGCTGTATTACGGAAGGCCGTTGGCCTTCAAGACGACGGCAGGCAGTCTATTACACAGCCCTCAACAGGGTCTGGCTCAGGTGGAGAGCTCGGGCTGGTCGCTGGATCTGCGGGAGGACGCGGTGGGGAGCCAGAACCCAGGGGCGCACTCGCTGATACCATCGGCAGTTGAAAACGAGTCTGTGGCAGGGTGTTTTAGGACCGTGGTGGCGAGAACCGCGTGTCCTTCTGTTAGCGTGCTGTCAGGGCTGGGGCACGCGGATGTCCTCGAAGTCGGGCGGTTTGGCGGAGAGTGGCGGTGGAGCATGAAACGCTTTCGACGCCAAACACACCCAACCTACGGCCAGAGCGCCGCGCTGTCCGCCTGTTTGAGAAAGGTTCCATGCCATATTTGAAATACAGACCTGTTTTCAAGTGTTCGTGGTATAACTCTTGGCAACCCTGGGCTGTATTACGGAAGGGCGTTGGCCTTCAGGACGAGGCTGGCAATCTATTACACAGCCTTCAAGAGAGCCTGGGTCAGGTGAAGAGTTCGAGCTGATCGCTGGATCTGCGGAAGGAGGCTGTGGAGAGAGGAGGACCTTTGCCGGGGAAACCGGCCCGCAGGTGGGCGACTTTGAAGAGGGCCTGGATTTGCTCAGCGTAGAAGCCCTCGCCGGTCATGCGGACGCCCCAGCGGGAATCGTAGAGCTTGCCGCCGCGCATCTCGCGGATCCTGCCGAGGACTTTTTCTTTGGCGCCGGGAGCGTGGCGCTGCAGCCAGTCTTCAAACAGCGGGGCCACCGCCCATGGCAGGCGCAGAGGCACACAGCCGGCGTCCTGCGCGCCCGCCTTGGCACAGGCCTGCAACAGGGCGGGCATTTCGTGATCGGTCAGACCGGGAATGACGGGCGCCATCAATACGCGCACGGGAATGCCCGCAGCGCTCAGCTCGCGGATGGCCGCCAGTCTTCGCGTGGGACTGGAGGCGCGCGGCTCGAGCTTCTTTGCCAGTTCTCCATCCAGCGTGGTGACGGAGAGAGTCACGGAGACGGCGTTGAAGCGGGCGAGTTCGGCCAGCAGATCGATGTCGCGTGTGACGAGATGATTCTTGGTGATGATGACGACGGGATTGCGAAATTCGGCGAGCACGGCGAGGCAGCGGCGGGTGAGCTGGCGGATGCGCTCCACCGGCTGGTAGCAGTCCGTGACGCCGCTCATGGCTAGGACCTGCGGCTTCCATGATTTCTTCGAGAGCTCCTGGCGCAGCAGCTCGGGGGCGCGCTCCTTCACCAGGATCCTGGTTTCGAAGTCGAGGCCGGCCGACATTCCCAGATATTCATGGCTGGGACGGGCGAAGCAGTAAGCGCAGCCATGCTCGCAGCCGCGGTACACATTGAAGCTGGCATCAAAGCCGACATCCGGACTTTTGTTGTAGGTGATGAGCGACTGCGAGTCGTCGCGGATGAACTGGGTGCGTGGGTGGGGCGCCTCCTCAGCGCCGTCCTCCGGCTCCGCGATGTACTCGAGGGCGTCAAAGCGGTTCTTCGGATTGCTGGCGGAGCCGCGGCCTGATTTTTTACTGGAGGGAGACATGGAAGGGGCTGGGCGGCAGGGCTGAACAGCCGTGCGCCGACATCTTCCCTGACAGCCCCCACCGATCAACTGTTCATTTAAACAGCTCCATTCATATTCACGGGCGGTAGGAGTGGCCGCGGCCGGTCACGGGATCGATCTGCACCGTGTAGTAATTGGGCGGCGGCTTGTCCATGTCCTGCTTGTAGTTTTTGGTGGCAACGAGCGTGAGGTAGGCGGTGCGCAGGGGGACCTTCAGGCTGGTGGAGCCGTTTGGATAGAAGACGACGCGGTAGAAGGTGGCGCCGAGCTTCTTGAAGGGGTCGGCGGTGGCGGGGCCGGTGTTGATCGCCGAAACATTGGTGGTGAACATGGGAGAAAGAACGCCCTCCACCAGGACGGCCCTGCCCTCGCTCCAGTACACCGCCGGCTCCAGCGGCGTGGCGATATTGGTGGCGGGATCGTAGGAGATGAGCTGGATGGCATGGCAGCCCTTGATCTCATCTTTGTTGTAATAAAAGAAGTCCAGGCCGACGGGGCGGTTTTCAGACGTGGCCTTCTGCTGCGCCAGGGAGATTTTCTGCATGAGCGTGTCCCCGGCGGAGGAGAGGCTGGCGGCCTGGATGGCCGAGATGGTGTAGGGCGCGGCGAGCGCAAACAACATGGAGACCAGGGCGACGACAATGACCGTCTCCACCAGGCTGAAGGCCCGCGCCGCCGGGGGGCGGTGACGATGAGGAGATGGATCAACGGAGGAAGGGAGGAGTGGCAGTGGTGTGTTCATCGGAGGAGGCCCCATTTGGAGTTGCGCATGCTGATGGTGGTGGAGAAAACCTGGTAGTTGAGCTGTTCGGCGCGAAGCTTGTCCGCCAGCGCCTTGAGGTCCTTCTGACGGTTTTCACAGAGGGTGAAAGCGCCGGTGGGGACGAGCTGGGGCATGGTTTCCGGATATTTTTCCGCGAGCTTGCGCGCGGAGGCCTCATCGATGGCGACCATGGTGACCACCACGCGAGGCGGCAGCATGTGCTGGGTGCCCTGCGGATTGTCATTGCTGGTGTAGATGAGCTCGGTGGAGTCGAAGGCGTACTTCGGGGCGATCCAGTAAGGGGTGGTGTTTTTCAGCGCGGCGTCATCCGTGGTGACCTGGGGGGAAATGATGAGGGCGATGATGTTTTCGGCGATGGGCCGGGTGTCCGCCGGGGTGGTGGCGGTTTCACTGGCGGTGATGACATTGGCGGGCGCCTTGAGGAACCACTGGCCGGGCTTCACGGCGTAGATGGTGTTTTCCTCCGCGGTGGGACGGTACTCCCAGAGGCGGAAGCGGGAGCTCTGAGTGGTGACGTGCTTGGGACGGAAGGCGTCATTGCCGCTGTACATGAGGAAATAACCGCGGCCGCAGAGCAGACGGCTGAGCGCCTCATAGCCGGTGCGGTCACTCAGGCCGAGCCGAGCCTGGAAGAAAATGGCGTGAGTCACGAGGGAGGTGGCCTGCGCGCCGGGGAGGAGGGCAGAGGCCTGCCCCGTGACAAACTGCAGCTCCGACTGACGGATGTACTTGGAGGGCACCTGGGTCTTGGAGGTGGGAATGGTGGGGGTGGAGCCGCTGTTGTACTGGTAGGCCTGGTAGGTGTTGAGAATGGCCTGCCGGAGATTCTCGGTGATGCTTTCAAAGGCGGTGCGCGCCTCGCGGAACTGCTCCACGCGGGTGACGCCGCGCTTCCAGGCGCGCTGGGTCTGATTGAGCACCTGCACGGAGACCAGCAGGATGATGGAGAGGATGGCCATGGAGAGGCCCACCTCAATCAAGGTGAACCCCTGCCGGCGATGTCTGTGATGCGGAGATGTCATGGGTGTGGGGGGTGGGATGGTTTTCGGTCAGTTGCCCATTTTGGCGATGTAGGCGTAGGCCGAGGTGATGCGCAGGGGGGAGGCGGCGTTAAAATTGAAAGAGGGATCAGAGGAGGTGGCCACGCAGACCTGGATGCGGCGCATGTAGGTCTCCGGCGTGGTGGCGCCGCCGGCGCCGGCGGGCAGCACCACATCCAGCGCCTTCTGCGGCACATACACCGAGGCCACAAAGGCCAGCGAAGCGGCCAAGTCTTCCGGCGAGGTGTCTGCCTTGGTCATCTCCCGTCCTTCATTGGTGAAATAGCGCAGCGGGCCGTAGCCGGTCCAGGTGATGCGGTCCCAGGACATGGACTGCATGTCTCCGCTGAGCTTCTGAATGATCTTGGAGCCGACGGACATCTCGGCGGAATTACGCGCCATGGTGATGCCCTGGGGCAGAAGGCCGAGGAGGGTGATGAAACCCAGTGCGGCGATGGCGACGGCAATGGTCACCTCCACGAGGGAGAAGGCGCCCGGGTGACGAGGCAGGCGCAGGGTGGCGGCTGAAGTTTTCATGACGGAAAGGAGGGTGCGTGGTTCAGGGATTGAAGCGCTTTTGGGAAAGGACGCGGAAGCGGTGCAGGGCATCCAGCGAAGTTTTGGACAGGGGATTTCCCGTGGCGTAGTCAAGGTTCTTGGAGGTGTCCAAGGCCGGGTCATTGAAGTCGAGGTAGCGCTCGATGACGGCGGAGCCACGATACTCGGAGCCCGTGCTGTCCACGCCGGTCACAAACCTGGAGGGGTCCGTGGAGCGCTTTTTCCGCAGCGTCTGGATGCGCATGTGCACCTGGAAGGTGTTGGAGCGGGTGGTGAGGCGCGGATACATGTTGGTGTAGGGGCGCTCCTTGAGATTGTCTGCGGTGAGCGCATGATTTTCCCAGAAGGTGAGGATGCTGTTGGCGCCGGTCTTGAGCATGGAGCTGATGGTGGTGGGCCAGCTGGCGGGCACGAGGGTGTCTGAGCTGTTTGCCTGCTTAGGCAGGAGGTACATCTCGCAGATCTGCGCCGGGGAGATGAAGGCGAAGCCGGAGCTGAAGCGCTCGTCGAAGAGCTTCAGAGTGGCTTCGGTGTCGATCTGACGATGCCAGTATTTGCCGCCCTGCGCGCTGGTGTCATCCTTCCAGAACCAGGACTCGCCCTGGTTTGACGGTGCGCCGGGGGGGTGGCGGAGGTAGTCGGGGGCGTCCTTGGTGGCCACGGCGGTGAGGATCTCGCTTTTCATGACAGCCGCCAGACCGGTGGCACGGCGGATGTGGCGGAAGGGAGCCATCTGGTAGTTCATGTTGATCTTGCCGGCCGTGGAGCCCGGCTGGCTGATGACGTAGGGCTCGACCACGGGCATCCAGAAGAAGTCCATGAAGAGATAGTCCGGAGGGTCCATGCCCTGGATGGCCAGGCCGCTCTTGCCGTAGCCTTTGAGCATTTTCGGCGCGCCGATGTGGAACTGCTGGCCCTGCTTGGCGCTCCAGGTCTGGGGGCGGAAGAGCAGCGTGCGCCAGGGCTCGCGCCGCTGGCCGCCGGAGCCGCCGGAGTCCTGCACGCCGGTGGGGAGGGAGCCGAACATACCAGGAGATGCCACCTGACGGTTCGGGGAGAAGTAGGTGGAGCCGCCCATCCAGGTGACCCAGGAATTTGAGAAATAGGGGACGAGCTGCTGGCCGGTGGTGGAGTTGACGCTGTAGGTGTTTCCTTCGTCCGGCTTGTTGATGTAGGCGCCGTCGGTCTGATTGGCGATGCCGCGGTCAAAGTCTCCATACTTCTGGAGGCCCGCGCCAGTGGCCGCGGTGTAGGGATGGTCGGGGAGGAAGGAGTAGTTGTAGTTCGCGTCCTTGACGAGACGCCAGCCCTTCTTGTCATCTCCGGTGTCAAGGCCGGGCCCCTCGCTCCAGTTGAGGAGGACGATGTTGTGAGCGAGGCGCTGAATGCCGTAGAGGCGGTGCTGCTGAAACTCCGTGGCAGGCACGACATACTGCCCCATGGTCAGGCGGGGGTCGCCGTGGCGCAGGACGAGGGACTGCACGGTGTCCTCGTTGACGGAGAGGTTGCCGCGATTGTGAAAGTTCGAGGCATAGCTGCCGATCTCGTTGCCGATGTAGCGGAACCTGCCGCCCATGCGGGTGGAAGGCACCGCGGCCACCTTGGTGATCTTGCCGGAGTGGTCACGGCCGAGAGCGCCGTCTGAATGGAAGGCCCACCAGTAAGGAGCCGGCACGGGCTCGTAGATGTGCCAGGTGCCGTCGGCGTTTTGCGACCAGCGGGTGTCCTCGCTCTTCAGCACGAGCAGCGGGGAGGGAAAGTGGGCGGCCGGGAAGGTGAAGTTGAAGGTCTGCAGGAGCTTGGGCGTGCTCTCATTGCTGAGGATTTTCACGACCACGTTGCCGCCGCCGAAGGGAATGGTGCCGGCATCACCGCCGGGAATGTCGATGAAGTCACTGACGAGGTTGTACTGGTTGCAGTTCTGCAGCGCCCCAGAGCGGCTGGAGTAGTAGGTGTAGTTGACCCCGCCGCTGTAGGGAGACTGGCTGTTGCTGGAGGGGATGTTGGTGTCGGGATAAAGGATGCTGCCGGAGGTGTAGCCGTTCACACCTTTGGCCACGGCGGGGAGCTTGCGCTCCTGCAAGAATGCGCGGTAGGAAGTGGTGCCGCCGCGCTGATACACGCCATTGGCGCTGCTCATGTGCTTGAAGGGGCGGATGAGCGTCTTCCCGCCATTGACGGGAAACATTTTTTTGCCGCCCACAGTGAGCGCGCTGGCGTCCACCTCGATGCAGATGTCAGGATTGATCAAGGTCCAGCCTGCCGAGGGCGAGAACCACTCCAGGAGGAAGGTGGCCTGCACGCGCTTCACGCCCGGATCGAGCGGAGTGTCCACATCCAGGGTCCAGTTCCAGTTCAGCGGATTGTAGCCAGGGTAGTTGGGCTGGTCGCCATTGATGCCTTCGAGCTGGTGGGTGAGAGGGTACTTGTTTTTGTAGAAGCCTTTCTTCGGGTCCTGATTGGCCGCGCTGAGTGGGGGGAAGTTTGAATACCAGTAGTTCGAGCTGTCCCAGTCCAGCACGGTGGCGCTGCCATTTCCCTTCCAGGTGGGGGGCACGTAGCCATTGGGAGCGGGGCCGCTGGCCTTGAGCTTGAGGGCGTTCACACCGCCTGGCACGGGACCTTTGGGGCCGGAGTACCCCTGGGCGCAGGCGATGAACTGCAGCCCTGCCTCGCTGATGGTGAGGAAGCGGCCCATGCCACGGTACACTTGATCCTTGCCCTTCGGGAGCACGGTGGGGGTGACCTGGCCGTGGCCGGGGAAACTGCTGCCCGTGGCATTGCGCATGGGAGTGAAAGTGCCCGCCGCCATGCCGGCGGAGGTGGCCGTGGTGCGCGCGTCCGGGAGGCCGGTGATGGAGGGGGTCAGGCCCACATTGCGCTCGGCGATGGTGTCGTCATACAAGTTGGTGCAGCGGATGTAGTCAAACAGCTCCACCAGGATCTGCTGGCGGTTGTCACCATATTTGGTGTAGAAGGAGGCATTGGCCGCGCCGAAGCCCGGGATGGGCTGGTCCGTGAGCGTCATGAGGTAGTCAAAGAGCTGCTTGTTGCGCGTGATGCTGGAGAGCTCGGTCTCGCTGGTGCTGTCCTGCCGGGTAAAGAAGTAATCTTTTCCCGCGATCTGGGAGCAGTTCACGATGGTGTTGTCATAGGCGGTGCGGTAGCGCGTGGAGTTTGTGCGGTTCACGGGCCACATGCTGATTTTGGGAAGGCCGAAGGGGTTGGCCTCGGAAGCGCGGCTTTGTGTGGTCAGAAAGGCACGGAGGCGCTCGAGGACCTCGTAGTTTTGCAGCCCTGACCAGATCTGGTTCACGCCCAGATTGATCTCGCTGCGCTGGCCGTCCTTCTGCAGGGTGGAGCGCAGCAGAAACTCATCCACGCTGGGAAAGAGGCGCTCCGCCAGCGCCGCCTGAACGGCCTGAAAGTTTGTGGGGGAAAAGGTTTGGTTTACCGGCACGAGCACGGAGCCCGCCTTGGAGCCGCCTGGGAGGATTTTGGGCATGAGATCGTAGATGGCCTCCTTGTAGGTGAGCGCCTTGCTGAAGGCGGAGGTCTCAGACACATGCGGGTTCATGTTCTGCCCCGGGAAGAGCACGGTGCTCATGCAGACGGTGGCGGGATGGCCGGGATAGCGCTGATATTCGTACATCATCGGCTGATACTGCGCCCATTCACCATCACGCTGATGGAAGAGCCGCGGCGTGTCCCACGGGGTGCCTTCGCCGGCGGTGTTGATGTTGATCTTGGTGGACTCATCATCGGTCCAGAACGCGACACGTGAGATCATGGGATTGTCCTGGGTGGCCTGCTCGCCTTTCGGGCCCATGAATTTTCCGGTGTTGTCGAGGTAGCCGAGGGTGCCGTCCTTCAGCATGTAGAGCCACTCCACGGGCATGGGGAGGCGCTGCTTGTCCTCATTCCCGCCGCTGGAGGGAGCCACCACGCCATCCAGAGCCTGGCCGGAGATGCCATTGGCATAGGTGGAGTAGGTGAAGCCTTCCACGGAGCGGCTGGCCGTCTGCGAGTAGGCCCTGGGATCAATGATGGGAAAGAAGAGGCGCGGCGGGGCGGTGGGGTCCGTGGAGTTCGCGCGGACCACGGGAGCATTGAGGTCCGTGTATTGGTCGGGCTTTTTGTCCCAGTCAGCCGGCGGTGTGTCCGCGGCGATCTCGGCCTCGGTCTTGGCGATCATGGTGCTGTCTGAATAGAGCTTGAGCCCGCGGAGCAGGGTGCCGTCCTGCTTGTACTGGCGGATCATGCCGGGCTGGGAGGCCCAGATTTCCACACCGGAGGTGTCTGTGTCCTGATGGGTGCCGCGCTGGATCTGGCTGATGGCAAGGTTGATCACGGAGTCGGCATGCAGCCGTGCTTTAGCGCCGTCCACCTGAGCGACAGTGGTGTTGTAATCAATACGTGTGGCGCTGAGCAGAGCCGTGAGCAGCACCAGAGAGAGCGCCAGCACGCCGAGCACGGTGATGAGAGCGACGGCGCGACGGCGGCGCTTCCTGACGGCGAGAACCCGCAGACCGCGGGCGGAGAGCATGCGTGGTATGGATGATGTATTCATGATGTGTATGCGGTGACGGCAGGAAAGCGCCGCGAATTTGTTGAATGCGGACATTTTGCCCGAACCCAAATTCTTTTCCTATGGGGCCGTGGTTGGTGCATGCGTGCAGCATGCGCGTGCCGGCACCCCCACCTTCATTTCAGTCTGCGATGAAGGATTTGCTTAGCCATGGGCCGGGTGGTGCTGTGTTCCTTTGTTTCGCTTCGTGGCGGGGCATGCGCAGGAAAGAATCCTCGCTGATGGCGAAAGGGGAGGCTCCAGGGTGCTCCAAGGCTACTAAATATTTCAAGATACCAGGAATGGCAGCCTCTCCACCTGTTCTCTGCACCGTAAAAAAAGCTGCGGGCACACTGGCTTCAATGTGCCCGCAGGTTCTGCTGTGCGGCCCCAACAACGACTGATGGCCGTGCAACAAAGATGGTGACCAGATTCAGCAACGACGGCGGCGGCGGCGGCCGACGAGCACGGCTGCAAGACCGAAGAGCAGCAGCGCGGCACGCCCGGGCTCAGGCACCACGACGATGATGCCGTAGTCTGCGAACAAACTCGTGTCATACATCAGGCCTGAAAGGCCGAGGTCTGGCAGCTCCAGGTCTCCGAGGAGGCCTCCGGTGCGGAAGGTGCCACCGACGCTGAAGCCATTGCCGGACACCGTGGACCAGTCAATGAGATTGAACACGTCCCCGACGACAGGCTGATAAGCGCCGCTCCCACCGGTGAAGACGATGTGCCCGCCGCTGTTCATTTCGAAGGAGCCGGTGACGATGAGGTGGTCATGGTTTCCGCCGTGCATGGTGTCGTAGAAGCCGGCCTGGGAGTTCAGGTAGGTGGACAAGTCTCCGGCGCCCAAATGGGAGCCGATGCCGCTGTCA
Organism: Prosthecobacter sp.; assembly: GCF_044227185.1. Lineage (GTDB taxonomy): Bacteria > Verrucomicrobiota > Verrucomicrobiia > Verrucomicrobiales > Verrucomicrobiaceae > Prosthecobacter. Next base: position 38,813 of record NZ_JBGAFO010000020.1, on the reverse strand, counting down.
TTGTAGTCCGCGCCATTGGTGGCGCCCATCTGCAGGGTCAGGCGGGTGACGCCGCTGCTGTCTCCGGTGAGAACGACGTTTCCGTCCACGGTCAGCAGGCCGATGCCGTCGCCGGCGGTGCTGATGCTGCCGGGGTCCGAAGACATGCCGGGAAGCAGGACGCCCGCGCCGCCGTCCGTGCCGACGATGAGACTGCCCGCGCCGGTGACGACGGTGCCGGAGCCGCTGATGGGGCCATCGAAGGTGAGATCGCCCGCATTGGTGTTGGAGAAGTCGAAGGTGGCGCCGGAGTTGACCTCGATCCAGCTGGTGCCGGAGAGCGCGCCGTCTCCAGCGAGGGCGAGGGTGCCCTCCGTGACGGTGGTCTTGCCGGTGTAGGTGTTGTCATTGGTGAGGGTGACGGTGCCGGAGCCCTCCTTGTTCACGCTGAGGACATCCCCCGGAGCGGCTTCTGAGATGACGCCGGTGAAGACCACGCCTTTCTCTCCCGCTGTCACCTCATCATTGGAGGAGGAGACGAGGGTGAGCTGACGGATATTGTCCACGCCGGGGAGGAAGGAATGCTGCAGGGTCACATTGCCATTGAAGTAGCTGCTGCCGCTGGTGAAGCTGCCGCCGAGGATGGTGCCGCCGGCGCCGTTGGTGTCATTGATGTCGATGTCATTGAGGATGGTCATGCCGCCATTCGCGGCGAGCAGCGCGACGGTGGCATCCGGGATGTCCTGCAGCCAGTGAACGGGATCCGTGCCGGCGGCGTTCACATTGGTGACGTCCGACGAAGCCTGGAAGAACTGCAGGCCGGCCTGCGTCATGCCGCCGGTGATGGCGATGCTGGAGCCGTACTGCATTTCGCCGGAGGCGTCGAAGTCTGCCACGCGGACGAGGTTCATCTGGCCGCAGGAGTCGTCCACGCTGACGACCTGGTAGATGCCGTTGTACTCGGGATGGTCGCTTTCATTTTTCACGAGGATGCGCTTGCCCACATCCGCGGTGGTGATGGTGACACCGTCCACCAAGGCGCGCACATTGAGGAAGGCGCCGCTGCCGGCGCCGGTGGCGCCATTGCCCAAGGGGTCATAGCTGCCGGTGGTCTTGGTGATGAGGGAGCTGGTGGTGGCGAGGTAGGCGCTGTTGAGATCGTAGCGTGTGTCTCCCAGCTCCACGACGGTAGTGGAGAGGGCGTTGTTATCAAACACACTCACAGTGCCGCTGCGGATGACGGTGCCGCCATCGATGGCGGAGCCGGCCGTGCCCACGACGCCGTAGTTGTTGCTCGCGTAAAGCTCCACGGTGCCCGCGCCGATCTTCACGACATTGGTCATGGCGGAGGAGCCGCCGTCGAGGATGGAATCGCCAAACTTGAAGGTGGAGGAGCCGTCCGCCTCGAAGAACACATTGGTGGAGATGTCCTGGTAAAGAGTCACCGTGCCGCCGGTGGCGAAGCCATAGGTGCCGCTGGTCTCGCGGGTGCCGATGACCGTGACGCCCTCGTCGTTTCCGTCAAAGGTGTTCATGGAGACGGCGTTTGCCACGGCGGAGGCGGAGCCTGAAAGCAGCAGCTCCACCATGGCATCGATGGGATGCGTGCCCACGAGCGGCTGCCCGCCGAGATAGATGCCGTTGGAGGCATCACCGAAGACGCTGTTGTTTGCGCCGATGAGGGCGCCCTGCACGATGGAGACATCGCCAAAGAAGGCGTTTGTGCCGGAGAGGGTCTGGGCGCCGCCGCCCACTTTGACCAGTTTGCCGTAGCCGCTGATGACGCCGGCGAAGTCCGCGTCCGTGGTGTTGTCGCCGCCCACCTGGAAGATGGACTGGTCGATGTTGAGGGCGGCACCCGAGCCGCCAGTGAGCGAACCGATGGTGACATCGAAGCCGGTGGCCTCGCTCCAGTAGGAGCTGAGAGTGGCGCCGTCGCTGACGATGAACCGCGAGTAAGGGGAGAAGGCGTTGTTTGAACCGGCAATCAGAGTGCCCTGCTGCACCTGGGTGGTGCCGGTGTAGCTGCTGAAGGAGCCGGCCACGGCGCCGCCGCCGGTGCTGGCGCCAAACACGGTGTCTCCAACGCCGATCTTCACCACGGAAAGAGCGGAGGAGCCGCCGCCGAAGAAAGCGGCAGCCACGCCATCACGCAGGCCCACGCCCACATCCTGATAGGTATGCCCGGACTGCGCACCTGAATCAAAGGTGATGGTGGCGGCGGTGTCGGAGGCATTTTCGATGCTGGCGGTGGTGGCCATGCCGGGGCCGCCGGTGAAAACAAAGTTCTTGGTGAAGGTCATGCTGTAACCGGCGAGCTGGAGGGCGCCGTAGTTGCGGAAGCCGACGGTGCTGCTGGAGCCCAGCGCATCCACATTGCCGATGCGCAGGGCGACGTTCCGGCCAGAATTGGCGGTGGTGCCGTTGTCAGCGCCGATGGTGATGACACCGCCGTAGCCGGAGTTGTCACCGCGCAGCCAAACGGTGAAGAGGGCGCCATTGCCGAGGGTGCCGCCGCTGTTGTTCCCATCGAGGTAGATGTTGTTGGTGCCGGAGATGGCGCCGGTGATGTCAAACACCGTCTGCTGCACGTGGCCGGTGATGCTGGCGTCGAGGTTGTTGTTGTCCTCATAATAGAAGCGCACGAAGGAGCTTGAGCCGCTGCCGACGTTGATGCTGTTGGTGAAATGGATCGTGGCGCTGTTGGGCAGATAGCCGGCGGCGATGCGCACCTCCTGCTTGATGTTGTCCCGGACGATGATGTCGCGGTTCACCGTCAAATCGAGGGCGGGTGAGTCGATGCCGATGGTGTTGTTGCCATAGTAGCGGTTTTCAATGCGCATCTGGATGGTGGAGGTCTGAAGCCCCGCCGCGTCGCCAAAATAGATTTTGCCGGTCGAGTTGAAGATCACGCCGTTGTTCATCTGCAGGCCCACGAAACCGTCCTGAATGTCCAGGTTGCCGGTCCATTCATGCAGCGGCGTGTAGAAGCGCAGGTTGCCATCCCCCAGCTTGATGATGTTGCCGGCGCCCATGATGCCGCCTTCGTTCGGGTTGATGAGGAACTCTGAATTTCCGGTGCTGCCGGCGTCGCTGTAGCGGTTGCCCTGGGTCTGGAAGGTCAGGTCGCCGATGATGTTGAGAATGCCGTCAAGCGTGGGCTGGCGCTGGGTGCTGCCGTCGAAGGTGATCTGGTCGCCGGCTTTTTCGCCGATCTGGAACCACTCGCGGAAGCGGAGCTGGCCGGTGCGCGCGGAATCACGAGCCATGGAGAATTCGACGGTCACGTTGTTCTTGATGATGGTGCCGTCCGCCCAGGACTGGGTGGTGCCGAACAGATTGTAGTAGGCATTGCTGTTGCCCTTGCCCTGGATGTCCACCCGCAGGGCGTTGACGCCGTCTCCGAGAATGGTGAGGCCGGTGTAGCTGTTGACCACGCCGAGGAGGTCTTCGGTGGTGTTGTTGGAGAATCCGCTGCGGTCGCCAAACTGCACGGTGCCCGAACCCACGATCTGCAGGCCGCCGGCGTTGGGATTGTTGGTGCCGTAGGCGCTGATGATGTTGTTTGTCTCGGAGGAGATCTGGTTGGCAGTCGTGCCGCGGATGACCAGGATGCTGTCCGCATCAGAGACGCTGATGATGCCGTTGTTTCCGCCGAGGATGATGTTGTTGGTCAGTGCGGCGCTGGTGGCGCCGGTCTCGGAGTAATTCAGGGTGCCGCCATTGAGGTAGAACGCGGAAGTGGAGCCGAACGCACCGACATCATTGAACGAGACCACGGCGGAGCCCGTGATGTGGGTGGCTCCGGTGTAGGTGTTTGCAGGCGTGTAGGAGGTGGTGGAGTAAGTCAGATCGTTGGTGCCGGCGCCCGTCACCATCCGGGTGAGCGTCAGCGAGGTGCCGTTCACGATGCTGAGGATCTTGGTGCCGGGGGCGATGTTCACGCCGGTCACATCCATGCCCGCGACGAGCCCGGCCGTGCTGCCCACGGTGACGGTGAAGGAATTGCTGGCCGTGGTGCTGCTGACCACGGAGCTGGTGACACTGCTGGGCGAAGTGAATGCGAGCTCTCCGGTGCCGGTGAACACCACATTCTGCGCGCCGGTGATGCTTCCGTCAAAATTGACCACGCCGAGGGCAAAGTTGTGGATGAGCAGATCCACCCCGCTGCCGCTGGTGGTGACGCTCACGCCCGCCGCGACGGGGGTGCCGCCGGTGTAGTTGCTGGTGATGAGCAGGCCGCCGTCATTCAGGACGAGGCTGCCGCTGGCGATGGTTCCGGCCGCGTTGTTGAAGCGGATGGAATTGGTGGCCGAGGCGGCGAGCCCGGCGCCCTGAACGTCCGTCTGCAAGCCGGCGCCAAAGGTGTCGGTGGAGTAGCCGGTGTAGGCGATGACATTGCCCGCGGCGTCCGTGGCCGCCCAGTCGGTGGCGACGGCGGTATTCGTCGCGCTGACACCGAAGGTGGCATACGAGCCGATGCGCGCGACGTTCTTCATGGCAGCGTTGGAGAAGTTGATGACGCCTCCGGCGATGGACTCAAAGTGGACGGTGCCTGCAGCCGCGCGTGTGATGGCGGAGCTGGAGATGCTGATGGTGCCGCCGCCGATGACAGCGAGGGCATTGCCGCCCTGATTGAGCTTGAAGGCGCCGAAGTTTTCCGTGAAGGAGACGCCGCTGCCGTCCATGACGAGCGTGCCGCCCGCGAGGGTGAGGTAGGCGCCGCTGCCCACACGGCGGTTGAGATTCGTGTCATAGCCGGCAAGCGCCAGAATGCCGCCCATGACGTTGACGCCTTCCACGGTGCCGGCGCCGGCGGTGGAGCCGAGCAGATTGACCTGGCCGCCCCCCTGTTTGGTGATGGAGGAGTTTACAAGGGAGCCGCCGTCCAGCAGGTTCACCTTGAGGTCCACCGTGCCCCCCGCGGCCGCGAAGATGCCCAGGTCACGCGTGTAGGTCGTGGTGCCGTTTGTGAAGATGATGCTTCCCTCCCCCGTGCCGAAGGTCACGCTGCCAAAGGTGTTCACGCCACCCAGCGTCGAGTTGCCGGTGGTGTTGCCCTGGCCGTAAACATAGTTGCCGGCCATGTTGTCAGGGTCGCTCGTGTCCACCCCCACCTGCCAGGACGTCAGATTGAAGTTCGCTCCGGCATTGAGCAGGAAGAAGCCCAGGTTTGCTGCGCCAAGGCCGTTGTCTGAGGTGAGCGATCTGCCGCCCATCTGCAGGCCGATCATTGAATTCAGGGGATTGGAGTTCACCGTGGCGGCGGCGCTGGCCGTGTAGAAGTCGCCGTTGCCGGAATAGTAAAGCGTGCCGCGGTCAATGTTGATGCGGCCCGCCGCATTGTACTGCTGGCCGATTTGAACCGCCGCTTCGTCGTTGTTGGCGGTCACCTCCATCCGCAGCACCTGCGACTGGTTGTAGATGTCGATGGGGCCGGTCACAGCGCCCGCCGCGTTGTCCTGCACCACGCCATTGAGGTACAGCAGGCCAAAAGCGCCGGTGTAGGTGCTGAACATGCGGGAGTCCGTGCGCGCACCGGTGCCGATGGCGGTGGAGCCGCCGTAGATGTTTCCGTCAATGATGCCCAGGCCGGAGGAGTTGGTGAAAATACGCGAGACAAAGCTGCGTGCGTAGGCGGTGGCGCCGCCAGAGTCCACATTGTCAATGATGATGTTCCCGGCCCAGTCCGAGTTGTTCTCGATTTGGAGAGCGCTGTTGTTGCCGGCGATCGCCCCGACGTAGAGATCGACGCCGCTGATTTTGGCGCCGAGTCCGAGCACGAAGTTGCCATAGCCGGTGACCTGCACCTGGGTGCTGGCGCCCAGCGCCTTGTCGTGGCGGGCATACAGGCTGCCATAGCTCACGGTGGTGAGACCGGTGTAATAGTTGACGGCATCCAGGAACAGGGAGGAGCCTCCGGACTTCACCAGGCCGGTGGCATTGATGATGCTGGAGTTCATGTAGAAGTAGTTGTTGTCGGTGTCCGTGGCGCGGTAGGCGTTGATGGCGTCCGAGGTGTTGTAGTGCACCCAGATGCTGCCGATGTTGAACTGGGCCTCCATGCCGTTGAAGTCGGTGGAGCCGCCGTTCAGGGAGCTGCGGATGTCCAGGTTGAGGTTCCCGTTGTAGGCGGCGCCATTCATGTCCTGAACGCCGGTGTTGTACATCTGGATCATGCCGGAGTTGATCTTCAACGTCGCGCCGTCCGCGAGCATGATGGAGGTCCAGTTGCCGCCGCCGTTGGTGGCGGAGACGTAGGATTCAGAGGCAAAGGTCAGGGAGTTGACGACCATGTTGATGCCGTCCGGCAGGGTGCAGTCCGCCGCCACGGAGCCAAGCGTGAGGATGGAGTTCCGGCGGTTTGTAAACTCGGCGCCTCCGAGGCTGTCGCTGGTGACGCCGACGATCTTGAGGTTCTGGTCCGCGCTGATGTCCTGATCCTCCAGGGCGACGGTGGTGGTCTGCGCGGTGTCAGGGTTTTCCACCACCTTGTATTCGGAGTCCAGCAGAGGGCGCAGGAAGTGGTCTCCGGCGCTGTTGGTGTCCACGGTCACGAGGCGATTGGCGATGTAGTCCTCATTGAAGATGCTGCCCGTGCCCGCGGCATTGTACCAGTTTGGACGGACGCCACCGAAGAAGCCGGCAAGGACCGCGGCGTTGCCGTTGCTGCCGTCGCCGGTACCGATCAGGGTGGGCAGCACATCTACCTGGACCACTGCGATGTTTCCATTGGAATTGGACGGCACGGCTGCATTGAAGTTTGCGTCTGCAAACGAGGTGCCCGGGTCCAGCAGGCGGAGCTGCACGCTGGTGCCGGGATTGCGCACGATCTCCGTGTAGTGGAATCCGACGTACTCGCCTTTCAGCACGGGCACACCGCCGGAAATCGTCGCACCCATGTCAAACTCAATGCCGAGCTGACCGGCCATCACATTGGCAATGCCGAGTTTTTCGATGCCTGAGAAGACGCCGGCGGGACCTTCAATGCGCATGCGGATGTAGCCGTTGGTGTAGATGGGCATGTCATCCCCCAGGCGGCTGCGTGTCTCGTCGGAGGAGGTGCTGTCATCGTTCATGCCGAGGAAGCTGTTGCGCTCCAAAGTCATGCTGGACATGCCCATGATGCGGCCGGCATCATACACGCGGACGTAGCCTGAGGCGGAAATGAAGCTGCCGGTGAAGTTGGACTCGTTGGAGTAAAAGCGGAACTCTCCCTGGCCGATCTTGATGATGTTGGCGGAGCCGTAGGTTTCGCCGCCGCCGTTGTTGAGGTAGATGTTGCTGCCGTTGCGCAGGTTGAAGACCGCGTCGCTGAGGACATTGATCTGGCCGCGCAGATAGTAGGCGCGGGTGGTGCCGGAGTTGCCGGTGACGCTCTGAAAGGTGCCGCCGCCCTGGTAGCCCTGGCCATCGAGCGTGAGCCATTCATAGAAGCCCACATCGGCATTGGTGACGTTCATCAGCAAGGTGCCATTGGCGCCGATGTAGGTGCTGTCCGCCCAGCCGCTGAAGGTCCCAAGGGCATTGGAGGCAGAGGAGGCGAGCCCGTTGATCTTGATGGTGCCGTTGTTGATCAGAGTCAGGGAATTGTAGCCGTTGTACATGTTCTCACGGGCGGTGTTGTCCGGCGCACCGGTGAGCACCAGAGTGCCGCCGCCCTCGACCGCCAGACCGCCAATCAACGGACGGGTCAGATCGATGGGATCATCACCCGAGGGGAGGTCGGTGACGTCACTGGTGATGTAGCCGTTGATGGTCAGGCTCGTGCCCGAGGCCACATTGAAGGTGGCTCCGCTGGCGCCGAGGAAGATCGTGCGCGCGCCGTCCAGGGTGATGTCCGCAGTGGTGGCGAGGGTGCCGCCGTCGATGTGGAGATTGCCGCTGTCCAGGATGGCCCAGATGCCCATATTATTCGTCCCGGCCGCGTTGGTGCTGACATGAATGCCGCTGGTGTAGCCGGAGCCGCCGTTGGTCAGGGTCGTCGCGGTCACATTCTGGGTGCTGTTGGTCGTGAAAGTCCCCGTCGCGCCCGAGCCACCGCCGCCGCCAATGAAGTACAGAGGTGAATTTGTGAGGCTGACACCGTTGTTGGAGCCGTTGTTTTCACGCACCAGGCGGCTGATGGAGCCGCTGATGTCTCCCAGGGCCGACTCACTGGAAATCTGGAGGGTGCCGCCATTGATGTAGGTGTCTCCGGTGTAGGTGTTTGCACCGGTGAGCACGGTGGTGCCGGTGCCGCTGGTGACGAGGTTCACGACACCGGCACCGCTGTTCGTGATGGCCGCGGAGATGGTGGTGAGGCCGGCGCCATAATTGTAGAGCAGGATGTCCCCTGCCCCGCTGCGGGTGAGGGTGCCGTTGGAGATATTCACAGCGCCGCCCACGGAGTAACTCACCAGCATGCCCCCGTGCTCCACAGTCAGGGTATTCCCGCCGAGGTTCAAATCCGCGGCCGTGGCAAACTTGATGGAATTGGTGGCGGCAGGACCGGCGAAGGTGGCGGAGGTGGTGACTTCGGTGTTGTTGCCGCTGGCGAAGGAATCCACGTCATAATTGGAGAACGCCTTGACTCCGGTGGTGCCTTCGCGGGCAGCCCAGTCGGTGACCTGGCCGGGGGCAGCGCCGTAAACGGCCCAGTAGCCAAAACGATCGCCGTCCGTGGTGGTAAGCCCATTGGCGGTGATGTTGATGACGCCGCCAGAGCCCTCGATGAACGCCATGGTGACGCCGGAAGCCGGATTGATGGTCATGGAAGAATTGATGTTCACGGTGCCATTTCCAAGGACAGCGAGGCGTGAACCGCCGGAATTCAGCGTGAGGTCGCCAAAGTCTTCCTGCGCCGTTCCCCGCGTGGCATCCACGATGAGGTAACCGCCGCTGAGGGTGAGAGCGGCACCATTGCCCACACGCCGTCCGGCGTTCACGTCATACTCGGTCAGGATCAGCGTGCCGCCCAGCATCTTCAGAGCCTCCACGGTGCTGTCTCCGGCGCTGGAGCCGAGGAGGCGCACGGTGCCCGCCCCGACCTTGGTGATGGAGGAGTTCACGAAGTCGCCGCCATCGAGGAAGTTCACCCTCATGTCCACGGTGCCGCCGCGTGCGGCGTAGAGGTTCAGATTGCGGTCGTAAAGCGTGTCCGCCTGGGTGAAGCGAATGCTGCCGGCGCCGGTGCCGAAAGTGATGGTGCCGCTGATGTTTTCACCGCCGAGGCTGGTGTTTCCGGTGGTGTTGCCAAAGCCGTAGTTGCTGTTGCCGAGGCTGTTGTCCGGGTCGGTGGTGTCCACGCCGACGTTCCAGCTGGAAAGATTGAAGGTGGTGCCGACATTGTGCAGGAAGAAGGAGACGTCCGAGGCGCCGATGCCCGAGTTGCTGTCGATGAGCGAGCGCCCGCCCATCTGGAAGCCTGAGAGATCGCTGTCCGGATTCTGCGCCAGGGCCGCCGCGTTGGTGTAGAAATTTCCGGTGCCCATGTAGCGCAGCACACCGCGCACGATGGTGATGCGGCCGGAGGCGTCATACTGCTGGTAGAGATGGACGTTCGCGGTGTCGGTGGTGGCCGCCACTTCCATGCGCAGCGCGTCATTGAGCGTCTGGCCGCCGCTGAGATCCACCGCGCCGGTGGACTTGTCACTGATCCGGCCCATGAAATCCAGGGTGGAGAGAGAGGCGTTCGTATAGGTGGTGAAGACCCGGGAGGTGGCCTGTGCGCCAGGCATCACCACGGTGTCCCCGCCATAGAGACTGCCATCGATGTGGAAGACGGTGTTGGAGCTGGCGGCCTCAATGCGGGGCACAAAGTTGCGGGTGATGCCCCCGGCGCTGCCGGTGGAGTCCACATTGTCGAGAATGATGTTGCCCACCCATTCGGCACCGTCGCCTTCGGCATACATGGCCAGGTTGTTGCCCGAAATCTGGCCGACGTAGGCGTCCACGCCCGCGATGCGGGAATTGTTGCCAATGATGAAGTTTCCGCCGCCGGTGATGTTCAGACGTATGCTCTGGCCCAGCGCCTGGTCATGGCGGGCGTAGAGGTTGCCGTAGTTTACGGTGGTGTCTCCGGTGTAATAGTTCGCGGCCTCCAGGGTTACGCTGGACCCTCCTGTTTTCGTCAGGCCGTTGCCGCCGGTGTTGTAGATGCTGCTGCGGATGATGGCGGTGGTGTTGTCGCCATCGGTGTTGTTATAGGCGCTGTTTCCCGAGATGTTGAACTGCGCCCATTCACTTCCGGCGTAAATGATGGCCTCTTTGCCATTGAAGTCCAGATTCCCGCCGATGATGTAGTTGTTCATGTCGAGATTGACGCCGGTGTTCGAGGCGTTGCCCAGCCTGTCCATGGTGCCGATGTTGGCGAACATGAGGACACCGGAGTTGATTTTCAGCGTGCCGCCCTGGGTCATGAGGAGATTCACGTCATTGCCGGCGCCGTTGACATTGGTGCCGGTGGTGTCTGCGGCGAAGGTGACGGAGTTCGTCTCCAGCGTGGTGTCGAGGGTGAGGATGGAGTTGATGCGGGAGGTGAAGCCGTTGCCGGCACCGGTGGTGTCTGTGGTGATGCCGACAAAGCGCACGTTTTGATCCGGACTGATGCCCGCGGTGGTGAGATCCAGAGATGAGCCGGGTGTGGAGACCGTGCCGGAGCTGCTGATGATCTTGTAATCCGTGGAACCGGGCGCATCTGAGAGCGGGCGCAGGTAGTAAACGGGAGCGCCGGTGACGGGGTCGAAGCTCAGCACCGAGGTCATGAGGTAGCGCGAGGTGCGGTCTTCATCCCATGCGACGCCGGTGGTCGTGTTCAGCAGGCTGGGGCGGGTGCCACCGAAGAAGCCCGCGATGATGGCGGTGTTGCCATTGGTGCCGTCTCCGGTGCCGCTGAGCGTGGGCGCATTGTCCACCAGCACCAGCGCACGATTTGCGAGGTCGGTGACACCGGAGGAGATGTCCATGCCGGGGTCAAAATTGCGAACCATGACGATGGAGCCCGGAGTGCGTACGATGTCCGTGAAATGCCACGCGGCATAGTCGCCCTGCAGACGTATGGTGCCGCCGGTGATGTCTCCGCCCAGGGCGTACTCGATGCCGAACACGCCGCTGTTCACATTCACGACCCCGACTTTTTCCTCTCCCGAGAATACACCGGCGGAATTTTCAATGCGCATGCGGGTGTAGCCATTGCTGGTGATCGTCAGATTGTCATTCAGGCGGTCGCGGAATTCGTCCGCCCCGGTGCTGCCGGCGCTGTACAGGAAGAACGAATTGCGGTCCAGCTCCATGTTCAGCATGCCCTGCAGGCTGCCTGCACCGGTGACACGGCTGGTGCCGCTGCCGCTGAGGAAGCGGCCGGTCCAGTCCGGAGCATTCACATAGAAGGAGAACTCATTGGCACCGGTGCGCAGGATGTCTCCGCTGCCATAGAGCGCGCCGCCGTACTCACCGAGACGGACGTAGCCATAGGAAGTGGTGGCAAGGTTGAAGAGAGTGGGGCTGTCCACCTGCATCTGGCCGTTGAGCCGCACGGTACGTCCGGCGCCCGTGGTCAGCACGGCGCCGCGGCCTTCGTAACCCATGCCTCCAAAGGTGATCCACTCGTAGAGCGTGGGGTCAGAGGTGGTGGAGAACTCCAGGGTGCCATTGGCGCCAATGAGGGTGCCGTCGATCCAGGAGCGGTTCGTGCCGAGAGCCGAGCTGCCCGAGGTGCCCGCTCCCGCGAGCTTCAGGGTGCCCTCGTTGATCCAGGTGAGGCCGCCATAGGTGTTCATCATGTTGGAGCGGACGGTGTTGTCCGGCGCGCCGGTGAGCACCACGGTGCCGCCGCCGCGGATGGTGAGATCACCAATGTCGGGATTGCCATTGCTGGCGGGATCCTCCACGCCGCCGAGCTGATTTGCCGTGTAGCCGTTGGAGGAATTGACCTGGCTGTACTCGCTGGTGATGTAGCCGTTGATCGTGAGGGTCTTGCCGGCGGAGACATCCAGGAAGCCGCCATTCGCACCGAGGAACAAGGTGCGCGCACCATTGAGCGTGACATCCTGCGTGACCTGCAGGGTGCCGCCGTCGAAGTGGAGGTTGCCGCTGTCCAGGATGGCCCAGACGCCCGCGGGGTTTTCGGTGGTGCGGCTGGGGTCGTCCAGATTGGCCCAGACACCGGAGGTGTAGCCAGCGCCGCCGCTGGTGAGAGAGGTGGAGGTGACAACGGTGCCGTTTGAATTGAAGGTGCCGACGGCGGGCGTGCCGACACTGCCGTCCGTGGTGAAGACGATGGGCGAATTGGCAAGGCTGGTGTAGGCGGCGGTGCTGGAGGAGCTGCCATTGCCGCCGTTGTTCACACGGACGAGCTTGGTGATGCTGCCATTGATGGCGCCCAGATTGCTGTCGCTGGAGATGCTGAGGACGCCGTTGTTGAGGTAGATCTCGCCGCTGTTCGTGTTGGCGGCGGTCAGGATGGTGGTGCCGGTGCCGCCCATGACGAGGTTCACCTTGGTGCCGGCATTGTCCGTGATGGTGGAACCGATGGTGAGAGAGCCGGAGCCGAAATTGTGAATCATCAGGTCATCGCTGGTGCCGCTGCCGCTGAGGTCCGCATCGAAGCCGCTGGTCAAGGTGCCGCCACTGATGGTATTTGCGCCCGTATTGAGCGAGGAGATGAGAACCGCGCCGCCACCGAGAGTCATGCTCTGGCCGTCGAGGGTGAGGCTGGCGGGAGAGCTGATGCGCAGATTGTCAGGTGTGGCGGCGCCGGTGAAGGCGACGTCTCCGCTGACATCCACGGTATTGCCGGTGGTGAAGTCACCTTCGGACGCGCCGGACACATAGCCGGTGAAGGCGCTGATGGCACCGGAGGCGCCGTTGCTGGCGAAGTCTGTGACCACGCCCAGATCCGTGCCATAGGTGGCATAGGACATGATGCCGGTATTCGTCAGACCGGTGGCCTGCAGAGTGATGGCGGCCGTGCCTGCACCCGCCTCGACGAAGCTGAGAGTGGCCCCCTGGCTCTTGAAGAAGCTGGCGGCGGCGGCGCCGAAATTGAGGGTGTCCGTGAAGCCCGCGCCGGAGATGACATTGATGCCGGACTCGCCATTGAGGAGGCGAAAGGTGCCGGTGAGATTTTGCGTGCGGCTCGCGATGGTGTCTCCGTAGAAGGAAAGGCTGCCGCCGCCAAACATGGCCTGTGCGGTGGCGATGGCGAAGTAGTCATTTCCCAGAACGCTGCCGCTGGCCGCATTTCCCTGCCAGACGGCGCTGCCGCCCATGAAGCTCCAGCGCTCCACGGTGGATGCACCGACGGTGTTGGCATTGAAGATCACCGTTCCTGGCCCGATGACCGTGGCGCCGGAATTCACGCTGGTGCCGTTGTCGTAGAGGCGGGCATTGACGACGGTGGTGCCGCCCCGGGTCTGGAGGAAGCGGAGGTCACGATCTCCGCCCTGATTTTCATAGATGATGTAGTAATTGGACGCGCCGTCTGCGGAGCCGATGTAAACGGTGCCCGTCCGGTTTTCACCGCCGATGCTGATCGTGCCGTCGCGGTTGTTGTTGTAAACATACATGCGGTCCGACCAGTTCAGAACCTGCCCGTCCTGGGTGAGCATGACGTGCGTGTGGTAGGTGCCGGTGCCGCCACCGTCGGCGCCCAGGGCCAGGCGTGTGTAGTAGTCGTTGCTCTGGATGAGGGAGTCCGCGCCGTCTGTGAGGAAGCCGGTGCCGTCGTTGCCTGCGGCATTGGGGTCATACAAGATGCGGAAGTAGCCGCGGTTGAGATCGAGCCTGCCGGTGGCGTCCCACTGCTGGAAGACGTTCACATTGCCCTCATCGTGGCCGGTCATCTGGAAGCGCAGGGAATGATTGGTGTCGAGCCGGGTGGCGGAGTCTCCGGTGCGGTAGATGGAGGTAATGGCAGAGTTGGCGGGGTCGGTGGCCAGATTCCCCGTGGCCACATCCCGGAACTGGCCGTAGAGATTGAGCGTGTAGGCCTCACCGAAGCTGGAGGTGACGATGGGAGGATCGGCGTAGGCGTCGCTGTCGGTGAAGTTTTGATTGTTGGCGGTGTAGATGTTGCCGTAGATGGAGAGGGTGCCGTTGTTGCGCGCGGTGACGGCATAGGACTGGAAGTCCGAGCTGCCCGTGGCATCGGCGGTGTCGAGAATCACATCTCCGCCCCAGGTGCTCTGAGTGGCGCCTTCCGCGCGCAGCAGCGTGGTGGAGCCCTGGTAGGTGTTGGTGGCGCGGATGTTGATGCCGGTGATGTTGGTGCCGTATTCAAGGAGAAGGGCGGAGTTTCCGCCAACGAGGACCTCCCGGCCTGCACCGCCGACGCCGAGGGCGCCGGGATTGCGCACGTCCAGCACGCCCTGGTCGCTGAGGTAGATGTTTCCGGAGATGGTGTTCCAGGTGTCGAGATAAAGGGTGTCGCGACCGGTCTTGACGAAGTCCGTGGTGTTGATGATGTGGGAGCGGATGTAGGAGCTGTTGCCGACGGTGAAGTCATACCAGTTTCCGGAGTCGCGGTCGGTGTCATACCAGCCGGCGTTGGAGTTGATCAGCGTGGGGCCGCCATTCATGTCCAGGAAGCCGCCGCGAATGACGCCCTCCATGTTGGCATTGGTGGCCTGGACGAAGCTGTTGATGTTGATGACGCCGGAGCTGATCGTGAGCTTCTTCCCCTGCTCGATGATGATGTAGTCCTTCGTGGAGGTGCCGATGACCTGGGACGAGGCCACGTCATCAAAGCTGATGGTGAGGGAATTGATGGCGGTGTCCGCGGTGACATTGCGCCCGGCATAGTTGTTGGGGTCGGCGTAGTTTTCCACGCCTGTGAGGGGTGCGATGTAGCGGTTCACCAGCCAGTTGGTGTCGGCAGCCGGATTGAGGCTGGTGTCATACTCCGCGGCGGTCAGGGGGCGAAGGTAGCCGTTGTCATAGGTCATGAGGTTCATGCCCATGCCGCTGTACATGTAGCTGCCCTGTGCGGAGGCCAGCGGCCGGGTGTTGGTGGCGAAGGTGGCGGTGGCGAGATTGGGCATGAGGCCGCCAAAAAGACCCACGACGATCTGCTGTTTGGCGGTGCCGGGCAGATTCGCCCCCACGAGGTTCAGACCACCGGCGTTCACCAGGGCGATGCGGTCGTCTCCCGCGCCGGTTCCCCAGGTGTGGGAGGGGTTCGCGTCGTAGATTTTGAGCACGCCGTGGTTGTTGCTGGTGAAGCTCTGGAAAGCGCCGTCAAACTGCCCGCCGGCGCGGGTGTCCAGAACAAGGAAGTTGGTGCCGAAGTCAGCGACCACATTGCCGAAATTTTCATGGTTGGCCACCGTGGCGTCCGTTTCCAGCAGCAGGTTGCCGTTGCGCAGATTGGTGAAGCCGAGGTCGTTGATGCGGTCGTCGTTGTTGGCGCTGGCATACAGCGGGTTGGCGGAGTTGTTCAGCAGGGCCAGCGAGCCCCAGCGGGTGATGGTGATGGAGTTGGCATGGCTGAAGCTGCCATCCGGCCCGGCGAGAGACATGTTGAAAATGACAGAGGCGGCCTGGCCGCCGTTGCCGCGGTCAAAGCTGTTGGTCACCCAGCGGCTGGTGGGCAGCTTGATGAGGATGTCGCCGTCGAAATTGACGCTGTTTCCAGTGACGCGCATCTCGCGGGAGCCGCGTACGGTGAAACCGGTGCCGGCATTGCCGCCGGTCATGTTGTCAAAGACGCCGTCAAACTCCTCCACGCCGGGATTGTCAAAGACTCCGGTGGTGCTGTTGTAGCTGGCGGAGCCGCCGCTCATATCAAAGAGGTTGCCGTTTCCGCGGTCGTCCGGAGTGATGCCACCGCCGACAAGGTTGATGGTGACGTTGGTGAAGATGTGATCGAAGGTGCGGCCGACCTCGCCGTTGCCCTCGCGCTGGAAGACCCCGTTGTTGAAGTTGAAGGTCATGCTGTCAAAGGTGAGCGTCTCCTTGCTCTGCTCCGCCAGGCTGCCGGTGTTTGTGACACTGGCCCCCCAGTAGGAACCGATGGAGAGGCGCGCGTCGAGCACCGCATTTCCCTGGAGGGCGGTCTGGTTCATGTTGACACCATAGAGGTCGCTGGTGGTGCGGCTGCCGTTGGCCAGATCAACGTTGTCGTAAGGATTGCGGTTGTAGGCCAGGTTCACCGTCAGGCCGTTGAGATTGATGCCGGCGGAGGCGCCTGTGCCATTGAGCAGGCCGCGGGACTCGAACCGTACCTCCCCTTCATTGATGGTGAGGGACGCGCCGTTTGCATTCAGGACGTCCGCGCCGCGGACGACGAAATCTCCGGCGCCAATTTTGGTGAGGTTTTTGCCGGCGAAGTCGAGGACGGGCGCCACGCCGCCACTGGCGTCAGCTTTGAGGTGGCGCTCCAGCACCATGGTGCCCTGGGAGTCCAGCACGGCGTCATCCGTGAGAACAAGGTAGGAAAAATAGGAGGTTCCAACGGTGTTGCGCAACGCACCCAGGCCGTTGGGGCCGCTGCCGGCGATCATGAAGATTTCCGTGTCATCGGCCTGATAGTTGAAATCCTGGTCGCGAAGATCGATGCCGCCTTCACCCGTGGCGACGGTTTCATTGCCCACGCCCCGGGCTCCTGCCGCGCGTGGATTTGCCTCATAGCGCAGCAGACCCGAATCGACCACAAGCTGGCCTTGAAAGGAGTTGCTTGCGTTGTTGAGATACAAAAAGTCTAAAGACCCGCTCGCACCAACCGGTGACAGATCGCTGAATCTGATCGTGACCTGGCCGGCGGTGCCGCCGGAGATGACTCCGGTGAGAAGCAGCCCCTGACCGTTGGAAGTGTCGTAGTTCGTGATGTCGAGCTCGTTGTTGAGCACGAGGGCGGAGGAGATGGTGTCATTGCCGCCGCCGTCGGTTTTCACGAGGGTGGAGATGCCGGAGGAGGAGTCAAAGGTCAGCGTGCCGCCCGAAAGGGTGTAGCTGTTGCCTCCGCTGGTGTCGCCGATGCTGAGGTCGCCCAGGGTCACGGGAACATCCAGGGTGATGGTGGCGTTGCTGGAGATGTTGATCGTGCTGAAATTGGCAAAGGCATCCTGGCCGCTGGGGTAGTCCGTGCCGCCGTCCAGATTTCCCCAGTTGGTGGTGAGACTCCAGTTTCCGCTGCCGTTTTTCGTCCAGTTGCCGATGGTGCTGTGAATGGTCTGTGCATGGGCGCCTCCCAGAAGAACGGAGATGAGCAAGAGGCCGATGAGAAGCGCCACAATGGTGCGCCCGGTTCGCAGGTTTTTTTCTCTTTTGGAAGACCGGCAGAAGAGAAGGTCGCGCGCGTGTGTATGTGCAGGCAAAAATGAATTCATGACGTGGTTGCTGAACTGGTTGCGAGGCTGCCGGGCACAGCCCTGTGGTTTGCCAGTCATTGTGCCTGAATGAATTTTTCTGACTATCGGAGCGCGGCTTGCATGCCTGTGCAGGATGCATGTGCGGGCTGCTACACCTTTTGCGAATCGTCCTCTGAAGCATTTGCTTATGCCTCCCTCAAGGCGGTGTTATTTGACATCTGAAGCGACAAAGATTGAACTGTGCGCGATCTTCGGAGACTGCATAAGCATGACGCTTCCAGGCGCCCATCTCCGCCTTTTCCCTTCATACCTTCTTCCTCGTATGGCTTCCGTTTTCCCGGCCGGTCTTCGCCCTCTCCGCCACGCTTTGGGATTCGCGCTCATGATGGTGGAAAAAATCCGCCTTCTGCCCGTGCTCCTTTCCCTGGGCTGCCTGCAAACACACGCTGAGGAGACACACACGAACAACACGCATGCAAATGATGCACAGGCGCATGACGCGGCAAAGAACGCGCCTCCGCAGCAGGACGAGCTCAACACCGGTGCCCCAGGACCGTGGGGGCGGCTCAGCTACTACTACTTTTATCTGGAGGCGCCGGATTATGTGGTGGAGCAGTTTCCCCTGCCGAGCACGACCACGAAATGGGCCTTCAATTTGAATGATCTCGACCACGCGGAGACACTGCTCAAAAGCGCGGGCATGTCCCGCGTGCAGATCGACCGCCTGCTGACACCGCGGCGTGTGATCAAGGATGAACGCCATGCGTACATCTTTCCCTCCAACGCGGATGTGGAGGGCCTGAGCCGCGAAGGCAGGGCGGTGATTTACAACGAGCTCGCGCGCGATGCCGTGAACGTGTTTCAATACTCACCGGTGTTCTTTCTCTCCGACTCCGTGGAGGTGTGGGCGCGGGAGTCCGGGCTTTCCGCGGAGGTCGTCGGCAAGATCTCAAACCTGGCGTACCGGATGGGCAACGCGCTGGTATTTTCTGACATTCCGCTGCTGCTGAGCCAGGCGGACAATGTGGCGGAGGCGCGCTTCATCATGCGCAAGCTGACGCGGGTGCGCACGCTGATGGCCCAGCTCGATCTTTCCCACGGAGACGCCATCCCCGATCTGCTGAACTACTGGTCCACAGGGCTGGGACTGCGGCGCAAGGATCTGGAGCCGCTGATGAACGCCATCATTCGCACCCGCGGCGTCTCCCATCTGGACATTCTCCACCTGCTGCCGCCGCTGCCGCGCAAGCTGCTCTACACGTATCCGGACATCAGCTATGCCGCGGAGGGGCCGCTGCCGGACTGCCACTGGACCAGCCTGAATTTTTTCAATCTCAAGGCGCAGCCCTTTCTGCTGGACACACGCCTGGCCACGAGCCTGGTGAAGCAGGACTTTGACAAAGTGGAGCCGCCGTACCGCTATGGCGACATTCTCATGTTCATCGCTCCTGACGGACGCGCCGTGCATTCAGCGACTTACCTGGCGGATGACATCCTGTTCACCAAGAACGGGTCCAATCTGCTGACGCCGTGGCTCCTGATGCGGCTGCCGGACCTGGCCAAGCTGTACGGCATCGAGCCGTACAAAACGCACATTGTGGCCTTCCGTCACAAAAAGTAGCCGCGCCTCATCACGAGGGGCCCAATTTGCGCGACTCCACCCAGCGGATGGCAAAGCGCGTGACGGCGGCGCCGTCTTCGAGCTTCAGCTTCTGCCGGATGTTCATGCGGTGGACGTCCACGGTCTTCGGGCTGATGCGCAGCGTGGCGGCGATCTCGTGCGTGCCACGCCCGTCTCCCATCATCTGGAAGATCTCAAACTCCCGGTCGCTGAGCTCATCGAGGCCGCCCTCCATCCGCGGCTTGGAGCCGGTGGTGTAGGCCTGGAAGATCTGCTCTGAGATGGCGTCGCTGAGCCAGCGCCCGCCGCCGGCCACCTTGCGCAGCGCGGCCTCATACATGTCGTATCCCATGTTTTTCATCATGTATCCCTTTGCCCCCGCCTTGAGCGCGCGGTGCGCGTAGTAGGCCTCGTCATGCATTGAGATCACCAGCATGATGAGATTGGGGTAAAGAGAGTGCACATCCTTGATGAGCTCCAGGCCGTTGCGATCCGGAAGAGTGATGTCCACGAGCATGATGTCAGGCATGTCGGTCTCGAGTTTTTCCAGGGCGGTCTTGCAGTCTCCGGCCTCCCAGCAGCATTCGAAGTCCGGCAGGCTGTCGATGAAGACTTTCATGCCGCCGCGCATCATGGTGTGGTCGTCGAGCAGCGCGACTCGTTTGCGCTGGACAGGAGCTTTGGGAGGGGTTGCACTCATGGTTTTTGAAACTTGTGTTTGGCTTAAGATGCAAGTGGCATTTCACAAACTGCGAGCGTCCCGCCTCCCGCCACGTTGCGCGGCTGAAACGACAGCGTCGCGCCGAGGGCATCGGCACGCTGCCGCAGCATGAAAAGCCCCATGCCTTTTCTTTTTACGCCCGCGCCGGGAGTAAAGCTGACACCATCATTGGCCACTTCGAGCCGCAAGTGGGCGTGGTCATGCATCAGACTGATGGCGATCCAGGTGGCACGGCCGTGTTTGGCGGCATTGGTGGCCAGCTCCTGCGCGATGCGGAAGATCAGGGCGGCCTCCTCAGTCTTGAGCACTCCGGAAACGTCCTCGCAGGAGATCCGGCACTGCAGCGCGAAGGCATGCTCCAGGAACTTGCGCAGGTCATCCAGCGCGTCCGGCAGCTCTTCCGGCCCGACCGCCACGGGCGCCAGGCCGCGGGCGTAGCCGCGCGCGAGCTCGGAGGTTTCCGCCAGCTCACGCGCCACATTCACCGCCAGAGCGGCCTGCGGGTGCCCCTCGCGCCCCAGGCTGCTGCCGAGCACGCCGCTCTTCAACTGCGTGGCCGCCAGGCGCTGGCAGACATCATCGTGCAGATCCTGGCCGATGCGTCTGCGCTCATTCTCGACCGCCTCGATCTGCAGCTTTGACATCTCCTTTTCCACGGTGATGACGCTGGCCATGCCCGCCACCTGCAACTGCCCGGGCCTGTCATGGGAGCGCGCGGTGGAGAACGCGCGGCAGCGCAGCCACTCGATGCCGCCCCTGACATGGATGCGGATCTCCGCCTCGGCTTCTCCAGGCGCGGTGCGCAGGGCGCGCAGCATTTTCAGCGCCTTTCCGCGGTCTTTGCGCACCACGGTACGCAGCCAGTCCCACCGGTGCATGCGCAGCCTGGAACCCGCGCGCGCAAAGACCTCCCCGTAGGCTCTGTTGACATAGATCTGCTCGGTGGTGTCGGGCGGGGCCACCCAGAAAATGTCACGCATGTGGGACGCGATCTGGCGGAACCTCCATTCGGACTCCTTCAGGCGGTGCGAGGCATCCGCGATGCTCTTGGAAATGATCTCCAGCTCGTCTCCGCCATCGATGGGATCCGGCACGACTTCATCCGGCCCGATGTGCCGCGCCTGCTCCACGATGAGGGCCACGCGCTCGGTGATCAGCCATTGCAGCAGCGTCCACAGGAGCAGGCAGCTCCCCAGCAGCACGCAGGCCTGCGAGAGGATCTCATTCATCGCATGCCTGACGGATGATGCGATGAACCAGCTCAGGTCATACTGCAGGACCACCAGGCCTTTGCGGGAGGCCGCGCTGATGTCCATGAAGGGAAAGAAGGCAATCAGGCGTCCTTGTTCCAGGTCCTCCACCATCATGCCCTCGCTCGTCTCCTTGGCCTGGTGCACCAGGTGGGGCTCCAGCGGCAGCGGGCAGTCCCACAGTGAAAGGCCGCGCCATTGCTTGCGGGTCGCATTGCGAACGACGTCGTTGCCGTCGGAAATCAGCCCAAGCCGCAGGTCGGGATTCACCGATGCGTAGCTGATGGCCAGGTCCGCCGACTGCGCGAGACGGCGCCTGAGGAAATGCTGCGCAAAGCTGGACAGCCGAGTGCCCTCCTCATAGGCCTGCAGACGCATTTCGCGAAAGCGGCCGTTCACATCATGCTTGTACTGCCGCGAGATGTTCAGCACGATCATCAGCAGGCCAAAGACCATCACCAGCGCCGAGACGCGGAACTGCAGAGTCAAAAATCGCTTCACGACCCCTCCTCCAGAAAGTTTGGAATGAACAGCCCCTTCACATTGACCTGACGATGCAGCATTCCTTCCTTCAGCATCGTCCTGACCATTTCAGTCACATACTCCTCCAGCCCGCCTTTCCCCGGCCGCAGCAGCCGGCGGTTCTCGGCGGCGTCCGGCATATGAAACGCCTGCAGCGACTCCCGCCACTGCTTCAGTGTGAATCCTTCGCGCCGAAGGGCGGCATCCAGCCCCGGGCTGTCGCTCTGCTCCAACTGCGCGCTGAGTCTGAGACATTCGGACACGAGGGATTTCAGCTCGTTCGGATAGACGCGGATGACCTCCTCCCTCACCACCAGCACGCGGCAGAACTCCAGCCCGCTGCGGGCGGAATCAAACAGCGTGACCGCGCCTTTGTCCCGCAGCCGCAGCCGCCAGGGGTCCGCGGTGACCACCGCGTCCAGCTCATGCTCGTCATAGGCATCCTCCGTCTCCGCCAGGTTCAGCGGAACCATCTGCACATCCTTCACCGACATGCCGCTGGCTGCCAGAGCCTTCCAAAGCAGGTGCTCGCCGGAGGACCTGATCTCCACGCCGACGCGCCTGCCGCGCAGGCTTTGCATGGACTCCATCCCCGCATGGCCCATGATCGCATCCGAGCCTTTGGAGACTCCCAGCACAAGGATGGCCCGTGGTTTCGCGCCATCGGCCTCCAGGCGGATCATTTCATCCAGCGTCACCACCGCGGCGTCCACCACACGCTTGCGGAAGGCGCCCATCACCGCCGTGGGCCAGGACATTTCCACGGTGTTGATCCGCTGTTCCCGAGTGTTGCCGGCATCACATGCGAGGACGAGGTTTTCCGTCCCAGGCCAGATGTTCAACGCCACCGTCAGAGGCCGCTGGTATTCGGACTCCGGCCACAGCAGTCCCGCCATGCACAATGCGCCACCCACAGCAATGACCGGAATGAGACGAATCTGTACGAATCTGTTCATGAACCTCTAAATATGCTGCATCGTCAAGCCGGCCATCACCGGATGGGTCATCACTGACGACAGATTCTTATACGTTGCTCCGTCCGCCGCATGCCAGCATTAAATCTGCCGGCAGCACGGAAGTGTGCTGCGTCAGCGGGTCAGATAGTCGCTCAAACTCAGCGTGGCGATGATGACGAGCCACACAAAGCCTGCCGCGAAGGCGAGCCTGGCCACGCCCGTGCCGTGAGAGAAACGCATGAACACATGCACGATGAGCACCGCCTTGGCGATGGAGATGAGCAGCGCCAGGGGCAGCTGTGCGGCACCGATGGGCAGATACGCCGCGCCCACGGTGAGAGCAAGCAACGCCAGCAGGGCGAGCAGCGTGAGGAGAGGTTGTTTGCTCAAGCTCATGGCGAACGGCCGAGGAGGTAAAACAGGGGAAAGAGGAAGACCCAGACGAGGTCCACGAAGTGCCAGTAAAGGCCGGTGAGATCCACCAGGGTGGCGAGGCGCTGCGGCGCGGAGCTGCGGTGAACTTTCCACGCGCAAAAGGCGAGCAGGAGCATGCCGATGGTGACGTGGACGGCGTGCAGCGCGGTGAGGGTGAAGTAGAGGATGAAGAACATCTGCTGCGCCTGGGGATCGCGGCCTTCGATGTGAAACGCGGCGCCGGGGAAGAGGCCTTCGCGGATTTCATGGGCGTATTCGAAGCCTTTGATGACGAGGAAGAGGGTGCCGAGAGCCACGGCGAAGGTGAGAAGGCGCGGCACGGCGGCGCGAGCTCCCCTGCCCTCCTCGTCCTCCATGCGCTGCACGGCGCGGGCCACGAGGTAGCTGCTGAGGAGGAGGATGGCGGTATTGCAGGTGCCTGCGAGCAGCAGGGTGTGGCGGCCCGCCGCGGCAAAGGCCTCCGCGTGCTGCATGCGGTACACGGCGTACCCCAGGAGCGCGCCACCGAAGAGGAGCGTCTCCGTGGAAAGGAAGATCCACATGCCCAGCAGCGAGGCCTGCCGCTGCTGCGTGGCGGATTCAAACTGCGGTGCCACGAGGGCTGGCGCGGGCTCAGGCATGCGGCACCTCCTTCAGGCGCAGGGCGGCTTCTTCGGCTGCGGGGTCATATTGATAAGGCGGTGCGGTAACCACCGGGACGGCGGCGAAGTTTTCATGCGGCGGTGGCGAGGGCGTGGTCCACTCCAGGCCGGTGGCGTTCCAGGGATTCCACGGCGCGCGCGCGCCGTAGCGGAGGGACCAGAGCAAGTAGCCCAGAGGGAGCAGGTAGCCGAGGGCGAGCACCCCCGCCCCGCAGGTGGAGAGGACATTGAGGGTCTGGAACTCGGGGGCGTAGGCGTGGTAGCGGCGAGGCATGCCGAGGACGCCGAGGAGAAACTGGGGGAAGAAGGTCAGATTGAACCCGACGAAGATGGTGCAGGCGGCGATCCTGGCGAGCCACTCCGGGTACAGGCGCCCGCTGATCTTGGGCCACCAGTAATGCAGCCCGCCGAGGTAGGCGAGCACCATGCCGCCGACCATGATGTAGTGAAAATGCGCGATGATGAAGTAGGTGTCCGTGAGGTGCACGTCCACCGCGAGCGAGGCGACGAAGAGGCCGGTGAGGCCGCCGATGGTGAAGAGACCGATGAAGCCGAGCGCATAGAGGAGCGGGGTCTGCAGCCAGATGGAGCCGCGGAAGAGCGTGGCGGTCCAGTTGAAGACCTTGATGGCGGAGGGCACGGCGACGAGGAAGCTGAGCACGGAGAAAACCATGCCGGCATAGATGGACTGGCTGCTGACAAACATGTGGTGGCCCCAGACGAGGAAGCCGAGAACGGCGATGGCGACGCTGGCATAGGCCATGAACTTGTAGCCAAAGACGGGCTTCCGGGCGAAGCAGGTGATGAGCTCGCTGGTGACGCCCATGCCGGGGAGGATCATGATGTAAACGGCGGGGTGGGAGTAGAACCAGAAGAGGTGCTGGAAGAGGAGAGGATCTCCACCAAGCGCGGGATTGAAAATCCCCACGCCGAAGAAGCGCTCCAGCGACATCAGGACGAGGGTGATGGCCAGCACGGGCGTGGCGAGCACCATGATGATGCTGGTGGTGTAGATGGACCAGATGAAGAGAGGAAGGCGAAACCACGTCATACCAGGAGCGCGCATCTGGTGGATGGTGACGATGAAATTTAAACCGGTGGCGATGGAGGAGAAACCCGCGATGAAGATGCCCGCGGCCATGGCGATGACGTGGCCGTTTGCATAGGTGCTGCTGTAGGGCGTGTAGAAAGTCCAGCCGGTGTCCACGCCGCCGACGAGGATGGCGTAGAGGGCGAAGAGTCCGCCGGCAATATAGAGATACCAGCTCAGCAGATTGAGCCGGGGAAAGGCGAGATCGCGGCAGCCGACCATGAGCGGCACGAGGAAATTTCCCAGCACCGCGGGCACGGCGGGGATGAGGAAGAACCACACCATGACGACGCCGTGCATGGTGAAGAGTTTATTGTACAAGGCGGAGCTGACGAGATCTCCCGCCGGGGTGGCAAGCTCCAGACGCATGAGCGCGGCGGCGGTGCCACCGACAAAGAAGAACAGCGTGGTGGCGACCATGTAGAGGATGGCCACGCGCTTGTGATCGGTGGTGAGAAGCCAGGAGCGCAGCGTGGTGCCACCGGAGAGGTAGTCCGGCGCTTGAGTGGCGGGCGTTTGCGGAGACGCCTGCGGATGGAAGGTGGGCGTCATGGCGTGGGGGGCGGAGGAGCGGAGAGAGATTTCAGGTAGGTGATGAGCTGGAGTACCTCCTCCTCCCCGAGCTGGCCCTGGTAGGTGGGCATGACGGGCTGGTAGCCGCCGGTGATGTGCTTGTTTGGCAGGAGGATGGAGTCGCGCAGGTAGGCCTCATCCGCGATGAGGGTGGTGCCGTCTGCGAGGCCGACGGGCCTGCCGTAAAGGCCCTCCAGCAAGGGCGCGGGCACACGGCTGCCGGTGGCGTGGCAACCGGCACAGCCGAGGGCGAGGAAGAGGCGCTGGCCCGCTGCGGTGACGGACTCGGGCGGCGGCTGGGAGGCCAGCCAGGCGCTGTATTGCGCGGGCTCCATGACGACGATGCTGCCCGTCATGGCGGAGTGGTCTGTGCCGCAGTACTCCGCGCAGAAGAGATGAAAGCGGCCGGTGCGCGTGGGGGTGAACCATTCGCTGGTATAACGGCCGGGGAGCACATCCTGCTTGGTGCGGAAGGCGGGCACGTAGAAGCTGTGAATGACGTCCTGCGAGATCATGACGAGAGAGACCGGCCTGCCGACGGGAATGTGAAGTTCATTGATCTCGCGGCAGCCGTTGGGGTGCTGCATTTTCCACATCCACTGTTTGGCCACGACGTGGATCTCCAGGGCGTCGGCCGGGGGGCGGGCCATGTCGAAGTACACCTTGGCCGCCCAGGCGAAGAGGCCGAGGAAGATGAGCAGCGGGATGAGGGTCCAGGTGATCTCCACTTTGGTCTGAGAGAGCTGCAGAGGGGCGCGGCTGGCGGGGGAGCCGCGCCGGTAGCGCCAGCAGAAAAGCAGGATGAGCGCCCCGAGGATCAGCGTCATGAGCCCGCAGGTCAGCAGCAATGCCCAGAGGAGGGCATCGACGGGGCCGCCGAAATTTGACGCGCTGCGGAAGAGCTGGAGGAAGTCTTTCATGCGCTGGAAGCGGGGGGCGCGGTGCGTGTGCGGCTCATGAAGGCGAGCATGCCGATGAGGCCTGCGACGGTGAGGACGCCGGCGATTTGAAAAACCCGCGAGATGAGGAGGGTGTACCTGCCGGTGGCAGGATCATGCACAAAGCAGAGGAGGAGCAGGGCGCGGCTGAGGGGGGAGATTTTTTCCGCGGCAGCCTCGTCCAGCGCGGTGGCGAGATCCTGCGGCGGGAAGTCCACGCCCATGAAGTAGCGGGCGATTTTCCCCTCCGGCGTGATGACCACGATGCCGCTGGGGTGCGCGAACTGCTGCGTGGCCTGATCGTAAAAATAGCGGTAGCCGACGGCTGAGGTGAGCTGGCGGATGGAGCCGGTATTTCCTGTGAGGAAATGCCATCCGGCCTCCGAGCCGGGGCGGCCGTAGCGGCGGGCGGTGGCGGCCTTTTTGGCGGCGGCGAGCGGGGGCTTTTCGGAGGGGTCGAAGCTGGCGACGATGACATCGAAGTCGGTGCCGACGGTACGTTTGAGATCGCGGAGGCTGTCGAGCGTGCTGTTGAGCACGACAGTGCAGAGATTGGGGCAGCCGTAGTAGGCGAGCACGAGAACCGCCGGGCGGGTGCCCAGAAGGGAGCCGAGGCGGATGGGGCGGCCGGATTCGTCTGCGAAGACGGCATTGAGCGGGAGGGTGTGGCCGGGGTGCTGGTCGAAGCCCACGCGGTCTTTGTAGTCGGGAGGGAGGGTCTGGGCGTGGGCGGTGAATGGGTGGAGGATGAGGAGGCAGGTGAGGAGGATGGAGAGGCAGCGAGAGTTCGGCACCCGTGTGTTTTGTGCGGCGAGAGCTATGCCTGGTGGTGTGAGCGGGACTTGTGGTTGGGTGGAGGCGTTGGGAGATGTGGAAGCGCTGATCGACGGGCAGGAACCGGAGCGAAGCGGAGATAGCCAGCCGCAGGCTGCCCGAAGGGCGAACGCAGTGAGGCAATGCCCATCGTACTTTTCTGAAGGCACGTGTGGTATGGAGTGGTGCCTCATGGTGTGCGGGGGGTGGTGGCTTTTTGCTGCTGCATCTCGAGCGGGGTCGCGGCTTTGCCACCGTTGATGCCACGCTGGGCGATGAGGTCCATGGCGTGGGAGATGGGGATGTGGAGGCTGGTTTTTGCGGGGTCGTTCCAGCCGGTGGATTCGAGGAGGGCCTGCTGTCGCTGGCGATAGGCGATGAGGTCTTCGCGTGGAGCGGACTGCAACGCAGGGCCGGGCGGGGTGAGGCTGGGACCTGTGCTGTGAGAGGCCTGAACCGGGGAGCTGGGGTGGGAGGAAAGCCAGCGCTGCAGCAGAAAGACACCCGCGCACACGAGCCCGACCACCATGGCGAGGCCGGCGATGAAGAGCCAGACGCCGCGGGTGCTGGCATCGCGTGTCTCGTAGCGGGGCTCAGGCATGGGCGGCCTCCTTTCTCGATGAGAGCAACCGGCGAAAGAGGAAGAGCCAGAGGGAGCCGATGATGATGAATGTGAGAGGCAACTGCCAGGGCAGCGCGAGGGTGCGGGGATGCAACGCGGGGGCGACGAGCCAGAAGATCTCGAGCACGGATGCCGCCAGCACGATGGCGGCGATGCGCGCGAGGCGGCGCGGGTCGCTCTTGGCGGCTTTGCTCAGCAGGAGGGCGAGCGGCAGGGCGAATTTTCCCAGCACCAGCAGCAGCGCCAGCCACTCCCAGCCGCCGCTCCAGCGTGGGAGATACCAGGAAATTTCACGCGGCAGGTTGCCGGACCAGACGAGGAGGAACTGGGAGAAGGAAACGTAGGCCCAGAAGATGAGGAAGGCGAGAAGGAGATTGCCGAGGTCGTGGCACTGCTTTGCAGTCAGTGTTTCTGCGTTTGTGCGGCAGGCGGTGAGCACCACGAAGGCGTGCGCGGCCACGAACTGGAAGAACATGAGGATGGTGGGAAAGATGGACGAGGAAAACTCCGGCGTGAGGGAGAGGGCCCAGTCGGTGGCGGAGAAGTTCATGCACAGGAAGAAGGCGATGAGTCCGCCGGCGCCGAGAGCGGCCTCCCGCCGGTCAGAACGCAGCACGAGGAAGGTTAAGAGCGCGCCGATACCGAGCGTGAGCGCGCTGCGAACATTGAAAAACGAAAGCGTGAAGTACGCGGCCTTGTGCGGCCAGTCGTGGGTGGCAAAGAGGGCGCGGTCTCCCCAGGGGTAAAGTGTTTCGGCACCGAAGGCGATGGGGAGGAAGAGGACGCCGAGCAGCGGCAGGGTGAGCGCTGCGGCCTCGCACGGAGCGCGCACCGCCTGCGCCCAGGCACCGCCGGTGAGAGCCTGCAGCAGGCGGTTTGCCAGCGCGCCGAAGGCCAGGCCGGACCAGAAAAGCCAGGCAATGAGCCAGGCCTCAAGGAAGGCTTTCATAAACCGCCTCCTTTCTGCGGAGGCGCTGCGAGGCGAGAGCGGTCGGCGTCTGGAACGTCCGCGAGGGTGGCATGCTGGCTGAGCTGCAAGGCGCGGATGTAGGCGACGATGGCCCAGCGGTCTGCCGCAGGCACGCGTGAGGCGTAGCGATACATGACGCCGTAGCCGCTGTGGATGACATTGACAAAATGGCCGACGGGCGCTTGGCGCAGGCGGTCGCTGTGAAACGTGGGCGGTGCGGGAAATCCGCGCTGCACGATCATGCCATCCCCTGCCCCGGTGAAGCCATGGCAGACGGAGCAGAAGACCTCAAACATCTCACGGCCACGTGTGAGCAGCGCGGGCGTGACGGGGTCGGGAAATTCGGTGGTGAGCTGTCCGTCGCCACGCAAACCGGTGTGGTAGGCGTCCGTGGCGCTGAGCTGGCCACGCGCGACGGTGTGCGCAGGCAGCGGGCGCATGGCGGCGCCGTCGGCGAAGAAGTCGCTGGGGGTGTAGGCTTCGTGTTTGGCCTGCTCGCCCATCTGGGGTTTGCAGGCGGCGAGGAAAAGCAGCAGCAAAAGTGCTGGAAGGCGCCTGATCATGCGGGCACCTCCCAGACGTTTTGGGCGCCGGCCTGACGGAGCAGTTCCGCGGCTTTCGCGGCATCGTAGCGGGTGTCTTTTGCGCAGATGCACAGGTAGCTGTGCGAGGCATTGCCGGCAGTGAAGCCGGGGGTGTTAAAAATGGGGTGGTGCAGGCGGGGCAGGCCGTTCAGCGCCAGCATGCCGAAGACGCAGGCCAGCGCGGCGCCGAGGATGGTCAGCTCAAAGGTGATGGGGATGAAGGCGGGCCAGCTATGCAGGGGCCTGCCGCCGACATTGAGCGGGTAGGCAATGGTGGCTGAATACCACATCATGCCATAACCAACCAGACCGCCGAGCAGGCCGCCGGCGAGGGTGATGAGCGGGACGGCGGTGCGGCGCATGCCGAGCACCTCGGCCAGGCCCTCCACGGCGTAGGGGGTGTAGGCCTCCAGCTTTGCGAAACCGGCCTCGCGGGCTTTTTTTGCGGCGGCGAGGACCGCGCTCACTTCGGCGAATTCGCCGACGGTGCCGTGGATGCGCGCGCTCATTCGGCCACCTCCTGCTTGCGCATTTCAGAGACGGCGATCATGGGCAGCACGCGGACGAAGAGGAAGAGCAGCGTGAGGAAGAGGCCGATGGTGCCCGCATAGGTGCCCCAGTCCCAGAACGTGGGGTGGAACTGGCCCCAGGCGGAGGGCATGAAATCATGCGAGAGGCTGCCGACCACAATGACGTAGCGCTCCGTCCACATGCCCACATTCACCAGGAGCGACACGACAAACAGCATGGCGGCGCTAGTGCGCACGGCACGGAACCAGAGGAGCTGAGGCACGAGGATGTTGCAGCCGAGCATGAGCCAGGCGGCCGGTGCGTAATGTCCAAAGAAGCGGTCCATCACTCCGGCGGCCTCCACCTTGTCATCGCTGTACCACGCGGTGAACCATTCGGAAAAGTAGCCGTAGGCGAGAATGAGACCGCTGGCGAACATGACCTTGGCACAGTTCTCCAGATGCCGCGGCGTGATGTACCCCTCCAGCCCGTACCAACGGCGCACGGGGATTATCAGCGTGAGCACCATGGCGAAGCCGGAGAAGATGGCACCGGCCACGAAGTAGGGCGGGAAGATGGTGGAATGCCAGCCGGGCACGATGCCGACGGCGAAGTCAAAACTGACCACGCTGTGCACGGAAATGACCAGCGGCGTGGCCAGCCCCGCGAGGAGGATGTAGGCGGACTCGTAGCGCTGCCAGTGGCGGGCGGAGTTCCGCCAGCCGAGGGCCAGCAGGCCGTAGAGCCGCCGCTGCCACAGCGGGCGCTGCTGCTGATCCCGCAAGGTGGCGAGGTCTGGCAGGAGGCCGATGAACCAGAACAGCAGCGAGACGGTGAGGTAGGTGGAGACGGCAAACACATCCCACACGAGCGGACTGCGCCACTGCGGCCACAGGCCCATGGTGTCCGGATAGGGCAGCAGCCAGTAAAAGAGCTGCGGGCGGCCGAGGTGAAGCAGCGGAAAGAGACCCGCGCAGGCGACGGCGAAAAGTGTCATGGACTCCGCAAAGCGGTTGATCGACGTGCGCCAGTTCTGGTGCAGCAGCAGCAGGATGGCGGAGATGAAGGTGCCCGCATGGCCGATGCCGATCCACCACACAAAATTCGTGATCGCAAAGCCCCACCCCACCGGGATGTTCACGCCCCAGATGCCGACGCCTTTGATGAGCAGCCATGCGATGCAGACGAGCAGAAGATTGAGCAGCAGAAAGGCCACGCCCAGACCGAGCAGCCAGCGACGCCCCACGGGCCGCTGCATCACCAGCGTGGTGATCTGCGCATTCACGCGTTCGCAGGTGTCAGCACTCGTGCTCATGCGGCGGGGATCTCCGGGTTGCGGTTCCACACTTTGGCCAGGTAGGTGGTGCGCGGGCGGGTGTTCAGCTCTGCCAGCAGCGCGTAGTTGCGCGGGTCTGCCCTGAGTTTTGAGACCTTGCTGGCGGGGTCGTTCAGATCGCCAAAGGTGATGGCCTCCGCGGGGCAGGCCTGCGCGCACGCGGGGGTGACGTCGCCATCCCGCAGTTCACGGCCCGCCACCTTGGCGGAGATGCGGGCGGACTCGATGCGCTGCACGCAGTAGGTGCACTTCTCCATCACGCCGCGGGTGCGCACGCTCACGTTGGGGTTGCGCTGAAGTTTGAGCTGCGGCGTTTCGGTGTCGACGAACTGCAGGAAGTTGAAGCGGCGGACTTTATAGGGGCAGTTGTTGGAGCAGTAGCGGGTGCCGATGCAGCGGTTGTACACCATGGCGTTGAGGCCCTCGCTGTCGTGCACGGTGGCGGCCACGGGGCAGACGAGCTCGCAGGGGGCGTTTTCACAATGCATGCAGGGCACAGGCTCATGCAGGATGGCGGGCGCTTCGAGCGTGCCTTCGAAGTAGCGGTCCACGCGCAGCCAGTGCATCTCGCGGTGCTTCGTCACCTGCTCGCGCCCGACCACGGGGATGTTGTTCTCCGACTGGCAGGCGATGGTGCAGGCGGAGCAGCCGATGCAGCTGCTCAAATTGATGACCATGCCCCAGGCGTGGCCTTTGGAGGCCACCTTGGGGTAGAGAGTTTCGTCTGCGCCGGGCGATGGAGAGGCTTTTTGCGCGAAGGCAGGATCGCGCTGATAAGCCGGCTGATCGGCATGGCGCACCAGCTCCCGGCCTTCCATGGCGGAGTGGTCCTGCGTGGTGGCGAAGGAGTGACGTGCGCCGGTGGGACGCAGCTCCAGGCCGTTGATCTGCCAGAGGGCGTTGGAGGTTTGCAATGCGTAAGCACTGAAGCCCAGCCCCGTGCCCACACGGCCTGCGCGCCAGCGGCCGTAGCCGAGATGAATGAGAACGCAGTCCTGCGCCATGCCGGGGAGAAGCCAGAGCGGAGCGTCCACATGTCTGCCACCCTGGCTGAGGGAGACGACATCGCCGTGGTTCAGGCCCAGCCGTTTTGCGGTGGCGGGGGCGATGTGGGCGGCGTTTTCCCAAACGAGTTTGGTCATGGGTTTCGGCAGCTCCTGAAGCCAGGCGTTGTTGGCGAACTGGCCGTCGTGAATGTGGGGATCTGGACGGATGAGCAGCGTGAGCCCGTTCGAGCCGGAAGCTGCGGAGGAAAGCGGAGCGGCGGGTGGCGGCGGGGTGCTGCGGGATGAATCCCGCGCTCCCTGACGGATCACGCCGTCATGGATGGAGGTGCGCCAGAAGGATTCGAAGTCCGCGCCGGTGTGCTGCTTCTGCCAGAAGGCGCGCACGGTTTCGTAGCCGCCTAGAGCAGATGGCTGGGCGAGCAGGACGGCCAAAATTTCATGCGCGGAGAGGCCGCCGTAGAGAGGCTCGATGAGCGGCTGCTGGATGCTGCACGTTCCATCGCAAGCGGCGGCGTCTCCCCAGGCCTCCAGCCAGTGGGCGGCGGGCAGGTGCCATGTGCAGCGGACGGCGGTCTCATCTGCATGGAGACCGTGATGCAGGCTGAGGGGAACCTTTGCCAAGGCGTCTGCGAAGGGAACATCCGCAGGCGCGGAGTAGGCGGGATTGCAGCCGAGGATGAACAGCGCGGCCACCTCTCCTGCAAGCATGTCTGCGCTCAGTTCCTGCAGGGATTGCAGAGGTGCGGGGAAAGCCACGGTGGCGGCAGGCGGCGCGGCATCGCCGAGGGCCTCGTTGATGCGGCGCACGGCGGCGTGCACGGCTGGCGGCTGAAACTCCCCGGCCACCACCAGAGCTCGTTTCGCATTCGCCTTGAGGTCTCGCATCACCGCTGGGAGCCATGCGGGTGCATCCTGAGGTGATGCCCCTTGCAGTGCCGCCTCCATCTGCTGCGCCAGCTGCTGGATCTCCTGCGGCGTGAGCACAAAGCGATGATCCGCCTGCGCGCCGGTGAGGCTCGGCGTGCTCTCCGCCACGTAGAGCCGCACCATTTTGCCAGCGGGATCGCGCCGCTTCTGAAACTGCTTCGTGTGCGCAACTGCCCCGGGGCCACAGGCGAGGAAGTCCGCATCGAGCGAGAAGATGACATCCTTCTCCGCCAGCGGGAGCGGCGCATGTGAGGCATGCAGATTGAGCGCGGGCTCATGCACACAGCAACGGGCCTGTGGATAACGGGCCGCAAGCCGAGCGATCTGGTCCAGCAGCGCGGGTGATGTGGTATGTCCTAATACGAGGCGCAGGCCGGCACCGCCGTTCTTTTCCCAAGCTGAACGCTGGGCCGTCAGTGTGGCAAAACAGTTGCTGACTGTGTCCGGCTGCCCCTGCCGCAGCGGCGTCTGCGAGCGGTCGGGATCGTAGAGCTGCAAAACAGCAGCCTGCATGAGCGCATCCGTGGCCCCGAGGCTGGCGGGGTGGCCGGGGTTGCCCTCGATCTTGGTGGGGCGGCCTTCGTGGCTTTCCACCAGCACGCCGCGTGCATAGCCGCTGAGCACCTCCGTGCTGGCAAAAAACAGCGGCTCGCCGGGAATGAGCTGCTCCGGCTGCTTCACATACGGCACCAGTTTTTCCATGGGCAGACGGCGGCAGGCAGACAGGCCGGCCAGTGCGAGGGAGGCGCCCATGAGCCCGAGAAAGCGGCGGCGGCTGCCAGCATCTGCAAACTCCGAGGCACCGGCGGGAAACTCACGCTGCACAGCGGCGCGAAATTCGGGCGTGTCCGCCAGCTCCTCCAGGCTGCGCCACTGCATGCCCCCCTGCCCCGTCGCGGCATGGTGGAGAAGTGCGGGATCCAGGCGCGGAGGGTTCATCGGTGGCAGGCGGTGCAGTTGGTCAGCGTGTCTGTCTCCACGTGGCGCTGGCGCATCCACCGGGCGGCCACGGTGGCGTCGGCGGGTTTGGTGTCGGGCATTTGAAACTGCGTGCCCGGCGCGCTGAGTCGCTGCGCGGGGTGGCGGTGGCAGTCCAGGCACCAGCGCATTTCAAACGGCTCCTGCCGCGCGGTCAGCGGCATGCGGTCCACGCGGCCATGGCACTCCATGCAGGCCGCGCCGGCCTTCACATGCACGCTGTGGTTGAAGTAAACAAAATCCGGGATGGTGCTCACGCGGGTCCACTGCAAGGGCCGGCCCGTGCGCAGGCTTTCCCGCACCGGCTGCAGCATGGGCGCGTCCTTCCAGACCTGCGAGTGGCAGGTCATGCAGGTCTCCGTGGCCGGCAGCCCCGCCTCAGCGGAAACGGCGACCGTGCTGTGGCAGTAGCGGCAGTCGATGCCCAGCTCGCCGGCGTGATGCTGATGGCTGAAAGGAACGGGCTGCTCCAGCGCCGTACCCACGCGTGTCATGTGGGAGGAGCCATTGACGGCGCTGAGCGCCCACACCAGCCCTGCCAATCCCAGCACGGCTCCCACCAGCGCCACGCGGGCGATGGTATTGGCCGAGCGCGGGAAAAGCTGGTTCATGGCAAAGGGGGGAGAAGTTCGAAGGAGCTGATCTCATCCCAGACGGCGGCGCGAGAAACGACGCCTGACGCGGCCCTGCGCACGCCATGCGTCATCGTATTCGGGAAGGAGATTCACGGTCTGAGCAGATCGTGTTTCAAAGGCTCCACGGTTGGTAAAGAATTTCGTCAACTGCGCAGCCAAAGTGCCGTCCGCGCCGGGGAGGCGCAGCCTCTGCGGTGAGACGAAAATGCGACCGCCACGGCAGGAGGCATGTCACGCTTTCCGGGACAAGATTCGGAGATCTTGCTGGTTTGCCTGAGCGAAATTTCAGCGGCCCTCCTGACCCGCTCATCGTTGCATTATCAGAGACCACTTCGAATGGTTCTCTCACCAACCATGAACGCCCTTGAGACACCGCCCCACCCAGAACCCGCCCTCCTCTCTCTGAAGGAGGCGTTGGATCTCCTGCGCGCCCAGTTATCCCTTCAGGACTGGGAAAAGGAAATCCAGCCAAAGGCTTTTGCTCCAAGTTCATGGCGCGACCGTGAGCGTTTCGCCTAGCGTCCAGGGTTTGATGCCGCCTGAACGCCGTCAGGGATAGAATCCAAGCGTGCCATCGCCCGCGCTTCCGCTCTGCATGAGGAAGCGAAACAAGCCATTCACACTTACCAAGAAGCGGGTGAAAGACTGCGGCATGAAATGCAGCTCCAAGCGGGGCGTTCTTCCAACATGCAGTCAAAAGGAAGCGGAAGCGCCACACGACGAAGCCGCCCGGGAGCCTGAACCCGGGCTTCATCCACCTCATCCCTCGTACGGTTGTCAGACCGCAGGGCCCGCTTGGTCCACGGACACGCACTAGGCGCGGCCCATGTCACACGACAGCCCGTCTGCCAAACAACGGGTGAGCGCGGCGCGGAGACGTGGAAGCCGAGGCTGCGATGAAAGCTTGAGAGCGCTGTGATGGCCCGGGCGCTCCCCCAGGTGCGGCCGTGCATTAAAAGCAAGACTCACTTTACCGCGCCGCTCACCTCGATCACCGCATCGGTGCCGACGAGGAAGACGCGGTCGGTCGCAGCGGGGCGAATGCCATGGGTGCCGGTGAAGGAGCCGAAGGCGGGGAGCAGGACGACGCGGGCGGAGAAGTGAAAGCAGGGCGCGCGCACGGAAGTGCCGAGGCGGTCTGAGAGACCGTAGGAGGGATGGATGTGCCCGGCGAGCACCACGGCCTCCGCATCTTCCTGCGGCTCGTGCCGGCAGTGAAAGGGGCCGAGCGGCCAGGGGCCTTTGACGCAGGTGATGCGCAGATCCTCGGGCAGCGTGCCGGAGCGGCGGTCGTGGTTTCCCTCCACCAGCACGATCTCCAGCGCGGCGTGGCTCTCGCGCCAGGTGCGGAGCGCGGCGAACATGGATTCATTCCTTCCCGTCTTCGCATGCAGGAAGTCCCCCAGGATGACCAGACGGCGGGCGGAGGTGTGCGTGAGGATGTGGGTGAGGCGCTCCAGGTCATCCTCATGCGAGGTCTCCGGCACGGGGATGCCGGCAAAGCGAAAGGCGGCGGCTTTGCCGAAGTGAGGGTCGGCAATGAAGAGCGTGCTCTCCGCAGCCCACCAGACGGCGCGCTCCGGAAGCAGGGTGAGAGTGGTGCCGCCCCACTCCAGCGTCACATCGTTTCTCATGTGTTCCTGGCCTCAGCCTCCAGTTGCTCGCTCATGCGGCGCACGCGGTCGGCCCATTTTTCCGTGGTGACCTGCGCCTGCACCCACATGGCCCACAGCGGAAAGGAGAGCGGGGTGAGGCGCTCGGTGTGGCGCAGCGTCAGCTTCATGGTCTGCGCGTGGGCCAGCGCCTCCTGCAAACGGCGCACCTCAAGCTGGCGTTCGATGACCTCACGCCGCGCCTGGTCCAGCAGGCGGTTGTCGGGCTCATAGCGGGAAAACATGTCGTAAAACAAACCACTGGAGGCCTGAACCTGGCGCGTGGATTTGGAGCTGCCAGGATAGCCCTGAAACACGAGGCCGGCGATGCGGGCGATCTCGCGAAATTTGCGGCGGGCGAGCTCGGTGGAATTGAGACAGTCGAGGATGTCCTCCACCAGCCGCTCGGGTGACAGCGTCTCGCGCCAGGTTTGCTCATCGAGATTCAGCGGCGTGGGTGTCATCAAGGCGAAGCCGTAATCATTCATGGTGAGGGCAAAGGAGCGCGGCTCGATTTTGCCCAGCCGATGCGCGGTGAGCACGGCGAGGCCCTCATGCGCGAGACGCCCCGCGAAGGGGTAGATGAAGTACAGCACGCCCTCACGGGTGTGCGTCCACTCGATGAGCAGCTCGTCCGGCTCGGGAATGAGCGACCATGCCGACTGAATGTGCAGCACAGGCTCCGCGGCGCGCATCTCCGGCGAGTCAAAGGTGCCGCGTTTTGCCTCCGCGAGCTTCAGGCGCACGGCGCGGGCGAGCTGGGTGGAGAGCGGCATCTTGCCGCCCATCCACTGCGGCACGCGGCGCGCGGTCTTCTTGCTCTTTCTCACAAAGGCGGTCATGTCATGCACGCGCACAAACTCGAGCTGAAAGCCCGCGAAGGCAAAGCCGTCCCCCTCTTTGAGCCGCGCGATGAAGGACTCCTCAATGCTGCCGAGGTGGCTGCCGCGCAGGAGGCGCACGGACATCATGGCATCGCTGGTGATGGTGCCGATGGACATGCGGTGAAAGCGCGCGATGTCCCCCTGGTCCACCGTGTAAAAATCGCCGTCCTGCCGCACGCGGCGGAACTGCGGGTAGGCGCGCAGGCTTTTTCCGCCACGTGTGATGAAGTCGATGACCCACTGCCATTCCTCATCGCTCAAATCCCGGAATGCATGCGTGGAGCGGATCTCCGCCTTGGTCTGCTCCTCGTGGAAACCACCGCCGAGCGCGAGAGTGACGAGGTGCTGCACGAGGAGATCCAGCGGACGCTCCACGGGCTCGCGCGCCTCCATTTCTCCGCGTCCGATGGCATCGCGCACGGCGGCGAACTCCACGAGCTCCAGCGCATGCGCGGGTACGCAGTAGATGCGGCTCACCGCACCGGGCTGGTGGCCGCTGCGCCCCGCACGCTGCAGCATGCGCGCCACGCCTTTGGGCGCACCGATTTGTATGACCTGCTCCACCGGAGAAAAATCCACGCCGAGATCAAGGCTGCCGGTGCAGACCACGCACTTCACCGTGCCCGCGCGCAGGCGCTCCTCCACCTCCTCCCGCTGCTGGCGGTCCACGGAGCCGTGGTGGAGGGCGATGTCCGCCGTCTCCACCCAGTCAGGCCGCGCGGCCTGGAGGGACTGGAACCACAGCTCCACCTGGGAACGCGTATTCACAAAGAGCAGCGTGGTGCGGCTTTTTTCCACGCGGCGGATGACCTCCGGCAGCATGCGCAGGCCCGCGTGACCGCTCCAGGGAAAGCTCTCCATGCTGCGCGGCAGCAGCGTCTTGAGCTCGAATTTTTTGTTCACGTGAGCAGAGACGAGCCGCGACTGCGCGGTCTGTGCAGTAGCGCCGAGCAGGGTGTGCAGCGCCTCAGTGAGATTTCCCAGCGTGGCGGACAGGCCCCACACGCGCAGGCCGGGAGCCCACTGCCGCAGCCGCGCGAGGCAGAGCTCCGCCTGCACGCCGCGCTTCGTCCCCATGAGCTCGTGCCACTCATCCACGATGACGCAGCGCAGCGAGGCGAATTTTTCTTGGGTGTCCGCATGCGTGAGCAGGAGAGACAGGCTCTCCGGTGTGGTGACCAGTGCAGTGGGAAAATGGCGGCGCTGCTTCTGCCGCACGGCGGTGGTGGTGTCTCCCGTGCGCAGTTCCACGGACCAGGGGATGCCGAGATCCGCCAAAGGGGCACGCAGGGACTCCACCGTATCATTGGCCAAAGCACGCAGCGGTGTGAGCCAGAGCACGCGGATGGGCTCGGTCTTCCTGGGCCACTTTGTGCGGTCTGGATTTGCCGCCAGCCACTCCAGCACGGGACCGCCCCAGACGGAATATGTTTTCCCCAGCCCGGTGGGTGCATGCACCAGACCGCTCTCCCCCGCCAGAAAAGCGGACCAGGCCTCCTGCTGAAAGGGAAAAGGTTTCCACTTTTTGCCTTTGAACCAGCCCGTCCAAAGGCGCTGCGCCGCAGCCGTACTGCGAGAGGCCGTGGGAATGATCGCGTCCGTGCTCTGAGGATTCAAGACAGTGATCTTTCGACGGGTCATGGCCGGCGGATGCATGAAGTTGCGCGGAACCTTTGCCGAGGATCACTGATGGAGCGAAGCAAGATTGTGCCGCCCGGGAATCATGAACTCATTTTTTTAAATGAGTGGCGCACCCGTCAGGATTCGAACCTGAAACCTTCTGATCCGTAGTTCCTTCCTTGCGGGTTTCCTCATGTTCGCCTTTGTGCGTCCTTGAACGCTGTAAATCCTTATGCAACAATGCATTCGACACTGTCTGAT
>NZ_JBGAFO010000019.1:0-111617 GCF_044227185.1 Prosthecobacter sp. | reverse complement strand
TTCCTGCTCGAAACCATCCAACGTTGGCAACGTCAGGTCCGACCATGAACATAAACTCTTCATCTCAACCGCCGGATGCGGAACCGCACGTCCGGTGGTGTGGGAGGACGGCGGGGGCAACCCCGCCTCCTACCCGATGGTAGGATTGTAATTGTTTGTAACGAAAGAGGCGTTTCGTATTTCGTTGGGACGCGAAGAGTGCTGTAGAGATAGACGGGGCAAAGGGGCGGAGGCGCTCCCGCTTTTGTACAGAAGGCACCTCCCCTCATCCCCGCCCTCTTCCCGAAGAGAAGATCTGGTTGTATTCGTTTTTAGAGGCGGGGAGAGGGAGAGCCCGGTTGATCATTTGGGGGTGAACTAAAAGGTGGATTTAAAACGATTCTATCGTTACTTAAATGCAATTTAAAGTACGTTAGAAAGAGCTATAACTTATGATTAATCAATGTAATAAGTGGATGAGTAAGGTTGGTGAACAGCGGTTACTTCAGACACGGCAGAAATCATGATCCCTGTCGATTGCCCGCGATAAAATTACGATTGTATCGTTACGCAATGCTGTCCGAGTTGCATGCTGGAGGTGTTTGCGCTTACGTTCTTACCGTTACGTGGTTTGCGCTGCCTGCTCTTCCCAGCGGGCGAGGAGCCAGAGGACGTCTGAGAGGCGGTTGAGGAAGCGAATAAGTTCTCCGTTAGGGACTTCGTCCGTCGTGCCTTGGAGGTCGATGACGTGGCGTTCGGCGCGGCGGCAGGCGACGCGGGCGAGGTCGGCATACGCGCCGCTCATGATTCCGGCTTCTCCGGGGAGCGCCCAGCCTTTGAACTTCAAGGCACCCCCGGCCTCCAGCTTGGTCACCCACTCGTCCAGCCAGAGGACGTTCGGGGTGGAGATGTGGTCCGGGTGGGAGGCGGCGTAGCGTGCTTCGCTGCCGGGCGGGGTGGCGAGTTCGCCCATGAGCTCGATGAGCCATTTTTGCACCTGGGGTACAATCTGCCGAGTCTCCTCCCGGGCGGCGGCGATACGCAGGGGGCCGAGGGCGGCATTCAGTTCATCCACGGCTCCGAGGGCGTGGACACGAGGGTGGGATTTGGCGAGGCGGCAGCCGAAGAGGAGGTCGGTCTGCCCTTGGTCTCCCTGGCGGGTGGCGATGGACATGGGGTGGGAATGGCGAATGTCGAATGACGAATAAGGGAGCAGGGGGGGGGGCAGGGGGGGGAAGGGGTCGAGTCTTGACGATCCTTCAGTTTTGAACTCTGAACCTTCCCGCCGGTCACTCATCAGGAAAGGTGCTTTTGGGGGCCGCTTCCACTGGAGGTTTCGTGGCCGGGGCGGTCGGCTGGGGGCGGGAGGGGCCGGGTTTGCGGCAGGAGCGGATGGTCCAGCCGGACAGAAGGGTGAGCAGGAGCAGGGCGGCTAGGCGTGCGGAACGGGTGGAAAGCATGGGTGGTGGGCGGGGCGAGTGGCGCTTGGCTCGCTTTTGCTTCAGCCGCCGCGGGCCTGCCGGTGGCGGTCCACCTCACGGCTGGCGTGTTCCAGGGTGCGCTGGTCATCCTCGGTGAGGCTGTCTTTGCCGAGCTGGTTCATTTTGTCCAGGAGGGGATCCACGACTTTCTCGATGTAGGCTTGCGCCGGATCCTGCGAGCGGTGCGCTGCCAGCGGCACGGTGTCGATGTCGAGCTCGGTCATGGTGCGGGCGCGGGTGCGGGCCGGGGCGGGTCTGCGCTGCTGGTGAAACTGGGCTGGCTGCCACTGGCTGGCGTAGGTGAGCGGCCGGCCGCCGTAGCCGAGGCTGCGGGCGTAGAACCAGCCCAGTGAGGCACCGCCGAGATGCGCGAAGTAGGCGATCTTCATGCCCTCCGGCAGGATGTGAAACAGCACGCCGGCCAGGCCGAAGACGAGCTGAATGATGAAGAGCCCCTTGGCCAGGGTCCACAGGCGCAGCTTCACCGGGATGATGAAGTAGATGAAGGCGGTGATCTTTTCATCTGGCAGCACCACGGCCAGGGCCATGAGCAGACCAAAGACGGAGGCGGAGGCGCCGACCAGTGGGGTGGAGGTGTCTCCCAGCACAAAACCATTCAGCGCCATCTCCGCCGCGGCCCCAGCGATGCCGGAGAAGAGGTAGATGAGGGTGAAATGCAGGCTGCCAAACAGCTCCTGCACGCCGCGCCCGGCGAACCACAGCAGCATCATGTTCAGAAGAAAGTGGACGATGCCGCCATGCACAAACATGTAGGTGAAGAGCGTCCAGACATTGCCGAGCGCCAGTTCATTCACGCTCACGCCGCCCAGCGGCATCCAGGGCTCCCCGGTGCGCGGGTGGTACAGCCATCCGGTCTCAAACACGAACTGCATGATGAAGACCACGACATTGATCCCCAGGATCACCTGGAATGCGCTGAGCCGCCGCACCATTCCGGCCACGGAACGGGGCGGTCCTTCACGCATGTAGTCGCGGTCATACAGAGCCATGGGCTGAATGTGCCCGCGCGCGCGTCCTGTGCTAGGTTTTTTTCGCGTTCGCGGTGACAAGCGCGGCCTGCGCGACTACGCTTCACGCATTGCATGAAACCGACCTCCGACACCCTGCTTGATGCCGTTTCCCAGCGCGGGGCGCATGATGCCGCGGATCTGCTGGAGCAGGCCTCGGGAGAAGACGCGGCCAAGGTGCTGCAGGAGCTCAACCCCCTGGTGGCGCAGCAGGTGCTGGAAGAGATGGAGGAGCAGCAGCGCACCGCCGCGCTGACCTTTGTGCCGCTGGCCAAAGTCCGGCAGTGGGCCAGCAACCGCGAGCACCCTGAGGACAGCGTGGGCTGGCTGATGGAGCCGCCGGTGGCTGTCTTCCGCCCGGACGCGACCGCGCGTGAGACCATCGAAGAAGTGCGCAAGCTGGCAAAGAAGGCCTTCATCACCTACGGCTACATCACGGATGAAGAAGGCCGCCTGCTGGGCCTGCTGGTGATGCGCGACCTGATGCTGGCCGAGCCGGACGCAAAGCTGGCGGATGTGATGGTGAAGGACCCTTTCAAGCTGGATCCGGACATGGAGCTGACGGAGGCGATGAAGCTGGTGGTGAACAAGCACTACCCCGTCTATCCCGTGTGCAACAAGGAAGGCATCCTGCTGGGGCTGGTGCGCGGGCAGACCTTGTTTGAGGCGCGGGCCATCGAGATCAGCGCGCAGGTAGGCTCCATGGTGGGGGTGGAAAAGGAGGAGCGCCTCTCCACGCCGCTGCTGCGCAGCCTGCGCTTCCGCCATCCCTGGCTGCAGGTAAATCTGGTGACCTGCTTCATCGCCGCGGCGGTGGTGGGTGTGTTTGAGGGGACGCTGGGCCGGCTGGTGCTGCTGGCGGCGTTTCTGCCGGTGCTCGCCGGACAGTCTGGCAACACGGGGTGCCAGGCCCTGGCGGTGACACTGCGGGGCATGACGCTGGGTGATCTGAAACCCGGAGATGAGCGCCGTCTGGTGATGAAGGAGGGGCTGCTCGGATTGTACAATGGCATGCTGGTGGGCGTCTCCGCCGGCATCGGCATGGGCGTCTATGCCTACCTAAACCACAATGCGCATGCGCTCATGCTGGCCTTTGTGGTGTGGGTGGCCATGACGTTCAGCTGCGTGGTCAGCGGCCTCAGCGGCGCCTTGATCCCTCTGGTGCTGCGGAAATTCGGCGCGGACCCGGCCACGGCCTCCAGCATCTTTCTCACCACCGCCACGGACGTGATCAGCATGGGCACATTCCTGGGTCTCGCGACGCTGCTGGTGCCATGACGGTGTGGAACCGAGAGCAATGGCATGCGCACATGCAGGCGCATTCAGCCCGCGTGGCGGCGCAGGCGGATGCCTTTGTGGACCGCCGCAGCCGCGATGCGAAGCATCCGGTGCATGATTTCCTCTTCACCTACTACAGCTTTGCGCCGGCGAAGCTGAAGCAGTGGGTGCCGCCCCATGGGGTGAGCCTGGAAATGACGGGGGCCGATTTCGAAGCCTGCCCGTGGCTGAAAGGCGAGCGCTTCATTCATGAAGACGGCCTGCTGCGGCTGGATGCGCGGCGCTTCATGCAGCGTGAGCGCGAGTTCGCCGCCTGGGTGGCCATGCTGTGCTCGCGCATCCTGGGCAGGGCAGGGCGCTTCACCTGCTACGGTCTGCATGAGTGGGCCATGGTGTACCGCCAGTCCGCGGATGAGGTGCGGCATCAGGGCTATGAGCTGCGGCTGCCGCCACATGAACTGGCCGCCTTTGTGGAGTCGCTGCCGGTGTGCTGCTCGCACTACGATGCGTTTCGCTTTTTCACTCCGGAGGCGCGGCCCATGAATGTGCTGCAGCCCACGCTGGACTCGCGCCCGGATCTGGAGCAGGCGGCCTGCCTGCATGCAAACATGGATTTGTACAAGTGGTCCTCCAAGCTGTGGCCGTGGACGGGCTCCGACCTCATCGGCGAATGCTTTGAGCTGGCGCTGGCGGGGCGTGACCTGGACATGCGCGCCAGCCCGTATGAGCTCAACGCGCTGGGCTATGAGCCGGTGAAGATCGAAACGGCGGAAGGCCGCGCGCAGTATGAGCAGGAGCAGCGTGCGCTGGCGGCGCGTGCCGCGGTGCTCAGGGAAAAGCTGCGCGCCTGCTGCGCCTCACTTGCCGCCATCCACCATGCGCCGGCCCACCTCCTCGCACAGGCCGATGAAGGTGCGCTCCGGCAGGTTTAGCGGGCGGCCCTTCAGCGTGGAGACGACCCAGCGCCGCTTCAGCTTCGCCTTTGGCAGCGGCAGCGGGATCAACTGCCCGGCCTCGATTTCCGTACGCGCGATCCAGCGCGCGGCGATGGCCACGCCGATGCCCAGCTTCGCCAGCTCCTTCGTCGCCTCCGAGCTGCCCAGCTCGATGAACGAGTGCAGGCGCACGCCCTGCTTCATGAAGAACTCCTGCGTCATGGCGAAGTTCAGGCTGTTGCGGCTGGCCACGATGAAGGTCTCATCCGCTGCGTCTTTGAGCTTCGGTGCCTTGTGCGCCCAGGGGTGCAGCGGAGAGACGAGAAACTCCAGCTCATCATCAAAGATGGCGTGGCAGTTCAGCCGCGCCACATCCGGCGGGCGCAGGCTCACGGTGAGATCGACCTGGTTTTTGTGCAGCCGCTCGATGGTGTCCGGCGTCTCGCCGCAGACGACTTTGATCTCATAAGAAGGGAAGCTTTCCTTAAACTCGCGAAACACGGTGGGCAGGATGAACTGCGCGGCCGCCGTGGTGCAGCCGATGCGCAGCCTGCCACGCGGGGACTGGTCCAGCGTGCCAAGCACGGCGCGCGCGTGGTGCATGGACTGGAGGATCGTCTCCGCATGCGGCAGCAGCTCGCGGCCGGCGTGGGTCAGGTGCACGCTCTTTCCCTGGCGGTGGAAGAGCAGGCTGCCGAGATCGGTTTCCAAAGACTTGATCGCATGGCTGATGGCGCTCTGCGTGAGGTGCAGCTCCCGCCCCGCCTGGGTGAAACTGCCGCTGCGGGCGAGGCTGACAAAGGCGCGGAGCTGGCGT
The DNA here is from genome assembly GCF_044227185.1 of Prosthecobacter sp. Classification (GTDB taxonomy): domain Bacteria; phylum Verrucomicrobiota; class Verrucomicrobiia; order Verrucomicrobiales; family Verrucomicrobiaceae; genus Prosthecobacter. The sequence goes on along the minus strand of NZ_JBGAFO010000019.1, from coordinate 106,099 downwards.
GTGTCGATGGGGGCTTCCATGAATGCAATTCATACATGAAGTGAATAACTTTGCGCTTTATTTATCCGTGAAAGTTTCGTGCTGGCACCGCTGCTGCTGATGAAAAGGGTGTCATGCCGAAAGCCACACCCATTGCCAAAAACACCCTCAGCGGGGTCGTCCAGCCCGTGCGCATCGGGTTCATTCCGCTGGCGGACTGCGCGCCGCTGCTGGTGGCCAAGGAGCGGGAAATGTTTCACCGGCATGGCGTGCGGGTGGAGCTGAGCTGCGAGGTCGGCTGGGCCACCATCCGGGAGAAACTGCTCTACGGCCAGGTGGACGCCGCGCATGCGATCGCCGGCCTGGTGCTGGCCATGCGCATGGGCCTGAGCACGCCGCACTGCAACGTCGTGGCTCCGTTTGTCTTCAATCTGCATGGAAACGCCATCACCCTGAGTCGTGACCTGTGGAACCGCGGCGTGCGCGATGCCGCCAGCCTGAAGAAGCTGGTGCGCAGCACCACCAGCCGTCTTTTCACCTTCGGCGTGGTGGCGCGCTGCTCCTCACACAACTTTCTCCTCCGCCAGTGGCTTGCCGCCGGCGGCATCGATGTGAACAGCGACGTGCGCATCGTGGTGCTGCCGCCCACGCAGATGGTGGCCAATCTCGCCGCGGGGCTGATCGACGGCTACTGCGTGGGCGAGCCATGGAACTCCGTGGCGGTGGAGCGCGGCATCGGCTGGATCGCCGCCACCAGCGAGCAGCTCGCGCCGGGGCACCCTGAGAAGGTGCTGCTCACCACGGAGAAGTTCATCGCCGCGCATCCGCAGGAGGCGCTGGCGGTGACCGCCGCGCTGAAGGAGGCCTGCAAGTTCTGCGATGAAAAGGAAAACCGCCCCGAAGTGGCGCGCATCCTGGCCGCCAGCGGCTACTTCCAGGGCAATGAGAAGATGCTGCAGCGCTCGCTCATTGGACCGCTGGATCTCGGCACGGGCAGCTCGGTGGACACCACCGGCTTCCATGTTTTTCACCGCCGCGAAGCCAACGAGCCCACCAGCGAGCGCGGCCGCTGGCTGCTGGAGCAGTTCATCATACACGGCCTTCTCACTCCCGCCCAGCGCGCAGAGGCCGCCGATGCCCTCCGCGAGTGCTGGACTTCCAGCGCCCTCCCCCTTTCCCCGACAGCCGCCGCCAGCAAACCCGCCAAAAACAGCAAACGCACCCAGCTCATCCACGCATGACACCCTCCACTCCACTCACCCGTCGTTCCCTTCTCCGCACTGGCACCGCCGCCGGTCTCGGGGCTCTCTTTTCCGGCCTGCCGCAGGGCTGGGTCGGCTCAGCCTATGCCGATGATTCCCCGGAATCTCCGGACATGAAATTTGGCATGATCGCCCTCACCGACTGCTCCAGCATCGTGGTGGCGCATGAAAAAGGCCTGTTTAAAAAATACGGCATCAATTCCATCGTCAGCAAAGGCGCGAGCTGGGCGGCCATCCGCGACTCGCTCGTCAATGGCGACATCCAGGCCACGCACATGCTGCTCGGCATGCCGATCGCCAGCACCATGGGCCTGGGTGGCGCGCCGAAGAAGCCGCTCATCGCCCCGTGGATTCTCAACCGCAACGGGCAGGCCATCACGCTGTCCAACACCTTCAAAGGCAAGGTGGCGGATGATCCGAAGGCGCTGAAGCCTTTTGTGGACGAGGCCAAGGCCAAGGGCGCGCCGCTGACCTTTGCCATGACCTTTCCGCCGGGCACGCACGCCATGTGGCTGCGCTACTACCTGGCCGCGGGTGGCATCAATCCGGGCGATGCCGCAGGCGCGGGCGCGGATATCTCGCTCATCACCGTGCCGCCGCCGCAGATGGTGGCCAACATGAAGGTGGGGAAGATGGACGGCTTCTGCGTGGGCGAACCCTGGAACGCCAAGACCATCGCCGACGAAATCGGCTACACCTCCATCGCCACGCAGGGCATCTGGAAGGATCACCCTGAAAAAGTCTGCGCCTTCACCGAGGAGTTTGCCGCAAAGAATCCGAAGAGCGTCAAGGCCGTGCTGAAGGCGCTGCATGAAGCCAGCCTGTGGCTGGACAAGATGGAGAACCGCGAGGAGCAGGCCAGCATCGTCAGCGCCGCGACCTACATCAACTGCCCGCCCGAGGCCATTCTGGGCCGCCTGCAGGGCAAGTACAACATGGGAGACGGCCGCAAGTTCAAGGACCCGAACTACATGATCTTCAGCGACCGCAACTGCAACTACCCGCAGGCCAAGTATGCCAAGTGGTGGCTCACGCAGCTGCGCCGCTGGGGCTTTGTGGAAGGTGCGCCGGACTACGAAGGCGTGGCGAAGCAGGTCATGCGCTCAGACATCTACGAAGAGGCCATGAAGGAGATCGGCTACGCCCATGGTGGAGCGGATGACAAGGCCGAAACGCTCTTCGACGGCGTGACCTTTGATCCGAAGGCCGACCTCGAAGCCTATGCCGCATCCTTCGCGGTGAAGACCCTCAAAGCCTGATTCATTTATGATTTATGATTTACGATTTATGATTTGCCGCGTGCGGCGCATGGAGGTGCTTCGCAGGGCATTGCTCCGTTCGGATCACCCAAACGTAACGCGTTACTCTCTCCCCAAATCATAAATCAAAAATCGTAAATCATAAATTCTTCCTCCCATGCACCTGATCCAACGCTTCAAGCTCGAATCCATCCTTTTGCCGGTGGCCGCAATATTAGTTTGTGGCATTTTTTGGTATCTCATTGCCGGAAAATCCATCATTACTGAAAAGGTTGACGATTTTGGCGACAAAATCAAAGTCACCAAGCGGGAAGGACTTTCCGCCGATCTCCCCACGCCGGTGGAGACCTGGACGGCAAGCAGGCTCTACGTCACCGAGCCGTTCGCCAAGCGTGGAGAGCTGGATCAGGGCATACTGCGGTTTACGTGGATGTCCCTCGTGCTGGTGGTGCAGGGCTACGCCATAGCCCTCATCGTGGGCACGCCGATTGGGTTCTTCCTGGGGCTGTCGAAGAAATTTGCGACAGCCTTTGACCCCATCATCCAGGTGCTGAGACCGGTGTCACCGCTGGCCTGGCTGCCGCTGGGCATGATCCTCTTCAGCGGTGTCAAAATCATGAACGGGGAGGGCCGCACCACTTTCGGCGCCTCGGATGCGGCCGCGCTTTTCACCATCGCCATCTGCGCCATGTGGCCCACGGTAATGAACACCGCCGTCGGCGTGCGCGCCGTGCCGCAGGACTACCTGAATGTAGCCAAGGTGCTGAAGCTCTCGAAGAACAAGACGCTCTGGAAGGTCCTCGTGCCCGCCACGCTCCCCTACATGTTCACCGGCTTCCGCCTCAGCCTCGGCATTGCCTGGCTCGTCATCGTGGCGGTGGAAATGCTCACCGGCCGCCCCGGTGTCGGCGGCTTCCTCTGGCAGCAGTACAACGCCAACAGCTACGCCCACATCATCCTCTGCATTCTGACGATCGGCGTCGTGGGCTACGTGCTGGACCGGCTGATGAGCGTGGTGGAGTCACGCTTCAAGACCGCATAACCGGAGTCATTTATGATTTATGATTTACGATTTATGATTTGTTCTGGCGCGACGCTTGGTGGTGGTTCGCGTGGCGTTGAAGATCTTTGTGAGTTCTTCGGATTCTTGAAGCAGGCCCCTGAGGCGTTTTGGCGCAAGCAGTTCGGCACGTTCGGCCAGCTCGATCCAGAAGGCGCTTTCGTCAGCCTCTTCCAAAACAATGGTGATCTTGTTGATGAAGTCGGCATCGGACTTCGCGCGAAGGGCCGCACGGTAGTTCGCGGCCACAGAGGTGCTGCTCCTCGCAATTTGACCTCCCACGGTTCTGCCCGCCGTCGTCTTGGGCAGGGCGTCCACCATTTTCAGCACGCGTACCGCGAAGTCCATCGTCCGCTCCTTTAGTTCATTCGAGTTCATAGGCTTCCGATCTGAAATCATAAATCATAAATCGTAAATCATAAATTTTTTGTCATGCCGCTTATCGAAATCAAAAGTGCTTTCAAAGGGTACGGTTCGCCGGGTTTGCGCACGGAAGTGCTCAAAAATATCAATCTCTCCATCGAGGAGGGTGAATTCGTTGTCATCGTGGGTTATTCGGGCTCGGGCAAGAGTACGCTCATCAATCTCATCTCGGGCCTGGTGAAGCCGGACTCTGGGGTGGCCACCATCTCCGGTGAGATCATCACCGGCCCCGGGCCGGACCGCGGCCTGGTGTTCCAAAACTACTCGCTGCTCCCGTGGCTCACAGTGGAGGAAAACATCGCGCTGGCGGTGGATGAGGTTTTCAGGGGCTGGACGCCCGCGCAGCGCAAGGAGCATGTGCAGAAGTACATCGACATGGTGAAGCTGGGCCATGCGGCGCACAAGCTGCCCAAGGAGCTCTCCGGGGGCATGCGACAGCGTGTGGCCGTGGCTCGCACCCTTTCGATGAATCCCAAGGTGCTGCTGCTTGATGAGCCGCTCAGTGCACTCGATGCTCTCACCCGTGCCACCATTCAAGACGAGATCAGCGACATCTGGCGTCAAAACCTCACCACCGTACTTTGGATCACCAATGATCCCGATGAAGCACTGCTGCTGGCGGACCGCGTCATTCCTCTGCTGCCCACATCCCCCGCCACTCTGGGCGAGCCGATGCTGGTGGACCTCGAGCGTCCGCGCGATCGCAAGACCCTCAACCACGACCCCAGGTTCAAACAACTCCGCAGCCAGCTCATCAGCACCCTGCTGGACGCCAAGGGCCGCATGAAACCCAAAACCAGCGTCAAACTCAGCCTGCCGGACATCCTGCCGGAGGATCTCACCACGGTGAACTCGCTGCGGTTCCTCAGCCGCACCGGGCCGAGGCGCCGCTCTGACAACAAACGCGAAGAAGTGGAGGTGGCGGCATGAGCTCACTCCTTCCCATGCTGGAACTGGATCGTCTGTGGAAGACCTATGACACCCCGAAAGGGCCGGCGACGATTATCAAAAACTTCAATCTCAAGCTCAAGGAGGGCGAGTTTGTCACGCTCATCGGCCATAGCGGCTGCGGCAAAAGCACCGTCCTCATGATGGTGGCGGGCCTGAGCGATCTCAGCCAGGGAAACATGATCCTGGCCGGGCGCGAAGCCAGCGGCCCGGGGCCGGACCGTGGCATCGTGTTTCAGTCTCCCTGCCTGCTGCCCTGGATGACGGCGTTTGAAAACGTCATGCTCGGCGTGAACCAGGTGTACTACACCGCCAGCAAGGCGGAGCGCCGGCAGATGGCGGAGTACTACCTGACCATCGTCGGTCTCGGAGATGCGATGCACAAACATCCCGGGGAGCTCTCCCAGGGCATGCGGCAGCGTGTGGGCATCGCCCGTGCGTTTGCACTGCAGCCGAAGATGCTGCTGCTGGACGAGCCCTTTGGCATGCTGGACTCCCTGACGCGCTACGAGCTCCAGGAAGTCCTGCTGGATCTGTGGCGGCGCAACCGCATCACCACCCTGATGGTGACGCATGATGTCGATGAGGCCATCTTCCTCTCCGACCGCGTGGTGATGATGACGGACGGGCCCGAGGCCGAGGTGGGGGACATCCTGAACATCCCCTTTGAGCGTCCGCGCAACCGGAAGCAGATCATGGAGGATCCGCGCTACTACGAGCTGCGCGAGCACCTCATCACCTTCCTCAACGACAAGTCGCACATCCGTCCCAGCCGGGACCCGAAATTTGTACCATCTCCTGGTATGGCTGCCGAGCTGGCGGCCCACGCCGCCCCTTTCCCTGCCGCCGCCGCTTAGCCGCAATCCATAACACACCCATACCCTACTGATGCTCATGAAAAGGCTCCTCCCGCTGGTGCTCGCGACCACCTCGCTCGCATTCGCCCAAACCCCCGCTCTCAAAACCGCAGCGCCCGCACCGGCGCCTCCGCCTGTGCCCGGCTTCACGCTGGCCCCGCCGCCGCCCGCCTACGCGCCGATGAAGATGGGGAAGTTCACCTTCGATGTGCAGGAAAAAATGCGCTACGAGATCCGTGACAACAACTTCGACTTCAACAGCGCGGTGAACAGTCCGCAGGACGCCGCCTGGCTGCTGCAGCGCTTTCGCCTCGGCCTGGGCTATGACCTCAATCCCTGGATCAAGCTCTACGTACAGGGGCAGGACGTGCGCGAAATCGGCGGCAGCCGCGCGCGCCAGATCGGTGTGAACGGCGCGGAAGGCGATGATGTCTTTGACGTGCTCAAGGCCTTTGTGCAGCTCGGAAACGCTAAAAAGGGCTTCAGCTCCACCCTCGGGCGCCAGTTCCTCTCCTATGGCGATCAGCGTCTCATCGGTCCGCTGGAGTGGGCCAACCAGGCGCGCACCTTTGACGCCTTCAAGTTCCGCTACACCGCCAGCAAGTGGTCTCTGGATGCCTTCACCGCCAGCCCGGTGAACTTTGCCAACAACAAGTGGAACAAGTCGGATCTCATCGACCAGGCGGACCGGCGCAATGCCTTCCTCAGCGGCCTCTATTTCAGCACGCTCTTTGTGCCGTTCAACACCACCACGGACTTCTACGCCCTGCACTACCGTGATGACGGCCAGGCCACCTTTGGCACGCCCACCGGCTCCACCAGCTTTGTCACGCTCGGCACTCTTTGGAAGGGGGACCCCAAAAAGCTCAACGGCTTTGACTATGAAACAGAGATGGACTTCCAGACTGGCAAGGTGGGCGGCCGTTCCCTCACCGCCTATGCGGGCCACTGGGGTGCGGGCTACAACTGGCTCAAGCACTCCTGGAAGCCACGCTTTGGCCTGCAGTACAACTACGCCAGCGGCGACGGCAGCCCGAACGACAACAAGCTGGGCACCTTCCAGAACCTCTTCCCGACGAACCACCTGTTTTACGGCTACATGGACACCACGGCGTGGATGAACATGCACAACCCGCAGGTGAACTTCAGCTTCATGCCGACGCCCAAGATGAAGGTGATGCTGGACTATCAGCTCTACTGGAACGCCAACAACGCGGACTCCTGGTATCGTGCCAACGGCTCGACCAAGGTGCGTCCGGTGAACACGGCGGCTATGAACGCCAGCAGTTTTCGCGGCCAGGAGCTTGACCTCACTGTCAGCTACAAGCTCAACCCGCATGTGGGAATTTTGACCGGCTACAGCTACTTCATCGCCGGTGACTACCTGAAGCAGACCGGAGCTGGCAGCGATGCCCAGTTCGGCTACGTGCAGGTGCAGATCGACTTCTGATCTGCCTGGACCCGCCGCCTGCCGCGGCCCTTCTTTTCAGCGGCGGGCGGTGGGGTTTTTGGCATGAACGTTGTTCATCAATAATATCAAAAAGATTCAAGATGTTCGTTGATTGGCCTGGCACACTTGGCACGCGGGCGGCTCATGGAAATGGCAGAACTTCCACAAGCCCACCCATGAAACTCGCTGATCTCAAAACCTCCGGACACTGGCCCACGCTCCTCACTTCGTTTCTGTACTTCGATGTTAGCTTCATGGTGTGGACCATCCTGGGCGCGCTGGGCGCGCAGATTGGTGCATCGCTGGGCCTGACCCCGCAGGAGAAGGGGCTGATGGTGGCGGTGCCCTACCTCTCGGGCGCCTTCATCCGCATCCTGCTCGGCATGCTGGTGGACCGCATCGGTGCGAAGAACACCGGCATCATGGGGCAGCTCATCGTCATTGCGGGCATGACCACCGCCTGGCTCACCGGACTGCATCAGTTTTCCCACACGCTCATGCTTGGCGTGGTGCTGGGCGTGGCAGGCGCCAGCTTTGCGGTGGCGCTGCCGCAGGCGGGCCGCTGGTACCCGCCGCACATGCAGGGCCTGGTGCTGGGCCTTGCCGGCGCGGGGAATGTGGGTGTGGTCATTGATGCGCTGCTCGCGCCCCGCCTGGCGGCGATCTATGGCTGGAATGCGGTGTTTGGGCTCGCGCTCATCCCGCTGCTGCTGGTGCTCGCGGCCTACATCGTCTTTTCCAAGGAGGCGCAGGTGAAGGTGAAGAAGAAGACGATCAAAGACTACGTGAACCTGCTGAAGGAGAAGGACGCGCACTGGTTCTGCTTTTTCTACACCATCAGCTTCGGCGGCTTCTCCGGCCTGGCTGCTTCGCTCATCATCTATTTCACCTCGGAGTTTCATCTGCAGCCGGTGGAGGCGGGCACCTGGGCCGCGCTGTGCACGCTGGTGGGTGCGCTGGGCCGGCCCGTGGGAGGTGCGCTGGCAGACCGCCTCGGCGGCATCCGTGCGCTGCATGTCTTCTTCCTCATCGCCGCATTGGCGCTGGTGCTGGCGGCCTATGCGGGCAGCATCTACCTCTGCGCCTTCGGCTTCTTCCTGGCCTCCTGCGCCTTTGGCATGGCAAACGGCTCCGTCTTCCAGCTTCTGCCGCAGCGCTTCGCCAAGGACATCGGTGTGATGACGGGGCTGGTGGGCTGTGGTGGCGGGCTCGGCGGCTTCATGCTGGCCAGTTCGCTGGGGTATTCCAAAGGGATCACGGGCAGCTATCTCGCGGGCCTGCTCGCCTTCTCCACACTCTGCATTCTGGCCCTCATCGGCCTCAATTTTGTGAAGCTGCGCTGGCGCACCACCTGGGGCGCTCTGGCTGAAGCACGCATCTGATTGATCCACACCCTGATTTGTGAACCCATGAAAGTTCTCACCACCAGCCACGGCATCGCGCGGGAGGAAGGCATTCCTTCTTCCGACGCCTTTGACGTGCGCTCGTGGGATCAGACGGTGATCGCCGTGCTCAGCGATGGCGCCGGCAGCGGTGAACCCGCGCGCGAGGCGGCACAGCGCGCGGTGAGCTCGCTCATCGAGCACTACAGCGCACGGCCGCGCTCGTGGTCGCCGCAGCAGGCGCTCACCACCTTTGCCCGCGTTCTCAATCAGTCGCTGTATCAGGAGTCCCAGGTGCGCTACGAGCGCAGCGAGATGGTGGCCACGCTGGCGGCGGTGGTGATCGAAGGAGACACGCTGCACGGGATCAATCTGGGAGACTCCACCATCTGCCTGTGGCGCGAAGGGAAACTGAACACACTCTCCACGCCGCACGTGGAGCCGGAGCGCACCCATGTGCTCACTCGTGCGCTCGGCATGAGTCCGGAGATCGAGCCGTCCTGCTTCACGCTGACTTTGCAGGATGGCGATGTGGCGCTGCTGTGCTCGGATGGTGTTTCCAATCATGTGTCAGGGGCGGAGCTTGCCAGTGCGCTCTCCCGCCACGGCTCGGCGCGCAGCATCGTGCTGACGGCGCGCCAGCAGGCGAAGGAGGAGACGCTGGATGACATGAGCGCCCTGGTGCTGGACATTCACCAGACGGGCAGGCTTCACGCCATGAATGCCCGCCCTCTCGCCATTCCCGTGGTTTTGAACAAGGGCGATGTGATCGATGGCTACGAACTCACGCGCTCCTTTCACGGCACCAGCCGCGTCTGGCTGGCGGAGAAGGACGGCCACCGCGTGGTGATGAAGTTTGCCCCGACTGAGGCGCTGGACAGCCCGCAGCACCTGGAAGCCTTCACGCACGAGATCTGGAATGCCACGCGGGCGAAGTCGGCCCATTTTGTGCGCGCCTACGAGCCACCAGGACAGACCATGCGCTACTACCTCATGGAGTTTGCGGATGCCCCCGGCCTTTCCGCCGTGCTGCGTGAGCGCAAGCTCTCGGTGGACTCCGCCATCGCGCTGGGGAAATTTCTCGCGGAGGCAGCGCAGACGCTGCTGCGGCTGGATCTGGTGCATGGAGACATCAAACCGGAGAACATCCTCTGCATCGGTGACTACACGCGACTGACGTTCAAACTGGTCGATCTCGGCAGCGCCGCCGCCATCTTCTCCGTCTCATCCCGCGCGGGCACGGCCAGCTATCTGGCGCCGGAGCGCTTTCACAGCGCGCCCATCAGCGAGCGCACGGAGATCTTTGCCATCGGCGTCACGCTTTACCAGGCGCTCACGGGCCGGCTGCCCTATGGGCAGATTGAGCGCTTTCAGACGCCTGTCTTCCATCCGGCAAAGCGGCTCTCGAAAATCAATCCGAACATCCCTGCGTGGCTGGAGGCTGTCATTCACCGCGCCATCGCCATCAAGCCCGCGCGCCGCTACCAGCACTATTCGGAGCTCGCGCATGACCTTGCTCATCCCGAGCGCGTGCAGCCTTTCTATGAAGCGGACACACCGCTGATCGAGCGCAACCCGGTCGCCTTCTACAAGACCGGCTTCTTCATCTTTCTCCTCACCACCCTCTGGCTGGTCTTCAAGCTGCTTTCCAGAAAGTGATGACCTTCTTTCCCCCACCGCCGCAATGACATCCGTCCCCATCATTCCTGACAACGCACCCTTTACCGCCGAACAGCGGGCCTGGCTCAATGGCTTCCTCGCCGGCGTACTCAACCGAGGAGCCGCACCTGCCGGCATGGCAGCGCCGCAGGCGGTAAAGACCCCGCTCCTCATCGCCTTCGGCAGCCAGAGCGGTAATGCGGAAAGTTTGGCCAAGCGGCTGGCCAGGGAAGCAGCGGGTCGGGGCTTCGCAGCGCGAGCTGCAGGCCTCGATTCGCTGCAACCCGCCGATCTCGTCAAAGAGCAAAACGTCCTGCTCATCACCAGCACCTGGGGGGAAGGGGACATGCCGGACAATGCGGTGTCCTTCTGGGACAGCATCAATCAAAACGGCAGCAGCCCGAAATTCAACGGCGTGCAGTACAGCGTGCTCGCCCTGGGAGACAAAAACTACGGCGACACCTTCTGCCTCGCGGGCCGCAAGCTGGACGCACGCCTGGAAGAGCTGGGTGCGAAGCGCATCACGGATCGCGTCGATTGCGATGTGGAGTTTGACGACCTTGCGAAGAAATGGAGTGCCAGCGCCTTCACCGCCCTGAGCGGCAGCACGAGCGCCGCTACCGTGACTGCCGTCCCCGAGACCGAAGTGGAGGAGGAAGAAACGGGCTATACGAAGAAGAACCCCTTTCCCGCGAAGCTGATCCTCAACACGCCGCTGAACACCCGCGGCAGCAGCAAGGACACGCGGCACATCGGCTTCTCGCTCACCGGCAGCGGGCTCACTTATGAAGTGGGAGATGCGCTGGGAGTGTTTGTAAAAAACTGCCCGGAAGTGGTGGATGCTGTCATTGCGGCGCATGCCTTTGATCCACAGGCGGTGGTGGCTCTGCCAGACGGAGGCAGCGCGCCGCTGCGCGAGGCGCTGATCACCAGCTACGAAGTGAGAAGCTTCTTTGGCAAGGCACCTGGAGCGGGCATCACGCTCGAGGCCTTCATGCAGGATCTGCGCAAGCTGCAGCCGCGCCTGTATTCGATTGCTTCAAGCATCAAGGCGCACGCGGATGAAGTGCATCTCTGCATTGCCGCAGTGCGTTACAGCACGGATGGCGTGCCGCACAAGGGAGTGGCCTCCACCTATCTGGCGGACCGCCTGCCGCTGGGCGAGACCACGGGCATCTATTTCCATGCCGCGAATCATTTCCGCCTGCCCACAGATCTGAGCAAGCCGGTGATCATGGTGGGGCCGGGCACGGGCATCGCCCCCTTCCGCGCCTTCCTCGAAGAGCGCGAGGCCACGCAGGCTCCCGGCAAAAACTGGCTTTTCTTTGGCGATCAAAAGCGCGCCAGCGACTTCCTCTACCACGATCAGATCATCGAGTGGGTGCAGAAGGGCCATCTCACACGGCTGGACACCGCCTTCAGCCGCGATCAGGCGGAAAAGATCTATGTGCAGACCCGCATGCTGCAAGCCGCCAACGAACTCTGGCAGTGGCTGGAGGAAGGCGCGCACTTCTACGTGTGCGGAGATGCCAAGCGCATGGCCAAGGATGTCGATGACGCGCTGCACAGCGTCATTCAAACCGCCGGCGGCAAATCTGCCGAAGAAGCCGCCGCCTACGTGAACCAGATGAAAAAGGAGAAACGCTATGCCCGCGATGTTTATTGAACTCTCACAGCCTCATCTCTGCGAGCAGGGTTTCCACGCTCATGCCGCGCTGAAGAGCCACTTCGTGCAGGATCGAAGACAGCGTGCCCACCTTGAGGGGCTTATGGTTTGGCACGGTCACCGAATGCGACCGAGGGGAGTCGCTGCGCAGAATCATGTGGCTGCCTGCCTGACGCTCGAAAACGTAACCGACCCGGCGCAGCCCGCGCAGAAGCTCATCGCCCGTCACGTCACGCGGCAGTTTCATGCCGCCTCAAGAATGCGGTCTTCCTCCAAATGCAGCCGGATTCGTCCGGGCTTCAAAGGTGCCTCCGCAAAATGGCAGTTCACTGCATCGCGCACCATGTTTTCCAGCTCCTCCCATGAGTCGCCCTGCGTGGCTATGAATCCATCTGGCAGCCGGCAATTCGCCGTAAAGCCGCCTTCTTCAGCCGGACGCACCCGGAAAACCAGTTCGAGATCATTCATGTCATGAATATTGCTGCCCCCCTCCCTAAATCAAGCTCTGGCATCATGCCCATCCCGTCTGCCCAGGACTTTTCCGGCGAGCAGAAACGCTACCTCGAAGGCTTCTTTGCCGGCATCGCCGCCGGGGGAGTTTCGTTTGGAGACATGGCCCCTGTGCCTGCCGCTGCTGTCCCGACCGGCCCTGCGCTGGATGACCTCACCAAGGAGGAGCGCATCAAGCGTGAGCTGCATCCTTTTGATGCCATCGAGCAGCTCGTCATGGATGCGCGCTGGAATGCCAGGCCGGAGCCGGAGTCTGTGTTTCGCTACAAGTGGAACGGGCTCTTTTGGCTCAATCCGGTGAAGGACGGCTACATGTGCCGGCTGCGCATTCCGGGCGGCATCGTGAAGAGCTACCAGCTCCGCGAGCTGGCCGCCATCGCGCGGGATCTCACCACGGGCTACATCCAGATCACCACGCGAAACAATTTTCAAATTCGTCTCATCGAGCCGAAGAACTGCCCGGAGGTGCTGCGGCGGATTCAGGGCTGCGGATTGCATTCCAAGGGGGCCGGCGCGGACAACATCCGCAACATCACCATGAACCCCTGCGCGGGCCATGATCCGTATGAGCTCATCGATGTGCGCCCGCTGGTGAACGAACTCGCCACGCTCATCATTGCCTCCAAGGAGTTTTACGATCTGCCGCGCAAGTTCAACATCGCCTACGATGGCGGCGGCCTCATCTCCGCGGTGGAGGACACCAACGACATCGGCGCCAGCGCGGTGAAGATCGGGGAAAACAGCGAGGGCATCGAACCCGGGGTTTACTTCCGCATCGCGCTGGGCGGCGTCACTGGGCATCAAACCTTTGCCAGTGACTGGGGTGTCATCGTGAAGCCGGAGCAACTCAACGATGTGATGGTGGCGCTGCTGCGTGTGTTCATCCAGTTCGGTGACCGCACCAACCGCAAGAAGGCGCGCTTCAAGTATGTTGTCGAAGACAGGGGCCTCGATGGCGTGCTGGTGGAAACCGAGAAGCTGCTGAAGTTCAAGCTGACCCCCCTGGCACCGGATGCACCATGCCAGGCGAAGCGGGAGTTTTCCCAGCAGGGGCATTCGCATGTGGGCACCTTTCCCCAGAAGCAGGATGGCCTCGTTTACGTGGGCGCCAGCGTCCCGGTGGGGCAGCTCACCGCCAAGCAGCTCGACCGTATCGCCGATCTGGCGGACAGCTACGGCTCGGGCGAAATCCGGCTGACGGTGTGGCAGAATTTCATCATTCCGAATGTGAAGACGGCCTATGCCGCCACGCTGGCGAAGTCGTTGAAGAAACTCGGCTTTCCCACCGAGCAGTCGAACCTCAAGAGCGGCTTTGTGGCCTGCACGGGCAACAAGTACTGCAAGTTTGCAGCCAGCGACACCAAAGGACACGCCATCGCCATGATGGAGTATCTGGACAGGCGAGTGAAGCTGGACAAGCCCGTGAACATCCACTTCACCGGCTGTGCGCACTCCTGCGCCCAGCACTTCATGGGAGACATCGGCCTGCTGGGCACCAAGGTGAAATCCGAAAGCGGCGAGGGATACCACATCACGGTAGGAGGTGGTTATGGCGAGAACCGCAAGATCGGCCGCCAGATCTTCAGCGGCGTGGCGGTGGAGTCTCTCGGCTCAACGCTGGAGGCGATGCTGAAGGGATATCTGAGCAAGCGCAGAGAGGGGGAGAGCTTTCACAGCTTCTGCAACCGGCACACGGTGGGAGAGCTGCAGGTGGTGTTTGATGCGGCGGCTTGAGGCGGCGGGGCATTTATGATTTACGATTTATGATTTATGATTTGGATCAACCAATCACAGGCGGCGGCAGCGCCGTCTCTGAAATCGTAAGTCATCCATCAAAAATCATCAATGATGCGCTCCGTGAGCAGCAGACGCTGCGCACCCCCGTGGCCCTCTTTTCGGATGAATACGATTCGCGCTCTGTCCGCGAGCGCTTCACGCATTTGATTCCGCTGAGCAAGCCCGCCGCGGGGGAGCAGTATGCGTTTCAGGTGAATCTGGACTCCTGCACCGGGTGCAAGGCCTGCGTGGCGGCCTGTCATTCGCTGAACGGGCTGGATGAAGACGAGAGCTGGCGGGACATGGGGCTGCTGGTGGGCACGCGAAAGCAGCCGTATTTGCAGACGGTCACCACGGCCTGCCATCACTGCGCGGAGCCCGCCTGCGCGGAGGGCTGCCCGGTGCTGGCCTATGACAAAAACGAAGTCACCGGCATCGTGCGCCATCTGGATGACCAGTGCATCGGCTGCAGCTACTGCATTCTCAAATGCCCGTATGACGTGCCGAAGTTCAATCTGAAGCGAGGCATCGTGCGCAAGTGCGACATGTGCCAGGGCCGTCTGGCGGAAGGTGAAGCGCCCGCCTGCGTGCAGTCCTGCCCGAATGAGGCCATCAAAATCCAGCTCGTGAAGATCGATGCCGTGCCCGCAAGTGGCAGCATCATTCCTGGGGCGTTTGATTCCAGCTACACACGGCCGACGACGACTTACGTTTCCGCGCAGCCCACACCCGCCGCAGCAAGACCTGCGGACTCCGGTCGGCTGGATCTGGATCATGGACACCACGATCCTTTGGCGTGGATGCTGGTGCTCACGCAGATGAGCGCAGGTGGATTCATCGGCTGCGCCATCGCCCTGTGGATGAACTGGCTGACGTTGACTCAGGCCGCGCTGACGAGTGCGGCGGCGCTGGTGGCAGGGCTCGTGGGTGTTGGCTTGAGCACGCTGCATTTGGGCCAGCCCTTCAAAGCATGGCGCGCCTTTCTCGGCTGGCGGAAGTCATGGCTCTCGCGTGAGATCATGGCTTTCGGTGCGCTGCCCGCGGGTGGCATGGCCATTTTAGCCTCCTGGTGGCTGGGCCATCTTGAATGGATGAAGTACGCCGTCACAGGCACAGGGGCCGCGGCGCTGGCTGCGGTGTGGTGTTCGGTGATGGTGTATGTGGACACACGCAGGCCCTTTTGGTCTTTAAGAAATGTGTCGGCCAAATTTCTTGGCACCATGTTAGTGCTGGGAGCGGGGCTGTGTGCGGTGGTATGGAGCAGCACTGGTGTGGCTCATGCGGCGTGGGCAGTGGCATTCACGCTGCTGTTTCGCTGGGCCTTGTCGCTGTGGGAGCTTTCAGACTACCGGCGTGCTTTGGCGGACGAAGACTGCGCCTGGCACAAATCGGCGCGCATCATGCAGAAGCATTACACGCCGCGCATTGAGCTGCGCGGGCTGCTGCTCATCGCCACTGGGCTGCTGATTCCGGTTTTGATCAGCGCCGGTGCGTCGATGCCGTGGATGCTGGGCCTCTCGCTGCTGCTGATGTTTGGCAGCCAGCTGCTGGAGCGCCTCTGCTTCTTCACCGCCGCCGCAGGTTCAAAAATGCCTGGTAACTGACGATGAAAAAACTGCCCGCCATGACCCTGCGCGAATGGGACGGCCCGCTCACGGCCGATCTGGTGCGGGAGCCCGCGCGCTTTGGGCTGGGGCAGGTGCCCGCGCATCTGCTGCCCGATGCGGCCACGAAGGCCATCTGCGGCTTCTGCTCCACCGGCTGCGGTTTGAAGATTCATCTCAAAGACGGCGCGGCGGTGAATCTCACGCCGGACCCCGACTACCCGGTGAATCTCGGCACCGCCTGCCCGAAGGGCTGGGAGGCGTTGAGCGTGCTGGACGCACCCGACCGTGCGCGCATGCCCCTGCTGCACGGCAAGGAGGTCGACTGGGACACCGCGCTGCGCTATTTCTGCGATCAAATGCGCGCGGTGCTGGACAAGCACGGTCCGGAGGCAGCAGCCTACCTGAGCACCGGCCAGATCATGTTTGAGGAGATGGCCTTTCTCGGCGCCCTGGCAAAATTCGGCATGGGCATGATCCATGGCGATGGCAACACGCGCCAGTGCATGGCCACCGCCGTGGCCGCCTACAAGGAAAGCTTTGGCTTTGATGCGCCGCCCTTCACGTATGCGGACTTCGAAGAAAGCGACGTGCTCGTCTTCATCGGTGCCAATCCCTGCATCGCGCATCCCATCATGTGGCAGCGTGTGCTGCGCAACAAGCGCAGCCCGGAGATCATCGTGGTGGACCCGCGCACCACGGAGACGGCCATGGCCGCCACCCAGCATTATGCCATCAAACCCAAAAGCGACCTCACGCTCCTCTACGGCCTCGCCCACCTCATCCTCCGCGACGGCGGTGTGGACACCGGTTTCGTCGAAGAGCACACCACGGGCTTCGACGGGTTCCAGGAATTCCTCGCGGACTACTCGCCTGAGCGCGTCTCAAAGGAGACGGGCATTAGCGTGCATCGCCTTGTGCATTTTGCCCAGACCCTCATCTCCGGCACGCCGCGCGTCTCCTTCTGGTGGACCATGGGGGTGAATCAGGGACATCAGGCCACGCGCACTGCGCAGGCCATCATCAATCTGGCGCTGATGACCGGAAACATCGGCAAGCCGGGCACCGGCGCCAATTCCATCACCGGCCAGTGCAATGCCATGGGCTCGCGCCTGTTTTCGAACACGACAAATCTGCTGGGCGGGCATGATTTCCGCAATCCACGGCATCGCGAAAAAGTGGCCGCCGCCACGGGCATTCCGGTGGAGCGCATTCCTGACCGCCCCAGCCTGGCGTATGATCAGATTCTCAAAGCCGCGGACGAAGGCACGGTGAAGGCCATCTGGTTTGTCGCCACCAATCCCAGCCATTCGTGGATCGATCAGAATGAAATCAACCGCATCCTCGACAAGCTCGACTTCCTGGTGGTGCAGGACATGTACTGCAGCACCGAGACGGCCAAGCGTGCGCACCTCGTCCTTCCCGCCGCAGGCTGGGGGGAAAAGGAGGGATGCTTCATCAACAGCGAGCGCCGGATTGGTTACAGCCCCAAAGTGCGTCGTTCACCCGGTCATGCTCTGGCGGATTTTCACATTTTCCGGCTCATCGCGCACTATTGGGGCTGCGAGGATCTGTTCCGTGGATGGAGCAGTCCCGAAGCTGTCTTCCGCGTGCTGCAACGCTGCACGGAAGACCAGCCCTGCGACATCACGGGCATCACCGGTCATGAAATGCTGTGCAAATCCGGCGGCGTGCAGTGGCCGATGCCGCGAACGGCGAATGACGAAACGCGGGCGAAGAAAGAGCGGCGCTTGTTTGAGGACGGGAAGTTCTACACGCCCGACAAGCGCGCCAGGTTTGTCTTTGAGGCGCCGCAGTCCGCTCCCGAGCAGCGCAGTGATGAGTATCCGCTCATTCTCATCACTGGGCGCGGCACCAGCGCGCAGTGGCATACGGAGACGCGCACCGGAAAGTCCGCCGTGCTTTCGAAGATGAAGCCGGAAGAGCTGATGCTCGACCTTCATCCGCAGGATGCCAGCCGTCTTGGGGTTTGCGACGGCATGCAGATACGCGTCGTTTCAAAACGTGCCTCGCTCACGGCGAAGGCGCGGCTGACGACGACGGTCTCGTCCGGGGAGGTCTTCCTGCCCATGCATGATCCGCGGGTGAACCAGCTCACGCATGCCTCGTTTGATCCGCACAGCCGCCAGCCCAGCTACAAGCATTCGGCGGTGCGGGTGGAGAGGTAGGCAGGTACGATGGGCACTCCTGCCGGTCGATCGACGCTCACGCACGCGGCAGCGGTTGCGAGTTAGAAAACGTCCCATGCCGCAGCAGCGCGCTGGCTTTGAGTGGTGGAGAATCGATTCGCTGGATGCCTGAGAGAGCGTCGATCGACAGACAGGAGTGTCCGTCGTACTACCCGATCTTGCTCACGCTCTTCAGCACCAGCGCCGGTTTTCCATCCTCGCGCGCCTGGACCAGATCAATGCTGAACTCAGCCTGCCAGTCGTTGAGTTCTTCGGGATCGATCAGCACCTGGCACACGCGCCAGGTCGTCTGGTCCTCGCTGGGTTCCACGTAGGTGTGGCGGCCGTTGCGGGCTTCGTTGTCCAGGCGGATGCGCTCGTGTTCGGCGTAGTAGGGCTCCATGACGGCGGCCAGTGTGTCGGCCGTGAAAGGGCCGCTCACAGTGCTGACGGCGGCGGTGTAGTTTTCCAGCGAGAGCAGGCGCAGGAAGCGGAAGATCTCGGTGCGGATGAGCGCGGTGAATTCGCGCTTGTTGCGCGTGATGTCGGGGGCTTCCTCGCGCTTCTCCTTCACCTCATCCGGCTTGAAGTTCGGATCGCGCATGCGTTCCCATTCGTCCAGCAGGCTGGAGTCGGTGCCGCGCAGCACGCCCGCCAGCCAGGCCTCCATCTCCTGCACGGGCTCGGTCTTGAAGTTGTCCGGCACGGTTTGCGCCAGCACCTTGTGTACGCTGGAGAGGTGGCGCAGCAGCACGCCCTCTGCGCGCTGCAGGTCGTAGTCGTTGATGTAGTCGCTGAAGCTGCGGAAGTTCTCAAACATCTCCCGCGCGATGCTCTTGGGCCGGATGTTTTCCTGGCCCACCCAGGGATGCGCGTCGCTGAAGGCGTTGAAGGTGCTGTAGATGAAATCACGGCAGGGCTTGGGGTATTCCAGTTCCTCCAGCTTGGCGATGCGCTCCTCATACGGAATGCCCTCGTTCTTCATCGCCACCATGGCCTCGTCCTTCACCTGGTCGAGCTGGCGGCGCAGGATGATGTCCGGATTCTCCAGGATGGATTCGCACAGTGTCATCACATCCGCCGCATAGGTGGGTGATGCGGGATCAATGAGCGCCAGCGTGTCGATGAGATACAGAGAGAGCGTGTAGTTCAGCGAGAAATCCTCCTGCAGCTCCACATTCAGCCGCAGCTTCGTGCCATCGCTGTCGCGCCGCGCGGGTGGGATGATCTCGATGATCTTGCGCCTCGCCAGGGCCTTGAAGAGCTCCCATGCGCGCTTCTCGTGCTGCTTCTTCGCGTTGGTGGTCTCATGCGAGTCCGCAATGAGCTGGCGCATGGCGGCACATTCATCGCCTTTGCGGCTCAGCACCTGCAGCAGCATGCCGTGGGAAACCTGAAAGCGAGAGGTCAGCGGTTCGGGCGCGGCGGTTTGCAGCCTTTTGAAGGTGTCCTCATTCCAGCCCACGAAGCCCTCGGGCGGTTTCTTCTTCACCATCTTGCGCAGTTTCTTCACATCGCCAGCGGCCTTGGCTTCCATCTTCGCATTTTCCACCACATGCTCCGGAGCCTGGCACACCACGTAGCCTACATCATCATAGCCACGGCGTCCGGCACGGCCGGTGATCTGGTGGAAATCCCGCGCGCTCAGTGTCGCCACCTTTTCACCACCATACTTGCTCAGGCGCGTGAGCAGCACGGTGCGGATGGGTACATTCACTCCCACGCCCAGCGTGTCCGTGCCGCAGATGACCTTCAGCAGCCCGCGCTGCGCCAGCTTTTCCACCAGCACGCGATACTTTGGCAGCAGTCCTGCATGGTGAATCCCCACGCCATGGCTCAGGTACTTCTTCACCTCCTTGCCGTAGGGGCTGGTGAACTTCGCGCCCACCAGCGCCTCTTTGATCGCCGCTTTTTCCGCCGTGCTGCAGAAGTTCAGGCTCATCAGATCCTGCGCCGCCTGCGCAGCCTCGTTCTGCGTGAAGTGCACGAGATAGACCGGCGCCTTGTTCGCGGCGACGAGCTCCTGCAGCGTCACGTCGATGGAAGTCTGCGCGTAGGTGAACTCCAGCGGCACCGGGCGCTCATACGCGGCCACCACCGTGGTCTCCGCCTTCGTCAGGCGCGTGAGACCTTCTTTGAAAAACTCGGTGCCGCCCATGGTGGCGGACATCAGTAGAAAGCGTGCGTTGCTCATCGTCAGCAGCGGCACCTGCCAGGCCACGCCGCGCTCACGGTCTGAGTAGTAGTGAAACTCGTCCATGATCACCTCACGAAAGGGGGCCTGCGCGCCGTCCCGCAGCGCGTAGTTGGCCAGAATCTCCGCCGTGCAGCAGAGGATGGGCGCGCTGCGGTTCACGGTGGCATCGCCCGTCGCCATGCCCACATTGTCAGGGCCGAAGTCGCGGCACAGCGAGAGAAATTTTTCATTCACTAGCGCCTTGATGGGGCAGGTGTAAACGGAGCGCCGTCCCTTCGCCAGAGAGCGGAAGTGCAGCGCCAGGGCCACCAGCGATTTGCCTGAGCCCGTGGGCGTGTTCAGGATCACATTGCGATCATCGAACAGCTCCAAAATCGCTTCCTCCTGCGCGGGGTAGAGCTCCAGATTTTTCTCCGCCACATAGTCGAGAAACGACGCCAGCAGCTCGTCATTGGAGCAGTCGGTGGATTTCGGCAGTCGGCGCAGCAGCGGGTGGTCGGTCATTCACCGCATCCATAAAGGAGCCCGGTTGCTGTGCAACTGATGCAGCAGCGCAGCGGCGCAACTTTTAAAACGGCGGCGGGCCAAAGCCAGGCGGCGGGCGCATGCCTGGTCCTCCGGGACCTCCTGGACCGCCAGGGCCACCGCGACGACCCCGTCCGGGCGGGCCGCCACCTCCCGGCGGGCCGCGGCGCGCGAAGCTGGCGTCCGGAGTTCCAGCAAACTGACGCGGAACGAAGGGATACTCGTCCGTGAGCACATAGTAGTAGGTGCCCTGGGGAAACTCCGGCGTCACGCCAAAGCGTCCATTGCTGGCGTCAAGGTCCCCCGTGCCCTCCACATACTCGTAGTCCTGCACAAAGGCGCCGTCATACTTGCCGCCGGGGGAGCCCTCCGGGCGCGTGCCGTGTTTGATCGCGTAGCTCGTGCTGAGTTTTTTCAGGGCGCTCTTGGGATTTTTGGCCTCGCTGTAGCCCCAGGGGCCGTAGATGGGGAAGCCGTCCGCAGCCCAGCCCACGTGCACCATCTGGGGCTTGCCGCCGCTGATCTTTTCGATCATGCCATTGGGAATGCCGTGATAGTGATACGCTCCGTTGGGCTGCACATGCGCATTGCTGGAGTCCAGGCCGAGATCGATCGCTCCGCCATGGGGCTCGTACTGCCAGCCGCTTTGTGGATTGCCCTGCCACCACTCCGCGGCAAAGGGATCAAACACCACGCCATTCACCGCGATGCCAAAGGGCTGCATGTGAAAGGGCACCGGCTTTTCCGCCACCTTGGGGTGCAGCGGCACCTTGTAGTCATATCTCTGCGCGGCGATCACGTTGGGATTGTGCCGGTTGGGAAACTGGCCGGGCGTGTGATCTGGAATTCCATTGGCCTGAATGCGGCGGTAGCCATCGTCCGTGGTGATCTTCACCTCGCTCTGCGGCAGTTGCGAGGAAGCCGCCAGACAGGCGGAGACAAGAACGGCGCTGCTCATTTGGAGCAGCCGTGCGGGAGTGGCAGAGAGGCGGGAGGATCTCATGTGTGTGAGCCTAACCCCAAGGTTGTTATTTCGTTACGAAAAATAATCCACTCCGAGGGCTGCGCGTTTCTTCCTTGCATCCTGAGAGGGTTTCCCGTTTGCATCTCCTCATGCCGAAGGCCCCTCATTCCAAATCCGCACGCATCCCGCAGGTGGCTGTTCTGGTCGATACCTCGCGCTCTTATGGGCGGGACATCGTGCGCGGCGTCCGGCGCTATGTGGCGGAGCACGGGCCGTGGTCGCTGTACCTGGAGCCGCGGGATCTGCGCAGCCGCTTTCCGGCCTGGCTCAAAGACTGGCCTGGAGACGGCATTCTCTCCCGCACGGTTGATGACGCCCTGCTGCGCCAGCTCAAGGCCACGAAGCTGCCGGTCATCGAGCTGCGCACCACCGTGCTGCCGCATTCGTTTCCGTTTGTCGGCATGGACAATAGCATCGTGGGCACCCGCGTGGCGGAGCACCTGCGCAATCGCGGCTTTCAGCGCTTCGCCTGTTATCTGGACACCGCCGAGGCTTTTTTTGTGGAGCGCAGGGAGTGGTTTGTGAAAACCCTGCGCAGGCATGGCTTTGAGTGCTCCGTATTCAAATCAGGCGGGGCAGGGAGGCAGCCGCTGCGCTGGGATGAGCACCAGCGGGCGCTGGCGGAGTGGCTTGCGTCTTTGGAGAAACCGGTGGGGATCTTTGCCGTGAATGACCAGCTCGGCTTCTGGCTGCTGGACGCCGCACGGCGCGCGGGCATCGCCGTGCCGGAGGAGGTGGCCGTGGTCGGTGCGGAGAATGACAACATGCTGTGTGATACGGCGTCGCCTCCGCTCTCCAGCGTGCGCCTGCGCGGGCAGGCGGTGGGCTACGATGCCGCGCGCATTCTCGATGAGTGGATGTCGAAAAAGCGTGTTCCCAAGCCCGGTGAAAAGCACCTCCTGGCGCCGGGAGACATCGTCGTGCGCCAGTCCAGCGACATCGTGGCCGTGGAAGATCCCCGCATCGCCGCCGCCCTGCGCTTCATCCGCCAGCACGCCACCGAGCAGATCGATGTGACGCGTGTGGCGCGCGAGACCGCGCTTTCACGCAGCGTTTTGGAGCGCCGCATGAAGGCCCTCATCGGCCGCAGCCCCGGGGAGGAGATCAACCGCATCCGCTTTGCCGCCGTGGAGAAACTGCTCTCCCAAACCGATCTCACGCTGGATGCCATCGCCGCCCGCTGCGGCTTCACTCACCCGCAGTACATGGCGGAGGCGTTTCGGAAGCGCGCGGGAATGACGCCGGGGGAGTTTCGGAGGCAGAGGGCGGTGTAGGCGGTAGGCAGTAAATCAGTGCGTCAGTGAGGACGCAGTCCGAAACGCCACCGGTGAGACCACTCGTGACGTCTGGCTTGGAAGACCTTCGCAAAGGCTACGACACCCGAGAACCACAAACTGACCACTGGCTACTGATTCACTGACTACTGGCTCCCGAATCACCGCGCTTTGCCTGAAACAACTGCACCGCCTTGAGGATCATCGCCGCGCGGGAGCCGAAGATGAAGTTGTTGAACTCGGGGCGGAGTTCCATGATGTGGAGGCACATGGCCTGCAGGATCATGAGGTCGGCTCCCATGAAGGAAAAGCTCTTCCCATTGGCAAAATAGAATTTCGCGCCGCTGCCCACGGCGATTTCCACTTTGGTCAGGTCTTCCACGCGGCCTTCGCTTTGTTTCCAGCGTCGGCAGAACCAGTGGGAAATGACGCCGTCCTCGATCCGGATGGACACCAGCAGGGTGGGCAGGACGAAGAGTGGAATCAGTCCACCGATGCCCAGGCTGAAACCCAGCAGCATTTTGATGTCCAGCGGGCGTCCTTGGTGGTGGTTCATGGCGCCGATCGCCACCGCAATCACCACCCCGATCCCGAGGCAGACGATCATGAGGGTGCGTATCTCTTTCCAGGTGTTGCCGAATTCAGCGGGCATAATGAATAAGCCATTGCTTTAGCGGAAGCGCGCCCGCCTGGGCAAGAAAAAAGGCGGCCTCGCGGGAATCGGACCGCCTTGAGGATTAAGCGCTGCTCAGGTCAGGGAAGGGTCCTCACGCTGGAGACGATTTTGTTCAGCGTCTTCAGACTTCTTTCACTGTCTTTGCGCGAGACCCAGTAGGTGATGGTCAGCACTTTCCCATCGCCCACATCGGTGGAGAGGAAACCAATCATCGCCGGACCCCAGTCTCTGCTGGCGCCGCTCCAGGAAACACGGTTCCATCGGCGACCGCCATTTTCGAAGTCCTGGGTCTCCCTCGTCGCGTTGTCGATCCGCACATCGTGGTCTTCCGTGAGCTTGATGCTTTCCTCGATGACACTGTTGATTTCCTTCTGGTAGGCCACGACTTCGAGGTAGATCGCCGCCGCATTGTCCGGGGACGCTGCGAGAATGCCAGCCTCTGATTTTGCGGGCTCCCAGTAATCCGGCAGCGTGAGCATGCTCGCTGGCCTGTTCGCAGGAATCACGATCATCTCTGCCGAAGCCAGCGTGGGAGCACAGGCCAGAATGAGCGCGGCAACAATGGAGACGTTTTTCATGAGTGCGGAATGACCCGCACTAGAAAATCGCAAACCAGCAAGCGGGTGGCCTTGCCCGAGCTTTACATTTCCAAGGTTTTGGAAATCAATGGGATAGGGGGCGTGCTTTAATCAAAACAGGCCTGCGGCGGCAAGAAAAAAGGCGGGCCCGCTGAAACGGTGCCCGCCTCGGTGAAAGGGATGCAGATTACGGAACGGACTTCACGCTGGAGAAGATCTTGCCCAGGGTTTCCAGGCTCTTCTCGCTGTCTTTCTTCGAGATCCAGTAGGTGATCGTCAGCACTTTGCCATCGCCCACTTCAGTGAAGAGGAAGCCGATCACGGCAGGACCCCACTCCTTGCTCTCACCGCTCCAGGAGATGCGGCTCCACTTGCGGCCGGAGTCTTCAAAGTCTTTTTCCTCCTTGGTGGCGGCGTCCACTTTCACCTCGTGTTCTTCCGTCAGCCATTTGATGCTTTCTTCAATCACGCTGTCCATTTCCTTTTTGGTGCCTACCACTTCGAGGTAGATGGTGGCCACGTTGTCCGGAGACTCCGCCAGGATGCCGTCTCCATCCTCTTCCGGTTCCCAGGAGTCCGGGATGTTTGCCGTCATGGCCGGTTTGTCCTCCGGCAGCTTGATGGTGCCGGCCGGAGCCAGGGCGGGGAAAAGGGCGAGAATGAGGGTGGCGGCAATGAGTTTATTTTTCATGAGTATGGAGTGACAGGCACTACAATTCGCAACAAACGGAGCCGTGGATTTGTCCGCAACTGAAATTCTGAAAGCTTTTTGAAATCAGTGCTGCGCCCCCAAAAAAAAACCGGGGCGGATCACCCGATCCACCCCGGTTCTTTGAAGTGCGTACCAACAGCCATGCAGGAACCACTATCTTTGAAATTTTCGTTGCGACAGGCGGCCTGGTGCCGCTCTCGTTGTCTGGCGGTAGATTCGCACAGCCCTGCGGCGATATGTCAGAACGGTGTAAAACCTTCGCAAGGAAGATGAAATCCTGTGCGCCGGGGACGCACCTGTTTAAGCCAGCGGATTTGGCTGCGCATGCCCGTTTCTCCGCTTCTGCAGCAGCACCCGCGTCATCAGCAGCACGATCAGGAGGTTGAAAACCAGCGCGGACACCCGCACCCACGTCACCTTGGCGTAGATTTCGTACACTTCGAAAGGCAGGTAGATGCAGGCGCCCGCCAGAGCCAGCCACTCCGCCCAGGTCTTCTGCTTCCACAGCCCGTAGGCCTCCACCAGGCGGAGGCTGGAATACAGCAGCGCCATGCCGGCCAGGGACCACAAACGGGTGTCGTTTAGCGAAGACATCAGATCCATGAAGATGTGCGGGTACTTCCTGGCCGGATTCAGGTGAAACTGCACCACCAACTCCTCCCCCAGCGCATGCAGGTCCCGGTGCAGCAGCCCCAGCAGGCCAAAACCCGCCAGCAGCACCGCAGTCCCCTTGGCCGCCTCAATGGCGGCGACGATGTCGAGACTTTTGCGCAGGCCGGAGGAGGTCATGGTGGGTCAGCATGAGGCCACCCATGGGAAGGCGGGTGGCTCATCACACCTGATTCATCGTCCCGCCAGCCATGCGGGGATGTATTTGAAACGGGGCAGGGTTTCTGCCGTCTCACACCGTATTCACTCACTCCGCAAACTTCGTCGTCACGCCCTTCACCTGCGCCGCGGCTTTCTCTCCACGTTCCCGGCCCAGCACGCACATCGCCGTGGCCAGGGCGTCGCTGGTGGTGCAGTCGGACGCGATGACGGAGCAGGCGATGCGCTGGGTCAGCCCCATGCCCGTCTTTGGCGAAACAATGTGCGAGTAGCGCTGGCCTTCGATCTCGGTGAATTGATACAGATCTCCGGAGGTGGAGACGCCGCAGTTGTGCAGGCGCACGGCGACGAGGTCCTCCTCTGGCGCGGCGTGGGTGAACTGCCGCAGCTTGATCTCCCACGCCTCCTCTCCCGGCGGCGGATCACCGATGGCGATGTCTCCGCCGGCCATGACCAGAGCGCGGTTGAGCCCGTGCTTCCGCAAAACCTTCAGTCCTGCATCCGCCGCGTAGCCTTTGGCAATGCCGCCGAGATCCAGCAGCATGCCGGGCTTCGTGAGCGTGATCGTGCGCGCTTTCTCATCCAGCTTCACGGCCTGCCAGTCGGTGGCCGCCAGGGCCTGCCGCAGGCGGTCGGCGGGCGGCAGTTTGTGGGTGCGCTTGGTGCGGCGCCAAAGGTGGGAGAGGTTGCCGCAGGTGATGTCAAAGGCACCTTCGGTAAGCCGCGAAAACTCCAGGGAGCGCGAGACGAGAGCAAAGAGATCCGCGCTGGCTTTGAAAGGCTTGTCCGGACCGGCGTTGCAGAGCTGCATGAGCTCGCTGTTGGGCTCGTAGTCGGAGAAGACCGCGTTCAGGGCGGCGATGCGCTTGAAGGCGGCATCAGCAGCCGCCTCGGCCTGCGCCTTCGTTTCCGCATGCAGTGAGATGCGGAAGGTGGTGAACATCAGCGGCGCGGAGAAATCGAAACGCTCCAGCGCCTGCGCGGGCAGGGCGCAGAGGAGAAGGAACAGAAGGTGGCGGGAGATCACGCGGAACGGTGGGCGGCAAGCCTGACCGGCTGAAGCCGGTACTACAATACGAAGAGTCTGAACGGGCTAAAGCCCGAACTACGAGCCCTGACACCCGCCCGCCTCACCACGCCGGTTCCGCGTGCAGTGCATCGGTGAGATCAAAGGCAGGCACTGAGACGGGGCGGATGCGGGTCGTCACCGGTTTGGCCAGCGCCTCGCAGGCCGTGCGGATGGCCGGAATGGCCGCCGTGCTCTGGCAGCGCACCAGCAGCACCCGGCGCTGGGGCAGGCCGTGCAGATAAATGACACCCGCATCATGCTGCTGGATGATTTCCAGGCAGTCGCCGCTGCCGGAGCGGCGGCCCAGTTCGGAGGCGGCGGAGAGCGTGGCGTGGGCCAGCACGAGGATGGCGGCGGTCGGCGGCTCGGCATCGCCTGCGCAATCGAGCAGACGCCCCGCGTCATCGGCGATGGCGGCCTGAATCACGTCGGGAAGGGTGGCAAGGGCTGCAAGATGCATGGTCGGTGGATGAATGGGGTTAGGCGGCCAGGGCGTGGGTGGGCAGTTCATGCGGCATGGCGGCGTCGCCGGCCGCGGCGGCGGTGCGCAGGCGGAACTGATGCAGCACCGCCTGGGAGATGGCGTTCAGCGTGGCCAGCACGTTGCGCCCGCTGCGCGCGTCAGATTCAAAGCTCAGGAAAGGCGTGGGCCGGTTGTTGAAAAGGTATTCCAGGTACTCCACTGGCGCGGCATTGGGCAGGTCGCGCTTGTTGTACTGCATCACGATGGGCAGGCGGTCCAGCGAGCTGTCGTTCATGCGCAGGTTCGCCTCCAGGCTTTGCAGGGACTGCAGGTTGTCGCGCTGGCGGTCCATCTGCGAGTCCGCCACAAACACCACGCCATCGGCCTGCCGCAGCACCAGTTGCAGCGTGGCATTGTAGGTCACCTGCCCGGGCACGGTGTAGAGGTGGAAGGTGGTCTTGTAGCCGGGCAGCGCGTCCGCCTCCACCGCCAGGAAGTCGAAGAACAGCGTGCGGTCCTGTGCGGTGGAGAGCGAGACCAGGTCGCTGCAGCCATTGGGGTCCAGCTTGGCGTGGATCTGCTGCAGATTGGAGGTCTTCCCGCTCAGCGGAGTCCCGCAATAGACAATCTTGAAGCTGACGGTGCGTTCGTCGTGATCGATGCTGGGCATGGCGGGAGGGGATGACGAATGATGGATAAGTGAACGCCGCAGCCTGCCAGGTTTTTAACCCAGCATGCGGGCCAGTTCACGGGCGATGAGGGTGATCTTGTCGCGCATGCCGGTGGAGGGTTCGTCATCGTGCAGTACGCCGATGATGGACTCTCCGGGGAAGCAGAAGGTCAGCAGACGGCCCCCGGCATTGAGCGTGAAAGTCTCCGCGCCCTCGATGCCGATGAGCGGTGCCAGATTGCGGAGCTGGCGCGCGATGTCCGGCGCCTGCCGCTGAAACTCCGCCGCATCCGGCTTGCTGCTGTCCGCGTGGCTCAGCACATGGGAGCCGTGCAGGCAGACGCAGGCGCTCAGGCCCTGCTGCAGGGCCAGAAGCTCCACCACGCGCGGCGCGGCCAGTTTTTCCTCGGTGCCCAGCAGCGCGCGCAGCAGGAGCTGGTCCGTCTGCGTGTCCAGCGGGGAGAGGCCCAGGAAGGAATGCTTCACCGCCGCCATCTTGCCCGGAGCCGCTGCGGCCGGGGCAGGGGCTGCCGCTGCTGGAGCGGGCTTCGGCTCTGGTCTGGCCGCTGGCGTCGCCGGCTCTGAGAACAGGGGCACATTCACAGCCTGGGAGCTGAACAACCCGCGTGAAGCAGGCTGCGGCTCGGGGGCCGCTGGTGTGGGGAAAGAGGGAATTTCCTCCAGCGCTGGCGCAAAGGACGGTGTGGGCTGAAACGCGGCCGGAGCGGGGGCGGGTGCTGCCACCGCTGGTGCAAACAGGCTGCCAGCGGGCTTGGCTTCGGGTGCCGGGGCAAAGAGCGAGGGCGTCGGCTGGGAGGCGGGCGCCTGCCCCAGCAACTGTGCGCTGCTCAAACCCGACTCCACCGGTGCTTTTGCCGCCAGCGGCCCGGTCGATGACGAGGCAAAGGGATCAAAAGGTTTCGCGGTTCCAGCGAGAGGCGAGCTCGGCGGGCCTCCGGCAGGTGAGGGCGGAGCGCCAAAGGACTGAAAAGCACCGGCGAGCGGCTGCAAAGGTTTAGACGGGCTCGCAGCCGCCGGCGGTGTGGCGGCAAAGAGCGGCGGAGAGGACGCGGCAGGCGGTGCGGCCTCCACCGGTGCAGCAGGAGCCGTGAACGCAAACGATGCTGGCGCAGCCGCGGGCTGGGGAGAGCCAAAGGCAGACATCGGCGCGGGTGCCGGTTCAGGAGCAGAGAAGGAGAAGGGTGCCGGGCCGCTGCCAGGCTGAGCCGCTCCGAAGGCAGACGAGGCTGCGGGTGCAGGCACAGGTGCCGGCGTTCCCATGGGCTGGCTTTGAGTGAAGGGCGTCAGTGCCGCGCCAAACATCGGCGCCTGAGCCGCCACCATAGGTGGCTGCGCCGCAGCGGCCGTGAACAGCGGCTGGGAGTTTTGCGCGGGCTGCTGCTGTGCAGGATTCGGCTGCACGGACAGCTTCGCAGGCGCGGCAGCCGGGCTCGCACTGCCAAAGGGGGAGGCCGCAGCCGCAGGAGCACCCGCAGGGGCGGCCGACATGTTCGTCAGCGCATGAAACACCTCGTTCTGCGGCACTTTGATCCTGAAATCACGCTTGGCATTTCCAAGGGTATTGCGGAATCCGATGTCTGAAATGCCATCGATGAGCAGGCCGAGCTCCAGCATCACGTTGCCGGAGGAGATCTGCTCGTTCAGGACGCTGGCTGGAACGCTCGTGGTGATCCATGCCGGAAGGGTGGCTGGGTTGAAGCCCAGCTCTTCCACGCTGTAACCGCTCAGCACTGCGGCAAAGCCCAGCTTGGCCATGCCCGAGGCCGAGCCGCCACCCATGGCCGGAGCAGCAGCCTGGGACGGTGCGGGAGATGGAGCGGGTGCCGCAAAAGCATTCAGCACAGGCGCCTCGGCCGGCGGAGCCGCCTCCTTCATGGCCGAGACAAACGGAGAGCCAAACGGCATGCCCGGCGCATTGGCATTGGCCGCGTCTGAGGGCGTGGAGGCACGTTGCTGCGCCTGCGGAGTGAACAAAACGGAAATAGAAGCCTGAGGCTGGACGGGCGGCTTGCTCTCGGGCGGCGCAGCGGGGAAGGGGGATGCAGACGCCACCGCAGGCTGCGGCGACATGCCACCGAAGGGCGAGGCGCCCGCCGGTGGGCCGCCGGCAAAAGGCGATCCCGCCGGAGGCGGCATGCCGAAGGGCGAGCCCGCAGGGCTGGCACCCATGGAGAAAGGCGAGGCAGGTGCTGCGGCGGGTTCAGGCACCGGAGGCTGCTGCGGCATGCTGAAAGGCGACCCCACAGGACTTCCACCCATCGAGAAAGGCGAAGCAGGCGCTGCGGCCGGTTCAGGCGCGGCAGGCTGCGGCATGCTGAAAGGCGACCCCCCAGGACTGGCACCCATGGAGAAAGGCGAAGCAGGTGCTGCGGCGGGTTCAGGTGCCGCAGGCTGCTGTGGCATGCTGAAAGGGGAGCCTGCGGGGCTGCCACCCAGTGAGAAGGGCGAACCTGGTGCCGCAGTGGAGGCCGGCGGCTGTTGCTGTGACAGGCTGAAAGGCGACCCCACAGGGGTACCACCCAAGGCGAACGGCGAGCCAGACGCCGGCGCGGCCATCGCAGAAGCCGCAGGCTGCTGCGAAAGGCTGAAGGGAGAGCCCCCCGGCCCGCCACCCAGTGCGAAGGGCGAGCCAGACGCGGGCGCCGGTGCTGCGGGCTGCTGAGCCATGCTGAAAGGAGACCCTGCCGGGCTTCCCCCCATTGAGAAAGGCGAGACCGCAGGCTGCTGCGGTGGCGCGGGCTCCGCATTCGGCTGCGCCATCTGGAATGGAGAGCCCGCCGGAGCGCCAGCGGACGGTCCAGGCTGAACCAGCGAAAACGGTGAAGGCGCTGGCGACGGCGCGGCGGCAGGCGCTCCCACATTTCCTTCACGCGCCTGGGCGATCAAGCCCGGAAGTTTCGTGGCAGGCAGGGCCACCAGCCGAGGGTCCTGCGGAGAGATGGGCACCTGAAACAGCGCGGGGCAGACGCGGTACAGCTCAAACACCGGCAGCGCCGCCTGGCCGCTGCGCAGGGCGTTTTCCAGCAGCACCGGTGGAAGCGAGAGCGGCTGCTCCGCGGGCAGCGCTCCCATGCGCACCACTTCGGGCGGCAGTTGATTGATCACGTCTCCCACGGTGAGCGGTGCGTTCGTGGGCGTGGCTCCGACGACACTGAAAGGCGAGATTCCCTGGGCCGAATTGATCGGCGGCGCGGCGATCGGCTCGTTGCCAGCGGTTTTAAAAAGGGGATTGCCCCCGATTTGAAATGGGGATGCACCCGCTGAAAACTGTTGAGGGGGGGACGCTTGCATGGAGGGGAGACTATGAGTGCCTGTGCCAGCCACCCTCTGAGGATGTGCCCCCGCAGCGAAATAGGGTTGAGCGTCTTGCCCCGGTTCATTGGAACCGGCTCCACGCTGAAACAAACTTCGGAACGAGAAACTCATCGGCGGATGAAGCGGCCCGACTTAGCAAGATAGCCAGTCTGTGTAAAAAATCTAGTAATTATAAACAAATACCTCAGCATCTGAGTTTATTAATTGAGCTTAAATATTATTTATTCCCACACACTTCAAGGCTTTTCATTGGTTTTCACGCATCTGAATCATTCTTCAGCAACCATGAGGCCATTCCTCCCTGGGATTGAGTCATCCTCCTGGAAAAGACGGGCTCCATCATCCGCCCCTGAAAACTCCCGCTCCTGCCGGTTCAGCAAAATGAATTTCAAATCTTCATGATTTTTCTCTTGCGGAATCACGCATTGAACGCACTATCCCCGCCCGCTCGAAACCGAGCAAAACAAGACCCCTTCGTCTAGCGGTTAGGACACATCCCTTTCACGGATGCGACACGAGTTCGATTCTCGTAGGGGTCGCCACTCTTTCAAAGAGTGGCGGCCGAGACAGAAAGGTCTCCACGGAAACTAAAGCGGCACAAACCAGCAGTCGTGAACACGCGACGAACTCACTGGACACCGCACCCGCCTCCGCTAAGGCATGAAGCACATGTCTTCCTCACGCGGCAAACTTTTCATCACCGGTCATCAGGGGCTCGTCGGGCGCGCATTGATGCGTCATTACGCCAGCAAGCCCGAGTGGCAGATCATCACCCGCACCAAGGCGGAGCTGGACCTGCGCGATCAGCACGCCACGGACGCCTTCTTCGCCGCGGAAAAGCCGGATCAGGTGATCCTCGCCGCCGCCACGGTGGGCGGCATCAAGGCCAGCTACACCCACCCGGTCGATTTCCTGCTGAACAACCTGCAGATTCAAAACAGTGTGCTTTCCGCCGCGCACCGCTTTGACACGAAAAAAGTCCTCTTCCTCGGCAGCACCTGCATTTACCCCAAGGTGGTCGAGATTCCCATCCGCGAAGACAGCCTCATGACCGGACCGATGGAGGAAACCAATGCGCCCTACGGCGTGGCCAAGATCGCCGGCATCAAGCTCTGCCAGGGCTACCGCCATCAGCACGGGCGCGACTTCATCTGCGGCATGCCGGCCAATCTCTACGGCCCCTACGACAACTTCGACCCGGAGCATTCCCACGTGCTGCCTTCGCTGATCCGCCGCTTCCACGAGGCCAAGCTGCACAACAAACCCTCCGTCACCCTCTGGGGCAGCGGCAAGCCCACACGTGAGTTCCTTTTCGTGGACGACCTCGCCTCCGCCTGCGCCTTCCTCTTGGAAAACTACAGCAGCCCGGACATCATCAACATCGGCACCGGCCAGGAAATCAGCATCCGCGACGCCGCGGAGGCGATCCGCTCCATCACCGGCTACCAAGGCGAGATCTGCTGGGACACCACCCAGCCCGATGGCAATCCGCGCCGCCTGCTGGATGTCAGCCGCCTGGAAAAGCTCGGCTGGAAGGCCGCGACCGACTTCCGCGAAGGCGTGGCCCGCACCTACCAGTGGTTTCTGGAAAACCGCGCCACCGCGCGCGTGTAGTCGCACGTCCGCCGCAGTCTTCCCATTTCAGCAGCCGCGTGTTAGTCTCGCGGCATAATGCACACGAAAATCCTGCTGGTGCTCGGCCTTGGCTTTTGGGCCTGCCTTCCTTCCTCTCTCCGGGCAGAAAGCGCCGCTGAACTGCTGGACCGCGCGATCTGGTGGCCGGGGGACTACGGGCAGTTGTGCCGGGACGATGATTCAGTGGGCAGCTTCGGTTCGGTGCCGCTACGCTACGGCACATTAATCCACCAGGAGTATTTCTTGTCGGCGGACACTCTCGCTCAGTTGTCCACCCGAAGGAAGGAAATCGTGGAGGAGCTGGGGCTGCGTTTGAAGACTTTCCACTGGGAGAACATTCCGCCAGCGCCTCCCGTCAGTGAGGAGGTGCGAAAGCTCGCGGCGGGAGTGGAAAACCTTCGCGGGCAGCAGGGCGAACCGATTGCTCTCCCGGGACCGCGCACGTTTGACAATCCACGCGCTTTGGGCGGCACCATGCTGCGCATCATGGAGGCGCTGCAGACGGTGGAGTTGCTGCCCGAGCTGCTGCGCCTGGAGGAGGAGCTGGGCCAGATCAATGACAAAGCCCAAAGCACATCCTACGACCCCTTCCGCAACAATGGTGGGGCGCCGATAGCCTCCCTTCCCAACATCAATACCGGCGACGAGTTTCTTGGCCAGTGGGAGGCGGAAGACTCCACTGAAAAGGACCAGCCCAATCGCGACGCCGTTGTGAAATGGAAACAGCAGCTCTTCAAAAACCGCGTGTTCCAGCGGGAAATGCTGGGCGTCTGCCTGGGCATGCTGGAGAAAAAAGGATATGCTCCTCTGCTGCGCGACTCGCTGACCGCCCGCCTGCATGCGCTGGGCGCGAATCGTCATCCTCCCGGCCTGCTGCCCGACAGCAAGGATGTGCTGGATGATGCACGCCGTCTGGTGCGGGATTTTATAGCAGGGAAGGAGCCTCCCGCCGCCAAGGTGGATGGGGTCGCGCTGCTGGAGGAATCCATCGCCAGCCCTGGCTCCTTCAGCCAGATGTGCGTCAGGATGCCGGAAATTCCCCTGAATGCGCCGTTGCCTGCCATGTCCGCCCTTGCGCCGCGGCACTACAATCTCGGCGGGTACAGTCTGATCCGCCTGCTGGCTTACCGCGATGTCGTCTTGCCGGTGCTCGTCGGCCGGATTCAGGAGCTTAAAATCGCGGCTCCCGCTCCTGAGAAAAAAACCGCCACCCGCGATGTTTCCGAGCGCATCCGCAGCGGGCAGACGAGCACGGAGTTCGGCCCGCTCATTTTCCAAGTGGTGGAACATCTGAACGCCGTCGAGTGCCTGCCGGGACTCCTGCGCCTGGAGCAGCAGCTTCATGATCTGGTGGCTGCGGCGGAGAAGGATGCGAAAGTCGCAGTCCCACTGCTGCGCCTGGACTCGCCTTTTGGTTGGAGCCCAGTTGAACGTGAGAGGGCCCTCCAATCCTGCCGCATTTACCAGCGGGAAATGCTCGGCCTCATGCACACGCTGCTGATGCAGGAAGGCTATCCGCCCATGAGGGATTCTGCCTTGGAAAAGTCCATGAGGGAGGCCGGGCGCGCCGCCTTTCGCAGAGAGCACGCGGCGGAGGTGGCGAAGTTCACCTCCTACGAGCAAATTCCCAGCTACCTGCGGAGTGATGTCGTCTGGGACGAGGTCAAAAGAAAAGCCGAGATCTCCGAAGACGCCTCGTATGCTGTGGGGGTGCCCTATTCCGAGGCCGTGCGGGACGAAGTGCTGAAGCTGACGCAACGGTTTCTCCAGGAAGTGCCGCCAGAAAAGCGCAAGGCCGCGGATGGCATGCCCCTCCCTTGGTATTCCAGCCTGTTCCGCAAATGAGCCGCTGCCTCCTGCCGCTCACGTTCCTTTTCGGGATCGCCTTCCTGCTGCTGCCTCATGCAGTGATGGCGGCAGAAGCGGAGGACGCCCACGCGAAAGCCCCGGCGGTGGTCGAGGGGAAAAACGGCCACCGCTTTGTCGTCATCCCCGCGGGCGAGCACGCGCTGGGCGGGCAGGATTCCCGGCGCAATCCACCGCGCCATGTGCGCCTGGCGGCCTTCGAGATTGCGGAGGCGGAAACCACCAACGCTCAGTTTGCCGCCTTCGTGGCCGCGACTCATTACGTCACGGACGCGGAGCGCACCGGCTTTGGCAAAGTGGCCGTGGAAGGCATGGAGGATTGGGCCTGGGAGCAAGTGAAGGGCGCGCACTGGCGCAAGCCCATGGGCGGTCATGGCCCGGGCTGGGAGGAGATCCCAAACCACCCCGTGACGCAGATCAGCGGCGCGGATGCCCTGGCGTATTGCCAGTGGCTCGGCGCGCGCCTGCCCACGCTGGATGAGTGGGAGGCCGCCGCGCGCGCCGGCACCGGCACGCTCTATCCCTGGGGGGAGAAGTTTGACGCCAAACGGGCCAACATCTGGAACGGCGGCAGCCACCTGAAAAACACCCTGGAGGACACCTTTCTCTACACCGCGCCGGTGAAGTCCTTCCCGCCCAATGCCTGGGGATTGTACGACGTCATCGGCAACGTCTTCGAATACTGCGCAGGTTTGCCACCCGACGTCGAAGCCGGTGACGAGCAGCGTCTGGTGGCCGGACGCGGCGGCTCCTGGTGGTGCTCCGCGGGGACCTGCTCTTTCTACAATCTGGTGGACATCGGCCGCATGGACCGGCACGGCTCTCTTTCGAACCAGGGATTTCGAGTGGCGCGGTAACAGGGGGGCTGCGCATGAATGGAGCGCCTGAGTATGAGGAATAGAATTTGGCGTCTTGGAATGCCTCCGCTGTACAAAATGCCATAAGGGATGACGAGGGGGCAGCGCCGAAACTTCAACCGTTTCAACTATTTCAACGCCTGGATATACGCGAACAGTCCGCCAGGTGGGAAGTCACATCCCTCCGGCATGTCGGCAGGGCTTACCGATTAACACCGGCAAAAAGCCTGGCTGTAACAGAATACTCCCTCCCGTGGCTGACCGCTTCATGCGTAAGCCCTGGGTGGCCTGCTGCCTCCCCAACTCCCGGCTGGACATGCCAGCGCAGCAATGCCAAGTGAGGGGCACCCATGGCCATCCAAGCTTTCCGACCCGTTCTCATCACCCGCAACACCTGCCGCATCTGCGGCTCACGCAGCCTGACGCCGGTCGTCAGCCTTGGAGACCAGTTCATCGGCGGAGTGCTGGCCAGCGCGGATGGCAGCGCGCTCATCAAGCGCAAGGTGCCGCTGGACCTGGTGCGCTGCGATCCCTCGATCGATGAAAACGCCTGCGGTCTGGTGCAGATGCGCCACTCCGTGCCGCCGAAGGTGCTCTACCACCGCTACTACTACGAGTCCGGCATCAACCAGTCCATGATCGACAACCTCACCGGCATCACCGCGCTGGTGGAGGAAACCGTGAAGCTGCGCGCCAGGGACATCGTGCTCGACATCGGCTGCAACGACGGCACGCTGCTTTCCAGTTACAAGACCCAGGGCCTTCGCCACATCGGCATCGACCCCTCAGACGTGGCCCTCAAGGCGCGCGCCAAAGGCTTTGAAGTGGTGAACGACTTCTTCACCGCACGCGCCTTCCGCAGTGTGCACACCACGGAGAAGGCCCGCGTGGTCACCAGCATCTCCATGTTCTACGACCTGGAGAACCCCCACGCCTTTGTGCAGGACATCGCCGATGTGCTGGCCACGGACGGCATCTGGATCCTCGAGCAGAGCTACCTGCCCGCCATGCTGGACATCAACAGCTTCGACACCATCTGCCACGAGCATTTGGAATACTACTCTCTTGCCGTGCTGGAGCGCCTGTTTGGCGACCACGGCCTCGAAGTTATCGATGTGCATCTCAACGACGTGAACGGCGGCAGCTTCCGCCTCGTCGTGGCGAATGCAGGGCAGGTGAAGCCTTCCCCTGAAGCCGCCGCGCGTGTGCAGGAGCTGCGCATCCGCGAATTCGAAATGGCGCTGGATTCCGACGCCCCTTACGCCGTCTTCCGCGACAACATCGAGCGCATTCGTGTGGATCTCACCGCTTTCCTGGAAAAGGCGAAGGCCGAGGGCAAGGTGGTGCACGGCTACGGCGCCTCCACCAAGGGCAGCACCACGTTGCAGTTCTGCAATGTCACCCCGGACCTCGTTCCCTTCATTGCCGACCGCAACCCGATCAAGTGGGGCAGCTACACCATCGGCACCCACATCAAAATCATCTCCGAAGAGGAATCCCGCGCCGCCAAGCCGGACTACTACCTCGTGCTCCCCTGGCACTTCATGCCCGAGTTCCTCAAGCGCGAGCAGGACTTCCTGGCCCGCGGCGGCAAATTCGTCGTCCCCATGCCCCAGGTACATCTGGTAGGCTAAGTACGATGGACACTCCTGTCCGTCGCCCAGCGCTTTCGCCAGAGTCCTCGATTTTCAAACTCACAGACTGTGCCGCAACATCAGCGGCATGGCTCTCAAGGCGCGCCGCACCACGGTAAATCGTAAGTTAGCATGTCACGGTAGATCCTGGATTGTCAGGGCCGCCGAGGCTTGGCGAGAGACGGGCGAAGTCAATCCGTCATGCCCGCATCTCACTGTGACAAGTTCGGCATGTTGTTGGGGTGGGCGTGGCAAGCATCCTGCTGCATTGTCAACTTTGACGGCCCTCACCTAAATAGGTGAGGCCTCTCACATGGACCCATCCTGACGCGACGAGTATTTTTCCAAACAATCAACAAGATCAAAACTCCTTTCCCCCTGAGCCACGTCTCCGCCACCCGCAATGTCCTCCTTTTCTCCGCCCAAAGATGTTCTGAAGTTTCTGAAAACCAGAAATGTGCAGGGGACGCGCGCGATCCTGCTGGCGGACCAGCAGGTGGAAGGAATGGCGGTTTTCAACGGTGGTGACCCCAGTTTGACGAGCGGGGGAACGTTTTTCCCAAGCAAAGTCTCGCTCTCGATTGCCGGCAGGCAGCGCAGCCAGTTGCTCCTGGCGAAATCCCGCATCGTGCTGAACGTGATCCTCTCTCCGCAACCGGCAGATGAGATCCCCGTGCAGCATTTTCCCTTCGAGGTGGCGGCCTGGGAATCTTTGGAGCAAATACACGCGCCGTAAGATAACTGCGCTGTAGAGGCACGAGGCCTTCTGGAGCCGCTGGGAGCTCCATGTTTAGCGCGAGATCCATGGGGCGCCGGAAGGGCGGGTGCAGCCGGGAGGGCGTGTCCGCATCCGCACACTTCGGCATAAGAACGCGGAACCCAGTTGAATCCCACGCCCGGCGTGCTCGTCTAGCCACACAGTCACCGTATGGAAGAAGAGAAGTCTGAGCCGCCCATGTCCAACCGCAGCGCCCTGCGCCGCCTGCTGGCGTTTGCACGCGGCCACTGGCGCATCGCGCTGGGGCAGTTCGCCCTCGCGCTGGCCGGCACCTGCCTCATCTTCGTCTTTCCCGGCGTGGTGCGCTGGTTCATGGACGAGATCATCCCGCAGCGGCGCAGCGATCTCATCTGGCGCGCCGGCGGCCTGGCCCTGCTCGCCTTCACGCTGCGGGAGGGCCTGTTTTACCTGCGCACCCGGGTGAACTGCACCTTCGAGCAACGCATGATCACTGACCTGCGCAGCCAGCTTCACCGCAAGATCGCCCTCCTCCCCCTGCGCTGGTTTGACCACCAGAGCACCGGCGACATCCTCACCAAGCTCGCTGACGACGTGCCCGCCACGCAGCGCGTGATTCTGGAAGGCATCGAGCAGGGCAGCACCGCCGTGCTGCAGATCCTCATCACCGCCATCGTCATGCTGGTGGCGGATGCCAAGCTCGCGTTGCTCGTGCTCGCGCCAACGCCCTTCATTGCCGCCGGCGGCTGGATCTACTCCCGCTGGGTCTCCCCCCGCGCCACCGCCGCGCGTGAGGCCACCAGCGCGCTGAACGCCACCCTGCACGACACCATCACCGGCATCCGCCAGATCAAGAGCTTCACCGCCGAAGAGACGCGGCAGTGGCGCTTTCTCGCCGCCAGCCAGCGCCTCAAAGAAAAGCAGACCCGCCTCATGGCTGCATGGGCCTTCTACGCGCCGTCCATGACGCTGCTGGGAAATGCGGGGCTCGTGCTCCTGCTCATGGCCGGCTCCTGGTGGTGCGTGAAAGGCAGCATGACACCCGGTCAGCTCATGGAGTTTCTTCTCCTCGTCGGCTTTCTCTACGAACCCATCGCCCGTCTGCACGGCGTCAATCAAACACTGCTGAACGGCCTCTCCGCCGCCAAGCGCGTCTTCGCCATTCTCGACAAGGAAACCGAGGAGGACCTCGATGCCGGCCAGACCCTCAGCACCGTTCGCGGTGAGGTTGCCTTCAGCGCCGTCACCTTCAGCTACCGCGCGGACAAGCCCGTGCTGCAGGACATCACGCTGCGCGCCGCCCATCATCAAACCATCGCCATCGTCGGCGCCACTGGCTCCGGCAAGAGCACCCTCTTCCAGCTCCTCGCCCGCTTTTACGATCCGCAAAGCGGCAGCATTACGCTCGATGGCACCCCCGTTCAGCAGCTCAGCAAACGCTTCCTGCGCCAGTCCCTCGCCTACGTCACGCAGGAGGCCTTCCTCTTCGCCGGAACGGTGCGGGACAATCTCCTCATCGGCAAACCCACCGCCACCGACGAAGAACTCTGGGCCGCCCTGCGCGACGCCTGCGCCGAAGACTTCGTGCGGCGCATCCCCGAAGGCCTCGATGCCGAGGTGGGCGAGCGCGGCGTCCTCCTCAGCGGCGGCGAGCGCCAACGCCTCGCCCTGGCCCGCGCCTTCCTCAAGGACGCCCCCATCCTCCTCCTCGATGAAGCCACCTCCGCCGTCGATGTGAAGTCCGAGCACCTCATCCAGACCGCCCTCGCCAAACTCCGCGCCAACCGCACCAGCCTCATCATCGCCCACCGCCTCAGCACCATCATCGAGGCCGACGTCATCTACGTCCTCCACCAGGGCCGCATCCTCGCCAGCGGCACCCACGAAGAGCTGCTGCAACAATCCCCCTACTACCGCGAAATGGCCGCCCTGGCCTTCGATGAAGGGAAGTGAGGTCAAGAGATCATCAAGAGATCATCAAGAGATCATCAAGAGATCAAGCCCCGGATGACTACCCCTGCTTTGACGAGTCATACAACACGGCGGTTCCGAATCCTTGCGCCTGGTGGATCCGAACTCTCTTGAGTCCGCATTTGAAAAAATAGTCGGCCAGCTTCGTGACCAGTTTCTTTTGCTCTTTCTCTCCAAGGTCCGCCTTTGCCAGCGTGATGCAGACGAATTTCCCCTTGCCCTGCTCCTTCCAAAAAGATTCGAGTTCGTCCAGGGAGAATGTCACGGGATGCCTGACACCGTTCTCGACGCGGCCAATCATGATGTCCAGTTTGCCGTCATGGTCATAGATGGCGCGAAAATCAGCCAGTCTTTCCTGTTCAAAAGCATCCGCATCGGCCGCATCACCCCCGGCCTTTTCTTTGCCCCATGCAGGTTCAAGAAAACAAAAAGATGCCGCTGCCGCTAGAACTGAGAACAGGCTGGGATGCTTCATGCTGGTTCAATTTCGCCGCATGCTGCGCGTTGTAACAGCACTATTTGCACACGTCCAGACACCAACGCAAAAACGCCTGACCGCTTTCACGATCAGGCGTTCTGCAATTCGATGAATCAGTTCAGCTCAAACTCAGTTCGCACGGCCGAGGTACGTGCCGTCTTCGGTCTTGACACTGATCTTGTCGCCAGGGCCGATGAAGAGGGGGACCTGCACGCGCATTCCGGACTCCGTGGTGGCTTCCTTGTACACGTTGTTGGCGGAGTCGCCCTTCACACCGGCGGGGCTGTCGGTGACGGTCATGATGATGTTCGCGGGCAGTTCGATGCCGGCGACGACGTCGTCCGCGAAGACGACGAGGTACTTCTGGCCTTCGATGAGGTAGCCGCGGGTCTTGGCGTCCAGCTTGTCCTCGCCGATGAGCACGTCTTCAAACGTCTCGGGGTGGATGAAGTGGTAGCCGTCGCCGTCCTTGTAGCTGAATTCGTGGCTGTCTTTGACGAGGTTCACGGACTCGAGCGACTCGTTGGAGGTCATGCGCAGGTTGTACATCTTGCCGATGGTGATGCTGCGGACGGACATCTGCACGAACGAGGCCATGCGCGGCGGCGTCTTGAGTTCGGTGTCGGTGACGACACAGACGTCGTTGTTATAGCGGACGGCGTGTCCCTTGCGGAGGTTGATGACTGGGGTGGCTGGCATAAGAAGAGCCTGCTTTCATGGCGAGTTTGGCGGGTTTTGCAAGCGCTGGTTCACGGTCTCGCGGGAGGGAAAGCATCCCCCGGCGAACGGATTGGAACCGCATTGCTTTTATTTTTTTTAAGAGGAGGGTCGGAATGCCATGAAAGCAAATCCATCCTCTCTCTCCGGCAAAGCCGGATTTTGTCTCCTCGGTGCAACCGCCATTCTGACCCTCGCCAGTTGCGACCCCGCCTTTTTCGGCCCGGGCTACGGCGGCGGCGGTTACTCCTACGCTCCGGCCTACAACCGCAGCAACTACACCTACTATCCCAAGTACCGCACCTACTACCACCCGCAGACGAACATGTACCATTACCACAATGGTTCATCCTGGGTCTCCAGCCCGCATCCGTACGGCGTGAATCACACGGTCATCCGCAGCTCCCCCTCCGTGCCGCTCTACCTGAACAGCCATCCGCAGTACCACCACAACAACGTCCAGCAGCAGTACCCGCACCACTGGAATGGTTCCCACAACAACAACTGGCACCACTAGGCGGCAGGTGTTGAGAAAGTCAGGAGGTCAGGGCCCGTCAAGCCTCGGGCCTTGACCCTCTCCTGACCCTTTTGACGAGTTCTTGCCCGCTTCCCGCTTCTCGTTAGCTCAAGGCAAGTGCGCCGCCCTCGCAGAGCTCCTTCTTGCCGAAGGTCTGCAGATTGTGCCCCATGCCCTGCGCCACGGCCATCCACAGGCGGTTGTGGGCCGCCTTGTCAAACTTCAGGCTGCGGCCCATCTTGAAGCCGCACCCGCCGCCGATCATGATGTAGGGAATGTTGTCCAGCGTGTGGCTGTTGCCCTTGCCGAGCTCATTGGTCCACACCAGCAGCGTGTTGTCCAGCATGCTGCCGCCGCCGGTGGCCTCGGGTGTCTCGCTCAGGCGCTGCGCCAGGTAGGCAAATTCTCCGGCAAACCAGGTGTTGATCTTGAGCAGCTTTTCGTAGCTCTCCTTCTTGTCGTCCGGATCGTGAGAGAGGGAATGGTGCCCCTCCTCCACGCCCAGCCAGCGCATCTGCGCCATGCCCACGCTGCGCATGTACTGCAGTGTGCCCACTCGCGCCATGTCATTGGCCAGAGAGTTGACCAGCAGGTCGATCTGGATGCGGCTGATCTGCGGCGTGTTGTCATTCACCAGCTCGATGCTGGGGTCCACCTGCGGCACGGGGTGGGCCAGCTTGCCCTGCTTGTCTGCCTCGGCCAAATCCTGCTCCATGCTGCGCACCAGCGTCATGTGCTGGTCCAGCAGCGCCTTGTCACGCGCGCTGAGCTTTGAGGACACACGCTTCAAATCTTCGCGCACATCATCCAGAATGCTCACGAGGCTGTCCTTGTCCTTCATCCGGCCGTAGACCTTCTTCAGAATCTGGTGCGGATCATCAATCGGCGCCACGGGCTGGTTTCCACCCGCATAGCACATGCGCGTCCACGGGTCCGCGCGCTCCGGCACCGCCACCCCAAACTCCAGCGAGCCAAAGCGCGTCTTCGTCTCCGCCCGGCTCTGCAGGAAGTTTTTGATCTCCTGGTCAATGGAAATGCTGCTGGCCCAGCCCGCCGGATTGCCGCCGCCGCCCATGATGTTGCCCTTCAGCAGCTCATCACAGGTGAGCAGGCAGCTCATGCCTCGCATGTGGCTGTCGCCATCGCCCTTCACCTTGTTGGCGATCCCGTGCAGAATCAGCATCTTCTCCTTGAACGCTTCCAGCGGCTTCAGGATGGAC
Source organism: Prosthecobacter sp. (assembly GCF_044227185.1). Taxonomy (GTDB): domain Bacteria; phylum Verrucomicrobiota; class Verrucomicrobiia; order Verrucomicrobiales; family Verrucomicrobiaceae; genus Prosthecobacter. The sequence continues at coordinate 63,092 of NZ_JBGAFO010000019.1, read as the reverse complement.
TTGAAGCTGAAGTCCGTGCCCTCCTGGTCCGGCCAGAACTCATTCGGCAGCGTCCCGTTCGGCGAAAACATGATGATCAGCCGCTGCTTCCTCTGCGGTGCCGGCGCCCCAGTGATGCTCGGGAGCCCGGCAAGAAACGGCAGCGCCCCGGCGGAAATGCCGAGATCACGGAGAAATTGACGACGATGAAGGTGTTTCATGGGGAAGTTACAGTGCCGTGCTCTACGAAGCCGACAACATTAATACACCGCAGAAACGTCCATCTAGCTGCGAGCATTTATGATTTACGATTTACAACGCGGAGCAGAGGCCACGCAGCGGCGGCCTGGGCTCCTCTTCGGCAAATCATAAATCAAAAATCGTAAATCATAAATCCGCCCGCCTCACTCCAGCTCCTTGAGTTGGATATGCCGGTACTCCATCACGCCGCGGTCTCCTTCCAGGCCGATGGGGCCGGTGGCGGGGAGTTTGAGGGCGTCTTCGAGGACTTCGCCGTTGCAGGTGCAGTGAGCCACGCCGTCTTTCACAGTGACTTCGATCTGGTTCCACTCCTGCGGCTTGTACTTTTTCAGCTCCTTGTACGGGCCGGCCACGAGGTAGTCGCGGCACTGGAGCTGGGGCTTGCGGATGAAGATGCCGCTGTCTGCATTGACGCTGGCGCGGAATTCGAGCTTGAGCACAAAATTCTTGGGAAACTCCGCTACGGTGTAGATCTGCCCGGTGAGCTTGTCCATCTCCGTGGGGAAGGTCACGGCGATGACGCCGTCCTTCACGATGTAGCGGCCCGCATCAGCGGCCTCCGTCTTGCCATCGTGCTTGGCGGTGATGGCGCCGGGGTTGGGATCGTCCTTCTTGGTCTTTTCGCGGAAGCACCAGCCGGTGAGGTCCTTGCCATTGAAGAGCGAGGTGAAGCCCGCCTCCGGCTGCCAGTCTTCGGCATGCAGTGTGGAAAGCGAGAGTGCGGCGAGGAGGAGTGCGGCGATGTGTTTCATGGTTGGAATGTCGGAAGTGACAGAACGCTGCGCGCGCAGATTTCAGTCAGAATGATTTCAGTCACGTCGCAAGCTGTTCATGAGCTGGGCGATCTCCGCCTCCACTTCATCCTTGGATGTGACGGTCTGCAGCACCTCGTCCTCCAGCAGCGTGCGGTAGTCGCGCAGCAGCCGCAGCAGTGCGGTGCGCAGAGCGGGTTCGGTCATCGTCAGTGTGGCGGCCAGTTGCGCCGCATCATGTCCGCGCAGGCTGCCGCCGCTGAGCAGCACCGGCCGCAAAGTGGTGAACACGGGGAGCTTTTTCCGCTTCTGATAATCCGCCTGCAGGCGCAGCAGCACACGCTGGAGGAGTTGCTCACACCACTGCCGGTCAAAAACCACATCGGGTGCATGATGCGAGGCCGCCAGCTCGCGCTGGTAGCGCTGTTCGAGTTTCGGATCGAGCGCGAACCGTGTGCAATCCACGGACAGTTCACGCTCCGCGCGCCTGCTTTCCTGCTGGTGCCGGGTGATGAGGAAGCGCTGGAGCGATTTGGCGAGGAAGGTGCGCAGCCGGCCCTTCTCCTGCTCCATGTCTTCGAACGCCTCCAGCCGCAGCAGCTTGGCGAAGAAGTCATGCAGCGCATCCTGGGCATCGTGGTGCGGCAGGCCGCGCTGGCGGATGAAACAGTACAGCGGGTAGTGGTACTGCGTGCAGAGATCATCCAGCGCGCGTGCGCTCACCCCGGCATCCTTATTGCGCAGTCGCGCTACCAGCGTCCACTCCGTGGTGGGAAATGTGCCGTCGCCTTTTTTGAGGGAAGTGGTCATGAGGTCGGGTGCCTGCCGGTGTCGCTGGCGGCCGGCAGTTCACCGCGCAGGTGGTGCGGCATTGAGGGCGGGCTTGTCCAGCGGCACATACTCCACATGGCGAAACCAGCCGTCCTTTGTGGTGTAGAGCTTGAGGCCGCCGGCGCCGGGGATGGAGCGGTCATGCACGATGCCGAGCACGCGGCCTTCCGCGGAAGCGGTGATCTGGTCCCCGACGATGCGCAACTCCAGCGGCAGCCACTCGTCGGTCCGGTAGGCGCGGGAAAGTGGCCACCCGCCGAGCTGCTTTTGGGAGCCATTGACCACCACTGCGAGAGCCACCTTGGTGCGGTCAGAACTCAGGCCGAGTTTGTAATGGGTGTCGCTCGTGGCATCATTGCCGGTGCAGCGAGCGTTGATCTGCGGGGTCAAAGAGTCGGCACTCATGAGCACTTCGGCGCGCAGGACCACATCCGTGAGCCGCACATCGTAGGTTATCAGAGCGCCCTTATTCGGGATGTGAATGGCTCCGGCCTCCCAACGCGCGGATGGGTGATCAGGAAAGCTTCCCGGCGTGTCCCAAAGCTTGATGGCGGCAGGTTCAGCGGTGGCATTGGAAGGCGCGGAGCCATCCAGATGCAGCACCTCCAGGGCTTTGATCCGAACCGGAGCCCCGCTGCCAGAGCTGATGCCGGTTCCCACGCCCACGCCAAGCATTCCCTCGGCATACGTTTCGTCCGTCACCGTGCCAAGGATCTCGCCGTTGAGCTTCGCGGTCAGCGTCCTGCCAGTCGCACGCAGTTCCAGTTCATAGTCCTGCCCTGGCTGCAGCTTCTCCTTCAGAGCAAACACGCGGTGTTCGGTGGTTGTTTTCGTGATGTTGCTGAAGCTCGTCAGCACGATCTGGCTGTCGCTGCGGGCTTGGAGCATGTAGGCACCTTGGTCATCGATCAAGCGCACTCGCAGCTGAGGGCGGATGTCTCCAAAGGTCCACAACATGCGGATAGCACCGTCCCGGTCTCGTTTTTGGCTGGGAGATGGATGCACCGAGCACTTCCCCTTGAGTTTCAGCCCCTCTGGAACGCGCTCGGCCTCACCTGACAGACGCAGCCCCGCGCTCTCTGGCAAGACGTTCTGCCACGGCTCGGAGGACGGTGACAAGGTCCTGGCTCCTGTGCTGGGGGCGGTGGGAGAGGCAACCGAGGGGGCATCCGCCTCCAGAAGCTTGAGCGCCTCGCCTTCAGACACGCCATCCAACGGCAGGTATTCGAGGTTGCGAAACTGACCTGACATGAGTTGCAGGTAGCCTGTTTCCTGGCCCTCCGGCGAGTGGCCGACGGGCAGTATCGGCACGCCTGCCAGGCTGGCCAGAGAGGCGTCTCCCACCACGGCGAATTCAAAGGGCACCCACTCTTTCTCCGCATCCATCCCCGGGGGGTACTTGGCACGGGTCAGCGGGATGTATTCCCTCTCAGCCGGTGTGTCCGCCTTGGGGCGGTTTAACTGAAGCAGCACGAGTGCCGGATTCAGCACCAGACTGCGGCTGGCTTTCGAGGTGTGGTTTCCTGACGGGGCCATGGTTCCATTCCGCACGGCGACCTGAAGAGGCTCAGTGCTTCCTGCGATCCGTTTGAGTTCGCCGCGCACGCCGATGTTCCGTCCCTGCACCTGCCAGAAGGAGAGTCCTTTCGTGACCGTCCACTCCCCCTCCGCATTGATCGATGCATCACTGCTGGCTAGAAACTTGGCGTCTGGTGCCGGCAGCTTTTTCCAGAGCGGAGTCGCTGCCTTGGGTGGTGCCGCTCCCGGCGCGGGCGCGGTGACCGGCGTGCTTTTGAAAGTGAAAAACACTCCCGTTCCCAGCACGATCAACGTCACTACGGTGATGCGCACGGCGCGGGCGCGCTTGCCCGCTACTCCTTTTGCGGCGGCACCGGGTGCAGGACCAGGGCGGTCATGAGACTCCGCGTTGTCACGTGAGACTCGCTCCACGTCCGCCTTGATTTCCGTGGCGGTGCTGTAGCGCTGATCGCGGTCGGTCTGCATGGCCTTGTCCACGATGGCGTCGAAGCCTTGGCTGACCATGGGCATCACGGCGCTGGGGGCTTCAAAGCGGCCACGGGGTACTCTGCCGGTGAGCATCTGGTAGAGCATGACGCCCACGGCGTAGAGATCGGCGCGCTGATCCACCGGCATGCCGGGGATGAAGGACTCCGGGGCGATGAAGTCGGGCGTACCCATGGCCATGTTGCTCTGGGTGACGAGGGTGGCGTCCGTGCTGGTGGCCTTCGCCAGGCCGAAGTCCGCCACCTTCACGCGACCGCGGCGGTCAATCATGATGTTGGCGGGTTTGATGTCGCGGTGAATGATGCCCTCCTCATGCGCGAAGGCGAGCGCCTCGCACACGGCGGTGATGATCGGCACGGTGCGCTGGAGATCGAGCCTGCTCTCGCTGGCGATGAGCTGCGCCAGATCCGTGCCCTCGATGTACTCCATCACGAAATAGAGAAGGCCGCCGGATGTCTCTCCGGCATCAAACACAGCCACAATGTTCGGGTGACTGAGCCGCGCCATGGATTGCGCCTCATGCTTGAAGCGCATGGCATACTGCATGTCTCCATCCTCAATCTCGGGCGGCAGCACCTTGATGGCGACCGGGCGCTTGAGCGCCTTCTGCGTGCCGCGATACACCGCACCCATGCCGCCACGGGCGATGAAGGCGCTGATCTCGTACTGGGGCAGCATCTTCTGCAGTTCCTCCACGCTGGGCGGCTGCCAGCCGCGCAGCTCACGCGTCACGCCGCCAGCGACTGCTGCGAACATGCCCTGCATGACTGATGGGGTTAACCGCTGAGTCGGCACGTCCGTGTCGGGTGGAATGGGGGAGTCCGGCGGGCTTGTCGCGTCCATGCCCTGCATGACTTCACGTTCATCCGGTCTCTAGCAAGCCTCGTGTGCGGAAAAAATCACCACCCGGTGCGGAAACCCTGTCACAAACTCAATTGGCCTTGGTTTAGAGGTGGGGGAGGGTAGTGCGTTTGCTTCGGCAGGCCCTGCTCTCGCTCAACTGTTCATCCACGCGAAATCACGTAACATCCTACATAAAATCATCAAAAAAATATGAAGCTTAAGACCTTGCTGAACACCTTGGGGTTTCTCGCGCTTGCCGCCGCTCCCGTTGTGGCCGGGACCGCCCCTGCTCCTAAAAACCCCATCGCCCCGGCTCCCGTGAATGACGATCTCGGCATCACAGCCTCCATCGGCTATGATACCAACTATGTCTGGCGTGGTCTCAACTTTGGCCAGCATTGGGTGCGTGCCGGATTGAACGGTTCGCTTCTGCTCATGGGCGGTGCCAGTGAAGACCATGCGGGCAATACTTATTTGAACTGGGATGCGCAGTACGGCTCCTTTGCCGGGGATCAGGATCACTTCGGTGGTGTGGGCAATCTTTCCTACCAGCGCCTTCAGCTGGGTGCCTCCCTGGCTCACGATTTTGGCCCGGCCACAGTCAGCCTGGGGTATCGCTACTATCACAACATGGGCGCCCTGCCGAATGGCACCACCGGTGGCAACATGAACGACGGGCAGGAAGTGAACCTCGGCCTTACCACGTCACTGGGGCCGATCGATCTGACCTCCAGCGCGAACTATGACTACGTTAATTCGTCGTGGTACTTCGACATCAATGCGAGTTCGACATTCGCTGTCACCGATGTCATCAGCATCGTTCCTTTCGCCACCGTGGGCTACGGCCACAACATGACCTGGCAATTTGCGCGAAGCCAAAACACGGGTGTCACCAGCACCTGGGGCGGGGCGACTCCGGGACCCACGAATGTGACCGGCTTTACCGCGCTCACCACCGGTATTCGTTTCCCCATCAAGCTGAACAGCCGCGCGACGCTGATCCCGTACATCGCTGGAAACATCCCCATGGGAACCACTGGCAATCTGGCGGGTGCCGTTCGTGCTGCGGGTGCCTCTGACAACCCCTACAAGAGCGTGCTCTTCGGCGGTGTGACTCTGAGCATCAGCTTTTAATTGTTAGTCGAGATCGAAAGTCATTGGTATGACGATGGTGCCTCCCGGCTGCATAAGCCGGGAGGTTTTCGTCATGAGCGCATCAGCCTGGGCTCCTGGCCCTGCCTTGGACCGGCTCTCAAAAAGAGAGTCATTGGGTCCGGCGGGCGCAGCAGGATATGGACTGCGGTCGCGGAGGGAGGAACGACCGCAGCTACCGCTTTCGAGCGTCTCGTGGTGTGCGCAAGCTTCACTTGTTTGCGAGAAGCCAGCAGCTCCCGCATTTGGAAGGTTCGTGATCTACGGCTGCCATCCTGCACGACGAAAGCGGTGGCTGCGTTCGTGCCTCACTGCGCGACCGCACTCCCAATTTACGCTCGTGCTTTCGCAGACTCTCCACCCATCACTTCGGCACGACGGTGAAGCCTTCTTTGCTGTCCTTGATGAGCCAGCCGGCGGCTTCGAGTTCTTTTCTCAGCGTGTCGGCGGTGGCCCAGTCTTTGGCCTGCTTGGCGTCCCAGCGCTGCTGGGCTTTGGCCTGGATCTCGGCGGGCACATCGAAGGCTGCGTCATCGGCGACGGGGGGCAGGGTGATGCCGAGGGCGTGCAGCATGAAGTGCAGGCCTCTGCGTGTGGCGGCGGCTTCTTCCGCAGAGAGTGCGGCGGGCTTCAGTTTGTTCAGCGTGCCGAAGATGGAGCCCATGGCACCGGGGACGTTGAGGTCATTGAGCAGCACCTCCCAGGCCTCCGCAAACGGGCCGGGAGCGCGGGCCTCCGAGCCCGCAGCAGGTGAGCGAAGCGCTGCGCCACCTTTCTGCCCGGAGGCGGAGTTGCCTGACTCTGCGGAGTGCTGCGGACTTGGAAGTCCGCGCTCCGCCAGCGCCTTGTCCGCCTTCGCCAGCTTCTGCAGCGCCTGCCGTGCCGAGTCCAGGCTGTGCATCGTGAAGTTCAGCGGCGCGCGGTAATGCCCGGAGATCAGCACATAGCGCACCTCCGCAGGCGTGTAGCCGCGCGCGGCCAGATCCGCCAGCGTGTACAAATTCCCGATGCTCTTGCTCATCTTCCCGCCGTCCACCATCAGGTGCGCCACGTGCATCCAGTGATGCGCAAACTTTCCGTGCGTGCTGCAGCAGCTCTGCGCGATCTCATTCTCATGATGCGGGAAAATCAGGTCCACGCCGCCGCTGTGCAGATCGAAATCTTCACCGAGGTATTCGAGAATCATCGCGCTGCACTCGAGGTGCCAGCCGGGGCGGCCTTCGCCCCAGGGGCTGGGCCAGAAATTCTCGCCGTCCTCTGGCTTCCGCGCCTTCCAGAGAGCGAAGTCGGTGAGGGAATCCTTGGTGTATTCATCGCTGTCGGTGGCGCTGGCGGCCTCGCTGGCGCCCAGGCGCAGCTCGCGGTCTTCCAGGTGGCTGAGCTTGCCGTAGTCCTTGAATGAGGAAACGCGGAAGTACACGCTGCCGTCCGCGGCGGCGTAGGCGTGGCCGCCGGCCACCAGTTTTTCGATCATCGCCACCTGTTGCGAGATATGCGCCACGGCGGAGGGCTCGATGTGCGGGGGCAGGAGATTCAGCGCCGCGCAGTCGGCGTGGAATTTCTGCGTCCAGCCTTGCGTGAACGCGATGAGGCTCTGGCCTGCTTTTTGAGAATCGCGGATGGTCTTGTCATCGACGTCGGTGATGTTGCGCACGTGGAGGGTTGGAGTGCCGGCGGCCTCCACGACGCGGCGCATCACATCCTGCGCCACAAAGGTGCGGAAGTTGCCGATGTGCGCCGGGCCATACACGGTGGGCCCGCAGCAGTAGAAGCGCAGCGTCTTGCCATCGAGCGGAGTGACATCGCGGTCGGTGCGGGAGAGGGTGTCGTGGAGTTTCAGGGGCAGGGCTGCAGGCATGAGGGCGGGGAAGGTGAATGACGAATGGCGAATGTCGAGGGCGGGAATGCGGTGGCTGTGAGGGGGGCAGGCTGTGAAGAATATCAGGCATTCCAGCATTTTGAACCCGGCCCATCAAGCGCCGCGACACGAAGCACTGGTGAAGCAGCTCCCGGCGGGCCTGCATTCGGGCCCGCCGCCGCTGCCGCAGCTCTCACATTCACCCTCATTCCTCCTGCCTGACATGACTCCCATCCTCCAGGTCTTCGCCGATCGTGAAGCCGCTCGTGCAGAGCTGCAGTCCTCGTCCTATCGGAACTTTCTCATCATTGCGCCGGTCTCAGTGGGAGACTCCCCGGACTATGATGAGCAGGTGGCGGCGCTGGCGCGGCAGTTCAGCCGGGAAGGCTATACATACGTGGCGCGCTGCGGCCAGAAGGAAATGGAGGATGACCCTGCCGGGGTGCGCTACCTGCCCCTGCGGGAGGCGCTGCCCTCCTTTGGCCAGATGAACGCCGTGGTGGTGGCGGGAGACCACAGTTGGGCGGCGCGCGCGGCTGATGAATATCGGGGGGCGGATGTCTTTTTGCTGCAGCCTGCCCTCAGCGCCCCGGCTCAGCAGCGCCAGCAGAGGCGGAAAAACGCCGCCCTTCCGGCGGGCGAGGCATTGCAGGGAGCCGCGTGACGGCATGCGGTCCCATGGATTGCCTGCTTGCAATCTCCCCGCGCCGCACTAACTTCGTTCACTCCAAAACGGGGGCGTACTGGTTTCGACGGGTAGCCTAAGTTCGGAGCTGCATGCCGAGGATGATTCGTTGGCCTCGTTAAACACCGGATCAAAAACATAAATGCAAACTCTAACGAGCTAGCACTCGCAGCTTAAGCCCTGCGACATCCTTCAGGCAATGTCTGGTAGCCTGAACGATGCCACTACCAGGCTGGTCTGATGGCCGGGCGACCGGGCCGCAGACGAGATCAAACAGGACGCTGGGTGAAGGGCAGGCTGTCTCAAGCCGGCTCCCACCGAGACCAAAGATGAGACTGAGCATGGAGACGCTACGGGCGATGGTTATTCGGACAGGGGTTCAACTCCCCTCGCCTCCACTTTTTTTAAAAATCAGCGGGCCATTTCAGACCGCTGCAAGCCAGGGGCGGGTGAGAAAGAGCCATGGGCCGTGAGATATTTTCACCAGCAGACGCCTTCGTAGTGCCAGGGGAGGGTGCGGAGGTCGTCCCAGCGGTTGATGTCGATGAGGTGCTGGCCGGCGTGGGCGTGCTGGCGGAGGAGATCGAGGGGCACGCACTTTTGGGAGGCGACGATGACGTCGCTGGACTGCAGCACCTGAGCGGCATCCTGCCTGAGGAGCTGCGCGAGGTGCGGCATGCGCGCTTTGATCTGCTGCTCATTGGCGCCGATGAGGCGGGAGAGATTGATCTGCGGATCGTAAATGCTGAGCTCGCAGCCGCGGCCCAGGAGAGTCTCCGCGGCGGCCACCATGGGGCTGCCGCGGAGGTCGTCGGTGTCTGCTTTGAATGCCAGGCCGAGGAAGCCGATGCGCCGGCTGCCTTTGGCCTCGATGAGATGGAGCAGCAGCTCCTGGTGGGCGGCATTGGTGGCGGCGGTGTTTTCCAGGAGGGGGAGGCTGAGATTGGCATGGCGTGCAAAGGAGCGGAGCGCGGAGACATCCTTGGGCAGGCATGAGCCGCCAAACGGATTGCCGGGCTTCATGTAGTAGCGGGAGATATTGAGCCGGGTGTCCGCGCAGACCACGTCCATGACGTGGGTGCCGTCCACGCCGAGGTGTTTGCACATGCGGCCGATCTCATTGGCGAAGCCCACCTTGAGGGCATGGAAGTAGTTGCACGAATACTTGATCATCTCCGCGCCCTCCCAGGTGAGCACGGCGGGCTGGCCGCCGAGAAGCGCGGCCATGGAGGGATCCGCGGGTGCGTGGCCCGCCTCCGTGCCGATGACTGCGAGAGAGGGGGTGCGGAAGTCCTGCACGGCGCTGCCTTCCCGCAGGAACTCGGGGCAGTAATACACGCGGACCCGGCCTGGGTGGCAGAGGTCATGAAACAGATCCTGCACCAGACGGCGGGTGCTGCCGGGCAGCATGGTGCTGCGGTAGATGAGGATGTGCTCCTTCCGCGTCTCCCGGGTGGCCTGCGCGATCTGGGAGGAGACTTTCTGCACGTAGTCGAGATTTAAGATGCCGGTGCTCTGCGAAGGTGTGCCCACGCAGATGATGCTGACGTCTGTGTCTGCCACGGCCTGCCGGGCATCCTCCGTGGCGGAGAGAAGGTGCTGGCTGCGGGCGCGATGCAGCAGGCTGGAGATCTCAGGCTCGATGATGGGGGATTCACCACGATTGAAGGCGTCCACCTTGGCGGCGTGGACATCCACGCCGGTGATGCGGTGTCCTTGTTCCGCCAGGCAGGCTGAGGTGACTGCGCCGACATATCCGAGGCCGAAGACGGAAACATTCATAATGTGGAATCAATGCCCGGCGCCGCCGCGAAATGACAGGGCGTGGGGGGAAGTGGAGTGCGGTGGTGAAGTGCGGCCGAGGCAGGGCCGCGCTGCGCTGGTGCGGCAGGGGGAGGCTGCGTGCGCGCATACACCCAGAGGAGGCCGGTTTCCCCGTGGATACGAGAGACGGGCTGCTGAAAGTCCAGCCGCCAGAGAGGGCCCGCGGATTGAAGGGCCGCATGCAGGAGCCTGTCGTGGGGCAGGCGCTTTTCTTCGGGCACGGAGAGATCCAGAAAGACGTGGCTGACGCGCAGGGTGTCGAGATGGCGGAGGAGCTCCGGCGCGGTGGAGAATGCGGGCTGGTAGCCGCGGCCCAGCCAGTCGCTGGAAGCGAGCTCCTTGCTGCCACGACAGACGCGCAGAGGAGAGGGAGAGCGCTGGCCGCAGGCAAAGGCAGCGGCGGCGATGATGGCGCCCTCGCCGCGTGGGTCTGACACGACGAGCCAGCTTTCGGAGCGGGCATCCGGCTGGGGATGTGGAATGCCCACGCGCATGACGGCGGCGCTGAAGCCGCTGACGTGTTTTTCCGGCCACTGCGCCACGCATGCGAAGCCGCCGGCCACGAGAAGCAGAAAGACCGGCCAGCGCAAGGTGGAGAGTGTGGCGCACATGCGGTCTGCCGTGAGAACGGCCGCGAGCAGCAGCGCGGGCAGCAGCGGCAGAAGGTAACGCGTGGTCGTGCCAGCGGGCACCAGCAGCATGATGGCAGCCATTCCCACCAGCAGCCCCCAGAGCGCCGCGGCCAGCCCCGCATGGCGGGAGTTTCTGCCGCTGAGCTGGAGAAGCCCGCCCAAACCCGCCAGTGCCAGCAGGGCAAAGAGCCAGCCAAGCACTTCAGGCAGCGCGGTGGCATAGAAGGCGGCGGCCTCCTGCAGAAAGGCTCCCAGTGACTGGTGGGACATGCCTTCCGCGGTGATCCTGGAGGAGTAGAGCATCCACGGGCCGGCGCTGAGCGCCACGGGCAGCGCGGAAAGCCACCAGGAAACGCGCGCGAGCAGCGCCCAGCGGCGCGTGAGGATGGTGGCCACGATGGGAACGGCGCAGAGCCCAAGGGCCGAGCCTTTGGTCAAAATGGCGGCGGTGGCGATGAAGCCAAAACTCAGCGCGCGCCGCACGGTGGGCTCATGGAGGTAACAGGCCCAGGCGAACACTGACAGCAGACAGAGGCAGGCCAGAAGCAGATCTGACATGACAAACTGGGACTGTTTCAGCGTGAGCGGCATGGCGGCCACGAGCAGCCCGGCCACCGCCGCCGCGGGCAGGGAGGTGAACTTTGAGGCGAGCCGGCAGAGCAGCGCGCCGAGGGCGGCCAGATACACGGCCTGCAGGATGAGCAGGCTTTTGATGGAGACCCATGGCAGCAGCCAGAGGCCGCCGAGGAGGTACCAGCCGGGCGGGTAGTGGCCCAGCGCCACCTTGGGGAAGTCCGCATAGTACGCCGTGGCAAAGCGCATGGGTGGCTGCAGCCAGCCGCCGGCAAAGTAGTCCCGCAGCATGAGCGCGGTCACGGCGTGGGCTGCTTCGTCAGGGTCTCCCGCCAGATCAGAGTCCAGCGCGCCGCTGGTGGTGAGGTGGATGACAGAGAGTAAAAGACAGGCGGCAAAGACGGCCCAGGTCCAGCGCGCGGGAGGAGGTGAAACGGGCGCGGACATGAGCAAGGGCGGGGGCACGGGAGCGGGAGGAGGCGCGTTTGACTTACTGGCTGACCTATTCTTTGCGAGACAGCACGAGATACTGCCCGCCGAGCGGCAGCTTGCAGAGCGCGGGCTCCAGAGGCCGGAGAAAGCTCAAGGAGCGCGGGAAGATGAAAAGATAGTCTGTGCTCAAGACTTTAAAGCCGCCCGCGCGCAGCAGGCGCCGTGCCTGGGAGGGGAAGAGCATCCGCGCATCCTGGTCAAAGGGCACCTTGCTCATGAGGTAATGCACCACGGGATTCCACCGGTTGTTCTCCCAAAAAGCAAAGACGCCTCCTGGCTTGAGAGACCTCCAAATCAAGCGCAGGGCATCCATGCGCTGCGCGGGCGGGATGTGGTGGAAGACGCCGTTGCAGAATGCCAGGTCCATGCTTTCCGGCGCGATGCCGTCCGCCGCATGGGTGAAGCTGGCGCCCTGCCAGGAGGTGGCCTGAACCGCCTGCGCGATGGAGGCGGAGGATGGGTCAAAGCCGAGATAGGAGCGGAGGCCAAGAGCGCGATGCAGATACCCGCACGAGGCGCCCGTGCCACAGCCAAAGTCCAGGCAGGAGGCAGGGCTCAGCCCGCGGCGGTCCAACTGACTGCGCAGCCAACTGACGCGGCCCGCGGCAAAGTAATCCCAGCCTTCCCCGGTCAGGGACAGTCCGTGCTGAAGATACTCCTCATAGTTCGAGGCGTACTGGTCGAACTCTGGTGCGGCTGCATTTTTGTTCATGAAGTTAGTTTCATTAGAGATGAGCCATACTCAAAAAACAACTGCTTTGGTTTAACAAGAGTAACATAGACACTGCCTTATCTGTCATAGGCTGGACGTATCTTGCTCCTGGGAATGCGGTGCATTGACCATGGGCGCGTGGTGTGCGATTCAGCATGAGCCCGCCAGAGATGACCTTTGCATGAAAGACATTATCGGAAACCGCCGCCGCATCGCATGGACCCACAAGGCCCGCCTGCTGAGACTCCTTGTGAAAGAGAACGGAGCCCGCTGGTGCCTGGCCTTTGGCATCTACTACGTCCACAGCGCGCTGGCGCAAAGGGCCTTCAACACCATGGACCGGCTGCGGCGGGAGAAGCGGCTGCCCGGCATGAACAGCTCCGCACTTAACAAGGCCATCTGGGAAGCCTGGGACTGGAGCGCCGGAGGTGAAGAGTGGAGCCCCTCGGAGGAGTGGAAGGCTTCTGTCATTCACTGTGTGCTGGAGAAGCACGTGCCCTGCGGGAGCCGCGTGCTGGAGATCGGCCCCGGCGGCGGGCGCTGGACGGTGCCGCTGCTAGCGCGTGCCTCGGAGTATGTGGGCATCGACATCTCGGCGTCCTGTGTGGAGCTGTGCCGCCGCCAATTTGCGCACGAGCTCAAGGCCAGGTTTGCAGTGGGGTCAGGCAGCGATCTCCAGGGCGTGCCGGACGGCTCCATCGATGTGCTGTGGAGTTTTGATGTCTTCGTGCACATCAACCAGGCAGAGGTGGAGAAATACGCGGCGGAGTTCCGCCGTGTGCTGAAGCCGGGCGGCGTGGGCATTCTTCATCATGGCAGCGTGGGCGGAGCGCTCGGCGGCTGGCGCAGCAATGTGACGCATGAGAGCATGCTGAAGCTCCTGAAGGAGCGCGGCTTTGAAATCATCGCCTCCTTCAAGGAGTGGCAGGATGGCGGCCAGACTTATCAGGCGGGTTTGTACCAGGATGTGATCACCGCATTCAGGCAGCCGCTGCACGCTTGAGATCATGAGCGTGGAAACCATCCGGGTGCTGCATGTGGTGGACTCCCTGGCTCCGGGCGGGCTGGAAAATGGAGTGGTGAACGTGGCGCGGCGGCTGCATGGCCATGGCTTTGACATTCACGCCGCCTGCCTGCGCTTCCGGGGTGAATTTGCCGCGCGCATGCCGGAGCCGGAGAAGGTGGTGGTGGTCGGCAAAACGAGGGGCTTTTCCCTCAAGGCGGCGCGGGCGCTGCGACGGCACATGAAGGCCACGCGGGCGGATTTGCTACACAGCCACAATCTGGGCACGCTGATCTATGCGGCACTGGCCAGTCTGGGAGGACGGACGCTGCCGATCGTGCATGGGGAGCATGGCCAGCTGCAGAAGCAGGATCTCACGCTGAAGCGCCTGTGGCAGCGGCGGCTGCTTTTTTCCATCTGCCGTTCCATTCATGGTGTTTCCTCCAGTGTGAGGGACAATCTTCAAAGCCTGGGCCTGGATCCGCAGCGGCGGGTGGTGGTGACACCCAATGGCGTGGACTGCGAGCGTTTCCGTCCGGCGGTGTCTCCTTCGCAGGAGCGCAGCGCGGCGGGGCATGCCCCGCATGAGTTTGTGGTGGGCATTGTGGGACGGCTCGTGGCACTGAAGCGGCATGCGCTGCTGTTTGATGCGCTGTCACTGCTGGGTGCGGAGCATCCGGGCCTGAAGCTGCTGGTGGTGGGCGATGGCGGAGCAGAGCGGGAGGCGCTGATCCACACGATGCAGACGCATCCGCTGGCGGCACGCATCCGCTGGGCGGGGCATCAGGATGACCTGCTGCCTTATTATCGGTCGATGGATCTTCTCGCGGCGCCATCGGAAATCGAAGGGCTTTCCAATGCAGTGCTGGAGGCCATGGCGTGCGGAGTGCCGGTGCTGGCGCACTCCGCGTGTGGAAATGCGGAGGTGATCCGCGCGGGTGAAAATGGCTGTCTGTCTGAGATGAACACGGCGGCAGACATGGCCTGCGCCCTTCGTGAGATCCTGGCGAATACGGACGAGCTGCGCCGCCTGGGAGCCTGCGCGCGTGACACCGTGGTGCGGCGCTTTTCCATGGATGCCATGGCTGAGGGGTACCGCCAGATCTACCGGCAGGCGGTGACCTGAGGGGAGGGTGGTGGGCGAGGTAGGATGCCTCAAGAATCCGTTGCTTCCGACGCGGCAAACGCAGCCCGGAAGCTCGGGCCTCTGAGTGTGCCGCAGTCTTTTCGGCGCTCTCACTCCACGGCGCGCTCGTGTTTGCGGCGTGGCGGGAGTGATGAAGAGAGGGGGCGGGTGCCTGCCACCTGCTGCAGGCTCGTAGGTCCGCTCCGGTTGGTCGTCTGCGTTCGACGGGTGGTATCGCTGCGCAATTTTTTCTCTCCGGTGATACAGTCTCGGTCTCGCGACTTAGGAGTCTGAAGTTATCCGGGTACTAATCACGGCTTACTAAGCGGGTGAGAAGCTATCCTGCAATAATTGCGCTTTAGTATGCCAAACGAAATAACTCAAAGCGCGGTGAATTTATGAGGGTAAGTCTAGGGCAGAAGATTGGTTGCTATCGACCGGAATCACTATCAAAGCGCGGCGTTGGATTGCATGTCCACCGATGGCGGCAGCTTGATGTCATCCGGGGATGTGACAAGGGGGCATGGGATCGACGGTCACCGTCACACGCGCGGCTCATTATGAAGGTTCTTTGTGTTTTTGGCACCCGCCCGGAGGCGATCAAGCTGGCGCCGGTGATCCTGGCTTTGCAGGCGGCCCCAGATGTGGTGTGCCGGGTTTGTTTTTCCGGGCAGCACCGCGAGATGGGGGTGAAGGCGCTGGCGGCGTTCGGGCTGCAGCCGGACGTGGAGCTGGAGACCATGGTGCCGGGGCAGTCGCTGGCATCACTCACCGCGCGCCTGCTGACGTCTCTGGACGCGCTGTATGAGCAGGAGCAGCCGGACTGGGTGGTGGTGCAGGGAGACACCACCACGGCGATGTGCGGAGCGCTGGCGGCGTTTTACCGGAAGATCCGTGTGGCGCACGTGGAGGCGGGGCTGCGTACGCAGGACCGCTTCTCTCCGTTTCCAGAGGAGATCAACCGAGTGTTCATCAGCCGGATCACGGACCTGCACTTTCCGCCCACGCAGGCGGCGGCGGAGAACCTGCGCCGGGAAGGCATCGGCGATGAGTCCAGTGTGGTGACCGGGAACACCGTGGTGGATGCGGTGCTGTGGATGAAGGACAAGCTGCCGGAGATGCCGCCCGAGGGGCTGCAACTGGAGATGCCCGAGGGCGCGCGGCTGGTGCTGGTGACGTGCCACCGCCGGGAGTCGTTTGGGCAGCCGATCGAAAACATCTGTGATGCGCTGCTGGCATTGACCGAGCGGTTTGAAGACATTCACATCGTCTTTCCGGTGCATCCAAATCCGGTGGTGAGGCAGATGGTGCTGGCCAGGCTGGCGGGGCGGAGCCAGATCTCCCTGGTGGAGCCGCTGGACTACCAGCCGCTGCTATGGTGCATGAAAAAGTCCGTGCTCATCCTGACGGACTCCGGAGGCATCCAGGAGGAGGGGCCATCCTTTGGCAAACCGATCCTCATTCTGAGAACGACCACGGAGAGGCCTGAAGCCGTTGCTGCCGGCTGTGCGGAGATCGTGGGCACGGATGTGCAGCGCATCCTGGAGCGGGCCAGCCATTATCTGGAAGATGAAGCGCACTCCCAGAGGCTGGCGGGGTGTGAGAGCCCGTTTGGAGACGGACGCGCGGGAGAAGCCATCGCACGTGCCTTGTCTCATGCGGGCAGGTAATCTTTTGAGCCCAGACGTTTGATGACGGAATCCACATCTCCTGCGGCGGCTCGCGGACGCATCCTGGCGCTGGATGCGCTGCGCCTCATGGCGGCGCTGGTGGTTTTTGGCCACCACTTTCATGTGATGTTTGGGCTGGACCTGCCTTTCTATCTGAGCAACGGGCTGCTGGATGCCAAGGGGGCGGTGACCTTGTTTTTCGTGCTCAGCGGTTATGTGCTGGCACTGTCGCTGAGCCGGGAGGCGCCTTCGCCGCGGGCGTATGTGAATTTTGGCGTGCGGCGCGTGTTCCGGCTGTATCCGCTTTACTGGGCGGCGCTGGTTTTCACCCTGGGAGTGATGGTGTGGATTCAGCAGGCGGGCGGGTTTGCGCAGACGCCGGAGCTGCGTGCGAGCTTTCTGGAAGGACAGGGGCTGCAGTGGCGGCAGTGGGTGCTCCAGGCGACGCTGGTGGCGCCGGGCATGAAGTCGTTCTTTGCGAATCCGCCGGTGTGGACGCTGATGACGGAGGCGAAGGTGGCGCCGGTGTTTCCGCTGCTGGCCTGGGCGCTGCTGCGCATGCGCTGGGAGGGCGCACTGGTGCTGCTGGGCGCGCTGGTGCTGGGCAGCGGCTGGCTGCATGAGCACGTGGCAGGCACGGCGGCGTTTCTGGGGCAGTTTGGGCTCGGCGTGTTTCTGTGCCGGGTGCCGCAGGAGTTCTGGCGCTCATTGTCCCGCAGCGGCTGGGGGTGGCTGGGCACGGGCAGTGGGCTGCTCTACTGCGTCATTTCCATCCGCCATTTGATTCCGGTGTGGGTGAGCTTTTATGCGTGTGCCTTCGGCGCCGCGGGCCTGGTGGCCTGTGCCAGCCACTGCGGGCCTTTCCGCGCTACTTTGAACCGGTGGCAGGCGCGGCTCGGGGTGGATCTCTCCTATGCGGTTTACGTGCTGCATTATCCCATCCTGATCGGACTGCGGAAGATGGCGCTTCTGGGGTGGCTGGCGGTGCCGCCGCTGGGGCTGTTCTTCGTGGCTCTCGCGCTCACGCTGGGACTTTCTTTCGTGCTGCATCATCTGATCGAAGTGCCTGCCATTCAGTGCGGGCGGCAACTCACCAAGCGGCGGGGGCGCAGCGCGTCCGTGCCCGCACCTGTGCTATGAAGATGCGACTCTTTGACAAAGTGACCGCGCGCCTCAGGGAGCGTGGCTGGCTGAGCTACTCGCGGAGCTCCGCCTCCCTGCAAGTCTTCAATCAGGCGCTGGAGTGGATCAATACGCACACGCTGGAGGGGCGGGGGATAGCCGCGGACAGCAGCCTGCGCGGGTGTGATCCCGCGGCCACGCGGAGAATCCAGGCGGCTCTGGAACTGTGGGGGGAGCATGCACGCTCCGCGCAATTGGGGAAATGGCTGGCGGATCTGCCCGCGGACCCACCGACGCAGGCTGGGGAGGTGGAAGTGATGGAGGCTGATGAGTGGATCGATTATTGTCTGAAGGAAGCGGCGCGTGCGATGAACGCGGGGTACAGTGAGGCGGCGAGGCAGTGCCTCATCAGTGTGGCCGGCACTCAGCTCAAAGATGGAGGGTATGCGACCTCAAGCCAGCCGGGCCGGCTGTGCCCGCTGATCACGCTGGAGATGGCGGCGCTGTGGTTCCGCTGCGGGGAGTGGGAGCTGGGGGAGCAGGCCTTCCGGGCGTTTCTGAAACACATTTCACGTGGGCATGGTTTTGGCGCACGTCTTTATGACGCCCGGGGATGGAAAGAATATGCGCAGACGGTGGCGGCGTTTCTGGAGGCGCTGCACGAGCGGCTGCGCGTCAATTTCGAACGGACCGCGCCGCTGTTTCCGCATTCCATTCAACCTGAGGACGGGCGGTTTGCGGTGGTGGAAAGCCTGCTGAAGGAAGATGCGATGCCGGTGGTGGCTGACGTGGGCTGCGGCAAGGGGCGCTTCATCAAGCTGCTGAAGGAGCGGCATCCGGACATCGAGGCCTGGGCCATTGACATTTCCACCGCCATGCTGGGGCTGCTGCCGGAGAACATCCATGTGCGGGAGGGCTCGCTGCTGGCCACGGGAATGCCGGATGGCGCGGCGGACTATGTCTTCTGCATCGAGGCGCTGGAGCATGCGGTGAACGTGCGTGCCGCGGTGCATGAGCTGGCGCGCATCACCGCCGCGGACGGGACGCTGCTCATCATCGACAAAAACGCGGCGAGCCTGGGCAAGATGGAAATCTGCGACTGGGAGCAGTGGTTTGATGCGGATGAACTCACGGAGCTGCTGCAGCGGGAGGGCTTCCGTGTGGAGGTGCAGCGCGGGATTTACCGGGAGGGCAGAATGGATCCGCTTTTTCTGTGCTGGACCGCGCGGCGGCGGGGTGCGGCATGAGCCGTGTTTGAATTATGAAACAGATGTTGCGAAAAGTGCTGGAGGCGTGCGTGAAGCGCTTTGGCTATTCCCTGGTGGGGACCACGCGGCTGGGGGAGCTGACGCGCATGGCGGCAGAGACGAAGGCGGCGGTGTCGCTGGAAACGCACCTGGGCAGGCTGCTGCGGCATCACCGGCCTGACTGCGTGTTTGACGTGGGCGCGAACGACGGCGGCTTTGCGAAGATGCTCCGAAGCCTCGGCTACGAAGGGTGGATCGTCTCGTTTGAGCCGCTGCCGGCGCTGGTGGCGCGGCTCACGGAGCTGGCGGCGCAGGATGAGCGCTGGCGCGTGGAGCCCTATGCTCTCGGGGCCGCAGAGAGCGAGCTCAATTTTCACCAGATGGCAGGAGATGTCTTCAGCTCCTTCCTCAAGCCTGAGAGCGGTCAGCCGGAGAAGTACCACGACTCCAACCTCATCGTGCGCACGCTGCGCGTGCCGGTGAAAACGGTGGATGGCGTGTGGCAGGAGATGAAGGCATGGCTGGGGGTGCGGACGATGATGCTGAAGCTGGACACGCAGGGCTATGACCTGGAAGTTTTCAAAGGAGCCGCACGCAGCCTGGGGGAAATCCCGCTGCTGATGTCAGAGCTGGCGTGCGTGGGCATCTACCAGGACGCGCCGGATTACCTGGCGGCGCTGAGCCGGTATGCGGAGGCAGGCTACAAGCCGGCGATCCTGGCGCCGATCAGTTTTGCCGACGATCTGCGGGCGATCGAGATGGACGGAGTCTTTGTGAGGGAAACGTGGGGAGAACGCGGCAGAGGAGCCGCGCAAGCGATGCACAGCATCGCATCTGCATAGCATAGGACTGCACAGCCGGATTCAAAGCGTATGAAAATAAGTGCCACACTGAAGGGGTTCATTCGAAAGCTTGGCGAATGGAGGGCCGGCCTGCCGGACACCCTTGAAGCACAGGCGGTGTTCTTCAGAGACCATGCCTGCGCCCTGCCGGAGGATCCCGGGCCGCAGCGCGCGATCGATGCGGGGCTGGACTGGCTGCTGGAGGCGCAGCGGAACTCCTCCTCACGTGATGGAGGAGTGGCGCGCCACTACAGCGTGCAGACGGGCTGGGCGCCCTCTTATCCTGAGACCACAGGCTACATCGTGCCCACGCTGCTGCAGCATGCGGCGCGGCGGGTGGATGCCGCCTTGCGCCCCGCCGCGAAGCAGATGCTGGACTGGCTGAAATCCATCCAGCTGCCCTCCGGCGCCTTTCATGGCAGCCACCGGCATTCGAAACCGCTGGAGCCGGTGGTGTTTGACACCGGGCAGATTTTATTTGGGCTGGCCGCCGGTGTGCGCTGTTTTGGCAGCGTGTATGAGGAGGCGCTGGGAAATGCCGCGCGCTGGCTGGTGCGCATGCAGGACCCGGATGGCGCATGGCGGCTGCCAAACCCCTTTGCCATTCCGGGAGATCATGTGTGGGAGACTCACGTGGCCTGGGGGCTGCTGGAGGCCTCCCGCGTGACGGGGGATGAATCCTTTGCCGAGGCCGGGATGCGGAACATCCGCTGGGCGGCCGGAAAGCAGCATGAAAATGGGTGGTATCCTGACTGCGGGCTGGGCAGGGGAGACGCCGCGGCGCCTTTGACGCATACGATCGGGTACACGCTGCGCGGCATTCTGGAGGGGTTTCTCTTTTCCCGTGATGCCAGCCTGCTGCATGCGGCCATGGTCACCGCAGATTCACTGCTGCGGGCGCAGCACGACAATGGCTCGCTGCCCGGGCAACTGGATGAAAACTGGCGCGGCACGGTGAGCTGGATCTGCCTGACGGGCTCGGTGCAGATATCCCTGTGCTGGCTGCTGCTGTTTCAAGAAACGGGGCGGGAGGAGTACCTGACGGCGGCGCGGAAATCGAACGCGTTTGTGCGGCGCACGCTGCGTCTGGACGGGCCCGCGCACACCCGCGGCGCGGTGAAGGGCTCCTTCCCCATCTCCGGGCAGTACTGCCGCTATCAGTACATCAACTGGGCCTGCAAATTCATGATCGACGCATGCACTCTGGAAGCAGAGACCGGGCGTGGTGCCAAGCTTGCCTGAGCTGCTGACGATGAAGCATGTCGAAAAACTGCTGCGGGGCTCGGCACTGAACGTGACGGACCTGGCGCTGAAGATGGCGGTGACGATCGTCATCACGCCGCTGATGATCCACGGGCTGGACCTTTCCGGCTACGGCCTGTGGCTGCTGGTGATGTCTGTGGCGAGCTACTGCGGCCTGCTGGATCTGGGCATCACGTTTTCCGCGTCGCGCTTCACCGCCTTCGCCATCGGTGCGGGCAATGCGGCCAGCCAGGGGGAGGTGCTTGGCATCGCCCGGCAGTACTTCCGGCGCATCGGAGGCATCATCCTGCTGTGCTCGCCGCTGGTGGTGTATCTGGTGGGACTGATGGTGGTGACACCGGATCAGTCAAAGGTGGAGATCGCGCTGGCGATCGTGCTGCTGACGCTGGCGGCGCGGTTTTTCTTCCGGCTGCCCCTGGTGCTGCTGCGCGGAGCCATGCGGCATGATGCCATCGCCTCGGCCTCCATCATCCGGACGTTCATGCAGTCGGTGGTGCTGATCTGGCTGCTGAAGGTGAACCCCAGCGTCATTGGCGTGGCGGTGGTGCAGGCCATGGGCGAGACGGTGGAGCTGGGCATGCTCTGCCTGTTTTCCAGGCGGATCAATGCAGGCGTCCATGTGGAGACGAAGGCGGACGGGGAGCGCACGCAACTGCGCCGGCAGATGCGGAGCTTTGCGGGGACGATCAGCATCATCACTGTGGGCGAGTCCCTGCGGATGCAGTCAAATCCGCTGATCGTGAATTTTCACCGCGGGCTGGAGGCGGTGCCGATCTACTCCATCGGCATGAGGCTGATCACGATGCTGCAGGATGTGGTGAGCGCGATCTTTGGCGGGCCGGTGCTTTCCATCTTCAGCCATCTGCACGGAGCGGGGGAAAACGAGGGGCTGAAAAGATGCTTTCTGCGCTATTCGGAATGGGCGGCCGCCTTTGCCGCGTGCGCGGTGCTGGGCAGCACGTGGCTGGCGCCGGCGTTTTTCCACCGCTGGGTGGGGCCGAAGCTGGAGGACGCCAGCCATGTCATGTTCATCGTGGCCCTGCCCTATGCGCTGCATTTTTCACAGTATCCCGCGCACAATCTTCTCTACAGCCTGAACAAGTCGGACTATCTGGCGCGGCTCTCGCTCATCGGCGGTGCCATCAGTGCGGTGCTCAGCTTCATCTTTGGGTACTGGTGGGGCGTGCATGGCGTGGTGGGCGGGCTGGCGCTGGAGATGCTGGTGTCCCGGCTGCTGGTGGTGCCGTTGTTTGTTTCCAAAGTGATCGACATGTCCGCCTGGAGGTATCTGCTGGGCCACCTCATCTGGCCCGCGCTGAAGACGATCTCCCTGCCGCTGCTGTGCGTGTGGGGCCTGCGGGAGCAGGTGCGCTCAGATTATTTCAACCTGGCGTGCATCGGGGCGGTCTTTGCCCTCTGCTCCACGCTGTCATTCTTTCTGCTGGCGCTGCAGCAGAAGGACCGCGCGGCCATCTGGCAGCGGCTCACCCGAAGGAAATGACGGATGAATGCGGGCCCCAAGATTCTGCTGATTTCCCA
The DNA here is from genome assembly GCF_044227185.1 of Prosthecobacter sp. Classification (GTDB taxonomy): domain Bacteria; phylum Verrucomicrobiota; class Verrucomicrobiia; order Verrucomicrobiales; family Verrucomicrobiaceae; genus Prosthecobacter. Next base: position 40,661 of record NZ_JBGAFO010000019.1, on the reverse strand, counting down.
CAATTTTCCGCCCACCGCCGGGCCGGAGTCCAGCCTGGTGAAGATCAATGGGGAGTACCTGCACCGCGCGGGTTTTCAGGTGCGAGTGCTGACCACCACGCAGGCGCATGCCACGCAGGCGCTGGATGCCTCCCTGCTGCGCGGACTGCCCACGGAGATTATGATTGATCGTGTGCCCAGCCCGGAGGCGCTGCTGGTGCAAAGGTTTCCACGCCTGGGGCGTCTGGCCGTGGTGGGGGCCGGGCGCCATGTGCTGCCAGAGATTTATCTGCCGTGGATGTTTCCTGCCACGGCGCGGGCGGAGGAGATCGTGCGGGAATGGCGGCCGCAGGTGCTGTACTCCCGCGCCACGAAGCACGTGAGCAATGTGGTGGGCTGGCGTTTGAAGAAGAGGACGGGGCTGCCCTGGGTGGCGCATTTCAGCGATCCGTGGATCAGCGGCGGGATGCGCTGCCGGCCGCTGCAGCGGTGGATCGGCCTCTTTTATGAGCGGCGCATTCTGCGGGATGCGGACGCGCTGGTGTTTGTATGCGCGCAGGCGGCGCGGAGAATCCTGAGCCCGTACCCGCAGCAGTGGCATAAACGAGTGCACATCGTGCCACATGGCTATGAGGCGCTGAGCCCGGAGCTGCGGGAGCTGCACCCGCCGCCGGCGGCAGGGCGCGCGCTGCGGCTCATCCATGCGGGGGCGTTTTACCCCACCATGCGCAGCCCGGACACCCTGATCGAGGCGCTGCGGCGCATGGCACGGCGGCAGTTTCTAGCCGGGCGGCTGGAGATCACGTGCATCGGGGTTGATACTACATGCTACCAGCCGCAGGTGAAGGCGGCGGGTGTGGGGGAGGTGCTGCGGCTGCAGGCGGGTGTGTCTTTTGAAGAATGCCAGAGGCGCATCGCCGTGAGCGACATGACGCTGATCATCGACACGCCGGGATACGGGGGCATGTTTTTGCCCACCAAGCTGATGGAGGCCTTTGCCTTTGATCATCCGGTGCTGGGCCTGGCGGAGCCGGGCAGCGCGGTGGCGGAGGTACTGCAGCAGACGGGCTTGCACTGGGCGAACCTGAATGATCCTGACGACATCGCCGCGCGGCTGGAGGAGCTGCTGGCGGCATGGGAGTCTGGAAAGTGGGGGCTCAGCGGGGAGCAACGGCGCGGCATGGACCGCTTCCAGATCGACCGCATCAATGAGCCGCTGCGCGGAATGTTTGATAATTTTGCCGCCTGCTCCGCGGCACAGGAATAACCCTTCAGCGCCATGGCCTCTCTCGGAAAAACATTGCTGCCCGCCAGACTGCACGAGCGTCTTCAAGTGGAGCGCTGGCATGTGCATGAGTTCATCCGGCGGCAGGCCATGCCGCTGATGCGGCGGGGGATGAAGGTGCTGGACGCGGGCTCCGGCCGTGAGCCGGAGCAGTACCTGCGGCAGGAGCTGCTGGCCACCGGAGCCACTTTGCACACCTGTGATTTCTGCGCGGGGCCCGGCGTGGATTTTGTGGCGGATGTGTCCGCGCTGCCGTTTGAGGATGGCAGCTATGACATCGTGCTTTCCACGCAGGTGCTGGAGCATGTGCGTGAGCCGCAGCGCGTGGTGGCGGAGATGGCACGCGTGCTGAAGCCGGGCGGGCATTTGTTTCTGACCACGCCGCAGTCCTCCCCGATGCACAACCTGCCGTACAACTTTTTTAACTTCACGCACCTGGGGCTGCGCCTGCTGTTTGAAAAGGCCGGGCTCAGCGTGAAGCAGGCGGAGCCGCAGGGCGGACACTTCACGCTGCTGGCGTACAACCTGCACTGGACGATGAATCTGCTGCGGCGCAAAAGGATGCCGTGGATTCTCGGCAGGCCGCTCATCCTCGCATGCCAGATCTTGTTTGGTTTTGTGCTGAAGGCGCCGCTGATCTGGCTGGACCGCTTTGACACCGAGGTGCTGAACACACTGGGCTGGAACCTCGCCGCTGAGAAGACGGCGGCATTCCCCGCGCCTGCTCCCGAAGCCTGATGAAGCCAAAAGACATGCAGATGATGTGGCGGAGGCTGGCCGATGGGGCGCGCTACTCCGGCGCGCTGCGCACGTGGGCAGCACGCGGGCTGTGGTGCCGCGCGCGCGTGGCACGGCGCGGCTCCACGCGGCTGGCGCTGCTCTCCCGCGCGGTGAGCCTGGCGGATGGGGCGGCGGCGTGGAGACCCATGCTGCGGGCGCTGCAGGCCGCGGGGGAAGGGACCGGAGACACGGTCTGGCGCGCGGCGCTGCGCGCGCGCTCCCGCCTCCCGGAAGTGGTCAAAAAACAACCTGCTCTGACACGCACCGTGGTGTTGAAGGCTCCGGGGGCGCCGGGGGAGAAAGGCGTGCTGCTGACCTACTTTGAATACAATCTCTGCCGCCTGCTGCTGATGCCCGCGGCGGAGCTGCGCTGGCTGGCGGAGCACTATGAAATCCTCTTTGCCGCGAGCTGGTGCCCGACGGACTACGCGCTGCTGGGCCTGGGCTGCGCGCTGCTGCCAGACGGCTTCTGGATCCAGCCCGCAAACGAGGCGGAGCGTGAGCGCCTGACGGAATTTCACCCCGGGCTGCGCTGCCTGCCGGGCCTGGCGTGCGACTGGGTGGATGCGCAGTTTTACCAGCCCAAGCCCTGGAGTGAACGAACGGTGGACATCCTCATGGTGGCAAACTGGGGCGGCTTCAAACGGCACTGGGATTTCTTCCACGCGCTGACGCGGATGCCTCCGCAACTGCGCATCGTGCTGGTGGGGCAGAATGAGGGCGGTGTGACGCAGCAGCACATCCGCAAACTGGCCGCGGACATCGGTGTGCCGCAGGAGCTGGAGATCCGCCAGTCCATCTCCATCGAGGAAGTGACGCGGCTGCAGTGTGACTCCAGGATCTCCACGGTGCTGAGCCGCCGTGAGGGCGGGTGCGTGGCGCTGGTGGAGTCCCTCTTTGCAGGCTGCGCGCTGGCGGTGCGGGAGGATGCCTGCATCGGGGCGGCTGCGCATGTGAATGAGCGCACCGGCATGCGGCTGCGTCCAGGACATCTGGCGGAAGATTACATGGAGCTGCTGAGGCGCGGACCGCGGCTCGACTCCGCGTCGTGGGCCAGAGAGAATGTGTCCTGCCACCGCACGCTGGAAAAAGTGCAGCAGGCGCTGCGCGTGGATGCGGCGGCGCAGGGGCGGCCGTGGACGCGGGATCTGGCGCTGCCGCACTGGCGTCCGCATCCGGTGCTGGCGCATGCGGAGGACCGCGCGGCGCTGCTGCCTGCGTATGCGGAGCTGCACGCGCGCTTTCCGCGGGTGTTTCCGCTGGACCTGATCACGGCGAGCGCCGCGTGAAATGCGGCGGCGGTTTTTTTAAACAACGAAATGATTTTCATCCTGCCATGACCCGCGCGGAATATGCGCAGGCGGCTGCCGGCGTGCTGCGGGAGAAATCTCCCGCGCTGCGCTGGCTGCGCCTGGCGCTGCTGTCCAGTTTTACGGTGGACCTGATGAAGCCCTGCCTGGTGGTGGAGGCGGCGCAGAGAGGGCTGGGGCTGGAGGTGTGGGCGGGACCCTACGGCCAGATTGATCAGCAGATCATGGACGCTAGAAGCGAGCTCTACCGTGAAGCTCCGGACGTGGTGGTGATCCTGGCGCGGGTGGAGGATCTCATGCCTGAGCTGGCGTGGCAGTTTCTGCGCCAGACCCCCGAAGATCTCCAACAGGCGCGTACGGCGCTGAGCAGGCGCATGGAGGGTCTGGTGCGGCAGGTGCTGGCGCAGCATGCGAAGGCGAAGGTGCTGCTGGGAAACTTTGCCCTGCCACAGTGGCTGGCCGCGGGGGAGGAGGATGCGCTGCTGGAAGTTTCCCAGGTGTCCTTCTGGCAGCAGCTCAATGATGACATGGCGGCGCTGTGCCGCCGTGTGCCGCAGGCGGTGCTGGTGGATGTGGCCGCCGCCGCGGTGAAGGCGGGGGCGGACGCGTGGACGGATGCACGCATGGCATGGCTGGCCCGCGCGCCGCTGAGCGCGCATGCGCTGGAGGCCGTGGCGCGGCGCATCGCGCGGCGGCTGCAGGCCGTGTATCATCCGCCGAAAAAATGCCTGGTGCTGGACATGGATGACACCTTGTGGGGAGGCATTTTGGGAGAGGCGGGGATGGGCGGCATCGCGCTGGGGCCGGACTATCCAGGAAATGTTTTCGTGGATTTCCAGCGGCGCGTGCTGGCGCTGCGGGATCGTGGCATCCTGCTGGCCGCGGCCAGCAAGAACAATGCAGAGGAGGTGCTGCAGGTGCTGGCGGAGCATCCGGCATGCCTGCTGAAGCGGGAGCACTTTGCCGCGTTTGAGGTGCACTGGCAGGACAAGGCGGGAAGCCTGCGCGGCATCGCGCAGAAGCTGAAGCTCGGCGTGGATGCGCTGGTGTTCTTTGATGACAATCCGGTGGAGCGCGACTGGGTGCGCAGCCAGCTTCCGGAGGTGGCCGTGGTGCCCGTGCCGAAGCATGTGATGGACTATGGCCGCGCGCTGGAGGAGGGCGGGTGGTTTGACACCGCGGTGCTCTCTGAAGAAGACCGCCTGCGCGCCGGATACTATGCGCAGGAGGAGGCGCGCGCGGGACTGCGCGGCGGCGCGGCTTCGCTGGAAGACTTCATCCGCAGTCTGGAGATGAAGGTGACTGTGAGCACAGTGACGCAGGAGACCTTGCCGCGCGTGGTGCAGCTGCTGGGGAAGACGAACCAGTTCAACCTGACCACGCGGCGGCATACCACGGCGGAGCTGGAGCGCATGATGGCTGGAGGCGCGGTGGCCGTGTGGGCGCGAGTGGAAGACCGCTTTGGCGACAATGGAATCGTGGGCGTGGGGATCGCCCTGCCAGATGCGAGTGCGGATGCGGGCGGCGTGTGGATGCTGGACACGCTGCTGCTGAGCTGCCGCGTGCTGGGGCGCGGAGTGGAGACGGCGCTGCTGGCCGTGGTGGAGCGGGAGGTGGCGCGGCTGGGCGCCCGGCAACTGCGCGGAGAATTTATCCCGACGGCGCGGAACCAGCCGGCGGCGGATTTTTTTGAGAAGCACGGCTACCACCGCGCGGCGCAGGCCGGAGGCGCGTGGGAGCGCAGCCTGGATGCCGCGCGGCCCCTGCCGGAGTGCTTTGTGCTTCACACTCTTGTTTCACCACCTTCATGAGCACAACACACGATCTGGACCAGAAGCTGGCGGTTTTGTTTGAATCCATCCTGGGACTTCCCAGAGAGGCCTTTCATGATGAAGCCTCCACCGACAACACGCCCGGGTGGGAGTCCGTGGCGCATCTGAACCTTGTCATGGGAATTGAGGAGACGTTTGGGATCTCACTCACACCGGAGGACACGATGGAGATGACCTCGGTGCGTCTGATCAAGATGGTGCTGCAGGAAAAACTGGGAGAGTGAACATGAACATGCCAGACACATTTAAAACGGGGATGGTGTTTTGTGAGGAGGTGCACCTCACGCCGCAGCTGGTGGAGGCGTTTGCCGTTTTTTCCGGCGACCACAATCCGCTGCATCTCAAGGAAGACACGGCGCTGACGTATGGCTTTCCGCATCCGGTGGCGCATGGGGCCATTCAGACGGCGGTGGTTTCCAAGCTGATCGGCATGAAGGTGCCGGGGCCGGGAGCGGTGTGGATGAGCCAGAGCATGGAGTGGCTGAAGCCCGCCTACGTGGGGGAGACGCTGCTGGTGGAGGCGGAGATCGAGTCTGTCTCCGCCGGCGCGGAGACGCTGGGCCTGCTGCTGCGCGCCACGAATGAAAAGGGAGAGCGGGTGATGAACGGCGCGGCCCGTGTGAAGAGGGCGGCAAGGGTGGGCGGCGGCAGCGATGCGGACTCAGCAGCGCACGTGCCGCGCGTGGCGCTGGTGACGGGCGGCTCGCGCGGGATCGGCGCCAGCATCGCACGGGCGCTGGGAGCGGCGGGGTTTCAGGTGGCGGTGGCCTGCCACCGCGGCATGAAGGAGGCGGAGCTGCTGGCGGAGCAGATCCGAGCGGAGAGCGGCAGCGCCACCACGCATGCCACGGATCTGAGCGTGGAGGGCAGCGGCGCCGCGCTGGCAAGTGAAGTGCTGCGGCGGCATGGCCGGCTGGATGTGCTGGTGCATGCGGCCACGCCGCCACTGCCCACCACCGGACTGGTGGAGACACCCCTGGAGGAGCTGCGTGCGTGCACGCGCGTGCATGTGGAGGCGGCGCTGGAGCTGGTGCAGGCCGCGGCGCCGGGCATGATGCAGAGACGCCATGGCCGCATTATTTTTCTCGGCAGCTCCCATCTCTTTGGCACGCCGCAGGGGAAGCACGGAGCCTACGTGGCTGCGAAGAGCATGCTGGCGGGCATGATGCGTGTACTTGCGGCGGAACTCGGGCCGCACCAGATCACCGCCAACATGATTTCTCCCGGCCTGACCATCACCGACCTGACGGCGAATGTGCCGCTGCGGATGAAGGAGGTGGAGGCGCGCCGCGTACCCCTGCGCCGGCTGGCGGTGCCGGAGGATGTGGCGCGGCTGGCGGTGTTCCTGGCAGGCGATGGCGGCGCCTACGTCTCCGGTCAGAACCTGCCGCTGACCGGCGGCCCGGTGTGATGGGATGTGGTATGATTTGGTGTGGCGTTATGTGAGGGCCGAGCCGATGATGAACTCGTTGTGGTCAGTGCTGCAGGCCGACCTCCTCCGCCTGGACGGGCGCAAGGGGGCCGCCGCGTTCATCGCGGCATTTGTGCGCGTGCCGACGTACCGCTACGTGGCGCTGCTGCGGCTGTGCAGGCACATGCGGCAGCATGCGCTGCTGAAGTTCAGCCTCTACCCTGTGCTGCTGCTCTGGCTGGGGAGACTGGGGCTCAAGTATGGCATCCGCGTGCCGCTCTCCTGCCAGATCGGCCCCGGGTTTCTCATTGAGCACTGGGGCGGCATCTGGGTGAATCCCGCCTGCGAGATCGGCAGCCAGGTGAACCTTTCCCATGGCGTGACGCTGGGACTGGCCGGGCAGGGAGAGCAACGTGGCGCGCCCGTCATCGGCGACCGTGTTTTCCTCGGGCCGGGATGCGTCGTGCTGGGAAAGATCAAGGTGGGCCGCGGCGCCATGATCACGGCCAACACGGTGGTGCTGCAGGATGTGCCGGAGAATGGTGTGGTGATGGGAAATCCCGGCCGTGTCTTCTCCCATCATGGCTCGGGCGGTGCGGTGAAACATGTGAACCCGGCTGAGGGCAGCGGTGCTGCTCGCGACGGTGCGGCCAAGTGATGAGGCACGCGGGAGCCGCGAAAAAGATGAGGGGCTGGAGGAAGCGGAGAGGGCTGCTGTGATGAAAACCACCACAATGCTGCATGGCGCGCCTCAAGATCTGCGGAGCGCGGGCCTCCGAGCCCGCAGCAGGTGGCAGACGCCTGTGGCTTTCGTGATTTCTTCCGCCAGGCGGCAAGCACGGGCGCGCTGCGTGGTGAGAGGGATGACCAAGCGCGGAGATGAGGAGATGGAGAAAGCGGGGTGGGATGCCTTTGCGGAGCGCTGCGGGCTCGGAGGCCCGCGCTCCGCTCCGGAGGTGGGGGCGGGCGGTCAGTAGATTTTCACACAGGGGTTAAGCTAAGCCGGCATGCTGTTTCACACGCTCACGTTCTGGGTGTTCTTTGCGGTCTTTCTCAGCGTCTACTGGCGTCTGGGGATGAAGGGGCAGAACCTGCTGCTGCTGCTGGCCACGAACTTTTTCTACGGCTGGTGGGACTGGCGCTTTCTGCCGCTGATCTGGTACCTCGTGAGTGTGGACTATGTCATCGGCAGGCAGCTGGGGCGGGAGTCGCGCGCGGGGGTGCGGAAGGCGCTGGTGGCGCTCTCCCTGGTGTCGAATCTGGGGCTGCTGTTTGTCTTCAAGTATCTGAACTTCTTTGCGGGGGAGACCTGCCAGCTTGCGGGCCTCTTCGGCCAGCACTGGGAGGTGCCGTTCTGGATCCGAAACATCATTTTGCCGCTGGGCATCTCGTTTCATACGTTTCAAACCATCAGCTATGTGATGGATGTGTACCGGCGGCGCACGCAGCCGGTGGAGCGGTGGCTGGACTATGCGCTGTTCTGCGGCTTTTTCCCGCAACTGCTGGCGGGCCCGATCGAGCGTGGATCCACGCTGATGCCGCAGCTCTTCACACCGCGTCCGCGGCTGACTGCGGATGCGTTTGCGGAGGGCTTTTACCATCTGATGGCGGGCCTCTTCAAAAAGGTGGTGGTGGCGGACAACCTGGCGGTGGTGGTGAACCACATCTTTTCCCTGCCGGCGGAGCAGCGCGGCGGCTGGGAGGTGCTGCTGGGTGCGTATGCCTTCGCTTTCCAGGTGTATGGTGATTTTTCCGGCTACAGCTCCATGGCGCAGGGCATCGCGCGGTGGATGGGCTTCACCCTGAGCTGGAACTTCAAGATGCCTTTCCTGGCCACGTCTCCGCAGGTCTTCTGGCAGCGCTGGCACATCACGCTCTCCACCTGGCTGCGGGACTACTTTTTCATGCCGCTGATGCGCGGCACCTTTCTGCAGGGCCTGGCCAAGGTGTATGCGGTGACGCTGGTGGTGCAGCTGGCCAGCGGAGTGTGGCACGGGGCGAACTGGACGTATTTTGCGTGGGGGCTGCTGCATGGCGTCTATCTCTGCGCGCAGCTCTGGCTCACACGGCTGGGGTGGTTTGCCGAGCCGCGGCCCGGCACTTCGCTGCTGCGGCGCATGCCGTGGATATTGCTGACGTTTCATCTCATGTGCGTGGGCATGATCCTGTTTCGTGCGAGCTCGATCACGCAGGCGGCGGAGTGTTTTGCGGCGCTGGGGTCCCACTGGACCTTCACGCCGCTGGTTTCATACGGGGCCGCGCAGCTGCTGCTTTTCGCGGCCCCCTTGATGCTCTTTGAATGCTGGATGGAAAGCCGGAACGACCCGCTGGCGCTGCTGAAGGCGCCGTGGCCGGCACGCACCGCGGTGTATGCGTGCATGCTGCTCATGATCTGGTTTCTGCCGCCGGAAAACACGAATGAATTCATCTACTTCCAGTTCTAAAACGGGAGGCGCGGGCATGCTGGCGGGCCCTGAGTGGAAGGTGCTGCTCTCCCTGGCTCTGCTGCTGCTGGGCACGGAGGTGGTGCTGCGGCTGAATGAGCGGCGCCTGTCTGTGGATGTGGACCACATCCGCAGCGCGCCGCGGCTGGCCGGGGAGATCACGCAGGATGCGAAGGCGCTGCCGGGCGTGCTGAAGATTCTTTTCATGGGGAACTCATCCATCCGCCGCGGCATTGACGCGAAAGTGCTGGAAGAAGAGTTCCGGGTGAAATACGGCCGCGCGGTGAAGTCTTATTTCTTCTACCCGGACGGCGGAAACATCGTGGCCTGGCGCTGGGCGTGGCGCAGATACTTTGCCGCGCCCGGCTGCCGCCCGGACCTGGTGGTGATCTGCGGCGGAGCCTCCCACTTTGACGATGGAAAGCTGGATCCGCGCCTGCTGGCCAGCTACTACGTGAGCGCGGAGGACAGCTGGGACTGCGCGTGGCGGCAGCTCAGCGGCGCGGAGGAGAGGCTGGAGTTTTTCGCGGCAGAGGCTTCGCTCTCCTATGCCTCCCGCAAGCGGGTGGCGAGACGTGTGATGGATGTGCTGATGCCGCATAACCGCGAGGTGCTCTTTGAGATGGTCAGCCAGGCGGAGAAGAACGCCGCCGCGCACACGAAGGCGCCCAGGACGCAGGCCCCGACCTCCGAGGCGCTGCGTGCGCTGCTGCAGGATCTCCGCGGCAAGGGCCTGAAGGCGGCCATTGTCGCGGTGCCCAATCTGAACGGCTATGAGGTGCCGCCGCAGCGGGTGCGGACGATTGCGGAAGCGGGCGCGGCATTCATTGATCTGCGCACGGTGCCCGGCATCGATGCCGCGCACTACTTTGACAAAGCGCATCTGGATGCCGCGGGCGCCGTCATCTTCACCCGCGCGCTGTGTGCCGCGCTGCAAGAAGCGGCTCATTGACGACTATGCTTCGAGAAACCCTGACGAAAAATTTCTGCGAGCACGCGGAGCTTTCCGCGCTGTCTTTTGCGGAGGGAGAGATGTCCTACCTGCAGGCGATGGAGGCGGCGTCCAGCCTCATGGCGGAGGGGATGCGGGATCTGCCTGCGGGGCCGGTGGGAATCTTTGGCGGGCGGGAGCCTGCGATGTATCTGGGGCTGCTTTCTGCCGTGCTCTCCGGGCGTGCGTATGTGCCCCTGAATGTGAAATTTCCACCGGCGCGTCTGGCAGAGATGATCTCCGTGGCGGGATGCAGCTGTGTCATTTACGATCCGCGGCATGAGGCGCTGCTGCATGGGGTTTTGCGTGAGGCCGGGCTGCAGATCAGCGAAAAGACGGAGGCGAAGCTGCCGCACGGGGCGGCGGTGGCGGTCTGCAACCTGGCGGCGGATGCGGCGCACGCGGAGGCGGGCGCGGCGCATGAAGGGTTTGCGTATGTGCTCTTCACTTCCGGGAGCACGGGAAAGCCGAAGGGCATCGGCATCACGCGGGAGAATCTGCTGGCGTATCTGCAGCACGCGACGAAGGCGTTTGGCCTGCGGCCCGGGGAGAGGGCCTCGCAGATGTTTGAGCTGACGTTTGACCTGAGCGTGCATGATCTCTTTGTGACGTGGCTGTGCGGAGGCTGCGTGTGCGTGCCCGCGGCGGCGGACATGATGGCGCCGGCGCGCTTCATTTTGAACCAGCGCATCACGCACTGGTTCTCGGTGCCGTCCACGGCCGCGCTGCTGTCGCGCCTGCGGCTGCTGCGCGCGAATGTGTTTCCGGGGCTGCGGCAGAGCTTGTTCTGCGGGGAGGCGCTGCCCGCGGCGCTGGCGGTGCAGTGGCAGGCGGCGGCGCCCGCGTCCGCGCTGTGGAATTTGTACGGCCCCACGGAGGCCACGATCGCCATCACCGCGCATGAGTTCACAGAGCCAGGGCGCGAGTGTGCGGGGCGGGATGTGGTGCCCATCGGCGTGGTGTTTCCCGGGCATCTCTCCGCCATCGTCAAAGACGGCGTGCAGGCCGGTGCGGGGGAGGCGGGAGAGCTCTGGGTGTCCGGCCCGCAGGTGTCCCGCGGCTACCTGGCCAATGCGGCGCAGACGGCGGAGATGTTTGTGACGCTGAAGGACTGGCCGGATGAGCGGGTGTGGTACCGCACCGGAGACCTGGTGCGCGCGGACGAAGCGAAGGTGATGCACTACCTGGGAAGACTGGACAGCCAGATCCAGGTGCACGGGCACCGCGTGGAGCTGGGAGAGGTGGAGTCCGCGCTGCGCAAAGTCTGCGGCGGGCGCGCGGTGGCGGCGCTGGGCTGGCCGCGCAACGGCTCCATGGTGGAAGGCATCGCAGGTTTCGTGGAAGGCACGGGAACGCAGGAGGATGTGCTGAAGATGACCGAAGAACTTACGGCCATGCTGCCGGCCTACATGGTGCCCACGCGGCTGCAGTTTGTAGCCTCGATGCCTCTGAACTCCAACGGCAAGACCGACCGCAACACTTTAGCCAAACAACTTCCATCCCCATGAACACCGCCACCATCCAAGAAGAGATACGCGCCTTTCTAATTCAAAAAACCGGGGCCGATCCTGCCAAGGTGAATGATGCCAGCACCATCATCGGCGCCGGACTGGTGGACTCCTTTGGCCTGGTGGCCCTGCTGGCGGAGGTGGAGCAGAAGTTTGGCGTGTTTCCAGACCTCATGACGCACGATCCAGCGGAGTATGCCACGCTGGGCGGACTGACGAAGATCATTCTCAGCGCACTGAATCTGCCGGAGGAAACGGTGGTGGAATCCACGACGGCGGGCAGCCAAGGTGCGGAGCCGCTGTCTGAAATCGAGATCAAAGATCTGAACAAGAGCAGTCCGCACTGGCTGGAGGTGCCGCCGCTGCTGAAGCGCATGTTTGATGACTTCGGCGCGCAGGGGCTGCGCCTGCCGCTGGTGGCCGGTGGGGAGAATCTGTGGCTGCAGGCTCTGGAGCGCCTGCCGGAGGCGGTGTATCACGTGATCGGCGCGGTGGCCGGCGGCAGGCTCGTGGGCTTTGCCAGCGGGCATCTGAAAATGCTGCCCGCGCATCTGGGCGGCGGATTTGTGGGAGAGATCAGCTACGTGTATGTGTCTCCGGAGTGGAGGCGCGCGGGTGTGGCCGGCCGCCTCGTTGCACCGCTGGAGCAATGGCTGCTGGCGGGGAAGGCACGCTCCATTGAGATCCAGGTGCTGGCAGGTAACGAGGGCGCGCAGGCCTTCTGGAGGCGCAAGGGCTTCTCCGATGAACTGCTGCAGATGAGAAAGTAAGCAAACAGCACGCGCCCGCCATGCCGGCCTCCTCACAGAGCATCGCTGCGCCGGCCTCGCCAAGTGCTGGCGAGGGGCGGGAGCTGGAGCTGGAGCTCGATGAGGAGCAGGAGAAGGCCAGCGCGGCGGCGGGCACGGACTGGAGCTTCCGCTTTGCGGTGGTGTTCCTGGCTTTTTATTACATCCGGCCGCAGGACTGGATCGCCGGCATGGCGGGAGTGAATGTGATCCGCCCCATCATGCTCGCGTGGGGTCTGGTGCTGCTGGGGCAGGGCTCGCGCAGTCCGCTGCGCGGGTGGCTGCGCACGCCGCATGACTGGGCCATCCTGGCCTTCTACGTCTATGTGGTCTGGAGCGCACCCTCGGAGGCAGATGCGATGAAGGGCATGTTCTCCCTCGTCGTGTTTTATTACCTGACGAGCCAGTCGCTCTCCACGTGGGAGAACGTGCTGGGATATTTGAAGGCGTGGAATGTGCTGCTGGTGTCTCTGGCCACGCTGGGCGTGCTGCAGACGGTGGGCGTGGACATCACGCTGGGAAAGGCGGTGACGGACTCGTATTTCGGGCGGCTGGCGCTGGGCACGTGGATGGCGGACAATCCCAACGCGCTGGCGCACACGGTGGTGGCGGCCATTCCCCTGAGCTATGTGCTGATCTTCTGGCGCGGCACGGTCTGGGACCGCATGGTTTGGTTTCCCACGTATGCGGCGCTGGCGGGCTGGTGCGCGTGGGAGACGGAATCCAAAGGCGCGTTTCTGGTGGGCGGAGGGCTGACGATGCTCGTCTTTGTGGTGGGGCGGCCGCGGTGGATCCAGATCCTGGTGGTGGCCGCCGCGCTGACAGCAGGTGTGGGCGCGCTGAGCTTTCTGCCGCGCATGGACCAGATGGGAGACCTGCGCGCGGATGAAGGCGTGATGGGCCGCCTGATGGCGTGGGAGATGGCGAAGACGGCCATGGAGCAGAACACTTTTGGCGTGGGCTGGAAGCAGTTCCTGGCCTACATCCCGTGGCTGGAAGGCACCTCATGGACCCTGGAGCCGAAGTCCACGCACTGCAGCTATGTACAGATCGGCGCGGATCTGGGGCGCTATGGGCTGTTCTTCTGGCTGCTGGGCCTGTGGACGGCGTTTCGCAGCATGGCGTTTTTTAAATCTGAAGACGAGACCGAGGAGCGCTGCCGCCGTGCCACGCTGCTGCTGGTGCTGGCCTATGCCGCCTCCAACTGGATGATCAACCGCGAGTACCACACAGAGTATTACTTGCTGATCGCCGTGGCCTCCGCCGTGCACCGTCTGCGCTGGGCGCGCGAGGCTGCCGTGCAGGAAGGTGAGACGATGCGTGAGGCTGAAGAGGTGGAGGCTGATGAGGATGCGGAGGTTTCCTCCGCATCAGGCAGCCGAAAGCCGCGCGCGGTGTGGAAGCGCCTGGGGATTCTGGATGCAGGCATGGCTGCGCTGCTCGTGTATGGAGTCCTGGAAGTGTGGGCCTATATTTTGGTGAATCTTTGAGGGTGGGTGGCCGAGGGGAGAAGGCTTCCTGAATGCGCGCGCGTGACGGGCCTGACGCGCGCAGCAGATCTGGAAGGATCATGCAGAGCCGGTGGTAAAGCGAGGCCTGGCGAGCGGGAGCCACCGGGGCGGATCACCGCAAAAACCTTCCCAGGTCATGGGCGCGTGCCGGAGGTATGCACGTGTGGCGCCGGGCTTTGCGAGGCGTTGTGCAGCGGGACCAGGATGCTCCCGATCCGCCAGAGCTTCGCTACGCGCCTGATGAGCTTGGCGCCCGCCCTCCTAAACCTGTGGTGCCAGTGCTTTGCCGGCGAGGGCGGTGTCCTCCCAGTTGGATTCGTAGTAGCTGGAGGAGTAGTAGTAATAGTTGAAGTGGTTGGTGCGCTTGGAGAAGTCCACGCGGTTGAGCACCAGGCCGTAGAAGTGGGCGCCTAGCTTGCCGAGGGTGTGGAAGGCGTCCTCGGTGTCTTTTCTCGGTGTGGCACCGGCTTTCACCACCATGACCACGCCATCGGCATGGTTTTGCAGAAAGGCGGTCTCACTGAGTCCGAGCACCGGCGGGGTGTCGAGAATGATGCGGTCGTAGTCGGACTTCAGCTTCTCGAGAATCTTCACAAAGACGGGCGTGTTGAGCAGTTCGGTGGTGCCGGGCACCACGGGGCCGCGCGGCAGGAGCCAGAGGTGGTCCGCGGGAGATTTCTGCACGCAGTCTTCCAGCGTGGCGTGACCGGTGAGCAGATCGGTCATGCCCGGGTGGTTGCTGCAGCCGGTAGTCTCGTGCACGCGGCCGCGCCGCAGGTCGCAGTCGATGATCAGGGTGCGGTCTCCGAGAGAGGAGAAGGCCCAGGCGATGTTGGCCGCGACGGTGGTCTTGCCTTCGCTGGGGCGCGCGCTGGTGACCATGATGACGCGGGCGTCCCCCTTCGGGCCTTTGTTCAAGATGATGCTGCTGCGGATGAGGCGGAAGTTTTCCAGGAGGGCATTCGGCGTGGTGGCGCCGATGGTGGGCGAGCGGTTGATCTCCTCAAGCACGTCCGGGCTGGACAGGGGCACAATGCCGATGCCGGGAATGCCGAGGCTGTCTGCAAACTCATTGAGACTGGTCACGGTGGAGCCGAGCCTGCCCAGCAGGAAGGGTACGCCGCCGGCCAGGCCGAGGCCGAGCAGGCAGCCCATCATGGCGAGCTGGGATTTGGAGGGGGAGACCGGGATCTCGCTGCGGATGTTGACGAAGCCGCAGAATTCCAGATTGATGCTGCCGGAGTCGCTGCCGAACTGCAGCAGCTCGATCTGCCGGCTGAGCTGCTCATAGGCCTTGTCCCAGGCGAGCTGGCCTTTTTTCATGAGGTCGTAGCTGAGCTTCTTGTCGTCGAAGGTCTTGGTGGCCTGATGATAGGCGGGGAGCTTGGACTCCAGCTCCACGACTTTCTCCGCGACGCGCGCGCACTCCAGGTCAAAGGCCTTGCGTGCGACGTCCAGCTCCAGATCCAGCGCGGAGGTCACCTTGCGCAGCTCCTCCTTGAGCTTGATCATTTCAGGGTGGTCATCCAGATACTTGGCACGGGCCAGGCGCATGGTCTCCTCCAGCTCCCGCTTTTTCTTTTCAAGATCGCGCCAGGGCTCGAGGCCTTCCACCATGTCCGGCTGCACCACGACCTGGGTGTAGGTGCTCTTGGTGTTCGGGCTCTGAAAGCTGAAGGGGGTGCTCTGTGGATCGCTGGACTGCCGCACGAGGCTGCCTGAGCTGAGGGGATCGTCAGAAACCTTGGGCAGG
Source organism: Prosthecobacter sp. (assembly GCF_044227185.1). GTDB lineage: Bacteria > Verrucomicrobiota > Verrucomicrobiia > Verrucomicrobiales > Verrucomicrobiaceae > Prosthecobacter. Next base: position 25,069 of record NZ_JBGAFO010000019.1, on the reverse strand, counting down.
TTGGTGAGGAGGGCGAGCTGACCCACCACGCCGAGGGAGGCCTTCTGTTTTTCCAGGATGGTGCGCACGCGCTCCATTTCCTCCTTGCGGTAGCGCTGCCGCACGAGGTCCACCGGCACATTGCTCAAACGCTCGAGCTCGATCTGCGCGCTGGCCAGGGAGCTTTCCTCTTCAAATTTCAGCCGGGTGTCCAACTGCTCCGCCACTTTGTTTCTGACCACGGCGATTTCGTCCACATAGCGTTTGATGGCCTTGTCGCGGTACTCATTGCGCAGGCGAGCCTTGTTCTGCTCATAGACGTCTGTCAGGGCCTGGGGCAGCTCACGCACCACGCGGGGGGAGAAGCCGCTGACTTCCATCTCGATGTTGTTCTGGTCCAGCAGCTCGATCCGGACGGCGGGCACCGAGGCGGCGCGCAGCTCATTGTAGGTGGTCTTCTCTCCGGCCATGCCGAGGCTCCTGGCGGCCTCCAGGATCATGGGGCCGCTGCTGAGCTGCTGGAGCAGGGTGCGCATGAGCAGGTAGTCTTTGCCGCCGCCCTGAGCCACCTGGGAGCTGTCCACATACTGATTGACCCGGATGAGGGAGGTGGAGGTGTAAGTGGGCCTGGCGTACACGTACATGACCAGCCCGGCCAGCAGCCCTGAAACAAACAGCAGCAGCATGAGCCGCCAGTGGTCTTCATAACTCAGTAACACACGCACCAGCGAGGCTCCATCGAGCCTGGCAGCTTTTGGTGGCTGGTTCTTTTTGTAGGGCATGGCCGGTGGTGGGAAGGGAAGGGCTGGGGTGCGGAAGACGCGGGCTTCAGAAGCCGAACACTTTTTCCGGGACGTGGATGATGTCTCCATCCCCCACGGGAGGATCATCCGCAGTGCCGTCCCGCACCTGCTTGAGATTGATGACGGCGCGGTGCCTGCGGCCGGAGGAGTCCGCGCGCATGATCTCCACGCGCTGATCCTGCGCGAGGCGGTTCAGGCCGCCGGTGATCAGCAGGGCCTCGTACACGCCCAGCGGGCGGCCGCTCTCTGAGAGCGGAATGAAATGCGTGCCCGCGCGCGGCACCGCACCGGTGATGTAAACCATGATCTTGGGCACGGCGGTGGAGGCTCCGGGTGCGGCTGAAAGCAGCGCCTTCTTGCTGGTGCGCTCCACCAGGACGGTGGCCTCCGTGAGCTGCGTGCGCTGCAGCGCCTCCTTCACCTGGCTCTCCGCCCGCGCACGCGAGAGTCCTGCGACGGGGATGCGGCCCGCGCGCGGGATGACGATGTAGCCGCCTTCTCTCACCGGGTAGGTGTTGTTTAAAGTGGCGTCTTCTTTGACGAAAAGCTCCAGGTTATCCCCGACGGCAAACACCTCCGCAGCGGGTGCGGCGGCCGCGGCGTCCGGGCGGTGGATGATGGGGGGTAGATCACCCGAGATGAGAGAGCCGGTGTTCCTGCACCCGGAGCAGCAGCAGGCCAGAAGAAGGCTGGAGGTCACAAAAAGGAGGAAGGAGGATTTTTGAGAACGGTGCATTTGCCAGTGAACCTCCGCACGAAAAGTAAAGATGCAAGATCATGTGGGGGGCGTGGTTATGATTCACAAAATCGGAATAGTTCAGTGCAAATAAGCGGGGGCTTCACCACTTATCCAAGTTAGTAACTTGTGCCCGGCGGCGGCACCCATACGCCTTCATTGTTGTTATTGATGAATTCCTTGTGCCGGGGCTTGTCCTGCACGGTGATGAGGATGTGGTCAAAGCTGGTGCGGAAGCTCTTGATGTTCACGGTTTTTCCCTCTTCCTCCACGGGCACGGGCGTCTTGCCGGAGGTTACGGGCGCCTGTGCCGCCGCCGCCTGGCGCGACATGGTCTTGGTGCCGCGGTGGGACACCGTGCACAGCAGGCGGATGTCCCCGGTGAAGTGGCGGGAGGGCGTGACGCCTTCCACAAAGACATAGCGCGGGACGGTGAGCGGCAGGTTGTAGGGATAGGTCTTGTACTGTGTGGTGAACTCCACGCTGCGCTTCGCCGGATCCCGGGAGTCCAGCAGCAGCACTTTTTTATCCTTGTCACGCCAGACGCGGATGTGGCCCATGGAGGCCAGTTCCTCGCTGAGGCTGCCGTATTCGCCGCTCTTCACGCCGCGGTTGATGCCCTCCACTTCCAGCGTGACGACGACCTCCCCGTCAAAGTCCACGCGGTAGGGCAGCAGGCGGATGATGAAGCGCGAGAGCTCCCCGACGCCGAGGATGAGGCCTGGCGGCGTGGCCTCAAAGGCACCGCTGTCCGCGGGATCGATGTTTTGAATCATGCCGTCCTGATTCATGTCGGCGTCCATGTCCAGCTTGGCGATCTGGCGCTCGCGGTCCCGCCAGGAGTTGATGCGCTGGCCGAAGTATTTGTGAAAGTCCGCTGGCACGTCCTTGTTGGTCTGCATGGTGGCGGGCGGTGCGGGGTTGGGATTGGGATCCCCGGCGATGCCGGAAAGCGTGGCGCACAGGCCTAGGAGTGCCAGCACGGAGGCCGTGCGGAGGCTGGGCAGGGAGGTGGCGGCATGACGATGAGCTTTCATGGGTGCGTGGGGTGGAGGGTGGACTTCTAACTTCAAAGGAATAAAAACCGGGGGCAGGAGATCAGAAATAGCGGCGCAGGGAGATGCCGATGACGTGCTCGCTGAAGCCGTTCTGGGCGGCGGAGCGGTCCTCATACTGGTAAAACAGGTTTCCGGTGAGGCGCAGGCCGAGCTGCTGCGTGACCTCCAGCCGGTAGAGCCAGCGGTCCACATCCCCGCCGGGCCCGGCCTGGGTGATGCGCTCATACATCGTGGTGCCGATGATCTGCGTGAAGTCCAGCGGGTGGTAGCGCAGCGTGAACCCGGCGCTGGAGCGCCTGCGCCGCTGCATGCTGGGCAGCGCCACCTCAGAGTCCGCATACTGCAGGAAGGCGGTGGCGTGGAGGCGGCGGTCCAGCCGCTGGTCAATGCCCCAGCCCACAAAGCGCGAGAGCAGGGACTCATTGGTCAGCGGATTGTCAAAGATGTTTTCACCAAAGCGGATCCAGTGCCGCGTGTTGCGCGTGATGGTGTGGTCCAGGTCGATCTGCCAGAGGAAGGGATTGTTCTGCCGCGCCCCTCCGCCGGAGGAGAGGGCCGTGCCCAGGCGGCCGCCCCAGTTGATGTTTTCGGTGAGGCGCCCGGTGAAGTCCAGAAAGGCACGGTGCCACAAAGTGCGGTAGGAGTCGTAGGAGAGGATGTCGTAGGTCAGCCGCGGGGCGAAGGGGATGACGGAGCCCTCATAGCCCAGCCAGAAACCGATGTGCTCGCGCTTGGTGTGGTTGCTGAAGGAGAAGGTGCGCCAGAAGTCCGTGTGGTCGATGCCGAAGCCAAAGCGCCACTGGTTGTCAAACACGAGGCGGGTGGCGGTGAGGGCCAGCTTGTTGTAGAAGATGACGTAGTTCTCGTTGTAAAACTGATTGGAGCTGCCCTGAGACTGAAAGCCGAAGGAGTAGCGCCCCGCGCGGTCGATGCCGCTGCTGCTGAGCTGGCCGTAGTAGTTCAGCCCCGGGCGGGCCTGAAACTCATCGTAGATGAGCAGATCCCAAGCGCCGAAGGTCTCGCTGTAGTTCAGGCGGGTCAAAAGGCCCGCGGTGTTGCCGTTGCCAAAGCGGAGGGCAAGCTTGTTCTGCATGGGCAGATACATGATGTTTCCCACCACACTGAAGTAGATGGTGTCCGTGAGCCGCAGCAGGCCGCGCACGCCGGCGTCGATGTAGGCGATGGTGCCGTCTCCGCGGTTGCTGCGGGTGGTGCCAAAGGTGTTCTGAGACCCGTTGTAGTCAGACCACACGACGCCCGTGCCCAGCCACAGCACATCCAGGTACAAAGGGCCGGCCTTCAGCATGGCCAGTTCCGGAGCGAACTGGCGCGTCAGAAAGCCGAGGCGGCCGTCCAGAGTGAATGAGGTGTTGTCAAAGGAGTCCAGCTCATAGGTCAGGGCATTGTTGGCCGTGGCCCAGCCCAGGGTGTGGTCCAGGGGCTTGAAGAAGTTCTGATTGCGCTGGTAGAAGTTCGGGCTGGAGTCCTCATACGGAAACAGCCCGGTGGCGTTTTGTTTCCGGAGGTCCGGGCCTTCCTCTTCGTTGAGCGCTCCGCCGAGGGATCTGGAGTTGCTGGGGCCGCGGAGGAGGGCGCTCTCGCTCAGGGTGGGAAAGTAGCCGGCCTCGCTGGCGATAGGGCGGGGGAGATCCGGCTCCGCGGCGGTCTTCCCGGGAGTCGTCCGCGGCTCCGCAGCGGGCATGGCCGCCAGTGCAAGGAGGAGTGCTGGAAGGGCGGTGAAGCAGGTGCGGAGTCTCCGGAGATGCATGAGGTCAGATGAGTGTGGGTTTGGCGGACGGCTTCATTCCCGCCGGGGGCTTCTTCTTCTTGTTTTCCGTGGAGAAGTGCGGCTTTGCCGAACACAGGCCGTACTGCTTCAGGAACTGATAATCCGCCGTGAGCAGGCAGCGCAGGCAGTGCAGCGCCATGCCGGCCACGGGCAGCGCGAGGATGATGATGCACCAGGCCGCCTTGGACAGGGGGCGGGAGCGCAGGGAGAACACACTGAGAAGCGTGGTGACCACCAGGGCCAGGTAGATAAAGCCCAGCGCCCAGTAGATTTCCACGCTGACATTCTCGGGGGAAAAGGTGAGGAACTTGGTCAGGGCGTAACGCATGCGGGTTGTTTGGATGTGTTTGAGATATAACTAAAAGGTACGGTTAGTAACAAATTGGGATGGATGAACCTAACTGGCGTTAGTGAAGGTGTGGCCTTCTGGCTGACGGAATATCTCCAAAGATCGGGTTTTGTTTCAATGCGTGTATGCCCTCTTTGTATCTCAGTAAATGGATGAGATTTGACCTGATTTATCTCAGCAAATGGATGATGAATGGTGGGTTTCTCCTGGTGAAACGCGTTTTTTTAGGGTCGTGTTATAGTCTGGGTGAGGCGATTGAAATGGGGTGGAGTATAAAATATAAAGTTTACTACTTCGGCATGGCATGTGATTTAGTTCGTCACTAACATGATTGTACTCGGAACATATCAAAGAGCTGAAGAAGTTACCGGCTCCGCCCCGGCATTGAGCTTCGTTTTTCCCTGTCTGAATGAAGAGTGCACCCTGGAGTCCTGCATCCGGCAGGTGAACGAGAGCCTGGCGCCCAGCGGCGTGCCCTATGAAATCGTGGTGGCGGACAACGGCAGCACGGACCGGTCCCGGGAGATAGCCCACGACACAGGCTGCCGCGTGGTGCCGGTGAGCGAGCGCGGCTACGGCGCGGCGCTGCGCGCGGGCATCGAGGCGAGCGCGGGCGAGTACGTGATGTTTGCGGACTCTGACAACACCTACCTGTATGGCGACTCCGCACGCCTGTATGCCGCGGCCTGCGGAGAGGATGCGGACATGGCCATAGCCTCCCGCCTCACCGGGCGCATCATGCCCGGGGCCATGCCGTTTCTGCACCGCTGGCTGGGCACGCCGGTGCTGACGTGGCTGATCAACCGTCTGTTTCACGGGCGGCTTTCCGACTGCAACTCCGGCTTCCGCTGCGTGCGGAAGGCGGCCTTCAACACGTGGCAGATCCGCTCCAACGGCATGGAGTTTGCCTCGGAGCTGCTCATCAAGGCGCTGAAGTCAAACGCGCGCGCGGTGGAGATTCCCTCAGGCCTGCGCAAGGGGCCGGAGGGGCGCGTGGCGCACCTGCGCACGTGGCGGGACGGCATGCGGCACCTGCTCTTCATCTTCTCTGAAAAGCCGAGGCTGTTTGAACTCTGCGGCCTGGTGGTGGCCGTGGCCGCCACGCTGATGCAGATCCTGGCGTATGTGACGGGCCCGCTGAGCCTGTGGAGCACGCTGCATGTTTTTGATCTGCACAGCCAGGCGCTGTTTCTCCTGGCGGGGATCCTGGGCTCCCAATTTTATCTCTTTAGCTGCTATCTGTATCTGCAGAGCCCTGACCGCCCGCTGAAGATCACGCAAAGGCTGATCCATCTGAACGAGGGCGTGCTCTTTTTCACGCTGCTGTCCCTGCTGGCGGGCGCGGTGCTGATGTGCGGCTACATCTCCTGGCAGTGGATGGCGTCGAAGTTTCGGAATTTGAACCTGGCGCACGAGCTGCTGCTGTTTGTGCATCTGCTGGGCGTGGCCACGTCCTTTTCGACGGGGCTGCTGGGCATGCACATTTTGAAAAAGGCCGCGCCTGCCCCTGCACCAGCACCTGCACCTGCACCCACCCCGGAGTCTGTGCCTGTGGCGGCGGCGCAGATCCATGAGAACTTTAACCTGGCCGCGGAAGGGAGCTAGACCACCATGCAGCACCCGGGAAACAGCCACTGGATGAAGATCGCGCACCGTGCCATGCGTGACGCCGTGCTCTTCGTGGGAGCGTATCTGAGCGCGAACTACGTGCGGTTTAAGGAGTTCTGGCACATCGAGCACTTTCTGCTGCCCACGGTGCTGGGCGCGCTGGTGCTGGTGTCGGTGATGTACGTGCTGGGCCTGTACACGGTGGAGTCCACGCGGCGCTCCACTTTCAGAATCCATTTCATCTCCCTCCTGTTTGGCTTTCTGCTCTCCCTGGTGGCGATCACGCTGCTGGGGTATCTGAGTTTTGAGCAGCGGATCGGGCGCGGGTACATGGCGCTGGGCTGTGTGTTTTCCTTTCCGCTGCTGGTGCTGAACCACTGGCTGATCTACCACAAGCGGCGGCTGGCTCCTGAAAGGATCGCCTTTGTGGCGGAGTCTGACAGCGAACTGGCGGAGTATGAGCGCATGAAGCAGATGAGCCCCGCGGGAGTGCAGGCGGTGGGCCGCATCGCCGTGGATGAAAAGCGCGCGCGTGGGGGGGAGTGCCTGGGAGATCTCCAGCATGTGCGGGAGATCATCAGCCGGCACAAGATCAGCCGGGTGGTGTTTTCAGAAGACCGCATGCAGGACCAGGAGGCCCGCCAGCAACTGCGGCAGCTGCGCTATCTGGGGATCACCTGCTGCAGCCTCATCTCCGTGTGCGAGACTTACCTGCACTATGTGCCGCTGCATCTGGTGTCCCTGCAGTGGCTGCTGTATTCGGAGGGGACTTCGAAGCATCTCTACTTCAGCAAGCTGAAGCGCCTGTTTGACATCGTGACCTCGCTGGTGCTGCTGATCCTGCTCTCCCCCTTCTTCCTGATGGGGGTGATCATCGTGCGGGTGTTTTCTCCCGAGGGGCCGGTGTTCTTCACGCAGGAGCGGGTGGGGCGTTTCGGGCAGCGGTTCAAGATCTGGAAGCTGCGCAGCATGCGGACGGACGCTGAGAAGAAAGGGCCCGTGTGGTCGTCCTCCTCGAAGGATCCGCGGGTGTTTCCCGGCGGGGCGTTTCTGCGGCGCTACCGCATCGATGAAATCCCGCAGCTTCTCAATGTGCTGAAAGGGGAGATGTCGTTTGTGGGGCCGCGGCCGGAGCGCCCGGAATTTGTGGTGGAGCTGGCCAAGACGCTGCCCTACTACAATGAGCGGCACATGATTCAGCCGGGCCTCACGGGGTGGGCGCAGGTGTGCTACCCGTATGGGTCATCGGTGGAAGACGCGAGGTGCAAGCTGGAGTACGATTTGTACTACCTGAAGCACGCGGGCGTGGTTTTCGATCTGCTCATTCTGCTGGACACCGTGCGCGTGGTGCTGGTGGGCGGCCTGCAGCACAAAGGCGGCGTGCAGCGCTACTCTCCCTCCATGAAAGCCGCCCCCGCTGTGGAGCAGACGCCGCTGATGCCCGTGATGACGCGCAGGGCTTGAGGAGATGCGGAGGTCAGTGCGGCCGCAGCAGCCGCAGATAATCTGCCGCGCAGTTTTCCCAGGAGAAGGCGCGGGCGTAGTCGTGCAGGGCCGTTTCGTCCGGGGGATGGTCCAGCGCGTCCTGCAGAGCGGCGGCGTAGAGGGCGGCGTCCCGGGAGGGAACGAGAAAGCGCGTGCCGAGCACGGGCTTCACCACTTCCGCAATGCCGCCCACATCCATGCACACCGGCGCACGGCCGGAGGAGAGGGACTCCAGCACCACATTGGGCACGCCTTCATTGTGGCTGGTCAGGCACACGGCATCCGCCGCCTGCATCCAGAGGGCGATCTGCGCGGGGCCATGCCGCCCAGGGAAGAGGACACGTTCGTACACCTGCAGCTCCCGCGCCTGAGAGCGCAGCGCCGGCTCCAGCGGGCCGCTGCCGATCAAGGCGAGTTGCACCGGCCGCTCTGCCGTGGATGGCAGGCGCGCGAAGGCCTGCAGCAAAAGATCGAGCCCTTTGACGGGAAGGAAGTTTCCCACGAAGAGCAGCAGGCGCGCCTGCTGTGGAAGATGCAGATTCAATTTAAGGCGCGCCTCCTCCCGAGGTGCGGGCGTGAAGGTGCGGACATCCACGCCATTGTAGATCGTGTGCACCTTGTCTGCTGCAATGTCATTATCCACCAGCCTTCGCGCCAGGTCCTGGCTGCGCGTGACGATGGCCTGCACGCGGCGTGACATGGCGCGGATGGCGCGGCGGCGGCAGCCTGAGGCCAGGTAGTGGTGCACGTCTGAGCCCTGCGCCACCGCCACCACGGGGATGCGCCATTTCAGCGCGTGCAGGGCCGCGGCGCAGGCATCTGGAAAAAGCCAGGGCGCCAGAATGGCATGCGGGTGGAAATCCGCAGGCAGGTCTTTGCACGCACGGGCCAGCGCGTGGGCGAAGAGCCAGTGGTTGCAGCCGCCGAGCTTTGGCAGGTAGGAGGTCCAGAAGAACGAGGGATGCAGGCAGGCGTCTTCAGCGCGCGCGTGCAGAGGAGCGGCGGTGCCGCCCAGGTGGCGGAGCGAGGGGCGAAACGCGAGCACCCGCACCTGCAGCGCGGGCTCCTTTTCCCGCAGCGCATGCACCAGCGTGGCATTGTCCAGCCCGCGCCAGGGCTCGCTCTCATCCGGAAAGAGATTCGTGATGACAAGAAGGTTCATGAATCAGAGGGCCTTCAGGCATGGCGGCGGTGTGTAGAGGTAGTCACGCCACGCACCGGCGTCTCCCTGGCGCCCGTCTTCGGCGGCATGCAGAATGTTCACCAGTTCACGCGCGCTGACGTAGTGCAGGCGGAAGCCTTCCTGCCGCGCCAGCTCGCGGAGCTCCTGATGAAAGCGCTGGCGTGCCGCGCCGATGACGGAGGCGTGGTTTACCTCCGGAGCGCCGTGTGTGTGGAGTTTGATGAAGCACCACGGGGCCGCGCCAGCCACGCTGATGTGCGCACGGCACCACTGCCTGAAGCGGCGGATGCCGGGCGGGTTGGCAGGGCCGAGGTCTGAGTTTTCGATGCGCGGCAGCAGGCCCCACTTTCGCCGGGTCCAGTCCAGCAGCAGCGGCCCCTGCACGAGCAGAAGATGATCCGCGCTGTCACGCAGGGGCGCGGTGGTGTGCGCACCCGCGGTCACGCGTGCGCCGCGGTGGTGGGAGCAGCCGGAGAGCGTGCTTTGCGAGTAGTAGAGACGATTGACGATGGGCGCCTGCGTGCGGTGCGGAGCTGAGGGCATGGTCATGTCTGCGTAGCAGCCGGCCTGCTTCAGCAGCGCCAGTTCTCCGCGCACCCCGCAGCCTTCACCCGCGGGGTCTGAATCATCCAGCGCCCAGTTGCCATGGATGAAGCCGAACACGGGATGGCCGAGTGGATCACTGCCCAGCAGGCCATGGCCGCGCAGATTCTTTTTCCCCAGCTCCAAGGATGACTGAAAGTGGGCGGCGGTGTCCCGGTGGTGATGGAGGTGAACCTCCGTCTCATTGCGCGTCTTCACGCAGAGATCCGCCAGGGACTGCAGCACGTCCGCATCATACTGCTCCACGGGGTAGAAGAATGTGTGCCGTGGTTTGCAGCCGTCGTGGTCCGGAGCATTGGAGCCGATTTCGGGAAGCAGCTCATGCCAGTGCTGCATGCGGCGCATGGCGCCGTCTTTGTCGCTGTGATGAAAAGGCTCGAAATGATCGCACACCGCGAGCATGACGTCCGTGATCCTGCATGAAGGTCGTGTCATCTGATGTGCCAGACAAGGCAGCAGCCATCTGTGAAGTGCCTTCAGCATGTCCTTGGAAAAGTGAGGCAGCCTGGCGCCGCGGTGTGACCAGGAGTTTTGGCGGATCTTTGTCTCCTGGATGGGAATGGCATGGCAAGGCCAGTTTCACCTTTCCAATGCCACCCGGTCAACTGGCATATCTTGCGCGGCTTCGTGCATGGATTGAGCCCGCGCTGCTTTATCCCTGGATGCGCCCGCGCCGCCGCGTTTCATGAGGCTTCAGAACATGGTGTTCACTCTTTTCATTCTCATCGCGCTCATCGTTTATGTGCAGGCCGGCTACATGGCGGTGATGGGGCTGCTGGCGCGCTTCTTTCCACGCCGTGTGGAAGTGCAGGCCACGCAGCCCATGCCAGCGGCCATCAGCATCATCCTTTGTGTGCACAATGGCGCGGCGCTCATCGCGCAGCGGCTGCGAAATCTGGCCGCGTGCCACTGGAGCGGTGAGCTGGAGATCCTGCTCTACTGCGACGGCTGCGATGATGACACGGCGCTCAGGGCGGCGGCATCCAACGTGAGGGGACTGCGCATTCTCCACGGAGAAATGAAGCGTGGGAAATGGGCGGCGCTGAATGCGGGGGTGCAGGCGGCGCGGCATCCCATCCTTGTCTTTGCGGACCTGCGGCAGACCTTTGAACTCTCGGCGCTGCAGGAGCTGGCGGCTGCGTTTCAAGACCCCGCGGTGGGCGCGGTGAGCGGCCTGCTGGAGATAGCCGAGTCCGCGGGCGGCGGAGGGCGCGGCCTGGACCTCTACTGGCGCATGGAGCGCCGGCTGCGCACCTGGGAGGCGCGGTTTGACTCCGTCATTGGCTGCACCGGCGCCATCTATGCCATGCGCAGGGAGGCCTGCCGCGCGCTGGCCCCGGGAACGATTCTGGATGATGTGATCATGCCCATGCAGGCGGCCGTACAGGGATGGCGTGTGGCTTATCGTCCGCGCGCCGTGGCGTATGATCCGCAGATGCTGGACCCTGCAAAAGAAAAGGCGCGCAAGCTGAGGACGCTGGTGGGCAACTACCAGATGCTGGAATCGCATCCTGAATGGCTGCTCCCCTGGCGCAACCGGCTGTGGTGGCAGCTCATCTCCCACAAGTATGCGCGGCTCCTGGTGCCGTGGTGCCTGGTGGCGGTGCTGGTGCTCACGCTGCTGTCTCCGTGGACGCCGCTGGTGCTCCTCCTGCTGGGCTCGCAGGTTTTATGCTACGCGCTGGCGCTGCTGGGCGCGCTGCTGCCGGGCTGCAGGTCAAAGCTTCTCACCATACCGTCCGGATTTCTGCTGCTGCAGGCGGCGTGCGCCTCTGCCCTGTGGGCGTATTTGAGGTGCCGGCGCCATCCGCTGAGCCTGTGGAAAACGCCACAGTCTCCGGCCCAAACCGCTGCATGAAAAGAATAGCGGCATGGATGCCAATTTACGCCCTGTCATCGCCTTTGACGATGCGGCAGAGAGCGCAAACCTTGGATGCCAACGGCGGCACTTCTCCGCATTCCTGGATTTATCTTTCATGCGCATCTTATGGGTCAAGACAGGTCCGCTGCTCCCTCTGGACACCGGAGGAAAAAGACGGACTCACGCGATGCTGACGGAGATGAGCCGCGAGCATGAGGTGACCTACCTGGCGCTGCTGCCGGAAGGCTGCGCGCTGCACCCCGCTGAAGAAGCGGACGCCTATGCGAGAACCAAGATCTGGGTCACCGCCTCCGTCATTTCCAAGCATACCGTCCGGTTCTGGTGGCAGCTCATGAAGAGCACGCTGTGCAGCTCCAAGCCCTACGCGCTGGAGAAATACGAAGCGCCGCAGCTGCGCGAAAAACTGCGGGAGCTGGCGCGCACGGACGCATTTGACCTGGTGATCTGCGATTTCCTGGCGCCCGCGCTGAATTTTTCGGGCCTGTCCTTCTCCGCGCCGCGCCTGCTCTTTGAACACAACATGGAAGCCCAGATCTGGCAGCGGCTGGCGGCCAGCCAGAGCTCGCTGCTGAAGAGATGGTATTTCAAACTGCAGCACCGCCGCATGGAGCGCTGGGAGGCCAGGCTGTGCCGGGAGTTTGATGGTGTGATCACGGTGTCTCCGGAGGACAGCGAGATAGCGATGAAGGATTACGGACTCACCAATGTGCTTGGCCACGTGCCTACGGGAGTGGATGTCTCCGCCTTCAAGGCCGCGAAGCCCGGCGGGCCCGATGCACCTTTTACGACAGGGTTTCTCGGCTCCATGGACTGGATGCCTAACATCGATGCCTGCCTGTATTTCGTGCGGGAGATCCTGCCCAGGGTGCGCGCCGAGCTGCCGGAAGCCCGCTTTCTCATCATTGGGAGAAATCCGCCGGCCAGCATCCGCCAGCTGGCTTGCGCGGATGACCGCGTGGAAGTGACGGGGACGGTGGAGGATGTGCAGCCCTGCGTACACCGCTGCCACGCCATCGCCATACCGCTGGTGGCAGGAGGCGGCACCCGGATCAAGATTTATGAAGCCATGGCGATGGGAGTTCCCGTGGTGTCCACCACCATCGGCGCGGAGGGGCTGGAGGTGAGCCACGGTGAGGACATCCTGCTGGCGGATGAGCCGCAGGCATTTGCCGCGGCGCTGGTGGCGCTGGCGCGGGACAGTGCGCTGCGGGAAAAGCTGGCCGCGCACGCGCGCCGGGCGGTGGAGAGCCGGCACTCGTGGGCCGCCGCCACGCGTCGCTTCATGGAACTCTGCGCACACGCGCTCCCCCTGAACCATCCGCCTTCCTGACGCCATCATGTCCACCGAAACTCCACGCACGCCTGAACGACTGCGCCACCACTTTGAGGTGGAGAGGGAGCTGGCGCAGAAGATGCGCCAGTCCACACGCACAGAGCGCACACAGCTTTTTAAGACGCTCTACTCCGAACTCTTTGCACGCGTGCCCGACCACCCCCGGCTGACGCGCCGGGACACGCCGGAGTCCAGCCGACGGAAGGTGGAAAGCCAGCTGCGCCTGCTGCGCCCTTTCCTCAACAGGGACACCGTTTTCCTGGAGTTTGCCCCTGGAGACTGCCGGCTGGCATCCACCGTGGCTGCGGAGGTGCGGCGCGCCGTCGGCGTGGACATCTCAGACCAGCGCGCGGCGGGAGACGCGGTCCCGGAAAACTTTGAGCTCATGGTGTACGATGGCTATGAACTGGCGCTGCCGGATGCCACGGCGGATGTGATTTTCAGCTACCAGTTTCTGGAGCATCTGCACCCGGATGATGTGGACGCCCACTTTGCCATGGCGCGGCGGCTGCTGAAGCCGGACGGAGTGTATGTCTTCGACACGCCGCACCGCTACTCGGGGCCGCATGATGTCTCCCGTCATTTCGGCCATGAGCTGGTGTGCTTTCATTTCCAGGAGTGGACCTTCCGGGAGATGCGCGCCATTCTTCGGCGCCACGGCTTCTCCGCGGCATACGCGTACCGCTTCGGACACCCGCTGACCCGCCGCGCATGGAACACCGTCAATGACCTCTTTGAAACTGCCGCGGGCCTGCTGCCCGCGAAGATACGCCAGCGCGTGAGCAGCCGCTGGTTTTCCTCCGTCACGATGGCCGCGCGCGCGTGACGAACATGGCTCTAACGCCGCGCACTCCCTGGCTCACGGCGCAGGGTGGCGGTGACGGCGCGGTGCTGTGAAGGGCGCTCGATCTCAGTCTCACAGGCCACGGCCTGCCAGTGGCGGTCGTAAAACACGTAGTCAATGCGCAGCCAGGGCCCGAAAAGGCTCAGGGGATTGCGTGTGACACCAGGAAAAGTGAAGCCGCACCCCTCTCCCGCCGCGGCATGGGCGTCTCCCATTTCTCTGCAGAGGAGGCGGTGGATGCAGCCGGTGCTGGGCGAGTTAAAATCTCCGGCGGCGATGCAGGGGTGGGGATCTTCCCGCATCGCCTTCAAGAGGGTCTCCGCATCCTTCAGCTGGCCGTCCCAGAAGGCCTGGCGCTGGCGGCGCTTCTCCGCCCAGCGGGTGCCCGGCAGTCCTAAGACACCCCACAAAAAGCCGCCGCGCATATTGGCATTCAGTTCATCGCGCGGGGTCATTAAATGCACGGCGTAGATGGAAACCGGCTGCCCTTTCCAGTCGATGACAAACCGCGCGGCGCGGCAGTCCTGAGGAGAAGGCCAGGCGGGAAGCAGCGCATTTTCCATGATGGGAAACCGGCTGAGCAGGGTGAACTCTCCAACACTCACTGCATGGCCAAACTCGGCATAGCCCGGGGCCTGCCGAAAGCCCGCGGCTCTGTCCCACGCATCCTGAAACAGCAGCAGGTCGGGCCGCGTGGCATTCTTGAAAGGCTGCAGGCTTTGATTCATGTGCTGGCCGCGGTTGTAGGTCATGAGGGTCAGCTCGTCATCACTACGCGGAGTGCCGCCGGCTCTGCCGCCGCCCAGGTTGAATCCCAGCCACCCCCACAGCAGCAGCAGGCCTGCGAAAACCTGCGCCAGGAAGCACCCGCGGTGAAACACGAGCGCAAGCGGCAGCAGCACCACCAATGGCAGGAACCAGACAGACGGCGGAATGAAAAGCAGAAAAGCAGTGGTGATATTTCGCTCTCCGACACCGGCCGTACCAGCCCACAAGGCCGAAATAAACAAGATGTAGATGACGGACAGCACCAGGGTGAGCCGCCGAAAGAACCGCCACAAAAGAGCGCCCAGGCCGCCCTTTTCTCCTGCTGCTATCAGCGCCTTTCCCAGCCTGATCATCCAGCGGCTCAGCAGGCCTGGATGGGCGCCGTCTGGCTCCGTGTGTGCCCCGTGGTTGGTGCCTTGTGACTCCGCGTCCGCGGTGCTTTGCATGCTGGCTCCTGGCGCACTCGGGCTCATCGGTCCGGCTGCGTTTTGTAAAGTTCCGCGCCTGCTTTTTCCCGCGTTGCCGGGAACTTTGGCGGCAAGGCCGGATCCGGCGCCTTGAGACCTGGTGGCGAGATGGTCACCATCGACTCATCCCCTCCCTTCTCCAGCCATGCGGGATCCTGCGCCTCCTTTGAAGAGGTGATGCCTTTTTTTAAAATGGCGACGGCTGCGATGCTGAAAACAGTGAGCAGCCCCAGCATGACGAGGGATTCCAAAATGGTGAAACCTCTGGGTGTGCGGGAGAGTGACATGGTTAAGAAATGAGGGGGATGAATGGGGTTTTCTTGTGCGTCTCAGTGCACCGATGAGCCCCGAGGCCAGGCCGTGGAGAAAGGCACGCGCAGCCATTCCTCAAGGAGAGACGGGGCTGGGTTTCGCGGCTTTGAATTTCACGGAGAGAATCGGATCTTCGCGCTGGAGCTGGGCCGGCACATAGGTGCGTGGCGCCAGCGCCGTGCCCTGGCCGCCGAAATAGGCGCCGTTTTTACTATGGCCCAGCGGGTAGAGGGAACAGCCGGTCAGCAGGAGGACGGGCAGCAGGAGGGAGGGGCGGTGGTGTTGCATAAGGGGCGGGGCGGTTGGCTGGTTGGTTGAGTGGGTGGGTGAAGCGGGCGGAAGGGGGGGGATGTTTCCCAGCGCATGAGTTCATATTTGATCTCTGACCCAGCGTACAGCGTAGTGGATGAGCTCGGTGCCGTTGCTAAGGCCGAGCTTTTCCCTCAGATTCCACCGATGCGTGTCCACGGTCTTGAGGCTGATCTGCAGCTCATCGGCGATGGTCCTGCTGTCCTTGCCCTGGCCGGTGAGCCGGAGGATCTCCAGCTCCCGCGTGGTGAGCCTTCCCGCCGCGACGGTATTGTCCGCCGTGGAGCGCGGGCGTGTCAGACCATCGAGGATCTTCGCTGCGATGCGCTCGCTGGCATAGACCTGCCCGTTTGAAACCTTCGTGATGGCGTCTTTGACCTTGTCCGTATCTTCATATTTCATGATGTAGCCGCGGCCGCCAGCGCGGAGCACAGGCTCGCCATAGATTTCCTCCTCGTGCATTGAGATTACGAGCACTGGCAGCTCCGGCCGCAGGGAGCGAATGTCCCGCAGGAGCTCCAGACCGTTTTTGTCCGGCAGGTTGAGGTCCATGAGCACGAGGTCGGGATTGAGCTTTGAGATGGCGTCAAACGCATGCCTCGCAGTGCCGGCCTCTCCGCACACGACATGCCCGGGGATGCCGGTCGTGAGGAGGGCCAGCCCTTCACGAAATACAGGATGGTCTTCAACGATGAGCACTTTTTTAGCAGGTTTCTGAGATGCTTTCTTCGCCATCGGCAAGGGCAGGAGTCAGATCGTGGAAAATGGCGCGGGGGAACAGGCTGGGCAGGGTTGATTTCGCCAAAATCGGATCACGTTTTGGATGTCACAGGTGCAAGGCATAAGACAGGAATGACGACGCTTGAAGCGACGTCGTCACTCTGCCACTTCGGAAGCATCTGGCTCGGCCTTAAATGGCGTAAATCTCGCCAATTTTGTTCCTCGCAGCCGGCTGATGGTCAGCCTTTGCAGTCTCTTCATTGCCATTGAGTTTATTAGTCTGAAGTTGAAGCAGGAACGACGTTTAAAGACCTGACGACATCTCCATGCATGCGCCGTTTGTCGTGCACATTGGCGTCGCCTCCACAGACGAGGCAGTGCGCGCAGGCTGCCTGCCGGGGATCTTCAACACGCATCAAGGCGGCCAGTTCACCAGCGCGGAATGGACCGGGCGGCCTGTGCCTGCCGGATCCGCCCAGAACGGCTGAGTTGTGAAGTGCCGTCGAAGGCCGCCACTCCTGGGTGGGAGATCCTTCGATCCGGGAGGGGCATGCGGTTGCCTGATGCTGTGACATCGGAGCGGGGGACGATGTGAAATGACAGGGCCGCAGGCGGGTTCAAGGGCGATGTGGAATGAAGAGACACGCTGGTCCGGGCTTTGGCCTCCGCCCTTCGTCCTGGCCGCAACACCTCAGAGGCAGCCCGCCATGCATCCGACCATTCACGCCCATGTTCATCCGCACCGCCACAGGCTGCGCATGGCGCTCATTGTGCTGGGAGTGCTCGTCGCGCTCGGCTTCGGGGGGTATCACTGGCTGGTGGCCACCGCCAAGTCCACCCTGCGCCAGCGTTTGAAAGAGCGCGGGCTGGACCTCACCAGCAGCAGCGAGTCATGGTCTCTCCTGGGCGGGATCACGCTGGAAAACGCCGCGCTGCGGGCGCTGCCAGACAATGCGCCTTTGATCGAGATCAGCGCCCTGCATGTGGACATCCTGTGGCGGGAGATCTGGAAGACACGCTCCGCGGCCACGCGGTGGCACATCACGGACGGCACCCTCACGCTTCACGATCAGGAAGGGGCGGTGAGCTTCGAGCATTTTACCACCGACCTCTCCGTGCATGAGGACAAGATCGAGATTTCGCAGCTCGACACCGTCCATGGGCCGGTTTCCTTTGCCGTGACCGGCCAGATTATCACCGCCACCGCCAAGCCCGCGGCCCCTCATCAGGAGGAGGCCTTCAAACTGAGCCTGAAGCCCGTGCGTTCCGTGCTGGACATGCTCAGTTTCAAACCCGGCGGCGGCACCTTTGCCATCACCGGCGGCTTCACGGTGGATCTGCGGTCCGCCGCCACGCAGTGGACTGCCAAGCTGCATGGCGGCGGCGCGAAGCTGGAGCTGCATGGCGTGCCCATGAAGGAGGCGGAGGTCGATGCGCAGATCTCCCAGTCGGACCTCAAGCTCTCGTCCAAGATTGCCTTCGCGCAGGGCAGCGCCGCAGTGGAGGCCTCCCTCGCCGGCTGGGCGGATCAGCCGCTGCTTCTTTCCGGCACGCTCATCGACACCGCCGGCCGCAAGGACACCTTCAAAGGCCAGCGCGTGGGCAAGACCGACACGCTGACGATCTCCCGCCTCAGCGGCGACGCCAATCTGCTGGAAATCGCGCTGAACATCCCGGTGCTCGCGGCCGGACTGCCGAAGGACGTCAAGGTCACCACCTTTCCGGACATCGTGGCGGAGGACTTCGTCATCCATCAGGGGGCGCAGCCGCCGGAGTGGACGCTGGGCTCCATGCAGATCCGCAGCGCCGCCGCCCTCATCGTCACCGTTCGTGAGCATCCGCTGGTGATTCAGCATCTGCAGGGCAGCGTGTCCTACAATCACCGGTCCTGGCATCTCAAAGGGTTGAAGGGAAACATGCTGGGCGGCGGCTTCGCGCTCACCGCCAGCTACGATGGCAAAAAACTCAGCGATGCCGATGTCACGCTGCAGGCTCTGCATCTGGACACCCTCATTCCCTGGGTGGGGAAGCTCAGCGCCAAGCTGGAGAACGCGCAGCTCACGCTCACGTATCGGGGGGTGATTGGCGATGACCCGGCCACTTCCACCGGCAGTGGCACGCTGGACCTCGTCGATGCACCGGTGGTGCATGTGCCCCTGCTGGACCAGGCCTATCAGCTCTTTCCCAACATCCTCCACCACGAGCGTCCGCATGACACGGGTGAAGTGCGCGCCAAGTTCATCATGACTCAAGGCGTCGCCATGGTGGAGCCGATGAAGGTCCTCGGGCAGTCCATCGTGGTCACCGCCCGCGGCAAGGTGGACCTGAACAAGCGGGCGGTGGAGGGGCATGGCCGCGCCAACGTGCGCGGCGTGGTGGGGGTGATCATCTCGCCCATTAGCGTGGCGTTTTTGGAAATGCAGGTGCGGGGCCCGTTTGACCACATCAAAGTGGCGCCGCTGGGCGTGATCGGCGCCGCCAAGAGCGTCCTGCACAATGCGGTGGAGCTCAGCAGCGTGGTGATCCGGCAGGGGGTCTCCGTGCCCTTTGAGGCGCTGGGCATGTTTCGCAGCCGGAGCACCCCCCGTGCAAAGGCGGCTGAGTGAGCGGTCCGGGCTGCCGCTGAATCATGGAAATGGAGGAGGTCCGTTTCCAAGCTTTTTCTTGCGTGTGGGCCCGGGTGCTAGCATGCATTGGGGCATGAGCAAAACCTGGGATGTCATCATCATTGGCGGAGGGCCTGCGGGCTCCACGGCGGCTACGACCTTGCGGCAGGCGGGGCGGTCCGTCCTGGTGCTGGAGAAGGCGAAGTTTCCGCGGTTCCATATCGGTGAATCGCTGCTGCCGTACAATCGAGCGGTGTTTGATGAGCTGGGGGTGTGGCCGAAGATCGAGGCGGCGGGCTTCATGATGAAGCGGGGCGCGCAGTTTTGGATGGGGGATGGCTCGATCCATACGCGGCTGAATTTTTCCCGTGGTTCGTTCACCGAGTTTCCGGAGGCGATCCAGGTGGAGCGGGCGAAGTTTGATGATCTGCTGCTGCGGCACGCGGAAGAGCTCGGCGCGGAGGTGCGGGAGGAGGCCATCGTGACGGAGCACCGTGTGGAAAAGGACCGCGTGACGGTGAAGTTCCGCGCGAAGGACGGCAGCGAGCAGGAGGTGCAGGGGGCGTTTCTGATGGACGCGAGCGGCCTGGGCAATTTCACCGCGAACCGGGAGAATCTGCGGGAGTACTACCCTGGGCATAAAAAGATCGCCATCTTCGGCCACTACAGCGGCGTGCAGATGCCGGAGGGCGGGGAGAAGGGGGACATCCTCATCATTCGCCGGGAGAACTCGTGGTTCTGGATGATCCCGCTGGAGGATGACAAGACGAGCGTGGGCCTGGTGCTGGACCAGGCGGACTTCAAGGCCCTCAAGCAGGAGCCGCAGCAGGTGTTTGATGACGCCGTGCTCAGCGCGAAGGCGGTGCATGACCGCATGATCAACGCCAAGGTCATCACGCAGGGGCATGTGCTCACCGATTTCTCCTACACGAACCGCAAGCTGGTGTCTGAACGGCTCGTGCGCGTGGGGGACGCCTCGGGATTCATCGACCCGATTTTCTCCAGCGGTGTGATGCTGGCGATGACCAGCGGACGGCGTGGCGCGCAGGTGGTGCACCAGGCGCTGGTCGCGGGCAAGGCCCTGACGTTTGCCATGAAGCGCTACGAGTGGACCACGCGCCGGCATGTGAGCCGCTTCTGGCAGTTCATTGAGAAGTTTTACACGAAGCACTTCGCCCAGCTTTTCTTCCAGCCCAGCAACAAGTTCCGCATGGTCTGCGCGATCAACTGCGCACTGGCAGGCCGCACGGAGATGACCTTCGGCACGTGGTGGCGCCTGCGGCTCTTCTTTACGCTGGTGTGGATTCAGAAACGCTTCCCGCTGGCGAAGCCGATCCGAATTCGGTGAGAGGCACCCGGTGACGCAGCAATGGCGCGGTGTGAGGTTGGGACGGCGTGCAAGCCGGAGGCTCGCCACTACGGGTGCAGCTTCACCCGCAGCATGGGGGCGGAGCGTGTGCCGTTTTCTTTGGTGGCAAAGGCGTGCACGAGGCCGCTTTCCTGAGTTTCACTGGTCTCACGGCAGATGATCAGCGTGGCGATCTGATTGGTGTCCGAGTTCAGGAAATCCGTCAGTGCCTGGCCGCGCAGTTTCCGGGTGCCGCGGTTGATGCCCTGGGCGATCTCAAACTTCCCCAGCAGTTTCACCTTGCTGGCGAGGGGCTGGTAGCGCGCAGCCTGCGCGGGATCATGCGCGGGCGCCTGCTGCCAGCTCAGGCCGCCTTCCTCCCACAGGTCCTCTGTTTCATCCGTCACGCCATACACAGCAAAGGTGCTGTCCGGGACGAAGCTGGCAAAGCCGAGCTCGCTCGGCTCCAGTGTCAGCACGAGCTCCGCGTCTTCAAATTTCCGGCTGGCGAACTTGCTCAGGTCAAACGCGATGTAGCCCTTGCGGTTGAGGTCCGGTTTGCTGTCCATGCTGCGCTTCACGCGGAAGAAAGGGTGCGTTCCGAAATCCTTCCCCGCTTTTTCAGAAGACTGGATGTAGCTGTCCTTCCCACGGCCAAAGGCGGTGGTGACGGCCTGCCAGCCATCGCCCGCGTCCATCACGATCGCCGGCTGCCAGCGGCTGGGTTCGGAATCGTCGCCATCGCCATCGGCATTGGCGGGGTGCATCTGGCTGTGGGACCAGCCGCGGTCCACGCGCTGGCCTTTTTCCAGCTTCTTGCTGGGCGTGCCGGACTTGTCATCCACCTCGACGAGGCCCTCCATGACCTGCACGAGATACTTGCCGTCTTCGCCGGCGCTGAGGCCAAATTTCGTGCCCCAGTCAATGACCTTCGCGTCCTTGGTGTCGATGCTGAAGCCCTTCGCCTGCGGCGGGACTTCGGCGACCAGCGTGCCGCGGCGCAGCTTGCAGTTCATGCCGTCCAGCACGTCTACGGTGGCGGGGGCTTCCAGCACCAGCTCCGCGCCGCTGTCAAAGCGCAGCACAGCCAGGCCTTCCATCAAGTCGAGTGTGCCCGGTTTCAGGCGCGCGCCCTCCACCGTCGGCAGGCTGCTGCCGGCCCACTGGCACTGCTGCGCGCGCACCAGCGTCGCCACGGTGCCGTCGCGCCTGCCCTGCAGCCAGATGAAACCAAACGTCAGGCACGCCGCCGCCGCTGCCGTGACCGCATGCCGCCACCACACCGGCCTGGCCACAGCCGGCGCCACCGCTGCGGCCGGCGTGTGCCAGGAATCATCAAAAGTCAGCTCTGCGCGCTGATGCAGCGCCTTCGCGAAAAACGTGCGCGCCTCCGCATTGGCGCGCAGTTCAGCGTCCAGCGCGGCCATCTCCTCCGCGCTCAGCTTTTCATCCGCATAGCGCTCGGAAAGTTCCAGCAGTCGAAATTGATCGGCAGGTTTCATGCTTCGGCTCCGCCCTCCAGGTGCAGTTCTTTTTCCACACAGGTCATGAGGTTCATGCGAATGCGGCTGAGCGCGCGATACACCGCGCCCGCCGTGCTGCGGATGCGCTCCGCCACGCCATCGATCTCCAGGTCCTCATAATAGCGCAGGGTCACGAGCTGGCGATGTGCGGCGGGGAGCTTTGCCACGCAGGCGCGCAGCGCGTCTCTGCGGCGGTCGCCGCCGTCGCTCAGCCTGGACACCTCGTCGTGCAGCAGTTCCAGCACCTCATCGCTCAGCGGCGTGGCCTCGCGCTTTTTCTGGCGACGGTGAGTGAGCACCTGGTGAAAGGCCGTCTTCCGCGCCCAGGCGAGGAAGTTTGTGCCGGTCTCAAACTGGTCAAAACAGCGCCAGAGGATCATCTTGGTCTGCTGCAGGATGTCATCCGCATCATGCGCGGCCGGCACCAGGCTATAGACATACACTCCCAGGGCGCGGTCGTGGCGCGTGAGCAGCTCGAGAAATTCCTGGGTGCGGTCGGGGGGAGGGGACATGGATGGCGGGTAGCAGCACCCTAAGGCCGCGGGGGCGGGGATTTGGACAGAGAATTTTGGGGAGAGTTTGCGGTGGAACCGGAAAAGACGGTTGCGCACGGGAGGTGATCACAGGCCCGTGCACTGATCCTCAACTCTCGCAAACCATTGCCTACGACTGCAAGCACCAGCGCAGCAGGCCTCAAGGCGCTTCGATGGTGGGGTCCAGCTTCTTGAGGGCGGTCCACAGGGCCGGGTCTTCGGGGTGGCCGTTGAAGAGGACTTTTCCCTCGGGGGTGATCAGCACCATGCGGGGAATGGAGGCCACTTCGAGGGCGTTGGTGTAGGGGCGCTCAGAGGGCTCCACCAGCCAGGGCATGGTGGCGTTCAGTTCCTGGCGGATGCGCTCGGCGGTCTCTTCAGCCTTCTCATCGTCTTTGTTCATCGCCGCCACCACGATGCCGTGTGGCGAAAGGGCGGCGGCTTTCTTTTGCAGCGCGGGCATCAGGCTCATGCAGGGGCCGCACCACGAGGCCCAGAAGTCCAGCAGCAGGGCCTTGCCGCCCCCGAGCTGATCCTTCAGCGTGGTGGCCTCGCCCATCGAGGTGGTCAGGGGAGTTTTCAGGTCGATCACCATCTCGGCCATCTTGGCCTGCAGGCGGAATTTCTCGATGGCCTGCATGAAGACCGGCGCCTGCTGCGGATTCAGCCAGATGGCCTCGAGGATGTTCTGCTTGAAGCCGGCATTGTCATTCGCCTCCCCGGCCTTCACCGCCTTGATGTAGGAGATGAATGACTTCACCGCGTCCGCATTCTGCAGCACCGCGGCATTGGTGGAATCAAAGCTGCCGGCCATGATCTCGATCTCCGGGAGAATTTTGGACAGAAAGGCGGTGTTCTGGTGGCGCAGGCCCCACACGAGCTTGGCCTCGATGATCTGCTGGCGCGGCACGCCGGCCTTGTTGGCCTCTTTGCCGAGGGCCAGCAGCTCCTCCTCGCTCATTTCCTGCGTGAAGAGGCGCTGCACCAGCGCCTGCGCACCGGCGGCAGCTTCCTGGGCGGGACTGGTCTGGGCATGCAGCGGGAGCTGGAAGGCGCAGAGAATCAAAAGACAGAGGGCAGATTTCATGATGGCGGAACCGTCCCGATTTTTGTGACCAATGTCGAGCGGAAAGTGACCTTCGTTCCGCCGGATGAAAGATGGCTTCCGCGGGGTGCGACTCCTGTGCCTCGTTTTACCATGAAACACACTCTGACCCTGACACTCATCCTCGCTGCGGCCTCCCTTTGCAGCGCCGCGGACAACACCCCGCCTGAAGGCTTCACCGCCCTCTTCAATGGCAAGGATCTTTCCGGCTGGTACGGCTGGGGCACTCAGGATCCCACCGACCTCTGGAAAATGACCCCGGAGGAGCAGGCCGCCTACAAGAAGAAATCCATCGACGGCGGTCTGGTGGACGCGAAGGGCAATGACAAGGGCGACCAGGTCAATGCCCACTGGAAGGTGGAAAACGGCGAGCTCGTCAATGACGGCAAGGGCCTCTACCTCACCACGGACAAGGACTACGGCGACTTTGAGCTGATGGTGGAGTACAAGATGCTGCCGCTGGGAGACAGCGGCATCTATCTGCGTGGCATTCCGCAGGTGCAGATCTGGGACTATACCGAGGAGTCCAAGTTCAAGCTCGGCGCGGACAAGGGCTCCGGCGGCCTCTGGAACAACAAGAACGAGGAGGGCAAGTACCCCACCAAGCTCATGGACAAGCCCTTTGGCCAGTGGAACACCTTCCTCATCCGCATGATCGGAGAGCGCGTCACCGTCACCTTCAATGGTGAAGTCGTGGTGAAAAACGCCGTGCTGGAAAATTTCTTTGCCAACCGCAAGGCCGGCTACCTGGCCTATGGCAAGAAAGACGCCAAGGCCGCGGACAAGCCCGCTGAAAAGGCTCCGAATGGCTGGTTCCCCGACCCCGCCTTTGCCAAAGGCCCCATCCAGCTCCAGACCCACGGCAGCGAGATCCGCTGGAAGAACGTGTACATCCGCGAGATCCCCGCTGAAGAAGCCAACAAAGAGCTGGAAGCCGGCAGCGATGGCTTCAAGGAATACGTCAACGGCAAGGACCTGAGCGACTGGCAGGGCGCGGTGGACAGCTACGAAGTGGTGGACGGCGCCATCACCTGCAAGCCCGGCAAGGGCGGCGACCTCCTCATCAAGGACGAATTTGAAAACGGCACCATCCGCGTGGAGTTCAAGCTCCCGCCCGCCGGCAACAACGGCATCGCCCTCCGCACGCCCCTCGGCGGCCACTCCGCCTCAGACGGTCTGGAACTCCAGGTCATCGACAGTGACGGCTACAACGCCAAGCAGGCCGCCGCCGGCAAGAAAGGCCTGGAGCCCTACCAGTACCACGGCTCCCTCTACCACTGCGTGGGCGCCAAGCACGGCTACCTCCGCCCCGTGGGTGAGTGGAACTTCCAGGAAATCCAGGTCGATGGCCAGAAGATCAAAGTCATCCTCAACGGCACGAAGATCCTGGATGTGGACATCGACAAACTCGACCGCAGCCAGATCGCGCATCCGCCGAAGGGCCTGGACCACACCAAGGGCTTCATCGGCTTCGCCGGTCACAGCGATCCCGTGGTCTTCCGCAGCTTCAAGGTGAAGACGAAGTAAGGAGAGAAACGTTTGTGATTTGTGAACCCGCCAGGCCGAGAGGTCTGGCGGGTTTTTTGCGTGCGCCCGGCAGGGCGCACTCACTTGGCGGTTCAAGTCCGCCGCACACCCGGCAAGGGGAAGTGCTAGCTGAAAGGCAAGGGCGTCAGCCGTGAGGCTGAGTCCGAAGGAGCCGACCGTAGGGAGACAGCCAGCCAAA
>NZ_JBGAFO010000018.1:0-122521 GCF_044227185.1 Prosthecobacter sp. | reverse complement strand
TGAGGTCCATGGTGGTTATAGAATGTACAATCGGCGCTGCGCGAAGGCGAAACACCCACTCATCGTTCACTCAACAAGCTTGCAGTTCAACGCTTTTCGCGCTGCCTTTCCTTAACTTAACGACATTGAATGAGGAATGACGAATCAATGTCGAAGCACCAATGACGATTCAGTCATTCGAACCTTCGGGCTTCATTCGTCATTCCTCATTCTGGTTTCGTCATTATGACCTTGCCCTTCATGCGTTTCACTCGCTAAAACCACAACATGACCACCAGCCGCCGCACCTTTCTCACCAGCTTCATTGCCTCTGCCGCCACCACCACTCTGCTTTCGCGCGACTGGTCCGGCCAGACTCCGGAACGCTACCCAGACCCAGACGTCATCGTGCTGGAGCCTGAGTTTGAAAAGCTCATCCAGGGAAACTCGCCCATCCGCCGTCTGCATACCGGCATGCTCTGGGCGGAAGGCCCGGCCTGGAACGGAACTGGCAACTACCTGGTGTGGAGCGATATTCCGAACAATGCGCAGATGCGCTACCTGCCGGAGGACGGGCACGTTTCTGTGATGCGCAACAACGCCAACAACAGTAACGGCAACACGTTCGACCTCCAGGGGCGGCAGATTTCCTTTGAGCACGCCACGCGCCGTGTGGTGCGCTATGAACTGGATGGCAAGGTGACGGTGCTGGCGGACAAGTTTGAGGGCAAGCCGCTCAACGCGCCGAATGATGGCGCAGTGCATCCAGACGGCTCCGTGTGGTTCACCGATCCGGGCTACGGCAGCATGATGGACTACGAGGGGAACAAAGGGGAGCTGCTGCTGAAGGAGGCGGTCTACCGCATCGATCCGAGCGGTGAGATTTCGAAGATCACGGAGGATCAGGAGAAGCCGAACGGGCTGTGTTTTTCACCGGACTACAAGAAGGTGTACATCGTGGACACCGGGGCTTCGAAGAACATCTGGGTATATGATGTGGATGGAAAGACTGTGAAGAATGGGAAGGTGTTTGTCCATATGCCGGAAGGTTTGAAGGTGAGCTACGGCGACTCGGGATGGCAGGTCCGCACTTGGCGAGATAACAAAGGAGGCAAGGAAGTGCTGGCATCAGGGCAGGGGGCTTCGAGCGCCCCACACGACATTGGGAAAGGTGGTTCCGATGGCATTCGCTGTGACATCGAAGGCAACCTCTGGGCCAGTGCCGGATGGGTGGGCGATGGCTTTGATGGTGTCCACGTCTTCAATCCTGAAGGCAGGCGCATCGGCATGATCAAACTCCCGGAAACAGCCAGCAATCTTTGCTTCGGCGGCCCAAAGCGGAACCGCTTGTTCATCACGGCATCCCAGAGTCTGTACTCGCTGCATGTGAACACGCGCGGCGCGCACCATTGCTGAGGAGTATTGGCGACGTTCTGTCTGGCCGCAGAGGGGCGGAGGAGCAGAGGTGGCAGAGATTTTGAATGGATCGGAATCTCTGCGTTCTCCGCCGCTTTGCTCCTCTGCGGCAAAGCCGAACGTCTCGCAGTAAACGTGGGTTCTTGATCTTCTGTCGCGGGCATATTAAACGAACGCATGGATGAATCCTACACGCAGCGCTTTGGCGGCATCGGGCGGCTTTATGGGGCTGCGGCGCTGCCGCGTCTGGAGGCGGCGCATGTTGCCATCGTGGGCGTGGGCGGCGTGGGCTCCTGGGTGGTGGAGGCGCTGGCGCGCAGCGGCATCGGTGAACTGACCTTGATCGACATGGATGATGTGTGCATCACCAACACGAACCGCCAGCTTCCGGCACTGGTGCATACCGTCGGCATGTCCAAGGTGGACGTTTTGGTGGCGCGTGTGGCGGAGATCAATCCGGACTGCCGGGTGCACCGCGTGACTGAATTTCTCACGGAATCGAATGTGGAAAGGCTCCTGGCACCGAAGTTTGATTTCGTGGTGGATGCCGTGGACCGCACCTCGATCAAGGCGCTGATCATTGCCAGATGTCATGCGCGGGGGCTGCCGGTCATCACGTCAGGCTCCGCCGGGGGCCGGCGGGACCCCACGGCCATTCGCAGCACGGATCTCGGTCATGCGGGGGCTGATCCGCTGCTCAAAGGCGTGCGCCAGTGCCTGCGGCGGCAGCACGGCTTTGCGAAAAGCGACGAGGGCCGGCCGCTGGCGATGGGGGTGCCCTGTGTTTTCTCCACAGAGAAGCCGGTTTTTCCATGGGCGGATGGATCCTGCTCGCTGGTGCCTGAAGCAGGCGCTGAAACCGGCCTGCGGCTGGACTGCGCAGAGGGCTTCGGTGCTGTGACGTCTGTCACAGGCACGTTTGGCTTTGTGCTGGCGGCGGAGGTGGTGAAGAGAGTGGCGGAAAAAAGTTAACCTCAGGGCACCAATGGATTTTTCCAACGCAGGCCCTGACAATGAGAAAAGTCTATGTCGTTGGTGTGCAGCTCAGCATTGTGCTCCATGGCCAGTGCCGCTAGATGTGCATCAGAGAGCGCTGCGCCGGTCCAGCCAATCTTTTCCAACTCGTCCTAATGAAGAGGCGTTGGATAAAGCAATGCGACGTTTGACGCTGCGATCCAACGTTTAACTTCGGACAAGGCGTCAGCGAGTGGCATGGGTGGTTGGATGACCTTGGGGTTTGTCATCAGGCGCACGAATCCGAGAGCGACATTCAAAGGCAGGCCGATCTCCTCACCACGCGTCATAAGATCCTCCCACCACGACCTCGCTGCCGCATGATCAGGCGCGGTCGCATTGTAGGCGTAAATCAGCAGATTGAGATCCGGCAGAATCATGATTTCTGCCGGGTCAAAAAGGCATCCATATCGAGTTCATCAGCCAGACGGTTCAACTTTTGCAGCGAAACTCCGGGGGCAAAGACACCGTCATGGGGCCGGATGCGAAAAGGAATCGGCGATGGCAATGCCTGAGCAGGTTTGCCGAGCGCGGCACGGAGCAGGCTGAAGGCGACTTCAGCCACAGGCTGTCCCTTCTGCTGCGCAGCGGCCTGCAACAGTCCGGCAAGGTCATCATCAAGCGTTAGCGTGGTGGGCATGGCGGGGAAATCTCATGCGCAACGTAATCGACCAATGGCTTTTTGCGAGGCCAAAGCATATCGCGAGCACGATCCCATCGACATTTATGGCCTTATGCTGGCGGCGGAGGTGGAATGAATCACTTCTCCACCGGCTTCCCAGCAGCCTGCCAGCCGCCAAAGCCGTCATCCAGATGGATGAGGTGGGTGAAGCCGAGCTTTTCGAAGACGGGGAGCGCACGGGTGCTGCGGCCGCCGGCCTGGCAGTGAACGAGGGTGGGCTTGGTCTTGTCGAGCCTGGCGACCTGGGCTTCGAAGTCTTTGGACATGATGTCGATGTTCTTCGCGCCCTTGATGTGGCCGTCTTTAAACTCGTCCGGCGTGCGCACATCAATGACGGCGGTCTTGCCATCGGCGAGGATTTTGGCGGCTTCGTCAGCTTTGACGTGTTTGACGGGATCGGAGGCGAATGACATGGCGGGGAGAATCAGAAGGAGGGTGGTGAGGAGGAAGAGGTGTTTCATAACGGTGGAGTCCGAAGTTTCAGGTTTAAAGTTTCAAGTTGAGGCGGAGCAGTGAAGTTCGACAGGCATGTGGCTGAGGCGCTGGTAGAGCTTTCTCAGGCTGAGGAGGGGCCACCAGCGGTAGAGGTAAATTTCGAGAGGCTTCCACATGGCCACCCAGCCCATGATGGTGAGCCCTTCGCGAATGATGGACTGCCAGTTTGAGGTGGGGGCGAGGAGGGTGGCGGTGAGC
Organism: Prosthecobacter sp.; assembly: GCF_044227185.1. Lineage (GTDB taxonomy): Bacteria > Verrucomicrobiota > Verrucomicrobiia > Verrucomicrobiales > Verrucomicrobiaceae > Prosthecobacter. The sequence continues at coordinate 118,737 of NZ_JBGAFO010000018.1, read as the reverse complement.
TGACAGGCGCCGAGGAACAGAAGACCGATCAGCAGGGAGGCGCGGCCCTCGCGCATCAGGCGCTTGAAATCGCGCAGGGTCATGTCGGCGCGATACTGGAAGTAATGGGTGATGGAGCTGGCGATGAGCTGTCGTGCATCGGCGACATCGGGGGGATGCTGGGCGAGATGCACGACGAGTTTCAACTCATGCTGCCTGGGGTGCTCCTGCGCCCAACTGACGATGAATTCCTCCGCGTCGTGATCCAGATCGCGCTCATGAAACGGCGAGGGGTCCATGGAGTTGAACAACTGGTTCAACTCCGTGAGCTTGACCTCGATGAGTCCGGTCATGAGCGCGGCGTCGGAGGGGGGGATCACGCCTTTTTGGCCGCGGCGTAGCCTTTGGCGACTTCGTTCCAGTTCACCACGTTCCACCAGGCGGTGATGTAGTCGGGGCGCTTGTTCTGATACTTGAGGTAGTAGGCGTGCTCCCAGACGTCCAGGCCGAGGATGGGCGTGCCGAGGTCGGCGTCATCGACGATGCCTTTCATCAGCGGATTGTCCTGGTTGGGCGTGGAGGTGACCTTGAGCTTGCCGTCCTTGGTGACGATGAGCCAGGCCCAGCCGGAGCCGAAGCGCTTCACGCCGGCGTCGGCGAAGAGTTTTTTGAAGTCGTCGATGCTGGTGAAGGTGCTCTGGATGGCGGCGGCCAGCTTGCCTTCGGGGGCGGCGGGTCCGCTGCCCACGGGGGCCATCCATTTCCAGAACCAGGTGTGGTTCACGTGGCCGCCGCCGTTGTTGCGGATGGCCATCTGGGAGGCTTCGGGAAGGGACTTGATGTCAGAGACCAGCTCGATGGCGTCGGTTTTGCTGATGTTGGCGGCCTTGAGCGCGTCGGTGAGCTTGGCAATGTAGGCGGTGTGGTGCTTGCCGAAGTGGATTTTCATGGTCATCGCATCAATGTGCGGTTCCAGGGCTTCGGGGGCATAGGGCAGGGGAGCCTGGGTGAGATCCAGCGCATGGCTGGTGGCAGGGAGGATGAGGGAGCCTGCGAGGGCGGTGGTGCTGGCGGAGAGGAAGGCGCGGCGGTTCATGATGGTGGGGTGTGGGGTTGAGAGCCAAGAATACGAAGACGGCGGGGCCATTGTCACGGTTAAAGTGCCGCGTGCAAAGCTTTGCCTGCGTGGTAGGGTAGGGGCATCATGGCCGCAGTCACCCATCCCCCCGAGTGGACCACTCCGCAGTCCTCCTTTCGTTCCCGAGACGACTGGAGCCTGAAGTGGTGGATGATGTTTGCGCTGATTCTTTCGGTGGTGTTCCACATGATGCTGGTGGTGGGATTTGACACACTGGGCATCTCCAATGTGACGCCCGCCAAGCCGCGGGAGGTCCCGGAGCGGATACGCATCGACGAGCGGGTGCTGAAGGAGCAGGACGCCATCAAGCAGATTCCGGAAACCATCGCCCCGGGCAACATGCCGGACATGAAGGCCTTTGAGCCGAAGCTGGATGACTTCGACAAGCTGCAGGAACTGCCGAAGAACCAGGAGATCGACCTGACGCCGAACGTGAAGGAGATCACCAATTTCGTCCGCGCCAATGATCCCGGCGACGGCGCGCCAGGAACGCCCAAGGGCAGCGACATGGCCAAGCTGCTGGCCCCGCAGGCGGTGGCCGGGCCGGACATCGCCGCAGAGATGGCCAGCGTGCGGCGGGATGTTTTGTCCAAGCCGGTCTCAGAAAAACAAATGCTGCTGGATGCCGGCGCGCTGGACCCCGGCGAAGGAGGCAAGATGGACAGCGGCCTGCTGGACGCGGTAAAAAGCCAGGGCACCGCGACTGCGGCGGGTGCGCGGGTGAAGGGCTTCAGCAATCTGGATGACCTGCTGGGAGGCGGCGGCAAGATGGGCGGCAGCACCGCGCCGATTCTGATGCCCACGGACCTGCTGTTTGAATATGGCAGCGACCAGCTCGCCGAAGCAGCGCGCCTCAGCCTGATGAAGCTGGGCTTCCTCATCCAAAAGAATCCCGACTCACTCTTCATCATCGAAGGCCATACCGACAGCTTCGGGGGAGATGAGTACAATCTCGAGCTCAGCATCCGCCGTGCAAACGCAGTGGTGAGCTGGCTGCGCGAGTCTCTGGGCCTGGGCACGGACCGCATTCAGGCCGTGGGCATGGGAAAGGCGAAGCCGCTCGTGAGCACCGCTGGAACGGCGGAGCAGCAGGGCATGAACCGGCGGGTGGAAATCAAGGTGCGGCCGAAAAAGTAACTCCACCTCCAAGTCAATTCCGCAGCACGCATGTTGGTGAAGTCTGTGTACCTGCATTTAACGAAGCTATGGCTGCGTGGCGGCCGCTGGGTGGTGATGTGCGGATGCCTGGTCCTCTTTGCCTGGTGCTACGTGCGGGCTTTTCAGGAGCAGAAGCCCGGCTGGGACAATGCCTTTCCAGAGCACGAACGGGCTTACCTGAACGCCGCCATCGAAACGCGGCGTGACCTGACACCGGACTTTTCCAAAAGCGTGTCCCAGCCTCTGAACGACTGGCTGCCACACCGTACCGACGGGCTGGTGCGGCCGCTCTGGCCCTGGCTGGCGGCATGGAATGTGGAGGCGGGACATCCCCAATCCTCGGGCCTGCCGGATGCGGCTGACCAGCGGGTGCTGCGCTCCGGCAAGCGGTGGATGATGGGGCTGAGCCTGGGCTTTTTATTGATGCTGGGGCTGGCGGCGGCGCGCGCATTTTCCGTGCCGGCGGCGCTGCTCACGATTTTGACCATTGGCTTCGGCGTGCTGCTGCCATCCACGGCGGCGTTTCTGCCGGATGTGCTGTTTCAGATCCTGTTTCTGCTCATCTGGATTTGCTGCATCGCGGCGCTGAAGCGCAACTCCCTCTGGCTGTATGGCCTGATCGGCTTTTTATCCGCCCTGGCAAATCTCACACTGCCGACCACGACGACGCTGGTGCTCGTCTTCATCGGCGTGAGTTCGCTGCGCTGGCTGTGGGGCTGGATGCTGGCGCACCTGCCGCATGCGGGAGGCACCTCGCTGTGGGTATGGCGCAATCACTGGCTGGGCATGGTGCTGCTGGTGGTGTGCCATCTGATCACCGTGGGGCCGATGATGGCCTCTGCGAAGGAGAAGCTGGGGGACGCCACGCCCTTTCACTGGCGGTGGTTTGAGAATGAAGCCGCCATGCAGGAGTGGACGGCGGCGCATCACAGCCGTGAAACGCTGCAGGCCGTGCCGCCGGAGGAGGTGCCGAGCTATGCGAACTACCTCTCCACCCACACGCCGGAAGCTGTGAGGGAGCGCTTCTGGCATGGCGGGCTGAAAATGATGGAGGAGGTGCTGCAGTTTCCCTGGAGCTTTGATTCCCTGCCGCATGAGCGCGGGGTGTTTGTCATCGTGCTGGCCAGCATTTTAATTTTGCTGCTGCTCATCATCGCCTTCGTGGCGCCGCGGGCGGCGCATGCCGGCCAGGCCCTGCATCCGGAGACGGCGCCGCTGGCTTTGTTCAGCATTCTGGCCTGCGCGGCCTGCACTCTGGATTTCGGCTGGGACATGCCGGTGCTGACCTGGGGCAGCCGCTATCTGGCACTGTATCCTCCGCTGGTGCTCAGTCTGCTGTGGGCCAGCGAGTCGCTGGTGCACCGCGCGCGCCGGCGGCAGATGAGCGTGCCAGTGTTTGTGATTTACGAGATGGTGCTTTGGGCGCTGTGCGTGCTGGCCTTCATACGAGTGATCGCGGTCTTGCAGCCGATCTCTTTCACGGCATGAATGCCCGCCCCTGAATCATGGCCGCCCCCAAACACCGTTTCATTCTCTGCTTTGACTTCGATGGGACACTCGTGCACCCGGAGAGGGACCCGGTGTTTCATCCTGGCCTCGGCCAGATGATCCAGATGCTGCGCGGGCAGGGCGCCGCATGGGTGATCAACACCGGACGCGGACTGAACCAGACCATCGAAGGCCTGGCGCAGCATGGCATCTACATGGAGCCGGATTTCATCATCGCGCAGGAGTGCGACATCTATAAGCCGGGCTTTTTCAGCCGCTGGACGGACTACGGCTCCTGGAACCGGCAGGCACGCCGCGCGCAGGAGCGCTTTGCCCGGGACCACCAGCCCTCCCTGCAGGCCATCCGGCAGATGGTGGAGACGCAGACGCAGGCCTCCTTCATCAGCGGCGGCGAAGGTGAGATGGGCATTGTGGCCACCAGCGATCCGGAGCTCGACGGCATCTGCGCCTACATCGACATGCACGCGCGGCAGTTTCCAGACATCGGGTACCATCGCAACGGCATCTACCTGCGCTTTTCCCACAGCGGCTACAGCAAAGGCACGGCGCTGAGTGAACTCGCGCGCCTGCTGGGGCTGGACGCCACGGCCTGCTTTGCCGCCGGGGACAATTTCAACGACCTCAGCATGCTGGACCCGCGCCACGCCCGCATGATCGCCTGTCCCGGCAATGCGGTGCCGCCTGTGAAACAGATCGTGCATGCGCGCGGCGGCTTCATCGCCACGCGCTTTGCCAGCGAGGGCATGATGGAGGCGCTGACGCATTTTTTTGGAAATTCTCCGCCTCCAGCGGCCTGATTTTGATTTTTCTAAAGCTTTCAGGGCAAGTTTTCCCTTGCCGAAGCGGTAGAGGTGTGGAAACCTCCGCGCCCCTCTCCCCAAAAGGAGGGGCAACTCTCACTTTTTCAGGTTATGGCATACGCAATCATCAAAACAGGCGGCAAGCAGTACAAAGTCTCCGTGGGCGACAAGCTCGACGTGGAGAAGCTGGAATCTGCCGAAGGCGAAACCGCCACCTTTGACCAGGTGCTCGTCGCCGGTGAAGGCGGCAGCATCAAGGTGGGCGCCCCCACCGTCGCTGGCGCCAGCGTCTCCGCCAAGGTGCTGAAGCAGCACAAGGCTGACAAGGCCACCACCTTCAAATTCCGCAAGCGCAAGGGCTTCCACAAGACCCGTGGTCATCGCCAGCCGCTGACCCTCGTGCAGATCACCGCCATCAACGCCTAATCTTTTAACACCCTCTTCTTATGGCCCATAAAAAAGGACAAGGTTCCGTCAAAAACGGTCGCGACAGCCAGAGCAAGCGTCTTGGCGTCAAGAAATTCGGCGGTGAGGCCGTCATCGCAGGCAACATCATCCTCCGCCAGCGCGGCACCAAGTGGGTCCCCGGCCGCAATGTCGGCATTGGCCGTGACCACACCATCTTCGCCCTCGTGGACGGCAAAGTGCTTTTCGACAAGGACGGCACTCGTGTGAATATCGAGCCGGCCCTCCAGGCTTAATCAGCAGACCAGTCATTTTTTGAAGGGCGCGGATGATCTCCGCGCCCTTTTTGCGTGTATTTGTTTGTGTCGGATTCGGCAATTTTGTTTAATTTCCTACTTTACACATCGGGAATTGGGTGAATAATCGCTCCCCCCTTCCATGAATCCCGACCAAATCCAAGCTCTCAATGACGCTGCTCGTGGCCAGTCGCCGCAGGCCATCATCCAAACGGCTCTCGCTCAGGCCGCAGGCGGGGCTGTCGTCACCACGAATTTTCGCCCTTATGAAGCGGTGATCCTGCATCTGGTGGCTGAGCAGCAGGGCGATGTGCCGGTGCTGTGGGTGGATCATGGGACGAATCTTCCTGAGACTTATGTTTTCGCGGAGAAGTGCCGGGAGCAACTGGCGCTCAATTTGAAGCCTTACCTGCCCAAGATGACGGCGGCCCACTGGCTGGCGCTGAACGGGGGGCAGGTGCCGATGCCGGATGAGGTGGAGCGTGTGGAATCCTTCAGCCGCATCATGAAGCTGGAGCCCTTTGAGCGTGGCATGCGGGAGCTGGCTCCGAAGGTGTGGATCACTGCACTGCGCAAGGAGCAGAACCCGCAGCGCTCGGCGACGCTGCAGCCCTTCATGTGGGATGCGAAATTCAACTGCCTGAAGGTGAACCCGATCCTCGACTGGACGCCGGTGGAGATGGATGCCTACCTGGGCGAGCACAAGCTGCCGAACGAGCGGACGTATTACGATCCGGCCAAGGGTGATGAAAAGCATGAGTGCGGTCTGCACGCCAAGCTGGTCACCGACAAAGCGTAAGCGTCTGTCCATGGATTTTCTGACTCCTGAATTTGGACTCTATGTGCTGGCTGGCTTCGTCGCGCAGTTGATCGACGGTGCGCTGGGCATGGCCTATGGCGTGAGCGCGTCATCGCTGCTTTCCGTCTTCGGCGTGGAGCCGCGGGTGGTCAGCGCCACGGTGCACGCGGCGGAGTGTTTCACCACGGGGGCTTCGGGGCTCTCGCATCATGCGTTTGGCAATGTGGACCGCACGTTGTTTCGCCGTCTGCTCATCCCTGCCGTGATCGGTGCGGTGATCGGTGCGTATGTGCTTACCCACATCGATGGCAAGGTGCTCAAGCCTTACATTTCCGTCTACCTTGTGATCATGGGCGTGGTGATCGTGGCCAAGGCCTTCACGCGGGTGCCGCCAAAAAAGGTCACGACGCATCTGGCGCCGCTGGGCTTCTTCGGCGCGCTGGTGGATGCCATGTGCGGTGGCGGCTGGGGGCCGATTGTGGCTTCCAATCTCATCATCCGGGGCAATGACACGCGTGTGACCGTGGGCAGCGTGAATGCCGTGGAGTTTTTCGTCACGCTTTCGGCTTCCATCACTTTCTTCCTCACCATCGGCCTTACGCACTGGAACATCATCGTCGCGCTTGCCATCGGTGGTGTCATCGCCGCGCCGCTGGCGGCGTGGGCTGCGAAGCACATCCCGCACAAGCCGTTTATGGTGCTGGTGGGCCTGCTGATTGTTGTCATCAACTCACTGCGCATTTTCAAGATCCTTTAATTCATCCCGTCTCATGTCCGCGATCACTCATCTCCAGTTCCTCGAATCCGAGGCCATTTACATTCTGCGGGAAACCGCCGCGCAGTTTCAGAAGCCGGCGCTGCTTTTCTCCGGTGGCAAAGACTCCATCGTGATGGCCTGGCTGGCACGCAAGGCGTTCTACCCCTCGAAGCTGCCCTTCCCGCTGCTGCATGTGGACACCGGCCACAACTTCCCCGAGGCCATGGAGTACCGTGACTGGTTCGTGCAGGAGATCGGCGCCACGCTGACCGTGGGCCTGGTGCAGAAGTCCATCGACGAAGGCCGCGTGCAGGAGGAAAAGGGCCACACCGCCAGCCGCAACAAGCTGCAGACTGTGACGCTGCTGGACACCATCGAAGAGCATCAGTTTGACGCCTGCCTTGGCGGCGGACGTCGTGATGAAGAGAAGGCCCGTGCGAAGGAGCGTTTCTTCAGCCACCGCGATGAGTTTGGCCAGTGGGACCCGAAGAACCAGCGCCCGGAGCTCTGGAACATCTTCAACGGCCGCAAGCACTTCGGCGAGCATTTCCGTGTGTTCCCGCTGAGCAACTGGACCGAGATGGACATCTGGCAGTACATCCGCCAGGAAAACATCCCGCTGCCGAGCCTCTACTTCAGCCATCAGCGCAAGATCATCGAGCGGCATGGCCAGCTTCTGGATGCCAGCACCGGCATCATCCCGCTGCTGGATGAAGAAAAGCCCCGCGTGAAGGAAATGACCATCCGCTTCCGCACCGTCGGCGACGCCACCTGCACCGGCGCGGTGGAATCCACGGCTAGCACGATTGATGAGATTGTTGCCGAAGTGGCCGCAGCGAGACAGACCGAGCGTGGTACGCGTGCGGATGACAAGCGCAGCGAGACCGCGATGGAGGACCGCAAGAAGGAAGGGTATTTCTGATTTCGCTTGGTTATGACCATCGTCCTGGACACCAACATCCTTGTCAGTGGCCTGCGGAGCCAGTCCGGGCCGTGTCATGCATTGTTGCAGGCGATCCCTTCGCATAAATTCACTTCTGCGCTGTCGGTGCCCTTGTTTAATGAATACCTGGATGTGATCAGCCGCCCTGGGCTGATTCCGGCCAGCGTCACCACACAGGACAAGGAAGCCATCTGCGACTACCTGGCGAAGCACTCTCGGCGGCACAAAATTCATTTTCTCTGGCGCACCATCCTTTCAGATCCCAAGGATGACCTTGTTTTGGAACTGGCGGTTGCGGCAGGGGCGCGTTACATAGTGACACGAAACCTGAAGGATTTCGGCCCGGCACAAACTTTTGGCGTCACCGCCATCAATCCTGCAGACTTCATCAAACTGATCGGAGGACTCCCATGAGCGCACTCACCATTCAACTGCCTGATTCCGTCTTCGCTGCCATGATGGCTCTATCCAAGCGAGAAGGCGTTCCTGTGGACAGCCTTTTTGCCACGGCCGCCGCCGAGAAAATTTCCGCGATGTATGGCATTGATTTTCTTGAACAGCACGCCTCCCAGGCGCCTGCGCAGGAGGAGTTTCTCCGCATCCTGTCCAAAGTCCCGAACAATCCTCCTGATGCCGGAGATGAATGGTAATCATAGAACCGCTGCTTGATGAAATCATTGGCTGAAGCACTCTCATACTCTGTGGCTTTTCTGGCCGCTGTGGAGCGCAATGATGATGATGCTTCAGACCGCGACTGCGAAGCACTTGAATGCATTGCTGCCATCGTGCGTGAGGCCACACAGCCTGAGTTCGAAGCTATTCGAGCGGCCTGTGAAACTGCCATCGCCGACCTGCTCAAGTGCGACCGCCCCAACCACGCATTGATCCAAGGTTACCGCGACTGCATCGAAAACTTCTGTATTCCAATCGAATAGACATTTCCCACCCCGCTTTCATCATGGACGTTCTCGTTAATCCCACCGAATCCTCTCTTCTTCGTTTCACCACTGCCGGCAGTGTGGACGATGGCAAAAGCACGCTCATCGGCCGTTTGCTGTATGACTCGAAGTCGATCTTCGAGGACCAGCTTCTTGCCGTGGAAGAATCTTCCAAGCGTCGGGGCGATGCGCATGTGAATCTGGCGCTTCTCACTGATGGGCTGCGTGCCGAGCGTGAGCAGGGGATCACGATTGATGTGGCCTACCGCTACTTCGCGACGCCGAAGCGGAAGTTCATCATCGCGGATACGCCGGGGCACATTCAGTACACGCGCAACATGGTCACGGGGGCGTCCACGGCGGATCTCGCGATTATCTTGATCGATGCGCGACTGGGCGTCATTGAGCAGACGATGCGCCACACGTATCTCGCGTCGCTGCTGCGCATTGGCCACATCGTGCTGGCGGTGAACAAGATGGACCTCGTGGACTTTGATCAGGCGGTCTATGACAAGATCGTGGCCGAGTACATGGCCTTCGCCAAAGGCCTGGAGAATCTGCCGCATGTGACGCCGATTCCCATGAGCGCGCTCAATGGCGACAACGTCGTGGACAAGTCTGAGAACACGCCGTGGTACACCGGTCCCTCACTTCTGCAGCATCTCGAAACGGCGCAGGTGCACACGGAGACCGCTGTCGATGAAGCACGCTTTCCGGTGCAGTGGGTCATTCGCCCGATTTCTGACCGTGAAGACGCCAAGCTGGGCAATCTGCACGACTACCGCGGCTTTGCCGGCCGTGTGGCCAGCGGCACCTTCAAGGTGGGCGATGATGTGCTCGTCTATCCTTCCGAGATGAAGACGAAGATCACGGGCATCCACACCTTTGAAGGCCCGCAGCCGGAGGCCATCCCGCAGCTCAGCTACAGCATCACCGTGGCGGATGAGATCGACACCAGCCGCGGCGGCATGATCGTGAAGGCCGGCGAGCCCACGCAGACCAGCCAGGAGTTTGACGCCATGATCTGCTGGTTTGCCGACAAGAAGACGCTCAAGCCGCGCAGCCGCTTCCACCTGCGCCACACCACCAATGACGTGCGCGCCGTGGTCACGGATGTGCTCTACAAGGTGAACATCAGCACGCTGGAAAAGAGCGCCGCGAACAAGGAGTTCGCGCTGAATGACATCGGCTGCATCCGTCTGCGCTGCTCCGCGCCGATCTTCTTTGACTCTTATTCCAAGAACCGCACCACCGGCAGCTTCGTCCTCGTCGACGAGCAGACGAACAACACGGTGGCCGCCGGCATGATCCTGAAGCCGCTGGTGGACGCGGGGGATGAAGATGCGGAAGTGGCGATCTAAAGCGATTCGCGAAACTCATTTCCGGTAAGGCGAGTCTCTGGAGGTTCGGTTTGCCGCAGAGCACCTGAACTCAAGGCGGCTTGGTGCCGTCGCCCGACCCATTTTTTCGGGAATCTGTTTTGGAAAATGCTATATATAGCGATTGGCGAAACTGATTTCCGGCCAGAGAGGCTGTCGTTGCTTGGTGATCTTCGGCTTCGGCGGCGGCGGGCTGAGGACAGCCACGCCCTACCTGCGCCGGGCCTGCGCATGCCCGGCGCAGGTAGGGCGCTTGGTCCTCCAAGCGCCATCGAACGTCGCCAGACGCTCGCTTGCCGGAAATCCGTTTTGGAAAACGCTATAACGCATGAAACCGGGGGCGTGGTCACGTTTGATCTCGTGACCATGACTTACGACGGCCTCATTCTCGGTTCCGGGCACAATGCGCTGGTGCTTGCCTGCTATGCAGCGCGTGCCGGGCTCAAGGTGGCCGTGGTGGAAAAAAATGACGTCGCAGGCGGCGGCCTGGCCACGGTGGAGCATCCGCAGGGCTCGGGCTTCCTACACAACACGCACTCCTTCTTCCACCGTGGCATCACTGCCATGCCGTGGTATCGGGAACTGGAGCTGGAGCGCCATGGAGTGCGCTACATCGAGCCGGAGCTCAATGTGGCCATGGTCCTTTCGGACAACCGGGTGCTGGAGTGGTGGACGGACTTTGACAAGACGTTCGCCTCCTTTGCGGCGATCTCGCGGCGTGATGCGGAGCGGCTGCGGGAGTGGACGGAACGCTTCCGGCCGATCGTGGAGCAGATCCTGATCCCGGAGGCGCAGAACGCACCGCTGCCGCCGGCCGAGCGTGTGGCGCGGCTGCAGCAGAGTGCGCTGGGGCGCACGCTGCTGGAGGTGCAGGAATCGTCTCCCATCGAGTTCGTGATGCGCGAGTTTGAGCATCCTGCCGTGCGCGCGGGCCTGCTGTTCTTCAACGGCCTGCGGGAGGTGGACCTGCGGCAGAAAGGTTTCGGGCATTCCATCCCCGCGCTGCTCGCCAGTCCGCGCAAGGCGCAGATGTGCCTTGGCGGTTCACGGAGGCTCGCGGAGGCGCTGTGCGCGGATCTGCGCGAGCACGGCGGCGAGATTTTCACGCAGTGGCAGCCGCGCTCCATTCTCATGCGCGGCGGTCGTGCGTGCGGGGTGGAGTCCATGAATGGAGACCGCATCGAGGCAGCGCAGTTTGTGGCCAGCGGGCTGAACCCGCAGCAGACCTTTCTGGATCTCATTCCCGCGGACGTCGCGCCTTCGCATCTGCGTGAAAAGGCCGCTGCGTTTGAATACAACCTGCTCGCTCCTTTGTTCGCGCTGAATCTGAACCTGCGCGAGCCGCCGCGCTACACCGCGGCCGAAAAACATCCGCACCTGAGCCAGGCTTTCATGACCATCCTCGGTCTTGATGACGTGGCGCAGTTTCATGACATCGTCGCCGCGCATGAGCGCGGCGAGATTCCACGTACGGTGATGTGGGGCGCGTGTCCCACCCAGTTTGATCCGTCCCAGGCGCCCGCGGGATGTCACACGGCCTTCATGTGGGAAAAGCTGCCGTATGCGCTGCGTGGTGATGCGCGCAACTGGGACGCTGAAAAGGACGCGCATGGCCGTGAGATGCTGACGCTGTGGAAAACGTATGCGCCGAACCTGGAGGGGGCGGTGCTGGACTCCTTCACGCGCAGTGCGCTGGATACTGAGCGCCTGCTGCCGAACATGATGCGCGGGGATTTGCTGGTGGGATCGTTTGCGAATGACCAGATTGGTTATCATCGGCCTTTCCCGGGCGCAGGGAATTACCGCAGCGGGATTGAGGGTCTTTATCTTTGCGGCGGTTCCACCCATCCTGGAGGGAATGTGACAGGGCTATGCGGGTACAATGCGGCGAAGGTGGTGCTGGGGGATTGCGGGGGAAAGTGAATGGGTTGAATGGGTACAACATTCGAAACTTCTTTTCGCAAAGGGAGCGTGAAGCCGCTCGGCGGCGCCTGGAGGACCAGGCGCCCTACCCGCGCTGGGCATGCGCATGTCCGGCGCAGGCAGGGCGGGCTGTCCCAGCCCACCGCGCCGGAGCCCATGATCTCCTTTGGAAGACTCCGTGTCCTGACTTCCAACGATAGACTGGCCAGAAGCCAGTCCCACGTTCTATCTATAGCGACTCAATGACCTTCCCATCCTTCGTCCGGCAGGGAACACGCAGGTGATCCAGCCAGATGGGAATCCATTCGTTGAGGAGGAGTTTCCTCGCTTCGCCGAGGTCGGTGAAGGTGGCGCTGGGCCAGCGGCACTCGCGTTCCTGGAAGTAGTACTCCCATTGGGTTTTGCCTTTGGTGATGAAGTAGGAGCCGTCGCGGGAGCCGGGCTTGGTGAGCGTGGGAGGAAGATCTTCGGGCTGGAGGCCCTGTGCGGCGAGGCTGGCCTCGATGTCGGCACGCGTGAGGGTGAAGAGCTGATTGACGGCGTTCTGGCAGTGCCCGGTGTTGCCTTCTTCATTCGTGTCCCGCCATGCGGAGGGCAGGCCGAGGTGGGCGAGGGACCAGGTGGCGATGTCTTCGCGGGATTGCAGCACCTTCATCTGTTCGGCGATGGAGAGGGGAGCGACGGCCTTCATTGCACTCAAGGTCCTCGCAAGCCGCCGTGAATCAAGCGCTTGAAGGGCCCTCCAGCCGTGTCCTCTGCGTAGCCATTGGGGTAAAGAGTGGTGGATTTTCGCGCTGAAGGGTGGACAATCGTGTCATGAGTACGGCTGCTCTGACTCAATCATTGCTCTCCCTGCCCGTGGCTGAACGTGTGGCGTTGGCCGACAGGCTTTATGCCAGCGTGCCGGAGGACTGGCAGAAGGCTGCCGATCAAGCCCGGCTGAAAGAGGCGACGCGGCGATCTGAGGAAATGGATGCTGATCCGAGTCTGGAACTCTCGCATGAGGAGTTTATGGCCGGGATCAAGATCAATCGTGGTCGGTGATGAAGCTTAGCTACCACCTGCGGGTTCAGGCCGAGGTCAATGAAGCCGTGGACTGGTATGAGGAGCAAAGCCCGGGACTGGAGATGACTTCTTCACCAAGTTGAAGGAAGCTCTGGCGCAGATTGAGGCAAACCCAGAGGGCTTCAGTTTTTGGCTGGCTTCAGCCTCTGTCCGACGGGTGAAGCTGAGGCGTTTTCCGTACGATGTGCTGTATGAAATTCGGCGGGGACGGATTCGCCTCCTCTGCCTGAGGCATGAGAAGAGGCATCCGAAGTATGGGGCTGGGAGATCATGATGCCGAGGGAACTTCGCTATAACCGGATCGCGACGGGGGGGCGGCATCGATACTGCAGTGTCGCCGGGTCGTTCGGGTGACGGAACCTCGGGGTGACGGAACCTCGTTGAGGTTCATGCTCCTGCGGGGATCGTGGCTGGAGCGGTTCCCAGGAGAGCACTCGCTATCGCTCGGCACTCCTGGGCTGCATGACGAAGGCCCGTTGGGCTTTGGGGGCGTGATCGAGAGAGATTAAGCTCGGAAACAATTTTTGATTATTTGCACCTTGACCTCGTTTCCTGACATCTTCCGCGCGATCACGCGCCAAGGATTGGCCGCCAACGGCAGATGCAACCCATTGGGGATCAACCTTGTGAGCTTGAGTTGCGTACATAATGCCTGGCATCTTTTTATCGGTGAACCCTTAGCAACGGCTTGAACTAAGTGTGGTGGCCGGAAAGGCGGAGGAGGTGGGGGAACCAGTAGAGCATTGATTGCGGTTACAGGCTTCTGAGTACGAACATTATTTGACTTCATTTGGACGTGGAGAATTACCCTCTCGAGAGTCTAAAGAAGTGAGGGGCTTGTTTTTGAGATTTTTGGCAGTGAACACCACCATGAAAACAACCCCGAGGAGGAAAGCAATGCCACCGATGAGGTTTAGAGCTTTTGTCGCTTTGTTCCATTTTCCCCCGAGGTTCCCGTCATTTACCTCTTTATAAAGTAGCATGTCATCGGTTTGGCTGACTGTTGTTCTCATCGCTTTTGCACTGGTGAGAAATGAAATAACCATGCAGCAAATTGATGCTGACCAGGCGATCCAAGCTGAGATTAACCAATTCGAAGCTACCCAGTGTTGATTTAGAACCTCTTTCAAAAGGGCGATGGAAAGCGTTAAAGCACCGCTGCTGAGCGTGAGAATGTACTTATCAAACTCACTTTGCATTACTGATTCATGACCCAGCAATGTTCGACGATAAGCCGCCATTTCTAGCTGGAATGACGTCAAAGAGGAGTCGTTTTGGTTGTCTTCAGTGTCAGGCATGGAAATATTAGCCTTGGATAAAACTATTCAGGCAATAATCCTTTCGAAGGACGCACAGCTTTTAATGCTTCTTGGATCATCAATGATCCCATAGCAAATTCTGAAGATCCTTTCTGTAGAAAGCCGGTCGCCGTATGACCAAAGATTGCAGCTGCAGCTTGTTGTACGACAATTTTGCGACTGTCCTCATCGTCTTTGATGATTGTATAAAGCCTTTGGTATGAGACAAAAGCCGCCCGACGATGCCTGTTCACGATCGCATTATGAGAGTGTGTTTGATAGACTCTTGAGGTCAGCACAAGAAGGCCAAAACCAAACGATGCGACAATGATTTTGCCAATCGAAGACATCAGAGCTTGCGCTAAAGTGGGATCTACAGGGGCGGCTCGGAATTGCACAAGGCATGGGAAAGGCCAAGCAAGATTATCTCCCTCAGAAAATATCCAGATCATGAGTCTGAGTGCTAATAATCCTGCGCAGCCAAAAGCTATCAGCCATTGGCGTGCCGATTGTTCATGTGTGAGGATAGATTCGTCTATCTCTTTGAGATTGGCCTCACTGAGGACAGTTGCAGCCGCCTCTCTCGTTCTTTCTTCTAACTGTTTCTGAACTCGCAATGCTGTATCTTCAACATGCGCGAGCTTGCTCTCTGTATCTTTGGCCTTTTGAGACGCAGCTTCCAATGAGGTAACAATATCTGCATTGGCTACTTGCTTCCATGGAAGGAGAATTTGAAGTAATTCGCCTTCACAGTGCTGAATTCGAGCGGTCAGTTCCGTATACCATTCGTCGCCCACGCGTTGAACAGTTTCATTGCCTTGAGGTTTACGAATATTACGCTCTATCTCATCTAGTATATTCTGGACAGATTTAATCAGCTTATTGATTTTGCTGACAATCGCCGAAGGAACTTCTGAATTGGAATCAAATTCCCCCAGTTTTTTTAAACGAGTGGCAAGAGCGTCGAGCGAAGATTTGGCATCTTTTGTCTTAGAGTGAGCCGTCGCATCAAAGCGCTCGCTTATATCTATGTTTGGCGCAGATACAGATGGAAATTTTCCGATTCTGTCGATTAACCCCCTCAGAGAAGAGTTGAGAGTTTCAATGTCAACGCTCATGGCTTCTCTGGGGGAGGTATGTAGGAATCTACTCTGATGGATAGATTACTAAAGACATTCTCACTGACACGCCTCACACGTCCCACCATTCCGCATGGCCTCAATCGAGCAGGCCATGACTTCCTCGGCGGTGTACTGCTTGGCAGCAGCAGCGGTGGCGGCCACGGAGGCTGCGTGGGTGCCGACGACGCCGCGCTTTTCCTTCTCGACTTCGCTGGTGGCTTTTTCGATGTTGGAGGCGCTGCGGGTGCGGAGGTAGTAGGTGGTCTTGAGGCCCTTGCGCCAGGCGGCGCGGTACATGTGGGAGAGGGTCTGCATGGCGCTCTCTCCGCAGAAGAGGTTCACGCTCTGAGACTGGTCGATCCACTTCTGACGGCGGGCGGCGGCGTCGATGAGCCAGGCCCAGTCGATGCCGAAGGCGGTGGCGTACTTGCGCTTCAGGTCCACGGGGACTTCCTCGATGCTTTCGAGTTCGCCGTCGGTGTACTTGATCTTGGCCTGGATCTCGGGGTTCCAGAGGCCGCGCTTCTTGAGGTCCTTCACCAGGTAGGGGTTCAGCACCATGAAGTCGCCGGAGAGGTTGCTCTTGGTGTAGAAGTTCGTGAACAGCGGCTCGATGCAGGGGCTGGAGCCCATGATGTTCGAGATGGTGGCCGTGGGCGCGATGGCGAGCACGTTGCTGTTGCGCATGCCGTTCTTGGCGATCTTGGCGCGGAGGCCGGACCAGTCCATCTTGCCGCCGCGGGGAACATCCACTTCCAGGCCGCGCTCTTTGGCGAGGAGATCGACGGTGTCCTGCGGGAGGAGGCCGCGGTCCCACTTGCTGCCTTTGTAGGTGGAGTAGGTGCCTTTTTCGCCGGCGAGATCGCTGCTGGCCTCATAGGCGTAGTAGGCGACGGCTTCCATGAACTCGTCATTGAACTCGACGGCTTCCTTGGAGGCAAAGGGCAGGCCTTTGCGGTAGAGGGCGTAGCCGAGGCCCATGACGCCGAGACCGATGGGGCGGTGGCGACTGTTGGCGGTCTTCGCGGCTTCGGTGGGGTAGTAGTTGATGTCGATGACGTTGTCGAGCATGCGCACGGCGACGCGGATGGTCTCGCGAAGTTTGGAGTGGTCGATGTTGCCCTGGTCGTCGAGGTGGTTGTCGATGAGGACGGAGCCCAGGTTGCACACGGCGGTTTCTTCAAAGCTGGTGTTCAGCGTGATCTCGGTGCAGAGGTTCGAGCTGTGGATGACGCCCACGTGGTCCTGCGGGCTGCGGACGTTGCAGGGGTCCTTGAAGGTGATCCAGGGGTGGCCGGTTTCGAAGATGGACTTGAGCATCTTCTTCCACAGGTCCAGCGCCTCGATGGTGCGGCCAAAGACCTTGCCCTTGGCGGCCATTTCTTCGTACTCGAGGTAGCGCTTTTCAAAGGCGCTGCCGTAGAGCTCGTGGAGGTCGGGGGTTTCGTTGGCGCGGAAAAGGGTCCACTGCTGGCGGTTCTCCATGCGCTTCATGAAGAGGTCGGGAATCCAGTTGGCGGTGTTCAGGTCGTGGGTGCGGCGGCGTTCGTCGCCGGTGTTCACGCGGAGCTGGAGGAAGTCTTCGATGTCGTTGTGCCAGATTTCCAGATAGGCGCAGCCGGAGCCGCGGCGCTTGCCGCCCTGGTTCACGGCGATGAGCTGGTCATTGTGCAGCTTGAGGAAGGGGATGACGCCCTGGCTCTCGCCATTCGTGCCCTTGATGTAGCCGCCGGTGCCGCGCACCGCCGTCCACGAGCCGCCCAGGCCGCCCGCCCACTTGGAAAGGTAGGCATTGTCCGCGATGCCGCGCTGCATGATGGACTCGATGCTGTCGTCCACTTTGTAGAGGTAGCAGGAGGAGAGCTGGCTGTGCAGCGTGCCGCTGTTGAAGAGCGTGGGCGTGCTGGAGCAGAAGCGCCGGCCTTTGTACAGGCGGTACAGGGCGATGATTTTCTCCTCCGCGTTTTCCTTTTCTTGAACGCAGAGGCCCATGGCCACGCGCATCCAGAAGAGCTGCGGGGTTTCCAGGCGCTTCGAAGGCTTGGTCTTTTTATCGACGATCAGGTAGCGGTCATACAGCGTCTGGATGCCGAGGAAGTCGAAGTCCAGGTCGGCGGCCGGATCCAGCGCATCGGCGATTTTGTCCAGGTCATACTTGAGGAGCTGCGGGTGGAGGCGCTCGATCTCGATGCCGCGCGCCAGGTTCTTGCGGAAGCCGCGGCGGTGGAAATTCGGAAGCTGCTCGATGCCGTGATCCACGATGCTCCAGCCGAGCACTTCTTCATAGATGTAGGTGAGGAGCATGCGGCCGGCGAACTTGGCGAAGTCGGCGTCCTTCTCCATCAGGGTGCGCGCATTGAGGATGATGGTGGTCTTCAGCGCGTCCACAGTGATCTCGCTGAAGATGGAGCGGCGCAGCTCCATTTCGATCTCGCCACGGCTGATGCAGAGGTCGAGGCCCAGGCTGGCAAAGTCGATGCGGCGCTTGAGGTCCTGGCCGTCCCAGAGGAAGGTCTCCGTGGGGGACACGCGCACGAGGATGAGCGTCTGCTGCTGGTCGGACTCCTGCTCGTCCGCGATGGCGGCGGCCTGCTCCTCGCTGGTGCGCATGGTGGAGCGCAGGGCGCGGTACTGGATGTAGGAGCGGGCCACCTTGAAGTAGCCCTGCTTCATGAGCTCCTCTTCCACGAGATTCTGCACGTCTTCGATGTGCATGAACTGCTTGCCGTCATTGATGATGGAGCGGCTCACGGCCTCGGCGATGAGCACGGCGGGGGAGGAGTCCATCTCCATGGAGAGGAAGGCCTTGCGCACGGCGATCTCGATCTTGTTGTGGTTCCAGGGGACGAGCTGGCCGTTGCGGCGGATGACTTTGGTGGTGACCATGATGGGTTGGAGCGAGGCGGCGTCATTGGCGTCGGAGTTGGCCAAAGTTTCAGTACGTTTGCGGCGCTCCGCCAGACTGCGCGCCACGTCGTGGGCATTGTGGCGCACCAGAGCCTTCTCAATGACCTGATAAATCTCCTTGGTGCTCAGCATGGGCGCCTCGCTGCCATTGTCCGCCGTGCGCTGGGCGACCTCCTCGGCCACCGCACGTGAAATGGCCTGCACCAGCTGGCGGTTGGAGTCATTGAAGATCTCGCTCTGGCGCTGGCGTGCCAGGAGCAGGTCTGTGATGGCATTTCCGACGGTGTCGGCGATTTCGCCCACATCGAAATCACGCTCGCTGCTGCCCACGCGCACCTTGGTGTTTAGCGACGAGGGGAGCCCGATGACGCTGGCGGCCAGCGCACTCCACTCAAACTGGGGTTTTTCGTGCTTTGGAGTGTTGTGGGCGACGTTTTTAAGCGCCTTGTCTTCTTTGAGGAGGTCGTGGGCGTGGGTCATGGCGGGAGGTCCAGGCTTGAGGTTAAACTGAGCAGTTGGTTAAGGGAGGTAAGCGAAAAAAGCGGATGAAAAGTTCCACCGGAGGAGGCTCCAGCGAGAAGTCGGCCAGCAAATGAAAAATAAAGGTCTCGGGATATTAAAGATCGTCGTCGGAGCAGGCGGTCAGCGCGGAGGACTTCTGGTAGTCGGTCACCTTGCCTTCGAAGAAATTTTGCTCCTTCTTGATGTCCATCAGCTCCGCCAGCCAGGGCAGCGGATTGGTGATGCCCGGGTTCAGCACGGGCAGGCCGCAGCCGTCCAGCCGCCGGTCGGCGATGTAGTCGGTGTAGCGCTCAAATTCCTCGGCGCTCAGGCCCACGGCGTTCACCGGCAGGCAGTCGCGGATGAATTCTTTTTCCAATGCCACGCCTTCACGCATGATGTTGACGAGCTCCTCGCGGAATTCAGCGGTCCAGATGTCGGGGTTCTCCTCGATGAGGTCCATGAAGAGGTTGCGGAAGACTTCGATGTGGTTGGACTCGTCGCGCAGGGTGTAGCGGAACATCTGGCCGATGCCGGGGAACTTGTTCTGGCGGTACAGGCTCAGGATCATGCCGAAGAGGCCGTAGAACTGGGTGCCCTCCATGCACTGGCCGAAGACGAAAATGTTCTTGGCCAGGAGCTGCTTGTTTTCCAGCTTGGTGAGATCGAGATCGCGGCGCAGGTTGTTCGAGTGCTTGGTGACGAATTCGTTTTTCTTCACGATCGTGGGGATCTGCTCAAACATGGCCTCGCACTCATGCGGGTTGATGCCGAGGGAAGAAATCATGTACAGCAAAGAATCCGCGTGGATGTTTTCCTCATGCGCATGGCGGCCGAGGACGAGCTTCAGTTCAGGGGCCGTCACCAACTCGCGCACGACGTGCTGCACGTTGTCACCCACGATACCTTCGGCGGCGCTGAAGTAGCCGATGCCCATCATGATGATCCAGCGCTCGTTCTGCGAGACGTCGTTGGAGCGCCATTGTTCCACATCCTTCTGCATCTGAATATCTTCAGGCTCCCAGTGGTTGGCCTTCATGATGCGGTAAAGATCGTATGCCCACTGATATTTCAGGGGAAGAAGATTAAAGGTCATGCTCTTCCGACCATTGATCACCTTCTTGGCGGCAAAGGCGGCTTCAGCTTTGTCCTGGTCGAGCGGGAACTCGCGGTTGCCAATTTTGTAGATCTTTTCCATGACGAATTCGTTGCAGAGTGAAGGGTGTTTGTCTTGATTTTTCTCGAAATTGAAAAAGGAATCCGCTAGTGTTATAAATACTAGATGTTGCGGAGACCGAGGCGGATCATGCACAAGATATTGTGTGCTGGCGAGGTTTTTTTCCCAGCCATTGTGCAAAAATGCGTTTCACATCGTAGATTCAAGGGTTCCACGCCGAAAAAATTTTTTCGGCGTCAAAATGCCGCCCCTGAAGAGCGAATTTGAGAATCTTTTCAGGCGTGCCGAAAGGTGGTCAAACGAGCAGAAGACCAAAAAATACCTAGAATGCCGCCAAGACCACCCATCTGACGCTGGGCTCTGTCACGTTATCTGCTTATCCTGACCCTATGAATTTCCACCACATCGTCTGCTGCATCCTCGCGGTCTCCCTCATCAGTTCCTGTACCGTTCTGCCGCCGTCGGCAGGCACCGCGCCACCGGGGGTGACGGTGGATCTGGTACCAAAAGGCCGCTATGCGCGGCGGGTGTACCGGCCCATGCGGCCGACTTACATCACCATCCATGCCACGGAGAATTTTTCACGGGGTGGGAATGCCTATGCCCATGCGCAGATGCTGAAAACGGGCTCGATCAAGGGGCGGCACAACGCCATCGGGTACATCGGCTGGCATTTCACCGTGGATGATCACTCCATCTACCAGAGCATGCCCACCAATGAACGTGGCGAGCACGCCGACTATGACGGCCCCGGCAACCGCACCTCCATCGGCATCGAAATGTGCGAAAATCGGGGCAATGACCGCGCCCGCACCCTGGACAAGACCGCGCGGCTCGCCGCCTGGCTCATGAAGGAGTACGACATTCCGCTGAGCCACGTGGTGCCACACCAGCACTGGCTCATGGTGCGCCATGACGACCACCGGAATCTGGGCCACAAAAACTGTCCGCACTTTCTGATGGAGAGGGGCCGCCCCGGCGCGAAGTGGCAGGCGTTTCTGAACCGGATCGCGGCGTACCGGCGTTCAATGTGAAATTAAAATGCCTTGCCACTTCAGCCAGCCCACGCTGGAGTTCCACGCATGCCTCAAAACCTCGACGCTCTTCGTCTCGCCCTCCAGCATTCGCCTGACAATGCGCCGCTGCTGATGCTTTTTGCAGACGCCTGCCTGGATGAAGGCTGCCTGGATGAGGCGGAGCAGAGCTTTCAGCGGGTGCTGAAGAATGACCCCGCCCATGCGGAGGCTCGCCTCGGCCTCGCCCGTGTGGCCTTGCTGCAAGGCAAGACCTCCCAGGCGGCCGTGCGTGCGGAGCAGATCGTGTCAGACACGCCCTCCTGCGCGGCGGCCTACCTGCTGCTGGCACGCATTCACATCACTGAGGGGGATCTGCCGAAGGCGAAGATGATGTATGACAAGGGCATCGCCTTGAACCGTTCCCTGGCGGACCCCGGCATTGAGAAAGATCTTCATGGCATCAAAGCCTCCGGCGATGATGCCTCTGGTCGCAAACGCGGCGCCATGACCTCCAGCGGCGCCTACATCGAGTCGGCGAAGGAGGACAAAGACAAGGACGACGATGACGGCCATCCGCGTGGCGGTGCGGCTTATGACCTCGGTCTGGCGGACTTTGAAAAACCGCAGCTCACTTTTGCCGGTGTCGGCGGCATGGAGGCGCTGAAGGAGGAGATCCGCATGAAGATCATCTATCCGCTGCAGCACGCGGAGCTGTTCAAGGCCTACGACAAGAAGGTGGGCGGGGGCGTGCTGCTCTACGGCCCGCCTGGTGTGGGCAAGACCCTCATCAGCAAGGCCACCGCGGGCGAGATCAAGGCCAACTTCATCGCCCTGGGCCTGCACCAGATTCTGGACATGTGGATCGGCAACTCGGAGAAGAACATGCACGAGGTCTTCGAGCTGGCCCGGCAGAATGCACCCAGCATTCTTTTCTTCGATGAAGTGGACGCCCTGGCGGCGGACCGCCGCGACCTGCGCCAGAGTGCGGGGCGCAATCTCATCAACGCCTTCCTTTCGGAGATGGATGGTGCCGAGTCCAACAACGACGGCGTGCTCATTCTTGGCGCCACCAATGCGCCGTGGCACATCGACCCCGCCTTCCGGCGTCCGGGCCGGTTTGACCGCACCCTGTTTGTGCCGCCGCCAGATGAAGCGGGACGCGCCGCCATCATTGAGGTCATGGCGCAGAAGAAACCCATCGGCGAGCTGGATCCGCGGGCGCTCGCCAAAAAAACCGAAGGCTTTTCCGGCGCGGACCTCAAGGCGGTCTTTGACATCGCCACGGAAGACGTGATGAACGAGGTCATGCGCAGCGGCAAGGTCATCCCGCTGACCACGAAGGATCTCATCAAGGCGGCCGGCCGGCACAAGGCCACCACGAAGGCCTGGTTTGAGAGCGCGAAGAACTACGCCATGTATTCCAATCAGAGCGGTTTCTACGATGACGTGCTGAAGCATCTCGGCCTGATGAAGCGCTGAACTCCCGGGGAGCATGTCTGACGATTTTCATCCTTCGCCTGACGCTGCGTTTGCGCGTGGCCGGCTGCTGCAGAGCCAGCACCGGCTGCAGGACGCCATCGCCTGCTACCAGCAGGTGCTGGCGCTGGATGCGCACCACACGCCCAGCTTCATCATGCTGGCGCTGTGCTGGATGCAGGAGGACGACACTGCCGCGAAATCCGTGGATGCAGCCCAGCGCGCCGTGGCGCTGGAGCCGGAAAACGCCTTCGCCCGCAGCGTGCTGGCGCTGGCGCTGAACGCGAACGCCAGGGACGGCCAGACTGCTGCGATCAAAGCCGCGCTGCAGCAGGCGGAGGAGGCGGTGAAACTGGATCCCGACAGCGATTTCAGCCACGCCGTGCTCGCACGCCTGCACCTGCGCCAGCGGGATTACCCGAAGGCGGAGATCTCCGCCCGTGCCGCTCTCGCTCTGGACACCGAAAACACCATGGCCGCGGAGGTGCTCTCCGCCGCGCTGCTGCTGCAGAAGAAGGACGCGGACAACCAGGATCTCATCGCCTACCAGCTCCAGCGCAATGCGGAGGACGACAGCGCCCACACCAGCGCCGGCTGGATGGCCATCATGCAGGGAGACCACAAGAAGGCCAACCAGCATTTCCTCGAAGCCCTGCGGCTGAACCCCATGAGCGAAAGCGCGCGCATGGGCCTCATCGAGTCCTTTCGCGCCCGCTCATGGCCCTACCGGCTGCAGTTGAAGTTTGCGCATTTCATGAACCAGTTCACCGAGGGGCGGCAGACCGCCATCATGCTCGGCGGGTTTTTGTGTTACAGGATTCTCAGCGCCTGGCTCAGGACCGTCTCGCCTCTGCTGGCCGCGGTGGTGGTGGGCGCGTGGCTGCTGTTTGTGCTGTGGGCGCACCTGGCGCGCGGCTTCAGCTCCACCTTCATTGTGATGGACAGGTTTGCGCGGCAGGCGCTGCGGCCGCGGGAATACTGGGAGGGGGTGGTCGTGGGCGGGCTCATCTTTGCCTCCATCTCCTGCCTGATCCTTGGCTTCGCCTGGCATGTGGAGGTGGACGGTGGCTTTGCCGCCCTCGTCTGCATCCTGGCCGCCGTGGTGAATGCCGCCGCGTTTACCAATGACCACTGGCTGGGCCGCTACGTCTATGGCACCGCCGCCGCGCTGGCCGGGGCCATCGCAGGCTACGTCATCCTGGACGCCTTCATGGCGGCGCCAGGGCTCCCCTTGGCCGGAGAACTCGGCGCGCTGGCCATCCTGCTTGGCGCCATCACCACCTGGATGCGCGGGTTTGGGGTGTGGTACCGGTGAGGTGGACGGCCTCACGCATGGAAGAGCTGGTTGTTAGGCACCTTTGACGTGGTATTTTTGAGGCGTGAGAGCCCGAGACCTACTCCAACAAGTCAAAGCTCTGACTTCTGACGAGCAGAGACGCTTCATGGATGCGATGATGGATTTTGATATGGACCTCCAAGCTTCCTCTGCTTGCATGCAGGTCCCAGACTTTCCGGCTCATTGGCGGCGTCTTCACGCGCTCGGCATGCCTGCGTGGACCGTGGAAGAGACTGCAGGATTGGACCGGTGGCTCGCGGGTGGAGAAGAGGTCGCATGATTCCTTGCGACAAGGCGCGGCAGCTCCGAGCGCTGAATGCGCAAGCCGAAGGCTGGCGCAGATAGTGGTCCGCACAGTCCCCTGTGCGGTGCTCCGCTCCGGTGAGGCCACTCGCCTGCTGTCTTTCGCCTTGTGCTCAGGACTTCGGCGCTCGCGCGGCACATGACAACGTTCTGGCCTTCGGTGCACCCCACAGAGGACTGTGCGGACCACTTTGCTGGCGCTCGCGCGACACCTCGAGTCTGCGCTATAGTTGTTTAAAGCATTCTAAACGCGCCCTACTTCTTCATCAGATACGCAAAGAAGTCCTTCAGATCCGCGTCGCTCATGCCGGTGGTGAGGCCTTCGGGCATGAGGGAGACGGGGGAGGCGTTCATGGATTCGATGTCGGTCTGCTTGAGCGCGGTTTTGTTGCCGGCCATGTCCTTGATGACGATGCCGCTGGCGTCCTGCGCGTCCATGAGGCCGGTGAGGATCTGGCCGCCTTTGGTTTTCACGATGTAGGCGCCGAAGCCCTCGCGGATTTCCATGCTGGGCATGAAAAGATTGTCCAGCCAGAAGTCGGCGTTGCTGCGGTCGTAGCCGGTGAGCTCGGGGCCGATCTGGCCGCCTTCGCCAAAGAGCTTGTGGCAGACAAAGCAGCGGGCCATGAACTGGATCTTGCCTTTGGCGGCATCGCCCAGCCCGGTTTTCAGCACGGCCTTGATGCGCTCCGCCTCCTTCTTTTTCTCCGGGGTGGGGCCGGTGGCCAGCAGGCCTTTCCAGTGTTTCTCGATGCCTGCGTCGATGTCGGCATCCTTGTGCAGGCTGAGCTGGCGCACGATGTCCACCGTGAAGTGCTTGGCGGGAATCTTCCAGTCGTTGACGAAGTTCATGAGAATCTGCGCCCACTCCTTGCGGCCCGCCATCACGCGCAGGGCGTCTTCGCGCAGGGCTTTGTCTCCGGCGATCTGGCCTTCCCAGTTGAGCAGCAGGGCTTCGGGGATGCGCTTGTCGTCAAACTTGGCGGCGGCCTGCAGGATGCCGCGCTTGAGGGTGGGCGGGTTGGTGCTTTTCAAAATGTTCACCATCGGCATCACGGCCTCCTGTTTGCCCAGTTCCGCCAGCGTCTTCGCAATGGCGATGCGGGCGGTGCTGCTGGCCTTCTTGTCTTCGAGCAGCTTCAGTGCGCTCTTCAGTGCATCCGCATTGCCGCTGCGCAGCGCCAGGGTGAGGTCGCCACCGCTTTGCTTGGCGATGTAGTCGTTGAGCGCCTTGCTGAGTGAATCCGGCAGCTTCGGCATTTCCGCGCCTTCAAAGGCGGAAGCGAGGCCGGCGATGAACTTGCCACGCAGCGTCTCGTCATTCGTCAGCGCCAGCAGGTCGGCGCAGGACTGCAGGTTCTCCTCGCCACCGGCCAGGGCGTAGCGTTTGGAAAGCTTCTCGGCGAGGTTGTCGCGGAAGAGCGTGGTCTTGAGAAAAGCGGGGTCGGATTTGAGGAAGGCGAAGACAGCGGCGCGTTCCTTCTCTGCTTTGGACTCCAGCGCCCACCAGGCGAGCAGCGCGAGGTGGCCGCTCTCGTCTTCGGCGTCGCCAGCCCAAAGAAGAGGCAGGGCTGCTTTGGCGGGAAGTTTCTTGGCCGTGGCGAGAATCTGCGCGCGGACTTCAGGGTGCTTCTCGGTCTTCACCAGCTTGAGCAGGTCGTCCGTGCTGCGGTTTTGTTCTTCACCCACCATCTTCACACACCAGCGGCGGATGTAGGGATCGCTGCTGGTGAAGGGCAGATCATCCGCGGCGCCGATCGCATCCAACGCCCACAAGGTTTCGAGCGTCTGCGGCATGGCCTTGAGCTTGGGGGCGAGGTCGGTGAGGTGACGCCAGGCGATTTCGTGAATGGCCTGCTTGCGGAACCACTCGTTCGGATGGCTCAGGTAGCCGAGCAGCTCATCCCCACCCGCCTTGCTCAAATCAAACGGCTTCAGCTTGGGCGCTCCCGCGGCGGGACGCACGCGGTAGATGCGGCCGCTGGTTTTGTGCCAGTCGTCGATGGGGCTCACGTGGCTGAGGCGGGTGTCATACCAGTCGGCCATGTAGAAGCCGCCATCCGGCCCCACACCCGCCCACACGGGGCGGAACCAGCGGTCCGGCGTGCTGAGCAGGTTCTCTTCGTCCTTGGTGCGGAAGGTGGAGCCGTCCGGGATGCGCTCGCTCACATACACGAGGTTTTGCAGCGCATTCGGGGCGATGATCTTGCCCTCATACGCGCTGCCCAGCAGGCCGCCTTCATACACGGTGAAGGCCTGCGGGAAGCGCTTGTTGTCCCCCTCATGGCGCATGTGTTCAAACCAGCCGAAGGCATAGGGATTGGTCAGCGGGCCGTGCTTGCCCCAGCCTTTGATGCCGTAGCTGCCCTGCTCGTAGTGCATGCCACGCGTGGCTCCATTGGTGCCGGAGAAGAGGCGGCCCTTGCTGTCGATGTCGAGGCTGAAGGTGTTGCCGCCGCCCTCGGCGTAGATTTCAAAGGTCTTCTTGATGGGATGGTAGCGCCAGATGCACTGGCCCTCCCACTTCACGTTCTTGGTGTTCGCACTGCTGACATTGCCGGTGGTGGTGCTGCCGTTGGCGCCGTAGAGCCAGCCGTCCATGCCCCATTGCAGGTTCGTGGCCACGCTGTGGGTGTCCTCCAGGCCAAAGCCGCTGAGCTCCACCTCGGGCGTGTCGTTGTCCGGCTTCGCGTCAAAGTCCGCGTCAGCATAGCTCAGCAGGTAAGGGGGATTCAGCACCCAGATGCGCCCCATGCCATGCAGCGCGGCGCTGGCGATATTCAGGCCGGTGATGACGTCCTCATGCTTGTCAAAAAAGCCGTCTCCGTCTGTGTCTTCAAAGACGGTGATCTTGTCCGCGCCCTTCTCACCGCGGGGTGGCGGCAGCGGCACTTTGTCAAATTTGGCGCGCAGGTGCTGGTCGTAGCTGATGATCTTCAGACCGGCGGGAAACTGATACTGGCGGTACTGCGTGACCCACATGCGGCCTTTGGAATCCCAGCTGGCATACAGCGGCTGCTCCACCACGGGCTCGGAGGCCATGAGGTCGATGGCCACATCGCTGCGCGTTTTGAATTTCTTCAGCGCCTCCTCGGGGGGCGTGGGCGGGGTGTCGTCGCGCATCACGCCGCGTCCGGCGCGGGTTTCCATGATCTTTTTCACCGCCTCATTGCCGGCGACGTCGTCCGGCTTGACGTTCTTGGGGTCGGCGGCGAGCGCAGCACTGCCGAGCAGGAGGAAAAGAAGGCGCGTGTTCATGTGGAAGAGATTAACAAACGGATCAGCGGCCGTTTCTTGCCGCCTTGTCACGGGTTTCGGTATTTTCGTGAGGCAGAAAAAAGTGGCGTGCGGCGTGATTTCCGCTCCAATTTACGCCATTCACCCAATCTCATCCCATGGCTGACTCCTACACCGAAGTGACTTCACAAAACTGGTTCAGCCGCATCGGCGAATCCATCAAGGGCATCCTGTTTGGCATCATCATCATTCCCATCACCATTGTCGTCCTGTGGTGGAATGAAGGCCGCGCCGTGACCACGGCCAACAGCCTCAAGGAAGGCGCCGCGGCCGTGGTGCATGTGGAAACGGACAAAGTGGACCCGGCCAACAACAAAAAGCTGGTGCATGTGAGCGGCGAAGTCAAAACCGACGCCCTGGTGGAAGACACCGACTACGGAGTCACCGTGCCGGCGCTGCGCCTGGTGCGCACCGAAAAGATCTACCAGTGGGTGGAGGACAAGAAGACGGAAAAGAAGCAGAAGGTGGGCGGCGGCGAGGAGACCACGACCACCTACACCTATGAAAAGAAGTGGGTGAATGAGCCGGTGAAATCCTCCGAATTTAAAAAACCCGAGGGCCACACCAACTCGGGCGACTTCGTCCCTGAAAACAAAAACATCAGCGCGGAAAAGGTCACCCTGGGGGCCTTCAAGGTGCCTCAAGGCTTTGTGGAGCGCATGGGCAACCCGATCAAGCTGGCGGTCACCGATGGCGACCTGGCCAAGCTTCCCGCAGACCTGAAACAAGGCACGAAAATCCAGGACGGCGCCTTCTACATTGGAGCCAATCCCAAGGAGCCTGCTGTCGGGGACGTGCGCATTTCGTTTGAGATCGTGAAACCCGGAACCTTTAGCATCCTGGCCGCCCAGATTGAAGACACCTTTGAGCCCTACCAGACCAAGGCTGGGGCCCCCATCCACTTCATCGAAGAAGGAACCGTGAGCAGCGAGGCCATGTTCAAGCACGCCGCCACCGCAAATACGGTGGAGACCTGGATCTTCCGCTTCCTGGGCTTCCTCTTCATGGCCTTCGGTTTCATGGCCATCATGCGCCCGCTCAGCGTCCTGGGCAGCGTGATCCCCTTCATTGGCAACCTCATCGGCATGGGCACGGGCCTCATTTCCTTTGCTCTGGCAGGAACCATCTCCGTTCTGGTCATCGCCATCGCCTGGATCGCGGTCCGTCCAGTGCTGGGCATCGCCCTGCTGGTGCTGGCCGTGGGTGCCTTCATCTACACGCGCAAGCTGGCGGCCGCGAGCAAGCCCGCCGCCGCATAAAAAGGGAAGCCTAAATATATTCTGAGGTTTATGGTTGTTGCTCCTCTTCACGGGTGTGCCACAGTACCGGACTGATGCGACTTACCAGCAGCTCCAGCACCGCCGCTCCACTCGTGACTCGTTCCGCGCCGCCTTCGCCGCAGGAACTCTCCGCCATGATGCCCTTCGGGCGTTACTCGGTGCAGGCGCAGGTGGGCATCGGCGGCATGGGCACCGTGTACCGCGGCACCCAGCTCAGCCTGGGCCGCCCGGTGGCCATCAAGGTGCTGCGCGTGAGCGACGGGTATGACTTTGCCTTTGAAGACCGATTTCGCCGGGAGGCGCGGGCCATGGCCACGCTGAACCACCCGAACATCGTTGCCATTTACGACTACGGGCACATCGGCACAGACTTCCTTTTCTTCGTCATGGAGTTCGTCGATGGCACTGACCTGGGCGAAATCATGCGCACCGGACGGATGACGCGCGAACTCGCGCTGCAACTCCTCCCGCAGATCTGCGCCGGGCTCGAATACGCGCATTCCAAAGGCATCGTTCACCGGGACATCAAGCCCGCGAACATCATGCTCACGCGCCAGGGGGAGGTGAAGATCACGGACTTCGGTCTGGCCAAGGACGTGATGCGTTCGCCCTCCATGGTCACGGAGACCCACATGGTGATGGGCACGCCGGAGTACGCCGCGCCGGAGCAGTTCAACGCGCACCGGGAGGTGGATCACCGCGCCGATATTTATTCCTTCGGTGTGCTGATGTACCAGATGCTCACCGGCGCACTGCCGCGTGGCTCCTGGCAGCCGCCCTCCACGCTGCTGCATGGCCTGGATCCCCGCCTGGACGCCGTGATCATCCGCGCACTGATGACGGACCGCGAGCACCGCTACCAGTCCATGGGTGACATGCGCCGTGTGATTGAGTCCGCACTGGCGCCGGTGGCGCACACGCCCAGCCGGCCCCTGCCCGTCGCCAAACCCCGCGCCGGGCGCATCCTGCTCCTGGAGGACGATCTGATGGTCCGCGACCTCATGCGCCGCGCTTTGGAAAAGGCCTCCTTTGAAGTCGTGGAAACCGGAGACGGCAAGGAAACCCTGCGTCTGTACCAGGAGGCCATGCAGCAGGGCCGACCCTACGACCTGGCCATTCTCGATCTCACCATTCCGGACGGCATGTGCGGCCGGGAAACCATGCTCTACCTGCGGCGCATCGATCCTCAGATCCTCGCCATCGTCTCCTCCGGCTACCGCGATGATGCCGTGATGAAGGACTGCGCCGCGTATGGTTTTGCCGCCGCATTGCCAAAGCCCTACCAGGTGGAAGGACTGCTGCAGATCGTGAATGGAGCGCTGGCCGTGGGCCGGCGGCGGACGGTTTAAGTTAGAGTTTCATTTTCACCTGGAACTGCACGGGTTTCGCAAGCCGAAGGCTGGCGCACAAAGTAGTCCGCACAGTCCGCTGTGCGGTTCCCAGCATGCACGAAAGCCCGGACATCGCTCAGGGGACTGAGCGAACCCCTTTGCTGGCGCCTTCGCGACGCCCCGTGAATGTCGTTCACTGCATCTATCTATTCTAGATGTCACACCACGCGTGCCGCCGCCTGGGAGTCCATGGCCTGCCATACGGCGTGCACCACGCGCATGTAGTTCATGCCTTCGACAAAGGTGGGCCGCGGGCGCGGTGCCTGGGGATCGCGGACGGCGGCGATGAAGTCGCGCTCCACCGTCCAGGTGCGCTGCAGCTCGGTGGGCACTGAGAGCGATTCCATTTTGCCGCCGCGTTTTCCGAGCTGAAGGTCGTCCGTGGCAAAATCATAGCTCAGGGTGCCTTCGGAGCCGAAGATCCACAGCTTGTCCGTGGGCGCATGCGCGGCCACGCCGCTGAAGAGCATGGTGGCCTCGATGCCGCTGCGGAATTTTGCCATCACGTGGACGAAATCTGGAATGTCCACCTCTACGCCCGCGCGTTCTGGGATCACCACATTGCCCCGGGCCTCCACCTCGACGATGTGGCCCAGCCAGTGCTGCAGCACCTCCGTGTAAATGCCCAGCGTGAGAATCTGTATGCCGCTGAGCTCTGACTGCTGCCGCCAGTGCGCGGGCTTGGAGGCGTCCAGCCAGGCATCGTTAAAACTGTGCAGCAGCACCTGGTGCGGCGTGCCGATCGCCCCTTCCGCGAGCAGTTTTTTCACCATCTCCCCGCCGTGCAAGCCCTGCGGGGCCGGGCAGATGGCGGTGACCAGCTCCGGATAGCGCATGGAGGCCTCCCACATCTGGTTTGCCTCCGCCAGGGAGGCGGCCATGCGCGCCTGGGTGAAGACGTGCTTCCCATGCTGCAGGGCGTAGCAGGTCATTTCCGCATGCATGTAGGGGTGGGTGCCGATCCACACCACATCCACGTCGCGGGAGGAGGCCACCTCCTCCCAGCGCTCCACAGGCCGGGCCTCCGGGGCAAATTCCTGGCAAAAAGCCTCGGCGCTGGCCAGGGAGCGGTTCGTCACCTGCACGATCTGCGCGTTTGGGAGGGCCCGCAGGCCGGGCATGTGGCGGGATTTGACGATGCCGCCGGCGCCAATGATGCCGATGCGGATGGGTTGCTCTGTTGCGTTCATAGACGTATGGATGAAGAGCACGTTGGACCCAAGATCCAAGCCCCGCATGCGAATCCTGCACATCTTCATTTCTCCCGAGCACATTTACGTGGGTCACCACGGCCTGCCGCCCGGCACCACGCCCATGGTCGAGGTGCCGGAGGTGGAATGCGTGGCCGGCAAAGGGCTGCGGGGCGACCGGTACTGCGGCTGGAAGGAGGACTACAAGGGGCAGGTGACCTTCTTTGAGCACGAGCAGTATGAACGGCTCTGCGAGCAATTCAGCGTCATGGGCACGCCGCCCTCCACCTTCCGCCGCAACATCATCACCAAGGGCATCGACCTCAACACCCTCATCGGCACCGAGTTTGAAGTGCAGGGGGTGCGTTTTCTCGGCACGCAGGAGGCCGCACCCTGCCACTGGATGAACCAGGCCTTCGCCGAAGGCGCCGAAGCCGCGCTCAAGGGCCACGGTGGCCTGCGCGCCAAAATTTTGACCGACGGCATTCTTCGCTCCCAATCATGAACACTCCTTTTGCAGCCGTATTGCTCGCCGGTGGCCGCTCCAGCCGGATGAAACAGGACAAAGCCCTCCTGCACTGGCACGGCCAGGACCTCTGGCAGGCGCAGCTTCACAAACTGCAGTCGCTGGGAGCCGAGCGTGTGCTGCTCTCCTGCCGCAGCGAGCAGCCCCTGTATGTGAGCCCCAGCGAAGGCGTGGAGCTGATGCATGATCCCGAAGGCGCGGACGACGGCCCGCTGGGTGCCATCACCCGCTGCCTGGAGGAGGTGCAGATGCCGCTGCTGGTGCTGGCGGTGGACATGCCCTGGATGACGGCCGCCTTTCTGCGCGAGCAACTGCGCAAGCACGAGAGCCCGGACAAGGGCTGGTTCTTCCGCGGCCCGCACGGGGACGAGGCCCTCTCAGGTCTCTACGTCCCCGCCATGCTGCCGCTCATGCAGGAGGCGCTGGCCAGGAAGGACTACAAGCTGCAGCACATCATCGAGGCGGCGGTGCACACCGGGCTGGCCATCACCCACGCGCTGGGAGACGAGCAGATGCCGTTTTTCCACAATGTGAACACGCCGGCGGATTTGAAGTAACTTGCCGCTTCCCGCCGGGTGCATGGGGTTATTTGGCTGATTCCTTGGGCCGGGGCACCGTCGCGGTGGAATACAATGATGGCAGTTCCTTGAAGAGATAATAACCCGTGTAGTTGTCCTGGAGCAGCAGATAGCATTGCATTCCAAAGGTGCTCGCCTCGCCAACACAGCCAAACTGCGTGTACACCCTCTCCTCAGAGAACTTCTTCAGCTTCTCTTCGGTAAAGCGGTTCTTTTCCTTTGGATCCAGGGCGATCAGACCTGCTATTCCATACAGCCGCTGCTCCGGGAACTCGGCCCGCTCAAACAGCTCGTTCAACAACCACTTCGCTTCAGGGTCGTACCGGACGATCACCGTGAGCGCCCAGCAGGCATCGGTGGGAGTGCCGCCTTCACCAAAGCCACGCGAGGCAAAGACCTGGGTGTTGCAAAGGATGTCCCTGGCTTTGGCGATGAGCTTCGCTGCGTCCGGGCCTCCTTTTTTCAAGACTGGTTCTTCACCCGGCAGTTCTGCACGCAGAACCGAAAGTGCCAGGAACGCGAATGCCGACAGAAGGCGAAGGTGGGGAGCGCATGAGGTGAGGTTTTAATGGCGGCCTACTTCTTCGCCTCTGGTTCACGCGTCACGTTGACGGTGGAAGACAGCGGCGGCAACTGCGGGAAAAAATAATACGGCGTGCCCTGCTGCAGCAGCATGTAGGTCGCCGTGGGCAGATCGGTGGTGTTTTTCATCTTGCCGAACTGTGTCTGCACGGGCGGGCTGGAGACCGCGCCGATTTCTGCCGGGCCAAAGCGTTTCTTCTCGGCGGCATCCAGGGTCACAAGACCGGCGATGGCATACAGCCGCTGTTCAGGCGCCTTCGGAGATTCAAACAAGGCGTTCAAGAACTCCCTGGCCTTGGGGTCGTAGCGGACGATCACGGTCAGAGCCCAGCACGATGACGTGGGCACGGCGGGCTCGTTGACGACGCGTGTGGCGAACACCTCGGCGGTGCTGAGAATGTCGCGCGCTTTGCTGATGAGCGCCGCGGCTTCCGCCCCGCCTTTTTTGAGGACGGCTTCTTCGCCGGGCGGCTCTGCCCCCAGAGCCGGAAGCGACAGTGCTGCAAAGACCGCGAAGAGGAGGTGGTGGTAAAAGCGCATGCCGCACTAAACTCAACGCGGAGCTCAAATCAACGAGGCGCGCGTGATCAAATCGCGCCGGCTCACTGTTTTTTGAGCTGCGCCGTGAGATATTCCCCGCAGGGGGTCTCCTTGCCGTCTTTGAAGCGGATTATGTAGGGCTTGCCGGAGGTGCCTGAGGTGGAGGCCGCCTTTGCGATGAAGTCCTCCGCGCTTTTGATCTCCTTGTCATTTCGTTCCCATTTGGCGCGCAGAAACTTCGCCGCGTTTGCCGCGCTGTAGTCGCTGCCATTGCGGATGAAGGTGGCGCCTTCCAGCCCCTGGATGTGCGAGATCAGCGCCTCGATCTTCGCCTTTTCCGCCGCCGGCGCGGTCTCCGCCGCGGGCAGGGTGCCGAACAAACCGAGGAGAAGCAGAAGGTGGAGGAGGAGTTTTGGTGTCATGGTGGTATGGATGAATCGTTCCCGTGCCGACGTCCGGATTTAGCGTAGTTCGTGCCCCAAAACAGCCAGCGTCGCGATCCCGGCGGTTTCTGCGCGCAGCACCAGCGGCCCCAGGGTGACTGGCACAAAGCCCGCCGCAAAAGCCTGCGTTTCTTCCTCGGGCGTGAAGTCTCCCTCAGGCCCGATCAACACCGCCACGCTCTGCGGTTTGGACGCCGGCAGCGCCTGCTTGAGCGTGCGGCTGTGCTCGCTGAGCGCGGGGATGAGCTTGAGCCCGGCCTGAAACTTCACCGCAGACGCAAAGGGGACGGGCGGATGCAGCTCCGGAACAAACGGCGTGTGGCACTGCTTCGCGCTCTCGATCATGTGCCGCCGCCATTTGACCAGCTTCTTGTCCGCCTGCGCCGCATCCAAATGAATCACCGTGCGCTCTGTGACGACGGGCTGAATGCTCCCCGCACCCAGCTCCACCGCCTTCTCCAGCAGCCACTCAAAGGGCTCGCCCTTGATCAGCGCGGGCAGCAGATGAATCGAAGTTTGAAAAGGCTCGACGCACGACTCCGAGATGATGCGCACCTGCACCTCCGTTTTGGAAACATGCGTGATCTCGCACACCGCCACGCGTCCTGCACCGTCAAAGACCTCAATGCTGTCTCCGGCCTGCTTGCGCATCACGCGGCTGCAATGCTGCGCCTCATCGCCGGTCAGCGTGAGGTGCGGCGCAGCCCATGAGGAGGCAGGGAGATGAAAGCGCGGCAGCGACATGTCAGCGGTTCATCAGCGCTTCAATCTCATCCGCCTCGATCGGGATGTGCGCCATGAGGTCGATGTTTTCCTTCTCGCCGATGAAGATGTTGTTTTCCAGGCGCACGCCGAGTTTTTCCTCACGGATGTAAATGCCGGGCTCCACGGTGAAGACCATGCCGGGCTGCACGGGCTTCCACATGTGGCCCACGTCATGGACGTCGATGCCCAGCGGATGGGAGGTGCCGTGAGGGAAATATTTTTTATAGGCCGGCTTGTCGGGATCCTGTTTGGCGATGTCGTCTTCAGTGATCAAGCCGAGTCCCAGCAGCTCCTTCTCCATCATTTTGCCCACCTGCTCCTGGTACTCCCGGATGATGATGCCCGGCCGCAGGATCTTGCAGCACTGCTTGAACACACGCAGCACCGCATCATACACCTGGCGCTGGCGCGGGGTGAACTTGCCGTTCACCGGGATCGTGCGCGTCAGGTCGGCGTTGTAGTTGCCGTAGTTCGCCGCCACATCCAGCAGCAGCAGCTCGCCATCCTGGCACTGGCAGTGGTTGGTGATGTAGTGCAGCACGCAGGCATTGGCCCCGGTGGCGATGATGGGCGTGTAGGCAAACCCGCGCCCGCGCTGGCGGATGAACTCATGGCAGAGCTCCGCCTCGATCTCAAACTCATGCACGCCGGGTTTCACAAATTTCAGCAGGCGGTTGAAGCCGTCTCCCGTGATGCGGATGGCCTCGTTCAGCGCGGTGATCTCGTGCGGGCTCTTGATCACGCGCAGCTCGTGCATGAGCTGCGCCAGCCGGCGGTAGTCATGCAGCGGGTACTCATGCTGGCAGCGCCGCGTGAAGCGCGTCTCCCGCGTCTCCGTGGGAATGGTGGCGCGGATGTGCTCGTTCGAGTTGAGGAACACATGATCCACCTGGCACATCACGCTGCGGAACTGCGCCTCGAAATCTTCCAGCCAGTGCACGCGCTCGATGCCGCTGCGCTCCTTCGCCTGCGCCTTCGTCAGCTTCTCACCCTCCCACACGGCGATGTGCTCGTTCGTCTCGCGCACGAAAAGCATCTCCCGCTGCTTGGGGTCGGCCGCATCCGGATACAGCACCAGAATCGTCTCCTCCTGGTCCACCCCGCTCAGATAAAACAGATCGCTGTTCTGCACGAACCCCAGTGAGCCGTCCGCATTCGTCGGCAGCACGTCATTGGCATGAACGATCACCACCGACTGCGGCGGCAGCTTCGCATACAGGTGCTCACGATTTGAGACAAACAGTTCGGCAGGCAGAGGTTGGTAGCGCATAGGTGTAGGGCAAGCGTCCCGCTTGCAGGAGAGGGCGACTTTGGCTGACTTTCTCCGAAAGTCGAGCATGTGACCGAGCTAAGGCTGGCCCGTTCCCCAGGGGTGCTCCAGCAGCCAGGTCAGAGCTTTGCGCATGTCCGCATCTTTCTGCGTGGCGATCCACGCTCTCATCGGCTCTGGCTGCAGGACCGCCCACATGCGCAGGGCGCAGAAGGTGCGGTCGATCATGTCGCTGTCGCTGCTGAAGGCGTCGTCCCCGGAGAAAAGCTTGATGAGATCCCCCCGCGGCGCGTAGCCCGTGGTGAGCAGAAAATGAAGGCCATAGCGGGCGGACTCGCCGAGGTCGATGATGCCCCAGTGCTCCATGAGAATGTACCAGTCTTCGAAAATACGATACTTGTCTGCTTTGGGCAGTGAGGAGAGGTCAAAGTCTCGGAACACACTCAGACCATGGCGATTTGCATTCGGGAGGCCCCTGCCAAAGCCAAAAACCATGGCATGGGGCATTTGGGAGATGATCGAAGGCTCTTTGGAAGCGACAGCCGCCGCCATGGCGGCCTGGGGATCCCAAGGGGCCCAGTGGTACAGCAAGTTCTCCCACAGATCAGGATCGGCTTCTTTGATTTGAGACAGCCGGGTCTCACGCTTTTTTCCATCAAGGCGGCTCAAAATCATGCCCATGGCCCGAAGATCAGGCCGGTTGAAATTCATCCGGGTCTCAGCCCATTCGGTGAGCGTCTCCGGAGCGAGATGCAGCCAAAGCAAAAGAAACTCGACGGGCAGGTCCTCCGGTTTTTCAGCCATGGCGGCGATGAGAACCGCCTTGTCTGGCTTCCACACGAGCCAGCGGCGCATGAGTACCTTCAGGGCCGCGGCCTGCTTTTTCTGAATGGAGCGGTGAACCTCCGCGGAGATACGCTCAGGAGCGATCTCGAATGCCTCGAGCAGTCCTGACACTTCGAGCTCATGGTCCAGCCCGTCCTGAGTCGGATAGGTGCTCGGTGCCGAAGCATAAATGGGCGACCACCGGGCCATGAACGCCTCTTTCAACACTGCCTTTTCCGATGCGGGAATGGAGGAACGATCGAGACCGGCGAGAAAGTTTTCCAGCCATCGTGGATCCATCCAAAACTTCGATTCCTGCATGGCTTTAAGGTTGCGAAACGCGATCTTCTCCCAGCCCCACCGATCGAAGCTGAGCCAGTGATGCTCTTGAAGCTGAAAAAGGGGATCCGCACGCTTCCAGGCCTTGTGCGGATCACGCTCGGACCAGATTGGGAGAAAGAAGGCGACCAGGCCCTCCGGGCACTGCGTGCCTTCAAGCTGGAGGCACGCATCAAAGGCGGCTTCGAGATCTGTGGCGGGAATCTGGCGCAGGTAGGCCGCCAGCACCGGATAACGGATGTCGGGATCCGGCTCGAGGAAAATGCGCTTGAGCTGCTTATCGAAAGAGTCACCCGGATCCGTCTTCCACGGCAGGCTCGTGAGCGGCTGGAAATCGAGCGGACTGATGTCTTCGCTTTGGGCATGCAGCAGTACCGGGCACAGCAGCATCCCCAATGCTCTTGCTGCGAATTGTTTCATGCGTGGCTGCTTATTGCGCCAGCACCGCCTTCGGCGGGTGGCGGTCCGCCTTGATCCACTGCTGGGCCTCGGTCCAGAAGGCTTCGACGGGCAGTGCAAAGGTGGTGACGCGGTCCACGCGGGCGATGTTGATGCCCACCACCTTGCCCTCCAGCGTGGTCACGGGGCCTCCCATGTCCGCGGGGTGCAGCGGGATGTCGTGCTGGAGGACGTCGGGGAAGTTGTCGCTGCGCAGGGAAACGCCGCCATTGGCAAAGTCCTCGCCCTCCCAGTTTTGCAGGACCTTGGTGCGGCTGGCCAGGCGCACGCGGCAGCTCTCCTCCTTGTCCTTGCGCAGGTAGTGCACGTCGATGACCTCGCCGGGCTGCCGTTTTTTCACAATGTCATAGACGCGGGTGAGCTCGGCCACCTTTTCTCCTGCCACGGAGACGATCACATCCCCCTCCTGCAGGCCGGCGGCCTCGGCGGGGCTTTCACTGGCCACGCCAATGATGCGGACGCCTTTGAGGTCTTTCGCCCCTTTTTCATCCATGCGGATGCCCATCGCGGCCCCTGTGCCGGGAATGCGGCGATGCCTGGCGCTGATGATGCCGATGCGTGTCTCAGCGCCCGCGTCCGCCACGCTGCAGAGCCAGTCACCGAGGACGAGCGGGCGGGCGCTGCCGAAGGAGACAGCGTGCAGGCCGGTGACGCCCACGGCCTGGGCCAGCAGCAGGTCCAGCCGCGTGTCACGGTGCACTTCGCGCAAATCGGCCGTGCGTCCGTCACTGAATTTGATGCGGGTTTTATGCAGGTCGGGCACTTCGCTGGCCTTCATCAGCACATAGCCGTCCTCTCCCACAATGGTGGCGGTGCCGATGGCGCGGCCCAGCGGACTTTCGATGCGCGCGGCGCAGGCGATGGTGAGCGGCCGGAGCTTCTCCACCGCGGCGAGGGTTTGTTTCCCATTGGTCCGCTGCTCGGGCGGCAGGGTGGGGCGGGGAGGGTCCGCCTGGGTGCAGAGAGCGGAGAGCAGGAAGAGAAAGGCGGAATGACGAATGACGAATGAGCGAATGCCGAATGACAGATGAAGTCTGAGTGGCGCGGCGGACTCCGCATGAGATGCGGGAAGGCTTGCGGCGGTGAAACTGGGCTTTTCCTTCGTCATTCGGAATTCGACATTTGTCATGGCCTCACTGTCCTTCTTCCTGCGGCTTTTGCGCCAGTTGGACAGACACATCGCGTTCCTTGCCATGCGTTCGCAGTTTGAGCTTGAGCGTGTCGCCGGCGGCCCGGGAGCGCACGGTGGCGCTGAACTGCTGCTGGTCGGTCATGGCATCGCCATTGACGCTGAGGATTACATCCCCGGCGCGAATCCCCGCCTTCAGCGCGGGGGAGCCTTCGATCACATCCGCCACCTCCAGATCCAGGCTGTCGTTCATCACCGTGGCCACTCCCAGATAGCCGCCGGCGCCGATGCCCCAGGTCTTGATGACCTGGGATTTCTGCATGGCCTCCCAGGAGCGGAGGAAGGGAGCCATGGAGACATGCACGTTTTGATCCCGCCCCTCCCAGATCTGGCTGTGGATGCCGATGACCTCGCCGTCGAAATTGAAGAGCGGGCCGCCGGAGTCGCCGCCCATCAGCACGCAGTCACTGTGCAGGCTGTTCGCGGTCTGCTTGATGATCTTGCCCACGCGCAGCACCGGCCCGCGCGCCTTGTCAAAGCCGCCGGGATGGCCCAGCGCAAAGCACCATTCGCCGGGCTGCGCCTTGGCCACCTCGCGGCTGAGGTTCACAAAGGGCCAGGGCTTGCCGCGGTCCTTCAGCCTGGCCAGGGCGGCATCGGTCGTTTTGTCCAGGCCCAGAGACTTGGCCGTGGTGACCGTGCCATCTTCCAAAATGACGCGCATGTCTTTCCCGGGGCCGTTGGGCACATGGGCGGCGGTGAGCAGCAGCCCGTCGGCGGAAATGATGACCCCGCTGGCCGTGCCGCCCCCGGTCTGGATGGCCACCAGGGCAGGCCGGACTTTGGGCAGCAGCTTCTGCACGTCATGCTGGATCTTCAGCAGCGCGGCAACGTCCGTCTTCGGGGACTTGTCCTGGACTTGGCGCTGCTGCTCTGCCGCGCCTGCCCGCCCGGCCAGCAGCAGCGTGATCAGCAGAAAGTGGAATGTGGTGCGCATGTTTGAATCAACCAGACAGAACCTACGGCCCAACGGCCGGAAAGTTGCCCGATTTTGCCACTCTGTTCAAGCCAAGTCTCAGTCTTCTTCCGCTGGTTCCCACAGGCGGGCCGTCTCAGGCAGCAGCACCGAGGCACCCGGCGGCACCAGGGCGATGACGAGATCCACCGGGATGATCACGCCATCAAGGTCGCGACGGAAATTCCGCGCATGCGCATCAGTGACCAGGATGCCATCCCGCTGGCGGTACCACGTCACGCCATGAACTTCGGGGTTGATGATGTGCTCATCGGCCACCCGCTCGAATCCATGGGCGGTGAAAAACTCGGCGGCATCTTCCAGTGTGGCCGGCAGATTTTCATCTTCTGGGATGAACGGCTGCTCCACCGCCATCTGCGGCTCCCGGTCGGAGCCGGTCACTTTGCCGAGGTAGTGGGTGGTCATGCCGAATACATCATCCATGACAGCCCAGCGGCGAAGATACTCCGAAGGCAGCGCCGCCCGCATCATGAGCCGGGGTTTGTTCTGAAAAGTGCGCGGGTCCAGCAGCTTCGTCTCGTCCATGATCCGGCCGTAGAAGCCGGGCAGGGTGTGTTTGATGACTTTGCCCAGGGCTTCGGAGCCAAATATCACATGTTCTCCACCCACACCCATGGTGTCGGAAGGAGGAGCGGCCGCATTCGGTTCTGCGGCAAGCTGCCTTAACTCGCCTTCACGGGCGTTTGCGTATGACCGCTGCGAATTCCAGCCATAATGGATTTGCGCATCTGCTCCGCTGATACGCGCGGCTGATTGGAGCAGATCGCCCGTAGCTTTTTTGGGTCCGTGATGATGACGGCCTTGGGTTTCATGCTGCCAACGTAACATATGTTACCTGGCCGTCATCTGGAAAAGTCCCGCCCCGGGAAGGCTGATTCACTGGTTGAACATCCCTTCCGGCTGCGCTTCTCTCCCTCCCTCACTTTCTCTCTCAAAAATACATGAACTACGACCTCATCGTCATCGGCGGCGGGCCTGCGGGCTACGTCGGAGCCATTCGCGCAGCACAACTCGGCAAAAAAGTGGCCTGCGTCGAAAACGACCGCGCCGGGGGCACCTGCCTGAACTGGGGCTGCATTCCCACCAAGGCCCTGCTGAAGAACGCTGAGCTCTACCACACCCTCACCCACCGCGCGGAGGAGTTCGGCCTCAAGATCGGCAGCGTCGAGTACGACTGGTCCAAGGTCATCGGCCGCAGCCGCGGCGTGAGCGACAAGCTCAACAAGGGCATCGAGTTCCTCTTCAAGAAGAACAAGGTGGACTACCTCAAAGGCACTGCCAGCATCCCTGCCGCAGGCAAGGTGGAAGTGACCGCCGCAGACGGTAAAAAGGAAACTCACGAGGCCGCCAACATCCTCATCGCCACCGGTGCGAAAAGCCGTCCGATGCCCGGCTTCCCCTTCAATGGCAAGACCGTCATCGGCAGCAAGGAGGCCATGACCCTCGAAAAACAGCCGAAGAGCATCATCGTCATCGGCGCCGGCGCCATCGGCATTGAGTTTGCCTACTTCTTCAACGCCTACGGCACCAAAGTGACCGTCGTGGAAATGCTGCCGGACATCCTCCCCGTCGAAGACACCGAAGTCAGCAAGACCCTGGAAAAGAGCCTCACCAAGGCCGGCATCCGCATCCTCACCAACACCAAGGTCACCGGCACTTCCGAAGACGGAAAAGGCGTGAAAATCACCGTCGAAGGCGCCGCCAACGAAACCCTTGAGGCGGACGTCTGCCTCGTCGCTATCGGCGTCGCCCCCGTGCTTCCCGGCGGCATCGAGCTCAAGCTCTCCGACCGCGGCTGGCTCCAGACCGACGACCGCTATCAGACCTCCGTCAAAGGCATCTACGGTGCCGGCGACATCATCGGGCCGCCCTGGCTCGCCCACGTGGCCAGCTATGAGGCCGTGCAGTGCGTGGAGGGTCTCTTTACCAAGCACAAGCCCAAGAAAGTCGGCGTCTTCCCCGGCTGCACCTACTGCCACCCGCAGGTGGCCAGCATCGGCCTCACCGAG
This sequence comes from Prosthecobacter sp., assembly GCF_044227185.1. Taxonomy (GTDB): domain Bacteria; phylum Verrucomicrobiota; class Verrucomicrobiia; order Verrucomicrobiales; family Verrucomicrobiaceae; genus Prosthecobacter. Next base: position 76,854 of record NZ_JBGAFO010000018.1, on the reverse strand, counting down.
CGCGCGGCCAAGGAAAAGGGCCTCAAGTTCAAGGTCGGCAAGTTCCCCTACGTGGCCAGCGGCAAGGCCCTCGCCGCAGCGGAGCCGGAAGGCTTCGTCAAGATCCTCTACGGCGAGCCTCACGGCGAGATCATCGGCGCGCACATGATCGGCAGCGAAAGCACCGAGATGATCGCCGAGATCGGCCTCGCCATGAATCTCGAAGCCACCTGGGACGAAATCGAAGCCACCATCCACGCCCATCCGACCCTGTCGGAAATGGTCAAGGAGGCCACCGAAGTCGCCAAGGGGCATCCGATTCACGTGTGAGTCAATTCTCCCCCCCCCGGCCTCATGCGCTTTGGGTATCATATCCAAGGGATGGAATTGCTTAAAGCGATGTTCGCCGGGTGGAGTTATCTCTTCTCACGTTCATGCCGGATTAAGAAGCACCGCGAGTGGCGGGAAAATGGATGGCTGCCGGTGACGCTGGAGGTCATCTACGGCCTGCTTGGGATTCTGCTGTCGCTTGTCGTGATCTGCCTTGCCGGGTTTGCCGTTTGGAGTTCGCAAAGTCATTGAACCATCGAAAGATGTTCGACCTGCATTCCCGGCAAGTCGGCTTGCAGCATCACGTATAGCATCCACCCATGAACCGCCGCCAGTTCCTTCACACCGCCTCCGCTTCTGCTGCCGCCCTCACGGCTTCCTCCTGCACCACAACCACCCGGCGTGCGGACAAGCTGATCATCGACACCCACCAGCACCTCTGGGGCGGCGACTTCGTGAATCCTCCTTGGCTCAAAACTGCGCCCGAAGTGTTGCGGCATAATTATCTCACGCCGGAATACCAAGAGGCCACTCACGGGCTCAACGTGAAGGCCATCTACATGGAGGTCGATGTGGCTCCCAAAGATCACGTCAAAGAAGCCGACGCCATCGTAGCGCAAATCCGTGCGCGCAATACCCCCACCATCGCCGCCACCATCGGCGGCCGCCCCGCTTCCGCCGACTTCGAAAGCTACGTGCAGCGCTATGCAGGCACCGGCATCGTCAAAGGCCTGCGGGAGGTGCTGCATCGCCCCACCACCCCGCGCGGCTATTGCCTGCGCCCGGAGTTCGTGCGCGGCGTGCAGACTCTCGGCAGACACGGCCTCAATTTCGAACTCACCATGCGCCCCACGGAACTGCACGACGCCGTGAAGCTCATCCAGCAGTGCCCTGAAACCCGCTTCGTCCTCGACCACTGCGGCAATGGCGACCCCAAGGCCTTCAATCCCAAACTCGGCCCCGGCCTCCCGCGCACCTGCACCGCCGACGGCTGGAAGCGCGGCATCGACGCCGTCGCCGCCTGTCCCGGTGTCATGTGCAAAATCAGCGGCATCGTCGCCTTCGTCCCTCCGGGAGAATGGCGTGCCGAAGACCTCGCCCCCGTAGTCAACCATTGCCTCGATGCCTTCGGCCCCGACCGCGTCTTCTTCGGCGGCGACTGGCCCGTCTGCCTCCTCGGCAGCCGCGTGCGCGGCTGGGTGGAGGCGCTCAAACAGATCGTCGCGTCACGACCTTTTGATGATCAGCGCAAGCTGTGGTCTGGCAATGCGACGCGCTTTTACAAGCTGTAGCGCCGTACAGTAGCCATCTCGCTCCGCGAGATGAGCCCAGCGCTTTCGCAAACATCTGCATGGTGACGGTACGTGAACGCACCGCGAGGGCGGACACGCTCAGCTCATCTCGACGGAGCGAGATGGCTGCTGTACTCAATCCAGCGTCTGTCGGTACCGCATCACGCCGATAAACAACGCCACCAGTGCAAACAGCGCGATCTGCCAGAGCTGCAGCGAGATGTCCATCAGCGTGTTCCCCTTCAGCAGCACTCCGCGCACGATCCGCAAAAAATGCGTCAGCGGCAGCACCTCGCCAAGGTACTGCGCCCACTGCGGCATGCCGCGAAACGGAAACATGAAGCCCGACAGCAGCAGCGAGGGCAGAAAGAAAAAGAACGAACCCTGCACCGCCTGAAGCTGATTTTGCGCCAGCGTGGAAAACGTGATCCCCACCGCCAGATTCGCCGCGATGAAAACAAACGCCGCCAGAAACAGCGGCCCCAGGCTTCCCATCATCGGCACATGAAACAGGAAATGCGCCGCCAGCAGGATCAGCGTGATCTGAATGTACCCGACAAAGATGTACGGAATGATCTTCCCCAGCAGCACCTCAAACGGCCGCGTCGGCATGGAGAGCAGATTTTCCATCGTGCCACGCTCGCGCTCCCGCGTGATCGCCAGCGCCGTGATCATGACCATCGTCATCGTCAGCACCACGCCCATCAGGCCGGGCACAATGTTGTACTGCGTCACCGCCTCCGGATTGTACAGCGCATGAATGCGCAGATCGATCGGCGCCGCGCTTTGCGCCAGATAGGCCAGCGGACCCTTGAAGTCATTCTGCAGCGCCGTCGTCAGCAGCGGGCGCATGATGTTGATCGCATTGCTCGTCGCCGCAGGATCAGTGGCATCAGCTTCAATGAGCACGGTCGGCTTGTCTCCTCGCAACAAGTCACGTGAGAAATCCTGCGGAATGGTCACGACAAACTGCACCTCGCCATGCTCCAGCACCTCGCGCGCTTCGTCCTCGCTGTGCACCTGCCGCACAAACTCGTAGTAGCTGCTGTTGCGGATGGCGCTCAGCAGCGTGCGCGCCTGCGGCCCGTCATCATTCATCAGCACCGCTGCGGGCAGGTGCTTGGGGTCCGAGTTGATCGCAAAGCCAAACAGCAGAAGCTGCAGCATCGGAATCCCGATCATCATGCCAAAAGTCACACGGTCCCGCCGCATCTGGATGAACTCCTTGATGATGATCGCCAGGAATCGGGTGATGGAAAAGTAGCGGTTCATGCGGCAGCGGCAAAGTTGTCCTTCGACTTGTCCATCAGGTGAATGAACACATCCTCCAGCCCGGAGCGAATTTGAGTCCATTCATGATCCTTGCGGTACGGCTCGATGGCCTTCTCCAGCGCGGCCTCATCCCCACCGCTCACATGCAGGCTGCTGCCAAACGCCACCGCCTGATGAATGCCCGGCTTCCCCCGCAGCTCGCCCGCCAGCTTCAGCAGGTCGCCGCCCTTCACCTGCCAGGTGGTCAGGTGCGCGCTCTCGACCACCTCCTGCACGGTCCCATGCGTGAGCAGATCGCCATACGCAATGTAGGCCAGCCGGTGGCAGCGCTCCGCCTCATCCATGTAATGCGTGGTGATCAGAAACGTCAGACCCTCGGCCGCCAGTTGATGAATCTGCTCCCAAAAATCCCGCCGCGCCTTCGGGTCCACACCCGCCGTGGGCTCATCCAGCAGCAGCAGCTTCGGCTCGTGAATCAAGCAGGCCGCCAGCGCCAGCCGCTGCTTCCACCCGCCGGAGAGCTGCCCCGCTAGCTGCTGCTCACGCCCTGCAAGGCCCAGCCGCTTGATGGATTCGCTCACCGTCTTCTCCCGGTTCTTGATGCCGTACATGCGCGCCACAAAGTCCAGGTTCTCCCGAATGCTAAGGTCTTCGTAAAAGCTGAAGCGCTGCGTCATGTAGCCCACCTGCTTTTTGATCTCCTCGCTCTGCTTGATCACATCAAACCCCAGGCAGGTGCCGCTGCCTTCGTCCGCCTTCAGCAGGCCGCAAAGCATGCGGATGAAAGTGGTCTTGCCGCTGCCATTCGGGCCCAGAAAGCCGTAGATCTCGCCCTTCTTCACCTGCAGGTCGATCTTGTTCACGACCGTGCGCGTGCCGAAGCGCTTCGTCATCCCTTGCACGTCGATGGCCAGGTCCTCGCTCATCGGCTTCAAGGCGCAAATTCCACATCCACCGGCTGCCCCGGGTGCAGCTTCGCGGCCACGGCATCGTCAAACCGCAGCTCAATCATGAACACCAGCTTGCTGCGGTTCTCCTGGCTGTAGATCACCGGCGGCGTGTACTCCGCCTGCGCCGCGATGAAGCTCACCTTCGCATTCAGCGCCCCGGCCGCGCCATCCAGATGCACCTTCACCGCATCTCCCACCTTCAGCTTCGCCAGCCGTGTCTGCGGCACAAACGTGCGCACCTTGATGTTGGCCGGCGGCAGCAGGGATATCACCGGCTTCCCCGCGCTCACGATCTCTCCTTCGCGGTACAGCGTGTCATCCACCACGCCCGCATGCGGAGCGCTCTGCTGCTTTTGGGAGAGATCCCACGCCGCCTTCGCCAGCGAGGCCTCGCGCGCTTTCATCTCCGCTTCCAGCGCCGCCACCGCATCGCTGCGCATGCCTAGGTTTGCGGTCTTCAGGTCCGCCTCCAGTTGCTCCACCTTTTTGTGGTTCTGAATGTTCGCGCTGCGCGCCTGGTCCGTGCTGTCCACCGCCACCGCGCCGGATTTCGTCAGCTCAAGCTGCCGCGCCAGCTCGATCTCCGACAGCGCCGCCGCCTCCCGCGCCTGCTTGAGCTGCGCCTCCAGAGACGCCAGCTCTGTCGGCCGCTTGCCCTTCTGCGCATCCTCCAGCGTTTTTTTCGCCTGCTGCACCCGGTGGCTCGCCTCATCCCGCGCCGCTGTTTCCGCCACGTTCTCCAGTTCAAACAGCACATCCCCGGCTTTCACCTGCGCGCCGCGCAGCACGTTCAGCTTTGTCAGCTTCCCGCCCTGCGGCGCAGACACATACACAAACTCGCCCTCCACATACCCTTGCAAAACATTGGACGGCGGGCGTTTACACCCCGACAACCCGAGAATCAGCACCACGGCGCTGATGGAATGGAACAACTGCTTCATGAGGGAGAGAGAAGGGAGAGCGGCTATCGTGTTACGGATGGGTTGCAAGATGTGGACGCCACGCTCCAACCTCAAGCTCGACTTTCTCCCATCGCTTGTCCAAACTCTCCGCAACCATGCCCATGAGCCCCTCGGACGAGACAGATTACTCGCTTGCCGCAGTCAATGCGGCGCTGACTCCGGCGGACAAAATCCAGCTCTTTCGAGAAATGGCCCGCATCCGGGCCTTCGAAAACGTGGCTGTGCAACATTACCAGGCCGGTCGCATGGGCGGCTTCCTCATTCTCCAGGTTGGGCAGGAGGCCATTCCCGTGGCCGTACGTTCTCTGATGGGACCGGACGATCACAGCATCTGCAGCCTGCGCGGCATGGGCACCGCCATCGTGTCGGGAATGAGCATGCGCGAAGGAATGGCGGAGCTGTTTGGCAAGGCGACCGGCTGCTCCAAGGGCAAGGGAGGGCAATTCGGCTTCTATGCGCCTCAGCATCGCCACTGGGGCGGTCATGGCTATGCCGCCACGCAGACGGCTCTGGCCGCTGGACTGGCCTTTGGACTCAAGTACCAAGGCAAAACCGGCGCGGTGTTCTGCTTTCTTGGCGACGGAGCGGTGAATCAGGGAACTTTTCACGAGTCGCTCAATCTCGCCTCCCTCTTCAGCCTGCCGGTGATCTATCTCATCGAAAACAACGGCTATGCCATGGGCACCTCGGTGAAGCGCTCTTCCGCCATCAACGGCTCGCTGGCCCGGCGTGCAGCGGGCTATAAGATCGACTGGGACCTCATCAATGGCGACAGCGTCTATGAAATCCGCGCCAAGCTGCAGCCCGCGATTGAGCGTGCTTATCATGAGCACCGCCCCACCGTGCTGGAGCTTTCCACCTATCGGTTCGAAGGGTTCGCCATCGCCGATGCCAACAAGTTCAAGTATCGCACGAGGTTGGAGGTCGAAGACAGGCAGCAGAATCACGATCCGTTGCGGCTATGGGCGGCACAATTGGAGAGCGAAAATTTGATGGATCAAGAAGGCCTGAAGCGCATCAAAGCGGCAGCTTTCGCTGAAGCCCGGGCGGCGGCGGAGTTTGCCAGGACGAGCCCGCGCCTTCCCCCTGCCGCAATCATGACCGACATCTACTGGGAGGTCGATTGCGCTACTGCGGCAGGTTCCACAGGCCGGCACTTCTTTTCTTGAGAGTGGCTCACTTCTTCACCACCCCCAGCACCTCCAGCTCATGAATGGACCAGTAGGTCCCTTTCACCTCGCCTGTCTGCGAGATGCGGATCGCCCTGGCCTTCGTTGGCTTGGGGAAAAGGTATTCTACAGCGCCAGCCTCGCCCTTCCCTTGCAGTACCGGCTTTTCCCATTCGGTTCCGTTGAGTGAGAGCTCGATCTTGTACTGCCGCGGGTAGTCGTTGTGAGACTTGCCGGTGTCGAGAATCAGGCCGGAGATTTCGGTGGCTTCGGGCAGATCAATTTGAAACCACATGTCCGGAGTCTGCGGCTTGTGGGTGTCCCAGCGCGTTGCGATGTCTCCATCGACGGCTTTGCCAACCTCCTTCGCGCCATGGCTCGCGCTGAGCTTCCACGCACTGCGGTTCTTCAGCGGCTGCGGATACAGCGCCTGCAGCTCTTCGATGGTCCAGGGCGTAGTGCGCTTGGCGAGTTCCTTGCGCAGCTTCTCCACTTCCTTCTTCTGCACCAGCTTGCCGTTGTTGCCAAAAGCCTTGCGGATGTAGCTCGTCACATCGGCGATCCACTGGTCGTTGTTCGTCGCCATCGGCACCATTTGTGCTTCGTAGGTCCTGCCGTTGATCGGACCAGCGAGGCCGTTCATCATCACGCGCACGATTGCGTCTCCCTGCACCGCTGTTTTGGATCCGGCGAGCGGCGGCGCCAGCGTGGCCCCTTCACGTCCGGCGATGGGCATGCCGTTGCCATCAAAGCCATGGCAGGCGAAGCAGAGCGAGCGGAAGATTTCCTGCCCGCGCTCCAACTGCTTCTTCTCATCCTTGCTGAAGCTGCCGCTGATCTTCGGCGCCTCCACCAGAAGCTGCGCGCCGATCTCCCTCACGCCGATGCTGGGCGAGGTCATGAGCGCCATCTGCGCTTCCAGCTTCCAGTTCGGCCAGTTGAACAGGCGGCTGGTGTAGAGCGTCTGCAGCACCACCGTCGGGTCCTTGTCAGCACGCAAGGCCTTGATGTCCGCGATCAGCGCAGTGTCGCCTTTCTTCAGCAGGCTCTCCGCCACACGAATCGCATTCGCGCGGAGCTGCGGGTGCTCATCCTTCATCGCCATGCGGACGATTTCAGGCGTCACGGCATCCAGCCCCTCAAGCGTCCACAGAGCGTGCAGTCGCGCGAGGTGGTTTTCGTTCTTCGCCGCCATCTCAATCAGCGCGGGCACCACGGTCTTGTCATTCTTCACCACCAGCATGCGCTGCGCGGTATCACGCCAGAACCCGTTCGGATGCGTGAGATGCGCCACGAGCTGCGCAGGGGTCTCACCGATCATCTTCGGCTGCGGCCCCGGCTTGAAGTCCTTGTGCACCAGGCGCCACACACGGCCGTGGCCGGTCACGTGCTGCATGCCGGTGGGCTCGATGGCACCGCGCAGAAAGCTGCCCGGCTTCACCCAGTTGCCTTCCTGAATGATGCCGCGATATGCGTCCACAATGTACAGGCAGCCGTCGGGGCCCGTCGTCATGTTCAGCGGGCGGAAGTTGGGATCGCTGCTGCGGATGAACTCGGTCATCTCCGCCTCATACGGATTCGTCACCGTGGTGATGCCGTCCTTCACATCCACAATCGCACGGCGGATCAGGCGGCCCACCGGCTCGGGAAGAAACACATTGCCATACAGCTCCTTCGGCAGGCGGTCACCACGATAGATCGTCTGTCCGGCACAGCCGGTGAAGTGGTTCAAACGCAGATCCTCTGGCGAATGAAAGCGCCCCGGCCCGCCTTGGAAATCTCCCAGCGCCACGATCGGCCACACCGTGTCGAACTTCTCGCTCTTCTGCTGCGGCACATTGATCGCCGCGTAGAGGATCGGCGCCTGGTAGTTCCACAGGCCCTTCTCACCGCCCGCATTGCTCCACCACATCTTGCCGTAGTCATCCTGCGCCAGCCCCCACTGCCCGCCATTCGAAGCGGTGTTTTCCTTCAGCGGCGCATCCTTGCCGTTCCAGCGCAGGCGGTAGCTGTTGTAGGTCGTGTAAATCCAGTTGTCCAGGCCCCACACCAGCCCGCTCGGCTGATGCTCCATGTTGCCGCCGCGCGGCCCGCCCACATACCATGCGGACTGCTCATCGGCCACTCCGTCACCATTCGCATCGCGGTGCATCGTGATGTCATTTGTGTCCGTGATGCCCACCAGCACCCGGTCATCCAGTGGCAGCACCATGCGCGGCAGCAAAATGTTGTCCAGATACACGCTGTGCTTGTCGTACACGCCGTCACCCTTCGTGGATTCATGCAGCGAGATGCGGCTCTTCGGCGTCAGCTCATCCGTGCCGTCGATGTCCTGCATGTAGGTCCGCATCTCCACCACGTACATCTTGCCGTTGCCGTCAAAGACGATCGCCGTCGGCTCCTTGATCAGCGGATCACTCAGCACCAGCTCCAGCGAGTAGCCGTTCGGCAGCTGGATCGTCTTCAGCTCCTCCTCGGCGGTCAGCGCCTTGATGGGAAAGGTGTAGGTCGGCTTCGTTTGCGCAAACGCAGCGGAGCCTGCAAGCGCGAGGATGGGGAGGAGGCGGAGGTGCATGACGGACGGAGTTGGTAAAATCGCATGTTAACATACTTCCGCCGCTCTGCGCTCCTTTGGTGACAGACCGCCAATCTTTGTTAAAATCCGGCCATGCCGCTGCCACGTCTCCAGGCCGAGTTTTTCTCCCGGATCGCCGATCCCCAGGGCGTGCGCGCCGTTTTCGAGCACATGCCCGGTGTGTTCTTCTTCATGAAGGACGAGCAGGGCAGGCACATCGCTGCGAACAGCGCCACCTTCGAACGCTTCGGCATCAAAAGTGAGCGCGAACTCGTCGGCGCCATGGATGAAAAATTCTTCCCGCCCGAAGTCGCCAAAGCCTACCGCGAAGACGACCAGAAAGTCATCCGCAGCGGGAAGCCCCTCATCAACCGCCTCGAAGTCTGGTATGACGAGCAGCGCAATCTGAACTGGTTCCTCTGCACCAAGCTCCCCGTGCGCGACAGCCGCGGCAAAGTCATCGGCGTCATGGGCATCACCCGCCGCGATGAAGACCGCATGCGTCAGCACGATGTGCGGGAGGTGGCCGCCGCTATGCAATACGCCAGTGAGCACTGCCATGAAGTCGCCACCACCGCCGAGCTCGCCCGCGCCGCTGGCGTTTCAGAGCGCCACCTCCACCGCAAGCTCCGCGCCGCCCTCGGCCTCAGCCCCTACGAGCTGCTGTTGCGCACCCGCATCCAGTCAGCGGCCGAGGCTTTGGCGAAAACCTCCACGCCCATCATCCAGATCGCACTCGATCACGGCTTCTGCGATCAGAGCGCCTTCACCCAGCAGTTCCGCAAACGCACCGGCATGACACCCAGGGAGTTTCGCCGCAGGCATCACGGCTGAGGCCATTCATTTTCCCGCGCGGATCAATTCCAGCCTCCGTCGCAGGCTGCCCGCGGCCGTTGTTTCTGGCAGCAGGGATTCATCCAGCTTCAGCGTTAGCTCCCATCCGCCATGGGACTGCCTCACATGCTCCGCACCCAGGCTGGCCCACCACGTGAGCATCACATGATTTTCATCCATCACGTTCGCCACAAACTGCCGGATGCCGGCCTCCCGCGCCTCCGCCCACAAGACTGCCAGCAGCAGCGTGCCCACGCCCTGCCCTTGAAACTCATCCGCCACCGTAAAGGAGACCTCCGCACTCTCCGCAGGGTGGTCCAGGCGCCAGTAGGAGCCGCCACCCAGGCCCGGAATGTCGTCATTGTTTTCGATCACGATCACCCACGTCCGGTGCTGGCCGCCGTCATCCGTGCACAGCCGCTCGATGAATTTCGGGTTCGCCCCCTGCACCCGCGTCCAGAACCTGAAATACGTGGACTCCGGCGAGAGCCTCCTGAAGGCATCCGTGATCCGTTCCCGGTCATCCGGCGTCAGCGGGCGCAGGATCACAGGAAGCTGATCGCGCAGCAGCAGTCGGTAACTGGGCATCAAGGCAGGCATCGGTACGGGAATGAAATTCCAACAGTTACGTGAGCAAACGCCTGTTGGTGACACATGATTGACCGCGCCGTGTCCAAGCATCGCCGTTGGCAATCACATTTCCGCAGTGCTAGCCTTCTCACCCATGCCGCCGCCACGCACCACCGCCAAACCCGAAGTCCTGCGCGGACTCGTGGACCGCGTGGTGTTCCACAATGAGGACAACGGCTACTGCATCCTGAAAATCGTCCCCGCAGGCCGCCAGGAAGTCGTCAGCCTCATCGGCAAAGCGCCGCGCGTCGTCGCCGGCGAAGAGTTCGAAGCCCGCGGCGTCTGGGAGCCCAACCGCGACTTCGGCCCGCAGTTCAAAGCAGACGAGTTAAAGCTGAAACGCCCCGATTCTCTCGCCGGCATCGAGCGTTATCTTGGCAGCGGCCTGATCGAGGGCATCGGGCCCAAGTATGCCAAACGCATGGTCGAAAAATTCGGGCCCAAGATCTTCGACATCATCGAAAACGAATCCAAAAAACTCGAGGACGTCGAGGGCGTCGGTAAAAAACGTCGCACTGAAATCCGCGAGTCATGGATGAAGCAGAAGTCCATCCATGGCATCATGCTCTTCCTGCATCAGCACGGCATCAGCTCCTCCCGCGCCCTGCGCATCTATAAAACGTACGGCGAGGAAGCGCAGGCCGTGCTCAAAGAGAACCCCTACCGCCTCGCGCAGGACATCCGCGGCGTCGGCTTCAAGACCGCCGACGATATCGCCTATCAGCTCGGCGTCGCCGAAGACGCACCCGAGCGCATCAGGGCAGGCATCCTCCACGTCCTCGAAACCGCCGCCGGCAGCGGCCACTGCTGCCTGCCGGAAACCGAAGTGATCAAAAAGGCCGCCGAACTCCTCGGCGTCGAAACCCTCATCGCCCCACAAATCGAAGCCCTCATCACCGGGGACAAAGTCGAGCGCCACGCCGAGTTTTTATATCTTCCCTATCTCCGCGCCGCAGAGCAAAGCATCGCCGCAAACATCCGCTCCCTTGCCTCCCTCCCTTCCTCTTACCCAGCTATCGACGAAGACGCCGCCCTCGCCTGGGTGATGAAGAAGACGGGCAAGGAGCTTGCCGAAAGCCAGCAGCGCGCCGTGCGCGAGGCCCTGCGTCATCGTCTCCTCATCATCACCGGCGGCCCCGGCGTCGGCAAGACCACCATCCTCCGCAGCATCCTCCTCATTCTCCAGAGCAAGCAGGTGAAGCTCGTCCTCGCCGCACCCACCGGCCGCGCCGCAAAGCGCCTCACCGAAAGCACCGGCCTTGAAGCCAAGACCCTGCACCGCCTTCTCGAATATCAGGGCGAAGGCCAGTGGGGCCGCCATCGCGGCAAGCCGCTCGTGGGCGATCTCTTCGTCGTCGATGAAGCCTCCATGATCGATGCCCCGCTCATGGCGCAGTTCCTCGCCGCCCTGCCAGACGGCGCCCACCTCCTCATTGTCGGCGATGCTGATCAGCTCCCCTCCGTCGGCCCCGGCATGGTGCTCTACGATCTCATCGCCAGCGAAAAGGTCCCCTGCGTCAAGCTCACCGAGATCTTCCGCCAGGCCGCCAGCAGCCGCATCATCACCAGCGCTCACGCCATCAATCGCGGCCAGGTCCCCGACTTGAAAACCTCACGCAGCAGCGACTTCTTCTTCCTCCAGGAATCCGAGCCCGAGGAGATCAAGCACACCCTCGTCGAACTCGCCCACACCCGCCTTGCCGCCAAGTACGGCCTTGATCCCATCCGCGACATCCAGGTGCTCACGCCGATGAACCGCAATCTCCTCGGCACCCTCTCGCTCAATCAGTCCCTGCAGCTCGCGCTGAATCCGCCCAACGAACTCAAGTTCGAAATCGAGCGCTTCGGCATCACCTTCCGCGTTGGCGACAAGGTCATCCAGACGCACAACAACTACGACAAGGAAGTCTTCAATGGCGACATCGGCCACATCGTCACCATCGATCCCGACCCGGTGAAAATCCACGTCCGCTACGATGCCGACCGCCTCGTCGCTTACGAGCCCGGAGAGCTCGATGAACTCCAGCTCGCCTACGCCCTCAGCATTCACAAAAGCCAGGGCAGCGAGTTCCCCTGCGTCATCATCCCCGTCAGCACCCAGCACTACGTCCTGCTGGAGCGCAGCCTCATCTACACCGCCATCACCCGCGCCAAAAAACTCTGCGTCCTCGTCGGCGATGAGCGCGCCCTCTCGCTCGCCGTCAGCAAACAGGAAAGCCGCAAGCGCTGGACCGGCCTGCGCCAATTATTGTCCTAGTCATCTGCCGCGGGATCGCGTATGACTCCCGCCATGACGGACCAAGTTCAGCTCTCCACCGCCTGGTTGAGGCAGGCGCGCCGCACCCGGCGCAAGGTGAACCTCGGCTGGTGGCTCGCGCGGGCCATGCCGCTTCTGGTCATCGGCGGCGTCCTCGGCTTCATCGTCATTTTTGTCCTGCGTTCACGTGGCATGGAGCTCGGCTGGCACCATGTCTGGCCGTGGGTGGCCTCCGGCTTCGCGCTCTTGCTCATCACAGGCTGGCTTCTCGCGCGGCAGCAGTTCGTTTCCACCTCCCAGGCCCTGGTCCGGCTGGAGTCCGAGCTGCATTTGCACAACGCACTCACCACAGCATCGGCAGGCCGCGGCGTGTGGCCGGCGTTGGTCTCTGCGGCCGATGACGGCTGGCGCTGGCGCTGGCGCGCGGTTGGCGGTCCCGTTGTGGCGTTTGCCGCCAGCCTCGCCCTCGCCATCCTGCTGCCAGTCGCGCAGGACGCCGAGGCGAAAGGTCCCACCGTCGAGCCCCAGGCCTGGGCGCAGATGGAGGACTGGCTGGAAAAGCTCAAGGAAGATCAGATCGTCACCGAAGAGGAAAAACAAGAGCAGCTCGCGAAGATCTCGGAGCTGCGCGAGCAGCCGCCGGAGAAGTGGTTCAGCCATGAAAGCCTGAACGCCGGAGACACGCTCAAGGAGCAGCTCCAGCGCGACATCAAACAGCTCGCGCAAAACCTCACCACCGCCGAGCGCAGTCTTAACGCGCTGAAAAACTATGCCGACCAGCTTTCGGTGGAGGCCAAGGAGCAGCTCCTCAAGGACTTCGATCAGGCCCTCGCAGACATGAAATCGAGCGCGCTTGAGCTGGACCCCTCGCTGCTGAAGGCGCTTGAGGGCATCGAACCCAAAAACCTGCAGGGACTCTCCAAGGAACAGATGAAACAACTGCGCGAGTCGATGAAAAAGAAAGCCGGCGCCTGCAATGGCATGTGCAAAAATCCCGGCTTCCTCGGCGATGGCGAAGGCGAGGACGATGAACTGGCCGAGGCCTTGGGGCTGCTGAAAAAGCAAGGTCAGGGCCTGGGCCTGGATGGAGAGGGGCCCGGAAATGGCGGCGTCACCCGCGGCCCGGGCACGGCGCCGCTGACGCTGTCCGACGAAGAAAACGACTTCGGCACGAACAAAAACGAAGCCGTTTCAAACACCGACATGTCCCGCGCCCAGGTCGGCAACATGCTGGCGCTGCAAAATGGCAGGCACGAGGTGGACAAAACCGCCAGAGGCCCCCAGGCCGCCGGCACCATTCAAAACGCCGGTCAGGGCGGCGAGCAGGTGTGGCGTGAATCATTGACGCCTGAAGAAAAAGCCGTGCTGAAACGCGTGTTCAAGTAATCGCCGCCGCCACCTGTTCCACGTGTTTTTGTGAAATGTGTGTGAAGTGAAGTTTTCATCTCGACACCACGCGTTCGTTCTTGTTTTAGTCGGATGAATGACAGACGCCTACGCTTCCGCCTCAGAAATTCAGTCGGCATCCCTACCCGTTGCTGATCTGCGACGAACGTTGAACGAGGTGCTCTTTGGGCAGGCCGAGCTCGTGGAACTGGTGCTTTGCGGCGTCATCGCCCGCGGCCATGTGCTGCTGGAGGGCCTGCCCGGGCTTGGCAAAACGGAGCTGGTCAAAGGCCTGTCAAAGGCGCTCGGCCTCACCACGCGCCGCGTGCAGTTCACCCCGGATCTGCTGCCTGGAGACATCACCGGCAATCCCGTTCTGCAGGAGGTGGATGGCAGGCGCGAGTTCGTGTTTCAGCCCGGGCCCGTTTTTACAAACCTCCTCCTGGCGGACGAAATCAACCGCGCCTCGCCGAAGACGCAGTCCGCACTGCTGGAAGCCATGCAGGAGCGCCGTGTCACGGTGCTGGGGCAGACCCACTCGCTGCCAGACCCCTTCTTCGTGCTCGCCACCCAGAACCCCATCGAGCTTGAGGGCACCTACCCGCTGCCGGAGGCGCAGGTGGACCGCTTTCTCTTCAAGCTCGAAGTGCTGCGCAATTCGGCCGAGACGCTGGCCAAGATCGTGACCCAGCGGGAACTCGGCGTGGAGCCGCAGGTGGCTTCGGTGGTCACACGCGAGGCCTTCGCGCAGATCCAGGCCACCGCACGGCGCATCTACCTGCCCGAGATCGTGGCGGACTACATCGCACGCATCGTGGATGCCACGCACCCCGGCCAGTCGCAGGCGGCGCAGGGCGTGCGCTTCGGCGCCAGCCCGCGCGCGGCCTTGAGCCTGGCCGCCGCTTCCAAGGCGCGCGCTCTGATGCATGGCCGCCCCAATGCGAGCTTTGAAGATGTGCAGGCCCTGGCCCTGCCGGTGCTCAATCACCGCGTGCTGCTGGACTACACCGCCCGCATGGATGGCAAAACCAGCGCCGGCGTGGTGCGCGCCATCCTGGCGGAGGTGCCGGTGCAAAATCTCGCCACACCCCGCACCCTGAAGGAGGCGGCATGAAATCGTTTCACCGCCTGCTGCTGGGGATCGCACTGCTGGGCGCGGCAACGGCCCACGCGCAGAAAAACATCGCCAATGAAGAGCTGGACCCGGCCTCTGGCACCCGCCTGCAGGTGCGCAGCGTGTTTGATCCGGTGCCGCCTTCGGGCTATGCGCCGGTGCGCGTCGTGGCCACGAACGGCACGGGTCGGAACGCTCGCTGGGGTTTTGATTTTCATTCGCAGACCCAGTACTACCGGCAGCAAAACGAGCACCGCAGCAGCTTTGCGCTCGATGTGCCCGCGCGCTCCACCCAGTCGGCGTTGTTCATGGTGCCGCTGGCCGTGGACTACGGGGACAGAACCTCCGGGGGGACGTCCGGCCACGTGCTGCGCGTGGATTTCTCAGGCACGGGTTTTGATGTGGGGTCAAAATACGAGCATGAAAACCGCGTCACTCATCGCGCGGCGCTCGCCCTGAGCGAGACGCTGGCGGAATTCAGCATCACCCAGCTTAACAAGGAGATGGAGTCCAGGCTCCGCTCCAGCAGCGGCGGCTACTACGGCGGCCCCGTGGCCTTTGGCAGCCGCTTTGACGTGTCGGACCTCCCGGACTCCTGGCTGGGCTACAGCGGCTTTGACTTCATTCTCCTCAGCAGCACCGACTGCCAGAAGCTGAAGCCGGGGGTGAAGCGCGCGCTGCTGGAATGGGTGCGGCTGGGCGGCACGCTGCATGTCTATCTTTCGCCGGGTTCGCTGGCTGCTTCGCTGGGGCTGCCGGGGGTGACGGATGCGGGATCAAAGGTGGTCTCGCTGGGGCGAATCGCGTTCTTTGGCTGGGATGGCAAGACCCTGCCTGCGGGGGAGACGATCAGCCGCTACTGGGGTGAACGGCCGCGCCTGGAAAGTCTCAGGACTGATCATGCCGCCTCGGGCTCATGGCCGTTGCTGTCGCTGCTGGGCACGCGCAGCTTTGCCTCATGGCAGGTCATCGTGTTCCTCGTCGTCTTCGGCATGCTGGTGGGCCCGGTGAATCTCTTCGTGCTGGCTCCCGCGGGCAGGCGGCACAAGCTCTTCGTCACCACGCCGCTGCTCTCCATCGGCGCCAGCCTCGTGATGGTGGTGCTCATCCTCTTTCAAGACGGCACCGGCGGCACGGGCAGGCGTTTTCTCGCCATCAATCTGGAGCCTGAGGAAGCCGCGGCCTACGTCACGCAGGAGCAGGTCTCCCGCACGGGCGTGCTGCTCGGCGCCGCTTTTGAAATGAAGCAGCCCGTGCTCATCGAGCCCCTGTCCATGCCGGACACACCCTGGGCCAAGCTGAAAAACTCCGTCAATGTGCAGCCCGCGGACCTGACTCAGGACGGACGCGAACGCCGCGGAAATTTCTTCCAGAGCCGCGCGGAGCAGGGCCAGGCGCTGCGTGCCGCCGTCTCCACCCGCGCCCGCATGGAGCTCAAGGCGGGCGCCGCGCCGGATGCCCCGCCCACCTTGATCTCCGCGCTCGGTTTCACGGTGGAGGAACTCTTCTACACCGATGCCGCCGGCGCGCACTGGCGGCTGGAAAAACCCCTGGGCACCGGCCAGAGCGCCACCCTTCTCAAAGCAGATGACAGCGCTCAGCGCCTGTGGCGGGAGGCGGCCTTCGATCCCGCCGTGAGCTCACTGAAGACGTCGCTCATCCGCGCCACCACCGACCGGCGCCCGTTTTTCGTGGCAAAGGCCCGCCAGGCCCCGGATTTCACCCTCGACACCCTGTCCTCCATCCGCTGGGAGAATGATCGCATCGTCGTCTTCGGCCCGGTGACGCAGCCTTGAACTCCGCCCTTCGATTTTCATGTCATCGTCCGTTTCCAAATCCGCAGCCCTTCCCGAGATGGACCGCAGCCAGCCCGCGGTCGTCGTGGATGATCTGCACCGCAGCTTCGGCGCCCTGAAGGCGGTGGATGGCGTCTCCTTCCAGATTGATCACGGTCGCGTGGTCGGCTTCGTCGGCGCAAACGGCGCGGGCAAGACCACCACCATGCGCATCATGGCCACGCTTGATTCTCCCGGCAGCGGCCAGGTCCGCATCGGCGGGCACAATGTGGTGCATCATCCCGCGAAGGTGCGCCGCCTGCTCGGCTGGATGCCGGACAGCTTCGGCACCTATGAGCACATGACCGTGCTCGAATACCTCGACTTCTACGCGCGCGCGCTCGGATTCAAAGGCGCGGACCGCGTGCGCCGCATCCAGGAGGTGATGGACTTTACCGATCTCACGCCCCTGGCCGACCGCATGAGCAACAAGATGTCCAAGGGACAGACCCAGCGCCTCTGCCTGGGCCGCGCGCTCCTGCACGATCCGCAGATTCTGATTCTCGACGAGCCTGCCGCGGGTCTCGATCCCAAGGCGCGCGTGGAATTAAAAAACCTCATCCGCATTCTCGCGCAGGAAGGCAAGACCATCCTCATCAGCTCCCACATCCTCAGCGAACTCGGCGAGATGTGCGACAGCCTCCTCTTCATCGACAAAGGGCGCATCGTTCATCATGGCGATGCTGAAAGCATGGTGCGCGGCACCGAGACCGCGGGCGAGACTCTTGTGAACGTGCAGCTCGCCGGCGAGCCCTCCAGGCTCATCGAATGGGCGCTCACCGCTCCCATGATCAAGATCGAGGAGGAAACCAAGCGCGGCGCCCGCCTCCGCATCCAGGCCACCGATGAAGAGACTCTCTCCGGAGTCCTCCGCCGCATGATCCAGGACGGCCTGCCCGTCCTGGACTACCACCGCGAAGAACGCCGCCTCGAAGACGCCTTCATCGACATGCTTGGGCAGATCGACAAAGGCACGCTCAAGGCTGCGCCGCCGAAAAACGCCGAATGACGGTGCGCATGACTTCCTCCTTCTCCATCACGGATTTCCCCGACCGTCTCTCCCCCATGGTGGTGAAGGAGCTGCGGCAGGGGCTGCGCACGCGGCTCTTCGCCGGTGTGCTGCTGGTGCTGCATCTGCTGCTCGTCGGCTTCACGCTCATGAGCGGCGGCGCGGAAAATGCGGCGGTGGTCAGCGGATGGTTTGACGGCATCATCACCCTCGTGCTCTGCGTCATCATGCCCTTGCGCGGGTTCTCCGCCGTGGCGGACGAGTTGAAGTCCGGCACGCTGGACATGCTGGCGCTCACCCGCCTTTCGGCCGGGCGCATCGTCTTTGGCAAATGGGCCGCCATCGCCTCGCAGTCGCTGCTGCTCATGTTCAGCATGCTGCCGTATGTGGTGGCGCGTTTCGTCTTTGGCGGGCTGGATCTCTTTGGCGAGGTGCTGGCCCTGTTCTACAAATGGCTGTTCGGGGTGGTCCTGGCGGCGGTGATCGTGGCGCTCTCCACACAGCGCCAGTTCTGGCTGCGGGCCGTTCTTGTGTTCCTGCCGCTCCTCATCGGCGGCTGTGGCGCGGCCTCTTTCCTCATGATGGCACGCGTGAGCGGCGGCGCGTCCTCCAGCGTCCTGTCCTATGGCCTGGCAGCGGCGTCCGGCGGAGGTTCCATCCTTCTGACCTTGGTCATGGCGGCCTGGGCCGTTTTCTTCTTCCTCAGCCTGGCGGCCACGCGCATCGCGCCCGCAGCCTCGCTCCTCAGTGTGGTCAAACGTTCCGTGCATCTGGCTGGCCTCGTCGCGTTGATGCTGCTGGGCTGGCTCACGGGCTCGGGGGCCTCCATGGCGGTGACGATTCCCAGTGTGGTCTTCCTGCTCATGATCGACTGCCTCACCGAGAGGGTGAACGAAGTGCCTTCCGTGTATGCCGCATTTTACCAGCGCGGCTGGCCCGGCCGCCTGGCCATGTGGCTGCTGGCGCCGGGCTGGGTCACGGGGCTGCTTTATTCCGCGCTGCTCGTGGGGCTGGCGGCGGCATACGTGGCATGGTTCCGCAGCGTGGAGGAGGCGGAGCTGGCCTTGGTGAGTGCCGCGGGAGTCTGGCTGATCGCCGTCCTGGTGCAGCTCTTTTCCACGCGCAGATCACGGGATCTGCTGCCGCCCTTCATCATTTTCTGGCTCATCGTCCACGTGCTTGTCGGCGTCCTTGGCAGCCTGCTGCTGATGCCCTTCACTCTCAAGCACGACACCGCCTGGTTTAGCTGTGTGCTGCCGCAGCTCCTGCCTTCCGGATATGCCGCGGCCGCGCCGGGGGACAAGGCCGCGCTGCTGGAGTTCGGCATGCTCGCGGCCGGCGTCTGGCCGGTGCTGCTGCTGATCGCTGCTGTCCCGGCCTGGCGCCGCGCACGCGCGGTACGGCAGGAGGGCTGGCGCATCACTCACCATTCCAAAGGAGGCGCCGCCGCCTGACATGAATGCCGCCCTGCCCATGCTGCGTGATTTCAGCGACCGCTTCAGCCCCATCGTGGTCAAGGAGCTGCGCCAGGGCCTGCGCACCCGCTTTTTCACTTCGTCGCTCATCCTCTTTCACACGCTCATCATCCTCCTGCTCGTCACGGTGACCTTTGGCTCGCCCGTGGAGGTCGTAAACGGCATCTTCTGGGGCATCGCGGGTCTCATGCTGCTGGTGGTCCTGCCCCTGCGCGGTTTTTCCGCCCTGCATGGCGAGGCTGCCGATGGCACGCTGGACATGCTCACGCTGACCTCCATCGCCTCCTTCCGCATCCTTTATGGCAAGTGGCTCGCCCTCTTCAGCCAGTCGCTGCTGGTGGCGGGCTCCATCCTGCCCTACATGGTGGCGCGTTACTTTTTCGGCGGCGTGGAGATCCTGCGGGAAGCCGTCGCGCTTCTGCTGCTGGTGCTGGGCTCGGGAATCATCACCGCGGCGCTGCTGGCCTTTTCTTCACAGTCATCCGTCCTGCTGCGCCTTTTTCTGGCGCTGGGTGTGGGCGCCGGCGCGGTGCCCCTGGGCTTCTTCACCGCCTTCCTCGTTTCGGTGTCGTCTGCGGATTCGGTCGTGCGCGATTTCTTCGCGCTGGACCGCTGGGAGCAGTACAGCATCGTCGGCGGCATCCTGGTGCTGGTGGTGTATGTCGTGTATTATTTTCTGGCGCTGGGCTCTTCACGCATCGCCCCGCCTTCGGAAAACCACAGCACGCGGAAGCGCCTCGTCGCGCTGGCCGTGCATGGGGCTTTCACGGTCGCCGGCCTGCTGCTGTGCTTTTTCAACAAGGATCCTGATGTGGCTCTATGCGTCTTTATCCCGCTGATGTTTATGACGCTCATCGTCTCCATGGACGTGCTTACGGAGGAGATGCCGCGCTACCCCACGGCCGTGGAGGCCCTGGCACGGCGCGGGTCTTTCGGCAGAATGGCGGGCCGCCTGTTATACCCCGGCTGGGCTTCCGGTGTTTTCTTCGCCGCCCTTTTGTGCATGATGACGTTCAGCATTCTCGCCGGCATCACCGCGCGGCACCGCCACTGGGACTGGGATGATGGCCCCGCCCCGTATTTCCTCTGCATCTTCCTCGCCGCCTTTGTGCCGGTGATCCTGCGCATCGGCCGCGCCGGCCTCTTTGCCAACTGGTGGGTGGTGCAGCTCTGCTCGGTCATTCTCGGCATCATGCTCTCCATGTTTTGCCACGTCATGAATGCGCGGGATCTGGGAGTCATCGGCATCATCACCCCCATCACGGCCCTGTTCGGTGTGGAGACGGTGGATTACTCCAGCCGCGACGGCATCATCCTCTACGGTTGTTTCTTCAGCGCCATCTGGCTCCTCGCCGCCGTGGTGCGTGCGCGGATCAACTTTGACGTCTATAACCGGCTCGAAGACGAAGCCCACATGCATGACGCCGTCGCCATCCGGAAAACTCCTCCGCTCTCATGACGCTGCTCGAAGATCCCACCGCCCTGCGCACCCTGCATGTCCGCGCGCGTGGCTGGGCGCGCGTGCTGAAGCTGCCCTTCCGCCAGCAGCGCTGGCGCGGCCATGCCGGCGAGTTCATGGGCGGCGGCACCGGCAGCAGCCTCGACTTCCAGGACCACCGCCTCTACCTGCCCGGCGATGATCCGCGCCAGATCAACTGGCAGGCCTACGCCCGCACCGGCACCTACTCCATGAAGCTCTACCGCGAGGAGGTGCGGCCCCTGGTCGATGTCATCTTCGATGTCTCGGCCTCCATGTTCGCCTTTCCTGCCAAAGAGCGGCGCGCGCTGGAACTGTTCGCCTACACCGTCGAGTCAGCGCTGCAGTCCGGCGCCACGCTGCGCTGCTACGCCATGGCGGGAGCACAGCACCAGCTTCTGGAGCCCGAGGTCATTCTCAGCGGCCAGTGGCACTCACGCGTCAGCACTTTGATTCCCACGCAGGAAACTCCGCTCCTGAACCGCCTGCCACTGCGCGCGGGAGCCATGCGCATCTTCATCAGCGACCTCCTCTTTCCCACCGAACCCGAGGCAGTGCTCGCCTGCCTCAGCACGCGCAGCGGCCGCGGCATCGTCTTTGCGCCTCTGGCGCAGGAGGAGGCGGATCCCGGCTGGGATGGCAACTACGAATTCATCGACCCCGAAACCGGCCTGCCCCACGAGCATCGTGTGGAGCCCGCGCTGCTGCAGCGCTACGAGGCCGCCTACCGCCGCCACTTTGAACTGTGGAAAGCCGCCGCGCAGAAGCACGGCATCGCGCTGGCCCGTGTGGCGGCGGAGCCGGACTTTCAAAAGGCGCTGCAGCTTGAAGGCCTTTCCAGTGGAGCCGTGGAAACCGCATGAACTTCACGCTCGCCAACACCTGGGGCCTCTGGGCGCTGCTCGGTCTTCCGGCCGTCATCGCCATTCATTTCCTCCAGCGGCGCAACCGCCGCGTGCCCGCCACCACGCTCTTTCTGCTGCAGCAGATGAAGCGCGAGAGCCGCACCGGCAGCCGCTTTGAGCGCCTGCGCACCTCCATCCCGTTCTGGCTGCAGCTCCTCATGGTCCTGCTGCTCACCTGGCTGCTCGTGCAGCCCCGCTGGCTGAAGCATGACGCCGTTCAGCGCATCGCCATCGTCATGGACGCCTCCGCCAGCATGCAGGCCTTTCGCGCACCCGCATTGCAGGCGGCGGATGAAGTGCTCGGCCTCCTCGAAGGACCCCTGGCGCGCGCGGAGCTCACCCTCCTCTCTTCAGATGCCGAGGCGCCCAGCCTCTACCACGGCACCATGCCTGCCGAGCTGCGGCAGGCCCTCGCCCGCTGGGAGCCTCTGCTCGGCGTGCATGATTTCACACCCGCCTTGCGCGTGGCACGCGGCCTCGTCGGTCCGCAGGGCGTCGTGGTGCTTGTCACGGATCATCCGCTGCCGGTGCCGCCGCTCTTTGCCGCGCAGGTCATCTCCGTCGGTCAGGAAACCGAAAACGTCGGCTGGGCCGGCGTGACCGTGGAAGAAAAAGACGGCCAGTGGCTCTGGCACGCGCTGGTGAAAAACTACGGCCGCACCGTGCAGGAGCGCGAATGGCGCGCGCAGGCGGGCGCCGCGGAGTCTCCATCGAAGCCGCTCAAGCTGGCGCCCGGCGAAACTCAGACGCTCTCCGGTCCTTTCCCCTCCGGCGATGTCCCGCAGATGACGCTTCACCTCAGCGATGATGCGCTGATGCTCGACAACGCTCTGCCGCTGGTACGTCCGCAGCCCAAGGTGCTCTCCCTCTGTCCGCTGGAACGCAAGGAGCCGGTGCTCGCGGAGATCTTCAGCCGCTACGCCCACCTGCGCATCGTCAGCGTGCCGGGAGAGTCAGATCTCGTCGCCGCCGTGATGACGCCAAGCTTCGCCCTGCCGGAGCAGCGTCACGGCTGCTTCTTCCAGGCGCCGGCAGACGAAACAGCGCCTTATCTCAAAGGCGGCATCGTCGCCGAGCCGCATCCATTGGTGGAAGGTCTGAACTGGCAGGGCCTCCTGGTGCGCGAGTCCAAGACCCTGCCGCGTCAATCGCAGGACCGCGTGCTGCTGTGGCAGGGGGAGCGTCCGTTGATCACCCTGCGCGTGATGCCCGCCGGCGGCCGTCAGTTGATCTGCCAGTTTGATCTGCAGAGCTCCAATGCGCGCAAGCTGCCCGCCTTCGCCGTGCTGCTGCATCGCTTTCTCGAAGAGCTGCGTGCTGACAAGCTCGCGCCCGAAGCCGCCAACTTCGATGTACGCCAGCACATCACCGTCGCCCATCTTCAAGGTGCGGAGGCCGCCCCCCTGAAGCTCGGCGATCAGGAAATCCCGCTCGCCCAGGCACGCCTGCTGCGCGCCCCCGCGCGTCCAGGTCACTTCACCGTGCGCCAGGGCGAAACCCTGCTGCTCACCGCCGCTGCTCATTTCGCCGACACCCGCGAAGCCGACCTCACCCTGGCCAAACCCTTCAATGAGCTCGACAAGATCAAGGCCGTGCAGGTGGAAACCCTGCATGAGGCCGATCCCAACTGGCGCCTGTGGCTTCTCCTTCTGCTGCTGCTCCTGCTCGGCAGTTGGTGGTTCACGAATTCCAAACGCGAAGCCCGGGAGGTGGCGCGCGTATGATTTTCCGCCATCCAGAATGGTTCGCGCTGCTGCCTGTGCTCCTGCTTGCGGGCTGGCTGCTCCCGCGCCTCTCTCTGTGGCGGCCGGTGCGGCTGCTGCTTGTCGTTTTGATCACCGTCACGCTGGCACAGCCGCAGTGGCGGCGCCTTGCGGACGGCGTGGATCTCTGGGTTCTGCTGGACGCCTCCGTTTCCGCCGAGCAGCCCATGGCCCGCGGCCTTCCCGAATGGGAGAAGCTGCTGGAAAAAAGCCGCGGCCCGCAGGACCGCATCTTTTACCTCAACTACGCGGCGGAGGTGATGAAGCGCGGCGCCGAAGGCGCGGAGATGTACGCGCGCAATCAGACGCAGACGCGCACCGCCCAGGCCGTCACCCAGGCGCTCGCCTTCGCTCAGCGTGAAGGCTCCGGCAGGCCGGCGCGCATCCTTGCCATCACCGACGGTTATTCCACGGAGCCGCTGACAGGCCTGGCCTCCAAGCTCACCCAGCAGGGCGTGGAGCTGGACTACCGTCTCGCCCGCGAAAGCGAGACCACCGACTTCCGCATCTCCGCCATGAACCTGCCCGCCCGCGCGCAGTTGGGCGAGCCTTTCCTCATCGAGATCGAAGTGCGCGGCACGGTCGATGGCAAGATCCCCCTCACGCTGCTCCGCAATGGGCGCGAGCTCAAAACCAGCGATGTCACCGTGAAGCTCGGCAGCGGCACGATCCGCTTCACCGACCGTCTGCCCGCGGCGGGCGTGGCGCATTACGAGGCCATCCTTCAGCCTGCAAAAGACGCCCACGTGGGAAACAACCGCCATGAGGCGATGATCGAGATCGCCGGTGGCCCCCGCGTTCTGTTGCTCACCAAATACACGAACGATCCCGTCGCGGAAACACTGCAGCGCCAGGGTTTCACCGTCGAGACCGTCAGCGAACTCCGCTCCCTGCGCCCCGGCCAGCTTGCCGGTGTGAAGTGCGTCATCTTCAACAACGTCCCCGCCTTTGAGCTGCCCTCCGAGTTTCTGCCCGCCATGGATTTCTATGTGCGTGAGCAGGGCGGCAGCGTGCTCATGGCCGGCGGCAGGCAGAGCTTTGCGGCCGGCGGTTATTTCGAGTCGCCACTCGATCCCCTGCTTCCAGTCTCGCTGGAAATGAAGCAGGAGCACCGCAAGCTCATGGTCGCCATGGCCATCGTCATGGACCGCAGCGGCTCCATGGGCATGACCGTGCAGAACGGCTTCACCAAAATGCAGCTCGGTGATGAAGGCGCCGCCAACACCATCCGCTTCCTCGGCCCGCAGGATCTGCTGACCGTCTTTGCCGTGGACAGCGAGGCTCACCAAATGGTGCCGCTGCAGCAGGTGGGGCCAAACCGCGACAAGATGGAGAGCGCCGTGCGCCGCATCGAAAGCACCGGCGGCGGCATCTTCGTCTATAACGGCCTCAAGGCTGCGTGGGACCAGCTCAAAACCGCGCCCGCAGGCCAGCGCCACATCATCCTCTTCTCCGACGCCGCCGACTCGGAGCAGCCCGGCGACTATCAGAACTTGATCGATGAAATCATCAAGAACGGCGGCACCGTCAGTGTCATCGCCCTCGGCACTCGCAGGGATGTGGATGCCTGGATCCTCGATGACATCGCCAAGCGTGGCAAAGGCCGCATCTTCTACACCGACAAAGCCGAGGAGCTCCCCAGCATCTTCAGCCAGGAGACCGTCGCCGTGGCGCGCAGCGCCTTCATCGAAGAACCCGTTCCCACCAAGGCCGCCGGCGGGTGGTTTGAGATCAGCAGCCAGACCTTCGAGTGGCCGAAGGAAGTGGATGGGTTCAACCTCAGCTACCTGCGTGACTGGGCCAGCCAGGCGCTCATCACCCAGGATGAATACGCCGCCCCTCTCGTGGCCTTCGGCGCCCGCGGCACCGGCCGCACAGCCGCAGTCAGTTTCCCTCTCGGTGGCGAGCACTCGCAGCGCATTCGTGCCTGGCCGAAATACGGCGACTTTTTGCAGACCCAGGTACGCTGGCTCATGGGTGAAGCCATGCCGCCCGGCATCGGCGTGCGGCATCGCATTCATGGCAACACTCTCACCCTCGATCTCCTCTATGATGAAGAGTGGGAGCCCAAGCTCCGCACCAAGGCGCCGCGCGTCGTCCTCGCACACGGCCTCCGCGCCGAAGGCTCTCATGAGCTCGCCTGGGAGCGTGTCGCGCCCGGCCATTTCCAGGCCAGCACCGAGCTCCCCGAAGGCGAGATGGTGCGCGGTGCCGTACAGGTCGGCGGGCAGGCCATCAGCTTTGGTCCCACCATCGTCGGCACCAGCACTGAGTGGGCCTTTGACGAAACACACGTGGAGGAGCTTCGCCGCGTCTCACAGACCAGCGGCGGCCGCGAGCTGCTGGAAATGAGCCAGGCCTGGCGCAGCCCCGCCCTGCCGCGCTTCACGGATCTCGGCCTCTACCTCTTCATCGCAACGTTGCTCCTTCTTCTCTTCGAAGCCTTCGTCACCCGCACCGGCTGGAAGCTGCCGCGCTTGGCCCGCAGCGAAGGCAGCCCGCGGCCCAAAATCGCCAAACCCTCTCAGGAAACCCTCCTCCATCAAAAACGCCTGGAGCGATCACCGAAGCCAGAGACCCCGGAAGCACCCGCGCCAGCCACGGAAACAAAAACCGAACCCGCCTCCGCCGAAGAACGCCAGAGCCGTTTTCAGCGCGCGAAGAAACGTTGAGGCGCTGGAGGCGGGCCGGATGAAGGCTTGCGTGCCATTCAGGGTGAATTTAGAATAAATCATGGTCCCCATCCTGACATTGCCAGGCTTTCAGCAGCGTGCCATGCCGCTGTCCATCCAGGCATGGCATCAAATGATCGCCACCGGTCTCGCCCCGGCGCGGGCTGAACTCATTCGCGGGGTGATTGTCGAAAAAATGAGCAAGTCCATCATCCACACGAAGCTCTCTGCGCGAATCTTCGCCCTGCTGCAAAAACTGGCAGGTGCTCAGGTGTGGGTCCGCAAAGAGGATCCGCTCACCTTGACCGATTCAGAACCCGAGCCAGATGCCTCGGTGGTCGCAGGCAGGGAAGAGGATTTTCAAAGTCATCCGGCCACGGCCCTTCTTGTGGTGGAGGTTTCTGTTTCCAGCATCAATGAAGATCGCGAAATGGCGGATCTGTACGCAGAAAACCAGGTGGTCGAATATTGGATCGTCAATGGTCAGGACCGCTGCATCGAATGCTATCGCGACCCCGTTGACGGCCGCTATCAAACACAGCTCCGCATTACCGAAGGCTCACTCCTTCAGAGCACCGCACTGCCGGCAGTGAGCGTGGACACCGCCGAATTGTTTGCGGGTATCGGCGCCTGATCTCCCCCGCGCCTGGGACTGATCAGACGAAGGCCTCAGCGCCCTTGATCCAGATTCTTTTCCAACCGCTCATGGTACTAAACTGCCGTTCTTCTCGTTTGGAGACAAAGAATCCGGCGTGGCAGCGTACGTTGGGAGACATTCCAATCCATCGTCGCTCGCCATGCCCACCTCCCGCCGCACCTTCCTCAAGAACTCCACCCTCGCCTCCGCCGCTGCCGCCTTCCCCGCCTTCGTGCGCGGACAAAACCTGAACAGCAAGCTTCAGGTCGCCTGCGTCGGCGTCAACGGCATGGGCTACAGCGATCTCCACAACGTCGGCTCCCACGCCGCCGTGAAGTTCGTCGGCTTCTGTGATGTCGATGCCAACCGCTTCGACAAGGCCGACAAAGAATTCCCCGGCGTGAAGCATTTCTCCGACTACCGCGAGATGTTCAACACCCTTGGCGACGGCTTCGACGCCGTCACCGTCGGCATCCCCGACCACATGCACGCCCCCGTCGCCGTGGCCGCCATGCAGAAGGGCAAGCACGTCTATTGCCAGAAGCCCCTGGCCCACACCGTCTGGGAGGCCCGCCAGATGCGCCTCTGGGCCGAGAAGAAAAATCTCACCACGCAGATGGGCAATCAGATCCACTCGTCCATCGAGTACCGCATGGGCACCCGCCTCATCAAGGAAGGCGCCATTGGCAAAATCAAAGAGGTTTATTCCTGGGTCGGCGTCACTGGCAATGAGCGCACCCGCATGTTCCAGCCCCCGCCCTCCGCTCCCGTTCCCGCCAATCTCAACTGGGACCTCTGGATCGGCGCGGCACCCATGCGCGACTACGCCCCCTCCTACCACCCCTTCATCTGGCGCGACTGGCAGGACTTCGGCGGCGGCGGCCTCGGCGACTTCGGCTGCCACATCATGGACCCCGTCTTCACCGCGCTCGATCTCACCGCCCCTATCAGCGTCCATGCCAAGAACAGCGGCATCAACAACCAGATCTGGCCCACGCACGAGACCGTGAACTACGTCTTCCCCGGCACCCAGTACACCGCCGGCAAGACCATGAAACTCACCTGGATGGACGGCGGCCTCAAGCCCAGCCACAAGCTCGCGCAGATGCCCGGAGACATCGACCTCCCCGGCAGCGGTTCCATCTTCATCGGCGAAGGCGGAACCATGGTCCTCGCCCACGTCGCCGGCCCGCGCCTCTACCCGCTCGATAAGTTCACCGGCTTCAAATATCCGAAGGAAGAGGGCCGCAGCCACTGGCACACCTGGGTGGATGCCTGCCTTGCCGGCAAAAAAACCAGCGATGGCTTCCACTACGCCGGCCCCCTCGCCGAAACCGTACAGCTCGGCAACGTCGCCACCCGCCTCGCCATTCCGAAGATTGACCCCGTCACCGGCCGCATGGAGGAGGCAAACAAAGTCCTGGAGTGGGACGCCGCCAATCTCAAGTTCACCAACGCACCAGAGGCGGACAAACTGCTCACGAAGACTTATCGCCAGGGCTTCGAAGTCGCGCCTGCATAAAGGGACATCGGCTCTCCCACCTTAAACAGACGCGCGCTGGACTGAAAAAATTCAGCGCGCATTTTTTTCGATGGCAATCGAGCGTCTGGCGTAGTTATTGCGTCAGACATCGATATGAATTCGGAACCTTCGAACGAATCATCGTCTTCCCTCAGCGGAAGCCTCCTGCTCGCCTCACCGGCCATGCGTGACTCCAACTTCGCCCGCTCCGTCGTCTTCATGGCGGCGCACAACGCGAAGGACGGTGCCTTTGGCTACATCCTGAACCGCCCGCTGGAGCAGTGCGTGGCCGATCTCCTGCCAGACCAGGATCTCGGCCCCCTCGGCGGGGTCCCTGTCTTCATCGGCGGCCCCGTGTCCACTGACAAGCTGGCCTTCGCCGCCCTGCACTGGAACAAGCGCCGCCGCACCCTCCGCTGCCAGACCCATCTTTCCGTGGCGGACGCCCTCCACGCCCTGAGCCTCGGCCACGATGTGCGTGGCTTCGTCGGCTACTCCGGCTGGAGCGGCGGCCAGCTCGAAAGCGAGCTCGAAGTCCGCTCCTGGATCACCACCACCGCGCGCCCCATCGTTCTCACCGTCGAAAAGCCCACCCAGATGTGGTCCGCCATCCTCAAGGACATGGGCCCCGTCTATCAAGTCATGGCCGGCATGCCTGAGGATGTGGGCTTGAATTGATCCAGCGTGAAGTGGTCCGCACATTTTATGTGCAGTTCAGGGCAGGTCGAACAGCCCTACTTCGAGAACTCCTTGTCGATCGCATCCAGATACTTCGAGATCGGATCCGTGCGCGGCGGCAGCTCTTTCTGAATGGTCTCCGGCAGCTTGAGGAAGTCCTCAAACTTGCCTGACAGCCGCCCGCTTTCACTGGCCTCAAACCAGTCCAGATAGTCCCGCACCGCGATGGACTTCTGATACGCGATCAACGCAAACTCATGCAGCGTGGCCAGGCGTTTGTCCATGTCCTTGGTCTTCCCCGTTTCAATGTCATGCACGGCCACGAGGTACCCTCTCACCACCGGACGGAACAGCACGCTCACGCGCAGCTCCAGCGCCTGAAGCGACACGATGTTGTACGAGAGGATCTTGGAAAGATCCGGGTTCTTGAGGATGTGCTGGTACTCCTCCAGCGGCAGGCTCACCGGCACCAGCGCGGGTCCCGCCTGGTCGGTGGCGGCGGGCGCCATGGCTTTGGCCTGCTCCGCAGTGGCGGGCCTGGCGTTCGGATTGGTGGTGCGCGGTTTGTCCTCCGTCTTCGCCGATGACTTCGATGCCGGCTTGGCGTTGGGATTGCTCGTGCGCGACTTGCTGCTCTTTTTGGCGGCAGGCCGGTCATCGCCGGCAGGCTTTTTGGCAGGCGGCTCTTCCTTCGGCGCTTCTTCGGTCTTCGGTTTGGGTTTGGATTTGCGGAAGCCAAACAGCGGCTCGATGGCGGGCTGTGCTGCGGCGGGAGCGAGAAGCTGCCACGCATCCGCCAGCGCGGGCGAAATCAGCCGCGCCACATCGAGAGGCTCCGGCGGAGAAATCAAGGCCTGCTTCTCCTTCGCGGGTTTCTCCTCGTTCTTTTCTTCGGCAGGTTTCTTTTCACCCCGGAACCAGTTCAGCGGATTGAGCTTGGAAGGTTTCTTTTCCTCCTTCTCTTCCTGCGGCGCAGGCCTGGCCTCCGGCTTCACCTCGGGCTCTTTTTTGGCCGGAAGCTTCGGCTTCTCGATGGCCGCGGCTTTTTCTTTTTCAGGCGCCTTCTTCTCTTCGCCACCGGCGCCAAAGAGCCGGCCGATGAATCCCGGTTTCTTTTCCTCCTCCGCTTTCTTCTCGGCTTCGGTGGTGGCGGCGGGAGTTGCGGTCTCGGCAGGTGGTTTGTCACCCGCCTTGGGCTCGGCTTGCTTTTCGGTTCCATCCCCCAGGAAGAGAAACCGCCGCCACAGGCTGCGTTTCGGCTTTGAGCCATCCCCTTGCGGCTCATCTCCGGCCACGGCCTCAGCAGCAGCGGCTGGCGTTCTAGGCCTGGCGGCCGGCGCATCCGCAGTGGGTGCGGATGCCGGCGCCCGCGGTTCGCTGGCACTGGCCACCGCCAGTGGCGCTGGCAGCACGAACGGATGAAACTTCACATTCTTCGGCACTGCGGCAGGCGGTGCCTCATAATGGATGGTGATGGCCTCCTCGATGGCCTTGATGCTTTCCGCGGCAGTGTAGGGCTCGCCCACCCCCTGCTTTGCCAGCGTGGCCAGCTGCAGGGACCACCACTTGTTCAGGCTGGAGGCGGAGGCCGCAAAATTCGGAAACGCCGCGCTGAGAAGCTGGCGCTCCGGGCGCGGATCATTCGCCAGAGCATTGAGAAACTTGTTCAGGTGCTGCGGGCCGTTCGGCTGGTCCACCAGCGCCAGCACCAGCGCACAGCAGGAGGTCTCATAAATCGTGCGGGAGAGGTGGTCCATCTCCACCGGCGAGGCTTCGATGATCTCCTCGATGCCATAAATTTTTCCGCTGCGGAAAAGCGTGGCAAACAGGCTGCTGGGCGCGGCGCTGCTCCGGTAGTCCATCGCCTTCAGCACGCCGGTCATCACCCAGTCGGGCAGCAGCAGGCGGCCTTCAGGAACCTCCAGCTTCTGATGATTCCGCACGATGCGCTCCGCCAGCAGCGCGCGCACCACCTCCTTGCGCAGGTCCTCCGCCTTCAGCCCCGGGCGTTCGTTCACCGTCACCTGCAGATGAAAGCCCCCAAAGCTCAGCTCCGTGATCGCCGTGGAAATGGGCGGCCCCTGCGTCTTCGCGGCGTCCTCGCCAGTGTTCAGCACCACCACGATCGGCAGCACCCACGGCTCCTTGTCATTGAGCACCTTGCGCAGATCCTGTGAAATTTCCTCGCAGCGCGTGGCCATGGCGCTGCGCGTTTCAAACACCTTCCCATGCACCACAAACTGCCGGCTGGTGCTGGTGGAGCTGGTGACGGGCACCTTGTCAGATGGTGCCGAAACACGCGGTGCGCTCGTGACCGCGGGCTTTTGCGTCACGGCTTCCAGCGCCTGCAGTTTGCTGGCGGAGTTGCCAGAAACCGGCGGTGCCGCAGGCCCGGCAGGTGGCATCTGCGGCTGTGCTGCTGTCGCAGGCGCAGGCGCTGTTGCAGGTGCCGGCTTCGCGGCTTCTCCCGGCTTCAGCTCTCCCGGCAGCGGCGGTGGCACGGCCGTCTTTGGCGCTTCGATCGCCGCCGCGGCTTCCTTCTGTGCCTGCGTCAGGGCTGGCGTCGGCGGCACGGGGGTCTGCCCCGCCGCCAGCAGCGCGGAGAAGACAAATGCGAGCACCCCTGCGAGGGCGGATGGAAGATGACGGTTCATGCGGAAGGGAAGCGCGGATCAAGCACGAGCTTGTCCTTGGCGATGGTGATCTGCGTCATTTGAAACAAGGCGCGGATTTCCGGGGCCAGCGCATCCGCCAGCGCCCGGAGAGAGGGGTCCAGCGGCCGCATCATCCCACGTGGCATCTGCAGATGCCCGTAGGCGCCGCGCAGCACTTCCACGCGGAAGTTTTTCTCATCACGGTGAATCGCCAGGTCCACGCTGGCGGTGCGCGTGTAGCCGTGGATCTTCCAGATCAGCACCACACGCGCGCTGTCCGGCTCCAGATCCACGCGTGCTCCATCAAAGGCCACCCACCCGCCCAGCATGCCGGGGATCTTTCCTGCCAGCGTCGTCATCAGGTGGCGGTTGATGTCCGCCTCGCTGATCTCAATCACTGCCGTTCGCTTGATCGTCGTCTGGTGCAGGGAGTCCAGCAGGTCGTCCGCC
Source organism: Prosthecobacter sp. (assembly GCF_044227185.1). Taxonomy (GTDB): domain Bacteria; phylum Verrucomicrobiota; class Verrucomicrobiia; order Verrucomicrobiales; family Verrucomicrobiaceae; genus Prosthecobacter. Next base: position 45,027 of record NZ_JBGAFO010000018.1, on the reverse strand, counting down.
TTGGCCGCGCTGGGTGCCGCGGTCTTGGGCAGCTCGGCCGGACGATGTGCCACCCACGCGGCACCAGCCAGCAGGCTCACGCCGAGAAACCGCAGGATCTTAAAAAGGGAACGAATCACGGCGGCATGGGGTTGGGGAAGGGCGGCGTACCTCAGGCCTGGCTGCCGGAGGTCTTGGCTGGGGCAGGGGTGCTGGCGGCAGGAGCCGGGCTTGCGGCGGCTGGCGCGGAACTCGTGGAGGCCGCCGCGCTTTCAGAGTCCTTCTTCGCCGCCGCTTTGTACGAGTCGCTGCGGTAGTCGGTGATGTAAAAGCCGTTGCCTTTGAAGATGAACCCCGCCCCCATGCCGATTTTGCGCTTCACCGGTCCCGGACAGCCTTCAATCGGGCATTCCGTGAGATGCGGGTCTTTCATGGACTGCTTGGCCTCAAACTGGTGGCCGCACGTCTGGCATTCGTAATCGTAGGTGGGCATGGTGTGCTGAAAAAGAAAAGACGCACGCAGGCAGGCATGGGATGAGCTGCGCGGCGGGCTCCCAGTATGCCGCTTTGCCCCCTCTGCTGCAAAAGGATTTTCCCCGCCCCGCTCTTCCCGGGTCTGCAATCATCGCTCGACACCCAGGGCCTGTTGAATGTATTATCCGGCCATGGCCTCGCTGTTCCATGAAACCGTCTTCATGACGAATCTTTACGCCACTCCGGCGGACTGGCAGCGCGATTTGTTTTATTCCGTGGTGCGCGCAGGCCATTTGAAGGCCGGATACGAGCACCGCATCGAGCGCGAGACCTACCCCGGCCACGAGCTCATTCTCTGCCTCAAAGGCTACGGCTGGGTCCAGATCGCCGGAAAACGCCACGAGGTCGGCCCCGGCGCTCTCCTCTGGGTGAACTGCCACCACCCCCACCTCTACGGCGCCGCGAAAAAAGATCCCTGGGAGCTCTACTGGATGCGCATTGAGGGCAGATCTCTCGACCGCATTGCCGAGCTCCTCCAGGTGCGTTCCCAGCCCGTCCTCGAAGGCATCAATGAGCAGGCCATCAAAGCGGAGTTTGAGCGCGCCTTTCAGTACATGAGCGGCACCCGCCCCAGTGATGCCGCTCTCGCCAGCGCCGCCGTCGCCGCCATCATCGGCCTCGCCTTCCACGTGCGCCTCTCAGAGCCCGGCCTCGTGCAGCCGGAGCTTCCCTCCGCCGTTTCGAAGGCTCTCGAGCGCATGCGCCTCTACTTCCATCTCCCCATGCGCGTCATCGAGCTCGCCCAGCTCAGCGGCATGAGCGAGAGCCACTTCAGCCGCCAGTTCAAGGCCGCCATCGGCACCAGCCCCATCGACTGGCTCCGCCGCGAGCGCATCAACCAGGCCAAGCGCCGCCTCATCGAATCCGACGACCCCGTCAAAGAAATCGCCCGCCAGGTCGGCTACCATGATCAGTTCTTCTTCTCCAAAGACTTCAAGAAGATGACCAAGCTCACCCCCACGCAGTTCCGCGAGCAGGAAAAGCAGCCGTAAAGTAGTCTTCTCGCTCCGCGAGAAGAACTCGACGCGTTCTCAGGGAAAGATCATTCTCAAGCCATCAAACGCATGCCAATCATCGAAGGCATGGGCTTATCGCCCCCGCGAGCCGACCACAGTCCCGAGCTACCCCACCACCGCCTTCCCCTTCACCCTCTGCTCCACCCACGCATGCGTGCGGCGGAAAATAAAATCCAGCATCAGCGCCAGCACCGCGCCTGCCACCGCGCCACCGATCCCCCCATACACCGCGATCATCCAGCTCTCGTCCACCTTCTCTAAAAAAGCCCGCCCCACCCACGCCGTGATCGCTCCGGCGGGAATGCCCGCCAGCACGCCACATTGCAGCAGCAGCGCACGCACCGCCGTCGCCGGTCGTTTCGTATAGAATCCCAGCGCCACCGAACTCGAAACCACCCCCAGCATCGCCAGCCCCGCCGCGATCACACACGCAAACAGCCCGATGCCGATGCCCACACCGATCAGTACGATCATGACCAGCATGGCAATAAGTGCGGGAATTCCCATGACCACAGCATCAAACTCAAATCTCGAATTTCAAATCCTCATTTCATCGCCAATGGTGACCGCATGAGCACGACCCCCGCCCCCCAGGGACTCCTCGGCATGAAGCCGGAGGAAATCTCCGCCGTGTTCACGGAGCTCGGCCAGCCCGCCTTCCGCGCCAAACAGCTCGTCGAGTGGGTCTTCGCCAAACGCGCCGCCACCTTTGAGGCGATGACGAATCTGCCCAAGGCCACCCGCGAAGCCCTCGCCACCCGCTTTGTCACGCGCACGATGAGCGTCGCCAAGGTCACCGGCTCGGCTGACACCACCCGCAAATTCCTCCTCAAGCTCCACGACGGCCGCTACGTGGAGACCGTCCTCATCCCCGCCAATCCCGCCCTCTACGGCGGTGCCTCCGACCGCCGCACCCTCTGCGTCTCCAGCCAGGTCGGCTGTGCCTACGACTGCAAATTCTGCGCCAGCGGCCTCGCCGGCTTCACGCGCAATCTCACCGCGGCGGAAATCGTCGAGCAGATCGTGCAGGTGGAGGCCTACGCCGGAGAGCGCGTGGACAATCTCGTCTTCATGGGCATGGGCGAGCCCCTCGCCAATTTCTCCAACGTCACCAAGGCCATCGAAATCCTCAATGCCGAGTGGGGCATCGGCATCGGTGCACGGCACATGACCGTCAGTACTAGCGGCCTCGCGCCGCAGATCAAAAAGCTTGCCGACTTCCCGCTCCAAATCCGCCTCGCCATCTCCCTCCACGGCGCCACCGATGAAGTGCGTGAAAAAATCATGCCGGTGAACCGCAAGCACCACCTCGCGGAGCTCTTCGAAGCCCTCGACTACTGGAACCAGAAGCGAAAGCAGTTCCTCACCTTCGAGTTCATCCTCATCGCCAGCGTCAACGACAGCCTGCAGCAGGCTCAGGCCCTCGCCAAGCGCGCCCGCGCTGCGAACGCCAAGGTCAACCTCATTCCCTACAACACCGTCGATGGCCTTGACTGGGTGCGCCCCAGCGAAGCCGCGCAGGATGCCTTCCTCGCCGTGCTCACCAACGCCGGCGTCACCGCCACCCTGCGCCGCGAGAAAGGCCACGACATCGCCGCCGCCTGCGGCCAGCTCCGCCTCAAGCAGGAAACCGAGCTCGGCATCATCGAGTCACCCATCCCCGCCAAACGCATCACGATCGGCGGCGGCGCGTAAAAGTACAGTATTCATCTCGCTCCGCGAGATGAGCCCAGCGCTCCCATCATCCCACAAACCTTCCCGCAGTTCCTCAACGCTCGTATTGTAGTGCCTGCTTTAGCAGGCTCCGGGCGCAACACCCAGAGCCTGCAAAATCACACTACCTCACCCGCGCCGGCTTCCTCGCCGCCGCGGCAGGCGCACGCTTCACCGGCCGCTTCAGCTTCGGCACAGCCGCCGGTTTCGCCGCAGCGGAGGCGTGGGCCTGGGCCTCCTTCAGCTCGCGCAGTTCCTTCTCCACCGCCGCCAGCCGCTTGGAGGTGGCCTCCAGCTTCCGCACCACCAGCCGCGCCACAAATTCATACAGCGCCGCATGAAAATCCGGATCCTCCTCACGCGGGTGGATGTCCTGCAGGAACTTCTGGTCCACTGCCAGGCACACCGCCTTGCTGGACGCGATCACGGACGCCAGCCGCTTGTCATGATTCACCAGCGCCAGCTCCCCAAACACTTCTCCGATGCGGGTGATGGCAGCCACTTTCTTGGTGCCCACCCGCACCTCCAGCTCTCCGCTGAGCAGGACGTAGATGCGGGAGTCGATGCTGCCCTCTTTGATGATGTGGTCGCCCGGCTCGCATTGCAGCAGGCTGCTGGAATTGAGCACATCATCGAGCTGGTCATCGCTGAAACTGGCGAGCGCAGGCACCGCTCGCAGAGGCGACGGGCTGTGCTTCTCGTCGTGGATATAAGCGAATTCTTTCATGGAATTGCGGTGATTCTGTCAGGAGGATGGTGGCGGCGACAAGACAAATTTCCGTCATTTTCCAGCCGCCTTCATCGCTGCATCATACGCGGCCCAGAAGTCCGCCGGTGACATCAGATCATTGCCGCCGTCGTCAAAACGCGTGCCTATCTTCTCCAGCGGCAGCGCCTTCGCCACGTCGATTCCCGCCGTGATGTTCGCCGGCGTGAAGACCAGACGCGTCAGCTTCATGCCCTTGAGAGGTGTCAGATCCGTCACCGGCGTCTCGCCAATGTGCAGCCGCTGCAGCGCCGTGCCGCTCAGCGGCGTCAGGTCCTTCACCTTCGTGCGGTGCAGCGTCACGCTCACCAGAGGCACCGTTTTCAGCGGCCGGATGTCCTCCACCGGGCAGTCCGTCAGCCACAGCATCTGGATCGGACATTTGCCTATGCCCGAAATGTCGCCAATCGGGCAGCCCACCGCGTTCAGCTCCACCAGCGGCATGTTTTCCAGCGCCGCCAGGTTCTCCACCGGCGTGCGGCTCAGGTACAGTTTTTGCAGTGGCATGCCGCGCAGCGGGGAGAGATCCTTCACCTTCGTGTCCTCAAGATACAGCTCCACCACCTTCTTCCCCTGCATCGGCCTCAGATCGGTGACCGGCGTCTCGCTCAGATCCAGCGCCATCGGCTCGATGTGTTCCAAAAACTTCACGTTCTCGATCTTTGCCCCGCGCAAGCTCAGCGCCACCACGTTCCCCGCCTCGATGCTGAACTGCCCGTCGCCTGTGTAGGCCGGGTTGTGGTACTTGATCTCCGTGTGCATCATCTGCTCCGTCCAGTACACCTTCTTCGGCGCGTCCTTGGCGGGTGCTGGCGCGGTTGCTGCGGGTGCTGGCGCAGCAGCAGCAGGAGCCGCCGCCACCGCAGGCTTTTCCTCCACCGGCTTCGCCGCCGCGGCAGGTTTCTTGGACTCATCGCCGCACTGAGTCATCAAAAGAGGCAAAACAAGGGATAGGAGCAGGCTGGGCTTCATCCCCTGGGCATGCCGGATTTCAGCCTGAGTTGCAAGCTTGAACTGAAACAAGAACGGCAAATGGACGTTTTCGCGCCACCACCATGCGCCCGTTCCTCCTCCTCGCCTCCCTGCTGCTCGCCGCATCCGCCTTTGCCGCCAAACCCAACGTCCTGCTCATCGTCGCGGACGATCTCGGCTACAACGACGTCGGTTTCCAGGGCTCCACGGAGATCCCCACGCCAAACCTCGACAAGCTCGCAGCGCAGAGCCTCGTCTGCACGAATGGCTACGTCTCGCACCCTTTTTGCAGCCCCACCCGTGCAGGCATCATGACCGGCCGCTACCAGCAGCGCTTTGGCCATGAAAACAACCCCGCCTGGCTGCCGCAGGATACCGTGGCCGGACTGCCCCTTACCGAGACGACCTTCCCCCAGCTCATGCAAAAAGCCGGCTACACCACCGGCGCGGTTGGCAAATGGCATCTCGGCGCGCACCCGCAGTTCCACCCAAACAAGCGCGGCTTTGACGAATACTTCGGAGCCCTCGGCGGCGGGCATCAGTACTTCCCTGGGGACAAGGGCGGCGTGGAATACACCATCCCGCTGAACCGCAACGGCAAGGACGAGGCCCAGACCAAGTACCTCACCGAGCAGTTCGGCGACGAAGCCTCCTCATTCATCGGCCATCACGCCGGCGAGGCCAAACCCTGGATGCTTTATCTGGCCTTCAACGCACCTCACACACCCCTTCAGGCCCCGCAGAAGTGGCTCGACAAATTCTCCCAGATTCCGGACAAAAGCCGCCAGACCTACTGTGCCATGGTCTGCGCCATGGACGAGGCCATCGGCGCGGTGCTTGTCAAACTGGACGAGTCAAAGCAGCGCGACAACACGCTCGTCTATTTCGTCAGCGACAACGGCGGCCCCAATCTCCAGGCCAAGAGCGGCAGCAACTTCACCAACAACGCCCCCCTGCGTGGCGCGAAGGGCATGGTCTATGAAGGCGGCATGCGCGTGCCCTTTCTCGTGAGTTGGCCCGCCAAAATCAAACCCGGCAAATACGAGCAGCCCGTCATCGCGCTCGACTTCCTGCCCACCGCTCTCGCAGCCGCAGACTCCGCCGGCCTCGCTCCCCAGAATCTCGATGGCGTGAACCTCCTGCCCTTCCTCAGCGGCGAAAAAACCGGTGCACCGCACGACACCCTCTTCTGGCGCACCGGCGGCCCCGGCGGAAACAACGCCGTGCGCCGCGGCAGCATGAAGCTCGTGCGCCTCGGCACCGCGCAGCCTGAGCTCTACGATCTCTCCACCGACATCGGCGAATCCAAGAACATCGCCGCCGAAAAACCCGCCGTGGTTCAGGAGCTCGTCGCCGCCATCGCCGACTGGGAGAAAGGCACCATCGCTCCCATTTTCGAAAGCCCCCGTGCCGGCAAACCCGCGCCCAAGAAGAAAAAGAAATAGGCGGCCGCGCCGCGTTTCTGGCAGGATGCCATTTCTCATGCCGCGCCTGCTTCTCTTCCTTCTCCTCTTCTCCTTCTCACACGCAGACGAGTTCGATCCGCTGCGCGCGGTCGTGAGCAAAGCCGTCGCCAAAGGCACTCCGCCCGGTGCCGTGCTCTGGCTTGAAAGCGGAGATAAAAAGCTCACGCTGGTCGAAGGCCAGCGCGCCCTCCTGCCCGCCCAAGAAGCGATGACCGAGGACACCGTCTTCGATGCCGCCTCCCTCACCAAAGTCGTCGCCACATTGCCAAGCGTGCTCATCCTCATGGAGCAGGGTAAAATCGACATCGAGGCCGAGGTCCGCCGCTACCTCCCCGAGTTCCGTCCAGGCATCACCGTCCGCCATCTGCTCACCCACACCTCCGGCTTCAAGCCCGGCATCCCCAAGGAGCCCGAATGGACCGGCTACGCCACCGGCCTTGCACGCGCCATCGCCTCCGAACCCGACGGCCCGCCCGATCGCTTCTTCCGCTACTCAGACATCAACTTCATCCTCCTCGGCGAGATCGTGCAGCGCGTCAGCGGCATGAAGCTCAATGAGTTTGCCGCGCAGCATGTCTTCGCGCCTCTTCACATGGACTCCACCCGCTTCCTTCCGCCCGAGGAATGGAAAGCACGCATCGCCCCCACCGAAAACGACGAGAGCGGTGTCATGCTCCGCGGCGTCGTGCACGATCCTACCTCGCGCAAGATGGGCGGTGTCACCGGCCACGCAGGCCTCTTCACCACCGCTGGCGATCTCGCCAAATACGCGCGCATGATCCTCGCGGGCGGCGCAGGCGTCCTCAAACCCGAAACGGTGACGCTCATGACCTCACCGCAGACCATCGCCACCGTCTATGAGCGCCGCGGTCTCGGCTGGGACATCGACTCCGCCTTCAGCCGCCCGCGTGGCAAAGTCTTCCCCATCGGTTCCTTCGGCCACACCGGCTTCACCGGCACCAGCCTGTGGATCGATCCGCCCTCAAAGACCTTCGTCATCTTCATGAGCTCACGCCTGCATCCCCACGGCAAAGGCAGCGTGCGTGAACTGTATGAAGAGATCGGCACCACCGCCGCGAAATGCCTGACCCTCACCCCCGCCAGCGGCCCGCCCTGGCCCCGTGCCGAAAAAGAAGTGCCCACCGTGCTCAATGGCATCGACGTCCTCGTCCGCCGGAAGTTCTCCGATTTGAAAGGCCTCCGCATCGGCCTCATCACCAATCAAACCGGCATCGACGCCCAGCGCCACAGCACCATCGATCTCCTCGCCAATGCATCCGACGTAAAACTGAAAAAACTCTTCAGCCCAGAGCACGGCATCCGCGGCGAACTCGACCAGGAAAAGATCAGCAACTCCACCGACAAAAAAACCGGCCTCCCCGTGCTCAGCCTCTTCGGCGAGCAGCGCGCGCCCACAGCGGAACAGCTCGCCGACCTCGACGCCCTCGTCTTCGACATCCAGGACATCGGCTGCCGCTTCTACACCTACATCGGCACCATGCGCCTCTGCATGGAGGCCGCGGCAAAAGCCAAAAAAGCCTTCTATGTCCTCGACCGCGTCAATCCCATCGGCGGCATCGAAGTGGAGGGCCCCGCCGTCATCGACGCCGAAAAACCCACCGCCACCCACGCCATCCCTCTGCGCCACGGCATGACCGCCGGCGAACTCGCCACCATGATGAACTTTGAGCGCCACATCGGCTGTGTGTTGAAGGTGATCCCCGTCGAAGGCTGGCAGCGCCACATGCTCTTCGATCAAACCGGCCTCCCCTGGATCAATCCCTCTCCGAACATGCGCTCCTTAAACGCCGCGTTGCTCTATCCTGGCGTTGGCCTGCTCGAGTTCAGCATCACCGTCGGCCGCGGCACCGACACCCCCTTCGAAATCCTCGGCGCACCTTATGTGGATGATCTGCGCCTCTCCTATGAGTTGAACAAGCTCGGCCTCTCCGGCGTCCAGTTCACCCCCATCCGCTTCACCCCCACCACCAGCATTTTCAAAGGCGAGCCCTGTGGCGGCGTGCGCATCGCCATCACCGACCGCACCGCATTGAATGCCGTCGATGCCGGCATCGCCATCGCCAGCACCCTGCACCGTCTTTATCCAAAGCAGTTCAAGCTCGATCTGGTGAACACCCTCCTCAATCGCGCCGCCAGCGTGAAAGAAATGCGCGGCGGCGACTCGTGGAAAAAGATCGTGACAGACTGGAATGCAGAGACGCAGGCATTTGCGACAAGGCGGAAGGTATTCTTGCGGTATGCCGAGGAATAAATAGTCTGGCAACGGGACAGCTTTCGATTATTTTACTTTATGACCTCCAATGCTCCAAGGCTGCATGGCGAAGCGGATGTGTTTCAAAATTTGCTGGCGGATGCGCTGGCAATCCAGGACCGATTTGTCGCTGAGCCAAAGCTCAAAACGACCGGAACGGGTCATCTGAAAAGCCGTGGTGTGGATGGCTTGAAGCAGGACGCGGCGGAACTGGCGGCCAAATATTCCAACCACCGTGTGGAAACGAAACTGGCTCGATAACTTCCCCTGGGAGATGGTGGAACGGCTGAACGCCGCTCTCTGCCAGCGTCAAAATGTGGTGCATAAGCCCACTTCCGACGGCTATGAACCCGCACGCAGTTTATGGGAGCTGCATCGCGGCCAGGACCTTACCCTAGAGCGTGCATTGTTGATTGCCTACGAATGCCATTGCCTGGCTCCATTCTGTTTTTTCAATGGCAATACATTCGTGGCGGTGGCGCGGCAGATGATCGAACCAATTCTGGCGCAGGTGGCTCCGGACGATCCCAATCTGGCCGCGCAATTTCGCTCGGTCATTGGCCATTTCGTCGCAGGAACGGAGGGCATTGAGGAGTTAAGAGATGCGATTCGTTCGATGGAGCAGCGCTTGCCTGGGGCATGAAGTTGAATGCTGCGCTGCACAATAACAGCATCTCCAGACTTGCACCCTCCGGTTGTTCCTATGCTAGCATGTCCCCAATGACTCTCCGCCGCCTCCTTCTTGCCTGCACCCTCCTGCTTGCCGCCTGCGGCAAACCTGCGGCATCATCCCGGGGCACCATCGGCGTGTCACTGCTCTCCCTGCAAAATCCCTTCTTCAAGGTCATCGCCGACAACATCGAGGCCGAGGCCAGGAAGCACGGCTACGACACCCTCATCGTCAGCGCGGACGGCGACGTGGCGCGCCAGAGCAACCAGATCAAAGACTTCATCGTCAAGGACGTCGCAGCCATCGTGCTGAGCCCCACGAATTCAAAGGCCATCGTCACCGTCATCCAGGAAGCAAACGAAGCCACCATTCCCGTCTTCACCGTGGACGTTCCCTGCAACGAACCCGGCGTGAAGATCGCCACCCAGGTCGCCACGGATAACTTTGGCGGCGGCAAGATGGCTGCCGACGCCATGATCGAAGCCTTGAAAGGCCGCGGTGGAAAAATCGGCGTGCTCGACATGAAGCAGGTGGAGTCCTGCATCCTCCGCGTGAGAGGCTTCAAGGAAGTGCTCGCCGCCCACAATGCCACCGCCGCCGGCAAGATCGAAATCGTCAGCGAACTCGACTGCGGCGGCGCCAATGACAAAGGCTACAAGGCCACCGAAGACATGCTCCAGGCCCAGCCGGATCTCATCGGCATCTTCGCCATCAATGATCCCGGCGCACTTGGCGCGCGTGGTGCCGTGGAAAAAGCCGGACGCACAGACAAGGTCGTCATCATCGGCTTTGACGGCCAGCCGGAGGGCAAGCAGGCCATCAAAGACGGCAAAATCTACGCCGACCCCATCCAGTTCCCCGACAAGATGGGCGTGGAAGTCGTGCGCGCCTTCATGCGTTATTCGAAAGGCGAGGAACTCCCGCCGCAGATGCTCATCCCCACCAGTCTCTATCGCAAAGCCGATGGCGCGGCAGACCCCGCGCTCAAATGATCTCGCCATGAAATCTCTCCCTTTGTTTCTCCTCGCCTTTGCCTGCCTGCTCGCTTCCGCCCCCGCCGCGGAGCCCCAGCCTGATTCCGAGTTCACCACCACCGACCCCAAGAAGGTCAAAATCCTCGAGGACTCCGCGCGCGAGAAAGAGCCTGAGATCGACCATTTCAAGCACCTCTGTCCCGGCCTGGCAGGCTATCAGGTCATTCATGAAGGCGGCGATCTGCGCAGTTGGATCAATCTCATCTACGACGGCCAGAAGACCGACCTCATGAATGACACCCTCACCGCCTGCCCCGGCCAGTTCCCCGCCAAGGCGAACAACGTCGTGCAGTGGCGCGGCTTCCGTCAGGGCGGCAGGTTCGTGCCCTACGCCATCATCTACCGCATGCGTTCCAGCGCCGATGACGAAAAGCAGACCCCCCTGGAGACGCTCGTCATCATCCGGCTCGACAAGGACAAGTCGCGCGTGGTCGGCCATCTGGCCGCCAGGGAGGGCAATGAAAAGGCCGAGGCGCTCGCGGACAAGCTGTGCAAGCCATGAGTCCTTTCACGCTTCTCTCATGGTCCAGACGCAGGCTGCTCCTGGCGGGCCTCGCCGCCTGCGGCTGTCATGCGCACGCGCGTGCAGCCGATGAAGCCCCGCACGCCCGCATTCTGTTTTTCGGCAACAGCTACACCGCCTTCAACCGCCTTCCCGGCATGGTGGGGGAGCTGCTGCTCTCCTCCGGCATGCTCTCCCCGCACATCGGCAGCAGCCTGCAGGGCAGCTACTCGCTCGAACGGCACTCCACCAACACCGAAGGCCTCGAGCTCCTGAAAAAAGGCGCGGATGATGGCAAGCCCTGGGACATCGTCGTCGTGCAGGAGCAGAGCGTCATCTCCGCGGCCGCCGCCGTGGATGCAGACGCCAGACAGTTGATGGAAAACGGCCTCTCCAAGCTCGTCAAACTCGCCCGCGAGCAGAATCCGAAAGCACTCATCATCGTTTTCCAGGTCTGGTCACGGCATGAGAAGCTCTGGAAGGAAAAAGACGCCGATGCTCTTCTCACCGGTGCTTCACCCGCGGAGGCGCGCGCCCGCATTCACGTCGCAAACGCAAAGGCCGTGAAAGCAGTGCTGGAAAAAGAGCCGGGCGCGCAGATCCTCGTCAGCCCCGTGGGCGACTTCTGGTGGCTGGTGCACGATCTCTATCCCGCCCTCTCGCTCTATGCCGAGGACGGCACCCATGCCGACGTCCTCGGCACCCTGCTCGCCGCCTACGTCATTGCCGGCACCATCGCCGGACGCGACGCCGTCGAACACGCCACCTGGATGCCCCCCGACTGTCCCTCCACGCAGGTGGAACGCATGCGGAAAATGGTCCTCGACCACCCCGAAGTCTTCAAGTCGGCGGATAAATAAAGCGCAAGCCCGCAGCTGTTTTCATTTCGGCCGCCACGAGGTGATGTCGTCGCTCGTCAGCGGTATCTGGTCCTTCCCGCTGCTGTAAACGATCACCTTGTAGGCCAGGTGCGCCGGCTGGTTCGCCGAAATTTTGGCGTCCGCATTGCCGGCATCAGGGTTCTTCACCTGGTTGTCACCATTCGTGTCCAGCAGGATGTGGTAGGGCTGCCCATACATGTCCGTCAGCTTATACGGACGCGTGGCGCCCACCAGGCCATGGCGACCATTGTTTGCAGGCGGAAAGCTGGCGTAAGGCGTGCGCTTCGGATTCAGATCCGTCGTTCCGCTCGATGCCGGCGGAACACCCAGCAGCGCATCCACCAGCAAGTTGCTGCCATCCGTCAGCAGCTCGGGCGCATCCTCGCCATTGGCCCCCGCCACGTTGGAGTCGAGGGGGAAGCGGATGTAGTCCGTCTGGTACTGGTCGATGCCGTTCCTCAAATCCATCAGCACCGTTCGTACTTTCACACGATTGGCCTGGTCGATGGCGTAGCCGACTCCCGCTGCCGTCAGGCTGGCGAGAATCGCGATGATGGTGATCACGATAAGCAGCTCAATCAGGGTGAACCCGCGCTGAGCCTGGCGCCGTTGCGTTTTCATAATTGAATTCTACCTGAAATCGCGCCCGAGGGTCAATGCTGCTTTTTCCACGCCGGCACCACGGACGGTATTTGGGTTCTGCCGGCTTCGTTGAAGAATCTTGCTAAACACCGCCAGGGTCCCGCTGGCCAGCAGCGCCACAAGCACGATCACCGCAAGATACGGAAAGCTGATGAAAACCAGAGGACGCTGACACCGGCGCTTGTTCACGAAGGAAGCTTATCAAAAACCACCGCCGCAGGTCAATGCCGTCTTTTCCTCCTTGATCCACCCCCAGATCAGCGCACCGCTTGCCCTTCCTTTTTCCGTGAACAAACAAGCCGTCCTTGATCAAATCGTCTCCGTGCTCAGCGCCGAGCTCGCCACCCTCACCCGTGCCGCGCAGGGCGCCTTCGCCGCCGCCACGGATCCGGACAGCAAGGCGGAGAACAAGTACGACACCCGCACTCTGGAGGCCTCCTACGTGGCCCGCGGCCAGGCCCAGCGCGTGGCAGAGTTGCAGGAGGCCGTGCGTGTCTTTGGCGCATTGTCAGGAAATGCCCTGGCGCCAGGTGCCGCCCTCACACTGGGAGCCCTCGTGACCTTGGAGACCTCCGGCGAACAAACACACTATTTCCTCGGCCCATTCGCAGGCGGTACAGAGATTGTGCATGAAGGCCAGGAAGTCGTCGTCATCACCCCCGCATCCGCATTGGGGCAGAAACTCATCGCCAGGCGGGCAGGGGACACCATCGCACTGCGGCCCGGCCTTTCCGCAAAGGTGTGCGCAGTGGCCTGATCACGGCGAATGTAGCCCGCCACGAGGAACGCAACGACTCAAGGCGTCGCACTGCATGGGGTCTGAAGGACCCCCGGAGCCAGCCCAGGGCGCCGGAGCGCAGCGACAAGCCCTGGGTCACCCGGTCCACTCGCACCGTCTCTTCAGGAAGGGCCCTGAATGGGCCCGGGAACAGGGCTTTCGCCCCATCATCTCATCGTTCAGGCTGTACGGATGCCTGGAGGTTTGCCAAATCAATGACAGCCTGCGCTAGCAGTCACAGCCGCAGCATCCACAGCCGTCGCCGTCGCAGGGATTGCAGTCCACCGTGGAACTCCCGCCTCGGGTCCATCCAGGGCGGCAGCAGCCCGCCACGTCACAGCATTCGCAGCAACAGCGCCCATCGCATTTACCGCAGCAGGAGCGTTTGCGCTCGGTGCCTTCCATGGGTGGCTGCGCATGCTTCGTGCCTTTCCATCTTCCTCCCGCCACCTGCACCACCCGCTCTTCCGCCCCTGCGATCAGCACCGTCTGCAGCAGATCGCGATGTCGCCGCAGCGGCAGGGCATCAAAAGCACGCCGCAGGCTGGCCAGTGCTTGCTCAAGCGCAGGCAGGAACGCGGCACGACGTCCCGCGAGATCAGGAAAGGCATGCAGCGGGTTGAACTGGCCACGCTTCTTGTCCCGCGCCCAGTCCTCCCACGCATCCTGCGCGTAGATCAGAAAGCCCAGGCTTTCACCGAGTTGATGCAGCAGCGGTTTGGCACCCGGTGCACCAGACACCTGCGCCAGGTGCCCCACGATCTCACCATACGCCGCACACGTCGGCCCGGCGCATTCATGGAGACTGGCGGATGAATGCTCAATGTCAGCCTGCCCGGCCATCCAGGCGCGCACGTCTTGCACAGGAAAGCGCATCGCGTGCAGCAGGCCCAGCGCGTCGCCGATGGGTCTGTCGAGCGCTCTAGATCCCACACGCGCCGCATGGCGTCGCCAGCCCCGTTCATCCTGAGCATCGTCATCCAGCTTCGCGCTCAGGCCGCAGACCGTCACAGCGGCGGTGTATTGCAGCACCGGGCTGTCCGCCACCAGATCACGCGGCGTGCCGAACGCATTGCAGCAGGTTGTCTGGCACAGCTCCGGCGGTGCTTCCCCCAGGGCGGAGCCCAGCAGCGTCAGAAAAGCGCTGTCCCTGTTCACCAGCCAGCGCGCCCACGCGCCATAGTGTCGGTGCAAGCTCGTGCCGAGACCGCAGAAGTGCGCTCGATACAAAGACGCCGCCTTCTGGCAGCACATCGTGGGACCCGGGAGATGGCCGAACATCGCCGAAGATGGCGCAAACACTCGCGGCGACGAATGATTTTCGCTCACCCCGCCCGCCGCATCTCCGCGATCCACCCCGGCGCCGTCCCTTGCCCAGGCACAGACGTATCCGGCTGCCGCTTCAGCCCCACCGCATGCGCCAGCATCCACTCCAGCCCCTCCCAGAAACGCAGTCCATCCAGCACCGGGTTCAGCACGTTCGTCACCGGGCAGTAGTGCACCTCCTTCGGATTCGTGTGGTGCACCGCATGATGCTGCGGCGTCTGTAAAATTCGCACATCCTGCAGCCACGAAATCACCCGCCCATTCTTCCGCCGCGTGCGGTGCGCCCACTTGTGCACCTCGTTCGCGTTCCCACCCACCAGCGCAAACAGCCACACCTGCCACCTCAGGCATCCCAGCCACGCCGCGCCCATGACGAGCAGCCCCATCGCCATCATCAGCTCCTTGTTGCTCTCCCACCACGTGTTGTGCGTCATGTGCCGCGGCAGGTGATGATGCACCATGTTCGGCCGCCCCACCAGCCGCCCCAGCACCGGCGTATCTTCGCGGATGTACGCATCCTCAAACCAATGAACCAGCCCGGCCGCAAAATCCGCAGCGAGAACCACGCCCGCCACCTGCATCGAGAGTAAGATAAGGTCTTTCATGACCCCGCACCTCTGCCTCACCCAGGCCAGATCATGACATTGATACTCTTGAAGCTTCGATTGAGCCCGTCAATGGATCGCCCGCACTCCGGCTTGCGCCCTCCGTGGATTCCCGTATCTTCCCCCATGTCATTTGATCCCGCATCGATCCAGCTTCCTCCCCCCGGAGTTGCGACCCGCATGCCCCCCAAGAACCGGCGCGAGCCGTCTTATGAGGAGGTTTATCAGCAAGTGCGCCGTCATTTGAAGGACGATGAAGGCGGTGCCATGTCAGTGCAGATGAAAGCTCAGATCAACGGCACCCATGCTCACCCAGCGCGAGTTTGCACGGCTCGTTGATGGCCCGTCGGTGGATCGTGAGGTCGATCGTCTCACGAAAAAAGGCGGGGGCTGGCTGCAGGCGGCGCAGATTCTCAGTCGCAGGGTCAATGGCACATTGGATTGGGAGGAGCTTGGCCCGGCAGGCTCACGCTATCAAATCGTGGGAAGCCGCGGCGAGGCGGTTTTGTTTTGGGATAGTCATCTGAAAAATCGCATCGTGAAACTCCGTGGACGCGAAGAAAACGGCTACGGCACCGCCGGCTTCGGCTGCATCCTCCTGCGCAATGAGCGTGGCATGATCGACTACGGCCCCGGCACTCTCGAACAGGCGATGGAACGCGAGAGCCTGAGTTGGGAACATCTCGGCTTCGGCTGCGTGTACGAAGATG
Organism: Prosthecobacter sp.; assembly: GCF_044227185.1. Taxonomy (GTDB): domain Bacteria; phylum Verrucomicrobiota; class Verrucomicrobiia; order Verrucomicrobiales; family Verrucomicrobiaceae; genus Prosthecobacter. Next base: position 29,161 of record NZ_JBGAFO010000018.1, on the reverse strand, counting down.
TGATCGGCGCTGATGTTTCAGGCCTGCTCCTCGCGCAGGCATTCATCAGCGGCTCCGCGCCCACCGAACAAGAAATCCGTGCATGGATGACTCAGCATGGCTGGGAATCCTTGGAGAAGACGACCGATATTGTCGTCACCCTGCGCCAGCATGCCTGGCGCCGCGGCAGCATCGGCGCCTTTGACGCCAACGAAACCAACTTCATCAAGAGCGATGTGGACGGCCAGTTGTACCCCATCGATCTGATCGTGTGGACGATGCCGGAGTAATGCGGGCCGCAGGCGCTTCCCGCGTATTACTTCTCATCCCCCGGCATCGGGGGCACGTCGGGAACCATGGCGAGAATCTCGTCCAGGTCCTCAATCCGGCCCCGCTTGGCACGGGCTTCCAGCGTGTCACCCACTTCCCAGGCAGTCACTTGCGCCTGCAAAGCCAGGGCGACCATGTGATCGACTGATGTGCGCTCTTTCTCAGCCGCATCGGAAAGAATGCGGGCCAGGAAATCCGGGATGCTGGCAGTGATGGTGGTCATGGTGACTGGCGGAGTATGTCCAGAAAAGTCTTCGGATCAACCACTCGCACGGCAGCCATTCGCCCGGCTGGAAAATCGCGCAGGTTGTGGGTCACAAGATAGTCGATCTTCGATTCCATGGCGAGCTGGGCCAGGGCTTCGTCATCGGAATCAGGCAATGACGGTTTCCAGAGCGCCGAGGTCCGAAATTGCACCGCATTTGAAGAGATGGCGTCCAGAAAGCGGTCGATGGCCATCAGCGGCAAGCCTTGTGGCAGCATCTCACGCTTCAAAATTTCTTCATACTCGGCGAGAACGGTCTGGCTCAGATAGAGCAGAAACTCTCCCTGACGGTAACGAGCGACAATCTCGAACGAAGCGCCATTCCGAGACCGCAGGGCGGACAGAATGACGTTCGTATCAAGAACAGCTCGAATCATGGCACGCGGTTATTTCACCAGCCGCACCATCAGATCCTTGCTCTCCACACTCTCGCTGATCTTCACGCAGATCTCCTTCACCGTTCCTGCGATCGGCGATGCCACGGCCGCGAACATCTTCATCGCCTCCAGCGTCAGCAGAGTCTCCCCCTCCTTCACCTTCTGCCCCACGCTCACGGCGATGCTCGCCACCATGCCGGGCATAGGCGCGCCCACCTGCGTGGAGTCCGCCGGATCGGCCTTCGTCTTGGTCACCGCGTTTTTCGCCAGCGCCTTGTTTGTCACCGTCGTGTGGCGCGGGTAGCCGTTGAGTTCAAAGATCGCCGTCTGCTGGCCCGTGGCATCGGCCTCGGTCATGTTCAGCAGGCGCACGAAGAGCGTCTTGCCTTCCTCCAGGTTGATGTGGATTTCCTCCTTGTCCTGCAGGCCGTAGTAGTACGCCGGCGTCGGCAGCGCGGACACATCCCCATACGTCTTGCGGAAATCCGCAAACTTCAGGAACACATCCGGATACATCAGGTAGCTCCACACATCATCGTCGGTCGGCTCCTTCTTCAGCTTGCCCTTCAGCTCGGCGCGCACTTCAGTCAGGTTCACCTTCGCCGCATGCGTGCCGGGGCGGCCCTTGATGCGCTTTCCGTCCTTGCCCACGATGGCATCGGCCAGCTTGTTCCACTTCTTGCGGGAATCCGCCGCCTTCGCCGGCTCCATGCCATAGAAGGGTTCGCCCAGCCAGCCTTCAAACATGCTGGTCACGTCCTTGCTCCACTTTGTCCCGGTCAGGTTGAAGACATCGCTCGGCTTCACGCCGCGCGCCACGCACTCGATCGCCAGGTCGCCGACGACCTTGCTGGAGGGAGTGACCTTGACGATATCGCCGCAGAGCTGGTTCACTTCCGCATACGCATGCGCGATCTCCGGCCAGCGTGGCCCCAGGCCCATGCCGATGGCCTGCTCCTTCAGGTTCGTGTACTGCCCGCCGGGCATCTCATGCAGATACACCTCCGCCGTGCCATACGGCTCCGCCGTGTCAAAGGGCTTGTAGTAGGTGCGCACTGCCGCCCAGTAGTCGCTGAACTCCTGCAGCGCCTCGCTGTCCAGTCCGGTGTCACGCGGCGTGTTCTGCATCGCCGCCACGATGGAGTTCAAGTTCGGCTGCGAGGTGCCGCCGGAGAGCGAGGAAATCGCCGCATCCACCACATCCACGCCCGCCGTCGCCGCTTCCAGAATGCTGGAGGCGTTCAGGCCGCTCGTGTCATGCGTGTGGAAATGAATCGGCAGGCCCACTTCATCCTTCAGCGCTTTGACAAGTTTCTTCGCCGCAAAGGGGCGCACCAGGCCCGCCATGTCCTTGATGCACAGCATGTGCGCACCCATTTTCTCCAGCTCCTTCGCCAGACGCACATAGTACTTCAGGTCATACTTGTCGCGCTTCGGGTCCAGAATATCCCCGGTGTAGCACAGCGTGCCTTCGCAGATAGAGTCCGTCTCCTCGCGCACCGCATCCATCGCCGCCTTCAGGTTCGGCAGATAATTGAGCGAATCGAAAATGCGGAAGATATCCATCCCGTTCTGGGCCGCATGCTTGATGAAGCCCTTCACCACGTTGTCCGGGTAGTTCGTGTAGCCCACCGCGTTCGAGCCGCGGAACAGCATCTGCAGCAGAATGTTTGGCACCTTGGCGCGGATGTCGCGCAGGCGTTCCCACGGATCTTCGCGCAGGAAGCGCATCGTCACGTCAAAGGTCGCGCCGCCCCACATCTCCAGGGAGAAGAGGTTCGGCGTGCGGCGTGCCACGCTGTCCGCCACGGCCAGCATGTCATAGGTGCGCATGCGTGTGGCCAGCAGGGACTGGTGCGCGTCGCGCATCGTCGTGTCCGTCAGCAGCAGCTTCTTCTGCTTCGCCACCCAGTTCTGGCAGAATTTCTCCGGCCCCATCTCCGTCAGGAGCTGCTTCGTGCCCTTGGCCGGTGCCACGCGGTGGTCAAACTTCGGAATCGGCGGCGCGCTGAAGGCCTTGCTGATCTTGTGCCCCTTCGAGTGCGGATTCCCGTTCACAATCGTGTCCGCCAGGTAGCTCAGCAGCTTGGAGGCACGGTCCTTGCGCGCCACAAACTTCAGCAGATCAGGGTTGTTGTCGATGAAGCGCGTCGTCGCCTGCCCCGCCATGAAGTCCGGGTGGTGCACCACGTTCATGAGGAAGGGGATGTTCGTCTTCACCCCGCGGATGCGGAACTCGCGCAGCCCGCGGTCCATGCGGTCCAGCGCCTGCTGGTACGTGCGCGCATAAACCGTCATCTTCACCAGCATCGAGTCATAATAAGGCGTGATCACCGCGTTCGTCGCTCCCAGCGCACCGTCCAGGCGGATGCCAAAGCCACCCGCGCTGCGGTAGGTCAAAATTTTGCCAAAATCCGGCGTGAACCCGTTCTCCGGATCTTCCGTCGTGATGCGGCACTGAATCGCAAAGCCGCTCTTTTCGATCTTGTGCTGCGGCGGCAGCGCCAGCGGCTCCTCATGAATCTTGTAGCCCTGCGCAATGAGGATCTGGCAGCGCACGATGTCGATGCTCGTGATCTCCTCCGTCACCGTGTGCTCCACCTGGATGCGTGGATTCATCTCGATGAAGTACCACTCGCCCGTTTCGTGATCCACCAGGAACTCCACCGTGCCCGCGTGCGTGTAGTTCACCGCCTGCGCCAGCTTCACTGCCGCTTCGCACAGCCCGTCGATGATCTCCTGCTTGATGCCGTAGCTCGGCGCCTGCTCGATCACCTTCTGGTGCCGGCGCTGCACGGAGCAGTCGCGCTCATGCAGATGCAGCACGTTGCCATGCTTGTCCGCCAGGATCTGCACTTCGATGTGCTTGGCCTTGCCCACAAATTTCTCCAGGAACACCGCCCCGTTGCCAAACGCGCGCTCCGCCTCCGTCTGCGCCTCATCCAGCAGCTTCTCCAGGTCCTTCGCCTCACGCACCACGCGCATGCCGCGCCCGCCGCCGCCAAAGGCCGCCTTGATGATCAGCGGGAAGCCGATCTTCTTCGCCGTGGCCAGCGCTTCCTTGCGGTCGCTCACCGGTTCGTCCGTCCCCTCCAGGATCGGCACCTTCAGCTTCCGCGCCACATTGCGGGCCGCCGTCTTGTCCCCCATCATGTCCAGAATTTTCGCCTCAGGGCCGATGAAGATGATCCCCGCCTCTTCGCAGGCCTGGGAGAACTTGGGATTCTCGGACAGGAAGCCGTAGCCCGGGTGGATCGCGTCCACGCCCTTCTCCTTCGCCAGCGCCACGATGCCCTCGATGTCCAGGTACGCGCCCAGCGGCCCCTTGTCCTTGTTCAGCTCATACGCCTCGTCCGCCTTGAAGCGGTGCGGGCAGAAGCGGTCCTCCTGCGCATAGATGCCCACCGTTTTCAGCCCCAGTTCCGTGGCCGCCCGCATCACGCGGATGGCGATTTCAGAGCGGTTCGCCACCATCAGCTTCTTGATGGGGCGGATCGTGGAGGGGGCTGGGGCTTTCTTGGGCATGGCTGGGTTGGTTGAAATGCGCGCCCATAGTCCCGCGAAATCGTAGCGAGGCAAGGTGCGAGCGCAGTTTTCCGGTGCCCGGAACCAAGATTGGCCGTGAACCTGCTAAATCCCATCCCGCCAGACTTAGAGTCCCGGCCGATTTCCCAGCCACCCGCATGTCCATCCACGTCGCCCTTCACCACCGCACCAGCTACCGCTATGAGCGCCCCGTCGAGCTGGGCCCCCAGATCGTACGGCTGCGTCCCGCCCCTCATTCCCGCACGCGCATCCTCAGCTACTCGCTCAAAGTCACCCCCCAGAAGCATTTCCTGAACTGGCAGCAGGACCCTCAGTCAAACTACCTCGCCCGCCTCGTCTTCCCGGAAAAGACCACCGAGTTCTCCATCGAGGTGGACGTCGTGGCGGAAATGACCGTCTTCAATCCCTTCGACTTCTTCCTGGAGCCCGAGGGCGAAAACTTCCCCTTCAGCTACGATCACGCCCTCGATCACGAGCTCGCCCCCTTCCTGAAGCGCGCCGCGCTCACCCCGAAGTTCACCGAATACTTCACGGCTTTGGAGGGTGAGCTCCTCGCCATGACGCCCTGGCCCCCGCGCACCATCGATGTCCTCGTGGCCATCAATCAGCGCCTCTGGAAGGACATCGGCTACACCATCCGCATGGAGCCCGGCGTCCAGACGCCCGAGGAGACCCTCACCACCCGCACCGGCTCCTGTCGAGACACCTCCTGGCTCATGGTCCAGCTCATGCGCCGCCTCGGCATCGCCGCGCGTTTCGTCAGCGGCTACCTCATTCAACTCAAGCCGGACGTGAAGTCTCTCGACGGCCCCAGCGGCACCGAGGTCGATTTCACCGACCTCCATGCCTGGTGCGAAGTTTATCTCCCCGGCGCAGGCTGGGTCGGCCTGGACCCCACCTCCGGCCTCTTCGCCGGAGAGGGTCACATCCCCCTCGCCGCCACGCCAGACCCCCAGAGCGCCGCGCCCATCAGCGGCACGATCGGGGAGAAATGCGAAACCAAGTTCGACTTCGACATGAAGGTTACTCGCATCTTCGAGTCCCCCCGTGTCACCAAGCCCTACACCCCGGAGCAGTGGGCGGAGATCGAGGCCCTCGGCCACGCCCTGGACCGGGAACTCGAGGCCAATGATGTCCGCCTGACCATGGGCGGAGAGCCGACCTTCGTCTCCATCGACGATCCCGAGGCCCCCGAGTGGAACACCACCGCCGTCGGCCCCAAAAAGGCCCTGCTCTCAGACGAGCTCATCAAGCGCCTCAAAGACCGCTTCGCCCCCGGTGCCTTCCTCCATTACGGCCAGGGCAAATGGTATCCCGGTGAGTCGCTCCCCCGCTGGTCCTACGGCTGCCACTGGCGCAAAGACGGCCAGCCCCTCTGGGCGCACCCGCATCTCTACGCCGACATGCAGACAGACTACGGCGTCAATGAGACCCACTCCGCCCGCTTCATTCACGCCCTGGCCGAGCGACTCGGCTGCGGCGGCAAGTGGGTGATGCCCACGTACGAAGACGCCTTCTACTACCTCTGGCGCGAGCGCAAACTGCCCGTGAACGTGGACCCCCATAAATCCAACCTCAAAGACAAAGAAGAGCGCACCCGCCTCGCCAAAGTCTTCGAGGAAGGGCTCGACAAAATCATCGGCCACGTCCTGCCCCTCAAACCTGTGGACAGTGGCTGGGCCACCGGCCCCTGGTTTCTGCGCGCCGAGCGCTGCTACCTCGTGCCCGGAGATTCGCCCATCGGACTGCGTCTCCCGCTTGATTCCCACCCCTGGGTCAAGGCCACTGACTTCCCCTATCACCACGAGCAGGACCCCATGGAGGACCGCGATCCGCTCCCCTCGCGCCAGCAGTTTGTGCGCGGCATCGCCGGCATCCCGCCCTCTTTCTGGAAAAGGTTCGCTCATCGCCCGGACCCCTCGGGCGCCGAAGGACTTGGCGCAGAAAACGAAGATCTGGAGAAGGAAGAGCACAAATTCGGCATCGACCCCGCCGCGCAGCCGCCCGCTCTCGGCCAGTCCGCCGATCAGATCGTCCGCACCGCCCTCTGCGTGCAGCCGCGCGACGGCAAGCTCTTTATCTTCATGCCCCCCACCAAGACGCTGGAGGAGTACCTCTCCGCCCTCGGTGCCGTGGAGGATGTGGCCGTAGCGCTGGATCAACCCGTCGTCATCGAAGGCTACCCGCCGCCCTTCGACCCGCGCCTCCATGTCCTCAAGGTCACTCCCGACCCCGGCGTCATCGAGGTGAACGTGCATCCCGCCAAGAGCTGGGATGAAATGGTGAATATCACCGAGTCGCTCTATGAAGTAGCCCGTCAGACCCGTCTGGGCACCGAGAAGTTCATGGTCGATGGCCGCCACACCGGCACCGGCGGTGGCAATCACATCGTCATGGGCGCGGAAGCTCCCAAGGACAGCCCCTTCCTCCGCCGCCCGGATCTCCTGCGCAGCCTCATCTCCTACTGGCAGAATCACCCCTCGCTCTCCTTCATGTTTGCCGGCCTCTTCATCGGCCCCACCAGCCAGAGCCCGCGCATCGACGAAGCCCGCAACGACTCCCTCTACGAGCTCGAAGTCGCCTTCAAGGCCGCCTCAGATTCCGTCCTCAAAGGCGGTGAGGTGCCCCCATGGCTCGTGGACCGCCTCTACCGCAATCTCCTCATCGACTCCACCGGCAACACCCACCGCGCCGAGTTCTGCATTGATAAACTCTTCTCTCCAGACAGCAGCACCGGCCGCCTCGGCCTTCTGGAAATGCGCGGCTTTGAAATGCCCCCGCATCCCCACATGAGCCTCGCCCAGGCCCTCATGCTCCGCACCCTCATCGCCCGCTTCTGGAAGGAGCCCTACGAGGCCCCCCTCGTGCGCTGGGGCACCGACATTCACGACCGCTGGATGCTCCCGCACTTCAATTGGAGCGACATCGAAGACATCTGTGAAGACACCCGGCAGGCCGGCTACGAACTCAAGCCCGAGTGGTTCGCCCCGCACTACGAGTTCCGCTATCCCCTCAGCGGCGACTGGGCCACGCGCAATGTGAACGTCGAAATCCGCCAGGCCCTCGAGCCCTGGCACGTCCTCGGCGAAGACGCCGGTGCCGGCGGCGCCGTCCGCTACGTGGACTCCTCCCTCGAGCGCATCCAGATCAAAGCCCAGGGCCTCATCGAAGGCCGCTACGCCATCACCTGCAACGGCCGCACCGTACCCATGCACCCCACCGGCACCAATGGCGAATATGTCGCCGGCGTGCGCTATCGCGCCTGGCAGCCGCCAAACTGCCTGCAGCCCACCGTCGGCGTTCATTCACCGCTGGTGATTGATCTCGTGGACCAGTGGAACCAGCGCTCCCTCGGCGGCTGCACCTACCATGTCGCCCACCCCGGCGGCCTCAGTTACGAAACCTTCCCCGTCAATTCCTACGAAGCCGAAAGCCGCCGCTACGCCCGCTTCTTCCGCCACGGACACACCCCCGGAAAAATCAAAGCCGCCCCCGCCACCCCCAACCCCGAATTCCCCTTCACCCTCGACCTCCGCCACGCCTGAATAGAGCCACCGCATGCGCGCCAGCGTCCTGGAACCGAAGCGAAGCGGAGGTAGACAGCCGCAGGCTGCCCGAAGGGTGAGCGAAGCGAATCAATGCGGTCGCGAAGATGCAAGACGCAAGTCTTGCATCGCAGCTACCGCTTTCGCAGGCTCTAAAAACGTCTTTGCCACTCATCGCGCCGTCTGCCACACATTGTAGCCGCCCGGGGTGACATATCGTCGCCCAACCAGCACGCGTCCCCACGCATCATCCCAGCGCATCCGGTCGCCCAGCGCACCGCACGCACCCCAAGCACCGCAGCATAAGTATTGTAGTACCTGCTTTAGCAGGTTCCGGACGCACCACCCAGCGCCCGCAATCCCCATCCCCAATTCATGGCATAAACCTTGCGTCCACCCGACAAATCGGATGCACTGGCGGGATCGGTTCCTACTGTCGGCACCATCCGTCCAGCCACCTCCGACCACGCATTGATTTTCCAATCTCAAAGATCCTCCACCGTCGCCGCCTCTCCCGTCCCCCAGCGGGCCGTGGGTCCGCATTTGGACGGTGCCGCACCCGGCGGCGGCCACTATGACGAGCTGCATGACGCCTCCGGCAAGGTGCGCCCGCACTACGAGCCCGTCATGGCCGATCTCCTGCGCCGTGACACCGCCGGCGTCAAACGTCTCGCGGACACCGCCCGCCGCCTCCTCGCGGAGCGCGGCGTCACCTTCAACATCTACGATGAAAAGGGCCTCGACACCCCCTGGCACATGGACCCCGTGCCCTTTGTCATCTCCGCCGCCGAATGGGAGGGCATTGAAAAAGCCCTCATCCAGCGTGCCACCCTGCTCAACGCCATCCTCACCGACAGCTACGGCCCGCAGCAGCTCATCCGCGATGGCAGCATGCCGGCCGCGCTCGTCCTGGCGCAGTCCTCCTACCTCCGCCCCTGTCATGGCATCAAGGTGCCGGATGCCAAGCCCCTCCAGGTCTATGGCGCGGATCTCGCCCGCTCTCCAGACGGCCAGTGGTGGGTCGTTTCAGACCGCACCCAGATCCCCACCGGCGCCGGTTACGCCCTGGAAAACCGCCTCATCACCTCCCGCCTCCTGCCCGAGGTGTTTCGCGATGCGCGCGTACGCCGTCTCGCCGGCTTCTTCCGCCAGATGCAGCAGTCTCTCGCGGCGCTCGCCCCACGCCGGGTGGAGGAGCCCCGCGTCGTCCTTCTCACCCCCGGCCCCTACAACGAAACCTACTTTGAGCAGGCCTACCTCGCCCGCTATCTCGGCTACACCTTGGTGGAGGGTGAAGACCTCACCGTGCGCGATGACCGCGTCTATCTGAAGACCCTCAGCGGCCTTGAGCCCGTGGACGTCATTCTGCGCCGTGTGGATGACGATTTCTGCGATCCCCTGGAACTCCGCAACGACTCCATGCTCGGCGTTCCCGGCCTCGTGCGCGCCGTCCGTGCTGGAAACGTGGCGCTCGGAAACGCCCTCGGCTCCGGCCTCGCCGAAGCCCCCGCGCTCATGGCCTTCCTCCCCGGCCTCTGCCGCAAACTCCTCGGCTCAGACCTCCTCATGCCCTCCGTGGCCACCTGGTGGTGCGGCCAGGAGCGCCCTCGTCACGAGGTGGAGCAGAACCTCGGCCGCCTCGTCATCAAAAACGCCTTCCGCGTGCGCCGGCGCGAGGTGTTCTTCGGCAGCCGCCTCAGCGGCGCGGAGCGCGCCGCCCTCGCCGAACGCATGCGTTTTGCGCCAGACCGCTGGGTGGCGCAGGAAAAGATCACCTTCTCCACCGCCCCCGTCTGGGACGATGGCCGCCTCGTGCACAAGCCCGTCAGCGTGCGCGTCTATCTCGTCGCCACCGCGGACGGCTACATGGTCATGCCCGGCGCCCTCACCCGCGTCGCCGCCACGCTGGATTCCCCCCAGGTCTCCATGCAGAAAGGCGGCACCAGCAAGGACACCTGGGTCCTCAGCGAGGGGCCGGTGGAAAACGTCACCCTCCTTTCCAACACCAGCACCCCGGTGGAGCTCCGCCGCACCGGGCACAATCTCGGCAGCCGTGTCGCCAATCACCTCTACTGGCTCGGCCGCTACGCTGAGCGCGCGGAGTCCAGCGCCCGCCTGCTGCGCTCCACCCTCCTGCGCTGCTCCCCGGAAAGCGGCATGAGCGAAACACCCCTCCTGCTCCCGCTGCTTGAGGCCCTCAAGAGCCTCACCGTTCTCGATGACGTCCCTGATGCCGCCGCCCTCGCCTCCCAGCAGGAGCAGCTCGAAGCCCGCCTCCTTGAAGCCGTCTTCGACGCCGATCACCCCACCAGCATCCGCTCCTGCGTCGCCCACATCCAGCGCATCGGTGTCCTCCTGCGCGACCGCATTTCCGTCGATACCTGGCGCGTCATCAGCCAGCTTGGAGATGCCCTCGACGCCTACGACAACACTCCCAGCGTCACTCCCATGTCGGACGCGCTGAACGTCCTCACCCGCATCATTCTCGAGCTCGCCTCCTTCCACGGTCTCGCCAAGGAAAACATGACCCGCGCCCAGGGCTGGATGTTCCTCGACATGGGCCACCGCATCGAGCGCACCGTTTACATCTGCGAGCTCCTCCGCGCCGGCCTCCGCAGCGCTGATGCCGAAAACCCCAGCCTGCTCGAAGCCATCCTCGAAGTCGGAGACAGCACCATCACTTACCGCAACCGTTACAGCCTCCTCCCCCAGCTCGCCGCCGTGTATGATCTGCTCATGCTTGACGAGCTCAACCCCCGCGGCCTGCGCTTCCAGTTCGAGCGCATCCGCCAGCAGTTCGAGCACCTGCCCCACGAGCAAACCTCCGCCCTCCTCACGCCCGCCATGCGCGTGTTCCTGGAAAACAGCACCCGCCTCCAGCTCTGCGATCCCACCGAGCTCGCCCGCGTCGAGCCCGGCACCTGGGCGCAGACCCAGGTGGCCCGGCTGCTCACCCAGCTCATCGAGGCCATGCCCGTGCTCAATGACGCCCTCACCGCCGGTTACTTCGCCCACTCCACCATCAGCAGCAGCGAGGGCGCGCCTGCTGAATCAGCGACCACGTGATGAACTACCGCATCACCCATCGCACCACCTATCATTACAGCTCGCCCGTGGCGGTCTCCCACCATGCCGCGCGCCTGCGTCCGCGCGACACCGACACCCAGCGCTGCCTTGAGTTCAGCCTCAGCTTCGATCCGGAGCCCGATCTGCTCACCGAGCACACCGACTCCTTTGGCAACCAGGTCTCCTGCTTCTCCGTGCAGAAGCTGCACACTCACTTTGAGGTCATCTCCCGCAGCTTCGTCTCCCTCATGCCCGTGCTGCAGCCGGATCCTTTGCAAACACCGCCCTGGGAAGCCGTCGCCGCCATGTTCCGCGACCCCGTCCCCGTGGACCTGCTCGATCCCTGCCAGTTCGCCTTCGGCAGCCCCCTGCTGGTCCCGGAAATGCCTCTGCGTGACTTTGCCCTGCCCAGCTTTACCAAAGGCCGTCCCATTCTCGCCGCCACCGCGGATCTCTGCCGTCGCATCCACCGCGAGTTTGCCTTCGATCCGAAGGCCACCACCATCAGCACCCCGCTCAATGAGGTGCTGGAAAAAAAGCGCGGTGTCTGCCAGGACTTCGCCCACCTCGCCATCGCCAGCCTCCGCGCCATGGGCCTGCCCGCCCGCTACATCAGCGGCTACCTGCGCACCCATCCGCCTGCCGGCAAACCGCGCCTGCAGGGCGTGGATGCCTCCCACGCCTGGGCCTCCTCCTTCGTCCCCGGCTTTGGCTGGGTGGATTTTGATCCCACCAACAACTGCTTCACTTCGCTGGATCACATCACCGTCGCCACCGGCCGCGACTTCTCCGATGTCAGCCCCGTCCGCGGCATCATCACCGGCGGCGGCAGACACACCGTCGGCGTCGGGGTGGACGTTGAACCTGTTGGCTCTTAGCAACCGCACACATCCGGCATCTCCCCGACCGTTCGATAAAAAGTACTCACCGGCCATGACCCCGGTGCCTCTCCCAAAACCACCGTCAACAACGGTCAACCACCGTCAACAACCGTAAACTTCCCAACCCTGGCACACCCCCTGCTTAGCCTCATTATCCCATGTCGTCACTGTTTAACGACTACCAACCAGAGAGCTTCTTCGACGAGGTGTTTTCCAAAAACGGAAAGGCACGTCCTCACTACGGAGCCATGCTTGATAGTGTAGGCTCCCTCACCCCCTCCGAATACTCCGCGCGCCAGAAGGCCGTGGACGCCGCCTTCCTCCGCCAGGGCGTCACCTTCACCGTCTATGGCGATGATCAGGGCACCGAGCGCATCTTCCCCTTCGATCTCATGCCGCGCATCATCCCGCAGCGTGAATGGGAGACCGTGGAGGCCGGCCTCATCCAGCGCATCACCGCGCTGAATCTCTTCCTCAACGACATCTACCACGGCCAGAAGATCATCTCTGACAAAGCCGTCCCCGCCGAGCTCGTCCTCTCCGCCTCCCACTACCGCCCCGAGTTCCGCGGCATCAAGGTGCCCCACGGCATCTACATCCACATCTGCGGCACCGACCTCGTGCGCGATGGCAAGGGCGACTACTACGTGCTCGAAGACAACGGCCGCTGCCCCTCCGGCGCCTCCTACATGCTGGAGAACCGCAACGCCATGAAGCGCGCCTTTCCCGGCCTTCTCCAGTCCCTGCCCGTCCGCCCCGTGGACGCCTACGGCTCCATGCTGCGGGAGACCCTCGCCCACCTCGCCCCGGGCAGTGTCATTGATCCGACCATCGTCGTCCTCACTCCCGGCATCTACAACAGCGCCTACTTTGAGCACTGCTACCTCGCCAAGCAGATGGGCGTCCCCATCGTCGAAGGCCGTGACCTCATCATCCGCAACGATCGCGTCTTCATGCGCACGACGAAGGGCCTGGAGCAGGTCCACGTCATTTACCGCCGCATCGACGACGACTTCCTCGACCCCCTCGTCTTCCGCAAAGACTCCCTCCTCGGCGTCCCCGGCATCATCAATGCCTATCGCAAAGGCAACGTCGCCCTCGCCAACTCCATCGGCACCGGCGTCGCAGACGACAAGGCCGTTTACGCCCTCGTCCCGAAGATGATCAAATACTACCTCGATCAGGACCCCATCCTGCCGAATGTGCCCACTCACCTCGGCGTCGATGAAAAGGAGTGCGCCTACATCCTCGACAACCTCGACAAGCTCGTCGTCAAAGCCGTCAACGAATCCGGCGGCTACGGCATGCTCATGGGTCCGCACGCTTCCAAAAAGGAGCGCGCCGAATTTGGCGAGCGCATCAAGAAGAACCCGCGCAACTACATCGCCCAGCCCGTCTTGCAGCTCTCCCGCCACCCCGTCTTTGTGGACGACCATTTCGAAGGCCGTCACATCGACCTCCGGCCCTACGTGCTCTGTGGCGACCGCGTGCGCGTCGTCCCCGGCGGTCTCACCCGCGTCGCGTTGAAAAAAGGCTCCCTCGTCGTGAACTCCTCCCAGGGCGGCGGCAGCAAGGACACCTGGGTGCTGTGGGATGATCCCCTCGACATGCCTGCAGACGAAACCTCACCCGCCGCCTGATCACACGCCATGCTTAGCCGAGTCGCAGACAGCATTTACTGGATGGCACGCTACGTCGAGCGTGCGGAAAACCTCTCACGCCTCCTGCTTTCCACCCAGGATCTCCTCCTTGATGCCGGTTCCGACGGTGTCGATGAGGCCCAGTTCTGGCAGCCCCTCCTCGCCACCACGGGCGATGAAGAGGCCTACTTCACCCACCACAAAAAAATCAAAGGCAAGGACGTCACCGAGTTCCTCGCCCTCCGCGCGGACAATCCCAACTCCATGCTCAACAGCATCCGCGCCGCCCGTGAAAACGCGCGCACCGTGCGGGACCAGATCTCCGACGAAATCTGGGAGTCCTTGAACTCCCTGCGCCTCTTCGTCGAGTCCGCAGAGGGCAAGACCATGCACCGCACCCAGAGCGCTGCCTACTACGAGCGCGTCCTGCGCGGCTCCTATCAGTTCCAGGGCATCGCGGACTCCACCACCCCCCGCGGTGAAATCTGGCACTTCCTCCGCCTCGGCACCTGCCTGGAGCGGGCGGACAAAATGTCCCGCCTGCTGGACACCTGCTCCAGCCTCTCCCTGGAGCTCCCGCCGCACGCGCAGGCGCGTCCTCTCCGCTGGGCCGCCCTCCTCCGCTCCTGCTCCGCCTGGCACGCCTTTCAGGCCCAGTGCAGCAAGCTCGATCCCACCCAGATCATCGAGTACCTCCTTTTGGACGAAACCTTCCCCCGCTCCATCGCCTGCTGCGTGGCGGAGGCGCAGACCGCGCTCCAGGCCCTCTGCGCCGGCGCTGGTCTCCAGGGCATGCCCGCCCCCCTCCGCCATGTCGGCCGCCTCCGCGCGGATCTCGCCTACACCACCGTCGAGGAGGTCCTCGCCACCGGCCTCCACGAGTACATCGATGACCTCCAGACCCGCCTCAATCAGATCGGCGAGGCCATCTTCCAGACCTTCGTGCTTCATGCGGACCTCACCATGCCTCCGGACGATTCATCGCCGGACAGCGCTCCAGGAGCGTATCATGCGCATGCCGGCGAAGACATGCACATTCAGCAGCAGCAACAACAGCAGCAGTAATCACGCGTAGTCGTCTCCTGCCGTTCCAGCCATGCGTTTCCGAGTTTTCCACCGCACGCGTTACGTGTACCGCGCCGCGGTACGCGACAGCTACAATGAAGTGCGCCTCCGTCCCGTCACGGACGACAAGTCACGCCTCGAGTTCTTCCTCCTCAACGTCAAGCCCCCGGCGCGGCTCCAGCACTTCCGCGACAACTGGCTCAACTACGTCCACTACTTCGACGTCACCGAGCCCCACACCGACCTCGTCATCGAGTCGCAATCGACCATCAACACCACCAACCCCTACAAGGACGGCCGCCCCCTCGGCGTCCGTTTTGAGGCCCTCAAAACCGAGACGGACGAAATGGTCTCACCCTTCCTCGGAGACAGCCACTACGTCTCCGTCACCCCCGAAGTCTGGCGCCTCGGCATCGACATCCGCAACGACAGCGACGACATCTTCGCCACCGCCGAGGCCGTCATGCAGCACATCTACCGCGAGTGGACCTACCTGCCCAACAGCACCACCGCCTCCACCCACATGAGCGAGGTCCTGGAAAAGAAACACGGCGTCTGCCAGGACTTCGCCCACCTCATGATCGGCATCTGCCGTTCCCTCCGCATTCCCGCCCGCTACGTCAGCGGCTATCTCTACAACGGCCCCGACTCCCACCTCCGCGGCGCCCAGGCCTCACACGCCTGGTGTGAGGTACACATCCCCGGCAAAGGCTGGTTCGGCCTCGATCCCACCAACGCCACCCTCGCCGACGAGCGCCACATCAAGATCGCCACCGGCCGTGACTACCAGGACGCCGCCCCCGTCTCCGGCCACTTCGACGGCCCCCCCGGCGCCACCTCCGCCCTCCACGTCGAGCTCGAGGTCAAACGCCTCGACTGACCACCGCCTCCATCCCACCCTCGCCGCAGTTCCCCTTTCCCCATTCAATGAGCCTGCCGCCTCGCATGCCGTGATCGGTTGAAAACAGGGCTGAGTCTCCGCATCGAATTCATCACCGGCTGGAGCGCCACCTTGTTCGAGAACAACGTTGCGGGTGCCAGCTTCATCAGGCACATCGCGCTCAAGGGGCCAGAGCCTCGCATGAAATGAACGGTTAAAACTCTCCGTTCCGGCCCACGTTTCGGAACGCCCATAAAGCCCAAATCTCATCCAGAAAAAATTTGTCCCCGTCCCACCCCCCGCCATCGTGACCCCTCCTTTTCCCGATGAGCACTTCCGCCTCTGCCAAGCCCCTCGTGGGCATCATCATGGGCTCCAGTTCCGACTGGCCCACCCTCCAAAATGCCGCCCAGGTGCTGCAGGAATTTGGTGTCCCCTTTGAAAAGAAAGTCGTCAGCGCTCACCGCACCCCCCAGCTCCTCTACGACTACGCCACCACCGCCTCCCAGCGCGGCCTCAAATGCATCATCGCCGGCGCCGGCGGCGCCGCCCATCTCCCCGGCATGACCGCCAGCATGACCACCATCCCCGTCCTCGGCGTCCCAGTGCAAAGCCGCGCCCTCAGCGGCGTGGACAGCCTCTACTCCATCGTCCAGATGCCCGGCGGCATCCCCGTCGCCACCTTCGCCATCGGCAATGCCGGCGCCCTCAATGCCGGACTCTTCGCCGTCTCCATGCTCGCAGGCGACAGCCCCGGCCTCACCGCCAAGCTCCAGGCCTTCCGCGAGCGCCAGACCCAGAAAGTACTCGAAAGCCAGAAGGAACTCGAAGCCGAACCCAAGGCATGAAGTTCCCCCCACCCTCCACCATCGGCGTCCTCGGCGGCGGCCAGCTCGGCCGCATGCTCGCCCTCGAGGCCCGCCGCGCCGGCCACCGCATCGCCATCTTCACCGATGAACCCCGCGGCTGTCCCGCCGGCCAGTTCGCCGACCTCGAAATCAACGCCCCCTACTCCGACACCGCCTCTTTAGATAGCTTCCTCCAGCAGGTCGATGTCGTCACCGCCGAGTTCGAAAACATCCCCGGCTCCTGCCTCGCCGCCGTCGAATCAGTAAAACCCCTCCGCCCCGGCTCCCGCGCCCTCATCACCACCCAGCACCGCGAGCGCGAAAAAAACTTCCTCCGCGATCAAGGCATCGCCTGCGCCCCCTTCCGCGTCATCGACGACCTCCCAGGACTCGAAGCCGCCGTCGCCGAACTCGGGCGCCCCTGCGTCATCAAAACCGCCGCCTTCGGCTACGACGGCAAAGGCCAGTGCAAAGTCACCGCCGAAACCGATCTCGCCACTGCCTGGAGCACCTTCACCGGCCAGCGCGCCGTCGTCGAGCAGTGGGTCACCTTCGACTGCGAAGTCTCCGTCGTCGGCGCCCGCGGCATCGATGGCACCATGGCCACCCACGGCTGCGTCGAAAACCAGCACACCCATCACATCCTCGACGTCACCATCGCCCCCGCCCGCGTCGATCCCAAAATCACCGAACAAGCCATCGCCCTCTGGCAGGCCGTCGCCGAAGGTCTCGACTACGTCGGCACCATGGCCGTCGAAATGTTCGTCACCACTGACGGCAAAGTCATCGTCAACGAGATCGCCCCCCGCCCTCACAACAGCGGCCACTACACCATCGACGCCTGCCGCACCAATCAGTTCCAGCAGCAGCACCGCGCCATCTGCGGCCTCCCCCTCGGCGATGCCACCCAGCACACCCCGGCGGTGATGATCAATCTCCTCGGAGACATCTGGCCCGCCCCCCTCGTCCACCCCGACTGGTCCCCCGTCCTCAATCACCCCCGCGCCAAGCTCCACCTCTACGGCAAACGCGAAGCCCGCCCCCGCCGAAAAATGGGCCACTTCACCGTCCTCGGAGATACCATCGAGAAAGCGCTCGAAGACGCCCTCGCCATCCGCAAAGCGTTGGGGATCGGCTAGAGCGTTTGAAATCACTCGGCGTCCGATAAATCCAAAGCAGCAGCCAGAGTTGTTGAATCAAAAACTCTGCCCCCTCTGCCTCTCCGCCCCTCTGCGGCAAAGCCGAACGTCCTTGGAGTCGTCTTCCCTCACTCCAAACCTCCGGCTTCTCCGGCGCATCTTCTACCCCTTCCGCTCCAGCTTGATCACCACACTCTCTTCCTGCTGCTTCGCCGGATAAAGCGCCGTCTCAAACGGCTCATACCCCTCCGCCTCAATCCGCAGCTTGTGGTCATAGCGCATCCACCACGCTTCAGAGGTGAACACCCCGTCGCTGAAACTTCGCCTGCCTGCCTTGTCCCAGTAGATGTCCGGACTCCGCGTGTCGCCTCGTGTCACTTGAAACGCCTTCACAGGCTCGCCACTTCGGGCATCCAGCACCTTGCCCACAAACCGCACCGCCGGCCGGAACACAATCGTCTGCTCCTCATCACTCGCGGAGATGCGCACATCCCGCAGCGCTCCCATCCCGCCTACGATGTCCCACTGCACCTCGTCCACCGGCGCCCCGTTCCATTCGCAGCGCCCTTCCGCATCCGTGACCGCCTCGAACCACAGCGTCCGCTTGTCCTGCCAGCGGTTCGCGGACAGCCGCGCGTCCGGCAGGGGCGCTCCTTTCTCGTCCACCAGGCGCAGTCGCAGCGGGCGGCTCCGGGCCAGCTTCACGTCCTGCATTCCCGTCTTGCCCGTCGTCACCGTCACTGAGTGCATCTGCGGTTGGAAACCAGCCGCCTCAAAGGTCATCCAATCGGTGGGAGACTTTTGCAGCCGCACCCGGTAGCGCCCCTCCGCATCCGTCTTCGCATTCGGCTCCTCAAAACGTCCCCAGCGGTCGTCGCCAATCGTCACTCCGCACCCCGCCACCGGTTTCCCAGCTTCATCAGTCACGAGCCCTCGCATCTCGATCAGTTCACTGTCCTTCAGCACCACCTTGCTCTTGCCATCATGCAGCGCCTCATAGTTCTGGCCCGTGGCGCTGCGGTAGTCCATCGCCACCCGTTTGTGGTCCGGATGCTCCACAAAGATCATCGCCCCGCTCAGGTCATCCTCATAGCCCTTCAGCTTCCAGCGCCCGCTTGCGTCGGTCTTTGTTCGGTAGCCGCTGTCATGTACATCCGCAAACACATTCCAGCTCGTCGCACCTCCCCGGTGCAGCACCATCACCTCCACGCCCTCCAGCGGCTCATCCTTCTCATTCACCACGATTCCTCCAAGCGCTTTGCCCTGCGGAGTCAGCTTCACCTCATACGACTCCGGCAGCTTCAGCGGGTCACCATAGCGCCGCCACTGCACCATCTGCATCACATAGCCGGCCTTCAGGCCCCATAGCCGCAGGCTTTTCACCTCCTCCTTCGGCAGCGGCAGGCTCAGCACGCCCCCATGGGAGCTCATCACCTTCTGCCGCTTGCCGCCATTGATCTCATAGTGCACTTCCACATCGGGAATGGGCTTTCTCCCCTTCGCCTCGACAAACCTCAGCTCCAGCGTCTCACCATGCGCCGCCCTCCCGTCAGCCGCCACATACGCGGCCGCGCTCGGCTCCGGTGCATCTGTCAGCTGATACCCAACTCCTCGAGTCGTCTCCAGCAGGCTGATCTCATTCTCATACGCGGTCGTCTTGCCCTCGCTGCCTGAAGTGTAGCTCCAGCTCCAGATTATCGGGAAGTTCATGCCATCCTCCATCTGCTGCCACACCTTCGCTTCCCACACGAGTGAAACAGTATCCGTACGCCCTGGAAACCCCATGCGGTACAGCGCTATCCAGCCACGCGCCAGATCGATCTCCCACCGCGCCAGCTCGCCCGAATGCGTGCTCCGCCGTTCCACAATCAGCCGCCCCTCCTTCTCTTCCACCGTGCTTTGGTCAAAACCGAAGTTTTTGAAACCGCTCTCACGCATCCGGCGCAGGCACACCATGAGCAGGCTTTCCTGGTTTTGCTTCCACGGTGAAAAGAACATCGCATTCGGATCCCGGCTCTCGCGAAGCGTCTTCACGTCGTCCCCGTCATACCTCCAGCCTTTCTGACCGTTGGTGGCTTCGGTTTCATTTTCGATGTACCACGGTGAAGCTCCATTCGTCCACGGCGTCACATGCGGCCGGTATTCCACGCGGGATCTCTGCCCCATCTCATTCACCCAGGCCTCGATCACGCTCGGCTGCGGACTGCTCACCGTCTTCGGCCCCGGCCCCGCGATCGTCCATGACTGCTTCATTTTCAGGTGCACGCCGGTCTGCTTCGCCAGCCGGTCCTCCAGCAGATTCAGGCCGCGCTCCACCCATTCCTTTTCCGTCGGCGTCAGCGGGCCTGTCGGTTCAGGCATCTGCACCTGCCGCACCTCCACCCCTGCCGCCACCACCGCCGCCAGGCCCAGCATCGCGATCCCCCAGCGGCCCTTCTTGCCAAACCGGCTGCGCATTCCCACCCCGCTCAGAATCGACTCCACCCGCTGCCGGATGTCGCTGCGTCCCAGCATCGGCACTCCCGCAGAAGGCCGCCTCACCCCACCACCCGAAGCGATCTCCACCAGCACCTGTGCATAATCTGTCGCCGCAATGTCATGTCCCAGCGCCGTCTCGTCCGCGCTGCGCTCAGCTTCCGCCGTCATCTGTTTCAGCGCCACCCAGCACAGCGGATTCCACCACAGCATGCAGGCGCTCGCCCACCCCAGCCACTGCCATGCCCCGTCTCTCCTCTCATGGTGCGCCATCTCATGCAGGCACACAGCGCGGATCTTCGTCTCCGGCCACTCCTCCGCCTCGCTTGGCAGCCAGATTTGCGCCCTGCGCCAGCCCGTCACCACCGGAGACTTCAGCCCCCGCACCAGCCGCCAGCCCTGCTCCCCACGCACACCTTCCGCATGGTGCCGCAGCCACCAGTGACCGCACAGCGCACGCAGCACCCGCAGCCCCAACAGCAGCCCCGCCACACCCCACCAGCCACGGAACACCCAGTGCTCCACACGAGAAAGCCAAGGCGTCCGCATCCGCGCCAGCGGCACCGCCGGCGTCGCCGCCAGCGTAAAGCCCGCACTCCGCTCCGGGCGGAACACCTCCGGTGCCACCTCTCTCGGCCACTCCTGCACCACATTCAGCCGCGTGGCCGTCGCCACCACCGCCTGCATTTCCGCGCCACCGCCCGCCGCCACCTGCACCCGCCACGAGTCCAGCGCCATCGGCACAAACGGCCACACCAGCAGGCTCACCAGCCCTACCAGGCACGCACGCCACGCCCACAGCCGGAACAGCGCCGCACGCTGCCGCAGACACATCGTCAGCGCACCCGCCAGCAGCACGATCCCGCTGCTCTTCAGCGCTGTGATCATGAGAAACGTCAGCGCCGGATAAGAAAGTCCGCCCAGCAGCCAGGAGTCGAGAATCGTCTTCATTTCTCACGCGCCTCCTGGATGAGTTTCATGAGCTGGTCCGCATCCTCTTTCGACAGCTTCGACCTCCGGTCCCCCAGCAGCGCCATCGCCGCCGCCCCCACCGAGTTCGAGAAAAAGTCCCGCACCATCTGGTGCAGCGCCCGCGCCCGCGCCTTCTCCGGCGCCAGCGGCAGCGTAAACTCATCCGTGCGTCCCTGCAGCGTCTTCACCAGCAGCCCCTTCTCCACCAGCAGCCTCAGGATCGACCTCACCGCCGAATACGTCGGCGCATCAGCCATGTCCTCCTCGATCTCCCGCGCCGTCGCCCGGCCCCGCCGCATCACAATTTCCAGCACCTGCCGCTCACGTCGGCTCACATTTTTGGAAGCAAGATTGTCCCACATAGATGTGCTGATAATTCAACACATCCGCCTCCCGTCAACCATTATGTGTTGAAATATCAACACATAAAATCCCACCGCCAATCCTCCCTCCTCAGCTCCAAAAGCGCATCAAAGCCCTCCCATAACTATCAGATCCCACCTCCGTCATTAGTGTTCCATTAGTGTCCGATTAGTGGTTCAAAATCCGGCCTCCCTCACTTCTTTCCTCCTCAAACGACGCCATGTCTGCCACGCCTCCTCACCCGCAGGATCGGCCCCTCGAAAATCAAAAATCGATTGCTCTTCAATCGTCAATCCTCCGGTTCCCCAGCGCCTCCCCATCCCCCCTGACCAAACAAACACTCCCGCCTCACCTCCGGAAAAAACGCCTCAAAGTCCTCCCGGAACCCCTCATACTGCTCCTCCAGCACTGCCACCGCCGCTGCCAGATCAAACGGCCTCCGCAGCCTCCTGCTCATCCGCCTCAGCGTCGTCTCAATCCCCGGCAGCGTTGCATAAGACCCCAGCCAGTCTCCCGCCCGCATGTGTTCCAGCACCTCCCACGCCTGCGCCGGCACGCTCTCCCGCACCGCTTCCACCGACTCATAAAACCCTCCGATGAACTCCCCCAGCGGCAGTGCCTCCGCACAGTGCCCGCACCACCCCGCTGCCAGGAAGTGATCATAAAACACATCCGTCAGCACCGCCCCATACCTTCGGAACGGCCTCTCAAACCTCCGCACACTCCTTCTCACCACCGGATGCGCATCCGTAAACGCATCAATCCTCCGATGCCGCTCAATCCCCCTCTGAAACCCCTCCCCCAGCCCCGCCATCTCCCACGGCCTCAACCAGTCCGGCAGCAAATTCCCCACCCGAAACTCCACCTCCGCCTCCGACAAATAAAGATGCGCCAGCCAGTTCATGCCAAAACAGTGCCTCATTTCTCCCCCAAAATCGAGCTTCCGTTAGGGGTCTGATCTGAGTCCTCTCCATCCCCTCAGCTAATATAAACCAGCAGCGACAGATTTTTCCCCGCCGCCTCCGTAACGAACTCGATCGTGTTGTTCAGCCCTTCCGCAAAGTAAGCCCATTCGTCCTCAAGGTGCGCGCCGTCTCCCCAGATGCTTGGATAGATCTCCATCTTCTCCATCAGCGCCGGCTTAAACCGCCCTCGCAGAGCAGCCCTGTCCAGGTTCGCTAAAAATCCCGCGATCTGTTTCACCTCCGCCGCGGTAAACGATCTGGCAGGACCGTATCCCATGTCAGCATCTCCCACCGGTTCTCCGCACGATACCAAAAAACCTGCGGGAAAGCCTCCCTCCCAGGCAAAGCCCGTGAAGAGAAAATGCAAGGCATGCCAGGTCTTGTCGATGTCGAGAGTGTCCTCTTCAGCGATGAGCTTGATCGCTATTTTTTCTGCCTTCGTATCCTCGGCATTCTTCCGTCCGAACAAGCGGGCAAAGAACCCCGGCTTCTCCTCCGTCATCTTTCCCCAGTCAGGATACAGCAGCTCATAAATTCTCTCGGGCTCCTCATGCAGCAGCACCCGGACATCGTCCGGGATGCGCGCGAGATGCCCGATCATGCTCATAACAGAAGGTGCTTTCGTCAGTTTCTACACCTTCACCCACTTCCCCGTCTCCGTACTCTCCAGCATCGCCTCGCACAGCCGGATCTCGTGGTGCCCGTCCTCCGCCGTCGCAAACAGCACCGGCGTCTGCTTCCCGCTGGCGATGTGCTCATACACCGCGCGATACTGCATCTTGTGCGCATCGCTGAAGCCCTCCGCATGTCCCGGCGGATAGTCCGTGTAGTTCGCCACATCCTCCAGAAACCCCGGCGTCCCGCGGTGCATGATCTGGTTCGGCTCATCACGTCGTCCCACCAGAAGCTCATTCGGCTGATCCAGGCTCCAGCGCACGCTCCCCTTCGTCCCATACACGCCAAAGCTCAGGCTGCACTTCCACCCCGCCGCCACCTGTGAGATGAACGCATTCGCATGCACCCCGTCTGCAAAGCCATGCTTCGCCTTGCCAAACTTGAGCAGCACGCTCCCGAAGTCCTCCGTGTCCACCTTGTAGTCCACCATCTTTTTGGGGTCCACCTTCGCAAACGTCTGCACCTCGCCCTTCGGCCGCTTGCGCGTCTTGTGAAACGTCTCGACGTGCGCAAACACGCTCTGCGTCTTCGCCCCCAGCACGAATCCCACCGCATCGATCCAGTGCGTCCCTACATCCCCCACCGCGCGCAGCTTGCCGCCCTCGCTCGCCAGCACCCGCCAGTTGTAGTCCGTCTCATACATCAGCCAGTCTTGGAAAAAATGGCCCTGCACGTGCATGATCTTGCCCAGATCACCCCGCGCCACCATCGCCCGCATCTGCAGAATCGCCGGGAAAAAGCGGCACATGTAGTTCACCGCAAACACCGGGCCCTTCTTCCCGCCCTTGCGCACCGCATCCACCACCAGCTGCGTGTCCTTCGCCGTCATCCCCAGTGGCTTCTCGCAGATCACATGCTTCCCCATCTCCAGCGCATGCAGGCATTGCTCCACATGCACCTTGTTCGGGGACGTGATATGCACCACGTCGATGTTCGGGCTCGCATACATCGCCTCATAATCGTAGTCCCCGTAGATCTCCGGAATCCCCCACAGGTTCCCCACCTGCCGCGCGCTTTTGGTCGAGCCGCAGATGCCGTTTACCGTCACGCCCAGCCGCTTAAGTGCCTCAATATGAACGGGTCCGATAAAGCCGGTGCCGATCACGCCGGCGCGAAGGTGGTGTAGGGGAGTCATGAGCCCCCCCAGTGAAGCGTGAGGAACCCGCCGGTCAATCCAGGACTGCGGCGTCTTTAGCGCCGCTTTCGAGGGTCTCAAAGGGGGCCATTCCGGAGACGATTCATTGGATTACTGTGGGTTCTTAAGGATATTGGGCCCCAGTCCATGCCTCCCGACTCCCCCTCCTTCTTTCCCACCGCCCCCGCGGCCCCCCTGGAGGGTGGGATGGACGGCAGCGCCGCCGCTCTGGAAGACGCCGGGGGCCCGCTGGAACCCGGCGATGAAAAACCGGGGGACCTCCTCGGTCCCTACCGCCTCCTTGAAAAGCTCGGCGAGGGCGGCTTTGGGGTGGTCTGGCGGGCGGAGCAGTCCCAGCCGGTGCGGCGGGAGGTGGCGCTGAAGCTGCTGAAGCGCGGCATGGACTCGCGCCAGGTCCTGGGGCGGTTCGAGCAGGAGCGCCGCCTGCTCGCCGCCATGGAGCACCCCGCCATCGCCACCATGCTGGATGCGGGGATGTCGCCGGACGGCCGGCCCTTCTTTGTGATGGAGCTGCTGCGCGGCAGGCCGATCACGGCGTTTTGCGAGGAGCAGCATCTGGGGCTGTTTGAGCGCATCCGGTTGTTTCGGGAGGTCTGCGGCGCCGTGCAGCACGCGCACCAGAAAGGCGTCATCCACCGGGATCTGAAGCCCTCCAACATCCTCGTCACCGAGGTGGACGGCCGCCCGGTGCCCAAGATCATCGACTTCGGCATCGCCAAGGTCCTCGCTCCCGGGGGCATCCAGGCCCTCACCATCGCCACCCAGGCAAACTTCGTCCTCGGCACCCCGCATTACATGTCCCCGGAGCAGATGGAGGACATCGGCAGTGTGGACACCCGCAGCGATGTCTATGCCCTGGGGACCGTGATGTACGAGCTCCTCACCGGCAGCCCGCCCTTTGCGAAGGAGACCCAGCACTGCCACACCCGCCAGGAGCTGTGGCGCGTCATCCGGGATAAAAATCCCCCGCGCCCCTCCACCCGCTTCACCACCCGGACCGTTGCCGCGTCCGTCCCGGTGCCGGAAAGGCGCATGGATGTGTCCAGGCTGCCGGCGGATCTCGACTGGATCGCCCTGCGGGCGCTGGAAAAGGAGCCGCAGCGCCGGTACCAGAGCGCGGCGGAGTTTGCCGCTGATCTTCAATGCTTTCTGGAGGGCGCGCCGGTCTCCGCGCACCCGCCCAGCGCCGCTTACATCGCCTCCCGCTGGGTCAGGCGGCACCGGGTGGCATTTGCTGCGGCTTGCGTCAGCGTGCTGGCACTGGTCACGGGCGCGGGGGTGGCGGTCTGGCAGGCGAAGATCGCCTGGGAGGCGCGGGCGCGGGCGGAGTCGGAGGCCCTGCGCAGCCGTGAGACGTCCAGCTTTCTGACCAGCCTGCTGGGGGAGGTGGCGGATGAGGTGCGCAACGGGAGGAATCCGGAGGCATTGAGGCTGGCGCTCATCACCAGCCAGCAGCGGATTGAGGAGATGCGGCAGGACCCGGATTTGCAGATCGACCTCATGCGCCAGGTGGCGGGGCTGTATGATGCGATGAGCGACCGCAAGCTCTCCCTGGTGGCGCTGCGCAGGTGCGCGCAAATGGCGGCAGCACGGCGCGGGGCGGAGCATCCGGTGGCACGTGAGGCGGCTTTTTTGCACCTCATCATGGAGGTGGATCACGGCACCCGCATCCAGGCGGTGGAGCAGCTCAAGGCGCTGCGCCAGCACATCGAGCAGCATGAGGGGCGCGGCAGCGAGAACTGGTTCCGGGCGCAGAGCCTGCTGGTGCGGGTGTGGATGAAGCTGCGCCGGGGCGGGGAGGCGGCGCAGGCGGCGGCGGAAAGCGTGGCGGAGGCGCGCCGGAGGCAGCTCAGCGGCCTGGCGCTGCACATCATCCTCATGGACAACGCGGCGGCGCTGGAGTCAGCGCGGGAATTTGAGCGCGCGGAGAGGCAGATGGAGGAATGCGCCGCCATGGCGGCGGAGCGCGGGGAGCTGCCCCGGTACCAGCAGGAGCTTGACCGGCGGCGGGTGGAGCTGCAGGTCCATGCGGGGAAGTTTGCCCGTGCGGCGGAGATGCAGGCGGCTGTGGTTCAGCGCATTAAAGCGCAGGCGGACACCCTGATTCTGCCCCATGAGCTCATCTGGCTGGCGGAGATCGAAAACCGCGCCGGACTGCCGGCCCAGGCCATCGCCCACGCGGCGGAGACGGTGTCCCTCGTCCAGGCCCACACCGCGGCCATCGCCACGGACGAGGCGCGTGCCAACACCCTGCGGGAGGACCTGTTCAAGGCCTATGAGGCGCAGGCTGCGGCCCACCGCAGCCTGAAGCAGCCGGATGCCGCCCTCTGCGCGGCCCGGGAGGGCCTGCGGGTGGCCCAGCAGGGCGGGAACGACATTCTCATGACGCGGGCGCTGGCGGCCCTGGCGGGGGCGGAGGAGTCGGCCGGCCACCTGCAGGAGGCCTGGCAGCTTCATCACCAGATTTACGAGGAGCATGCCCAGCACAACGCCAGCTACAAGAACCGGCTGGATGATCTGCGGGAAATGGCCCGCCTCCGGCTGCGCCAGAAGCGTTTTGAGGACGCCCTGGCGCATGCCAGGGACGCCTGGCGGCAGACGCTGGCGGAGCCTTCCTCCCGGCTGGAGCCGGACTACCTGGAATACATGGCCGAGTTTGGGCTCAAGACCTGGAAGGCCGTCCAGGCGGCGGACCCGATGGCGGCGGTGCCGGAGGAAGTGGGGGCCTGGGAGGCGGCGGTGAAGGGGAAGGGGTGAGCGGCTGGCGGGCGATGGATCTTAAGAAATAGGCTTGTTTATTGGCGCGCTGTTTGAATTTCGTGGATTAAGGATAAAGATGAGTACTTGTGTGTCGGATTCGGCAATTCTGCAAGCTGGTTGCGGTTGAGGGGAGGGTTTTAAGTTTAAGGTTTAAAGTTTAAAGTTAAAGTTGTTGGAGAGAGGGGCTGGGCGAGTGAGGGGATGATGGGATGTTCGGTTTTGCCGCCCATTCTTCGCTAAAGCTACGAAGCACCTGAACTCAAGGGGGCTTGATTGTGGGACGGGGGGTAACGTCGAAAGCCCGTGCGAAAAAGGGAGCGCTGTTTTTTGGCAAAGGAATGAAGGGGCAAAGGAATGGCCGGAGATTTGCATCTCAGAGATGGCCTACGGAACAAGCGGAAGACGCGGAAGGTCCGGAGATTTGCACCGCAGATTCGGAGAACGCAGAGATGGGATTTTGAATGTGTTCTCCTGGGGTGGGGGAGCTGGCAGCGGGGAGAGGAGTTTTTAACTGCTGATAGGACGCTGATGAGACGCTGATCAAGGCAACTGAGTGAATCAACCTCGGGTTTGGCAATCGCGCACCAGGGCCGGATCAGGCAGGTGAACCTCAGGGTTTGCCAATCAACAGTTTGGGTTGAGGTGCTTAAAAAATGCCTGGCATGAATGGCACTCGGTTAAGGCAGGGGATCGTGGGTCTTGGGATAGCTGAGACACGCAGGCAGCAAAGGGGTGACGGGTAAACGCTGCTGGTAATCGCGGTGTGTGAAGAAGGCTCTGGGTTTGCTGCCCCGGATTGCTTTGCCTATACCCAGGGCGGCGCTCGCTGAGGCTCGCTTGCCCTGGGCTGCGACAGGCCGCACCTTTGGTGCTCAAAACCGGGATGCTAAGCGGACGATGCCCCGTCTTAATCAAGTGCCATTCATGAGCGGCATCTTTGCTTTTCCTGCTGCTTCAGTCACCGTCCCAGACTTGCCGGAACTCAAGTCCCTTCAAGCCGGACTGCTGGTACATGTAATAAAAATCGTCCGAATCTTCGTGTCCTCTGCTGGCGACATAGATGGCCGATTGTTGATGCTGAGGAATTCGAAACACACTCGAATCGCCAATCAGGCCCGGGAAAAAGGCTGGAACCTTGATGCCCATCTGATGGTCCACCCCGCGCTCCTGCCTCAGAGGAGGACGGGCATTGTAGATCGTATTGGCGTGATCAATGCAATTGTACATCGCAGTGACATTCAGGAGAAAAATTTCTTCTCCCGTGTCATTAAGTCTTGTTTCGAAGACATCCCCGCAAAAGCTCAAAATGCGCCCCAGGGGTCCAAGGTAAACCGTTTTGTTGAAACACAAAATGGAGGGACTGATTTGATAAAAGGGCAGCCCTTTTTTCTCAATATCGGCAAGCTGAAAAGCCGGCACTTTGGCATCACGAGAAACAGCAGGTATTTGATCCAAAAATTCCTCCACAAACAATTCATGGCTGGGTGTCGCGAAGACTCTAGGCCATCCAAGCGTGTGGCTCATTTTGAAAATTTTCATGGCGAAAGGGTAATCGTTGCCGGCCATTTTGGAAGTGCCGAAATGCTCATGGGCGGGGCTGATCCGGACGAAGCTCGTGGCGGGAGGATTTGAAACCCCTGACTGACACTGATGCGGTATCAATCCGTCTTTGGGTTCACCGCAGATTCACCCGAGCGGATTAACCACGGAAAACACGGAATACACGGAACCCGGAGGGGTGGGAGGTGATCCTGGGGACGTGGGGGGAGGAGTGAGTGGGTGCGGGGAGAGGAGATTTTTAAACCGCTGATAGGACGCTGAGGAGACGCTGATCAAGGCACCTGAGTTGATCAGCCAAGGAGCTGAGTGAAGAAGAACATAAACCACGGATGACACGATCAGCACGGATGGAAGATGGAAGGATTGTTCTGCATGCGGTGTGCTGCCGGAGTTTTGCACCGCCCATCCTTCGCTAAAGCTTCCTCCCTTCGCTCTACGAGCTACGTAGGACATGACGGAGGGCAGGCAGAGATTCGGAGAACGCAGAGATGAGATTTTGGATGTGTTCTCGGGGGATGGCCTGCGCGGAAGTTCTGTCAATTATTTGCACCCTGACCCCATTTCCCCCGCAGATTCACCCGAGGGGTTTGAACTGGAACATGGGTTACACTCTGACCGGGAACATAGGTTACACTGCGTGCTCCGCATTTTGAGGTTGTTCCCATCCAGACAGC
>NZ_JBGAFO010000017.1:0-135588 GCF_044227185.1 Prosthecobacter sp. | reverse complement strand
TGTTCCTGCTCGAAACCATCCAACGTTGGCAACGTCAGGTCCGACCATGAACATAAACTCTTCATCTCAACCGCCGGATGCGGAACCGCACGTCCGGTGGTGTGGGAGGACGGCGGGGGCAACCCCGCCTCCTACCCGATAGGGTGTCGTAAACCATCACAGGTCAGCCATGTGGCTGGAAAAGATCCATAAGGCGCCGCATAAGCACCAGCGAAGTGGTCCGCACATTCCATGTGCGGCATCTGGGCAGTCTCCACCACCCAAAACTCACGCAATAACCCTCAGACCCCTGTCTGCGCCCGCCTTCAGCTCCCTGATCCAAGGGCACTCAAGCCCCAGCATCCTTTCAAATAGCAGCACAGATGTCCCCGGTCCGACCTCCTGAAAACGCATCCGCGACAGTAGGCAGCACCCCCAATTTCTGCCTCTGCCTTACGCTGGGCTGCGCGAACTCAAACTAAATGCCAGGCATGAATGGCACTCGGTTAAGGCCGTGCGTCGTCAGTCTTGCACCCCCCATCGCATAGCGTCTTCGACAGTAGAATCTCTCTTTGCCACGACTGCGGCCATTCTCGCGCCAGCCCTGAAAGGGCTGCGGATTATAGCCCAGGGTCAGCCGAGTCTAAGCGAGGCGACCCTGGGTTACCGCATGCAAATCGGAAAGCAAACCCATCGCTTCGCCGGAGTCTGCCGGGTGCCAGCAGCGTCTGCAATACGCTCCGCTGTACGCCTGCGCACCGCAGCACCGAAAACCACGATCCCCTGCCTTAACCGAGTGCCATTCATGCCAGGCATTTAATTTATTCAAATAGCAGCACAGATGTCCCCGGTCCGACCTCCTGAAAACGCATCCGCGACAGTAGGCAGCACCCCCAATTTCTGCCTTACGCTGGGCTCTGCGGAACTCAAACTAAATGCCAGGCATTTAATTTACAACCCTACCTCAAACCATTGATAATAAACTACAAATATAGGAGCGTCGTAGCCTAAGTTGGCGCGCGCAGCGCCCCTCCGTCCGCTCCACGACCGTCCATACCCCTTCCTGCGTCCGCACGTTGCCCTAGCCTCAACCGGGCCTTTACAAGCGCTGCTGAATCACTCCCCACTCGCTGCCACACTCACCCCCATCACCCTCCCCGACCCGCTGCCCCTGCAGCAACTGCTGCAACTGCTGCAACTGCTGCAACCCATCGATTCCATGCCGCATCGCATCCCCCGCTTGCCACGACTGCCCCTTCACAAAACTCACCACCGCCGCCGCCAGCGCATCCGCCTCATGTCAACGGGATCGCATCTGCCTGCCGGGTGCCGCTCCCGATGTTGATTTATGGCTTCGCGGCCCGTCTCACCTCAATCTTGATGACCTGCCGTATCCAGCGGGCATGCCGTTTTTCCCTGGGCATCACAATGCGCAGCGGCCCCGTGGCGGCATCCAGTGGCTTGCCGTTTTTTTGCTCCGCCAGAATCACCGGGCCCTCGTTCGCCAGCGGATCCAGCTCCGGCAGCGCATACACGGCTTGGTAGCCGTCCGAGGCGCTCACCACCACATACAGTGACAGCGCCGGCCCGCGCATCTGCTCACCCATCGGCACTCCCGCGCTCTTGAGAATCTGGTGCAACGGCACGCCCGTGAACTGCGCCTTTTCTCCGGAATGCTCCGTCGCATCGATGGTTTGATGCGGCAGCAGTTCCAGATCCGCGGAGGTGAGCTTGAGTGGTTTTTCCACTTCGCCAGACACCTCCAGTGTCTGGGCGGAGATCTGGGCGGCAAAGGCGAGGAAGAGCAGCAGTCGCATTGCGGTATTGGGGTTAAAATTTCACCTGCACGTTCGCATACAGGGTCCGTCCGGCCAGGTAGTAGCCTTCGGTGATTGCGTAGTTGCGGTCGCACAGGTTGTGGGCTCCAAAGCTCAGCGTGGTCTGCCCCGGCAGACGGATGGCGATCTTGAGATTGAGCAGGGCGTAAGCACCCACCCCGGCGCCGCTGGAGAGGGAGAAGCGCGAGCTGTTGTACTCGGCGCTCGGAATGAGGCTGAGCCACTCCACCGGGCGGATGTCCGTCCAGGCGAAGAGGGCGTGCTTGGGCGTGTCGATCAGCTTCACATTCGGCTGGCTGATGTTCTTGCGGTCCAGGTAGGTGTAGTTCGTGCCCAGCTCAATGGCGCTGCAGGGCTTGTAGGTGAAGCCGAGTTCCGTGCCGAGGTTTTGCGATTTGCCCACGTTTTGAAGCTGAAACACACCGGGGGTGACATTGGCCACCGTCTGGATGGTGTTGTCCACCATGGCGGCAAAAAGGCTGGCATGGATGGAGAGCTTCTTGGTGAGATCACCGTCATAGCCGAAGTCGTAATGGATCGCGTGCTCCGGCTGCAGGTCAGGATTGGGCACGGCGGCGCCCAGCCGGTAGGAGTAGCGGTCCTTGATGGTGGGAAAGCGGCTTTTGCGCGCCACGGTGAGGTGGAAGGTGCCGTGTTCCGGCAGCTTGTAAAAGAAGCCGATCTGCGGATTGAGCGCCGAGAAAGTCTTGCCGCCCAGGGGACTGCCGGTGTTGGTGTCCACCGCTTCGATCACGCTGCGGCGGTCATAGCTGGCCCCTGCGGTCACGCTGAAGCGGCTGGTGAACTGATGGGTGTCCTCCAGCCCGAAGGAGGAGGTTACGTCTTCAAAGGTGTAGTAGGGCGCTCCCGCATTGTGCTCCTTGTGCCGGTCAAACTTGCCGTGCAGCGCCGCCTTCAGCGTGTTTTCCCCGGTCAGCTTCGTGCCAAGCTCCAGGCTGCCGCCCAGCGTGTAGTCGTCGTAGTAGCTCTGGAAGCCAGCGGGCGGGTTCTGCGTGTTGTAGTTCCCGTTGTTGTAGGCAAACAGCGAGTTGATGAACCGGTCAAAGTACAGGCGCTCCTTGATGTAGCTGCTTTTGTTGATCTGCGTGTGGCCGATGAAATAAACCGTCTGCTTGTCCCACTCCGGCCACTGCCAGTACCGCCGGGGCTGCTGCGCTGGCGGCAGCGTGCCCGCATACACCGGGTTCCCTTTCTCCCCGCGCTGCAAAATATAGCCCAGCGCGTACTCATCCGTCTTGTTCGGCATGTAGCCGATTTTGGCGCTCACCCGCCAGTCCTGGCGGTAGGCGTTGTCACGATTCCCGCCATTCTCGTTGGGTGTCGGGGCAAAGCTCTTCGACATGGGATAACTGTGCTGGGACAAAAAGGAGCCGCCGAGCTGCAGGTACCAGTGCTCGTTGCGGAAGCCGGCATTCAGAGCGGACTGATAGCCTCCCTGCTGCATCCAGCCGCCAAGCAGGTCCCCTTCAAAAGCCTTTTGCGGCTTGCGCGTGACGATGTTGATCGCGCCGCCGAGCGTGTTGGCTCCATAGGTCGCGGAACTGAAACCTTTGGACACCTTGATGTCCGCCACGTCCGCCGTGGTGAAGCGCTGCAGGTCCACGTAGCCGTCATAAGGCACATACACCGGAATCCCGTCGATGAAGATGGGGGTCTGGCGCAGATCAAAGCCGCGCACATAGGCGCCGGCTTCGTTACGGGGGCCGTTGTTGTTGGTGATCACGCCGGGGCTGAGCCGCAGCGCCTCCGATAGATCCTTTCGTTCAAATTTGCGGATGTCGTCAGCGCGGATGCGGCTGGCCATCGCATCCGCGCCGGTTTCCGCATCGGCCGTGATCACGACCTCCCCGAGTTCAAATGGCTGAGGCTCCGCAGCCTGCAATGCGGCGGAAAGACAAGCCGTCAAAAACAACGAGGGGAGAAAGCGTGGGAATGACATGATCATGTCATAATTAAGACATGATAATGTCACAAGCAAAAAGACCAGGCATCGCCGTCGGAAGGTTCATCTCCGGCATGAAAAGCATTCATTCACCGGCATGGCCGGTCAGGCGGGCCCCACAAGGTAGTCCAGAACCTCTCCCATCAGGGAGTTGATGCGCTCATAAGAGGCCGCAGGCACGGCCCGGAGCGAGGATTCCGACTGCACAAAGGCGGCCTCCACCAGTTCATCCCTGCAATGCGTGATCATGGCGTCGGCGCTTTGGGGCGTGGTTTCCAGATGGAACTGCAGGCCGATGACGTTTGCCCCGACCTGAAAAGCCTGATGTTCGCAGGCTGCGCTCCGCGCGAGATGGACCGCGCCCGCGGGCAGGTCGAAAGTCTCGCCGTGCCAGTGGAAGACACGCATGGTTTTGGGAAAGGCAAAGGCGGAGCCGGCGTGCGGCACAGCCTCGATGTCAAACCAGCCGATCTCGCGCTGTTTTCCCTGGTAAACACGGGCGCCGAGGGCACTGGCGATGAGTTGAGCGCCCAGGCAGATGCCCAGCACCGGGACGCCGCGCTGGATGGCGTCGCGGATGAATTGTTTCTCATCCACCAGCCAGGGCAGCTCGGCCTCGTCGTTCACGCTCATGGGCCCACCCATGGCGATGATCAGGTCCAGGTTGTCAATGGCGGGCAGGGTCCAGGGTTCAAAGAAACGGGTGCTGCTGAGACTGGCCGCCCGCTCCCGCAGCCAGGGCTCCATGCTGCCGATGCCTTCAAAGGGGACGTGCTGGAGAATGTGGACGTTCATAGGGAGCGGCTGGTTGTTAAGCGAAGTACGCGCGGGTGCAAAACAGAGAGTGGAGGCCATGCTGCTGGCGGATTGACTCCGCTGGGATTCCACCGCACTTTGACAGCATCATGTCAGCGGCCAGATCAATGCAGCATCCCGTGGCGGCGCGGCGCAGGGCGCGTGGCTGGTCGCAGGATGACCTGTCGGTGCGGGCGGGGATGCCGCGCAGTTCCGTGAGCGCCATTGAGGCGGGGCGGCTGACGCCTTCCGTCACGGCGGCCCTGGCGGTGGCGCAGGCGCTCGACTGCAGTGTGGAGGAGCTGTTCGGGCCGGGGAGCGGCGGCGCGCAGCCTGGAGAGGTGGCCTGGGCCTGGGAACCGCTGCTGGGGAAGGACCGGTACTGGGAGGCGGAGGTCGGCGGCTGCAGGTGGCTTTATCCGGTGGAGACGCTGGCGGGCAGTTCGTGGGCGCATGACGGCTTCTGCCGGGAGAAGGTGCTCAATGAGCGCGGCGCGTGGGATCCCCGGCAGACGCTGGTGCTGGCCGGCTGTGACCCCGCGGCGGGGCTGCTGGCGGCGGAATACGCGGCGGCTTCGGGCTTCCGGCTGCTGGCCTTCACACGGGGCGGCGGCGCGGCGCTGGGGCTCCTGCAGCAGGGGCTGGTGCATGTGGCGGCGCTGCACCGCTCCACCAAGGAGGAGCCGGAACTCAATGCGCAGACCGTGCGGGAAAAACTCGGCGGCGGCTACCGCCTGCTGCGCATCGCGGAATGGCAGGAGGGCATCGCGCTGCCGGCGCTGAACCACACACGGACCATTTCGGCCTGCAAGCGGCAGGTGCGCCGCTGGGCGGTGCGCGAGCCGGGCTCGGCGGCACGCGAGTGTCTGGAGGATCTGCTCGGCGAGCCGCAGTCCTCCAGGCACGTCATGTTCAGTCATCAGGCGGTGGTGGAGGCGGTGCGCGGCGGCTGGGCGGAGGCGGGGGTGTGCGTGAGGCTCTGTGCGGAGGATGCCGGGCTGCGTTTTCTGCCGGTGCGGAAGGAGTCGCTCGACCTCTGCTTTTCTGCCGCGATGGAGCGTGACCCGCGGGTTCAGGCGCTCATCCGGCTGCTGCGCAGCCAGGCGCACCGGCGGCTGATCGGCGAGCTGCCCGGCTATGACGCGGCCCACATGGGCGAGCTGATCACGGTTTGACCGGCTGGGCCTCCGCCGTGGGCTTCATGGACACGAGGCGGGTGGTGACCTGCTGATGGACGGGCATGGGCCTGCCCTCCACTTTGAGCTGAATGGAGGCGGCGAAGACGGCCAGGGAGATGGTCTTGGTTTCGAGGTCAAAGAAGACGTGGCCGTTGGCCTTGGAATTGTCCCCGAGGGTGACGGGGCGCTCGGTGGTGACCTCGCGCCCCTGGCTGTCCTTGTCAGGCCGGGATTTCATGGTGCCCTCAAAGGAGATCTGGGCCTGGCGGTGGCCTTCGCGGTCCACGATGCCGTCGAACTTGGCGTTCAGCTTCACCTGAACGGTACCGGCCTGGGGGAAGACGACGAACTCGTCGGTGATCCATTTGTCCCCGGGGCGGACGGGGATTTTGGGCAGGCCCATCTCCAGGGAGCGGCGGTAGAGCGCGGCGAGCTGGCGGGCGGTGGCGATGGAGGTGAGATCAGGCTCGACATCGCCGGTGACCATGGAGCCGAGGTCTTTGGCGTCGAGGAATTCGCCCTTGTCGCTATAAACGAGGGTGAAGCCCTTGCCGGCGGCACCGCCCAGGGTCTGCCGGAGCTGGGGGCTGGAGGACCCGGGATTTTTGGAGTCAAAGGCGTAGTTTTTGCCTTCAAAGCTCATTTCACCCACGAGGGACTGGATGAGGACGGCGGCCTCGGTCTGGCCGGAGGCGTTTTGTTTGACGGTGATGGAAGTGGTCTGCTGCAGGCTCAGCTTCTGGTCCGTGGCCTTGCCAAGGACGGTGAGAAAGTTGGTGGTCTCCGTATCAGACTCCTGGAGGTAGGTCATGCCGGGCACCCAGCGCAGCTTCAGCTCCACCGCGCCGTCCTGGGCCGGGGATGGCAGCGAGAGGCAAAAGAAGGAGAAGGCCAGAAGCGCGGCAGTGCGGAGCATGGGGCGAGGTAAGCGAGAGGCCGGAGGTTTGCAATACGGCACTCCTCTAAGGAGGAGCGGAATTCGGCATGGGAAAGAAATGAACTGGGGAGTTGGCACGCTTCCGGCTTAAACCTCCATTCGCAAAAGATTGGACCAGGAAAAAACATCTTCCCACGGTTCTGATCGTTGCAATTCGTGAACCACACTACTAATTGCCGTTAACCATGAAAAAAGTCGAAGCGATCATCAAACCGTTCAAACTGGAGGATGTCAAAGAGGCGCTCTCTGAAGTCGGAGTCGAGGGAATGACTGTTGTGGAGGTCAAGGGATTTGGCCGCCAGAAGGGCCATACCGAGATCTACCGTGGCAGTGAATACACCGTCGATTTCCTCCCGAAAGTGAAGATTGAGGTCGTCGTGGACGACAGCCGGGCCGACGCTGTGGTTGACGCCATCGTCAAGGCGGCCAACACGGGCAAGATCGGTGACGGCAAGGTCTTCGTCAGCGCGGTGCTTGACGCCATCCGCATCCGTACCGGCGAGCGTGGCGCTGATGCTGTGTCCAGCAGCTAGTTTCCCCCCCCAAAACTGCCAATCTACAAAAAACCCACCCTCGGTTCCGCCGTTGGTGGGTTTTTTGTCGTTCTGCGGGAGGGAATAATTGTGACGGTTTCGTCACATTGGCGCGGTCTGGTTGTCTTGACAGCCCTGGGGCTGCTCGCTCTAACTGCGGCCCCGTCCACGGGCGGGCCTTCCCATCATGATTTCTTTTCAAAAAATACTCGGCAAATCAGACGTGTTTTATGATCTGCTGGAATCCAGCGCCAGTCATGCCCGGCAGAGCGTCCAGTCCCTGCACAAGCTGCTTTCCGATGCCACCGCCCCGCAGAACCTGGACGCCTTCGTCGCAGCGCGGCGTGAGGACAAGAAGATCACCCAGCAGATCGACGAGGCGCTGTGCAAGACCTTCGTGACGGAGCTGGAGCGGGAGGACATCGAGGCCCTCTCCAATGCGCTGTACAAGATTCCCAAGACGGTCGAAAAAATCGCCGAGCGGCTGCTGATCTGCCAGGGCCGGCTGACCGGGGCGGATTTCTCCCGGCAGGTGAAGCTGATGGACGCGGCGGCCGAAGTCGTTCTCACCATGGTCATTGAGCTGCGCAGAAAGCTGCATCTGGAACGCGTCAAAGACCTGAATGAAAAGATCCAGCAGGTCGAGGGCGAGGCGGACAAGCTGATGGTGGACTGCCTGCGTGACCTTTACACCGCGGAAAAGGACGCGGTCAGGGTCATCATCCTGAAGGACCTCTACGACCTGATGGAGAAGGTGGTGGACCGCTGCCGTGACGCCGGAAACGTGGTGGCCCACATCGTGTTAAAGAACTCCTGAACGCCCACCGCGCATGACCCTCGTTCTTTCCGTGGTGCTGGTGGCGTTGATCTTCGAGTACATCAACGGCTTCCACGACACCGCCAACTCCATCGCGACCGTGGTGTCCACGAAGGTGCTGACGCCGCGCATGGCGATTGCCCTGGCCGCCTTGACGAACCTGGTCGGCGCGCTGTTTGGCACGGCGGTGGCAAAGACGATTTCCTCCGGGCTGGTGGACTCCGCGTATGTCACCGCGCAGACGATCATCTGCGCGCTGGTGGGCGGCATCATCTGGAACCTGATCACCTGGTGGTTTGGCCTGCCTTCGAGCTCCAGCCACGCGCTGGTGGGAGGGCTGGCGGGAGCCACGCTGGCGACCGCGAGCGGCAACTGGTCCGTGCTCATCTGGTCCAAGGCGCCGGAAGCGGGCAAGCACTGGTATGACGGCAGCGGCATTCTTTACAAGGTGGTGGTGCCCATGGTCAGTTCTCCGCTTGCCGGGCTTGTGCTCGGGTTCCTGATCATGTCATTTTTGTACCTGCTGATCTCGACGTTGAATCATTTTTTTGGATGGCTGAAGCCGCGCATGGTTGGCGCCTGGTTTGGCAAGCTGCAGATCGTCAGCGCGGCCGGCATGGGGTTCAGCCATGGGATGAACGATGCGCAGAAGACGATGGGGATCATCGCCCTGGCGCTGGTGGCAGGGACCAAGGCCGGCGACCTGGCGAATATTCCGGACTGGCTGGGCTTCCTCCGCATTGATTCGCTGGGGGCGAAGAGCGATCAGATCCCGGTCTGGATCAAGGTGACCTGCGCCCTGGTCATGGCGGCCGGGACGGCGGCCGGCGGCTGGCGGATCATCAAGACGCTGGGCCACAAGCTGGTGAAACTGCAGCCGGTGCACGGGTTTGCGGCGGAGACGACCGCGGCCACGGTGCTGCTCGCGGCAGCTCACTACGGCATGCCGGTTTCCACGACGCATGCCATCACCACGAGCATCATGGGCGTGGGCGCGGCGAAGCGCCTCAACGCCATCAAATGGGGAGTCGTCA
Source organism: Prosthecobacter sp. (assembly GCF_044227185.1). Lineage (GTDB taxonomy): Bacteria > Verrucomicrobiota > Verrucomicrobiia > Verrucomicrobiales > Verrucomicrobiaceae > Prosthecobacter. The sequence continues at coordinate 126,514 of NZ_JBGAFO010000017.1, read as the reverse complement.
CACGTATCATCTGGGCTTGGGTCCTGACCATCCCGGTCACCGCGCTGCTGGGGTACCTGCTGTTTAAGATGTTTGGCACGCCGGTGGCCTAACCTCCACCAAGGCTGCGCGGAGAGCCGCCACCATGCGGTCGATTTCCTCCAGGGTGATGCAGAGGGGGGGCATGAGGACGATGGTGTTGGCGATGGGGCGGGTGAGGAGGCCGTGGCTGCGGGCGGCGAGGCAGACCTTTGCGCCGAGGCCGGGGTCGGGGGAGTCGAGGGTGATGGCGGCGATCATGCCGCACTGGCGGTAGCCGGGGAGATCCGCCATCAGTTCGCCCATTCGGGCGATTTTGGCGGGGAGCTGTTCCAGGAGGTGCTCATCGCGGAAGATTTGGAGGCTGGCGAGGGCGGCGGCGCAGCCGAGCTGGCTGCCGGCGTAGCTGTGGCCGTAGAAGAAGGTGCGGCCTTCGTGGGGTTCGCCGAGGAAGCCGTCAAAGACGCGCTCGGTGGTGAGGGTGACGGCGAGGGGGAGGTAACCGCCGGTGAGACCTTTGGCGAGGCAGAGGAAGTCGGGGACGACGTCTTCGTGCTGGCAGGCGAACATTTTGCCGGTGCGACCAAAACCGGTCATGACTTCATCCAGGATGAGGAAGACGTCCTGCGCGGAGCACCAGGCGTCCAGATTTTTGAGCATGCCCTGGGGCCAGAGGCGCATGCCGGCGGCGCCCTGGATGAGGGGTTCGATGACGACGGCGGCGATGCGGGAGCGGTCATCGGCGGTCAAGGAGTCGAGACTCGGAACGGTGATGACGCGGTAGCCGAAGTCGTTGCCGCTGCCCTTGAAAAGAGGGATGCCGCCGAGACTGGCGGCGCCGAGGGTGTCGCCGTGGTAGGCGCGGTCAAAGGCGATGAGGGTGTCGCGCTGCGGCCGGCCGTTCTGCTTCCAGTACTGCAGGGCCATGCGGACGGCGGACTCGATGGCGGTGGAGCCGTTGTCGGTGAAGAAGGCGCGGGTGATTTTGCTGCCGGGGAGGAGCTCGACGAGCTCCTTTGCAAGCCTGATGGCGGGCTCGTGGGTGAAGCCGAGGAAGGAGGTGTGGGCCACCCGGCCTAGCTGGGCGACGATGGCGGCATTGATGGCGGGATGGGCGTGGCCGTGGATGTTGGTCCAGATGGAGGCGTTGCCGTCGAGGTACTCCCGGCCGAACTGGTCGCGCAGGGTGCAGCCGCGGCCCTGGACGAGCATGAGGGGGGTGTGGTCTGGCGCACACCACTGGCGCATGGGGGTAAAGGGGTGCCAGAGGTGCTGTTTGTCGAGAGTGGGAAGGTCCGATAGGGGAGGCATCGTCTTGCGTTCTTCTTACAACAGCATCCTTTCCTGATGAACCGATGTTGTTTAAATTTTCAAAGGAATTAGTCTCTCTGGCTGCTTAAGGATGATGGAATCGCACCTGTCCGCTCCCAATCATTCACACCCTGCGAGTCAGCTCGCAGGGAACAGCGGGCTGTTTCCCGTGACCCTGTGGTCGATGATCCAGGCGGCGAAGCAGGAGGAGGATGTGCTGGCCGGGCTGGAAAGGCTGGCGCGGGCGTACTGGCGGCCGTTGTATGTGTTTGCGCGGCAGCGGGGTTCTTCGCACGAAGAGGCTTCGGATGAGGTGCAGGGTTTTTTCGAGCATCTGCTGTCGAGCGACATGCTGAGGAACGTGCAGCGGGGGGAGGTGCGGTTTCGGAGCTTTCTGCTGCGCTGCTTCACGAACTGGCTGCACAACGAACGCCACCGCAGCCAGGCGGCCAAACGCGGAGGTGGCGCGACACTGCTGTCACTGGATGTGGTGGAGGGGGAGATGGAGGACCCGGCGCTCGTGGAGGGGCAGTCCCCGGACAAAGCGTTTGACCGCGGCTGGGCGCGTGCGCTGGTGGATCATGTGATGAAGCGCCTGGAGGAGGAGCTGAAGCAGCGGGAGCGCAGCGAGTTTTTGCTGGAACTGCGGCAGCGGACCTTTGCCAGCCATGGCGAGGGGCCGGACTGGGAGGAAATGGCGGGCCGGCATGGGATGTCTCATGGCGCGGTGCGCAAGGCCGCCACGGACCTGCGGCGGCGTTTTGGGGTCTTGCTGCGCATGGAGGTGAGAAGCATTGTTTCAAAGGATGAAGAGGTGGACGACGAGCTGCGCTATCTGGTGAGCCTGCTGTCCATGGCTGCGTGAGGCGCCTTGGAACCGTCTATTTCATCCCTCTGCATGAGCGCCGCCGCCCCCACCCCCGAGCCACCCCACTGCCCCGTCTGCTCCGGACGGCTGGAGCGGGACGGCGTCTGCCTGGTGTGCCTGCTGCAGGAGGGGCTGGAGCCCGGGGCGGAGGAGGATGAGGCAGGGGCTGCGCCGTCCACGAGGTCCTTGACGCTGCCATGTGAGTTTGCGGGCTACCGGCTGGTGAGGGAGATCGCCAGCGGGGGGATGGGGATCGTGTATGAAGCGGAGGATCTCAAACTCAAGCGCGTCGTCGCCCTCAAGGTGGTGCGTCACGCGCACTTCGCCACACGGGAGGAGGCGGCGCGGTTCAGGGCGGAGACGCAGGCCATCGCCCAGCTGGACCACCCGGACATCGTGCCGATCTATGAGAGCGGCGAGGAGGATGGGATGCCATATTTCACGATGCGGCTGGCGGAGGGGGGATCGCTGGCGGAACGGTTGAAGAAGCGGGGGATCATGCCTGACCGGGAGGCGGCGACGTTCATGGTGAAGATCGCGCGTGCGGTGCAGCATGCGCACGAGCACGGGGTGCTGCATCGGGACTTGAAGCCGGCGAACATCCTGCTGGATGTGGCGGGAAAACCGATGCTGTCCGACTTTGGGCTGGCGAAGCTGCTGGACGCGGAATTTCAACTGACGCGAAGCAACGCGCATGTGGGCACGCCGCACTACATGAGCCCGGAGCAGGCGGCGGGGAAATCGAAGCAGGTGACAACGGCCAGTGATGTGTGGGCGCTGGGTGTCATCTTATACCAGATGCTCACAGACCAGCTCCCCTTCACCGGAGGGAGCGCGGTGGAGGTGATGAGGCGGATCACGCAGGAGGAGCCGGAGATCAGCTCCACGGGAAAGCTGACAGCAAGGAAGGAGCCGAAATCCAGTGAAGTGAGGCCGCAAAATGTCTCTGCGAGCACCCTGAGGCGAGTGCAGCCGGATCTGGCGACCTTGATTTTGCGCTGCCTGGAAAAGCAGCCGGCGCGGCGGCTGCCGAGCGCGGGGTTTCTGGCGGATGAACTGGAGCGGTTTTTGGCCGGCCAGCCGATTCAGTCGCGTTCCGTGGGCTCGTTTGAGCGACTGTGGAAGCTGACGCTGCGCAACAAGGCGGCCACGCTGGCGATCCTCGGCGTCTCAGCTTCGCTGATCGTGGGCAGCGTGGTGGCGGTCTATCAGGCGGTGAAGGCGCGTGCGGCGGAACGTGTCGCACTGAAGCAAAAACAAGAGTCGGACGAGATCGCGTCCATCATCCTGGGGGCGGTGCATGACACGGACGAGCATTTGATGGGCCGCGGCGTGGGCCCGGAGCAGGTGCGGGTGGAACTGCTGCAACGAGTGAGCGGGTTTCAGGGCGATCCGAGACGCAAGGCGGCGATGCTGGAGGAGATGTCCAGATTCCTGAACAAGCCGGCGGACCTGCAGATCTACCATGAAGCGCTGGCGGAGATGGAGGCCCGGCCGGACGCCGACGATCCGCTGCTGTGGTGCATGCGCTACAGGGTGGCGCTGAAAGAGATGCACATGACCGATGCTGCAAGCACGCAGGGCCGGGAATCCCGCGATGAACTGCGCCGGGTCATTGCCTGGCAGGAGTCGCACCTGGCTGCGGATGACGCGCAGATCTACAAAACCAAATTTGCGCTGGCTGAGGAGCTGGTGCAGGAGGTGAAAAGCCGGGAAGCTCTGCAGGAGGCCGAGGCGCTGCTGCTGTCGTGTCTGGTGAACTACAAAAAGAAGGCTGATGACTTCGACATCATTGTGGGGCGCATTGAGCTGATGACGGCGATTTACGGCCTGGGAAGAAAGACGGAGGCTTTAAACCTGGGACGTGAAACCTGCGCCTTCGCCATGGAAAAGTACGGCGCCGGACATTCGATCACCGGCCGTGCTTATGGACGTCTGGCAAAGCACTGCCGCGACGAGGGACTGGTGCGGGAGTCGATCCAGTGCGGGCGGCGTGCGATGGACATCTACTGGCACACGGTGGGGCCGGATTATGTGAGGGCCAAGGCCACTGTCAAAGCCCTGAGTCAGACGCTGGTGAAGTCGGGTGATCCCGCCGGCAACCTGGAACTGCTGCGCAGCGAGGTGAAGGTGTGCGATCAGCAGCTTGGACCGGTCCATGACTACACGCTGCTGCGGGTGGAGGCCCTGCTGGCCACATTGCGCCAGATGGGACAGGATGCGGAGTCGCAGGCACTGGGCCGCTCCTGGCTGGAGCGTGTGCGGTTGATCGGAGGCCTGCTGCCGCCCGAGGCTGCGGGCCTGCTCGTCCAGCAGTCCCTGACGCTTCTGAAAATGGGCCGCACCGCGGACGCGAGCACCTTGTTGCAGGAGCTTCCGGCCTTGATGACACGGCTGCCCGACGATCTCCCCTCCCTCGCACGCTTTCTGCCCCTGGCAGACGCCCTGCTGGAACGCGGCCGAGCCCATGAGGCGGGGATGCTCGCCCGGCGGCTCATCGTTGCCTGCGAACAAAAGAGGAGTGAAAATCCGCGGGTGGCCGGGCCCTTCATGGAAAAGGCGGCCCGAATCCTGCAGCGCACAGAAATGGACCGCCTGGTGGAAAAAGAGACCGGGCGTTGAAGTATCAAAGGTGATGATGAGTCCTGCTGACCACCAGTCCCCCTACTGCCCCGTCTGCTCCGGACGGCTGGAGCGGGACGGTGTGTGCCTGGTGTGCCTGCTGCAGGAGGGGCTGGAGGTGGCGGCGGAAGGCGGGCCGGAGGCGGCTGCGTCAGTGCGCACGCTGAGCCTGCCGTGTGAGTTTGCGGGCTACCGGCTGGTGAGGGAGATCGCCAGCGGGGGGATGGGCATCGTGTATGAAGCGGAGGACCTGAAGCTGAAGCGGGTGGTGGCCTTGAAAGTGGTGAGGCATGCGCACTTTGCCACACGGGAGGAGGCGGCGCGGTTCAAGGCGGAGACGCAGGCCATCGCGCAGCTGGACCACCCGGACATCGTGCCGATCTATGAGAGCGGCGAGGAGGATGGGATGCCGTATTTCACGATGAGGCTGGCGGAGGGGGGATCGCTGGCGGAACGGTTGAAAAAGCGGGGGATCATGCCTGACCGGGAGGCGGCGACGTTCATGGTGAAGATCGCGCGTGCGGTGCAGCATGCGCACGAGCGCGGGGTGCTGCATCGTGACCTGAAGCCGGCGAACATCCTGCTGGATGTGGCGGGGAGGCCGATGCTGTCCGACTTTGGGCTGGCGAAGCTGCTGGACGCGGAGTTTCAACTGACACGGAGCAACGCGCATGTGGGCACACCGCACTACATGAGCCCGGAGCAGGCGGCGGGAAAAATGAAGGAAGTCACCACGGCGAGTGATGTGTGGGCGCTGGGGGTGATGCTGTTTCAGATGCTGACGGACCAGCTTCCGTTCACGGGCGGGAGCGCGGTGGAGGTGATGAGGCGGATCACGCAGGAGGAGCCGGAGCTGAGCTCCAGCGGGAAGCTGACGGTGAGGAGGGGGCCGAAGAGCGGAGAAGCGCGGCCGCAGAGTGTCTCCGCGAGCTCGCTGCAGCGTGTGCAGCCGGACCTGGCGACGCTGATCCTGCGCTGCCTGGAAAAGCAGCCAGCGCGGCGGCTGCCGAGCGCGGGATTTCTGGCGGATGAGCTGGAGCGCTTTCTGGCGGGGCAGCCGATCCAGTCCAGGGCGGTGGGAACGGGAGAGAGGCTGTGGAAGCTGGCGCTGCGGCACAAGGCGGCGGCGCTGGCCATCGTGGGCACCTCGTTTTCCCTGGTGGCGGGCACGGGGGTGGCGCTGTGGCAGATGGTGATAGCACAGCAGGCCGAGAAAGTGGCGCTGAAGAACGAGGCGGAGGCGGAGGAGGTCTCCGCGATGATTTTGGACACGGTCAACGGGCTGGATGAGCTCAGCCAGGGCCGGCACATTGACATGGAGGAAATGCGGAAGCAGCTCCTGGTGCGCATCCATGAGTTTCAGGGAGACCCGGTGAGGAAAGCCAGCCTCCTCAACGGCATTTCCCTGGTCTATTCGAACAAGGAGTCCATCGCCGCCTGTCAGGAGGCGCTGGCGGAGGCGAGAAAGCAGCTGGGCCCGGACGACCCGGCGGTGTGGCTGATCCGCGCTGCGCTGGTTTCCAAAACCTCCCTTTTAAACCTGGGTTCCGCGGAGGCCATCGCCGAGTTTCGTGAGGTGCTGGCCTGGAAGCGGCGCTATTTCGGGGACAAGCATGCGGAGACGGTCTTTATCATGATCGATCTCGCGCAGGCGCTGATCGCCTCAGGGCAGGCCGGGGCGCAGGAGGCAGTGGCGCTTCTGGCAGAGGCCGGTGCGGCCGCGGATGTCAGCACCTTTTTGGACCCCGGTGTTGTGGTCAAAACTCACTTTTTGTATGCAGACGCCGTTTTCTACTCCGGCCGCCGGGAGGAGGGGCTGAAGCTCAGCCGGGAGTGCTGCCAGTTTGCCCGGCAGCGCCTGGGGCCGGATCATCTGCGCACGGCATTCACGTATGACAAGCTGGCCAGGCTGTGCCGGGAGGCTGAATTGTGGGATGAGGCGGTGAGCGCCGCCGCCACGGCTTTGGAATGCTACTGGAACTCGGTGGGTCCGGACAACGATTTTGCCAGCGGGTGCCTACGCAAGCAGTCGGAAACACTGCTGAGCCGGGGGCGGCTGGACGAACGGCTGGCGCTGCTGCGGGATGCCGTCCGGGTTTGCGATCAGGCGCTGGGCCCGCTGCATGCCATGACGCTGTTTCGGGTGGAGGCCTGCATCATCGCCCTGAACGACATGGGACGAAAGGCGGAAGGAGAGGCCATGGGAGAGGCCTGGCTGGAGCGGGTGAGAGGGCGGGACGGCAGCCTGCCGCCCGAGGCCGAAGACCTCCTGCGCGAGCACGCCCTGACGCTGCGGCTGCTGAAAAAGCACGCCCGCGCTGAGAAGGCGCTGCGGGAGCTGGTGGCGATGATGGACAAGGAAAAGGGGGACACGCTGCGGCGGTTTGCGGACGTCTCCAATCTGGCGGAAACATTGATCAACCAGCACCGGGCGGCGGAGGCGGCGCCGCTGCTGCGGGAGGTGGTGCAGGTTTTTGAGAAGCGTGGAAAGAAGGGAGACGGGCTGACTGGCTGGGCTCTGCCCAAGGCCAAAAAGCGGCTGGCAGAGGCGGAACAGGCGCTGGTGGCGCAGAAAACGGCGGGGGGGTAAATTTTTTTTTAGTCCGGAGGTAACACGGGCGGAGGGAAGCTGTGGATGGCGGATGCACGAACCCGTGCATACCCATGAAAACACGACACACCCTATTCCGAAAAGTGCCGCGAGCGGCGCTCGCAGCGATCATGTCGCTGACACTCGTCTTGAAACCGGCCTACGCGGTGGATCCCCTTGCAGGGGTTCCATTGACCGGCGCCAACACACTGGATGGCGCTGGCGGCACCATCAGTGGCAACAGCGGCACAGGCTACTTTGTCACTTCCGGCAGCCTCAACATCAGCAACGTGACCCTGCAAAACTTTCAGACGACCGGCGGTGCGGGCAGCGGGGGAGGCGCCGGCATGGGGGGAGCTTTGTTTATCAATTCGGGAGCCTCGGTGACCCTCAACAATGTCAACTTCCTCTCCAACAACGTGACTGGCGGCCAGGGTGGGGTGGGAAATGTCGGCGGATCACTGAACAACATGTTTAACACCGGCGCCTCCGCTGCCAGCGGAGCCAACGGGTACACGCCGACCCAAACCTCCTTTACCGACATCGGAGGTACAACCGGCACCAAGGGTTACAATGGTGCCAACAGCCTCACTGGCTTTGGCGGGGCCGGTGGCAATGGCGGAGCGGGAGGTGACGGAGGTGACCGCAGCGCGTCCTTGATCCTGGCTACCGTGACGGCCAGCACGGACCTGGTCGCGTGGGTGACTGATGTGGTGGATGCCGGTTCCAACCCATTTACGGCAAATGTCGCTGTCGGCCTCACGGCGAACCTGATCAGTGCGGGCATTAATCTGGGCAACTCGATTGCGGCTCTGGTCGATTTTGACAAGTCGTTGTCTGACGGTCAGATCGGCCTGGGCGGAGCCGCTGGCAAAGGTGGCATGGGCGGCAACAGCGGCTTCGGTTTTGGCGGTGCAGCCGGCGGTAACGGCGGCAACGGTGGAACGGGGGGGGCCAACTGGAGTGGTTCGGCCTATCACGGAGGGGCTGCCGGCGGCGATGCCGGAGATGGTGGCAACGGCGGCATGGGCGGTTTTGGTGCCGGTGGCGGCAAGGGCGGCAATGGCGGCCTTGGTGGTGGTGGCGCGGGCTGGTCAGCTTCCGCAGGCGTGGCCGCTGTCGATCCTGTGTACGAAACAATCGTCGTCCCGGCGGTCTATGACAAGGGTTACACAGCAGCCGATGGCTCCTGGGTGGAACTTGATGCCAATCTCAAGGCTGCGATAACTCCCTACTTCTTTGATAACGACAACAATCCTCTGACTCCCGACGTGCTGGTGACATCTCAGGTGACTTCTCCAGAGAAGACCATCCAGTACCTCAAGACTCCCGGCACGGCAGCGATTGCGGCGAGCCAGGGCGGCTCCCGCCCAGACGGCCTGGATGGTGCAGCGGGCAGTGGTGGCAGCGGCGGATTTGGCGCAGGCGCGGGAGCGAGCGGCACCGCCCCAGGAACGCTCGTGGCCGGTGGCAGCGGCGGCAGCGGCTACGGCGGTGCTATCTTTGTGCGCTCAGGGGCGACTCTCACCATCACTGGCAACGCCTTGTTTGATGGCAACGGCGCGCATGGTGGCAAAGGCCAGGCGGCGGATGGAAGCACGACGGCTGGAGCCGGCGGCGCTGCCGGGGGCTCCGATTTGTTCATGATGAAGGGCTCGACGGTGATTCTTGCGCCGGGTGCCGGCAACGTCATCACATTCAACGGCGATCCTTCTGGCAGTTCCATCGTGGACGACAGCGTACCCTCCGGAGTGGGCACCCCCACGCCGACAGGCCAGGGAGCGGACATCCACATCGTGAGCGGTCTGGTGCAGTTCAACGGTACGAATCTCTACTCCGGGCAGACCATCCTTGAGGGCGGCACGTTGCAGGCCCAGGACGGCACTGGAATCTACTTTGACAGCAACATCAACTTTGCCGACGTCAAAGCCTCCCCCGACGCCGTTCTGATGTCGAACGGGGATTTCACGCGCTATGTCGGGACGCAAAGCAACCGTGTGCAGTGGACGGGCAGCGGTGGCTTCGCGGCATCTGGCGGCGTGCTCAATGTCAAGCTCAGCAACAACCAGACGATGACCTGGGGCAGCGGAAACTTTGTGGCGACCGGCAGCGCGCTGGTGTTTGGCTCGCTTTACTCCACGGACGTGGTGAATTTCCAAAACAACATCAATCTCAACGGCGGGAACCGTACGATTTTGGTGACAGCGAACGACGCGGGCCTCAGCGGGGCCGCGGCCAACAGCGACTATGCCGTCATGAACGGCATCATCTCCAACGGTTCGCTGACCCTCGGTGATCTTGGTCACAGCGGCATTGTTGTGCTGACAGGAAAAAACACCTACACCGGCGCCACCACGATCAACGGCGGTGGTCTGGTGCTTTCAGGCAGCGGTTCTTTGTCCGGTTCAACGGCGGTGAATCTCGCCACCGGCACCAGCTTTGACATCTCTGGCATTGGTGCCAGCAGCCAGACCATTGCCTCGCTGACGGCAGCCACGGGTTCATCCGTGGTCCTCGGCGCAAAAAATCTCACGACGGGTGACTCCACCAGCACCACGGTGGCAGGTGTCATCAGCGGTGACGGCGGTTCCGTGACCAAGCAGGGCAGCGGTACCATGACTCTGACGGCGGCCAACACCTATACGGGCGCCACCACCATCACCGACGGCACAGTGGCGCTCGCGGGAGACGGCTCGCTGGCGGATACCTCACCCGTGAACATTACGGGCGCCACCGGCACCTTCGACATCTCGGCGATCAATGCTGACGGCGAAACGATTGGCTCCATCGCGGGCGTGGCAGGCTCCCAGGCAGTTCTGGGCGCGAAGAAGCTGACCGCAGGCGGCAGCGCCGACACAACGATGGCAGGTGTCATCAGCGGCAGCGGCGGCTCCCTGACCAAGACCGGCAGCGGCAAACTGACGCTGACCGCAGCCAACACCTACACGAGCGACACGACCATCGCCGCCGGCACGCTGGCGCTTTCGGCAGCGGGCTCGATCGCAGACACCAGTGCGGTGAAAATGACGGATGCGAGCAGCACCTTTGACATCTCGGCGAAAACCGACAGCAGCGAAACGGTGGCGTCCATCGCCAGCGTTGCGGGTTCCTCCGTGGTTCTGGGCGCGAAAAACCTCACGGCGGGCGATTCCACGGACACGACGGTGGCAGGGACCATCAGCGGCACGGGCGGCTCTTTCACCAAGACCGGCAGCGGCACGACGACCTTCACGGGAGCCGACACCTACACCGGTGCCACCACCATCTCTGATGGTACGCTGGCACTCTCGGCGGGCGGTTCTCTCTCGGACCTCAGCGCGGTGAACCTCAGCAGCGCCACTGGCGTGCTGGACATCTCCGGCATCACTGCCGCGAGCGAAACGATTGCGTCGATCGCTGGCGTGGCAGGCTCCAAGGTGTTCCTTGGCGCGAAGAATCTGACGGCGGGTGACGCAAGCGACACGACGATGGCAGGCGTCATCAGCGATGGCGGCATCGTGGCGGGAACCGGCGGTTCACTGACCAAGCAGGGAGCGGGCAAGCTGACGCTTTCCGGAGCCAACACCTACACGGGCGACACGACGGTGAAAGCGGGCACGCTGATCACCTCCGGCAATGAGCGCATTGCCAACGCCTCGGACCTCATCGTGGCCGCGGGCGCGGCGTTCCAGCTTGGCGGCAATGAGACGCTGAGCAGCATCTCGGGCGCGGGCAGCATCAACCTGCTGTCCAACTCGCTGACCAGCAATTCGGATGTGGACACCACCTTCTCTGGAGTGATGAGTGGAACGGACAGTTCCATCTTCACCAAGACAGGAACCGGCAAGCTGACGCTTTCGGGAGCCAGCACCTACACCGGGACGAGCAACTTCAACGGCGGCAGCGTGGATCTGACGGGCAGCCTGGAGAGCAAGGTGGTCAATGTGGCCTCCGGCGTGATTCTGGACAGCAAGGCAGGAGGCCTCTCCGCCTCTGCCGACCTGACCAACAACGGCACCATCAACCTTGGGTCCACCGATGACACGGTCAAATCCTACACCAGCACCGGCACGATCAACGGTCCCGGCACGCTGAACGCGTTGAACTACAACCTCAACGATGGTTCGGTGGTGCATGCCAACCTGGGCGCGGGCACGATCACCACCAACGGCACGGTGGATCTCTATGGCACGAGCGCGGCGGCAACGATTGTGGTGAATGCCTCAAGCGTGCTGAACCTCAAGGCTCCTGAGCTGATCCTGAACTCCGCCAGCGTCACGGTCAACGGCACGCTGAACCTCGACTACACGCCGGCTGGCACGGAAACCTTCCAGACTCTTCTGGGCTCCGGCATCATTCATACCAACGGCAATGCGCTCATCGTGGCGGACGGCGGCAACTTCACCGGCACGCTGGACGCTGCCGGCGCCACGCTCACCACGGGCGGCGGCAGCGGTGGCGGTGGCGGCGGCGGCGGGCTGACCCTCGGCGGAGGCGTGACCACCACGCAGAGCACCGAGATCGACAGCGGCCTCACCATCAAGAGCGGAGCGACGCTGAACAGCACCACGATCACCATCGCCAATGGCAGCACGCTGGACCTCAGCGGCGGCGGCACGATCACCTTCACCACCCTGACCAGCGTGAAAGGTGACGCTCCGGCCATCATCAACATCGGCTCGAATGACTTCATCATTCCGGTGGGTTCCACGCTGCAGGGGAACATCATCTTCGTTGGCACCGGGCACGTGATCAACAATGGCACCATCGCGCCCGGTTTCTCCCCGGGCTTCACGGTGCTGCCGGGCGGCGCGCAGGCTGACAACGGAGCCAGTATTTTCAATGTGCAGCTCGCTGCAAACACCGGCGTGGACGGCGTGGATTTTGACCAGAAGCGCGTTCCTGGATCTCTCACCGTCGCTGGCACGCTGAATGTTTCCGGCACCAGTCCTGTTCCGGGTCCGGCCTTCCAGCCTGCGCAGGGCAACTCGTTCCAGGTGATCTCCACCAACACGGCTGACCTGGCCGGGCACTTTGGCTCGATCGCTCTCACGGGCAGTTTTGCCACGGTGACATATGATCCCACCGGAACAGGCGTCGTGAACCCGAACGCCGCGGGTTTTGTCTTCGACCTGAACACGGGTAAAATCACCACCACGGGTCTCAACGGCCCCACCAGCAGCTACGCTGATCTGGGAAGCAACGACAACCAGAAGGCTGCCGCGGCCGCCATCTTCGCCGTAGCAACGGCGGGACACCAGAACCAGATCAACTCGTCCACAACGGAGGGCAAGCTGGCGCTGCAGATCACGGACTCCATTGGCAACTCGGCGGGCGACCTGGCCAAGTACACGCCGGATTACTACGGCTCCCTGGCGGACTACGCCTTCATGGGCAACCAGGTGCTGGTGCGCAGCATCCAGGACCGTGTGTCGCCGATGAACTATATCCCCGCCGAGATCGGCGAGGACAGCCTGAGCCAGGTGCCGGAGACGATGTCGGTGTTCATGGGCTACACGTATGCCAACCTCAACACGGCGGACGCGGCGAAAGCCACGCGCAACGACTACTATGCGGGTGTGAACCTGCTGGCGTCGGAGGACTACGTGTTTGGCATCGCCGGCAGCATGAGCCAGGGCAGCATTCATGCGGCGCTGGGCAGCGCGACCTCCACCGGCTGGGGAGCGATGATGTTCGGCCGCTATGTGGTGGCGAAGAGCTTCACGTTCTTTGGCAGCTTTGGGTTCAACCAGCAGAGCATGGACCTCAAGAGGCAGACGGTGAACGGGACGGTGACGGGCTCGACGGATGTGACGAGCTACGTGGGCTTCCTGGGGGTGCAGTACAAAGGGTGGAAAGTGGGCGGGGTGTCGATCGCGCCGCGGGTGTCGCTGAGCTACTCGAACTCGCGGGTGGGAGGGTTCAACGAGACGGGGGCGATTGATGCGCTCAACGTGGGAGGCTACCACAACAACCGTTTCATGGCGGAGGCTGGTGTGTCGGCGCTGTGGAGCACGGAGCTGGCGGGGAGAGGGTTCAACCTGGAAGTGTCGGCATCGGTGCAGCAGTACCTGCAGAACACGAAGAGCCAGATGGCGGTGAACGTGGCGTCGGTGCCGTCAGCAAGCTACGGGGTGAACTTCGCAGGGACGGGGAACACGCAGGCGGTGGCGCAGGTGAACGCGAGCTACGCGATCGCGAAAGCGGTGACGGCGTATGTGGGTTACGAAGGGCACTTCGGCAACCAGAGCATGCAGTACGCGAAGGCGGGCATCCGCATCAACTTCTAAGCGGTTTGGAAGCTTTCCGCCGCCCGGCTGGATGACCGCCAGTCATCCAGCCAGTGGCGGGGAGCAGCTCAGACAGCTTTGATCCACAACAGGCGCGACCTTTTCATGGGGGTCGCGCCTGTTCCATGTACGGGAAATGGCTTATCCGAAAGGGGGGGTAGGGGGCTTTGCACGCTTCCAGTGCAGGCCGCTCCTGTCCTTAAAACCGGCCACCACGGGAGCCTTCATCACCATTGAACCCCAATGGGTTATCTTTCATTTTTGGGCGCGACCCGAAGGCGTGAGCGGGGGAGTTTTTCCGTCTCTGCTCAAAGCTATGACGCTAAGCCGAGCCTTACGGGATGATGAATTTTACATTTATTAGCAAGTGTTAGAAATGTCAACAATTGACATATTCTCAATATCAAACACACCAAACATGAGAAGGAAATACTCGCACCTCAAGAAAATCCCGCAAGCGGCGCTTGCGGCGGTTTTATCGCTCCATCTAGCGCTGCCGCAGAAAACGGTGGCTGATGTCGTGCCAGGAACAATCCTGACCGGCACCCACAGCATCACCAGTGCCGATGCGGACAGCAACGGCATCATCGATGGCAACAGCAGCACCGGCTACTTTGTGAGCTCGGGAACCTTGAACATCAGCGACGTGACGCTGCAGAACTTCTCCACGCATGGGGGAGACGGCAGCGGCGGCGGAGCGGGGATGGGAGGCGCATTGTTCATCAACACGGGAGCGACGGTGACGCTGAACAACGTGAATTTTCTTTCCAACACCGTCCAGGGGGGCAACGGGGGCGTGGGGCAGTATGGCGGCTCCCTGAACAATCTCTTCAACAATGGGGCGGCGGCCGCATCTGGCAGCAACGGCTACACGCCGCCGTATGACATGCTGGCGGACATCAACGGCGCAAACGGCAGCCGCGGCGGGAACGGGACCAGCAGCGCCGTGGGATTCGGCGGTGCCGGCGGAAACGGCAGCGACGGCACGCATGGTGGCAGCAGCAACCCGCTGCTGCTGGCGGCGGTGGTGGCGGCCACGATCGACCTGACAGCAGGCACGACAGAAACCGCGGCAGACGCGGCGAACCCGCTGACCGCAAACGTGGCAGCCGGTGATGCCGCCGAAGTGGCGGTGAAAGTGATCAACCTCGCGTCCGCGATCACAGCGGTGGTGACTTTTGACACCGCGCTGGCAGCGGGCCAGATCGGCTATGGAGGCACGGCAGGCTCCGGCGGCCAGGGCGGGAACAGCGCCTTTGGCTTTGGTGGCGCGCCCGGTGGCAGCGGTGGCGATGGTGGCGCAGGAGGGCAGCCGGGAGTGGGCTCTCTGCTGGCTGGAGTGGGTGGCGCGGCTGGTGGTGACGCCGGCAATGGCGGATCCGGCGGCATGGGCGGGTTTGGAGCTGGTGGCGGTGCCGGCGGTGCCGGCGGTACAGGCGGCGCGGGAGCGAGCTGGGGTCTCCCTTCCGCCCTTCTTCCGGTGTCTGGCAACCAGGGGTCTGTCAGCACGACACCCGCCTACTATGACCAGGTGCAGCGTCACGTGGGTGAAGATGACCAGGGCAACCCGGTGCAAAACACGGATCCCCAGGGAGCGAACTACAATACGACGGCGTCCTTTTATACCGAGCGAACGGTCAACGGCACGTACCATCCGGCAGTGACCACGGTCTCTGATCCCACCCCGAGCTTCTCCGGATGGAGCGAGCTTTCCGGAAGCCGTCCGGACGGCCTGGATGGCAGCGGTGGGAGCGGGGGAGTGGGAGGCTTTGGCGGCGGTGCCGGAGCCGGCGGCAGCGGCTATAACACGGTGGCCGGCGGTGGTTCTGGCGGCTCGGGCTTCGGCGGAGCCATCTTTGTGCGTTCGGGAGCCACACTGCACATCACGGGAGACGCGTTGTTTGACGGCAACGGCGCACGTGGCGGGCAGGGGCAGGCAGCGAGCGGTGCCAACACGACGGACGGTGTGAGCGGGATCGGAGTGGGAACGGACATCTTTCTGATGACCGGCGGCACGCTGCTGCTGGATCCTGGCGCGGGACATACCATCACCTTCAACGGGAATCCGTACAACACCTCGATCGCGGATGACAGCGCGTCGTCCATCATTCCCTCCGGCGGCACGAGCAAGATCCCCTCGGGTGCAGGCGCGGATGTGCACATCATGAGCGGGCTGGTGCAGTTCAACGGCGCCAATGTGTACTCCGGACAGACGATCATCCAGGGCGGCACGCTGCAGGCGACAGACGGCTCCGGCATCTACTGGGACAGCAACATCAACCTGGCGGGCACGACGACGTCTGACGCGGTGCTGATGGCGGACGGGACGGAAGGGAGCATCACGCGCTTTGTGGGAACCCAGAGCAACCGCCTGCAATGGACTGGCAGCGGAGGTTTTGCCGCCGTGAACGGCGACCTGACGGTGAATCTGAGCAACGGGCAGACGATGAAGTGGGCGGCGAACAGCTTTGTGCCGAACAACAACGCGCTGGTCTTTGGCTCCGTGTATGCCACGAACAAGGTGCTGTTTAACAACAACATCAACCTCAACAACGACAACCGTACGATCCTGGTGGTGGCGAATGATGCCACGCTGAGCGGAACGACCGCCAATGTGGACTATGCGGTGCTGAGCGGGGTGATCTCCAACGGCTCTCTGACGCTGGGGGATGCCACGCACAAGGGCACCGTGGTGCTGACGGGTGCGAACACCTACACGGGTGCGACGACGGTGAACGGCGGCGGACTGGCGCTGGCCTCAGCGGGCTCTCTGGTGAACACGATGGCGCTGACGCTGGCGAACGGAACGAGCTTTGACATCTCGGGTCTGATCGCCACGGGACAGACGCTGGCCTCCCTGACCGCAGGAACGAGCACCACGGTGAGCCTGGGTGCGAAGAACCTGACGGTGGGCGACAGCAGCAGCACCACGGTGGCGGGTGTCATCAGCGACGGCGGCATCTACGGTGGAACCAGCGGATCGCTGACGAAACAGGGCAGTGGCACACTGACGCTGACAGCCGTGAACACTTACTCGGGCGGCACGACGATCAGCGCGGGCACGCTGGCGCTCACTGGCAGCGGCTCGCTGGCGGCTGCATCTGCCATGAACATCACGGGGGCGGGCGGGACGTTTGACATCTCTGGCATCAACGCCAGCGGCGAGACGATCGGCTCGATCGCGGGAGTGAGCGGATCGAAGGCGGTGCTGGGCAGCAAGAACCTGACTGCGGGCGGATCGAGCGACACGACGATGGCAGGTGTCATCAGCGGCAGCGGCGGCTCCTTCACCAAGACCGGCAGCGGCAAGCTGACGCTGACGGCGGCGAACACCTACACCGGCGCCACGACCGTGGCCGCAGGTACGCTGGCGCTTTCCGGAGCGGGATCTCTGGCAGACAGCACCGCGGTGAGCCTGACGGATGCAAGCAGCAAGCTGGACATCTCGGCCATCAGCGCCGGCAGTGAAACGGTGGCCTCTCTCGCCAGCGTGGCGGGTTCCTCCGTGGTGCTGGGCGCGAAAAACCTGACGGCGGGTGACTCCAACAACACCACGGTGGCGGGCAGCCTCAGCGGGACGGGCGGGTCCTTCACCAAAACCGGCAGCGGCACCATGACCTTCACGGGCGCAAACACCTACACCGGTGCCACCACCATCTCTGATGGAACGCTGGCACTCTCGGCGGGCGGTTCGCTTTCGGATTCCAGCGCGGTGAATCTCTCCAGCGCCATGGGCGTTCTGGACATCTCCGGCATCACCGCCGATGGCGAAACGATTGCGTCGATCGCGGGCGTGACGGGTTCCCAAGTGTTCCTCGGTGCGAAGAACCTCACGGCAGGCAATGACGGCGACACGACGATGGCGGGAGTCATCAGCGACGGCGGCATTGTGGCGGGAACGGGCGGTTCACTGACCAAGCAGGGCAAGGGCAAACTGACGCTTTCCGGAGCCAACACCTACACGGGCGACACGACGGTGAACGCGGGCACGCTGGCCACCTCCGGCAATGAGCGCATCGCCAACGCCTCGGATCTCATTGTGGCCTCGGGAGCCACCTTCCTGCTTGGCGGCAATGAAACGCTGAGCAGCATTTCGGGCGCCGGCAGCATCAACCTGCAGTCCAACACGCTGGCCACGTATTCCAATGTGGACAGCACCTTCTCCGGCGTCATCAGCGGCACCGATGAATCGATCCTCAGCAAGACGGGCACCGGCAAGCTTACGCTTTCGGGAGACAACACCTACACGGGCATCACCAACTTCAATGGCGGGAGCGTGGATCTGACCGGCAGCCTGGCGAGCAAGGAAGTGAACATTGCCTCCGGGGTGACCCTGGACAGCAAGGCAGGCGGGCTTTCCGCAATGGCGGCGATCAGCAATGACGGGACGATCAACCTGGGCTCCACCGACGACACGGTGAAATCCTACACCAGCACGGGCACGCTCAACGGGCCCGGCAAGCTGAACGCGCTGAACTACAACCTGAATGACGGCTCCGTGGTGAACACCAGCCTGGGCAGCGGCACCCTCACCACCAACGGCACGGTGAACCTGTATGGCAGCAGCGCGGCGGAGACGGTGGTGGTGAATGCCGAGAGCGTTCTCAATCTGAAGGCGCCGGAGCTGATCCTGAACTCCGCCACCGTGACGGTGAACGGCACGCTCAACCTGGACTACACTCCCGGGGGGACGGAAACCTTCCAGACGCTGCTGGGCTCCGGCACCATCCATACGAATGGCAACGCGCTGATCGTGGCGGATGGCGGCAACTTCACCGGCATCCTGGATGCTCCTGACACCAACCTCACGGTGGGCAGCAGCGGCGGCAGCGGTGGCTCATTCACGCTGGGCAGCGGCACGACGACCACACAGAGCACGGAGATCGACAACGGCCTGACGATTGGCAGCGGCGCCACCCTGAACAGCACTACGATCACCATCGCCAACGGCAGTGTCCTGGACCTGAGCGGCGGCGGCACGATCACCTTCACCACGCTGACCAGCCTGGATAAAACCGGCGGCGTCATCAACATCGGCAGCAATGATTTTGTGCTTCCCGTGGGCTCGACGATCGCAGGGAACATCACCTTCATCGGTACTGGAAAGGTCATTATCCTGGGGACATTGTCTCCCGGCTTCTCGCCTGGCGTGACCGACCTGACTGGCGCGGGCCCCGCCCCGACACTCGGCGGTGTCTTTAATGCGCAGCTCGCCGGCCTCGGCGGCGTGGGCGGCACCGACTTTGACCAGGTGCGCATCGCCCCCGGTGCGACGCTTACGATTGGCGGCACGCTGAACGTGCAGGGGTTTGGAGGCTTTGTGCCGAAGCAAGGCGACGCATTCCAGATCATCTCCGGTCCCCTGGGCACGGTGCCCATCCTTCCTCTCGCCGGCACCTTTACGACGGTGACATTTGACCCGACAGGATCGGGCCCGGTGAATGCCAATTCGGCCGGCTTTGTTCTCGACGTGAACACCGGCCTGCTGACCACCACGGGGCTGAACAGCTCCACAAACACCTTTGCGGACCTCGGCGCCACCGACAATCAGCGCGGCGCGGCAGCGGCGATCTTCAACGCGGCCTTTGTGGGCCAGAACCAGATCGACTCGTCAAAAACGGCAGGCCAGCTGGCTTTGCAGATCATCGATGCCGCCGGCGGCTCCTCGGCCGACCTGGCCAAGTACACGCCGGAGTACTATGGCTCTCTGGCGGACTACGCGTTCATGGGCAATCAGGTGCTGGTGCGCAGCATCCAGGACCGCGTTTCGCCGATGAACTACATCCCCGCCGAGATCGGCGAGGACAGCCTGAGCCAGGTGCCGGAGACGATGTCGGTGTTCATGGGCTACACGTATGCGAACCTCAACACACCGGATTCGGCGAAAGCCACGCGCAATGACTACTACGCGGGGATGAACCTGCTGGCGTCTGAGGACTATGTGTTTGGCATCGCCGGGAGCATGAGCCAGGGGAGCATCCGTGCGTCTTTGGGCAGCGCGAGCTCGGAGGGCTGGGGAGCGATGGTGTTCGGCCGCTACGTGGTGGCGAAGAGCTTCACGTTCTTTGGCAGCTTTGGGTTCAACCAGCAGAGCATGGACCTCAAGAGGCAGACGGTGAACGGAACGGTGACGGGCTCGACGGATGTGACGAGCTATGTGGGCTTCCTGGGGGTGCAGTACAAGGGGTGGAGAGTGGGCGGGGTGTCGATCGCGCCGCGGGTGTCGCTGAGCTACTCGAACTCGCGGGTGGGAGGGTTCAACGAGACGGGGGCGATCGATGCGCTCAACGTGGGAGGCTACCACAACAACCGGTTCATGGCGGAGGCTGGTGTGTCAGCGCTGTGGAGCACGGAGCTGGCGGGGAGGGGGGTCAACCTGGAAGTGTCGTTGTCGGTGCAGCAGTACCTGCAGAACACGAAGAGCCAGATGGCGGTGAACGTGGCGTCGGTGCCGTCAGCGAGCTACGGGGTGAACTTCGCGAGCACGGGGAACACGCAGGCGGTGGCGCAGGTGAACGCGAGCTACGCGATCGCGAAAGCGGTGACGGCGTATGTGGGCTACGAAGGGCACTTCGGCAACCAGAGCATGCAGTACGCCAAGGCGGGCATCCGTGTGAACTTTTAGTGGTGTGTAGCTTCCCCGCCGTCTGTGTGGATGAAATGCGAGTCATTCATGCAGCGGCGGGGACAGCGCTCGTTTTTTGAGATTAAGATTGAGATTGAGATCAACGCAGGCGCGGTCTTCCTGAATGAAGATCGCGCCTGTTTTATTTGGGAGTGTTCTACATGGAGGAGGTGTAAAACAGTTCGGCGCAGCGCGCTTTGATTCATGCGGACGTGCAAGTGCAAGTGCCTGGGATGAGCTTTGCGAATCGCCAGGGCTGCCGTGTCGTCTTTTGCCTGGCAATCATTCCACGGGTCGCAGCCGCAACTGTCGCAGGGAGTAGAAGGGAGCGTGTGATTCTGGGATACGGTGACTGCCGTGTTTGCGCTTTGGACCGAAACGATCCCGCTGGGTCTGGAAGATGTCTTCGACGAACGCCTTGCTGCCGAGGACGAGGCCGTCGGTGAAGTAGCGCACGCGGAGGCGAACGAGCTCGGCGGGGCTGAGTTTGCCTTTGGCGGCGAGCACGGCGCGGGCGGATTCGGGGGTGATGCCGCGGCGCATGACGGTTTTGTTCTGGGCATCGCGCACCTCGCGGCCCTCATCGTGGAGGAGGCAGCGGTAGGCTTCGGCGGCACCGGCGGAGCGCCAGCCGTCCACGGGTTTGCCGAGGGCCTTGCACAGGCCGCGCTGGGCTCGGCGACTGCCGCTGAGGGCTTCGGCGTAGCCGCACCAGCGGTAGTCCTTGGGATCTTGGCACAGGCCGGCGCGGACGGGGTTGAGATCGATGTAGGCGGCCATGGTGCGGAGAGGCTCGCCTTTGCCTTCGACGAGCACGCTTTTGAAGCGGTCCATCCACAGCGTTCCCTTGCGTTCATGGCGCTTGTTGTACCAGCGGCTGAAACGCTCTTTGATTTCTTTGACGAAGAGGGAGAGATCGCAGAAGCGCTTTTTGAGGGCGGCGATGCGCTGATCGGCGAGGACGGTCAGGCCGCGGGAGCGGAGATCGGAGAGTTCCTCGCGGAGGAGGGCGAGGTAGGCACGGCTGTAGAGGATGGCGAGATGATCGAAGAGCTTCACCTCGCCGTGGGGACCTTCAAAGCGCTGCAGCCAGGTCTGCCGGTGGGGCACCTCGGCGAGGAGGTGGAAGTGATTGCTCATGAGGCAGTAGGTGACGACCTTGATGCCGGAGAACTCCGCCATGCGCCAGATGACGCGGCGGAGGGCTTCTTTTTCGATGTCGTCGAAATGAACCTCGCCGCCGCAGGTGCGTGACATGACGTGGTAGCAGTAGGATTCCAGGGGACCTTTGCCAAGGATGCGGTGGCGGCCACCGGACCAGGAGCGCGCGCCGGGATAGAGGCCGGTTTTGGCATTCACGCCGACAAGCTGCTCTTCGAGCGGGGGCGACTGGGGATGAGGGGATTGGGCGGGGCGCATGGGGCGGAAGATGGAAGGAAACGTGGCGGCGGCAACAACTAAATGCCTGGCATTATGTTTTTACAGACGAGGGCTGCGCGATCAATAACTAAATGCCTGGCATTATGTTAGGTGCCGACAACGCGAACCGGGAGCTTTTCGTGAGGCCTATTTCTGCAGGAGTTTCTTCACGGTTTCCGTGACTTCTTTGGCGCCTTCGGGGTCGTAGCCGGATTTGACGTAGGCGACTTTGCCGTCGGGGCCGATGACGACGGTGTGAGGGATGCCTTCGACGCCGAAGTTCTGGCCGACGCGCTGATCGGCATCGAGCGCGACTTCAAACTTCCAGCCGCGGGTTTCGAGGAAGGTTTTCACGGTGTCTTTGTCTTCGGCCTGGTTGATGCCGACGAAGCGGACTTGCTGCTTATCAAAGGCCGACATTTCGTCGATCATCTGAGGAAGCGACTTGATGCAGGGGCCGCACCAGGTGGCCCAGAAGTCGAGGACGATCACTTTGCCTTTTTCTTTGGCGAGATCAAAATCCCCGCCGCCGAGCAGGGGAAGAGTGAAGGGCTTTGCATCCTGATTGAGCAGGGGGGAGCTCTGGCCGCCGGAGGCGGGAAGCACGGGCTCGGGCGCGAATTTCAGCTTCCATTCCCGGAGGGCCACCATGGCGGCATTGTCAGGAGGCGTGGTGGTGCGGATGACATAAATCTGGGTGAGAGGCACGCGGCAGTCGCCGAGGAGGGGATGGGTGCCGAAGACCGCGTCTTCAGCGAAGCGACTCACCTTCAAGCCAAGACGACCGCCGTTGTTGAGCAGCAGCCAGTGGGTGATGACGGGGGGCTCGTCTTTCTTGTCGAGGGCGACGAAGGCGGCACTGACGGCGTCCGCGGGCTTGATGAGCCAGACGGCGGCTTTCACGCGGTCGCGCGGGACTTGAATGGTCTCCATTCCGGAGCGGACGGCAAAGTGATCCGCGGTGGCGGCCTCGATCACCCCGCGCAGCAGGTCTCCGTTTGCGGCGAGCAGTGCGTGCCGCGGCGGGTCTTCCTTGCGGAAGCGGGGGACGGTGAGGGCATTCTCCCGGGCGCGTGCATCGACGACGGGAACGGCCACGCGGCCGGGCGCAATGCGGGCGCTGAAGGAGGTGATTTTCACGGGGCGTTCGCCATTTCCCCAGAGGCTGAAGGGCTCGATGATGATGCCGCTGCCGGAGCGCATTTTGGGATTGAGCACGATCTTGCGCGCGGAGACGCCATTGAAGAAGACTTCGACGGTGCCTTCCGTCATGGCGATGCGGACGGGCACGGAGCCGTTGGTGCGCAGGCGAAACTGCCGGTCCATTTGATCGCCATTGGATTCGAGGCCGAAGCAGACCTCGCTGCCCATGTGGCCGAAGAGGAGATTGGTGCTGGGCGCGGCGGGATTAATGCCGTCGCAGAACAAACGCATGCGCATGGCGCAGAAACCGCTGTTGTGGAGGGTGAAGTTGATCTCATTGACCTGCATGAAGGAGGGATGCCCCCATGAACCGCCGGCATTGAAGGAGACCTCCGCCTTGCCAATGCGCTGCACCTGGTCGGCACCGCCGCGCACACGCTGCCAGCCGGGATCCTCGAAACCGTCGAGGTTCAAAGCGGCTCCGCCGAATTGAATGGCCTGGAGCTTGTCGGCGGGGAGGTGTTTTACAGCCGCGACCTCGGAGTCGATGTCCACCCGTTTTGCATCGATGGCCCGCAGCCTGCCGGGGACCACATCGCCGTCGTTAAGATAGAACAGGGCCTCGCTGCGCATGCCCGCGGGCTGCTCTGCCACGGCGCGGGTGATCTCCATCTCGCCCGAGCTGACCATGGCGACGGGCTTGAGAGCGCCGAAGGGCTTCCAGAGGGGCTGCGCCCCGCCGCCGGCAGCGAGGGTGCCGTGCAGGATGTTTTTGTTGATGGTGAGGGTGTCGAGGGATTTCAGATCGGTCTTCTTTTCGTCTTTTTCGAAACCTTTGAACTCCATGTGGTGGAGCGTGGTGATCTTGAAATTCACCGGCGCCTCGGAGAAGGTGGTTTTGAAGGAGGCCGCGTCATTGCGCACCTGCAGCAGGGTGCCATTGATCCATTCTCCATCGGTGAACCACATCTCCGTGAGGGGCTGCGCGGCCTGGAAAAAGGGCGAGGCTTCCGTGAGCATTTCCACAGCCAGAACCTTGTCCCAGGGCAGGCTGGTTTCTTTGCCGTCCTGGCCGAGCACTGTGAGCGTGGCGGAGTCTGCGCGTACGGCGCGTGCTTTGAGATAATGCCCGTCGGTCAGTTCGATGCGCGGCCGCACGTCGGTGATGTCGGTGGGAAGCACGCCATCCCACGCGCGGATGCGCAGGGCCTCCAGAGTCAGATTGGGCCCCTTGTTGAGCAGGGTGAGGCCGGTGGGACTGACATCTGTCGTGTTGGAGGAATTGCGCGCCTGTTCCTGCGCCTGCGCCACGGCTTCAGCCCGGCCCTGGACGGCTCCCTTCACCGCGCCGAGCAGCGCGCCAAAAAGCCCGCCGCCGGCTTTCGGCGCGGGTTTCTTTTCCGCGGCTTTCGGCTGCGCTGCGGTTTCGGCGGCATCCACCGGCTCCTTGCTGGTTTCGGCGAGCTTCCGGCCGTCGGCCCCATAGATGGCGCACAGGCCTGTTTTGCGGTTCCAGAACAGGGTGAGCGTGATGCGGCGCGAATCGCTGCCGAGTTTTTGCACACTTTCAAACACGCGGCCCTGCAGCACCACGTCATCGACCCACGTCTCCACAATGACGCGCTCGTCATCCGCGGTCTTGAGCTCCAGTTTAAACTCAGGCCGCGTGCTGGAGCTGAGCGTGAAGTGCAGCTCCACCAGCTCCGGTGCCTCCACGGGAAGGGTGGCGCGGCGGTTCCAGCCCACCTGCTGCAAAGCCGCGCCCGGAACCATGCGCCAGAGTTTTTCCTTGGGAGCAGCGGTGCTGCTGTTCGGCGGGGCGGGCTCGGTCCAGCCGTGAGTGCCGGCGAGGGTGGAAAGGAGAGTTCCGGCGGCTTTCAGGCGCTGCACGCTGACGACGGCCTCGCGCAGCACCTGGATGCTGCCGAAGCGCGCGGATGTCACGCTCAGGGTCCTGGCATCGAGTCCTGTGACGGAGCCAAACAGGCGGCTGCCATCGGCGAGGCGGATGCTGAAGGCTTCGTCTGTCTGGGCGTCCGTCTTGAAGCGGTTCACGCGCTTCAGCACGTCCACGCTCACCCGGAAGTTCTCGCTGAACATGGGCGTGCGCCAGATGGCCTGGCCGTTTTCGAAACCGACGAAATCACCGCCGATCCACTCGCCATTCTGCCAGTGCAGCTCGGAGCCGGGGCAGGTGATGCCCGCCAGCATCAGGAAAGCGACGAGATGTCTAGCGTTCATAGATGGGCAGGAAACGATAGTTTAACCCCAGGGCCAGAAGGGACATGCCGGTCTCATAGGCGCCGCTGCCAAAGCTGCCGTCCGCGGACTGGCTTTCCCCGAGCACGCGCGCGGTGGCGGCGTTCCATTTTTGCCAGGAGACGTAGTCGCCCTGGAACAAGGCCTGGGCCATGTAATAGCGGAAGTACTCCTTGTAGCCGCCTTCGGAGTGCTCCAGGCGGTCGGTGATGTGCTTGAGGGTGGCCTTGAACTCCTCGCTGTCCTTGTGCTTGGAAACGGCGGCCACGAGGGTGGCGATGGCGCTGCGGTTCATCGACTCGCCGAAGCCGCCGAAGCCGCCGGAATAGGCGACGCTGCCGTCCTTCCCGGTGCTGCGCCGCATGTATTCCAGCGCGGTGTTGACGACTTCATCGGGGACGTCCATGCCGGCATTGCGCGCGGCGAGGAGGCCCATAAGCACGGCTCCGGTGACGGAGGTGTCCGCATCGGTCGAGTTGGGCATGTACCGCCAGCCGCCCCAGCGGTTGGCCTTCTGTGAAGTGGAGGCGCAGCGGATGGCGAGATCCAGCGCCTGGCCGATGGAGCGCACCGGCTTGCCGCCCTCCCAGAGAAGCGACTCGTCCACGGCGCCATAGGCTTCGGAAAGGGAGAGCATGGCAAAGCCGTGATGGTACATGCTGTTGGGGAGGTAGCCGCTGGTCGCATCCTGGCTGCGAATGATGGCACGCAGCGCGCGGCGGATGTTTGGCGCATAGCGGCCGAAGTTTGGATCTTCACCGCTGGCGAGAAAAGCCATGAGGCAGATGCCGTCGATGCCGGCGCCATCGTGGCCTCCCTGCCAGCTTCCGGAGTCGCTCTGTTTGGAGGCGAGCCATGCGAGACCGCGCTCGTAGACGGTCTCCACCTCCTGGGGGATGGCGCCGCCGAAGCGGAGTGAGGGGTCCTGGGCGAGGGTGCTCAGCGTGAAGAGAAAGGTGCAGAGCAGAATGAGGAATGACGAATGGCGGATGACGAATGGCGCGGCGCTGTCGTGCGGGACGGCAGGCCGCGGTTTTGTCGTGGAGATTTCGTCATTCATTCGTCATTCCTCATTCTGGTTTCGCCATTTGATTTGTCATTGATCAAACATGATGCCGCCGTTGATGATGATCTGGTTGGGGTTGGCGCGTCCGCCCTGCTTCATGCGCTGCTCGTGATTGTTCTGGATGCCCTCCCAATACTGCACGGCGTCAGGGAGATCGCGTTCCTTGCAGAGCTTCCACTGCTCCGGTGTGAGGATCTTCTGCATTTCCTTTTCCGCGACGCCGGCCACGGGAACGAGGGCATAGTAGTACTGCAGGTACCACTGGAAGGACATGTAGCGCTCGATGTCCGGCAGATAGTCGGCCAGCACGCGCTGGATGGCGTCTTCGATCCTGGCGCATTGATCCGCGGAAAGCCTGCGGCGGCGGTCGAGCTCGGAGGCGCTCATGGCGGCCATGGCCTTGAGGCGGTACTGCAGGCGTTCATCGGACGCCTGCTGGAGAGTTTTCTGCTGGGATTCGGTCAGAGTGGTCTTGAGGGCGGTTTTCCAGATGTCGGTGTTTTGCGGCTGGATTTCATTGCGGCTGAAGCTGGCGCGCTCCGTGCCCGCCAGCGCCTGCATGACGTTTTTCGGCGTGGCGTTCTGAACGCTCTGGCGGATGAAGTTTTCCGCAAACTGGCGCCAGTAGGCCAGACTGGACTCCACCGCGCCTTTGGCCGCGGTGGTGAGGCGTGCGACGACCGGCCCGGGCAGGGAGAGCAGGCGGGAGGCTTCCTCGACCTGCGGCATCATCGCCTCGAGTGCCCGGCTGCGCTCCGCCACAAACATCTTGTAGAGGTGCTGCGAAATGGCCGCCTCCATGTCAGGCACCTCGGCGAAGGAGCCGTTCGTGTCCGGCATGGAATTGCGCGAGGTGGAGCCCTTGGAAAAGATCAGCTCCTTCCAATGAGCCCACTGCACGTCATCCAGAATGGCGCGCACCTTTTCCTCCTTCACCTTGCCCGCGTTCTGAAAAAGCTGGGCGGTGTTGTAGCTCCAGTACTGCTGACGGCGCTGATCGAGAAGGGGCTGCATGGTCTCCGCGAGGAGGGGCTCAAGCTGTGAGCGCTGGACCTGGCTGAGGCACACCAGCTTGTCCATCTCGGCAAGGCAGGCGCGCGCGATGGCCTGGCCGGTGCGCTGCTCGCGCAGCTTGTTTTCAGACGTCATGCGCGCGCGCTCCTCCTCGGTCAGCAGTTTTTTGACCCCCTGCGTCCAGATGGGCAGCTTCATGGCCTGGATGTCCTCGTTGATGCCGAAATACACGTTCCCACGGACGCGCTTGCGCTCGCTGGAGGAGTAGTTTTTGGCCTGCTGCAGCCAGCCCTTGCGCGCCTGCCGCAGGGACTCCTGGATGGCCTGTTTCGACAGCTTCTCCAGCGCGTCCTGGCGCTCCTTGCTTAGATTCAGAGACAGGACCATGCCGTCGATCTCCGCGCCCATGGCCATTTCCATCTGCTGCTCGGCCTGCTGTTCGGAAGGCTTGATCATGTCCGCCAGCTCGGACTCCGCCTTGCCGCGCTCCTCCTTGTCGGTCTTCTGCCACTGGGTGAGCATGTCTGAAGACAGGACCTTCGCCGCTGCTTCGTCCCAGGTCTTGTCCCACACCTCGCCGCGCGGCCGGTCAAAACGGATGGAGAAGTAATTGCGGCGCATGATGTTTTCCCGGGCCGCCGGCGGGAGAGTGCGCAGCATGCCGGTGGCGCGCTTTTTTTCGGCGCTGCTGAGCCGGTCCAGCAGGTCGTCCGCCGTCTTGTTCAAAGCCTTGACCTGGGCATCCGAGAGCGAGAGCTTTTGCTTCATCAGATCGATCCTGGCGCGGAGGTCTTCATTCATGGGCCCGCGTGATTCACGCACCCAGCGCTCCAGATGGGCGGAGATTTCCTTGTCCGTCTGCTGCTTCGCCTTCTCATCCGCCTCATGCCAGGTGGTGTAGCGGGCGGCGCCGAGCGTGGCCTGCACCGCGGCAAGCCACGCAGGGTCTTCATCGGGCGGGGTCCAGTCCTCCACGGGTTCATTGGGGCCTGCCACGTCCGGCTTCCACATGCCGATGTGGCGGATGGCGGCGGCGTCGGAGGTGCGTGAGAGATAGGTGCGCATCATCACCAGGGCGAGCGGCTGCCACGTTTTGACCGTGGCATCCACGGCCTTGCCGGACTCCGTCTGCAGCCTGGTTTTTTCCTCCGGGGAGAGCTTCACCGCTGTGTCGATGGCCTGGATGACGTCCGCCATCTGCGCGGTGAGCTGCTTGTGCTTTTCAGGCACGCATGACTGCACAAAATCCGCCAGCACCTTCTCCACCGCTGGGGAAAGAGGCTTCTTCAGCTCGGCGCGTGAGGGGATCTGCGCGCGGGTTTCGCCTCCACCGGCGATGACGAGGGCCACCAGCAGCAGCTTGATCATTTGCCAGCGCCTCCTGCTTCCAGCTTGTTGAAATAGGCGTCCAGCCCGGTCTTGAATTCTTCGGGCAGTTCGCGGCCGGCCTTGCCAGTGGCCTGGCCCACCGGGCGGGCGTTGACATTGGTCTCGGCATCGGATCCGGGGCCGAGATCTGAAAGCGCGGCCACGGCGCTCTCCGCGCCCGCGGTGCCGCCGCCGCCCGGATTGGAGCCCCCGCCGCCGCCGCCCTTGCCCTGGCGCTTGGCCTGCAGCAGGAGCTCGATGGCTTCCGTCTCCGCGGCGATGGCTGGTGCGCCGGTGTCCGGTTTGTCGAGAATGCCGGCGGCTTCATCCATCACATGCATCACGGCATTGAGCAGCTTGAGCTCCTTGCCAAATTTTTCATTCCCCTGGGGCAGACGGAGGATGTCATCAAACGCACCGCGGGTGCTGGCCTGGATGCCAAACTGCTTCGAGGCGAGGATGGCGGATTTTTTTCCGTGCTCTCCTTCCTTGAGGGCGGCCTTCGCGTTTTCCAGCTCGCGGGTTTCTTCGCGCAGTTTCATTTCATCGCGCAGAGACTGCATGACCTTGAGCACGATCTCCGGAGGCAGGCTGTCCGCGCTGCAACTGCTGCAGGATTTGCACTCGCTGGCCGCCACCATCTCCTCCGCCCAGCGGTCCAGGGTGTCCGCCCAGAATTCGGCGCCCGCCATGCTGTTGCCGCTGAGGTTCACCGCGGCCTGGTCTCCCAGGTAGGTGAGCATTTTCACCACCTGGGTCTCCTTCATCTGGCTGATGATATTCTTGAAATGCATGTCGGGCTTCCGTGCGAAGTAGGCCTCGAGGTCGCTCTGGATCACGCGCACGACTTCGCTCTGGGACTTCTCATTTTCGGCGATGGCGGCCGCATCCTTCACCGGCTTGCGCTCCAGGCCGAAGGCGCTGAGCGTCTTGGTGTTGAGATCCTTGGAGACCACCAGCTGCTGGCGCGAGGCGGCTTTGAGCCGTTTCACAAAAGTGCTGGCCTCCAGGCTCGCGAGGATGGAGCCCAGTTCATCCGAGACGCGCGCAAATTCGGCCAGCAGCAGCTTCTGCTCGTCGAGCGCATCCTGCATTTTCTTCTGCGCCTGGGAGGCCGGCGGCTGCTCCTGGGGCTTGTCCTCCGGCTTGTCATTCTTCTTGGCGCCGGGAGCCGCGGCCATCTGCGTGGTGGGCAGCTTCATGGCGCTGGGCTTGGGCGGCGAGGGCTTCGCGTTCGGGTCGGCCGGCTGCTGCTCGGCCTTGCTCATGGAGCCCTCCTTGTCGGAGATGCCGGGCATGTTGTCCTTCTTCTGCTCTTCGGTGGAGGCCTTGCCGCCCTGCGAAGCCTTGGGAAGGTCCGGACCGTTGGCAATCTGCGGTGCGCTGGGCTTGCTCTGACCGGCCTTGCCTTCGCCCGGCTTGCCTGGCTTGGAGGAAGACTGCTGGGAGGAATTGGACGGCGGATTGGCGGCGGTGGACTGGCTGGGTTTGCCAGCCTGCGCGTTGGAGCTCTGCTTCAGCAGGTCCGCCACACTGGGCATGCGCTTGGCGGAGATGTCCTGGAGGGACTTCAGCATGGTGGCCCAGGATTCGAGGCGCTTGGCGTCAAATTCGTCGTTGCGCGTGGCCTGCTCCACCAGGCTGCGGCCGCTTTGGTTCAGCATGCCAAGACGCGTGGCATTGGCATTTTCAGCGCTGGCCTGCTGGGCGATCTTGCGGCGGTTCTCCGGGCGGTCGAGCTCCGCGGGGCTGAGGGCGCGCAGCTCCTTGTTGGTGGCGTGAAGCTGCTGCTCACGCTCGTAGCTTTCGCGCGCGGCTTCGAGCCATTTGCCAAACTGCTCCGTGAGCCAGAGGGCGTGGTCGGTCTTGTTCAGCACGTGCAGCACGAAGGCGGTGGAGTAGGCGCGCTTGCGCTGTGGCAGATAGTCCTCCGCCCAGGCGCGGATCTCCAGGGTCTGAGGGGCCACGCCGTCACGGGTGGCGCAGAAGGTGGCCTTGGAGGACAGCATCTTCTTTTCGGGCTCGCCGGCGGCGGCAATTTTATCCCCCTTGGTCTTGTCATCATTGACGCTGCGCCATTCCAGGCCCGTGCGCTGGATGCCGAAGTCATCCTGCACATCGAGATCAAACACGACGACTTCGGAATCGAGCACCACCTGCTCCTGAGTTTCACGCCGTGCGGCCAGGCGCGGGGCTTCGTCTGCGATGGCGTTGATCTTTAACACAAGCGGTTCGCGTGGCGTGAGGCCGTCGCGGTCTTTCCACATCACATGCTTTTCAGCGTCGGCTGAGACCTTGTGGAAAGGGGTGGTCACCTTCGTGCCGGACACTTTTTCCGCTTCGCCATCCATCTCGGCCGAGGCGAGATCACGCGATGCGGTGGCTTCGAGGGAGGCCTGGGCTCCTTTCAGCACGCTCACCGAGCCGCCGCGTACTTCGATCATCGGCTCCGTCTTGTATTTCAAATAGTCCGGCAGGCGGGTGCGCACGGAAAGCGCGGTGAGCTCCGGCCGGGTGCGGGGCTGGACGCTCACGGTCTTGCGCACATCGCCCAGGGAGAGGGACAGGGCCGCATCTTCCTTTTGAGGCGGAAACGCCAGGGGATAGGCACCTTGCTTGAGGCTGCTCACCACGGCTGGCTGATCGCTGATCTGGGCCGTGGCCGCGGCAGGCGACCAGCGGGTGTCCTTGTTGAGCTGGACCTTGAGATCAAAGGGCTCTGCAAACGGCACCACCAGGCGGTCTGGCAGGGGCTCGATCTTCGCGAAGGTGAAGCGCTCCACATCCCGCCAGGGCGTGGCCCAGCGGGCGAGGGCGTTCCAGGCGGCGTCGGGCACGAGGGTGAGGGCCGCGACGGCGAGCATGGCGGTGATTCCGGCCGCCCAGCCCCACTGGAAATGTTTCGCCTCCGGCACGGCATGGGTGAAGTCCTTGTCCTTCACCGCATCGGCCGCCTGATCCATGGCCGCCTGCACCAGGCGCTCGCTGCGCCCGGCCGAACCCGCCTCGACATGCGCCAGCTCGACGATGCCCAGCAGTTGATCCCCGAGGCGTGGGAAGGTGCGCTTGAGCAGCCTCGCGGCGTCCTCCAGACTGCGCTGGCGCCAGACCCAGCGGTGCCACTTCAGCGGCAGGCCCAGCCCCAGCACGGCGGCGCCCGTGATGAGCAGCGTGGCGCGCAGCCAGACCGGCGTCTCCATCACGCGATCCAGCGCGAAGACCAGGATGTAGGAAAACACGATCCCGAAAGCGGCCGCCAGCAGCCCCTCGGTGAGTTTGACGATCCAGACGCGCTTGCGAAAATCCGCGAGCTTCGATTCGAGGATGACCGGCAGTTCTGTTTTCATAATCGGCGAATGTTATCCTGATGAAACGTCTCTGACGAGCTTTTGATTGGGGGATTAGAACGTTCCGGCGGCCTTTCTTCCTACCCAGAAAAGGCCCATGAGGAACACCAGCAGGCCCGCCCAGGCGGGGTGGGACCAGAGCTGCAGGCGGCGCTCCTGCACGGCGGGTTCGGGAATGGCGGAGATGGCGGCCAGGACGGCGGCGGGGTGGCTGGCATCCAGCACCTCGCCTTTGGTGAAGCGGGAGATCTCGCGCATGACGTCGAGCCGGGCCGGCTGGCCGCGCTTTTCACGGCTGGTGCCCTGGATGGAAATCTTGGTTTCCAGGGATGAGCCTGCCTCGGCGCAGCTGAGCTGCACCACGTGCTCGCCGGGTTCCACGGGGGTGAAGATGCCGTTAAACAACCCCCAGGCCTCCTCACCGGCGGGCATGAGGCGGATGCTGCTGACCTTGCCGCTGGGAGCGGCGATTTGTGCCATCACCACTCCTTCGCGCAAAGGCTCGCCGGTGATGCTCATGACGTTGGCGTTGAGCGTGAGGACGTCTCCGGTGCGGGGGCGGTCCGGGGAGTAGAAGAGGCGCATTTTGTCCCCGCTGCTCATGTTGCGCTGGTAGGCCATCCAGCGCACCACCTGGCCCCAGAAGCGGTAGTGGTATTTGTCCTCCACGCCTTTGCGCCAGCGCCAGGCGCCGTCCGTGCCCATGAAGAGAATTTTGCCCGCGCCGTAGGTCTTGGTGACGATGAGCGGCACGCGCCCAAACTGGTTGGACTCGGTGCCGTGGGTGGCCAGCACCTCGGTGCCGGCCTTGGGACGCAGGGCAGGGGCATACCACTGGAAGCCGGGGAGGCTGGCCCACACACGGGCGCTGGCCTCGTCGCTGTCTTCGAGCTTCGTCAGCAGGCTGTGACTGCCGGCCTCCGTGAGGGCAAACTTGCCCGGCGAGGAAGAGCCCCAGCCGCGGGGCTGTGCGGCGTCCCAGACCACCGGGAGGAGATCCGCCAGGGGGGTCTCCTGTAGCGTTGATTGGAAGCCATGAAAGCCCGGCATGAAAACCAGGCCGCCCGCCTGATCGCGCACGAGCTTTTGCAGGGCGGTGCACTGATCCGCGGTGAGCTGGCCTTTGGCGAGACCGACATCGCCGAGAAAGACCACGTCGTATTTTGTCAGCTCTTCTTCTTTGGGGAATGTTTTCAAATAACCGCGGCCTTCACCGACCTTGCCGAGGCCGGGATGCAGCAGCAGGCAGCTCACATCCACGCCGGGGTCGCGCTCCAGCGCATTGCGCAGGTAGCGGTACTCCCAGCGCGGGAAGGATTCGATGACGAGCACGCGGAGCTGCTCCTTGCGGATGGAAAGGGGCGCCTCCTGCGAGTTGTTTTCCGGGTAGCGCTCGCCGGGTGTCTTGGGAATCGTGAGCGTGAGCTTCACCTCACCGGGCTTGTCCGGCTTCCAGGCGATGGCGTCCTGAAAGCGGCTCATGGCCGGCAGCGTGATCTCCTTGGTGACGATCTCGCCGCTGGAGGATTTCATCTCCAGCACAATGGCTTCATCGCGCGGGAGCGAGCTGTCGATGGTGAAGGGAATGCGCAGCGGCTTGCCGGCGACGGCGAAGGTGGGCACGTCAAAGCTGCTGAGCTCCACATCCGGCAGGCGCGTCTCCGCGCCAGTGGGCACGGCAAACACGGGCACCTCGCGCATTCGCAGGCGGGTGGTGGCCTGGGAGGGCGCGACGCCGGTGTTCCAGTCGCCATCGCTGATGAGCACCACCGCCTTGAGGTTGGGCTGCTTTTCCAGGACGCCTGCAAGAGCCGCGTGAATGTCCGTGCCTTCAATCGGCGGTGTCTGCGATGACGAGAAAGGCTCGATCACCACGTCCATGCGCTGCTGCAGCGGCGCCCAGAGCTTGGGATCAATCAGGGGTTCGGCGAGTTCTTCGCGCGAGAGCGGCTCCGCAGTCGGCTTCGTCTTGTCGATGACGTCCTTGGTCGTCATGCTGCCCGAGACATCGTGCAGCACCGCGAGCGTGGGCCGCGTCTGCGGCTTGAAGGTTTCCAGCCACTCCGGCTGCAGCAGAGTGATGGCGATTCCGAGGGCAATGAGGAAGCGCAGCAGCTCCAGCCAGCCGATGATGGAACGGTAGCCACTGCGACGCCAGGCCATGAAGGCCAGGCCGCCCATCGCGACGACAAACGCCACCCCGACGCCAAAGGCGGCAGGCGTGGGATTGAAGACGAGCTGGGATGTGGTGGGGTTCATGAATAAATCTTTCTCCTCCTCCTCCTACTCATACTCTTGCTCCCCGGGAAGGGATGGATGGTGGTTGGAAATGAGCGGGCATGAAGTTTAGGGAGTAAGAGGAGGATTTAGTGGGTGGCAGGGATCTGTTCGCGCTTCGCCGGCATGCAAAGCAAAGCCTCGCCGAGCAGGGCGACGGCCATGATGAAGAGGAACGTGCGCCAGATTTCGCTCGCAAGGCTGGCGTTGTTTTCCACCTGGTCTTCGATGATGTGGTAGTCGAGGCCGGTGAAGAGTTCCGCGATGGCGGTTTTGCCCAGTGTTTCAGGAGAATCTTCGCTCAGGGGACGATTCAGCGCAACGAGGCGGTCCGCGTTGGTGACGATGCCGGCGCGCAGCGGCTGCTCGGAGGTGAGCACGGGCTGGCCGTTTCGCTTCCAGGCGCTCAGCTCGCCGCTGCCGAGGGAGGAGGGGCCGGCCTCGCGCTGCTGCGCTTTGCCGAGGCTGCGCGCACCCTCATTGAGCGCGCGGTGCAGCATCGCGAACATCACCACCCCATCACGCGCCAGGCTGGAGGAGCCGGACCCCGGCAGCGTGCCGAGGAACCACGCATTGCCATCGCCAGGAAGGTCCGCACGCATGAGCAGAGGGAGGTTGCCAGTCAGTCGCGCCAGAGGCGTGCCTTCACCTAGGATCTCGCAGCGCCGGGTGATTTCGAGATCGCCTACGGGCAGGGCCGTGCCGCTGCGGGTGTTGGCCAGAAGGCCAGTGTCATTGCGCCACCATTCCACGCTGGCGGGCTTGCTCTCGGTGGTCCACGCCCCCCAGTGCAAGCCGCCAAAAGCCTCCCCAGTGGCGGATTCAACGGGCAGGAAAAGAAGGCTGCGGCCGGTGGCGAGGTGGTTGGTGAGCTGCTTCGCGATCAAGTCATCCGCCTTCGGCAGAGGGGCATGCCAGATGATGAGCGCGACATCATCCCAGGGAATCTCCGCGGCGCGTGCGGCTGGCAGCACGGTGGCGGCGTATTTGCGCGTGGGGTCGGCGGCGGCTTCCAGCGCTGCCTGCAGCGGCGCGGCCTCGGTTTCATCATCGCTCACGATCACGGACTGCAGCACGGCGGGTTCATCAAAGACGAAATGATAGACGTTGTCCGCAGGCGAGGTGTCGGCGGGAAGTTCCACACGGCCCCAGCCACGCTTGGTGGTCTTGTCGATGGGAATGGCGTGGCCCTGCATCACGAGCTGGGAGTCTTTCATCTCCACCTTGATCGTGGTGCTGACATCATTGATCACAAAGCGCAGCGGCAGCTCCAGCGGGTCGTGTGAGGAGGCATCACGCGTGATGCGGAGGTCCAGCAGCACCTCGGCCTTCCCGGCGGTTTCATTGCGCATGACGCGCTGCACGGAGACGGCAAGGTTTTGCGCCGGCGGCTGCGCGTAGGTGAGCAGGTGAAGACGCAGCCCCTTCAGCGTGGTGAAGGCGCTGCGCAGCGCCTGCCACCGTCCGCTCGCGGCGTCCCAGTCGCTCTGGCGCAGATCGCTCAGCACCCAGACATCCGTGCGGCCGGTTTGGTTTTTGGTGATGTAGTCCAGCGCACCCTGCAGCAGCGCCGGCACATCGGCCGCGGTGTCCGTGGGGCCTGTGAGAGGCAGGTCGATGAGCGACTCCGGCTTCTCCAGCAACTGCGGCTGCAGGTGGCCGTTTTCGATGAGCACAAGCTTTGAGCGCGTGCCCACCGTGTCGCGCAAGGCCTGCGAGAGTTTGGCAATGCCAGCCGTGCGTTTGCTGGTGCCGGTGGCGAGGTTTTGCTGCTCCATGCTGGCGGAGCGGTCCAGAAGGATGATGATCGTGTCCGGCACGCCGCCCGTGAGGCCGAGCAGCCCACCGGCCATCGGGCGGGTGATGACAAACAGAATCGCTGCCACGGCCAGCACACGAAAAGCGAGAATGAGAATCTGCCGCAGCCGCGAAAGGCCCTTGTTCATCCGCTGCGCCATGTGCAGAAACATCATCGCCGCCCACTTCACCTGACGGCGCCGGTACAGGTGGATCAAATGAATGATCACCGGCAGCGCCGCGAGCGGCAGGGCGAAGAGCAGCGCTGGAACGAGGAAGGTCATGGGTTGTGCTGATCAGGAACCAAGGACCGCAGGTGCTTCAGTTGCCGGCGAACCCTCCATTGAACGAGACCCGTGGCTAGAAATACGAGGCTGATAAACAGCAGAAGCCAGAAGTCTTGGGGCTCCGCCAGGAAAGCCAGACTGAGCAGCCCAAAAAATCCCGCCATCAGCGTTATCACCATGGTCGTCAAAACAAACTTGTCTGAATGGCGCATTTCACGCTGAGCGCGTGCGAAGGCTTTCTCAGGCATCATCCCTTCTTCCGTGGTGAGGTGTGAGGAGTCGGGCTCTGCAGCTCTGGCGGATTGCTGTCGATGATATATTTCCTCCGCAATCATGAACGCCAGGATGAAGGCGGCCAGGAGTGACGACGTCATCGGCCACCGGGCGCCCTCCTCCTGAGCCCGCCACTTCAAGATGCCTTCGACCAGGCTCGCCAGGTTCTGCACAAAGATGCAGGCAAGCAAGGTGGAGCGTTGTGTGCCTCGCCTTCGCCAGATCAGGCATGCACAGACCATGCCTCCAATGATGGTAATGATTCCAGCCGGGACGTAACCGACAAGGCCCGGGTTATCCCAGCCGAAACCCAGCATCATGCCGCCTGAGGCGAGCAAAAGAATCACCAGCAGCATTTCGAAGAAATTGAACCAGGCGAATGACGAGGCTTTGGGCGGTGACATCCTTGGGTTCATCACCGTCCCCCTTTCTTCTGAATG
Organism: Prosthecobacter sp.; assembly: GCF_044227185.1. Classification (GTDB taxonomy): domain Bacteria; phylum Verrucomicrobiota; class Verrucomicrobiia; order Verrucomicrobiales; family Verrucomicrobiaceae; genus Prosthecobacter. Next base: position 89,521 of record NZ_JBGAFO010000017.1, on the reverse strand, counting down.
CGCGCCAGAAGAAATCTGGCGAGCACGTCATCATACTTTTCGTGCAGCTTCACGCGGTGGTAGTCCATCCCGGTGGTGCGCACGAGTTCGTCGATGTCGTGGATGTACTGCCGCACCGCCTCACGGTAGTTGCGCGCGATGAGGCTCGGGTCCGCCAGCACCGCTTCACCGCCTTCCATGTCGATGAAGCGCGCGGGGCGGTCGAAGTCGAAGTCGAGCTCCTGCTGGTCGAGGAGGTGGAAGACGGCGATGTCGTGTTTGCGAAAGCGCAGGTGCTGGATGGCGGACTTGAGCTCGGCGGGCGGCACGAAGAGATCCGAGAAGACGATGACGAGGGCGCGCTGGCGGATTTTTTCAGCGGCGTCGTGAAGTGCCGTAAGCAGCGTGGTGCCGCCGACGGGCTGGAGGGTGGACATCTGGTCCAGCACCAGACCGAGGTGCGAAGCCCCGCGCTTGGCGGGGATCTCGACGGGTTTTTCCGCGAGGCTCCAAAGGCCCACGCCATCACCCTGCTGCGCGGCGATGTAGCCCAGCGTGCCGGCGAGCTTGCGGGCGTACTCAAAGCGCGTGGCTCCAGCCGGGCCGTAGTTCATGCTGCCGCTGGTGTCGATGAGGAGGCAGAGGCGGAGGTTGGTGTCGGCCTCGAATTCTTTGATGTAGAAACGGTCGCTGCGGCCCCAGGTGCGCCAGTCCAGGCGTCGGATGTCGTCGCCTGGGACGTATTTGCGATACTGCGCGAATTCCAGCGATGACCCTCGCACGGGACTGCGGTGCTTGCCGGAGACGCCACCGAGCATGGCCTGGCGGGCGTTCAATGGCAGCGCCATCAGGCGGGAGAGGACCGCCGACTCAAGAAAGGAGCGAGAAGCCTCAGCCATGATCGCCACCCTCCCATTTCGTCCTCGTCCTCCTACTCGAACTCGTCCTCGATCCTTGCGCTCTCGCTACACCCGATGCGTCATCAAATCGATCCACCAGCTTCGTCAGCATGCTCACAATCCGCACCAGCATCGCCTTGCCTTGCTCGATTCGCTTCGACCCACACGCTCGTTTGGCCACAAGCGCATCTAAACAAGCGGCGCACTCAGTCGTCGAACCTCTCGCATCGTCGAAAAATCGGGCGCGAAGCTGACTGACTCGTTTGCCGTTTCCCTCGGCGGTGTTGAGAAGCTGGGAAAGACTGGCGCGGTCAAGCTGATCGAGCACTTCAGTGAGCCGTGCCGTCTTCTTCTCGCGCAGTTCGTCAAAGAGATCTGTCAGCCACGAGATAAACTCGAGTTCGAGCTGATAGACATCGAGCTTTTCGTGGTCAAAGAGGGGGGCAGACATGGCGGGGCGGATTGATCGAGGACGAGTTCGAGTAGGAGGACGAGGACGAGTCTGCAAAGAAAATTACCCCGCCTTCGCCAGCTCATCCACCAGCCTCTTCGCCACATCCCTGCTGCTCACCCCGTCGCTCTCCGCCGTAAACGTCGTCATCACACGATGCCTCAGCACCGGCTCCGCCACTTCCATGATGTCCTCCAGCCGCACCATGTAGCTGCCGTACAACGCAGCGCGCGCCTTGGCACCCAAAATCAAATACTGCACCGCACGCGGCCCGGCGCCCCAGCTCACCAAAGGCTTCAACCACGCAGGCGCCTCGCTGCTCGCAGGTCGCGTTTTGCGCACGAGATCGACGGCAAACTCATAAATATGATCCGGCACCGGCACGCGGCGCACCAGATCCTGGAAGGCAATGACCTTGGGGCCGTGGAGGATGTGCTCCAGTTTCGGCAGGCTCATGCCCGTCGTGCTGCGGGCGATGGCGATTTCCTCGGCGCGGCTCGGGTAATCCACCCCGATCATGAACATGAAGCGGTCGAGCTGGGCTTCCGGCAGCGGATACGTCCCCTCCTGCTCGATCGGGTTCTGCGTCGCCAAAACAAAGAACGGGCTGTCCAGCGTGTACGTGCGGCCGGCCACTGTCACCTTGTGCTCCTGCATGGCCTCAAGCATGGCCGCCTGGGTCTTGGCGGGCGCGCGGTTGATTTCGTCGGCCAGCACGATGTTCGCAAACACCGGGCCTTTGGCGAACTCAAAAGCGCGTTTGCCGCCGGGCAGCTCCTGCAGGATGTCGGTCCCGGTGATGTCCATCGGCATCAGGTCCGGGGTGAACTGAATGCGGCTGAAGCTGAGGGACATCGTCTCCGCCAGGCGGGAAATGAGCAGCGTCTTGGCCAGGCCGGGCACGCCCATGAGCAGGGCATGGCCGCGGGCAAAAAGACAGATCGCCAGCTGCTCGACGACCTTGTCCTGGCCGACGATGATTTTCTTCAGCTCCTCGCCGAGCTGGACGTAAACTTTGCGAAGCTCATCAATGGCGGCGACGTCGTCTTGCGGAAGCGGAGTGTTGGACATGGTGATTTTTTAGGAATGCTGCCACATGGCACCAGAAAAGCGGTGCTCTGACAAGTGCGGCGTGTGTAAATAAACTATCAACGCCGCAGAAACTTGGGCTTGTTTATTCCCGCAGCAGCGTCTGCACATGGTGAGTCACGGCGCTCGCGAGCCCCTGAATGTTGTAGCCGCCCTCCAGGATGGACACGAGCCGGCTCCCGCTGTGGGTTTTGGCAGCTTCGAGCAGGAGCTTGGTCAGCGCCACAAAGTCCTCATCGGTAAGCCGGAACTGGCCCAGCGGGTCGTCGATGCGAGAGTCAAAGCCCGCGGAAATGAGGATGAGATCCGGTTTGAAGGCGTCGATGGCGGGCAGCACGAGGTCGGTGAAGGCGGCGCCGAGGGTGCTCATGCCGGTGCGGGCGGGGAAGGGGAGGTTCAGCGTGCAGCCCTGGCCCTTGCCGCTGCCGGTTTCGTTGGCGTGGCCGGTGAAGGGGTACAGCGGGCTCTGGTGCGTGCTGCAAAAGAGCACGCTGCCGTCTTCATAGAAGATGTCCTGGGTGCCGTTGCCGTGGTGTACATCCCAGTCGATGATGGCCACTTTCTGCGCCCCATGCTTCTGCTGCGCATGCCTCGCCGCGATGGCGATGTTGTTAAAAAGGCAGAAGCCCATCCCCTGCGCAGGGCGGGCGTGGTGTCCGGGCGGCCGCACCGCGCAGAAGGCGTTCGCCGCCTTCCCGGCAAACACCGCATCCACCGCATTCAAGACACCCCCCACCGCCTGCACCGCCACGTCATAGGACCTGGCACAAATGGAGGTGTCCCCGGTGCTGAGATCGTCCAGGCCGGACTCGACGTCCTTTTTGGCCGTGGCGATGTAGCCCCGGTCATGGCATAGCGCCAGTTCATCCACGGTCGCCGCACGCGGCGCGATGACCTGCGTCCTGCCCACCAGCCCCGAATCCGTCAGCGCCTTCGTGACCGCCACATGCCTCGCGATGCTCTCCGGATGCCCCGGACCGGGATCATGCTGCTGGTAAATGGGATCGAGGAGCAGGGCCGTTGGCATGAGTTTACAAGAGTTGACGATTGTTGACGATTGTTGACGATGCTTGGCAGTGGTTTGCCAAACAACTGCAAACCACCGCCAACCATTGCAAACAATCGCAAACTTCCCCCCCCTCAGCGTTTGCCAAAGAAGGCGGCCAGATTCTGCAGGTCCCTGCCTTCAGCCGGTTTCATGGCGCTGGTGATGGCGGCGTCCTGGATGGCGATGAGCTCTTTGATGCCTTTGCGCCCGTGCTCAAGCATGGAGTGAAGCTGCGCCTCGGTGAAGGTGGCCTCTTCCCCGCTGCCCTGGATTTCCACGAACTCGCCGTCTTCGGTGAGGACGAGGTTGCTGTCCACATCCGCGGCGGCGTCCTCGGTGTAGCAGAGGTCGAGCAGGGTTTCGCCATTGACGATGCCGACGCTCACAGCGGCGATTTTCTTTTTGAGCGGCTGGCGGGTGATCTTGCCTTTTTCCAGCAGGCGGTTGAAGGCCACGGCCACGGCGATGCAGGCGCCGGTGATGGCGGCGGTGCGGGTGCCGCCGTCGGCCTGCAGCACATCGCAGTCCACGCAGAGCGTGCGCGGCCCCAGTTTTTCCAGATCCACCACGGCGCGTAGGCTGCGGCCGATCAGGCGCTGGATCTCGGTGCTCCGGCCATCCGGTTTGCCGCGTGAGCTTTCACGATCTTTGCGTTCCAGGGTGGAGTAAGGCAGCATGGAGTACTCGGCGGTGAGCCAGCCGCCTTTGACGTTCTGCACCTTCATCCAGCGCGGCACTTCTTCATTGATGCACGCCGTGCAGATGACGCGGGTGCTGCCAAAGGCAATGAGGACGGAGCCCGCGGCGTGCGGGGCGACATCCAGTACATAATCGATTTTGCGGAGCTGGTCGGCGGTACGGCCGTCGGTTCTGGGCATGGCTTTGCTTAGCACGAAGCCGCGGTGCGCCAAAGCCTTTTATAAGCTTGTGCTGAAGCGATTGAACAAACGCCGGAGAGGTCCCGTCGAAAGGTACAACTCAATTGGCATTCGATATGCTAAAGGCAGATGACAGTTCAAACTTAATCTCCATGACGCGCTTTCCCCGCCCTGGCTGCTGGTTCCGTTTCACCCCGACGGATTGGAATTTCATTCGAGACACCCTGGCGCTGACGGAGCGCGGACGAGAGGGCTTCAATGCGATGATGGACGACCCCGAGGCGGTGCCGATCATCCTGGACAATGACAAGCTCTTTGACGCGGCGATCCTTTCGCGCAAGGCGGCCATGCTTTCCCCGGAGCTCTTCTTCTTCATCGTGGTCCGGCATTCGCTGAAGGAGTTTGGCATCAAGGAGCTGGCGGTGGCGGACTACATGGCCGTCGTCTGCGCGGACTTCGGCTGCTCGCCCACGAAGGGGCCGGATGACATCAACCACAGCATCGACAGCCTGTACAGCGTGGACTACCTGGAGGCGATTGAGAACGCGAGCCGCCATCACAAGTTCTTCCTGCACGTGCAGTGCGCGAACCAGTTCCTGGTGCTCACCTGCCTCTACCCAGACTTTCTCCACCGCCGTGCGGAGCGGCGCGGCGCCCCGGATGTGGACTACTACGAGCAGGTGGTGGTGAGCCATCTGGACGCCGCGCGCAAGCACGTGCTGGCGGATGAGTTTGCCATGGAGGAGACTTTTGAAAAAGTCGCCGAGTGCTTCCCCCCGGCCCGCAGGGCGCTGAACCACACCGTGCGCGAGTACCTGAGCCTGGGCCAGTAGGCCACTCCCGCACTACAGAGACGTGGTCTTGCTGGGCTCGATCCGCGGCGGAGCGGGAGAGGTGGTGAGCATGATGGCGATGTCCTCACGCCCTTTCCAGGTGCTGCGGCACCACTTGTTCTGCATCCCGCGCATGATGTCGGCCGCCACCTGCCGGCGGCCGATGGTCACGGCGAGAAGGCCGAGGTCGCTGCGAAGTTCGTAGCTGTCAGGCCACTGCACCACGGCGGCACGGATGGCGCGTTCCACAGTGTCGAGATTCAGGCGTGGCTGGATGTCAGGGAAATCGCCGTCGGCATAAATGTGGCGCAGCATCTGGGCCGCGAGCCCGCCTTTGTTGCTGGTCTGCAGTTCTTCGACGATCGAGGCGCAGATCTGCCGGCCCGTTTCGCCGCCTTTGACGAAGCACTGGCCCAGGACGATGGCGAAGGGGGCGTAGTCGGGGTATTTGCGCAGCCCCTCTTGAAACACAGGCGCGATTTCCTCGGGCGGACGGCCGGTGATGGCCTGCAGACGCAGCATGGTGTCATACCAGGCGGGGCTGGTCTTGGGAATGTCCTGCATCAGTTCCAGGCCCCGGTCAGCCGCCTGGCGGATGGTCGCAAAGGAGCCGCCGTTGTAGGATTCGAACAGGGCGTAGTGAAAAAGGAAACGAGCTTCCGCGAGCCGGGCGAAGGTGGAGCTGGGTTTTTGCTTCTGCCAGAGGCGGATGGCGTCATGAATCTCGCGCCAGGCGCTTTCGGATTTGGCATCCTGGTCCAGCGGGCACATGGCATCCATGATGATGTTCAGCGCCCAGTCACCGCCGGAGGTTTGCAGCTCGCTGCTGTTGATGGCGTTGAAGAAGTGCTCCAGCCGTTCAATGTTTCCTTCGCGCAGGCGCAGCACGGCCATGTGCTCGATGGCCTTGCGCTGCTGCGGGCCGTCAAATTCATCCCGCTCATGCGGGAAGTGGGTTTTCCCCACCACCTTCAGGCTCATGGCGGCGTAAAGCATGCAGCAGTGCTCATGGTAGCGCAGGTTCTCGCGCACCCAGGTCATACCGCGATCCTCCGCCAGCATCATGGCGTAGGGAAACTGGGTCTCGATGAGCTCGATGGCAGGCGCGGCTTTTTTGACGTCCCCATAGTAGAGGCAGGTGTAGGCCTTCGCCAGCAGCACCGCTCCCGCATCGTGGTAGGCCTTGTACTTCTGCGCCTGCTCCCAGGTTTGAAAATTGGTGATGGAGGCGGAAAGCCGCGAGCCTGCGGGAATGGCCGTCTTGAGCGCGTCATCCATGTCCTCCAGGTGCTTGGGGTTGCGGCTGGCGTACCAGTATTTGGCCGCGGCCTGCAGGTTGTCATGCTTGGCCCGCTGATCTGCGGTCTTGGATTCACGCAGCGCCTGCTCAATCACCTGCGACGGGAGCTGTTGGGAAAAAGCACTGGAGACCCCTCCGAGCGGCAGCAGAAGACAGGCACGGAAGAACAAGCACGACAGGGCCGGGGGAAAAGCCAAAACGTTCATTATGGAAATTATATAGCCTCCATTGAGCCTGTCAATCCACGCGGGCTTTAGACAGTGTTTGAAATCCTGCTGCAATGGCGGCTCAAAACGCCTTTGGAGCGCGGGCCTCCGAGCCCGCAGCACTCCGCTGCATGCAGCCGCTCCGCTTTTCCTTTTCATTTTCTCACAGTCCCTCCAGTGGCGCCGCTCAGCGCACTCTTGCTTGCCTCCTGGCTGGAGCCACCGCCTGCCTCCGGGCGTCTGCGATCTGCTGAGAGCTCGGAATCCCGCGCTTGATCCCAGAGGGATCACAGCCGGTAGCCAGGGATAAGCTCGCGTAGTTAGCGCCATCCCTGGAAAGGAGCGTCCTTTCCGGAGAGCAAACCCATCGCTTTCTTTGCACACCGCGCCCTCCAGCAGCGTCTCACCGCCCCCGCCGCAGAGAGCCTGTGCCTCCGCCACGCGCAACACACACCTCTGCCTGCACAGCACCCCATCCGCAGCAGTCGATCAAATCACCCTCAATAATCCATCGAACCCTAAGAGGCTAAACAAGGGTCACCGGCTCTCACACACCCGTTTTCAATATCCGTGGTTTGCACCCCTCACTCCAGACCCGTTTTCCCACGCTGCTCGGCTAGCTTGCCCTTCAGCGTGGCAAGCTCTTCTTCCAAATCGCCGATCTTCTTCTCCAGCACAGCGCAGTACTTCGCGGGATCCCGCTGCTGCAGCCGCTCGAGGAGATTGAAAAGCAGCACGACCCGCCACACCCGGGTCCAGAGACCGCGGAGGCGGTAGGCGCGCAGCAGTTTGCCCGCGCGCAGCATGCGGGTAAACCGGAAGGCATTCAGCACCCGCAGGAAGGCCACCAGCGGAAGCAGGATGATGACAAGATTGATCCAGTTCTTCAGGCAGTAGCTCAGCTTGTCCGGCGCGGCGGCGACCATCCAGAGGAACTCCATGGTGAAGCCGATCCAGATGACGCAGGTGGTCAGGTGCGTGGCCAGGGCCATGCGGGGATGGTTCTCCAGCGTCTCTCCAGCGGTGAGCTCGGCGCCGAGAACGGGCAGCACCAGCAGGGTGAGAACCACCATGGGCAGTGCCAGCTTCTGCTCCAGCCGCTCGGAGGTTTCCTCGCCTGTGGGCTGCCAGCCGACGCGAGGCAGCCACAGCCAGCCCTCAGGTTTGCTGCTGGCGGTGATCATGCGCAGCGGAGGCAGAAATACGGTGAAGAGCAGCCGCCTGAGACGATCTGGCAAGGCATCCGGGGTGGCGGAGAAGCCCGCGATGCCTTCAACGACAACGATGATCCAGAGGGTGATGAGCAGCGGAACAAACAAGGGCCGGGCCATCAGCCAGTCGCGAAATTCCACGCCGCTGTCGCCATGCGGCAGTACCAGGCCCAGCAGGACGAGAAAGGCGGTGGCGACGACGAGCATGAACCCCTGGCGGAAGGCACTGCCCTGGGGAGCCGGGCTGGAGATGCTCGATGCTGCGCTCATGTTCGAGACAAGATAGAACCAGCCGGAAGAAGTTGGCAAGATCAGGCGCCGCCCAGGGCGTAGCCCACGCCACGCACGGTGCGGATGAGCTTTTTGTCGCGGTCCTTGTCGATCTTGGAGCGCAGGCGCTGGATGTACACCTCCACAAGATTGGTTTCGGGGTCCATGTTGTAGCCCCAGACATGCTCGTAGATCTGCATGCGGCCAAACACGCGTCCGGGGCTGCGCATGAGGTGCTCCAGCAGTTCAAACTCACGCGTGCTCAGCTCGATGTCCTCTCCGCCACGGCTGACTTTGCGCTCAAGCAGGTTGATGCAAAGATCATCCACCCGCAGCAGGTGGCTGGAATCCCCGGCCTTCCGGCGCACCACCGTGTGGAGGCGGGCGGCCAGCTCTTCGACGAAGAAGGGCTTCGTCATGTAATCATCCGCGCCGAGGTTCAGACCCTCGATTTTTTCTGGCAGCGTGGACCGGGCGGTCAGCAGGATCACCGGCACATTGTTGCGCTTCTCCCGCAGGCCGCGCAGGATGCTGAGGCCGTCTCGCCCCGGCACCATGATGTCCAGCACCAGCGCATCATACGGCACCGTCGTTGCCATCTCCCAGGCCTCATCGCCGTCGTCAATGGCGTCCACCTGGATGCCCTGCTCCTCCAGCCCCTTTTTGGCAAAGGAGAGCAGTTTGGCCTGGTCTTCGACGAGAAGGATGCGCATGCGCCGGACGATGCGGCTGGATGGCGGCTTGTCCACCGGCAGCTCTCAAAATGAGGAATGAGTAAATCCGAATCACGGGGGAATGACGAAGGCTGAATGACAAAACGTTCCCTTTCTGCTAGTCATCCCTATGACGCCGCTGCTGGCATTCCTGCATTTTTTCTCTTCGTCGCCCGCACCGGCGGCGCTGCCTGCGCAGGGAATCCAGGCTGCCGCTGCGTATTCAGCCGCGCACGGAGGGCATGCGTTCCTGGTCAAACAGAACGGCAAGATCGTCCATGAGGCCTACACAAACGGGCACACCAAGGGGGAGCCCCACCGCATCTACAGCGGTACCAAGGCCTTCTGGGGCCTGACGGCCTTCGCGGCGGAAAAGGACCACCTGTTTTCCATGGATGAGCGGGTGTCTGACACCATCACCGAATGGCAGGGAGACAAACGCAAGAGCCAGATCACCGTGCGGCAGCTTCTCGATTTCAGCCATGGGCTCGAGCCCATGTTCAGCCTGCATGAGAACACATTCAAGGACCGCACCGCGGCCTCCTTGAAGGCGGGAGCAGTGGCCACACCGGGCCGCTCCTTCATCTACGGCCCCGCCGCATTGCAGGTCTTCCATGAACTCCTGGCCCGCAAGCTCCAGCGCAAGCAAACACCCACGCGCTACCTGGAGCGCAAGGTCCTGGGCCCGCTCGGCCTCGGCTCGCAGCGCTACCTGCCGGACCAGCAAGGCGCCCCGCTTCTGGCCGCCGGCTTCATGCAGACCGCACGCCAGTGGTCAGAGCTCGGCACCTGGATGCTGAAGCACGAAGACGTCCTCATGAAGCTGCAGGGCAGCAGCGCCAACGCAGCTTTTTCGTTCGGGTTCTGGAACAACCACGCCGCAGGCTCCAAATCATGCCGCGAGGTGGATGCGGAGGCCACGCTCGATAAAAAATGGCAGCAGCAGTCCTGGCGCAACGCCTGCCTCTGCCGCGCCGCCCCGCCCGATCTCATCGCCTGCATCGGCTCCTACGGCCAGCGCCTCTACATCGTCCCGTCCATGAAGCTCGTCATCGTACGCCTGGCAAAGGATTCCAAGCCAAACGACGCGCAGCTCCTCCGGCTGCTCTTTGCACCAGGAAACTGACCTCACCGCCCAACAGGAATCGCGGCCGGTACAGCCCCAGGCGCTCCAGGGCCGGCGTTGGTGGCGTCCTCCGGCACCGGAATCGCCTTCCGGATCATCGTCTTGGACACACCGTAAATGAGCGTGCTCTGCTTCGGCCGCCACTGGTACCCGATGCCAAAGGGGATGATCGGAACCTCATGCGTGCGATAATATTCGGCCAGGTCAGCCTGATAGTGCTGCTTGAACAGCGCGATCGGGCCGGGGTACCACCCGAAGGCCTTCACATCCCACGTCTCCTTCGGAAAATCCTTCCACATGATGCCGGAGTCGTCCTGCGTCATGGTGTGGCAGTGGGTCAGCAGGTAGTCCCGGATCGCGTGAAACTCACTCAGGTGCATGAGGTAGGAGGCGGATTTCGTGAATCCGTTCATCACACCCAGTCCGTCGCAGAATCGGAGAAAGGAGGCGTCCTGCTTGAGCGCCCAGTCGGCGATGTTGGTGGAAAAATAGTACAGCGTCTGCTGCTTCCCCTTCGAGCCAAGGAAAGTGATGCGCGCCCCGGCCGTCTTGGTCGGCTTGTCAGTGACGACCTTGCCCGCGCCATCCAGCCAGATGTTTTCCACATTTTGAATGTAGCACCCGCAGCGCGCCAGGAAGACATACAGCACGGGCAGCGTCCCGGTCAGCTTCGTGGCCTGCAGGTCCTTCTTCATGTCCGCGGTGATGAAAAAGCTGAAGCTCAGCGAGGCATTGAGCGTGGTGCGCAGATTGCGCAGGGAGGAGCCCAGCTCTCCTTCGCTCAGCTTCGTCACATCCGGCGGCAGGCCCACCGGCTCCACGGCCGCCAGCACATAGGTGGAGGCATTGGGGAAAAAAGTGTACGCGTGCAGGAAGTCGGGGCCGCTGAAGACATACAGCAGCGGCGAGGGGTCGCTCACAGCCTCCGGCAGGCCCAGCGGCGCCCATTCGCGGATGGGGCCGAGCTGCCGCTCCTCCGCGTCCGCCCAGGTGGCGTCGAGTTCTTTGGCGTGGGAGTTGAACTCCCCACGCTGCGCGAGTCCCGCGAGCGCGGAGCCTTCCTGCGGCAGACCGGCCAGGAAACGAGCCTGCTCATTGGGCGTGGGTGGCTCCGCAAAGGCGGCTTGAGCCAGAACGAGCAGCAGAACGAGAGTCTTTTTCATGGGGTGCGTGGAGTACGCGGTGAGACGAAATAAACAATCCAGCCGAGCAAAATTAGCGCCATTCCCGTCAGCGTTTCTTGCGGATGTTTTTTGGCCACGAAAATCATCATCCACAGGCTGATGCCGAGAAACAGGATGGGCGTGACGGGATAACCCCAGCAGCGGTACGGCCGCGGCAGGTCCGGGCGGCGGATGCGCAGCACGATCAGCCCCACCACCGTGGCAAACGAACCAAGCTGGATGCTGAACTGCACGCAGGTCAGCACCGTCTCAAAGCTCGCCGTGAGCAGCAGCGTCACCACGATGGCAAGCTGCACAAACAGCCCGGCCACCGGCACACCACGGTCATCGCTCACCGCCAGCGGGGCGAGGATGCGGAGATCCTGCCCCATCGTTTTCATCACCCGCGGGCCCACCCAGGTCATGGCGCTGATGCTCGAGACGAGCCCCAGGCAGATGAGGCCTGACATGATTTTCCCGCCGGTATGACCGAAGATGTGGACCGCGGCCACGTGCCCCACGTCCAGCTTGCCATCCAGCTCGCTCATCGGCGCCACGTGCAGGAAAACCGCATTGAGCCCCAGGTAAAGCGCTGAGACCAGCAGCGTGCCCAGCGCGATCGCCAGCGGCACGTTTTTCTGCGGTTCGCGGATGTCTCCCACGATGTAGGTCGCGGCATTCCAGCCCGCATAGGCATACATGACGTACACCAGGCTCACCGCGAAGGAGGTGCTGCCGAGGAGGCTCACATCCCCGGTCTGTGGCAGGAAATGCACCGGTTGGGATTTGCCAAACCAGAACCCGGCGCCGATGAAGACGACGATGAGCGTCACCTTCAGCCAGGTGGCGGTGTTTTGAAACCGCGCGGCGATGTGGATGCCGCCCACATGGATCAACGTGACGATCCACACCATGACGAGCGACCACGTCGCCGCGGGGGCGGAGGGGAAGATGCTGGCGAAGTATTTGCCAAAGGCCATGGCCGCCAGCGCGATGGGCGCGGCGAACCCCACCGTCACCGAAAGCCATCCGGAAAGAAAGCCGACCGCGGGATGAAAAATCTGGGAGAGGAAGTTGTACTCGCCGCCGGAGCGCGGCAGCGCAGCGGCCAGCTCGCCATAGCACACAGCCCCGCAGAAGGCGCAGACACCGCCCACGAGCCACAGCATCAGCAGGGCAAAGCCGGAGGGCAGGCCGCCCACCTGAAAGCCGAGCGAGGTGAAAACGCCGGTGCCGATCATGTTGGCCACCACCACCGCCGTGGCTGTGATCAGCGAAATGCCCTGGGTGCGTGGGGTGCTCATGGGGGCGATGGCTACGCGCTCGGCGGCGGGGCGTCAACATGCCCCTTTGAAGGACGCAGGGATTGCGGACCACTTAATGTTGCCTTTTCGGCGATTGAGCCGTAGTATGTTTTCGTGAAGCCGAACTCACGCCGCCCCATCTTTTCCGCCAACATGGCTGAAAGCAGTGTGATCAAGCCTCTGTACCACCGGCTGGCGGCAAGCCGAGCTTAAGCGGACAACCCCTCTGCAGGGATTGTCCGCGCTCTTCCGCAGGTGCCAGACCCTGCGCCCTTCATCTCCAGCCCGCGCCTTCATGGCGCGCAGGCTCCGCTCTGGCCAGCCTCCTCCCGGCATGCGCGTCGCGGTGTTTCACCCTGCGCCGTACCGTGGGCTGCCCGTCTGCGCACGCATGCTGCAGCCAGGCTCTTTTTCCCCTCCTCTGACACATTCACACACAAATCTCTTCTCTCTTTTTATGAAACTATTGGAACGAATTTTTAACCAGGATGACAAACCCGTGCGCGTTGGCAGCGCGCTGGCCTTTGAGCGGCCCACGTGGCTGGTCACCTGTGTTTTCAAACGCCACGAAATCTTCGGAAAGGTTTTCACCGAAGCCACTTACGAAGTGGCGGCGCGGACCGGGGAGTCGGCACGGGAGTCCGTGCGCTCCTACGTGCTCCGCACGCACCCTGAGGACTGCATCGAGTCCCTCCACGCCGTCCGGCAGTGACGCCCTGATGCCCCCTCTGTGACGCCGCATTCATCATGCGGAAGGCTCCTGCCATCCCCGGCAGGAGCCGCTTCCGCCTGCCTTCGTCACAGGCATTTCACCTCCATCCCTTTCTCCATTTTTTCCTCCATGAGCACTCTTTCCGTACATCACTATGACCACGTCACCCTGCGTCCTCTCAATGAACTCGCCACATTGCACGAGTTCGACATCACCATCCAGGTGGTGCCTGGACATGAGGCCGATGCTGACAGTGGCCGCATCTCCGAGGATGCGCCCCTCGGCAGGGCGGTCCTGCGTCGTACGGCCGGTGAAAAAATCGACCTTCAAGTCGAAGGCCGCAGCCTGGCGATGCTCATCCTGGCTGTGCAAAAATCAGCAGGCGGGGCCCGCTGAGCCAGGGGCAGTTCTGCGCCCAAAAGCAGGGCTTGCAGGGGGCGAAAAAAGGAATTCCTTTTCTCCATGAAGACGACATCCTCACAATTATTCCGGGGGGTGATGTTGATCGCCGCCCTGCTGGTGCCCGCCACCACCTGGTGGGCTGGTTTGCGCTGCTACCGTGCGCAGAAAAACGCTGAGAGCGCCCTCGTCGTGGAGAAAAACGCGCAGCAGCAGCCGGACGCCGCGAAACCCCGGCGTGAAGCACCCCCCATCCGGCTGGATTCAAACTCGGTCGAGTTTACGCAGATGCCGGTGCTGCGCACCTCATGGAACGGCCAGACCGATCCGGACAGCGTGTGGCATGACCAGCACCACCGCGCAAACCTCATGCTGGTGAAGCATGGTCTCCCTGCGCTGGATGTGTCGCGCCCCGTCCCTGACAGCCCCGCCCAGCCCAAAACCCTGCGCATCGGAGACGAAAAATAAACGCAAATTCATCTTTGCCCCCGCAGTGGTGTTAACCTGCCGGGTTTCTATGTGGTGTGATTCAATCATCCACCACCATGAAACTCGCGCCTCTTTCCACCCTGGCCGCTCCCCTGAGCCAGCCGCCCCATCTGGCGGCTCCCGGCGTTGCCGCTCCTGCCGCAGCTCCGAACACCGAAGCGGCCAGCTTTGACTTTCACACCGTCACCTGGCAGGCGGACGGGTTTGGTTTTGACGCCACCAGCGGCGAGTTTTTCACCGCCAGCCCCACCGCGCTCCTGGTCATGCAGTCCTTGAGCGGGGGGATGGCGCGCGCCCAGATCCTGGACCGCATCACCGCGCGCTTCGAAGTCGCCCGCAGCACCGCGGAGCGGGACCTCGAGCTCTTCCTCGCCGAGCTCGTCCACATCGGCCTCATCAAGGAGCCGAACTGATTTCTGTCCATCCCAACCCCGCTTCATCCTCCCATGAATGCCTCCCCTGTCATCGCCGTCACCGGGCTTCACCGCGGTGAAAATCCCCAGCCCGGCTCCGCCGTCATCCGCAGCCTGCGCCGCGTTTACCCCGAGCTGCGCATCGTCGGTCTCGTTTACGATTCGCTCGAAAGCGGCCTCTTCAGCGAAGAAGACGCCCCGGACGCCGCCTTCACCATGTCCTATCCAGGAGCCGGTGAAGAGGCCTTCTGGCAGCGGCTGGACGCCATCCGCGAGATCGAACGCTTTGATGTGTTGATTCCCTGCCTCGATGCCGAAATGGGCCCGCTGGTGGAGGCTCCTGAAAAACTGCGCGAGCGCGGCATCCACGCCTGCCTGCCCAGCGCCGCGAGCTTCAAATGCCGCGACAAATCCAGGCTGGCGGAGCTGTGCGAGCGCACGCACTGCCGCACACCGCAGACCATTGCCGTGAACGACGTGAATTCGCTGCACCAGGCGGCGATGACGCTCGGCGGTAATGTGTTTGTGAAAGGGCGCTTCTATGAGGCCAGGCATGCCATCACCCCCGCCGCCCGCGAGGCCGCCTACTGGCACATGCTGGAGCAGTGGGGCGCTCCGGTGCTCGTGCAGGAAAATGTGCAGGGGGAGGAATACAACGTCATTGGTCTGGGAGACGGCCGCGGCCGCATGCTCGGCTCCTGCTCCATTCGCAAGATGCTCCGCACCTCCATGGGCAAAGGTTTTGGCGGCATGGTCGTGCGTGATCCGCAGCTCGATGCCATCGCGCAGTCCCTCATCGCCGAGCTGCGCTGGAACGGCCCGTTTGAACTCGAGTTCGTCAAAGCCGAAGGCCCCGGAGGCGAGTACTGCCTCATCGAGATCAACCCGCGCTTCCCGGCCTGGTGTGACTTCCCCTCCACCCTGAACTGCAACCTGCCCGCCGCCGCGCTGGAGCTGGCCCTCGGCTGGCAGCCGCGCGAGCCGCTGCGCCACGCCATCCCCGGCAAGTTCTTCATCCGCCATGCCATCGACATGACCGGAGACATCCGCGACCTCGCCGCCCTCACCACCAGCGGCCAGTTCTTCCGCCAGCCCCGCGAGATCATCCCCCACCCGGCCTCGTCCCGCGGCCTGTGAGCTAAGTCATTCGTCATTCGTCATTCCTCATTCTGGTTTCCTCATTCCCCCCTGCATCCTCCCATGCACCCTCTCCAAACCTACTCCCCCCCGACGATCACCCGTCATCTCAGCGGCCAGAACAGCGCCGCCAACCGCAACCGCCATGCCCACGGCCTCAACAGCAACGTCTGTGAACGCATCGATGGCGTGCCCGTGGCGGACCTCGCAGCGCGCTTCGGCTCCCCGCTCTTCGTTTTCTCCGAGCGCACCCTGCGGGAAAAAATCCAGCGCGCCCGCGAAGCCTTCGAAAGCCGCTATCCAAACACACGCTTCGCCTGGAGCTACAAGACGAACTACCTCAACGCCATCTGCCGCGTCTTTCACAGCGAAGGCTCCATCGCCGAAGTGGTGAGCGAGTTTGAGTATGAAAAAGCGCGCCGCAACGGCATCGCGGGTCGCGACATCATCTTCAACGGCCCGCATAAGACCCGCGCGGGCCTGGAGCTGGCCATCAGCGAAGGCTCGATGATCCAGGTGGACAACTGGGATGAGCTGCTGCTGCTCGACACGATTGCCAAAGAACAGAACCGCAGCATCGACATCGCCATCCGCTGCTGGCTTGATGCGGGCATTCAGCCGGTGTGGAGCAAGTTTGGCTTTGGCGTGGAAAACGGCGAGGCCTGGCGCGCCATCCGCCGCATCGCCGAGAGCAAAGGCCGCCTTCGCTTGCAAGGACTCCACACCCACATCGGCACCTACATCCTGGAGCCGAACGCCTACAAGGTGGCGGCGGAAAAGCTTGTCACGCTCATGGAGCGCTGCCGTGAGAGCCACGGCTGGTCCTTGCGCTATCTGAACCTCGGCGGCGGATTTCCCTCGCTCAGCACGCTGCATTACTCCTACCAGCCTGCCGAGCAGGTCGTGCCGCCCATCGAGAAATACGCCGAGGCCATCGCCGGTGTGCTGAACACACTGCCACGCGATCGCCGCCCGCGCCTCTACCTGGAAAGCGGCCGCGCTCTGGTGGATGAAGCGGGTTATTTGATCACGAGCATTGTCGCGGTGAAGCAGTCGAGCACCTCCGGCCCGATCACGCTCGCGGGCAAGGCCGCGAAAGCGCCCGCCTACATGCCGGAAGCCACGGGCGCCGCCTATGTCATCGATGCCGGCATCAACCTCCTCTACAGCGGCAACTGGTACCGCTTCAACGTGAAGCCCGCCAGGGCCCAGCGTGAAAGCGCGCAGCAGCCCATCAAGCTCTACGGCTGCCTCTGCATGAACATCGACGTCATTCGCGAGCAGGTCTCCCTCCCCGCCATGACCACCGGAGATCATCTCGTCATGCATCCCGTGGGCGCCTACAACATCACCCAGAGCATGCAGTTCATCACCTACCGTCCCGCCGTCCTCATGATCGGCCTCGACGGCCGCGTGGACATCATCCGCGAACGCGAAGACCTCGACTACGTCCAGCGCCTCGAACGCATCCCCCCTCATCTGCTATCCCCCTCGCACACCTAATCTTCCTCTTCCTCCTACTCCTCCTCTTCCTCCCTTTCCGGCTCCCCTTTCGTCCTCGTCCTCCTACTCGAACTCGTCCTCGATCCAGCCCCTCCGCACCCCTCCCTCGCCCCGCATCACCCAAACCCTCCGTCCCTCGCGCCAGCGTCCCCGGACTGCGGCGCTTCAGCGCCGCTCTCGCCAGCCCCCCCACCCTCTCCCACCCACGCACCCTCGCCAGCCCCAGCCACCTCCCTCCCCATTCGTCATTCGTCATTCGTCATTCTCCTCCCACCCACCATGAACCCCGAATCCCCATCCACCCTCCCTGCGATGGTCATTCTCGAAGACGCCGCCCTCTGCCCTCCCTCCGCCAAGGAGCGGGCTGTCGCCACGGCCTCGGCCCTCGCCAAAACATTGCGGCCCCATCTCGAAACCCTCGCAGCGCCCCTGCTTGAAGTCGCGCGTGCCGCCAGCTCCATCTTCCTCTGCGGCAGTTGGAAAACCGGCGTGCTGCTCTGCGCCACGCTGCTCTTCATGCCGCAGTATTTCGCCTTCGCCATCAGCGCCTGCCTGCTCGGCGGCTTCCTCGCGAAGCTTCTGCATCTGCCCGCGGCCATGTGCAAAGACGGCACGCTGCTCTACAATGTTTTTCTCAGCGCGCTCGCCGTCGCATGGATCACCCGCGGCTCTGACCTCGCCGCACCGGCCATCTGGGGCATGCTCGTCGTCGTCACTGTTTACACCCTGCTTCTCTCCGCGGCGCTGTGGCATTGGTTTCCCCTGCGCGCGGGCTTGCCGCCGCTGAGCGTCGCCTTCGTCGTCACCTTCGGCACACTCCTCACCTTCTTCCCCCACTGGGCTGCAAACACCGCCTTGCTGGACATGGGACTGCCAGAGGAGCCAGCGCTGCCCTTCGTCGTCACCGCCTTCCTGCGCAGCATGGGCACCATCCTCTTCCTGCCAAACGTGTGGGCCGGCCTCGCGGTCACGCTCGCCATCCTCGTGTGGTCACGCGTCGCCATGATCAACGCCCTCGCCGGTTACGCAGGCGGCATTCTCATCGTGAAACTGCTGGAAGCCTGCGGGCTGCAGTGGCTCGGCTGGTTTGCCGGGCACAACTACCTCCTCGCCGGCATGGCTCTGGGCGCGGTGTATTTCGTGCCATCCTGGAGCAGCCTCGCGCTCGCGTTCATCGCGGGTGCCGTCGCCGCATTGCATGTGGCCGCGGTGCAGCATTTCCTGCGCGGCTCCGGCTGGGAATATCTGCCGCTGCCTTACCTGCTGACGATCTGGAGCCTGCTTTGCTGCCTGCGGCTGCGTGAGAAGCCCGGCTCGCTGCTGCCCTCCACGGGCGTGTTTGAAAATCCTGAGGCCGCGGCGGCTTCACTGGCGCTGGCGAATGCGCGCTTTCCCCACCGCAACGAAACGCACGTGCTGCTGCCCACCGCTCGCGAGGTCACGGTGACGCAGGGTTTTGACGACAAGCTCAGCCACCGCGGCGAGTGGAGGCACGCGCTCGATTTCGAAGTACATGACGCGGCGGACAACGCCTGCCCGCCCGGCTGCGACGACGATTTGAGCCGCTACTACACGCAGGGGCTTGAGGTGCGTGCTCCCGGCACGGGGGAGATCGTCCGCGTGACCGATGGCGTGGCCGACAATGCGCCTGGCGGCTGCAACTTTGCCCACAACTGGGGCAACCACCTCATCCTGCGCCTGGACTACGGCGGCATTGTGAAGCTGGCCCACTTCATGAAGAACGGCATCCTGGTGAAAACCGGCCAGCGTGTCAGTGCCGGCGATCTGCTGGGCTACTGCGGAAATTCCGGCCGCAGCCCGGTGCCGCACATTCACCTGCACAATCAGACCAGCACCGAGACCGGTGCGCCGACCACGCCTTTCTGCCTTGCGAACTACTTCACGCGCACCAGCGAAGGTGTGCGGTGGAACTTTGCCAGTGTGCCCAAAGTTGGAGCCCGCATCGCCCCGGCGACGGTCTCCACCACCGTGCTGGGCACGCTGGCTCATTTTGCCCCCGGGGTGGCCACCTACCGTGTCTGCAGCGCGGGAGTGACCTCGTTTGAGACGGTCGCCATCACCCTCGATGAGTCCGGCTGCTACCGTTTCAGCAGCGGCAAAGAATCGCTCACGGCGGTTCTCGGCCTGCACGCGCTGCAGATCACGCACAGCAGCCTCAGCGGCCGCTCGCAGCTCCTGCGCTTCCTTTCGTTCGCCATGCCCACCGTGCCATTTGCTTACCAGAGCGGCATGATCTGGGAGGATAGTGTCGCTTTGCAGTCAAAGCTGCACGGTCGGGCATTGGCGGGCGTTCTTGCGCCCTATGCGGGCTTCCCCGCCCAGCGCGTCGTCAGCCGCCACTCGCTGCATCCCACGCCGCAGAGGCTGCATCTCACCACCGCGCTCGCCGGTGCCGGAGCTGGCCTGCCGGCGGAAATCGAGTTCATCCTGGAGCCCGTCCGCGGTCTCTCCCAGCTCACGGCACACTTCAAAAGCCACGACAGCATCTTCACCCAAACCAGCTTCACACCCACCCTGCCCAATGGTGACGCCGAATAAAAACACGCCTCTCCTCTCAACCATGAAAACACACATCCTCATTCTTGCCCTGGCCTTTGCCAGCGCTGCGAACGCCGCCGACAAGCTGCCTGCCATCTCCGCGGCGTGGCAGGAGTCCCTCAGCGCTGAAGCCAACGGCGACTACGCCGGTGCGCTGCAAAGCGTGCTGACCTTCAAAAGCGCCGGCGGTGAAACCTATCTGGCGGCCGTGCGCGCCGGGTGGCTTTCCTACCTCAACAAAGACTACACCAAGGCCGTCCAGTACTACACCACCGCCGCCAGGCAGGAGCCGCGCGCCATCACACCGCACCTCGGCATGATGAATGTGTTTCAGGCACTGAACAAACCCGATGACGTCCTTCGCGCAGCGCGTGAGGTTTTGAAAATCGACCAGTTCCATCGCTCGACGCTGCTCGTCGCCGGAGAGATTCTTTTCAACCAGCAGGACTATCGGAAGGCCGAGGTGTACTTTGAGCGCGCCTACAAGCTCCAGCCTGAAGACCCCATTGGCATGAGCTGGTTTGGCTGGTCACTGATCAACCAGGGGCAGGGCCGGATGGCTGCTCCTTTGTTTGAGAAGCTCATGCAGATCAATCCGGACGGCTACATGGTGCAGGACGGATTTGCCCTCACCCGCTCCGGCCCTCCCGGCCAGCCCCCCGGCCCACCCCCAGGCCGCCCTTGATGCATGACCCCCGGAGCGCGGGCCTCCGAGCCCGCAGCACTCCGCAAGCGCCCACCGTCCCGCATTTACAAAGGACCGTTGCGTCTAATGCCGAACAGGCTCTCAAACCAAACGCAGCCCCGCTCCGGGGCTGGAGCGCGGGCCTCCGAGCCCGCAGCACTCCGCAAGCGCCCACCATCCCGCATTTACAAAGACCGTTGCGTGTCATGCCAAACTGGTTCTCAAACCAAACGCAGCCCCGGAGCGCGGGCCTCCGAGCCCGCAGCACCCCGCAATCACCCACCATCCCGCATTTACAAAGGACCGTTGCGTGTCATGCCAAACAGGCTCTCAAACCAAACGCAGCCCCGGAGCGCGGGCCTCCGAGCCCGCAGCACCCCGCAATCACCCACCATCCCGCATTTACAAAGGACCGTTGCGTGTCATGCCAAACTGGTTCTCAAACCAAACGCAGCCCCCGGAGCGCGGGCCTCCGAGCCCGCAGCACTCCGCAAGCGCCCATCGTCCCGCATCCCAAAGACCGTTTTGCGTGTCATGCCAAAACTGGTTCTCAAACACCGCCTGATAGAGAGAAGCAACCCCATGCACACGCCTTCCCAGATCCGCAGCCAGGGACGGCGCCTCCACGCCGCGCTGGACCAGGTGATCGAACAACGCGGCTGGAGCACCCCCAAACGCCGCGCTCACCAGTGGCGCATGCTTCGCTCGCTCGTGCAGCATGCCCATGCGCACGTTCCGCTCTACCAGCGCCTGTTCGCGCAGGCCGGCTTCATACCCGCGATGCTGGATGACTGGGATGATCTCTCCAAAATTCCCTTTCTTGCCAAGGCCGACCTGCGCAGCGCCGCGCGGGAGGATCTGACCGCCAAAGACCCCCGCGGTGACATTCGCTGGCTGGCGTCCTCCGGCTCCACCGGCATTCCCGCCAGCATGGCGCGCACGGAGGAGTCGCTGTGGCACTACATGGCCTGCAACACAGCTTTGTACCATGACTGGTGCCACGGCCAGCCGCTGAGCCACGGGCTTTACTTCGTGGACATGGCGCGGGACAGCATTGACTTCGCCGCCGCAGATCTGCTGCGCACCACGGTGCCGGATTCGCGCATTTTTTCCGTGCACGAGCCTGTGGACAAACTCACGCGCGAGCTTTTGAACGCCGCGCCGGAGTTCATTTCGTCCTATCCATCAACGCTGCGTGCCATCGCGCTGGAGCTGCGTGCGAAGGGCCGCGAGATGAAAAAAACGCGGCTGATTCACCTCACCTCCGAGATGCTGGACGCCCATACGCGGCGTTTGCTGGCGCAGATCTTTCCGAATGCACGGCTCATCGAGACTTACACCAGCACCGAGGGCGGGCTGGTGGCCTGGCAATGCGTGCAGGACTCGCGCTGGCATGTCGCGGAGGCCAATGTCCTGTGTGAGATCGTCGATGACGAGGGCCGGCCCACCGAGGGTCTGGGCCACATGGTCATCACGGATCTGACCAACACCGCCACGCCGATCCTGCGCTATCGCGGACTCGGGGACCTGGCGCGCTGGGAGACGGAGCCCTGCCCCTGTGGCAGCAGTGCGCGCAGCATCCGGCAGATCGAAGGCCGCAGCGCGGCCATGCTGCGCACGCGCGGGGGCGGCTTGGTCTCGCCGTATGTCATCACCAATGCGATCGAGGAAGTCCCCGGCCTGGCGCAGTATCAGGTGGTGCAAAAGCAGCCGGGCATGCTGGAGGTCCGCGTGGTGGCGGAAACGGGTGCCGCGCGCCACGACGTGGAAAAAGGGGTGCGGGGCGCGCTGGAAACCGCGCTGGACCATGCCGCGGATTTGCAAATCACCTTCGTCTCCACGATTGCCGCACCTCCAGGATCGCATAAAGTGCCGCTTGTGATTTCCGAACTGCCCCCCGCTGCATGAAACGCCTGCTGGACCACACTCTGCGTGGTTACGGGCAGATGCTCGTGGCGAACAACCGTGACACCGGTGTGTGCGTGCTCCTGGGCTTGTTCGTGCTGTCAGTCGAGGCCGCGCTGATGAGCCTGGCCGGGGCGCTGCTGATTTCCCTCTTCGCGCAATGGCGTGCGCAGGATGACACGGTGCTCAAGACGGGCCTCTTCAGTGTGAACGGCGCGCTGCTGGGCGCCCTGTGGTATCTTTTTCCCCAGGTGCCGCTGTGGGCGCAGGCGCTGACCACCGCGCTCGGCTGCGGGGCCATGGCTTTTTTCTTCGTGCCGGTCGCCGAGCGGATGCATGAGGCGAAGTCGCCCTACGTCCTCTTCAGCCTGCCCTATGTCGCCATCGCATGGGCGGCGCTGACGGCGCTCATTTTCTTCGGCGTGCATGATGCGGAGCTCACGCGCGGCTGGCGCGCGCTGCTGACGAACCGTTTTGAAAAGGCCGAGAAACATTTCCTCAACACCGAGGTCAGCACCGACATGGCGGAGGCCTACCGCTGCGCGGGTCTCGGCTGGAGTTTGTACCGGCGCGGAGATCAAACTGGGGCGCAGACGGCTTTCTCCCGCGTGCTCTCGCTCAAGATCGGCGTGGCGGATGCCTATGACGGCCTGGGCTGGAGCCGCTACCGCCAGGGCCGCTATGACGATGCGGAGCTGGCGTTTCGCCGGGCCGTGGCGCTGGATTCCTTTTTTGCCGACTCCTGGGATGGCCTGGGCTGGTGCGCCCTGCAGGCGGGCCGCCCCGATGAGGCGCGCCGTCACTTCACCACGGCGGCGCTGTGCGCGCCGCTGTTTGCAGACGCCTACGCCGGATTTGCCGCCACCCTCACCGGAGGCGAGGCCAAACAGCGTGCCCAGGCGTGCAGCACCTTTCTGGCCGGGCATCTCAGTCTGGCGGCGCAGTTTACCTCCACACGCGTGCTGCTCTGCTGGCTGTGGTTCTTCATCGGCATTCTCTGGCATTCACGCACCAGCGCGCTGGTGGCCCTGGCCGCGCTGCTGGCCTGTTTCGCAGGCTCTTTGTGGAAGCCGGTCTTTGGGGATCCCGCCTTTGCGATGAATGTCGTCATCCTGGCGCTGGCTCTCGGCGGGCATTACCTGCGGCTGAATGTGCGTACGGTTCTGTGGATGCTTTTCGTCACGCTGGCCCTGGCGCTGCTTTGGGAGCCGCTCTCAGAGGCGCTGCTGCGGCTGGCGCTGCTGCCGCTCTGCCTGCCGTTCAACATCGCGCTGTTGGGCAGCATCGCCTTTTTTGGCTGGCTGCATCGCCGTGGCCTGCGTGATGAGCGCATTCCCATCGACTGGGCCTCCAACACGCCGGCGGAGATCCGCGTCTTCATCGCCCAAAAAGAAGTGGCAGACGCCTGCTGGAACAAGCTCAAAAAGGCCGAGCCGGAGCAGCCGCAGCCCAGGACGGAACGCTCACTTCAGCTTCCGGCCAAAGTGGACCTCAAAGTAAACGCCGAGTGACTCCGCCAGCGCCACGGCAAAGCGCCGCTGGTTTTCGGGAGTGTCACGCACATTGTTCCAGGGACACTCCACCTGGATGGCGCTCACAGTGCCGCCGCTGCGTGAACCGTGGGCGGTCACATCATACACGCCGCTGAAGTAGCCGGCCAGGAAGGCGGGGTTCGCTTTCGAGGGACTGGGCAGACAGCGAAACCCGCGGTACTCCAGCAGCCCGCCCAGGCTCTGCGGGCCGCGCAGCAGTTCCGCGAAGCTCACGGGCGAGCGTTTGTCCAGGTCACGAATGCAGGTGGAGGCGATCAGCGCCGTGTCCGCGTTCAGTTCAGCATCCGACTGCTTCAGGAGGTCGGCCTTCACCAGATAGCCCAGCTCCACGCGCTGATCCAGATGGCGGTGGCCGTGAATGTCCAGCAGCAGGCCCATGCCGCTCTTTTTCATCACGGTGTCACAGGCCTTTTGCGCGCTGTCGTGAAAGCGGTGCCAGGCCGCCACGGCGGTGGGGTCTCCCTGCGCCGCTTCTTCGAGATCACGATTGGGGTCCAGCTTGGACCGGTGCAGGCGGGAGATGATGGCGTGAGGCTTGCCGCCATAGCGCGCCGCGAGCTCCTCGCTGATCATCTCGGCCAGCGGGATGGTGTTGGAATCGGTGCCCGTGACTCCGTAGCGACGCGCCAGCACATTGGCCGGCTTCAGCATGCCGCCATGAGGCACGGTGAGAATGACGGGCAGCGTGCCGGACCGCACCTCGATGAACGATTCGAGCTCCCCTGTCTGGGCCCGCAAAACGGTGGCGAAAGCAAAAAGAAAAAGCAAGATGCGCATGGTCCCTGCCAGTGAAAGACAGTTCTTGCCTATGATCCACCGCATTCTTTTCCCGCTTCTAATTCTCGCCTCGTCGTCCCATGCCGGCAACTGGCCCGAATGGCGCGGTCCCTCAGCCCAGGGGCATGCGAACGCCTCCGGCCTTCCGGAGACCTGGAGCGAAACCAGCAACGTCGCCTGGAAGACCGAGATCCCCGGCCGCGGCCACTCCACCCCCGTCATGTGGGGCGATCACATCTGGCTCACCACCGCCATCGAAAAACCCGCCACTCCAGAGGAGACCAAACGCCGCCTCGAATCCAACACCGGAGACCAGCCCCTGACAGTCCTGGGCTCGGTAAGCCTTCACGCCCTATGCGTGGACCGCAACAGCGGCAAAATCCTCCACGACATTGAGCTCCTCAACGTCAAGGAGCCGCAGTGGGCGCATCAGCTCAACAGCTATGCCTCGCCCTCCCCCGTCCTGGAAAAGGACCGCCTCTATGCTCACTTCGGTTCCTTTGGCACCGTCGCTCTCGACACCAAAACCTTGAAGGTGCTCTGGAAAAACGAAGAACTCCACGTCATGCACGAAAATGGCCCCGGCTCCACCGCCGTGCTCCATGGGGACCGGCTGATCGCGCATTTCGACGGCAGTGATCAGCAGTTCATTGCCGGATTCGACACAATCAAAGGCGCCGTCGCCTGGAAAACACCCCGCACCGGAGACATGGACCCCCGCCCCCAGCAGCGCAAAGCCTACGGCACCCCGCTTGTCGTCACCATCAATGGTCAGCCGCAGGTGGTCAGCTCCGCCGCCAACAACATCTACGGCTACGATCCCCAGACCGGCGCGGAGCTGTGGAAGGTGCACTACGGCGAGCTGGGCTTCTCCATGTCCACCGTGCCGGTGGCGGACGACCAGCAGATCTACTTCAGCACCGCCTTTGGCAAGTCGGCCATGGTGGCGCTGAAATATGCCGGGGTGAAGACGCCCGAAGTGGCCTGGCGCAACAACAAGAACGCGCCGAAGATGTGCTCTCCCGTGCTGGAGAAGGGGCTGCTTTTCTACGTGGATGACGGCGGCATCGTGAGCTGCGTGGACACAAAGACCGGCGAAGCCTTCTATCGCGAACGCATCGGCGGCAAGTACAGCGCCTCGCCCATCCTGGCAGACGGCAAACTCTACTTCTGCAGCCGCGAAGGTGTGGTGACGATTGTGAACGCAGCCAAGGAATTCAAGATCATCTCTCAGAACACGATGGATGGCGCCATCATGGCGAGCCCGATTGCCGATGGCAGCGCCCTGTTCATCCGCACGGACAAGGCGCTGTATAAGATCGGGAAGTGAGGTGTGATCGAGGGGCTTGCGTTGCGCCCGGTGATGCATAACTTTCTGCTATGACGACGCTCGCTCAAATTGAAGACTCAATCCGTGCACTGCCTGTGGACAGCTTCATGGAATTGTTCGAGTGGATGAATGAGCGCCACGATGAGGTGGTTCGGGAAGATGGTTATGAATCCCCTGAACTCGAAGCGGTCATGCTCAAGGCGTTGGACAGCCCGCGCCAGCCTATCAATGAAGAGCTTTACGAAGGCATTCGGCAGCGCTGGCGTGATAGAAAGCGTGCTGAGGCAAATCAGACGTCATTGCAGCCATGCTGACGGCCGACATCCGTTCGGATGCGTTGCTGGATCTTGATCTGCAATATGAATGGTATGCAGATGTGGCCGATGAAGATCTGGCGGAACGGTATCTGGCTGCATTTAACGAGACGAAAGAACAACTCTGTCGTCATCCAGAAATCGGCCACATCCGCAAATTTAGAGACCGGCGTCTTGCGCAGTTGAGGTCATTCCGGATTCACGGTTCCTTTCACAGGCATCTCATTTTTACCGTGTTGAGGACGACACGCTGGTCGTATTTCGCGTGATTCAGGGCATGCGTGACCTTCCCCGGCGATTGCTGGAACCGCCGGGGTCGGAGTGAGGCGGACTACTTCAGCGCCTTGCGCAGCACTGGCTCAAAAATTTCCGCCTGACGCAGGAAGCCGAGGTCGGTGCCGTGGGAGGCGTCGTTGGAGCCTTCGGCGTCGGTGCCGTAGAGGGCGTCGCCGCCGATGTAGTGGAGGTTGGCGACCTTTTCCTTCTTCAACTGTTCGTAGGCGGCCTTGAGTGCGGCGTGATTTTCGTCATGGAACTTGGCTTTGGCGGGGGTGATCCAGGAATTCGTGAAGCGGCGGTCTTCGACGAGGATGATCGGGATGGTGGTGTGCTTGCTGCGCAGTTGCTTCACCAGCGGCACGCATTTGGCGGCGACGTCGGCAGGGCCCATGTTCGGGAGGCAGTCGATGACGATGACGGCGGGATCGAGCTCATTGAGAAGATCGCCAACGGCGGCGTCCATGCGACCGTTGCCGGAGAAGCCGAGATTGATGACAGGGCGGTCCAGATGACGGCCGAGGATGGCGGTGTGAACCATGCCGGGGCGGGAAGCATTGGCACCATGCGTGATGGAAGTGCCGTAGAACACGACGGGCTTCTCGCGCGGCTTCAGTCCTTCAAATTTCGCGTTCGCAGGCACGCCGATTTCGAGTTTTTCAATGCCATTGTAAAGCGGCAGGTAGGCGGCGAATTCGTGCTCGCCGGGGGCGAGATCGCTGATCATCACGGCTTCGATGTGCTGAGCGCCCGGCTTCGTGCAGGTGACCCATTTCCACTGGCCTTTGGCATCACGCGCATACAGATCGAGGCCGCTGACGCCGGTGGCAGGCATGGCGGGCATGGCCAGATTGGCCTTGAAGAGATCATAGCGGCAGTAGATGGCCTTGGCGTCGGTCTTGAAGCGAACCATCATGCCCGCGCTGTCGCGGCTCAGTCCCCACACCGCAGGCGTGACGGTCTTTTCCGCTTTGGCGGGCAGGCGGTCAAACCAGCGCAGGCGCTCCTGATCTCCCCAGCCACGGCCTTCGACGCCCCAGGTGGTGACATCGTGCCACTGCGCGTCGGCTGGAATGGTGGGGCCTTTGGGCTTGGCGGCGGGTGCGGGTGCCGGAGCTTTCGGTGCGGCGGTTTGAGCGAGCAGCGAGGTGCTGACGAAGAGAGCAAGGAGAAGAGCTGGTTTCATGAGAGCGCATCAGTACGTCAGTCACTGAGGCGTTCTCACTTCAATTGCAGCGCGGCCGAGGTCCGGTGCCCGCAATCAGCCACGCACTTTGGCGAGCGCTTTCTTCGTGGCCTCATAAGCGGTCTTTTCCCAGGTGGAAAGAGAAGCGCGGGCGGTGGGGTTTTTTAGCGGAGGGTTGGGGCCATGCGCGGTGGCGAGGTCGCTGGAGACAGGCTTGCCGCTGCGGCCATGGGCGAGAAGCCCGACGGTGACGCTTTGATGTTTGAGACTGGGCGTGACCCACACGCGGACCACGGCCTCAAGACGATTTGTGGAGGCGAACTTTTTGACCTCGGCACGCTCGTTGAAGGGGTTCAGATGCTGCGGCACTTCCTTCATCTGCGAGAAGGGGATGTAGTGGAAGGCGCGGCTGTCGTCCAAAGCGCGCTCCACACCGCGGCGCACGGCCTGATGCACGCGCAGTTCTTCAGGGGACTCGGGTTTGAGCCGGAGCGAAGGATGATCACTCGGAAGGCTTCCAGTGGGGCCGATGCCAATGGCACCGGTGCGCACATTGCGAAGGCGGCTGAGGCTGCCCTCCGTACAGGAGGACAGGGTGACGACGGCGAGCAGGCCGGCGAGGAAGAGGGTGAGGCGGGGATGGGTGGTGTTCATGCTTTGATATGCCACGCAGGTGCGGTTTTGTCATGCGGGAAGGGGCCGGATCCAGGACTGAACTGCGGACTCGACTTTGCTGCGACGGTCAGGCATTCTGGGGGAGTGAACTCGCTAATGACCGGGCTTGTGTGCGCTGCGGTGCTGTTTTGGACAGCGCATGCTTTCGGTCAAGCAGCAGGCAAGCTGTCCGCGAAGGGGAGTGAATTTTTGCAATGGCTGGAAGAGGCGGAGCACGCGCAAAGTGTGGCGGACCGTGTGCAAAAGCAGACGCGTGCCTTGGAGGCGATTTTGCATGCTGACAGCGATCTGCTGGGGGCTGCGCTTGATGTGTGGCTCAAGAAGGGCGGCAGCAATGTGTTTGTGCGGGCGGCCTGGAGGCGGCTGACGCAGAAGGACGAGGCAAGAGCACTGAAAATGCTGGAGAAGCCCCGGCGTTTTTCCGGATTCGATGAAGCTGCGTATGCTGTGCATGGCTACATGGCTCATTCGCATCCTGACCATGTCTATGAAGAGGTTCAGAGGCTCTGCGGGCCAAAAAACACCTGCCACTGGTATGCGGAGGCGATCCTGACGGAGGTGGGGGGCGAGTGGCTGCGACGGGAGCATCTGGGAGCACTTTCACGGCTGAACTCCCCCACGCTCTCCGCACCCATGAGGGCGGCGGTCTTTGAGGGGTTCGTCGAGGCTGCCTCCACGGTGGACGAGCGGCTGGCACTGCTGGAAAGATTCGTGGGAGACGAGGAGCCAGCGATTCATGAGCAAACCCGAGAACCGTATTTTTGTGATGCCCTGGTGGAGGCGTCAGCCAGGGAGGACCTGCCCAAGACGCGCGCATGCATCGAGAGATTATTTCCTCCGGGCACAGCGCGTGTGTCTGACTCCTGGAAGGCCTGGAACATCAGGTATGTGCGCCATTCATTGTTCCGTTTCTGGGCCAGGGCAGATCCCATGGCTGCCGCCGACTGGCTGATGGCGCAGCATGGGAAGGACGATCCGGAGGCTGCTGGCTCGCTGCAGAGCTGTGCTGCCGCCATCGCTGGAGAGGATGAGGAGAACATCACTGAAGCGCTGGGCTGGTTGCAGACTCAGTCCCGAAGAGACGGGGTGAAGGCTGCCGTGGTCAGGTGGTTTGATCATCCGGCCCGAAGCAAGCTTGAACGAGAAGGCCGTCTCGTCATTGGCCGCTGGCTGGCCGCCCTGCCTGCCGGCGAACGAGAGGCCGCCCTGATGGCCGGGTTTGAAGGCTGCTCCTATGGCGAGAAGCCCTTTCAACTACGGGCCGATGATCCATTCATGACGCTGGTGTTTCCTGAAGAGGAATTGCGACAACAGGTGGTTCAACGCATGAAGCTGGCGGCGGCAGAGCCGAAAGCAGAAGAGACTCCTGTCAAAGCGCCAGACACCGCGCCGTTTTCATTTGAGATGGTCGCGGAGGATAATCCTCCGTGGGGCACGAAGGGGTTTGAAGTGCCGGTGGACCACGAACCTTACACGGCGACGGCCCAGGACACCCAACGCAGCCGTGAGCTGGCGCGTGAGCACCGCCTGACGTGGCGCTCTGATGACGCGGCGGAACGTCTTGCGGGATTGAACGCGCTGCAATGGATGATGGACGCTGCTCCCGCGGAGCTGAAGGGAGTGCTTCTAGCGCATCTGCGGCAGGAGAAAGGGGGGATGACTCTTTTCGCGAATGATCTGATTGAGTGCTGGGCGGTGCGTGACTGGCGTGAATGCGAGCGTTTTGTCTGGAAGGCAGATCTGCCGCCCGCCACGCGGCGGGAGATGCTCATTCAGTTGTTCAGTGAGGCCGCCTTGCGGTTTCCAGACGAGGTGTTGCAACGACTGCGTGAACTCATCGATACGGGCATGCTTGCGCAGGATGCCCTAAATGCTGATCTCGGCGGCCAGCGTTCGCGACAAACTCTTCACCATGACAGCCATGAGATCACTAAAAATCTGGCCTGTGGATGGACGCTGGAAAATGATGCCGAGGCACTGCGCAAGATTCAAACGCTGCCGCTGAAATGGCAGCCCATGGCTTTTCGGGGGTTCCTGGAATCATTTACCACCACCGAGGCCGGACTGGCCATGCTGGATCTTATTGTGGAGCGTGATGTACGCAGACAGTCCGCCGAAGCAGCGAAGCAAGAAAAGCACGGCGGACTGAAATCGGATTCCTGGGCTTATGCCCTGGCGGTTTTGGGCAGGCTGGCCCGTACCTCATGCTCTGAAGCCAGGGCGTGGCTGGAGGCCAGGCCTGAAAGAATGACCGACAGCGGCAACAACTATGATGATGGCGTGTGGGTGGTGTACCAGGTGTGGCGTGAAAAAGAGGCAGATGCGGCTGATGAATGGCTGTGGCGGAATCGTCCGGGGGAGATCGCCCTGCACCGTATTGTGAAGCATTTTTTGGATGACGAGGAGACAGAGCATGCCACCGTCTGGCTGGAGAAGCAGCGTGACCACGAAGGCATTAACGGTGGTCTGGCGGCGTTTGCCGACCACTGGAGAAAGACCCAGCCGCAGGAAACCGCGCGTTATGTTTTGCAGATGAAAGGACAACTGCGGCAAGTGTATGCCATCGATCTGATGCAATCGTGGCGGGAGGCCGATGCTGGAGCGGCGGCAAAATTTATGGATCAGGCCTTTCCACCTGGAACGTCGGAGCGGAAGGAGGCCGATGCGGAGAGCAAACGCATGGATGAGCTGATGCAAAACAGACCCCAGTGATGACGACCTGCAGGTGATGGCGTTTCAGCGGAGGATGGCAAAGGGTCAGTCGTCGTTGGCCAAAGAGCCATTCTTCGTGTGGGCAAAGAAGAAGTAGAACAGACCTTTGGAGAAGAACCACAGGCCATAGACGGAGGCGGCGGCGTTTAAAACAAGGAGTGAGCGAACGATGCCGCCCATATATAGAAATGCTCCGCCGACGCCTGTGAGCAACAGGAGGCCAAACCCGAGAGCCGCCTTCTTGATCGAATCGGACCTGATCATCGCCATTCGTTCGGCACGGGCTTTGGCGTACATCTGCTGTGCCGCCTCCTGGGGGATGCCATTGACTTCCAGCCGATGAAAACATCGTCACGGGATTCGTCCCAAATGACCATGCGCCGGACGCCTTCGTAGATCCGGGCTTTGCGCTCCTCTGTCATGAACCCCGAGAGTTAAAGCGGGGCGCATTTAACGGCAAAGCAAAAACGCTTTCGCATTCGAGAGGCCTCAAGTAATTCCTTCGATGGCGGAGCATGGCCGGTTTCATAGAAAGCAGCTCTTTTTGAATGTTATCCAGCTCCAGAGAGATATTAGGCTTGCAGCCTAACCCGTAAGCCTGCTATTAAATTTACTCACGTCATCGTTCATGAAATTCTGGTTGTTAACCGCTGTCTTCCTTACCGCCTGCCTGCCTGCTGCTGAGCCGTTGCGGATGCTGGCGTTGGATGGTGACCTCGAGCATGGGGTTTCCGAAGTCGTTGAGCGAATTCTCGGCGCCGATGCGACGGTGAGACTGTCTTTTTTGCAAAACAAAGAGCTTGAGGGCGAATTAAGCGCGGACGTTTATTTGGACGGTGGAAGCATTGGAGCGCCGATGGCAAAAGATTTGCGTTTTGCCCGAGAGCCAGCGCCCACGCATCCTGCTGTATTGGAAGGAAGCTTCACGATCCCTGCTCCAGACACCTCCAAGCCGGTATCTCAAATCGTTGTGATCAACTTCACCGAGAATGGGAAGCGCAGATCGCGGGTAGCGACGTTTCACCTGCAGTGGACATCCCTGGCGGCAGTTCAGGCGGCGCTGAAAGATCTGCCCAAACTGCATGTGTTTGGCCGTGCAGCAGGTCTGCGTGAGAAGTTGCGGACTTGGCGCATTCCTTTCGATGATCTTGGCGCTGAAATGCCGCTGCACATTGATCCCCAGGCATTCGCCGTGGGTGAAGTCACTGCCGATAGTTCGACGCAGCTTCCGTCTCTAGGTGAGCAGTCCTCCCTGCTGATGGTGCAAGCGAAGCCGGTCAGCATGCTCGAAGTATCGTACCAAGATGTTGGAGGCAAACGTCTGACCCTTGTGCATCTGCCGGGTGCTCCTGACTGGCAGCGCGATGCATTTCTATATCGAATTCTGCTCAAACACCTCGCTTCCATCCCATGAAAACACCTCTTCTTTGCCTATGTCTGTCAGTCCTTTTGGCGGCAAATCTGCAAGCTCAAAATACTGCGCCACAGCCGCCGCTGACCGTCGCTGTCCTGCCGTTTGAAGGCCCGGATGAAAGAGGGCAGACGAAAGCTGGTGAAGTCGCCACGCTGGTGGCAGCCCAGCTCTCCACCAATGCCGATCTTTGGATGGTGGAGCGTGCTGACATCGATAAACTGCTGGGCGAGCATAACCTAAAGCTCTCAGGCCTTGCTGACCCCGCTGCCGCCACCCAAACAGGCCGCATTTTGGGAGCACGCATCCTTGTGACCGGACGCATCATTCCGACCGGTGACAATGTGTTGCTGGTCGCCAAGGTGATGAGTGTCGAGACTTCACGTGTGTTTGGTGAGAAAGTCAGCGGACTGGCATCCGCCTCCTTGGAAAAACCCGCCAGTGAACTTGCCGACAAGGTGGGCAAGCTGATTGCAAAGCAACATGCAGCATTCACTCCAGTGTTTGTGACCCGAGAAGAACGGCTGGCGCGAATGAAAAAGGCGATTGAAGGCAAGATGCTTCCCAGTGTTCAGGTCAGCATTCCAGAACAAGCGATCAGGCAGGCCGTGCCTGATCCAGCAGCTGAGACAGAAATGAAAAATGTGCTCCTGGCATTGGGTTTCGAGGTCATCGATCCCAAAACACCGGCCAAGCAACCCGATATTGTGATTACCGGTGAGGCTTTCAGCGAAAGTGGTGTGCGCCGCGGACAACTCATCTCTTCCCGGGCGCGCATTGAAGTGCAGGCCCTTCGCCACAAGGACAGCAAGATTCTGGCAGTGGAACGTGAAACAGGCGTTGCCGTGGATATCGCTGAAGCCGTGGCTGGAAAGACGGCGCTGCAAGAAGCAGGCTTCACATTGGTCGAGCGTATCGCGTTGAAGCTTGCAACGCCTTGAATCCATGTCCGACAAACTCATTGAGGATGCTGGCTCCTGGCGAGAGCTCTGGGTGTGGCCAAAATTGGCCGTCCTGGCGTTTGTTCTCGTCTTTGTGCCCGCAGTGGGACATGCGGCCAATGATGGCATTCCGCGTGTGGCGATTGTGGCCGCGAATTCAGCCCAAGCTTTTGCAGATGTGCTTAATGCGTCACTGAGCCAGGAATCTGCCTTCGTTTTGGTTGAGCGCGCTGAACTGGCCCGTCTGGCAGCCGAGTCTTCGCTGAGCGCTCTTGGAGTAACGGAACGCTCCTTCGCGCTCGCACGTCTGGCTCACGCAGACGCAATGCTGTTCATCAGTGTGGATGCAACGGACAAGCTGCACCCTCTGCTCTTGCTGCGGCTTACCAAGGTGTCCGATGCCAGTGTCCTGCATGGCTTGGTGCTGCCCTGGCTGCCGGATGAACTGGAAACGAATGTGAAATTTGCTGCTGCCCAGTTCATGGCGCCTCTGAAAAGGATTGGAGAATCTGGCGGCACAACTCCGCTGAAAGTGTCGCTGCTCGGACTACGTGCGTCGGTTGACAATCCGAAGCTTCGTTCTTTTGAGACCACCTTGAACCTCCTTCTTGCGCATCGTCTGGCAGATGAACCCAGTGTGGCTTTGATGGAACGCTGGCGGCTAAACGATGTGGTGTTTGAGCACTCGCTCATGGCTGAAGATTCTCGCATGCCTGCTGCAGGTGCGCGGTTGGTGGACGGTTCATTTCTTGAAAACGAGGGCAGATTGCAAGTCCGCCTCAGAGTGAAAATAGCGGGCAGTGAGGCTGGAGCAGACGACAACATCCAAGGCTCGATGGAAGATCCGGTTTCCTTGGTCAACGACATTGTTAAGCGAATCGTAAAGCAAGACCGTAGCAAGGGGGAGCCTCCCGCATGGCAGCCGGCGCTGGAGGCCCATGCCTATGCCGAGATGGGAACCTGGCTGCTCAAGCATTGGCTGACATCTCAGGCGGCGGAGGCCTTTGAGTCTGCGATCGCTCTAGGAGACAAAGACCCGATGAGTTTTGCGGGAAGAGTGCAGGCCTATACCATGAGCGCCTACCCCAACGATTTGCGTGTCGAAAATGGCGGTGGTGGCGGGAATTATCCGGCCGATAAAATCAAACCCGATCATCTCCCGTTTCATTTAGAAGCGGCAATCCGGGCAGCAGGGTTTGCGGCGGACTACATGGAGTCAAACGCCCATGCTGCAATCCCCAGGATCAGTGAACATGGCCTCCTGAATCCGGTCACGCTGAGACGCCAGGTGTTTTACTCGGCAGTGCGCACGCTTCAGGCGGTGCATGAGGCTGGAAAGCACGTGGCACATCGAGAACTGGTCAACCATTTGCGCATGGCGATACATCGTCTGGTGACGTGCATGAATGACCCGGCCGAGGACATCAATCATGATCATGAATATACGCTGAAAAAGGTCTGCTTTGCCGCCTATTGGTGCAGAACTCCGCAGGAAACGCTGGCTTACTACACGAAAGTTTTTGGACCGGAATTTGGCGGGCCGACAAGTGAGGCGCGTCATCAATGGCAAAGCCGGCTTCGCACCACGATGGCTGGCTTTGGGAGCGGCCCTCTTTATGGCCCCTATCTTGAAGAGAGAGCGCTGGACCATGCCTTGGTGCGAAACAATCAACGTGGCAACTTTCGCCTTATTGACTGGGATGAAGCCGGCTCACAGAATGCCGCAAGATTATGGCGTGAGTTCATTGCCACGCTTCGGGCATCACCATCACCGCAGGCGCAGGCTGATGGGTTGTACCTGGAGATTTCCAGCAGTCAACAGTTGGAGACAAGACTGCGGCTGCTGCATGAAAGCGTCGAACTGCTCTGGAAGCACCGCTTGCTTCTCCCGCAGGAAGAGGGCGAGGTTCTATTCGCCGCTCTGCATCCGGAGTTTCCGCATGAGAAAAGTGAGTTTCTCAGGTCGCTTAAGACCTATCGCTTATTTCTTGCGCTATGCTGTGATCTCTTCGAAAAGGAATCTTGGGTGCCGGACGAATGGTTGATGTCGCCACGTGTTTTCAGTGGATTCTTTGCGAAAGACGTTCTCTCCAGGGACGAAACAAAAAGATTGCTCACGGCGATGACCGGCTATCGAAAGCGCGCTGAAGGAGATGCCAGGTTGTCCAAGATGGTTGGATGGGCAGGTCAGCCATATGCCAAAGTTTTCGAAGATGCTTACACTAAGCTGTCAGAGGAATGGCCGGGTTTGGTGGAGAAAAGTGTCTCTGCTCCGCCGGTTGCTGAAAGACTCAAGGTGACTCGTTACTGGAATCTTTTCCGGCAGATGCCGATGGATCAGGAGTTTCGAACATGGCGGGCGCAGCCCAAACAAATTTCGTGGCATAACACAAAATATCTCAACACAGACGGGACGCGTGTCTGGCTCTCGCACGAGAAGGCGGGAATCATCAGTTTCGATCCCAGGACTTATCAAACAGAGTCATTCGGGAAGCCGCCGGGTGAGACAGGGGATCAAATTCAGCAAATCGTTGCCACTAACCGGGAAGTTTGTGCGGCAAATGTCCACGCCCTGTGGCGCTACGACCGCACCACACGCCAGTGGGCAAAACTGGATGTGCCAGATGCAGCTTATTCCATTGGAACGACTGACAAAGGAGTGCTTGCAGCTTATGGCAGTTTAGTTGTTGGTGAAGCAAGCAAGAGTTCCGGCGCGGGCATTGGCTGGTTAACCGCGGGAGGTGTTAGCTGGCTCGTATCCACTCGGCGCCGGCCTGCGGAGCATGCTTTGGATACCATTGATGTCGCGAAAATAGATGGCGTCTTTGCCGGGCCCGGGGGCGCTCCATGGGTGAGCTTGGGGCAATTTGGACAAGCGGACAAATCTCATTTTTTTTCATGCAAAGTGTATGATCTCAATGATACCAGTTCATCGAAAATACCGGTCAATGGGATGTTTGAAGTCTTCCATTGCGGAGATAGAACTCTTTTGTGGCAAGTCTTGACCATGAGAAACGCGGATGGTCTGAACGCTCAAAAATGGCATGCTTGGTGTGTGCGGCCGTCAGCCGCAGAACCGGAACTGCTCATGCTGTCTGATAATATCAAGCTGAGACTCCCTGCAGGCCTTTCACCGCGCTGGAAGACGCCTGCCATTCTAGAGGCTCCGCGGCCTGCAACATATGGCATCTATGTCTGCCCTACATTGCATGGCGATGAGCTGTGGATTCTCCATAAACAGGATAAAGAGGTGAGGTTGATCGGGCTGCTGCCCGGCCGGGAGAAGCCTGTTCAAATACCGCTAGGTTTTGTTTGGAGCGCGGAAGATCGTGCTTCCACGCCAGCCGTGTTTCAACAAAGTGAAACCGAGGGCTTCGTGGAATTTTTCATGCAAAAAAATGGTTTGGTCTCCACCGAACACGCGTTGGCACTCTGCAGCGCGATAGGGCATGGAGTTTGGATTCTTCCATGGCAGGATATTCGTCAGTGGCTGGCGGAGCATCCACAGCCATAAAAACTTTGGACTAACGGCAAAGCAAAAACTCCTTCGCGTTCACGAGGCTCCAGGCGATGTCTTCCAGGGCGAGGCGGCGGTCTTTGGCGGAGGCGAGGAGGGATTCGATGACTTTGGATTCGTCGCCGGTGGGGGCGCGGGTGAGGAGGGACCAGTAGAGATCGCGGGTGACGGCGGCGTTGTCGGGGTTCTTGAGCAGCGAGTAGAGGTGGTTGTATTTCTGTGAGACGACGCTGCTGACGATGGGGCCGCTGATGAACTGGAAAATCTGGCCGATGGAGGTGTCGGCGCCACGTTCGCATTCGCAGCTCAGCTCGCGTTTCGGGCGGCCGAACTGGACGAGGAAGGCTTCGGGGGACATGGGATCTGGACTGCCGCGGCCATTGGCGGGGCCGGGGATCTGGCCCGCACGGAGGCCGCGGTCCCAGTCTTTGAACTGCGGGGTGACACCAAGTGAGGTGTAGAGCGAATCGATGAGCTGCTCGGCGCTGAGGCGGCGGGGCAGGTGATGGGAGTAGTTGGCGAGATCGGCGGCGTTGGTTCCGTTGGGCGCGCTGTCGAGCTGATAGGTGCGGCTCAGCATGATGGTGCGGATGAGATGGCGCAGATCAAAGCCGCTGCGGACGAGATCGTGGGAGAGTTCTTCCAGAAGCTGCGGATGGCTGGCGGGGTTGGTGAGGCGCATGTCATCCACGGGATCGACAAGGCCGCGGCCCATCAGGTGGTACCAGATGCGGTTGGCCTGCGCCTTGGCAAAGAGCGGGTGCTGCGCGCTGGTGAGCCAGCTCGCGGCGGCCTGGAGCTCGTCTTCTTTTTCGGCGAGCTTCGGCATGTCGGCACCGAGGAAGCGGGCCTTTGCCACATCGCCGGTGCGCGGGTTTTCGATGTTCAGCTTGGCATTGAGGAAGACCACCTGCTCGCCGTTGAACTCATGCTTGTCGCTCTTGTCGCGGGGCTTGATGTTCTCGAGGATCTTGTAGTCCACCTGGGCGAAGACGGCGGACCAGTTGTAGTAGTCGTCCTGCGTCCAGCGGTCGAAGGGATGGTTGTGGCATTGCGCGCACTGGAGGCGGGTGCCGAGAAACACCTGAGCCGCCGTGGTGGCGCGAAGTTCGGGCGTGCGGTTGGCGCGGTAGAAATTCGTTTCGGGCTCGTGATAGGTGCTGCCGCGTGAGGCCAGCATGGCGCGCACCATTTCGTTGATGGGACGGTTCCGCGCGATGCAGCCGCGAATCCAGCCGTGGAAGGCTCGCAGGCCTTTGGTGTCCAGCGTGCGGGATTCGACCTTGAGAACGTCGGACCATTTCAGCGTCCAGAAATCGGCAAACTCGGGGCGCACCATGAGGCGGTCGATGAGACGCGCGCGTTTGTCGCGGTGCGTGTCTGCGGCAAAGGCGCGGGCTTCATCGGCGGGCGGGATGATGCCGCAGAGATCCAGCCAGGCGCGGCGGACGAAGACCTCGTCGCTGCACAGGGCGCTGGGGTTCATGCGCAGGGTCCTGAGCTTGCCGAAGATGTGGGAGTCGATGTAGTTGTCGCGGCGCGGATTGCTCCAGGCAAAGGCGGCATTCGCTTTCACAAAGGTCAGGCGCACCGTGGCGGATTGGTTGAGGTAACGCACGAGCACGCCCGGCTCGCCAAACTGCAGGCGTTTCACCAGGCCGCCGCGGCTCACTTCGACCAGGCCGTTCTGCAGCGGCTCATAGATGGCGCGGTCGGTGATGTCGCGCTTCGTGCCATCGGCAAAGGTGGCTTGAACAGTGATTTGTACCTTGTCTTGGGGTTCGTCCAAGACGCGTTCGGTGGGCGTGACGGTGAGCTTGGTCAGCTTGGGGGCGGTGCTGTCATCGCGCGGCAGGCCTGCGGCGATCCAGCTCCGCAGCACCTGATACTCCCAGTTTTTCGGATCGAGCTTCTTGCCGCCCTCATGCGCGATCTGGTTGGCGCCTTTGACGAGGATCAGGCTGCGCTCCGGAGCGAAGAGATCCACACGGCGGCCGGCGGCATCGCGGGCGAGGGCCTTGAAGTCGAAGTCCGCATCCTGGCCGCGGAGGGAGAGCTTGAAGCCGCCTTTGCCCGTCGCATTGCCATGGCAGGTGCCGAGGTTGCAGCCGGCTTTGGAAATGGCGGCCATCACATCATTGCGGAAGGACACAGTCTCGGCGGCAGACGCCGACGACAAAGCGACGGCGCTGAGTGCGCAAACCAAGCTGGGTACGAAGCGATTCACGGGGCCGCAGATAACGGCCTGGGAGCAGGTTCTCTTCCAATCAAGCAGGGCAAAACGCCCCGCTCAGCTCTTAAAACGGAATGTCGTCGTCTTCCATGCCGTCGGTGATGGGGCCTTCACCGAAATCATCATTCTGGGGCGGGGGAGCAGGGCGCTGGGCCGGACGCTGCTGCTGGGGGGCTGGGCGCTGGGCCGGACGCTGCTGCGGACGGTTGTAACCACCGCCGCCACCACCACCACCACCGCCGGAGTAGCCGCCTTCGTCATCGCCACCTCCGCCGCCACCTTGATTGCGGTCGCCGCCGGGGCTGCCGAGGAACTGCATCTGCTCGCCGACGACGCGCATGCGGGTGCGCTTCTGGCCGGTCTGCTTGTCCTCCCAGGAGTCCATCTGCAGGCGGCCTTCGATGAAGACAGGGCGGCCTTTGTGAAGGTATTTGCCGGCGAGTTCCGCCATCTTGGCCCAGAGGACGACGTCCACGAAGGTTACTTCCTCCACCTTTTCACCGCTGTCGGAGGTGTACACGCGGTTCACGGCGAGACCGATGTCGCAGACCGCGCTGCCTTTGGGCGTGTAGCGCACTTCGGGGTCGCGGGTCAGATTGCCGATGAGCATGACTTTGTTGTAGGAGGCCATAATGGGGCATCTTTGCCGCCCCCGGTGCCTGAGGGCAAGAATTTTGTCATTCTCCTGACGCTGGAATCCGTGCGATGGTGAAGGCTGATGCAGGAACTTATCGATGGCTTCATCCTCCACCTGGCGACCGAGCGCGGCCTGTCCGCGAACTATCAGCTTCTGGTGCGCCGGGTGCTGGAGGCGTTTGCCTCGTGGTTCCAAACGAAGCATGACTCCGCCAGCGTGGCCGCCGTAACGACGGAGCATGTGGGAGGCTACCTGGCCCAGCGGAAAAAGGACGGCATCGCGGCGTCCTCGGCGCGAGTGGAGCTCATTGCGCTGAAGATCTTTTTCCGCTGGCTCACAGCGCGAAGAAAGATCGCTGTCGATCCTGCAGACCCCATTCTGCCACCGAGGCAGGAGAAGCACCTGCCGGATTCTTTGAACGAGCAGGACGTGCAGAAGCTCGTCGAATCCGTGAATGGCACCGCGCCGCTGGACCGGCGGGACCGGGCGATTTTAGAGCTGTTTTACGCCAGCGGGGTGCGCCTGTCAGAGCTGGCGGACGCGCGGCTGGAGAACCTCAGCCTGGAGGAGGGCTGGATCCGTGTGACGGGGAAAGGCTCGAAGACACGGCTCTCGCCAGTGGGCGGCGCGGCGCGGGAGGCCATCGCGGCCTATGTGAAGCATGCGCGGCCAGAGCTGGTGGGGCCGAAAACGCAGAGCCACCTATTTATTTCACGCAACGGGACCCAATTGACGACGGCGCGCATTCAGCAGATCGTGAAGGAACGGGCGGAGCTGTGCGGGCTGGATCCGGCGCGGGTGCATCCGCATTTGCTGCGCCACAGCTTTGCCACCCACCTGTTGAACAACGGGGCTGACCTGCGGGTGATTCAGGAAATGCTGGGCCATGCGGACATCTCCACCACGCAGATCTACACGCATGTGGATCAGGCGCGGCTGAAGGAGGTGCATCGGAAATTTCACCCGAGGGCGTGAGCGGCCACCTCGCCCATGCGGGCATAGACTTCGCGGCCTGCGCGGCTGTGCTCCACCAAATCGTCCGCGAAACGGATTTTCCCGGGTTCGAAAATCGTGATGAAGCAGGAACCGCCGAAGCGGAAGTAGCCTTTTTCGGCGCCTTTCTCGACGGGGACGCCAGGCTTGTAGGTCTGGATGATGGAGCCCACGCAGGTGGCGCCGACTTCGAGAAGAAGGACATCACCGAGGGCAGGGGTGCGCAGCAGGGTGATCTCGCGCTTGTTTTCCCAGTGGATGCTGGCGCGGCGGCGCAGGGCGATGGGGCTCACCGAATAGAGCGGGCCATTGATGAGGCGGGCGGGCCCCGGCGTGCCGGCGCATGGGAAATGGAAGCGGTGGTAGTCCACCGGGCAGAGGCGGGAGATGAGCATGCTGCCGCGGGCGAAGCGGGTGGCGAGGGAGTCGTCCCGCAGGAGGGCGGCAAGGTCAAAACGGGTGCCTTTGACGAAAAAATCGGTGCAGGAGGCGATGTCTGGCAGCACGAGGTGACGGCCGTCAGCGGGGAAGGTGATGACGTCATCCCCCGGAGCGATGGGGCGGGCCTGGGGCTTGAGCTTGCGGTAAAAGAATTCGTTGAAGGTGCGGAAGGAATCCGGGGCTTCGGCGAATTCGCTGGTGTCCAGGCCGTAGGTGGCCAGAAAGGGGGCGATCTTGGCCCGGCTGGCGGGAGCGTCCATGCGGCTGCCGTACCAGCGGGAGAAGGCGGAGCGGGTCACCAGCGCATGCAGGGGGAGGGAACCGAGGGGATTTTCATAGGTAAAGCGCAGGAAACCCTCCCCGTACACCGCCTCCGTTTCGAGGCGCTGGGTGAGGCGGTTGAAGAAAGTGATGGGTTCGGCTGGCATGGGGACTTGTTCACATAATGCCAAGCCAAGAAAACGCCACACGAACAAAAGTGGCGACAAATCCGATTCGAGGCATAGTCGCGGCCCCCTTCCAGCCTGAAAAGTATGACCGAACCCGAACCCATCACCGACAGCCAGACGCCAGAAAACAGCGGCCTGGTTGACCTTTCCGATTTGAAACTGATGCCTGCGTGGGTGGGCGAGTTCGGCAAGGAAGATAAAATCAAACAACGCTATGCCGATGCCGAAGACCGCCCGCAACGCGGTGGCCGTGACGACCGCCGTGGCGGTGGCGGCGGCTTTGGCGGCCGTGATGATCGCCGGGGCCCGCCTCCGCGCCGTGATGGCCCTGGCGGTGGCGCTCCGCGTCGTGATGGTCCTGGTGGCGGCGGATTCCGTCCGCGTGGCGAAGGCGGCCCCCCGCGCCGCGATGGCGATGACCGCCGTGGTCCGCGCCGGTTTGGAGATCGCGACCGTGGCGGCCCGCCGCAGCGTGAGTGGGTGGAGATTCCGAAGGACGTGCAGGTCACGATCTTCCCTGACGACAAGTCGGTGGACGCCCTGGCCGCGCACGTGCGCCAGACGGGTCATGCCTTCAGCATGTTTGACGCCGCACGGCTGGTGCTGGCGGGTGGCGACCGATTCATGGTGCGCTTTCGCTGCGCGGAAGAGCGCGCCACGGGCCTCTACCATGTGCCTGCGGACGGCAGCCTTTTCCTCTCACGGGATGAAGCGCTCAATCATGTGCTGCGCAGCGCAGCGCTGGATGAGTTTTACCGGGTGGAAGAGATCGAGCTCGAGGCGCCGAAGGGGGAATTTGCCTCCGTGGCCGTCTGCGGCATGAGCGGCGAAATCATCGCCCCGCCGAGCCATCACAGCTATCAGACAGGTGTGATGCGGCTGCATCGTGAGCGGTTTTCCAACATGTCGCTGGAGGATTTCAAACGCCGCATTCGCGTGGAGGCCAATCCGGAGCTCGTCGCGAAGTGGAAGGAAAACATGAGCAAGGGCCGCCGCTGGGTGTGCCTGAAGGGCGAGGTGCCGGAGGGCGGCGAGCCGCTGGCGCTCAACTCCCGTGCTGACATGGAGGCGCATTTCCGCCGCACCTTTGGCAATGACGCCGTCATCGAAGTGCGTGACGCCACGGTGCCGGGGAACATCGACAAGCAGAAGCTGGCGCATGTGTTTTTCATCATGCTGCGCCAGGCGGTGGACGCCGCGCGGAAGCATCTCTTTGAGATTTCGCAGAAGCTCGGAGCCGGGCTGGAGCGCCGGGGCATGAAGCTGTTCAAGCGCCGTGCGGGCAAGCAGTTCGTCTGCCGGGTCAAGCCGCGTGCCATCGAGCCGGGCATGGTGTTTTCAGACCGCCTCGCGCTGATCGTGGAGCACCTGAAGACCAGCCATGGCATGCCCATGCAGAAGCTGGTGGAGTCGATTGTGCCTTCACCTGAAGCTCCGGAGGGCACCGACCCGAATGCGCCGAAGCATCCCACGGACGAGCAGATCGCGGTGATCAAGGACATCCGCTGGCTGGCGAATGAAGGCTACGTGATCGAATACAGCGACGGCATGGTCTTCCTGGGCGTGCAGGGTGAACCTGCGGGCGCGAAGAAGGAGGCCCCTGCTGCGAAGGAGGCGGCGGAAGCGGCCGCTCCTGCGACTGAGGCGCATGCTGAAACCGCGGCTGAAGTGGAGGAAGAGCTGGCGGAGCCGCCGTCTGACGTGGCGCCGGTGGAGGAGTCCATGGCCGAAGAACTGATGGCCGAAGAGGCCCAGGCCGCGCTGGCGAATCCCCAGGTGGAAGAACCTGTGAAGGCTGAAGCTGCTCCCGAAGCGCCTGCGAAAGAAGCCGAACCCGCGCTGACGAGTCCTCCCGTGGAGGAGTCGATCGCGGAGGAAGTGCTGGCGGAGGCGGCCGAAGAGAAGCTGGCGGAGTCGTCGCAAGACGAAGCTGCTGCTCCCGAGGCTGAGAAGGCGGAAGAAGGCGCGGCTTGATTTTCATCATCGAGAACCTTCGGGTGCTTTCGAATGTCTGCTGATATTCGGAAGCATTCCGGCCTGCGGAAAGCGGCAGCTGCGCTCATTCTTCGCTTCGCGACCGCACTCCAAATCTGCCTGAGTGGCGGTGAGCGTGCGCTTCCCAGAGCGAGCTAGAGCCCGCGAGTACTTTCCACGGCCCAGAGCATCTTCACGGTCTGCACGGCGGCCTTGACGTTGTGAACGCGGAAGAGCTGCGCACCACGCTTCATGCCGGCGGCGATGCAGGCCTGGGTGGCGGCATCGCGCTCCAGGGCGGGAATGCCCAGGACGTCTCCAATGACCGTCTTGCGTGAGACGGGCAGGAGGAGAGGGCGCTCGAAGCGATGGAGGCGCTGCAGCTCGCGATAGATCGTGAGGTTGTCGTCCTTCTGCTTGGCAAAGTCGATGCCGGGGTCGAGCAGGATGTTTTCGCGTGGCAAGCCCACGCTTTCCGCCAGCACGAGGCGCTGCTCGAAGAAGTGGTCCAGCGTGTCCATGATGCTGTCATACTGCACATGGGTGTGGGGCACCTTGGGCTGGCCCACGCTGTGCATGATGAGGAGCCCGGCGTTGTGCTCGGCACAGAGCTTGGCGTTGAAGGCGTCCGGGAGGCCGCTGATGTCATTGATGAGGTCGCCGCCCTGCGGCAGCACTTCGGCGATGACGTCGCTGCGCCAGGTGTTGATGGAAAGCAGCGGGGCATTGAAGCGGGAGGCGAGCTCCGGCCATTTGGCGAGGAAAGGGAGCAGGCGGTCGATCTCCTCCGAGACGCTGATGGCCTCGCGGTTGGTGCGGGCGCTTTCCGCGCCAATGTCGATGATGTCCGCGCCCTCCTGAAGCTGCTGGCGCGCCTGGGCCAGCGCCAGGGTGGGATCCAGCGTGCCGTCTCCGCAGAAGGAGTCGTCATT
The DNA here is from genome assembly GCF_044227185.1 of Prosthecobacter sp. GTDB lineage: Bacteria > Verrucomicrobiota > Verrucomicrobiia > Verrucomicrobiales > Verrucomicrobiaceae > Prosthecobacter. Next base: position 44,898 of record NZ_JBGAFO010000017.1, on the reverse strand, counting down.
GATGTTCACGATTCCCATCACCAGCGGGCGGCGGGGAAACTCGATGCGGTGCTGGCGAGCCTGGAGGATCATAACGGCCACTTTTCTGGAAGAGGAACCACCTTCCGCTGGCGTTTTTCAAAGCGCACGGTGGTGGTGTAGCCGACGCTGCGCACGAGGTCGAGCGCCTGGTTGAAATCCAGGCCGACGTCGGTGGGGACGTGGGCGTCTGAATTGATGACAACGGGGACTTTGGCGGCAAAGGCCATCTCCAGCATTTCGCGGGCAGGGTAGATTTCACGCACGTCCTTGCGCAGGCCGGCGGTGCTCACTTCGAGAATGCCGTTTGTGTCCACCAGAGCCTGGATCACGGGCTCGTAGTAGTGGCGCAGATCTCCTTCGGGGCGCAGGCCAAAGCGTTTGGCCAGGTCCGGGTGGGCGTGGAAGTCGAACTGCCGGGTGCGGATCATCTGCTCGTAGAGCTTCCAGTACATGCCCCACATGTGCTCGATGTCGGAGGCGGTTTTCCAGCGGGAGACGTGCTTGGGATCGTCCACGGCGATGCCGTCGTGGATGTAATGCACGCTGCCGATGAGGTAGTCCCATTCAGCCATGGAAGTGGTGTCATCGATCCACTTTTGATGCCCCTCGATGTGGTCGCACTCGAGCGCGAGACGGATGGGAAAGTCTGGCAGCGCGGCGCGGGCTTCCTCCACCAGCTCAAAGTAGCGCGGCAGATCGGAGAGAGGCATGCGCCAGTTGTCATAGATCTCCGGCATGGGGTTGTGGTCTGACAGGCCGATCTCCGCGAGGCCGATGCTCCGGGCGTGCCGCGCGTAGTCCACAGGGTTTCCCTCCGCATGCAGGCAAAGGGGGGTGTGGGTGTGGTAGTCGGTGAGCATGGGAGTTTTTCGCTGCATTGGGCGCGCTGGCAAGTTGATCGCGGCGTCATTTGCGGCATGGAAAGAGATCATGCCCACCCTCAAAGCTTTCATTTTCGACCTCGACGGCACGCTGATCGACTCACTGGCGGACATTGCGGAGTCGATCAACCGGATGCTGGATGCGCGGGGCTACCCGCGCTGTGAGAAGGAGGTGTTCAAGCAGATGGTGGGGGACGGCATGGAAAAGCTGGTGGAGCGGGCGCTGCCGGAGGCGGTGCGGAGCGAGGAGCTGATCAAGGTCTGTGTGGAGGAGTACCGGGCGCAGTATGACCTGCTGTGGCAGGAGCAAACCCGCCCGTATGAGGGCATCGTGGAGATGCTGGCGGAACTGAAGGGCCGGGGGGTGAAGCTGGGCGTGATCTCGAACAAGGCGCACCGTTTTACCGTGCCGATGACGGAGCATTTCTTTGGCGCAGCGGTGTTTGACCACATCCTGGGCCAGCGCGCCGAGGTGCCGCGCAAGCCGGATGCGGCGGGGGCGCGGGAGATGGCGGCCTCTCTGGGTCTGCAGACGGAGGAGATGGCCTACGTGGGGGATTCGGGGATCGACATGCGCTTTGCGCGGAACAGCGGCATGCGGGCGGTGGGGGTGCGCTGGGGGTTCCGCAGCGAGGCGGAGCTGGTGGAGTGCGGAGCGGAGGTGCTTATTTCACGGCCTGCGGAACTGTTCGATCTTTGCTGAAAATATTGTTTCCGCTGGTACTTGAGGGCGGGAAACAGGCCCCTTAGTGTCCGGCGCTGTGAAATTAAACACCTCCCTGTCTTTGACGCGCGCCGGGCTCATGCTTGGCGCTGTATTGCTGACCCCATCCTGCCAGCTCTTCCGCAAGAAGCCGCCAGCGCCGCCCCCCGAGCCTGTGAAGGCGGAGTGGAAGTATCCCGGAGAATGGACCGGCGGCAGCAAGCCCATCACACGGATCGTTGCCAACGTGGACGTGCAGCGCGCGACATTGTACAGCGGCAACGACGTCGTGGGCTGGACCTATTTTGCCAGCGGCATCCCCAGCTTCCCCACGCCCACGGGTGACTTTAAGATCCTGGAGAAGGTGAAGGACAAAGTGTCCAACCTCTACGGCAAGGGCTTTGATAAAAGTGGCAAGCTGGTGAACTCGGACTTCAAGCAGGGCCGAGACCTGCTGCCGGAGGGCGGCCATTTTGAACCGGCCAAGATGACCTACTTCATGCGTCTCACAGGAGATGGCGTGGGCATGCACATCGGGCCGATTCCGAAGCCTGGGCGCCGTGCCTCGCACGGCTGCGTGCGCCTGCCCTCGAAGATGGCGCCGATCCTCTTTGAGCACACGTCCGTGGGCACGCCGGTGACGGTGACGGGCAATGGGCCGGACTACCAGACTTACCTGAAGCAGTCCGCCGAAAAGGCGAAGGCCAATGCGGCGAAGCTGGCGGCTTCGAAAAAGAAAGCCGCGGAAGCAGCCGCGGCGGCGGTCGCAGCCACGACGCTGGCTCCGGATGATCCCAATGGTCCGAAGGGCGGAGTGGTGACGCCGGCGGCGGGAACGACACCTCCGCTGGGAAGCCCCCCTGGCACCCCGGCTTCACCGCCCGTCGAAGTGAAACCCGCGGAGCCGGCCAATCCAGCGCCGCCACCGGGGACCAACTGAGTGGAATGATCTTATGTCAGAGGGGCGGCTGTGATGGCCGCCCCTTTTTGCAGCCATGGCTGCGTGGTTTCCTCCCATTGCGCGCGCGAGACGGAGGGCTTCGCAAGGAAGGAGGATTTGCGGACTGCGAAACGCCTGGGGTGCGGGGTTGGCGCCGGGCTCATCTCGCGGAGCGAGATGGCTCCTTGCCGCGGGAGGCCTCGAATGACGCGTCGTTGGCATCCACAAAAAGGCCCGGCAAGCATCGAAGCCTGCCGGGCCATGAAGAGTGCGGACTCGAACCGCCTGCCAGGAGTGCCTGGTTACTTTTTGCCGCCGGCGGCTGCCGCGGCCGCGACGGCCTGGTCTGCCTTCAGGCGTTCGATTTGAGCATCGAGCACCTGGCGCTTGAGGCTGGTGCCGGACTTCTTCGCGTACCAGAGCACGAGCGGGGAGGCGATGAAGATGGAGGAGTAGGTGCCGAGCAGCACGCCGATGGTGATCGGCATGGCGAACTCCAGCATGGCCGGATTGCCGAGGAAGAGCAGCACGATCATCGGCGCGAGCGCGGTCGGGCCCGTGAGGAGGGTACGGGAGAGAGTCTTGCAGATGGCCTCGTTCATCATATCGCGCATGCTGCCGCCGGAGCCCTTCTGAATGGTTTCGCGGATACGGTCAAACACGACGATGGTGTCGTTGATGGAGTAACCGGCGATGGTGAGCAGGGCGCCGACATGAATGACGCTGAGCTCCTGGCCAAACAGCACGCACAGGCCGGGAACCATGAGCACGTCATGGAACAGGGCGACGATGGCGCCGAGGGCGAAGGCCACCTCGTAGCGCATGAGCAGATACACAAAGATGGCGACGAGCGCGGCGAGCATGGCCCAGAACGACTGCACGGCGAGCTCGTCCCCGATCACGGAGCCGACGGTGGCGATGCTGGTGCCGGCGACGACGTCGCTCTTCCATTTGCCGTTGATGGCGTGCTGAATCGGGGCGCCGCTGTGCTCTTCGCAGCGGATGCTGATGTTCTCCGCGCCGGTGGCGTCGCTCTTGCGCTGGATGTAGTAGGTGCCGATGTCCGTTTTGCCGTCATCCTGCTTGAGCCCTTTGAACAGGGCGTCGAGCGCGGAGTCCGGGATTTCCTTTTCCTTGTCCTTGACCACGGTCACGTCCACACGGCTGCCGCCGCGGAAGTCGATGCCGAAGCTTGCGCCGCCCTTGTAAGCCAGGGTGCCGAAGGAGATGGCCGTGACGACGAGGGAGGCGATGATGAACTTGGGAGCGGAGGAAAGGATGTCGAAGACCTTGTCCGGAATGATCTTGGTGGTGTGGATCTTGTGAAGGATGCCCTTGTCCACCACCCACATGAAAATCACGCGGGTGACGATCAGCGCGCCGATCATGGAGGAGATCAAACCGACCATGAGAGTGACGGCGAAGCCTTTGACCAGGCCGCCGGAGATGACGAACAGGATCACCGCGGAGATGAGGGTGGTGATGTTGGAGTCGGCGATGGCGGAGAAGGCCTTGTCATAGGCGGCCTCCAGCGCCCCGACGAGGGTCTTGCCCGCCTCCATTTCCTCACGCAGTCGCTCGTAGATGAGCACGTTGGCGTCCACCGCCATGCCGATGGTGAGCACGACGCCGGCGATGCCGGGCATGGTAAGGGTGAAGCCGAACAAGGCCATGGCGCCGAAGAGGATGGCGATGTTGATGACCAGGCCGACAATCGCCACCAGACCGGCGAGGCGGTAGATGAACATCATGAAGCAGGTGGTGATGACGAGGGCGGCGATGCCGATCCACTTGCCCTGGTCGATGGAGGACTGGCCGTAGGCGGAGGAGACCGAGCTCTCCGAGAGGATCTTCATCGGGTTTTGCAGCGGATTGCTCAGCAGGGTGGCCAGGGTGTCCGCCTCCTGGTCGGTAAAGCCGGCGGCGCTGCCGCTGGAGATTTCCGCGTGTCCGCCGTACTGCCTGGCCTTCAAGACCGGTGCGGAGTGGATCTGACCGTCCACAATGATGGCCATTTCTTTCTGGAAGTGCACGGCGGCCAGTTCATCGAAGAGCTTGGCGCCCTGGCTGTTGAACTGGAGGGCCACCTTGTTGCCCTGGGCATCGACGGTGCGGTAGGCTTTGGAGACGTATTTGCCTTCGATATCCGGTGTATCGCGGACGAGTTCGGACCGTTTGATGACGTTGCCATCCTTGTCGGTGGTGGGGGTGTAGGGCATCTCGACCCAGCCTGGCTCCTTGAGGCCGCCGCGGGCCTTGATCTGCTCCAGCTTGGCCTGGCTGTCAGGATGCACCCGGCGGAACTCGAGATGCGCCACGGTCTGAATTTTGTCGCGCACATCTTTGATCTCTTCCTCGGTGATGCCGGGCATCTGCACCACGATGCGGTCATTGCCTTCCGGCTGAAGGGTCAGATCCTTTGAAGCGTCCGGATTGAGGCGCCTTTCCAGAATTCCAATCGCCTGCTGCACATCGCTGCGGGTCACGGCCTTGGGGCTGCCATCGTCATTTTTGCCCGGAGAGAGCTGAACCACGAACTCGCTGCCGCCCTGAAGGTCGATGCCGAGCTGGAGCTTCATGGCCTTCACCGTGTAGATGGCGGCAAAGGCGGTGAGAGCGATGAGGAGGGTGCCCACCGAACGTTTCGTCTTATGCACCGCGGTGCCGACATAGGCGAGCAGCAGCATGAGAAGAGTGGCACCGACAAAGAAGGTGGCGAAGGAATTCATGGACAGGTTGGCTGGTGGGTTGGGAAAATCAAAAAGGGGGCCGCTCAGGCGGTGGTCGCTTCCACGACGTCAGATTTTTTCGCCACGGCGGCGATCTTGACGCGCTCAAACTCAACTTTGACGTTGTCGGCGATTTTGACCATGACGGTGCGGTCTTTCACACTGGTGAGGATGCCGTGGACCCCGCTTTCCATGACGACGTGGTCGCCCACGGAAACGCTGGCGATGAGCGCCTGATGCTCCTTCATGCGCTTCTGGCCCGGGCGGATGGCCACGAAGTACATGATGACGAACATCAGGATCATCATGATCATGGGATTGCCAAGCGGGCTGGCGCCTGCGTCTCCTGCCTGTGCTAGAAGAAGAGGAGCGATTTCGAGGGAGAGTAAGGTCATGATTCGGTGGCTGCGGTGGGGGACTTGTATTTCGCGATGACCTCTGCCCGGAACTCGGCGAAACAACCCTGTTCGATCGCTTGACGTGCCCTGGACGTGAGGGACGCGTAGAAATGCAGGTTATGCAGAGAAATCAACCGCAAACCCAGAATCTCCTGGGCCTGAACCAAATGGCGGATGTAGGCCCGTGAAAAGCCCTGGCAGAGGGGGTGGGTGTCTTCGGAAATGGGGCGGAAGTCCTTCGCGTAGCAGGCATTCCGCAGATTCATCATGCCCTCGTGGGTGAAAGCGGTGCCGTTCCGTGCCAGGCGGGTGGGCAGCACGCAGTCAAACATGTCGATGCCGCGGGCGATGAGCTCGATGACCTGGGGCGGGGTGCCGAGGCCCATGGCGTAGCGGGCCTGACCGGCCGGAAGGTGGGGGGTAACCCATTCGGCGATGCGCATCATGTCCTCCTCCGGCTCTCCCACGCTGAGGCCGCCGATGGCGTAGCCGTCAAAGCCCATGGCCACCAGCTCCCGGGCGGACCTTTCGCGCAGCTCCTTATAGACACTGCCTTGTACAATGCCGAAGTGCTGCTGCGCGCCGCCGCCAGTCTGCGGACGGTGTTCGTCGATCCAGGTGCGGCAGCGCCGCGCCCAGCGGAGGGTCAGGTCGAGGCTCTTTTCCGCCTCTTTGGCCTCGCAGGGGTAGGGGGTGCATTCGTCAAAAAGCATGGCCACATCGGAGCCCAGGGTGGCCTGGATCTCCATGGAGGTCTCCGGGCCGATGAACATGGGGGTGCCATCCAGGTGGTTCTGGAAGTGGCAGCCCTCCTCTTTGATTTTCCGCAGTTTGGCCAGGGAGAAGACCTGGAAGCCGCCGCTGTCTGTCAATATAGGGCGGTCCCAGTTGGCAAAGGCGTGCAGGCCGCCCGCCTCCTTCATGATCTCCATGCCGGGGCGGACAAAGAGGTGGTAGGTATTGCCGAGGATGATCTGAGAATTGAGCGCTTTCAGCTCGTCCGGGTGCATGGCCTTCACCGTGCCCTGGGTGCCCACGGGCATGAAGACGGGGGTCTCCACCACACCATGAGGCGTCGTCAGCCGGCCGCGGCGGGCGTGGGACGAGGGATCGGTGGCGAGGAGTTCAAAAGACATGGGTTGGCCGGAAAAAGGGCGCGGAGTCTCGCCGATGTGGGGATCGGACGCAACGTCGCCTTGCTCATTTCTCATTCCTCCCTAATCTCGCCGCCCTTATGCTCAGAGCCGGTATTGTAGGCCTTCCCAACGTTGGCAAATCCACCCTTTTTAATGCTGTCACCCGCACCCGCAAGGCGGAGGCGGCCAATTATCCTTTCTGCACCATCGAGCCGAACACCGGCGTGGTGACCGTGCCGGACGAGCGGCTTGCCGTTCTTTCGAAGCTTTCCGGCTCGCAAAAGCTGGTGCCAGCGGCGATCGAGTTTGTGGACATCGCCGGTCTGGTGAAGGGCGCGGCCCAGGGCGAAGGCTTGGGCAACAAATTCCTCAGCCACATCCGCGAGGTGGACGCCATCGTCCACGTGGTGCGCTGCTTTGAGAACGGGGACATCACCCACGTCAGCGGCACGATTGACCCCGTGGCGGACATTGAAGTGATCAACACGGAGCTCATCCTGGCTGACATGGAGGCCGTGCAGCGCCGCAAGGAGAAGAGCGAGAAGAAGGCCAAGAGCGGCGACAAGGAGGCGAAGGCGGAGATCGCCCTGTGCGAAAAGCTCATCCCCCACTTTGACGCCGGCAAGCCTGCCGTGACGCTGGAATGCACGGACGACGAGCGCAAGCTGATGAAGACCTTCTTCCTCATCACCTCCAAGCCCTGCATCTTTGCCTGCAACGTGGCGGAGAACGATCTGGCGGCCGCCTCCAATGATCCGGACAACCATCCCTTCGTGGGCAAGGTGCGTGAATACGTGCGCCATGCGCATGAGGCGACGGCAGTGGTCGTCAGCGCGGCGATCGAAAGCGAACTCATCGACCTCAGCGATGAAGAGGCGAAGGCCTACCTGGCGGACATCGGCGTCACGGACAGCGGCGTGTCACGCCTGATCAAAGGGGCCTACGATTTGCTGGGCCTGCAGACCTATCTGACCACGGGCGAGAAGGAAACGCGCGCCTGGACCATCAAGAAGGGCATGAAGGCTCCGCAGGCCGCGGGCGTCATCCATGGTGACTTCGAGCGCGGCTTCATCGCCGGTGAAATCGTGCATTTCAACGACCTCGTGGAGCTCGGCTCCAACGCGAAGGCGAAGGAGAAGGGCAAGTGGCGCATCGAAGGCAAGGAGTACGTCATGCGCGACGGCGACGTGGTGGAGTGGCGCTTCAACGTGTGAGGCGGGCGTTGCCCGTGGTTGTGGACCGGACGGAGCGCGCCCGGTTCACCCCTTCCTCTCCTATCACTGGGGCTCTTTCCACAGGCGTCCCTGGCCGGTGCGGAAGGAACGCTCCAGGCTGCCAAAGAGTGAGTTCAGTGTCTTTTCGTCCTTGAGTGAAAACTCGATGGTGTGGGCGTGGGTGGAGGCAGGGTAGTTCTTCACCACTTTGGGAGTGGCCAGGTCCGGGGAGACGCGCCCGGCCGCCTGCTCAAACAGGCCTTTGGCTTTTTCCAGCGCCTGAGTGCCCGCGCCTGCCGTGCTGCTGCCGGATTCTGGCTTGTAGGGCTCCAGGAAATAGAAGCGGATGATCTGTGCGGAGTTCAGCGTCAGGTTCACCTCCACCACGCGGGCCACGCCGTCGGAGATGTATTCGTGCTTGGAGAGGGCGATGATGGAATTGCAGCGCACGATGTAGTTTCCCCCCTTCAGGCGGCCGTCCCACAGGCCGTCCTGCGTCACCGTATCCTGCGGCGCGGTCTGGCCGTTTTGGCCGGTCGTCTGACCGCTGGAGCTTTGCGCATGGAGGGAGACAGTCAGAAGCAGCGAGAGGGTGATGAGGAGTGCTTTCATGAGGATGGGAGGAGGGGAGATTAGCACGAGCGTGGCGGGAAAGGACAACCCTTTCTTTGGCGGAATGTTTCCCGCTGCTCATGGTCGAAGGCGCGGCAGACATTGTTTTAGACAGGCGATTTGATCTGAGGATAAACCAATGCCCGGGCGGATATCACGCAAGACGGTCAAGCCCTCATCGATCCCGCCGGCCTCTCCGCGATGCAGCAGCAGAGCCAGTGCGGCGAGGCCGGTGCGTCCATGACCCTGGGCGCAGTGGATGAACACATGCTCATCAGGCTTCAATCCGCAAATGGCAGAGAGCAGCGCCTCTGGAGTGGGTGCGGAGGCATCCAGGGTCGGGAGGGCGATGTACCTTATGCCGTTTCGCACGGCCACTATCTCGGGAAATTCGGCGGTCAGGTCCAGAATCGTGGTGATGCCGTTGGGGCGCTCATTTCCCACCAGCCTGCGACCGACCGTGAGCCTGTCATTGATCTGGTGTGTTTTGGGTTCTGGCAGCCAAGTGCACAAGCGCCACATTCCCCAGGTGAAAAGCAGGTAGGGCAGGAAGAAGAGAACGCGTTCTGGTGCCAACGTGCCATCCGACCGCTTGCCAAACACCGAGGCATCACGCCGCGCGTAAGCGATGCTGAGCGCCAGCATGTCGAGCGCAAACCAGAGGACCAGCCAAGTCCAGCCGCCCTTATAAAGCCACGGCGTCAGGCTCAGCAGCATTCCCAGGACGAAAAAAAGCGCGGCGTGCTTCATGCGGCGACAAACTTAACGAAATCCGTCCGGCGCGGCAAGCCGCCGCCCGCTCGAACTTGCCAAATTCAAAGTGGCATCGTCCATTTAGAAGAGGTCACGAGTCGCGTATATGTATGTGGAAGCAGTTCATACCCTTACGCGCACCATGTTCAAGTTCTCCGGTCAAGGCTCCATCACCAATTGCGACGGCATCACGCGTCGTGATTTCCTGCAGGCAGGCGCCCTCGGCGCCATCGGGCTGACGATGCCTGGATTTGCCAAACTGCGGGCTGAAGGGCGGGTGGACGCCAAAAAAAGCAACAAGGCGTGCATCATGATCTTCAATCTCGGTGCGCCGAGCCAGCAGGATCTGTGGGATATGAAGCCGGATGCGCCGAGCGAGATCCGCGGGCCCTTCAAGCCCATCCGCACCAAGAGTGATGCCTTTGAGATTTCCGAAATCCTCCCTCTGCATGCAAAGATCGCGGACAAGTTCAGCCTCGTCCGCTCCTGCTACCACACCGCCGCCGCCGTGCATGACACGGGGCACCAGATGATGCAGACAGGCCGTCTTTTCACCGGGGGCGTTAACACGCCGCATGTGGGCAGCGCGCTGGAGTTTCTGCAAGGCCGCCGCAGCGACCTGCCGGCGCATGTGATCCTGCCGGAGACGATGGGACCGACGGGCGGCAACATGCCGCACGGGCAGGACGCGGGATTCCTCGGCAAAGCCTACGACCCCTTTGTGCTGAACGCCGACCCCGCCGTGAAGGATTTCAAGGTGCCGGATTTGCTGCCGCCCAAGGAGATCGGCGAGGTGCGCCTGGAGCGGCGCCGTGAACTGCGCGAGCTGGTGGACAGCAGTGTGCGCAATTTTGAGTATAGCGAGCAGGCGAAGCTGATGGATTCAAACTTTGAGTCCGCCTACCGCATCATGACCAGCTCGCAGGCGCGGGAGGCTTTTGATCTCACCAAGGAACCTCTCAAAGTCCGCGAGCGCTACGGCTTGAACCGCTTCGGCCAGAGCTGCCTTCTGGCGCGGCGTCTGGTGGAACGCGGTGTGCGCTTCGTCACCGTCAATACCTTCATCACCGTCTTTGGTGAGATCACCTGGGACATCCACGGCTCGAAGCCCTTCACCAGCATCGAAGGCATGCGCGACATCGTGGCACCGATGTATGACCAGGGCTACAGCGCCCTCATCGAGGATCTCTTCCAGCGAGGCATGCTGGATGACACCATGGTCACCTGCCTCGCCGAATTTGGCCGCACGCCGAAGATCAACCCCGCCGGCGGCCGCGACCACTGGCCGAACTGCTGGACGGTGAACTTCGCCGGTGGCGGCATCAAAGGCGGCCATGTGGTGGGCAAGAGCGACGACATCGGCGGCTACCCGACGGAGCGCCCCGTCGCGCCCAAGGAGATCGTGGCCACGATTTATCAGGCGCTGGGCATCGACCTGACCACCGAACTGCCAGGGCCGCAGGGCCGGCCGTATCCGGTCGTCGATTTCGGCACGCAGGCGATCAAGGAGCTGTTTGCGTAGTTTGAGCAGCCTCTCCGCCAAAACCTTTCCTCACGTTTCATCCATGATGCTTCGTTCCTTCATTGTCTTTGCGGCTCTTTCTTCCGCAGGAGCGGCGGAAGTCCCGTCCTTCCGCAACACGATCCAGCCCATTCTCACGCGCTACGGCTGCGCGATGGGCGCGTGCCATGGTGCTGCTGCGGGGCAGGGGGGCTTTCGTCTGTCGTTGCGCGGGTTTGATGATGAGGGAGACTGGATCTCCGTGACGCGCAGTGCGAACGGTCGCCGTCTGACGCTGGAAGATCCGGCGCGCAGCCTGCTGCTGCTGAAGGCTGTGAAGGCGGTGCCGCACAAGGGGGACAAGCGTTTTGAGGTGAACTCGCCGGAGTACAAGGCCATTGCTGACTGGATCGCCGCGGGTGCACCCGGGCCGAAGGCTGATGATCCGCGTATCATCGCGCTGGATGTGGAGCCGAAGCAACTGGTGACAAAGCCGGGCGTGACGCTGCCGCTCAAGGTCACTGCGAAATTCAGTGACGGCCACAGCGAGGACGTGACGCGCTGGACCAAGTACAACGGCGTGAATGCCAGTGTGGCGACCGTGGACGAAAAGGGGGTGGTGAAAACAACCGGGCGCGGTGAAACGGCCATCAGCGCGTGGTATTTGAGCCGGCTGGCGGTTTCAACGGTCATCGTGCCGAATGATGGGAAGGTGGATGAACCGGCATTTGCGCAGATGAAGCCGCGCAATTTTATCGACGAGCAGGTGCTCACGAAGCTGCGCGCGCTGAACATCCCACCCTCTGGGCGCGCCGAAGATCACGAATTTCTGCGCCGGGCGTTTCTGGATACCATCGGTGTTTTGCCCTCGCTGGAAGAAACGCGCGCCTTCCTGGCTGACAAGAGCGCGGACAAACGTGACCGTTTGATCGAGGCGCTGCTGCAGCGGCCTGAGTTTGTGGATTACTGGTCGCACCGCTGGAGCGATTTGCTGCTGGTGAATGGCGACAAGCTCATGCCACAGGCCATGTGGTCCTACTACAACTGGATCCGCCGCAATGTGGCCGCGAACACGCCATGGGATGTGATGGTGCGTGACCTTCTCACGGCGACGGGCAGCACGCTGGAAAACGGCGCGGGCAATTTCTTCATCCTGAATGACGAGCCCACCAAGTGTGCCGAGACCATCAGCGTGGCCTTTCTCGGCACATCCATCGCTTGCGCGAAGTGCCACAACCATCCGATGGAGAAATGGACGAACAACGAATATTTCGCCTTTGCCAACATGCTCTCCCGCGTGCGTACCAAGAACGGAGCGCAGACCGAGGAACGGGTGCTGTTCTCCGCCGCCGATGGCGAACTGGTGCAGCCGCTCACCGGCAAACCGCAGCCGCCGCACCCGCTGGATGTCACCACGCCGGTCTCCATGACCTCCACCGAAGACCGCCGTGTGCCGCTGGCGAAATGGCTCACCGGTGCGGACAACAAACTCTTCCAGCGAGCGATCGTGAACCGCGTGTGGGCGAACTTCTTCGGCTCCGGTCTTGTGGAGGCGGTGGATGACCTGCGCGTGACGAATCCCGCCAGCAACGAGCCGCTTTTCGCGGCGGCGTGCGAGCATCTGGTGAAGGCCAAGTTCGATCTGAAAGCGCTCATGCGCACCATCTTGCAAAGCGAAACCTACCAGCGCAGCAGCGTGACGCAGCCGGAGAACATCACCGATCTGCGCTACGGCTCGCACTACGTGCCGCGCCGTCTGAAAGCCGAGGTGCTGCTGGACACGGTGTCCCAGGTCACCGCCGCGCCCACCACCTTCAAGATCGACAAGCGCAATGCCAACCGCGGCACCAGCGAGAGCTACCCCATGGGCTTCCGGGCGCTGCAACTGCCGGACAGCAACATCGCCAGCTACTTCCTGAAGAGCTTCGGCCGCGCCGACCGCATGGCCACCTGCGAGTGCGAGCGCACGAACGAGCCCAGCATGGCCCAGGCCCTGCACATCGCCAACGGAGACACGCTGAATCAGAAGCTGGCACAAAAAGACAACCGCCTGGATGCGCTGCTAACTAGCAAGCTGAGCAACGAGAAGATCATTGAGGAGGCCTACCTCATCGCGCTGACGCGCCTGCCCACCGAACGTGAAACCACCAAGGCCGCCGCCATGCTGGCCAAAGCCTCAGGGGATGACCGCCGCACGACCCTGGAGGACATCTTCTGGGGGCTGATGAGCTCGAAGGAGTTTTTGTTTAATCATTGATAGGAACGCCCCCATGAATTTCACCCGTTCTTTCCTCTTTTTGGTGGGGTTTGTCGCCACCGCCCGCGCCCAGACCGTGGACTACACGAAGCAGATCGTTCCGCTTTGGGACACCTACTGCATCGACTGCCATGATGACACGGATGCGGACGGGGAGTTCCGTTTGGACACGTTTGCGAACCTGATGAAGGGTGGCAAGGAGGGGAAGGCGATTGTGGCGGGGAAGGCGAATGACTCGATGCTGGTGAAGTTTCTCGAAGGCCATTCCGGACGCGGCGGGAAGAATGAGTTCATGCCGCCGGGGAAGCGCGAGAAGCTCAAGGCGGAGGAGATTGCGCTGATCAAAACATGGATCGATGCAGGGGCAAAGGGGCCGGCCGTGGCGGAAGCGAAGCCGATGCCGCGTGAGGTTGTCACTCAGCAGATCACGCCGACGGTACCGCTGAAGCGTTCGATTCAGGCGGTGGCGTTTTCACCCAAGGCACAGTTCATCGCCGTGGGGCGCTACGGTGAGGTGGAGCTGATCAATCCGGTGACTCGTACCGTGGTGCGCAAGCTCAGCGGATTCAAGGGCAAGGCCAATGCAGTGGCGTTTTCTCCGGATGGCATGACGGTGTATGCCGCCGGTGGCGAGGCAGGCATCGTGGGCATCGTGAAGAGCTGGAAGACCAGCGATGGCGCGCCACTGCAGTCCTTTGACGGACATCTGGATGCTGCTTATGCGCTGGCGGTTTCGCCTGATGGTAAGATGATCGCCACAGGAGCTTACGATCAGAAAATCCGTCTGTGGGATGTGGCCACGGGCAAGGAGATCGCCTTGCTGAAGGGACACAACGGCGCGGTGAATGGTCTTTCATTCCGTGCTGATGGCAAGGTGCTCGCGAGCGCCAGTGCGGATCGCACGGTGAAGCTGTGGAGCATCCCGGCCGGGCAGCGGCTCGACACGCTTTCGCAGCCGACCAAGGAGCAAACCAGCGTGGTCTTCAGTGAGGATGGCAAACACCTTTTTGCCGCCGGCGGGGACAACCGCATCCGCCAGTGGAGCATCAGCGCCGATGCCAAGGAAGGCACGAACAAGATCATCACCAGCCGATTTGCGCATGAAGGGGGCATTTTGAACCTCGCGCTGTCCGCTGATGGCCAGATGCTCGCCTCCACCTCCACAGACAAGTCGCTCAAAATCTGGAGCACGGCCGACCTCACGGAAAAGGTGCCGCTGGAGAAGCAGCCGGACTGGTCGCCCGCGCTCGCTTTCACTGACAAGGCGCAGCTCGTGGCAGGTCGTGTGGATGGCAGTCTCAGCGTCTATGAATCGGCCACCGGCAAGGTGGTGATGGCTCCTGCGGCTGCAAAGCCGGCCAAGGCGATGAAGCCCGAGCTTGCGCGAGTCACTCCACGAGCGGCACGCATTGGTGGCGAACTGATGGTGAACATCGCAGGCAAGGGACTCACTGCGGACACGCAGGTGATGGCGTCGCATCCCGGGCTGAAGCTGGAGCTTGTCAAAGGCAGCGTCAAACCCACCACGGCAAGCGTGAAGATCACCGCCAGCGCAGCGGTGCCGCGTGGTGCGCATGAGGTTTGGCTGAAGAGCGTGGCAGGGGAGTCTGCACGGATCAAAATCTATGCCGATGATCTCACGCCCATCATTACGCAGGCGGCTGACTTCAAAGCGGCGCCCGTGAGTGTCGCGCAGGTGCCCGCCAGTCTGTGGGGCACGCTGACGGAGACCGGCCAGCACGACGCGTACTCATTCAAAGCGAAGGCGGGTGAGGAACTCGTGCTCGATCTTGCCGTGGCGCAGGTGGGCAGCATGGCGAAGGCTCCCACGCTGGAGATCATGGACATGAATCACACCGTTCTGGCGGTGAACCGCGGTCTCGACAGCGGGAGCGATCCGTTTCTCGCGTGGAAGGCCCCCGCAGATGGCGAGTATATCGTGCTGGTGAGCAATACGACCATGGACGGCAGCGCGGACCACGCCTATCGGCTCACTCTTGGCGCGCTGCCCTATGTGACAGCCTGGTCGCCGCTCGTCGCGCAGATCGGCAAGGAGACGAAGGTCACGCTCATCGGGCATCACCTCGGGGGCAAAGCCACGGTGATGATGAAGCCAGGGCAGGAAGACAGGATGAACGTGCCGCTGGATGACAAAGCATTGCGCTTCCGCTCCATGCCCGTGCTGCGTGTCAGCCCGCTGGCGCAGGTCGAGGAAGTGGCGGGAAATGACAGCATCGCCAAGGCGCAAAACATTCCGGCGCCGGCCACGGTGAATGCGTGCATCTCCAATGCCGGCGACATCGATCACTTTGCTTTCGAAGCCAAAAAGGGCCAGACCTGGATCATCGAAACGCTGGCAGACATGGCGGGCTCGCCTGCTGATACGAAGATCGAAGTGCTGCATGCCGACGGCAAACCCGTGCAGCGCCTGCTGCTGCAGGCCGTGCGGGACAGCTACAACAACTTCCGCAGCGTGGACGCCAACAACCCGGACATCCGGCTGCAAAACTGGGAGGAGATGGAGCTGAACGAATTCGCCTATTTCAACGGCGATGTGATGAAGATCATCCGCATGCCACGCGGGCCGGACGGCGGCTGCTTCTTTTACACCGTGCGCAACAAACGCCGCGCCTATTTTGACACCACGGCCAATTCCCACTCGCTCGACGAGCCTTGCTACATCGTCGAGCCCAAGCCTCTCGGCAGCCAGATTGTGCCCAACGGCCTGCCGGTCTTCACCCTGAACTACACCAATGACGACAGCGGCGACCGCAAGCTGGGCAGCGACTCACGCCTGACCTTCACCGCGCCTGCAGACGGCCGCTACATCATCAAAGTCACCGACACCCGTGGCTGGGGTGGCGAACGTTATGTTTATGCGCTCACTGTGCGCGAGCCAAGGCCGGATTTCAGCGTGAAACTGGCTGGGATGAATCCCACCGTGATGCCCGGATCTTCCGTCGGCTTCTCCTTCCGGGCTGAACGTGTGGATGGTTTTGATGATCCCATCCAGATCGACATCACCGGTCTGCCTGCGGGCTATTACGCCTCTTCCCCGCTGCTCATCGAAGCCGGGCACGATTTGATCAGCGGCAGCTTGCGTGCCGCACCCGATGCGGCCGCGAATGCCGACTGGAGCAAGGTCAAGATCGCGGCCAGGTCCAAGGGGCTGGCGCATGACGGAGGGACCTTTGGCAAAGTCATGCTCGGTACAGCGCCGAAGTTCATCGTGGTTCTCGAACCCTATGTCGGGGGCAAGCCCTTCATGCGCGAGATTAAGGATGAAACGACACCTCTCGAAATCACCCTGGCCCCTGGGCAGACAGTGAAGGCCTGGATTCGTGCCGTGCGCATGGGCAATGACGGGCTCCTCAGCCTGGATGTACATGGCCTGCCGCATGGCGTCATCGTCGATGACATCGGCCTCAACGGCGTGCAGATCCGCGAGAAGGAGAACGAGCGCCCCATCTTCTTCCGCGCCGCGAACTGGGTCAAAGACCAGGACAAACTCGTCCACGCCGCCCTGAGCTCCGCGCGCAATGAGCACGACAGCGCGGGATTGCAGACAAGCTTCCCCGTGCTGATGAAAATCCGGAAGCCGGCGGGTGTGGCGGGGAGGTGAAATCTGGGTTGGATAAGCGCCAATGATTCAATTTTTGGTTTCCATCTTTTTAACTGTCTGTTTGGGCGCGTGCAGCCTCAGCAAGCCGCCGCCCCGGCGCGAGGATGACGATTCTCCAAACAGTCCCGCCCGGCTTGCAGCGTACAAGGCCGAATATGCCTCAAAGCATGCGATGTACCGGTGTGACCAAAGCGAGCTTCCCGCCGTCCAGATTCATCCGTTTAATACGAAACGTATTTGCCCGCTTGCTTTGTCGCGTGGGTTAGTGCTGCGGCTAAAGCTGGGAAGGAAAATAGAAAAGCCGGGAGCCACCTCCTACCGAACGATGTCAAAGTACGTCCTGTCCACTGCGGCTGGGAATGAACTTGCCCGGGCTGAAAGCATGATGTGCAAGCTGGAATCAGAAGGATGTGATGGTGAGATCAAAGTCTTGTTTACCCCTTCTGAAAACTGCGTGCTGGTTGAAGAGGAGACCTTTGGAGCCGGCAGTACGATCAGGCATGTCGTTTTCATTCCGGCAGCGGTTCAAAAATCAGGCCAGGCGCCCTTGGCCTGGCGCGCCTTTCACCTGGACCTGCCTGAACGGGGGTTTGGCGTGGGGGAAGGAGAGCACGTAGGCACAGTGCATGGAATCGCGGGAGGAAAAATTTTTGTGGAAATGGACGACGCTTTTTATGCCTTTCCGCTGGAGAAATTTGTCACCACCGAACTTGGGGTTTCGAACGGCTAGAAGGGTGCGTCTGAGCTGGCTGGAGAAAGCCTCATGACAGCTTAGCCTGCCACAACCGTGGTGTTTTCCGAGGTGGACCTGCATTGCCGATTTCCACGCTACAAAACACCGTCCATCCGCGTTCCTCTCCTCATGAACCGCCGCCATTTCCTCCAGAAGTCACTCGCATCTGCCGCCTATGTTTCAGCGCCCGCCATTCTGCGGGCAAAGTCGCCGAATTCCATGTTTCAGGTGGCGTCTATCGGCGTGGGCGGAATGGGCGGCAACACCATGATGAGCGTGCTGCAGCATCCAAAAGTGCGCCTCGTGGGCATGTGCGATGTGGATGCTAAAACTCTGGAGATCGCGCGCGGTGGCAATGCGACGCGGCGGAAGGAGCTGCAGGACCCGGATGCGGCGAAGCGGCTGGAGGGCGCGGCAGTGTATCGTGACTACCGTGAAATGATCGCCAAGCTGGGCGACAGCGTGGATGCGGTGACCATCGGCACGCCGGACCACATGCATGCGGCCATGGCGGTGGCGGCGCTGCGGGCGAAGAAGCACGTTTATTTGCAGAAGCCGCTGACGCATCACATCCACGAGGCGCGGATTTTGGGAGCGGAGGCGGCGAAGGCGGGCGTGACGACGCAGATGGGCACGCAGGGGCATTCCAGCATCGAGACCTCGCTGGCAGTGGATCTCATCAAAAGCGGAGCCATCGGCAAGGTGAAGGAAGTCATCTGCTGGGAGAACAAAAAGGCGGGCTGGTGGCCCAAGGTGACCGAGCGCAAGGCGCAGGCCGATCCCGTGCCGGAGAACTTGGACTGGAACCTGTGGCTGGGCGTCGCAAACGAGGTGCCGTTTCTCGACGGGGCCTATCATCCCTCCATGTGGCGCTCCTGGGTTGACTTTGGCGTGGGCATGATGGGGGACATGGGCTGCCACTACTTCGATGTCGTTTTTGCCTGTCTCGGCCTCGGGGCGCCAACCCGCGTGCGCTGCGTGGACGAGGGCAGCAAAGGCGATCTCTATGCGCAGAAGAGGCACCTTGAGCTTGAGTTTCCCGGCACGCCGCTGACTGCCGGAGACAAGATCAAGATGACGTGGACGGACGGCGGCTATGCCTACGACTCGCGCGTCATCAAGCCCAGCGTGCTGACGAAGGACACGCCCAGCGGCATCTTCTTCATTGGCGAGAACGGCGGCATCTTCAAACCGCACTCTCAACGCCCCTGGCTGGTGCCGGAGGAGAAATTCACCGGCTACGCCTACCCGAAGACGCGAGTGGCAAACCACTACACCGACTGGGTGGACGCCTGCATGAAGGGGGAAAAAGCCGCCGCCGACCTGCCCACCTACGGCTGCCCCGTGACGGAGGCCGTGCTGCTGGGGGTGCTGGCAGAGCGCAATCCGGGAGGCTGGATCGAATGGGACGCCGCTGCAGGCAAAGTGACGAACCAGCCTGCGCTGAATGCCCAGCTCACCCGCAAATACCGTGACGGCTGGAGCGTGGAAGGGCTGGGCTGAGGGGTGCTTAACCCCCGCAAAGCAAGCACAAAATACAGTTCAAGTTGTTCATTACCGACGTTGCACTCGTCCAATGTCGTCGTAGCATCGTAGAGTTCCTTAATGAGCGCGCATGAGCACAAACCAGACTCACGTCTGAAGCAGGCCGAGAAGATCGCCACCCACCCTGAACAGTACAAAGTCTGCGAAGGCTGTGGGTCCATCGTGGTCACCCGTGCCATCACCTGCCCGAGCTGCCATGCCTACCTGTTTGACGCCACCTCCGTGCGCGTGATCGCGCAGGCCAAGGAGCTGGCGCTGCGGGCGGCCAATTCGGTGCTGGCCTCGGATCTGTCGTAAGTCACGGTTTGCGCAGGGGCAGGGCGTCCGGCGTTTCTCCACGCAGCAGTTTGCCCAGCATGCCCGTCAGCCAGAGGTAATGGTCGTTCGGCAGGTCAGGCTCGGCCAGGAAGCGGCTTTCGCCCACAGGCGGGTGGTTGTCGGTTTTAAAGATGGCGGTGCCTTCGTCCATTTCGTCAAACATGGCCACGTAGAGCATCTGGGCCCCGGCCTGTCTGGCGGCGAGCGCCTGTGACCAGAGAAACTCTCCCTTGAGGCGCGGGATGGCATCAAACTTGGCCGGCTGGTTGCGCGACTTGGAGAGATTCGTCCAGCTAAAGCCGGGGAAGAGGACGGGCAGATAGTCCACCTTGTGCTCCGCGCACCAGGCGATGTCGGGCTTTAAAATTTTGTCCCCATTGCTGGCGGCTTGTTTGGGGGTGCCGAAGCGGCCCACGGCCCAGGGGCTGACGATGTCGGCACGGGCGATGAGCTCGTGCAGTTTGGGGTCTTGGATGGTGTCTCTCTTGGTCTCCAGCGAGCGCCAGTAATAGGGCACGCCGAGCATGATGGCGCAGCCGCCGAACTCCGGATCGTCGCGGAGAAAAGTGATCAGCCGGGACCATTCTTCAAGCATGGGCGGCCGGTCGTTGAAGCCGAGGCCCCACAGCGCGACGAGAGGCTTGCCGTGGTGTTTGAAATAGCTGGTGCTTTTAGGATCGAGACGCTTCTCGGTGATCAAGCGTTTCCAGTCGTCGATCACCAATTGAATGTCGCCTTCCTTGATCCCGCTGAGGTCATACATCAGCGTGATGCCGCGCCCATTTGCTGTTGCTGCGGTCTGGCAATGAGCCAGCACCCGGTCCATCGGCTCGCGAAAGCGCTTGTCGCGCGTGGTGGTGGCGAAGCGCTGGATGAAGGCACCGTCGATGCCGTAGTCGCGCATCCATTTGAAATGAAGCTGGATGACGGCGGGATGCACGGAGCTGAAGACCTCGGCGGTGCTGCCATCCGCATGTTTGAAGGGGGTGGGCACACGGGCCTCTTTCGGCAGCTCGCTCACGTCCGGCCACATCTCGATGTGGGCATGCCCTGGCTCGAGGATCTTGCTGCCTGCGGCGTAGTGGTGCCAGCCGTTGTCGCTGCCATCGCCTTCGCAGCGGAACCAGCCCTGGTAACCGCAGACGACTTTGCCCGTGAGCGTGCTGGTGTCCACGCTCTGGGCATGGGTGCTGAGGGCGAGCAGGGCAGGGAGAATGACAAGGCGGAGCATGCGGGATGTTTTCATTGACGGCGGGGAAGCGTCAAGGTGTGATGTGGTCCGCATGAAACGACGCGCCTTTGTGAGTTCGCTGGCCGCATGGCCTGCATGGGCGGTGGCGCTGCCACTGTCCGCAGAGCAGAAGATTCGCACCATCGCTGAAGGGTTCCTGCGTGAGCATGGCATGCAGGGCATGAGCATCGCCTATGGCAGGGACGGAAAAATCGACTTCGAGGCAGGCTACGGCTTTGCCGATGCGGACGCCACGGAGGCCGTCACGCCACAGCATCGTTTCCGCATCGCCAGTGTTTCCAAGCCAATCACGGCCACGGCGGTGATGCAGTGCATCGAAAAAAGACTGCTCAAGGCTGACAGCAAGGTCTTCGGTCCGCAGGGCATCCTGGGTGGAGACTACAGCGGAGACGTGGCGGCGGTGACCGTGGATCAGCTGCTCACCCACACCAGCGGCGGCTGGGCCAATGACAAGAACGACCCCATGTTTAAAAACCCGCGCATGAACCACGCGGAGCTCATCGCGTGGACACTGGCAAACCAGAAGCAGACCCACAAGCCGGGCGAGCACTTCGCCTATTCAAACTTCGGCTACTGCGTGCTGGGCCGTGTGCTGGAGAAGGTGCACAACCTGCCGTATGACAAGGTGATCGCCCAGGAGGTGCTGTCCAAGTGCGGCATCACTTCCATGGACATCGCCGGCAACACTTTGGCGGAGCGGCGGCCGCGGGAGGTGATGTATGTCACGCCCAAAGCCGGTGCTGCCTACGGCATGAATGTCTTCCGCATGGACTCGCACGGCGGCTGGATCGCCACGGCGGGGGACTTGGTGCGGTTCGCCTCGCAGCTTTCGCTGTTGCTCAATCCAGATTCCCTTCGTGCCATGACCACGCATGGAGTCAGCGAGAGCTACGCACGTGGCTGGAACGTGAACAAGGCGCCCAACTGGTGGCACAACGGCTCCCTGCCCGGCACCACGACGATCATGGTGCACACCGCCGGCGGCCTGTGCTGGGCCGGTTTGCTCAATGGTCGCAAGGATGGCCTGGGCCTCGCGCTGGACAAGCTGATGTGGCAGATAAGCAGAGCGCTGAAGGCTTGAGCTTCGTTTGTCAGGGCTGCTTCTTTCGAATCAGAAAAACCCAGTCCTTGCTACGGGAAACGACGTTTCCCGCAGCATCCTTCGACTCGGTGCCCGCGCCAAATACGAACACGCTGGCGGTGAAGGAGAAGTGGCCCATGGGTTTGCCAGTGGCTGGATCCATGCTGGTGGCCTCCATGTCAGCCGATTTGAAGGACAGCTTGCTGAAATCAGGCGCGATGCTGGTGGTATGCGTATCGGGCACGTAAACGACAGCGAAACTCCCATCCGTGGCGACAGCGCACATCGGCGGATTGATGTTTGAGTGGCTGTTCACCAGGAAGTCATCATCCCGCCGCAGCTTCGTCCAGTCGAGCCCCTCCATGAATTTCTTCATCACGCCCATCTGCGCTGCGCCGGGCAGATCCAGCGCCTGCTGCCACGGCGTGCGCGCGTCCGTCTGCGCCTTGCGTTTGGTGAGATCATGAAACTGCCAGATGCTGTGCGTGCCATAGACGTGGCCGCAGGCGCCACTGAGGACGCTCCACCACGCGGCGCGGCGGACATCGTAGTCGTCAAACCATTCGGTGGGCTTCTTGTCCTTCATGAGGGCGCGCACGGGGTGGTCTTCGTAGCAGGGTTCGCCATCCAGCGTGGGCTTGAGCGCGGGCAGGGCCAGGTTTTTCGCGTTCATGTCGTAGTTGGCCTTGGCGCGCTGGGCGTGGCCGCTTTGAAACATGTGGAAGTCCAGCCAGGGTTCGTCCGGCCAGTAGTCGGAGGAATTGGCGCCGCCCTTGGGATGAAAAGTGATCAGGTGCCTGCCGCCATCGCCTTTCTTCAAACCGGCCGCCATGGCGCGGATGATGGCACGCTGTGCGTCGTTATCCACGGAGCGGTCGCCGCCAAGAATCCAGATGATGGGTTTGTCCTTGTAGCGCTTCGCCAGCCACTCGCAGTAGGTGGCGGCGTTCTCAGGCGTGAAGATCTCCGGTCCCTTGCCCCACTTCTTGTTCCACTTGTCTCCCCAGGTCGGCAGCATGGCGGTGTAGAGGCCGAGGGATTCAGCCTTGTTCACGATCCAATCGACGTGCTGGAAGTAGGCCTCACGCGGCTTCGTCGGGTCGTTGTTCTCCAGCGGCATCTCCCCGTAAGCGTTCGGTTGATCGAATTCATACTCCGCCAGCGCCACGGCCAAGACGGTGTTGAACCCCTTGTCGGCGCGGTTTTTCAAATACAGCTCCGCTTCCTCACGCGTGAGCCGGTGGAAGAGCTCCCAGGCGGTGTCGCCAAGGAGGAAGAAGGGCATTCCATCGGCGGTGGCCAGATGGCGGTGGTCATCGGCGACTTTGAGGTCAGGGAGCGCAGCGCTGGCGGTGAAGGCGAGGGCGGACAAAAGAATGGCGAGGCGCATGCCGAAGATATTGGCAGAAGAGCGCGCCCAATTGCCAGTTTTCGTTTTCCAAATCGTATTCTGCATCCACTTCTCACTCCCACCATGACACCCCAGCAAAAAGCAGAATCCCTCGGCCTTGTTTTCACCAAGCAGCCCCCCGCCTACCTGAACCTCTGCATCCGCAGCGGCAACCAGCTCCTCACCTCCGGCCATGTGAGCGACCTGAAGGGCAAGCTCGGTGCCGGCGTCTCCACCGAAGACGGCTACAAGGCCGCCAAAAACTGCGCGGAGAAAGTGCTGCGCTCCGTCTGGGACACGCATGGCACCTTGGACGGCCTGAAGGTCATTAAGGTGCTCGGCTGCGTGAACTCCACCCTGGAATACAGCGACCAGCATCTGGTCATCAACGGCTGCTCCGACCTGCTGCACGAGATCTTCGGCAAGGAAGGCGACGGCTACCACGCCCGCAGCGCCCTGGGCTTTGCCCAGCTCCCCACCGGCGCGGCCGTGGAAGTCGAGGCGATCTTTGAGATCAAGGCCTGAGGGGAATGACGAAACCAGAGCCGAGTGCAGCGAGACAGACGACTGAAAGGAGCCCCGCAGGGGTGAATGAAATGAATCAATGAGGAATGTCGAATGGCCCGGATTTCGGGTTTCGTCATTCCACATTCGGATTTCGTCATTTGGCCGTGGCCGGTCTAGGTTGCGCAGGGTTCTTGCTGGAGGTTGTCTTCCGGCCACATGCGAGTATGCTGCCTGCCCCCAATGCCCCGCGTCCACATCAAAACCTACGGCTGCCAGATGAACGAACGCGACACCGAGCAGGTGTCGCAGATGTTCGTGGAGCGCGGCTACACCATGACGGCGCGGGACGAAGACGCCGACGTGGTGCTGATCAACACCTGCTCTGTGCGCGATCAGGCGGAGCAGAAGGCGCTTGGGAAGATGGGCATGGTCCGCCGCCGGCGCATCCCGCTGGTCACCGGCTTCATGGGCTGCATGGCGCAGAGCCGTGGCAGCGAGCTGGTGGACAAGGCGAATGTGGACCTCGTGGTCGGCACGCAGAAGTATCACCGTGTGGTGGATTACGTGGACGAGATCATCCGCGCCAAGGAGGCGAAGCAGATGGACGACGAGCGCTTCTCCATCGTCGATGTTGAGGAGGAGGCCGCCTCCCAGAACACCATCCGCGACCACACGCTGAAGGAAAGGCAGGCCAGCGCCTTTGTCAGCATCATGCAGGGCTGCAACATGAAGTGCACCTTCTGCATCGTGCCTTATACCCGAGGCGGCGAGCGCGGCAGGCCCATCGCGGACATTGTGGAAGAGGTGAAGCGCCTCGCAGATCGTGGGGTGAAGGAAGTCACCCTGCTCGGCCAGATCGTGAATCTGTATGGGCGGCATGAATTCCCAGCCGTGGAGGGCAAGAGCCCCTTTGTGCAGCTTCTGGAAGCGGTGCATGAGGTGCCCGGCATCCAGCGCATCCGCTTCACCAGTCCGCATCCGATTGGCTACAAGAAGGATCTCATCGAGGCCTTCACCTATCTGCCCAAACTCGCCGAGCATGTGCATCTGCCCGTCCAAAGCGGAAGCGATGCGATTTTGAAGCGCATGCACCGTCCGTACACCACGGCGAAATTCACCGAGCTCGTGCAGCGCATTCGCGCAGCGCGGCCAGACATCGCGGTGACGACGGATGTGATTGTGGGCTTCCCCGGCGAGACCGAGGAGCACTACCTGGAGACGCGGCAGATGTTTGAGGACATCCAATTCGACAACGCCTTCGTGTTTCGTTATTCCAAGCGGCGCGGCACGCCCGCCGCGGAAATGGAAGACGCGATCCAGGTTCCGGAGCGTGTGAAGGAAGAGCGGAATCAGGACCTGCTAGGCGTGGTGAACCGCATCGCACTGCCGATGTATGATGCGCTGGTGGGCAAAGAGGTCGAAATCCTCTGCGAAGGCCCGAGCAAGACCAATGAGCAGCGCCTGACGGGCCGCACGGGTTCCAACCGAATTGTGGTCTTCGACGGCAATCCCGAGCGCCACATCGGCGAGATTTTCAAAGTGCGTGTCGCCGAGGCGGGCCACTTCACTCTGTTTGGCGATGCTGTGCTCAATGCATGAGCGCGGGTGTGAAGATCGAGCTGCGTCCGCTCACGCGTGAGCACGCGCCGGCATTCTGCCGGCTGGTCATCGCACTGGCTGAGTTTGAGAAGCTGCCGCCGCCGGACGAAACCGCGCAGGCACGACTGGTGGAGGACGCACTCGGTGCAAAACCGCGCATTGAGGTGTGGCTGGCTTTCATTGACCAAGACATCGCGCCCTGCGGCTACATGATCCTGGTGGAGACGTACTCCAGCTTTCTGGCGCTGCCGACCTTGTATCTCGAAGACCTCTTCGTCCTGCCGGAGCGCCGCAAGATGGGCGTGGGCGGCGCGTTGCTGAAAAAGGTGGTGAGCCTGGCGCACGAACGCGGCTGCGGCCGCGTGGAATGGACGGCGCTGGACTGGAATGTGAACGCCCAGCAGGTCTATGAGCAGCGCATCGGCGCCAAGAAAATGAGCGAGTGGTTGCTCTATCGCATGACGCGGGAGGACATGCAAAACCTGCTGGACCGCGAAGCGAGGTAGTCCTCTTGCTCTGCGAGAGGTGCCGAAGACATCCGCCGGAGGAGAACGTCTGCGGACTACGAGAACTCAGATGAGCGGTGTGAGCGCTGGGCTCATCTCGCGGAGCGAGATGAGTACTTTTCCGGTCCTAGAAGGACATCGTCGGCACGTCGATCAGCGAATAGACCTCTACAGGATCAGGCTGGCCCTTCACCGGATGAATGCCGGCGTTTTGGTAGAGCTGCAGTCCCTCCGCCCAGCCGCTGAGAAACGGGGCCCCGGCGAGCACCGGGACCTGCAGCTTGCGGGTCAGGCTTTCGATACGGAAGGTCACGTTCACGGCTTCACCCACGGCGGTGTTCACCCCGCGGCCCATGGCTCCCAGGGCCACGTCGCCGATGTTCAGGCCGATGTGGCAGTGAACCTCCAGATTCATGTTTTCCTTCAGCCATTTGCGCTTGGGAGACTCGCTGTAGTCGGGGCTGCTGAGGATCTTGGCGGCCTCGGTGGCCTTCACACGTGAGCTGATGTCATCTCCCGGCCAGTAGGCAAAGACGCCGTCGCCAATGAATTTGTCGATGATGGCGTCGCGGGTTTTGAGAACTTTTTCGCACTGCGCATACCACTCGCGCAGCATGGCGGCCACCTCCTCGGCGCTGAGCTGCGCGGAAATGGTGGTGAAATTGCGCAGATCACCCACCAGCAGGGTGGCGCGCACCGTTTTCACCGGCAGGGCAATGGTGTGAAGCGACTGCGTGCTGACGTTGCTGGTCTCACTCGGCGGCCGTTCCTCGTCCTGGCTGTCAAAAATGAAGGTGCTGGTGCCAAACTGCACCCGGTCGCCATGCCGCAGCGCCCGGGCCGTGGTCACGGCCACGTCGTTGACGAAGCTGCCGTTGGCGCTGCCGAGGTCAGAAACCCAGAAAAGCTGCCCGTCACGCCGGATGGTGGCGTGCTGGCGCGACACCCCGCCGTCCACCAGCCGGATGCTGGCGTCCGGGCTGCGTCCGACCAGATTGAAGTCCTCGAGGGTGATCTCGAGTTCCTTCTCCAGTGATTTGAGGGTGGCTCCCATGCGGGTGTTAAACGAAATGTTCTTTTCTTTTGAAGCAATTTACACGCCGTAAGTCAAGCGCGGTCATCTTTCAGCTACAAAGTTTTTCGCAGGTTCTTTCCAAAGGGCTGGAGCAACCTGAAAATCAATTCCTATGATCCTGTCGGGTTTCGGGCCGGGGGCGACGATATATTTGCCATCTCCCCGGGCATCTCCACCATGGGCGATGATGGTCCGGATTTTTTACAAATGGGTTCCGAAGGCGGTTTTTTCGGCGCTTCTGGCGGTTTCCGGGGCGGCGTACGCCCACGTGGTGCCCGATATGACGGCGGAGGCGGAGTTCGGCACCACCGGGGAGTACACGCTGCGCATCAATGTCGATCCCCGCACCTTTCTGGCCTCAGATCCCACCTCACTGCCCCCGGTACCCGCGTCCTGGTACCGTGACCAGACGCCCGCCCAGGTGGCGGCGACCCATGAAAAGACGCAGCAGTACCTCGCCAGTGCCCTGGGACTGCTGATCAATGGGAAAAAAACGCCGCTGCCCGCCTGCAAAATCCAGGCCATGGACGGCGCTGACAACACCCCCCTGAAGGCCGAGACCCAGGAGGTCCATCTGCTGGCCACCGCCAGCGGTCGGCTGCCGGCGGATGCAGCCACTTTTCAGGTCGATTTTGCCAAAAATGCCAATACCAGCCTGATCCTGCTGCACAGCCAGGCCGGGGCGGCCGAGCTCCGCCCGCAGGTGGTGTTCCCTGGGGAGACGAGCCGCCCCTTTCAGCTCAAAATGACTCCGGCGGCGGCGGCGGGCAGCGCGCCGCCCATGAAGACCGGTCAGGTCTATCTTCTGGTCGTCGCTTCGGTAGTGAGCATCGTAGTATTCATCGGCTGGCTCCTGCTCAGTCGTTACCGTCACCATCATCGCGCCCACCGCAGACCGGGTGATGGAGAAATGTGAACAACTCGCACTTGTTCACCCCTTCCATGAGGGGTTAATCCTGTCCCCCGCCGCATGTCAGATTCCTTCGTCCACCTCCATCTTCACACCGAGTACTCCCTGCTGGACGGCGCGGTGCGCATCGATGCGCTAATGAAGCGCGTGAAGGAGCTGAACATGCCCGCCGTGGCGATGACCGACCATGGCAATCTTTACGGCGCCATCGACTTCTACATGGCCGCCAAAAAGGCCAAGGTGAAAAGCATCATCGGCTGCGAGGCCTACCTGGCCCCCGGTTCCATGATGGACAAAAACGAGGTCGCAGGCCGGAAGCGCTCCTCCCACCTCACGCTGCTGGCGGCGAGCAATGAGGGATTTGAAAATCTTTCCAAGCTGATCACGAAGGGGCACCTGGAAGGCCAGTGGTACAAGCCGCGGGTGGACAAGGAGGCGCTGCGGGAATACTCCAAGGGCCTCATCTGCCTCAGCGGCTGCATCAATGGGGAGATCAATGAGCTCCTGCTCTCCGACCGCAAGGACGAGGCGGAGAAAAGCCTGGTGGAGTTTCGCGACATCTTCGGCCCCGAAAACTTCTACCTCGAAATCCAGGACCACAACATGGAGGCCCAGCGCAAGAGCGCCCGGCAGATGATCGAATGGGGGAAGCAGTACGGCCTCAAGACCGTGGCCACCAATGACGTGCATTTCCTCAACCGCAGCGATCATGAGTCCCATGACATCATGATCTGCATCGGCACGGGCGCGAGCATCTACGATCAGAACCGCATGACCTACTCACCGGAGGTCTATTTCAAGACCGCTGAGGAGATGCGCGCCCTCTTCTCCGAGGTCCCCGAGGCCTGCGATGCCACGCTGGAAATCGCCGAACGCTGCGATCTGAAGATCCACCTCGACTCCACCAGCATCGAGCGCTACCCGCAGTACCCCATGCCGGACGGCGGGGATCGAAATGAGTATCTGCGCCGGCTGACGATGGAAGGGCTGGAACGCCGCTATGGCCGCGACCGCTCACTGAATGACGAAGTGCTGCATCAGCGCATGGAGGTGGAGCTGGCGCTGCTCAAAGAGAAGAACTTCACCAGCTACTTCCTCATCGTCTGGGATTTCATCAACTGGGCGCGTGAGCATGACATTCCTGTGGGCCCGGGCCGTGGTTCCGCCGCAGGCTCGCTCGTGGCCTTCTGCCTCGGCATCACGGACATTGATCCGCTGCGCTTTGAACTCGTGTTCGAGCGATTCCTCAATCCCGAGCGTGTCAGCCCGCCTGATATCGATATCGACTTCTGCCAGACACGCCGTCCGGAGGTGATCCAGTACGTGCGCGAAAAATACGGTGATCTGAGCGTCTGCCACATCATCACTTTTGGCACCATGGGTGCGAAGTCGGTCATTCGCGATGTCGGCCGCGTTCTTGGCTGGAGCTATGGCGACAGCGATGCGCTGTCAAAGATGATCCCGAACGAGCTGAACATCGACCTGGAGGAGTCGGTGAAGAAGAATCCCGATCTCGCCGCGAAGCTGGAGGCGGACGGCAATGCGCAGGAGCTCTGGAGGCATGCCACCTTCCTGGAAGGACTCACACGTGGCACGGGCGTGCATGCGGCGGGTGTCGTCATCGGCGACCGCCGGCTCGACAACTTCATCGCGCTCACGCGGGACAAGGAAGACGCCATCCTTTCGCAGTATGCCATGAAGCCGCTCACCGAGCTGGGCATGCTCAAGATGGACTTCCTCGGCCTCAAGACGCTGACGGTGATCCACGAAGCCGAGTACTGGATCCACAAGCGTGTGCCTGGCTTCAAGGTGGCGGACGCGCCACTGGACGACCTCAAGACATTCGAGCTCATCAAACGCGGCGAAACGGTCGCGGTGTTCCAGATGGAATCTGGCGGCATGGTGAACACCTGCAAGCAGCTCGGCCCCGACACCATCGAGGAAATCATCGCTATTCTGGCGCTGTACCGCCCGGGCCCGATGCAGTTCATCCCCGACTACATCAAACGTAAAAAGGGCGAGGAGGAGGTGGAGTATCCGCACCCGCTTCTCGAAAAGATCGCCAAGGAGACCTACGGCATTCTGGTCTATCAGGAGCAGGTCATGCAGGCGGCGAACCTGCTTGCCGGCTTCTCGCTCGGACAAGCTGACTTGCTCCGCCGTGCGATGGGTAAAAAAGACGCGGCCGAGATGGCCCGCCAGCGCCTCATCTTCGTGGAAGGCTGCGACAAGACCAACGGCATCCATGTGAAGCAGGCCAATGCGGTCTTCGACCTGCTCGAAAAATTCGCGCAATACGGCTTCAACAAGTCGCACTCCGCCGCCTACGGGATCGTGACCTACCGCACGGCCTACCTGAAGGCGAACTTCCCCGTGGAGTTCATGGCGGCGGTGCTCAGCTATGAAATCAGCAATCCGGACAAGATCGCCAATTTCGTCAGCGAGTGCTTTGAGATGGGCATCAAGGTGCTGCCGCCGGACGTCAACAAGTCCTCGCTGAAGTTTGCCCCGGAAAGGTTTGAAACCGAAGGCGAGGAGCCGAACGCCATCCGCTACGGTCTCAGCGCCATCAAAAACGTGGGTGAAGGCGCCATGGAGGCCGCCATTGCCGAGCGTGAGAAGAACGGACTTTTCACCAGCCTGGAAGATTTTGCCGCCAGGCTGGACAACCGTGCGGTGAACAAGAAGCTCATGGAGTCGCTCGTCAAAGCGGGAGCCTTTGACTTCACCAAAGAGCCGCGCGCCGTGATGTTTGCCAAGCTCGAGCAGGTGCTCGCCTCGGCGGCCTCGATGCAGAAGGACAAAAAGGCGGGCCAGGGCGGTCTATTTGATGACTTTGATCTGGCGCAGCCCAAATCCAAGAAGAACGAAGCCGCGGCCCCCGCCGCAGTCTGGAGCACCGATGAGGTGCTGGCCTTTGAAAAGGAGCTGCTCGGCTTTTACGTCAGCGGCCATCCGCTGGACAGCTACCGTGGGCATTTTGATTCGCCCAAGCTCACCAAGATCGCCGCCATCGAGGAGATTGACACCAAGGAGAAGGCGCAGACCATCTCCATCGCCGGCATTCTCAGCCAGCTCGAGGTGCGCTATTCGAAGCGCGACAACCGGCCCTTCGCCACCTTCCGCTTTGAAGACTTCACGGCGCAGATCGAAATGATGTGCTGGAGCGACGACTACGAAAAGCTCAAGGACGTGCTGGCCAACGGAGCCGTGCTGGCCCTCCGCTGCCGTGTCAGCAAAGACCAGAAGACGGACGGCAACCGCGTGACGCTGAACAATGCCGCGCCGCTCAAGCCCAAGGCGGCGAAACCTCGCAATGCCAGTGATCCGGATCCCTCTCTGCCACCGCCGCCCAAGCCGCCCGCTCCGCCAAAGCCCATCGTGATACGGCTTAACACCAAGCAGCATGACGAGACCGATCTCGAGCGCATTCAGGAGGTGCTTCTCGCTTTTCCCGGCACCCTGCCCGTCTTTCTCGAAATCTCCCAGAACGGCCACAAAGCCCGGCTCGAACTGGATGAATCATTCCGTGTCACTCCCGGTCCGGATTTGCGCCGTGCGCTGACTGTCTGGATGGGTTAGTCCAGGGGCACGTCCACCTTCTCGCCGAGAAACTTAGGTTTCGTGCCGAGCACATTCACATCCAGCACCGCCTTCACACAGGCCAGCTTTTCCCGGATATACGTTTTCACGGATAGCGCCACCGGCACGTCCTTGGCATCCAGGCCAAAAGCCTCGATGCCAGAAGCCTGCGCCAGATAAATCGCGCGCGCATTGTGAAATCGCTGTGAAACGAAGATGACGCGCTGTTGCCCAAACACCTCTTTTGCGCGCACCACGGAGTCCAGGGTGCGAAATCCCGCGTAGTCGCACAGGATCTTTTCCGCCGGCACGCCCATCTGCATCAGCATGCTCTTCATGTCGGTGGGTTCGTCATAGCCCTGGGTGCCGTTGTCGCCGCTGACGATCAGCGCCTTCACCCTGCCGGCTTTGAAGAGCGCCGCCGCAGCCTCCATGCGTGGGCGAAAGAACAGATTCGCCCTGCCATCCGCGGCTCGTGGGGAGGTGCCCAGCACCACCGCCACCGGGGCGGCGGGCACCGTTTCCACCGCATCAAAGCAGCGGCCTGCGGCGGCTCTTTCGATCCACGCTTCGCAGCCAAACATGGCGCCCAGCGCCAGCACGGCCAGAAGGGCCGGGCAGAGCCACCAGCGTTTGCGGATTGTCTTCATGCCAAAACTCCTCCCGCCAGTTCACACAGCCTGCAAGCAGGGCTTCTATCATTTTGCCAAATCGCATTCCCGGCGCACTGTCCCGGGACACACACAAATGCGCCCGAACCGCCCAGAACAACCCGTCGCCCGCCAGAACCGCCACGCCCGCTCTGACAACCAGGTGCGCGTCTATGAGGAAGGGGACATCCCCGCAGTGCTCGAAGGCAAGGAAAGCCCGCTGGTTCTGATTCTCGACTGCGTGCAGGACCCGCACAATCTCGGCGCCTGCCTGCGCACCGCGGATGCCGCCGGCGTCTGCGCGGTGATCATGCCCAAGGACAAAACCGCGCCCATCACCGAGACCGTGGTGCGCGTGGCCTGCGGCGGCGCGGAAAACATTCCGCTCGTGCGCGTGACGAACCTCGTCCGCGCCATGGAAAAGCTCAAGGAGCTCGGCATCTGGCTCGTCGGCACCGCGGATGAAGCGACGAAGAGCCTTTACGATCTCGATCTCAAAGGCGGCATCGGCATCGTCATGGGTGCGGAAGGCCCCGGCATGCGCCGCCTCACCGGCGAGCATTGCGACTTCCTCGTGAAGATCCCGATGGCCGGCAAAGTGGAGTGCCTTAACGTCTCCGTGGCCACGGGTGTGTGTTTGTTTGAGTGCGTCAGGCAGCGGCAGCCCAAGAAATGAACAGGGAAAAGAACATCGTCATTCTCACGGGGGCAGGCATGTCTGCCGAGTCTGGCGTGCCTACGTTTCGCGGTGAGGATGGCCTCTGGGAGGGGCATCACATTGAGATGGTGGCTTCACCCGAAGGCTTCGCGCGTGATCCCGAACTCGTGCATCGCTTTTACAATCTGCGCCGCGCGGCCCTGAACACCGTGGAGCCCAATGCGGGGCATCTGGCCCTGGCACAACTGGAGCGTGAGTGGCACGGCCGGTTTCTGCTGGTCACGCAAAATGTGGACGATCTGCACGAGCGCGCCGGCAGCGAGAAGCTCATCCACATGCACGGCGAACTGCGCAAGGCGCGCTGCGAATGCTGCGGCGCGGTCTTCTCATGGAGCAAGGACCTGGCATCCGGTACGCGATGCCGCGCCTGTGGCGAGGTCGGCGGCATGCGCCCGCACATCGTCTGGTTTGGTGAGTTCCCCTTCGAGCTGGAGGCCATCATGAACGCTCTGAAGAGCGCGGACATCTTCCTCTGCATCGGCACCTCGGGCGTGGTTTACCCGGCGGCCGGGTTTGCACGGCAGGCCGCGGAACGCGCGAGCTGCCATCTCATTGAGATGAACATTGAGCGCACCGAGATCTCACGGCACTTTCACGAACACATTGTCGGACCCGTGTCCGTGGAGCTGCCCAAGCTGGTGCAGCGGCTGCTGTCTGCATGATCCGGCCTCAGAACGGCCCGGGCCCAAAGAGTACGTCTTTGATGTCCTGGTCGTTCGCAGCGCTGTCACGCCGCCGCGGCGGTGGTCCGCCCGGACCTCCCGGTCCCGGACCGCGGCCGCCGCGCTCCGCATCTTCTGGAGTGCTGCCGATGACGATGTCCCAGGTGCCCACCAGCTCCTTGCTGTCGCTGCTCATCGGTTTGAATTCACGAATCACGGAAAGGCGCTGCTGCTCCGTGCCCATGCCGCGCAGGATGCCATCGCGGTCATTCTGCGGCACCCCCGCGATGAAGAGCTGCGTGGTGAGCATGCTTTTTCCATTTTGCTTCACACGGACGTGCCAGTGGATGGTGCGCCCGGTGTAGAGGCCCGGCTTGATGGTGCGAAAGCGGTATTCACCTTTAGCGTTTGTTTCGATCTTCCCGAAGCCCTGAAACTGCGGGTCCTCCTCCTTGCCCTGCTGGGCGCCGCGGCTGTGGATGTAGCAGCCGTTGTTGTCAGCCTGCCAGAGTTCGATCACCGCGTTTTGCACGGGCTTGCCATCTGCATTGAGCAGGCGGCCGCCGAATTCCGTCACGACTCCGCTCGCAGGGGCCTTTCCGCCGGTGATCATGGTCAGGTCATTGTCCTGATCCAGCGGCAGGTGATCCGGGTAATACGGGCCTTCCGTCGCGCGCGGTGTGAGTGTGAGAGCCTCGGCATGCACGCTGCCGGTGATGATGCCACCGGTGGTGAGAAGCAGGCTGTGCAGCAGCCTGCGGCGGCTGAGCGGGATGTGAAAGGGATGGATCGTGGCAGTCATGAGGGAGTGTTGATGAAAGTCGAACCAACGCGCCTCATGTTGGTTGCGCGGGATAAAAAAGATTCGCGCAAATGACTGCGGCGGCGAACCCGGCATGCGCTGGCTTACACGATGCCGAGCTTCTTTTGAATGTCTTCCAGCGGGATCCCTTTCGTCTCCGGCACCATCAGCCGCACCCACACGAGCTGCAGCACCATCATGCCGCAAAAGAAGGTGAACACCCAGCCGGGAGGAAAGGCGGAGACCATTTTTGGAAAAAACGTCGTGAGCAGTGCGGCAAAGATCCAATGGGTGAAGCTGCCCAGCGACTGCCCCTCTGCACGCTGCTGGTCCGGAAAAATCTCCGCGATGAACACCCAGATGACAGCGCCCTGGCCGACCGCATGTGCGGCGATGAAGGCGAAGATGCACACAGGCACGATGGCAAAGTGCTGCGTGAAAAACGCCCATGCACAGAGTCCGAGCGAGGCAATGTAGCCAAACGAGCCGATGTAGAGCAGCGTGCGTCGTCCGAGGCGGTCGATGAGCCATAGACCGACAAAAGTAAAAATAAGATTCGTGATGCCAATGCCGACCGACTGCAGCAGCGCAGCCTTGGCTCCCAGGCCGGTCAGTTCAAAGATGCGCGGCGCGAAATAGAGGATGGCATTGATGCCGGAGAGCTGGTTGAAAAACGCGATGAGGAACGCCAGCAGGATGGGCACGCACAGCCGGCGGTCCCAGAAGCCGTGTGTGGCGGCGCTGGCTGCGTTTGCTGCCTTCAGCAAGTGATCGGCCGTGGCATGGATCTGCTCCTCGCTCGCGGCAGGCTGGATGAGTTTCAGCACCGCGATGCCCTGGGCGCGGTCATGCCTGCGTGTGAGCAGCCAGCGCGGGCTTTCTGGAATGCCGAAGCACAGGACCAGATAAAGCAGCGAAGGAAAGGCCGCCACGCCGAGCATCCAGCGCCAGGCATTTTCACCGATGCCGCCGAGCAGGTAGTTCGACAAAAACGCGATGACGATGCCGAAGACGATGTTGAACTGGAACATGCCCGCGAGCCGTCCACGGTTCTCAGGCGGCGCGATCTCCGCGATGTACAACGGCGCGGCGATGGTGGAGATGCCGATGCCCAGCCCACCGATGAAACGCGCGATGATGAGCGACCACACCTCAGGAGCGAGGCCTGACCACACCGCCGAGATGAAATACAGCACGCCCACCCAGATGAGCGTCACCCTGCGGCCCCAGCGGTCCGTTGGCCAGCCGCCGACCACCGAGCCAATCACCGTGCCATAGAGCGCCGAGGCCATGGCGACCCCGTGCAGTGTGTCGCTCAGCCCCCACAGTGTCTGGATGGTTTTCTCCGCTCCGGAGATCACCACCGTGTCAAAGCCGAACAAGAAGCCTGCCAGCGCGGAGACGAGGGACCAGAAGAAGATGCGTGAGGTGGTTGGTTTCATGGCCGGTGCGGTGATGAATTCGGAGAAGGAACGTTGCGGAGCAAGGCACGATCTTCACCAGGCAGGTCTGGCAACGACCGGCTTCTGGCCTGCAGCCTGAACCTCGTACCAGCCCGGGAAGCCGCGCCATTTCACCCGGCCTTTGGCGTTTGTCTGCAAAGTGACTTCGGTGTGCCACCGGCGGCCGATCCATTCTTCCAGCACCTCTCCACGTTTGCGGATGCTCCAGTCCTTGTTCCAGGAGCCGGCCTCGGGTTTCCAGTGCGAGCCTTCCCAGAATCCCCACAGCAAAAAGCTGGTGTAAGCCGGATGGCTGAACACCGAGATGAGCACATCGCGCGTGTAGTCCGCCGCGAGCTCCTCATCCTCCGTGGTCACAATGTCATACTCCGTGATGCACTGATGCGGCACCACCTCGGCAAAACGATCCGTCACCGCAAGCAGATGCTCGGGTGAAGGCAGGTAGCTCTCATGAAAATGCGCCTGGTTGCCGAGGCCATGGACGGTAAGCCCCGCCTCATTCAAAGCGCGGATGTAGGCGAGCGTGTCATCGCACTGCGGTCCGGGGCGAAACACCTGGTCTTCATTCACGCAGAAAGGCAGTTGTGTCAGCGACCGCGCCAGCGTGAAGACCTCGCGGTCCAGATGCTCCAGGCCCGGGCGCTTGTTCAGCATGTCCGCTCCGCTCCAGGCGATGGGGTGGTTGATCACATCCCACTCGATGACGCGGTCCTTCACAAACTCCAGCCGCTCCTTCACGCTGGCGAGCGTGCGCTCCCGGATCACCGCGCTGTCTTTGACATCGTGCAGATTGAAGGGCGTGGCCACCTGCATGAGGTAGTGCCCGCGCACGGGAATGTGGCGCTCCGCCAGCCAGGCAAAGGCCCGGTCCAGCTCCGCATTGCGCTGGGCCTTGCGCTTCCCGTCAAAATCTGGCGACCAGTTGCCGTCCTTCAGATCATTCTCAAACACCACGATGCTGAAGAGGCGGTCGATGATCTCGCGATAGCGCTTGTCATCTTCGCTCTCACTGCTGAAGCGCTTGGCCACCACGGCGGAGCCAAACTCGAAGGCATGGCGGCGCAGGCTGAGCTTCACCTCGGCATTCGCCAGCGGCTTGCCGTCGTCCCCCTTGATGATCATGGAGAGATCCGCCTTGCGGTACTGCTCGATGCGCTCCAGCGCCGCCTTGCGCCAGGGCGCATCCGGCTCACGACCGGCATAGCTGCGCTTGATCAATCTGGCGCGCGGGAAGCTGCTGACCTCCACGGTGGCCGGATACTTCAGCACCCGGATGCTCTCCACCTCGATGCTCTGCTCTTTCTGCCCGCACAGCAGCACCACCGCCGCTTTTCCTTCCGGAACATCCGCGTCAGCAGTGAACACCACCGGCTGCTCCGTCCATTCACGGAAAATGGCGATGCCAAGCGTGCTGCCAAACGAGGTGTAAGGTGCGGCGCGCAGTTGCAGCTTGGCCAGAACTTCGCCTGACTCCGCGCCGCCCACCACGCGCGCCTTGATGATCGCCAGTACCCGCTCGTTTTTCGCGATGCCGCTGGTGACGGGTGCTGTGAACTGCGCGGAATAGGGCTTTGCGGCGTCCGCCTGCGTGATGGTGATGCGCTGCCCGGGCTTCAGGTCCTCGGCCTTGCCTGCTGCGGCGGATGCGGATGCCGCCAGCGCGGATTCCCCGCGAACATCCGTGCCTCCAGGCGGGACCTCCAGCGCGTGCAGGCGGCAGACGGCGGTGAAAAGGAGGAGGGTCAGGCAGACCGGGAGTTTCATGATGGTGCGGCATCTACCTCCGGTCACGGCAGCGCTCAAGGATTCATCGCAATCCGGAAGCCCACCGAGTGATACCCGCCGCTGCGGGCGCGTCCCTCGCCGGTGCAGAGGCTTTGTCCGCTGCGGGCCGTGGAGTACCAGCTCCCACCGCGCACGTCGTTCACCTCTCTGCCACGCTCCGCGCCGTTCGTGGCGACGATGATGCTGCTGGTCCACTCGTAGGCATTCCCCGCCATGTCGTAGCAGCCGTAGGCGCTCCTGCCGTTTTCATACGTGCCCACGGGCGTGGTGAAGCCGCCATTGTTGACGAGATCACGGTAGATCTGCGTATTCACAAAACCCGTGTTGGTGTTGTGATCAATCCAGCCGGCCACACCACCGTCGGGCGTCAGGCTGAAGACCTGGCCGTTGCTGGTCATGATGTCCTCCACCCGGCCCTGTTTGCCTGCCTCCTGGGATTTCTCCACATAGCTCGTCAGTGTCCTGGCCTCCTTGTCCAGCATCCAGGCGGTGCAGACGGCGTTGTAGTTGAAGTGCGTCTGCAGTTTTCCATTGCTGTAGTGGCTGTCCTTGTCGTTTCCCCAGGGATAGAGAAAGGCCTGCGGACCGCGCGCCGCCTTCTCCCACTGCTCGGCGGTGGGCACCACCACCCTCCAGCCTGTTTCCTGGCTGACCCACGCGCAGTAGGCCTCGGCATCCACCAGGGAGACAAACAGCACAGGATGACTGGCCTTGCCTTCAGGGTACACGCCGTTCTTCCAATAACGTGGCACCCCGCGATGCTGCGTGGCTTCAATGAAGGCCTTGTATTCCGCATTCGTGACTTCAAACCGCGCGATGGCGTAGCCAGGAAGTTCCCGAGTCTCGTTTTCGCCAAAGGTGAACCGGCCCGCTGGCACGTACACCATTCCCGCCGGGATCTGAATCGTCTGCGTTCCCGCTTTCACCTCCACCGTGGTCTTGTCGATGGGAGAAGGGATGGGCATGCCATTGCCAGCCCTGGCAATGGGGTCAGCCGCAAAGACACTGACCGTGGCCAGAACAAATTGAGCAATCACCAGGGCAGAACGAAAAAGGGGCGGCTTCATAGGATGCCAGCCATGAACCCCGCATGTGCCGGAGCGTTGCTCGCGGCAGCTAAATTTCACCGCACTCTCTGATCTGCTACTTCCCAGATTTTTT
Organism: Prosthecobacter sp.; assembly: GCF_044227185.1. GTDB lineage: Bacteria > Verrucomicrobiota > Verrucomicrobiia > Verrucomicrobiales > Verrucomicrobiaceae > Prosthecobacter. The sequence goes on along the minus strand of NZ_JBGAFO010000017.1, from coordinate 6,392 downwards.
GTGCTGGGGGGTGATGGCCCCGTCCCTGCCTTCTGGCCAGGCTGCTCCCTCGCTGATCCATTGCCGGATGAGGTTCATCTCATCTTTTGGAATGCGGTGGCCGGTGGCTGGCATGGCCTTTTTGTCCTTCGGCGGCAGGGTCAGTACGAGGTAGAGCATGCTCTTGTCAGCATTCTTCGGCACGATCACCGGTCCGGCCTTGCGCTTTGCAAAGGCCAGGGCCCGCGTCTGCAGATTGAGCTCGCCCAGCAGCGTCTCGGAGTTATGGCATTCCACGCAGCGGTCGGCGAGGATGGGCTTGATCTGTTTGATGAAGTCCACGGGCGCATCATCCGCGGCCTGGAGGGCGGTGGCGATTGTGAGAAGACACACGGCGAGCACGGTTTGGCGGCTGGTTTTCATGGGGAGATCATCCTTGATTTGCCTGCGCGCGTCTCGTCGTGGCTTGCGAGTGAATGAGCACTTCTTGTCGCGTTCCCGGTTGCTCCTCCCGGGACGCTCCTGCATCATGCCCCATGAGCATTGAACAAATCACCGCACGCATTTGCGATTTTCGCGACGCCCGGGACTGGATGCAGTTTCACAGTCCGAAAGAGCTCGCCATCGCCATCACGGCGGAGGCGGGTGAGCTGCTGCAGCACTTTGTCTGGCAGCAGCCCGGGCAGATTGAGCAGCGGGTGAAGGAGAAAATGCCGGAGCTGAAGGATGAGATGGCCGATGTGGGAATCCTGCTCTTCGAACTTGCGCACAATCTCGGCGTCGATCTCGGCCAGGCCATGCTCGACAAGATCGAGCGCAATGAAGCACGCTATCCGGTGGCGAAGGCCCGCGGATCCAACGCCAAATACAACGAGCTGTGAGCGAGTCCGAGGCCCCAACACCGCATCGCCGCAGGCCGCGCTATTCTGGCAAGAATCCGCGGCGCTTTGAGGACAAGTACAAGGAGCTGAATCCGGAGCGCTACGCCGAAACCATCGCCAAGGTGCGCGCCTCCGGCAAGACACCCGCGGGACAGCATGTGCCGATTTTATTGGATGAGATCATGCGCATTCTCGCACCCCGCCCGGGCGAGCGTGCGGTGGACTGCACGCTGGGCTACGGCGGACATGCCGGCGCCTTGCTCAAAGCCGTGCAGCCGGGCGGCACGCTGCTGGCGCTAGATCAGGACCCTATCGAAATCGTACGCACCGAGGCACGGCTGCGCGCAACCGGCTGCGAGGAAACAGCGCTCGTCGTGAAACGCATGAACTTTGCCGGGCTGTCCCGCGCTCTTGGCGAGCTCGGCTGGAGCGATGGTGCCGACGTGCTGCTTGCCGATCTGGGCTGCTCCTCCATGCAGTTCGACAATCCCGCCCGTGGCTTCAGCTTCAAGCACGAGGGACCGCTCGACATGCGCATGAATCCGCAGCGCGGTGTTTCCGCGCGGGAGCTGCTGCAGAAGCTCAGCCCCGAAAAACTCACGGCCATCCTCAATGACAATGCGGACGAACCGCACGCCAGGCTTCTCGCTCAGGCGCTGGCGGAGACTGACTACGCCACCACGCGCTCGCTGGCGGAGGCGGTGCGCCGCGCATTGCCACATCGTGTGAGCGATGAAGACCGCGAGGCCACCGTGCGCCGCGTTTTTCAGGCCCTGCGCATCGCTGTGAACGAGGAGTTCACAGCGCTGGACACCTTTCTCCGGCAGCTCCCTGCCTGTCTGCGGCCGGGAGCACGCGTGGCCATCCTCACCTTCCACTCCGGCGAAGACCGCCGCGTGAAACATCTCTTCCGCGAATGCCTGCGCAGCGGTGTTTTCAGCGCCACCAACGACGAGGTCATTCGCCCTTCCTCACAGGAAACCCGGGACAATCCACGTGCGGCTCCGGCAAAGCTGAGGTGGGCGGTGAAGGCGGTGGCTTGACAGAAAGCTGGGAAACCAGCAAACTGGGCGCATGAAGACAACTCTTGATCTGCCCGGTGATCTTGTGCGTGAGATCAAGCTGCGGGCTGTGCATGAAGGCAGCAAGCTCAAGGACACCGTGGCTGAACTGCTGCGCCGGGGATTGCGGGAGCAACGCGCCAAAGGGGGGGGCAGGCCCAGCCGGGTGAAGCTGCCTCTCGTGCATTGCCGCCGGGCTGCTGTGCTGACCCCTGACGAGGTGGCCGCCGCATTGCTCAAACAGGAGACGGAGTGGCACCATGACTCTGCCTGACACAAATTTGTGGCTGGCCCTGGCGCTGTCCAAGCATTCGCATCATGCCGCCGCCATTGAATGGCTGGAAGAGCAGGACGAACCCGGTGACATTTGTTTTTGCCGTTCGACCCAGCAGTCCATGCTTCGGCTGCTGACCACCGCAGGAGTCATGTCCATTTATGGAAATGCCCCGCTGAGCAACAAGGAAGCATGGGCCGTCTATGAGTCCTTCATCTCGGATGACCGCATCCGGTTCCTGGCTGAACCGCCCGGGCTGGACGTCATTTGGAAGAAAATGGCGGCTCGTCGGACAAGCTCACCCAAGCTGTGGATGGATGCCTACCTCGCTTCTTTCGCGATGGCGTCCGGTGCGCAGATGGTGACAACCGACAAGGCATTTTGCCAGTTTCCCGGTCTAGATGTGCGGGTGATTTAGAATGTGGAAAGGGGCTTCATGGCAATGACTTCGCATGTTGCTTGAAAGACCAGACACAGATCGAAGCTTTTCTCCAGTCATGCTCCAGCCCGCCCGCGTCATTCTTTTCTGCCTTCTGTGCGTTCCTTTCAGCCATGCCGCATTGCAGGAGACCTGGGAGACGGGTTACACCAAAGCGGACGCCACCGGGCCGCACGTGCTCGGATATTGGAAGTTTGATGGTGACTCGAAGGACGTGACCCTCCATGGCGCTGTTTTGAATCCGAAAGGAAAGTTTGGCGGGGCCTTGGAGTCGTTTCCCGGATTTCCCGTGGAAGACAAACGCCATGCGGCGGTGGTGGAGGTGAAGGCTGTCAAAGGGGCCTTCACGCTGGAAATGTGGATCAAGCCCAAGGCGGCCTTTGAGCCCCGGCTGCGCTGTTTCCTGCTGGACAAAAAGTACGTCGATCACACGGACTACCAGTGGCAGATCGGCGACGCGGACAAAGGCGGCCTGCGGCGCATGTGGGTGACGCTGGGCTTTGGCGCCGAATCAAAGACGATCTACTCGCTGCCGTTCAAGCTGGAGCCTGACGTGTGGCAGCATGTGGCCTTCACGTATGACGGCGCTGGCGAGGGGAAGTTCTACCGCGATGGCGTCGCTGCAGGCGGCGCAAAACTCGAGGGTTATCAAGCAGTGAGGCCTGGAACAAAGCCGCTGAGCATTGGTGACCGCCTGGGCAGCAACTACGGCGGTTTCCCGGGTTTGATCGACGAAGTGCGCGTCTGCGAGGGCGTGCTGAGCTTTGAACGTGTGTCGATGCAGATCGTATCCGGTCGCAGCGTGTGGCGGCGCATGGAAACCGCCAAACCACTGGAGATCGTCTGCACGAATCTGCAGCGCGACACCTTGAAAGCCGCGAAGCTCAAAGTGAGCCTCGGAGGGCGGATGGAAGACTTCATCGTTCCTGATCTGACGGCAGGAAAGAGCTTCACAGCCAAATACACGATGAACACCGCGCTGAAGGCGGACGAGTATGAATTGAGGGCCAGGTTTGAAACGGGAGAGTATGCCACGGAGCAGGCCGCTGTTTTGAAGCTCGTGCCGAGAATTCCGGAGCGCATGCCGGTGATCATGTGGGGCGCGAATGGGGAGGAGATGGCCCGCCTAAAGGACATTGGTTTCACCCATTTCATCGGGCTGGGAGCAAACTACGGTGAAATGTGGAATCAGAAAAAGATCGTCCCGCCAGCGAAGCCGGAGGAGATCTCGAAGAACCGCGCGATGCTGGACAGGGCGCTGGAGAATGGGCTGGAGGTTGTTGCCAGTCTGTCGCCAGCGCGCGCCCTGGAGTCGGAGACGAAAAATCTGCGCGTAGGCCGTGATGGCAAACCCTATGCACGGCAGGACATCTGTGCATCACTGCCCGATTTCTCCTCTTTCTTCCAGGTGGTGGGCATGAGCGTGGCGAAGGCCTATGGCGATCATCCCGCGTTTACCACGGCGCTGATTGATTCTGAGGTGAGAGACAACAGCCAGGTGAGTTTCAATGCGGTGGATGTGGAGGCGTACAAGAAATTCGCCGGCACAGACATCCCCGCCGAAGTGACGGCGAAGTGGGGAGTGGACTGGACGAAGCTGAAGGATTTCCCACAGGATCGGGTGATCGCGGATGACCATCCCATTCTGAAATACCTGCGCTGGTTCTGGACGGTGGGTGACGGCTGGAACGGACTGCACACCGCGCTGCACAAGGGCGTGAGGAGCAGCCGCGTCTGGACGTTCTTCGATCCCGCCGTGCGGCAGCCGAGCATCAGCGGTGCGGGCGGCGGTGTGGATGTCATCTCGCACTGGACCTACACCTATCCGGATCCGCAAAAGATCGGCATGTGTGCCGACCAGCTTTTCGCCATGAGCGCAGCCACGGGCAAAAACCAGCGGGTGATGAAGATGACGCAGCTCATCTGGTACCGTTCCCAGACCGCGCCCATCGGCAGCAAGGCCCCCGGTGAGGTGGTGGCGTGGCAGGATCATGATCCTGAAGCGGCCTATATCACCATCGCGCCGATGCATTTGAAAGAGGCGCTGTGGACGAAGATCTCGCGACCTGTGCAGGGCATCATGTATCACGGCTGGCAGTCGCTGGTGCCCACGGGCAGCCCGGGAGGGTATCGCTACACCAATCCGAACACCGCGCCCGTGCTCAAACAACTGCTGCATGACGTCATCGAGCCGCTCGGACCGGCGCTGATGGCCATCCCCGATGAACGCAGTGAGGTGGCCTTCCTGGAAAGCTTCACCTCGCAGATGTTCGCGCATCGCGGCAGCTACGGCAGCAACACGGACTGGGCGGCGGATGTGTGGCTGGCGCTGCAGCATGCGCATGTGCAGACAGACATCCTCTACGAGGAAACCCTCCTTAAAAGCGGCCTCAGCGGTCGCAAGGTGCTCGTGATGCCTTTTTGCGATGTGCTGACCAAGGCGGTGGTGGCACGCATCCAGGACTGGCAGAAAAAAGGAGGCAAGATTGTGGCCGACGAATTTCTCTGCCCCGCGCTCAAAGCCGACTTCACCCTGGCCAGCTTCAAACGCGTGAAGAAGGCTGACGAGGACAAGGCCAGAGTGCTGGAAATGGCGCGAACCCTGGGCGGCTTTGCGCTGCCGCAGAAAGCCCTGTGCGACAATCCCGAGATCATCGTGCGCACGCGGAAGTTTGGAGATGCCACCTATGTGTTTGTGGTGAACGACAAACGCGAATTTGGCAGCTACGTGGGCCAGCATGGCCTCGTGATGGAAAACGGGCTGCCCTCCACCGGCGTCGTGAGTCTGAAAATGGACTCCGCGAATGTGTACGAACTGACAGGCACGCAGTTCATCGTGCCAAAGCGCGGGGCTGATGGCGTGATAAGCTGGCCCGTTGATCTCGGTCCCTGCGACGGCCGCATCTTCATGGTGACACCCAAACCCCTGCTGGGCCTGAAGCTGGACGTGCCTGAAAACGCCCTGGTGGGCAACAGCGCAAAGGTCGCCATCAGCATCACCACCACCCAGGAGGCTCCCACCAAATCCGTGATTCCCGTGCGCGTGGACATTCACGATGCAAGTGGCAAAGCCACTGAAGGCAGCGGCTTTTACGCCGCCGAAAACGGCATCGTGGAGTTTAGCCTCGATCTCGCGCCAAACGAAGACCCCGGCACCTGGGAAGTGCGCGTGAAGGAGCTGGCCAGCGGCATGGAAGCCCGCAAGTGGCTGCGGGTGACTTCAAAGCAAAATCCTTGAAGTGGTGCGCGGAGAGGGATTCGAACCCCCGACCAACTCGGTGTAAACGAGCCGCTCTACCACTGAGCTATCCACGCTTTGTTATTGATCCTGATTTGTTCATGGCGCAAAACTCGGCGTCGTCAAATCCTGTTGATACCGCTTTTTGCAAATCTGCATCTCCGCTCGCAATCGACAGGCGTCTGCACGGAGTGGCATTTTATCGCACCTTGTTGGTGGTGCTGGGCGGGACCGCGGGTCTCTTTGAGGAAGGGTTGGGCGCAGCCGGAGCGGTGATTGGAAGGGTCGGAAGCAGGGTGGATTCACTGGGCACGATCCAGAACACGGGCTCGTGGGCCTCTCCGGCCGCCTCCCGCATCGTGAGTTTCAGCAGCGGCGGATGGGCCTGCGGCGTGGGCATGCCGGCAGGCTGGACTTCCGACCAGAACGGCGCCCACTGGCGCGTCAGCGGGTGCAGCACGCTCCACTCACACTGCGTCAGGTTTTCAAACAGCACCACGCTGCCGCCGTCCACTTCAGG
>NZ_JBGAFO010000016.1:0-138601 GCF_044227185.1 Prosthecobacter sp. | reverse complement strand
GCTCCTGGGCCGCCCATCGGGCGTTGCTTGGAAGGGCGGACAAGGACAGTCGGATGCAGTGGACACCCGCCCGAAGATAGCCTTCACCGCCAGAGTACAATTTCTATCTTCACCTTTGTGGGTAAAGATCAGCCTCCGAGCCCGCAGCACTCCGCAAGCAAGCACAGTGTCGCAGCGTCCCTGCCGCCCTTTCTTTCTCTCCGTCCATGATCCTCGTGTTGCCGATGCTCGTCATAAAACACGACCCACACTGTGAAGCCGGCCCTCGCTCCTTGGGCGCCGTGGCCTGCGCAGCAAAGTAGTCCAGTTGCGCCGCAACGGGTCTGGACATACTTCATTTTTTCACCACCACAATGTGGGTCTCCACCGGACTGAGATCACCACGGCGGTAGCGCACCTTGACGGCTGTGCCAGGTGGCAGGCGTTTGATGGCGGCAAAGTCCTCCGGTGTCATGGTTCTCAGAGGGTGGCCTTCGATCTCCAGCATTTCATCTCCGGCCCGTAGTCCGGCTTTGTCTGCCGGACCCCCTGGATCGAGATGGCTGATCTTGTAGTCAAAGTCAAACTGCAGGCCTGCCGTTGAAGTGCGCGTGAGATCCTGCACGGTGCCCAGGGGCTTGAGGCGGAGTTCGCCTGCCTTAAAGCGAAAGGTCATCACATAGTGGCGTAGCAGATTCAGGCCGATGTTCGCTTCGCGCTCGGCGATTGAGCCCGGAGTGGCGTCTATGATGTCTGTGGGCAAACCGCGCAGGGTATCAGGGCCGAAGGTGACTTCCGGGAGGCTGGCCTCCCGGCTCACCACGTTGCCTGAAAGGGAAAGCCCGGTGACGAGTGCAGGCCTGGCGCTCTCCAGCGCGTCGGGTGCGATTTTTTTCATCACAACGCTGGAAAGCTGAAAGGTGCCTCCGTTGCCCGTATCCGGGTTGGCGGGCAGTTCATGACTGCCTATGCGCACCGGCACTCTTAGGTTCATCGGGTGGAATGCCTGCGGGTTGGTTGGGCCCACGTCGGCATTGAACAGCTTGCGGGTGAGAGGCAGCACCGTCTCGCCCTCCAGCGGCGGCGCTTTGCCGGCGGGGAACAGCGTGAGTTTCCTGGCGGTAGGATCGATGCGGACATCCCAGTCTGCCAGTGTGGCCATGCCCAGTACTCCATTGACGATCGGTACTTTTTCAGAAACAAGCACCGGTTCATTTTTCGTCCATGCGCCTCCGAGGCTGATGCGTTGAGTCAGCGCGCTCCGGCAGTCCACCTTCTCGCCTGTGACACTCATCAAGGTTTTGCTGCCGCCGTTTGCCTGGAGGCCGAGATTTCGCGCCACCTCTGAGGAAAGCGTGGTGATGGCAGCCCCCGTGTCCAGGGCAAGCCGCACAGGCTTCCCATTGATCTGTGCTTCCACGATGAAACCCAAAAAAGTGGACTCAAGCGGAACCGTCACACTCTCCGCCCCCGCAGGCAGGCCCGACGTACGCAGAGCACCCGCAAGCGCCTCAGAGCCAGGCTGCGTATCCTCTCCGCGCAGAGGAAGAAGAATGCAGGACAGCAGGAGGGCAAGGCAGCGCAGGTGCATGATTGGGCAGGGCTGGGGAGGACGATAGAGAGTGAGTCGGGGCTGTTCTGGCTGCACGCTGTAACGCCCCTGGAGTTCCTCTGTTGCAGTTGCTGCGCAGTTTGATTAATGCGCTGTGTGAAGTTGTCCAGTTGCGCCGCAACTGGATCCTTCTCGGCCCCGGCCCCGCGTCGAATTCCATACTTTTCTGATAGAAACCCCGCTTTTTGTGCGGCTTCTGCGTCCCGTTTTTTCTCATGCGTTCCCTAGCCCTCCTGTTCCTCCTCGCCGCAGCCTCCATCGCTCACGCCGAAACCAAGCCCCTCAAAGCCCTCCTCGTCGCCGGTGGCTGCTGCCATGATTATGCAAAGCAGCATGTCATCCTCAGCCAGGGCATCCAATCCCGCGCCAATGTGCAGGTGGACGTCGTGTGGACAGACGACAAATCCGTCACCCCGCCCCTGCCGCTCTATGACAATCCCGACTGGGCTAAAGGCTACGACATCATCATCCACGACGAATGCGCCGCCGGCGTGAAGGACATGGCCGTGGTGAAGCGCATCCTCGACGTGCACCAGACCATTCCCGCCGTGCATCTGCACTGCGCCATGCACAGCTTCCGCACCGGCACGGATGCCTGGTTCAAGCACCTCGGCATTCAGTCTGCCTCGCACGGCCCGCAGGAGCCGATCGCCATCACCTTTGTCGATAAGGATCATCCCATCACCAAGCCGTTCGCCGACTGGACCACCATCAAAGAGGAACTCTACAACAACGTGAACATCTTCGACGGTCACCCGCTCGCCATGGGCAAGCAGGTCGTCAAAGGCAAGGACGTGGACTACGTGGTCGCCTGGACGAATGAGAAGCAGGGCGCGCGCAGCTTCAGCACCACCATCGGCCACAACAACGACACCGTCGCCGACCCGCGCTATCTCGATCTCGTCACCCGCGGCCTCCTCTGGGCCATGGACAAGCTCACCCCGGAATACCTCACGCCCTTCAAAGGAGAAAACAAAGTGACCTTCGTCGCTGCTAAGAAGGTGGAAGCTCCCAAGCCCCCGCCTGTGCCCAAGGACGCCACCGGCATCAAAGCGACTGCAAGCAGCGAAGCCGCAGTGGCTCCAGCTTGAGCTCGAAAAACCGCAGACGCTCACCGGCATCCAGACCACCTGGGAAAACGGCGGTGTGTACCAGTTCAAGGTCGAGGGCAGCACGGATGGCAAAACCTGGAGCACTCTCGTCGATGGCAGCGCCAACACCAAGAACGCCCCCTACACAAACGACTTCGCCAAGGTGGAAGGCATTCGCTTTGTGAAAATCCATGCCTTGGGAAAAACCAGCGGCGGCTGGGCCAGCATCCGTGAAGTCTGGCTCAAAGGCCCCGACATCAAAGGCGTGGCTCCAAAGCTCAGCGAAACGCAGAAGAAACAATACGACAAAGCGGCGGATCCTTTGAAGGAGGCCGGAAACGTCCCGCCTCGCATCGTGAAGCTCACGGCTGAAGAAGAGGCTGCGATCCTGAAAGATGTGAAGGTGCCCGATGGCTTCGAAGTTTCCCTTTTTGCTCCTCCGCAGTCCGCCAACTACCCCGTCTTCATCGCCGCCGCTCCGGATGGCACGCTCTACGTCAGCAGCGATGGCAACGGCTCTCTGGGCCGTGCTCCGCACCGTGGCCGCATCCTGCGCCTGAAGGATAAGGATGGCGACGGCCGCGCCGACGAGGTGAAGGAATTCGTCAAAGACGTGGACGCCCCGCGCGGCCTCGTCTGGGACAAAGACCGCCTCTACCTCGTGCATCCGCCGCACCTCAGCGCCTACATTGACAAAGACGGCGATGGCGTGGCCGATGAGGAAAAGGTGCTGGTGAAGAACATCGCCTTTGGCTACAAAGACCGCCCCGCCGACCACACCACCAACGGCCTCAGCCTCGGCATCGACGGCTGGCTCTACATCGCCGGTGGCGACTTCGGCTTCATGGATGCCGAAGGCACCGACGGGCGGCACCTGCAGCATCGCGGCGGCGGCGTCATCCGCGTGCGGCCAGATGGCACCGGCTTGGAAGTGTACTCCACCGGCACGCGCAACATCCTCGAAGTCGCCATCAGCCCCCTAATGGACATCTTCGCCCGCGACAACACCAACGACGGCGGAGGCTGGAACGTCCGCTTCCACCACTTCACCGGCCTCGAAGATCACGGCTACCCGCGCCTCTACAAAAACTTCAATGACGAGTGCATCCAGCCCCTCGCCGACTACGGCGGCGGCTCCGGCTGCGGCGCCGTGTACATCGACGAACCCGGCTTCGGCAAATGGAACAACGCCCCCTTCACCTGCGACTGGGGCACCGGCGCCCTCTGGCACCACCAGGTGAAACCCAAAGGCGCCACCTTCGAAGAAACCCGCCCCCCCGAGCCCTTCATCAAAATGACCCGCCCCACCGACGCCGACGTCGATGCCAACAGCCGCGTCTATTGCGCTAGTTGGAAAGGCGCCACCTTCAACTGGGAAGGCCCGGACGTGGGCTACATCGTGCAGGTGAAGCCCAAAGGCTTCAAAGCCGAGCCGCTGCCAGATTTCGCGAAGGCGAAGGATGAAGAGCTGGTGAAGCAGCTTGAGTCACCGAGCTATCGCCGGAGGATGGAGGCGCAGCGGGAGATCGTGAGGCGTGGATCGGTGGCGGGTCTTTCGAAAAGGCTCGATCAACTGGTGCTTTCCAAAAAGAGTTCCGCCAGTGTCGAAGCGGCGGCCATTTACACGCTTTCCATGGGCGGTAAATCAGGACTGATTGATGCTGTTGAGACCCGTGGCGACAGTCCTGGGGTCGTCGGTGACAATGCCCTTCGTCACCTTATCCGCGCGTTTTCCAAGTCACAGTTGGAGATCGCAGACATGGAGTCCGCGCCTGCGGACGTTCAATTGCAATCATTGATTGCCATTGTGTATGATCAAAGCCTGCCCGCTGATCAGAAGCCCTCTGCAATCATCCCTTTCTTCTTCGCGGAGGATCCCATTGTCCTCCACACTGCCAAGCAGGCTCTGACTCGGGTTGGGCAGCCTTATCAGGCAGTTTTCGCGCTGGAAATAATCGCAGGACACATGGACGACCCCAAGGCCGAACCCGCGTTTCTTAGAGCCGTGGCTGCGCTTGCGGCCCAGCATGATCCAGTCGTGGTGAAGACTTTGATCGACAGTCTCAACGAACCTCAAGAAGCCGGCGAGCCGCCCATGACCCCTGCATTTCGTCGTGGCCTCCTCTCCGCCCTCTGCCGCCTCCACTACCAAGAAGGCGAATGGAAGGGCGACTCCTGGGGCACACGCCCCGACACACGCGGCCCCTACTACCAGCCCGAACCTTGGAGCGAGACGCCGAAGATCGCCGCAGCTCTGAAGGACGCGCTCGCCAAAGCCTCTCCTGAAGAAGCCGCCTTCCTCGTCAAAGAGATGAACCGCAACCGCATCCAGAGCAGCGATGCCCTTGAGCGCATCCTCGTGCTCGCCAAGCAGGATGCCAAGGTCATTCCTGATGCCGTGGCCCAGCTCGCCACCGCAGAAACCATCCCCGCCGATGGCATCCCGCTGCTCATTGCCGCAGCGAACAGCAAGAAGCTCGATCCCCAAACCGCAGCCGCCACGCTCGCCAACACCCTCACCTCCATCGCCAAGACCGACAGCGCCGAGGCCTGGACCGCGGCGCTCACGGCACTCATCACGCTCGATGCCCAGCAAGGCTCCGGCAAAGAACAGGAGGCAGGCCGCACCGCCTTCCTCAATGCACCGAAACTCGAAAACGTGCATCAGGCCTTCGAAGCCGAAGCCGCCAAAGTCGGCACCCCCACCGCCGCCTGGGCCGAGGCCGCCCTGCTCAATCTCGCCGCCCGCAAGACCGGCAGCCCCGAAGCTCGCGAGATGTCCCAGAAGGCCCTCGACACCGGCTGGTCCGACGCCAGGCGCCGCCTCCAGATCATCAACGCCGCCGTGAAGTCCAAAAGCCACGCCGTCGATGAAAAAATCCTCGCCGCCGTTTCCGACTCCGACACCACCGTGTCCAAGGCCGCGCAGAACGCCGTGAAGAGCCTCAAGATCGAAGCCAAAGGCCAGGACAAGACCCCCAAGATCGGCTCCCTGAAACCCGAAGACGCCCTCGCTGCCGTGATCAAAACCAAAGGCAGCATCGCCCTCGGCGAGCAGATCTTCACCAAGGCCACCTGCATCGCCTGCCACACCACCAAGGAGTCCGAAGCCCAGAAAGGCCCCTACCTCGGCAACATCGCCCAGACCTACAAGCGCCCCGAACTCGCGCAGAACATCCTCGACCCCAACAAGACCATCGCCCAGGGCTTCGCCAGCGAAGTCGTCACCCTCAACGACGGCACCCAGCAGATGGGCTTCATCACCCTCGAGTCCGCCGATAATGTGAAGCTGCGCAACGTGGCCGCGCAGGAGTTCACCTATGCCGTGAAGGACATCAAGAGCCGCCAGCGGCTGCCGATGTCCATCATGCCGCCCGGCCTGATGACGAACTTCACCGTCCATGAATTCGCCAGCCTCCTGGATTACCTGGAGTCGCTCGCAAAGAAGTAGAAGAAAACCTCCGCCATTTCAAGGCGGGCCGACTGCCCGCCCCGGGCGGCTCAGGTGTTTGATGAGCCGGCTTTGCGTATATTTTTGGTGCAGTTCTGGAATTGATTCTGCTGAAGGATTCTGCCAATCTCCCGGCCTATGCTCTCCCGAATCCTTTCTGTTTTCGTCCTTCTGGGACTCACCCAGTGCAACAAAGAAGCCGCTCCCTCGGCCGCCCAGGCCCCGTCAGGCCTGACTCTCGTGACGGAGGGGGCCTCTCCGCACTTCCAGGCGGTGGCTTCCAAGCTCGAGATCGGCGGTGCGTCCTTCGCCTACGCGGAGGAAGCCCAGATTTTTGACATGCTGGGCGGCCTCATGGATGAGGTGATGAAGACCGTGCCGCAAAAAAAGCAGACGAAATTGCCGCCCGGCTTCACCTTCAAAAAGATCTTTGCTCTCATCGGCCTGGACTCCATCAAGGCCAGCGGCATGAGCTCCCGTGAGATCGGCGGCGGCCTGCACCACCAGCGCAGCTTTGTTTACACTCCGCAGGGCCGCAAAGGCCTGCTCACCCTGACGGGCGGCCCCGCGGCGCCCCTCCTCGTCACCACACTCGCGGTCAAGGACACCGACCTCGCCCTCGAGTTTCCCCTCCACCTGAAAGACTGGGCTGCCGAAATATGGCCGGTTGTCATGGAATACTCCTCCCCTGCGGAAAAGGCCCAGATCGAGGCGTTGGTCACCGCCCCGCAGCCGCCCCTCGGCCTCTCCTACAAGCAGATGGCTGAGAATCTCGCCGTGCGCATCGCCCTCATTGCCACGATGATGCCTGAACAGTCCATCGCCGCGCCAGGTGCGCCGGTCACTTTCCCCGGCGTCAACGCCGCCATCGTGATCGACAGGCTGGGCTTCCTCAAGGACGTGCTGAAGCAGTTCTTGCCCATGCTGCAGCAGCCTGATGCCCCGCTGGATGTCACGGCCGCCAATGGCGTCATCACCGCGCGTTTCAAGGGGCCCATGGGACCCGCGCCCATGGATTTCCAGCCTTCCTTCCAGTTTGACGAAAACGCTGAACGCCTCATCATCGCCACCCGTCCGGGCTACCTGGACGCGGTGCTCGGCAAAGAGCCGCGGCTCAGGGATCAGCCCGAATTTGCCACCGTCTGGAAAGGACTCCCCACGGAAGGAAACGGCTGCCTCTTCGTTTCCAAGCGCTTCATCGACACCGTATTCGACTCGGCGCGCAAAGGCCTCGCCGCCAGCCGCGACCCCGAGACTGGCGCCGCCCTGAAGTTGATCGACTTGGTTGCGAAAAACGTCTCCTCCTCCCAGGCCGTGGCTTTTGCCAACCTGCCTGATGGCGTCCTTACCGCCAGCAACACCTCCATTCCCAGCGCGGGTCCTTCGTCTTCCCTGGCTGCCATCTCGGCGGTGGCTGTCATGTCCTCCCTCGCCGCGGAGCAGTTTACGAAAGTGCAGCAGATGGGCGAGCAGATGAAGATGATCAACAATGGAAAGCAGGTGGCGATCGGCCTCAAGATGTACGCTAAGGACAACAACGGCAGGCATCCTGCCACCCTCTCCGAACTCATGACCCAGCGCATCATCACAGATCCGCGCGTGTTCAAGGCGTCTCAAAAAGGCGCGCAGGCGGCCGAAGGAACCTGGCTCTATGATGCCACGCTCACTGACTCATCACCGGGCGTCAGCATCGTTCTGGCCGCGCCATTCACCAGCAAAGGCTCGGGAGGCAAGGAGATGCGTGCCGTCGTGCGCAATGATGGCCGCGCGGAGATGATCGCAGAAGAAGATTTCCAGCGGGTCAAAGACTACAATCTTCGCTGAGCGGGTTCCGGCCTGGGGGTATGCGGGGAGTGCCCGCATGCCTCGTCGGCGGTGAATGTCTCCTGCTCATGCCAGCACCGCTTTCACCACGTGTCCGTGCACATCCGTGAGGCGGAAGTCGCGGCCCTCGGCACGATAGGTGAGGCGCTCGTGGTCGATGCCGAGGAGGTGCAGCAGCGTGGCATTGAGGTCGTGCACATGCATGGGATCGCGGGCCACGTTGAAGCAGAAGTCATCTGTCTCGCCGTATTGCAGGCCGGGCTTCACGCCACCACCGGCCAGCCACAGGGTGAAGCAGCGGCCATGATGATCACGGCCATGGTTGGTGGGCTCCAGCTTGCCCTGGGAGTAGGTGGTGCGGCCAAATTCGCCGCCCCAGACAATGAGGGTGTCGTCCAGCAGGCCACGCTGCTTGAGGTCGCTGATGAGCGCGGCGCAGGGCTGGTCTATGTCGCCGCACTGGAGACGCAGATCGCTGGGAAGATTGTAGTGCTGGTCCCAGCCGCGATGGTAGAGCTGGATGAAGCGCACGCCGCTCTCCGCCATGCGGCGCGCGAGGAGGCAGTTTGCTGCAAAGGTGCCGGGCACGCGTGACTGCGGCCCATAGGCGTCAAAGGTGGCGGCACTCTCGTCTTTGAGACTGATCAGGTCTGGCACGCTGCTCTGCATGCGGTACGCCATTTCATACTGCGAGATGCGCGTGTCGATCTCGGGATCGAGTTGCTGCGCGAGCTGTTTGCGATTGAGCGCCTGAATCACGTCCAGCTCATCGCGTCGTGTGGCGGTGCTGATGCCGGGTGGATTGGAGAGATACAGCACGGGATCGCCGCTGCTGCGGAAGCTCACACCTTGATGATTGGAAGGCAGAAAGCCGGAGCCCCACAGCCGCGCATACAGCGGGTCCGCAGGACGTGCGGCGCTGCCACGGGAGATGAGCACCACAAAGGCGGGCAGGCTGGCATTCTCGCTGCCGAGGCCGTAGCTGGCCCAGGCACCAAAGCTGGGACGTCCGGGCTGCTGGTGGCCCGTCTGCAGCAGCGTCACGCCCGGGTCGTGATTGATAGCCTCCGTGTGCATGGAGCGGATGATGCACATCTCGTCCGCCACACGGCCCATGTGCGGCAGCAGCTCGCTCATCCATGCGCCGGACTGGCCATGCTGCTGAAAGCGGAACATGGACGCGGTGATGGGCTTGCTCTTCTGCCCGCTGGTCATGCCGGTGAGGCGCTGATCTCCGAGTGCCGAGGCGGGAAACTCCTGGCCGTGCAGCTTTTGCAGGCCGGGCTTGTGATCAAACAGATCGAGCTGGGACGGCCCGCCGTGCATGAAGAGGTAGATCACGCGCTTGGCCTTGGGCGCGAAATGCGGCGCCGCCAGCGTCTGCCCCTGGCCCAGCAGCGATGCCAGCGCGGCGGTGCCGATGCCTGCGGAGGCACGGCCAAAAAGCTCACGGCGGGTCAGCAGGGCGGCGTTCATCGGCGGGTGATGGTTTCGTCGAGATTGAAAAGCGTGTGCAGCGTCACTGTCCAAGCGGCCAGTTCGGCGGGCGCAAGCGTGCGGCCCAGCGGCGAGGCACCCACAGCGAGCAGTTTCGCAGCGGCCTCCGGCTCGGAGGCAAAGCGGGTGCGCTGACGGCTTAAAAGACTGCGCAACAGTTCCAGCTCATCGGCTTCTGCCGCACGGCAGAGCACCCGGCGGAAAGCGAGTGCGAGCTTCTCGAATTCTGTGCCCTGCTGTGCCAGTGCCCATGCGGCCAGAGCGCGCGCGGCCTCGATGTAGGTCTCGTCATTCAGCAGCACGAGGGACTGCAGCGGTGTGTTGGTGCGGGTGCGGCGCACGGCGCATTTCTCACGCGTGGGGCCGTCAAAGGTGAGCAGGGCAGGGGGCGGCGACTGGCGCTTCCAGAAGGTGTAGAGGCTGCGGCGCCAGAGGCCATCGCTGCTGTCCGGCACATAGGTTTCCTCGCCATTGTAGGACACGGCTTCCCACAGTCCGGGCGGCTGGTAGGGCTTCACACTGGGGCCGCCGATGGTGGGCACCAGCAGGCCGGACACAGCGAGCGCCTGATCGCGCACCATCTCGGCGCTGAGGCGGAAAGACGGTCCGCGTGCCAGCAGGCGGTTGGAGGGATCTTGTGCGGAGTATTGAGAACTCTGGCGGTAGGTGGCGCTCATGACCATGAGCTTGAGCAGGCCCTTCACATCCCAGCCGCTCTGCATAAAGCGCACCGCCAGCCAGTCGAGCAGCTCCGGATGGCTGGGGGCCTCGCCCTGAGAGCCGAAGTCATTGACGCTGCGCACGAGCCCTTCGCCAAAGCACTGCATCCACAGGCGGTTCACGGTCACGCGGGCGGTCAGCGGGTTGTCCTTGGAAACGAGCCAGCGCGCGAAGCCGAGCCGGTTGCGCGGTGCATCCTGCGGCCATTGGGAAAGCGCGGCTGGCACGCCGGGCTGCACCTCCTCGGCCGGGTGGTCATACTGCCCGCGTGTGAGCAGGTGCGCCGTGCGTGGCTTGGGCATCTCCTGCATCACCAGCGTGGTGGGAATGCTCTCGCGCAGCGTGGCCTCGGCGGCCCTGGCGTCATTCAGGCGCTGGTGCGCGGCGCGTGTGGGTGCATCGGCGTGATGCTCCACATACCAGTCCTGCAGCAGGGTTTTGTCAGCGGCAGGCCGTCTGGCCGCAGGCGTGGCCACGATGCCGCGCAGGCGCTCGCTCCAGAACCACGACTGCACCTCCGCTGCGGCAACAGCCTGCTGCAGCAAGCGCAGCTCATCGAGCTGGCCGTAGAAGCCCAGCCCCGCATCACGCCTGCCGATGCGCAGCGGCTCGGCGCATTGCGTGCTGCCCTTCAGGCTGTCGTTCATGACCTTCACCGCCACAGGCAGGCCGTCGATGAAGACCTGCATACCGGCGGCGCGCTTTGAACCATCGTGACTGACTACCAGATGATGCCATTTTTTACCAGTGGCCGGTTCCTGCGTCACGAGCTCGATGGCGTCGATGCCCCACTGGCTGACGAGATTGATCTGAAAGCGGCCTTTCTGCCAGATGACCTCCAGCCCGCGACGGCGGCCCTCAGGCTCAATCTTGGAGAGCACGCCCGCCAGCGATGTGTCAGCCGAGAGCCACAGGCCGAGCGTCCACGGGGCATCTGTGTCAAAAGCGCCCGCCCACTCCACATGCTGAGTGGCGTCAAATTTGGACGACTGGCCCAGGATGCCGCCCTGAAACACGAGGCTGGTGCCGAGGTGGTGCCCCTCGATCTGCCCCTCAAACGGGAAATGCGCGACCAGCCTGCCCGCAGGCGAGGGCTTAAGCTCTGCCTGTGCCGTTTTTTCCCAGTCTGTGATCTGGTTCTGCAGCGCCTTCGCGAATGGGGTGAATGCTTCTTCAGCCTGCTTGGTGGCTGCGGTCAGGCGCTGCAGTCCGTGCTCCTGCTGCGGCGAAGGAACGCTGAGCAGCGGCACCGGGTTGTCGCTTTTGATGAGGCCGGACTCGGGCAGGTTGTTGAAGAAGGAGAAGAGCTGGTAAAACTCGCGCTGCGTGATGGGATCGTACTTATGGTCATGGCAGCGTGCGCAGCCGATGGTGAGGCCCATCCATGTGGCGCTGGTGGTTTCCAGGCGGTCGGCCACATACTCCACGCGGTACTCCTCATCGATGATGCCGCTCTCGTTGTTGGCCATGTGGTTGCGGTTGAATCCAGTGGCGATGCGCTGCGCGGTGGTCGCATTCGGCAGCAGATCCCCCGCGAGCTGCTCGATGGTGAACTGGTCAAAGGGCAGATTGCGATTGTAGGCGTCGATGACCCAGTCCCGCCAGGGCCACATGCTGCGCGTCTTGTCGCCAAAGTAGCCGTTGGTGTCCGCGTAGCGTGCAGCGTCCAGCCATTCCACGGCCATGCGCTCGCCGTAGTGTTTGGAGGCCAGCAGGCGGTCCACGGCATGCTCGTAGGCTTTGCCGCTGGTGTCGGAGAGAAAGTGCGCCAGCTCCTGCGGCGTGGGCGGCAGGCCGGTGAGGTCCAGGCTCACGCGCCGCAGCAGCGTCTCGCGCGTGGCCTCCGGGCTGGGATGCAGCGACTCCTTCTCCAGTCGTGCGAGGATGAAACGATCGATCTCATTGCGCGGCCATGCCTTGTCCTGCACCTTCGGCAAGGCGGCGCTCTTGGGGGCAATCAGGGACCAGTGCGCTTCATATTCCGCGCCTTCGCTGATCCAGCGCTGGAGTGTCTGCTTCTCCGCGTCGGTGAGCGAGAGCTTGGACTCCGGCGGTGGCATGAGATCGTCTGCATCCGTGGTAAGGATGCGCTGCATCACGGCGCTCTGCGCCGGCTTGCCAGGAACGATGGCCTGCGTGCCTTCGCGGCTGGCGGTGGCCGCCTCCCGCTGGTCCAGGCGGAGATCTCCCTTGCGCCCCTTTTCATCAAAGCCGTGGCAGCGGAAGCATTTGTTGGAGAGGATGGGGCGGATGTCCTGATTGAAGCGGAGTTTGGGCTCCGCCGCGAAGGTGGTGCACACTCCACCCACGAGCATCAAGATCGTGAAGTGGATGAAACGAATGCGGCGGATGCCCATGCGAGGAAGACGCTTTACGAGCGGGGTTTTGTACCGCTCGATCCAACGAATTTGGAAATTCGTTTTACGCGATCACTTCCTTCACCACATGCCCATGCACATCCGTCAGGCGGAAGTCGCGGCCGGCGTGGCGGAAGGTGAGCTTTTCGTGGTCGAGGCCGAGTTGGTGCAGGATGGTGGCGTGCAGGTCGTGCATGTGGACTTTGTCCTCGATGGCCATGTGACCAAGATCATCGGTGACGCCGTGGGCGAAGCCGGGCTTGAAACCGCCGCCCGCCATCCAGACCGTGAAGCCGAGCGGGTTGTGGTCGCGGCCTGTGCCGTTTTTCTCGGCATACGGAGTGCGGCCAAATTCGCCACCCCACCAGACGATGGTGTCCTCCAGCAGGCCGCGCTGTTTGAGGTCGTAGAGCAGCCCGGCGATGGGTTTATCGACAGCAGCGGCGTGGTCGCCGTGCTTGGGCAGGTTGGAGTGCTGGTCCCAGGCGGGGTTGTTGGAGTTGTCGCCGTAGTTCACCTGGATGTAGCGCACGCCCTGCTCAGCCATGCGGCGGGCCATGAGACACTGGCGGCCGTAGTTGTCGGTGGGCTTTTCGTTGATGCCGTAAAGCTTGAGAGTCGCTTCCGATTCACCGCTGATGTCCATGGCGCCGGGGGCATTGTTCTGCATGCGCCAGGCCAGCTCGTAGCTGCGGATGACGGCGTCGATGTCCGTGTCTCCGGGCATGGCGTGGGCCGCCTGCTCGGCATTCAGCGCGCTGAGCAGTCCGAACTGCTTGCGCTGCTGCTCGGGCGTCCAGATGGCGTTGGTGATGTTCTTGATGGTCGATTCCTTCGCAGGCTGGCCGGAGCGGCCCACGGGCGTGCCCTGAAAGACGGCGGGCAGGAAGGCATTGCCGTAGTTGCGCGGGCCGCCGTTGCCCAGGCTGGGGCTGATCGTCATGAAGCCCGGCAGATTTTCATTTTCCGCGCCGAGGCCGTACATCACCCACGCGCCCATGCTGGGTCGGATGTTGCTGGTCGTGCCGGTGTGCATGAAAAGGGTGGCCGGTCCGTGCGCCACACCCTCGGTGTGCATGCCGTGGAGGAAGCAGAGGTCGTCCACATGCTGGTTGATGTGGGGGAAGAGATTGGAGGCCCAGCGGCCAGTTTCGCCGTGCTGCTTGAAGTCCCACAGCGGCTTCATCACACGCTGCAGCGCGCCCTTGCCGGTCTTGGCGATGGCGCGGGAGTCCGCCACCTCGATGATCTTGCCATCGTCTTTGAGCAGACGCGGCTTGTAGTCATAGGAGTCCACATGGCTGACGCCGCCCTGCATGAAAAGGAAAATGACCCGTTTCGCCTTCGGTGAATGATGCGGTTTTTTGTTTGCGAGCGGGTTCGCCAGCGCCGCCTGGCTCTGCGCCATGGCCTGCCAGGCCAGGTAGCCAAAGCCGCAGCCGGTGGTCTGGAGGAAATCACGACGTGAGGAGAACATGCGTAGGAAAACGCCGCGCAGCGGTCCGGTTTTGCGGCTGAGCTGCTAAAAGTTCTCCGTTCTCGGTTGAAAGGCAGGGGAGCAAACAAAAGCCCCATGCGTCCTGCGACACATGGGGCCTTCAAATTAAAGCGGCTCGGAAACTCTGGAAAACCACTGCCAACCATTGTCAACAATCGCAAACCATCGCAAACGCGCCGCAGGCGCTTCCGTTACAGCATTTCAGCCACAAACGAGCGCTCGTCGGTGAGCTCCTTGTTCGTCGCGGCGATCTTGGACTTGGCAAAGTCGTCCATCTCGTAGCTGGTGATCACCTCGTAGCTGCCCGGCGTGGTCGTCTTCACCGGCATGCCGGCCCACACTTCGGGGTCAAAGCCATACAGGCCGTTGCTCTTCACGGCGATCGAGTGGATCGCGCCTGGAGTGACGAGGGAGCGCACATGGTCCACCAGCGCGTTCGCCGCGGAGGCGGCGGATGAGGCGCCCCGGGCGGCGATGATGGCCGCGCCGCGCTTGCCCACCGTCTCGCAGAAGGGGCCTTCCAGCCAGGCCTTGTCATTGATCACCTGCGTAGCGGGCTTGCCGCCGATGGTTGCATGAGCAAAGGAGGGGAACATCGTCGGGCTATGGTTGCCGTAGATGAAGATGTCCTTCACCTCGGTCAGGTCCACGCCGGCCTTCTGGGCCAGCTGGGTCTGGGCGCGGTTCTGGTCCAGGCGCACCATGGCGGTGAAGCGGTCCGGCGTCAGGCGCTTGGCCTGGGAGGCGGCGATCATGCAGTTCGTGTTAGCGGGGTTGCCCACCACCGCCACGCGGGCGTCGTCAGCCGCCACGGCGTCGATGATCTTGCCCTGCTCGATGAAGATTTTGCCGTTGTCCTTGAGCAGGTCGGCGCGCTCCATGCCGGGGCCGCGCGGCTTGGCGCCCACCAGGAGGCACCAGTTCGCGTCCTTGAAGCCCACGCTGGCGTCGGAGGTCTGCACGATACCCTTCAGGAGGGGGAAGGCGCAGTCATCCAGCTCCATGGCCACGCCGGCGAGGGCGGCCATCGGCTTCTCAAAAGGGGCCTCGATGAGCTGGAGGATCACCGGCTGGTCCGGGCCAAACATGGCGCCGGAGGCGATGCGGAAAAGGAGGGCGTAACCGATTTGACCGGCTGCGCCGGTGACTGCGACTTTGATGGGTGCTTTGGCCATGGTGATTGGGGATGGGGCAGTCATCAGAGCAAGATGCGGCGGGAGGGCAAGAACGGGGTGAGATTCGTGGCAGAAAATGCTTGGGCGAAAGACGGAGTCCTGTTATAAAGTCGATTTTCCCCACCTTTTTGATGCTCCTGCAGCCCTTCCTGAAACATCCCGAAGCCCCATTGCCACGCCGCCTGATCACCCGCGGAGCGGTGGTTTGCCTGCTGATCATTCTTGGCGGCAATGCCGTCACGAGCGCACAGGCGCAGTCGGTTTCGGCCATGGCGCAGGCCGAGGCGCGCCGCCGCGCCAACCAGGTGAATCAGTTGAACGCGGAGATCGAGCGTGGGTACCAGCTGATCAATGAGCAAAAAGCGGTGGAGGCGCATGCCGTGTTTGCCGCCACCTACAAGGCGCTGCCGAACATCCCGCTGGCGCAGGAGTCACGGCTGGCCGCGCGCAACGGCTACGTGGTGGCGGGCAGTCTGGTGGCCCAGGAACTGGCGGCCAAGGGAGATCTTGCCGGAGCGGGCAAGGTGCTGGACGAACTGCTGGCCCCTGACGTGGCGCCCAATGACGCCCGGTTGCTGGGGCTCAAGAAACGGCTCACGGACCCTGACCGTTTTCCTCCGGCGCTGACGGCCGAGCATGTAGCCAATGTGGGGGCGGTTCAGACGCTGCTGATCAAGGCCAATTCGTTCCTCCAGATTGGCGATCTAGACAAGGCTGTTGCCACCTTTCAGGACGTCCTGCGGATCGACCCCTCAAACAGCGCCGCCCGGCGTGGCATGGAAGCCGTGGAGCGTGAGAAGCAGAAGTACTACAAGGCCGCCTACGACCACCAGCGGTCCAAAATGCTCAGCGCCGTGGCCCAGACCTGGGAGGATCCGGTGCCGCTGACCACCACGGACCGCAGCGCATTGTTTGGCGCCGCCGCGGCATCTGTCACCAATCAGATGACCGGCAGCCAGTCCATCACCCAAAAGCTCCGCTCCATCATTCTTCCCCGGGTGGATTTCTCGGGAGCCACACTGGAGGAGGTGGTGGAACTGCTGCGCATCCGCAGCCGTGATCTTGATCCCGAGGGCAGGGGAATCAGCTTCGTCATCAGCGTGCCACCTGAGGCGCGCGACAAACTGATCAGCCTGAATCTTTCCGCGGTGCCCATGGAGGAGGTGCTGCGTTACGTGAGCGAGATGTGCGGCGTCGCCTACAAGGTGGACGAGCATGCGGTGATCTTTGTTTCCCTCAGCGAGCGCAATAACGCGATCATCTCCCGTTCCTTCCGCGTGCCGCCGGATTTCATTCAGAGCGCTCCTGGGGCGGCTCCAGGCGCTGGTGCTGCGGACCCCTTTGCCGCGCAGGCACCGGCGGCCGGGGGCGGCCTGGTCGTCCGCCGCATGGGGGCAAAGGAGTTTCTTGAAAGCCGTGGCGTGACCTTCCCGGAAGGCACGACCGCCAGCTACAACGCGGGCACCAGTACTCTGAACATCCGCAATACGCTCGCCAACATGGAGATTGTGGAAATGATCGTCGAGCAGGCGACCAAGGCGGCTCCCAAAATGGCGGTGGTTCACGTGCGGATGCTGGAGGTGAACCAGACGAACCTGGAGGAAATGGGCTTTGACTGGCTCATGGCAGGAGTGGGAACCAATGGCAACAATCTGTTCTTCGGTGGCGGCAGCACGGGCAACGGCAACGCCTACTCCGCTGCCAATTTCCCCTTCAACTCCAACTACACCACGCCAGCCCAGTTTGTTTCCAATCCGGCAGGCGGGCCCAATCTTCAGGTGTTCCCTCCCATTCCCGTCTCCGCGCCTTTTGCGGGTCCGGTTCCCACGGGCACCACGGCTCCCTTCCCTTATGGTGGCGGCCCCATGACGGCGGGCCTCAGGTCCGGCACTTATGCAGTCCCCGCGGATTCCATCGACTCTCTTCTCAAGACGGGATCGGTCACCAGCACCCCCTCCGTGGCGCCTGGCGTGCTGTCTGTTGCCGGAGTATTCACGGATCCCCAGTTTCAAACGATCATGCGGGCGCTCTCCCAGAAAAAAGGGGTGGACATCAATGCCTCCCCCAGCGTCACCACGAAAAGTGGCATCAAAGCCACCGCCGAGATCACGCGTGAGTTCATTTACCCGACGGAATTTGATCCTCCCAGGCTGCCGCAAGGGGGCGGGGGTGGCGTTCGTACGGGGGGCAGCCAGCAGCAGATGATCGCCACTCCCACCACGCCCACCGCTTTTGAAATGAGAAAGACGGGCGTGATGGTGGAGGTCGAGCCCGTGATTTCGGAAGACGGGCGCACCGTCGAGCTGACGATCACTCCGGAACTGACCGAGTTCGAAGGATTTGTAAACTACGGTTCGCCGATCAATGCGCCGGGATCCGTGAACGTCCTGCCCATTCAGTTGGGAAATGCCGGCACCACCACGGTGGGCACCACGGGCTATGTCCCGCTTAGCGCGCCGGAGGAATTGATCACGCCCAACTTGATTTTGCAGCCCATCTTCAAGGTCCAGAAAGTGGTCACTGCGGTCAAAGTGTATGACGGCGCGACGGTGGTGCTCGGGGGGGCTAAAATCGAGCGGCGCACGCTCGTGGAGGACAAAGTGCCGATTTTCGGAGACCTCCCCGGTGTGGGCAGGCTTTTCAAGGCCAACACCACCAAGACCGACACCAAGAACATCATCATCTTCGTGACCGTGGAGGTGGTGGATCCTTCGGGCCAGAGAGTCAATCGTGACACTGCCGCGGCCGTGCAGTGAGCCCGTGTTCGTTCAGGTGCCGGCGGCCGAAGCGGCCTCCTCCAACTGCGCGGCCAGCTCAAAATCCAGCCGGGTCAGTCCGCCTGCGCTGTGGGTGCTCAGGCGCACGGTGACTTTGCGCCAGCCGACGAAGAGGTCCGGATGGTGGTTCATCGCCTCGGCCAGAACCGCGGCACGGCGGACGAATTCAATGCCGGCCATGTAGCTGGGGAAGCGGAGCTCTTTCACCAGTTCGCCACCTTCCACCCGCCAGCCGGGGAGGGAGGCCATTTGCTGCTGGACGGCCTCTTGACTTAAAAGTTCCGGTTTCATGGGCCAGCATCAAGGGGCGGCGTGCGGGCCGCAAGTATCGGAATTGCTTTCTTCCCGCCGCTGGATTAGATAACTGCCCCCCTCCGCCCAGCCCCCCTGAATGTCCATTTCCCGCACCCGCAATTTCTCCATCATCGCCCACATTGACCACGGGAAGACCACGCTCTCCGACCGTCTGCTGGAATTCACCCAGACCATCACGGTACGGCAGCAGCAGGATCAGCTGCTGGACGCGATGGATCTGGAGCGCGAGCGCGGCATCACCATCAAGGCGCACCCGGTGTGCATGAACTACAAGGCCAAAGACGGCCAGATGTACAAGCTCAACCTCCTCGACACCCCCGGGCACGTGGATTTCAGCTATGAAGTGAGCCGCTCCCTGGCCGCCTGTGAAGGCGCCCTCCTCCTCATCGATGCCAGCCAGGGCGTGGAGGCCCAGACCGTGGCCAATCTGAACCTCGCCCTGCAGCAGAATCTGCACGTCATCCCCGTCATCAACAAGGTCGATCTCCCCAGCGCCGACATCGAGAAGTGCAAGCGCCAGCTTGAGGACATCCTTCAGCTCCCTTCGGATGAGGCCGTGCCCGCCAGCGCCAAGATGGGCATTGGCATCGAGGACATCCTGGAGGCCATCGTGGCCTACATCCCCCCGCCGAAGGATCCCGGAGACGGCTACCTGCGCGCCTCGGTGTTTGACTCCGTTTTCGACGCCTACCGCGGCGTGGTCAGCTACGTGCGCGTGGTCAGCGGCACCATCATCCGCGGCCAGAAGGTGCGCATGATGTCCACCGGCCTGGACTACGAAATCAAGGATGTGGGCATCTTCCGTCCGAAGATGACCACCTGCGAAAAGCTGGAGGCGGGTGATGTGGGCTACCTCATCGCCAACGTGAAATCTACGGCAGACGTGAAGATCGGCGACACCATCACCGAGTCCCGCAAGCCCTCGCCCGAGCCGCTGCCCGGCTTCAAGGAAATCCACCCCCTCGTCTTCAGCGGCATCTATCCCGTGAGCACGGACGACTTCGAGGCTCTCAAGCTCGCCGTTGGCAAGCTGCAGATCAACGACGCCGCCTTCACCTTCATGTCCGAAAGCTCCGCCGCCCTGGGCTTCGGCTTCCGCTGCGGCTTCCTCGGCCTGCTGCACATGGAGATCGTGCAGGAGCGCCTCCGTCGTGAGTTCGACATGGACGTCATCTCCACCTACCCGTCCGTCATTTACGAGGTGCGCAAGACCGACGGCACCGAGATGGAGGTGGACAATCCCTGCTTCCTGCCCTCCGCCCAGGAGATCGACGAAATCCGCGAGCCCATGGTGAAGGTGAACATCATGATCCCGAACGAATACATCGGCGACATGATGCAGCTCGTCATGGACAAGCGCGGCATGGTCAACAACACCGAGACCCTGGATGACCGCCGCGTGCTGCTGCACACCGTCATGCCGCTCAATGAGATCCTCGTGGACTTCAACGACAAGCTCAAGTCCATCACCCGTGGCTACGGCAGCATGGACTACGAGCACGCAGGGTACGAGCCCGCCGAACTGGTGAAGATGGACATCCTCATCGCCGGAGATCCCGTCGATGCCTTCTCCTGCATCGTGCACCGCAGCAAGGCCGAAAGCCGCGGCCGCCAGCTCTGCGCCAAGCTCAAGGAAGTTATTCCCCAGCAGCTCTTCGTCGTCGCCATCCAGGCCGCCATCGGTGGCAAGATCATCGCCCGTGAGAGCATCAGCGCCCTGCGCAAAGACGTCACCGCCAAATGCTACGGCGGCGACATCTCCCGTAAACGCAAGCTCCTCGACAAGCAGAAGGAAGGTAAGAAGAAGATGAAAGCCATCGGCAAGGTGAACATCCCCCAGGAAGCGTTCATCGAGGTGCTGAAGACGAACTGACGATTGCTCGGATCGTAGATACCATGTGTTTGGCGTCGAGGTCGCCCTTCCTCCTGCGGCTGCCTGCGCCAAACCGTCCGACCATGAGCGCATTCACACGCCATTGGGCTCGCAGCACGCCGACGGTCCGCGTTCGGCAAGCACTCGGGCTTGCGAGAGTGCAGCCCTGCCCATGTCGCAGAAATTGACCGTATTGTCGTTTGCCAGGATGCGCTCCCACGGCGTGAGCTTCAGATTCTCCCTGATCAGCGACAGATCGATTCCAGTCAGGCAATCTGTTTCCGGACGCAGGTCATCCACGCTCGGAAAGGCATGTTCAGAAGATCGCGCGGCGGGGGCTGCCATGGAGAGAGCATGTCCAAAGGCCGTCTGAGAGCAAGCTTCGTCTTGCCGCTTCCGGAAGCAAGCAGATGGGTGGCCGCACTTGCATCCTTCTACGGTTTCTAGGAGTATCCTCCTTGCCGTGACTTCTTCCAACCTCAGTCCAGCGGATCGGCAGCGGCTTGATGCCCTGTACGAGCGGCTGCGCGCCTCCAGCGCGCGCAATGTCGGCTACCCCACCAACCAGGCCTTTGACTACTCGGAGCTCTTCCGCTTCCTCGAGTTCAGCATCAACAACGTCGGCGATCCCTTTCACAGCACGAACTACCGGCTCAACACCATGGAGTTCGAGCGCGAGGTCCTCGCAGACTTTGCCCGCTTCACCCAGGCACCCGCGGATGAGTGGTGGGGCTACGTGACCAGCGGCGGCACCGAGGGAAACATGTACGGCCTCTACGTCGCGCGGGAGCTCTACCCGGACGGCATCTGCTACTTTAGCGAGGACACCCATTACAGCGTGGCCAAAGTCCTGCGCCTCCAGCACACGCGGAACATCATGATCAAAAGCCAGCCGGACGGCCAGATGGACTACGCCGATCTCCGCGAGACGCTGCGCATCCACCGCGATGTGCCGCCCATCATCTTTGCCAACATCGGCACCACCATGAAGGGAGCCGTCGATGACCTGGCGCAGATCCGCGCCATCCTGGAAGACCTCGCCATCGGCAATGCCTACATCCATGCCGATGCGGCGCTCAGCGGCATGATCCTGCCCTTTGTGGATGCCCCGCAGCCCTGGAACTTCGCCCACGGCGCGGACAGCATCTCCATCAGCGGGCACAAGATGCTCGGCTCCCCCGTCCCCTGCGGTGTGGTGGTGGCGCGCAAGGCGCACGTGGACCGCATCGCCCGCTCCATCGAATACATCGGCGCGCTGGACACCACCATCGCCGGCTCCCGCAGCGCCTTTTCCCCGCTGGTGCTCTGGTATCGTCTCCGCACTCTGGGAGATGCCGGCCTGCGCAGCGTGGTGCAAACCTGCCTGGAGAATGCGGAGTATGCCGTGCAGCAGTTCCGCGCCCACGGCATCGAGGCCTGGCGCCACCCGAATTCCATCACCGTCGTCTTCCCCAAGCCGCCGCCCTCCATGATGGAGCGCTGGACCATCGCCCCCCGCAAAAACATCGGCCACCTCATCGTCATGCCGCATGTCACCCGCAGCACCATCGACGCCTTCGTCACCGACTTCGCCGCAGCCCTCAAACCCTCCCCATGAAACAGCTCACCGTCCTTGTGCCGAACGAGCGTGGCATCGCCGCCAGGCTCACCGCCTGCCTCGCGGAGCGTGGCATCAACATCGAGGAAATCGATGTGGAAAGTGTGGAGGACCACGGCGTCGTGGTCCTCAGCGTGGACCGCTACGATGAGGCCCTGCGTGTCCTCAGCGAGCACGGCTTCCGCGCCATCACCCAGGACACCCTGCTGGTTCGTCTGGAGGACAAACCGGGTGCCCTGGCCGCCGTCGCCCTGCGGCTGAAGGACGCCGGCCTCGACCTCCGCTCCATGCACATCCTCCGGCGCGATGCCTCCAGCACCACCGCCAGCCTCGTCTGCTCGGACAACGCCCTCGCCGCCGAGGTCCTGCGGGACGTGCTGGTGGTGGAGCCAAGGGAGTGAAGCAAACTGGCTTTGGCCCAATGACGGCACTTGAGCATTGTCCGTGGCGTCCTAGAGTCTTGGTTCACCCGCCCCCATGTTTTTCCTCACCCCCCGCTACCTCAAGCATGCCAAGCTCCTGCACAAGGGCGTGACGCGCTTCATCAACTACAAGCGCGACATCCTGCCACCGGCGAAGCTGGAGGAGATCACCGCCTTGCGCACCAGCCTGGAGCAGGCCATGCGCGCCCGGGACAAAAAGCGCCTCAGTGAGCTCAATGACGAGATCAACAAGGCCTGTGAAAAGGCGCTGCCGCATGCCGAGCACTCGGAGATCGGCGAAAATGTGGAGGTCTTCTTCGTCGCCATCGTCATCGCCCTCGGCATCCGCAGCTACATCGCCCAGCCCTTCAAGATCCCGACCGGGTCCATGCAGCCGACACTGTACGGCATTGTCGCAGAGCATACGAAGGAGGACACCACGCCAGGCTTTCTCCAGCAGTGCAAAGATTTTGTGACCGGGCGCAGTTATGTCAACGTGGTGGCCAGCCACACCGGGCGGATCAGGGAGAAAGACCCGCTCACGGAGCATGGTTTCATGGGCTTCTTCATGCACTGCCGCCTGCATTATGAAGATGGTGAAAGCCAGTGGATCTGGGCGCCCATGGCCCAGCTCACCACCGTGAAGCACAATCTCGGCTTGTTTCAGTACACGGGCGCGGCCCCTGAAGAAAGCAACATGTACACCCCCGACAACAGCGGCCGCTACTTTGAGGGAAGCCTCGCGGGCAGGGAGGTTACCAAGGGCCAGCTCCTGGCACGCGGCACGATCGATACCGGCGATCATGTGCTGGTGAACAAGTTTGCCTACAATTTCCGCCGGCCTGTGCGCGGCGAAGTCTTTGTTTTCACGACAAAGAACATCGAGGAGATCGGGGTGCCGGCGGAGCAGGGCTCCCAGCATTATATCAAACGGCTCGCAGGGGTGCCTGGAGACGAACTGTCTGTCGAATCCCCGCTGCTCAAGATCAACGGCAAGGTGGCGGAGGAGCCTGGCTTCAAGCGCGTGATGACCGGAACCCGGGAGCACCCGAAGGACGGCTACAAAGGGTATGGCCCCGCCGCCAGCGTCGGGGGCAGATACGACCATGTGCTGCTGCGCAGCGGGCAGTACTTCGCGATGGGTGACAACAGCTACAACAGCTCAGACGGCCGCAGGTGGGGCGTGGTGCCTGAACGCAATCTCGTCGGACCCGCGCTCTTCTGCTATTTCCCCATCGGGCGGAACTGGGGGCTGATCCGGTAAGCCACGCTTCCCTTTACTTCGAAGTCAGGCGGTAGAATCTTCGGCTGGGAAGGCCGAAGATGAAGTGGTAGCAGAGTTTGGCGAACAAAGCGCTGAATACGAGGGCGACGAAGAGATCTGCTCGGATTTGAGTTTTATCGACTGTCCCGTCCCTGGCGTCTGCCAGGTTGTGCACTGTTGCAGACGTTACCTTGGCCAAAACGTAGCCAAGGAAAACCAAACATACGATACCTAGCACGTAGGTGATGAGGCTGCGCCTGAAGACTTGGAAAGCGATCATGATGAGCAACATTCCAGAGAATCTCAGGGCGACTTGAATGGAAACGAATGCGCGAAAAAACGCCAGCCCCTCCTCCAGAAAGCCCATGAAAACGCCGCAAATGAGAAAAAACCACATCAACCCCAGCAGCCACTTCGTCGAAGCAGGGCGCGGCACGGATGGTTCCTGCTCTCCCGCTCTTAGTGGCACCCCATCACTCTGCGGAGCCGCATAGGGATTCAGATCGCTCTCCGGATTCATAAACCGTGTGCGGAGCCTGAATCCCGCACCGCTCAGGCTTTCAAACCTTCCTGGCGCAGGAAGTTTTCCACCCAGGTGATGTCATACTGGCCGTGCTGGAAATCCGAAGTGGTCAGGATCTGGCCTTGCAGAGGGATGGTGGTCTTGATGCCTTCGACGGTGAATTCACTGAGCGCACGGCGCATCCGGCGGATGGCGATGTCTCGCGTGGCGCCAGTCACGATGAGCTTGGCGATCATCGAGTCATAATACGGCGGCACGGAGTAGCCGGAATAAACGTGGGTGTCCACACGGACGCCGCGGCCACCGGAGGTGTACCACAGATTGATCTTGCCGGGGCTGGGGGCGAAATTGCGGGCCGGGTCTTCAGCATTGATGCGGCACTCGATGGCATGGCCGCGGGGCTGGGCGTCCACCACGTGCTCGCTCAGCGGCAGGCCGGCGGCGATGCGGATCTGCTCCTTGATCAGGTCGCAGCCATAAACTTCCTCCGTGATGGGGTGCTCCACCTGGATGCGGGTGTTCATCTCCATGAAGTAGAAGTTTTCGCAGTTGTTATCCACGAGGAACTCAATGGTGCCGCAGTTCTCATAGCCGATCTCCTTGCAGAGCTTCACCGTGGCGTCTCCCATGCGCTTGCGCATCTTGGCGGAGATTTTCGGGGAGGGGCACTCTTCGATGATCTTCTGATTGCGGCGCTGCATGGAGCAGTCGCGCTCGCCCAGATGAACGACGTTGCCATGGGAGTCGGCCACGACCTGGAATTCGATGTGGTGGGGCTTCTCCACGAGCTTCTCCATGTACATGGAGCCGTCGCCAAAGCATTTCATGGCCTCCAGAGAGGCCGCCTGGAAGCTGGAGCCCAGGGTCGCTTCATTGAGCACGGGGCGCATGCCGCGGCCACCGCCGCCGGCGCTGGCCTTGACCATGACAGGGTAGCCGATCTTGCGCGCCCACTCGAGGGCCTCTTCTTCGGTGTGAATGATGCCGTCGGAACCGGGAGTGATGGGCATGCCGGCCTTCAGCGCCGTTTCACGCGCCACGTTCTTGTCCCCCATCATGCTGATGACTCGGGCAGAGGGGCCGATGAACTTGATTTTGCACTGCGCGCAGACTTCGGCGAATTCAGCCTTCTCAGAGAGGAAGCCGTAGCCGGGGTGGATGGCGTCCACGTTGGCAATCTCCGCCGCACTGATGATGCGGCTCATCTTCAGGTAGCTCTCGGTGCTGGGGCCGGGGCCGATGCAGATGGCTTCATCGGCGAGGTGAACGTGCATCGAATCCACATCAGCTTCGGAATAAACGGCGACGGTTTTGACGTCGAGTTCTTTGCAGGCACGAATGACGCGGAGGGCGATTTCACCACGGTTGGCAACGAGGACTTTTTTAAACATGAGAGGCGCGGAAGGTGGGGGAAGTCTGCTTGACCGCTGGCGGCCGGATCCGGCACGGCCAGGGCGTCAAGACAGGGGCAGGGTGGTGGGAGATCAGGCTTTCAACTCGAACAAGGGCTGGCCATACTGGACGGGCTTGCCGTCCTCCACGAGGACGCGGGCGATGGTGCCGCGGGCATCCGCCTTGATCTCGTTCATGACCTTCATGGCCTCGATGATGCAGACATTGCTGTTTTCATCCACGATGTCACCCACGTTCACGATGGGCTTCTCGCCCGGAGCGGGGCTGCGGTAGAAGGTGCCCACCATGGGGGAATTGATGGTCGGCCCCATGGCCTCAGGAGCGGAGGCCGCTGCTGCCGGGGAAGCGGAGGCGGCCGCGGGCGCAGGCGCCACCGGCATGGGGGCGGGCATGTGCGCCGGGGCGGCGTAGGTCATGGGAGCGCCGGAGGCGGCTGGCAGGCTCTTGAGGAGCTCTTTGACGGCTTCCAGGTCAGAGCCACGGCGAAGCTCGAGCTTGGCTCCGTTGCGCTCACTGTAGAAATAGGAAACATCGTTTCCTGCCATCAACTGGACGATCTCACGTATCTGACTGAGATCGTTGGAGGAGGACGATGCGGAAGGGGCGGGGGAGGCAGGTTTGGATTTGGTGCGTTTGGCCATGTCAGGGAGAGTGTGTCAACGAATGGCGCCGATCATACAAACTCCGCCAGATGTGGCAACCATAAAGGCATTCTTGACTTTCAAGCCGCCTGCCCTCCGCTCGTGCATCCCTTAGGGCAGACGGGGAAATTTGCTAAAATTGGGCTTCCGCTTCTCCACATACGCGTTTTTGCCCTCCTTCGCCTCTTCGCTCATGTAGTAGAGCAGCGTGGCGTTGCCGGCCAGATCCAGCAGGCCCATCTGGCCGTCGCAGTCCGCGTTGAGGGCGGATTTGAGGCAGCGCAGGGCCAGGGGGGAGTGCTGCAGCATCTCACGGCACCACTTGAGCGTCTCCTCTTCGAGCTGGTCCAGCGGCACGACGGTGTTCACCAGCCCCATCTCCAGGGCCTGCTTGGCGTCATACTGGCGGCAGAGGTACCAGATCTCGCGGGCTTTTTTCTGCCCCACAATGCGTGCCAGGTAGCTGGAGCCCAGCCCCCCGTCAAAACTGCCCACCTTCGGCCCGGTCTGGCCAAAACGGGCGTTGTCCGCAGCGATGGTCAGGTCACACACCACATGCAGCACATGCCCGCCGCCGATGGCGTAGCCGGCCACCATGGCCACCACGGGCTTGGGCAGCGTGCGGATTTTCCGCTGCACATCCAGAATGTTCAGGCGCGGCACGCCGTCGTCACCAATGTAGCCGGCGTCTCCGCGCACTTTCTGGTCGCCCCCGGAGCAGAAGGCCCGGGGCCCCTCGCCACAGAGGATGATCACCCCCACGTCCCGGTCCTCATGCACAATCTCAAACGCTTCCAGCATCTCCTTCACCGTCAGCGGCCGGAAGGCATTCCGCACCTTGGGCCGGTTGATGGTGATCTTGGCGATGCCATCGCTGGTCTTTTCCAGCTTGATGTCTTTGAAGGTCTTGATGGAAGTCCACATGGGGAGGGGGAAGTTTGCAGTTGTTGGCGGTGGTTGGCGATGGTTTGCAGTGGTTGGCCGAGCCTCCAGAAGAGGGACGTTGGCAGTGGTTTGGAAACAATTGCAAACCACTGCAAACAATGGCCAGCCATCGCAAACTCAGAAGTTCGTGAACGACCGCAGCTCGGCGATACGCGCGGCGATGTCTTCCTTCGTCACCGTCTGCAGCTTGTGCGTGCTGAAGGCTTCGCAGGTGTAGCTGGCGGTCACGCTGCCGTGGACCACGGCGGTCTTGAGGTCTTCAAAGGTGGGCTTGGTCTTGCCATTCGCGGCCAGCCAGCCGGAAAGGCCGCCCAGAAAGGAGTCGCCGGCGCCGGTGGGGTCAAACACACTGTGCAGCGGGTAGGCGGAGCAGGCAAAAAACTCGGACGGCTTTTCCCCAAAGAGGAAGCTGCCGTGCTCGCCACGCTTCACGATCACGAAGCGCGGGCCCTTGGCCTGCAGCTTGCGCCCGGCCTCCACCAGATTGGTCGTTCCGGCAAATTCCTTGGCCTCGCCGTCATTGATGACGAGGAGATCGATGCGCTTGAGCACTTCGTGCAGGCGCTCATTGGCGATGCTGATCCACAGGTCCATCGTGTCGGCGGTGACGAAATCAGCCTCGATTTGATCCAGCATCTGCATCTGGTTGTCCGGGCTCATGTTGGCGGCCACGGCCACCTTGGCGGCCCTGGCAGGGGCGGGGAGCTTGGGCTGCCACTGCTCCAGTACGTTGATGCCCACCTTGTGCGTGGTGCGGCTGTTCATGTCCTCATGGTATTCGCCGGTCCAGGTGAAGGACTCGCCGTCGCTGCGCTCCAGGCCGTCCAGCGTGATGCCGCGGGAGGCCAGCATGTCCAGGTGGGGCTTGGGGAAATCATGGCCGATCACGCCCACCAGATGAATGGGCTGGCAGAAGATGCTGGCGGCCAGCGCCGCGTAGCTGGCGGAACCTCCGAGCAGGTTTTCCTGCGAATCCTGCGGCGTTTTGACATTGTCGAGGGCGACGGTTCCGGCGATGACGACTGACATGAGCGTGTATTTGGTTAGGTAAGGTGTAACAGTTAATCCTTGCCTCGCGGGCGGCGAACTTTTAACGGTACACCTGCCAGCGGGGGCCGCGGATTATCGGTTCCACCTCCTCGGTGTCAATTGCCACTCCGCACACTCTTTCATGCGCCTCAGTCTCTGCTTTTTCATGCTCATCCTCCTGCCCGTGGCGACAGGGGTGCACGCATGGTTGTTTTGCGAGCACAACGTGCCTGTGCTGAAGCAGGAGGCCATGGCCCGGCTGAAGGCTGCCGGCGTGCGCAATGCCGGGGTGGACGTGCGCTTTTATGACCTCGCTGTCACCGGGGAGGCGCCAGACCCGGACTCCCGCCAGCGGGCGCTGGCTGCCATCCGTTCCCTCGGCCCCCTCAGGCTGCAGCCCAGCGCGGAGCGCATTCATGTTCTGGCCAGCCTCAGCGCCCGACTGGACCAAAACACCCTTCGTCTCAGCGGCTGGTTCCCGGAAGGAGATGAGGCCGCCAATGCAGGCCGCCTGCTCGCGGAACTGCGTCCCGACCTGGTGATCAATGCGGACGGTCTGCACACCTCCCCCGAAGTGCGCTGGCCGGAGGGCCTCAAACCGCCGCTCACGGCTGCCAGCCCTCTGCTGAAGCCGATCATCGACACCCTCCGCGTACCCGCCGAGCTCCACATCCATGCGAAAGACGATGCCATCGTGCTCAGCGGCCTGCTGCAGGACACAGCGCTGAAAGAAGACCTCGTCGCCACGCTCGCGGAAGTAGCCGGTGCCCGCGTGGTGGACCCCGCCGCGCTGAAGGCCAGTCCGCATGTGCTGCCCGCCGCCTTTGCAAAGCCGGACCTGCTCACCGCCTTTGTGAAAAGCTTTTTCGCCGTGCCTCCGCCCCGCTCCTTCGACATTCAGAGCGATGGCATCCCACACCTCGAAGGAGTCGCCACACGGCAGATGGAGAGCCGCTGGCTGGCCCTGCTCAGGCCTGTCACCGGCGCGGCCAAGGTGGACGCTCATTTCACCCTGGTGCCATCGATCTACCATTTTCCCGGCTACCAGGTGCAGTCAAAGCTGCCACCGGAGGTCATCGCATCCGTGCGCGAGGCCCTGCGGAGCTGTGTGATTGTGTTTGATCCCGGCTCCGCCCGCCTCACACCCGCGGAGCAGACAAAGCTCGCCATCCTCGCGCCCACATTGCTCGCGGCCGGACCGGCGCTGGGGCTGGTCATCGGCGCGCACCCAGACCCGGCGGCGCCGGAAAAAGCCGAAAAGGATCTCGGCAAAGCCCGTGCTGATGCGGTGATGTCTTTCCTCGTGGAGCAGGGGGTGACCGCCACGGACATTCGCGCCATCGTATTTGACGCCGTGCCAGCGACTTCTCCCGCGGCTCCTGCCAGCCCGCGCTGTGTCGAACTTCTCATCAAATAGCCTTCATGAAATTCGACTTTGAATCCCTCTCTTCCGAGCCGCTGTTTTACATGCTCATGCACAGCGGTGCCTTTGTCGGGGTGCTGGGGGCCGTCTTCTTCATCGTCGGCCTGCTGTTTGGCTATGCCACCTGGGGGCGCTACAAGCGGCAGACGCGCCAGTTGCTCCGCGAGGCTGAGGGCATGAAGGACGAAATCGCCGGCCTTAAGCGCAAGATCGGCGACCACTCCGTCAAATCCGGGCCCGCAGTCGCCATGGCCACCGAAACCATTCACATGCCGAAGCAGGAGAGCTCGGCTGCCGCCGGGGCCGTCCCCGCCATCACGGCGGAAACCATCACCACCAGCGACCTTCGCCTGCCAGAGGAGCCGCCCGCCGAGGCGCCCGTCACAAAGCTGCCGCCGAAGCCTCAGGCAAATGTCATCAAGGCCAAGGTTCCCAGGCCGCCCGAGCCTTCAGCGGCCACGAGCGCTCCGCAGCACGTAGCGAAAGCAGAAGCACCGCCGCCCGCCTCGGAACCGGGCGCGACTCCGCCAGAAGTCGCCACCGCACCCATCGCTGCATCCGCCTCTGTCCCCCCGCCGCCTGCCCGGCATGCCTCGCCGCTGGCTGCCATCATCGCCACGCCACACGACAAAGAGGAATCCGAGGGCGCGGCGGCGGAGGCACCGCAGCCTCCCGAAGGACTGGTGCCCGCCGACACCATTCCTGCGCTGACCGATCTTCCTCCCATCACACCGCTCCCTGCGGTGGAGATCAAGCCGGTGGTCGATCCCCGCCTGGGCCTCATTTACAAAAACAGGCCCGTGAAGACGGACGACCTCACCGCGCTGAAAGGCATCGCGAAGGTGCTGGAGCAGCGCCTGCATGAATTTGGCATCTACACCTACGCGCAGATCGCCGCGTGGAACGAAGACCAGGTGAAGGAGTTTTCCACCCGCCTTGCCTTCAAGGACCGCATCCAGCGCGAACACTGGGTGGAGCAGGCCCGTGAGCTGGCGGCGCAACAGACGGCTCCCTCAGCCTGAGCGTCTGGTGTCGGGCATAAGGTGGTTCGCACATTCCGTTTGCGGTGTTCGAAGGTCTTTTGCGCCTGCATGCGCAACCGCGGCGGCTGCCCTGGGTTGGAAGCGGTCATGAGCACGCGCCTTCTCCTCTCGGTTTGTTTGTTTCCCCTGGTCATCCAAGCCGCTGACTGGCCGCGCTTTCGCGGGCCCAATGGCAGCGGCATCGCTGCAGATGACAAGCCGGTGCCGGTGGAATGGAGCGCCACGAAGAATCTCAAGTGGAAGACCGCCCTGCCTGGCCCAGGTTCCTCCAGCCCCATCGTGGTGGGAGACCGCGTTTTTGTCACCTGCTGGAGCGGCTATGCCACGGAGGGCCAGCAGTCTGCAGGAGACATCACCGCCCTGGTGCGGCATCTCATCTGTGTGGACCGCGGCACAGGCAAAATCTTGTGGGACCGCACCGTGCCAGCCAAGCAGCCGGAGGAGCGCTACGGCGGCATGTTTGCGCAGAACGGTTATGCCAGCCATACACCCGTCTCCGATGGCAAGAGCGTCTTCGCCTTCTTCGGTAAATCCGGCGTCCATGCCTTCGACATGGAGGGCAAACCTCTCTGGCAGGCGGATGTGGGAGACTGGGACGACCGCCGGGGCTGGGGCAGCGCCTCCAGCCCCATCCTGCATGGAGATGTGCTGATCGTTCCCGCGTTGGTGGAAAGCCAGGCCCTGTATGGCTTCGACAAAAACAGCGGCAAACAACTCTGGAAAGCGCCCTCCGAAGGCTTCGCCAGCACCTGGGGCACACCGGTCGTGGTGGAGGTGGAAGGCCGCGCCGATCTCGCCCTCGCGGTGCCCGGAGAGGTATGGGGCTTCAATCCCGACACCGGCAAGCTGCGCTGGTATGCCCAGGGCCTGCAAAGCGACTCCGTCTGCAACAGCGTCGTGACCGATGGCAAAACCATCTTTGCCATGAGCGAGCGCGGCGGCGGCTCCGTGGCCATCAAGGCCGGAGGGAAGGGGGACGTCAGCGCCACCCACACCCTGTGGACCGGCTCCAATGGCGCCCGCATTTCCACGCCCATCCTGTGGGAGGACCGCCTCTTCTGGATCAGCGGCTCCGTCGCCAACTGCCGGGATGCCAAAACCGGTGCTGAAGTTTATACCGAGCGCATCGCTTCCACCGGCGGTGACGCCACTCAAGGCGGCGGCAATCAAGGCTTCGGTGGCGGCGGCGGACGTCGCGGCGGTGGTGGCGGCATGGGCGGCGGAGATTACGCCTCGCCCGTCGCCGCAAACGGACACCTCTACCACGTCGGTCGTCGCGGTGAAGTCCTCGTCATCAAGCTCGGCCCCAAGTTCGAACTCATCTCCCGCAACAAGATCGAAGGCGACACCTCCGACCACAGCGCCACCCCCGCCATCAGCAACGGCCAGTTGTTTCTGCGTTCCGCAAAGACGCTGTATTGCATCGGGGAGTGAGGAGGCTCATAATTCGCGGGTCTTTGTGAACTCGTGAATGAACCGGCTCATTCTGTTTTGGCTTCTTTGCACCTCTGCGCTTTCGGCTCAGGATCTCACTCCGTTCCTGGCGCCTGATCTTGCGGATGGCTTCGACTTTCCCGTGGGCGGAGCTGATGGCACGGCAGGCTACAAGGACCTCGCCACCCGCCGATGGTACAAAAGCTGGAAAGTGGATGAGACGGTCATAGACGCCCTCGCTCTGGAAGCGCGTGAAACATGGAATGGCAGCGGAGGCGGCGAGACAGATGCCAACCAGCCGGTGCATGCCATGGCAGGCGGGACCGTGACGGAGGTGAAGGACGGCGAGGTCTGGGTTGAGCACCGGTTTCTCGAAAACGGCCAGCCGCAGCGTGTGCTGACCGGCTATGCAGGCATTCATCACTGTGATCTCAAGCCTGGCGATACCGTGAAGCGGCGCCAGCGCATCGCCCAGATCGCACCCGGAAAAGATGGCGGTCACGCGCAGCTCGTTGTCACATTGCGTCATCGTCTTTTCGCCGAAGCAGCCACCTGGCCGATGAGTGTTTCAAAGTTCATCCGCAGCCATGCACGCCTGCTGGTGCCGGCGAAAGAAGAGCGCGTGGTCATCGCGATCAAGCATGCCTACCAGCTTCATGTCTGTGAGAAAGGGCAGGTGAAGCACACCCTGCCCATCGCCCTGGGGCAGCGTGGCTGGGAACGGAAAACCATGGATGGCGACAACGGCACACCCGTGGGCGAATACCGCATCACTCAAAAATCCAAAGGCCCCTTTGATGGCGGCTTCGGTGCCTATCTCGGCGCCGCATGGCTGCGCCTGAACTACCCCAACGCCTACGACGCGCGCACCGCCCTCAGTGAGGAGCGCATCACCCAAAAGCAGCACGACCAGATCGCCGCCGCCGCGAAGCAGGGCGCCATGTCACCCCGCGGCACTCCGCTGGGAGACGGCATCGGCATCCACGGCTGGATCAGCGACTGGCCCGACGGCCCCAACCACCTCACCTGGGGCTGCATCAGCCTCCGCAAAGCCGACCTCCTCCAGCTCCACGACCTCGTCCGCAACGGCACTCGGGTTTTGATCGTGCCGTAAAAATCATCAGGCCTCTTTTCAACCACTAGGCGCAAACAGCGAGAAAACTGTTTTCTGCAAATGGCGCTCCATGAACACCCGCCGCCTGGGGAGCGCGGGCCTCCGAGCCCGCAGCACTCCGCAGACAGAGAACGCCCCGGGTTGTTTGGCGTCTATCGAAACTCTGCCGATGTCGCAGCGATGAAAGAGCAGCGTGAAATCAATGCACATGCATGCTCCAACCTCTGAGCCATCACTCAAGCCTTGGATCAGCATCGGCAAAGGTGGCGTCGCGCACCTTCGGGGCACCCAATCCCTTCCAACCAACTTTGCTAGAAGTGGGAGGCGTCCAAGCTTTTGGACTTGGTTCTGGACGAACTCGAAACAGCTTCCTTGGAGGATGGGTCCGACTCTTAATCATATCCACAATTGTCCCACTCGATCCATCGAGGTCAAGAAGCGCCTCACCGCCACTCATGCTTCGGATACCTCCCCCGCAACTGCGCCTTCACCGCCGGATACCCCTCTCTCCAGAACCTCCCGAGATCCCCCGTTGTCTGGATCGGCCTCTGTGCCGGCGATAGCAGGTGTACCGTCACGCTGATGCGCCCCGCAGCCACCTTGGGATTTTCGTTCACGTCATACATCTGCTGCAGCACCACGCTCACGCTCGGCGGCTGCTTTTCATCATAAACGATTCGGGCCGTCTTGCCATTTTTGAGCGGGTAGCGTTCAGGCGCATACTTGTCTAGCATCTCGCGCTGCGAGTGACTCAGCCACTGGTGCAGGGCAGGGAAGATGTCTTTGTCCTTGAGCTGACGGTAAGCGATGGCACCGGTGCACACCTGCTCGATGATCAAATGCCGGTCCTCCTCACCGATGGCCGGGATCTCCAAATCAGGCATCCACTTGGAAAGGCAGTTCACGCGCGTGATCCACTGCTCCACTTTCTCATTCCAATTCGTGAGCTGCAGCCGCCCCGCGATCACCTCAGCAGCCAGCAAACTCGCAGCCGTCGATTCATCCGGTTCGCCGCGCTCGCGGCTGCTGAGCACGAGGCTGCGGAAGCGCACCTCCTCCAGATTCATGACACGGCGGTTCACCGCATCATACGCGGCGCGGTTCCCGGTGGTGAAATCCTCGGGGAAAAGCTCGCGCAGCCACTCTTCCTCAATGCGCGTGCAGTTGTTGAGCTGCACCGTCAGCGCCTTGCCCTGCACCTCCACGATTTCAGAGGCCACGATCAGCCGCGGCGGCCGGATGTGCGCATCCTTGCCCAAATGCCCGCTGTAACCACCCGCGAGGCGGTAGATGCGGCTCCCAGTGCTGGTCTCCACTCCAAGATGATCGCTAAATGCCGCGAGCAAGGTTTTCGCGAGCGCCACCGGATCGGCCACCTCATCATTGATCGGCAGCCCCGAGCGCTTCGCCAGTTGCAGAAACTGATCCGCACTGCGCGCCGCCTCGCGCGAAGCGTTGGCGTGGATGCCGTAGCGCGCGCACTCGTCGGCATTGAAGTTCAGCGCATCCGCCCGCGCAAAGGCGCGCAGGATCGCCTGAAACTCGGTGATGTCGTCATGCTCCCATAGATCCTCGTTTTTGTGCGAGGCATTGTTTTTGCCCACCAGCAAAATGTCGCGCCCCTGCGCCGCGGCGGCGCACAGCGTGGCCTCCCGCAGGCAGCCAAACTGCGCCGCCGCCAGCAGCATGCGTGAAAAGCGCGGATGCAGCGGAAACCGGCTCATCTGTTTTCCCAGCGCCGTGATGCGCCCTTCGTTATCCAGCGCACCCAGATCATGCAGCATGTTCTCCGCACGCGCCTGCGAGGCCGGCGTGGGCGCTTCAAACCAGTCAAACGGCTCGCGCGCCAGCACACGCAGCGCCAGCAGGGCCTCGCTCAAATCCAGACGCTGCACCTCAGGCAGTTCGCTCTCAGGCCGCAGCAGATGCTCCCGCTGCGTCCACAGCCGCACCGCGATGCCGGGCCCCAGTCGCCCCGCGCGTCCCGCACGCTGCTCCGCAGAGGCGCGGCTGATCTTCTGCACCGTCAGCGTGTTGATGCCGCGCCGCGGATCATAAGATGCCGTTCGCGCCAGGCCGCCATCCACCACGGCGCGCACGCCTTCAATCGTCAGCGATGTTTCCGCCACGTTCGTACTCACAATGATCTTCGGCTGCTCACCCGGCGTCACCGCCGCATCCTGATCCTGCGGCGTCAGCTCCCCATGAAGAGGCACCACGCGGCGACCACGAGCAAAGCTGCGCCCCTGAATCGCCGCGATGGTCTTGCGGATCTCATGCCCACCCGGCATGAAGACCAGCATGTCTCCGCTGAATCCCGGGGAATTCGCCAAATCCTCACACGCACGCGCCGCCTGATCCCAGATCGGTTCGGGATACCCCGTCTTGAGCTGCAACGGCGCCTGATAATGCACCTCCACCGGAAACGTGCGGCCCGCCGACTCCAGCAGCTTCGAAGGCTGCATGAAGTCCACCAGCGGCCCCGGCACCAGCGTGGCAGACATGACCACGATCTTCAAATCCGGCCGCCGCGTGCGCTGAAGCTGCCGCGCAAAGGCCAGCACCAGATCCCCATCCAGATGCCGCTCATGAAATTCATCGATCACAATGCAACCCACGCGCTCCAGTTGCGGGTCCTCCAGCATCTGCCGCAGCATCACCCCTTCGGTCACATAGCTCAGCCGCGTCTCCTTGCTGGTGATGTTTTCAAACCGCACCTGATAGCCCACCTCGCCGCCCAGCCGTGCATTCCTCTCCCGCGCCACCCGCTGCGCCAGCATGCGCGCGGCAATGCGCCGTGGCTGCAGCACGATGCAGCGCTTCCCCTCCGGCAGCAGCCCGGAGTCCAGCACAAACTGCGGGATCTGCGTGGACTTGCCCGACCCCGTCGGCGCCTTGATCAAAAGATTCGGCAGCGCCGGATCCAGCAGCGCGGCGGTGAAGGACTGGCGGAGTTCAAAGATGGGAAGCGTGGCAGGGCTGGACATGGACACCAAGGGAGTGCCCCATCTTGCCCCTGAAATATAGCGATTTCAGCGGCGGAATTGTAGAACGAACTTCGAAGTTCGTTCTCCTGGTGCGGCCGCGTCTTCCACAAAGCGCAATGCCGCCCCTCACCCAGCCTCTCCCCGAAGCAAACACTCACCAATCACGCTTAGGGCGGGGAGAGGAGAATCGCTTTTGGGCGATTTAGAACTCAGTCGGAGTGGCAACGCGAACCTCCTCTCCCCGCCCCTGGCTTCATAGCTCTGGGCATCCTTCGGGGAGAGGTCGGGTGAGGGGTGGAACGGAGCCTTTCTGAGCTGTGGCTGTCTCAGCTCCACGGACATCAATAGTGATCTCAGAAGTTCGCTCTACGCCTCAATAATTCAGCGTCAGCATCCAGTACGCAAAGTCCGCATCATCACTCGGCCCCGTCGCCGCCAGATACGCCCCCGCAAAAAAGTGCGAATACCCAAAAAGCATGTCCAAATGCGGCGTCAGCTTCGCGCTCACAGTGAAGTCCAGCTCGCACCCGGCGTGGCTGTTCGCATTCGGATTGATCGCACGCACCCGTGTCGTCCCATTGGCGCGGTACCACGCATCGCCCGTGGTGGTCAGCCAGAAGGAGTGAAAATCCAGCGTCGTCTTCACCTTCGGGTGCGGCTGCGCGGCCATGCGCAGCACGAGATTCTGCATGTTCTGCCACGAGAAGGTGTCCATGAATCCATACGGCGGATGGTTCGTGGGAAAGAGGTTTTGAAACGTGTGCACATGGCCGTCATTCGGGTCGCTGTCGCCGCTGCCTGCGCTGTACTCCAGGGCGAGGCGTGGCTTCCACGAGTGTTTGAGCCAGTTGTAGCCACCCTCCAGATGGTAGGCATAGGCCGTGAGGGATTTGCCGCTGAGCTGCCCCGCCTGGCCCACCAGCTCCACCGTGTAGTCCCAGCCTCCCAGTTTGGTGGGATCGCCTTTGTGCCGCGTGCCCAGCGTGACGAAGTTGGACACCCCCGTCGCGTTCTCCTCATGCAGATGAAAGGCGTAAAGATCCGTCGCCTGAAAGGGCAGAAACTGGCTGCTGAAATACAGGCCGCTGAAGAACTGGTTGCGCGTGCTGCTGTCATTGATCCAGTCGGACAGATTGAGCTGCGAGCGCCGGATGGCCACCACGCTGGAGGTGAAGGCATCCAGCCACCACGTCGGCGCCTGGTAGTGCAGCTTCACCGCGTCAAAGGTGCGGCTGAAGTTCTGCCACTCCAGCGGCCCCACCAGCCGCTCATCG
This sequence comes from Prosthecobacter sp., assembly GCF_044227185.1. GTDB lineage: Bacteria > Verrucomicrobiota > Verrucomicrobiia > Verrucomicrobiales > Verrucomicrobiaceae > Prosthecobacter. The sequence goes on along the minus strand of NZ_JBGAFO010000016.1, from coordinate 101,323 downwards.
CCGTAGCTCAGCACCTGCCGGCCCATCTTCACGCTCAGCCCTTTCGCACGTCCGAGTTCAATGCTGGCCAGCCGCAGGTCAAAGGTGTCGTCTCCTTCCGCGCCGTTTTGCAGCGGCACATTGGCGCGCTTCGAAAAGGCCTCCCGCGTATCCTGTCCCTGCACCGCGATCTTGATCCAGTCCTCCGGCTGCCACTCCACGCCCAGGCGCACCCGCATCAGCAGAAAGGTGTCGTCCGTCACCGCATTGCGGCTGGAGTCAAAGTCAAAGGTGTTGTTGCGCGTCTCCGCACGGGTGCGGGCCTGGAAGTTCCATTTGAGCTGATCTGCGATGCCTTCGCCCATGGCGGAAACGGCGGCGCATAGGCTGAGGAGCAGAATCGGGAGTCGCATGCCGCCGATGGTTCTGCATTCGCTTTGGTAATTAAAGTAGAATTTCGACATGGTTTTGATGCCGGATTGTTATCGACGCAAAAATGAAAAAGACGAGACTGTGGCGATGCCGCGCCGGCATGGAAACGATAGCGAAATGAGATTTTAGTTATGCCGGTCTGCTACGTATTGATCTCTGCCAACCAACCTCTCTTCCTCTCATGACCTACGACGCGCTCATCATCGGTGCAGGCCCCTCGGGCTCCTCGGCTGCGGCCATCCTGGCTGAATACGGCCACAAGGTGCTCATTCTGGAGCGCGAAAAATTTCCGCGCTATCACATCGGCGAGTCGCTCATTCCCTTCACCTACGGTCCTTTGGAACGGCTGGGGATGATCCCGAAGATGAAGAAGTCCCACTTTGTGAAAAAGTACAGCGTGGCCTTCGTGCAGCCCAGCGGCAAGGCTTCGCAGCCCTTCTACTTTTTCAACCGCTATGACCGCGAGAGCGTGGCGCAGACCTGGCAGGTGCTGCGCTCGGAGTTTGACCAGATGCTGCTCGACAATGCCCGCGAAAAGGGCGCGGAGGTGAAGGAAGAAACGACCGTGCTGGAGCTCCTGCGTGAAGACGGCAAAGTCGTCGGCGCCCGTGCCAAGGACAAAGACGGCAACGTCTCCGAATACCGCGCCAAGATCACCCTCGACTGCACCGGCAAGGAGGCCTTCACCGCCACCCGCAACGGCTGGCGCATGCGCGACCCTTACCTCAACAAAGTCGCCGTCTGGACCTACTACAAAGGCTCCACCCGCGAGCCCGGCATCGATGAAGGCCAGACCATGGTGGCCTACATCCCGGACAAAGGCTGGTTCTGGCACATCCCGCAGCATGACGACATGGTCAGTGTGGGCGTGGTGGCGGAAGGCAAGTACCTCACCCGCGGCGGCGTGAAAGATCCGAAGGAGATCTTCAACCGCGAGGTGGAGGAAAACCTCTGGATCAAGGAGCATCTCGGCACCGGGGTCTCCAATGGCGAATACCGCATCATCAGCGAGTACTCGCACCACGCCCGCCACTGCGCCAGCCCCGGCCTTCTCCTGGTCGGAGATGCCTTTGCCTTCCTGGATCCCGTCTTCAGCAGCGGCGTCATGCTCGCGCTGAAGTGCGGCGTGCTCTCCGCTGAAACGATTCATCAGGGCCTGCTGGAAAACGATCTGTCTCCCGCGCGTTTCGCGGGCTACGGCGCCGCCATTCGTGAGGGTGTGGAGAACATGCGCAAGCTCGTTTACGCCTTCTATAATCCCGCCTTCTCCTTCCGCGAAGTCATCAAGCGCTTCCCCGATGCCGCGGGCGCCATCACCGACTGCCTCTCCGGCGATGTGAACAAAGACTTCACCGTGCTGTGGAATCAGATCCGCGAGTTCGTGCCGCTGCCGGAAGACCTGCCCTACGGCGAGCCTCTCGCTGCGTGATCGGCGGCCGGTTTGTTTAATTCATGGCCTGTCCCCCCAAACTGATCCGCTGATGAAACGCACCGCCACCTTCTACATCGTTACCATTGCCCTCGTAGGTCTCGGCATCTTTGCCGTGCTGCATCTGGGGGCCGGCCTGCCGGCCCCGCAGGCCGGAGCAGAGCTGCTGCACAGCACCGCTGCCAAGGCCAAGCCCGCCGGAGATCCCGCTGCGGCCTCGATGTTCTCGGCGCTCAGGGAAAACTTGAACGAGCCCCTGAGCCATCTCTTCGTGCAGTTGCTCGTCATCATCGCCGCGTCGCGGCTGGCCGGCACGCTGTTCGCGCGCTGCGGACAGCCCTCTGTGGTGGGGGAGATGGCGGCCGGCATTCTGCTGGGGCCTTCGTTGTTCGGCATGCTGGCGCCGGACGCGTTTCAGTTTGTGTTTCCCGCGACCTCCCTCGCCGTGCTCAAAATGCTCAGCCAGATCGGCGTCTGCCTGTTCATGTTCGTCGTGGGCATGGAGCTGGACACCGGGCATGTGCGCAAAAAGGCGGACGTGGCCGTGGTCGTCAGCCATGCCAGCATTGTGCTGCCGTATTTCCTCGGCGTGCTGCTGGCCTACTTCACCTACAGCCATCTCGCGCAGCCGGGGGCCAGCTTCACGGCCTTCGCGCTCTTCATGGGCATCTCCATGAGCATCACCGCCTTCCCGGTGCTGGCGCGCATTCTGCAGGAGCGCGGCCTCACCAGGACCTTTCTCGGCAGCACCGCCATCACCTGCGCCGCCGTGGATGACGTCACGGCCTGGAGCATCCTCGCCTTCGTGGTCGCCATTGCGCGTGCCACGAGTGTGGGCGCTTCCGCGTTTTGCCTCATGCTCGTCTTCGTGTTCATCGCCCTCATGATCTGGGGCGTCCGCCCGGCCCTGCCGCGCTGGTTTGGCAAGGCCATGCAAGAAGGCTCGGAGCCCTCCAAAGGCGTGCTCGCCACCGTCATCTGCGTGGTCGTGGGGGCGGCGCTGGCCACCGAAATCATCGGCATTCACGCCCTCTTCGGCGCCTTCCTCGCCGGCGCCATCATGCCGGAGACTGGCGGCTTCCGGCACAAGCTGACCGTGCGCATTGAAAACTTCAGCTCCGTGCTCCTGCTGCCGCTGTTCTTTGCCTTCACCGGCCTGCGCACGCAGGTCGGCCTGCTCAATGACGTTCAGGGCTGGCTCCTCTGCCTCGGCATCATTGCCGTCGCCACCGTGGGCAAGCTGGGCGGCAGCGCCATCGCCGCCCGCTGGAGCGGCATGCGCTGGAGCGAGTCCCTGCAGCTCGGTGCGCTCATGAACACCCGCGGGCTGATGGAGCTCATCGCGTTGAACATCGGCTATGACATGGGCATCCTCTCGCCCCGCATCTTCACCATGCTCGTCATCATGGCCCTGGCCACCACCATGCTCACAGGTCCGCTGCTCACATTGTTTGGCAGCAGGCAGATGGTGCTGGACAAACTGCCCTCGCCGTCTCCTTCGTGAGGGAAATCCCCATTTCCCCTATGAACGCGCCGGACTCCTCTCTGCCACCACCCGCCAACGTAACGCAGCCTGAGAACGTGAGCACCTATGACGTCATCGTCATGGGCGGCGCTCTCTCCGGCGCCGCCACCGCCACCCTGCTGCTGCGCCACAATCCCGGCATCCGCGTCGTCATTCTCGAAAAGAACGAAAAGCTCGGCCGCCGTGTCGGCGAGGCCACCGTGGAGGTCAGCGCCTACTTCATGGGCAAGGTCCTCGGCCTCACGCAGTACCTGAACGAGAATCACATCTGCAAGCAGGGCCTGCGCTTCTGGTTTGCCAACAAGGACACCGCCTCCATCGCCGAGGCCAGCGAGCTCGGCTCCAAGTACCAGGTGAAGCTGCCCTCCTATCAGCTCGACCGCTCCACCTTTGATGAAGAAGTGCTGCGCCGCGCCTGCGCCGCCGGTGCCACACTGCTGCGCCCGGTCACCATCAGCAGCGTGCAGCTTGAAAACGGCGGCCTGCAGACCGTCACCTATAAACAGGGAGATACCACCCACACCGTGAAGGCACGCTGGATCGTGGATGCCTCCGGCGTGGCCGCGCTCATCGCCCGCAAGAACGGCTGGTGGAAGTCCAACTTCGAGCACCCCACCACCGCCGCATGGTCGCGCTGGAAAGGCGTGCGCGACTGGGACGGCCGCGAGCTCGCGGAAAAATACCCCGAATGGTCCGGCGCCCTCTACTGCGTGCGCGGCACCGCCACCAATCACGTCATTGGCGATGGCTGGTGGAGCTGGTGGATTCCCCTCAAAGGCGGAGACATGAGCGTGGGCGTGGTCTTTGACCAGCGCGTCGTCGATTTCCCGCAGGATGGCGGCAAGGTGGCCGAGCGCCTGAAGACCTTCCTCATGAAGCACCCCGTCGCGCGCGATCTCCTGGAGAACGCGCAGTTCGATGAGAGCGATGTCCACTGGCGCAAGAACCTCGCCTACTACAGCACCACCTTCGCCGGAGACGGCTTCGTGCTCGTGGGGGACGCCGCCGCCTTCATGGACCCCTTCTACAGCCCCGGCATGGACTGGATCTCCTACACCACCAGCAGCGCGGCAAATCTCATCACACAGCAGCGCAAAGGCGCCTCCATGGGCGAGCTCGTGCCTCAGTACAATCACACCTTCTCCACCAGCCACCGCTGCTGGTTCCGCGCCCTCTACAAGGACAAGTATGAATACATGGGCGAGTTCGATCTCATGGACCTCGCCTACCGCCTCGATCTCGGCCTCTACTACTGGGGCGTGGCGCGCCATCCCTTTGAGCAGGGCGACAAAGCCCTCTACGTGCCGCCCTTCGCCACCGGAGAAGGCTTCGTTTACAAGATCATGAGCACCTACAACCGGCGCTTCGCTCAGATCGCCCGCCGCCGCCGCCGTGACAAGGAGCTGGGAAAAACAAACCGCAACAACCGCAGCCTCATCACCGGCTTCAAGATTCACCGCAACGACGCCATCAAGCTCTTCGGCATGCTCGCCGAGTGGGCCCTGCTGGAAATCCGCGAAGGCTGGCGCAGTTGGGGAGAAACCGCCGCAGACGTCACCGCCTCCCACCTCCCCGAAAAAACCAAAGCCGCCCCCGAGCCCGCTCCCGCCATGGCGTGACATGGCGAATGTAGGACAGGTGTGGCGACAGCCCGCCTGTCTGCGGGTGTGTGTGGCAGACACCACGATTCCCGCGCTCCTCAAGGTCACGCGGCACGCTTCACGCGAGTCCCGCTACCCCTTGGGCACCAGCTTCTTCAAATCCTCCGGCAGCCAGGCGCGCAGCATGGGCCCCGTGGTCGCCGTGGTGACCAGGCACATGATGATGAACATGGTGAAGAGCTTGTCATTGAGCAGGCCCAGATCCTTGCCCACGCTGATGGCGATCAGGCCCATCAGCGCCCGCGTGTTCATCAATGCGCCGATGGACAGGCTGTCGCGCCAGGTGGCCCCGGCCCAGCGCGCACCGATCGTGCATCCTCCGAGCTTGCCGACGACAGCCATGATGGACACCAGCGCGCAGCCTATCCAGGCGGTCGCATTGTCGAAGGATCCGATTTTGGTGTTCAGTCCCGTGTTGGTAAAAAAGATGGGCACGAGGGCGATGATGACGAAGTCCGCAAAACGCTCACGCCACGCTTTGACGAGCGACGCCTCCGAGTGCAGCGCCACACCGAGCGCGAAGGCTCCAAAGATGGCGAAGATGCCCAGCTTGCTGGTGATGAGGGCGGAGACAAACAAGGTGCAGAGCAGCACCGCAAAATAGCCGGGCGTGAAAGTCTCCGTCTTGTGGGTCGCGCACTGCTTGCGCCAGGCTTTGATGAGCAGAGGGCCGACGACTTTCATCAAAACGACAAAGTAGAGGAGAATGAGCGCCACCTGCCCGAGGAAGGGAAGCCAGGAAAAATTGTCGCCTCTTTTGATGATCGCCGTGGCGACGCCAAGGAAGACCCAGCCCACGGCATCGTCGATGGCGGCGGCACTGATGGATGTGGCTCCCAGCGCGGTGCGCTCCAGTTTCATCTCAAGCAGGATGCGTCCCATGATCGGCAGCGCGGAGATGGACAGCGCAATGCAGACAAACATCTGGAAGCCAAACATGGGCAGCTCCGGTGCGAAGGTGCGGTGCAGCCAGGGGGCGATCGCCAGCCCCCCGAGCAATGGCGCGAGCATTCCCATGAACGACGATGCAACGACGACCTTGGACTTGGACCGCAGATGCGAGAAATCGAATTCCATTCCAACCTGGAACAGCATGAGCAGCAGGCCGATCTTTGCCAGAAGCGCCAGCGGCCCCTTCACCTCTTCCGGGAAGATGAAACTGACAAACTCGGGTGCAAACAATCCGATGAACGATGGCCCCAGCAGCAATCCGGCCGCGATTTCACCCACAGCGAGCGGTTGACCGATGCGGCGGCACAGGCGGCCCACCAGCCACGAGGCGGCGATGATGACGATCCAACTGACCAGTACCAGCTTGAGTGTGTCTTCGATTTTGGCAGGATTCATGCAGCGTGATTCATGCGCCGGGCCCACGGTAGCGGAAATAGACTTTTGCTATGACTTCAATGCCGATCCGGTATAGAAAACAGCCATCATGGAACTCCGTCATCTCCGTTATTTTCAGGCCGTGGCCGAGGATCTCAGCTTCTCACGAGCGGCACGCCGGCTGCGCATCGCCCAGCCGGCGCTGAGCCGCGCGGTGCAGGAGCTCGAGCGGGAGCTGGGCGCCCAGCTCATCGAGCGGGAGCGGCGCTCACCTCGCCTCACCCCCGCCGGGGCCGTGCTCCTGCACGAAACAGGCCTCTTGCTTGAGCGGCTGGACGACGCCCTGCGCCGCGTGCGCCGCACCGCGAAGGGGGAGGAGGGCGAACTGCGGCTCGGTTACATCGGCCCCCCCACCCGCATGTTTCTGGCACGGCTGCTCAAGGAGTACGCCAGGCGTTTCCCACGCGTGACGGTGATCCTGGAGGAACGCACCCCCGAGCGTGTTTGGGAGATGGTGTCCAAGGGCCGCCTGTCCATCGGCCTCACGCGTCCGGTGCTCGCGCATGATGCTCTCGGCTTGCAGACGCTGCTGCTGCGGGAGGAGAAATTCTGCGCCGCCGTGCCGCAGGATCATCCCTGGGCAAAGCTGGCCTCGCTGCCGTGGAAAAAACTCGCCGGAGAGCCTCTCATCATTCTCGCCCGGCGGGAGGGGGCCGGCTCGCACGATGCCATCCAATCCGCCTGCCATGCCGCCGGCTTTGCGCCTCGTGTAAAACACACCCCCAGCCTCATCGGCACCATCTTGCAATACGTCGAGGCCGGTGCCGGCATCGGCGTGGTGCCGGAGAGCACCGCCAGCAAAAATCTCGTGCTCATTCCCCTCAAGCCCCAGCAGACCATCCCGCTGGTGATGGTCTGGGCGAAGGAAGGAGATGATCCCGCCGTAGCAGGATTTCGCGATCTCGTGCGCGAGTGGCTGAAGGATGGGCGGCTGTGGGCGTGAAGGAACAAAGTCCGGAATCGTCCTCGTCCTCCTACTCGAACTCGTCCTCGCTCAAACCGCCTTCGCAATCCGAGCGAATTCCCAAACTCCACCAAAGCACCGAAAAGGGACATCCTCCGGCCCTCTAAAATCAAAAATCGATTGCTCGACAATCGTCAATCCTCCGGCCCACAAGCGTCCAGGCCATGCACGATTGACGATTGATGAACAATCGATTTTTGATTTCAGAACGTCCAGGCCAGCACCAAAGGCAGCGCTACGACATTCAACGGCCTCAGGCGTAGGGACCTCCGCCCCTGAAAACCGTTGCGCCCACGCCCCGCCGGTGCTCCTTTCGCACCCCGCCAGAAGACCCTTTGCCTTCTGGCATTCGTCATTCCTCATTCTGATTTCGTCATCCCCCCTATGTCCACCGACGCCAAAAACGCCATCGCTCAAATGGAGAAAATCGTTTCCCTCTGCAAGCGCCGCGGTTTCATCTTTCAAAGCAGCGAGATCTACGGCGGCTGCGGCGGTGTCTGGGACTACGGCCCTCTGGGCGCCGAGCTGAAGCGCAACCTGCGCAACGTCTGGTGGAACACCATGACCCGCGAGCGTGAAGACGTACTGGGCCTGGACGCCAGCATCCTCATGAACCCGGCCATCTGGAAAGCCAGCGGCCACGTGGACACCTTCGCCGACCTCATGCGCGAGTGCTCCCTGACCAACAAGCGCGTCCGTGCGGACCATGTGGAGCCGCAGGACGGCGTCGTCATGAACTACAGCGGAGCCAAGTCCCCCACGGGCTGGAAGCTCGCCCGCCCCATTTCTGTGCTCATGAAAAAAGGCGAGCACATCGAGAGTCTCCGCAAGCGCGTGCGCACCCTCATCGCCTCCAATGCTGGCGAGGCCGCGGGCAAGGTGGAGGAGATCGAACTCCTCGACGAAGCCAAGGGAGACACCCTGGAGCGCACCATCGACTTCCACCCCGAAACCGGCGGTGCTCTCGGCGATGCACGCCCCTTCAATCTCATGCTCAAGACCTACCTCGGCCCCACCGCGACCGAGGCGGACGTCACCTACCTGCGCCCCGAAACCGCGCAGGCCATCTTCGCGCAGTTCAAAAACGTGTATGACTCCAGCCGCATGAAGGTGCCCTTCGGCATCGGCCAGATCGGCAAGGCCTTCCGCAACGAAGTCACACCGAAAAACTTCACCTTCCGCAGCCGCGAGTTTGAGCAGATGGAGCTCGAATTCTTCATCAAGCCCGACGAAGCCGTGGAGATCATCTCCGGCAAAGTTGACACCTGGAGCGAAGGTGCCGACCTCAGCGAGCCCAAGCCCAACTGGGGCTGGCAGATGTGGCACCGCTACTGGGTCGATCAGCGCACCAAATTCTACGAAGGCATCGGCCTCGGCGACGTGCTGGAGTACTACTGGCAGACCCCCGAAGACCTCGCCCACTACGCCCGCGCCTGCGTGGACATCTTGTGCGAGTTCCCCTTTGGCACCGAAGAACTCGAAGGCATCGCCGCCCGCGGCGACTTCGACCTCTCCGCCCACCAGACCGCCAGCACCAAGTCCCAGGAAATCTTCGACGAAGAACTCAAGACCGCCGCTGCGAAGCTCACAGCCGAACAAAAAGATGCCCTGCGTGCTCGCAAGCAGGAAGAAGGCCGTAACACCGTCAAGAAGAAGGCTGAGAAGGAGCGTCGTGAGCCGACGGCGGATGACTTCGCTGCAATGGAGAAGTCGATGAACTATTTCTGCGATCGTTTGTTCGCAGGCAACTACGTCCCCCACGTCATCGAGCCCTCCGCCGGCCTCGACCGCATGGCCCTCGCCGTCATCGCCAAGGCCTTCTCTGAAACCGAGAAGGTGGATGAGAAAGGCAAGAAGGAGATCATCACCGTCCTGCGCCTGCATCCGCGCGTCGCTCCCATCAAAGTCGGCGTCTTCCCGCTGCTCAAGAACAAGCCCGAACTCGTCGCCAAGGCCCGCGAAGTCTATGCCCTCCTCAAGAAGCACATGAACTGCTTCTACGACGAGACCGCCTCCATCGGCCGCCGCTACGCCCGCCAGGACGAAGCCGGCACCCCCTTCGGCGTCACCATCGACTTCGAAACCTGCGGCGAAAAAGGCCCCGAACTCGCCGACACCGTCACCCTCCGCCACCGCGACAGCGGCGAGCAGGAGCGCGTGAAGATCACCGACCTTCTCGGCAAACTGCTGCCGCTGGTCTCGTGACAGCAGATTGGCGCGTCAATGGCTTGGTCTGCCAGTCATTGACGCGTGTACTGATTTTTCAATCATCGGTCTCAAACCAAAAATGTCCTGCGTGGCAGGGCAAGATGGAGTCCTTCCGTTTCAACCTGGAGCTCCGCTGCGCGATGGAAACAGGCGATTCCGAAGACGGAGAACAGGTGACTCGATGAGAATGGACATGGTCATGCCAAACAGGATGGCGCCTCCCAAATACAGGATGGCATAAACTGGCCAGCGAAGGTCCTCCTGAAAACGTCTGGCAAGAGGGGAGGCGCCGAGGATGGCCACCGGCATATGCCACAAATAGATGGAGTATGAATGCGAGCCGATGCAGGCCATGGCCCGGCCAAAGCCTGAAACGGATGCCGGAGAACCTAGTGCAGAGACGAGAAGGCAGCCGCCGCCGATGTAAAACAACGTCAGACCATAAGTGTAGATGAACGGCGTCGTCTCCAGCGGCAGGCAGAACGCCGGTGAAAGCAGCAGTACGCCGGCCCCAAGCAGCCCGTGACGGAACCTTTTTGCGAACGCAAGGAAGCTCGCTGGATGACGATGAAATAAGAAGGATAGAAGGACACCAAAGAACAGGCTGTCCAGTCGAAGATGGGTGGGGAACAAATGGGTTTTATTGTCGTACGCGGCATGCGTACCTAAAAGGCGCAGAGTCAGGCAGACCATGGCGGCGACAAGGAAGGCTGCGGGAATCGAAGAAAAGGCGTGCCCGGCGCGGCGTTTGCACAGCAGGAAAAATCCGAAGGCCAGCAGCAGGTAGAAATGCTCCTCAACCGCAAGCGACCAGGTGTAGTTCCATAGCGACGGGCCATAGTTTTGCACGAAAGCGAGTTCGGAGAGGAGTTCCGCCCAGAGCGGTTCACTGCTGTGGCGAACGAACCTCCCAACAAAAGTCACGCCGATAAGCAGCCAGAAGGGCGGGTAGATTTTGAAGCCACGTCGGATCAAGAAGCGGCCGATGCGAAGCTGACGGTATTTTTCGTATTCGCTGAACAAAAGTCCTGAGACAAGAAAACCACTGAGCACAAAGAAAAGATCCACACCTGCCCACCCGCCCTGCCACCAGACGTGTGTGATGTCGTGCAGCCATGTGCTGGTGGTCTCTGGACATTCCGTCATATGGCGTCCCAGCACGAGCAGCACTGCCACGCTTCTAAGAATGTCGATCTGCGGAAAGCGACTTGGGATGGGGGGATGCATTGTTTCCGTGAGGAAGTTTTCGAGTGAGGTCAACGAAACGCAGGAAGGGAGTCGTCGGCCTGGGAATTGCAGAAACCAAATCCCTGTTCCTCACGCCATCATCCTCAGCGCCAGATATGGGACCAGATTCAGCATGACGATCGCGATCTTATAAAACCCGATGCCTCCATAGTGAATGGCGTCGAATTGTGCCGCTGACAGACGAAACCACCGCGCATGCAGCCCGTGAAGGAAATCGTGCGCCAGAACGAAGGCAAGGAACCACAGCACGAGGATGACGTAGTTGATGCCGAGGCACCACAAAAGGAATGAGCGGAGCGTTTCAATGGTCATGGGAAAAACAATCACCTGCCTGCTGCTTTGTCAGGCGCTTTGTGACTTCGGAGCCTGTTCGCAAGCCTTATCCCCCGGGCAACGCTGTCAAATCGGGCCCCACAAACCCACGTTTCGCCTCCTCAGACATCAGCCGCTCCCGCGAATAAAACAGCAGCGGCGTGCGCTTGTCACAGAGCTGCGTCTGCGCATCAAAGAAGGCATCGGCACTCTCCGCTGGCCCAAACTGGCGCAGCGCCGCATCCACCAGCCGCAGCCACACCTGCGTCAGCGTTTCGTGGTAACCACCCGTGGGCGTGTTCACGATGCTATGCGCCGCGTTGTACGCCTGGATGCCGCTGCGCAGGCGCTCCAGCGCTTCTGGGAAAGGAAGCCGCAGCAGGTAGAGATAGGCCACCTTCAGGTGCGCACGGTGGTTCCACTGCTCCCGCAGCAGGGATTGATCCTCGAAACGGCGGAGATGTTCTGCGTCGTTCATGGCTCCGCACCTGCTCTGACTCCCGGCTCCCCAGGAAGCTTTTCAGCAGCCTTCTGTCTTCCTGGGGACAATTGAACGGGACATCGTGGCGGCAGGAAAAGCCCCGCCGCCCAAATCATTTTTCAAGTTGTTTGACCTTGATGGTCTTGACGGTCACTTCGGAACCATGCGAGGGGAAGACACTCACCGGATTGTCGATTTTGGAGTAGTCACCTGTGTGCTCAAACCGAAGTTTGCCATCGACATAGATGGACTGCTGATTTGGCAGGACGACCCACCGGATGGTCACGTATTTGTTGTTTGGGATGAGTCCCGCGCCCGCTTTATGCTGGCCATTGGCCGGGCCACCACCTATGCGAAGCTGGGTCTTCCCTCCCTCCCAGTTAAAGATCACTTCGTTAGCCGCATAGCTCAGGCGGAGGTTGGTGGAATCAGTCTTGGCTTCAATGATGATCTCAACCGGTGGCTTGAAAGTCGCCTTGGTGGTGGCGGTCTCATTTCCTTTGAGCTTTCTGGGTGAACCACCCCGCTCCATTAGCATTCCCATGTGCTCGGTGAAGCCGTCGGATTCAACGGCATGCAAAAGGCATGAGGCTGAGACGATGATAAGTGTCAGAGCTGCGTATTTTTTCATAGTGAAACAAGCTAACAAGCCATCGGGTACGGCATAAGTCTTTAAACCTGAGTTTTATGACCAGCCGGGTGTATCGTACATGAAAGGTTCCCGATCACGCAAGATTTATTTCATGGTCGTTAGACCGGGCTCAACACCAGAACGCTTCGGGAGATCTCGTAAATAGACGGAGTACGGGATGGCTATGCGCTCCAGAAGGCGACAGGACATCCCCCTTGAGACAGCTCTGCCTCACATCTCCAAGAAGTTCTTCAGCAGCTTCTTACCTTCCTGGGTGAGGATGGATTCGGGGTGAAACTGCACGCCGTGGATGGGGAGCTCTTTGTGGCGCAGGCCCATGATCTCTGACTCATCATCGCTGGAGGTGGCGGTGATGGCGAGGCAGTCGGGGAGGGTGTCGCGCTTGACGAGCAGGGAGTGGTAACGGGTGGCTTCGAAGGGCATGGGGAGGCCTTTGAAGACGGATTCTCCCTGGTGATTGATGAGGGAGGTTTTGCCGTGCATGAGGCGTCCGGCGCGGACGACTTCGCCGCCGAAGACGTGGCCGATGGCCTGGTGACCGAGGCAGACGCCTAGGAGGGGGGTGGATTTGCCGAAGCGTTCGATGACGGCGCAGCTGATGCCGGCTTCCTTGGGGGTGCAGGGGCCGGGGGAGATGCAGATGTGGTCTGGATTGAGCTTAGTTATCTCATCCAGAGTGACTTGGTCGTTGCGGCGGATTTCCATGACGGCTCCCATCTCGCCGAAGTATTGGACGAGGTTGTAGGTGAAGGAGTCGTAGTTGTCGATGATGAGAAGCATGGGGTAAATGGCTGAATTTCAGCGATTTAGAAGCCGCGGAGCTGGAGGATGTTGTCGAGTTCGGCCTGGAAGGCGGGGATGTCGGCGGGGGGGGGCTGGTAGCCGGGGGCGGGGCCACGCATGCCGAAGCGGCCCATTTGGTCCATAAACCATTGAACGGTAACGCCATCGGAGAAGGTGGCGCGGCCGCTGATGACGGCTCCGGGGGGCGGGACTTCATCGACGGAGACCTTCAAGGAGGCGTCTGCTGGAGCGTCGTTTGAATGGGGGATTTCGTCGACTTGTGTGTCGGATTCGGCGATGGGAGGCTCGGCCTGGGGCTCGGGCGGGGCTTCGCGGGGCTTGTCCTGGATTTTGACGCCGAGCTCCATGATGAGGAGGCGGGTCTCCATGTAGGTGAGGGTGGTGGCGCATTCGTTGCGCAGGCGGTCCTGGATCTGATTGAGAGTGGCGCCTTCAGCGGCCCATTGTTCGACGAGTTGACGCTGTTGCGGGGTGAGATTGGCCATGGGAAGGATACGAGGCGGGAGCGGCTTCAGCCGTTCATCTTGTCGGTGACGATGTGGGCGAGGGTGGAGGCTTTTTGATACAGGGCCTTCACTTCTTCCAAGGTCAGGGACTTGCCCTCGGGGACGTCGAGGAGGGGGAGCATTTCTTCGAGGCCTTTGCGGATCTGGACGAGGGCGGGGTTTTTCATGATGCTGGGGTGCAGGCTGTCGAGGCTCATCATGTAGTACTCGGCGATGTCGCGGCGGGTGAGCTGGCGGGTTTTTTCTTCGGAGTAGTTGTCGCTGATGCTTTTGGTGGAGATTTCGAGGGCGCGGAGCCAGCCGCCGAGGCTGATGAGGTGGGCGATGTCCACATCGCGGAGCTGGACCATCTCGGCCTCGACGTCGGCCTGGGTTTTGGCGAGTTCGACGCGGAGCTCCTGCCAGTTGCCCTTGCCGCTGTATTCGAAGAGGCTGCCGGTGTGCTTGTTGAGGCGGTTGCCGGCGCCGAGGGCCTTGCCGTATTTGATCATGGCGCGGCCGACGGACTCCATCTCTTCGACGCGCTCGCACTGGACGATGAGGAAGCCGTCTGCGATGAGGGTGCCGAGGCCCATGGCGACGATGACGCGGTCGGCGGGGGTTTTGTCGGTGAAGGAGCGCTTGAGGTCGTCGAAGCGGAGCTTGCCGACGTTGTTGAGCATGTCGAAGAGCTTGCGGATGGAGGGGGTGGTGAACTGGTTCACACCGAACTCTTCGCGCACGTGCTCGTCTCCAATCACATCCTCGGGAATGGGATTTTTGGGCGTGGGGGGAGCGGGGGGCTCCTGGGCGCTGACCACGGCGATGCCGGCGGATCCGAGGAGGGTCAGCAGCAGGCGGGCGATGAAGCGGCGAGTCATGGGTGGGGAGGATACGGAGCCGCCCCCGGATTTCCAGTGCGAGTCTGGAAAAGTCTTTTGGGGGCTGGTGAACGGCTGGAGCGGAGATGGCGGCCTACGGAATACGCGGAAGACACGGAAAACCGGACCAAGGATGAACACCGGAGGGTTCTTCATCACTGAGATGGGAGTCAGATGAGCCACCGGAGCGAGCGGGGCACGCCGGGGCGATGGAGGGGCAGGCGGGGGAGAAAAACGGGGAGATTTTTCAAATTGTGCCGTTGATTGTTTTCATGATGATGCGGCTGCTCCTTCCTTTTTTGCTTCTTGCTGTTTTGAACCTGTCCGGGCAGGAGGAGGCGGCGGCACCGCCGGGGCTGACGGTGTATGAGGGGCGGACGATTGCGAAGACGATGCACTGGAAGGGGGCGGAGTGGCTGATGCGGCGCGTGAGAGAGGAGGAGGAGGGGCCGACGAAGATGCGGGAGCAGCTCCAGGTGAAGCCGGGAATGACGGTGTGCGACATGGGCTGCGGGAACGGGTACCACACGCTGCCGCTGGCGCAGATGGTGGGGGAGAAGGGAAAGGTGTATGCGGTGGATGTGCAGCCGCAGATGATCGAGATGCTGAAGCTGAACATGGAGCGCAACGGGGTCAAAAATATCGTGCCGATCAACGGGCTGTACCATGACCCGAAGCTGCCGCCGAACACCTGCGACATGATTTTGATGGTGGATGTGTACCATGAGTTTTCGCATCCGGTGCAGATGCTGGCGGCGATGCGGGCGGCGCTGAAGCCGGAGGGGCAGCTGGTGCTGTGCGAGTTCCGCGCGGAGGATGACACGGTGCCGATCAAGCCTGAGCACAAGATGAGCAAGGCTCAGATCACCAAGGAGATGAACGCGAACGGGTTCAAGCTGGTGCGGGAGTATGACGGGCTGCCGTGGCAGCATTTGATGTTTTTTGGGAAGGCGGGGAAGCCGTAGAGGGGGGGCGGTTCTTAGCGGGGTGCGTCAGTGGGCAGTGCGTCAGTGGGCAGTGGGCAGTGGGCAGTGGGCAGTGGGCAGTGGGCAGTGGGCAGTGGGCAGTGGGCAGTGGGCAGTGGGCAGTGGGCAGTGGGCAGTGGGCAGTGGTCGGTGCGTCGGTGCGTCGGTGCGTCGGTGCGTCGGTGGGGCGGTGGGGCGGTGGGGCGGTGGGCGTGGTGTGAGGACTTTGCGGGGAGTGTCAGATTTGGGGTGCTTGAGGTGGAGGGGCGTGCTGAGATCTGCTTGAGAAGCGGCCTTGATTGGGGCTATGAAGGGAGGGCGGGACGGTTTTTTTAACCGCTGATGAGACGCTGAGATGACGCTGATGGAGAGTTTTTGAAATGGTTTTGATGAACGCGAATGGGTTCAAGCTGGGGAGGGTGTGAAGGAATGGCTGGCCATTCCCGACTGGCATGTTTTGCGCCGCTGCCTAGACTCCTCCGCATGAAACTGCCCGCAACCATCATCGCCTCCCTCGTGGTCGTCGCGGCCTCCCTGCATATCAAAGCGGAGGAGGTTGGATGGTATGAAATGCTATCCCGGATTCGCACGACTTCCGTCAAAGGCCTGATCTATCCGGCGGATGGAAAACAGAACCTGGTTTTGAGCAGCGCCCTGAACTGGGGCGACCCCCAACGGGCGGCAGACAGCGCCTACTGGCAGCGCACTCTCAATGATGAAGTGCTTTCAAAGCTCGGTGGCAAAGCCCTGCAAGAGGGGGGCGGCACCGTACTGCTTGCAGATCAAAATGCGGTCCGGCTCAACGACCTCATGACCCGGCCTGTGAAAAAAGGCGATTACACGGGCTTTGATTTCCTGACCGAGGCCGCCAGCGGTGTGCTGACGCTCTCCCGGGGAGGATTTGGCGGGCAGTTGATGGGGAGGACCTTCCACATCGAAGAGGAAGTTCCGTCCCAAAAACTCGGCGAGCTCATGTGCTTTCTCTGCGAACACCTGAAGGGCAACTACTGGTCGCTCTCGCCCGTGGTGAGCACGGACAAGGAAGGCAAAATCCTCAAAGAGGGGCTGCCATGCGTGCTTCCCGTCGTCTCGAAGGTGGTTCCTGCGTCGTCACAGCCGGCCTACAATGTCAAGGAGCTCAAGCAGGACTGAGGCCGCCGAAGGTCTGCCATGGGTTCACTTTCCTACTTACATATACCGGGCATCGATGCTTCAGGAGGTCACAGCGCACCGTGCGTCATTTCAGCAGATGATTTCAGGATGGGCTATTGCGGCAGCCTGCAGGGAGTTCGCGGAGAACATGTGAAATGGGGCGGGTGCAATCGTTGACGGGCTATCGTGGATGTTTTGCGGGTTCATTTAATGAACCCACGAGCGTCTAACCAATAGCGCGGGACGTGCCAGCCTGTTTGAAAATTTGAAATCAAGCCAGATGCTCGGTTTTGAACCTTCGCATGTGGAAGCAGTTCCATGAGTTCCCCACAGCCAGCACTCTCACACTTGTGGCTGCGGATTGTTCATATCCCTGACTACGCTTTTTGACGGTGAAAAGAATTTGCACCCTGCCCTCACTCCTTCGCATTGCTCAGCGTGGGATGTTTTCTTCAAACTCTTTTCTTTCACCGATTTTAAAACCTTCAAAATCTCCTTTTGATCGCTTTCTTTGAATTTATTTTTGGCACTTATTTTTTCGATTACCCCTAACACGGCCCGTGCCTCAGATGCATTTATGGAATGACAAGCCAGGATTGCTGAAAGTTGTACCATCAAATCTTTGTCTTCGAGAAGCATGAGCAGCTTATTGACGCGATAATTTTCCTCAAATGTTTCAGTCGCATACACGAAGCAATCGTCGTACGCCAAAGCCCACGCACATGTAGCTCGTTTGGCAGCATTTTGGGAACGGCTTAAAATATCCACCCATGCTTTGAGCAATTTGGGGTCCGTGCTGCTCAAAACCATGAAAACCTCCTCGTCAGACGCATCCCAGCAATCAAGAGCAGCCTGCGTTTGTGCCAGTGAACTGGCAACGCCAAGAAACAGCACCAGAAATACAAGGCAAAGTTTCGACATACGATCTGATTGTTTTTTTGTTTTCTGGAAGTTCGATCGCGGCGGACTTGTCAATCATCTGGGCCCTGGCCCGATTTTCCGGCTTATCTGCGGGTGTTCATCTTTCACCATACAACAACTTGCGGAGGGCTTCACTGTGAGAGTTTGCCAAGAAATCAAGTTCAGGGAAAATGGGGGCAGGGTGCAAAGAATTGACCCCCTATAGATGCTAGCTTGAGGCACAAATTTTGAAAAAGGTTTGGAGGGCTGGAGGGGCCTGTGTGAGTGCCTTGTTCCGGTTCAGCCGCCGCAGTTGCTGGCAGACATTGGCTGCGGATTTCATCGCCAGGCGCTCCGCCAGCCAGGCTTGCGAGACGGTGGTTCGCCGCCACAGAAGGTCCGCCAGCAGCAGCTTTCGGATGTCCGAGCCTTTCAGTTCTGCAAGACCGGACCTTGTCAATCCTGCCGCCCCAAGCCCCTGCTCCAGCCATGCCTCAGCCTGCTGCATGCCGTGGGCCGCCACATGGGGATCTCCCTGATAGTTGCGTGATCTGGGCTGACGCTTTTTGATGATGTTCCCGGCCAGCTTTCGCATCGCCTCGCCAAACGCCTGAGTGCCCCAGAACCAGCCACGCCGGAGATGGCTGCCACGCGCATCCGCCCCGGCGTTCTGCGGCGGCACGCCACACTGCTTGAGCTCCTCACTCAGCGCACGGCGGTCCAGCCGCTCGATCATCCTGCGCCGGCCGGCCGTGGTGTCAGGGAGTTCAAAAGCCTTCAGGCCGCTGTCGGCAGCCAGCCATCTGGAGCGCTTCCTGGGCGGCAGCGCATAGCCGCCCGCGATGCTGGACCATGGGTAGTCCAGCACACTCTGCTTTGCCCGGGGCTGGATGATCTTTGCCCTCACTGGGTTCAGGTGGATGTAGTCCATCAGGGTCTGGTAATGGTAGCGATCCTCGCCCTCCACGACCACGGCCTTGTAGCGGTCTCCAAACAACCGGCCCCATTTGCGGTGCCGCACGTTGTAGCGGCGCGTCAGGGTGTTTTGCAGCCAGGACATTCCGGCCACCAGATTGGCCTCCGGCGTCTGGAGAAAGAGGTGATAGTGGTTGCCCATCAGCACCCACGCATGCACGCGCCAGCCGGTCATTTCACAGGCCTGCGCCAGCGTGTGGAGAAAAAAGCGTCGGTCATCATCATCATGAAAAATGGCCTCCCGCCGATTGCCCCGGGCCATGACATGGTAATACGCCCCGGCGGATTGAATGCGAATGCTGCGAGCCATGCCCAGCATGTATCCAGAAGACCGTCATTTTGTCAAGAATTTGCACCCTGACCCCATTTCCTCATTTCCTGAAAAATGGCCTCCCGCCGATTGCCCCGAGCCATGACATGGTAATACGCCCCGGCGGATTGAATGCGAATGCTGCGAGCCATGCCCAGCATGTATCCAGAAGACCGTCATTTTGTCAAGAATTTGCACCCTGACCCCATTTCCTCCCATTTCCTTTCCCTGTTACCTATACCCGGTTCATACCGTCAATCTGTTACCCATGTTCCCGGTTCATACCCGAGCAATACGCATTTAATTCAATGACCTCTAATCTTTCGGAGTCTTCTTGAAGCGCAACGCATTACCCCCCTGCACAAGCAGCAAAACAGCGATAATTTGTGGGAAGTAATTGTGCAGCGTTAGCCCCATGCCGAAAAAAAGATACCCATTAATTAACAGCATGATGCCATTTATACGCAGCAGATCAAATGTCGGCACCATTGCCAACAAGATGGCCTGCGCCAATGTAAATAATCCAATATACAACAACTCATACCCACTCTGACTTGTATTGGGGATATGAAACCAATCAAACCATCTGTGCCCCAAGTCAAAGCTCGTCATTAAAAATCCAGCAAGAATTCCAACGCCAGCGAATCCCCTTATACGATTCCTCTCAGATAGACGCTTCGTTTCCTGTTTTTCCAAAACACTCTTAACGTGCGCATCCCGCTGAGCCAGTGTGTTTTGAGCCGCCAATACTTCATCTGATGAATGTTCAGGGGAATTGGCTAAGAACTTCTTCAGTTGCTCATTGCTTTTCGCTGCCATCTGATCTTTTAGAGCCAGTTTCTTGCGACTCTCTTTGAATCGGTCGATGAATGCGCTGAACGTTTCCTCCACCGCAGTGGCACGCATGTCATAAGAATCAATCGCGGTAATAATCGATGGAGCGCTAAGATCGAAAGCGTAATGCATTCCGGCATCATCCTCCGCAAAGAATACCATCCGCGGGTATTTTTCGACCCACAGGGCGTCCTTATCCTTTCCTTCGACGGGGGCGGAATAAAGGTTCAACCCTTCCACTACTTCACCATGCCCTTGCAAGGAGAGAAACTGAAAATAGTCGCCCGGCAAACTCGAAAACCGAGTGCGGAGCACATCTAATTCCGATGTCGACAGCGGGGTTAGCGGCATAATTTTCTTGGTGGCAAGATATTGAGACGGGATGAAAGGTCGTTTCTCATTGGGTGTCGCATTACCAAACTCAGCTGGAATTTGCCTGCTGTTAGGAGAGTGCGTTTTAGGGAACCGGGGTTATTGACCGTGGCCATGGAGCCAAAATTGTGGGTGTGAAAACAACTGATGAATCCAGCCGGGAGGAGTTTTTCGGCGCATGCAGGAGGCCGTTTGTCAGCAGCTATGAATGAGGCCCTTTGGTGGATGAGAACGACCTGAGAGGCTCGTATTGACGTTTTACCTTTTTCGGACACGCCTTGGCAATAAAAATGGGCCGTTTCTCATTTTTTGGAATTACGCTGACCAAAGATTGGACAAATGACTTATTTACGATATTCTATTTTCCGTGTAATCGCCAGGCATTCCGGACGGGCGCATAGGCCAAGGGAACCATGTGACAAAGGAGCCCCTGATTTAACACCTTTGAGAGAAAAGGAAGGATGTGGGGGAGGGGCGTGCCTGGGCTTTCGGGAGTGGCTGCTGGGCGGGAGCGGGCCAGTGGTAGCCGACGGGTGGACGACCGTACCACTCCGTGGGTTTGAGCGTGCCGTTCAGGCGCTTTTTCATGCGGGCGATGTCCGAGTCGCTGATGGAGGCGCGCTGCTCTGCGGGGAGGTGCTTTTTCAAATTGAGCAGGAGCTCCAGATCCTGGGCTGTGCCGCGCCGGCTGAGGAACCACGAGAGGGCACGCCAGGTGCGGTTGGTGGTGTCGGGGCGACCCATCTGGCAGCACTCGCGGGCCGCAGTCTGGTAGGGGGCGAGGGAGATGGAGGAGAAGGCTTCGATCTGGAAAAAGAGATTTTCACCATACTGCGACCAGGGGAAGCTCCCGAGGAGCTGAAGAAGGAGCGGGGTGGCGGCGTCTCCGCGGCGCTGCAAATCTTCCCTGACCGCGGTGTGCCGGGCGGGGATTGTGTCTGTATTGCCACAAAACCAAGTGGTGAACATCTGGGCGTAGGCCGCCTGCAGCAGGGGGTCATTCAGCGCGAGTTTTTGTATGCGGGCGGCGTCCAGATGGAAAACCTGCTGGCGAATGGCTGGGGGAAATGCAGGGGCATCTCCAGGCAAGGGGCTGTGCACGCGGGGGACGTCTGCGAGACGTGCGTGGAAATCCACCTGGCGGTGCGGGGCTTTTTGCTCCATGGCCTGGGCGAGATCTGTGGCGGCGTCTGCATGCAGGCGCTGGGAGGGCGAGATGGCGGCGGGGAGCAGCACGAGCAGCGCGCAGAGCGGCGACAGCGGCGTGGTTTTTTTCATGGGGCCAAAGAGCTGGTTCTCGCGGCTTTGCTTCTTTTGCAGCGTGGCGATAGGATGGGCAAGGCGGACCCGACCTCAATCCGGATGAACGGGGGGATGAGGAAGAGGCGGAGGGTGGGGGCCAGACGAAGGGAGGAGGAGTAGGAGGAAGAGGAGGAGTAGGAATGCACCGAGCGGGCGTGTGATGGCGGTGCGTGAGGATCGAGGACGAGGACGAGGACGAGATGCCAGAAAGAGGGAGGAGGAGTAGGAGGACCCGTTCTTCGCTCTGCGAGCTACGAAGGGCTCGCTGCGCTCGGGAGGATGGTTAGAGGATGTTTATGGGGGTGGTACTGTCCTTTAGACGGCCGCTGCACTTGGGCGGGAGGCTGCGATGAGGAAGCTCCGAAAATACGAAGGAAGAGGCTGACGCACGAAGCGGAGCTGGCTGACGTTTTTGGACCTGCTCAACTGGAAATGACGTTCCGTGGTCGAGGACGAGGACGAGATCCCAGAAGAAGGGAGGAGGAGTAGGAGGAAGAGGGGGACCCGTTCTTCGCTCTGCGAGCTACGAAGGGCTCGCTGCGCTCGGGAGGATGGTTAGAGGATGTTTATGGCGGCGGCGCCATCGACGACGAGGCTTTGGACGGTGGTTTCGCTTGTGTGGGATGTGGTGATGCAAAGCGCCGAGATACGAGCGAAGAGGCTGACGCAACAAGCGGAGCCGACTTGGAGGGTCTGTATCTGTTAAACTGGAATGATGCTCCGTAATCGAGGACGAGTTCGAGTAGGAGGACGAGGACGATTTACAGGACGTTTACTGCTGCGCCGCCGTCCACTACAATGCCCTGGCCGGTGATGTAGGCGCCGGCTTCACTGGCGAGGAGGAGGGCGGGGCCGGCGAGTTCGCGGGGGGCGGCCCAGCGTTTGAGGGCGGTGCGGTCGGCGAAGTATTTTTTTTCTTCGTCGTTGAGGAGCTTGCCGGGCATGTCTGTGAGGAAGGGGCCGGGGCAGAGGCAGTTGACGGTGATGCCGTGGGGGCCGAGGTCGAGGGCGCTGGCGCGGGCGAGGCCGATGAGGGCGGCTTTGCAGGCGCAGTAAACGTTGCGCTTGAGGCGGCCGCCGACGCCGAGGACGCTGGAGATGTGGATGATGCGGCCCCAGTTGCGGGACTTCATGCCGGGGACGACGGCGCGGGTGAGGGACATGACGGCGGTGAGATCGACTTCGACGTTGCGGTCCCAGACTTCGTCGGTGATTTCGTCGATGGCCTGGGGGTTGTTGATGCCGGCGTTGTTGACGAGGATGTCGATCTTGCCGAGGCGTTTTTCGGCTTCGAGGGCGAGGGCTTTGACGGCGGCGCGGTCTGCCATGTCTGCGACCATCCAGTGGACTTTGACGCTGAGGCCGGCGCTGATTTCAGCGGCGGCGGCGGTGAGTTCTTCGGCGCTGCGGGAGGAGATGAAGATGTCTGCGCCGGCTTCGGCGAAGCCGCGGGCCATGGCCTTGCCGAGGCCTTTGCTGCCGCCGGTGATGAGGGCGGATTTGCCGGTGAGGGTGAAGAGGGGGGACATGGGGAGGGGGAGTTGGCGGTGGTTGGCGGTGGTTGGCGATTGTTTGCGATTGTTTGCGATTGTTGGCAATGGTTGCCGGAGGGGAGGGGGGATTTATGATTTACGATTTATGATTTATGATTTGGGGAAAGGAACGGAGCGGGGGGGATGCGGGGAGTGGTGGGCGCAGCGTGATGGGGCGTGCTGAGGGTGGTGGTGGGATGGCGGGGGCGCTGGGCGACGGGCAGGAGTGCCCATCGTACTTCCAGAACGGTGGGACGGACCGGAGTTTTGACTTCGGCAATCAAAAATCGATGGCTCGATGATCGTCAATCTTTTTGCCGGGCATGGGGATCATGGGCGGGCGTGATTGACGATTCATCCTTCGCTCTGCGAGCTTCGGAGAATACGTGGATGAGCAATCGGCTTTTGATTTTTGAAGTGGTGATTACTTCACGACTTTGCCGCCGAGGGAGAGGATGCGGGCTTTGCCTTTGGCGTCTTCGGCTTCGGCGATCTGCTTGTTGGTGACGTACATCTGGGAGAGGGCGGTCCAGGCGAGGAGATCGTTGGGCTGGAGGGTGGTGGCCATGAGGCCGGCGCCGATGGCTTCTTTGACCTCGCCATTGCGGAGGAGGGCCATGCCGAGGGCGTGCCAGCTTTCGAAATGATCTGGCTGGAGGGCGACGCAGCGGCGGTAGAGGGCGATGGCCTCGGGGAGCTCCCCGAGGGCGACATGGCCGCTGGCTTCGTCGTAGAGTTCTTCGACGGTGGATGGCGTGAGGCTCATGCGCGTCGAGTGCGAGGAGGGGAGGTGATGGCTCAGCCGAACTTGGCGAAGGAGACGCGGGCGGCGTCGTGCTGCTTTTTGAACCAGGCCTGGAAGAGGACCATGCGCTCCTGATTGGAGAGGGATTCCACCTGATTTTTGCGGAGTTCGGCGGAGTCTGGGCGTTTCCAGAGCTCCTTGGAGCTGACGTAGATGAGGAGGGTGCCTTTGTCGAAGTCGACGCCGTGGGAGATGCCGCCGACGGGGGTTTTGGCGGCTTCCTTGGCGATGGCGAAGGCGTTGGGGACGTCCTGGGGAGGATCGGCGAGGTCGATGGTGGGGAGGGGCTGGAGGGTGAGCTTTTTGTCTTTGACGATGTCCTCGATTTTTTTGCCGGCCTTGAGGCCTTCGCTGATGGCGAGGCGGGCTTCGTTGACGGCCTTGGAGCGGGCTTCAGCGGCTTTTTGCCCGAGGAGGACTTCTTTGATCTTGGCGCTGACTTCGGCGAGGGGCTGCTGCTTGGGCTCTTCGATCTTGGTGATGTCGAAGACGTACCAGCCGTTGGAGCCCTCGATGGCTTCCGCGGGTGCGGCGGCGTCCTTGGGACGGGAGAAGATGAGGTCGAGGAGATTGCCTTCCTCTTTGAGGGCGGCGGGGGGCTCGTCCTGGGAGAAGGGTGGGAGGGCGATGACTTTTTCCTTGGTCTGCTCTGCGGCCTGGGCGAAGGTTTTGGGCTTTTCCCTGCTGCCGGTGAGGGCATTGAAGGCATTGACGCGCTCGACGACGGCGTTCTGGGCTTTCTGGCGTTCTTCGAGGGGCTTTTTGTCGAGGTCCTTGGGGTTTTCAAAGAAGACGTAGCTGACGGCGCGTTTTTCGGAGGTCTTGTACTGGTCTTTGTTTTCCTCGTAGTACTTTTTGACCTCGTCATCGGTGACGGTGGCGGCTTTTTTGAAGGTGTCGGTTTCGAAGACGATCTTGGAGCCTTTGAAGGCGTGGTAGCTGCTGGCGTACTGCTTCTCAGCGGCGAGGGGGGAGGCGGTGTAGGTTTTGGTGACGACTTCCTGGAGCTTCTGAAGACCGATGGAGTCTTTCATGATGCTGAGGAGGTCTTCGGACTCAAGGCCCTGGGAGCCGGCGGCTTGCTCGAGCAACTGCCCGCGGGAGACATCGAACTTGCCGTTGTTTTGGAGGATGGGGAGTTTTTCCAAGGCGGCGCGAGCTTCGGCGTCGCTGGGGCGGATGCCCATTTCTTCCATGAGGTGGCGGAGGACGAAGAGATTGGCAAAGATGTGGAGTTCGCCGCCGCCCATGCCGCGATCTGAGGAGAGCATCATGAGCATCATGGGGAGATCGTAGGGACGCAAGTACTGGCTGCCGAACTGCATGTAGCGCTGGGCGCGCTGGACATCGACGACGGAGTAGTCCTTGCCAAAGACGGTGAGGGCGACATCGGTGGGGAGGATTTTTTTCTCTTTGGCGCTGAGGGTCTGGGAGATGCCATACCAGGACATGGAGATGATGATGGCGATCGTCAGGGTGATGAGGAAGGCACCACGGTGGCGGCGGAAAAAATCGAGCATGGGAGTTCGGGGCGGTTGAAGGGGCGCGCAATAAGGCGCACGGCACTGCGGCGGCAACCGGAAAGTGGAGGCGGTGGGGGAATGAGGCAATGAGGCAATGAGACGGGCAGACGAGGAGATGGGGAGATGGGAGATGGGAGATGGGAGATGGGGTTGGTGAGGGAAACATTCGTGGTGATTCCTTGACAATGGAGGGACCCGGCACACTTCATGCGCTCCGTTTTTCCTGTTGATCGTCTGCCCTCATGCCCCAAGCCCCCACGAAACGCTACTGGACCGTTCGCTCCTCCTCCATCCACAACCGCGGCATTTTCGCGCGGTGTGATATTCCCAACGATGTGCCGATCATTGAATACGTGGGGGAGAAGATCACCAAGGCGGAGTCTTCCCGGCGCGGGGACGCGCTGATCAACAAGTCCAAGAAGACGGGGTGCGCGGCGGTGTACGTGTTCACGCTGAACCAGCGGTATGACATTGATGGCGCGAAGGGGAGCAACCCGGCGAGGTACATCAACCATTCGTGTGATCCGAACTGCGAGGCGTACATCATCCGCGGGCGGATCTGGATTTACTCGCTGCGGGAGATCAAGGCGGGGGAGGAGCTGACGTACAACTACGGGTTTGACGTGGACACGTGGGACGAGCACCCGTGCCGCTGCGGGACGGAGCGCTGCGTGGGATTCATCGTGGAGGAGAAGCAGTGGCCGAAGCTGCTGCGCAAGCTGGAGAAGGTGGAGCGCGACGCGAAGAGCGGGAAGCTGAAGCTCAACGGGAGCGGCCATGGTGAGGGCGAGGGGAAGCGGAAGAGTGTGGTGAAGAAAAAGAAGAAGAAAGCGGCGTGAGGCTGAGGGGGCTGCCGTGGGAAGAGGATGATTTTCTTCTCGCGGGAACGGCGGGGATAGCGCGGTGGAAAGGGATGCTCGAAAGCGGCGCTGAAGCGCCGCGGTCCGGGGACGCTGGCGCGGGAGGAGGGGGCTGGGGAGAGGCGGTGTGAGCTTTGCCGGCGAGAGCTGAGTGAGTGAACGCTGCGACAAGGGGGAGAGCCTTATTGCGGCGTCAGGGCCGTGTGCGCAGAGAGTTTTCACGCGGTGTCCGCTGTGAAGGCCACGTGTGCGTACATGAGTGCGAAGGGTGGGGGTTGAATTTGCGGGCTTCGTCTTCCTGACGCGGAGCTAGGGCGTCTGCATGACGAGTGAGCGATGACAGCCATCCGAATTTCGGGTGCTATGAAAACCCAACCGATACTCACTACTCTCGCAGCAGCACTCATGGCTTTCTCCGTGAATGCTCAAACCTCCGGCACCACGACTCCTCCCACGACCAGCGGCAGCGGCACCTCCACAGGCGGCGCCACGAGCTCTGGCACGGGGGGCTCTGGCTCTGCCACCAGCAGTGGCACCGGCGGCTCTGCGAGCAGCACGACCACCGGCGGCTCCACCACAGGTGGCGCCACCACGGGAAGTTCCATCGAACTGGATGGCAAGTCCAAGATCATGCCACATGCGACGATCAACTCCAACACGACCGGAGGCGCCACGACGGGCGGAAGCACGACCGGGGGCAATGCCACGGGCGGAGCAGGCACGGGAGGCACGGCCACGGGGACTGGCGGAGCGGGCACGGGTGGCAAGGTCTCTGGCAGCGGCAATTCCTCGGCTTCGGGGAGCGCCACGAACCAGAGCGGCAACTCGAGCACGACCACGACGCCGGGGGCGAGCGGTTACACGCCGGGCCGCGGTGATGCTGATGCCCCGAAGGGCCGGGAGCATGCCCCCGGCCAGCAGATGAAACGGGACAGCGAGAAAACCGGTACTGCGCGCGACGGTGACCACGATGCGGATCGGGATCGTGACCGCGACCGGGATCGCGGCAAGGCCCCCGCTCACAAAGAGGGGCGCTGAGGGCTTTGATTCATTTCGCCGAGGGTGCGGCGGTTTTTTCTGCCAGCCCCGGCGTTGATAGGATGAATGGTGTGGCGGCCACTCTGGAGGCGTCGTGCTTCCAGGGTGGCTGTTTCACTAGCGGGATCCCCTGGCCTGGGGTGCTTGCGTGGGCAAGCCAGGGGGGGCATTGAGCGGAGGTGGCGGGGCATTTGCGTTTGGGGACCGCTCATTTATGCGATTCCAGCCTGTGACTTTGTGATCGCGAAAATAGATGTAGCTCTTCTCGTCGTTGCCCTGCACCCAGACTTCCGCACCGTCACTGCGTTTCTGGCGCAGCGCACGCGCCCCAACGACCAGATGGGCAAAATCGGCGGGCATGCCGACGCATATCCTGCTGTCATTCGCGAGCTTTGACCATTCAGCCACCTGTTCCGTGGTGGCCTGGCCAGCATTGACCCTATTGGAAGAAAGAAGAGACAAGTACTGGGCTCGTCTGATCTTGAATCTCTCCGCCTGGATCAGCAATGCCACCTGGTCAGGGGCCATTGGACCGAAACGGCGGGTTCCGATCCATCCGCTGGCGAATTCTCGCTCTGGAGGGGTATCAAAGACGGGGACGGGAACTTGCGCCACGCCATCGACAAGCTTCACCGCGTTGCGAAACTCCGCGGGCTGTTCGATTTTCAATTCAGACAGCCACCCCGGGCCAACAGGTGTCACGAACAGCAATGTGGGAGTGGCCGGGGTGGGAGTCTCCAACTCTCCGGGGTTTTCCCCAACCGCAGGCTGAGCGGTTTGGCTGGAGGATGCCTGCGGCTGGGGCGATGCGCCCTGAGACTGGCCCCCCCTTAGAGCTGCCTGCCACTCCGCGGGCATGGAGGCATAAGGAATTTTGGCGGTCCCGTGGTCGTAGGCGATGTGCGCGCCGTCGTGCTCGACTTTGAGGAGGCGGCAGTGGTGGTAGGTGAAGGCATTGACCTTCCCGGGGTGGATGGTGATGCTTTCAGCGGTGGCGCCGATCTGGGAGAGCGCGGTGGTGGCGCAGCCGAGGCTGAGAGTGAGGAGCAGGCAGGCCACTGGTGGGGTGAGCCGTTTCATGCTTTATTCTTAGCCGATGGCTAAGGGTGTCAATTGGTGTTGGACAGGTGTTTAGCCTAGTGTGCTGGCGTGGGGGACGCTGGCGCGGGGTTTGAGGCGCGGCGGGTTTGAGGCGCGGCGGGTTTGGCGGTCGGTGGCGCGGCTTTAGACGCGGCGGGTTTCGCGTTCGGTGGCGCGGGCGGCGGCGGTGTTTTGGAAGTGGGTGATGGCGGTGGCGAGGGCGTCGGCGGCGTCGGCTTCGGGGGTTTCGCGGAGGCGAAGCTGGGCGCGGATCATGAAGGCGACCTGCTCCTTCTGGGCGGCACCACGACCGACGGCGGCCTGCTTGATCTCGCGCGGGGCGTATTCGTAGATGGGGAGGCCGTGCTCGGCGGCGGCGATGAGGCAGGCACCGCGTGCGGTGCCGAGGACGATGGCGGTCTTGTAGCTCTGGACGAAGATGGTGGACTCGATGGCGCAGACGGTGGGTGCGTGGCGGGCGATGACGTCCTGCAAGCCGGTGCGGATGGCGACGAGGCAGCCGGAGGGGAGGAGGGCGGGCTTGTTGTGGATGACGCCCCACTCGAGGGCGCGAAGCTGGCCGGCGGTGCTTTCCACGACGGCCCAGCCGGTTTTGCGGAGGGCGGGGTCGATGGCGAGGACGCGCTCGATAGTGGTTGAGGCCGGAGCTGGGTCAGAACTGCGGATGATGCGGGCCATGGGATTAGGGAGGCACTGATTTAACAACGCCCCTCTTCGCTAAAAGCTACAGAGGGGAGGCTGAGAGATGAGAAGACGGCAGGGGGCCTGAACTGAAGGCGGCCTGACGGTGGGACGGGGGGCAACCGGAGGATGTTTGGGAGCCGTTTGCGGGAAGAAAGATTCCGGATTCCGGCTGCTGCGAAGCCGCGAAGCGAACCCGGTACTACAATACTCGCGCTGGCTGGTTTCAGGTTTGGGGTGATGCGGGGCTCCCAGAACGGGCTAAAGCCCGAACTACGTACACAGAGCTGCGGAGGATGGGGGCCATGGGCTGAGGGGGACACGGATTAACAACGGGAGAGATTAGAAGACCGCGGAGTGACTGAATTCAAGACGGCTTGATTGTGGGGCGGGGAGCCACTGCGGGAGCTGTGCGGCAAAAGGGGGGCGTCGCTTTTTGGCAAAGGAATGAACTGGCAAGGGAATGGCCGGGGATTTGCACCGCCCATCCTTCGCTAAAGCTACGGAGGGGAGGCAGAGACTTGATACACGCAGAGATGAATGGCACTCGGCTAAGGCGGTTGACCGTGGTTGAAGGTGGTGCTGGGCGGCAGGCGTGCGGCGGGGCATGTTGCAGACGCTGCTGGCAAATGCTGGATGTGTCAGGAGCGCCCGGTTTGCTTCCCGCTTTACTTGTGACAACCCAGGGTCGCCTCGCCGAGGCTCGGCTGACCCTGGGCTGTACTCCGCAGCCCCTTCAGGGCTGGTGTGAGAGGCGAGAGCGATATTAGCAAAGGTGATTCCGCGGTTCATGACGCGACGCGAAGAAACGGCAAAAATTGCGATCAGGGGTCTTAACCGAGTGCCATTCACGCAGAGATTTTGTTTTCGGGTCTTTGCGGTTTTGATTTTCTGCGGTGGTGAATCGTCCGGCGGTTTCTCAGCGGCGTTTTTTGGGGCCGGACTGGCCGAGGCGGAAGAGTTGATCGACGGAGACGGAGCCGGAGCCGAAGAGGAGGAGGGTGACGGTGATGATGAGGTAGAGCCAGGCGGCCTCGACGCGGGGGGAGCCGGCGTGATGGAGCACGACGAGGGTGGTGATGACGATGGGGAGGAAGATGAAGGCGAAGAGGCGGGTGAGGAAGCCGATGATCCAACTGAGGGCGACGAGCACGATGATGACGGCGACGACGGGGGCGAGGAGGTGGGCGTAGGGCATGCCGGCCTCGTGGAAGGCGGGGACCCAGGCCCAGGGCTTTTCCTGGAAGAAGAAGTGCCAGGCGTTTTGCACGGCGCCGATGCCGTAGCGGGTCATGAGCAGGAGGCCGGTGCCGATGCGAAGGATGACAGCGGTTTGAAACAGGGAGCTGAGGGAGGCCTGGGTGGCGGCAGGGGCGCCGCCGGTGTATTCGAGCATGGTGGGGTCAGATGTCTGGAGAAAGGGTGATGATGTCGCCGGCCTGCGGTTTCCAGTTTCTGTCCGCCCCTTCGAGGGAGGTGAAGAAATGGCGCTGGCCCTGACGGGAGATGTAAACGCCGCGGGAGGTGGAGCCGGCGCGGCGGCCACCGGCGACGGTGACGGCCTGCCGGACGCTCATGCGGTCAAAGATGGGGATGAACTCGGGCTCCTGAATGTCGCCATTGAGCGAGAGGAGGGGGGTGTTTTCCACGGAGATGATCTGGACGGTGATCTCGCGGGTGTTGCGGCCGGCGAGGCGGAAGACGGTGGCGATGGCGTCGGCCGCCTTTGGCAGGTGAAGGCCGCCGACGCGGGCGGTGCCGACGTCTCCGAGGGGGAGGAGGCCCTGGGTATTGACCATGACGATGCCGCGGTAGATGCGGTCCGGGCTGCGGGTGCCTTCATAGACTTCGAGGCGGACGGTGTGGCCGAAGCCGAGGGTGCCGCGGGAGGTGAAGGGGACGTCCGGGTCTTCGGAGTCCACTTTGTCCGTCTCCGACATGCCGGGAACGAACTTGGCGACGGTGTTTCTGCTGGGGAGGCTGGGCATGCCGATTTTTGGCAGCTTGGGCATGGGCGGCACGAGGCGCTTCATCATACCACAGGAGCAAAGCACGAGGCTGGTGGTGGCAAGAAGGAGGGCTGGGGGAACACGCATCATGGGAAGCAGGAGACAGGAGCCGCCATGATGGCGGCGGGTGATGGGATGGCAAGAGGCTTTCGTGTTCGGGATGGATAGTTGTTGTCCAGCGCGATGGTTTTGAGCGGCAGGACTCACGCCGTGGCGCCAGGCACGGGGGCGCCTGATTCATAAACCTGCAGAGCCTCTGCCACGGATGCGGGACGGCCGGCGGGCAGGCGGCGGATGAGCCACTCGACCCACTGCAGGGTGTGCGCGGGCAGGCCGGGGCGGAGGGAGGCCAGGGGCTGGGTGCGGTGGTGAAGATGGGCGACGATGACCTGGGGGGTGAGCTCGCCCTCGAAGGGATGGCGCCGGGTGAGCGCGTAGTAAAAGATGCAGCCGAGGGCGTAGATGTCCGTGCGGACATCGACAGGGGCGTGCTGCTCAAACTGCTCGGGCGCCATGAAATGGATGGAGCCGGGCAGCTCCCTGCGGGCGGGGGCGGCGCGGCGCGCCGGCTGACGGGTGTTTCTGGCGAGGCCGAAGTCGAGGATCTTGATTTCCAGACCGCCGTCCGGGAGGCGGTGGAGCATGAGATTTCCCGGCTTTAAATCGAGGTGGAGGATGCCCTGGGCGTGGGCGGCGGCGACGCCGGCGAGGGTCTGGCGAACGAGGGCATCGAAGTCTGGGATGGGCAGGGGGGCGCGGGCGACGGTGTCTTCCAAGGTCTCGCCGGAGATGAGCTCCATGACGATGAAGGCCCCCTCGGCATCCACGCCGAAATCGTACACGGCGGCGATGTTTGGGTGGTGGAGGAGGGACTGCTGGCGGGCCTCGCGGATGAGGGCGTCCGCGGCGGCGCCGCAGCCGCCGGTCTTTGCGGCGAGGACGCGTTTGACGGCGACCTCGCGCCCCATCTGGAGATCGCGCGCCCTGAAAACGGCACCCAGGCCGCCCTGGGCGATGGGGGCGAGCAATTGGTAGCGTGCGTTCATCCGGGGGGGATGCTGACACTTTCATGCTTTCACGCAATGAAACTTTCGCACGTTTGAGCGGGTGTGCTAAACTGAGTGCTTTCACGATGCAGCTTCTCAGCGTTCAAAACCTCAAAATTCACTTCCCTGTGAGGGGGGGCTGGCCGGGCCATGGGAAAGACGTGATCAAGGCTGTGGACAATGTGAGCTTTGAGGTGGCGGAAGGCAGCACGGTGGGGCTGGTGGGGGAGAGCGGCAGCGGGAAATCCACGGTGGCGCGCGCCCTGCTCAAGCTGATGCCGGTGACCTCCGGGAGTGTGAACTACCGGGGCTTTGACATTCTGCCGATGCCGGAGAGTGAATTTCGCCCGCTGCGGAGGGAGATGCAGATGGTGTTTCAGGATCCGATCGGCTCGCTGAATCCGCGGATGACGGTGGAGGCGATCCTGGGCGAGCCGCTGCAGATTCACTTCAAGGAGAAGTCCAGGGAGGAGCGGCGGGAGGTGTCCGCGGAACTGCTGAAGAAGGTGGGGCTGCCAGAGAACGCGCTGCAGCGCTACCCGCATGAATTCAGCGGCGGGCAGAGGCAGCGAATCGGCATTGCGCGGGCGCTGGCGGTGAAGCCGCGCTTTCTGATCTGCGACGAGCCGGTGAGCGCGCTGGACGTGAGCGTGCAGGCGCAGATTTTAAACCTGCTGAAGGACATCCAGGCGGAGCTGGACCTGACGCTGCTGTTCATCGCGCATGATCTGGCGGTGGTGCGGCACATGAGCGACCACATCGTGGTGATGCACCATGGGAAGATCGTGGAACAGGGGGATGCGGAGGAGATCTGCGAGAACCCGCGCCATGACTACACGCAGAAGCTGCTGGACGCGGTGCCGGTGCTGTGAATGACGAAACCCGAATGACGAATGATGAATGAAATTCCAATGAGCGAAGTGAGGATGAAGGGCCGGTGTGAATGGTCCGGACGTCCGGCATTTTGAACTCGTCATCCGGCATCGGCCACAGGTCCTTTTTTCAAAACTTTCTTTTCGGAACCCATGACACCGCTCTTTAAAAAATTTCTCGGCATGAACTGGTTTATCGTGCTGAACATTGTGGCGATTGCCGTCATCGGCGTGTACGCGATCTACAATGCCTCGGCGCTTTCCGATCAGGCTGACCTCGCCATCAAGTGGCGTGACCAGATCCGCTGGCTTTTGCTGGGGCTGCCCTTCTTCTTCGCGGCATCACTGATTGACTACAAGTGGATCCGCTGGGCGTGTTTTCCCATGTACCTGGCGGGCATCGGGGGGCTGGTGTCGCTGTTCTTTTTCGGCATCCTGATCAACGGGAACCGTGCGTGGATCCGCATCGGGAGCCAGACGGTCCAGCCGTCCCAGTTTGCCATCATGTCGGGCATCCTGATTCTGGCGGTGATCTTTGGCGAACTGCCGCGTCTGATGCCGGTGTTTCGCCGACCGTGGCTGCGCATTGTCGCCGCAGCGATGATCGCGGGAGTGCCCGCGGTGATGGTGATCAAGGAGGACCTTGGCTCGGGCCTGGTCTGGGGGCCGGTGTTTCTCTCCATGATGCTGGTGGGCAGCATCCCGCTGCGCTACATGATCACGCTGGTGCTTGGCGTGGTGAGCGTGGTGCCCCTGGTGTATGTGTTTGCGCTGAAGCCCTACCAGCAGGCGCGCATCAACACCACGCTGTACATGCTGACCAACCAGATGGACAAGGTGAACCTGCAGGATGAAGGCTGGGTGCCGAGGCATCTGCAGATTGCCGTGGCCACGGGCGGGCTGGAGGGCAAGGGGCCGCTTTCGAAGAAGGTGCCGGACCA
This sequence comes from Prosthecobacter sp., assembly GCF_044227185.1. Classification (GTDB taxonomy): domain Bacteria; phylum Verrucomicrobiota; class Verrucomicrobiia; order Verrucomicrobiales; family Verrucomicrobiaceae; genus Prosthecobacter. The sequence continues at coordinate 67,658 of NZ_JBGAFO010000016.1, read as the reverse complement.
GGCCTCCGTCCACAACACCTTCTTCCCCACGAATGAGGCCATCAATGACTTCATCTTCGGCGTGATCTCCGAGGAGTTTGGCTTCCGCGGTTCGCTCCTGGTTCTCGGACTCATGGCGCTGCTGCTGGTCCAATGTGTGTTTGTGGCTTTCTTCGCGCGGGATCAGCTCGGGCGGCTGATTGTCATCGGGGTGGTGGCGATGTTTTTTGTGCATACGTTCCAGAACGCGGGGATGAGCCTGGTGATGCTGCCGGTCATCGGTCTGCCGATGCCTTTCATCAGCTACGGGGGGACGTTTGTGGTGGTGACGCTGTTCCTGATGGGCATGGTGCAGAGCGTGTGGGTGCACCGGAACATCTCCGCAGTGAAGAAGAAGCGGTCTGTGAACGGGCCGCGTGAAGAGGATGAGGAGTAGGATGAGGCGGGGGGGCATGCGGCATGGTGAGTAGTCGTCTGGTGCTGAGAGTCCGGCCGCTTTGAGCCCCCTGGGGCGGGCGGAAACTTTCCATTTTTTCCCACGCAAGAAACCGGGCGTGGCGGTGTAGTTTCAGGACCCCCTTTTTGTTTTCTGCATGCTGCGCTGCGTTTTTGTTTTTTCTCTTTTGATGGCTTCATTCCCGACTCGGTCTGCCGCGGCGGACGCGGGGGCGCTGTGGGCGGGGAAGGTGAGGCAGATTCTGGATGTGAACTGTGTGAAGTGCCACGGGGTGCTGGAGCAGAAGGGCGGGCTGGAGCTGGACACGCCGGAGATGGTGCTCAAAGGCGGTGAAAACGGGGCGGTGGTGGTGGCGGGGAAGCCGGAGGAGAGCGCGCTATACACGAGCCTGGAGAAGGGGGCGGACCCGCACATGCCGCCGAAGAAGTTTCTCTCGGATGCGGAGCGTGCGGCGGTGAAGGAGTGGATCTCCGTGCTGAGCGCCGCTTCGGCGGGGAAGGGTGCAGTGGCTGCGGAGAAGGCGCCGGTGAAGGTGGCGCGGCAGTTTGCTTCGGGAGAGGAGGCGATCAACACGCTGCTGGCGGAGGGCTGGGAGCGCGCGGGGGTGAAGCCGGCCGAGCCGCTGGGAGATGCGGCGTGGTGCCGGCGGGTGTATCTGGATCTGGCGGGACGGATTCCCACGGCGGCGGAGCTGGCGGCGTTTCTGGCGGCACCGCAGCGGGAGGCGCTGATCGACAAACTGCTGGCTGCGCCGGAGTATGCGGTGCGGATGCGGGAGCTGTGGGACACGTTTCTGATGGGCCGCCTGATTCGCGGGAATCCGGACGGGCGGCGCAAGGGCTCGGGCTGGTGGGTTTTCCTGGAGAAGGCCTTCAAGGAGAGCCGCCCGTGGAACGAGGTGGTCTATGATATTCTTTGCGCGCGGCCGGACAAGACGCCAGACCGGCGCGGGGCCTCGTGGTTTTTGTTTGAGCGGAAGAATGATTTTCAGAAGATCGCCGAGGCGGTGGCGCCGGTGGTGTATGGGACGAAGATCGACTGCGCGCAGTGCCATGACCATCCGCTGGCGCGGGAGATCAAGCAGGCGCACTACTGGGGGCTGGTGGCGGCCTTCAACCGCGGCAAGAACGTGGACGGCAGCACGGCGGTGGCGGAGTCTGCGGTGGGGGGCTTCATGAACTTCACGAACCTGAAGAAGGAATCGCAGCCGGCGGTGGTGACGCTGCTGACGGGGCGGACGCTGCCGGAGGTGTGGCCGGGCGGTGGTGGAGATGCGCAGGAGAAGGACATGCCGGAGCTGTATGAAGATCCGAAGGCGGCGGTGCGGGTGCCGAAGTACTCGCGGCGCGAGGCGTTTGCGGAGGCGGCCACGGAGGAGAATCCGCTGCTGGCGCGCGCGTTTGTGAACCGCATGTGGGCGGCGCTGACGGGACGGGGGATTGTGAATCCGCCGGATGAGATCAATGAGCGCAACACGCCGAGCCATCCGGAGCTGCTGGAGTGGCTGGCGCAGGATTTTGCGGCGCACAAGTATGACACGCGGCGCGTGGTGCGGGAGATCGTGCGCAGCCGGGTATATGCGCTGGGCGCGCCGCCCGCCAGCGCGGCGTCCACACCGGAGCTGTTTACCGGCATGCTGGAGCGGCCGCTGAGCGCGGAGCAGCTGGCGAGGTCGTGGCGCATCGCGCTGGAGCTGCCGCCGGATGAGGAGGAGTTTCGCCGGCAGGTGATCACGGCGATGCCGGAGGTGCTGCCCAAGGAGTACAATGCGACGTTTCAGCAGGCGCAGTTTCTTTCGGGATCTCCGACGATGAACGCGCTGCTGCAGGCGGCGCAGCCGGGGCTGATCGCGCGGCTGGCGGCGCTACCAGAGGCTACCAGCCGGGTGCGTGAGGCGTTCCAGGCGGTGTATGGAAGAACGCCGGGGGCGGATGAGATGGCGCAGGCGGAGGCGTTTGTGAAAGCGGGGGCGGGGAGGACTGCGGAGACGATGAGGGATCTGCTGTGGGCGCTGATGACGAGCGCGGAGTTTCTGGCGATGCCGTGAGGGAGGTGGAGGAAGAGCCGCAGATAGCGAGGAGTTGAGCCTGCCTCTGTTTTGAATCATTCTCCGCCCGCTTTCGCGTTACGACTGGCATGCGGCTTTGCTTCTTCGGGCGATGGCGTTTTTTTGGTGGAGGACGAGTCTTCCATATGACTGAAATAAAAGATGATGCTGGAGCGCTCATCGCCCGGTAAAACAAAGGAGGTCATCCTAAACACCTCTTCTCCCAAAGGTTTTAATGAGTAGAGTCTCCCTTTGATATTTGTTTCCCTTGGCATCCACTGAATGTTATCACTCACTCTTATAAGCTGAATGGCTGTCGTCATGTCCTGAGTCGGCAGGCGGAATTTTCGTTCTGGTTCGAGCATTGCCTCGACCTGCAGAATCGAATCAGTGGGCCCATCGACCTTTAAGACGACAAACTCTTCCCTTACATCATGAACCGCCGCATGGTATGTGACCAAACCCTTCGAGGCGGGCGGCAGCTTGATCCGGTAATCTTCAGCCAGCTCCTTCACAAACCTGTCTGGAGTTGCTTCTGTCCAACGCATGGAGTTTGAGCAACAGCAACGGATGGAAATTGCGGCAGCAACGGCGAGCGATAAAATGGCTGCGTGTTTGCTGGTAAAACGAAATGATTTCATGGCGCAACCTCAACATGACCTTGTCACTGCTTCTTCTCCGTGATGATCCGCAGCTCGGTGAGCACGTTCTGGCCGAGGACAAAAAGGGCCGTGTGCCTGCTGGTGCCGTTTTCGATGGCGGCGAGGTCAGCTTCAATGCAGCGCACGCCGTCGAAGGTGAGCAGGTAAAAGTGCACCTGGCCAGGAGCGGGGTAGGGGAATTCGGTGACGGGTTTTGCGGTTTCAAAAAACTCACCGGCCGCGCGGGTGAACTTCACCGCCGCCGTGCGCACGTTCTCATGGCCGATGCCGCCGAGAATGCCGAAGGCGCGCGTGGTGTACAAGCTGGCCGAGCCGTCGGAAGCGGCGAAGATGGTGGCTGTGGAATCACTGACCGGCCAGTCCAGGAGGACACCATATACATGGGGGAAATCCTTCGCGGGTTTCCCACCCATCTCGGCCGGGGGCATGGTCAGCATCATCTGCCGCAAACCACGGCCCGCTTCTTCAGCCTTGGATTTGGCAGCCGGGGGTTCAGCCGAGGTGCGCGAGCCGAAGAGGAAGGAAAACAAGCCCATGAGAAGTATGAGAAGGAGGCGGTGCATGGAATGCGGTGAACGGGCGAAACTTTAACGGGGTGGGTGCGGCGGATGCAAACAAACAAATCACGAGACCTGCGGCATCAGCGCTTCTCTTTCCGTGCGGCCAGCCTGCGCTTAAGGGCCAGAATCATCCTGTCTCGTTCGCTTGCCGGAAGGGCGAAAAACGCGGGATCACTCATGGGCGGACTTTCGCCGCCCACGCGGTGGATCAACTCCTGAAAAGCCATGTCGCAGACTCGGTCTCCATGGCCGCCTCCGTCTCTTTTATCGTTCAGCATCTGCGCCAGCAGCGCTTCGATTTCGGTATCGTTCCCGGGTTCGTGCCGGCTCAGCGCGCGCATAAAAATGAGTCTCACAGGAGCGCTGGGGTTGTACCTCAACTGCTCCATGAGCAACCGTCGTGGAAATGGATTCGCACAGCCGATCAAACTGCAGATGGCTGCTGAATCGCGCGGATCACCGCCGCCCGAGAGGTCAACAAAAGGGGTGGGATTGGAGATTGGAGTGACAAAGCCAAGGATGATGCTGTGGATGGAATCTCCTGCTGGTCGCCACTGCATTGGATCCGTCTCATCGACGCGGATGCCGCGCAACGCCTGAGTGTGTTCCGCGCACCAGTTTGCGCTGATCCTTTCTGCCAGAAGGCGGAGCAGCAGCCCGGCATCATGTCTTTCAAACAATTCACCCGCCACTCTGCCGGACAGGTCGTCCCTGGAGGCCGGAAGTTTGTTGGATTCCAAGGCCCGGTGGAGCGCACGTCTGGCGCTTTTGTTTTCATCCATCCAGGAGGTTGTTTTTGAGCGTTCAAACGCAGCGAGCTGTGCCTCCCGCTCCGGGCGCGATCTGAGGAGAAGGCCTTCTGCACCAAGCAGCTCATCGAAGTCCATCTTGTCCTCACGGATCACCCGGCGTGCATCTTTGAGGACGAGATCCGACCAGATGGGCAGGTTCGCAGCGGACAGAGCCGAATTGATCTTCGGCAGCGCCGGTCTGCCGATGGCGGCCAAAACCCGCGCCACGGGAGAGAAACTGTGCGCCGCAAAAAGCTCAGTCCCTGCGTGGGGGGCTTCGCGCACCTCTGCCAGGGCGATCAATTCATCGATCACCGCGAGAGCCAGGCTAGGTTTTGCGGACAGATCATCGATCTTTTTCAAATCGGCTGCGCTCAAATCCGACGTGGTGGTTTCATACTGACGCCGTCTGGCCTTCAGCCATTCGGAAGTCTCCCGAATTTCAGCCGGGGCAGGATGGCTGGCGCGCGCCTCGGCAGCCGGGGACCATCCCAGGGGTGCGTGCAGGATGAGGAGGCCTGCCGAGAGCATGACAAAGAGTTTCATGGTGGAGAAGCTTCGGAGCGGCCCTGTGAGGAAGAAACGAGCAGGCGGCAGGAGTATGAAGGAGAAAGAGAGACGGGCAATACGGCAGGCCAAAATTCCTGCTAAAAACCGCCGCAAATGCGTGTAACCTCTGAGCGCCCCAAGGGGCCTTTTTTTCCCTGATGAATCTTCGCGATCCCCACCCACGATGCCCGACGCATGAGCATGGTCTGCACCGGCGTTTGTTTTTGAAAGGTCTCACCGGCGGGGCGCTGGCGAGTGTGGGGAGTTTTACGGGGTTGTTTCACAATCCGGTGTTTGCGGAGGAGACGAAGAGGGCGCAGAAGCACTGCATCCTGCTGTGGCTGTGCGGGGCGCCGAGCCAGTTTGAGACGTGGTACCCGAAGCCGGGGAGTCCGGGGAACGGGCCGTTTGGCAGTATGCCGACGAAGATTCCGGGGATTCACTTTTCGGGGCTGATGCCGAAGTGCGCGAGCATCGCGGACAAGCTGAACGTGGTGCGGAGCATGAAGACGACGCAGCCGGAGCACCTGCAGGCGATCAACCTGCTGCAGCGCGGGGCACCGGAGCGGGCGGGGTTTGTGCGGCCGACGCTGGGGAGCAGCCTGGCGCAGGCGATGGGGCAGATGGATGCGAAGCTGCCGAACTTTATTTTTCTGGATCCGATTCCGGGCGGGAATGAGTTTGAGGGATTCAAGGCGGGGAACTGGGCGGGCTGGCTGGGCGCGGAGCATGCGCCGGTGCGGCTGGGCGGGGACTACACGCAGTTTCTGAACACGGAGGGGGCGAGCATCCCGCAGCATGACCGGGAGTCGCGCGAGACGCTGCGGAAGTTTCTGACGGCGAAGTATGAGCGGGACCGGGGCAGCGCGGTGGCGCGGAGCCAGAATGCGGCGTTTGAACGGATGAAGGGGCTGACGGCGAGCGCGGACTTGTTTGATGTCAATAAACTGCCGGCGAAGGACCGGGAGCGCTACGGGCCGGGGAGTTTCGCGCAGCATGCGCTGATGTCGCGCCATCTGGTGGAGCAGGGCGCGCCGTTTGTGATGGTGGCGAACGGGATGAACTGGGACAACCATGTGTTCAACCATGAGATCCACCAGATGCTGGTGCCGGAGCTGGACCGGGTGCTTTACAACCTGATCACGGACCTGGAGGAGCGCGGGCTGCTGGACTCCACGCTGGTGATCGCGATGGGGGAATTTGGCCGCAGTCCGTGGATGAATGCGGCGCGCGGTCGCGAGCACTACCCGAATGCGTGGAGCCTGATGATGACGGGCTGCGGCCTGAAGCGCGGCGTGGTGACGGGGGCGACGGATGTGGACGGCGTGGATGTGATCGAGAAGCCGTACAGCGAGCAGAATCTGTTTGCGACGATCTTCACGGCGCTGGGGATTGATCCGTATGCGGAGTATGATCTGCCGGGGATGCCGACGTTTCACCGGGTGGAGAACAGGACGGAGCCGATCCGCGACATCCTGGCGTGAGGCGGAATGACGAAACCAGAATGTTTGACTGACTTGATGCCATGAAGCTGACACGCACGAAGCAATATGAACTGCCCTTTGGGGTGATGGGGCTGGCGGCGACGCCGGATGGGTCGCAGGTGTATGCGGCCTGCATGGATGGCAGCGTGCATGCGGTGGAGATGGCGACGGGGAAGACGGAGGTGTTTGAGAAGAAGCACGACGCGTATGGCAGCGGCTGCGTGCTGCTGCCGGATGGGAGGACGCTCATTTCCGCGGGGTATGACGGGGTGCTGCTGTGGCATGATGTGGCGACGCGGAAGTGTGTGCGCGAGGTGAAGGCGCATGCGTTCTGGAGCTGGCAGATGGCGCTGTCTCCGGATGGGAAACGCGTGGCGAGTGTGACGGGGCAGTACCTGCCGGGCGGGTGGAAGTATGAGCCTGCGGCGGAGACGGAGCCGAGCGTGAAAGTCTATGACACGGCCACGGGCGCGCTGGTAGCGAGCTATGGCCACACGCCGCCGGTGCTGAGCTGCGCCTTCAGCCCGGACAGCCGGCATCTGGCGGCGGCGAACATGATGGGCGAGGTGCGGGTGTGGGACACGCAGGCGGCGCAGGGTGCGGAGAGCGGCAAGCCGGTGGCGCAGTGGACTTCGCCGGATTTTACTTCCTGGGGCACGACGAAGTCGCACCATTTTTCGGGAGGCATTTACAGCCTGGCTTTTTCACCGGATGGCAACGTGCTGGTGGGTTGCGGCATGGGGCCGATGGGCGACCCGATGGCGGGCAATGGGAAGATGACGTGGCAGCGCTGGGACTGGCGCGCGGGGAAGAAGCTGGACCAGATCAAGGACGGGCAGCATGGCTCCGGGCTGATGGAGACGCTGGCGTGGCACCCGGAGGGGAAGCATTTTCTGATGGGCGGGCGGCAGGCGCAGGGGACGTGGAATGTGGCGGTCTTCAGCGCGGCGGACGGGAGCCTTGTCACGTCGCTGGATTCGAAGTCGCGTCTGACGCGGGCGCGCTTTACGGCGGATGGGAAGGGGCTGGTGGCGTCTGTGATCGTGGGCCCGGGGAAGGTGAAGGCTGGGCAGCCGTGGGCGGCGATGGGGCGGGTGCAGATGTATAGTGTTGAAGTTTGAGGTTCTCTGTTCTCTGTTCTCTGTTCTCTGTTTTGGAGCAATGCGCATTGCAGGGCGTGCGGAAGGGGCTGCGATGCGGCGTGGCGGAGGTTTGTGTCACCGCTACGCGGTTCCACGGCATTTGAGCGAGAAGGGATGATGCGATTCCGTGGGTTGTCACCCACGGCTACGGTTATGCCAGCCCTACGGGCTTTCGGAGAACTGGGGGATGATCTCGCGTCAACGGTATGCGCTTACGCCGGACCGGAGAGGGTTCGAAATATTGCTCACTCCGGCAACTCGCCGGTGTCGTCGGCTTCTTCGTCGTCGATGCCTTCATCGCCGGCGGTTTGGTCTTCGCGGCCGTGGGGGATGGTGGCGGCGTCGGGTTCATCGATTCCGACGGTGCCGTTGTGGGTGGGAGGTCGGGCGTCGTGAGGCAGACCAGCGAGGCTCCTCATTAGCGTCGAAGGTAACGTTTTCATGGGCTCAGGGTAGGAGCGGGCCGGGCCGGTGCAACCCCGGCGGCCCCTGCTTTGGAGGTCAGGGGATGCCTGAGGGGGCTTTCATGGAGGGGATGAGGAGCTGGGTCATGAAAGTTAAAAGTCGCGCGGGTCTGGTGTTTTTAGGTGACTATTTTGGGCGGAAGCTGCGAAGTATATCTCATGAAAGTTTTCCTTTGTCTTCTTCTGGCGGGGCATGCGGCGGCGGGCTTTGCGGCGACGCCGAACTACGCGGTGGTGGAGGCGCTGCTGCAGGAGAAGGGGGGCGGGAAAAAGCAGGAGGACTCCAGGGGCTTTGAGAAGGCGGCGCATTCGGCCGCGCAGTGGGATGTGATTTTGCTGAAGGCGATCCTGCCGCCCGCGGACATCATGACGCGGCCGCAGGTAAGCGCGGCGCGCTGCGGGGTGGATGCGGTGGAGCGGGACTACAGCGATGACTGCGGCTTTAAAACCCGGCAGACGCGGGACTACTGGGTGCTGATGTCGCGCTGGCCGTTGTTTAATCGAGGCACGCCGTGCGCCTTTGCGACGGACCTGATGAAGAACCAGAGGCTGGAGGGCGTGAAGTGGGCCTATGAGACGGTCTGGAAGGGGCGCCGGGTGTATCAGTGCACGCTTTTGCCGGCGCCGGTGCGGGATGGGGTGATCGCGGACAGCGTGAGGCGGCAGAGGGGCCTGTGGGCGCGGTCCATGACGGTGTTCGAAGGGCGCGACGGCATCGTGGTGTATGTGGAAAAACGAACGGCGAATCATCCCATCCAGCCGGACACGGGGGTGGAGGGGCAGCGGGAGTGGTTCCGGGATCTGGAAAGCAGCCGGGATCAAACCGGGCGGCGTGTGCAGGCGCGGTGGTGGGAGTTCTGGCGCTGGCCGTTGTTTGGCAGATGATGAAACGCGGCGGAGGGGAGAGCGGGCGCGAGGGTGGAAGACTGGGGGGTGAGTTTTGGGCAGGCCGAAACGGGCGCAGGGTGCGAAAGTACAGCGGGTGAAGAACTCGTTTCGTCCTCCGGTGTTCCACTCTTACACATTATGAAAACCATCGTCGCCCTGGTCGATCTGTCCGATCTTACCTTCAAAGTACTCAAGCACGCCCACGCGCTTGCCAGCGCCTTTAACAGCGAGGTGATCATTGTGCATGTGCTGGGCAAGGCGCCGGTGGTGGTGGACCTGGGGATCGCCTCTCCTGTGCTGTCGGAAGACCCGCCGGAGACGGTGGCGGAGGAGCAGGTGGAGCAGCTTCTGGAAATACGAGATTCGCTGATCAAATTCGGCGTGCGCGCGAGCGTGGTGCAGCTCGCGGACCCGAAGGTGGCGTCGGTGCTGGCGGAAACGAAGCGGCTGAATGCGGACCTGATCATCCTGGGCTCGCACCATCACAGCACGATCTACCACATGCTGGTCGGCAGCGTGGCGAATGATGTTTTGAAGCGGGCGCACTGCCCGGTGCTGGTGGTGCCGAGCGACGAAGACGCGGCGGCCTGAGGCGGGCGGCGGAAGGCGCAGAGCACCTGAACTCGAGGCGGCTCGGTTGTGGATCGGGGAGTCACTTGGGGGAGCTTATTTGGGAGCCGCTTGCACGAAGAAAGCTTCCAGATTCCGGCTTCCTCCTTCGCTCTTCGAGCTACGGAGGACGAGAAAGCTGGTACTGCAATACTTGCGCTGGGTGGTTTTGGATTTGGGGTGATGCGGGGCTTCCAGAACGGGCTGAAGCCCGAACTACGAACGGGGAGGCGGAACGGGCTGAAGCCCGAACTACGAACGGGGAGGCGGAACGGGCTGCTGTGCAGCCGCGAAGCGAACCCCGAACTACTTACGCAGACGAGCTGCCGGAGGAGAGCTGACGATCGGGCAAAAGAGGATGCTGTTTTTGGCAAAGGAATTTTTTGGCAAGGGAATGGCCGCAGATTTGAACTTGGGCGGAGGTTTGTCTGCGCTCAATGAGTGTGGCCGTGGGAGAGGTGTTGCCAGCCGGACCAGGCCATGAAGGCGGCGAGGGCGACGAGGAGGACGCAGGAGATATAGGGGGCGCGGCGCATCCATTCGCCGAAGCCGGTGAAGCGTTTGACCGCGCGCTGCACGCTCCAGGCAGCGGCTGCGCCGACGGTGACCATGGTGAGGGCGAGGCCGAAGCTGAAGGCGCCGACGATGGCGAAGCCGAGGGCGACTTTTTTCAACTGCAGGCAGACGAGGAGGATGGTGAAGGCGGCGGGGCAGGGCATGAGGCCGCCGGTGATGCCAAACATGACGATCTGCGGGGTGGTGACGCTGCGGTTGCCAAAACGACGGGCGATGTCCTCCGCATGGGCGCGCTCGTGGGCGTCCTGATACACGTCTCCCTCCGGCCGGATCTCTTCGGCGATGGGGGCGTGGTGTTGCTGGCCGCCAGCCTGCGATGGCGCGGTGAATTTGAGGCGGTAGGTGTGCGCGTGGTCCGCGTGGCCGAGGGTGAGCGTGGCGGTGAACTCGTGCGGCTCGGGCAGGGTGGCGGTGGCTTCCCAGCAGGCGGAGGCGGGTTCGAATTTGAAGAGCTGAGTGCTGCCGTCCAGGCGCGCGGTTTCCAGGGTGAGGCGGTTTCCAGCGGGGAGCGGCACTGGCAGGCCGGCGGCGGTGCAGGGATAAATGCGGAAGCGCGGCGGCGAACCTTCGGCAACGATGGCGATCTCCAGCCAGCCGTGGCCGGTGTCCAGCAGCATGCCGCCATGCGGCCCCTGGGTGCGGCGTGCGGCCAGGGCCTCAGGGCGGAGGCTGGGGGGCTTGAACCCTGCGGGCAGGGCGATCTCGTGCTCGAACGCGTGGGGGGCGTCGGGTGTGTGTGAATGCGGCCGCGCGTGAGCGTGAGCGTGCGCGAGGCCATGGGCGTGGGCCTCCGCCACCTCGCGGCGAGTGCGGAGGAACATCCACACTGCCAGCGCCAGGATCATCACGGCGGAGCCGAGCTGGAGCCAGGGCTCCACGGTTTCGGCATTCCAGTGGCCGCCGTAGTGCAGCGCCACAGCGGCGAGCACCCAGATGAGGAGTGAATGTGAAATGGCGGCGGAGAGGCCCAGGAGCACCGCCTGCCAGATGGTGCCGCGGATGGCGATGATGAAGGCTGCCATCATGGTCTTCGAGTGGCCCGGCTCCAGCCCGTGCAGCGCGCCGAGGAGAATGGCCACCGGCACGTAGAGCCAGGCATGGCCGTTGCTGAGGTAGTCGGTGAACTGGTTCATGGGGGGAAGGCGCGAGGAGAGAAGCGGGCGGGCGACCGCTCTTCACAGTATTTGCTTCCGGGCGTTATGAAAGCTGAGAGAGGGCCATGAGCGATTCATCGCCGCGAAAGGTGCGGGCCGCTGGTGTCTCAACGAACGGGGGTGTAGGTGATGACGCTTTAAAAGCGGACACGCACGCCCATGCCCCAGCCGTAGTCGGAGTGCCACTGGCCGAGGAGGGAGGTGCTGCGGCTGAGCATGTAGGAAAGGCTCACGCGGCCCTCCCAGCGGTCGTGGGTGTCGTACTCCACCTGGGAGCCGAGCATCAGGCGCGGGGTGAGCATGAGGCTGTGGGCGAGCTTGAAACGGCCGCCGCCATCTGTGTCCGCCCAGGCGGTGAGCCAGAGATTCAGCGGAAGGCGATACATGAGGCCGAAGACGCCGCGGTTGTAGTCGAGGTCGTTGTGAAAAGAACTGCCGGTCAGCGTGCCCTGGGTGTCGAGACCCGCGAGCAGGCGGAAGAAGCGGTTGTAGTAGCGCTGATAAAGAGCGGTGGTCTCCCACTGGGTGCCTGGCACCTGCGCCCAGCCGGCCTCCCACTCCAGATTGAAGATGTTGCGGGTGTTGGAGTATTGGAGGTAGCCCTGCGTCATGTTGGTGAGGCCATCCGCCACGCCCCAGAAGAACCACGGGTCGTGGTAAAGCTTGTGTCGCAGGGGCGCGGTGTCCGGCGCGGGGTAGAAGCCGTTGTAGTGCACCACACGCGCCATGCCGCTTTCCAGGTGGTAGAGCAGATGGCAGTGGAAGAACCAGTCTCCGTTACTCAATGTCCTTTATTGAGGCTTGCTCAACAGGCTGACGCGAATGGTGAGGCTGCTCCGGCTGGAGCCGGGGCGTGATGTGTGGCGGAGGCACAAGCTCTCCCGCGGCGAAACAGCCGGGAGACGCTTCTGGAAGACGGGGCGCGTGAAGCAGATGATGGGTTCGCTTCCCGGACTGGCTGCCAGAACCCAGGGGAGCACTCGCTAACGCTCGGCACCCCTGGGCTGTATTGCGGAAGGCCGTTGGCCTTCAAGGCAAAGCAGTCAGTCTATTATGCAATCCTCAATAGGGTGTCCTAGACATGACCTGCATAGAGTCTGTGAATGTCAGCGCTTGAACGTCGGCCACGCGTGGTTATGAAAACGGGCATGGAACTCATCAACAACACTCCCCATGTCCCGGCGGCGGTCGGTCCTTATTCGCAGGCGGTGAAGCAGGGAGGGCTGCTGTTTTGCTCGGGGCAGATCCCGATTGATCCGGCGGCGGGGAAGATCGTGGCGACGGATGTGGAGGGGCAGACGAAGCAGGTGCTGGCGAACATCCGCGCGCTGCTGGAGGCGCAGGGGCTGGGGATGAGCGCGGTGGTGAAGGCAACGGTGTTTTTGCAAAGCATGGCGGATTTCCCGAAGGTGAACCCGCTGTATGAGGCGGCGTTTGAGGGGCACAAGCCGGCGCGCTCGACGGTGGCGGTGGCGGGGCTGCCGCTGGGGGCGCTGGTGGAGATCGAGGTGATCGCGGAGCTTTGAGGAGAGCTGTGGGCCGGCATATTGAGGCTTGCTCGCTCCATCAACTCTACGGATTGGGGTTGCCTGTGCGGTCAGGAGCAGGGGAGGCTGCGTGGCGGAGACAGCGGTCCTCCGCGGCGAAATGGCCGGGAGACGCTTCTGGAAGGCTGGGTGAGCGGAGAAGACGATGGGTTCGCTTCCCGGATTTGGCTGGCACAACCCAGGGGAGCACTCGCTAAAGCTCGGCACCCCTGGGCTACATGACGGAAGGCCGTTGGCCTTCAAGGCAAAGCCAGTGCGGGCAATGCGCAGCCCGCCGCCGGTGATGCGTGCATGACGGAAGGCCGTTGGCCTTCAAGGCAAAGCCGGTGCGGTCTATGCGCAGCCCGCCGCCGGTGATGCGTGCATGACGGAAGGCCGTTATAGCAAATCGCAAAACTCATTTCCGGAATAGTCAGGACTGGGGCGGCGGAGTTCGATGTCGATCGGTATTCCGATACCGATTCGGTGCCGACGCGGTATCGGAATGCCGCGCTACAACACGCCGCTCAGCATTAGCACGCACATTCCGGAAATGAGTTTTGGAAAACGCTATAGCGTTCAAGACAAAGCCGGTGCGGTCTATGCGCAGCCTGCCGCCGGTGATGCGTGCATGACGGAAGGCCGCAGTCAGTCTGTGACGCCATTCTCGATTGGACACAGAGGAGCGACCGACACCAGTGCTTACGGAGCCTTGCCAGCGGCGAGTTGTTCGGCGAGGCGCTGGCTTTCGGCCGAGAGTTTGCTCATCGGGAGCTGCCATTCCTGGCCGCCGGCGGTGCGGACGGTGAGGGTGGTCTGGTCTGCGCGCACGAAGGAGGCGGTGATCTTGCGGCCTTGATTGTCCACCCATTGGCGAGGCACGGCGGGCGGGGGAGGTGACGGGGCTTTGGCCGCCGCAAGGCTGGCGTCGGGGGATGAATCCCACACCCGAATGCGGTGGAACCAGACTTCGAAGAGTTCGCCGGTGCAGGTGATGAACATGGTGAGGCCGTGAGGCTGCTCGACGTCGCTGCGGCTGACATCCGCCACGTGGCGGTTGTTGATGAAAAGGCGGAGGGTGGAGCCCTGGCCTTCGATGCGCATCTGATGCCATGTCTTTCCGCCGGGCGGGATGGAGACGCCGGTCCGGTTGAGGATGAAACCGATCTGCGGGCGGTAGATCTCAGGCCGGCTGAAGCTGTCCATGCGGACCTCGATAGCGGGGCGTCTTTGCGGGGCGAGAGCGACTCCCCAAAAGCCAGCGTCCTCCTTTGTCACGCGAAACTCGGCTTCGTAAACAAAGTCCTTCAGTTCCAAATCGTGAAGTACAGACAGAGGGGGCGACCACTGCGTTCTGCTCCTGCTGCTGAGCTGGTAGCTGCCCCCTTGCCAAAAGGCCACCAGCTCAGGCATGCTCACGTCCCTGAAGTCAGGCTGGGAGCGCTTGAAGTCGGCGTCCACCAGCAGCTTCATGGAGCGGGTGTCCTGTGGGGTGGGAGCCGGTGCGGAAGGGGCGGAAGGGGCGGGAGCAGGAGGGGAGGGCGTGGCTGGCGCTGATGCAGGCAGGCTGGACGTTTTCGGGGCCAGGGGGCGCCAGGCCAGGTCTTTGAATTCAAAAGGGCCCGCCGGGTGCAAGCCGGTGACACGACCAGGCAGGGGTACGGGAGTCTGCAGGATCTGCCTGCCATCCACCTCCACGATGATTTCTTTGTCGTAAATCTTCAGCACGACCTCGCACTCCTGGCCCGGTGGGACGCCCAAGAGCGGCCGCTGCCCGAAGGGTATGTAGCCGGTGGGCTGGAGCATTCCGCCTAAGGCGCTGACCTGGTTGATCCAGCCGCTGGCAAAGCGAATGTTGCCCGTCACATCCGGACCGAGCATCAGGGTGTAACCGAAGCGCCCGTCATCCGTGGTGGTGTTGTGCAAGTGCGTCACCACACGGAAGTGCTGATGATTTCGCAACTTCAGGCGCAGAGCGACGTTGTTGGTCTCCAGAACTGGAGCGAAGCCTTGCTGCATGATTTTCCAGCCGGGAGTGGCGGAGTCACTGATGCGGAGCTTGTTTACGAGTTCCGGCTTCTCTTCCAGCAGAGGGCGCCAGCCATCCGCAGTGGTGCTGATGGCGGCGGGAGTGGCGGGTGCGCCCGTGGATTCCAGAGGCATGACTTCGAGCTTCTCAATGATGGTGCCTGTGCTGACACTGAGGCCCACGCGGCCCAGAGGGTAGCCAGAGAGGGGCCCGTCAGCGACGACGACGCCGTTTCTGCTGAACGTGAAGCGATCCCCGACGGCTTTCAGTTCCACGTCCAGGGGCTCGCCGGGAGAGACCTGGGCGGCCATGCCACGCATGACAAAGGGAGTCCAGTTGTTCGGAAGATGGTAGCGGAGCTGGGCCAGGTCGCCGGCGAAGGCGGCGGAAACGTAGCGGTAGTTGGGATTGTCCTGGTAGCGGACGATCAGGGCGGGAGGAGCGGTCCAGGCACCGCTGAACCGTGCGCGTACAATGCAGTCGCGCAGCACGATATTGGAACTGCACGTGACGCCTGAGGTGGCGATGAAGGTGGCGGGCTCGCCCGGACGTTTGCTCAGGCCACTGGCGCCTCGCAGGCCGCGGGCGAGGACGTCCAGCCAAACGCCGGGCTGGAGGCCTGGAGTGACGGTCAAGGTCTCCTGAGCCACCGGTGGCTTGGGCGGCAGGGAAGGTGGCGAGGTGGCGCTGGTGGCAGATGATGGAGGAGTCTGCGCCACGGGTGCAGGGGTGGCAGGCGCGGGTGTCGGGTGCACCGGGCCGGGGACTGGTGGGACCGGCGCGGGTGAGGACGAGGAAGATGAGGAGGCGGAAGGAGTGTCCGCCATCGGTGCGGCGGCGGCGGCGGGTGGGTCTGCGGTACGGGTTTGCCACAGCCAGATCACCGCCCCCGTCAGAGCGAGCACGGCCAGCCAGGCGAAGGGAGAGCTGCGTTTTTCCACGACGCGGGTGACGACCTGCGTCTGGGGGAGACGCGGGGTGTTTCGGGCGGGCTGGGGACGCGCATCCGTGGGCAGCGCCGGGGGAGGGGGAGTCTGAGCCGGCTCCACTTTGACGACTGGCTGGGTGAGGATGCCATCGAGCTCGTGGCGGAGCTCGGCGGTGGTCTGGAAGCGGATTTCGCGGTCGTCCCGCAACGACTTGGCGATGATGCCATCAAAGCGTGGGTCGAGCCCTGGCACCTGCAGGCTGGGCAGCTCAAACATGCCCTGGGGCAGCTTTCCGGTGAGCATGCAGTAGAGCATGACGCCCACGGCGTAGATGTCCGCCCGGTGGTCCACACTGGAGCCCAGCATGAGAGCCTCAGGCGCCATGTAGTGCAGCGTGCCCATGGCCATGCCGCTGCGGGTGAGGCCGGACTCTCCGGCGCGGTTCATCTTGGCCAGGCCGAAGTCCGCCACCTTCACCACGCCGTCGAAGCCGACCATGATGTTGGCGGGCTTGATGTCACGATGGACGATGCCGCGCTCGTGGGCGTACTTGAGGGCATCGCACACATGGGCGGTGATGGCGAGGGCATGCGCGGAGTGGAGGCGGCCCTGCTCGGAGAGCATGCGCTGAACGTCGGTTCCCTCAATGAACTCCATCACGATGTAGAGCAGGCCGTCCGAGGTCTCGCCGAAATCATAAACGGCGACGATGCCCGGATGGCTGAGCCTGGCCATGGCGCGCGCTTCGTTCTTGAAGCGTTCGGTGAAGTTGGCGCCATCGTCTGATTCATCGATGCCGGGCGGCAGGATCTTGATGGCGACGGGGCGGTCCAGATTCCGCTGCACGCCTTTGTAAACCGCGCCCATGCCACCGCGACCGAGCAGCACGGTGATGTCGTACTGGGGAAGAAGGTGCTGCAGGTCCCCGGGGCTGGGAGGCTGCCATCCTTTGCCGGTGCGGCTGGAGGAGGGCCTGTCTGCATCGGAGAGGCGCAGGGTAGGATCAGAAGCGTCGGAATGCATGCGTCTTGCCGCCCTCAGTAGCGCGGACGTGAGGAAATTCCATGCGGAATCAGCGAATTTCGTGCCATTTTTTCTGAGGATTGGGCCGTGTGAGGCTAGGTGGAACCCATGGCTCTATAGGCTGAGTGCCTGCCTCTGTCCGCTTTTTTTACAAGGCGCGCTGGAGGAAGAGCTTTTCCTCCGGCAGAAGCAGGACGGGGGAGATGCGCTCGACGAGGCGGAAGGCTTTGCCGGCATCTCCACCGGCGGCTTTTAACAAGAAGGCGTAAATGGAGCGCTCGCCGGAGGAGAGGTCTTCGGGTTTGGCGATGGGTGTGAGGAATCTGCTGACTTCAGGGAGCCGGCCGGTGCGGTAGGCGGCCAGGGCCTGCAGAAGGCAGATGCGGTCCGTGGGGGTGATGCTGGTGTCGAGGAGGTCTTGCAACTGCTGCTGGGCGAGCTCGAGCTGGGTGCCGAGGACGAGCTGGAGGTAGAGCTGCTGGGTGAGGAAGGCGGGGTTTTCGGGCTGAAGGTCCCGGAGGCGCTGGCAGGCGTGGAGCATGCGGGGGCCATCGTGCTGATGGCCGGCCATCTGGTACACTTTTGCGAGCATGGCAGGGCGGGTGGCGGGGTGCCTGGAGGCGAGGGCTTCGTAGCACTTTTCCGCGAGGTCCCACTGGGAGTACCGCTCCGCGAGGGCGGCGGCCTGGAGGGTGGTGGCGGGGTCCTCACCACGGCCGGCTTCTTCATAAATGCGCAGGAGGGTCTGGCGTGGCTGGGAGGGTTCTGTGTGGAGGTGGAACTGGGCCTCTGCCTGCCAGAGGAGGATTTTTTGCGAGGAGAAAGCGGGATCGATACCGCCGGAGGTGAGGAAGGTGTGGAGGGGCTGCCACTGGCTGGTGCCGCGGAGGGCGTCCACGTAGGCGGGAAGGAGATCGGTGTGGCGCGCGGCAGTCTGGGCGGGCAGCATGCGCAGGATGCGGGCGTATTCATGCTCGGCGCGGAGCCAGTTCAGGAGGAGCGTGGTGTGGGCCAGGGGGCGGTCCTTCCAGCGCAGGACTTCCGCGCTGACGAGGTCTGAGCGAAGGTGGGGAAGGAGGCGCAGGTGGGCGGAGATGACGCTGAGGCGCACGGTCTCGTAGCGGCTGTCGGTGGTGGCGGGAGGAGGGGCTGCGGCCTCGGTGAGCCGGAGGAGCTCGCCGAGCTGGGGGACTGTGAGCTCCTTGGTGAGAGAGAGGTTTTCGATGGCCGCGAGGGCGGTGGGGCCGGTGGTGGTGCGGGCCACCTGCCAGAGGCGTGCGCGCATGGCGCTGCGGCGGCCGGGATCGCTGCTGTTGAGATCGAGGGTGGCGAGCTTCTGGAGGCTGTCGGGATCGTGCGGGGCGCTTTGCAGGGCGGCGCGGCGGGCTTCGGCGGCTGCGGTGCCCTGGCCAGCGGCCTGAAGGAGAACGGCGTGGAGTTCCAGGCCGTGCTGCTGCTGCCTGGCGGCGGCGGGGAGGTGGTCGTAGATGTCCTGGGCCTTGGCGGTCTCTCCCAGCCGGACGTGAACCTGGCCCATGATGATGAGGTCTGCGGGAGTGGCGGCACCGAGCTCCTGAAGGCGGCGGACGAGGCTTAGAGTGGTGCGGGGATCTCCACCGGGGCGGTTGTTGAAGTCAAGGCTGGCATGCAGCACTTCGGGATCATCTGACGCCCAGCGTCTGGCATCCCGCAGGAGAGCGGCGGCGGCCTGGAGGTCCCCTTTTTCAAGATGCTGGCGGAACTCCGGGAGGTGGCGGCGGGCGAGCCACTGGCGGGCGAGTGGAGAGGCGTGGGGATAGGCGAACCAAGTGGCAGCGCCGAAGGCCAGCAGGAAGATGGCAAAGAGGAGGAGCAGGCGCCTTTCCCGCCGGGTGCGCGCCGCATGGGGGGCGATGGCATCCGGAGTGGGGTCTGACGGCGGGGTCATGGGCGGGAGGGCGCTCAGGGGGCGCCGAGATCGAGCACGCAGCGGAAGCCGAGGTCTGCGCGGGTGGCATTTTTCGGGGCGTGAAAACGGGCGGAGGTGAGCAGCGAGTCCTTTTCGTAGCCAAGCCAGCTACCGCCGCGGATGACGCGCTCCTCCGGCGCACCGGGCCAGGGATCGGCGCACCATTCGGAGACGTTGCCGCCCATTTCATAGAGGCCCAGGGCATTGCCGCGCGCGCTGTCCACCGGGGCGGTGTAGGAGTAGGGGTCCGTGGTGCCGGGGATTTTGGTGGCGTCCAGATTGGCGGTGAGGGGCGGGGGCTTCCAGTCGTCGGCCTTGGGAGTCCAGGGGAAGTGGGTTTTGTCCGCGAGGTTGCGGGCGGCGGGGTCGGCGCCGGTTTCATTTTTGAGGCCGGCGGCGAGGCTCCACTCGACATCGGTGGGGAGGCGGTAGAAGGCGTTGGCGGGGATGAGCTTGGAGGCGCGGTCACGCTCCGTGAGCCAGGCGCAGAAGGCGGTGGCGTCCTCCCAGGAAACGCCTGCGGCGGGGTGGTTCCCGCCGAGGAGGAAGGAGGGCTTCTGAGTCCAGGCGCGGCCGGAGTCGCGCATCCAGGTTTCGTAGTCACGGACGCTGGTCTCGGTGACGCAGATGAGAGGGCCGCCTTTTTCCTGGAGGGGGACAAAGCGCATGCCGAGGGCATTGATGAAGGGGGTGCCAT
Organism: Prosthecobacter sp.; assembly: GCF_044227185.1. GTDB lineage: Bacteria > Verrucomicrobiota > Verrucomicrobiia > Verrucomicrobiales > Verrucomicrobiaceae > Prosthecobacter. Next base: position 48,144 of record NZ_JBGAFO010000016.1, on the reverse strand, counting down.
CCGCCACGGCAGGCTTGAGGGTGGCGGGGTCGGGGAGGCTGTCGTCGTCGCCTTTGCCCTGCATCTTTTTGCGCAGGGCCTCCACGGCGGAGGCGTCCACCTTGCGGTTTTCCGTCATGGCCTTCATGCGTTCATCGAGGGCCTGCCGCTTCTCGGCGTCTGAAGCGGCGAGGAGGGAGGCGGTGCGGCGTTTGTCATCAAAGACGCAGCGGAAGCCGATGGTGGGGGCGCGGAGATCCACGGGCACCACATACTGGTAGGAGGAGGTGAGGCACTCGGCGCGGAAATAGGCCCAGGAGCCGCCGCGCAGAATGCCCATGGGCTGCGCGCGCACCTCCACGGGCTGGGTCCACTCCCAGACATTGCCGGAGAGATCGTAGAGGCCCTCTTTGGTGGGGGTGAAACTGCCCACGGGGGCGGTGTAAGTGTAGCCGTCATTGGGATAGCCGGGGATCTCGCCGTCGGCGAGATTGGCGGTCTTTGCGGAAGGGGGCCAGTCCTGCCCCCAGGGATAGATGCGGTCGTCCAGGAGGCGGTCTTCGGCGGTGAGGTTGTTTTTCTTGCGGCCGCGGGCCAGACCGACGGCGGCGTCCCACTCGTCCGGAGTGGGAAGGCGGTAGGTCTGTGAGCTGTCGATGAGGCGCTTCTCACGCTCGGTCTCGGTGAGCCAGTTGCAGAAGGCGACGGCGTCCTGCATGTTGACGCCGACCACGGGATGCTCCGGGGTCTGCTGGAAGTGGGGCTGGAAGGTCCAGGGGTACTTTTTCTGGCGCAGAAACTCATTCCACTCCGAGACGCGCGTCTCCCAGACGGCAAAGAGGACGGTGGTGCCCGGCACGCTGGCAAAGCGTGCGCCGAGGCTGCTGACGTGCGGCGACTGCGGACTGCCTGCACCTGGCTGAGGGCTGGTCTGCGCCTGGGCGGCCAGGCATGCGGCCAGTGAAAGGACAGGCAGAAGGGAGGGGAGACGGAGCATGGAAGTGGTGAGCTGTGAAAGAGAAAGAGAAAAAGGCCGGGTTCATCCAAAAAAAAGAACCACGGGACAACACGGCGCCTCGTATTCTGTCAGAGAAGGGGAACGGTCGCCAGCAAGGGATGGTGTCAAACTGTTAACAGATAAGGGCACTTTATCCTTTGCGCTGGGGATCAGCATGGTACAGTCACCACCTTTTTTCTGAAAATGCCGTTCCAACCCCGGCAACATCAAGAGGCCGCCCAGCCAGGCGACCATTGGCGGCAGCTTGACCGGATCCTTTTTTCTGAATGATCGTACTCGGACTTAATGCGTACCACGGCGACTCCGCGGCGGCGCTGGTGAAAGATGGCAGGCTGGTGGCCGCGGCCGAGGAGGAGCGCTTCCGCCGCATCAAGCACTGGTCCGGGCTGCCTACCGAGGCGATGAAGTGGTGCCTGGCGGATGCGGGGCTGAAGCTGGGGGATGTGGATCACATCGCCATCAACCGCAATCCGAAGGTGAACAACCTGAGGCGGGCGCTGTATGTGCTGCGCAAGCGGCCGAGCCTGAGCCTGATGCTGAAGCGCCTGGGCAACATCCGGCGCGCGGGGAGTTTTGAAGACTCGGTGCAGGCGGCGTTTCCTGGCGAGAAGCTGCGCGCGCAGGTGCACCGCGTGGAGCACCACCTGGCGCATCTGGCCTCGGGATTCCTGGTGTCGGATTTCGAGGAGGCGGTGTGCCTCTCGGTGGACGGGTTTGGCGATTTTGCCAGCTCGGCCTGGGGCATGGGGAAGGGGAATGACATCCAGATCGACGGGCGCGTGTACTTCCCGCACTCGCTGGGGATTTTCTATTCGGTGATCACGCAGTTCATCGGATTTCCCTACTTTGGCGATGAGTACAAGGTGATGGGCCTGGCGCCGTATGGCGAGCCGAAGTACCTGAAGGAGATGCGCGAACTGGTGCAGGTGCAGAGCGATGGAACCTTCCGCCTGAACTTGAAATACTTCCGGCACCACACGGAGGATGTGCACTACACGTGGGACAACTGCTCCCCGGAAGTGGGAACGCTGTACAAGAAGGAGCCGATGGAGGCGCTGCTGGGACCGCAGCGTGAGAAGGGCGCGGCGCTGGAGCAGAAGCACCGGGACCTGGCCCGCAGTGCGCAGGCGATGTATGAGGAGGCCTTCTTTGCGATGCTGCAGGCGCTGCACGCGCGCTATAAGTGCGATAATCTGGCCCTCTCCGGTGGCTGCGCGATGAACTCGGTGGCGAACGGCAAGGTGTACCTGAACTCTCCCTTCAAGCGCATGTACCTGCCTGCCTCCGCGGGAGATGCCGGCGGCGCGATCGGCTCCGCCTTTGTGGTGGCACGGCAGGAGGGGGCGGCTGCGAACCGTGAGCGCTATGTGATGGACCACGCCTATGTAGGGCCGCAGGCGGGTGATGGTGAGATCCAGGCGCTGCTTGATGAGCGCAAGGCGGAGATCATGGCCGAGCAGTGCACGGTGCGGCGCGTGGATGATGAGGGCGAGCTGTGCCGCCTGACGGCCGCGGCGATCACGGAAGGGAAGGTGATCGGCTGGTTTCAAGGCCGCATGGAGTGGGGACCGCGCGCGCTGGGGAACCGCTCCATTCTCGGAGATCCGCGGCGTGCGGACATGAAGGACATTTTGAATTTGAAGATCAAGCGGCGCGAGTCCTTCCGCCCCTTTGCGCCGAGCATCCTGCGCGAGCAGGTGAGCGAGTGGTTTGAGCAGGATGACGATGTGCCCTTCATGATGGAGGTCTTCCAGGTGCGGGCCGAGAAGCGCGCGCAGATTCCCGCGACGACGCATGTGGACGGCTCCGGCCGGCTGCAGACGGTGCACAAGGAGACGAACCCGCGCTACCACCGCCTGATCAGCGCCTACCGCGAGATCACCGGGGTGCCGATGGTATTAAACACCAGCTTCAATGAAAACGAGCCGGTGGTGTGCACGCCGCAGCAGGCGCTGGACTGCTTTCTGCGGACAAAGATGGACGTGCTGGTGCTGAATGACTGGATGGTGACGCGATGAGCATGAGCACTTCGGAAGATCAGCTCAATCCTCACATGATCACTTTGGATCAACTTCCTGGCGAGGATCTGATTCGGCGCGGCCTTGCGGATTACTCGGAAGGCCGGATCACACCCGAGTCATGCCTGCTGGCCGTGGGGTGGAGCCGTTTGCAGCGAAGCGGGCTGCCGATGCCCGTCAGCTCGCCGGCTCGTTTTCCTGAGCCTGAAATGCAGTTGTATGCTCTTTTGTGCGCTGAAAAGGGGGATGCCTACTCACGCTACAATGCGCTGGTGCGGCGCCTGATCAGCTTCGAGCAAGCCATGGAAAAACAAAAAGGTAACGCCGGATGAAAGGCCTCATTCTCGCAGGGGGCGCGGGTTCGCGCTTGTATCCGCTGACGCAGGTGGCCTCGAAGCAACTGCAGCCGGTGTATGACAAGCCGATGGTGTATTACCCGCTGACGGTGCTCATCGCTTCGGGCATCCGGGAGATCTGCCTGATCTCCACGCCGCAGGACCTGCCGCGCTTTCAGCAGCTTCTGGGAGATGGCTCGCAGTGGGGCGTGGTGATCGAGTACCGTGAGCAGCCGCGGCCGGAGGGGATCGCGCAGGCCTTTGTGATCGCCGCGTCGTTCATCGGTCAGGACGCGGTGACGCTCATCCTGGGGGACAACATCTTTTTTGGCGGCGACGCCTTTCCGCGCGCGTTTGCGGAGTTCAAGTCCGGAGCGACGATCTTTGCCTACCATGTGAAGGATCCGGAGCGGTATGGCGTGGTGGAATTTGACGCCGAGGGCCACGCGGTCTCGCTGGAGGAAAAGCCGGCGCAGCCGCGCAGCAACTACGCCGTGCCTGGAGTGTATCTGTATGACAACGACGTGGTGGGCATCTCCCGCGCGCTGCAGCCTTCCGCGCGCGGTGAGCTGGAGATCACCGATGTGAACAAGGAGTACCTGCGCCGCGGCACGCTGCGGGTGCAGCGCCTCAGCCGCGGCACCGCGTGGCTGGACGCGGGCACCAGCAGCAGCCTGCACGAGGCCTCCGCGTACGTGCAGACCATCGAAAAACGCCAGGGCATGAAGCTCGGCTGCCCGGAGGAGGCGGCGCTGTACCGCGGCTTTCTCACGCTGGAGCAGTTTGAGGCCCTGGTGGGACGCATGCCGCGCTGCGAATACCGCGACTATCTGACGGATGTGGCCGCGGAGGTGCGCCGCGTCGGCCTCATCGGCGCCTGATTTTTTCACCCCACCCTCCACCCATTCATGGTTCCCCACCCGGTACTTTCCCACCGCTACTCCCAGCCCGAAGAGAGGCAGGGCTACGTCAAAGAACTCTTTGACCAAGGAGCCGTGCATTACGACCCGGTGGTGGGCTGGGGCTTTCTCGGCTCGGGAAATCTCTACCGGAGGACGGCGCAGAGCCGCCATGGACTGCGGCCGGGAATGCAGCACCTGGACGTGGCCTGCGGGACGGGCCTGGTGGCCGTGGCGGCGAGCCAGGTGCTGGGCGGAGACAGCACGATCACCTGCGTGGAGCCGAGCGACGGCATGCTGGCCGAGGCGAAGAAGAAGCTGCCCAACGCACGCTTTGTGCAGAGCCGCGCGGAGAGCATGCCGCTGGAGGATGAAGCGTATGATTTTCTCACGGTGGGCTACGCGCTGCGCCACTTTGCCGATCTGGAGGCGACCTTCCGCGAATTCCACCGCGTGCTCAAGCCCGGCGGACGCGTGCTGATCATGGAGGCGACGCGGCCCGCGGGCAGGATCGGCTCGGCGCTTTTCAAGCTCTACTTTGGCATCATCTACCCCTTCTTTGCCCGGCTGCTCACCCGCAGCCGCAAGGCCGAGGAGATGATGGTGTACTTCTGGGAGACCATGGACACCTGCGTGCGCCCGGAGGCCGTGGTGGCCGCGCTGCAGGCCGCCGGGTTCAAGGACGCGCGGCGCATCGCCTGCATGAACATCTTCAGCGAATACGCAGGGGTGAAGGCATGACGATGAACCTCCTCATCACCGGCGGGGCGGGTTTCATTGGCTCCAATCTCATCCGCCAGGTCATTGACCGGCCGGAGATCGCAAGGCTGGTCAATCTGGACTGTCTCACGTATGCCGGGAATCTGGAAAACCTCGAGGGCATTCACGATGTGCATCCGCGGTACGTCTTTGAGCGGGTGGATCTGCGCGACAAGGAGGAGGTGCTGCGCGTGGTCCGCGAGCATGACATCACACACGTGATGCATCTGGCGGCGGAGTCCCATGTGGACCGCAGCATCACGGCCCCGGCGGATTTCATCACCACGAACGTCAACGGCACCTTTCATCTTCTGGAGGCGTGCCGCGTGCACTGGCTCCGGCCGGCGGCGGGCACCCGGCCGGCAGCCACGCGGTTTCTGCACGTCTCCACGGACGAAGTCTTTGGCTCGCTGGGCCCGGCAGACCCCGCCTTCAGCGAAACGACACCGTATGCGCCGAATTCACCCTACTCCGCCAGCAAGGCCGCCAGCGACATGCTGGTGCGCAGCTACCAGCACACCTACGGGCTGCCGACGCTCATCACCAACTGCTCGAACAACTACGGGCCGTATCAGTTTCCCGAAAAGCTCATCCCAGTGGTGATTCAAAAAGTGCTCAGCCGGCAGCCGATCCCCGTGTATGGCGACGGGATGAACGTGCGCGACTGGCTCTACGTGGGCGACCACTGCCAGGCGTTGTGGGCCGTGCTGCAGGCTGGCAGGACGGGAGAGACCTACAACATCGGCGGGCAGAACGAGCAGGCAAACCTTTCCATGGTCCAGCAGATCTGCGATGTGATTGACGAACTGCAGCCCGGGCTGTGCGGGAATTCGCGCAGCCTCATCACCTTTGTGACCGACCGCCCCGGCCATGACCGACGCTACGCGATCGACAACCGCAAGATCATGGCCGAGCTGGGCTGGCGGCCCGCGCACACCTTCGCCGCCGGCCTGCGCGAGACGGTGGCGTGGTACCTGGCCAGCCAAAGCTGGTGCCAGAGGGTGCTCATGCCACGAAGCTAAGCCGCGCAGGAGAGCTGCCGCCGCTCCTTGCCCCCCCCGGAAAAACCACACGTGCGCCTGCTGATTTACGCCCATTATTTTGCGCCCAGTGTGGGCGGGGTTGAGACTGTGGTGCTCGCGCTGGCGGCAGGGCTCAGCGCACCGGAGCATGGTCATGAAGTGACCGTGGTCACGCAGACTCTGCGTGGCGTGCATGATGATGAGGCCCTGCGCTATCGTGTGGTGCGCCGGCCTTCCGCCTGGGCGCTGTGGCGGCTGATCCGCCAGGCAGACGTGGTGCATGTGGCGGGTACTGCTTTAGGTCCCGTACTGCTGGGCCTGCTGGCGCGCCGGCCGCTTGTGGTGGAGCATCACGGCTTCCAGTCGATCTGCCCCAATGGGCAGCTTGTGCAGGAGCCGCGGAGCCAGCCGTGCCCCGGGCACTTCATGGCGGGCCGGCATGGCGAATGCCTGCGCTGCAGTCCGCAGCCTGCTCCGTGGATGACCTTCCGCCTCTGGCTGCTCACCTTTGCGCGCCGCTGGATGTGCCGCCGGGTGGACGTGAATGTGGTACCCACGAGCTGGCTGGGACGCCAGATCAAGCTCCCGCGCACAGAAACGGTGCTGCACGGTGTGGCGCTGCCGGAGCCGCAGGCGGCGCGCGAACCGGACGCGTCGCGCATTCTTTTCATCGGCAGGCTGGTGCGGCCCAAAGGGGTGCATCTGCTGCTGGAGGCCGTGCAGAGCCTCCATGCGCAGGGGCTGCGCTTCCAGACCTGGATCGTGGGGAGCGGCCCGGAGCGCCCTTTGCTGGAGGCCGGCGCGGGCGGCGGCGCGGCCGAGGTGAAATTTTTTGGCGGGCTGCCCGAGGAGAAACTGGATGCGCTGCGCCGACAGGTCTGCGTGGTGGTGGTCCCCTCTCTCGGCGGCGAAGTCTTCGGAATGGTCGTGTTGGAAAACATGGCGCAGGGTCTGCCTGTGCTCGCTTCAGACATAGGTGCTTTCGCCGAAGTGATAGGCGAGGGAGGTGTCACTTTTCAAACGGGCGATGCCGTGGATCTCGCGGCGAAGCTTTCCGCCATGCTGAAGGATCACAAACTGCGTGCGCGGCTAGCGGCGGCGGCCCTGAGGCGTGCGGCAGAAGTCTTCAGCCAGGTGCAGATGGTGGAAGGCCACGCGCGTATCTACCGCCGTCTGGCCGAAGGAGCATCCAGCAACGCACGGAAGGGATGAGCCCGCTGAAGCCATGGTTTCTTCACCGCCCCCGACAGCTTCTGCTGAGGGTGCTGCGCCAGTTTCACCAGCCGGAGCGGGCGGTGGTGCGGCTGCCCTGGGGGCTGCACCTGAGCATCTCACCGCGCAGGGCCATCGGCCGCGCGATCTGGCACACGGGCGTGTACGATCTGGCGGTCACGGAGGCGCTGTACCGTCTGGTCCACCCTGGCGCGGTCTGCCTGGATGTGGGGGCAAACATCGGCTGCCTCACCGGTCTGCTGGCTCTGCGCGCGGGCGCGAGCGGCAGTGTGCAGGCTTTTGAGCCGTTTGATCCCAACCACGCCCTGCTGCTGCACAATCTGCGGCTGGCCGCACAGGATGGAAAAAGTCTCGCCCCGGTGACCGTGCGCCGCCTGGGGCTGAGCGATCATGCCGGCAGCGCTAGCCTCGTGTTTGAAGACGCCGCCAGAGACGTGGACGTGCAGGTGAATGAAGGCACACCCTATGTGGGCACGCCGGCGGCCGGCGGGCGCTGCGTGGAGATCGAGCTGGCGCGGCTGGATGATGTGCTGGGTCCGGCGCACGTGGATGTGATGAAACTGGATGTGGAAGGGCATGAGCTGGCCGTGCTGCAGGGCGCAGCCAGGACGCTTGCGGAAAGGCGCATCACCAGCATCGTTTTTGAAGACCATACCGGGGCGCACAGCGCGGTGTGTGAGCTGCTCACAGCAACCGGCTACCACCTGCGCCGCCTGGTCTGGACGCTGAGCGGCCCGCGCCTGCTGGCGGCAGATGCCGAAGACCCGGCGCAGCGTCAGGAGTCGCCTAATTACCTCGCCACCTTGGATCCGGAGCTGTTGCCACGGCTGGAGGTCCAGGGCTGGCATTGTTTGAGCGCAGCATGAACATTTCCTCCTGGGTCTCCCGCTGCCCTGGCTTCCTCCGGCGGCCACTGGCGCGGGTGCTGGCCACACCCCTCGGCGGGAGGCTGGCGCGCGGCGCCTTCTGGTCGCTGCTGGGCACCAGCCTCTCAAAAGGCTTAGCGACGCTTTCCTGGATCATCGCCGGGCGCATGCTGGGAAAAGAAAGTTTTGGTGAGCTGAACATGGTGCAAAACACGGTGGGTCTGTTCGGTGCCGCTGCTGGGCTGGGCATGGGCATGGCCGCCGCCAAATACGTGGCCGAATACCGCCGCACCGATCCCGCGCGCGCCGGGCGCTTCATTGGCCTGGCTGGCGCGGCCACCTGGATCACCTCCGGTGTGCTGGCACTCGCGCTCTGGCTGCTGGCCCCCTGGCTGGCGCGGGAGACGCTGGGTGCGCCGCATCTGGCGTCCTGGCTGGCATTGTCCTCCCTGCTGCTGTTTTTCTCCGGAGTGGCCGGCGCGCAGCAGGGGGTGCTGGCCGGATTTGAAGCCTTCAAGTCCATCGCTGTCATAAGCATCGCCACCGGGCTCGTTTCCTTTCCGCTGCTGCTGCTGGGCGCGCACTGGGGCGGGGTGCTGGGCGCGCTGTGGGCGCTGATCGCTGCGGCGCTGCTGAACTGCCTGCTGAACTTCATCCACCTGCGGCGGCATGCCAGGGCACAGCACATCGTGATAGGCATTCGCGGCTGCCTTTCGGAGGCGCGCGTCTTCTGGGACTTCAACCTGCCCGGCATGCTCAACACCCTGCTCAGTGCGGCGGCGGTCTGGGCGGTGGGAGCCATGCTGGTCCGGCACAGCAGCAGCTTCGGCGGCCTGGGGATTTACAATGCGGTGCAGCGAATGAAGCTGGTGCCGGAAAACATGGCCGCCATGCTGCTGGCACCCATGCTGCCGGTGCTCAGCGAGACCTTTGCGCGGAAGGACATGGCGGCGTACGGCCGCACGCTGCGCGTTTCCTACACCGTCGCAGGCCTTGTCATCATCCCCGCCGCCCTGGTGCAGATCTCCGCGCCCTGGCTCACTCTGCTGCCCTTCGGCGCGGAATACCGCAGCGGGGAGCCCCTGGTGCTGTGGATCATGCTGACCACGCTCACCTACGCGCTGCTCTGGCCCATGGGAAACATCTTCATCAGCATGGGGCGCATCTGGTTTGCGCTGCTCGTCGGCACGCTGCACAATGCGCTCATCTGCGGCCTGGCCTGGTGGCTGATCCCGCGCCAAGGTGCCGCCGGGCTGGCCCTGGCCGCCGCCGTCTCCCTCATGCTCGCCAATGTGCCCTCCGTGCTGCTGCTTAAAAAAAACTTTCCCGGCCTGCTGCGCGAAGTCCGCTGGGGCCGCATGACCGCGCTGGTGCTGGCGCTGGTGCTTGTCTGCGAAGGATCGTGGCATTTTTTCACCCCCGCCCAGGCGCTGCTCACCGGCCTGGCCGCCGCGGGGGCCTTCGTCTTCTGGCTGCTGCCGCATGGAACACCACCCGCCCGTGCGGAGCTGCCGGTGCAGATGCTGTGACTTTGCCACCGTTTTCATGAACGAGATCATCATCGAACCCGGCCGCACTGAGGCCAACTACTGGCGCGACCTGTGGAGGTTCCGCGAGCTGTTTGGCTTTCTGGCCTGGCGCGACATCCTGGTGCGCTACAAGCAGACTGCCGTGGGCGTGGCCTGGGCCGTGCTACGGCCGTTTCTGACCATGCTGGTCTTCGTGGCCATTTTCAGCCGCGTGGCCGGGCTGGCCTCCACCGCCATGCCTTACTCCATCATGGTGCTGGCAGGCATGCTGCCCTGGCAGTTCTTCGCCACCGCCCTCTCCGAAGCAGGCTCAAGTCTCGTTACCAACTCAAATCTCATCACCAAGATCTACTTTCCGCGCATCATCCTGCCGGCCAGCTCCGTCATCGTCGCGCTGGTGGATTTTGCCATCACTCTCGGCCTCCTCGCCGCGCTCATGCTCTGGCATCAGTACGTGCCCTCCTGGCGCATCGTCTTCCTGCCCGCCTTCATCCTGCTCTCCCTCGTCGCCGCTCTCGGCCCTGGTCTGCTCATCACCGCACTCAACGTCAAGTTCCGCGACTTCCGCTACATCATTCCTTTTGTGGTTCAGTTCGGCCTCTACGTCTCGCCGGTGGGGTTCAGTTCGGAGGTGATCGCCCAGAGGTTCGGTGAAAACGCCCGCATGCTCTACGCGCTGAACCCGATGGTGGGAGTGATCGACGGCTTCCGCTGGTGCATCGGCGACGCCACCGCCTTCCACCCGGCCTCCTTTGTCATTTCAGCCGTTTTCAGCCTGGTGCTGCTCTGGCTGGGCATCCGCTACTTCCGCAATACCGAAAAGACCTTTGCCGATGTCATCTGAGTCCATCATCCAGGTCGAAAACCTCGGCAAGTGCTACCGCCTCCACCACGAGCAGCGGGAGCGCTACACGGCGCTGCGCGATGTGATCGCCAGCAAAGTGAAAGGGTTCTTCAAGCACGGTGACCGCGCCGCCGGTGAGGAGGAGTTCTGGGCGCTGCGCGATGTGAGCTTTGATGTCAAGCAGGGGGAAGTTGTCGGCATCATCGGCCGGAACGGAGCCGGCAAATCCACGCTCCTCAAGATTCTCAGCCGCATCACCGAGCCTTCCCAGGGGCGCATCACCCTTCGTGGCCGCGTCGCCAGTCTCCTCGAAGTCGGCACGGGCTTCCATCCCGAGCTTACGGGGCGCGAAAACATCTACCTCAACGGCGCCATTCTTGGCATGACGAAGGCCGAGATTAAGAGCAAGTTCGACGAAATCGTCGCCTTTGCTGAAATCGAAAAATTTCTGGACACCCCGGTGAAACGCTATAGCAGCGGGATGTATGTCCGGCTTGCCTTCGCCGTTGCCTCGCATCTCGATCCCGAAATCCTCGTCGTCGATGAAGTGCTTGCCGTTGGCGATGCCGCCTTTCAGCGTAAATGCCTCGGCAAAATGGGAGACGTCTGTGGCTCTGGACGCACCATCCTGTTTGTCAGCCACAACATGCAGGCCGTCCGGCAGCTTTGTTCCAAAGTCGTATGGCTTGAGAAAGGGCGGATGAAAGCCATCGGCCCCAGCGATGAGACCATCAACAACTATCTTATGGCGGAGATGCGTACGGATACACTCCGTGCATTGAACGAAGAAATCGCCCAGGCCCCGGCGGATCCCGGATTCCGCCTCAAAACCGTGGATGTCCGCCAGAATGGACGAAGCGCCACAGAATTGCTTTCCGGTAAACCAGTGGAGATCATCCTCAGCTATGATGTGCTGCAAGACGCCCGCGGTCTGCATGTCTATTTCCTTTTGTGTGACATGGACGGCACCCTTCTCTTTGAAAGCCTCCACAACGGTACAGACGCCGAATCTCTTCCACTGGTGGAAAAAGGCAGCTACGTCTCCACCGCCATCATCCCCGCGGATTTTCTTGCTGGCCGAAGTTACGAACTGCAGATCCAGGCCGCGATTCAGAGCGTGCGCGCTTTCTTCAAACGCCCCCCGTCAGTCAGCCTCCACGTACATAATGCCGGGCTGGTGAACCGCGCTTATGCCGGCTATGACACTCCTGGCAAACTGGCCCCGCTGATTGAGTGGCACACCCGCCAAGACTGATTTACTGGGATTACAGGCATCCTTCCGACCGGCAAAAGCCGCCGCAAGTTTTCAACACACCAACCAACCTGCCGATCTCACTTCCGGCACACACCACTATGACCCAGCCTGCGGCCACTGAAAAACCCATGAACGAGTTTCCTCTGATGGAGACCTCCAAGGAAAACATCGTGCTGTTTCATCCGCACATGCCTGCCAAAGCCGCCGCCATGGTCACTGAAGTGATGGGCACGCGCTGGATCGGGCAGGGGCCGAAGGTGGAAAAATTTGAGGAGGAGTTCTCCAAGCGCTTTGGCGGCGGCCGCACCTGCATTTCCATCGGCTCCGGCACGGATGCGCTGCATCTTGCCTACATCCTCGCCGACCTTCAGCCCGGCGACGAAGTGATCACGCCGCTCTTCACCTGCACCGCGACCAACATCCCCTTCCTCTACATGGGGGTGAAGCCCGTGTTTGCAGACGTGCAGGCGCACACGCTGAATATCGACCCCGAGGACGTTCGTCGCAAGGTCACGTCCAAGACCCGCGCCATCGTCTGCGTGCACTACGGCGGTCTCCCTTGCGACATGGATGAACTCCAGGCCATCGCGGACGAGCACAATCTCAAGATCATTGAAGACGCCGCTCATGCCGTGGGCGCGAGCTACAAAGGCCGGGGGGTGGGAGAGATTTCCGACTTCACCATGTTTTCCTTTCAAGCCATCAAGCACATCACCACCGGTGACGGCGGCATGCTGGTGCTGAAAGACGAGGCCCTGGCCGACAAGGCCCGCCGCGTGCGCTGGTTTGGCATCGACCGCCGCGCCAAGCAGGGCGGCATCTGGCAGAACGACATCACCGAGATCGGTTACAAATACCAGATGACCGACATCGCCGCGGCGATGGGACTTGCCGCACTGGAGGAAATCGATGCCGTGCTGGATCTGCGCAAGGCCCTGCTGGCCGAATATGAAAAGGGTCTTGCCAACTGCCGGGACGTCACCGTCATCGGCGCAGGCTACACAGACCGCGTGCACGCCGCTTGGATGTGCACGGTGGTGGTGGAGCGCCGTGAAGCGCTGCAGGCAAAGCTGCGCGAGCACAACATCGAATCCGCGCAGGTGCACTACCGTAACGACCGCTACTCGATATTTGGCGGCCGGCAGAGCGGCCATGTCAATATGGACGCCCTTGAAGACAAATATCTCGTGCTGCCCCTGCATACGAAGATGACCGTGGGAGACGTGCAGCGCGTGTGCGCCACGCTGCGCGAAGGGTGGTGAAGAGGCTGCGACGACCAACGGCTCTGGCAGACACATTCATGGGCAGGAAATGGAAGGCGCTGTTAAAAGGCCTGGTGCCGCCGCTGGTGCTGGCGCTGGTGAAAAAAGCCGCGCAGCCGCGACAGCAGCAGCCCACTTGGGCCGGCATCTACCCCGCCCTCGGCGACGTGCCCGTGGTGGATGGCACGTATGATGACGCCAGGAGGGTAGGTGAGATGAGCGCGCACGCTGGCATCCTGCTTGCCCAGATCCAGGAGGGGAAAAAGCCGGTGCTGTGGCATGAAATGATGGCGACCGTGGCTGCAGTGGTCGCGGCAGAGCGCGGCGGGGTCCGGGTGCTGGATTTCGGCGGAGGCATGGGGACGGGTTTCATGCATTTGATTTCGACGCTGCCGGAGACGGCGCGGATTGAGTACGATGTCATCGAGATGGAGCAAATGTGCGCCGCCGGGCGCGCCTTGTTCGTGAACGAAAAGCGTCTACGCTTTCACACCACACAGCTTCATGACGGCGAGCGGCCGGACATTGTGTATGTAAACAGCGTGCTTCAGTACATCGAAGACTACGCCGCCAAGCTGCGCGAACTGGCAGCGCTGCAGGCGCCCTGGGTGTTGCTGGTGCGCACTGCGGCGGGGGATTTCCCCACCTTTGCCACGCGACAGCTCAACCTGCCCGGCCAGGTGCTGCCCTACTGGTTTTTCAACAGGGATGAGATCGTCGCGACTCTGCGGGATGCTGGCTACGCGCTGGCGATGGAGCGCCTTTCGGACCGCAGTTACGACATGAGCAACTTTCCCGAAACTCACCGGCAGGAAAGAATGCGGCACCTGCTGTTTGCCCGAACCAAAGGCCAGGCCGAATAGAAAAATGCGTTCAGTCCTGGTGATTCTCGAATGTGGCACGGAGCTCTACGGGGCTACCGCCGTGGTGCGCGCCTTTCAGTACACCGGCCTGTTTGCGCAGCATCCGCAGATCAGGGCGACTTTTGTCTCCCGCCGGTCTCCGCGGTATCACCGCCTTTGCTCGCGACTGAAAAGCCGCTGGTGGAGCCGGCCGCTGGGCAGTGTGCTCGCAAAAATCGAGAACAGCGTCACGCAGGGCCGGGAAAGGGCCATCGTCGCGCAGTCGCGCCGACATGACTGCGTTTACATGCTGAGGATTCCATCCATCCGGCTGCACCGTGCGCTGTGGCGGGAGCAGCGGGCGAAAGTCGTGATGGATTTGAACGACGGGCTCTGGCTGCCGTTTTCACAACGGCCGGGAGGCGGCTTTGAAAACTTTCACGAGATGCTGCAGTCCAGCCATGCCGTGGCCTGTGAAAATGAATATCTCCTGGCCTACGCAAGAAAATACAATACAAACGCCCATCTGGTGCCTGATGCGCCGCAGGTGGAGGAGTTTGACAAGGTGAGGGGCCAGTTCATGCCCTCCGGTGATCGTGTGATACTGGGGTGGATAGGTTCGCCGAGCACGGCGGACAACCTGCACGTCATCTTCGAGCCACTCGAAGAACTGTTTGCCCAAAACCCCCGGCTGCACCTGCGCATTCTCGGGGCCACTGCGGCCAATCTGCCGCGTTTTGAAAAGGTCCGGTATTCCTGCAAGGCCAGCTATACCAACCCGGAGATGATCCAGGAGGCACTACAGATGCACGTCGGACTGTTCCCCTTGTATCGGACTGAAGACGCCCAGGTGCGTGGCACGTTGAAGGCGCGGATTTACATGAGCGCAGCCATTGCCGCCGCATGCCAGAACTGGGGAGAGTTGCCACGGCTGATCCAGCACGGCGTCAACGGTGTCCTCGCCGGCTCGGCCGATGACTGGCTGGAGAAGCTGCGCGGACTGGTTGAGAATCAAGCGCAAAGGCAGGAGCTGGCACGGCAGGGGCTGGAGACCATCCGCTCCCAGTTCACCCGGCAGATGTGTTTTGACCGGCTGTTGTCTGTGCTGATGGCGTGAAGTGGCTGTGTCAGGGCTTGCCAAAGATGCGCATCGCTTTCGTCATCAATGGATTTCCGGCTGTGTCGGAGACGTTCATTCTGCGGCAGATCGTTTATTTGATCCAGCAGGGGCATAGCGTGGATATTTACGCAGAGCGTCCGGTGCCGGAGCCGCCGGTAGTGCATGAGGATGTGCGGCGGCTGGGGCTTTTGCAGCACACGCGGTACTGGCCGGCCGTGCCGCGCGGGAGGCTGGAGCGGCTGAAGGGTGCCGTCTCACGCCTCATGATCTGGGGCTGGCGCAATCCGGTGGTCATCGTTGACGCCTTGAACGGCTTCCGCCATGGCCGGCACGCCTGGAATTTAAACCGCCTCAACAACCTGCTGCCGGACCAGCGGGTTTCCGGGGAGTATGACGTCATCCACTGCCACTACGGGCCTAATGGCGAGCGTGCCGTGGCCTTGCGGCAGCTGCGTGCCTTCAAAGGGCCTGTCATCACGACGTTTCATGGCTATGACGCGAACCTGCTGCCGCGGGTTTTTGGACCGCATCTTTACCGCAGGCTGTTTCGCCATGGAGATCTTTTCACCGTGGGATCGGAATTTATGCGCCGCCGCATCCTCAGGCTAGGCGCACCTGAGGACAAAATCGTGAAGATGCCGATGGGGGTCGATCTTGCCCGGTACCAGTTCAATGAGCGCAAAAAAAAGGAGCAGGACGAGCCGTTCAGGCTGCTGACCGTGGCACGTCTTGTTGAAGTCAAAGGGATTGAGTTTTCCCTGCGTGCTGCCGCTCTGGTGAAGGCAAAGCTTCCCTCGTTTCGCTATCAGATCGCCGGTGATGGGCCGCTTCGCGGCAGCCTTGAGCGGCTGGCTGCGGAACTTCATCTCGGCGATACGGTGGAGTTTTTGGGAGCGGTTTCAGCGGACGAGGCCATCGGACTGTATGAGACGGCCCACGCCTTCCTGCTGCCCAGCATTGTGACACAGACGGGCGAGGAGGAGAATCAGCCCGTCGTACTCGCGGAAGCGCAGGCTACGGGACTTCCGGTCATCGCGAGCGACATCGGCGGTGTGTCTGAGAGCATGCGGGACGGCGAGTCTGGACGTCTCGTGCCAGCGAGAGATCCCGGGGCCATCGCAGAGGCGGTGATGCACATAGCCGAACATCCAGATGACTGGGGAAAAATGGGCCGCGCAGGCAGAGCCTATGTGGAGGAAAAATTTGACCTTAACAAACTCAACCAGCAGATGACCGAGATGTACGGGGCAGTAATTCTGTCTGCTGCAAACATGCGTCGTTAATCTAAACTTTCATGGCCACCGACCTGGTATCCTCCATTCTCAAGACGCTGCGTCACCGCTTTTCCCCCGTCTATCGGCGCGTCAGGCATTTTGGCATCCATCGCCATTGCCCGGTTTGCGGGAGCAATGTCCGGAAGTTTTTGCCGTTCGGAGACCCTCCGCGGCCGGAGGCCCGCTGCCCAGTGTGCAATTCCCTGGAGCGCCACCGGATGGTGTGGGCTTTCATGGAGCCCAGGCTGGCAAAGATTGCAAGACCGGCCGTGCTGCATGTGGCGCCGGAGCCTTGCCTGCGCGCAAACCTGGAGCGCCTGCCTGGGGTGGACTACTGGTCGTCGTCTTATGACGGCGCGGGCACCCGCATCCAGGCGGACATCACCCGCCTGCCATTTGAGGACGCGACCTTTGACGTTGTCCTTTGCTGCCATGTTCTGGAGCATGTGCTCGATGATCTTGGTGCGATGCGTGAATTCATGCGGGTGCTGCGGCCTGGAGGATGGGCGGTGCTTCAGGTGCCTCTCGAGATGGACAGAGAGACCACCTACGAAGATGCTTCGATCGTCACACCGGAAGAGAGGACCCGGGCGTTCGGTCAGAACGACCATGTCCGAATTTACGGGCGGGATTACACGGACCGCCTGAAGGCTGCAGGATTTTCAGTGTCGCTGTTCTCCGCCGGGGAGATCATCCCCGGAGATTTGGAAAGGTGCGTCCTCGATCCGCATGAACCCTTGTTCTTTTGCGAGCTGCCGCAGTGCCCCCCCCTCCAAGGAACTGCACAACTAGCGAAGCAGCCATGCGTCTGCTTGAACGAATCGTCCGTCGTCTGAAACTGGAGCTCAGCATTGGCTGGCGCCGCCGCATGAAGCTGGGTGGGGAGGTCGAAGCAGTTTAAAACTTTATTGCATCAAACGTTGAAATTTTATTTCGAAAGCACTGATGTGGGCGGTGGCTCAGGCGAGCATGTTTAGGCAATTCTGGGCAGCCAGGCGCGAAAAAATGTTTGAACGGCCAAGGAACGAATTCGTGGGGTCGAATTACATCCCTTCGCTGGATGGATGGCGGGCTTTGTGCATCATTCTGGTGCTGGGCAGCCATGCGGTCCGGGTGGCGGGGTTTCCGGCAGAATGGAAGGATGCGGTCACCTTGGTCTTTGACGGTAATCTCGGGGTGCGCTGCTTCTTCATCATCAGCGGGTTTCTCATCACCACACTGCTGCTGAGGGAATTTCATGCCACCGGGGCCATTGATTTGCGGGGCTTCTATTTGCGGCGTGTCCTGAGGATATTTCCTGTCTATTTTGCCTTTCTGGGAGTCGTCGCTCTTCTGGAGTGGTTCACAGTGTTTGATCAGCCGGCGGTTCAATGGGTGCACCTGCTCACGTTCACGACAAATTTCACCGCTCGGGGAAACTGGCCGACGGGCCATACCTGGAGCCTGGCGTGCGAAGAACAGTTCTATCTTTTGTGGCCAAGCCTCATGATATTCCTGCGGCTGACTTCATGGGGAGGCAGGGTGGGGCTGGTGGTCGCGGCCCCTATTCTCCTGGCACCTCTCTGCCGTGTGGCGACCTATCTCGAAGTCTTTCCAGGTAACGTCTTGTTTGGGATGTTTTCACTGCTGAACTACCAGGACAGCCTCGCAATCGGATGCCTGCTTGCATATTTCCATCCGGCGCTTTCTGAGAGGCTTGCCTCCGCCCAGCGGATACATTTGGCCCTGGTGGCAGCGGCCGCCATCCTGGTGCCGCTGTGGCTCTCAAGCACCCATCGGTTCGGTATTTTAACGGTTCCTTTGGGACCGACGTTTCAGGGCCTTGGCATGGCCGCTTTGATCTCGCTCTCCGCGCGTCGGTCAGACTTTTTTGTCATCCGGTGGCTGAACTGGAGACCCGTCATCTGGCTGGGGATCCTCTCCTACTCTCTGTATATCTGGCAGCAGTTGTTCTGTACGGACCCTGCTCTTTTTGGCTGGCAGGGCAAAGCTCCGTTCACTGTCAATACCTGGATCGGCTGGGCCATCGTGGCCGCCTGCATGTCATATTTTTTACTGGAGAAACCTTTGCTGCAATGGCGCAAACGTCTGCACGTGCGCGGTGCCGGAGAGGTGGGGCGGTCCTGATCCCGGGTGCCTTTAGCCATGGAAGTCCTCGCATTTGAAAACACCCCCACAGCCTTTGCCGGAGGGCAGGAGCGGAGTTTGTTTGAAGTGCTCCAGTTTGTGGCGGGAGCCGGAGGCCGGGTGAGCCTGTGCTATCAGCAGCCTGGCGAACTGCTGGAGGCATACGGGCAGTTTGTGCGTGAGGCATTTTGCATCAGGAGCCGCCAACTGGCCCGGCCGTGGGCACCATTCCTTCTGGATCTCGCGCGCCTGGCAGTGAAGTCGTTCTCCGCCAGGTGGGATGTGTTGTATGCCAATCAATACTTCGACACGCCCATGGTGGCGGCGCTCGGCCTGCTGGCGCGGATTCCGGTGGTCTGCCATCTGCGCATCGAGTGCCCGCCTTATCTTTCCCGCCAGTACCGCTGGGGGCTGATGCACTGCGCCAGACTCATCGCCATCTCCCACGACACCAAGGCCACTTACGTGGCCGCAGGCATCCCGGAGGAAAAGATTCAAGTGATTTACAATGGCATCGATGTCGCGGCATTTTCACCACGAGAGCGGGCGAGCGGCGCGGGGGTGCAGCAGCCTCTCTGCGTGAAGTTCTTCGGGCGCGTGTCACCAGACAAGGGCGTGGAGACGCTCATCGAGGCCTGCGCCTTGCTTGATGCGCAGGGGCGTCAGGTTCAGCTGCACGTGATCGGCAATGTGCGTGATGCTTCCGGCAAGGTGGCGTACCTCGAAGACCTGAAGCGGCTTGCGGGCCGTTTTCTGGACCACGGCATCTTTTTCAAACCTCACTGTGCGGACATTCGGGAAGAACTTGCCGGAGCCGACCTGGTGGTGGTTCCCTCGATCTGGCGGGAGGCCTTTGGCCGGGTGCTGATTGAAGCGATGGCCTCCGGCATCCCGGTGGTGGCCAGCCACACCGGGGGCATCCCGGAAGTGCTTTCCCCCCGCTTCCAAGATCATCTGGTGCCCCGTGGAGATGCGGCAGCCCTCGCGGCGGCCATCGCCAGACTGGTGAACTGGCGACAGGAACATCCTGAGCTGGGGCGGCAGAGCCGGGAGTGGGTGATCAGCCGGTTCTCGCATCTTGACCGCTGGAGGGAGGTCTTTTCAGTTTTGCAAAACACCGCCCGCTCAGCGGGCAGAAACGGATGATGAGCAGCGACCATTCCGGCGGAGCCCCCCCCTCCAACATGGCTGCAGAAAGCGCTTCTGAGGCGCTGCTGCTGGCGGCGACGGATGAGCGGAGAAATGCGGTCTCAGGGTATTCTGTTATAGCACGGCATCTGCGCCATTCCAGGCTGATCTCCGCGCTCAGGCAGGAGCCGCGAAGCTACTGGCAGCGCGCCTGTGTCTGGCTGCTGAGCCGCCTGTCATTCACACGCTGGTACCGGCAGGGTTCTCTGCGGGTGGAACTGGGTGCTTGGCGGGAGATGCCTCCGGGTTTTGAGGGAGTGGTGCATTATCTATGGGGAGACCGGGACATGGGGTATCTGGACCTGCTGCCGCTGCCACGCGGGGCTGTCTTATGCGCCACGATTCATTCGTGCCCGGATTCGCTGCCGCACACACTGAAGTTCGCGGGACGTTTCAGGCATGTGGGCGGTTTCATTCTCATGAGCGCCGTGCAGCGTGCGTTTTTTCTGGAACGCGGGGTGCCGGCGGAGCGGCTGCACGTGGTGCCGCATGGAGTGGACTGCGACTTTTTCCGGCCGGCCGCGCAGCCAGCGGGGGGCCACTTTACCGTGCTTTCGGTGGGGAATTACCGGCGCAATTTCCCACTGCTGCGCACGGTATGCGAGCACCTGCGCGATGCCTGCCCCGCAATCACCGTGCGCATCATCGCGCCGGCAGGCAAAAAAGAGCTGTTTACAGATCTTCCGAATGTGGAGTTTGCCACCGGCCTTTCAGACCAGGGGCTGCTGGAGGCCTATCAGCAGGCGTCCTGCCTGCTGATGACGCTGGAGGCGGCGACGGCAAACAACGCGATTCTGGAGGCCATGGCCTGCGGCCTGCCAGTAGTGGCGGAGGATGTGGGCGGGGTGGCCGAGTACACCGGGACGGAGGCGGGGCTGCTGTGCGCGCCTGGCGCTGCCAGGGAGCTGGCAGAGGCCATCATAGGCCTGCAATCCCGTCCCGATGAACGCGCCGCCTATGGAGTGCGGGCGCGGCAGCGCGCGGAGTCGCTTTCGTGGGAGAAAGTGGCGCGGCAGACAGAGCAGGTTTACCAGCAGATACTGGCACAATCGCGAACAGGAATGGCGGGCATTCGGCGCAAGAACAGCACACCGCAGCGAGTTTGACTCACCACACGAAACGATGAATTTGAAAGCAAAGCTATGGGAGGCGCGGACATTGGTCACGCGTTCACGCTGGATGGCTCCCGCAGGCGGTGCAGTGTTGCGCGCGCTTTCCTGGCTGGGGCGTCACAATCCCATGCAGACAAGCGCGCCGCACATCCGCAACGCCACTTATTTGAACGTGGGCTGCGGCAAGCGCGCTCGCGAAGGCTTTGTAAATCTGGACTACACCTGGCAGCCGGGAGTGAATCTGCTGTGGGACTTGTACTGGCGGCTGCCGTTTGCAGACGGCACCCTGCGCGGCATTTACACGGAGCACTGCCTGGAGCATCTACCGTTCACACTGGTCACCGGCCACATCCTGCGGGAGTTTCACCGTACGCTGGCTCCTGGCGGGAGGCTGCGCCTCATTGTGCCGGACGGCGGTCTGTATTTAAACCTCTATGCGCAGGCGCAGGCGGACCCCGCCACGGCGTTTCCATATCCGAATGAGGAGTTCGTGACGCCGATGATGCATGTGAACCGCTGTTTCCGGGATTATGACCATCTCTATGCTTATGATTTTGCCACCTTCCGCCACTTTCTTCTGAAGGCTGGCTTCTCCGAGGTGGTGCGCCAGTCCTTTCGGCAGGGTGGAGACGCCACCCTGCTGCTGGATGCGCCGGAGCGCGCGCCAGAGTCGCTCTACATCGAGGCCGTCCGGTGATGAGTAACAGGAAGATTTCTCCATGCGCCGCCTGCTGATCATCTGCACCACGTTTTATCCAGACCCAAAAGTGGGCGCCATCCGCATGACGAACTGGGCGAGGCATCTGCCGGAGCACGGCTGGGCAGTGCATGTGCTATGCCGCCACTACGGCTATGAATGTGATGTGGCGGAACTTGCGGAGGCCGTGCATCCTGAGGTGAAGCTGGAGTATCTGGACAGGCCTGTGCCCGGCCTCCCGGGGCGGGACGGGGGATGGCGCGGCTGGCTCCGCACTCAGGCGCAGAAGTTTTTGCGCTGTCGCAGCCTGGCCACTTTGCTGGTGCCGGATTCGGCCATCTTTTTCTGGCGGAAACAGAGGCAGCACATTCTCAGGCGCGTGCGGGATATCCGGCCGGACGTCATTCTCACCAGCAGTCCGCCGCATTCCAACCATGACATCGGTCTGTGGCTGGCGGCGCAGACGGGGCTGCCCTGGGTGGCGGATTTCCGCGATCCGTACCTGACGGACAACCGCTTTAAACCAAGAGGGCTAGGGCGGCTGCGCTGGTGGGCGCATGAGCGTTTTAAGGCTAGCATCTATCGTCATGCCCGACTGGTCATTCACGCCATTCCGCTGCAAGCGCGCTTTGCCAGCCGCCGACGCAAAGGAGCGCAGGGGCGGCTGCTGACGCTTACCAATGCTTTTCCGCCTGGCATGCCCTACGCTCCCGCTGCCGCAGAGGCTGGTGCACAGGGGGGGCGCCTGCGGGTTTTGGTGGCAGGAACGATCCCGGAGCCGGAGCAACAGGTGCTTGCGCGGGCGCTGGCAGGGCTGGTGGGGCTGGGAGTGGATGCGCAAATGGACCTTATCGGCCGCGTGCCTGAATGTGCGGAGCTGCTGCGCGGTCTGCTGCTGGAGCGGGTGCAGATGCCCGGCTACCTGAGCCATGCGGCCACCCTGCGGGAGATGCAGCAGGCAGACGTGCTGGTAAGTTTTTTGGACGAATTCCGCGGCGGGACATTTCTGCTGAGTACGAAACTCTTTGAATATCTGGCATCAGGCAAGCCGGTGATCTGCATAAACCCAAGCCGTTCTGACCGCCATTTGCTTTACGGCAGTTCGGGGGTGGAAGTTTTGGTGAAGCCATCTGTGCGCGAAATCACAGGGGCGCTGCACCGCGCTCTTTCAGGTGCACTGCGGCGTGACATGACTGAGGTGAAGCAATTTCGCGCTGAGTATAACTGGAGCCGTCGGGTCTCACAGCTTGCAGAAGCGCTTGACAGCCTGGTTGCGTTTCCCCCGAAAAATGCATGCGTCGTCAAAGGACCTCCAGTCGCTTCGATTGTCATTCCCACACGCAATCGAGGGGAGCTGCTTGGCCAGTGCATTCGTTCGGCCCTTGCTCAATCTGTTCCCGTTGAGGTGATCGTGATGGATGATGGTTCGACGGACGGAACGGTGGAGATGGTACGTCGAGAGTTTCCGATGGTGCAGTGCCACACGCTCGGCACTGGACGAGGGCCTTGCTTTCAGCGCAATCGAGGCATCCAGATGGCAAGCGCCGAGGTCGTGTTCCCAATTGATGATGACTCGGTGTTCTCCTCGCCACGCGTGGTTGAGCAAACCTTGCGCGAGTTTGATCACCCGCGTGTGGCGGCAGTAGGTATTCCCTTTCTAAATCCGCGTATGGGCTGGACGGAGATGCAGAGGGATGCAACGCCCGGCGGCTGTCATGTCATTCATGCCTTTGTGGGGGCGTCGCATGCTCTTCGTCGCAGTGTTTTTATTACCGTTGGAGGTTTTCGGGAGCACTTTTTCTACATGGGTGAGGAGGGGGATCTGTGCTTGCGAATGCTCGCCAACGGATATGTCACCCGGCTCGGAAGGGCGGATCCCGTCTACCACATGGAATCACCGCGCCGCAATCTGGCGCTGGCAAATCGCTGCGGGCGCCGCAATGATATCTATTTCGCATGGCAGAATGTGCCAATGCATTGCCTCCCGCTTCACTTGCTGGCGACCACGCTTAACGGGGTGAAAGCCGGCCTCAGGACATGGCATTTTTGGCGCATGCTAATGGGGACCTTCGAAGGCTATGGGCAATGCCTTTCCGGCAGGGTGGTCCGCCAGCCGGTGAATTCTGAAGTTTACTGGCTTCACCGACAGTTGAAAAAAGATGGCCCCATGATTTTGGAGGAAGTGGAAAAACGTCTCCTGTCAATGGGACGAACTTTCTGACGCCTTGTTTTCTCTTCACTTGATTGCACTTTATTATCCGAAACAGCATGTCTGCTGAAATCCTAAAACGTCTTCTTCCGAACCGTCCTGTTCCAATGCGCGTCTGGTTTGGACCTTTCCGCGGCGCCTACCCTGTAATGAACCCGCGGCACTCATTGCGCAAGGTGCTGGGCCTCTATGAACATGAGTTGAACAACTGGATTGAAACCGCGCTGCACTGCGTTCATCGCGTGATCGATGTTGGTGCGAACGACGGTTACTTTACCTTTGGTTGTGCTGCCGCATTCCGACGTTTGAAAAAAACTGGCGAAATTATTTCCATCGAAGTGCAAGACCAGCACATGCTGAAATTGCGCGAGGGCTTTGAGCGTCATGCCGACCCCGCCGTGCGCTTCTCGCTGGTGCAGGGTTATGCGGGCAGCGAGCTGAAGCCAGGCTTTGTCACGCTGGATTCTCTCGACACCGGGGGAGATCGTGGCGGCACGCTGGTGAAGATCGATGTCGAAGGCGCGGAGGTGGAGGTGATGCAGGGAGCGCTGAGCTGGCTGGACCCGACGAACTTCTTTGTGATCGAGGTGCACCAAGAGTCGCTGCTGGCGCCGCTGCATGCCCTGTTTGCCACGCGGGGTCTGAAGCTGCGGCAGATCAATCAGCGTCCGCTGCCCTTGCTGGGCGCGGAGGTGCGGGATCGGGAAAACTGGTGGCTAGTGTCTGATCTCGGGGAAGGGATTTAAGAAGCCGGATTGATGGAGGGGAAATACGTCTGCGCCTTTCGCGGCCGTCGTGACTCGTACCAGGTGCCGCTCGCGCTGGCCGGGGCAGGGAGGCTGGACCGTTTCATCACGGACGCCTGGGCCTACGCCTGGCTGCGTGCGGCTGCGGCGACGCTGCCACACCGCGTGCAGGAGAAGGTGGCCTTCCGCCATGAGCCTGGCATTCCGGACGCGGAGGTCTCCTGCCTCTGGGGCACCACGTTTCTGGAGCATCTGCGGCATCGACTGGGTTTTGCGCCGGTGCAGACTTATCACAAACTCGATGCACAATTCTCGCTGGCGGCGGCTGCGCGGGCGCGGCAGACGCACGCACATCTGTTCTTATACAGCCCGTATGCGTACGAGGCCTTTACTGCACGGTATGCACACACACCGCGCAGGGTGCTCTTTCAGTATCACCCGCACGCTGTGCTGGAGCGGCGGCTGCTGCAGGAGGATGCGCTGCTTTATCCCGATGTTGGCGAGTCTTTTTCCGGCGGCACCCACGCGGTGGAAACCTCCCCTCGGGAGGTCGAGAGCTGGCGGCATGCCGATCTCATCTTCTGCGCGAGCAGCTTCACGCGCCGTTCGCTCATGGAGCAGGGGTGTGAGGAAGGCCGCTGCCGCATCGTTCCCTACGGCATCGACGTCCCCGAGCTTGTGGTTGGGGCGCCGCAGCAGGGTGGCGGATTTCAGGCTCTGTTCGTCGGCTCCGGTGGGCAGCGCAAAGGTCTGCACCATCTGCTGCAGGCCTGGACGCGTGCGCGGCTGCCGGCGGGAGCGGGGCTCACGCTCGTCTGCCGTGTGGTAGATCGTGGTATCGAGGCCCTGGCCGCCGGCGTTCCCGGCGTGCAGATCGTACGCGGGGCCGGGGGCGTGGAACTGCAGAGGCTGTATGCCGCCAGCACTTTGTTTGTGATGCCTTCTCTCGTGGAAGGCTTTGGCCAGGTTTATCTGGAGGCGCTGGCGCAGGGGTGCCCAGTACT
Source organism: Prosthecobacter sp. (assembly GCF_044227185.1). Taxonomy (GTDB): domain Bacteria; phylum Verrucomicrobiota; class Verrucomicrobiia; order Verrucomicrobiales; family Verrucomicrobiaceae; genus Prosthecobacter. Next base: position 22,806 of record NZ_JBGAFO010000016.1, on the reverse strand, counting down.
GGGCACGGCAAACACCTGCCTGCCCGACCTCGGCACGGAGGCCGGGGGCGTTTTCCTCACGCCTGTGGCCGATGTGGAGGCGCTCGCGGCCCGGCTGGAGGATCTGGCGCAGGTGCTGCCCGGAAATGCCGCCATCCGTGCGGCGGCGCGCGCCACCGCAGAGCGCTTTTCGTGGACCTCTTTTCGCGCCGGATTGCTGCGGCATCTCCCAGACTGATTTTTCATGACTCCGGATTGCTTCCCATGTCCCGTGTCTGCAGTGCTGACCGCCTGCGGACGGCCTGAGATCACGCTGAAGACCATCGGGCGTCTGCTGGGCTGCCGCCCGCCGCCGGCGGAGGTGCGCGTGCATGTGGACAACGGTGGTACGGCCCTGGCTGAGGAGATCCGTGCGCGATTTCCCACGGTGCACGTCGTGGTCTCTGCCACGCGCATTGGCCCTGGCGGCGGACGCAACCGGCTGCTGCAGGAGGCGCAGCAGGAGCTGGTGGCCAGCTTTGATGATGACTCCTACCCGGCGGACGGTGATTTCTTCCAGCGGGTGCTGGCGGCCGCGGCTGCGCACCCGCAGGCAGCGGTGATGGCAGCGGTGATCCTGGATGGAACCGGCGCGCCGACGGCCGCGCCAAAGCAGGCCACGCGGGTGGCCAGCTTTGTAGGTTGCGGCTGCGTGTACCGCCGTGCGGCTTTTCTGGCAACCAGCGGCTACGTGCCGCTGCCGCTCGCCTATGGCATGGAGGAAGTGGACCTGGCGTTGCGCCTGCACGCGCAGGGCGGATGCATCGTGTTTGATCCGGGCTTGCGCGTGGTGCATGAGCTCGATCTTAGGCACCGGCTCAGCCCCCAGGTGGCCGCGGCGATGATGGCGAACAGCCTGTTGCTTGTGTACCTGCGCTACCCGCTGGTGCTGTGGCCCCTAGGGGCGCTGCAGTGCCTGCGCAAAGCCATGGAACTGTTGCGGCAGGGCGGCTGGCGTGGCATCACGGAGGGGCTGCGCAGTCTGCCGGGTCTCGTCTCCGCACATCGTGCCAGCCGTCAGGTCCTGCCGTGGCGCGCCATCGTATCGTACATTCTACTTCGTCGCCGCCTCCCGGCCTGAGCGTGTCCCCATTTTATGACATATGAGTGACATGCCCAAAACTGTGGTGGTGACGGATTTTACCTCCCCCTACCAGATTGAATTGTTCAATGCGGTGGAAGAGCTGGCGCCCGGACAGTTGAATGTGATTTATCTGCACCAGCGCAGTGCGGGCCGGGAGTGGTCCCTGCGCAAAACACTGCACCGCTCCGTCATGCTGGAGCGGGATGTGGATGGCATGACGAAGGCGCGCGCGCTGGTGGATGCGGCGGAGCTGGCGGTGTTCAATTTCTACGATGACCGCCATGCGCTGGAACTGATCCGCCGGCGTGCGGCGCTAGACACGGCCTGGTGCTTCTGGGGAGAACGGCCGGGGTTCTACCACATGCAGCTTGGCAGGCTGCGCCGCCTGTGGATGCTGGCGCCGTTGCACGCCCGGCGCGCGGCAATCTGGGGCATCGGGACCATGGCGGTGAATGCCTACCGCGAGGAGTTCGGGGCCTTTCGCGATTACGTCAACCTGCCCTATTACTCTGATCTTTCGCGCTTTCAGGCGCTGCCAGTGAGCCCGCCGCGCGCGGGGGGCGTCTTCACCTTTCTCTATTCCGGCGCGCTGATCCGCCGCAAGGGAGTGGACCTGGTGGCACGGGCCTTCCGGCGACTCGCCGCCGCGCATCCGCAGGCGCGGCTGCGCATCATGGGCAGCGGGCCTTTGGAAAAAAAGCTGCGCCGTATTCTGCGGTTCTGCATGGCGCAGGTAGAGTTCACCGGGTTCAAGGACTGGGCCGCGCTGCCGGACGAGTATGCCAGTGCGAACGTGATTTGTGTGCCCTCCCGCTACGATGGCTGGGGGCTGGTGGTGCCGGAGGGACTGGCGGCCGGGCTGCCGGTGATCAGCACGGAGCAGACCGGCGCCGCGGTGGATTTTTTGCGTCCTGGCAAAAACGGCTGGCTGATCCAGGCGAACGATGAGGAGGCCGTGCATCAGGCCATGAGGGAGGCGGTTTCGCTCGAACCAGCGCGCTGGGCGGAGATGTCCGCCGCCGCCCGAGCGACGGTGGCGGGACATGGCTTGGACAAAGGAGCGGCGGGATTCATCCGCGCCGCAGTCAGCGCGGCCTCCGGGTGGTGATTTTTCCAGGGAGCATTTCATCTTATTTGATACCATGTGTGGCATCGCAGGCATTCTCACCCACCGGCAGGCCGGGGAGGCCCGGCTGGACGAAGCGCTGGCAAAAATGCAGGAGGCGCTGCGGCGGCGCGGCCCAGATGACGCCGGGCTGTGGCATTCCAAGTGCAAACGGGTGCGCTTGGCCCACACCCGGCTGGCGATCCTGGATCTCACACCAGCCGGGCACCAGCCCATGCTCACTGCGGACGGGCGCCACTGCATTGTCTTCAATGGAGAGATCTACAACTTCATGGAGCTGCGCGCGGAGCTGGAGCGCGGCGGGGTGGTCTTTCAAACCCGGACAGACACGGAAGTGCTGCTGCGGCTCTATGAGCGCGATGGCTCGGCCATGGTGGAGCGGCTGCGCGGCATGTTTGCCCTGGCGGTGTGGGATGCGCAGGAGCAGCGAGCCTTCCTGGCGCGCGACCCCCTGGGCATCAAGCCGCTTTACTACGTGCAGCAGGAGTGCATGCTGGCGTTTGCCTCCGAAGTGAGAGCGCTGCAGAAGGCCGGGCTGACTGGACACGAGCTGGATGGCGGCGCCCTGAGGCGCTATTTTGAAAGCGGCAGCGTGGCCGAGCCGCAGACACTACTCAAAAATGTGCGCAGCCTGCCTGCCGGCCACACGCTTACCTGGGCGGGGGGGCATACGGAAATGCGCCCCTTCTGGCGTTTCCGCTTTGATGCGGCAGACATGGGAGCGGAGGCGGCGGTCAGCCTCACGCGCGACGCGCTGCTGGACAGTGTGCGGCATCATTTCGTCAGCGATGTGCCCGTGGGCGTCTTTCTCAGCGGTGGCATCGACTCGACGGCCGTGCTCGCGCTGTCGATTGCAGCGGGGCAGCGGGATCTGGAGACGTTTTCCATCGGCGTGGATGATGCGGGGCTGGATGAAAGCAGCGCGGCAGCGCGCACAGCGGCGCATTTTGGCACGCGGCACCATGAGCTGCGCCTGGATGCTGCAGCCATGAGCGCCAGCTTTCCAGCGTTTCTCGCCAGCGTTGACCAGCCCAGCATTGATGGCTTCAACACCTTCACTGTTGCCGCATTTGCCCGAGCCCAGGGCATGAAAGTCGTGCTTTCCGGCCTTGGGGGTGATGAGCTTTTCGGCGGCTACCCGAGCTTTCAGCGCGTGCCACGTCTGGCGCGACTGGTGCGGCGGCTGCATCCGGTCCCCGGCATGCCGCTGTGCGGAGCGCTGTTGGAGCGCTGGCTGCCGCGCGCGCCCTGGCGCCGTGCCGCAGGTTTGCTGCGTCACCCCCCGTCCATGACTCGCGCCTGGCGTGCTTTCCGGGGTGTTTTCACCGCGCCTGAAGCCTGCGCGCTAGCCGCCCGCTACACCGGCGGCGCGGTGGAGACCGGCCCGAAGCCGGACGATGTGGAGATCTCCTCCGCGGATGAGCGCGACCAGATCAGCGCGCTGGAACTAGGCCTCTACATGCGCAACCAACTGCTCAAAGACAGTGATGTGATGAGCATGGCGCACGGCCTGGAACTGCGTGTGCCGCTGGTGGACCGGTGTCTGTTTGAGGCGGTCGCCCGCATCCCGGCAGCACTGCGCCTGCAGCCCGGCAAGCGGCTGCTGGTGGATGCGGTTCCGGAGATTCCCAGGTGGATATCCCAGGCACCCAAGCGCGGCTTTCTCTTTCCCTATGAAAAATGGCTGGCCTCGGAATGGGGCGGGGCGTTTCAGGAGGTGGCCGCACGCCTGCCCGTGGCCACGCCCAGTTGGTATCAGCTCTGGAGCGTTTTTATGCTGGAGCGCTGGTTGGAACGTGTCTGAATGAGCTCCTTTTTTCCTTTCCGTCCCTTGAGTGTCCTTCACGTCATCCCCTCCCTCTCCGTCGCCCATGGCGGGCCCAGCAAGGCGCTGCCGATGATGGCGCGTGCGCTGGCGGAGGAGGGCGTGCGCGTGGACGTGGCCACAACGGATGACGACGGACCCGGCCGGCGACTGCGCGAGGTGCCACAGGGGGGGGCGCAGCAGAGAGAGGGCTTCCGCGTGTTTTATTTCCGCAAGCTCACGGAGTTTTACAAAATCTCCCCCGGCCTGCTGTTGTGGCTGTTCCGGCAGGTGAAGGAATATGACGTGGTGCACGTGCATGCGGTATTTTCCTTCGCCACGCTTGCGGCCGCATGGGCCTGCCGGCTCCGCGGTGTGCCCTATGTCGTGCGCCCGCTGGGTGTCTTGAACAACTGGGGCATGAACAACCGGCGGTGGTGGCTCAAGGCGCTGTCCTTCCGCCTGCTGGACAAGCCGCTGCTGGATCACGCCGCCGCCATTCATTACACCAGCCAGCAGGAGGCGGATGAGGCCGCGCGGCTGCGCATTCGGGCACCTGACGTGGTAATTCCGCTGGGCATGGATCTCACGGCGCTGCAGTCCCTGCCAGCGCCGGATCTTTTCACCTCCCAGTTTCCAGCCGCCGCGGGCAGGCCGGTCATTCTCTTTCTCTCCCGGCTTGATCCCAAGAAGAATGTGGAGCTGCTGCTGGAGGCCTTTGCGCTGCTGGCAGCGGCAGAGCCCGCGCCGCTTCTGGTGGTCGCAGGTGGCGGAACTCCCGCGTATCTTGCCGGACTGCAGGCCCGCGCGGAGGCTCTGGGCGTGGCGCGGCGCGTGCTGTGGACCGGCCACGTGGAGGGCATGTTGAAGCTTTCGCTGCTGGCCGCCGCCAGCGTCTATGTGCTGCCCTCGCACTCGGAAAACTTCGGCATCGCCCTGCTGGAGGCCATGGGTGCCGGGCTCCCGTGCATCAGCACCCCGGGGGTGGCGCTGGCCACGGAGGCTGCGCCGCAGAACGCCGTGCTGCTGTGCGCGCCGGAGCCGCCGGCGCTCGCTGCGGCGCTGGGCGGTTTGCTCGGCTCAGCACCGGAACGGCAGCGCCTTGGCGCTGCCGCCGCACAGCTTGCCCGCGGGCAGTACTCGGCGGAGGCCGCTGGCCGGGCGTTAAAACAGTTGTATGCGCGGATTCTGGAACGCCGCAGCGCCGCCACAGATTCCGCCGATGTGGCACAGTCCGGTAAAAAAGAAGTCTCATGATTCTCACGGTTAAATTCATCATTGCCATGCTTTGCACCCTGCTGGTGTGCCTGTGGAGGCCTCTGAGGCTGGATGCATGGGTGGGCGCCGCCGTCTTTCGTCCAAGATGCCTGCTTGTCTTCATCGCCAGCCGGCTGGGCATTTTTGGCCTGCTGTTTTTTGTGCTGAAGACGACACCCCAGTCAGACATCAACTGGTATTACGGCGAAGGCAGGGCGGTGCTGGACGGGTTGCTGCCGCTGCGCGATTTCATGCCGGTTTACGGGCCGTGGTTTTCCAACATCTGCGCGTGGCTGCTGAGGGTGGCGGACACACCAGTGACGCTGATGTTCTTTGCGCTGGTGCTGGAGATCGTCTCCGTGCCGCTGTGGCTGCGGGTGGGAGACCGGCTCTTCACCCGCGGGCAGAGCGATGCCGCTCTGCTGCTCTACACGTGCTGCCCGCTAAGCCTGATCAATGTGCCCATCACCGGGCAGAACCACATCTGGTACGCGCCGTTGCTGGCCGGGGCGATGCTTCTGCTCATGCGGCACCGCAGTCTGCTGTGCGGGATGATGCTGGCATTCACCATCCTGGCGGTGAAGATGCTCTCCATGCTCTTTGTGCCGCCCTTCTGCTGGGCTTCAAAGCGCCGCTGGGTTTTTGGGCTGGGCTTCTTTGGCCTGCTGATCCCGGCCTACGGTTGGTACTGGTGGCAGGGGGCGGACATGACCAAGCTCATGAGCTTTCACGCGCAGCATGGCTCCTCGGGCAATCTGCCATTTCTCCTTGGTATCACCGGCCTGGACTTCTCCGAGCCTGGACTGCGCTCTCTGGCCAATCTGGCAGGGCTGCTGCTGCTCAGCGGCCTGTTTCTCACCGCCATGTGGCAGCGCCGCGTGCGGACGCCGCGCCAGGTGCTGATCTTTCTGCCGTTGCTTACCCTGGTGACGCTGCTCATCAGCAAGAAATCGTATGCCTCTTATCTGGAGATGGCGCTCTTTCCCCTCTGCCTGCTGGCCGCCGCCGCCCCAAAGAATGCGGTGCGCACCCTCTTCACCGCCGGCTGCGCGCTGGCGGCCTGCGAGCCCAGCGTGTGGTTCCGCCTGCTGGCCAATCAGGAGCTTTCCAATCTCTGGCATGGCATCCAGCATGGCAGCCCCGTCTGGGCCTTCTTGCTTCTGGCGCTGCTAGACTTCGCACTACTGACCTTCTACTGCCTGGGCATTGCCTGGCTCTGGCGGCAGAGTGCGGCTGAACTTTCATCCCCGGAAGGTGCACGCTCATGATCCCCAGTTCTTCTCCGGAAATTTCCATCATCGTTCCCACTCTCAATGAGGTGCTGAACATCCCGCGCCTGGTGCCCGCGATCACCGAGGCGCTGAAGGAACACGATATCGAAATCCTCGTGGTCGATGACATGAGCACGGACGGCACGGCGGAGGCGGTGCGGCAGATGGAGGCGGCGCTGCCAGTGCGGCTGATCAGCCGGAAAAAAGAAAACGGCCTCAGCGGCGCGGTGCTCAAGGGCCTTGCGGAAGCGCGCGGGCACATGGCCATCGTGATGGATGCGGATTTTCAGCATCCGCCGGAAAGCCTGCCTGCGCTGCTGGAGCCACTGAAGTCCGGCTGCGTGGATTTTGTGATCGGCTCGCGCCATGTGGCAGGTGCATCCACCGATGTGTCCTGGGGACAGTTGCGCCGCATCAATTCGTGGGGCGCACGGCTGCTGGCCGCGCCGCTTTGCCGGGGTGTGCGGGATCCCATGAGCGGGTTCTTTGGCCTCACACGAATGGCATGGGAGGGGACACGCGGGCTCGCCCCGCTGGGTTACAAAATCGGCCTGGAGTTCCTGGCCAAAAACGCCGCCATGCGCGTGAGCGAAGTGCCCATCCACTTTGGCCTGCGGGTCAAGGGAGAGTCCAAGCTTTCGCTGCGCGAGCAGTTCCGCTATCTGGAGCACCTGAGCCGCCTCTACGATTTCCGCTTTCCGCGGCTCTCCCCGATAGTGAAGTTTTGCGTGACGTGGCTACTCACATGGCTGGTGGCGCTGCCGGTCTTTCTCGGGCTGAGCAACGTGCTGCGCTGGCCGCTGCTGCTGGCGGTGCCGGCCGCCCTGATGTGCAGTGATGGGGTGCATGCGATGCTGCACTGGCGCTATCTCAGCGCGGAAGGAGCGGCTGAGGAGGTCCGCAGCCCGTGGCTGGGCTTTCTGGCCATGATCGCGGCGGAACTGCTCGTCAGCTTCGGTGCGGTGGTGCTGCTGGAAAATGAACTCCGCGCGCCCACGCCGGTCAAAGTGTTCTCCCTCGTCATTTTGATCACCGCCATCTGCCGTTACATGCTGCGCAAGGAGCTGCGCCACGATGTGCGCGTGCTCAAGGCCGCCGTGCGCGGCGTCAAAAACTGATCCCCCTTCCATCTGCATCCGACCTCATGAATTTCCCGGAGTTTGTCTATACCGTCCTGCTCAAGCCCCGACCGCTGAAGAAGCTGGCCAACCGCGTCCTGCTGTGGATGCTGCCGGAGCGCATCAAGATCGGGCAGGCAGTGGTCTGCCTGGACCCGGATGACCCCGTGGTGTCCGGCGCGTCGGCGCTGGGCGTGTATGAGAAGGACGAGCTGCGCTTTTTCCAGGACCACTGCAGGCCTGGCATGGTGGTGGTGGATGTGGGTGCCAATGTGGGCATCTATACCGCGATGGCCCTGCGCCTGGCCGCGCCAGACGGCAGGGTGATCAGCTTTGAGCCCAATCCGCACAGTCGCGCCTTTCTGGAAAAAACCGTGGCCGCAAACGCCGGCGGCGCCGCCAGCCAGATCTACCCGCTGGCCCTGTCTGACCGCGACGGGCAGGCGGAGCTGCACCTCAACAAGGACAACAAGGGGGACAACCGCCTCTACGCCTCCGACCTTTCCAGCGACAGCCTGCAGATCCAGACGCGCTGCCTGGACAGTGTGCTGGGCGAAATGGGCGTACACGAAATCCATTTTATCAAGATCGACGTGCAGGGCTGCGAGCCGCTGGTGCTGACAGGGGCGCAGGAGACGTTGCGGCGCTCCCCAAACGTGATGATGATGTCTGAATTCTGGCCGCAGGGCATGAGGGCTGCGGGCGGCGCTTCACCCCGTGCGTATCTGGACAACCTAGTGGCGCTAGGCTTCCGCCTTTTTACGTTAAAAGACGGGCACCTCGCCACGCTGGCAGAACCGGCATTTGATGCGCTGATCGCCAACCTGCCAGACCGCCAGTACGCCAACATCGTCGCCGCCAAGGGGACGGCCTTGGAGAAACTCTGACTGCGACGCGGATGGACCTGACGCACATCACTCCACTGATCATTGTCTTCAATGAAGAGCCCAACCTGCGGCGCACCCTCCAGCGCCTCGCATGGGCGCGGGACATCGTGATCATCGACAGTGGCAGCACGGACGCGACGTTGGACATCGTGCGCGAATTTCCGCAGGTGCGAGTGTTGGAGCGGCCCTTCGACACCTTTGCCCGCCAGTGCAATTTCGGGCTGGAGCAGGTGCGCACGGAGTGGGTGCTCTCTTTGGATGCCGACTACGTGCTCACGGATGCGTGGATTTCCGAAGTGACCGCGCTGCAGCCGGGGCCGGAGGTCATGGGGCTGACTGCACAGTTCGTCTACTGCGTGTACGGCCGGCCGCTGCGCGCCTCGCTCTACCCGCCGCGCACGGTTCTCTACCGCCGAGCCTCAGGCACCTATCGCGATGATGGCCATGGGCATCGCGTGAGCATCTCTGGGGAATGCCGCAGGCTGCACGCCAAAATCCTGCACGACGACCGCAAACCGCTCTCGCGCTGGTTTGTGGCGCAGCTCAAATACGCGGACGCAGAAGCCCAAAAACTGATCGCAGCGATGCCGCAGGAATTGAACAAGGCGGACAGAATCCGCCGGTGGGTGTGGTGCGCGCCGCTGCTGGTGCCGGGCTACACACTGCTGGGGAAGAGGCTCATTCTGGACGGCCGTGCCGGGCTGTTCTACGCCTTTCAACGGATGCTGGCAGAGCTGATGCTGTCCTTACGCTTGCTGGAGCTTCGAATCACACGCATGAAATCCCCCCCCCCGAATGCCCAAAATTCTTCACGTCGCACCGGTCATGCCGGTGGATGAACACCACATCGAATACGCCCTGGATAAAGCCGGACAGCCCGGCTCCCTGGTCACGAGCTGGATACCCACCCCGCTCGAGCATGGGCTGCTGCGCATGATTCCCGCGCTGCGCCGCGGCCTGCGCCGAGAACCCGTGCGCCTGCGCCGCCGCTGGGTGGAGCGCCACTTTTGGCCGGACATGCGCCGCAGCCTGGAGATGATGCTGGGAGTGCATCAGTCCGTGATCCTGGCACATGACGCCTTTTTTGAGCGGGTGGACCGCCACGCGGAGCGGCAGGTGTCGCCGGAGACGCGCATCGTCATCGGCCGTGAATTTGGCTGCCGGCATGTGTTTCGCAGAGCCAGCCGCATGGGGGCCTCCTGTGTGTACCACCTGCCCACCGTGCACCATGAGACGCTGTACCGCATCCTGCAGAGCGAGGGGGCGCAGTATCCCGGCGTGTGCCGGTCCACCTTTGACCCCTTTGAATTCCAGCCGCGGCGCCTGCGTTACAAGCTGGAGGAAATCGCCCTGGCAGACGTGATCCTGTGCCCCTCCCAGTTTGTGAGACAGACCCTTTTGGATGCCGGTGTGGATGGGGCCAGGATTTCGGTGACGCCTTTTGGAAGTGAAACGACCTGGCTGGACGCGCCGCGCGCCGAAGCCTCTTCCAAAACGGTGGTCTTTGTGGGCAACATCTCCGCGCGCAAAGGGGCCCACCGTCTCCTGCAGGTTTGGAAGCAGCTAGGCGCCTATAAAACCCACAAGCTGCTGCTGGTGGGGGAAATGCACCTGAGCGCCTCCTTCCTGCAGGATTACGCCGGCCTGTATGAGCACCGGCCGCGCCTGCCGCGTGAGGATCTGCGGGACATCTATCTGAAGGCAGACGCCCTGGTGCTGCCCGCGCTGGCGGAGGGGTTTGCCCTCGTCATTCAGGAGGCGCTGAGCTGCGGCACGCCCGTGCTGGCCAGCCTGCACAGCGGTGCGGCGGGGTTCGTGACTGACGAACAGGCCCGCCTCTTTGCGGCCCAGGATAATGACGCACTGGCCTCCGCCCTCGAATGGGGCCTGAGCCAGCCGACGGCGCTGGCGGAGATGGGCCGGGCCGGGCGGCGCAGAGTGCAGGAGTGGACCTGGCGCTCGTTTGAGACGCTGATCAGCCAGCGCATCGAGACGTTGCTGGCTGCAACGCATTCTTCGCGCTGAGGCGCCGATTTTTATGTTGTTTTTCCCAACACTCGCACGCTCCAACTTGTCGATGTTTCTTTTTCTGTTTCGCGGTAGAATCCCACACGCCTTTCGCATCGGCACATGAATCCCTCTTCCACTTCCCCTGCACGGCCAGGCCCCGCGGGCAGGCCTGCGCGCATCCCCTACAGCGTCAGCATGGGCGGCACGCGGCGCGCCTACGGCGCAGCCCAAGCGGGCCAGCAGGAGGTCCAAACTTTCTTTCCCGGACTTGGCATCATCAGCAATCTCATCGCCTTCGCGCTGGCCATGGGGCTGATGCCTGAGAATGTGCAGACCCCGGGTGCGCTGCGTTCTTCTGCGCTTGCAATGATCGCTGGTTTTGCGGTGGCGCCCCTTGCAGCCGCCACCATCAATCTGCGCTACATCCTCCGCACGGAAAATATCATTGGCATGGCCCCGGCCTACTGGCTGATGCTGGACATGGTGACCGGCAGTTATGAGATGGAATTCGTCAATCATGCCGGTGCGGCAAAGGCCTTCGGCATTATTTCATTGTGCACCTGCGCGTACTGGTGGGGCACCATGGGGCGCCCGTGGGACCTTCCCAAAGGGCTGCTGAACGTGTGCAAATTCCGTCTCAGCAGCGATCACCTCATGCCCATCATCCTGCTGTGCTTCACCCTGGCCATGCTGCGATTTGCCATTCCATGCAAGTTTAACCTGGCCCTCATGTTTGGCAGCGTGTTCAATTCCCGCTGGGCTGTGCCATGGGGGCGTGGCGCTCTGGGGGGGGTGGATGCCTTCATCGACCATTTGTCCTATTTCGGCTATCTCCTGCCCACGCTGGCCGTCGTGATGGCCCGGCGCCGGTCTTGGTTTCACCCCACCACGGTTCTCACCATGCTGCTGGCCGCCACCTTCCTGCTCTTCCTGGCGCAGGGAGGCTCCCGCCGCATTGTCGGCGTTTGCCTCGGCGCCGCTCTTTTGTACTGGATTCTTGACCAGCGAAAGGTGCAGCTGGTCAAGATGACCGTGGTGGCCGCTCTCATCGGCCTTCTCGTCTGGCTCATGCAGGTCATGATTCTCACGCGAACCATCGGAATGGGAGAGGTCGGCATGGAGACAGCCGGGCGCGCCGCGATGTATTCGCTGCGAGGCTACAAGATGGGCTCCGGTCCGGCTGGCATCCACGTGGATGACAACATCCTGCGCCTGGCCCAGTCCGTGCAGATCATTCCCAACAAGCTCGACTATGTGTACCACAAGCTCCTCTTGTATATTCTCGTCCGGCCCATCCCCCGCCTGATCTGGCCCAACAAACCGGAGGACCCCGGATTCTCGCTGCAAAAGCTGCTGGCCTCCCAGGCCTCTCTAACCTTCACTATCGTGGGGGAATTCTGGATCAGCTGGGGCTACATAGCGGTCGTCCTCGGCGGCTGGTTTTACGGGCGGCTCGCCCGGCTTCCCAGCCCGCTTTTTTGGTCTGCACCTGAGACCATGGCACCCATGTTTTATGGTTACATGACCATGACCCTTTTTGTGGGCTACCGCTCGTTGGTGGAGGTGATCTTGTTCTCCTATGCCATGATGGGCTGGTGGTTTGCCACGTGGGTGCTCAGCAAGGTGCGCAAGTAACCGGGACTTATTCTTGCAGGCGAACGCACGTCTCAACCTGCGACCAGAAGAGCCGGGATGTGTCTCCCGCAGGCGGCGCAGACAAGTCATGAGAATCCTTCTGCTCAACCAGTGTTTCCATCCGGATCATGTGGCTACGGCGCAGCATCTCACGGATCTGGCGGATGAGCTGGTCAAAGATGGCCACCGGGTCACGGTGGTGGCGGCGTCGCGGGGGTATGACGATCCGGATGTGCGCTACCCGGTGCGGGAGATGTGGCGGGGTATTGACATCCGCCGCATCTGGACGCCGGGGCTGGGGAAGAAGGCCAAGTGGCGGCGGCTGCTGGATTTCGGCATCTTCTGGGCCAATGCCACGCGCATCCTGCTCTTCCTGCCGCGGCAGGATGTCACGGTGTGCCTCACTTCGCCGCCGCTGATTTCCACGCTTGGCACGGTCATGGCACGGCTGAAGGGCGGCGCGGTGGTGCCGTGGGTGATGGATCTGAATCCCGATGAAGCCGTGGCGGCGGGGTGGCTGAAGGCGGGTGGGCTCGCGGAGCGCGCGCTGACGTTTGTCCAGAACTGGAGTTTCCGTCGCGCCTCGCGCATCATCGCGCTGGACCGCTTCATGGCGGACCGCATCGCGGCCAAGGGCGTGCGGTCTGAGGTGATCCACACCGATGCGCCGTGGTCGCACGATCAGGCGATCCAGTACGAGGTGGCTGCGCGGGAGGCCTTCCGCGCGGAGCATGGGCTCACCGGCAAATTTGTGGTGATGTATTCGGGCAATCACAGCCCCTGCCACCCGCTGGATGCCGTGCTGGCGGCGGCGGAGCAGTTGAAGGGAGAGGAGCGGCTGCACTTTCTGTTTGTGGGTGGTGGCAGCGAGTTCAAAAAAGTGCAGGCCTTTGCTCAGGCGCAGGCGCTGAAAAACATCACCTGCCTGCCGTATCAGCCCATGGAAAAACTGTCGGGTTCGCTCTCCGCGGCGGACCTGCATCTGGTGGTGATGGGGGATCCCTTTGTGGGCATGGTGCACCCCTGCAAGATCTACAACATTCTCACGCTGGGCATTCCGTTTCTCTTCATCGGGCCGGATCAAAGCCACGGCGCCGACCTGGCGCGGCGGCTGAATGATCCCGCGCATGGCCGCGTGGCGCGGAACGGGGATGTGCCGGCCATCGTGCAGCAGATTCGCGAGGCGATGGAGCTGGGGCCGCGGCCGGTGAACACGGCGGCGAGGGAGCTGGGAGCGGAGTTTTCCCACTCGGTGCTGTGCCCGAAGCTGGTGGGGGTTATTGAGCAGGCGGCTGCTGGTCACTGAGCAGGCGGTTGCAGCACGCGCTTGATCACTTCGTAGCTGGCATAGCGCTCTGCATCAGGGAAATCGTGGTCAGAATCGGGGTGCGCCACCTGCAGGCGGGGCTCGGCGTGGTGGAGCCTGAACAAGGGCAGAGCTGCGGCTGCGATACGGTCCACGCTCTGCCAGACGAAGTTGCTGTCGCGCAGCGGGGCGTTCACAAAGACGTGGCGCGGGGCCAGGCAGGCGACGAGTTCGTAGTGGTCCCAGGGGCAGTCCTGCGGGTGGCCAAGGTAGTCCGCCATGCGCAGCATGTAGCGCTCCTGCACGTAGCCCTGGATGTTTCCGCCTTTGTAGTCCAGCAGCGAGTCAAAGCCGCAGCTTGAGACGATGACCTGGAGGCGGTCGTCAAACACCGCGGTGAAGATGGCGTTGTGTCCGCCCAGGGAGTGACCGATCGCCGCGTAGCCGTGGCTGCGATCCACGTAGGGCAGGGAGTCCAGGTAGTCGAGCCCACGGAGGTTGTCCCAGATGGCCTTCATGGTGCCGCTGGGCATGTGGAGGGCCTTGAGGTCCGGCTGGTAATCTGCCAGCAGCGGGTAGCTGGGGGAAAGCGTGACAAAGCCGCGCTCAGCCAGCTCCTGCGCATACTGGCGGTGCGGCTTGCCGCCGAGACCGACCACGACTTTGAAGCCGATCTTGTTCTCCGTGGGGTGCAGGCAGAGCACGGCGGGCGCTTTCTTCCCGGCCAGCGCTGTTTTGGGAATGCAGAGATAAGCGGGGACTTTGCCGCCGGGCTGGGAGGTGTAGGTGATGAGACGCCGCACGTAGCTGCCGCAGTCGGCCTCCTCCAGCACCTGCGGGTCCAGAGCACAGCGCATCTCCGGGCCGGGCAGGGGACCGGCCACCTGCTGAAAGCCCGCCAGCGCCTCTTTTCTGCGGGATTCCCACTCCGCGGGCGTGGTGGCGGTCTTTACGGTGCCGTCCTTGGCGTGGTATGCGAGGAGGTTCGTACGGCTCAGTCCACGGAGCGTGGGCACCTCTTCAGCCAGGACGAGGGAGGGAAGGGCGAGAGCGAGCAAAACATGGCGCAGCATGGGAGGGCATACGCGGTGTCGGGCCCGGTTCTTGGTTTGTTGTGTGTGGTTCTCGGTTGTTGGCGCACCGCTCCTGGGGGGGAGAAAAGGCCGTGGAGGTCAAATAGGTCGTAGAGGACCTATCTGACCTTGTGCGGCAGCGCCGGGCTGGGCCGGTGCTCAGTCATCCCTGCGCCCGCCGAGCAGGAGCATGATGTAGTAAAGGAAGGTGGCCAGGGCGCTGATGAAGGCGGCCACGTAGGTCAGGGCGGCGGCGTCCAGGACCTTGCTCATGGCGGCGGTTTCCTCGCCGGGGGCCACGGCGCCGGTGCTGGCCAGCACGCGCTTGGCGCGGGCGGTGGCGTCAAACTCCACCGGCAGGGTGATGAGCTGGAAGAGCATCACAATGCCGAAGCATGCGGCCAGGATGGGCAGGGCGACGCGGGGCATGAAGTAGATCAGGCCCATGCCCGCGATGGGGATGATCTGCCCGGCGATGGTGGTGATGCCCACGGCCGCCATGCGCCACTGCAGCGGGGCATAGAGCTGCTGATGCTGGATGGCGTGCCCGCACTCATGCGCCGCCACGCCCAGGGCGGCCACGTTGGTGCCGTAGTAGTTTTCTTCGCTCAGCATGAGCTGCTTGTTGGAGGGATCGTAATGGTCGCTTAGCTGGCCGCGGATGGGGCGGATGATGACGTCGGTGATGCCATTGAGGTCCAGGATGCGCTGCGCGATCTGCGCCCCGGAAAAGCCGGAGCGCGCGGGTACCTGAGAGTAGCGGGAGTAGGCGCTCTTCACGCGCCAGGAGGCCCACATGGAAAGCGCCATCGTGCCGAAGAGCAGGAGGAGATAGAGGGGGTCAAAGTACATGGTGGTGTCGTTCGAAGGAACTTTTGTTTCCAAATGATTACGCTCCGCCGCCACCTTGGGAAGCGCTGCCACATTCCAAAAGTGCGCGTAGTTTGTCACACAAAATCCCGTGTTGCTTCCCCTCACGCCTGCGATTGAATCACCCCCTGCATGGAAACCGCCGCCCCCACTTCTCCTCCGCCGGCTTCGGAGCCGATCATCTGCCGCATTGCGCCCTGGTACTATTACCGGCGCATGGGGCCGCTGGCGGCGCTGTTTCTGATTTTCGGCGGCATGTTTCTGTATGATGGCATCTGGGGCTACCCGAAGAAGGTGGAGCTGGCGCGCAAAAAGGAGCAGTTCATGAAGCAGTTTCTGCCCTCCTTTGAGGCGGCTAAAAAAGAGGGGCGTCTGGAGCAGTGGATGGAGGATGCCAGGGCCAAAGGCATGCCCACCGGCGTGGATGGCGATGTCCCGCGCTGGGCCACCTACGCCGCGCAAAACGGCTGGGAGGAGGATCCAAAACTCTACAGCGACCGGGAGATCGCCGAGCAGTTCTATTATGCCTACGGCTGCTTTGCTGGTGCCGCGGTGGTGGGCATCGTCGTCCTGCTCAACCGGCGCAAGATGCTGCGCGCGGAGGCGGACCATTGGGTCACGCCTGAGGGAGTGACGATCCGCTATGCGGACGTGTGCCGGGTGGACAAGCGCAAGTGGGAGCACCAGGCGCTGGCGTATGTGTGGCACCGCACGGAGGGCGGCAGGGAAAAGCGCGCAGTGATCGATGACCTCAAATTTGACGGTGCGGGCCGTGTGCTGGACCGCCTGATGTCCCGTTTTAGCGGGGAATTGATTGAAAAAGTCAGCGAAACAGAGAGCGCTGAATCCGTATCCCCGGAAACAGAGAAATAGCAGCATTTCATTGAGTTTGAAAAAGGCGGGAATTTCCCCTTGCCAAAGCAAACTCAGCCGCTAAAGCTCCGCCCCATCCCAACAACCCCCATCTATGGCAGAGAACATCACAGAAAAAGTCAGAGACATCATCGTTGAACAGCTTGGCGTGAATCCCGAGCAGGTCACTTCCGAAGCCAAGTTCATCGAAGATCTCGGTGCCGACTCCCTCGACACCGTCGAGCTGGTGATGGCCTTCGAAGAAGAATTCGGCATCGACGTCCCTGACGAAGAGGCTGAGAAGCTTCAGTCCGTGGGCGACGTCGTTCGCTACGTGGAAGAAAACGCCGAGTAATCTCGGAGCCAGTCAAAGCTTTCAAAAAAGCCAGTCGGTTCGCCGGCTGGCTTTTTGCGTTGGGGTGCTGCTGAATCCAGCGCGAAGTGGTTCGCACACTCGGTGTGCGACTCGCGGGCCCCCAAGTCTCTCCGTGAACGGCAGCACAAGAAAGGGCAGGAGGGCAAGCTGAGTTCGAGTAGGAGGACGAGGACGATTGTCCTTTGGCGGCGCGCCTTGACTCCTTGACGATTCCTTGACCTCTTTAGAACCTCAGCACAAACTCGCCTTCTTTCTGCAGATGCAGGCGGTCACGGGCGGCCATCTCGAGGTAGGCATTGTCGTTCTTGATCCACTCCATGCGGCGCAGGAGCTTGTCGCGGTCGGACTGCAGCTTGTCGCGCTGCTCTTTGAGCTGGTCCAGCTTGGTACGCATGGCGTGCTGCGTGTCGATGGGGTTGTCACACAGGACATACACCACGGGGACGACGAGGAGCAGCAGTACAAAGCGGCCGACTTTGAGGAATGCGCGCACCCAGCCTTCCCAGCGGGTCTGGGGTTCGGATGCGCGCACTTCTCGGTAGTTCATGAGATGATGAGGGGAGGGATTAGACCTTCATGCGGCCGCCGAAGATCGCGTTCTCACCCAGTTCCTGCTCGATGCGCAGAAGCTGGTTGTACTTCGCGATACGGTCGCTGCGGCTCATGGAGCCGGTCTTGATCTGGCCGCAGTTTGTGGCCACGGCGAGGTCGGCGATGGTGTAGTCTTCGGTTTCGCCGGAGCGGTGGCTCATGACGGCGGTGTAGCCGTGGCGGTGGGCCAGATCCACGGCGTCGAGGGTTTCGGTCAGGGAGCCGATCTGGTTCACCTTCACGAGGATGGAGTTCGCGACTTTCTGGTCGATGCCCTTCTGCAGGAATTCCACGTTGGTGACGAAGAGGTCGTCGCCCACGAGCTGCGTGGTGGCGCCCAGTTCCTTCGTGATGGTGCCCCAGCCTGCCCAGTCGTTTTCGGCGCAGCCGTCTTCGATGGAGATGATGGGGAACTTCTTCTTGAGCTCGGCGTAGTAGGCCACCAGCTCTGCGGCGGTGCGCTCGGACTTGTCGGACTTCTTGAAGACATACTTGTTCTTGGCCTTGTCGAAGAACTCGGAGGAGGCCACGTCCAGCGCGATGAAGATGTCTTCACCCAGCTTGTAGCCGGCCTTGTCCACCGCCTGGGCGATGACTTCCAGGGCGTGGTCGGCGCTCTTCAGCGTGGGGGCAAAGCCGCCTTCGTCACCCACGGCGGTGCTGAGGCCCAGATCGTGCAGGATCTTCTTGAGGGAATGGAACACTTCAGCGCCATAACGCAGCGACTCAGAGAAAGTCGGGGCGCCTTTGGGCATGATCATGAACTCTTGGAAATCGATCGGGGCATCGGAATGCGCGCCGCCGTTGATGATGTTCATCATCGGCACGGGAAGGACCTTGGCGTTCGGGCCGCCGACGTATTTGTAAAGGGGCAGGCCCAGGGTGGCGGCAGCGGCCTTGGCCACGGCCAGGGAGACGCCCAGGATGGCGTTCGCGCCGCACTTGGCCTTCGTCTTCGTGCCGTCCACTTCCCGCATGGCGTTGTCGATCCCCACCTGATCCTGCGCATCAGCGCCGATGAGGGCGTCCGCCAGCTCGTTGTTCACGGCATCGACGGCCTTCAGCACGCCCTTGCCCAGGAAACGCTTCTTGTCGCCGTCGCGCAGTTCCAGCGCTTCGTGCTCGCCGGTGGATGCACCGGAGGGGACGGCCGCACGGCCCATGGCACCGCCTTCGATGTAAACATCCACTTCAACAGTGGGATTGCCGCGAGAGTCGATGATTTCGCGTCCGATGACGCGCGAGATGGTGAGTTCGTCCATGAGGATAGATTATTTAAGTTTTGCTAATTAATTCGGGTTTTTCAAGAAGGTTTCCAGAAATCTCCGGGGGATAGGCTTCATACACGGATGAAGCGGGGGCGCAAATGGTAGGTTTTCACGAAGCAGCAAGAGGCGAGCCATGGCGGCTGCGTGCATGGGTGGAAAAGGAAGCCAGCTCCCGCCTTGCGGCACATCAGAAACCTTGACCGGCGCTTATAAAGGGGCATCCGCACTCATGGGCAGGCCCGCCCTTCTTCACCGCCTCAAGGCGGACGGGCGAATAAGGAAATCTGCGGAGCCGTTCTTCACGCCGCGGCATCTTGGTTGCAGGCCGATGGGATGAGGAAAACGAAAAAACCCCGCCAGGTGGAACCGGGCGGGGTTGGAAATGATCTGAACAAGAACGGAATCAGCTCTCGCCGGCGACCTTGGAGATCACCTGGCGGCCGCGGTAGTAGCCGCAGGAAGGGCAGGCGACGTGGCCGGGGACGGTGGTGCCGCACTCAGGGCAGCTCTTGAGGGTGGGCGCTTTCCAGCGGTTTGCGCCTTGACGCATGCGTTGGCGGCTCTTGGATTGTCTGCGCTTGGGATTGGCCATGAGAGTATCGAGGTGGGGTCTGTTCTGGTCTAGTTTAGCTTGTTCAATGCCTCCCACACACCCGGACCCGCACTTTGAGGTTCGTCAGGCGCTGTCTCCAGCGCCGGTTCAAACCTGCCTTCGGCGGGACACTGACGAGGATGGACATTGCCAGCATCGCAGCGTGGGTAGCTCGGAAGGGCGAGCAGAGTATCTTCCCGGAGCGTATCCGTCAAGTTGATCGTGTCATCCTTTCCAATCTCGATTTCGGAGCTGTAGTCGTCCAGCTCCACGCGCTGCTCGAAGCGCTCCAGGCAGGCACCGCATTCCAGGCTGAAGGTGGCCTCCAGACGGCCGCTGATGAGGAGGTCGCCGCCGTCACGCTCCACGTGGAGGTCGTATTTCAGCGGGGAGACGGCCTTGATGGTGTCCGTGGGGTCGAGGGCAAAGAAAGAGGGCAGCTCCTGGCCGGAGATGTCCTTGCCGCCATCCGGCAGGGAACGGAGGTCGATGAAAAAGGGGCGGTGCATGAAGAAGGAGTTTAAAGTTTGAGGTTTAAAGTTCCGGGTTGAGGGGCGGCTTTTGCAAGGCTCTCAGGTCAGTTGGAGCTTGTTGCGCAGGGCGGTGACGACGTTGGGGGGGACGAACTGCTCGATGTGCCCGCCCAGGCGGCAGATCTCCTTTACGAGGCGGCTGCTGATGTAGGTGTATTCTTCGCGCGGCATGAGAAAGAGCGTTTCGAGGTTCGGCTCTAACTTACGGTTCATGAGGGCGAGCTGGAACTCGAATTCAAAATCTGACACGGCGCGCAGGCCGCGGACGAGGGCGCAGGCCTGGTGCTTGCGGGCGAAATTCACCAGCAGGCCGTCAAAGGGCATGACCTCGATACCGGGGATCTCGGCGGCGGCGCTGCGGATGAGCTCCACGCGCTCCTCCACGGTGAAGAGGCTCTGCTTGGCGTTGTCACGGGCGACGGCGATGATGAGGTTGTCAAAAATGCCTGCTGCACGCTGCAGTACGTCGAGGTGGCCGTTGGTGATGGGGTCGAAGCTGCCGGGGTAGATCGCGCGTCGCATGTGTTTATGGCCGAACTGTAGCGGCGGGGGTGGGACGTGGAAAGAAAAAGCTCACGCGAGCAGCACCTGCGCCATGGCCAGCTCACGGGTGTGCGTGAGGCTGACGAGGCAGGTGGCCTCTCCGGCGTGCTCTTTGGCGGCGCCGTGAAGAACGATGGAGGGCCTGCCGCTTTCGGCGCGCAGCACTTCGATGTCGGTCCAGTTCACGCCTTCCGCCCAGATGCCGGTGCCCAGGGCCTTGGCCACGGCTTCCTTGGCGGCAAAACGTGCGGCGTAGTTCATGGCGGGTTCGGCGCAGGCGTCGCAGTAGGCGATCTCACCGGCGGTGAAGGTGCGCTCTTTGAAGCGCTGGCCATGGCGCTCCAGCATGTCGCGGATGCGGGACACTTCCACGAGGTCGATGCCAATGCCGGTGGGCTTCATGCGGGGCGGGATCACTTGCCGTAGGTGGCCATGACGGCGAGCATCTCGCGCACGGCCTCCTGCAGGCCGATGAAGACGGCGCGGGAGACGATGTGGTGGCCGATGTTCAGCTCCGCCAGATGCGGCACGGGCCAGAGGTCGGGGAGGTTTTTGGTGGTGAGGCCATGTCCGGCATTGATCTGGAGGCCGAGGCTCTGCCCGAGTTCTGCCGCGGCGCGGAGGCGGGCCACTTCGGCGGCACGTTCGGCGCCGGTGTGGTTGGCAAAGGTGCCGGTGTGCAGCTCGATCATGGCCGCGCCGATCTCAGCGCTGGCGCGCACCTGATCGAGATCGGGGTCGATGAACATGCTCACGCGGGTGCCGTTGTCGCTGAGCGCCTTCACGGTGCTGCGCAGGGCCTCGCGCTGGCCGGCCACGTCCAGGCCGCCCTCGGTGGTGACTTCTTCGCGGTTTTCCGGGACCATGCAGACGAAGTCCGGGCGGGCCTTCAGGGCGATTTCCAGAATCTCCCGGGTGTTGCCCATCTCCAGGTTCAGCTTGGTGCCGATGTTTTTGCGCAGGAGAAACACGTCCGCGTCCTGAATGTGCCGGCGGTCGGCGCGCAGATGCACGGTGATGGAGTGAGCCCCTGCGGCCTCCGCAGCCAAGGCGGCCGCCAGTACGGAAGGCTCCGCATTGGGGGAGTCTGGCAGGGTGCGGTAACGAGCCTGACGCAAGGTCACGACGTGGTCGATGTTCACTCCGAGGAGCAGGTTGGGCTGGGGCATGAGCGGTATTTAGCGCAGGCGTCCGCCACCGCAAGTAATCGCGTCCACCGGGGCTCTTTACGCAATCTTGACAGAAAAATGTAACTGCCGGCCCAAGAAATTGAAGTACTCAATCGCTGCATCATGCGACAGTGCGTGACGCAGCCCTCATCCCCCAACCTCCCATGAAATCACTCTTCTTCACGATCCTCATCCTTGCCGGCGCCTTCCTGGCCTATGACTACTTCGGGGCGCCTCCGGGACAGAAAATGGTTTTCAAAAGTCTCAATCCGCCGGTGAAGCCGAAGACCGCCACGGTGAAGCCGGTGGTGGTGGAGGAAAAGCCGGTGGTCAAGGAGATGCCCGCGCCTGTGAAACCGGCGGTGGTGGACACGCCCAAGGCGGTGGAAAAGCCCGTGGCACCCGCGGCACCGGCGTCCGCGCCTGCCTCCTCTGGGCCGAAGTTTGAGCCCATCGAGGCGCTGACGGGCAACTGGCTGAAGATCCCGGTGTCCGCCTTTCCGCGGGAGGTGAAGCTGCTGCAGGATGCGATGTTTAAAATGAGCGTGGGCGCGAGCAAGATCGCGGCCGGAGGCGTGGCCTATGCGCTGAGCGCGGACAATGGCATCCTCACCCTTGCCCCCACAGTTACCTCGCCCGCACGTGCGCAGCTTCCCATCGATGGCACGGATTTGAAGGCGCGGCTGAATGACGTGTATGAGAAGTGGAAGATCACGCGGGCGGAGGAGCTCAAGGCCATCGCGGCGAAGAAGGCGCAGGCCAGGGCCGCGGCGCCCGTGGCGGAGGCGGCACCCTCCAGCAGCGAGGCGGATGCCAGCGGCAAGCCCGTGCGGGACGCCGCCGGTGCGTACCCCCTGCTGCTCGCGAGCATGAAGCGCGGGCAGGTCACGGAGATTCTGCCGGAGAACATCACCCGCTGGCAGGAGCCGCAGCCCGCCATGATTCAGGGCAAGCAGGGGTGGGCCGTGAGAGTGGAGTGCAATGTGAAGACCATCTTTGGACTGCAGCCGGTGGAAGCGCAGGCTCTGGTTCTGAATGGCAAGGTCACCGGCTGGTACTACACCGGATCGGGTGAAGAGGTGCCGTGATGAAATTTGTCATGCATTGAAGTTTCCGTTTGCCAGCCGGAGGGGAGCGTTTAATATCGCGCCCCCAAACGGCAAAGGAGCGGTAGTTCAGTTGGTTAGAACGCCAGCCTGTCACGTTGGAGGTCGCGGGTTCGAGCCCCGTCCGCTCCGCCAGTTTGGATTCATACAGGCCGCCTTGCGTTTCAGCAGGCGGCCTTTTTTTGGTGCGCCCGGCAGGGCGCACTCACTTGGCGGTTCAAGTCCGCCGCACACCCGGCAAGGGGAAGTGCTAGCCGAAAGACAAGGGCGTCAGCCGCGAGGCTGGGTCCGAAGGAAGTCAGAAGCAAAACGCTACA
>NZ_JBGAFO010000015.1:0-140437 GCF_044227185.1 Prosthecobacter sp. | reverse complement strand
GTTCCTGCTCGAAACCATCCAACGTTGGCAGCGTCAGGTCAGACCATGAACACAAACTCTTCAACTCAACCGCCGGATGCGGAACCGCACGTCCGGTGGTGTGGGAGGACGGCGGGGGAAACCCCGCCTCCTACCCGATTCAGGCGGATTTTTCACCAGGCGAAACCCATCCACTTGAGCGCACCCTGCGATTCATGAATGAGGCGCGAAAAGCAGCTCGACCAGCGATGGACTGAGCAACCGAAACGCCTCCAGTCCTGGCCGACACCCCCTGTTGGTCAGGACTCTTTTTTGGCATGTGTCTGCCGCCCTGATTTCGACATCAGGAAGGGGCGTCTGCGGTGGTGGGGCCATCCGCATGAAAAGGCCCTTCCGATTCTTTGACGCAGGAGACATTCAAACAGATCTCCGCATTCACAAACAAACCACCCCTGACACCATGAAATCAAACCCCATCACCTTCGCCATCCTGCTCGCCGTCGCCGCCGGAAGCCTGACCACCCTTGCCAGCGCGGAAAACAAGAAATCCAGCCTGAATTCCCACGATGAAAAGTTCGTGAAGGAAGCCGGCGCGTCCGGCATGGCCGAAGTGAAAATCGCCACGCTCGGAACCCAGAAGGCGGAACGCGCTGATGTGAAAAATCTCGCCACGATGCTGGTCGCCGACCACACCAAGGCCAATTCGGAGCTCTCCTCGCTCGCCGCCTCCAAAAACGTCGAGCTTTCCGCGGTCATTGACCCCAGTGACGCAAGCACCTTCAAGGATCTTGAAAAAGAGAGCGGCAAGGGCTTTGACAAGGCCTTCCTGAGCGATCTGGAAAAGGCCCACAAAAACACCATCTCCTCCTTTGAAGACGCGGAAAAAAATGCCTCGGATGCCGATGTGAAATCCTGGGCCAGCAAGACCCTGCCCACGCTGCGTGCGCATCTCGACAAGATCAAAGAGCTTGAGGCCAAGTAAGCCTTGTTTCGAGGTTCAGTCCAGGCTGCCAGACCCGCCCGTAATGGGCGGGTTTTTTTTATCGCCTTTCCGCGAAACCACGCATCCACCTCCGTGGCCAAGCACGATTGCGTGGTACTTTTAACACCCCGCTTGCTCTCATGAACATCACTCAGCATCAGTACGACTGGAACCTCTTCAAGGGAATGGCCGGCCATGGTCGTGTTCAGCAGTGGGCGGGGAGCATGAGAGACAGCGTTGCGAGTTTCCTGAAGGCGGTCTCTTCTGTTTTTCTGCCCAGGCCGCATGTGTCCTCCCTGCGCGTCACCTGGGCCGGTGTGCTCCGTTCGGAGCGCGACCAGCTTGTTCCTGAGGCAAGTGAGGAGATGCGTTTTCAAGTCGCCAGCCAGATGTTCCTTTGCGAGGAGGGGAAGACCCTCGTTTTTGACGACACCTGGAACCAGGATGCCTGGGATTCGATGAACGGTTACCGGGTGGAATTTGCGACCGATTCAAAGCGTCAGAAGAAAGAATCTCTCCGGCACCGCCTCCGCCGCCTTATTGTTCGGAAGGCCGGACGCTGAGCTACCTGTGCCTGCGCGGCCAGTAGTCAATGACATGGCGCCTGTGCCGCACCGGGATCCGCGCTGACCGGCCAAAGACCCTGGCCTGGGCCGCACACAGGCAGCCGCCATACATGATGATGACGCCGGACAGGTAGATCCACACCAGGAGCACGATCACCACCGCGAAAGCTCCATAGACGCTGTTGAAATTGCTCAGATGATACACGTAGCGTTCAAACAAATAACGGCAGCCCTGCAGCAGGAGGGTGGTCAGGAAGGCGGAAAAAGCCACCTCTGAGAACCGCGTGCGGCGGCGCGGTGAAAACTTGAAAAACATGCTGATGCCATAAAAGAGCACCAGTGATGGGACACATAGAATGATGAGCTCAAAATGGCTGTTGAACGTCTCCAGATGAAGGAGAGTCATCCGCCGCAGCCAGCCGACGGCCAGCGGCACCAGCATTC
The DNA here is from genome assembly GCF_044227185.1 of Prosthecobacter sp. Lineage (GTDB taxonomy): Bacteria > Verrucomicrobiota > Verrucomicrobiia > Verrucomicrobiales > Verrucomicrobiaceae > Prosthecobacter. The sequence goes on along the minus strand of NZ_JBGAFO010000015.1, from coordinate 138,466 downwards.
CTATGAACAACGCGCTGGCCACCATCATCAGCATCATGAGGCTGTGCAGCGGCAACTGCCACCAGGGGTATTCAATGGTCTCCCAGGCCCGGTTCACGCCGCGCACCATGCTGTGAAAGAAGCGGGAGGCGCTCCAGACGAGACCCAGCATGGCCAGGGTGCTGACGCTGCCACGCGCATCCACGATCCCATGGATCGCATCATCAACGAGATGCCGGTCGGCGGTGTTGAAGGGCAGATATTGGCCAAGGTTGCCAATGATGTAGTTCACCACCGTGGCATGGTCCCAAACTTGGGAGCCCAGGGTGACAAACAGGAGTATGAGCGGAAACAGGGCGAAGAACGCGTAATACGCAAAGGCGGCCGCATGCTGCTCCCCTTCGATTTCAAAAAACTTCACTCCTGCCTCCCAGTGCATTCTCAGCACACGTCTCATCCACCGGAATGCCGGGTGACGTCTGGCGAACAGGAGGGCCGGCATGCGCCGGCAGGAGCGCACCAGGTGGCGCAGCACCTCATGGATGTGGAAGATTGCAGCCTGCTGAGGCTGTTCCTGCCGTACCTTCCAGCCGGTCATATCTTTTCATGCGGATGGTTCTCGAGCAGCGAAATGGCGAGGCCGGTGGCAAATCCAGTCCAAAACATCGTGGTGGGATTGTGCAGCCAGTCACGCCATGCATGGGCATGGCAACTGCAGGGGCCGTGCAGGCGGGAAAAGACCGCCTTGGCTTCCCGCATGGAGGGCTGTCGGATCGCGCCCCCTTCGTTGATCATGTCTTCGGCCGCGGAAGCCGTTGTGCGGCGATAATCGGTGGTGAAATTCGGGCTCATGACAGGGGAAAAGAGAAGGATTAAGATGACGGAGAAGAAAGGTCAGGCAGGTGGAGGAACAAACATGTCCGGGTGCCGTTCCAGGTGCAGGGGATTGATTTCTGTGCGGTGGCCGCGCGGCCATGTGCTATGGCACTTGCGGCAGTAACAGCGCTTTGGAAACGCTCCAAGGGAGCTCATCCACTCGATGAGCAAAAAGCTGAAGAACTTGCGGCTGAACTGAGGATACTCCACGGCGAATGAGCCGCATTCCGGGCAGGAATAAATGAAGGGAACAAGCTTTGGATGCTCCTTCTCGAATTCGATGAGCCTGGTCACAGCCTGGTCATAATCCTTCTCCTGCACCTGAACCTTCACATTCGCGGCGGGCTTGGTGAAGAACACGAATGTCTGCAGGCTCCCTTCGTCAAAGATGGCGGTTTCGAGGCCGCACTTTTCCAGGTAGTCGGAGCACAGCTCCGCTGTTCGGCGTCCGTCAAAGGAGGCCAGATCAATCAAATCCGTCCGGTGGGCCAGAGCTGGAGATTCGGTTTCCATCATGAAAGAATTCGCTTTCAGATGCCCGGACGGCCGTGTGAGCCCGGGATTTACCCTGCATGATTGAACCACTGGCCGCCCTGCTGAATGGTGTTTACGGCTTCAACGAGCTGTTCAAGTGAAGCCTCCTTCGCAATGAAGCCCCGGGCGCCGGCGGCGGCGGCACGCCCGGGGTAGGTGTTGTTCTCATCGGCTGATACAATCAAAACGGGCAGGTTTGGCAGCCGGGTGAGAAGCTCTGCGGTGAAGTCGAAGCCGTTTCCATCAGGCAGGCCCACATCGATGACCAGAAAGTCCGGCACGTCCCAGTGAATCTTATCCGAAGCCTCGGCCAGAGACGAGGCCGTCCAGGCCATGATCATATCGGGAGCGTCTTCCACGAGAGTCACAAACACACCGCGGATGATCGCGTGATCATCCACCACCGCGAGTCGCAGTCGTGTGTTGGGAGAACGCGTGATGGCGGCGGGCTGAGACATTTTCACAAGAGTCGGCTGGGCTTTTGAGGGTTTTTTGGGGTCGAGGGCGCCTGCTTCACCTGCGAGTGGCCGCAAAAGGTGGCTCCTGCCTCGATGGCAAAAGTTGCAGCGGTGATGTTGCCGATGATTGTGGCGGTGGACTTTACATCACACCTTTCCTGCACGGTGATGTTGCCTTCCACATGCCCGTGCACGACCACGCTGCGCGTGTTGACCGTACCCTTCACGAAAGCATGCTCGCCAATGGTGAGCGGGGCCGTGGAGGAGACATCCCCCTCGATTCTGCCTTCCATCAACAGTTCTTGTGAAAACGTGAGGAAGCCCTTGATCTCAACATTCGCAAAGAGATTGTTCATCGACGTAATTCTAGATCACGAAAACAGGGCGGCGCAGGAGGAAAGGCAACGTGGGGAGAACGTTTGGATCAAAGGCTTTGGTTGTATGAAAAGCGTGGTTTTCTCCGTGGGTCATTTGTGTCACAAAGAAGCCAGAGGCAGGGTGCGAATGAGCACCTCACGCTGGTGAAACCTGGCCTGGAGCGCCTTCTCATACCAGTCCCACCACTGGGCATCCAGCAGGTGGGACATGACCTCATAAATGACGATTTCGTCATGTCTTCCTAAATCCCCCTCCAGCCATCGTCCGCCCGCTGGAGAACGTTTGTGCGCAATGCAGCGGCCAAAATGTCTCGTGAGTTCTGCCTTTACCATGGCATGCAGATCGTCCGCCGGAACGGCTGGCTGATCATCGGTATAGAGCGGCAGCAGCAACTGAATCACGTGCAGCATAAGAGGAGGGAAGGGGGTGAAGGATTACCCGCCACAGACAGGCGCTAGTCCGCTCTGGAGCGCGGTGGTTCTGTCTGCTTGAGCCCTTCCACCGTGAAGGTGGCGTCGTCGTAGCTCACTCCACGCTTGATGTTTGAGCCGTCGAGCTCGGTGGCGGAGTTTCTTTGCGCGTCATGGACGGTCATGTTGGCCGGGATGGAGCGGCCGTCATTCGACACCACCCGGGTGGTGTCGATACGCCGTGCGAGCTGGCCTGAAGAGCTGTACTTTTCAACCCGCAGAGGCACGAGGCGGCGGGTGTCCACCCAGGTGCGTACCACCGCATAAATCGAGCGGTCACTTTTTCCGGGTTTGGATTCGAGGACCTGGCAGCTTGTGCGGTCCACGATTTCAGTTCCCACAATCGCCTGATGCTCCCAGGCAAAGAAGTTTTCAAGAACATCGGCATAGGCCAGGTCAGTGCCCAGCAGGCGCTCCTTCATTCGGCTGGCATCCAGTTTGATCACGGTGTCAGGCGGGGTGAGCAGCGCCCCGGCTGGCGGCTGGCTCCCCATTTTCCGCAGCAGCACCGCCTCGCCAGCACGTTCTTTGGGCCACAGGATTTGATACATGACTTCGGTGCCCGACTGTGTGCGGCGTTGTTTGATCTGCACCTGCAGCGTTGTCTGCGGGCCCTCCATTTTGAGGCGGATGAAGGACGTGCCATCCTGCTGCAGGGCGCTGAGACGCGCCGCCAGTTCGCCGGCGGACGGGCCGTTTTCGGCCGCGCTGGCAGACAGCACGAGGAATGCACAGATGAGGTGTGGTAGGAATGTTTTCATGACAATGTCATTGGATGAATTTCAGCCCTGCAGAGCGAGACTGGGAGACAGCCGTGAACTGCGCCAGGCGGGATACAGACCGCTGATCACTCCGACGACCACCGAGATGGCCACGGAAATGAGGATCAGGCGCGCGCTCAGATCCGGCTCCAGCAGCCCGTGGACCGAGGGAAGGGTCTCCAGAAATTTTGCGCCGAGGACGCCGATCAGCGCGCCGACGCTTCCTCCCATCAGGCCGAGCAGCGCGGACTCGCATAAGATCATGCGGGTGATGCGCCCGCGCTTCCAGCCGATGGCCAGAAGAATGCACATTTCCTGCCTGCGCTCAAAGACGGTCATCAGCATCGTGTTCATGACGCCAAACACGCCCACAAGCACCGCCAGGAGCGAGGTGCCCCAGCTCATGGCGCGGATGAAGCGGGAGGCCTCGCTGTTGCTGATGTGCTCGCTGGCAATCACCGCCTTCGCCTCGGGAATGTTGTGGTTGATCTTCTCGCAGAGCTGCTTCATCTGGCGCTCGTTGAGCTCGCCCGCCGCGCGGACATCGAGGATGTTGATCTTGCCTTCGTTCCCCGTGATCTGCTGAAACAATGGGAGGGACAGCACCACCGAGCCATTCTCCACCAGGGCCCCGCCGTCCACGATGCCGACCACGGTCAGTTCTTTGGATTCCAACTGGAGCGGATCTCCGATCTTTTTCTTCAGTGCTTCAGCCGCTGTCTGCCCGAGGACCACGGCGGGCTCCATCGCATCCTTCGGCATGCGGCCGGAGAGCAGCTTGAGGTTGTTCCACGAAAAGCCGCCCCACTCGCGGGCGGAGACCATCATCATGGAGGCGTTTTCAACGCTGGTCAGATCCACAAAGACTGAGCAGGTGGCGGCCACCTCCGGCATGCTGGCGATGCGGTCGCGCACGGCCATGCTGAAAGGCTTTGGCGTGAGCGCGCTCCCCAGCGTGCTGACGACCATGTCGATGCCGCGTTCCTTGGCGCCTGCGCCCCAGCTTTTTTCAAAACCTTTCGAAATTCCGACCAGCGCCACCACGGCGGCAATGCCGATGGCGATGCCGCCCAGCGTGAGGCCGGTGCGTACCGGGCGGCGCAGAAGTCCTCGGGTGATGACGGTGAAAAAGGTCATGTCAGGAAGCAATGGGTGGGGCGGTGCCGTCCGCGATGATACGCCCGTCCTTCATCTGGATCGTGCGTGAGGCCCGGCGGGCGATCCCCGCATCGTGCGTCACCAGCACCAGGGTCATGTGCTGTTCTTTCTGCAGACGGATGATGAGCTCGAGAATGAGCTCGGTGTTCTCGCTGTCGAGGTTGCCCGTCGGTTCGTCCGCCAGCAGAACTCCGGGGCCATTTGCCAGACTGCGGGCGATCGCCACCCGCTGCCGCTCGCCGCCGGACATTTTTGCCGGGAAGTGATTGAGGCGGTGTTCCAGCCCCACAGATTTGAGCAGGCTGGCCGCGCGGTCACGGCGCTCCGCAGCAGTCAGGTGAGTCTCAAACATGGGCATCTGCACATTTTCCATGGCCGTAAAAGTTGGCAGCAGGTGGAAGGCCTGAAAAATAAAGCCAATCTCCCGGGCGCGATAACCGGCGGGATCGGACAGGTCAGGAATGGAATTGGCGCGATAGAGCAGGGCGCCTGCACTGGGGTGATCCAGCGCGCCAAGCATCTGCAGCAGCGTTGTCTTGCCACAGCCGCTGGGGCCGATGATGGCCACAAATTCCCCCTGGCTCACGCGAAAGTCCACGCCGCGCAGCGCCTGCACACGACCGTCATCGTAATCCTTGGCCAGGCCCGACGCCTCAAACACGCAGTCCTTTCCTGCCGCTGGTTTGAACTCGGGCAGCGACGACGTCGATGCTGGAACTGGAAGGGAAATCATTTAAGCGGGGGCTGAATTTGACGGGCGCCATTGCGCTCCGACGCGTGGATTTGCCAGGCTGCGGAACAGATCCACCAAAGCGTGCGTGTAGCTGGGAAAGGGGGGGCGTTCTTCGAGGGCCTTGGGCTGCAGCTCCACGGCCAGCTTTGGCAGTTCCGCATGGGGCAGCCCTGCGTGCATGTGATGAAGTCCGTGGTAGGGCTCATGGAGAAGTGTGAAGGCCACGAATCTGCCCAGCCATCCGCGGGCCACGATGCTCCGCGTGGAACTGTTGGCCGTGTTTCCCAGCAGGCCTACGTGCTCGATGTATTTGCGCCAGCTTTGCAGATTGGCGGCCAGCCAGGCGGGCGCCAGATACATCCACACAAAATAGTGCCAGGCATGCCAGTGGGCCACGGCGCCGAGAACCGCCGACCAGACGATCACCATCAGCATCAGCTCGTACCAGATGCGCCGCCGCACTTTTTTGCTTCGGATCGGAGATCCAGTGCGGAGAAAGATCCGCAGGAACAGGCACGGCAGAAACACGAGGCCGAGCGTGAGCTCTGACACGGCCGCGAGCACGCGAACCCAGCGCGGCATCCCAGGATGCACAAAGGGCCAGAGCTCTTCATCACGCTCTGTGGCTAGGTGCATGTGGTGGAGCTGATGCGCGGCGCGGTAGAGGCTGAAGCTCATGAAGCTGAACACTCCCAGGAGGACGCCATCAAATTCATTCAGGCGGCGGTTCTGCCGGAGAAGCCCATGGGTGGCCTCGTGAAAGCCCACCGCCGCGCCGTGCATGAAGTGCGCGGTGAGAAGTACGAGAGGAACGGCGAACCAGAGCGAGGCTCCGCTGCGCAGGACCATGGCCAGCGCGATTTCGGTGATGAAGAAGAAAATGATGACGATCTGAAACGCCGAGCGGCTGAGCCAGTGAGGCTCGTGTGGCTCGATGTGGCTTTCGTCCGTCGTTTGCATGGTGCTCATCCCAGAGTGGTTGTCATCAGCGCGGAGGTCAGGATCTCGGGTGAGCTGCAAACACTCGTCAGCACCCCGAGATACATGCGGTGCAGGTTTTGGATGTCGTCTTCGGAGAACAGATCCGGCCGGAACAGCCACACCACTTCCAGCGCTTCGCCTTCCTCAGTCACTTCGCAGGCTAGGTCAAAACGGCAGGTGCCGGTGGACCGCATCCGCAACTGCAGCGACATGCCGTTCACGGAAATATCAGGCACAGGGTGGTTTTGCAGGGCGAAGCGCACCTGGAAAAGAGGATTGCATCCGGCAGCGCGTTCCACATCCAATGCCTTCACCAGCTCCGCGAAGGGCATGGCATTCGCAAATGACTCAATCGTGGACTCGTGCACCGCACGAAGGCGCTGGGAGAAAGTCCGGTCCCGGTCGATTTTTCCGCGCAGCGGAACGATGCCTGCGCAGTAGCCCATGGTCTCGCGCACCGCCTGTTTGCCGCGGTTCGCCACTGGCGTGCCCACCAGAATGTCATCCTTGCCGGTCCATTTGGAGAGCGTCACCTGGAAAGCCGCCAGCAGCGTGCTGAACAGCGTGGCACCATTCCGTTTGGCCAGCTCGCGCACCGCACGGCCGATTTTTTCGGGGGCTGAAGACACCCAGCGGTGTCGTTCGCCAGAAAGGGCGGCGGGGCCGGTAGGCGGAGCCCACAATGGTGTGACCTTATCCAGCCGGTCTTTCCAGAAGGCGCTGCGCTCCCCGAGCACTGCTGGCTGCCAGAAGGCGCGCTCGGCAGCTCCCCATTCCGTGTATGAAAGGGTCACCGGCGGCAGTCCTCCGGGGATGCCGCGGAGATCCTGCATGTACGCCGCAAACAAATCCTGGACGAACACGCCCACGGTCCAGCCGTCGGCAATGGCGTGGTGGATCGCCAGCACCAGCACATGGTCATCTGAGGAGCGCCGAAGCACTTCGGAGCGGTAGAGCGGCCCGCCGACCATGTCGAAGGGCTTGCGGAAGATTTCCCGCGCCAGCTCCTCCACGGCCTCGGGGTGCTGCTGCTCCGGATTGAGCTCTCGAAAGCAGAGTGTCTGCTTGCTGCTCTTCCGGATCATCTGCATGGGCTGGCCTTTGCCGGGAAGGAATGAAAGTCGGAAGACCTCCTGCCGGTCCGCCACTTTCTGCACGGCCGCCTCGCATCCCTTCTGGGTGATAGGGCCGCGCACATTGATCAGAGCGCAGATATGGTTCGCCACATCTCCCGCGGGCACGGGGGATGCCTCCCACAGTTCCCGCTGGGGCAGTGTCAGAGGCTGCAGACGGGCCTCCCCGCTTTCCAGCCACTGCTTCAGACGCGTTCGAGTATCTTGGGACATGCGGATGTTTCAGGCTCGGGGTTCCACTGCGGCGCCGTGTCATCTTCCGCGGCTTCATCTTCCAGCAGCCGGTCGATCTCCTCGTCAGAGAGTGCTTCCAGGTCCACGGTCTCGGCATCCACGGCCTCCGCTGCCGGCACAGGAGGCGGTGTGGCCGGTGCTGCCGCAGTACCGCCCACATGCTCGGCGATCAAGGTCACAATCTGGCCGATCGTCCGTGCCCGCATCAGGCTCGCGGGGGGCAGGGCCACGCCAATGGCGCTTTCGATCGAGTTTTCGATCTCGACTGCCATCAGGGAGTCAAGGCCCAGGTCTGTGAGCGGCTGGTCATCACGCAGGCCCTCGGGTTTGACACGGAGCACGGAGCCCACCACATCACGCACCGCGTGGCCCACAATCTCGGCACGCTCCTCAGGCGCGGCAGATTCGATCTTGCGCCGCCAGTCGCTCTTGGAGCCGGTGCTTTCCCCTCCTTCGACGCCTGCGGCGAAGACGCGCTCCAGCAGCGGGCTTTCCTGGCTGCTGCGGAATGACTGCCGCCATTTGGCCCAGTCCACCCGCAGGGCCATCGCCTGGGTGGCGCCTGCGTTGAGGAACATCTCCATCAGCCCGACGACTTCATTCGGGGAGAGTGCCGTGGTCCCCTGGCGTGCCAGGAATTCCGCCACCCGCTCATTGCGTGCCACGTAGCCTTCGCCGCCCAGCGCGCCCCAGTTGATCACCAAAGCTGGCAGACCCGCCGCCTGGCGGTGATACGCCAGCGCATCCTGAAACGCATTGGCTGCGGCATAGTTGGCCTGCGCCGGGTTCCCAAAAATGCTGGAGACGGAGGAGAACATCACAAAGCAGTCCAGCTTCATGTCGCGGGTTCCTTCATGCAGCAGCCATGCGCCGTAGGCCTTTGGCTCCAGCACGCTGCGCATCCGTTCACGGTTGAGCGCTGCCATGGGTGCGTCATCGATCACCATGGCCAGATGAAACACTCCTCTCAGCGGTTGTCCCGCTGCGGCGATCTCTTTGAACATCTGCTTCACGTCCGCCGGTGATCCCACGTCCGCGCGCACCACCTGCACCTCCACGCCACGCTTCCGCAGATTTTCCACGAAGGCTTCAGCGTCAGGCGTGGCGGCGCCTTTGCGGCTGGCGAGCACCAAGTGGCGGGCGCCACAGTCCGCCAGCCAGGTGGCCACCACTTTACCAAAGCCGCCGAAGGCTCCGGTGATCAGGTAGGCACCGTCCGTCTTGACGGCGAAGCCCGGGGTGAGCGGCTCTCCACGGCGTGGAACAAAAGGCTCGGGGAAGGACACCAGGACCTTGCCGGTATGCCTGCCCTGGGCCATGAGCCGGAATGCGGCATCGATGCGGCACGCGGGGAAGGAGCGGAATGGCAGCGGATGCAGGGAGCCCTGCTCCACCAGCTCCGCGATCGTGCGCAGGATCTGGCGGGTCTGCTCTTCATCGCCGCTGAAGATCGCATCCATCGCCACGACATGGAACGACGCATTCTTTCGCAGTGACCACAGGGGGATGCGGGAGTTTTGATAGATGTCCCGTTTGCCGATCTCGATGAACCGCCCGAACTGAGCCAGGCAGGAGAGGCCCATGGGGATGGCTTCCGCCGCAAGGGAGTTCAGCACGACGTCCACGCCTTTGCCGTGGGTGATTTCCATGACGGCTTCGGCGAAATCCGCCCGACGTGAATCGATGACATGCCGCACGCCCATGGCTTTCAGCAGCGCGCGCTTGGCCGGGCTGCCCGCCGAGGCGATCACTTCTGCGCCCAGATAATGCGCGATCTGGATCGCCGCCATGCCCACGCCGCCTGCGCCCGCATGAACGAGGACGCATTCACCCGCCTGGAGGTGGGCCACGGTCTTCAGCGAATGCCATGAGGTCATGAAGACGACCGGCAGAGTCGCGGCTTCTTCAAAGGAGAGCCCCTCGGGCATGAGGCGCACATCCCCCCCGCGTGCGATGGTGTGGGTGGCGAGACCGAAGACGGCGAGTCCAAACACGCGGTCTCCGGGTTTCACATGAGAAACATTTTTCCCCACGGCTGTGACGAACCCGGCCACCTCGTCACCAAAGATGCGTGCGTCCGCCGTTTCGGCAGGGTACAAGGCCAGGGCTTTGAGCACGTCGCGGAAGTTCATGCCCGCCGCCTGCACCTCGATCATCACTTCGCCATCACCACAGGGAGGCGGGGCAAAGGAATTGAGGCGCAGCGAGTCCAGCAGTCCGCGTTCGCGGGACTCCAGCCGCAGGGGGATAGCGGGATCAATCGGCTGCTCCTGCACAGGCAGGCCGCGGCTGATGCGACGGACATAACGGCCCTCGCCCCGGAAGGCTACTTCGCGCTCCGGGTCCTTCTGCAGCAGTTCGCTCCACAGCATGCCGTTGTCCGCGACCGATGCAGCCGGTGGCAGGTCGATGCTGCGGCAGGTGATCTGCGGATGTTCGTTGGCTACCACTCGCAGCAGGCCGATGGCGGCCGACTGAGCCATGGCCAAGGCCTTGGTCTGAGACCCCACGGCCTGGGCACCACGCGTCACAAGATCGATGCGGCGCTTCACGGTGGGGCTGAGATTTTCGAGAGCCTTGGTCAGATGGAAAAGCGCATCCGTGCCCAGGTGGGCGGCATCAGCGCCCGAATCATCCATGGTGTCATCCAGGCTCCACAGGCAGACAAAGCGCTCGGGCGCTTCGTCGGCGCAGGCTTCGAGCAACCGTGTCCAGTCTTCGGGAGCCTCGGCGCGCAGCATGAAGACATCGGTCATGTCCGTGTCAAACGAACTGCCGCGATAGGCGATGCGGCAGCGCACGCCGTGGAGCTGCAGTTCCGTGGCCAGACGGTCGCCCACACCACCGTGATCGGCGAGCACCAGCCACGATTTCTCCGCGGGTGATTCCAGTTCATCCGGCGTGTGCATTTTCGGTGGTGTCCATTCCTTGCGGGCGAGCAGTCCGATGAGGCTTTCTCCACCGTCCTGCCGCAGCAGCCCCGGCAGCGAGGCGGTTTCGCTGAATCCCGCCTGCTTCAGCACGTTCTCCCACTGCGGGCGCAGCAGCAGCGGATGATGCGGACGCAGATCACGGTCCGTAAAACGCCACCAGCCGCTGGTCAGACCAAAGACCGCATTCAGCCAGAGATGAGGCGTGGCCACATCCACAAACAACAAGGTGCCGCCGGGCGTCAGAAGCTCATGGAGGTTGCGCAGCGCGGCACGCACATCGCTCACGGCATGCACCACGTTGGAGCCGAGAATGAGGTCAAACGAGCCTGCTTCGAGGTCCTGTTCAGTTCCTGGTTTTTCGAGATCGAAAATCTTGTATTCGACTTCAGGATAGGCCGCCAGCTTCTGCTTCGCCCCTGGGAAGAACCCTGCGGACACGTCGCTGAAGACATAGCTGTGCAGCCCTCTTTCGATCAACGGCAGCAGTTGTGAAGCAAGGCCGCCCGTGCCGGCGCCGATCTCCAGAATGCGCAGTCCGCGCCCTTCGGGCAGATGGCGCGCCGCTTCTTCCACCGCACTGGCGATGGCCGCCAGCCAGGTGCTGGAGAAGAGACCATCTCCGTAAAACTGATCCAGCAGATCCGCGCCGGCGCCGGTGAAGAGCACCTGCACGGCATCCTTCTCTCCGCGCAGGATGGGGCCGAGTTCGGCGCTGGCGGCTTCGCTGAGCAGTGCATCCGGCAGATGACCGGGATGCGCGGCGACGGTGGCACGAAACACCTCTGCCGTGGAATTCGCGGTGGTGATGAACGCGGGAGTTTGCTGATAACCCTCCGCGGTCTGCACCAGCAGTCCGCGTTTGACGAAATCATTCATCAACTGGGTGAAAGCCGGCCGCATGGCATCTGCCACACCGAGGGATTCTGCGTTGAACACATCTTCCGCTCCCATTTCACTCAAAGCTCCTGCCACATGTGCCGCGGTGAGTTCATCCACGGCTGCGCTGGCGTTTTGAAGATGGGCACGGCCCCGCATGTCCATGGCTGCTTCCAGCGCCTGCTGAGCCGCGTCATGCAGCCGGCTGAGTGGCAGGGGCGCCGGCGACGCGGGCCTGACCGCCGCCGGAGAGCGCTCCCATCCCACGTTATAAACGAGATCGCGTCCCTTGCCTGTCTTGCTCGTGCGGCGTGCTCCTTCTACGCTGATGGCCCGGAATCCGTCAATGCGGACACAGGGCCTGCCGCTTTCATCATAAAGGTCAATGCCGCCTTCCACCAGTTCATCGTTGGCCTGCTTCACACCGGCCCGCACAAAGCTGGAGGCACCGGGAGAGCGCAGGAACACGATTCGAGAGAAGCGCACCGGCAGCCTGAGTCCGGCAGTGCGTCCTTCCACAGTCGCCGCACCGGCGGAGAAAACCTGCAGCGCTCCGTCGAAGAGCACGGGATGCAGCGGATAGTCGGCGGCACGGTGTGCGATCGTTTCGGACAAGGCCACCCGGCCGGCCGATTTGCCGTCGCCGGCGGACAATTCACGAATGGGGCGGAACTCTTCGCCATAGCGCAGGCCCATGTCGCTCATGTGCTCATAGAAGGCGTCCACCTTCACCTCCGGCAGGCGGGATGCCGCCGTGTCAGTCCACGCTGACGTGGCAAAGGGCGATTCCGTGCGTTCGCCACGCATCGAGCCCACCACATGTACAGACCATGAGGATGTGTTGTCAAAACGGCTTTGGATCAGGAAGGTGCGCTCGCCCGGATCGTAGGACAGCTCAAGCTGCAGTCCCGAAGGCGGATCTGGCACGATGAGCGGTTTGCGAATTTCAAAGTCTTCCACCACAAACGGCCTGCCTTCGAACTGCTGCACGCCGGCCTCGAGCACCATCTCCACAAATCCCGCGGCGGGGAAGATCACGAGATTCTCGACCCGATGATCTTTGAGAAACGCCATGTGGCGGCTGTCGAGCCGCGCGACCCAGGTGGGAGTGGCGCGCGAGGTGCGCGCACCGAGCAGGCCGCGCCCGCCCGCCGAGAGGCGGCCTTCGCGCACTTCGGGGGACTCATGCCACCAGGCACTCTTGTCCCAGGCGTAGGTGGGAAGGGTAAGGATGCGCCGTGATGGTGTGATGGCGGCAAAATTCAGCCCCACATCCACCAGATGCATTTCCATGGCCGTATCCAGAAGGGACTCATGTTCTCGCTCGCGCCGCACGGAGGCTAGCACGGACTGCCTGGCCGCGCGCTCGCCCAGGCACTCCTGAATGGATCGTACCAGGGCGGGATGGGCGCCGAGCTCAAGCCAGACATCTGTACCATATTCCGCAACTGCAGCGACGGCGGAGGCGAATTCCACCGGCTGCCGCACGCCGCGCGACCAGTGGTCCGCCGTGCAGGCTTCGCCATTCAAACGCTGGCCGGTGACGGTGCTGAAGAACGGCACTTGTTCCGGCTGGGGCTGAAGATCGCCCAGCGCCTCCTTCAGTGCGTCCGCGGCAGGCTGCATCAGCGCATGGTGGAAGGGATGGCTGACCTGGAGAAAGCGCGCAAAAATTCCCTGAGCTTCCAGGTCAGCGGCGATGGCGCTGAGTTCGCCGCGCGGCCCTGAGAGGGTCAGTGAGCGCGGGCCATTGAAGGCGGCGATGCTCACCGCACGCCCGTGCCGGACCATCACCGCGCGTGCGTCATCCGGGGTCATGCCCACGGCAAGCATGGTGCCGTCCTGCACCGTGCATTCATCCATGAAACGACCGCGGTGCACGATGATCTTCGCGGCTTCCTCCAAAGTGAGGATGCCTGCCACGCATGCCGCCGCCACCTCTCCCACGCTGTGACCCACGACTGCGGCGGGATGTATGCCCCAGGACTGCCACAGTTCCGCGAGGCCCATCTGCATGGCAAAAATCGCGACCTGGGAAATTTCGGTGCGCTGCATCTGCGAGTCTGTCTCGCCCCGCGCAAGCTCGTCCATGAGACGGAAACGGGCCCAGGGCTTGATGGCGGCTTCACACGCTTCGATGGTGCGCCGGAAAACCGGCTCATGCTGCATGAGTTCGCGTCCCATGCCCCACCACTGCGGCCCCTGGCCGCTCAGCACAAAGACGACACGGGCAGGGTGCTCCCGGCGCGGTGTGAAGGCCGTGCGCAGCTTCGGGCCCGGCTGTCCGCTGGAAAATGCATGAAGTTCCTGCACCGCCTCGGCCATGGTGCGCGCGTTCAAGGTGAGACGGTGGGAGTGATGATTACGGCGCGCGCCGAGCATGTAAGTCATGTCCGGCAGCAGGGGCGAGCTGCCATTGAGATGCGAATGATCCTCCAGCCAGGCGCTGAGCCGCCAGGCATTGGCCTGCAGAGAAGCTTCGGAACGGGCGGAAAGCACGAGCGGCCAGGTGCGGTCCGTGGCGGCGGTGAGCAGGGCCCGCTGGGGCGGTGGAGGAGGCTCTTTGAGAATCACGTGCGCATTGGCGCCGCCGAAGCCAAAGGAGTTGACCCCGGCCATCCGTGAGCCCGGCTTCCCAGCCAGCGGCTCCAGGGCTGTGGCCACGCGCAGTTTCAGCGCTTCGAAGTCAATGTGCGGACTCGGATTCTTAAAGTGCAGACTGGGCGGCACCTGGCCATGTTTAAGGACCAGCGCGGCCTTCATGAGCCCGGCCACGCCGGCGGCTGTCTCCAAGTGGCCGAGGTTTGTTTTTGCCGAGCCGATGACCAGGGCGTTCTGCTCCGTGCGGTCGGCGCAGAGCGCCTCTGCCAGCGCATTCGCTTCAATGGGATCCCCCACTGCCGTGCCAGTACCATGGGCTTCGACATAGCCGATCTCCCACGGGTCGATCTGGGCATTGTCGCAGGCATCGCAGACGAGCCTTGCCTGCGCTTCTCCGCTGGGCAGGGAGATGCCGTTGGTATGACCGTCTTGATTGATGGCCGTGCCAATGATCACCCCTTGGATGGGATCTCCGTCCTCCAAGGCATCTTCCAGTCTCTTCAACAGAACCATGCCCGCGCCTTCACCGCGCACAAAGCCATTGGCCTCTGCGGCAAAGGCCTGGCATTTGCCGTCGGGAGAAAGCATGCCTGCCTGCGAGAAGCCGATAAAGCCATCCGGATTGATCATCACCGTGACACCGCCAGCGAGCGCGGTTTTGCAGCGGCCGCCGAGAAGATGCTCGCAGGCCACGTGCACGGCGGTCAGTGCCGAGGAGCATGCAGTATCCATGGCCAGGCTCGGCCCATGGAGGTTCAGGCAGTAGGAAATGCGGTTGGCCGCAATGCTGTGCGCACTGCCGGTGGGTGTGTGCGCGCTGATGCCGCTGCGGTCCGTGGAGGTGTGCTGGATGCCCTGGTAGTCATTGTGCGAGATGCCCACAAACACTCCGACGTCCGTGCCTTTCTCCAGGTTGAGCACCAGCCCGGCGTCTTCAATGGCTTCCCACGCCGTCTCCAGAAGCAGGCGCTGCTGCGGATCGATATAAGGGGCTTCGCGTGGTGAAATGCCGAAGAACTGCGGATCAAACTGCTCGATCCCGTCAACGAAGCCGCCGCGTTTGGCAATGGTTTTGCCCACCACGCCGGGTTCGGCATCGTAGAAGCGTTCGACGTTCCAGCGGCTTGAGGGAACTTCGGAAACGGCATCGCGCCCTTCGATCAGAAGTTTCCAAAATGACTCAGCGTCATTGACTCCGCCGGGAAAACGGCAGCCCATGCCGATGATTGCAATACCTTCGCTTCGGTTTGTTTCCATAATGTTTGTTCGTCTGTGCTTACTGCGGCTTAATTCGGAACTGCGCAGGGCGTTGGCCTTCATGGAGTGAAAAAAAACGAGGTTTTCGCCTCATGGGGGCATCGGGGCGCTGATTTTCATAAACGGCTGCGGGTTTCTCTGATGCAGGCGGCACGCTGCGTCAGGTATTCCCCGCGTTTCATAGTCAGGGTGGCAGGGGCATGGCATTCGGTTCTTGACGAGCGTTCGGTTGGTCCACAGTGTTGCATCATGTGTGGTATCGCAGGAGTGATGGATATGAGCGGCCGGCGCACGGTGCCGGATGGAGTCATTGAAAAAATGTCGAGAGCTCTGACTCATCGAGGTCCGGATGAAGAAGGCTTCTTTCGCCGGCCAGGAATTGAAATGGCCTCGCGACGACTGAGCATTGTCGGCCTGGCGGATGGTCAGCAACCGATGACAAACGAATGTCAAAGCGCGTATGTGGTCTTCAATGGGGAGTTGTTTGATCACGTTGAAAAACGTGTGGAGCTCGCGGCGCGCGGACACCATCTCGTGACACATTGTGACACTGAGATCATTCCCCACATGTGGGAGGAAAATCAGGAGGGCATGTTCAAGCGTCTGCGCGGCCAGTTTGCCATCGCCTTGTATGATGTGTCCCGCCATCAACTGACGCTCGGCCGGGATCGCTTTGGCATCAGCCCGTTGTACTGGACCCGGCAGGGAGACTGGCTTCTTTTTGCGTCTGAGATCAAGGGGCTGCTCGCCTCGGGCATGGTGCCCGCCAGGGCCGATCTGCGCGGGCTGGACCACGTCTTCACCTTTGCGGCCATGCCCGGGCCTGTGACGTGTTTTGAGGGCGTTCAGCTTCTGCCTCCGGGACATTACCTGCAGATTGAGCCCGGCGGTGAAACACCCGTCCGACAGTGCGCCTACTGGGAGATGGACTTTCCCAACGAGGGGGATGAAAACCCCGAGAATGACGCACGCAAACTGGTGGATGAGTTTGAACATCTGCTGCTGCAGGCCGTGGAGAAACGCCTGCGTGCGGATGTCCCCGTGGGGGCTTATCTTTCCGGTGGACTTGATTCCAGCATGATCGTGGCCATGGCGAGCAAGCTCAAAGGCCCGGCGATCAACACGTACACCATTCGCGTGGACGACCCCGCGCTGGATGAACTCAGCGCGGCCAGCCTTTCCGCCAGACACATCGGCACAAAGCCGCCCGTCGTGCAGGAGTTCCGCGCGCATGATGCGCTGGATTCGTATCCGGAGCTGATCCAGGCCGCTGAAGCGCCTGTGATTGATACCTCCTGTGCTGCCTTGATGATGCTTGCGCGCCGTGTTCAGTTCTGCGGTCAAAAGGTGGTGCTCACGGGAGAGGGGGCCGACGAGTGGCTGGCTGGCTATCCATGGTACAAGGCGGCAAAAATTCTGGGCATGCTGGATGTGATTCCAGGAGTGCGTCTCAGCAACGTGGCGCGCCGTGCCTACCTGCGTTTGAACAACGTGCCGCAATATCCCGCGGAATTCAGGCAGCGCACGGAGGATGCCGTGGGAGGTCCGAACGCGTGGATTGATTCTTATGGTATCCTGGGCCTGGCAAAGCTGCGCTTCTACTCCGATCACATGCGCGAGGCGCTTCAACCTGCGCGGCCGTGGGAGGAACTGGGGATGGATCTGGAGCGTGCCCGTCGCTGGCACCCGCTCAATCGCGGTCTCTGGGTGGGCGCGCGGGTGACGCTGGCAGGCCATCTGCTGCAGGCCAAGGGAGATCGCGTGGCCATGCACTCCTCCGTGGAGGTTCGTTATCCATTCCTCGATGAAGATGTTTTTGATTTCACCTCCAAGCTGAATCCGCGCTGGAAGCTGCATGGCCTTCGGGACAAGCATCTGCTGCGTCTTCTTGCGGAGCGCTGGCTGCCTCCTGAAATTTACAACCGTCGCAAAGTCATCTTCCGCGCTCCTCTCGACAGCTTCCACATTGACCCTGAACCGCGGTTTGTGGCCGAGCTGCTGAGCGGGGAGTCACTGCGCCGCACTGGTTATTTTGACATCGCCTCGGTGAACCACTGGCGGAAATCGTTCCGTCAGATGCGCGCGGGCTCCCTGCCGCGCCTTTCCGTGGAGATGGGTCTTGCGGCCGTCGTTGCCACCCAGCTATGGCACCATACTTACATTGATGGGTCGCTGGCTGATCTCCCGACGCGGGCGCAGTCGCGTACATGAGCGCCTGACTGTGACATCGGGCAATCCACTAAAGAAAGGGAAAGCTGAAAAAGGTGAAAGACCTCCATGCGACTATCCAACGATGCCGAAGCGAAGCGCGTAGCACACGGCTGCGTTGGAGAAAAGGCATGCCGATTTCCATGGAGACTTTTTGGAGGGGGGGCGCCAGAGCGCTCACACCGCGCATTGCAGCCGCTCAAAACGAGATGACTTGCCATCAGGTGGAGCGGCCGCGGACAAAACCATTCTTTACAATACGGAGCCAGGTCCCTTAAGTACTCCCTTACAATCGATGCATTCTTGCTGGTTTCTTGACACCCTCCCACTCCCATGAGCTGCACACGCCTCCCTGTAATCCTAAAAAGTTCGAAGTCGCAAATTCTGGAAGAATGGCTGCGACAGCAGCTCGCCAGCGCAGGGGCGCGGGCGGATCTCATCAAAGACAGTGAACTGCGCAAACAGTCGGATGATTTCCTGACCCACGTCCAGCGCAGCGCGGAAGGCGGCGGGACGGAAAGCATCAGGACCCCGGCTTGGACCCCGACGCTGGAACTGCTGGGCGAACTGACACGCCAGCGGGAGCGCATGGGATTCTCTCCTTCCGAGACGGCGCTCTTCGTCTTCTCATTGAAAGAGCCGCTGCTGGCGCAGGTGCGCAATGATCTGAAAAAGGAGGCGGAGGTCATGATTGAAGAATCCATCGGCATTTCGGGCCTGCTGGACAAGCTGGGCTTGTACACCACCGAAGTGTATCAGGCCTCCCGTGAAGAGGTCATCCGCCGCCAGCAGGAGGAATTGCTCGAACTCTCCACTCCGGTGGTGAAGATGTGGGACGGCATCGTGGCGCTGCCTCTCATCGGCACGCTGGACAGCGCGCGTACGAGCGTGGTCATGGAGTCTCTGCTGCAGCGGATTGTGGAGACAGGATCTGAAATCGCCATCATCGACATCACGGGCGTTCCTACTGTGGACACGCTGGTGGCCCAGCATCTTCTCAAAACAGTGGCCGCGGCCCGCCTGATGGGCGCGGACTGCATCATCAGCGGGATTCGCCCGCAGATCGCGCAGACGATGGTGCATCTGGCCATTGATCTGAGCGCGGTCACCACCAAGGCCACCATGGCGGAGGCGCTGAAGACAGCGCTACTGCGAACCGGGCACCGCGTGGTGAAGGAGGCCGCGATAAAAGCCTGAGCTGAAGACTGGTTTCGACATTTTCCTTTCCCACCCGCCTTCAACGCCCATGCAGGACCGCATTCCCATTTTACACATGAGCAATTTTTTGCTTGTGACCATTCAAGTTGACATGCATGACCGGCTGGCGCTGCAGCTTCAGGACGACCTGACCGAAAAGATCAGCGCCACCGGCGCGCAGGGCGTGCTCATTGACATCTCCAGCCTGGAAATGGTGGACTCCTTCATAGGCCGGGTGCTGGGAAACATTTCCTCCATGTCGCGGGTTCTGGATGCCAAAACCGTGGTGGTGGGCATGCAGCCGGCGGTGGCCATCACGCTGGTGGAGCTCGGTCTTTCGTTGCCAGGAATTCTGACGGCGCTGAATGTCGCCAAAGGAATGGAACTGCTGTCGCGTGATTGAACTTCTCCTCCCATGCCCATCCTGAAAAGTGAAGTGCAGCCCGTGCTAACCGAGAATGACATCGTTCATGTGCGGCAGAACGTGCGCAAATGGGCGGTGGAGATGAAATTTTCCCTGGTGGAGCAGACCAAGATGGTCACTGCTGCGAGCGAGCTGGCGCGCAATCTTCTCATCTACGGCGGCGGTGGCGAGGTGCGGCTGGAGAAACTGCAGGAAGGCGCTCGAACGGGGCTGCGCGTGATGTTTGTGGATCAGGGGCCTGGGATACCGGACATCGAACTGGCCCTCAAAGATGGCTTTACCAGCGGAAAAGGCATGGGCCTCGGGCTGGGAGGAGCAAAGCGCCTCGTGAGTGATTTCGACATTCAATCCGTCGTCGGTCAAGGCACCTGCATCACCACAACCAAATGGCGCTGACCTTTCCGGGATCCTGGCGGCAGTCCGCACTTTTTTTTGTGGTCGAAAGATCGCAGGCAGGAGATGCGCGGCGGCAGGCGGTCACGTGGGCCGAACGCCACGGCTGCAGCAAGGAGCTCCAGGGCCAGCTCGCGCTCGTCATCACTGAGCTGGCGGGAAACCTCGTTCTTCACACCTTGCATGGAGGGTGCCTGGTGCTGCGTCTGGCGGATGGGCGCGGCGCCGAGGCGGTGGAGGTGCTGTCTCTGGACAAAGGGCCGGGCAATGCGAACTTCGGCGCGTGCATGCAGGATGGCTATTCCACCGCAGGCACGGCGGGCATCGGCCTGGGTGTGGTGAGGCGCGCCTCGGAGTTTTTTGAAGTGCACTCGCAGCCGGGCATTGGCACGGCGCTGTTCTGCATCGTCACTTGCAAGCCGGTCATGGAGAAGGCGGGGCGTCTGTTTGGCCTGGTGAATGTGGCAGTCAAAGGCGAGGAACAATGCGGAGATGCCAGCAGCCTGCTGGACCTGGGAAACGGGCGGGTGCGCCTGATGCTGACGGATGGCCTTGGCCACGGGCCCCTGGCTGCGGAGGCCTCGCAGGCCGCGCTCTCCGTCTTTGCAGCGGAGCCGCAGATGGGGCTCGGCTCCTTGCTGGAAAAAATCCATGATGCTCTGAAGGCCACACGGGGAGCTGCCGTGGCGGTGGCGGAGGTGGACGCCGCCAAAGGGCGGCTCAGCTATGCCGGGGTGGGAAACATCGCCGGGTATATCGTGCAGCCAGGCTCATTAGAGAGCACGCATCTTGTGTCGATGAACGGTACACTGGGGGCCGTGCGCTCGCGCATTCAGGAGTTCAGCTACCCCTGGAGTGATGATGCACTGCTGGTGATGACGAGCGACGGCATCAAAAACCACTGGCGGCTGGACCGCTATGCCGGCGTGTCAAACCGCCACCCCAGCCTCATTGCAGGCATACTCTTTCGCGATCATGCGCGCACAACCGACGACGCCACCGTGGCGACGCTCCGTTTCAAACCGTGATGAACACCGACGTCGAAATCATCCCTTTGACGGCCGTGGAAATCCGGACGGAGCCGGATATCGTGGCCTGCCGTCAGCAGGCGCGGCATCTGGCCGCCACGCTGGGATTTGACACCCAGACGCAGGTGCGCATCGCCACCTCGGTTTCGGAAATCGCTCGGAATGCATTTCAGTACGCCGGCGGCGGCGCGGCCCGGTTTCGGGTGGAGACCGACACCAGCGGCAGGCTGCGGCACAATCTGCGCCAGCAGAGCCTTGTCATCGAAATCCAGGACCAGGGCCCGGGGATTCAGAATCTCAGCACGGTGCTAGGCGGTGGTTACAAGTCGGCCACGGGGCTTGGGCTGGGCATCCTGGGCGCGCGCCGGCTGATGGATCAGGTGGACATTGAGACCCACTCCTCCGGCAGCACCGTGACCATGCGCAAGAATCTGGCGCCGAACGTCACGCGAAAAACTCTGGCGGAGCTGCGGGAGGTGGCTGCCTCGCTGGCCCCTGCGGAGGTCCGCCCCGGCAGCGTGCTCTCGGAAGTGCAGGCGCAGAACCAGGAACTGCTGGGAGTGATGGAGGAGATCAGCCACCGGCAGGAAGACCTGGCGCGCATGAACAAAGAGCTGGAGGAGACGAACGCGGGTGTTCTGGCGTTGTATGACGAGCTGGACACGCTGCACCGGGTGGGCCTGCTGCTCGCCTCAAAGATCGACCTGCCCGCCGTGATGCATGCGCTCATGACGGCTACGACGGAGCTGACCAGCGCGCAGATCGGCACATGTTACCTGAGAAGCGGAAACAGTGATGAATGGGAACGCTATGCCGATGCCGGCCCGCGCGCGGAGGTGCTGCAGTCTCTGCAGAAGGTGCTGAAGGGCGGGTTCTCCAGCCTGGATTTTGGCGTCAAGGGACTGATCAACATCGGCGATTTTACCCAGGAGGAGACTTTGGACGGCATTTCCCAGTTTGTCGCGGTGCTCGCTCCGAATTTCGTCCTGCGGAGCTGCCTCTTCGTCCCTCTGAGAGACGGGGAGGGTGTGCTGCTGGGCGTGCTCATCTTTGGCAGCGAGCAGCCCCGGATTTTCACCGAACGAAGCGAGCGCATTGTCTTCAGCATCTCAGCACAGGCCACCATAGCAATCGAGAACGCGCGCCTCTTTGACAGCGTGAAGGCGGCCAGCGAGGCCAAGGACAAATTCCTGGCCATGATCAGCCATGAGCTGCGTACTCCGCTGAACCCGGTCCTCAGCATCATTTCGGGGCTGAATGAGAACCCGGACTTCCCGGAGGCATTCCGTGAAGACATCGCCGTGGTGCTGCGCAACATCCAGTTGGAGACACGCCTGATCGACGACCTGCTGGACTTTCACCGGATCATCAAAGGAAATCTCAATTTTGCCTCCGAGCCGGTGGACATGCATGCCATGATCCGCAATGTCATCGACATCTGCCGCGCGGACGTCAGGCAGCGAGGGCACCATCTGCGGGTGACTCTGGCCGCAGATAAAAGCGTCGTTTCAGGAGATCCTGCGCGGCTTCAGCAGGTGCTGTGGAACATCCTCAAAAATGCCATCAAATTCACGGAGCCCGGCGGGGAAATCTCCGTCTCCACCACTGTGGAGGCACCTGACACTCTGCTCATCACGGTCGTGGACAATGGACGCGGCATCGAAGTGGAAATGCTGGGCTCCATCTTCAGTGCGTTTGAGCAGGGCAGCGTGCAGGGGCTGGCGCAGTTTGGCGGCCTCGGCCTCGGACTGGCGATCGTCAAAACCTTCGTGCAAAAACACAGCGGCACCGTTGACGCGGAGAGTCCCGGCCGCAACCTGGGGGCCACTTTTTCCGTTCGTCTCCCTCTCATGCTGGTGGCGGGTGTGCCGGCGGATGCTTTGGGTGATCTCAGATCCTCCCCGGGCAAAGCAGTTCCTTTGCTGGTCACGGGCCGCATCCTCCTCATTGATGATCACGCCGACACTCTGTGGAGTCTCAACCGCCTGCTGATGCGCCACGGATATGAGGTGATCACCTGCAGCAGCTATTCCGAAGCTCTGCAACTGGCCCGCCGGGGCGGCTTTGACGTGATCATCAGCGACCTCGGTCTTCCTGACGGCTCCGGTCTGGATTTGATCCGGGAGATCCGCCAGTTCAGCGACGCTCCCGCCATTGCTCTCAGCGGCTATGGAATGGAGTCTGACATGACGCAGACGCGTGAGGCCGGCTTTGCGACACACCTGACCAAGCCCGTGGACTTTCCGGAGCTGCTGGAAGCCCTGCGGGTGCTCCTGAAGGTGTAGCCACCGCTGTGGAGAGAGCAGTTCCTCTGGCGCGTTTGCAAGAGCGTCCAAAAAGAAAGTGAGGTCATGGCACCTGCCATGACCTCACAGGGAGCACATAACCGCGACTTGCCGGCCGACGTCTTATTGGACGGTCAGAGTGTGCTTCATCGAGTCACCATGCTTTTCTTTTTCGGGGCAGGTGACCTGATAGGTGCCGGGCTTCAACTGGACGTGCATGACCTTTGTGTCGTTGGCAGCGATATCCAAAAGAAACTTCTCATCCACGCCTTTGCCCTGGATGCGGAAGTTGTGCTTTTCTTTGCCGGTGTTCTTCACCATGAACGCGGTTTTCCCAGCGCCGAGGGTCTTCGGCAGGGAGATGTCGCTGTCATTGATGGTCACATCGACCTTGTGGGCGTCGGAGTCAGGGGTGACTGCATCGGCGATGGCACGCCCGGCTTTCTTGGTGCCGTTGACCACGGCATGGCCGGCGGCCACGGTTTTATCCTCGGCCTTTTTCAGCAGTTCCTTGGCTTTTTCGCCAGTAGTTTTTTCAGTCGTTTTTTCTTCCGCGGCAGTGAATGAGATCGCTGCGGCGCAAGCCAGCAGAATAAGGGGTGTAGCTTTCATGCCCATAGATCGAAAGCAGTGGGAGTGCCGCGTGTGCGCAGGCCCTGAGCCGTTTGCCTGAACTGACCCTAGGGGAAGGCGATTCCCTGGTGCCGCGGTCTTTTTTTTCATCGTGGCCGAGGGTTTTCTGGCAGGTCGCTGAAATTCATTGTAGAAGAGTGGGTTTCGGGGCAACCGTTCTTCCGCCTCCGAACGTTCATCCGCAGTGGCGAGTGCGGAAGCAGCCGTAGAAGCCCGGGCGCCCGTCTGATTTTTCACATGATCTTCAGGCGCTGGATGTGGCCGCCGTCTGCACGGCCGCGATCAGCTCCATTCAGCCCGTGCTGCAGGCCAAAAGGCTGCGGCTGACCACCGCCTTTGACAGTGTGAACGGCGTTGTCATGGACGACCGCAACCGCCTGCAGCAGATCATTTGGAATTTGCTCACCAACGCCGCCAAGTTCACGCCCAAAGGCGGGCGCATCCACGTGACCTTGGAACGGGTGAACTCCCATCTTGAACTCGCGGTGCGCGACAACGGGATCGGCATCAAGCCGGAGCTGATGCCGGTGATTTTCGACCGTTTCCGCCAGGGGGATGCCTCCACCACGCGGCGTCACGGCGGCCTGGGGCTCGGGCTGCCGATTGCCAAGCACCTGGTGGAGCTGCACGGCGGCATGCTCAGCGCCCGCAGCGAAGGCGAGGGGATGGGCTCGACCTTCATCATTTCACTTCCGGTGACGGCGGCACATTTTGATGAGAACAAATCCGCGGCAGCCAGCAGGAACGCGGCGGTGGATGACGAAATGGAAGGAAATGATCTCCATGGCTTTCGCATCCTGGTGGTGGATGATGATGAGGATTCGCTCACGGTGATCCGGAGGATATTGCTGAAGCACCATGCCATGGTGCATGCGGCTTCGTCCGTGGACGAGGCGCTGGCCGGTCTGGAGACCTTTAAACCAGAAATCGTGATCAGCGACATCGGCATGCCTGACCGTGACGGCTACGACTTCATTCGCGAGATGAGATAACTCAAGGGTGGAAACAGCATTCCCGCGATTGCGCTCACGGCGCTGGTGCGTCAGGAAGACCGCATCCGCACCCTGCGGGCTGGATTTCAGATGCATCTGGGCAAACCTGTGGGCACCGAGGAACTGGTGGCGGCCATCCAGAATTTGATGAGCCTGAGACGAGTCTCCTAGGGGGGCAGCTTTGCCAGTGTCTCCCGCCCTTTCACCTTCAGCTCGGGATCGTCATGCTCCACTGACGGCATGGCCAGCCCTTTCTCAAGGAAGCGCCGTGCTTCGGTGGTATTGCCCATTTGCGCATAGGTCTGGCCGAGTTCGATGTAGTGCCGCAGGCGGTGCGGATTGAGGGCGATGGCGCGGGAGAAGCATTTCACCGCCGCTTCATTGGTGGTGACGGGGAGCTTTCCATAAAGAAGTCCGCCGAGGGTGCGCTTGAGAACGCCCACATTTGCGAGAACCTGATGCCAGCGGCCGAGCACATGCCAGGCGGTGTCGTTGCGGGGGTCCAGTTTGATCGCCTTGTCGGCGGCGGCTTTGATGAGGGGCGAGACTTCGACCTGCGTCTTGCTCCCTTGATAGGGCAGCATTTTGCCGTAGGTGATGGCGGGTGAAAGCTGCGCCTCAGAGTCATCGGGCGCGAGCTTTGCCGCCCGCAGCCCGTAGCCCAGGGCGATGTTGCCAAACTTGAGCTTGTCTTCATTGGATCTGGCCTGCGCCAGCAGGTAGCGATACTGACGCGCGATGCGCAGCAGCAGTGGTACGTGATTTGGCTCCAGTTCGACGGCCTGGAGATAGTAATTCAGCGCGCGGTTTGCGTCGAAGGTCCGATCAAACACGTCTCCTTTCGCCACAAGTTCGCTCGCTGTCTGAGCTGGACAGGGAAGAACCCCTGCCAGCAGGGCGATGCCACAGAGGACATGGATGTAGGAGTGAAGCTTCATGGCGGGGTCAGGATTTGGATTCGAGCAGACGGCCTGCATTCAGCAGCTCAGCCTCGTGGAACGGGCGCCCGATGAGCTGCAGGCTGGTCACAGGCACCGTTTTTTTCCGAGCTGGGAGCGGTATGGGCACGGCCAGGGCGGGATTTCCCGCGTAGTTGACGCCCACCGTGTTTTGCATGCCGAACACACGCAGTTCAAACACGACGCTCGAACCCCAGAAGGGAAACTTGGGAGGCAGATTTTGCAGCGTGGGCACCGCGATGAAATCCACATGCTTGAAGACTTCACGCAGGGTGTGCTGCCAGCCTGCGCGCCGCCGCAGGGCGGCTGCATAGCTGGTGTGGTACTCTACTTCTCCCAGGGCAAAGACCGCCTTCGTGAGCAGACTGACACCCTTCTTGTCATTGTACTGCCGGTCGTTGAGCCATGCATCCGCCGCCGCCACCACTTTGCCGTCCTTTTGAGCCTGCTCCCACTGTTTTTTGAATGACTGGGAAAGGATGACAACTTTGAAGTTCTTGGCCCGGAGCGCTTCGTCGATGGCCTTGTCAATCGCGGGGTCGGTACCGTCAAGGTAGAGCCGTCCGATTTTGATCTGGCGTGCCAGAGGCTTGGCGGCGACGGCTTTTGAATACCGGCTGGCGAATCCGCGCTGGAGCAGGTTCATGCCTTGGACCAGGTGGCTGATGTCCCGGGCCAGGGGGCCGACGGTGTCCAGGTACTTCGGTGAAATGGGAAAGACACCCTTTGTCGGCACCAGACCAAAAGTGGTTTTGAGCCCATACACACCACAGCATGCGGCTGGCACGCGGATGGAGCCCGCGGTGTCCGTGCCCAGGGCCACATCTGCCATGCCGGTTTTCACCGCCACCGCGGAGCCGCTGGACGAGCCCCCTGGAATCACCTCATGCCTGCCGTCGAAGCGATTGCGTGGCGTACCGAAGTGGCTGTTTTCCCCGGAAACCGTCACTGCAAACTCCGTGAGGTTGGTTTTTCCCACAATGGGAAGGTTGCGCTCACGGACAAGCGCCAGACACGGTGCATCACGAGCCGCGGGCGGGCTGTGGCGTGCCAGATATTCGGAGCCGGCGGTGGTGACTTCGCCTTTCATGTCGATGTTGTCTTTGACGGCGACCCGCAGCCTGCCGCTGCCATCAGCGAGGGGGTGATAATCAATGAAGGCATGCTGCCGGGCGCGGCTGGCGCGATAGCCTTCCATGGAGCAGCCGTTCAGGGAGATCAGCAGTACCAGAATGGAAAGGAACATGGACTGCCGCTGGAGGAATGCGTTTTTCATTGGGCGTGAAGCTCTGTGTCGGTGCTCAAAATGAAGTTTGTCCTTCGAGGAGGAGGCTCCGATGCGCTGATTTATGATCAGTGATGATGGTAGTGACCATAATTTCTGCCGCCGTAGAGGTAGTGTCCGTTGTGGAAGTAGCGGCCGGAATAGTAGTGTCCATTGTAGTGGAACCGGCCGGGCTCATAACGTCCGCCATAATAATAGCGGTTGTTGTGGTGATAGTAGGGGGAGCTGTAGCCGCGAGGCAGCGTGCTGTAATAGCCGGGGCCAGCTCCCATTCCGACTCCGCCCACGGGGTAGCCGCCATAATCACAAGAAGAGAGGAGCCATGCGGAGCCAGCAAGAACAAACGTGAGCAGAGGTGTTTTCATCATCTACGATTTGAAAGTGCAGTGAAATCGTCTCTGGCTTTTGGGGCGGCTGCATCGTTCGCAAACAAGCCGCTTGCGGGAAGACTTAAGCCCGGACGCTGAGAGACGGGGGCGAAATGCGGCCCATACGGCCGGGCGCGCATCGAGGGACGAAACTGGTACGATAGAACTGAAGATAGTCGAAACCCTCAATCACCACCTTTATGAAAACGCTCCTTCTCGCCATGCTGCTTGCCCTTTTCTCCCTCACTTCCTGTGCCAACGGGCCTGCCGCGCGCAGGGGCACTCTCATCGGCGCTGTCGGCGGCGGTGTTGCCGGCGGTCTGATTGGCCGCAATCTCGGAGGCGTCGCCGTGGGCGCCGGTCTCGGTGCACTGGCAGGAAACATGATCGGCAACGCCAGGGACCGCCGTCATTACCGCTACTATCACTAATCGTGAAGCTTCGCTCCAGGCACAAAGTGGATACGCCGAAGGCCATGGTGCCGCCCCGCCAGGCCAGAGAGTGTGAAAGCAAAGGAGCCCGGGATGTTGGCCCGGGCTCCACGTGCGCTCTGTGCAGACTCAGCAGAATCTCACGAAAAGAGATGGCAGAGGCGGCTGCCCAGCCTGGAACTGCTGATTGAATGGACTCCACGCTTCACAGCGTCGATGCCATCATCCGCGAGATGGCTGGCCCGGTCGTATGCAGGTTCCGCCAGCTCCGCGAGCCGGTGCTGGATGTCCTCCAGCAGTTGAACTGCACGATGCTTTGGGGAAGGGGGAGGAGCGAGGAACTCGCGGGCGACGATCCCGACGGCGACTCCAAAGCCGACAGTGGCCATGGCGGCAGCGACAGGATGACGACGAATGAGGCCTTCGATCTGGCTGAGAGGGGAGGAGTGCGGGGAGCCTGTCACAGGGGCTTCTTCGTCCGTGGGGGGAATGACTGAGGGATCGTTCATGGCAGTGTTTGGGGTTTGCTGGGGCAGTTGCAAAGTTCGAAGGCCTTGACCACGCCGAGAGTCAGCAGAGCAGGGCGCAGCATGGTGAGAGTGACCGCGGTGACGCTGGCCACCAGAAAGCGGGTGGGCAGGATATTGAGCACCATGCCAACGCCCATCGCCACGGCCATGGCCTTGGCGGGTTCGTTCCGCGCCATTGTTTCGGCGTCGTGGACAAGGCGTTGCACAAGCTGTTCGGCGGGTTGGGGAGGTGGGGCGGTGTTCATAGCGATGAATTTGGGAACGTGAGAAAATTGCAATGGCTCGCGATCAACGGGAGTGTGCCGCGCGGGTGCGGGCTGCTTTTCTGGCAGCCGCCGAACGTTCTGCGGGAGACCGTTTGCGGGCGGCGGCACGTGTCTGCCGCGCCAGCGCAGCCCTGGATGCGGGCTCGCTGCTTTCGCGCCGGAGGACATCGAGTGTGGCGCGGGAGCGTTTTTTGGAGACAGGTTTTGCGTTGCCTTTCCTGGCTTTGCTGGAGTCGTTCAAAGCCTTCTGGCGTGTCTTTTCGGAGACGGCGCCCGGCTTGGGAGGCGGCAGAGGCACGCCGGCGCGGCGTGCTTTGGAAAGCCCGATGGCGATGGCCTGCCTGGTGGAGCGCACGCCATGCGCGCCGCGGCGGATCAGATCGATCTCTTCCCGAACGAATTCACCAGCCTGGGTTGAAGCTGATTTGCCCTCTCGCTGGTCGCGGCGGGCCTGGTCGATGGCGGCTTGTCTCGGCATGCCATGGTTTCGTAAATCGGGGGACGGGCGGCCGGATCAATCGTCCTGCGAAAGAAGAGGGATGGTGCGTATGCAGACTTTTTTTCCATCCGCGTGCGGGGAATCAACCGATTGGTGACTGAAGGAAACCTAACCCCCTACGACAATGAAATCTTATTATACCGCTGTTCTGGCCCTCGTCGGCATCACTCTGACAAGCTGCGCCCACCATCTGCCAAGCACATCTCCAGGCTACTACAATCCCAACTGCTACGTGAACATCTACGAACACTCGGGATTCCGCGGCGAAGTGGTGCAGCTCCAGGGCCCCTCGACCTACTCTTCTCTGAAGGGGCTGAAAGGGCGTGACTGGGACAATACGATCGGCAGCCTGCAAACGGGCCCTGGCTGCTGGGTGGTGCTCTACAAGGACAAGGACTACAAGGATCAGAGCATGGTCATCGGTCCGAACACGAGCGCCTCCAGTCTCGGGAATATGGATGACCAGGCTGAGTCCATCAAGGTGCTCGACCATCCGTAACCGGACGGCTTGGTCTTCCAGCCTCCGCCACAGTGGATGAATCCAGAGCCAGTGCCTGCAAGCCACGTATCCAACGCATTCCAAGATGAAAGACCCGGCGCACCCAAACCCTGGCACCAAGGGCAGCAATCTACTGTCGTGCATTGAGCGCTCTTACTGGACTGGCGTGCAGTTTCGTGCCACGCGGATGAACCCCATCCGCGTGCGCGAACAGCAGCAGCAGCGCCTGCAGCATCTGCTGCAGGTGGCACGTGTCCGTTCCTCCTACTACCGGGAGAAATACCGCCACATCGACCCAGGCAGCACGAGGCTCGAGGAGCTTCCGGTCATGACCAAGGCGGAAATGATGACCCATTTCGACCAGGTGGTGACTGATCCGGCGGTGACCCGCGCCAGGGTGGAGGAGTTCATTGAGGACATTCGCAACGTCAAAGAGCCGTTTCTCGGGAAGTACTCGGTCTCGCACACTTCCGGAAGCCAGGGGCAGCCCACCCTGATCGTGCAGAATCAGTTTGTGCTGGATCTGCTCTTTGCCTTTCAAATGACACGCGGACACTACGGTCACCGCGGAGGTTTCCTGGGCTTCGTTGATGCGCTGCGAATGCTGCGCCTGCCGGCCAGGCTGGCGGTGATCATCAATCAGCAGGGCTTTTTCCCATCGGCGTGGATCTGGAAGCGGCTGCCGGAGTACATGCACGTGTACATGCAGTTTCTGTTTATCCCGGCGACGGATCCTGAGCTCGTCAAAAAAATCAATGACTTCAGCCCCAACGTCCTCAGCGCCACCCCGACCACGCTCGACCTTCTGTCATTGAAAAGAGACCAGTTTCGTCTGCCACACCTGCGGCAGGTGGTCACCTGGAGCGAGACGCTGACGGCGCCCGCGCGGCACAGGATCACGGAAGCCTTTCGTGTGCCTTTGATGGATAATTATGCCGCGGGCGAATGCATGTTTCTCACCAATGGCTGTCCCAACTCTTCCGGCGCGCATGTGAATGCCGACTGGGCCATCCTGGAGGTGGTGGATGAAAACTACCAGCCCGTTCCGCCCGGCCAGCTCGGGTGCAAAGTCTTGATGACCAATCTTGCGAACACCGTCCAGCCCTTCATCCGATACGAAATTGGCGACCGTCTTGTCATGGCCACCGAGCCGTGTGGATGCGGCAACTTGATGCCAAGGATCGAAAAGATTGTGGGTCGTGCCGCCGATTTCTTCTGGGTTCAAACAGCCGCTGGTTTCCGACCTCTGACGGCATATCCTTTTCAGCATGCCTTCGATTATCGGCGCGAGGTGCGTGAATGGCAGGCGGAGCAGGTTTCGCGAAACAGCATCGTGGTCAGGCTGGAGCCCGTGCCTGGAGCCACGCCGGACCTCATTGCGGCGCAGAGACGGCTTGAGGAGCGCCTGGCTCTGACAGGACTGCGGCAGGATCTCGACATTCGCATCGAGCCGGTGTCGCATCTTGAGGCAGATCCGCACACCTCCAAATTTCGCCGGATGATCACGCGTGTGGGGATTCCAGAGGATCTGGATCAACCGCTGAGAGACGTGGCGGAAGATTTTGCGCATGAGGAGTGCTCCGCCCGGCTGTCTGAACTTGTGCCTGCCTGAAACTGGCGGTTCTCTTCCCATCCGGCCAAAGCAGCGGCTGAACCGACTCCGATACTCTTACACCGGAGGTGCGCGACGCCCGACCAGCAATGACAACAGAAAGAGGATGAGAAACAGAGCGAACAGGATTTGCGCGATCCCCGAGGCGGCGCCGGCGATTCCGCCGAAGCCGAGAACGCCTGCGATGAGAGCGATGACGAGAAAAGTGATGGCCCAGGACAACATGGCGGCTCCTTTTGTTTTCAATCATTACGCCCTGGCGGCGTGACATGGTCGTATGCCATCGGTTGAATCTGAGGCGAACGGGCGGCAGAAGGGAGAGTCATTTGCATGCGGCCAGACTGACGGCGCGCCGACGATTCATAGGCATGATCCTCAATGCCTTCGCCAACAAGCTTAAAGACACGGCCCTGCAACAGGTGGCCAGATGGTTTGCCAACCATTACCACCTCAAGAAACTAGGCCGTGTGACGGAACTTAAGGTGGACAGTGTGGCCGAAGAGATCTTCATGGTGCTCGAACTCCATGGAGAAACGGCACCAGTGGAGCTGAAGGTCCACTATCATGTGGCAGGCCCCACGCTGCTGCAGATCGTTAAAGTCAAAGCATCGCGCGAGTGGATGACGGAGCTGGTCAATCACGTGATCCCGGCGGAGCAAAAGTTGCTGGAGGTTTCCCCCATGGTCATCCGCGCGCTGTCGAAACTGATGAAGTGACCCGCATCAGGAACGTCCTTTGATCAGCCGGAAGATCAGAAGTATCAGGATGGCGCCGCCGACTGACGCAAGAAATCCCACAGGCTCCCCTTCCGCATACCAGCCGGCGGAGCGGCCTAGAAAACCGGCGAGCATGGAGCCGACCACCCCCAGAAGCATGGTCACCAGGCAGCCGCCAGGATCTCTGCCAGGAGTGAGGAACTTGGCGACTGCTCCGACTAAGAGCCCAATGATAAGCATTCCAAGAAAAGCCATGGTGACAGGGGGTGGGAATCAAAGCTCAGATCGCCGCGCGAGCCCAAAGCGGCTGCAAGATAATGAAAGCCCCTCACATATTCCAGGCGGCTTAAGGCGGCAGCATCTCCGGTGGCGGCAGTTTTCCGGGAACGATGTCCACCCGCGTCCCTGGCTTCACCCAGCGGCACAGATGAATGATGTCCCGTGACCCCATGCGGATACAGCCCCACGACACGGCGGTTTTCAGGCACTTCTCGGCGGTCGTGCCATGAATGTAGATGCAGCGCTGCATGGCCCGTGCGTTGCGCGGCTCTGTGCCGCGCAGACGGAGGATGCGGGTCACGATGGCATCATACCCGGGTGTGTTTGGACGGAGAATCTCCCCTGTAGGCTGGCGCCCCCGCAGCAGGGCGCCCTTGGGCAGGCCGTCGCCAATGATCTCCGTGACTTCGAGGTGGCCCAGGGGAGTGAGGCAGGAGTGGAGCTTGTCCCCGACACCAAAACGCGAGGTACTGACCGCATAGCGCTTCTTTGGCCTGCTGTCTTCAAAGGTCACCATCGTTTGTTCTTCCACACTGATGACGATGCGCTGCGTGGGGAGCGGTTGAGGGCAAGGGCAGCGCTTCGAAAAGAGAGCGAGCCAGGAAGGGCACCGTCCCTGATAGATGGGGCAGCGCGGGGCGCACCCGGCCAGTCCGCAGAGGGCCATGAGCAGAGTCGTTTTGGTGAGCATCAGCAGGCACCTGGCGCACTGTTTCATACCTCGTTATCGCAGATGTCGGGAGTCATGGACGGGCGTACACGCCAGAGATGGATGGGCCGGAAGGTGTCCGCCTCAGTAGGCATCGAGATGACAGCACTGGGTTGAAAACTTCACCCATCCGCCTGCTTCATGACTGACGATGCCCTAATGTCCAACCCTGATACTATGAAACACATCCTATTAGCCATTCTAACGTGCGCAACATTTGCCAGCGTGAGCTGCAACAAGCAGAAACAAGCGATCGATGCGCAGACAGACGCGACCAAGACCGCCATCGAGCATCAAAAAGATGCGGTGGATGCCAATGCGAAGGAGGCCAAGAAACAGGCGGATATCAACGCCAAGGTCGAAAAGGCCAACATCGAGGCCAAACAGGCCGCTGATCAGGCCCAGCTCGATGCGGAAAAGAAGAAGGCCGAAGCGGATGCCGCCGCGGCGAAGGCCAAAATCGATGCGGAGAAAAAATGATGGTGCCTGTGCAGGCGCCCCACGCACGGAGGCGCTGTCCAGCCTGTCGTCATTTTCGATGAAACAACTGCCAACAAACCATACACCTATGAAAACATCCTTGAAACATCTCTTCGTTGCCGCCCTGGTGTCCATCTCGTGGACTCTTGTGGGCACCAGCTGCCGCACGGTCCGTGGCTTCGGCCAGGATATCGAACACGTGGGCGGCCACATTGAACATGCCGCCCGCTAGTCCGCGGCAGGACCTTCGAGAGCGTTGTTGATGAAGCCGGCCAGGTTTTACAACAACGCTTTCATGCCCTCCGTCCTGATGGCCGCTCCCTGCCGGGAAATGACGGCTCTTTAACTTTTTCGGGAGGCGGGACCTGCGGTGTCTGTTTATTGCACATTTCATTTCAAAACCTTTCACCCTCATGAAACCTTCCGTCATCGCCATCGTGCTCATCGTTATCGGCGCAGCCATGCTCGCCTATCAAGGCTTCACATACACCACCCGCGAGAAGGCCATTGATCTGGGGCCCATCCAGGTGACTGCTGAAAAGCAGCATTATGTGTATCTTCCGCCGGTCATCGGCGGTGTCTTGCTGGTGGGCGGCATTTTCATGCTGATCAAGTCCAAAGGGAAATAGGCGGTCTTATTTTCGGAGTCGTGTGAGCCAGCAGGAAGAGCTGCCAGGACGGAGCTGCGCAGACCATCCAGAACCGGTGGTGGCGAGATAAGCCTGGTTAAAAAAAAATCATCCGCGCGGCCCCCAGCGAAAAACCGTCATGGAAACTTTCAACCGTACGCTGTCGCATTTTCTGAAGTGGTTTGGTGCGCTGCTGGCCATCGCTGCGCTCTATTTGGGACGGGAAGTATTGGTGCCTTTCGCGCTCGCATCCCTGTTTACCTTTCTCCTCAATCCGCTTGTCAAGCGGCTCTGCCGCTGGGGCGTGCCGAGGGTTTTGAGTGTGGCCACGGTGACGGTGGTCTGCTTTTCCACCCTGGCGCTGGTGGCCTGGCTGCTGGGCGGGGAACTGGCCAGCCTGGCCAGTGATCTGCCAAATCATCAGCAGAACATTCAGAGGCGCATCACCTCTTTACAGAAGATCGGGGACACCCCGCTCATTCATCGTCTGCGCCAGATGGTGGGGGACGTAAGCCAGTCGTCCACAGCAGCGGCAGATTCTTCCGGGAAGTCGGCCGCGGCCCCGGCCCCGGCCCCGGCCGCGCCCGCCGCTCCCCGAGCCACCGCCTCGGCGTTGAGCGGCGAGTCTGCGCTGATGAAGGCGCTGAACATGGTGATCTCCACTCTGGCGCAGGCGCTGGGAATGGCGGCGGTGGTGATCTTGTTCGTCGTCTTCATGCTTCTGCGGCTGAATGACATCAATCAGCGCGTGGCCCGGCTGGTGGGCTACGGGCGGCTCACGCTTACGACGAAGGCGATCGACGAGTCTGGAGACCGCATCAGCCGCTATCTGCTCATGCAGAGCACGGTGAATGCCATCTATGGTTTCGTGCTCGGCATCGGTCTGGCTTTGATCGGGCTGCCATACGTTTTGCTCTGGGGCGTGCTGGCGGCGGTGTCCCGCTTTATTCCGTATGCGGGCTCGTGGATCGTCACCACACTGCTTTTCGGCCTGAGCCTGGCCATCTTTGACGGGTGGACGCGGCCGCTGACAGTCGTTGCTTTCATCATCACGCTGGAGCTCCTCACGAACATGTTTCTGGAGCCCATGCTCTACGGCCACAGCGTGGGGCTTTCTGATTTTGCTCTCCTGCTTGCCATCGCCTTCTGGACGTGGCTCTGGGGAGGCGTGGGACTGGTGCTCGCCACGCCTCTCACGGTGTGCATCGTGGTGTTCTGCAAGCACGCCCCTTCGCTGGAGTGGGTGGACATCCTCATGGGAGAGAACCCGCTGCCACAGCCACATTTGAGCTATTACCAGTACCAGCTGGCCGGCAATGAGGAGGTGGCGCACACCTTGCTCGAAGACACAATCCGGCAGACGGACCTGGGAACAGCCATGGAGGGCATCGCGCTGCCTGCTCTGGTGCTGACGCGGCGGGAAGAAGTGCTGGGCAAGCTCGATGATGAGGAGGCGGCTGAGATTTATCAAAGCATGCGCTCAGCCGTGGCGGCAGTGCAGGATGGCAAGGGCAATGCCGTGGCCACCACGGATGGAGGGAAAGCCCCAGTGGAGGCGCAGCCGCTCCTGCAGGTTTACGGACGCGCCCTGCATGGGGAGGCGGATGCGCTGGCATTGGAGATGCTGGCTGCGCTGCTGCCAGCGACCGTGGCAATGGAGGTGAGTGCCGAGCCTCGTCTCGTGGGGGAGCTGGTGACCGAGCTGGAGATGAAAAAGCCCGCCATGGTGTGCATCAGCGCCATGCCTCTGCGGGCGGAGCTGGGCGCCAAAACCCTCTGTCGCAGACTGCGCGGCAAATTGCCCGATCTCAAGATTCTCGTCTGCCGGTGGGCGCTGCCCGAGCATGAGCTGGACCCCAAGCCGCTGCGTGAGGCCGGGGCCACGTGGGTCGTGACTTCGCTCAAGGAGGCGCGGGAGGTTATTGAGAGCAGGCTTGTCTGACGTGAAAACATCCATGATGTTTGTCTTGATCCAGCATGCACGCGAATCCTCACCCGCCCTTCACCACACCGGACGGTCATGCCATTCACTGGTATGACACGGGGAGGGAGTTCCTGGAGGCTGAACTGGCCGCCATGGCCGCGGCGCAGTCCAGCATCTGCCTGGAGCAGTACATCTTCCGCGCTTCGCCCGTGGGCGAACGTTTCCGCGAGATCCTGACGGATGCCGCGCGCCGCGGAGTGCAGGTGACGGTGATGCTGGACGATGTGGGATGCTGGGGGCTCCCGAGGAACTACTTCGGCGAGCTTGCAGCGCTCGGCGGGAAGATCATCTGGTTCAATCCGGTGCGCTGGCGTTTCTGGGTGTTCCGGGATCACCGCAAACTGCTGGTGGTGGACGAGACCCACGCATTCGTCGGCGGGTGCAATGTGGCTCCGGAATATGCGGGTGATGGTGTGAGCGAAGGCTGGAGAGATGGCGGAGTCGCTGTCACGGGCCCGGTGGTGAAGTCCCTCATGGAATCCTTTGCCACCCAGGTCGAAATAGCGGGAAACAAGATATGGCGCGAGCGAAAAAAAGCGCGCAGCGGCTGGGTGAGAGCCGGTGAGCATGTGTCCCTTCTGCTCACGCGTCCGGGGCTGCACCAGGGAGTCTTTCAGAATGCCCTGCGCGCGGACCTGCTGCATGCGCGGGACGTTTCGATCACCATGGCGTATTTTCTGCCGGTGGGACGAGTTAAAAAGATGCTGCTGCGTGCCGCCAGGGTCGCGCGCAGCTTCCGCCTTTTGCTCCCAGGCAGGAGCGATGTGCCGCTGATCCAGGTGGCGGCGCGTGCCCTTTACGGCGGCTTTCACCGACGCAGGGCGCAGATTCATGAATACCAGCCCCAGGTGCTGCATGCCAAGGTGCTCATTGTGGACGACCTGGTTTACATCGGTTCCGCCAATCTCGATCCGCGCAGCCTGTCCATCAATTTTGAGATCATGCTGCGCATTCATAGCGCAGCCCTCGCGCAGCAGGCGCGCCTGACCTTTCAGCGGGACCTGGGGCACAGCGTGCAGGTGCAGCCCGTTTCCTGGCGAAAGCCCTCCGGCTGGTGGCAGCGGTTCAAGCAAAAGGTGGCCCGCTTCATTTTCACCCGGCTCGATCTCGGGGTGGCCCAGTTCTTCGTGCAGAAAAACGAAGCAGGCACCCGCCGCGCCAGCGGCCGCTCACGGTCGGCTCGTTGACTCTCGCTCTTCTGTGCGATTTCCACGCTTAAAAGCCGGGTCTGCTCCGATAGGATGATGAGACCCTCATCCAAGTTTCCGCACCCATGAGTCTTTCCCTGAAACCTGCCAATTTGAAGCGCTACCGAGACCTGCTCATGCTGTTCTACAAGTATGGGCACGGAGACCTTGTCAAAAATGCGCCGGTGATCGATGACCCGCTGCCCTATGTGTCCACGCCACCGGTGCCTATCGAGGCGCGGGAGCTGGCCAGCGACGTGGAGAAACTCGGCCCCACTTACATCAAGCTGGCTCAACTGCTTTCCACACGGTCGGACTTTGTGCCGCAGGGCTACATGGATGCGCTCTCACGGCTGCAGGATCACGTGGAGCCCTTCTCGTTTGAACAGGTGCAGGCCATCGTCTCGATGGAGGTGGGAGCGCGCCTGTCGAAGGCGTTCAGTGAATTCGATCCCGAGCCCATCGCCGCCGCTTCGCTGGGGCAGGTGCATCGTGCGGTGCTGCGCAGCGGGCAGCACGTGGTGGTGAAGGTGCAGCGCCCGGACGCGAGGCAAAACGTGGCGGAGGATCTGGATGCCATGGCTGAGCTCGCGGCGTTTTTGGAAGCACACACGGAGATGGGCCGGAGGTATGGTCTGGTCCAGATCGTCGAGGAGCTGCGGAAGTCTTTGCTGCGGGAGCTCGACTACCGTCTGGAGGCCACGAACCTCACCTTGATGCGTGAGCATCTGGCTGGCTTCGAGCACATTCTTATCCCCGCGCCGGTGGAGGATTATTCCACGGGGCGTGTTCTGACGATGGAGCATGTCACGGGGCAAAAGATCACCAAGTTCAGCCCGCTCATCCGGGTGGATATTGACGGGGACGCCCTGGCTGAAGAGTTGTTCCAGGCCTATCTGCATCAGATCCTGGTGGTGGGTGTCTTTCATGCCGATCCGCATCCCGGGAATATCTTTTTGACGGACGATCATCGGATCGCCCTGCTGGATCTCGGAATGGTCGGAAGGATGGGGCGCAACATGCAGGCCCTTCTGCTGAAACTGCTGCTGGGGATCAGCGAGGGAAATGGCGATCAGGCCGCGAAAGTGGCGGAGAGCATGGGCGAGCCCTTTGAGGATTACGATTCCCTGGCCTTCAAGCGGAACATTGCTGACCTCGTAAGCCAGCACCGGACAGCGAACCTGAACGACCTCCAGATCGGCCGCGTGGTGCTGGAGGTGCAGAGAATCGCCGGGGACTGCCATTTGCGGGTGCCGCCTGAATTCACCCTGCTGGGCAAGACGTTGCTCAATCTGGATCTCGTCGGCCGCACGCTCGCTCCTGCCTTCGATCCCAATGAATCTGTCCGCCGGAATGCGGCGAAGATCATGCATGAGCAGGCGCTCAAGAGCTTCTCTTCCGGAAATCTCTTCGGCCTCGTGCTGGAGGCGAAGGAGTTCCTCGAAAAACTTCCGTCTCGTCTCAATCAATTGATGGACCTGCTTTCCGCCAACAAGATGCGGATCAAGGTGGACACCTTCAACGAGAACCTCATTGTCACCACCCTGCAAAAAATCGCCAACCGCATCACCCTTGGGCTCATTCTGGCCTCCCTCATCGTGGGAGCAGCGCTGCTGATGCGAGTGGAGACCTCATTCCGTGTTTTTGGCTATCCAGGCCTGGCCATGCTCCTCTTTTTCCTGGCGGCGGGCGGTGGTCTTGTGCTGGCCTGGCAGATCGTGCGCAATGATCGCTCCGAGCATTGATATGTTTCCGCCTCCGGCGGACCCACCCGGCTCTCAAGCCGGGCGGGTGGAGGTGGAACGGCTAACGTCGGTGGAACCAGGGGAGGTGCCAGCCACCTTTCCTGGGGTTTGCGGTGGGTTTGGTTTGATCGGTTCTGCTCTGAGATGTGTGGGAACTGAACCAGCCGGTGTGTTGACCGCCTGACCGATGAAACCAACTGCGGCTGTGGTCTGACCTGCTAGGAGCAGAGGAGGGCATGCTGCGGTTCCGGCCCGTCATCTTGTCCCAGAAGCTGCGGTGGGTTTGAACGTTGGTCGTGTCGAACCGGTAAGGATCCGGGCTCTGAGAAACGGCGTTGAGATCGGCGGGAACGGTGTGGTCAAAGGAGGTGCCAAATGAACCGCCGACGGAGGGGTCGCTTTGCGCGTGGGCTGCCACTGCGAACGCGAACGCCGCCATGGCAGGGATGAGCGATTTGATTTTCATAGTGATAAGGGGGTTGTCCCAACGAATAATCGCTCTCGAAGAACCACGGAGCGCTAAGGTTACTCCCGGAGGCAAATGTCAGGAGAGGCCGGATAAGAGGGGGGGCGAAGAATGAACAAATTTTGTCCCTTCCTGTATTTTTTGGACTCCTGGTGGCAAAGCCTGTTGCTAAAGACAGCGGGTGTATGCCAAAGCGCTCTCAATGATTGTTTTATCTCCCCGCTTTTCAGGGCTTTGCCTTGCTTTCTTGCTGAGCTCACAAGTGCTTATGGCCCAAAAACCGCCGTCTCAAAAGGAGGGCGAGTCCGAGGAGCTTCCCACCGTCGTCATCACGGCGTCCCGCACCGCCACAGATCAAAAGAAAGTGCCGCAATCCACGAATGTGGTTGAGCAGAAGCGCATTGAGCGCTTTCAGGCCACCACACCCTCTGAAATGCTGCAGGAGCAGCCAGGAGTCTGGGTAAACCAGGTGGCGGCGCAGGGCTCCCCTGTCATTCGCGGTCAGATGGGCAACAAGCTGGTGTATCTGTGGGACGGCATCCGCATCAACAACGGCGCGATTTTCTCCGGGCCCAATCCCTTCTTCAATCAGTTCCCCATTGATGCCATGGGCCGCATGGAAGTGGTGCGGGGCGCCGGCTCCGTGCAGTATGGCAGCGACGCCATCGGCGGCGTGATCAACGTCTTCTCCAAGCGCGGTGAGTTTTCTGAGAGCCTGAACGTGGGGGGAGATGTGTATTCGCGCTACGGCAGCAACAACTCGGAATTCACCAATGCGGCCAATGTGCACGCGAGCAACAAGGAGTGGGCCTTTTCCGCCGGCTGGTCCGCGCAGGATGTGGGCAATTACCACACCTCAACGGGGCCGTTGCAGCCCACGGGGTTTCATGCCAGCGGGGGGTATGCAAACCTGGCCTATCAGCCCGTCAAAGGCCACATCTTCCGGCTGTCCTGGGTGGGCAATGAGCGCACCGATGTGAAGAGCTACGTGCAGTCTCAGCTTAACGCCAACGGAGTGCCGCGCATCTACAGCCCCCTGGAGCGCCGCGGCATTGTGAAGATGGACTACACGGCCGAAGACCTGGGTTTCCTCAGCAAGGAGCTGAAAGTTTACGGTTACTACCAATACTACGACCAGTTGCGCGAGCGCCGGGTGCAGACCTCCACCCTGTTTAACAACACCATCACCAACTCGGATCAGGATGTCTGGGGCGTGGGCATTCAGAACGCCGCCACCTGGGGGGAGAACACCCGGCTGGTCATTGGCATGGATTACCGCCACGAGAATCTCTCCTCCTCGCAGATGCTGAATTCCAGAGTTATTTCAACGGGCGTCACCACGGTTTCCCAGCCTGCCGGCATCACACCGGACGGCACCTACGCCGTCTTTGACACCTTCGTGACGCTTGACTTCAAGCCCACGGACAAGCTGCTGATGAATGTGGGCGCCCGCTATGAGAACACGCATCTGCATTCAAACCCGGAGCTGATGGACGTGATCCCCGGCGCCGGCTACACGCTGAGTGATCTGATGGCGAACAAGTATTGGAACGCGGTGACCTGGAACGTGGGTGCGGTTTATCAGGCGACGAAGTCCTTTGACCTGGTGGCCAACGTGGCCACAGGCTATCGCACCCCGACTTACAGCGACCTGCTCAGCGCGGGCACGCCCGTATTCTCCAGCCTGACCGCCTCGCTGCCCAGCACCACGATCAATCCGGAAAGGAGCATCACGTATGAGCTCGCAGCGCGGGTGCACACGGAAAAGTTCAAGGGCTCGATCACCGGTTACCTGACCAAGCTCTCTGACATCATCACCTCCACCACCTCTGGAACGGTGGTGATCGGCGGGGTGACGTACACCGCCACGCGCAATGCGAACTCTGCGAAGGGATACATCACCGGGGTGGAGCTGGCGCTGAACTACGATCTGGACCAGCATTTCTCGGTGTTTAACAACACCACGTGGACCTACGGGCAGAACCAGTCGCAGAACGTGCCGCTGCGCTTCATCCCCCCGTTGTATGGGAACTTTGGCATACGCTTCGAGTCTGACGAAAAGCGTTACTGGGTGGAGCTTTCCGAGCTTTGGGCCGGCCCGCTGATCCGCCACAATCCAAGCGATGAAATCGACGCCGGCTTCTCCGTGGATCCGGCATACGGCTCTCCGAACACCACGAACAATCCCGCGATCAACTCCAACTTCCAAATCTCGGGTTTTTTCGTGACGAACATCCGCGCCGGGGTGAAGGTCTGGGAGCGCGGCAGCAACTCTTTTACACTCACGCTGAATCTGAACAATGTCTTCGACACGAAATACCGGCAGG
Organism: Prosthecobacter sp.; assembly: GCF_044227185.1. GTDB lineage: Bacteria > Verrucomicrobiota > Verrucomicrobiia > Verrucomicrobiales > Verrucomicrobiaceae > Prosthecobacter. The sequence continues at coordinate 96,973 of NZ_JBGAFO010000015.1, read as the reverse complement.
CCTATTCCCAGCAGCAGCGTCAGGCCGCGGGCTTCAATGTGGTGGTCGGCGGTCGCCTCACTTTCTGAATCTAAACGACTTTCACCAACCATGCGCTGTTTCCTGAAGTGGGTGGCCGGCTGTCTGCTGCTGGCGGGGCGGCTGCATGCGGCGGAGCCGCTGGACTGGGCCTTCATCGGCGTCTGGGACCGCTCCATGCCGCAGGTGGAGGCCGCATGCCGTGAAAACGGCATCAAGGCTTCGTTTTTCCGCGGGCAGAACTTCAACGAGACACAAAAGGCTGAGCGGGCCGCGCGCTACCGGCTGGTGTTTGTGCTGAACCTGGAGGCGGAGCAGGCTCCCGCATTGACGCAGAGGCTGAAGGAGGCCCGGGAACTGAACCCTGGGCAGCGTGTGATTCCTCTGGATGCGCGCGGCAGCCAGATGGACCTGGAGAAGGCGGGGCTGCTGCTGAAGGACGAAGCGGTGCCCGCCTACTGGCGACCCAATGGGACGGTGAATGTGCGGCGGCTCATCCGCTACTGCATGGTGAAGTACTGCGGCCAGCCGGGGGAGATTGAGCCGCCGGTGCTCATTCCTGACGCGGGCTACTATGACCCGGCGCGTGAGGAGTCCTTCGCGGACATTCGCGAGTTCATCGGTTTTAAGCGGGAGAAGAAACGCTGGGTGGAGGGGGCTTCCGTGGCCGTGCTGATTCTGCAGCAGTCGTTCTGGATCACGCATGATCTAAAGGTGATTGATGCGCAGATTGCGGCGCTGGAAAAGCAGGGGATGAATGTCGTGCCTGTGTTTGGAGACCGTGAACTGCAGGTGACGCAACTCGTGCGTGCCGCCAGTCCCACGATTCTGATCGAGGACCGGCACGGCGCCATGTGGCAGAGCACGCTGCTGCTGAAGGAGCTCAATGCGCCGTATCTGCGTCCCATTTCCATGCTCGCCACCACGAATGAAGAGTGGCTGAAGGATCCGCGGGGGCTTTCGCACCGGGATGTGGGCATGTTCATGGCGCTGCAGGAGTCCTGGGGCACCATTGAACCCGTGGTGGTGGGCGGCTTGAAAGAGAGCATCCAGGGCTTCCGCCTGCATGAGCCGATCCCGGATCGTATCGAGGCCTTTGCCGCGCGTGCGGCACGCTGGGCCTCGCTGCGCCGCAAGAGCAACGCGGAGAAGAAGATCGCGCTGATTTACTACAACAAGGGGCTGGGACAGGATGACCTCATGCGTGGCAGCCCCACCGGCGGCTTTCTGGACGCACCTGAAAGTTTCATGCGCTTTCTGCCGCGGATGAAGGAGGCGGGCTTCACGCTCAAGGACACGCCCGCAGACTCGGCGGCGCTCATTGCGGCGATGAAGCGTGGCGGGCGCAATATTGGCCCCTGGGCCCAGGGAGATCTGGAGAAGCTGGTGGATGAATCCCAGCCCGTGCTCGTGCCGCTGCACCAGTATGAGCAATGGTTTCAGGCCAAACTGAGCGAGCCACTGCGAAAAGTGGTGGTGGAAAAATTCGGTCCGCCGCCCGGCCGCATCATGGTGGTGAAGCGCAATGGTGAGCCGCACATTGTGCTGCCGCGCCTGGAGATGGGAAACCTGGTGCTCATGCCGCAGCCGGAACGTGGCGAAAAGCAGGACGAAAACCTGCTGCACAACCGGGACGTGCCGCCGCCTCACAACTACCTGGCCTTCTATTGGTGGCTGGAACAAGAGCATCATGCAGATGCCATTGTACACTGGGGCACACACGGCACGCTGGAACTGCTGCCCGGCAAGGAGGCCGGACTTTCGAAGGACTGCTGGAGCGACATCTGCACGGGCCACCTGCCGGTGGTGGATCTGTGGATCACGGACAATCTGGGGGAGGCCACCCTCGCGCGCCGGCGCTCCTACGCAGCCTTGGTGGACCACATGCCGCCACCCACGCTGGCTGCGGGGCTGGATGGAGAATTCAAAAACCTGCATGAGGACATCCACAAGTTCCGGACGCTGGAGGACGGCCTGCTGAAAGAGGAGTACCGTAAGCGCATCACCCAGCAGGCGCGGGACGCACGCCTGCACGGTGCGGAAGCGGAGACGGCCGCGGTGCTGGATGATGCCGCTGTGACGCGACTGGACGAGCATCTCCACAACCTGCTGGAGTCGCGCACGCCCCTGCGGCTGCATGTGCTGGGGGAGGGGCCGCATGAAGACGAGATGGTCCCGTATCTGACGCAGATCTTAGGCGAGCCGCTGCTGGATCATCTTGCCGCCACGCGTGGCATTCACCGGGCAGGGCTGGAGCACAAGCAGCAGGATCGCGCCGCCGCGGCGACCTTTCTGGGCGCGGCGCTGAATGGCGCGCCGCCTTCGGACATACGCATGACGACGGATCTGGAGAAAGACGTGGAGTTTGCGCGTGATGTGCGGGCGCGGCTGCTGGATGCCGGCAAGGAGCACGCGGGGCTCGTCAGCGCACTGAGCGGCCACTACCTGGAGCCCGGACCCGGACCGGACCCTATTCGCAACCCGGCCACGGCTCCCGGCGGGCGCAATTTGTACTCCTTGAACCCCGAGGAGATTCCCACCCGCCCTGCGTGGGAAACCGCGCGCAAGCTGGTCGATGAACTGCTTCGCACACGGAAGCCAAAGAAGATCGCCATGGACCTCAATGGGATGGAAACCATGCGCGACTTTGGCGTCATGGAGGGGCAGATCCTGGCCCTGCTGGGAGTGCGGCCGATCTGGAACCAGAATAATCTGGTGATCGATGTGGAGCTGATCCCGGCAGAGGAACTGAAACGGCCGCGCGTGGAGGTGTTCATCGCCATGGGGGGGCAGTACAAGGAGAACTTCCCCACGCGCGTGGCGCTGCTGGACAAGGCGGTGCGCCTGGCCGCCTCGGCGCCAGAAACAGAGAATCCGGTGCGTGACGCTGTGGCTGCCACCAAAGAGCGCCTGTTGAAGCGCGGCTTCTCCGGTGCGCGCGCGGAGCAGTATGCCGCTGCGCGCATCTTTGGCACCAAGCCAGGGAACATGAGCGGCACACACATCCTCTACCTGGTGCCACGCTCGGGAGTGTGGGACAAGGACGATGAGATCACCGATGTGTACACGGACAACATGAGTTTTGTCTATACCCAGGACACCTGGGGGGAGAAGGTGGACGGACTCTATGAAGAAGCGCTGCAAAACACGGACACCGTGCTGCGTGTGTGGGCTTCGAACATGACCAGCCAGCTTTCCAATCACCACGCCTATGAATATCTTGGCGGCCTGAGCATGGCGGTGAAAAAGGTCACCGGGAAGTCGCCTGCCGCAGTCATTTCGGATGTGCGTGATCCCGGCGGCGCACGCGTGCGGGATTTCGAGGAGGTGCTGGCTTCAAACCTGAAATCCGAGCTGCTCAACCGCCGCTGGCTGGAGGGCATGAAGGCGCATGACTATGCGGGTGCAGGACACGTGGCCGAGCTGGTGAAAAACACCTTTGGCTGGTCAGTGACGCGCCGGGAGAGCATCACCCAGGAGACTTGGGACGAAGTCTATGACGTGCTGGTGAAGGACAAGCACAACCTCGGACTGGCGGAGTGGTTCGAGCGCGTGTCCCCGCACGCCATGCAGGAGATCAGCGCCACGCTGATCGAGGCCGCGCGCAAGGATCTCTGGAAGGCCACGCCGGAGCAGGTGCGTGCTCTGGCGGAGATGTATGCGCGCTCGCTCAATGCACACGGGGACTCCGGCGGCCTCGTGAGCGGTGGAAACACGCGGATGGCGGACTTTGTGAATGCCAGGCTCACCGCCCCGGGAGACCAGGAGGGCGCCGCGCTGGCGCAGGAGATGCGCACCAGGCTGCAGCAGAGCGCCGAGCCTCCGCCAGCGGCGGTGGAGAAGGTCAGCGGGACACAACTGCAGCAGGCGGCCCAGGCGGCGGCAGAGCCTGAAGCAAAGCATGAGGGAACTGTGCTGCAGCCGATGTGGAATGGATTCGCCTGGTTGATCGCCGCGATAGCTGTGCTTTTGATTCTGGCCGGCTTTTTCAAACGAGCCGGCTCTGCCTGATGAAGCTGCTCGAACAACTCTTATCTCTGATTTCCGAGGCGGTGCTGCTGCCTACCCTCGCGGCCATTGTCATTCTCGTGGCGTGGAGCGCCATGCTGCTGGGAGGACTCCTGCGTGAATGGAGCGCCCGAGGCGATACATGGAAAATCCTGGCGGCTCTCCGTCGTACACATGTGGAGGGCGGGGATCAGGTGAGGATGCTGCAGATTCTGAGCACTGCGAGAAGCGGCCTGCCTGTGCGGCTGCACCAGCTGCTGGGGCAGTGGGGCGGAGCAGGAGAGCTGGAGCACTGTCTGGTGGATCTGGAAATCGAGACAGCGGCGGCGCTTTCCCGCCTGACCTGGATGACGCGCATCGCCCCCATGCTCGGTCTCATGGGCACTTTAATCCCGCTGGGACCCGCGCTTACAGGGCTGGCCTCGGGAGACCTGGCCACGCTTTCCAGCAACCTCGTGGTCGCTTTCACGGCCACAGTGGTGGGGGTGCTTCTGGGCTGCTGCTCTTACACGATGAACCTGGTGCGCAAAAACTGGTATCAGCGGGACCTCAGTACCCTGGAGCATCTTTTTGTCTCGGCAAACAAGCCCGCCATGCCATGAAAAAGCGCCTCTGGGACGATTCCGAGGGCGACGATCCCGCCGCCGGGCTCATCAATCTGTTTGATGTGTGGATTGCCTTTGCCGCAGCACTGCTCCTGGCGGTGGTGAGCTATTTCAACCTCCCGAAACCGGCTCCTTCCGCCACCACGGATGCCCAGGCGGAAAAGTCTCCCATCACCGAGACCATTGATGCCACGCGGATGAAGGTGGAGCGTTTTCAGGAAAGCAAAGCCAGCAAAAGCGGCGAAGGGGAGCGTCTGGGAACCGCCTACAGGCTCAAGTCTGGCGAGGTCATTTACGTGCGGGACAAGCAGAAATAAGGCCCGTCCGCGGCCCAGAGCGGAGGCGGCGGGTATTTCGGGTTCGTTATCACCTTGAATCCGGGCGTGTTCTGCGGCATGGACAAGGCCCCTCTTTACAACCATGTCCGAAGCCCGCAAGACCCTCGAAGAACGCGCTCAGATGTCTGACATCGACCGCCTGCGCCACTCCTGTGCCCACGTGATGGCCACCGCCATCCTGCGCCTGTGGCCAAACGCCCAGTTTGCCTACGGACCTCCGGTGGAAAACGGCTTCTACTACGACTTCGACCTCCCGGACCACCGCATCACGCCGGATGACTTTGAGAAGATCGAGGCGGAGATGAAGAAGATCGCCAAGGAGAACCAGAAATTTGAATGGAAGGGTGTGAGCCGGGATGAAGCCATCGCGCTGGCGAAATCCGGCCGCCTCGGCGGTCTGACGGAGCGCCCCGGCAATCCCAGCACCTTCAAGCTGGACCTGCTGGAAAAGATTCCTGAAGGCGAGCAGATCTCCACCTTCCAAAACGGCGACTTCCTCGACCTCTGCGCCGGCCCGCACGTGGGCTACACGTCCAAGTGCAAAAACGTCAAGATCATGTCCGTGGCCAGCGCCTTCTACATGGGCGATGAGACGAAGCCACAGCTTCAGCGCCTCTACGGCACCGCCTTCCCGACCAGCGAAGAACTGGCCAAGCACCTCGAGCAGCTCGAAGAAGCCAAGAAGCGCGACCACCGCAAAGTGGGCAAGGAACTGAAGCTCTTCCACATCGACGAAGACGTGGGGCAGGGGCTCATCCTCTGGACGCCGAACGGCGCCATCCTGCGCCAGGAGCTGCAAAATTTCATCAGCGAAGAACTGCGCAAGCAGGGCTACAGCCAGGTCTTCACGCCGCACATCGGCAAGACCGTGCTGTACAAGACCAGCGGCCATTTCCCCTACTACAAGGAAAGCCAGTTCGCGCCCGTCATCGAAAACGACGATCTCGCCAAGGTGATCAAGGAAGGCTGCGGCTGCTGCGAGGTGATGGAGCGCCTCGGTGCCGTCTCCTCCCGCCTGCGCCAGCAGCTCAATGAGCGTGCCGGCAAGGAAGTGGTGCCGGAAGACCGCGTGATGCCGGATGACCAGCTTCTCGACGGCTTCCTGCTGAAGCCGATGAATTGCCCGCACCACATCAAAATTTACGACAGCCAGCCGCGCAGCTACCGCGATCTGCCCGTGCGCCTCGCCGAATTTCACGCAGGATGACGCGCACCTCTTCTGCACCGAGGAGCAGGTGGCCAAGGAAGTGCTCGGCTGCCTCAGCCTCGTGAAGATCGTGCTCAACACCCTCGGCATGCACGACTACCGCGTGCGCGTGGGCCTGCGCGATCCGGACAGCAGCAAGTTCACCGGCGACTCCGCCAAGTGGGACGCCGCCGAAGAAGCCTGCCGCACGGCTGCTGCCACGCTGGGAGTGCCCTTCACGGAAGAGCCCGGCGAGGCTGCGTTCTACGGACCGAAGATCGACTTTGTGATCAAGGACGTGATTGGCCGCGAGTGGCAGCTGGGAACGGTGCAGGTGGACTATGTGCTTCCGGTGCGCTTTGACCTGACCTACAACGGCGCGGACAACAAGCCGCACCGCCCGGTGATGATTCACCGCGCGCCCTTTGGCAGCATGGAGCGCTTCTGCGGCGTGCTCATCGAGCACTTCGCCGGTCATTTCCCCACCTGGCTCGCCCCCGAGCAGGTGCGCATCCTCACCATCAGCGAGAAGGTGGACGCTTTTGCCGACGAGGTGTACGCCAAGCTCAAGGACGCCGGCCTGCGCGTCACCCTCAACAACGACGCCGACAAAATCGGCGCCAAGATCCGCCTCGCTCAGCTCGACCGCATCCCCTACATGCTCGTGCTTGGTGAGAAGGAAGCTGCCGCTCAGAGCGTGGCGGTGCGCCACAGCAAGAAGGGCGACCTGGGCGTGAAGGCGATCGATGACTTCATCGCGGAGATTACCAGCGAGGTGAAGGAGCGGAGGCTGTAAACGGAGGTCAAGAGGGTCAAGGAGTGGTCAAAAGGTCAGGGTTCGATGCTTGACCTTCTTGACGGCATTTGACCAGTCTGGACTACACTCTGGCAAGCCCCAGCAGTTCCTTCACCCTTTCCACCCCCACCGCAGACGTCTTCGCCACAAACCCGCGCGCATGCGCAAAGTGGACATCCGGCTCCTTCTCGATACGCGTGAAGTCATAGAGGGGGCTGTCGTTGTGGCGGGAGAGGCCGTAGCCGGAGCCGCGGCGGTCGGGGTAGATGAGGGCGGCGACGGTGGTGTCTTTGCCGAGGCTCTCAATGTAGCGCTCAATGCTGGAGGAGGGCTCGTCGGGCAGGGGATCGGTGCGGGGGAGGAAGAGGACTTCGTGGTCGCCGAGGTTCCAGATCTTGGCGTGCAGGGAGATGTAGTCGAGACGGCTGCGCAGCTCGCGCAAATACTCGAGGAGATCGCTGCCGATGTAGCTGAGGATTTCCCACAGAGGCTCGCCGGGCTCCAGGCGCTTCGCTTTGGCAAAGCGGCGCAGGATGGTCACATCGATGGGAGAGGTGAGCTTGGCCATCGACTCACGGCTGACGCCTAGCCACTTGGCGGTGGTGTTGGGGCCCCGGGTGTCGAACCACTCGGCGGGCTCCAGCCAGTCGCAGAAGGCGCGGGCGTCGTCATACAGGCCGAGGTGCTGCAGCACGAGGCTGAGCGAGCAGATGGGCTCGTGATCAGCGGGGAACTGGTGGTGGTCGAAGTTGTGGCATGCAGGGGCGTGTTCACCGCCCACATCCACCACGGCGATGCTGGCATCCGCGAGGTCCTCGGCGGTGGGCTCGCGCCGCACGATGGGCACGCGATGCACGGCGGCGAGCAGGCTGCAGGCGAGGAGCTCGTCTTTATGGGCGCCGCCGGGATGGGTGAGGATAAGGGAAAGGGACATGGGGCCGTGTTTGTGCACTGAAGGTGGGAAGGGAGCAATGAGGAAATCAGAATGATGGATGAACGGAGAAAGACGCCTGCTCATCTGTGCACCTGTGGCTCCCAGCGCCACATGGAGTTTTCATTGTCTTTTGGTGCAATGATGGTTTCGTCCCGCCGCTGGCAACCAACCACCTGCGGGCACCGATCTAGCGTCATGAAGATGATCTATCGCAGAATCAGCTTTCTGTGTGCCCTGATGACGGGTGTGCTGGGAATGCTTACGTTGATCGGCTGGATTTCCGGCCTGGAGGTGCTGGCCAGCATTCGCCAGACCTATATCCCCATGGCGCCCAGCACGGCGCTGGCCTTTACATTGCTGGGGCTGGTGATGCTGCTGCGCGAGCGCCCGCAGTTTCGGCGTCCCGTCGCGCTGCTGCTGCTGACCGTGGTCGGAATCGTGTCAGGCGGGAAGCTGTTTGAGTTTTTCAGCGGTGTCAGCCTCGGGGTGGAGGAATGGCTGGTGGCAGATCCGGCGATGTTTGGCTCGGTGCGCACAGGGCGGATGTCTCCCATCACCGCGCTGAATTTCCTGCTCATCTGCGTGGCCATCCTGGCGCTGCTGAAGGTGAAGCTGCAATTATGGGCGGGCCCGCTGGCGGCGGTGGTGCTGGCCACCAGCAGCGTGGTGGTGCTGGGTTATCTGCATGGAACGCCGCTGCTTTATGGCGGCGCCATCATTCCCGTGGCACTGCCCACGGCGGCGGCATTCATCCTGCTGGGCAGCAGCATCATTGCGGCGGTGGGCGCGGAGTGCTGGCCGTTTCGAAACTGGCAGGGGGACTCCACCCGCGCGCTGCTGCTGCGCTGGTTTCTCCCCGCGGTCGTTCTGGTCGCCTTGGCAGAGGGGCTGCTGCGCACCCACTACATCATCGACTGGACGCTGAACCCGGCGCTGACTTCGGCGCTCTCCACCGTGCTTTACATCCTGATCATCACCGCCGTGATCTCCCAGGTGGCGCGGCTGGTGGGGCGGCGCATCGACAAGGCGGAAAGCGAGCGCAATGCGGCCCAGGCCGCGCTGGAGGCGCTGAATCGTGAGCTGGAGCAGCGCATCGCTGACCGGACGCGGGAGCTGAGCGCGAAGAATCAGCAGATGGAGGAGGAGCTGACCATGGCCCGCGAGCTTCAGATGGCGCTGCTGCCTGGCCGTTTCCCCTGCGTGCCGCGCGCGGCCTCCGCGGGGGAAAGCGCGCTGAGATTTTACTCCATCTACCATCCGGCAGGCGTGGTGAGCGGCGATTTCTTCAGTGTCTTCCCCGTGTCTGAAACCGGCGTGGGCATCTTCATCTGCGATGTGATGGGCCACGGCGTGCGCGCCGCATTGGTCACCAGCATGGTGCGCGCGCTGCTGGAACAGAACAACGGGGCGGAGCCTGACCCCGGCCGGCTGCTCACGCAGGTCAACCACGGCCTGCACTCCATCCTGAAACAGGCAGGAACGACCATGTATGCCACCGGAGTGATGATCATCGCCGATGCTGCGCGCGCGGAGATTCAGTATGCCATAGCGGGACATCCCTCCCCGCTGCATTTGAAACGGCACGAGGGTGTGACGACATCGCTGGAGCCGCGTGGCAGGGCCGGGGCGCTGGGGCTGTTTCCAGACGTGGTCTTTGCCACAACACGCGCCACCATGGCCCCCGGCGATCTCATCATGCTCTATACCGACGGTTTGTTTGAGGTCGAGGACGCGGAGGGAAATTTGTACAGCCAGGAGGACCTTTTAAAGGCCGTCGATGAACGCCTGCATTTTCCCACGGACGAGCTCTTCCAGTCCGTGCTCGCGGAAGTGCAGGCCTTCTCCCACCGCACCGATTTTGCCGATGATGTCTGCATCGTGGGGATCGAGCTGGCGTGCGTTCTCGGCGCAGAAAAACGCGGAAAGGAGAGCAGGGAGGAACCCGCGAAGAATGCCCCGCTGACCGTCATGTAGCAGGAGAAAGGGCGGGCCCACCATGCAGCCCGCCCTGACTTCTTGATCTGCTGATCTTTGCGCTCTGTCTCTTATTCTCCCGGCATCTTCTCAGTGGGCCAGGTCTCCACCCAGGGCAGTCCGTAGGCGTTGAGGTCCTTCATGAAAGGATCCGGATTGAGCTGCTCCACATTCCACACGCCAGGCTGGCGGTATTCGGCGGGATTGGTCAGAAGCTGGCGGGCGGCGATCATGGCGGGCACACCGGTGGTGTAGCTGACGCCCTGGCTGTTGGTTTCCACGTAGCACTCCTGGTGGTCGCAGATGTTGTACACGTAGTAGCGCAGCGGCTTGCCGTCCTTGCCGGTGCCTTCGATCCAGTTGCCGATGCAGGTCTTGCCCTTGGTGTCGGGGCCGAGGGTGCCGGGTTCAGGGAGGAGGGTCTTGAGGAACTCGATGGGGATGATGTCCACGCCCTTGTGCTTCACCGGGTGGATCCCGGTCATGCCGACATTCACCAGTACCTCCATGTGCTTGATGTAGTTGTCGCCGAAGGTCATCCAGAAGCGCGCGCGCCGCATGGGGAAGTGCTTGGTCAGAGACTCCAGCTCTTCGTGGTAGAGGCAGTAGATGTTCTTCGGGCCGATGCCTTCCGGGAAGGGGAAGCTGCGCTTGATCTCAAGCGGCTTCGTCTCCACCCACTGGCCGTTTTCCCAGTAGCGGCCGTTGGCGGTGACTTCGCGCAGGTTGATTTCCGGATTGAAGTTGGTGGCGAAGGCCTTGCCGTGGTCGCCGGCGTTGCAGTCGATGATGTCCAGGGTGTCGATCTTTGAGAAGTGGTGCTTCAGCGCGTAGGCGGTGTACACGTTGGTCACACCCGGGTCAAAGCCGCAGCCGAGCAGGGCGGTGAGGCCGGCGTTCTTGAACTTCTCCTGATAGGCCCACTGCCAGTGGTATTCAAACTTCGCCACGTCACGCGGCTCGTAGTTGGCCGTGTCGATGTAATGCACACCGGCCTCAAGGCAGGCGTCCATGATGGTGAGGTCCTGATAGGGAAGGGCCACATTGATGACGACTTCGGGCTTGAAGCTCTTGAGCAGCTTGACGAGCTCGGGCACATTGTCGGCGTCCACGGCGGCGGTCTGGATGGGACGCTTGAGCTCGGCGGCGATGCTGTCGCACTTGGACTTGGTGCGGCTGGCCAGCATGATCTCGCCGAACACGTCGGGAAGCTGGGCGCATTTATGAACGACAACGCGGCCAACGCCGCCGGCACCGATGATGAGGACTCTGTGGGACATGTGTGGGGGAAAATGACGAAATCAGAATGAGGAATGCCGAATGCGGCGGAGAGCGAGTGTAGCAGGCATGGGGGGAATGCAAGCGACGGAAATGGAGAGCGGACGTCAGGAGGTCAAGGCTTCGCGGATCGAGCAGGGAGCTGAGCGAGCTGAAGAACTACCTTCTTTTTTCCTGCTTGGCTGAAGGATGAGCTGCCGAGGGCTGCCTACCCCTTCACCGGCGGCGGGCTACCATCGCGCTTGGGTGGTTGCGAGGCGAGGATGTCGGTGAGGAGGCTGCTTCCGGAAGCGGGCAACAAGGTGACGGTGGCTTTGCCGTTGATGATTTTCTGGGCCTCAAGCACGTCAAACACGGCCTGGGCCACATCGGGGTCGTTGGAGATGTCGCGGAGGGCGTTGCCGACGATTTCGGGGCGGACAGCGGCGGCTTTGGCGAGCTCGATGGCGGCGGTTTTTTCGGCGGTGCTGGTGATGACGCTGACCTGATTGGCGCCGTCCTGCTTGATGGCGGAGGTCACCTGACGGAGACGGTTCACCACCTTGCTTTCGATCTGCTTGATCATCATGGCATCGCGGAAGTGCACTTTGCGGATGTACACGCTGCCGAGCTTGAAGCCCCAGTCGTGGGATTTGGGCGTGACCTCGCTGCGTACGGTGTCGCTCATGATGTGGCGGTCGATGAGCATCTTGGCCAGCGGCAGATTGCTCAGGCAGCGCACCGTGGAGTTGCTCACGTTGGCGGAAAGCGAGCCGCGCGGGTCGGTGTTTTTGAAGAGGAAGGAGACGGCGTCGCTGACGAACATCTCATACCAGATGCCGATGCCCATGGGGGCGCCCTCCTCGGAGTTCACCGGCTGGCTGCGCAGATACATCTGGTCCAGGCGCAGATCGACGACGTGGCATTTGCCGAGCCAGTTCACGAGAAAGGCGGAGGCTCCGAGCTTTGCAGGCAGGAAGTGCAGGCCGGGCTCATCGATGGTGCCGATGACTTTGCCAAACAGGAGATACACCTGGCTGCGGCGCTCCTGTACGACGGCATAGAGCCCGACGACGCGCCCGATCCACAGAACGAGCGGTACGGCGATGCTGCAGCCGACGAAGGTGATGGCGGCGGCGAGGAGGAAATGGGTGAAAGCGTCCATAAGAAGTTCCTGGTTCCTGGTTCTTGGTTCTTTGTTCCTGGTTCAGTCCTTGCGGGTTTCGACGAAGACCTGGCCGGCTTTGTCAAAGAGGGCGAGGCGGACATTGCGGACGTAGGAGCGCAGGGCCGCGCTGCCGCGGGATTTCAAATCAAGGAGCTGGGAGGCGAGGCGTTTGAGGGGCTCCACCTCAGCCTGGGCCTTGAGGGTTTCGATCTCCACGGCGCGCTGGGACTGCACGATCTTTTGGTCGGCGCTGGCCTGGGCCAGGCTGATGTCTGAGGAAACCTGGTTGTAGGCAGTGTTGATGGCGGCGAGGGCGGACTCGACTTCATGCGGCGGGTCGATGCCGGTGATGAGGGAGGCGTCCAGCATGATGCCGTAACGAGCGGAGGAGCTCTGGCACTCGTGGTCCATGTGCTCATTGAGATCGCGCATGTTTTTGCGGATGTCATTGATGGAGATGCCGATGGTGGAGGCGGCGTTGGAATGCTCCGCATCGACGCCGGTCTCCGGCGGCGCCTCAAAGGTGGCGATGCGCTCGCGCAGCACGCTGACAAAGTAACCCATGACGTGCGCATAGGCGTTCTTTACGCCGAAGACGAAAGCGTAGAGATTGCGCTCGGAAACGCGGAAACGGATCTGGCCGTTCAGTCCGACATTGAGCTGATCTTTGGTGACGGCCTCGAGAATGCTGCCAGAGTTGTTTGCAGAGGGATCATCCGGGTCCCAGGCCATGTTCACGGTGCTGGTGGCGATGTCCACCTTGTACACCTTCTCCCAGGGCCATTTGAAATATGGCCCCCCGGGCGGGATGACGCGCACCTGCGGGTAGTCGTAGCGTTTCTTCTGTTCGGGGGTGAGGTGTTCCGAGACGGGATCGTCAATGGTGCGGAGGCTGCCGACGCGCTGCGCCCGGCCGAAGCTGGTTTTTACGGCGCGCTCATTTTGATTCACCGTATAAAACCCGGCGATGAGGTAGCGCATGAGGAACCAGACGATGAATCCAACAAAACAGCCAAAGGCGGTGGACATAGGCGGGAGAGGTTGCTGGGGGCAAGCTCCGAAGGAAACGGGAAGTGCCAACTACAAAGGTGGGAGACGGTTGGAATTTGCAGGATAGGGCAGAGCCTGGCTGAACGGGGGCAGCAGAGCCTTCCCGAGTGGCGAGCCGGGACCTGAAAACTGAGAATTGTAAATTGACCCGAAGCTCAGGAAGAAGATAACTGCGGGAACCATGAAGAATGTCTTCCTTTTTGTACTGCTCGCGTCCGCGCTGTCCTTGATGAGTTGCGCCAGCGGCTCCAAGCCGCAACGCCAGCCGATGGCCGGTGGTGAACAGATCTCTTTTCCCAGCGAGCACATCTCATTCTTTTTGCCGGACGGCTGGAAGGTGAACCCAAAAACGAAAGGGGGCGGCCGGCTGTTGGGCGCGGCGCATGACAATGGCGAAAAGCCGGGCGGCATTGCGTTTGCGCTGACCGCGCTGCCTGACACCAGCCATACGGGAGCCAGGGATCCCAGAATCGTGCGGGATCAGCGGCGGACCTGGAGCGCCAGAGGGTTTACCAAGTTCGGCAAACCACAACTGGTCAAGGTGGGCGGCCGCGAGGCAATGCGTTGCGAGGCGCAGCAGGCAGATTCAAGCAGGGCATTGCTGAACTACACGTTTATCGAGCAAGGCCGGATGATCGGCCTGATGTTCGTCTATTACGGCATGCCGGTGAGCCGCGGGCCCGCGGTGCAGCGGATTGTGGATTCATTCTCGCTCTCCCGTTAAGGCTGGAAAGCAAAAGACCATGAGATGGATGTCTCATGGTCTGATTGGGTTTGAAAGAAGCGGGGCGCAGCTCGCTTTCGCTGCTTTGGCTTTTACACCGTCCTGCGCTTGCGCTTGATGTTAAGGTGTGCGGTGGCACGCTGGATGGCGGCCATGGCCGCGGCCACTTCTTCCTGATGCTCTCCGGGCTTCAGATCTTCGAGGGTCTTCTTGGCGCGGGCGATGGCTTCCTCGGCGGCCTTTTCGTCGATCTTATCGGAATCGATCGCGGCATCGGTGAGGATGCGGGTGACGGTTCCCGTCACTTCCACCAGGCCTTCGCCGACGGCCAGCTCGGTGGTCTTGCCACCTTTGGTGATGCGCAGCTCGCCAGGGACGAGCGTGGTCACCAGATTGCTGTGCGCCGGCAGGACGCCCATTTCACCCTCGTAACCCGGCAGCACGACGGTATCGACCTCATCGGAGAAGATGCGGGCTTCAGGGGTGACGATTTCGAGTTGGAGAGGCATGTGGGGGAAAATTTATGATTTACGATTTATGATTTACGATTTGTCCGGGAGGCCGTGATTCATGAGTTCGAAATCATAAATCAAAAATCGTAAATCATAAATGCCTGCGCATCGGCTTAGTCCTTCTTCACGCTGTCGATGCCGCCCTTCATGTAGAAGTTGGCTTCAGGGACGTTGTCGTGCTTGCCGTCAAGGATTTCGGCGAAGCCCTTGATGGTGTCGGCCACCTTGACGTATTCGCCCTTGGTGCCGGTGAAGATTTCAGCCACGTGGAAGGGCTGGGAGAGGAAGCGCTGAAGCTTGCGTGCGCGGAACACGGTCAGCTTGTCTTCTTCGCTCAGTTCGTCCATGCCGAGAATGGCGATGATGTCCTGCAGGTCTTTGTAGCGCTGAAGGACGCGCTGCACGCCACGGGCCACACGGTAGTGCTCGTCACCCACGATTTCCGGGGCGAGGGCCTTGGACACAGAAGCGAGGGGATCCACGGCAGGGTAGATGCCCAGCTCGGCGAGGGAACGCTCAAGCACGACGGTGGAGTCAAGGTGGGCGAAGGTGTTGGCCGGGGCAGGGTCGGTCAAGTCGTCGGCAGGGACGTAAACGGCCTGGAAGGAGGTGATGGAACCCGTCTTCGTGGAGGTGATTCGCTCCTGCATCTGGCCCATTTCTGCGGCGAGAGTAGGCTGGTAACCCACGGCGGAAGGCGTACGTCCAAGGAGAGCGGACACTTCGGAACCGGCCTGGGAGAAACGGAAGACGTTGTCCACGAAGAAGAGCACGTCCTGGTTCTTTTCGTCGCGGAAATACTCGGCCATGGAGAGGGCGGAGAGGGCGACGCGGAGACGTGCTCCCGGGGGCTCGTTCATCTGGCCGTACACCAGGGCCACTTTGGAGCCGGGCTCGCAGGTGTAACCGCCCTGCTCGTTCTTCACGATGTCGTGGCCGTTCTTCTTCACCTTGATAACCTCGGACTCGATCATTTCGTGGTAAAGGTCATTGCCTTCACGGGTACGCTCACCCACGCCGGCGAACACGGAGTAACCACCGTGGCCCTTGGCGATGTTGTTGATGAGCTCCATGATGACGACGGTCTTGCCCACGCCTGCACCACCGAAGGCGCCCACTTTACCACCCTTGGTGAAGGGGCAGATGAGGTCGATGACCTTGATGCCGGTTTCGAGGATCTGAGCGGAAGGGTTCTGGTCCACCAGGGCAGGGGCGGCGCGATGGATGGCATAGCGCTTCTGCACGGCGGGATCAGGCTGGTCATCGCAGGCGTCGCCGGTGACGTTGAAGATACGGCCGAGGACTTCGTCGCCAACGGGCACGGTGATCGGGCCGCCGGTGTCGGTGACGTCCATGCCGCGCTTGAGACCTTCCGTGGAAATCATGGCGATGGAGCGGACCCAGCCGTCACCCAGGTGCTGCTGCACTTCGCAGGTGAGACGGACCTGCTTGCCACCCTGCTGGAACTTGATTTCGAGGGCGTTGTAGATGGCGGGCAGCTTGCCGGAGGCGGAGAAATCCACGTCCACCACGGGGCCGATGACTTGAACGATTTTGCCGATGTTGCTCATAGAAGGGAAAAGTGAAAAGAGGGGTGGGTGGAAGGGGCTTATTCGAGAGCCATCTTGGCGGTGGTGATTTCGAGAAGTTCGTTGGTGATCGCGGCCTGACGGAGCTTGTTGTATTCGAGGCTGAGGTCCTTGATCATCTGCTTGGCGTTGTCGGTGGCGTTCTTCATGGCCACCATCCGGCTGGAGTGCTCGGAGGCGCGGGATTCGAGCACCATCTGGTACACCGTGTCGTTCACATACTGCGGAAGCACGGTTTCAAAAACCACCTGCGCGCTGGGCTCAAACTTGTATTCCAGAGACGGGCCGGCCGCAGGGGCGATCTCGTGGCCAAAGTCACGCTTGCCGCCGAGGGTCACCGGATTCACCGGCAGGAGCTGCTCCACCGACGGTATCACCGTGACGGTGTTGATGAAATTGTTGAAGACGACGAACACCTTCTTGTATTCGCCCGTGCGATACTTTTCCTGGATGAACCGGCTCACGGAGCGCACCTCAGAAAACTTCGCGGGATCCTTGATGGGGAAATCGGCCAGCAGGGTGCGGCGGAGACGGTTGATGGCCTGCACAGCCTTCTTGCCGATGGTGACATATTCCACTTCACCTTCGATCTGCGTGGTGATCAGTTTTTTGAACAGGTTGGTGTTCAGAGCTCCGCAGAGACCTTTGTCGGAAGCGATGAGAAGGACGAGGGTCTTGTCTCCCTTGCCTTCCACAAAGAAGGGATGGATGCCCTCCTCGGCGTGCTCCTTCAGGTTAACGAGGATCTTGTTGAGCATCTCGGCGTAGGCGCGGCCGTGGCTGGCCTGATCCTGGGCCTTTTTCATCTTCGCAGCCGCGACGAGCTGCATGGCCTTGGTGATCTGGGCCGTGTTTTTGACCGATTTGATTCGGCGTCGGATGTCGCGGGTGGAGGGCATCTTTTAAAGGATGAAGGATGAAAAACTCAAAACTGAAACAGCTTACTTCCAGGAAGCCTTGAAGTCGTCGAGGGCGGACTTGAGGCCGGCTTCGACATTGTCGAGGGTCTTCTCATTGGCGAGCTGGTCCATGAGCTCGCTCTTGCGGGTGGTGAGGTATTCTTCCAGCTTGGCCTGGAATTCCTTCACGCGGTCCACGGCCACGGAGTCAAAGTAGCCCTTCTGCATGGCGTAGAGGGTGCTGACCATGATGGGCAGGCTCTTCGGCTGATACTGCTGCTGCTTGAAGAGCTCCACGATGCGGGCACCACGGTCCAGCTTGGCCTTCGTGGAGGCGTCGAGGTCGGAGCCGAACTGGGCGAACGCGGCGAGTTCACGGAACTGGGCGAGGTCCAGCTTTGTCGTGCCGGAAACCTTCTTGATGGCCTTCGTCTGCGCAGCGGAACCCACGCGGGAAACGGAGAGACCCACGGAGATGGCGGGACGGATGCCCTGGTAGAACAGGTCGGTTTCCAGGAAGATCTGACCGTCGGTGATAGAGATCACGTTCGTCGGGATGTAAGCAGACACGTCACCGGCCTGAGTCTCGATGATTGGCAGCGCGGTCATGGAGCCACCGCCGTAGTTTTCGGACACGCGGCAGGAGCGCTCAAGCAGACGGGAGTGGAGGTAGAACACGTCACCCGGATAAGCTTCACGGCCGGAAGGACGCTTCAGGATCAGGGACACCTGGCGGTAAGCCACAGCCTGCTTGGAAAGGTCATCATAAACGATGAGGACGTCCTGTCCCTGGTCCATGAACCATTCACCGATGGCGGCGCCGGCGTAGGGGGCGAGATACTGGTTCACCGCTGAGTCAGAAGCGGAAGCGCTGACAATGGTGGTGTACTCCATGGCACCGGCGTCTTCGAGGGTTTTCACGACGCGGGCAATGTTGGACTGCTTCTGGCCGATGGCGACGTAGATGCAGTAGAGAGGCTTGTGGCCCTTCAACTTGCCCTGCTCGGCGGCCTTGTTCTGCTGCGCCTGGGAAATGATGGTGTCCACGGCGATGGTGGTCTTGCCAGTGGAGCGGTCACCGATGATCAGCTCGCGCTGACCACGTCCGATCGGGATCATGGCGTCGATGCTCATGATGCCGGTCTGCACCGGGACGGACACGGACTTACGGGCGATGATGCCAGGCGCGAGCTTTTCGACCGGGTACTGTGTTTCACCCTTGATGTCGCCCTTGCCGTCGATGGCCTGACCGAGAGCGTTCACCACGCGGCCCAGGAGGCTCTTGCCCACGGGCACGGAGAGCAGGCGGCCGGTGGTCTTGACTTCATCGCCAGCCTTGATGTTTTCGCCGGAGCCGAGAAGCACGCAGCCCACTTCGGTTTCTTCCAGGTTCAGGGCCAGGCCATACACGCCGCCGGGGAACTCGATCATTTCGTTGAGCATGACATCGCTCAAGCCTTCAATCTTGGCTGCGCCGTCACCGATTTCACGTACGATGCCCACATTGGACTTCGTGACGGCGGTCTTGAGGCCGGCGATTTGGGATTCGATCTCCTGGAGGATGTTGCTCATGGTATTGCGGGTGTGAAAAAACTAAGAGGGAGGGGCTGGGGGCGGGGAATTAGGCGGACAAAGAATCGGACAGGGCTTTGAGGCGTGCTTTGACGCTGCCGTCCCACACATCGGAACCGACTTTCACGCGGATGCCGCCGAGAAGCTCAGGTCTGACGTTGAATTCAAGGGTGAGCGGGCGGCCGTATTTCTTGGAGAGGCTGGCCTGCAGTTCGGACTGCGTGGCGGGCGTCAGGGGGCTGGCGCTTTCCACGGCGGCACGCTGACGGTCCACTTCATTGGCCACGAGGCGGGCAAAGGCGTCGAGGATGCTGATATAGCCGCGGGGCTTGCTGCTGGCCACGGTGCTGACCACCTTGCGCACACTGGCGTCGTCCAGTTTTCCGTTGGCAATGCAGGCGCGGAAAAGCTGGCGGGAGGTGCGGCGGGCTTCCTTGGTGATCTTCATGGTGGCGCGGCGGCGGGAAAATTAAGCGGAGACCTGGGCGGCGGTTTCCTGGTTGATGCGGTTCTGGTCGTCGGTGTTGAGGACCTTGCCGGTGACACGGCTGGTGGCGTCGGAGACCATGCGGCCGAACTCACGCTTGAGCTGGGACATAAGCTGCTCCTGCTCGAGCTGGGCGGCTTCACGGGCCTTGGCAATGATGGTGTTGGCGCTGGCCACCGCGTCCTGCTGGCGGCGCTCCTGAATGAGCTTGGCGGCGTCGTCGGCTTCCTTCACAAGACGGGCTGCGTCAGCCTCAGCCTTGTCCAGGATGGCCTGGGAGTTCTGCCTGGCCTCGGCGGCGTCACGGGCGATTTTTTCGAGCTTGGCTTCACCGTCGGCGATGCGCTGGCGGCGCTGTTCCAGCATGCCCAGGATGGGGCCGAAGGCGTATTTCTTGAGAACGGTATAGACCAGGATGAAAATGATGACTTGGGCAAAGAACTTGCCCCAAGCGAGGCCGAAGTCGCCCGCGATCTGATATGCGATGCCTTTGATCTGGTCCATAACGGTGTGAAGAAGAAAGAGAAGAGGGAAGTTAACTGCGGCGGGCTGCCTTCAGCCCGCCGCGAAATTCAGGGCTTACTTGCCAAGAATGAAGGACAGAATGCCGAGACCTTCAGCGAGGGCCATGGCGATAATGCCGAGGGTCAGGATGTTGCCGAAAGCGCCGGGGTTGCGGCCGACGGCTTCCACAGCCTTGGAGCCGATGAGGCCCACGCCGATGGCGGCGCTGCCTGCGCCGATACCGGTGGCGATGCTGCCGGTCACGCCAGCGGCGGCTGCGGGAGCGTGAGCGGCTGCTTCCTGCGCCATAGAGATGAGTTCCATTGTCATAGTGTGATGTCGAGTTTGTGGTTTGTTGTGTCACCGGCGTCCACGCGTTGCGCATGGTCCCGCAGGCAAAGTCAGAGATTAGTGGTGGGCCTCCTCATGACCGTGGTCGTCATGAGAGGTGGAAAGCTGGATGTAAACCGCGCTCAGCAGGGTGAACACGATGGCCTGCAGCAGGCCGACCAGAAGCTCCATGAAATAGAAGGGGAAGGGGGCCAGCACGCTGCCGATGAAGCCGCCCATGCCGCTCATGGTGTGCAGCACGTTTTCACCCGCGATGATGTTCCCGTAAAGTCGGAAGGAGAGGGTGATGGGGCGGAAGACAATGGAGAAGATTTCGATGACGCCCACGAACAGGAAGACCGCCGCCACCATGGCGCCCATGATGCCTTTCAGGCCGCCCTTGGGGCCGAAGGTGTGAACGATGAAGCCCCAGACACCGACTTCCTTAATGGTGATGTAGAGCCACACAATGAACATGGCCGCCGCAAGGCCGAAGGCGGCGTTGAGGTCGGTCGTCGGCGGACGCAGCAGGGCGATATGGACTTCCTTGACGCTCAGGGTGCCGGTGCCTTCACCCCAGCCGATGGTGCCCACGCCGGGCAGCAGCCCAAACCAGTTGGAGACCAGGATGTAGATGAAAATCGTCGCCAGCAGCGGAAACACCTTGGGGGCAAGCTTTGCGCCTACAATGCCTTCGATCTGCCCGTAAAGAAACTCGACGATGAACTCGAACAGATTCTGCGCCTTGTGAGGGATCAGGGTCATGTTCGTCGTCGCCTTGCGGGCGAACCAAAGAAGCAGGCCGGTGATGATCGCGGCGACGAAAAGGGACGTCGTGATGAAGTTCAGATTGCTCTCTTTGAAAAACTCCGACGCATAGCTGGGCACATTCGCGAGCAGCGGCGAGAAGGAGGTTGGTTGGAGAAACGAGGGCAACATGAGGGGTAGGGCCTGCCGGGGAGGGTCGGTGTAGGGTCTCTCCGGGATGGCGGCCCTTGTTTTTATCCACATGAGAAGGGGTCGCAAGCCCTATTTGTGAAAAATTTCACAAAGTCTCAAATAGCAAAAAAATGCTCAGGTAAACTTTTGAGTTCGCACGCTCTAAGGTGGGTGTGTTTTCTCAATATTCAGTCCTTCACCGCATGCGCCCCAGGAGAACCAGGGCAGTGCGCAAAAATCTTGTCGTGTTCCCTGCGCCTTCGTGCAAGCGTTGCGCGATGTTGTCTTCTGCTCGCCTCTTCTTCTTCGCTTTTGCGGCGCTGGCGCTGCCTCTGCCTGCGGGCGCGGCGGTCAAACCAAAAGCGCGGGGGGTGTCTGCGGAGGGAAAGCCAAATGTGCTGTTCATCATTGCGGACGACCTGCGAGACTACGCCGGCTGGCTGGGCGGGCATCCGCAGTCAGTGACGCCGAACATGGATCGTCTGGCGAAAATGGGCATGCGCTTCACCAACGCGCACTGCAACTACGCCCTGTGCAATCCTTCGCGCACCTCCCTCCTCACAGGCATGCTGCCGTCATCCAGCGGGGTGTTTGGCAATGAGCAGGACTGGCGGCGCAGCGTGCAGGTGGCGGGCAACCCCACGCTGCCGGAATACTTCAAGTCCCAGGGCTACACCACGGCTGCCGCAGGGAAAATCTTCCACGCCAATCACGGCGGTCCCGAAGGCCGCCTCGCTGGCTGGCACGGTGGGAGGCGTGGTTTTGAGCAGGAATCAGCCTGGACCCGGCGCTTCCCCCAGCCAGGGGTGCAGATTCCGGACCTGCCCGTGCATACAGGGCAGAACTTCAACGGTCTCAACATCTGGCACTGGGACTGGGGTGGCATTCCCGTGGCGGAAGAGAAGACGGATGACGGGCAGGTCGCCGCGTTCGCTGCGGATTTCCTGACTCAAAAGCAGCCGCCATTCTTCCTCGCGCTGGGACTCTATCGCCCGCATTCCCCCTGGTATGTACCGCAGAAGTACTTCGATGCTCTGCCGCTCGATTCCATCAAGCTGCCGGAGGTGAAAGCTGACGATTTGGAGGATGTGCCTGCCATTGCCAAAACGCATCTCAAGGAGGGCTATCACAAGCTGATCCTCGAAAAGAACCTCTGGAAGGATGCCGTGCGCGCCTACCTGGCGAGTGTGGCCTTTTGCGATGCCATGCTCGGGCGCATCCTTGATGCCGTGGAGAAGGGGCCAAACGCGAAAAACACGATCATCGTCTTTGCCTCCGACCACGGCTGGTACCTCGGTGAAAAGCAGATGTGGCACAAGGGCAAGCTGTGGGAGGAGACCACGCGGGTGCCGCTTTCCATTTACGCTCCAGGAGTCACCCGGCCGGACAGCGTCTCCATGCAGCCCGTGGCTTTGATCGATCTCTATCCCACGCTCTGCGATCTCACCAAGCTGCCGCTGCCGGAGCATCTGGATGGCAGCAGTTTGAAGCCGATGCTGCTGGATCCGGCGGCCAGGCGCGACCACCCTGCCGTCACCTGCATGAGCGGCGGCAAAAACGCGGGATACGCCGCGCGGGATGTGCGCTGGCGCTACATCCGCTATGCTGATGGGAGCGAGGAGCTCTACGATCACCAGACAGATCCCCACGAGTGGACCAATCTGGCAGCAAAGCCTGAGCACGCGGCCCTGAAGTCCGCCCTGGCGGCCTTTTTCCCCAAGGAATTCAAAAGCGCGATGCGTCCTGCGGCTGAGATCGTGGGTGCGCCGAGTCCCTCCGGCTCCGATGATCTGGTGCTCCGCATCGGCGATGTCCTGACGGCTGCCGATGCGCCGAAACTGAAGGGCAGGGGTGTTTTCATCGATGCCGCCTTTGAGTTCGATCCCTTGGTGGACCAGGACAGCACGCTGCTGGCCCAGGGGGATGAGAAGTCGGGCTACGTGCTGCACCTGGTGGCTGCGCAGCCGACACTGACCGTGTTTGTGAATGGCACGAGCACCGTCATCAGTGGTGCTGCGCTGGAGAAAGGGCGGGTCAACATCCGCGCGCAGATCGACACCGGCGGTGTGATCACGCTGGCCGTACCGGGACACAGCGAAGTGCTCGGCGTGGCTCCATTCGAGCAGGGATTTCCTCAGGAAGCAGCGGCAGGCATCGCCGCAGGGCAGAGTTTTGGCCTGCTGAAAGCCGCCACCCGCCCCAACAGCACGCCGTTTGACGGTGCGGTTTACCGTTTGAACCTGACCATCCTGCCACCGCATCCAGTGCCTGCCAAAAAGCCCTGACCGGTGCTCATGATCCCATCATCCTCTCAGTTCATCATTTGTGCTGATTCGTGAGCATTTATGGTTTAAGAGACACGCCCCCCTATACCCACCATGCGAGCACGCATCATCAAAGACTTCCGTTTCGAGGCCGCCCAGACGCTGCCCAATCTCCCTGGCGACCACAAATGCACCAAGATGCATGGTCACTCATTCAAGATCGAGATCGCCATCGAGGGCGAAGTGGATCCGAAGATCGGCTGGGTCTATGACCACGCGGAGATCTCCAGGGCGATGAAGCCGATCATGGACCGGCTGGATCACTCCTATCTCAATGAGATCGAAGGCCTGGAGAATCCCACCATCGAATACATGGCCGCCTGGCTCTGGAAAAAACTGGCTCCGCAGCTTCCAGGTCTCTGCGAAATCGTCATCCACGAAACACCCAACGCACGCTGCGTGTTTCGTGGCGAGTTTTGAGTTTTAGGCGGTGACCGCCGCACGCACCCGGCGCCGACGGCGAAGGGTGATGAAGGCAAGGCCGAGAGCTCCGAGCAAGGCGCGCGAGGGCTCCGGCACGGCGTCCACATGCAGAGTGAGCGAATTGTCGCCGATGACGAAGTGCCCGCTGAAGACGGATGGCGTGCTGCCAAAGGCGAGGTTCGCAAGCGTGAGGCCGGACTCAGAGGCGTAGTTGATGAGGGTGTAGTCGGTGTTGCTGGTCATGCCGCCGGTGTCGGTGATGTCGAAGATGGCGGCGCCGGGTCCGGTGAAATTGAGCGCGCCGCTAACATTGAGCAGGCTGGAAAGGCTGCCCAGGCTGTAGTCCACATGGGAGCCGGACACCAGATCGAGCGTGCCATCCACGTTCAGTGTGCCAATGCTCAGGCCGGGTGCAAGGGTGCCGCCGCTGGCGACGGAGACGGAGCCCACCGTGCCGGTGCCGTTCAGGGTGCCGCCGGCATTGACCATCACAGAGCCTGAGCCCGTGGCGCTGCCGCTGGTGTTGGTCGCGCTCAGGGTGCCGTCATTGATCTGCGTGCCGCCGCTGTAGGTGCTGGCACCCGCGAGTTCCAGCGTGCTGCCGCCGTCTTTGACTAAAACGCCCCCGCTGCTGCTGGCGATCACGCCCTCATAGGTGGTCGTGCCGCTGCTGGCACCAACTGTCAGACTGTGCCCGCCGAGATCGACCGTGGAAGACGCCGCGCCGGTGAGGGAAGCGGCGGCCTGATCCGCGCCAAGTGCGAGTTTGGAACTGCCGCTGCCGGTGTCATCGAGAATCACGGAGGTGCGGCCGTTGGTGGTAGGCAGGGCATCGGCGACGTTGGCATTCAGCGTGCCTCCATTGCGGATGTAGGTGGGGCCGTTGTAGGAGTTGGCGGCATTTTCGTTCACCGTCGCTCCATCCACCACGAGGTCGGAGCCCGAGCTGCTGCCGGTGATGGCGCCGTTCGCATTGATGACGCCTCCAGAGAGGGTCAGAACGGTGCCGTCCTTGTTGAGCGTGCCGCTCAGAGTCAGCGTGCCGCCGCCGGTGTTTGCGATGGTGCCGGAGCCGGAGGTGACCGTGATGTCCTGCGTGATGGTGGCGCTCCCGCCGGTGTATTGCAGGGCGGTGCCACTGCCCAGATTGACCTGCGTGCCGGTCCCGAGGGAGTCCACATTGCTGGTGCTGAGGGAACCGCCGCTGACGTTGACGGGGCCGGTGAAGTTGCTGGAACCGCTGAGCTCCAGGGTGCCGGCGCCGGCTTTGGTGAGCTGATACTGCGAGCTGGTCAACGTACCGCCGATGGTGAGCTTGCCCGCGTCCACGGTGACGACATGGTTTGCATTGAGCGTCACCGCGCCGGTGCCGAGGTTCAGGTCATTGCTGCCTTTGAATTCGAAGTCAGAATTGATGGTGATCGCATTGTTGGTGCTGAGCGTGAGCGCCGAGCCGGTGGTGTTGTCCAGCGCGCCGCCATTGATGACGAGACCGCCGGTGCCGATGGCCGCGGCGTTGTTAAGATTGAGCTGTCCGCCGGTCAGCGTGGTGGTGCCACTGTAGGAGCTGCTGGCTCCGGAGAGGGACACCGTGCCACTTTTGACCTCAATACTGTTAAAGGCGGAGATTGCGCCCGCGTAGGAGAAGCTGTTGCCTGCACCGGGATCGATATGCATGGCGTTGGTGCCCGAGCCTCCGGTGATGTTTCCCAGAATTGAGGCCGCGCCGCCGGTGACATTGAGCGTGATGTTGCCGCTGTCGCCAGTGATCGCATAGCCATTGCTGGAGCCGTTGATGATGCCGGCATTGTTGATCGTGACGGCGTCCTTGCCCGTGGTGATGGCTGCCATCGTGCCACCCAGCCCGGAGAGGGTCGCGCCACCTTGAATGGTCGCTCCAGCGTTGTTGTTGATGGTCACGCTGTGCCCCCCCGCCGTGGAACCCAGCATGGCGATGCCGGAAGCGCTGTCGCCACGGATCAGGCCGCCCGCCTGATTGGTGATGGTGGCGTCCGCGTACATGGCCTCGCGGCCGCCGCCCGCGATGTCATTGCCCAGCAGCGTGATGCCGTAGCCGATCGCGTTTGTATTTCCTGCGGCCACGAGGCCTTCGATCGTGCCGGAGTTGGTGATGGTGCCGCCGCCCACGGTGATGCCTTCGCTGTGGGCCACGCCATCGGCGGCGATGTTGAAGGAGTTGATGGAGCGGATGGTGCCCGTGTTGGTGAGGTTCACCATTCCATCGATGTCCACGCCGTCGCCGTCATGGCTGACTCCATCGCTGATGTTGTGACCATTCCCGGTGATCAGTCCGTTGTTGACGATGGTCGCCATCTGCTTGGAGCTGAACCCGTCAAAGTTGATGCCGGATCCGTTGTCTCCCTGGATGGTGCCGCCGAGGTTGTTTGTGATGCTGGCGGTGAAAGTGATGTCGGTTGAAGGGCCGCCGGTGATGCCGTGCCGGCCGCCTTCGATGGTGCCCGTGCCCGGCGTTGCGGGGGTGCCGGCGCTCCAGTTGCTGGCGTTGGTGATGGTGGCGCCATTGTTGCTCTGCAAATCCACGCCATCGCTGCTGCTCCCGGAGCTGGTGGTGGACTTGATCAGGCCGGCGTTGTTGATGAAGCCGTTGACACCCGGCCGCACCGCGTCGGCCTCGCTCGCGGTGATGACACCCGTGGAGAAGTTGTTCAGCGTGTTGCTTCCCGTGGTCGTGTTCAGGGCGTTCCAGTCGATGGCCTGGTTCCCGCTGGCGGAGGAGTTCTGCGAGTTGAGGGTGCCGTAGTTGTTAAAGGTGATGGTGCTGCCCGCCACATTCATCTGGATCACATCCGCATCCGCCGTCTGGATCAAGGCGGTCGAATTGGTGGCGCTGCCATTGTTGATGGTGAGAGTGATGCCTCCCGTGTTGTCCCGCAGCGCGCGGCTCTTGCCCGCATTGCTGCCGGTGATCACACTGGTCTGCTGGATGGTGCCGAGATTGGTGAGCGTGGAGCTTCCTGTGAAGCCCACTGCGACGTTGTTGCCGGTCACCGTCAGCGTGCCCGTCTCCGTGACGGTGCCGGTGCCGGAAGAAAGCGTCTGTGGCGTGGTGGAGCTTGTGCTGATGGTGAAGCCGGCCGCTTGCAGGAAAGGCGCGCCGAGCAGGCCAGCGAGGGCCAGGGTGGCGGCGGCAAAGGAGAAGGGGGGTGTTTTCATGTCAGGAGGGGGGGCTGAGCCGCGCGCCTATCCATGCAATGCCCGTGACTGTCGAAACACACGGCGTTACGATTTTGCCTTGTGTCAGATCTGAAATTTTGGCGCCGAAAAAGGCTGCTGATTCGCGCGTCAAATCTGCTAAAACCGTAACATGACTTGTCGCCATCCGTTCATGGCTGTAGTCCAGCACATTCATCCGCCATGCCAGTCCTCACCGATCGCAAAACGCAGCCGCAGTATGATGTCATTGTCGTCGGGTCAGGAGCAGGCGGCGGCATGGCCGCGATGATTCTGGCCCTGAACGGCGTGAAGGTTCTCATGATTGAGGCCGGACGAAACTACGAGCCCGCGAAGGAGACACCGATGTTTAACACGCCCGAGATGGCACCCCTCCGTGGCGCGGCCACGCCGGACCGCTGGTTTGGCTTTTATGATTCAAACATCGGCGGCTGGCAGGTGCCGGGAGAACCCTACACAAACAAGCTGGGCACCGAGGGAGACTTCTGGTGGTGGCGCGGACGCATGCTCGGCGGGCGCACCAATCACTGGGGCCGCATCTCGCTGCGCTTTGGCGAGTTTGATTTCAAACCAAAGTCGCGCGACGGCCTCGGCGTGGACTGGCCCATGAGCTATGACGACATGGCTCCGTGGTATGACAAGGTGGAGCAGTTGATCGGTGTGTATGGCGAGAACGACGGCATCGCCAATGCTCCCAATTCATCGCCCGGCGTGCTGCTGCCGCCGCCGAAACCCAGGGTGGGGGAGCTGCTCGCCAGAAAGGCGGGCAGAAAGCTCGGCGTGCCCGTGGTGGCAGCGCACCGCGCGGTGCTCAGCCAGCCGCTGGACTGGAAGAATCTGCCGAAGGCGCTCTTTCCGAACAATCCCAAGGCGCAGGAGATCATCGGCAGGGACATGATGACCCGCGCCGCCTGCTTCTGGGCCACCCACTGCATCCGCGGCTGCAGCATCCGCGCCAATTTCCAGAGCACCACCGTGCTGCTGCCGCCTGCGCTGGCCACCGGAAACCTCGACATCATCACCGACGCCATGGTGCGTGAAGTCGTGCTGGACGGCAGCGGCAAAGCCACCGGCGTGCATTACATCGATAAAGTGTCACGGCGGGATGTCATCGCCAAGGCGCGCGTGGTCATTCTGGCTGCGAGCACCTGCGAGACCTCGCGGATTTTGCTGAATTCGAAATCGCGCGACAAAGCCGGACTGGCGAATTCTTCCGGACAGGTGGGTCGCAATCTCATGGACAGCGTGGGCACACGCCTGGGCGCCCACATTCCCGCCATGGAGGATCTGCCGCCCATGAATGAAGACGGCGCAGGCGGCCTGCACACCTACGTGCCGTGGTGGCTGGTGAACGAGCATGCCAGGCTTGGTTTTCCCCGGGGCTACCACATTGAGATGGGCGGCGGCAGGCAGATGCCAGATGTGAAGAGCTTCGGCTACCTGGATTCCACCTCTCCCGGAGTCTATGGCCGCAAACTCAAGGCCGATGCGCGGCGTTATTTTGGCGCACACTTCAGCTTTTCCGGACGCGGTGAGATGATTCCAAACAAGGACTGCTACTGCGAGCTTGACCCCAATGTCGTGGATCAGTGGGGCATCCCCGTGCTGCGCTTTCATTGGAAGTGGAGCGATCACGAGATCAAGCAGGCCGCGCACATGCAGCAGACCTTTGCCGCCATGCTGGAGGGCATGGGCGGCAAGCCCAAACCACTCAGCGGAGCCGAGGCCATCCAGCGCCCCGGAGAGATTATCCACGAAGTCGGCACCGCCCGCATGGGGGCCAAAGCCGCCGAGAGCGTCACCAATCAATACTGCCAGACCTGGGACGTGAAAAACCTCTTCCTTATGGACGGTGCCGTCCTCCCCAGCAACCCAGACAAAAACCCCACTCTCACCATTCTCGCCCTCGCCTGGCGCTCCAGCGAATGGCTGATGGAGGAGATGAAACGGGGGAACGTGTGATTTCTGCCTGCCATGAGAAAAGATCAAAGACTTCTAAGGCTGCGGCAAAATCCTCCCCGGCCGCAAATGACTCAGCAGCGGCGGCAGAATGCCCGGGTGCTGGCATATCTGGGAACTTTGCTCGTCGGGGCTGCGTTGATCTTTCGCTTCGTGGGATTCTACCGTGCCGCCAGGGCATTGGGCTCGGTGAATTTTACCGGGATGGATGACCAACGGGAGGTCACACAAGCGCTCTCTGCAGTCACGCAGAGGATGGCTCAGGCCGGAGATATTCTGGAACTCGGCAACATCGTGCTGCTGGTGGGCGGGGCCATGCTGACCCACGCCTGGATGAATGGTCGCCTCCGCGAGCGATGGTTTTTTGGGATCACGCTGGCATTTGCCCTTCTCCTGGTCTGGCAGCCTTACGTGGGCACCTTTTTCGGTTTGCTGTGGTTTTGGCTCCTGGCTTTGAACCGCAGACAGTTTTCCGTGCAACCAGCCATTCTCGTCTCCGAATGAACGACGCCGCATCATCTTCCGCCATCTCCCGCCGCCACGCCCTCAAAGGCCTTCTCACCGGTGTTGCAGGTGCAGCCGCTGCGCCTGCCATCGCGGCGCCCCACGCTACCGAGCCTGCGCCTCCGGCTTATCCCTCGCGGTTTGTCTTTCACGATCCCGACTTCATGCAGCCGCTGAAGTTTCCGTGGGAGAAGCTGCTGTCTGCCGAGGAACTGGCCACCACGCAGGCACTGGCGGACCTCATTCTGCCGAAGGACGAAACCTCCCCCGCGGCATCCGAGGTGGGAGTGCCGGATTTCATCAATGAATGGGTCAGCGCGGACTACCCCGCGCATCAGGAGGACCGCGAGACAATCCGTGGCGGTCTGGGCTGGCTCAATACGGAGAGTTTTAAGCGCTTTTCCAAGCGTTTTGAGGACCTGGCCGAGCCGCAGCAGTGCCAGATCGCTGACGATATTTGCGACACCGAGAAGGCGCGGCCGGAGCACCACATCGGGGCCGTCTTTTTCAGGCGCTTCCGCCAGCTCTGCCTCAGCGGCTTTTACACCCACAGTCAGACCTGGAAAAGCCTCGGCTACGTGGGCAATATCAGCGTCGGCGGACCGTACCCCGGCGTTTTGCCGGAAGTTATCGAAAAGCTGGGTTTGCAGGATGTTGTTTAGGGGCCGGTTTGGAGGCAAAAAAGAGTGCGTTTCAGAGTAAAAAAACTCTTGGCTCACCCTGTCATCTTGCTAGTCTGAAAAGACCTTCATCGAGCACGTTTCCGGAGTGGTCAAATAGGACGGATTCAGGCGATGGAACACCCCGTAACGCAAAGCCATGTCTGACGACAACAACGACCTCCACAGCACGACCCACGTAGCCGCCAACCGATCCCGATGAGCGCGGCCTCCACCACTGTGTGTTTGAAGTGGTGGACAACTCCATCGACGAGCATCTCGCGGGCAACTGCAAAAACGTCAGCGTCACCATTCACAGCGACGGCTCGCTCAGCGTCGAGGACGACGGCCGCGGCATCCCCGTGGAAATGCATGCGAAGGGCATTCCCACCGTCGAACTCGTGCTCACCAATCTCCACGCCGGCGGCAAGTTCGGCGACGGCGCCTATGAATTCTCCGGCGGTCTGCACGGCGTCGGTGCCAAGTGCGTGAACGCCCTGTCCGACTGGTTCAAGTGCGAGGTTTTCCGCGACGGCAAGATCTACGCCATCGGCTTTGAGCGTGGCATCACCACCGAGCCGCTCACCGTTCTGGGCGAGCAGGAGGAGCCGAAGCGCACCGGCACGAAGATCACTTTCTTCCCGGACGCCACGATCTTCACCATCACCACCACGTTCAACTTTGACCGCCTGCTGGTGCGTCTGCGTGAACTGGCCTTCCTTAATCCCGGCATCAACATCACCGTCACCGACGAGCGCGTGTCCCCGCCGCGGCAGGAGACGCTGCTCTACACCGAAGGCGTGAAGCAGTTCGTGCGCGAGATGGGTGCGGACAAGGACAAGGTACATCCCGAGCCCATCGCGCTGGCAGGCCGCCGCGAGATCATGATCGATGACAAGCCGAAGTTCATTCTGGTGGACTGCGTGCTTCAGTATAACAAGGGGCTCAGTGAGCAGACGCTGTGCTTTGCCAATGCCATCCCCAACCCCGACGGCGGCACGCATTACAGCGGTCTCAAGAGCGCCCTGACCAAGGCGGTGAAGCAGTACATCAACGCCAATCCCAAGGCCTTCAAAGACAAGCTTCCGGACATCGAGGGCGACGACTGCCGCGAAGGTCTGATCTGCGTGCTCAGCGTGAAGCTGCCCAATCCGCGCTTCAATTCGCAGACGAAGGTGAAGCTCGTGAACGGCGAAGTGGAAGGCGTGGTGAGCTCCGTGGTTTATGAAGGACTGCTGCGCCACTTTGACGAGAATCCGGAAACCGCCGTCGAGGTGATCAAGAACATCATCATCGCTGCCAAATCCCGCGAGGCTGCGCGCAAGGCGCGTGAAGCCATCCGCAAAGACGCCATGAGCAGCGGCGGCCTGCCCGGCAAGCTGGCCGACTGCTCCGAGCGCGATCCCGCCAAGACTGAGCTGTTTATTGTCGAGGGTGACTCCGCCGGTGGCTCCGCCAAGATGGGCCGCAACCGTCACAACCAGGCCATTCTGCCTCTGCGTGGCAAGCTCATCAACACCGAGAAAGCCCGCCTGGAGAAGGTGCTCCAGAACAAGGAAATCCAGACCATGATCACCGCCATCGGCACCGGCATCGGTGGCGACAGCGAGGTGGAAGGCTCCTTCAACATCGACAAACTCCGCTACCACAAGATCGTCATCATGACCGATGCCGACGTGGACGGCAGCCACATCCGCACCCTGCTGCTGACCTTCTTTTTCCGCCAGATGCCGGAGCTCGTGAAGCGCGGCCACATCTTCGTGGCCCAGCCGCCGCTCTACCAGGTCACCCGCAAGAAGCGCGAGGAATACGTGCAGAGCGATGCCGAGATGGACGCCATCCTGCTCGAGCTGGGCTCCGGCGAAATCAGCCTGCGCAACATCTCCGATGGCACCAAGGTGGCCGACGACCGCCTGAAGTCCATCTTGGAACTCCTCGTCCCCGTGGCCAAGTTTGCCGACATTATCCGTCGGCATGGCGGTGACTTCGAGCACTACCTTCAGGCCCGCGATGAGGCCACCGGCAGTCTGCCGCATTACCTCGTGATGATTCGCGTGGGCAACGAGGTGGACGTGAAATATTTCCTCGGCAATGAGCAGCTCGCCGCCTTTGCCAAGGAGAACCAGGACCTGCATCTGTTTGCCAAGCCTGCGACAGCTCCGGCGCTCAACGAAGACGGCACGCCGAACCCGGAGGCCAATGGTAACGGCAGCGGCAACGGGCACACGCCCAAGTCCAGTCGCCGCGCCCGTCTCATCGAAATCCACGAAGCTCACGGCATGCGCCGCCGCTTCCAGCAGCTCGATGAGCTGGGCCTGCACGTGGATCACTTCAGCAGCCAGGACAAGCCGCTGTTTGAGGTCATCGAAGGTGATGGCGACCACGCCAAAGTACACCCTGTCTTCAGCCTTCCCGGCATCCTCGACAAGGTCATGGAAATCGGCAAGCGAGGCATGGAGATCAAACGCTTCAAAGGTCTGGGCGAAATGAATGCCAAGCAGCTTTTCGAGACCACCATGGACCCGACCAAGCGCACGCTTCTCCAGATCAAACTGGACGAAACCAACGCTCACGAGGCCGAGCGCATCTTCACCATCCTCATGGGAGATGTCGTTGAGCCACGCAAACACTTCATCGAAGAGAACGCCCTCAATGTGAGAAACCTGGACGTGTGATCCATCCGCACCGCTTTCTCCACTGACTCAACACCTCAAGTTTTCATTCGATGCAAGATCCTAACATTCATCCGATTTCCGTTGCCGACGAAGTCAAAAATTCCTTCCTCGACTACTCGATGTCCGTCATCATAGCCCGTGCTCTGCCGGACGTGCGTGATGGCCTGAAGCCCTCCCAGCGCCGCATTCTTTATGCGATGCACGAGCTGTCCCTCTATCCGCCGAAGAAGCACATGAAGTGTGCGAAGATCGCGGGCGACACTTCCGGTAACTACCATCCGCACGGCGAAGCCGTCATTTACCCGACGCTGGTTCACATGGGCCAGCCTTGGGCCATGCGCGAGCCGCTCATCGACCCCCAGGGGAACTTCGGTTCTGTGGAAGGCGACCCTCCGGCCGCCATGCGTTATACGGAAGCCCGCATGACGCATCTCGGCGGCACGCTCATGTCCGACATGGACAAGGAGACGGTCGATTTCGTGCCGAACTATGACGAACGTCTCACCGAGCCTGTCGTCTTCCCGGCGGCGTTCCCGAACCTCATCGTCAATGGCGGCACCGGCATCGCCGTCGGCATGGCCACAAACATGCCGCCGCACAATCTGGGCGAGGTGGTGGATGCCGTGTGCGCGCAGGTGGACAATCCCCTGATCACCATCAGCGAGCTGATGCAGTTCATCCAGGGGCCGGACTTCCCCACGGGCTGCGCCATTCAGGGCACCAGCGGCATCCGCGAATACATGGAGACCGGTCACGGTGCCGTGCGCATCCGCGGTCAGGCGGAAGTGGTGGAAAACGGCAACCGCGAGCAGATCATCATCACCGAGATTCCGTTTAACGTGAACCGTGCGGAACTGGTGAAGCGCATCGCCGAACTCGCCAATGAAAAAGTCATCGCCGAAATAAGCGGCGTGCGTGATGAGTCGGACGAAAACACCCGCGTGGTGATCGATCTCAAGCGCGATGCCCGCGCCCAGGTGGTGCTGAACAATCTCTACAAGCACACCGCGCTGGAGACCAGCTTCTCCATCCACATGCTGGCCATCGACGGCGGCAAGCCGCGCGTGCTCAGCATGAAGGACGCCATCGCGTGCTACATCGAGCACCGTCGTGAGGTCATCATCCGCCGCACCCGCTACCTGCTGAAGCAGGCTGAGGTTAAGGCCGAAAAGCTCGAAGCCCAGCTCCTCGCTCTCGGCCATCTGGATGACTTCATCAAGATCATCCGCGACAGCCGCAGCCGTGACGAAGCACGCGAGCGCCTGAAGGCCTACAACTTTGCCGTCAGCACCGCGGAACAGCTCGGCATTCTCATCCGCGGCCAGGCCAGCATTCAGGGGGACCGCTATGTCTTCACCGACAAGCAGGTCGAAGACATCCTGGAACTGCGCCTCTACCAGCTCGTCGGCCTTGAGCGCGACAAGATCAAAGGCGACTACGACGAGATCCTCGCCAGCATCCGCGATCTCATGGACATCCTGGCGCGCGAAGTTCGCGTGCTGCAGATCATCAAGGACGAGCTGCAGGCCATCCGCCTCAAGCACGCCACCCCGCGCTTCACCCGCATCGAAGCCGCCGAGGGCGAGATCCAGAGCATCGACCTCATCCCGAACGACCCAACGGTGGTCACGATGACGCACATGGGCAGCATCAAGCGCACCGCCACTGCCGAGTACCGCGTCCAAGGCCGTGGCGGCAAAGGGCTCAAGGGCATGGAAACTCGCGAGTCCCAGGGCGAAGACGAGGCCACGGATTTCGTGGAGCACCTCTTCAGCGCACATCTGCACGACTTCCTGCTCTTCTTCACCAACACCGGCCGCATGTACGTGGAGCGCGTGTACCAGATCCCCGAAGCCGCACGCACCGGCAAAGGTCGCAGCATCAAGAACATGCTGAACCTGCGTTCGGAAGAGAAGATCGCCAGCGTTCTCATCCTCAAAGCCCAGGGCGCTGAGGACGAAGCCATGTGGGCCGCTGATAAGTACGTGCTCTTTGCCACGAAGGACGGCACCGTCAAAAAGACCGCCCTCGAAGAGTTCAAAAACTATCGCAAGGACGGCATCATCGCCATCAAGCTGGATGAAGGAAACGATCTTGTCGATGTCGTGCTCACCGATGGCAACAAGGAAGTCTGCCTCGTCACCCATGAAGGCATGTGCGCCCGCTTCCATGAAACGGGAGACGACCCCACATCGCCAAACCTGCGCCCCATTGGCCGTGCTACAGCTGGTGTCCGCGGCATCACGCTGGATGACGGCGACTTCCTCGTCAGTTGCATCACCAACGAGCCAGATACCATGGTTCTCGTCGTGTCTGAAAACGGCCTCGGCAAACGCACTGCCTTTGATGAATACCGCCTCCTGACAAATCGCGGCGGCAAAGGCGTGACCACCATGAACGTCACCGAGAAGACCGGCAAAGTTGTCGCTGCCAAAGCCGTCCATGACAAAGACGAACTCATGCTCATGACCACCAGAGGCCAGAGCGTGCGCATCCGCGTCTGCGACATCCGCGAAACCGGCCGCAACGCCCAGGGCGTGAAGCTCATGGGCCTCAACGAAGGCGAAACTATCCAGGACGTTGCCACCGTGGTGGCGGATGAAGCAGCCGCTGAGGCTGTGGCGGACGCAGTTGCTGCCGATGCCGTGACGCCGGATGCGCCAGCTTCGGAGCCCGCCGCAGATACGCCTGCGGCCGAGTAATCGTTCCAGTCAATCCTCCCTTATTTGCAGCAGGAAGTCGGTCATGGGCATCGTTTGGATGCCTATGCTCCGGCTTCCTGTTTTTCTTTTCCTTTTCTACTGCGCCACTCTCCACGCAGCGTCCGCCAAGCCCAACTTCGTCATCTTCCTGGCGGATGATCTAGGCTACTCAGATCTGGGCTGCTATGGCGGTGAGATAGCGACCCCGAATCTGGACAAGCTTGCGGCGGGCGGTTTGCGCTTCACCCAGTTTTACAACACGGCCCGCTGCTGGCCCACGCGCAGCGTGCTCATGACGGGACACTACGCGCAGCAGATCGGGATGGATCCGCAGTATGGAAAGTTTCCAGCCTGGGTGCGGACTTTGCCGCAGCGGCTCGCACCGCTGGGGTACCGCAGCTACCACTCCGGCAAGTGGCACGTGACCAATGCGCCGCGTGTCGTGGCGGACGGCGGCTTCACGCGCTCCTATTACGTCCAGCAGCAGGACAACCACTTCCATCCCAAGAAGCACATGCTCGATGACGCGCCGTTGCCTGAGCCGGAAGGCGAGTGGTATTCGAGCATCGCCATCGCGGATCACGCAATCGATTTCCTCAAGGAGCACGCGCAGCAGCATGCCAGCACCCCGTTCTTCAGCTACATCGCTTTCACCGCACCGCATTTCCCCATCCAGGCACTCCCGGCGGACATCGCCAAATACAAGGACACCTATGCCAAAGGCTGGCCGCAGACACGCGCGGCTCGGTTTGAAAAGCAGAAACAGCTCGGCCTCGTGCACACCTCGCTGTCAGATCCCGAACCACAGATCACCGCACCCAGCGGCAAGGAGAGCGATCTGGAAATCCTCGGTCCTGGTGAGACGCGCCATGCCGTGCCATGGGAAAGTCTCACGGCGGAGCAGAAGCAGTTTCAGGCCGCGAAGCAGGCCATCCACGCCGCGATGATCGACCGCCTGGATCAGGAGGTGGGGCGCGTGCTGGCGCAGTTGAAGGCCATGAATGCTTATGAAGACACGCTCATCCTGTTTCTCTCGGACAACGGCGCGAGTGCAGAGGTCATGGTGCGCGGACTTGGGCACGACAAAGCGGCCCCAATGGGCGCGGCGGCCTCTTATCTCTGCCTCGGCCCAGGCGGTTCCACCGTTTCAAACACACCATTCCGCCGTCACAAAATCTGGGTGCATGAAGGCGGCATCAGCACGCCCTTCATCGCCCACTGGCCGAAGGGCATCAGTGCCAGAGGCGAACTCCGCCACACCCAGGGCCACGTCATTGATGTGGTGCCCACCTTGCTCGCTTTGGCCGGCGACTCCCAGCCCGCCATGCCTGAGAACGCTCCCCCCTTCCCAGGGCGCAGCCTCGTGCCCGCCTTTGCCAAAGACGGAACCGTCAGCCGCGATTTCCTCTTCTGGCACCACTCCGGCAATCGCGCCCTGCGTGAGGGCGACTGGAAAATCGTCAGCGCTGCCGACAATGGCGATGCCTGGGAGCTTTACGACCTCAGCACCGATCGCGCAGAGTCTCACAACCTCGCCGCCAAAGAACCCGCGCGCCTGAAAGCCATGGCCGAGCGCTGGGAAAAGCTGGACAAAGAATACGTCGCACAAGCAGGCCCGAAGCCCGCTGCCAAAGGCAAAGGGAAGGGGAAGGGGAAGAAAGCCGAGGAGTGAAGCAGGATCACTTCATCCCACCAATCTTGCACCCCTGCGCCGGTTCCTGTGGAGCCGGCACTGGTTTGCCGCCGAGGATGGCGTCGAGCGCATCGCGCAGATCCTTCGTGGTCGCGGTACGCTGGCGCTTGGTCGGGCCGAGGTAGAGATCATTGATGCGGCCCTTGTACAACGTCTTGCCATCCGGCCCGGTCACCACCGCCTCCGGCGTAATCTTCGCCTGCACCTGCTTGGCCAGCGCCTGTTCCTTGTCCAGCAGCACCGTGACTTTCACCTCGGAGAGAATGGCATGCTCCATGGCCACCTCCTTGGTGATCTCAGGATCCGAATGCACCAGATACACCACCAAACGATCACCGTAGTCAGCGCTGATCTGGTTGATCTCCTTCATGAACGACTTCGTGGTGGAGCAGAACGGGGAGACGAAGAACAGCACCACCGCTTTCTTTGCGCCCACAGCCGCAGGATCATAGCTCATGCCATCGATGGCAGGAAGTTCCATCGCAGACGCTAGGCCTGTGAGCACCAGGAAGGCGCAAAGAAGGTGTTTCATGATCTTACTGCAGTTGGGCCACAGCCGCATCCAGAGACGCCGCGTCTTTGATGCTGATGACCTTCACGCTCTTGTCGATCTTGCCCATGAGCCCCCGCAGCGTTTCGTCAGGCCCCAGTTCGATGAAGGTGGTGTGACCCGCCGCGATGAGATGCTGCATGCTTTCCACCCAGCGCACACTGCCGGTCACCTGGCTCGTCAGTGTGGAGCGGATCTCTTCCGGCGTGGCCACGGGCCGTGCCTCGTAGTTGCAGATCACCGGCACGCGCGGGCTCTGAATGGCCGCGGTGGCGAGCACCGCCGCCAGTTTGTCCTGCGCAGATTTCATGAGGCGGCTGTGGTAGGCGCCGGCCACGGGCAGGGGAATGGCACGCTTGATGCCCTTGTCCTTCGCCTTGGCCGCTGCATCCGCGATGCCCTCGGCGCTGCCGCTCAGCACGATCTGTCCCGGCGCATTCAGATTCGCCACGTCCACATCGCATTCCTTCGCCAGCTCACGGATGGCCGGCTCCTCACCGCCCAGCAGCGCCAGCATGGCGCCCTTGGTGTTTTCGCAGGCCTCTTCCATGAAGCTGCCGCGCTGAAAGACCAGGTTCAGGCCGGTGGCAAAGTCAAAGGTGCCGGCTGCGGCATGCGCCGTGAATTCCCCCAGCGAGAGGCCCGCGGTGGCGGTGATGTTCAGCGCGGGCACCTTGCTCTTCAGCACTTCCAGGATGGCCAGGCCGTGGGCATAAAGCGCGGGCTGGCAGCGGGACGTCTTCGTGAGCTCCTCCATCGGGCCTTCAAACATGATGTTCGTCAGCGAGTAGCCCAGCGTGGCATCGGCCTGGTCAAAGAGGGCGCGCACGGCGGGATAGCTTTCGGCAAGATCCTTGCCCATGCCGACTTTTTGTGCGCCTTGACCGGCGAAGAGGAGAACTGCGTTCATTCGTGAAGTGTGTCTAATGTAGGTGGTAATTGAAGAGGGGAGACGGCACTGAGCACGGTCAACGGGGCAGGTCAAGAGTTGGTCAGAAGGTCAAGGAGGGCGCGGGATTGGGAAATGACCGAAGCCCCCAGCAGTTCCGGCCCGCGCTGCATGGCTTCGGCCAGCGGCATTTCCCTGGGCTTGATGGCGCAGAGAAGATCAAACCGCCCGCGTAGCTTGTCTTCGGCCTCAATCGCTCCGGCAAAAGCGGCCACGGGTTTGCCTAGTTCACGCGCCATGTCCGCCACGCCCATCGGACCTTTGCCATGCAGCGTCTGCGCATCCAGACGTCCCTCCCCGGTGATGACAAGGTCAGCACCCGCAATCCGCTCGCGCAGATGGACGAGATCAGCGATCAGATCAAAGCCGCTGGTGAGTTTCGCCCCACAGAAAGTCATGAGCCCAAAGCCCAGCCCGCCGGCAGCTCCCGCCCCCGGCACCTCACGGTGGTCCACACCGAGGTCACCTTTCGCCACGTCGGCCAGACGCCGCAGCCGCTCCTCGAAGAATGCGGAGTCCGTCACCCCCTTCTGCCTGCCATAGATCTGGGTGCAGCCATGCGCCCCGAGCAGCGGATTGTTCACATCACAGGCCACCAGGATCTCAGGAAGCGCCAACGCCGTCTCCGGCCGCTCGATCCGGGCCAGACGGTCCATGTTTGAAATGATCGGTTCCAGCACCGCCCCCGCCGCATCTAGAAAACGAAAGCCCAGGGCTGCGGCCATCCCGATGCCCCCGTCATTGGTGGCGCTCCCGCCGATGCCGATGACGAGACGCTGCGAGCCACGTTTCAGCGCATCAGCCATCATCAAGCCTGTGCCCCTCGTGCTGGCGGTGGCCGGATCCAGCGGCAGGTCACTGACCATGGCGAGACCGGAGGCCGCGCTCATTTCCATGATGGCCTCCCGGCGGCCATCTGCGCTCACCAGCCCATAGTGCGCCGTCACCGCGCGGTTCCGGGCATCGAACGTGGCCGTGTCACACCATTCGCCCTTCAGCGCGGCCACCACCGCCTCAGCGGTTCCCTCGCCCCCGTCAGCGATCGGGCACAGGTCACATTCCGCCTCCGGTAAAGCTTGCTTCAAAGCTGCGGCGATGGCCTCGGCGGCCACGGCGGCAGGAATGGAGCCTTTAAATTTATCTATGGCGATGAGAATGCGCATGGGGCGCGTATGATGGCGAGAGGTGGTGCCCTGCCAAGCGCTCAGGAAGGCGCAAAACGAACCGCTTCATAAGAACGGCTCCGAACCCCGCTGCTGAGGAGGCCGCCCTCTCCGAGCCAGCCATTTTGCGTTTCTTTTGCCCTCGAGCGCTGAAGACTTGCCACCTCCCCAACGAATTGAGACGCAAGCTCTTGCCATCTCTTCACCGCCCCTCTGGGGTGGTGTCAGAGATTTGTAAAAAACCTTGAATAGACCTTGCTTTATCGACGTAATTATTATTAATTTTATAGTAATTATGTCAATCGCAGCTCTGGCAGAGATCAGTCCGCCTCTGATCGCACCCAGCACCGACCACTTTCATCCCGGTGGGCCGGAGGAAATTTCGCCTCCACCCAACCGCTTCGAGCAGGAGCAGATGGAGCTCAACCTGCGCAATGCGCGCATGGGGGCCTGGTTCGTCATGGTCCTCGTCCCTCTGTGCAGTTTCCTCGACTGGATGGCCTACCCGGCCGACTACTGGCAGTTCCTGGTGCTGCGCCTGGCCTGCGCGGCCAGTTGCGTTCCCTTGCTGCTCGCATTGAATGGCTCCCTCGGTCGCAAATACTGCCGCGCTTATCCCGTCATCCTGCCTCTGCTGCCGGCGCTCATGATTTGCTTCATGATTTATCTCAGCGGCGACTCCGGGTCCGGCTATTACGCCGGTCTCACGCTCTGCATCGTGGCCACGGCCTTTGTGTTTCACTGGACCTTCCGCGAGATCGGCATCACGCTCGGCCTCGTGGTGCTGGCCTACTTCGCCGCCACGCTGCCAAATCTTCACTTCAGCGACTCACGGGAGCTGGGCATCTTTGTGAACAACACCGGCTTCATCCTCCTGAACTGCGTGGTGCTCTATTTCGGCAGCCGTCAGCACCACGCCATCCGCGTGCGCGAGTTTGCCAACCGCTGCAAGGTGGAGGATCAGCGCGAAGAACTCTCCGCGCGCAATGAAGAGCTCACCGCCACCCTGAAGCGCCTGCGTGAAACCGAGGCCCAGCTGGACCAGAGCGAAAAGCTCGCCTCCATCGGCCGCCTCAGCGCCGGCATCGTGCATGAGATCAACAATCCGCTGAACTACGTGAAGTCAGCGATCTACCTGCTCAAGAAGAAGAGCCGGGCCCTCCCGCTTGAGATGGCCGAGACGTTTAACAGCATTGCCGAGGACATCGGCGAGGGCATTGACCGCGTGTCCTCCATCGTCTCAGACCTGCGCACCTTTGCCCATCCGGAAAATCGCGGCGCACGGCCCGTGGACCTGCATGACACCTCGCGCAAGGCCCTCCGCCTCCTGGCCAAGGAGATCGGTGACCGCGGAGTGACGCTGATGGATGAGATTCCGGCGGGAATCCTCGCCCAGGGCGATGAAAACTACCTCATTCAGATTTTGCTGAATCTCGTGCAGAACAGCCTGGACGCGCTGGCGGGGCGGCCGGAGCCGACGGTCTGGCTCAAAGCCCGCGCAACCGCGGACGGCGTTGACTTGATCGTTCGGGACAATGGCTCCGGCATCCCCAAGGAGAACCTCTCAAAGATTTTTGATCCGTTCTTCACCACCAAGCAGGTGGGCCAGGGCATGGGCCTCGGGCTCAGCATCTGCTTCCGCATGATTCAGCAGATGGAGGGCGAAGTGAAGATCGACACCGCGGAGGGCAGCCATACGCAGTTCACCCTCAGCCTGAAGAAACCCGTGCACACCTGAGCCTGATGATGCCGAGCCCCATGCTTTCGCCTTATCACATCCTCTACGTCGATGACGAGGAGAAGGCGCTGCATTACTTCAAGGAGATCTTCGGCGACGAGTACACCATCCACACCGCCAGCAATGCGATGGACGGCTACCGCATCCTGCAGCAGTACGGCCCTCAGATAGGCCTGCTGCTCACAGACCAGCGCATGCCGGGC
Source organism: Prosthecobacter sp. (assembly GCF_044227185.1). Classification (GTDB taxonomy): domain Bacteria; phylum Verrucomicrobiota; class Verrucomicrobiia; order Verrucomicrobiales; family Verrucomicrobiaceae; genus Prosthecobacter. The sequence goes on along the minus strand of NZ_JBGAFO010000015.1, from coordinate 55,328 downwards.
CCCAGCGGCGTCGAGTTGATGGAGCACGCGCGCAAGCTCAACCCCAATCTCGTACGCATTCTCGTCACCGCCTACACGGATTATCAGGCCGCCGTGGACGCCGTGAACTCCGGGCGCTGCTTCCGCTACCTGCACAAGCCCTGGGACCCGGACGAGCTCAGCGTGGTCATCAAGCACGCGCTGGACTACTATCATGCGCTGGTGGAGCGCGAGCGCCTCCTGGTGGAAAAGGCGGAATCCGTCCGCAACATGCTCTCTGCAGACAAAGTGTCCGGCCTGGGCATTCTGGCGGAAGGGTTGAACCATCACCTGCGCAATGCCCTCACCGTTGTGCGCGCCTTCATCGATCTGGCGCCCATGAAGCTGATGGAGGAGATCGGCGGCGCCCACCCGCGCGATCCTTCGTTCTGGATTGACGTGCAAAATCAGGCCCAGTCACAGCTTGAGCGCATCCAGTCCATGCTGGCGCGGCTGGCCGAGGCCTCGCACTCGAAGCGGCTCGAACGCGCGGACCAGTGCCATCTCAGCAGCATCCTCAGCGAGATGGTCGAGCTGTTCGCGCCGCAGATGAAGGAGAAGAACCTGCGCGTCGAAGTTGCCGTGGATGCGCATCTGCCTCCGCTCATGGTTCATGGTGCGCGCTTCCGCCAGATGTGGCGTCTCATCTTCATGGAGGAGCTCACGCACTTGAGCCCCGGGGACAGCATTCACATCAGCGCCAAAGTGCGGCATGATGCAAAAGGCCGCTCACATGTGGTGATGTACGTGCGGGACACCGGTCTCTGGGAGGGCACGGACAAGCCGGTGAATCTGTTTGACCCCTTCTACACCCGCAGCCGCAAGCCGGATGACTTTGGCGTAAACATGATGGCCTGCTACGTCACCATGCATCTCCATGGCGGCACGGCCGAAGCACGCCATCTGGAGCCCCGCGGCCTCGAGCTTGAATTCAGCCTGCCGGTCGAAACCAGCCTGGAGCCCAAGAAAGAAGAGGACTTCTTCCGCAGCCTGCTCACGCATGAGCAGCGCTGGAAGATGCGCGACGAAATGGTCGCCGCGTAGGCGTGGATGCGTCGTCGGCTCAGCCCAGGCTCCACCCCTCCCGAGGCACACGGCTCAGGAATCGGTTTGCCGCCTCGTTGTTCGTGATGCGCATGGCTTTGGCATCCCACACGATCTTGCCCCCGGCTCTGTGCGCCACATTTCCGAGGTGGTTCGCCTCGGTCAGCGGACCGGCATAGCTGAAGGGGCTCCCCGTGGGAGTTCCATTGCGGATGGCGGCCAGGAATTCGGCATGGTGGCCGGGGGAGTCGGCGATGAAAGGTTTCGGCGGCTGGAAGTCCTTGAAACTGGCCTCGGGAAGCAGGATGTGCTTGCCGTAGTCGGAGAGCAGCATGCCCTTGTCGCCCACAAAGAGCACACCATTGCTCCACTTGCTGATCAGCGGATCGTTCTTCCAGACATCGGGTTTGTCCGCGCCTTGGTGCCAGTGCAGCTTGCAGGCCGGCATGTCGCCGCGCGGCCCGTATTCATACACCGCGTGCATGGAGGCCGGGGCGATCTCGGGATGCGGCGGCGGTCCAAAGGCTTCCACGCTGAGCGGCGCATCCAGTTTCAGCGCCCAGAAGGGCAGGTCATTCCAGTGGCTGCCCAGGTCAGACATGGTGCCATTGCCAAAGTCCCACCAGCGGTACCATTTCGGGCCGGGGAAATAGACGCTGCTGTAGGGGCGCATGGGCGCCGGGCCGATCCACAGGTCCCAGTCCAGGTACGGCGGCGGTGTTTCCGCAGCGGCAGGCCGCTCCATGACGTGGACGATGTCTCCGTTCTTCTCCGCCTCCTCCTTGCTCTGCAGCCCCCAGGCGCGCGAGACGCAGACATGAGCCTCCGTCACCTTGCCAATCGCTCCGCTTTGGATCAGCTCCACCACGCGGCGGTAGTTGGGCATGCCGTGAATCTGTGTGCCCATCTGGGTCACCACACCAGCCTTGGCGGCCGCTTCGGTGATGAACCGGGCCTCGGCCACGTTGTGCGAGAGAGGCTTCTCACAGTACACCGGCTTCTTCATCAGCAGCGCCGGCAGGGTGGCGTAGGCATGCGTGTGCTCGGTGGTGCTGATCACCACGGCGTCAATTTCGCCCGCGCTCACGGAGTCGTACAGCTTGCGGAAGTCGCGGAACTTCTTCGCCTTTGGAAACGCAGCGCCCGCGCGGTCCAGGTTCTCGCCGTTCACATCGCAGAGCGCCACCACGTTTTCACGCGGTTCCACCGCCGGCGGTGGGGGCTCGGCGCCCGGGGCTTTGCCGGCGTTCTTTCCACGCGGCGGCACGTACAACGCCACGCCCGTGAGCTCTTTGATGTTGGAGGCGCCACGTCCGCCGACCCCGATGAAAACGAGGTTCAGTTTCTCATTTGGCGACTTGGAGCTGACGATGGCGGGAAATCCCAGCGCCGCGGCGGCGGTGGCGCTGCGGGCAAGGAACTGACGGCGGGAGGAGGCAGGCTGGCTGGTGCTCATGGTGGTGCCATTACAACGCACCAGGTGAGCGGAGTTTCCCGGGAAATCTCAGCGTTCCCGGAGTCTGCTACTCGGCCTGCTTTTTCTTTTTGTTTTCCCCGGGCTTCTTCGGCTCATTGAGAGGCTTGTCAGGATCATACTTCGGATTCCGCTCCGGAATCTGCGCGCCGGTGTCCTTGAGCCAGGCCATGAGCTTGTCGCGCAGTTGCAGGGCGCGGATGGAGTCAAACGGGGCGCGGTTGTCCACCTCACCGGCGTCGAGCTTCAGATTGTAGAGTTCCAGGTGGTTGTCCTCATGGAAGAGGATGAGCTTCCAGTCGCCTTCGCGAATGGCGCTGTAAGGCGTGGCGCTGCCGGGATGGTAGTGCGGGTAGTGCCAGTAGATGGCCTCGCGGGCCAGTGTGTCCGTACCGCCCAGCAGCGGCAGCAGAGACTCTCCATCCACGACTTGGTCTTTTTTCAGCGCGGTCTGCGTGGCTGCGAGCAGAGTGGGCACATGGTCATAGGTGATCACCGGCACATCGCAGGTGCTGCCGGGTTTCACCAGGCCGGGCCAGGAGACAATAAGCGGAATGTGCACGCCGCCCTCATACGCGCTGCCTTTGCCCAGGCGTGCGGGGCTGTTGTCAGTAGGACCACGAGACCAGCCCTGGGATCTGACGAGATGGCTCAGTCCACCGTTGTCGCTGGTGAAGATGAAGATCGTGTTTTCCGTCAGCTTCAGCTCGCTCAGCTTGGCGCGCAGCTTGCCCACGCTGTCATCGATGCTCTCCACCAGCGCGGCATAGACCGGGTTGCTGTGCCCGCCCACCGCCTTCTTGGCCTGATATTTCGCGATGACCTCGGGCTTGCCCATGATCGGGGTGTGCACGCCGTAGTGCGGCAGGTAGATGTAGAAGGGCTTCTCCTTGTGCTTCTCGATGAACTTCACCGCTTCATCGGTGAGCCTGTCGCTGAGAAATTCATCCTTCGGGCCATCCGGCAGAGTGGCGATCTTGTAGGGTGAAAAATAGCTCGGCGGAGAACCGATGTGTGCACCGCCGATGTTCACATCGAAACCGTGCTTGGTGGGATAAAACTCCTCCTCGCCCAGATGCCATTTGCCAATGCTGGCCGTGGCATAGCCGCGTGTTTTGAGCCGCTCCGCCAGCGTCTCCTCCTCCAACGGCAGGTGCATCGTCCATTTCGGAATCAGGAGGCGGCCATTGCTCGGCACATGGCCGGCAATCCAGTCGGTGATATGCAGTCGTGCCGGCGACTTCCCGGTCATCATGGCTGCGCGCGAAGGCGAACACACCGTGCATGCGGAGTAGGCCTGAGTGAAGCGCATGCCATCCTGCGCCAGTTGGTCGATGTGCGGCGTCTCATAATACTTTGAGCCGTAGCAGCCGAGATCCGTCCAGCCCATGTCATCGATGAGCATGACGATGATGTTCGGCGGCGGCCCGGCCGGAAGCTGCGGCACCACAGGCACCTTCATCGGTGGCGGCTGGATGGGCGGCAGCGGGCCAGGCGGCGGCTCAGCAGGAGGTGTGGCCGCCGTACCTGCAGGCGTGCCCGCTGGCATTGGCGCGGCACCGGGAGTCTGAGCGCCGGGGCCCGCAGGAACCGGAGCTGCAGGAGTGGATGGGGCAGGGGCAGGGGCAGGGGCAGGGGCAGGGGCAGGGGCAGGGCTGCCCGCGGCCGGAGTGGGCGGCATCGCGGCAGCCGGAGCTGCTGGAGCAGGGGCCGCAGGCGCAGGCGTCCCTGGTTCCGAGGCTACCGGGGGCGGAACAGGGACCGGCGGTGTTGGACTCGCCGAAGGAGCCTGGGCGGCCAGAAGACCGGTCAGAGCAAGGAAGGAAACGAGGACGCGATGCATGAAATAACGGCTGGAGAATGAAATGAGACGCTGTCTCATCTTGCGGGCATTGACAAGGATTTATATGAGACGGGAGTGCTTTTTCGGGAGGCGGAGGTCACATGCAAACACCTCAGAGCTTAACAGCGCAACACTTCAATGTAAGCAGCCTCTCATCTCACCTCGACAATTCTTTGATTTGAAGACAATGCGGCTTCTATAGCGGGCCAGATTTGATCGAGTTTGGTCAGCAAATGCTGGGTTCGGCAGTTTCCAAGACGCAGCCACAGCAGCTTTCCTTGTTCCCCGGGGCGTGTGGCCAGGATAAAAAAATCTTCGTCCTTGGACACGACGACACGATTTTCAGCGAGAGCTTCAGACCAGATCTGGCGATCATCGGTCTGTCCCTGCCCGCGATCCAGAACATGAACCGCATCGTGTCCTCTGGCGCTTAACCAACGGGCGAGCGCCGCGGGCAGTTGATTGTCCACCAGAAATTTCACGCAGCAATGGCCAGAATCGTGTGATCCATCTGCTGTGCTGCATAGGTAAGGGCGGCTTTGATATCGTCAGCCTCAAGAAATTCGTAATCCTGCAAGATCTCTTCGTGACTGGCTCCTGCGGCAATCAATTCCAGAATGTCACTCACACGGATGCGGTAGCCCCGGATGCAGGGGCGTCCTCCACACTTTCCAGCTTCGATGGTGATGCGGTCCAGCAGATTCATGATTTAAGATGGTTCATTCGATCTTCGGAGTCAAGGTGGAGCCCGCTTGGTCTCCTCCCTCACCGGATCTTCGCATCCGGCAGCTCGCTCTTCACCCCTTCGTCGATCGGCATCTTGTCTGTCTGTGCATCGAGTCCGGTGGCCAGCATGAGTTTGGCCAGCTCCGCCTGAAGTTCCTTCACCTTGCCGGCCAGTTCGGGTTTGCTGATGAGGTTCTTCGTTTCGCCCGGGTCGCTTTTCAGATCATAGAGCTCGGCCATGTGCTTGTCCGGAGATCCGTCGCCATGCGGATAGTGAATGTATTTCCATTCGTCTGTGCGGACAGCCCGGACATTGGGGGTGTAGGGAAACTGCTTTTCATAGTTGTAGTGGTAGAACCAGCTCCTGCGCCAGTCAGCATCCCCGCTTTTAACCAGCTTCACGAAGGACTTCCCATGAATGTTTTTCAGCGGCGGTGCGCCGCAGAGTTCCAGCAGGCTGGGGGCCACATCCACGGTGAGCACCTGCTGCGGGATGACCTTGCTTTCTTTCGTCATCTTCGGCGCACGCACGATCAGAGGAATTCGCAGGCAGGGTTCGTGCGCGGTGCGCTTGTCCACCATGCCGTCCTCGCCTTCGAGCAGCCCGTTGTCTCCCATGAAGACGATGATCGTGTTGTCGAGCTGCTTTGTTTCCTCCAGCCAGGCACGCACGCGGGCCACGCTGTCGTCCACGCTGAGGACGGTGCCCCAGTAGCCATGCACCATGTTTTCAAAGTCCTTCACGGCGGCCGGGCTGTCGTCCGGGAATTTTTTGCGCCACTCAAACAGCGGCCCGTAAATGCCATGCCAGGTGTAGAGGCGCTGTTTGATCCAGGCCGGCTTGTCATCCAGCATGAAGGCCGTGGCGGGGTAGGGGACGCGTACGTCGTCAAACACATGCGCATACTTCGGCTCCGGCGTGTAAAAGCTGTGCGGCGCCTTCTGGCCGATGCACGCGCACCAGGGCTTGTCCGCGCTCTGCTGCTTCAGCCAGTCCAGGGCCAGATCCGTGACCACCGTGGTGTAGTAGCCCTTGATCACTTCGCGCTTCTTGCCGTTGAGATTCCACTCGGTGTCGAAGTATTTGCCCTGGCCTTTGTGGGTGACAAAGGTGTCATAGCCTGCGCGCGGATCGTCATTCTCCTCGCCCATGTGGTATTTGCCAAAATAGGCCGTGGCATATCCCGCATCATGCAGCACGGATGGGAAGCTGCGCAGCGTGGCCGGGTATTCAGTGAAGTTGTCAGTGACTCCATGCGCATGCGCGTAGAGTCCGCTGAGAATGGAGCCGCGGCTCGGCGAGCACAGCGAGGTGGTGCAGAACATGTTGGCAAAGCGCACGCCTTCATTCGCGAGGCGGTCGATGTTTGGCGTCTTCACATGCTTGGAGCCGTAGCAGCCCAGCGCATCCGGCCGCAGGTCATCGCAGAGGATGAAGAGGACATTCGGCTTCGCTGCGAACGACGAATGCACGAGGACGAATGACGAAAGGAGGAAGGCGAGAAGGCGTGTCATGGTTGTGCCGCTAACGAAGGGATGCACCGCTCTTTGTCAAAAAGGAAAGGCGGCGCGTTGTGTGGCGTTCTCCTCCACGTCATGACCAACCGTCGTTCCTTCCTCAAGCAGTCCGCCGCCACATCCGCCGGCGTTTTCTACATCGCCAAAACCTCCTGGGCCCAGAAAAGCCCCGGCGATACCATCAACGTGGCCGTCATCGGTTTCGGCGGCCGCGGCGGCTCGCACATCAGCGGCTACAACAAGCTCAACAAAGACGGTGCCGGCGTGCGTGTCGCCGCCCTCTGCGATGTGGACAGCGACATCCTTGGCAAGGGGCTGCAAGGCTACGACAAGGAGAAGATCAAGGTCCAGGGTTACTCCGACTTGCGCAAGCTGCTGGAGAACAAGGACATCGATGCGGTAAGCATCGCCACGCCCAACCACTGGCATGCCCTGGCCACCATCTGGGCCGTGCAGGCGGGGAAGGATGTGTATGTCGAGAAGCCCGTGTCCCACTGCGTGTGGGAGGGCCGCCAGATGGTCAAGGCCGCGCGCAAATACGGCAGGATGGTGCAGACCGGCACCCAGTCCCGCTCCAGCCGCAAAGGCATCGGCGAGGCGGTAAAGTATGTGCAGGAGGGCAACCTCGGGAAGATCCTGGTCTCACGCGGTCTCTGCTACAAGAGCCGCCCCAGCATTGGCAAAACGGAGGGCCCACAGCCCATCCCTGAATCCATTGATTACGATCTCTGGTGCGGCCCCGGCCCCAAAGGACCGCTCATGCGCAAGAAGCTCAAGTACGACTGGCACTGGACCTGGGCCTACGGCAACGGCGACCTCGGCAACCAGGGCATCCACCAGATGGACATCGCCCGCTGGTTCCTCGGCGAGATGGAGCTCTCCCCCAGCGTGTGGAGCGTCGGCGGCCGCCTCGGCTATGTGGACGACGGCGAAACCGCCAACACCCAGATCATCTACCACGGCTACGAAAAGGCCCCCCTCATCTTTGAAGTGCGCGGCCTGCCCGGTGCCAAGGGCGAAAAGAACATGGACAAGCTCATGCAGACCAGCAAGGGCGTGAAGTTCCAGCCTATCCCGGGCAAAGACGGCAAGGAAGGCGTCAACGGTGCGGGCGTGGGCGTCATCGTGGAATGCGAAGGGGGCACCGTCGTGGTGCCCAGCTACTCCGCCGCCATTGTCTTCGATAAAGAAGGCAAGGAGATCAAAAAATTCGAAGGCGCTGAAGACCACTTCAAAAACTTCATCGAAGCCTGCCGCAGCCGCCGCGTGGACGATCTCCACGCCGACATCCTGGAGGGCCACCTCTCCAGCGCCCTCTGCCACACCGGCAACATCAGCTACCGCCTCGGTAAAAAGCAAAAGCCCGAGGAGATCCTCGAACAGATCAAAGGCAGCAACCTCGGCACCGAAAGCTTCGAGCGCATGAAGGAGCACCTCGGCAAAAACGAGGTCGATCTCATCAAAGATCAGCTCACCCTCGGCCCCGTCCTCAAGATGGACGGCAAAACCGAGCGTTTCATCGACCAAGACGACGCCAATGCGATGCTGAAGGACAAATATCGTCCGCCCTTCGTCGTGCCGGAGGAAGTGTAAGGCAGTAGATGGACACTCCTGTCCGTCGATCAGTGCTCCCGCCAGCTCCCCTGTTCTCGCCCGTCAAAAACCGACGCGCGGGAGCACGGGGCCCGCTGCTGCTGCGTTCGCTTCCCCCCGCCTGCCTGTGAAGCCCTATTACACCCCGCCCAGCATCTCCCCATACGAAAAGTCACACACATGCATGCGCACGCGCACGGCAGCTCCTTCCTGAAGCGGGAAGTCGGGCAGATGCTTTTGAATGGTGCCAAAGATTTCCTTCCCATTCGGCAGCACGGCGTGGCAGGTGCGTGCGCTGAGCACGCGGCGGATCGTGGCGGTGGTTTCGATGCGGTCGGCGATCTCCATGTCTCTCACTTCGTTACAGGTATGGCACGGCGGGCCGGAGGTTCCTGGCTGGTCGCGGCCTTGCGGTTCCAGTCGATCTTGGCGGACTGAAACAAGGCGCGTGTGGTGATCAAGTCCACCGCGCGCTGCAGCACCGTGTCCGAGGGGCGCGGGGCATCCTCAGGCAGCGCCTGGCCGGCGGAACGCTTGAGATAGGAGTCCAGTTCGGGATTGGTGTTGGCCACCAGCGCAGCCTCGTTAAAGCGCGGCCGCGGCTTGTCAGTGATGGAGCTTTTGACGTCCTGGCTGTCGGTGGCATGGAAGACCTGCCGCTTGAGACTGGTCGGCATGGAGACCACGAAGTCAGGCTGCAGCCCCTTTTTGAAAACAGAGCTGTCGTCCGTCAGCAGCACCTCGGCGCGGGCAAACCGCAGCGACCATTCCGCATCCACCGGCACCGTCTCATAGCGCACCGCGCCGCCACGCGTGGCCGTGCCGATCAGCAGCGCCTGCTTCCGCTGGCGCAGCACGGCGGCCAGGGTTTCACCCAGGTTGTTCGTCTCGTCATCCATGAGCACGAGCATCTGCCGCGTCCACACCGGCTCGCGGTGGTTGATCTCCGCTTCGGAGGTCGTCTGGCCGGTTTGCTTGATCTGCTTCATTTTGAAGAGCACTTCGCCCTTCGGCACAAACAGGCTCAGCATGTCCGCCGCGTCATTGAAGTCCCCCGGCGGTGCCGGGCTCCGCAGGTCCAGGATGAGATGCTCCACTTTTTTCTCCGCAAACTCACGCAGGTGCTGCTCCAGCTCCTTCGTTTCCCGCGCCGTAAATTCACGCGGGCGCAGGTAGCCCGTCTGCGGCGTGATCAGCTCGGCCTGCACCCCGGTCAGCGCTCCCGACTTGGCCTCGCTGCTCCGCGGCACCAGCTCCGCGCCGAAGTCGAGACGCTGGAGAAGCCCGGAGAGCGCGGCGCGGTTCAGCACATCAAACGTGAGATCGCTGCTGCGAATGTACTCCTTCTGCAGCAGACGAAACGCCGTCTGGATGCCACCCTGCGTGATGTCCTTCGGCTCCGTGCCGCCGGCGGCAAATGCGGAGGTGCTGAAGGTCAAAAGTAAGGCGAGTCGTCTCATTCGGCGGTCTGTTGCAGATGATTGAGAGCATGTACGACGCCTGCGCCAGCACTTTGCCACATGAAATGCTCGGCGATCGCCCGGCTCACGAAGTCCTTCGCCGCCTCCACGGCCTCATTCAGTCCCATCCCATGCGCCAGCCCGGTGGCGATGGCGGCGGAAAAAGTGCAGCCCGTGCCGTGCGTGCGCACCCCCGGCGTGCGCGGTGCGCTGTACCAGAGGATTTCTCCATCGAGGCAGAGCACATCGGCAGCATCGCCATGCAGGTGCCCGCCTTTCACCAGTACGGCGGCGTCAAAACGCGTGCTCAGCTCCCGCGCGCAGGCCTCCATGGCTTCCGGGCTCGTCACCTCGCGCCCCCAGAGCACCCGCGCTTCATCCATGTTCGGCGTGATCAGCGTTGCCAGCGGCAGCAGTTCCTCGGTCAAGGTGCGCTCCGCTGCATCTTCCAGCAGCCTCCCTCCACTGGTGGCGACCATGACGGGATCCACTACCAGGGGAATGCGCCCATGCCCGTACTCCCGCCACGTTTCCGCCACCGCCAGCACCTGCTCCCGCCCGCCCAGCATCCCGGTCTTCGCCGCCGCAATCGGGAACCCGCCAAACAGCACACGCATCTGATCCGCAATGAATTCCCCCTCCAGCAGCCGCACCTGCGAGACCAGCCCCGGCGTCTCCGAAACCACGCTGGTCAGGGCGTTCAGCCCATAGCCGCCGAGGGCTGAAATGGCCTTCAAATCCGCCTGCACCCCCGCTCCGCAGGAGGAGTCTGAACCTGCAATGGTAAGGACGACGGGAGGGGATGTCATGGCGGCGGCTGGCTGGATGGTAGGGGTCTGGCTGCTTTTTGCAAACCCCGGCTTGTGGCAGCCCGCGCATGAACTAACTTAATCCATGAATTTCGATCCGTTACCCGGTCTCACGGTTACGGTGGACAGCATCGCCTACGACCCCACACGGCCTGCTCCGCCGGACCGGCCGCATCCCTTTGTGTATCATCTCTCGATCCACAACGACTCCCACGACATCGTGCGCATCTTTGGCCGCAAGTGGATCGTGCGCGACACCGACGGCGACACCATGGTCGTCGAAGGCGACGGCGTCGTCGGCCAGTTCCCCAACCTCTCTCCTGGCGAGACCTTCAGCTACAATTCCTACCACGTCATCAAAACCGAAAGCACCGCCACCGGCTCCTTCTTCGGCACCACCCCCGACGGCCGCCGCGTCTGCACCAAGATCCCGCCCATCGAGATGCATCCGCCGATGATGGTGTGAGTGGGGATTGAAATGGATTTGCGCCAAAATCATGCGTGTTCATTCGCAGGCCACTCTTGAAGTCGTCTTGGCCGCATTTCCGAAATCTCTAGCTGATGATGTTCGCGTCGTTATGAGGGGGATTCCCCCTGCCGACGTGTCCCTCCCTGAGCATGACAGATTCAGGGCGATCACTGCTTTGGGTGAGTGTGCCATCCCTTCCAGAGTATATTTTCCTGAATTGGCGGTCACGGCTTCGCTGAATCTGACGGACGCTCAGGCTGCCATTCTCGCCGCGATCTTCACACGCCATTATTCAGGCTATCAGCGGGAAATCTGGGCTGTGCAGCTCCTTTCCCAGCCGTCGGCCTGGAGCACGCCCTTTGTGGCGCTGCTCTTCAAAGACTACGTGCAGGAGATCCTCACAGCTTTGGAGCAAAGGATGAGTGAAGACTGGCGGCCTTTCATACAGGCATTCGCCGTGCAAAACCCTCTTTGGTTACGACAGCTCAGTCATCAGATCGTTAACTACTGGGCGGTTTACCACCGTCAAAAATTCCCTCGGCTGACAGACTACTCTGGGTACAAACTTGCACGACGCATGGGTGTGTGGGACAACAAAACAGCTCCCAATCTGACACGTAGCCGGCCCCTGGAAGGACTCGGCATCAGCGTCTGATTAGCGTCATATCAGCGGTTCAGAATCTGGCTGGTTCCTGTGGACTCTTTATCCAGTGAGGAACCTCCCAGAGCGAGCTGAAGCTCTCACTCCTTCTCACACACCACCCGAAACCCCACGCTGTCCAGGTGTACGTTGTACGGGTCCGGTCCGCGAAACGAAGCCAGCAGTCGCTTCTCACTGCCCGCTCTGAACGCACCACCCCGCACAATCCGCAGCGTGTTGTTCGGTGGGTCATACCATCCATCCACCCACTCCCAGACGTTGCCGGCGAAATCGAACAAGCCATTCGCATCCGCTGGGTAGCTGCCCACGGGGGCGGTGTCGGGATAGCCGTCGTCCACCTCCAGCCATTTGGCGTCGTAGCTGTTGCGGTACTTTCTGCCAAAGGCTTCGTCGCAGAAGTTGCCCACATTCTTTGTCAGCGGCCCCGTGCCCCAGTGGTGCACACCCGTGCTCGGCGGCTGCTCCTTCGGCGCGATGTTTGGATCTTCCTTCAGCCCCGCCAGCACGCTCCACTCTTGATCCGTCAGCAGCCGGTACTTTCGCCCCTCCTTCTTGCCCAGCCATTCGCAAAACGCCTGCGCCTCCGCAAAGCTCACATTGATCGCCGGATGCTGCGGCGTCTGCGGAAAGTCAGGCTTCCTCCAGTCCACACCCGTGGCGGTCGCAAACGGCTGGTAGTCCTTCACCCGCGTCTCATAACGGCACACCAGCACGCCGCCGATGCTAGCCACGCGCACAAACGGCATCTCCAGGCTGTTCGTAAACGCCGTTTCAATCTTGGCCCCCTGGACGCTGGCGCAAGGCGTCAGCAGCAGCAGGGCAAGAGCGGTGAGAGCGCGGTGCATGACCTGCTTACTTCTTCGGGGCAGGGGCCGCTTTCCATTCCCAGCTCTCGCCAAAGAATCCCGCATCACTGATCCCGCCGGGAGCCTGGCTGGTCTTCGGCTTGGTGAGGTCGATCACCGCCCAGTCCGGCAGCTTCGCCACCTGGCGCGCGTTGTTGAGGTAGTCATACTCGCGATAGGTGAAGCTGCTGTTGATCACCACATACTTCGTGGGGTTCAGCGGATTCGGGTAAATGAGCACCGGCGCATTCGTGGCGGCATCGTAGGTTTTGCCATTGGCCACCAGCTTGTCCTTGCTCCACTGCACCGGCAGCTTGTCCGCGATCTTCGCCAGCACCGCATTGCTCTGCGGATCTCCCCACAGCACCAGGTTGTTCGCGGCGATGTCGGCGTCGCTGATGGCGATGTCGTCCTTGGTGGGGGCATCGCCGCGGAACTGCCTGCGCCACTCAAACTGCGCGCGCTCCAGCTCGGCCTTGGCCCAGGCATCTACTTTCTCATTGAAGCCGGGCTTGGTGGGTTTCACGAAGACGAACTTGTCCATGAAGGCGTCATCGATGGGACCTTCCAGACCGTGCTTTTTGATCAGCTTGCCGTCGCCTTCGTTGTCCAGCGTCTGTGTCCACTTGCCATTCTTCATCTGGAAATGCACCAGCCAGGATCGGTCCAGCTTCGGGCGCGTCACCTCCAGGATCTGGCCGTCAATGCTGACCACAGGCTTGAAGAGCAGCGGCATCGGGCAGTGGCCGGAGGGCATGTCCAGCGTGAAGGCGCTGATGTTCTGCAGTTTGATCGTGATCTCAGAGGGGCCTGTGATGCGCGCATGGATGCGGCCGCGCTCCCAGTGCTGCTCCAGGGCGTCCACTTTGACCCAGAACATGTGGTTGTAGCGCAGGAACCAGGTGGAGAGGTGGACTTCCTTCGGCACGCGGTTCCGGCCGATCGCCGCAATGCTGGCCAGACGCTTCTCGATCTCGATCAGCGAATCCGGATGAATTTTATGCGCGGTCTGCGGGCCGATGATGTGCAGCAGGTCCACGTTCTCCCCACGCAGGGCTTTCTCCATCATGTCCGCCGCCTGCTTTTGTTTGTCGATCTCCCCGCTGTAGGCCACGGTGGGGCAGTTTTCCAAATTCAGCGCATTGTCCGTGGCATTGTACCAGTGCCACAACTTTTGCTGATACCACGGCGCGCCGCTCACATCTTCGTTCTGAAAGCCGCCGAGAAATTCAGGCGTCTCGGAGAATCCCGCGCCGGGATTGGCCCCGCACCATTTGTCCGCGTAATTCACCGCAAACTGCCATGCCGCCGCACCGCCCATGCTGAAACCGCGCACGATCACACGATCTTCATCGATGCCGTAAAACTTGGACGCGTGATCGATGGCTTCCATCAGATCGATCTCTCCCGCAAACTTGTTGGCACAGCAGTAGCGCCCGTAGGGGTGCAGCACCAGCGCGCCTTTCGGAGCGATCTGTCCCGTCTGTTTGCGGCGCTGGTCCACGAAAGCCAGTTCACTGAGCGTTTCGCCCCGCCCATGGCACCAGATGTCCATCCGCACAGGAGCCCCCACATAGCTTTCGGGAATGATCATGCCGTAGGGCTGCACGGAGCCGTCGATCTTGGAGCGATAGGCCCGTACCACCAGCCCCTTCTGCTTGGTCCAGGGAGCCTGGCCGCCTTTGAACTGCTCGGCGCGCTGCAGACCCTCGGCGAGAATTTCGTCCGCGCTTTTGAGTTCGCCCAGCTTGTGCACTTCATTGTAGCGCAGCGCCCAGTCCACCGCCTTGTGGTAGATCTCGATGTCAGGCAGCAGATCGGCGAGCTGCGGGTTCTTCGCCTGTGCCTTCGCCGCCTCATCGATGGCGGTGCGGAGTTTTTTCAAACCTTCCCTCAGGCGTGTCTTGTCTGCCTCAGGAACGGCCACTCCGGGAGGCGGAACGGGGCGCACGTTGTCGGCGAGGTTGTCCTTGGGGCCATCCGCGAGGGCGGCGCTCAGGGCGAGGAAAGGAAGAAAAAGACGCTTCATGGTTGGGGAGGAGGAAGAGAAGAAAGAGGCAGGCGGCTACTTCTTGCGGGAACGTTTCGGTTTCTCGGCGGAGTGCAGCGGCACATTGTGAATCTCAAACGGTGCGCTGGTGGCGCTGTCAAATTCGGCCGCGGCCTCCAGGCCGGCTCGCGCGATCTCCTCTGCGGTCTTGCCTTTGTCATACGCCGTCTGCATCGCGCCGAGTGCGTAGTCCCGTCCAGAGCCAGCCGCCCAGAATTTGTGAAACTGCTGGGCGGAGCGGTAGGAGTAGATGGCAAAGATGCCATGCGGATTGGCCATCAGACCGTAAAACTGTGTCGTTTCATATTCCTCCCCTTTGTCCGGCATGGCGGACATGAAGTACTCGGCCTTCAGCCAGGCATGCGCATGACGGAAGGTTTCAAAGATGGACTCACAGGAGGAAAAATCGCGCGGCCTCTCCGGATTGGAAAAGTAGCTGTTCATCACCACCAGGCTCGCCGAGGTGCCGGTCAGACCGATGAAGGTGTCTCCGACTTTGGTGATCTTGGTCTTGTTGACGACGTGCTGCGCTTTCTGCCGCAGCGAGCCGAGACAGCTGAGCGTGTCTGCGCCGATGCAGACGACGCCATTTTTTTGGGTGACGACGATGGTGGACATGAGCGTGATGTGTAGAGGGAGCGGGCGGTTCCCGCAACCTGCAAACCGCACGCTCTACGGCAGAAACTGCCCGCGGCGGATTTCCGACCCCTTGAAGATGATGCGGAAGCGGAAAACCTTCTTCTTGCGGCAGGAAATCTGGCCGGTCTGCAGGTCAAAGCGCTCCGGGATTTCGATGCGGTGCAGGTCCGCCGTGGCGTGGTAGCCGCGTTCGGAAAAAATGTCGATGAGCATCGCCAGCGCCTCGGGATCGTGGAAAAGCTTGTCCTCGGTGTTGATGTCCGCGCGTCCGGAAATGGCGTGGCGTACGATGATCGGCATCATCTTCTCCTCAATGAAGGTGACCACCGCCTGCATCAGCTCCGGCTTTTCCACCTTGTAGCTGTCCAGACGGCGCACGAGGTCCTGACGCGCATGACGCACAATCTCGCTGGCCAGCGGCAGGTCGCGAAGCTGGTCAAAGGTTCGTGGGTCCAGCTCCAGGGAGCTTTGGTACTCAAGCTCACGGATGATGTTGTCCTGCACCTGCGCGAGGGGTGCCTGCGCATTGATGAAGTGGTAGTGAAAGATCTCCTTGAGCGAGACGAGCGCATCGTAGGTCTTCTCTTTGAAGACCTTGTAGCGGTTTCGTGCCAGCGCGGCATCGAAGTCCGTGGCGCGCTCCTCCCACAGTTCGCCGAGGCCCGAGCGGCGCACCTCCTCATTGTGCGCCAGCACTTCCGTGCCGCGTTTCAACTGGCGCGCGATGCTCTCCGCCTCATCGACAAACAGCACCATGATGTGGAAGATGGGCTGCTTGAAATGCGCGGCGTCAGGCGTTTCGGAAAAGTCGCGGCGCAGGCGGATCATTTCATCAAACAGCATTTTGAGGCACTCCACCTGCACCTTGGTGCGGGGGAAGCCGTCCAGGATGGCGCCGTTCTGCTGCTCAGGCTCCAGCAGCTTGCGGATGAGGATGCCCACCACCTCCCGGTCTCCCACCATGCCGCCCTGGGCTTTGAGCTTCTGCGCCTCCGGGCTGTCCAGCAGGGCGCTGACCACAATGGGCTTCGCGGTGATCCCCCGTACGCTGCGGATGAAGTCGGTGTTCGTGCCCTTGCCCGCTCCTGGCGCGCCGCCCAGCAGGATCAGCTCTTTCGGAAAGCGCAGCTTTTCCCGGCCGTACTCCGCCTCGAGCTGTTTCCACACGTGGTTGAAGATGAGCTGGGCATCTTTGATTTCCAGATCTGCCGGCGCGGCAGGTTTGGTGGCGGGGTCTTGGAGGGTGGTCGGCATTGCGATTTGCAGAGCGCTATCGGGATTCCCGACGCTCTGTCAAACAGGACTCATCCTCCTTTTACCCCTTTAAGGTCATCAGGTAGGCCAGCAGATCAGCCACCTGCTGGTCTTGCAGCGCATCCAGCAGTCCCTCGGGCATGAGGGAGCGCCGGATGAATTTTGTGCTGCGAATGTCCTTTTTGTCCAGCCGACGGTCCGGCAGCCCTGCCTGGCGGATGACGGTGGCCTGTGCGTCTTCACTCACAAAAAAGGCATCAATCAGATCGCCGTTTTTCATCTCCACCCGGTAGATGCGGTATCCGGGCTCCATGGCGGCATTGGGCGTCAGGATGTTCCGCAGCACAGCCTCCAGCCCCATCGCACCTGCACCGCTGAGATTCGGGCCGATCTGCCCGCCCGCGCTGCCGATCTGATGGCAGGCCATGCAGAGCGCGCTGAGCGCCTTGCCATTTTGCGGATTGCCTTTCGGAGCCAGGGCGGTGAAGCGCTTAAACTTCGCGTCCAACGTCTTTGCCTGCTCCTCCGTGAGCAGCGGCGGCGTGTCGATGGTCTTGGCGACGCGGGCGCCTTTGCCGGGCCTGCCCCATTGGGAGTCGTAGCGCGTCATGCCTTCGGACGATTCGAGAATGCGGTCGAAGCTGGCGCGGATTTCCTGCGCGGTGCGTTCGCGCTTCCACACGCGGAACTCGGTCATCGCCCCCTCGGTCCCTCCTTTGGGGCCGCTCCAGCCGATGCGGCAGTTTTCCCACTTCTGCGGCGCGGGCTTGCTGGCGGTCGCATCCAGTTCGCCGTTCTGGTAAATGCGGCAAATGCCCTGCGCATCCCGCGTCACTGCGATGTGTGTCCACAGATCCGGCGTCATGGGTTTCGTGGCGACCACGACATCACGCAACTGCGGACCGGCAAAGACTCGGAACTTCGACCCAAAGAAATTCATCTCGCAGCCCCCGGGCACGCCGAGCAGGTCATCCTGATTGCCAATGCCAGGAGCCAGCCGCACCCATGCCTCGACCGTGAAGGGACCGTCGAGCGTGATTTTGGAGTCCACCCACGCAGTCTCTTCGCCATCCATCAGCAGCACTTCGCGGAAGACTCCGCCGAGCTGGCTTTGCAGCTTCTCCAGTGCCGGATCGCTGCCAAGCACCGTGGCGAGTTTTTCAACCGTCGGGCCATCGAGATCCGCCTGCGGCAATGTCTTGTCCAGCAAGGCGGCGACGATGGCTCGCGCGCCCGCCTTCGTACTGGCGATGCTGGCAAGCGCGCCGCGTCGCTGGGCGGGCTGGAGGCTGGGATAGAGGGCGAGAAACCTGCCCGCGGCATCGGGAGCACGCGAAGCGGCGAGCGCCTGCACTGCGGCGTCGCGGGTAAGGGGATCTGGATCGGATTTGGCGATGGATGCGAAGAGATCATCCGCGCCGCTGCGCAGATCGCGCAGCGTGTTCAGGACAGCGGCGCGCACACTCGGTCCACCCGGCGGATTCTTCAGCATGGCGATGAGTTCGCCTTCGAGTGCCGTGAGCTGAAAGCCGCCGATAAGCTGCAGCGCCAGGGTGATGCGGGCACTCCTGCCTGCATCGGAGCTCTCATTGCGGGCAGGAGTGCCCGCATCACTCTGAAGCATTTCCCTCGCAGCCTCGGTGAGCAGCGGCGCGATCTTTGCGGCATCGAGCTTCGTGCGCTGAGCCAGCAGTCTCTCAGCGACTGCTGTACGGGAGTTTTCCTTCGTCAGCAGCGCCTTCAAGGCATCGCCCACTCCGGGCTCCTCGGGAAACTGAGCCAGCCGCAGAAGCTCCTCGTCATTCGGTGCGCGGTCGAGCTTCGTCAGCAGCTTTGCCACACGCGAGGCGCTGGCCTTCGGCTCAAGCGCAAGTGAGGCCAGCACCCGTGCTTCGACGGGAAGTTTCGCCGCAGCATCCGAATCCAGAAACTTCGCCACGATTTCCGGCTGCCGCTCCAGAAGCATGCGCACCAGGAAACGTTCGAACTCACGGTCGTAGGCTTCGCGCACAGGGATTTGTTTTGGGCCGCGCGAAGACTGGCCCAGCGGGCCAGGGAGAGAGGGCCGGGCTGCCTCAAGCAAAGCCGCAACGATTTCCTCATCGTGGGGAATGCGGACGTTTGAACTCATCCCAACTGCATACATGCCCCTGCCATCTGCGAGCGTGCTCTTCAAGGTCATTTTGGACAGCGAGTGAATCGCTGCACGGCGAACCTCAGGTGAAAAATCATGAACAAGCGACTCACTGACTATGTTCATTGGATCCCCGTGAATGGACAATCCCATGTTTGCGGTAGGCCATAAAACCCCAGCGCTTTTGATGGCCTGTGCACGGATGGAGGGAATCGGGGATTTAAGCAGGCCCTTCAGCGACTCGGTGGACATCTGCCTTGCTGCCTCAAGGCACCAGAGCGATTGGACTGCTCTTGAAACACTGGAGGCGGGGTCGCCGACTATGGCGGAAAGGGCTGAGACAGGTGGTTTTTGGTGCGGGCGGCGAAACGTGGCACGAGAGGGGAAAATCTCATCCTCAAGTGTCTGCCACGCCAGATGTGCCTTTGCGACAGGTTCGCAGCCCAGCATGGCAATGAGTTCATCCGTGCTGAGCTTCGTGAAATCCGGAATGGCCTGCGGAGCGCGGGCCCCCGAGCCCGCAGCAGGTGGCTGGGTCTTGAGCGCCGTCTTTCCGGTGGCGCTGTCTTCGGAACCTTGAGGAGCAGGGACGGCTTCGCGGAGTGCTGCGGACTCGGAGCTCCGCGCTCTTTTCGGAAAGATGCGCCAGATTCTCCCACGCGTCTTGTCGCGGTCGGGGTGGTTTCTCGGCACCTCGTTGTGGGAGATGATCTTGTTGTACCAATCGACGATATAGATGCATCCATCAGGACCATTCGTCAGGCCCACCGGCCGGAAAAATGGATCGTCGCAGGTGAGGAGGTCGGCGAGTTGTTCGAGGCGCAGACCGGTGATGTTGCCCTGCTTCTCATCGCCCGGTTGCGTCCGATGCAGGGCGATGGTCTGGATCTTGGAGATGATCGGATTGGCGACGGCCATGACGTACGCCGGTTTGGGTATTGTAGTACCGCCTTTAGCCGGTTCCGGAGATCCAGAGCCGGCTAAAGCCGGTACGACATTACCTTCGATCAAGGCCAGCCCGCTCAACCCCGTGCCGCCCATGCGGAAGTCAGCGGTCGGAGGGAAGTCAGGCTGATAGCTCTTCTTCAGCGCCTCCATGCCGCCGGGGTAGTAGGCATACTCGTGGAAGGGCATGATGGGGTAGCCATAGTCGTTCGCCTCCTGGATGAAGGTTTCTCCCTCGCCCGTCATCACAAGCCCCCAGATGTTGTTCGGACCCACGCTGGTCATTTCAAACTCGCTGCCATCCGGGCGCATGCGGGCCATGCCGCACTTCGGATAGTCAACCACCACATCACTCCCCGGCTTGTGCACCTTGCTGTTGTTAAACAGGCCCTGCGCCATCCAGATCCACCCGCCGGGTGCGCGGGTGAACTGATGCGGAAACAAATGCGAATCCTGCACGCCGAATCCGGTCAGGATGACTTCACGCGCGTCCGCCTTGCCATCGTTGTTGGTGTCCTTCAAAAGCAGCAGGTCATGGCCGTGCAGCACGTAGCAGCTGTCTCCATTGCCCCAGGGTAGAATGCCGAGCGGGATCGCGAGGCCATCAGCAAACACGGTCGGGTGGGTGAGTCCACCCGCGGGAATCGGCGCATTCACCGACTCCCGCGGATAGACGAGCACCTTGTCCTTGCCCCGGGCCGCATACACCGCCTCGGCGGCGGCCGGGTTCTCATTCGCATCCACCGGATATTCAAAGGCGGTCTGCGTCCACAATCGACCTCGCTGGTCAAAGTACACGCTGACGAATTTGCCGATGCCGTCGCTCTCCTGCACCACGAGCTCGATTTCATATCCATCGGCCACATGAAATTTCTTCAACTGCTCCTGAGCGGTGAGCGCTGTGCCCTGCACGTTGTTGTAGCTGATGTCCCGTTTTGGCTTTGCGGCATCGGCCTGCGGCTTCGGCGGCGGGGCCACGAGCTTGCGCGCGGCATCCACGCCACCCAGCGATTCCCACGTAGGCGCGCCGGGAGTGGCGGGAAGTTCTTCCACCGTCACATCCTTCACCTGCACCAGGCACACACCGCCGCTGTGCACCTGGGGGCCGATCAGGCCGTCCAGCGCGATGTTCTTGTCCGTCTCGGTGTAGTCGATGCAATGCACACCATTGATCCAGGTCTGAATGCGCGTGCCTTCCGCACGGATGCGATATTCATTCCAGCCGAAGACATCGACGGCCTTGTCCAGCGCCGCCTGCTGTTCCGGTGTGGGGGCCCAGATGACTTTGTTGCGGCGGAACTCGTCGTAAATCTTGCCAAACCATCCCGCGCCGCAGTCCACCTGATAGCCGCTCATGTGCGCGCCGCCTGGCACGCGCTGGCTGCGGATCTGGATGCCGCTGTTGAGCATGCCCGTTTTCGGATCTCCGCTGACCTTGATCTTGAGCTTCAGCTCAAAGTTCGCGTAGTTCTTCTTCGTGCAGATGAAATGGTTCTCCTTGATCTTCTCCGTCGTGGAGCCGCCGGTGATCATGCCGTCCTCCACGCGCCAGATCTTGGGATCGTAGTCCCAGCCATCGAGCGTTTTTCCATCGAAGATGGACACAGGTTCCGCGTGCAGCGCGGTGGCGAGAAGGAGCAGGGAAAGCAGGTGCTTCATGGTGGTGGTCGGGAATACGGGTTGAATAATCGCAGGCTAGCAGGAGCTCATGCACGGTGTCATGCCTGAAATGCACCTCCGCGTGACATCCGCCGGACCAGCGGTTAAATCACCGCCATGACTCCCGACCTCACAGAGACCACCATCGACGGCCCGCGCACGCGGCGCTGGGTGGTGGAGGCACGGGACTGTGTGGAGATGACGACGCACCGCATCGCGCGCTTTGGCATGGATGAGGCGCTGCCGCCCTACCGGCGGGTGCGCATGAGTCCCACCGGCAGCTTTGTGCTCGCGTGCATGAGCGGGGAAGGGGCCATCCTGCTGGACGGCCGCTGGCAGCGCGTGAAGCCCGGCACTGTGTGCCTGGCGCCCCCGCGGGTGCTGAATGCCTTTGCGGCCAAAAGCCGCGAGCGCTGGCGCTTTGCCTGGGTGCGCTACGATGAGCCCAGCTTTGTCACCCCTGTGGTCGGCGCGGCATCGCCCGTCATGCCCACCGTGCATGCAGATGAAATCGTACGCATCATCTCCGGTTTGCGCGCCGAGTGGGAGGGCGAGCGCGAGCCCAGCCTGCTGCACCACTGGCTGGAGCTTTTGCACGCCACCATCCGCCGCACCGCGCAGCCCTGGCGCAGCCGCGAGCCCCGCGTGGCCCGGCTCTGGGCGGACGTCGGGCAGGATCTCATGCGCGACTGGACGCTGGCCGAGCTGGCACACCGCAGCCACTGCAGCCCGGAGCACCTCCGCCGCCTCTGCATGAAGGAGCTCGGCCGCAGCCCCATGCAGCACCTCACCTGCCTGCGCATGGAGCAGGCACGCCGCTTTCTGGAAGCCGGAAACGACAAGCTGGAAGTCGTCGCTGCCAATGTGGGCTACGCGAACGCGGCGATCTTCTCACGCGTCTTCAAACGCTGGGTCGGCGTCGCGCCCGGAGAGTATCGAGGCAGGGCATGACGAGAGAGAGCCGGGAGCAAAGGTGACTCTGCGAGAATTCGAATGACGAAACCAGAATGAGGAATGACGAATGAATGATCAATGCCGGCGTGCGGGCTTGGTCATTGATTCGTCATTCGCCATTCTGGTTTCGTCATTGCTTTAGCCAGTGGTTCGCAGCCCCGATGCAATCGCATTGATCGAAACCAGCAGGTCGGACACCATCGCATCGGCCGCCTCGGTGTTGCCGGCGGCGGCGAGTCCGCGCCACTCACGCAGCAGAGCGATCTGCTGATGGTGCAGCACCTTCAGAGGCTCCTCACGAATGTTGAGCGTGTAGGCCAGGCGCGGGCGGCGTTCTTCAAAGGTGCCCTGAAAGAGATCATCGATGATGGCACGCGTGGCTTCGAATTCGCCCAGTACAGTCCCGAGGAAGCGATCGCGTACCGCCACGTCTTCCACCAGGCCCGCGTAGGCTTTCATGAGATCCGTGTTGGCGCTCACCAGGGAGCTTTCGATGTTGGTGAGTACGTAGCGCAGGAAGGCCGAGCCCGGGATGCTCGCCGCCAGGGTGGCGTAGCTCTTCGGATCATCCTTTTTGAGTTTCGTGAGGGCGCTTCCCGCGCCAAACCAGCCGGGCAGGTAGAAGCGTGACTGCGTCCATGAAAACACCCAGGGAATGGCCCGCAGATCGTCCAGCGAAGCCTGCCCCGTGCGCCGCGCCGGGCGGGAGCCGATGCGCGCGTTTTCCAAAGCATCGATCGGCGTCGCCTGGCGGTAGAACTTCATGAAGTCCGGCGCGTGCAGAAAGGCGCGGTAGGCATCCCGGCTGTCAGCGGCCAGTTTGTCAAAGAGAGGTTCCAGAGCCGGGTGTGCGCTGGATTCCGTGCAGCGGTGGCGCGCGGTGGCCGCCGTGGCGGAGGCCATCAGCAGCTCGGTGTTGTACACGGCGGAGCTGATGTGCGCGTATTTCTGCGCAATGGTCTCGCCCTGCTCCGTCATGCGCATGCCGCCGCTCAGAGACCCATGCGGCAGCGCCTCCATGAACCAGTGCGTGGGGCCCGCGCCACGTCCCACGGTGCCGCCGCGGCCATGGAAGAAGATGGGCCGCACTCCATGGCGCTGAATCGTGCTGGAAAGCTCCCGCTGCGCGCGGTGCAGGGCGCACTGGCTGGCCACGATGCCGCAGTCCTTGTTCGAGTCGGAGTAGCCGACCATCATTTGAAACACCGGCGTGCCTCCGTTGCTCTGCGCGAGCAGGCTGCGCTTGGCAATGGGATGCGACAGGAAGGCTTCCACGATCCCCGGACCCGACTCCAGATCCCCCATCGTTTCAAACAGAGGCACCACTGGCAGCGGGCAGACCAGGCCTTCCTCACTCCAGGTCATGAGTCCGGCCTCACGGGCCAGCAGAAAGACCACCAGCATGTCCTCCACATTGCGGGTCATCGAGATGATCAGGGAACCAAGGCCGGCATTGCCAAACTTCGTGCGATGCTCGGCCAGCACCCGGTAGCAGTCCAGCACGGTGTCGGCTTCCGGCCCTGCGGAGATGCCAGGTGCGAGGAAGGGGCGCGGCGAGGCGAGTTCCCGCTCCAGCAACTCCCGCTTTTGTTCGAGACTCCAGGTGATGAAAGAGCCGCCGTCCAGCAGGCCGGCGGCACGCAGGAGCTGATCCAGTGCCTTTTCATGGAAGGCCGAATTTTGCCGGACATCGAGCACCGCGGAGTGAAATCCGAAGGCGGTGAGGTTGCGGCGAAACGGAACGATCTGCTCGATCACCACGGCTTTCGATCCGACATCCAGCAGCGTCTGCGCCAGGACATCAATGTCCGCTCGCAGTTCGCCCGGCTGCACATACGCGGCAGGTGAGCCCGGCTTCTCGATGGCCAGCAGGACCTTCGCGTGCATCAGGTACACAGCAGCACGCCACGGCTCCTCCTTGTTGCGCTCCAGAATGTAGGCCAGGTCCACGCCAGGCTCGGCTTTGAGCTGCGCACTGAGCGAATTGATCAGTTCCGTCAGCAGTATCGGCGTCACCTGAAACAGCGAGCTCAGCGGCAGATGAAAGGCCAGGGACTCCAGCGCCCGCCGCTGCACCCGCAGCGCGTTTTTGCGCATCACCTGCAGGGCATGCCGTGTGACGTCCGCTGTCACAAAGGGATGCCCGTCACGGTCGCCGCCGATCCACGATCCGAAGCGGATCAGCGGGGGCAGGGAGTCGATCTCCGCCACATCATATCCCGCAGCCTGCCAGGCCTCGCGGAGGTGGACGTGTGCGCGAGTCAGCGCCTCTGGAAAAACATCGCGCAGGTAATGCAGCGCGTTTTGCAGCTCGGCCTCGATGCTGGGCCGCGTCACGTGGATCTCCCCGGTGCGCCAGAGATTTTCGAGCTGGGTCTGAAGCTGGCTTTGCAGCCGCGCCTGCTCACGCGGGGTGTAGGCCGCGTTCTCGTGCCGGTTCATCAGGCTGTAGATCTCGCGGTGCAGCTCCCGCACCGTCTCGCGTTTCGCCTCCGTGGGGTGGGCGGTCAGCACCGGCTCCACGCAGACATCCCGCAGCGCAGCGAGAATGTCCGCCTCATTCAGCCCCAGACTGCGCAGTTGTTTCAGATTGTCCGCCCACAGGCCCTTCTCAGCCTCCGGGCCGTTCTTCTTCTCACGCAGTCGCCGGATCTGCGAGGCCGCACGCTCTTCCACCACGTTGAGCAGTTGAAAGGCGATGGAGTACGCCTGCCCCAGCGAGCGGTTCGTTTTCTGCGGCACTCCGCTGCCGATCCAGGGAAGGCTGTCGGCCAGTTCAGGCTCCCCGAGCTGCTTCAGCACAGCGGAGAAGGCCTCCATCAGGTAGCGCAGGTCGTCTTCGAGAAGTTGAAAGCCGTGGATGCGGAGGTTTTGCGGGGGAGATTCGGACATGGCTGGGTGGAGCTGGGGAATCAAAGCAGGAAGGATGCCTGATTCTATGAGCCATGCCGAAAGCAGAAGGAAATCGCAAGGCGAAGTGGCAATAATTTGAAGGCCCGATCTGTTGCGTTTGGATCAATCCAGCCAGTTTTCAAGCCGGAGGGCTGGAATGTTCTGAAAATCTGTCAGATTGCGGGAGAGCAACAATGCTGTGTGAGACACGGCGATGGCGGCTATTTTGAGGTCCATCGTTCCTGCTCTTAGCCGGAAACTTTGCAGGCGGTGAAATTCCACGGCAGCATCTTCATCAAAAGGCAGGATGGTGATTCTCTCGAATGCTCTCAGGGCGAGCAAAAACTGCTTATATGCGTGCACCTGGTTGCTTCCCGCTGACTTCCGGTTGATCTCAGCCGCCCAGCCTTGATAAATTTCTTGAGCGGTGATCACCGTGGTAAATGCATCGGCATCGGCGTCGATCAACCGCTGCCTTAATCGGTCTCCAAGCGGGGTTTCATGAACCAATTCCCGGTAGTGATTGGTATCCAAGATTACAAACATGGCTCTACCTGCCTTCGCGATTCATCTGCTCACGCCATTCGGCACCGAGACGAAAAGCTTCTTCGGACAGGTCACAGTCTTTCATGGCACCCACCAGCTTTTTCCATGAGCCCTTCGGCTTTGGTTCGTAGCGCAGCCTTGGCTGCGTGGCCTCCGTTGGGGAGACCACTGGCTTGCCAGTTTCAGAGTTCGTGCTCACATCCATAAAATGCACTGCTGCCACGCGGCTCGCAATCTCAAATATCTTGCGGCCACTTTGGATAGCCCGGAGGCGAAGACTGCTTTTAAACCGGATATACCCAGGGCGTGCGGTATTCCCGGCTCATCAGCTTGGAGGCTTCCTCATCTCCAATGATCTGCTCCTTCTCAGCATCCCACTGGATGCTGCGCCCCGCCTTGTAGCTGATCATCCCCAGCAGCGGCAGGCAGGAGGAGCGGTGAGCGCTTTCGATGTCGGCGACGGGCTGCTTTTTCTTTTCGATGGCGTCGATAAAGTCGGTCCAGAGCAGTGCTATGTTGTGGCCGTGCGGCTCCTGAAGCTGGTGGTTGCCGTGCTGCTCGGGGCTCTTGGGGTCCGCGGGGTAGAAGGTCCATCCATCGCGCCAGCCGATGTGGAGTACACCTTTCTCCCCGTAGAAGTAGCAGCCGATCTTGTGCTTCTCGTTGTTGTTGTCGGCAAACTTGCGGTGCTCCCACACGGCGGTGAATTGCTCAAATTCAAAGGTGGCCACCTGGTGGTCCGGTGCGTCGGTGGTTTGCTCCTTGTCATTCAGCACCGCGGGGCCCGCCACGGGGCGCCCTCCGGTGCAGAAGACTTTCTTCGGTCCCTTCTCGCCGCTCCAGAGCATGATCTGGTCCAGCCAGTGCACGCCCCAGTCCCCCATGGTGCCATTGGCGTAGTCCATGAAGTTGCGCCAGCCGCCGGGGTGCAGCTTGGTGTTGAAGGGCCTTAGCGGGGCCGGGCCGCACCACATCTCCCAGTCCATGCCCTCCGGCACCTGGCTGTTGGGCTTGGCCATTTCGGGGCCGCCCTTGCTGTCGGCAAACGCGCGCACCATGCCCACCTTTCCCACGGCACCAGATTTGAGGAACTTCATGGCCTCCACATGATGCGGGCCGATGCGCCTGTGCAGACCCACCTGCACCACCACTCCAGCCTCGCGCGCGGCCTTCACCATCGCCTTGCTCTCATTGATCGTGTGTCCTGTGGGCTTTTCCACATAGACGTGCGCCCCCGCCTTGCACGCGGCGATGCTCTGCAGCGCATGCCAGTGGTCCGGGGTGGAGATGATCACGATCTCCGGCTTCTCCTTGTCCAGCAGCTCGCGGTAGTCCTTGTAGAGCTTGGGCTCGTCTCCGTTGAGGCCGTTGACCTCATCACTGGAATTCGAAGCCACATCTTCATGTACATCGCAGAGGGCGCAAACTTTCGCACGCCCTGAGGCGATGGCCTCCTTCAGGATGTTCATGCCCCACCAGCCGCAGCCGATCAGCGCCGTGCGGTACTTCTTTGCCGGATCTGCCCCGAAGATGTGAAACGAAGAGGCGGCAAACGCAGCGGAAGTGGCGGAAATAAAATGGCGGCGGGAGGTCATGAGGCCTAAAAAACGGCGGTCATTTCAAGAGGCTTGCGAGGAAATGACGAAACCAGAATGGCGAATGATGAATGGATGGGATGACAGGCTGGTGAACCGATGAGGGCCACATTGCTCATTGACCCATTGATTCGTCATTCCTCATTCTGATTTCGTCATTTGACCTCCGCCGTCTCTACGCAAACACCTCCATGATCGCCTTGCCCTTGTCTCCCACCGTAAACGGCCGGTTGCTCGGGGACATGACGACTTCATCGATCGGCAGGCCCAGGCTCCAGCCGATGGTGGAGAGGAAATCCTGCGGGCTGGCCTGCTTGTCGGCCACGGCCATGCCTTCCTTGTCGCTGGAGCCGTAGATGAAGCCGCCCTTGATGCCGCCACCGGCCAGCAGGGTGGAAAAGACTTTCGGATGGTGGTCGCGCCCGCCATTGCCGTTGATCTTGGGACCACGGCCAAATTCCGAGCACAGCACCACCAGCGTGCTTTCCAGCAGGCCGCGTTCCTTGAGATCCTCCAGCAGCGCGGAGAGCGCCTGGTCCAGTTCGGCCCCGTGTTCATCGAGTCCGTCGTCGATGTTGTTGTGCATGTCCCAGCCGCCTTTGGCGACTTCGATGTAGCGGATCCCTTTCTCCACCAGTCGGCGCGCCAGCAGGCAGCCCTGGCCAAACTTGCCTTTGCCATATTTTTCCTTCAAAGCGGCCGGTTCTTCGTCCAGATGGAAGGCCTCCAGGTCCGTGCTGGACATGATGCTGATCGTCTTGTCGTAAAACTGCGTGTAGCTCTTCACCTCGGAGGTCTGGAAGCGGTCGCGGAATCCTGCATCCAGTTGATCCAGCATCACCAGGCGCTTGATCATCTGCTCCGGAGTGGCCTCGCTCTTCGCGTATTGCAGTCCCGCATCGGGGTCCAGAATGGGCAGGGGGGAGAAACTGGAGGGGAAGAAGCCGTTGCCATTTTGCGGCTGGCGGTTCACGCACACGCTGGAGGGCAGCGTCTTGTGGCTGGAGCCCAGGAAATGCTGCGCCCACGCGCCAATGTTGGGATGTTTGATGGTGCCACGCTGCTCGTAGCCGGTGCGGATGACGTACTGCCCGGCGGCATGCACTCCGGTCTTGGAGGTCATGCTGCGGATGATGCTGATCTTGTCCGCCTGCTTGGCCAGGTTCTCCATGATGCCGCCCAGTTGAAAGTCAGCCTTCGTTTTGATCGGTTTCTTCGGGCCCTGCGTGGGCCCCTCCTTTGGATCCAGCGTGTCGATGTGCGTCATGCCGCCGATCATCTGGAGGAAGATGACGTTCTTCGCCTTGCCAAAGCCGGGGCCGGACGGGGCCGCGGTCTTGGCTGCCTCCGCGGCAAACGCGCTGCCACCCAGACCGTGCAGCACAGTCACTCCGAGCGCGGCGCTGGCCCAGCGCTCGCAAAACGCACGCCGGGTGATGGGATCAAGCTGGTTCTGAAGTTTCATGATGGTGAAGGGGAAGGGGGTTATTCCACGAAGATGAATTCACGGGTGTTAAACAGCACCCAGGTCAGGTCGCGCATGGTCATGCCATTGCTCAGCCCTGCCACTGCATTGTCCAGTTCATCCGGCCGGGGCTTGCGGCTGAAGAAGCTGAGGTAGAGGCTTTCCACCTGCTGCTCGGGCGTCTTTTGCGCGCTGGCTGTCTGCACCACCAGCGAGTCATTCTGGCCGATCACCCGCTGCGCCTCTCCGTTCATGAGCATCAGCACCTGCGGGATGCTGCCCTCCTCGCTTTCACTGTCGGCGATCTGGCGGTCGCTCTGGCCAAACATGCGCAGGAAATGCTGGTCCTTTTCAGGCTGCGGCAGTTCCGAGGCACGGGCCAGCACCATGCCGTTGCGCACCGGCGGCGCCACGGTGAGGTCCTCCTCCTGGTTCATCGCACGCTTTTTCTTCGCGTTGTTCTTGGGGTTGCCTCCGCCTCCGCCAAACTGGCGCATGCTGGCAATGGCGTTTTCAATCTGGCCTTTGACGACGTCTGGCGAGGCATTGCCGCTGAGATCGATGTTCATCGCCTTCGCGTAGGTTGCGCCACGATGCCCTTTGAACTTGTCCACATCGGCGCCCACCACCAGCGTGGCGCAGGAGTCCCAGGCCTGCTCGGCCGTCATGCGCCGGAGGATCGGGCCGGGGAAGAGGTACGGGGTGCCGTCAGCCAGTTCATGACTGGTCGCCTCGCGCTGGTAGGTCTGGGTGTTGCACAGCACGCGCAGGAACTGCTTGAGGTCAAATTTCAGGCGCACCATTTCATTGGCCAGATGATGCAGCAGAGCCGGGTTCACGCTCGCGGCCGGGTCATCCAGGTCCGTCACCGGCTCCTTCACCCCGATGCCAAAGATGTGCTTCCACATGCGGTTGGCGATGGTCATGGCAAACCGCGGGTTGTCAGGCGAGGTCATCCATTTGGCAAACTGCGTGCGCAGTTGCTCATCATGCTTGGTGGTCTGCACGCCCTGGTAGGCTTTCTTGTTCTTGTCATCGCTCCAGGTGATCAGTTTCGGCACCACATGTTCTCCGGGCTTGGCGTCAGGGTATTTGTAGTCGTCCGGCAGCTTCAGGTCATTCTCCGTGGTGTCCTCCACCATCAGGCCGTTCACCCGCAGGAGGTTCTTTGCCTGCTTCTCCAGCTTTTTGTCTCCCAGGGAGGCGAGCACTTTGCGCATGCCCTGCACCCCCGGGGTGTTGCCCTTGGCCCCGTAGGTTTCGGTGGCGCCAAAGAAGGACGCCATTTCATAGAACTGCCTCTGCGTCCAGTCGGCAAAGGGATGGTCATGGCACTGCGCACAGGAGACGTTCGCTCCGATGAAGGTGCTCAGCGTCAGGCTCAGATTGTCCAGCCGCATGCCGGCATCGCGCAGCAGGTAGCCCGTGGCGCCGTTTTCCAGCAGTTTGCCGTCCGCAGTCATCATGGAGTACACGATCTTGTTCCATGGCACGTTGTCAGCGAGCTGCCCCTTCAGCCAGTCCTGGTAGGTGTAGAAGCGCGCCTTCTGCGCCACGTCCGCCATGCGCAGCATGTCGGCAAAGTAGTTGAACAGATGGCTGTTGAATCCATCGGATTTCAGCAGGCGGTCAATGACGTGGGCGCGCTTGGAGACGCTCGGGTCGTTGATGAACTCCAGCGTTTCCTCCCGGGTGGGAATCCGGCCCGCGAGGTCCAGAAACACCCGGCGGACGAACTGCTCATCCGAGGCCAGAGGGTTGGGCTTCTGCTCGGCCTTCTTCAGCCCGGCCTCCACCAGCATGTCGATCTGCGCGGCGGCCTGCGCCAGATTGGGGTCTGAGGGGATTCCCAGACCTTCCGGCTTGAGGGTTTTGGCGGCCTGCTGATCGGCGGCGGAAAGTTTATCAAGCGGCAGCCGATAGACGTAGCCATTGCGCACCTGCAGGAAGACGTTGCCATTTTCGATGCCGCGGAAGGTGGCATCCAGTTTTCGTCCCTGGGCGTCCGTCCAGGTTCGATAGACCTCATTGTCTGCCTGAAGGCTGGTGGTGGTGACAAACAGTGCGCAGGCGAAGGGGAGGAAAAGGCGCGTTTTCATGGTGAGATCGGCCGCTGATTCAGCTCGATGCCGGGTTAAACGAAAAGGGCGCTCGGAAGTTTCACCTCTTTTCCGAATCCTTTAGCCGCCTCGGGCTGGCCGCTTGCGCCCGGAGCGGGAAACTGGTAGGGATTTGTGGCAGACTTATCACCCTTTGAATCTTGGAAAAACTGGCCTGCATCCTTCTGTATCAGACGCGTGCCGCCGGCACTCTCCGCATGAATCCCTGCACCCCTCTTTTGACAGCCCTGTGCCTGACGCTTTGCCTCCCAGCTTGTGAGACCCCGGAGCACCGGGCGCAGAGGGGCAGAGACGAGCGCTTCCTTGCCTTCAAGCGGCCGGCCATGGCGGAAAAAATCATCGAGGATGTGGTGCAACTCCCGGAAGACAAGGAGCCCACCATGTGGGACATCGCCCAGACCTTTCCGGCCTACGACTGGTCCATCAATGCCTTCCACCGCCATGGCCTCACCGAGGAGAAGGAAAATCATTTCCTGCTCAAAGGTGACAAGTCCCAGGCTCCTATCGAAATTAAGCAGATAGCCGATGGTGAGCCGCTCCAAGTGAAAATGACCATCGGCCCCATCGATGACGGTTTTGGCTTCCGCAGACCCAAGCTCCATTACACCTTCAAACGGGTGGACGGCGGCTGGAAGCGCGTGGACTGGCACCTCACCTGGCACGGCCGCGCCATCAAGGAAGGGGAGGAGGAGCCGCCTCTCAGCGCCGAGGAAAACCGCGAGAAGATCGAGAAGATCACCGGAGAGCCTTATGTGGACGAATTCGAGGCCGCGGCGGCCACCACCACGGCGTCCCTTTGAGCAACCGGCTGGAACAAAAACAGGGAAGGGCCCGCTTCCAAAGCTTGGTCAGGGCTTGTCGCGTTCGAGGTGGCGTTGATCAAACTCTCGATTCAGGCGGACCTTGACCTCTGCGGACCACACTGGACGATGGTCTGTTTCAGGCCCGCCATGCCGGTATACCAGGAGATCCCCGCAGGAGAAGCACATCAGGAAATCAGTGTGCCTTCCATCTTTGACCGCCCGGACCCCATGCCGGGGCATGAAGTCACACAGGAATCGTGGCCGCTCCACCAGCAAGTTCTGCCAGACGCGTGTCTCCTTTCCAGGCGAAACCGTGAAGCTGCCAAGAACAGGAAAGTCATGAAAGGTCGGCAGACGCTTGAATCGGGCCGCAGTCCGCTTCGGATCATTATCCAGATTCCATGTCTCTAGCGGAAGGAGAGAGTACAGCGTCAGGCTGTCCGCCGTGCGGAGGTCAGAGATGGCAGGGGTGTCACAGTTGACCCGCTGCTCACCGCGAGAGCTCTTGTGACTGGAGCAGCCGGTGAGAAGCAGGCTCAAGCAGGCAAGAATGCGGAAAGTGTGGGTGGCTGGCTGCATCGGAGGGGGCTATGGTTCACTCAATGACCGGCGCAAACGAATCAATCAGGGGCAGAAAGGCCTGCTTGGAGGCTTCATAGTCCGTGCAGTTGTAATCATGCAGGCTCACCCGCACCAGCCAGGGAAACTGCGTCATGCGCAGGCAGACGATGCGGTAGTTGGCGCTGCGGTCCAGGCAGTCGCTCGCTGATATGGCGGTGCCGCCTTCGTCATGCTGCCATTCCTCCAGGATCTCCCAATGGTGGTCGGGCATTGCATGCAGGTTGCGGATTTCCGTGTCCCTCCAGGCCGCCAGATCCGCCAGCGCAGGGGAGCCGGGATTGGTCCGCGTAAAAACGGAAATATAGGCCCCCTTGGTCCCGTCCTTGGACTCGAAATAAAATGATGCAGGCCCGTCGGTCTGCGGCTTCTGCGCCCAGTCGCTCGGCAGCATGATCTGCCACTGCTCGGTGCTGATGGTGTTGTATTCAGGCATGTCAGGTTGAGGCTGGGCGCGGGTTTGGGGGAGGTTGTCGCATGCACATCAGTCCTGCCCGTCGGCCAGCAGGTAAAACACATCCGTGCGGATTTTGGCGGGATCGGCGTTCCAGCTCTCTTCCCAGTGGCCATAGACTTCCCAGCAAACGGTTTGAAATCTCAGCCCCTGGTCGTCGCACCACTTCCGGATCGCCGCATGCGCCTCGCCCAGGCCGGAATAGGGGCCGAAATGAGCCGTCGTCGCCACCCGGCCTGCGGGCAGTTCGGAGCAGTGCACCCGCTCATTGCCCGCAAAGGGCTCCGACACCTCCGCGCCCACTTCCACGCTTCCTTGACGGTCCAAATACAGGGCCACATGCCGCCCCGGCTTCGGCAGCCCTGCGGCGCGGGCGAACGACCACACCTCCCCGCAGGCGGCAGGCACAAACCGCGGCAGTTCCTTCTGCGGCACGCGCCCGCGAATCACCGCCGTTGGAACGGCGGTCACTTTCGTGATTTCCACAGAATGGTGCATGCTGAATAGCGGCTTTGCCTACCTTACAGGGGCACAGCCTCGCTTGTCGAGCACGCACTCCGCGCTCACGACCTGGAAACGCTTGACGAATGTTCTCCCTCCGCTCAGTTCTGTTGGATGAACGCCCCTCGCTCCTGCTCCCGCCTCGCTCTTCTTCCGTGTCGTCTCCTGAGTCTCACCCTTTGCGGTTTGATGCTCCTCACTTCAGGATGGTCCCGCGCCGATGAGGCCGTTCCCTTTCCCAAGCTCCCCGAAGGCGCGGGCACCATTGACCCCAAGGCGCCCAAGACCTTCACCACCACCGAATCCGGCCTGAAATACCGCGTCTTGCGTGCGGGTTCCGGCGCCGCGCCGACACCGCAGCAGCGCGTGGAGGTCAATTACCATGGCTGGCTCTTCAGCGGCCGCGTTTTCGACAGTTCCTACCTTCGCGGCATGCCCATCACCTTTGGCCTGAACCAGGTCGTCAAAGGCTGGACCGAAGGCCTGCAGCACATCAACAAAGGCGGCATGATCGAACTCGAGATCCCCGGCTACCTAGGCTACGGCCTCCAGGGCCAGCCCGCCTCCGGCATCCCCCCCAACGCCACCCTCCACTTCGTCGTGGAACTGATCGACATCATGGATTGAGCCGTGTGAGACCGCTCCGCGGCCACGTGCTTTCTATAAGTCGTGAAGCCTCTTTTCGATCACTTTGGGTGATTGTCGCAAATCCATGACCGCCCCGATCTGCACACGGTTCCCTGTGACAGAGTAAAAAACACCAAAATGAGTTCGCGTGACGACGAGCCGTCGCACGCGGTTTTTATAGTGCATGGGGCCTGCCTCTGGAAAGAGCCGAAGAATGCCGAGAGCCTGATCGACACGCAGATAAGTCTTCTCGCCCCTGGACGGCATAAATGCTCAGGAGATCACTTTGGGCTCCTTGCAGGAGAATGATCTCATGCCCGCTCACGGCAGGCGGTATTTGCGTTTGAACTCCTCCAGAGTCAGAGCCGTGCTGGGGTCGCGTTCGTAGTCGGCAAAACGCTGTTCGACCACATCAAGAATGGCCTGATTTGTCGGCAGCTCGCTCTGACGTTCGTTAACCTCGTCCCAAAGTTCCACGGCAAGGGTCCACTTTTCTTCGATGCTGAGCCCAGCGATGGAGGGAAGTTTCTCGGCGATCATGACAGGGAGTAATAATTGCATGAGAACAGGCAAACGACAACCCGGATATTCCACCCTCTCACCACCCGCTCTTCACATTCCACACCTCCACCAGATCCTTCGGCAGGTCAGTGATGAACCGTGAGGGCCGCATCATGATGTCTCCATCCCTCGCCTGGTGGTTGATCACGGGATATGTCAGGTACAGCTCATCCTTCGCGCGTGTCACGGTGACGTAAAAGAGGCGCCTCTCCTCCTCCAGCGCAGCGTCACCGCCCTCATCAATGGCACGTTTGTGCGGAAACATGCCGTCCGCCAGCCACACCGCGAAGACCACATTCCACTCCAGTCCCTTCGCCTGGTGCCCCGTGGTGAGCGTGACGGCATCGCGGTCCTGCTGCGCCTGTTGCGCCGGATTGTTGTCGGTGTCCACCCCGCTGAGCAGGGAAAGCTGGCTGAGAAACTCCAGCGGATCAGTGAAGCGGTCACTGAAGTTGCTGAGCTGCTCCAGGTCCTGCTGGCGCTGCTCGTAGTTTTTAAACTTCGCCTTCATGTAATCCTCATACACCCCTTCGGTGATGCTGCGGATCATCTGCGCCGGAGCCACGGCCTTGCCTTCTTTGTCGATGAGTTCATCCAGCGTGTAGGCAAACTGGTCCCAGGTCGCCTTCGCCTTCTTCGGCACCTTGAGCGGCAGCAGCACCTCGGAAAAAGTGCCCGGCATCGTCTCAGCCCGGGCCGCCTCGGACTTCAGCCATTCCTGCCACAGCTTCGCCGCGCTCACATTGCCGATGCCCTCGCACAGCCGCACCATGCGCATAAAGCTCACCTCATCCTGCCGGTTCACGGCAAACTTCATGAAAGCCGCCACATCCTTCACATGCGCCTGCTCAAAGAACCGCAGCCCGCTGGTGATCTGAAACGGGATGCCGCGCTGGGTCAGCTCCATCTGGATTTCCATGCTGTGGAAATGCGCACGGTAGAGGATGGCGATGTCGTTCAACTCCACCCCTCCGTCCTGCAGTTCCAGGATGCGCTGCGCCACAAACGCCGCCTGCGCGGAAGAGCTGTCCAGCGACACCAGCGCCGGCAGCACCCCCTTCGAAGCCCGGGCCGGCACCAGGTTCTTCGGAATCTGCCCCCGGTTCATGGCGATCGCCGCATTGGCCAGGTTCAGCACCTCCGGCACGCTCCGGTAGTTCACCTCGATCTTGTGCACGCGTGCCCTCGGCCAGTGCTGGTCAAATTCGAGGATGTTGGACACATCGGCGCCGCGCCATGAGTAAATCGACTGCGCATCATCTCCCACCACCATCAGGTTCCCCTGCGGCCCCGTGAGAAGTTCCACCATGCGGCACTGCAGGCTGTTCGTGTCCTGATACTCATCCACCAGGACAAATTCAAACTGCCTGCGGTAGCGCTCCAGCAGGTCTTCGTTTTCCTCCAGCAGTTGCACCGTCAGCGCCAGCAGGTCGTCGAAGTCCATGCAGTTCGTCTCACGCTTCTTCTCCTGATACAGCGTGCGCATCTTGATGATCCCGCTGGCCACTTCTTCAAAGTAAGGATACCGCGTGTGGATGATCTCCTTCACGCTGCACAGCGTGTTGTCCGCCAGCGAGAAAATGTCCCCCAGCACCTCCGCCTTCGGAAACCGGTAGGTCGTCGTGTCGATGCCGCTGCTGCCCAGCACCGTCTCCATCAGGTCCTTCTGGTCCTCCCGGTCCATGATGGAGAATCCCTTGCGGTAGCCCAGGCGCTCCGCGTTGTATCGCAGAATGCGGTTGCCGATGGAGTGAAACGTCCCGCCCCAGATGCGGCTCGCGTCATGCGTCACCAGCGCCTGCACACGCTCCTGCATCTCGCGTGCCGCTTTGTTCGTGAAGGTGAGCAGCAGGATCGACTCCGGCTGGATGCCGTTGTCCAGCAGCCACGCCACGCGATACGTCAGCGTCCGCGTCTTGCCGCTGCCCGCGCCCGCAATCACCAGAGCCTGCCCCGGCGGGCTCGTCACCGCCGCATGCTGCTGCTCGTTCAGCTCCGCCTTGTAGTCGATGCGGGTGCTGGGTTCGTGCGTGCTGTGCAGCGTGTAGTTGCGGGCCATGGGGGAAGTAGAGGGAGAAGGTCGGGAGGTCAAGAGGGGCAAACAGCCAAGGTGTGCCGCTGAAGAAAATTCGTCCTCGTCCTCCTACTCGAACTCGTCCTCGATCAAGCCGCTCCGCACCACGGTTCACCTCGACTTCTCGCCGATCCAGCCCCTCCCCCTTACTTCGGCAGTTGAATCAACCCCGCACCCACCGCCGCGGCCGGTGCCTGCAGCGGCTCCGCCGTCCGAGTCAGCAGCGGAATGATGTTCGGCCCATAATAGCCACGCCCGAGCAGATACGCCACCACCCCGCTCGTGATCGCCGTGGCCTGCGAGGTCCCGCTGCCGATCACGAGCCTGCCATCCGCATAGCCAGACACAATCCCGACCCCTGGCGCCACCAGCACCAGCCCTTCGCCGGAATTGGAAAAATACGCCTGCGTGCCGTTTGCATCCACCGCGCCCACGCTCAGCACACCCGGGATGCCCGCGGGCATGGAAAGCGCCGTCTGCTGCTCGTTGCCCGCCGCGGCCACCACCACCACATTGCGGCTCTGCGCATAGCGCACCGCTTCGTCCAGCACCGGCGAGTCCCCCGTCGCTCCGAGGCTGATGTTGATGACTCGCGCACCCTGGTCCGTGGCCTGGATGATCGCGGAGGAAACCAGCGCGGTGTTGCTCTCTCCGTTCTTGTCCGCCACACGGAAATCCAGCAGCTTCGCCGCCGGTGACACACCACCGACACTCGCATCATTCCCCGCGATCAGCGAAGCCATCGCCGTGCCGTGACCATTGAAGGCGCTCCCATCCTTCACCAGATCGTAATGGGTGATCTGGGTGTTCGCGAGCGAGGGGTGATTCGAAATCCCCGAGTCCACCACCGCCACCGTCACCCCCTGGCCCCAGCCCGTGCGATCACCACCCGCACCGATGGCTTCCAGACCCTGGCTGCGAAAGGGCACGCTCCCGCCCGCATTTGCAGTGTCCGTGGCCGGTGGCGGCGGCGGCAGCCCCGGAATCCGCGTGATCAAATTCGGGCCGATGTAGGTGTAGTCCTCGGCATGCGCGTTCAGGTCACGCTCCAGCCCCTGCGTATCACGAAAGCGCACCCGCGCCGTGCGCAGTTTGATGTCGTATCCAATGACTTCCAGACCCAGCGCCGCCGCCCGCTCTCGGAATGCCGCCAGCGCCTCCGGTGTGCGAAAGGTCAGCAGCGCCTCATTCGGCATGGACCCCGGCACATTGAGCGTGGCGATGGTGGGCCCTGCCGCTGGGTTTGCCACGGGTGCAGGCGGGGCAGGGGCGCTCACCGCAGGCGTCTGCGTCTGCGGCATTGCTGTAAACGCCGTCGGCTTTCCGGAGTTCCCGCTGCGCCTGGCCTGCGTCACATCCGCCTGGGCGGGGGATGCCCCCCGCGACTCCCACAGCAGCCACAGCACCGAGCCCACCATCATCAGCACGGCGGTGGCAAAAAGCAGGACGGGCAGGCGGTTGGTGCGCATGTACAGGTGAAAATCTCGCACATCACCGCTCTGGCGCGAGTTCTGCTTTTGCCGAAACACAGCACTTTCGCAAACTCCTGCCTTGTTGTGATTCGCCGCACTGCCTAACCTCGCCCACATGTCGCAAAACAAAGAAGCCTGGGGCTCACGCCTGGGTGTCATCATGGCCGTCGCTGGCAGCGCGGTGGGCCTGGGCAATTTCCTCCGCTTTCCTGGCCTCGCCGCTCAGTATGGCGGCGGCGCCTTCATGCTCGCCTACGCGATTTCCTTTTTGATCATCGGCCTGCCCGTCGGCTGGGCGGAGTGGGCCATGGGCCGCTACGCCGGCAGCCGTGGTTACAATTCCGCCTCCGGCGCCTTTGCCGTCATCATTCAAAGACCCTGGGCCAAATACGCCGGCGTCATTGGCGTCATCGTTCCCGTCGTCATCTACCTCTACTACGTGGTGATCGAAGGCTGGTGCCTCGGCTACGCTTTCAATTTTTGGTCAGGCCGCCTGCACCTGCCCGATGCACAGGGCACCGTGGACTATTACAACGCCTTCACCGGTGCTGCGGCAGATGCCGCCTCGCTGGAGTTCAGCATGGACAAGACGCTGCCCTGGCTGCTCCTCGTCTTTGTCTTCAATTTCTGGCTGATCTATCGCGGGCTTTCCGGCGGCATCGAAAAGATGTGCAACATCGGCCTGCCGCTGCTCATCGTGCTCGCCATGGTGGTGCTGGTGCGCGTGCTCACGCTCGGCGCTCCAGATCCCGCCAGACCCCATGACAATGTGCAGAACGGTCTCGGCTACATGTGGAATCCCAGCAAGGTGCTGCTGGTGGACACCACACCGGGCTCGGATAAAAAACCTCGCGAGATCGTCGGCGCGCAGGCCGTGGCGGAGGCGCAGGCCGCCGTGGCATCCAGTCAGGGCAGGCTCGTGATGAAAACCACCTCGCCATGGGCCCAGCTCGCCAATCCCAGCCTGTGGCTCGCCGCGGCAGGGCAGATCTTCTTCAGCCTCGCCGTGGGCTTTGGCATCATCATCGTATACGCCAGCTACATGCGGCCAAAGGATGACGTCGTGCTCAGCGGCCTCACCGCCAGCAGTGCGAATGAGTTCTGCGAGGTGGCGCTGGGCGGCCTCATCACCGTGCCGGCGGCGGTCGCCTTTCTCGGAGTCGCAGGCATCGCCGGGCAGGCCGGTGTGGGCCTGGGTTTCAAGGTGCTTCCGCTGGTCTTTGCGCGGATGCCCGCCGGGGCCTTTTTCGGCGGCGCTTTTTTCTTCATGCTTTTCCTTGCCGCCATCACCAGCTCCATTTCCATGCTGCAGCCCGGCATCGCTTTCATTGAGGAGGCGCTCGGCGTTGGGCGTCGTGTTTCGGTGCTTCTGCTCGGTGCGCTTACCACCCTCGGCACCGGTTTCGTGGCCTGGTTCACCCAGGATTTGAAGGCGCTCGACACCCTGGACTTTTGGGGCGGCACCTTTCTCATCTTCATGCTCGCCACCTTTCAGACCCTTGTGTTCGGCTGGGTCTGGGGAATCGATCGCGGCTTCGCTGAAATGAACCAGGGCGCGGCCTTCCCCGTGCCGCGCTTCTTCCGTCCCGTCATCCGCTGGGTCTGCCCGGCGTTCCTGCTCTCCATCTTCGCGCTCTGGCTGCTGAAGGAGGTCCTGGGGTTCGATCTCGCCACCTTCCAGCCCGGCCCCGCCTCCTCTTACATCACCGATCTGGCGGGAGAAAAAGCCAGGCTGCCCGCGCAGCTCAGCATGGGACTGATCGTCTTCTTCCTCATTCTCTTTTCCGTCATGGCCGCGCGCTCCCACGCCTTCAGGCGCGCTCAGCAGGGCCTCGACAAACACGAGTGATTAATCGCCACAGCCTTCCTCCCCATGACCACCTCCGGCCTCATCGTCATGCTGCTCTCCGTCGGCACCGTCACCACGCTTTTTGCGTGGTGCGTTTACAAGGTGCTCACCACTCCCCGCGAAGCCGAAAAAATTCACGGCGTGGATCTCCACACCCCGGATATGGACGAGCGCAGCTAGCCTCTGCCTCAGACCGGCAGATGGAAGTAACCGTGAATGTGCGGGTACCCGCGGAAGTACCACACAAACTCCGGACTTTCGATCTGCCACGTGTCCCACACCTTGTCAGCGCCGACGTCGTACTTTCCGCCGTAGCAGGACACAAACACCCGCTCCACCAGCTTTTTGTCCGTGATGGTCTTCATGGTTGCTGCCACGTCATCCTCACGGAAGCACACCAGCATGCGGCGGATCGTTTCCAGCAGCTTTGCCTGCTGGTCTTTGCTGAGATCCGCTCCTGAAAGCCCGGGGAGGTCGGTCTTCCGTTTCTCGATGACCCTCTCCGGTCTCTCCGACCGTGGCTCGCGGCCCACCAGGATTTTCTCCTGCTGCTTGCCGTCCAGCGCCTGGACGAACTCATTGAAGACCAGCCCCTGGTACCAGAACGGGTTTCCCTCATGGTCCTTCGACTCGTTGAAGCCCTTGGCAAAGTTGCCATAGAAAATCGGGCGGCCGCCAAAGCCGCGGCCCTTGTCGGTGTGGGCGTCGCAGCGGCGCGTCACATGATGGCCGGTGTAGATGAACTCAAAATCCTCGTCTTCAGGCTTGCCAAAAAAGCCGACGGAAGGCGTGTTGCTGATCTTGCCCATCAGATCCTTCTGCACCTGCCAGTTCATCTTCTCCCGGTGTTCAGGATGGTGCAGGGACTCAAAGATCTGCTTCACCAGGTCCTGCTGGTCCTTGCTGTAAAACGTATGCAGCCTCTGCTCCGGGCAGATGTACCACCAGTTGCTCACATAGCCCCGCTGCGGGTGGTCGCGCGGCAGCACGATCTTGGTCCGCTGCTCCTCGCTGAGACTCTTGTAAAACTGCGTGGCCAGCGAGTCCTTGCCCGCCGCAGCGGCTGCTCGCAGGGACGGGAAGGCTGCAAATGCGGCGGTCGCGCCCAGGGTGCGGAGGATTTCGCGGCGGCTGACGTGCTTCCCGTTCAGAAGGGCAGGGGATGGGTTCATCTCGGCATGATCTCAGAGTCTGGCGGAAAAGGCCAGCGCGAAATACCGGGCAGCCAGCCCCCCCCCCTTGGGCGCGTCATCCCTGGACTTCAGCCATGTATTCCCGCACCGCCCGCAGCGTTTCCCCCGCCACGTCAGCGCGTGCTTTGGCAAACGGCGGGCGGAACCACGGGAAACTCCCCAGCAGGTCCGGCGTCACCAGCACCTGCCCGTCGGTGCCGCTGCCCGCACCGATGCCGATGGTGCTGGCCTTGACCTCGGCCGTCATCCGCGCGGCCACTTCGGGTACGATGCTCTCCAGAACAATCGCGGCCGCGCCCGCTTGATCCAGGGCGCGCACATCCGCCAGCAGATGCTCGATGGATTCGGTCGTCTTGCCCTTTTTCTTGTAGCCCCCTTCTTCCTTCACGCTTTGCGGCAGCATGCCCACATGCCCGACGAAAGGAATCCCTGCCGCTATGATCGCCTCGACCTGCGGCAGCATCGAGACGCCGCCTTCGAGTTTCACGCAGGCCGCGCCGCACTCCATCAGCCGCTTCGCATTGCTCACCGCCGTCTCCGCAGTGAGATAGCTCGCGAAAGGGAGATCCGCGATCACCGGCGCGCGCTTCGCTCCCCGGCACACCGCCGTGGTGTGGTGC
The DNA here is from genome assembly GCF_044227185.1 of Prosthecobacter sp. Taxonomy (GTDB): domain Bacteria; phylum Verrucomicrobiota; class Verrucomicrobiia; order Verrucomicrobiales; family Verrucomicrobiaceae; genus Prosthecobacter. Next base: position 13,843 of record NZ_JBGAFO010000015.1, on the reverse strand, counting down.
AGCATCATCTCCATCGTCACCCCCGTGGTGTCAGGCAGGCCCAGCACCACCATGCCCAGTGAGTCCCCCACCAGCAGCAGGTCCACCCCGGCCTCATCCAGCACGCGTGCGGTGGGGTAGTCATACGCGGTCAAAACGGCCAGCTTGGGGCCGCTGGCTTTGCGCATTGGAAGATCGGCGAGTGAGGTGAGCATGAACCTCCAGTTCATCGTCGCCGCAGGGCAAAATTCAAGCGGGTGAACTGTCGGGCGTGGAAAATCATGCGTGACAGCTCGCGTCCCATGCGTTGAATGAGGCAAGGTTTGCTTTTCCACCCACCCACTGACCATGAAAACACTGCTGACCCTCGTCGCCTTCACGGCATCCCTGACGCTCAATGGCCTCGCCGCCGATGCCCCGGTGAACTCTGAATGCCCCGTCTGCCACAAGGACGCCCGCCTGATTTTCCGCAGCACCGTGGCTGGCAAGCGCGTGATCTTCGCCACGGCCGAGTGCAAGGAGAAGTTCGACAAGAGCCCGAACAAGTTTCAGGTGAAGCCGAAGTCTTGAGGCGCTCAGCGCTCAAGCCAGAAGTCAAAACGGTCAAGGAGCCAGGCCGTGTTGCTTCGGGGACGTCGCGTCCTCCCCGGCTCTGTCCCCACGCTCCTCCACACCGTTCTTCGCCCCGCCTTGACCTCTTCATCCCTTGACTCATTGACCTCACATCCTCCCGCTGGATAGAGTTCGGATTCCGCCCATGCCACCCAGCCTTCCGGACCACACTCCTCATTCTGCGGCGCTTGATCGTGCCCGGAGCAAAGCCTACTGGCGTCTGCTGCCGCTCCTCTTTGTCAGCTACATGATCGCCTACGTGGACCGGCAGAATGTGGCGGTGGCCAAGCTGACCATGACCAAGGATCTGGCGGGCTTTGACAATGCGGTCATCGGCATTGGCGCGGGCATTTTTTACATTGGCTACGTGCTGCTGGAGATTCCCGGCACGCTGATGGTGGAGCGCTGGAGCGCGCGGAAGTGGATCTGCCGCATCATGATCACGTGGGGTATGATGGCGGGGCTTACGGCTGCGGTCACAACCCCATGGCAGTTCTACACCGTGCGTTTTCTTTTGGGACTGGCGGAGGCCGGCTTCTTTCCCGGCGTCATTGTCTATCTGACCCACTGGTTCCCCAGCCGCGACCGCGCGCGTGCTCTCGCCATCTTCCTCGTGGCGGCGCCGCTGGCGCAGATCCTGAGCCCGTTCGTTTCCTTTGAGCTGCTCAAGATTGGGGCTGACACCGCGCATCCGGCGCTGCTGGGCATGGTCGGCTGGCAATGGGTGTATGTGTTTTGGGCCCTCCCGGCGCTCCTCCTGGGGGGCTTCGTTTTCTACAAGCTGGTGGACAAGCCCGCGCATGCCGCCTGGCTCACGGACGAGGAGAAACTGGCGCTGCAGAACGAACTGGAGCGTGAGCGCGGACTCACCAGCCGGGGCAAGCGCCTGACCGTGCTCGAAGCCCTCCAGCATCCCCAGGTGCTTCTGCTCGCTCTGGCTTATTTCTGCATGACCACCGGCAGCATTGGCATGGAGTTGTTCATGACCAGCATCCTCAAAGACTGGTATCAGTTGAAGGACGACACGCTGAAATGGCTCATCACGCTGCCACCGGCGGCGGCGCTGGTCGGTCAGCTTGTCGCCGGCTGGAGTTCGGACCGCCACAAGGAGCGCCGCTGGCATGCCATCGTGCCCATCATCCTGGGCTCCGTTTCGCTCGGCCTCCTGCCGCAGACCCAGGGAAATCTGGTTTTGACGGTGGTGTGCTTCATGGCTGCGTTCACCGGGTTCAAGAGCTACATGCCTGCCTTCTGGGCTCTGCCGAATCTCTTCCTCACCGCGGCCGCGGCGGCTGGCAGCATCGGGCTCATCAATTCGCTGGGGAATCTGGGTGGCTTCTGCGGTTCCACCCTGCTCGGAACCGTGGAAAAAATGACCGGCTCCTATGTGGGCGGGCTGTACTACATGTGCTGTTCCGCGCTCGTTTCCGCCTCCATCATCTTCAGCTTCTTTGCCATGAGGAAAAAGGCGGCGGACTCGGATGATGTGAAAACTTGATGCTCTGCTTTGATCCGGCCAGATCTCGCCCGCTCTCCTTGCAGCCCCCACATGAAACCCAGTCAGCAAAACAAGCCCGATGCTCCGCTGGAGCGGGACATCGCCATCCATATTTTCAGTGCCTCCGCCGCCATGGTGGGCGTGTGCCTCACGGTCATCAGCATCGTCCAGACCTTCACGCGTTCCGAGCAGGTGCGCACGCTCGTGGATGACATCCTGGCGGTCAATGCCATGGTCTTCCTCTGCGCCTGCCTGCTCTCCTACTGGGCCCTGCGCACTCGCAGCATCCGCCGCATGCACCGCGTGGAGTCTGCCGCGGACATCGTCTTCCTCGTCGGCCTGGCGGGCACCGTCTGCGCCTGCGGCATGATCGTCTGGGCGGCGGCCCGTTGATGGGAGAAATAGCCGGTTCCTTGGCACTTTTAATGATTGCGGCTTCGTGGGCTTCCTCACATACTCGCGCCGCTTTTGCCGCCCCTCACTTATGAAAAAAGGTCTCTTCATCACCAAATCCACCGCTCAGCTTGCCGCCGAGTCCTCTGACGATTCCCACGGTCTGAAGCGCGTGCTCTCACGCTGGGCGCTCGTCTCCCTTGGCATTGGTGCGGTGATCGGCACAGGCATCTTCGTTCTCACCGGCCACGCGGCGGCTGACTTTGCGGGACCTGCCGTAGCCCTCTCCTATGTTCTCTCGGGGCTGGGCTGTTTATTTGCCGGACTTTGTTACGCGGAATACGCGGCGGCCATTCCCATTGCCGGAAGCGCTTACACCTATTCCTACGCCACCTTGGGAGAACTGGTGGCCTGGCTCATTGGCTGGGATCTCATTCTCGAATACATGTTTGCCGCCTCCACCGTGGCCGTGGGCTGGTCCAAGCACTTCCTTCCCTTTATGAAGGACTTTTTCAACGTCGATCTCCCGGAGCAATGGTGCCGCGCGCCGCTCGACTATGTGGACGGTCATATCGTTCACACTTCCCACTTCGTGAACATTCCGGCCATGCTGCTCATCTGGGTCATCACCTGGCTGCTCGTGGTGGGCATGAAGGAGTCCGCGCGTTTTAACAACATCATGGTGGCCATCAAGGTGGTCATCATTCTCCTCATCATCGGCCTCGGCTGGGGCTACATCAATCCCGCCAACCTCACCCCCTTTATTCCTGAACAAACCGGGGAGCTGGGAAAATACGGCTGGCCGGGCATCCTTAAAGGCGCAGGTGTGATCTTCTTTGCCTACATCGGCTTTGATGCTGTCTCCACGGCGGCGCAGGAGACCAAAAATCCGCAGAAGGATATGTTCTGGGGCATGATCGGTTCTCTGGCCATCTGTGCCGTGCTGTTTGTTTTGGTTTCCATCGTGCTCTGCGGCATGGTGAACTACAAGGAACTGCATGTGGACGCCCCTGTGGTCTATGCGCTGGAAAAAGTGGCCGGAGACAGCCTGAAATGGCTGCGCATGGCGGTCGAGATCGCAGTGCTGGCCGGCCTCAGTTCGGTCATCCTGGTGCTGCTCATGGGACAGCCGCGCGTGTTTTTCAGCATGGCCAAAGACGGTCTGCTGCCACCCATGTTTGCTAAGGTGCACCCGAAATACGGCACGCCGCACATCACCACCATTGTCACAGGTCTCCTGTGCTCGGTGCTGGCGGGCTTCCTGCCGCTGAACCTCCTCGGGGAGCTCGTCTCCATTGGCACGCTCATGGCCTTCACCGTGGTCTGCATCGGCATCATCGTGCTGCGCAGGACCAACCCCGGCATGCCGCGCCCCTACCGCACACCGTGGGTGCCGCTGGTGCCCATTCTCGGCGCTGGCATCTGCGTGGCCCAGACCGTCCTCCTCCCTCCGGACACCTGGATCCGTCTTTTTGTCTGGATGACCATCGGCTTGGTCATTTACTTCCTTTACGGGATCAAGCACAGCAAGCTGCGCAAGGAACCTTGAGGTCGTGATTGGCTCAGGTGGTCCGGTGTAGGCCGCTGCCCTGCACCGCAGATTTTCCATTCCGCTCTCGCAGTTGGCTGAAAATTCGGGAACGTGGGGACGGTTTCATCGTTACCTGCCATGCCTTCCCATCCCGAGGACTTCACACACCTTCCATCGGTGGATGAAGAGGCCGTGGAAAAGCCGCCCCCCACGCCGGCCTCCGAGCCTTCGGCTGCGGGAGAGGCGGGCGGCGGTTCTCTGTCCAAGGAAGTCAGCCATAAACGGATGTTGGTTCAGGGCCGCGAGTCCCCCCGGGTCTCATTCAGATCACGCTCGAGTCAGCCCGAGCCAGCAGCCGCAGCCGCGTCGGACGCACCTCCTGCTTCGCCGCCGAAAAACAAAGCCACTCAAAGAATGCCCGCCTCGGCGGATGTTCCGAGTCCTCCGCCGCAAACACCCCACAGAGCTCCATCCCTCCCACCCCTCAAGTCAGTGGTCAGGAGGTCGCCCCGGGCCCTCGTCACAGTTGCGGATGCACCGCCGCAGAGCTCCTGGCGCCAGCGCTGGGAAAAGTGGGGCGGCCGCTCCCTCGCACTCAGCATCGGCGTCCATGCGCTGCTGTTGATCGCCGCCGCATTGATCGTGGTGCATCAGGTTATGGACCGGCAGATCGACTTCCTCCCGGGCGGCGGCTCGGTGCAGGGGGCCCAGGCCGAGCAGGCGCTGCAGCATAAGATTCAGCAGAAGAAAAACCCCTGGCTCAAGCAGTCGGTGCCCATCCGCAAAATCGCCGTCAATGGCATGAGCAACCTTTCGCTGCCCGCGGACGTGCCGGACATGCTCGATTTCTCCCCGTCATCCAAGCCGCTGGGTGGCTCCCCGGGTGGGGGTGGATTCGGTCTCGCCGGTGCCGGCGGCGGCTTTGGCAAAGGTGTCGGCCTGGGCGCCCAGAATGGCATGACCTTTGGCCCCTTGTTTGGTCTGAACATCAAGGCCCGCAAACTCGCCGTCGTCCTCGACGTCTCCTCCTCCATGACCCCTCATTTGGAGCGCGTCGTCCGGGAGGTGGACAAGGTGGCGAAAGGCAGCGTCGTCGTCCTCTATTTCGGCTGCGGCCTGGAAGAGCCGAAGAAACCTCTCGTCGGTACCAGGGTCTTTCGCACTTCGGCCATCGAGTTCGAAAAATTCTGGCGCATGGGCGGCGCCACCTACATGGAAACGGCTGCTTACAAGATCGACCCCAAAAAGCCCATCCCCATGAAGGATCTCTTCCTTCAGCTTTCCCGCCGCCCGCAGACCTATTTCGTCCACAATGTGGGTGTCGGCTTCACCTGGCTCGCCCTGCTGAGCGACGAAGTCCGCAACGCGGACGGCCTCTACTGGTTCTCCGATTTTCAGGACAAGGTGGACTTCAAGCAGGTTGAAATCGTGCTCGAGGGTCTGAAACGCCGCAAACAGCGCCTTTACATCCACTCCTACGGCAAGGGGCAGTACTTCGATCTCATCAAAAACCAGCTCGTGATTCCCACCGAAGGCGACTCCTACGCTGAGGAGTGAAGGAGCTTTAACCTCATTTAAACCACGAATAGCACGACCAGCACGGATTAATCCTGTGCTTCAGTTCAGTTATACCAGAAGCAGTTGAAAACAGGTCTGCGCGGCCGAGCCAGCCCCCCGTACTGGGAGCGCCGGTTTTTAACCGGCTCTGGGTGCCGCTCCGCTTGCAGGTGAGCACCGAACGCCTCACCACAGGCCCGTTTTCAAACGATCGTGGTATTATCCGTGATAATCCGTGTGATCCGTGGTCGGAAATTCCGGAGTTGGACTTCAAGGTCTCCTCAGTTCACCTCACCGGCACGAAGCGCACGATGTTGCGGTGATACACTTCGCACTCCTTCTTGTGCATCCAGATGCTGAACCAGAACAGAAGCGCGCCAAAAATCACCACCACAAACACCACCAGCCGGTTTTTGGGAGAGCGCGCCGTGACCACCGCCGCGAAACTGAGCAGCGCCATGGCATAGTAGGGCCAGGCCCAGTCCTTCCGCCGCTGCGTCTGCTCCTGGATCAGCGGCGCAAAATCCGGCGAGCGCGTCGCCAGAATGCGCGGCGTGGCCTTGTCCCGCAGATCCAGATAGGGCCACACACTGGCGCAGGACACACAGATGACCGCCAGCGCCAGCATCCGGCTCTTCTTCTCGCCAAACATGAACGCCACCATCAAAAACGTCAGCCCGATCCCCAGCCCCCACAACGGCAGCGGCTCCAGCAGCAAATGCAAATACTCCGGATCGCAGATGCTCTGCCAGAGGGTGGTGAGTTCGCGCCACATGCGGCAATGCTGTAATGCCGAAGAACCCGCACGCAAGGCCGGGCATCATGCCGAAACAGAAACAGAAAATTGACGAAACAGTCTGTTTCTGTTAGAATTACCATATTATTAATTAAATCCATATGAAAACCGGCCTTCTTCTGTCCCTGTTCCTCGCCCTGGGCTCCTGGCTTTCGGCGGCCGAGCCCGTCTTTCCCGCCGTGGCGGCTCCCGCGGAAATCACTCAGTTTTACCACGATGTGAATTTCGCCGCCTGCTTCAGCACCCCGGAGGAGCGCAAGCTGGTCAGCCACATGATCGAAACCAGTGCGACCGACAAGCTCTCCGCCCGCCTCCGCACCCTGGCCCAGGCCGTCCAGAGAATCCGCTCCGCGTCGGTTTCCATCGACCCGCACATGGTTCACGACGGTGGTCTCACCTTCAAAAACCCGGACGAAGAACTCACCGAAATCGTCTCGCTGCAGCGGACCGGGAACAACATCCGGGTGGAGGTGAGCACACGCTCCGTTTCTTCCGAGACCCGGTCATGGCTGGTGGCCCAGTTTGAAAACAAGGAGCAGAAGCAGGCGCCCGCCGCCGGTTCACCCGATGTTCTGGCCCAGATCCTCAAGCAAACCGCCCGCCATGAAGTCCACGTCTGGCATCAAGTGCACGGCCGCTGGGTGCGCGAGGAAGCCGCCGTCGTCCTCCTCAAGCTGGTGAAGTAACAGCACCGCTCAAAACAGCTCCGACTGCCCCGTGTTCGGCGGGATCAGCCCCAGCTTGCGATACGCCGCCGGCATCGCCACGCGTCCGCGCGGCGTGCGTTTGAGGTAGCCCTGCATCACCAGATAGGGCTCATGCACATCCTCCAGCGTGCTGGTGTCCTCACCCACCGCCACCGCCACGCTGCCCATCCCGACCGGACCGCCGTCAAATTTGCCAATGATCGCCTCCAGAATCCGCGTGTCCATGTCATCCAGTCCGGACTCGTCGATGTCGCGCATGCTCAGCGCCTGGCGCGCCACCTCCTCGGTCACGATGTTCTGCGCCTTCACCTGCGCATAGTCCCGCACCCAGCGCAGCAGATGGTTGGCAATGCGCGGCGTGCCGCGTGAACGCCGCGCGATCTCCAGCGCCCCTGCGGGCTCGATGCCCACATTCATCAGCCGCGCGGAGCGGATCAAAATATGCTGAATCTCCTCCGCAGTGTAGTAGTCCAGCCGGTTCGGAATGCCAAAGCGTGACCGCATCGGCGCCGTCAGCATGCCCGCCCGCGTCGTGGCCCCCACCAGCGTGAACGGCGGCAGGTCGATGCGGATCGTCCGCGCCTTCGGCCCCTGGTCGATGATGATGTCCAGCCGGTAGTCTTCAATTGCCGGATACAGGTACTCCTCGATGCTTGGATGGAGACGGTGGATTTCGTCGATGAAAAGAATGTCCCGCTCCTGCAGGTTCGTGAGAATGCCGGCCAGATCTCCGGCACGGTCAATCTGCGGTCCGCTCGTGGTGTGCAGCTTCGTGCCCACCGCATTCGCGATCAGGTTCGCCAGCGTCGTCTTGCCCAGCCCCGGCGGCCCGCACAGCAGCACATGGTCCAGCGACTCCCCGCGCATCTTCGCGGCCTCCACCATCACCAGAAGCTGCTCCTTCACCTTCGTCTGGCCATGAAACTCGGAAAAATCCGCCGGGCGGAGGGCGAGATCAAAGGGAGAGTCGGGTTCGTTGAGCGCGGGATTCACTCCCCACATAGGAGCGTGCGCCGCGCAGAGTGCAAGGCGGTGTGCGCTCTACTCCCGTCGGATCGCTTCGGTGAGCCGCCCGCGCACCGCCATGCTCACGGCAAACACGCACACCACCAGCCCGCATCCCAGCACCGCTGCGATCAGCTCGCCCAGGAAAACAATGGGCAGCCCGCCTCCACGTTCGATCAGTTGCGGCAGCACCGCCAGCGCGGCGGTGATCACGCCTAAAATAACCCCCAGCACCAGCAGCACGCCGTGCTCTCCCAGAATCATCCACCGCAGCGCTCCCGCGCGGAATCCCAGCGCCTGCATCAGCCCCAGCTCGCCGCGCCTTTCCAGCACATGCCGCGCGATGAGCACGCCGATCCCCGCCGTCCCCAGCAGCACGCCCAGGCCGCCCAGCACCGTGAAGATGCCGATGTAGGTGTTCTGCACGCTCAGAAACAATTCCAGCCGCTGCTTCGCCGGCTCCAGCGCCAGCCCCCGCTGCTCAAGCTGTTGCGTCAGTTCCTTGGACACATCCGCCGCCTGCTCCGGTTTCGCATCAATGAGGAAGAAGCGGTAGCCCGCGGCATCCGGATACTTCGAGAGAAACGCCTGCTCCGTGATGATCATCTTCCCCTGCAGCACCGAGCCCGCCAGCAGCCCGGTGATTTTCACATGAAACGTGCGCCCCGCGCTGTCCTGGTAGTCCAGCGTGTCTCCCACCCCTTTGCCCAGCCCCCACATCGCCGTCGCCTGATCCGCGATCGCCGGGAGCGGCTGCTCCCCAGCTCCGTCGCTCGCCCCCAGCGGCGCCAGGCTCTCCCACGATCCTGACGCAAACGCAAAGCGCCCCGTCAGCTTGGCGGGATCCGCCGCCACGAGCACCGGCTTTTGCGCACGGTTCAGGTTCAGGCAGCTCGCATCATCACCCTCCCGTACGCGGAAGGGCACCACCCGTGCCTGCGGCATCAGTTTTTCGTCCAGGCCAAAGGCATCCCATCCCGCCTTCGCATTCAGGTCTTCATACACTGGCAGCGAAGACTCGCCCACCAGGGCAAAGCCCCCGGTGCCGGAGTCGCGCGCCGTGCTGTCTCCGGCGCTCATGCGGAAGGCGTTCACCGCCACCACCAGGAAAATGCCCCCGGCCATCATGCCGATCACCGCCAGGCTGCGCGAAGGCCGGCGCGAAATGTTCCGCGAGCCGATCTGTGAGAGAGATCGCGCAAGAGTGCCGCTGTCACGCCGCATCCATCCCCGCAGCAGCAGCAGCAGCCCCGCCACCAGCATCAGCATGCCGGAGCCAAAGAACATCCCCGCCACCGCCTCCGGATTTTTCACCACAAACCCGCCCGCCAGCAGTCCTCCCGCAAGACACACCAGCAGCAGCGGAATCTTCTTCCCGCCCTTTTTCTTTGCCTGCTTCAAATCCTCGCTCCACGAGCCTGCCAGCAGATCGCGCGCCTGCACTCTGAAGAGCTTCCGGCTCGCCCACGCCAGAGTCAGCACCACCACCACCAGCGTGCCCAGCGCCGCATTGAAGATCGTGCCAAAGCTTGCGCTGAACACCAGCGGCAGCCCCTGCGTCGCTCCCGTCCACACGGCGGTAAGTCCATGCAGCGCCGTCTCCGTGTAAAACATGCCCCCAAACACGCCCAGCAAAACGCCCGCCACCGCGATGACGCCCGCCTCCAGCAGCCACGCGCGCCGCACCCGGCCGCGTGTCCACCCCAGCGCCAGCAGCAGCCCCACCTGCGAGGCCCGCCGCTCCAGCGTGAACAAAAACAGCAGCGCCGCAAACACCAGCGCCGCCGCGATCAAAAACAGGCTCAGCCCGATGAACAGCCCGCCAAAGTCCACGCTCCCCTTCGCCGCGCTTCCCGCCTCACGCTTGAAATCCCGCGGCACCAGCCCGATGTCGGAGAGCTGCAGCCGCAGCGCCAGCACATTCGCCTTCGCCTCCGGCGTCTGCCCTTCATCGGGCAGACGGATGGCGGTGAGCTGGCCAAAGCGGTTGCCCCAGAGCTTCTGCCCCGCCTCCAGCGTGATGAACCCCTTCGGCGTCCCTTTGAATTCATCCCAGTACTCCTCGTCCTTGTCGCGGATCGCCTTCATGTCCATCGGGATGCCCGGCTCCCAGTCACGGCAGTTGTCCACGTCCGAAACACCTGGAAACTCCGGCGTCCACGCCTTCGTGACCTTCGGATCATCCATCGGCAGAATCGCCCCCACCTTGAATTTCGCCGACTGCTGTTTCAAATCGCGCCCCAGGCCTACCACGAAGTATTTGACCTCCAGTTCATCTCCCACGGCCAGTTTCTGGTCATCCGCCAGCCATTGCGTGATCGTGATCTCATCATCCTTGCCGTGCCCCGTCGCCGTCACCATGGAGTAAGGCGTGGCCCCCTGCTTCGAAGTGATCCCGTTCACCAGATAGGTCAGCACTCCGTACGATCCTTTAAATTCGTCCAGCTTCTCCGCCACGCCTCGGTCCAGAAACACCCGGCTCGTGCTGATCTCCCATTCCTTCTTCGCGCCCTCGATCCGTTTGAGCCTCAGCGCGAAGTCCTCCAGCGTGCGGTGCTCCTCCAGATGCGAGCGCAGCACGTTGAACTGCGGGTGCAGCAGCGCGTTCACCCGCCCGTCCATTTCAATCTGCGTCTGCAGGTCCGCCAGATTCACAAACACGGAGTCCGGCGGCACCTGCGAGGCCGTGAGCTGAAAGGCGCCAAAGTCTTCCGCGCTCAGCACCGCGGCCACCGTGCGCCGCAGTGACACATCCTGGTTCGTGCTGCCGGAGAGCGGCGCATCGCGCGAGATCGCGCTCGGCCGCTCCAGCCGCACCAGGATCGTGTCTCCCGCCTTCACACCCAGCTTCCGCGCCAGCGGCTCATTGATGGCCACCGCCGATTTATCAAAGGCGATGTTCTTCGTGCTCGTGCTCAGCTTCCAAAATCCGGCCTCCACGCCCAGTACCTGCGCTCCGTTCACCCGCACCTTGCCATTGGCGGCGCTCGCCGCACCCGTGGCGATGATGAGCGGCGCGGCGTGCGTTTTGCGCGCCAGCGCCTCCGTGAACCAGCGGTCGCCACCCAGCACGCCTCCTTCCACTTTCCCCAGCCGCAGCGCCGCCACGCGCCGCAGGCTGGCGCGCACGGAGTCACCCACGAGCATCGAGCCCGTCAGGATCGTCGCGGCCAGAAACGTGCCAAAGAGCAGGCCCAGGTGACCACGCCAGTAATGACGTGCGGACTGGAAAACGTAATCCGTGAGTTTCATTGCAGGGCGCCTTCGTGAATCGTCAGCACACGCCCCATCCGCTCCGCCTGTGCGCGGTGGTGGGTCACCATGACCAGCGTCACACCGCTGCTCTTTTGCAGCGTCAGCAGCAGGTCCGTCAAAGCGGCGGCGCTCGTCTCATCCAGCGCGCCCGTGGGCTCGTCCGCCAGAATCAGTCGCGGCTGGTTGATCAGCGCGCGCACAAAGGCCACGCGCTGGCGTTCCCCGCCGGAGAGCTGCGCGGGTTTCCAGCTCATGCGGTCTTTCAGCCCCACCTGTTCCAGCAGTCCTTCCGCGCGCTGCATCGCATCCTGCGGCGGCGTTTTCAGCGCCAGCGTCGGCAGCAGCACATTCTCCAGTACGGAGCACTGCGGCAGCAGATGGTGAAGCTGGAAGATGAAGCCGATCTTCTGGCTGCGCACCGCCGCCAGTTGCTTCGCGCTCAGCTTCGCCAGCGCCTCCCCGTCAAAGGTGATCTCGCCCGCATCCGGCAGATCCAGCGTGCCCAGAATGTTCAGCAGCGTGCTCTTGCCGCAGCCGGACGGGCCCACAATCGCCACCGCTTCCCCCGCTTCGATGCTCAGATTGATCTCGCGCAGCACCGGCACCTGCGCGCCGCTGCCCGGGTCGGTGTAGGATTTGGACACATGGGTCAGTTGGAGGAGTGGCATGGGCTTAGCCTAGGCACGCTAGGAGAGTTGAACAGCAGGAAAATCACGAATGACGAATGTGGAACGACGAGGTCATAATGAACTGCCAGGGTCTGCTGGGTGAAAGCGCCGCCCCTTTTCACGTCATTCGTCATTCATCACTCACTCAGCCGTCACAATCCGCCAGCGCTTCGCCTTGAACTCATGCCTTGGCAGGCTGTTGGGCTCGGCCAGCCGCACCGAAATGCGCAGGGAAAAAGTGTCCTTCAGCTTCGCCTCGATCCGCTTGATCAGTTGCTTCGCCACATTGCCGTCCATTTCCAGCACCAGCTCGATCTCGTCCATCGCATCCACCTTGCGCTGCTCCACCAGGTATTCCACCACCTCTGGAAACTGCCTCACCACGGCATCGACCGCGCTGGGATAAATGTTCACCCCGCGCACCACCACCATGTCATCCACACGGCTCAGGATGCCGCCCTCCAGCATCAGCCGGCCGCGGTGAGTTTTCTTTTTCACCCAGTCTCCCGTGCGGTAGCGCAGCAGCGGGCACGCCGTGCGGTCCAGCGTGGAAAGGATCAGCTCTCCGCACTCGCCTTCGCCCACTTCCACTCCGGTCTTCGGATCCACGATCTCCGCCAGATACGCTTCCTCCATCACCACCAGTTGCCGTGGCATGTCCTCCGTCTCATAGCTCACCGGGCCCACCTCGGTCATGCCATGGTGGTCAAACACCCGCGCATCCCACAGCTCCTCCAGACGCTTGCGCACCTCGGGCACGCTGCCGCCGGTTTCACCGGCCACGATGATCTTGTTGATGCGCAGGCTCATCCGCTCCACCCCCGACGCCGCGCCGATCAGCTCTCCTAGCCGCAGCGCATAGGTGGGTGTGCAGCACAGCACCGTGGCGCCATAGCGCGCCATCGCCTCCAGCCTCGCCTGGCTCGACAATCCTCCGGTGGGAATCACCAGGAAGTCCTTCGCCGCCGCCTCATACGCCGTCCAAAAGCCAAGAAACGGCCCAAACGAAAACGCGAAGAAAATGCGGTCCCGCCCTTTGACCAGCCCCGCGGCGTCAAACACCCGCTGCCAGCACTTTAGCATGGCGTCCCAGCTTTCCGGCGTGTCCACCCACGCCATCGGCATTCCCGTGCTCGTGCCGCTTGTCTGGCAAAATCTCGTGTACTGGTGCAGCGCCCGCGTCAGGTTCGTGCCAAACGGCGGATGCGCCAGCCGGTCCGCCTGAATGTCCGCCTTCGTGGTGAACGGCACCTGCGCGATGAAATCCTCCACGCGGTTGAGCCGGCTCACCTTCAGCTCCCACTCGCGGATTTTCTTCCCGTAAAAACTGTCCGTCGTGGCCAGATTGAGCACGATGGAGCGCAGTTTGCGCCACTGGTTGGAGCGCAAACGAACCCGGTCGATCAATGGAGGACCCTCAGACACCCTTCAAGACATGGCGAGGCATGAACCGGGGTCAAGCAACGCGGTCAGACAACCCAATGAATAAGGAAAATCACCACGTTGTCGTCGACGATTCGAGCCACCACCTCAGCCACCTCAAAAATCAACAATCCCTGTTCATCAATCGTCAATCACGCACACCCATTGCCCCCCACCACCCATGGCCCCCCCAACCATCGAGCCATCACTCTTCACGAGTCCGGTCAAACTCTCACCACCATCCCCCTCGCGCCCTAAAGCCCCCAGACACCACCCCCTCAAAAATCAACAATCCCTGTTCATCAATCGTCAATCCACGCACACCCATTGCCCCCTCCCACCCATGGCCCCCCCAACCATCGAGCCATCACTCTTCACAAGTCCATTCAAACATCCCCGCTCCCTCCCAGCCCCAGCCCC
>NZ_JBGAFO010000004.1:0-641256 GCF_044227185.1 Prosthecobacter sp. | reverse complement strand
TGTGAGAGGGCTTCGCGGATGATCTGGTTGACGAATTTGACGACGGAGGCGTCCTGGTCTTCGTCGCTGTCGATGACGCTGGCTTCGTCGCGGAGGTGGGAGTCGTCGGTGCTGCCGCCGCCGGCGGCGATGAGGGCGTCGAAGGTGTCTGCGCCGACGCCGTAGAGCTGCTGGATGGAGCTGAGGAGTTCGGTGCGGGGGGTGAGGCACCACTCGACGGGGAGTTCTGATTGCCGGGCGACGGCCTGGCGGGCCAGGAGGTCGCAGGGGTCGTGGCAGGCGAGCCTGAGGGTGCGTTTCTGGGGAGCTGAAGTTGAACCTTCTACCACGTTCTGGTGGGACGTGGTGGCGACGCGGCCGTGGCCGAAGCCGAGGGGGAGGAGCTGGTGGCGGACGGCGAAGCGTGCGGGGATGAGGCGGCGGAGCTCGGCGCTGTCGTGGGCTTCGGGCTTGGGGGTTTCGACCCAGGGCCAGCCGAGGCTTTCGGCGAGGTGACGGGAGAAGAGGCGCTCGTCGGCAGCACCGCTTTCAATGAGGGCGAGGACGGGGGAGATGCCGCCGGCGGCGGCGGTGTCGAGAGCGGCCTGCAGATCGGCGTCTGCCACTCCGGCGGCATGGGCGCTGGAATGGAGGAGGGTGGGCATGGGCAAATTTATGATTTATGATTTATGATTTGCCGGGGGAGCGGGGGCAGAGGGGAGGGTGTGTGACGAATGAGGGTGCCACCCGGCATTATTCTTTTGGTTTGCCAAACCAGCCCTTCATTTTGCTGAAGAGTCCCTTTTTAGGTTCTGCAGCGACAGCCGGCGGCGGTGGCAGAAGGGCATTGGGCTGGTTTTCGCGAACGGGCGTCGCACGTGGGACGATTTCCTCCGGCATGCCGGCGAAGCGTTCAGTCTGGTCGAAACTGCTGCTGTAGTCGCCGATCTTCGCCTGTTCGAACATGTGGGATTCGGAGTCGGGGAGGATGCGGGGCTGCACGAAGATCATCATCTCGCGCCGTTCCTTTTTGCTGTTGGTGCTGCCGAAGAGGTGCTTGAGAACGGGAATGCGAACGAGAAAGGGCAGGCCGCTCTTGTTGTTGGTGTCACGCTCGGTGATGAGGCCGCCAAGCATGGCGGTGGCCTGATCAGGAACAATGAGGCTGTTGTGCATGCCCTGCTCGGAGATGTTGGGGACCTGGTTGCCGCTGATGGTGCTGAAGCCGGAGACGTCATTGTTCTGCTGCTTGAACTCGAGCATGACCTCGTTGTCGTTGAAAATATGGGCCGTGATGTCGAGCTGCAGGCGAACGGGGATGTACTGTGTGTTGGAGGTGAAACCGCCGCCGACCACGCCGCTGGTGTAGCTCTGCCCGGCGATGGCGATCTGCTGGCCGATGTAGATGCTGGCGGACTGATGGTTCAACGCGGTGATGGTGGGCTTCTGCAGGACATGAAAGCGCTGGGTGCTTTCGAGTGTCTGAAGGAAGACGTTGAGGTTCTTGTTGATCTGACCGTAAGCAGTGAGACCGGCGAGGGCGGCCGGATTGCCGGCGCCAAGGAAACCGGCAATGTCCTTTAAATTGGCGGGGTTGGCAAAGGCGGTGCCCTGGGTGTTGAGGACACCGCCGACCAGGCCGTTGTCCCCCACTTTTTTGAGCGACTGAATCCAGTCGAGACCGAAGTTGAAGTTATTGCCGAGTGTGAACTCGCCAATGATGGCGGAGAGAAGGATCTGGCGCGGACGCACATCCATTTCATCCGCGAGCTCCTCAAGCGCCTTGATCTGATCGGGCGGGCCGGTGGCGATGAACTTGGAGGAGGCGGTGTCAGCGATGACAAAGGTGCTGCCGATGAGCACGCTGACGGGCTTTTTGGTGACCTCCAATGGTGTGATACTGCCCGCGCCGAAGGTGCTGGCGGCTGAGCCAATGCCGCCGGCCGTGCCGCCGCCCATTCCGGAACTGCCGCCGAATCCAGAGCCTCCGAAACCACTGTTGCCACCGAAGTTGCTGACCGGCGTGGTCGGGGTGGCGGAGGTGTTTTGCTGGGGAAGACTGCTGGTGACTTTAGTCTGAGAGGTGCGCTGGAGGGCTTTTTCCGCCAGGCCCAGGAAGACGGTAAGGTCGAGGTATTTGAGCCGGCGGGAATAATACCGCGAGGCGTGGGATGGAGCATCCAGATCCGCGATAAAACTGTCGATGCGCCGCATGTCCACCGGGCGGGCGACGATGATGAGGCTGTTGGTGCGCTCCACGGCCTCAATGACGGGCTGAAAGGCCTCTGGTGTGGCACTGGCGCCACCGCCCATGCTGGCCGAAACTGAAGAGGCTGGCGAGGATCCCGTCGCACCTGGCGGCCTGGCGGCGCCTGCAGGCTTGGCAGTGGCAGGACGATTGCCGGAATCTTTGCCCACGCCCAGCAGACTGTTGAGCTGATCAACCACCTGGGCGGCCTCGGCACGTTCAAGCCTGACTGTTTTGTGAATGGTTTCCATGGGAGGGGCATCCACCTGCCGGGCGAGATCGAGGTAGGCGCGGATGGTCTGAGAGGCCTCGGTGATGATCAGGGACTGGCCGTTGGCGACGGCGAGGATCTTGCCGTATGGATGGAGAGGAATGAGCTGCTGAAAGGCGGTGGAGGCCTCTTCAGCCTGCAGATAGTTGAGCTGAATGACGTGAGTGACGACCTGGTCGTTGGTGGGAAGATCCTCCGCACGCAGCACGAGCGGCACGCCCTGGGAGGAGGGACTGGTGCCCTGCTCCGCAGCGACGAGCTTGAAGAGATTTTCGCCGCTGGGAACCAGCGCATAACCATGCATGAGCAGCCCCTTTTCGATGATGGTGCGGTACTCTTCGTCGCTGAACTCCCCGGGGACTTCGATGGTCACCGTGGCGTTTTCCAGGCCGCGGTCTTTGAGCACGCGGCGTCCGGTGACCCGAAAATATTCACCCAGGACCTCCGAGAGGGGCGTGGCGGTGAAACCGATGATGTTTTTGCCGGAGGAAGGCTGTGCTGAGCCGGGCGACGGGGCCGGAGGAGGCAGGGGTGCAGGCGAAGGAGCGGTGGTCCGCGGGGGCAGAGCAGGGGCATTCAGCCCAGGACGGTTCCGAGGCGGCAGGGAAGGAGCGTTCTGGGCCGCCAGAAAATCCGGGACGAGGCAGAAGACGGCGGAGCAGAGGACGGCGAGTTGATAGAACGATTTCATGGAGACAGCGGGACGGGGGATGACGGAGAAAGAGCGGCGGCATTGCGCACTGGCACAGTCAACCGATTGCGTACGGGCATCTGAGGGGGGCCGCCTGCATTGGCCGCCTGGGAAACCATGGGCGGTGAAGCGGGCGGACGGGGAGGCCCTCCCGCCTCACGCGGGCCTGAGGGGGCCGTGGAGCCTGGCTGGTCTGAAGGAAACTGACCATTCTGCGCGGTGACCGCAGGAGCTCCTTTGACGGGTGGAGTGGAGGCAGGCGGAGTTTTTTGCTGAGGCCCTGACGGCTGGCGCGTCTGCGACGGGTTGGTGGACGGCTTTGCCATTTCGGAGGCGGCCATCTGCTTCATGTAGGCGTCATTGTAGCGGATGGAGGCTGTTTCGGAGCCCAGCGTCACTTCCACCACGAGATCCTTGCGGCCAGCGCCGGATTTCACACTGGTGAGCTTCATGCCATTGGCAGCCGGCTGGCCCTGCCTGAGGCGGGTGCGCTCATTGGTCTTGGTATTGACGATGACGATGGTGGGATCCGCGGAGTCGCCATAGTAGGTGCCGATGGCAAGGTCCCTGGCAAAGGAGATGGTTTCGGCCACGGGGGGGGGCGCCGTTTTCAAAGTGAAGGGATTCTTGTCCCAGCCGGCCTCGTAACGATGCACGTCATGGGCCTGAGGGGGCTGAAAGCCGCCCGTTTCCTGTGCGCATGTGGAAACCGCCGACATAAGCAGAAAGAGCCATGGCGCAGATCTCATGAGCCACCCACCTCCCTGGCTGCTCCCTGCGCCGTGACCGGCGCGTGAAGCTGGCTGATATGAACGACAGCGACGACTTCTGCGGGATTTGCAGCGTCGGGGGTGATTTTCATCTGGGAGACCACGCGGAAGGCCGAGGGGTCGAGAAGGCCATGCATCCAGCGGAAGACCGAAGGGAGCGTACCTCTGACGGTCAGGGTGACGCCGACTTCGCGGTAATACGCGGCCGTCACAGGCTCGTGCAACTGCTTCTTCTGCACGGTCAGTTCCTGAGCGGCCGCGGCGGCCAGCAGTGTTTCGAGCAGGTCTTCACTGGCCTGATTTTCGCTGGTCATTGCGGGCTGCGCGCCTTGCAGCCAGTCGAGGCGCTGCTTCCAGAGCTCCGCCTCAGCCAGCATGGCCCGGCCTTCGATCTGCTGGAGCTGGAGCACCTGCTCACGCCGCTCAACCGCACGCTGCTGCTGCAGCAGGCGCTGTGAAAGAACGGCGGCGCCGCAGAGGGCGGCGAGCACGCCCAAAATGAGGAGCAGCCTGCGTTCACTCGCCTTCATGTGCCGTACCTCCCGTCAAAGTTCCTTCAGCGCGGAATTCGGCGCGATTGTCGTCACGAATGACGGGAACCGGGAAATTCCATTCATAACGCTGGAGCGGCCTGCAGGCGGCGAGCTGACCTTTGAAGGCAAGCGCGTGGTTCACGGTGGTGGCTTCGCCGCTGACAATGAGCCTGCCACCATTGATCTGAAACTCCTTGAGCCGGATGCCTTCCTCGGGCAGCAGCGAGACGACCTGGTGAAAGAGCTCAACGGGATACAAATCGGGATTGATCGCGGCCTCCATTTCCTGCCAGCGGTTTTGTGCTTCACGAACCAGATCGATCTCCGGCTGTGAATTCCCCATGGCGACATCCGCCTGGTTCAGTCGTGATTCGCGCCACTGCAGGCGAAGCCACCACGAGCCAAAAAAGCAAAAATAGACCAGCGCCGCGGCCGCCAAGATCAGAAGCTGGCCGTGGCGGCGCTTCTGCTGCTGCCGCAGCAGAGCGACCTGGAGAGGCAGGAGGCCGCCGGCCGCGGCGGGGGGACGGGGATCCGGACGCGTTTCTTTAACCACTGAGGCATCCTGAAAGAGGCAGGCAAGCTGCGGGACGAAGTCTGTCTCGCAGCGAGTCCATATGTGGATGGAGGCGACATCGGCGGAGAGAATGAAGCCATGAGCCTGCAGCGCGGTGAACAAGTCCCACACCTCAAAGGCTGCATCAACATCCAAAGAGCGGGCAGTCAGCACGGCCACATGCAGGAGCTTTGCCTCACGAGTGAACGCCACCACCTGGCGGCCCAGCTCCCTCCACACGGCGATGCCCTGGGGGGGCAAGGGGAGCAAGCGGGTGCTGGGCTCAAACTGGCCGTGGACGCCCTGCTCCCAGCCGGAAAACTCGCCTGCCAGGGCCATAGTGCCGATGAGCATCTGCCTGCCCCGACGCAGCAGCGGCCAGTGCAGCCACAAACACGAACCGTCTGCATTGTTCATGCCAAGCCCCTCCCAGCGCAGCGCCACGGCCTGGCCAGCCGGCTCTTCATGGTTCAATGACCAGAAGGACGCGCAGTCAAAGGAGATGGCCTCCACCGCCGTCAGACCGGCCTGGAGGGAGCCCTCGACGAGCGTCCAGACGCCATCAGGGCCACAGGCCCAGGTCTCGCGAGCTTCCTCCCCCGGGAAGCTGAGGGCCTGCTGCGATGAACGATGCAACGAGATAAAGCTCAAAGCTGCCGCCCTCCTCTCACGGGAAACTCGCTCCATTCGGCGATGACGGGCATGCCGCCGTTCTTGTGGACTATGACCGAGATGCCGCAACGTGCATCTCCCGCGGTGCCAATGCTTTCGATGCGGAGAGTGGGCCCCTGAAGGGTCAGCAAGGGGATGATGTCCGCAGCCTGCGAGCCAGCGATGCCAAGGAGGGCAACGGCTTCATCCAAACTCTGCAGCGGCAGGTCATCCTCCGTCTGCTGGAGACCATCCGGTCCAATGCGTTTCTGAACGAGCTGGACGGCGTTTTCCAGCGAGGCGCCCGTGGCTGCGGCGAGAACTTCGGCCGAGGCCATGTTCACATCGAGCTGACCGCTGCCGCGAAGGGTGAAGTAAGAACGCCAGTCCGGCCTCACTGCGTAGATTTCCTCCACCCGCGCAATGAGATCGACCTCATTGAGGCTGCCAAACTTGCGATTGAGGGGCCGGTCCGAAAAGCCAAGCTGATCGTAGTCAAACTTTTCGGCGCTGTCGGGACGGCGCTTCAGGTCATCTGCGTCTGTCCAGTCCATCAGGATGGCGGTGAGGGCCTGGGCATCCGCAGGCAACATGCCCCAAGATTTGAGCATGCGCTCCAGCACGGGCAGACGCTCCTCAGTCAGAAGCAGGTTTAAGTTCATCCGGCTTTCCTCCGTGCTGAGAATGACCTCAAAGCGTTCCATCTGGGAGAGACTGCGTCTGAGCAAGGGATCCCCCGCAGTGACCTGGGGATGCGCGGCGACGGCGACGCCCATTTCGGCAAGCTGGCGTGCGCGCATCATGCCGTAGCGGGCCTCCTGCATGAGAGCATGCTGCTGAGAGAGGGCGACGGTGGTGATCACCAGAAAGGACAAGACTGCCACCATGCAGAGGACGGCCAGCAACACCGAGCCCGGGCAAGGAGAATGGCGGTTATGGATTTTGCCAAGCATCAGCAATAAAGATTAATCTTATTTTTATGGATGAAGGCTTTAAACCTTCGTGGGGAGCGCGGCAAAAAACTAAGGAAACAAGTCTTTGTGTCTGAGTGAGTTAAAATCAAAAAAGCGGCATTCGGACTAACGCGGATACTAGTGAAGCCAGCGTGGCTACGCAATCATCAAATGAATTGTTCGAAAAAAAACTTGAAGTACTAGGCGTTCATTCCTAAATCTTGTACTGATCAAAGACGGCGACATTTTTATGTGGCCGAACCACCAACCTAGAGTGAAGAGGCAATTTGCTTCCTGTGCGGGAGGAAATTGTTTATCCATAGAAAGAAAAATCAGGAAAATAGACGTATGAACCGATCATCTACCTGCCTCCGCCTGCTCCTGCTCCTATTCACCTTGGCCCTTGGGCAACTCGCCGCGTTTGGGCAGTATTATCCGCCGGCGGTGTCGGTTTCGGATATTTACGGGAGCGGGAGTGGGACTCTCCTTTCCCCCTTAGGGACTTCTGGAGCCTACGCAGGGGGCTTCTACCGTGCGTATAGCTATGAATATTGGCAAGATAATGGATATTGGGACTATAGTAGTTATGGTCATTACGAATACCAGGACCAGGGCTACTGGGACACTTCACCAGGACACGTGGATGAGGAGGGGAACTGGGTGTCAGACCCGCCAGTCTGGATTTCCAATCCGGTGTATGTTTACGTCCCCGATCCCACGTGGATACCAAACGAAACGCTGGTTACATACACGGGAAGTTCTTACGTTTCGGTGAGCCTTTATATCGACGTCAGCGGGACAGTTAGCATGTCGGCAACTGATGACTACACAGCCAGCACTACATCAACCTCAGGCAACTATGACTTTGGCAGCGGAGCATTCTCCTTGATCGCTGCCAGCGCTGTGGATGCCTATGGAAGTCCCTGGACGCCGCCGCCGCCACCACCCAATTATGCGAGTTATGGCCCCCCGTCGGTGTGGGTGAAGGGAACCTGCTATGCCTGGTCGTATACAAGCTTTAATGATCCCTATCTTAGCGGAGGAATTGATTACTATTCGGATGGGGCCGGTCATTACGTGAGTTTTTCGAGCGCGGATGGAAGTGTGACAGTGACCAGCCCGGACGGGAGCACATACAGCGGGACCGCCACGAATGGGATATTCGAGAACACGGGCGGTGTTGACGTGAGAGCTGCAGACAGCAGCGGGAATTATCTGACGGGGACGGCCCCTAGTGACATGCCGCCGGCCATCCGAGTGAATGGAAGCTTGGTGCTTTGGAAATACCTGGGCCAGGGGACCACGCTGCATCATTACGCCGGGGACCTGACGGACCAGAGGCTGACCCTTGATCCGTCGTCGGGCGCAGTTTCGATCTACGGCGACGACACCAGCGGACTTTACAGACAAAAAGTCATATGGACCTCGGCGGGGGGGAGCGATGTCAGGGCCGTCGAACTGGACGGGAGTCTCCAGCAAAATGACCAGTCACCTTCGTGGGGGCCCGCCAGTGTTTTGGTTAATCAAGCGGTGTGGCGATATGTCGGCACCTGGGATGGGACGAGCAATCCTTTCTCCTCCCCTCCCGCAATCGGAGACCATTATCTGGGCAGCAACGCCGGCCAGCGGCTGGTAGTAGATGCGTCTGGGAATGCGACTGTTTTCGGCGGGGAAAATCCGGTCACCGGCACCTATGCGCCGCAGTCCGAGCAAGAAGGTGCGCCCAAAATCTTCACAGTGGAGGGGTATACCATTTACCCGGGGGATTCCAACGGGGCCTATTTCAAATACCAGCCCTCGGTGGGCCCGCCCGCGGTATGGGTGAATGGTACCACGTTCGCCTTTTCCAACTCGAAGGAAAATGAGGCGCAACCCGGGGTATGGGTGGACGCCTACGCGGACGGCAACGGTAATTTTGTCTCCGTGGCGGCCAGCGGGGTGATCTCCATTCAGGCGGACGGCACGTCGAACTGGTCGGGCTATTATGTGGCGGCCGACAGCGAACTGGGGGACGGCGGTATTTTCGTGGTGGTCAACGGCAGTCCCCGGTATGATGTGCGGGCGTCCAACGGAGTGTCGATTTTGCCAGCGCAGGGCGCGCCGCTGAGCGGCCATCCGAGCGTGGTGAAAGTGGATGGTGAGGCCTGGAGCTTCGGAGGCAGCACGCCGGCTGATGCCACGAATGCCGCAACCGACTATTATTTTGGCGCTTCCGCAGGGAAGCGGCTTTGGATTGATGCGACGGGTGCGGTGAGCTTTACCAACACGGCGAATGCAACCATTCTGGCAGGCATGGGGAAACTTGTGGGCTCGGTTTTTGTGATGCCCAGCTATGACCTGCGAGCCTGCACGATTGGTGGCATGCCTGTGGCTCCAGTCGGCACGCCGCAATGGGGACCGGCGGCGCTGGCAGTGGAAGGCACGGTTTGGAATTTTATCGGCACTGTGGCGGATGACTCGCTGCCAATGCACGCGGATTATTACGCGGGCATGAATGCGGGGCAGGTGATCAGTGTGAACAGCGACCTGCAGGTGGCGGGGGCGCACCCGGGCGTGTTTCACGACGGTGTGTTTGTGACAACGGATGGATCCGACCTGCGCGCGCTGGACTCCACGGGGGCGCAGGTGCCACCGGTGGGAACGCCGGCCAACGGCTACCCTTTGAGCCTGCGCATTGGCGGGCTGCACTGGAACTTCATGGGCAGCTATGACGGCAAGGATTATTATGCCGCGGCGCTCGGAGGCCAGCGGCTGAGCATTGATGCGAGCGGGGCGGTGGTTTATTCGGACCATGTGCACAATGTGAGCAATGCGACGGGCACGTATGCGGATGGGAGCTATACAGAGACGAGCGGCGGCACGAGCTTCAATGCCGGCACGATTGGCAATGACCTGGACATTTTGGGCAATGTGGTGAGCTTTGGTTCGCTGCAGGGAAATGCGCAGACGGCAGGAGTGACGCTGCAGTTCATGGATGACGGGACGATCGCGATGCTGCAAAACGCGCTGGGGCGCCCGCAGGCACGATGGAGCTGGAACCGAGCGGCAACCGATGGCGGGTCCACCGCGCTGCCGGTGATGCAACTGGATGAACAAGGACGGCTCAACCTGTATGACCCGGCCACCGCCGCGACTCCGCAGGTGGCGCCGACGATCAGCCTGGCGCCGGGGGTGCAGACGGGAGTGCAAGTGTCCAAGCTGCCGAAGCTGGAGCTGAGCAACCAGGCGCTGGACACGGACAACAGCGTGGTGACCAAAACTCTGGGTGACGAACGCTATCTGCGGAATTCGGGGGCGAACCAAAGCCTGGCGCTCACCACTGGCATCAATGTGAACACGGGCAGCAGTGGCAGCACCAACACGGTGCCGGTGAATGCGGCGGCGATCGGCCAGAATCTGCAGGCGAGCAGCGGCCAGGTGGTGGTGGGGCGGAACAATGCCGCGGCGAGCAACGAGGTCTTTGTGGTGGGTGCGGGCAGCTCCCCCGAGCAGACGAAGAACGCGCTGTCTGTCTCTGACAGCGGGGATACGACGGTGGCAGGGAATCTTGTGGTGACTGGAGACACGACGATGGCGGATGCGACGGTGAGCGGTACGCTGACGGTGGCTGGAAATGCGGTGCTTACGCAGGGGACAGGCACGGCGGCGTATCTGACATCTGGAGAACTGGCCGGCACGTATTTGAAGACGGCCGATGCTGCGGGGCTCTACCTCACCCCTGCGGCGGCGGCGGGCCAGTATCTTCCCATTGGTGCTGATACAGTATCCATCGGGACGGACAGCAGCGTCGGGGCGAAAAGCATTGGCATCGGTGAAGGCGCCAAGGCGGGTGACTATGCGGTGTCGCTGGGTTCTCTGGCGGGAAATAATGGCTATCTCGCTTCCGGCACCTTCTCCATCTCCGTGGGAAGACAGGCAAGATCGCCTGGAGGCAAGTCCATCGGCATCGGGATGGGGACATGGGCGGAGGGTGAAAACTCCGTCGCAATGGGATACGGAAGCACCACACGGACGCTCGAGAGCATTGCCATCGGTGAAGGCACGGAGGCCAACCAGATCGGGCAGATCGTGCTGGGCGCATTTAATGAGCTGACAGTCCAAAAGAGTGAACGCTCTGCGGACGACAGTATCTTTGTGATTGGCAATGGCACCGACTTCGAGGCCCGGAGCAATGCGTTTGTCATCAAGCGCAACGGGGACGTGGATGTGAGCGGCACGCTTAAAGTAGGTGGGCAGACGGTGCTCACGCAAGGCAGCGGCACGGGGGCTTATCTGACCTCGGGGCAAATGGACGGAGTGTATCTGAAGACGGCGGATGCCGCCAGCCAGTACCTCACATCCACTGCGGCAGCCGGCCAGTACCTGCCGGTGACGGCCACCACGGTGGCGATCGGTGGAGCAGACACCGTGGTGGGCACGTATGGCATCGGCATGGGGCTGGGGGTGCATGCTGCAGAGAATGCGGTGTCGATCGGCTCCTTCGCTGGAAACAATGGTGGTTTGGAGAATCCTTCGCCGTTTTCGGGGGCGGGGTCGGTGGCGATTGGAATGAAAGCTCTTGCTAGTGGTGAGAAGTCCATCACTCTCGGTAACTGGACATTTGCTGACGGTCAGAGCTCCATTGCCCTGGGTTATAACAGCGTGACGCGCCAGCACGGAGGCGTTGCGATTGGCGAGGGCACAGAGTCAACTCAGGTGGGCCAGGTGGTGATCGGCGCGTTCAATGTGAGGACCGATGGCTCAAGCACGCCGGCGGACGGAGACAGCCTCTTCATCTTGGGCAACGGCACTGCGGACAACGCACGGAGCAATGCGTTTGTCATCAAGCGCAACGGGGATACGGCCGTCAGTGGAACGCTTACTGTCGGGGGCAGTCCGGTGCTGACGCAATCTGCCGCTGCTTCTACGTATGCCACCTCTTCAGCGGTGAGCAGTCAGTTCGCCGCCTTGAACACGCAGCTCACCACGGCTTATGTGAACAAGTCGGCCGATTCTTTGGCCATGGGAACCAATGCCACCGCCGCCGACATGGGCTTTGCCATCGGATATCAATCTGTCGCCGGAGATCACGCCGTGAGCATTGGCACGTGGGCTGGCAGCAATGGTGACGCCGCTTCGGGACCGAGCTCCATCTCTCTGGGATCATCCGCGCACGGTTTCGGGTCGAACTCCATTTCATTGGGCAGCTACAACTGGGCGGCGGGAGAAAACACGGTGTCCATCGGTGCGGGAAGTTATGCCAGTTCGGTGAACAGCATCGCCATCGG
This sequence comes from Prosthecobacter sp., assembly GCF_044227185.1. Lineage (GTDB taxonomy): Bacteria > Verrucomicrobiota > Verrucomicrobiia > Verrucomicrobiales > Verrucomicrobiaceae > Prosthecobacter. The sequence continues at coordinate 629,337 of NZ_JBGAFO010000004.1, read as the reverse complement.
GCGCAGCGTGACCACGGACCGCTGGGGGCAGGTGGTTATCGGAGCTTTCAACGTCTTCACAACAAACTACACCAACACGCCGCAGCCCACAGACCAGATTTTCGTCGTTGGCAACGGCACGGCGGATGACGCACGGAGCAATGCTTTTGTCATCAAGCGCAACGGGGATGTGGATGTCAGCGGAGAGCTTACCATAAACAGCCAGCCTGCTGCGACTCAAGCAGACGTGGACCAAAAAATGCAGACGGAGCGCACGACTTCAGACGCCGCCTATTACCGTGTCAGCCAGCCGCTGGTGGTTCCCAATGAAACCACGCTGAACGGCGTGCTGACAGCGGCCCAGGCTTCCAGGTTTAAGGCGAGCTTTGTGGTGGAAGGGAACACGGACCCAGCAGACAACACCCAACGAACGGTGATCGCGAAGCCTGGGCAGGAGGTTCTTGTGCCTGAGCAGGGAGACATCAGCATGGGCGAATTTCGCAACGGCAGCCTTCCCATTTCTCAGTAACCGGCGGAGGGCAGACTGGCGAAGCTTATCCAAGATGTGCTGATCCTGACATCTTGGATGACTTGGACGGGCACGGGCACAATCAGACATAACCATCAATCCAAAGTTGCACGATGAACAAGCTTGTTGTTATCAGGGTAACCGCGTCAGAGGCCGCCGTGGCAGCCTGGACTGACCTGCGGGTGATGATGGTTCTGGGCTGCTTTGCAGCGGCTGTAGTGCTGACTCATGCGGCAGCGCCGGACTGGTGGAGTTCACGGGGGCTGGTCAAATCCAACGGGAGCGCCAATGACTATGCCGTGGCAAACCAGGGACAGTTGAAGAACATGGTGAGGGCGGCCTGTGATGAACTGGTGGCGAAGGGATACATTGACACATCGCATCCAATTTATCTGCAGGTGCAGAGCTGGCGGACAAACAGCACTAATGCGAAAGACTATTCCCCGGTGAATCTGGGACAGTTGAAGGCGGTGGCGAAGCCGATTTATGATGTCTTGAAGGCGAAAGACTCGTCGATCAGCTACCCTTGGTCGCCCGCGACCACGGACGACAAGGACTATGGGGTGGCGAACGTGGGGCAGCTCAAAAATGTTTTTGGGTTCAACATTCCTGAACTTCTTCAAGCTCCTGCGAATCTGAGTGCCGGAAGCATCATGCCCAACTCGGTGGTTCTCACCTGGCAAGACACCAATACTGTGGAGGATGGATATCGCATAGACCGTTCCACGAACAATGTAACGTTTGCTCCTGTGACAACTACGACGGCGAATCAAAATACGTTCTCCGACACCGGGCTGGCGCAAAACTCCGACTACTACTATAAGGTCGTGGCCGTTCGGGCCACCGCAGCCTCGCCACCCTCCAACGTGGTTCATGTGAAGACGTTATTGGACAGTGATCATGATGGTATTCCTGACGACTGGGAGATCGCGCATGGACTGAATCCCAATAATGCCAGCGATGCCGGTCTGTCCTTGAGCCGCGATGGACTGACAGCACTCGACAACTACCTGCGATGGATGGCGGGCAACCAGTACGGGATCGACCCGCAGCACTGGGACCTGGACCCCAATGGCGACGAGGACCACGACGGTGTACTCAACTTCAAAGATGCCAATCCCATGAGCCCGGCCGTTGGACAGCTGAACATCACCATCACAAGCCCTGCCGGCGGCACAAGCTTCTAAAGTGTCCCATCATTCTCTTTCCCTCAGCATGATCATGTCCTGGAAACTCTACGTGTGGAGGCGCAGCCACCAGTTTGTGAAAACCTGCACCACTTTGCCTATGCACATCTCTGGCCTGAGGGCGGTGCTTTTAAGCTGTGCCATGGCGGTGACAGCCTGCTCCAAGAAGGAGGAGAAAAAAGGTGCGGCTGCTGTGGCACCTCCGATAAAGACTATCCCCGTTGTCAATTCTGCCGCTCCAGCAGCGGTGGAGAAGAAAACGCTGGTTGTGGTCAGCCCCGGGCGCCTTCCAGTAAATCCAAGGGTGCCCCGCAGTGCTCCGTCCGCGGATGCAGCAAGCGGCAGAAAGGGGCCTTTGGTGCAGCCTGCCCCACCCGCCAAATCTCCGGCGTCAGCGGCGCAGCCGGATGCTGAACTGCCTCCTCAACCACAGCCAGCCAATCTTGTGCACACCCCAGAACAAGGCAATCAGGCCCGTTTAACAGCCCTGCAGGAAATGTTCCGTCAGCGCGGTCAAAAAAAGCAGTCATCCGGGTCCGGTGGCAGTTCTGCGCGCAGTTCTGAAGGAAAATCTGCCACCACTAAAACACAGCCATGAATTTTACTGTGCTCCCCCATTTCAAAAAAGCCGGTTTCATCGGCGCAGGGTTCACGATTCTGCTGTCAATTGCATGGTCGGCGTCAGCGCAGACAGCTTTACCTGAACCTACTTCTGGGAAGTTTGTCTTCCCATTCCAAAGCAGCGATGATCCGACTTATCAGGCCTTCGTTGTGCCATTGGACTTTCAAACCGGAGTGCAGACAGGCCAGTGGTCAAATATTCCATGGGGTGGAGCGACTTCCAAGGATTTCGACATGCAGTACCTGATACGGGTTGATTCCGGAAATACACTTTCCCTCAATCCGACAAACAGCCCGCTGGCTTACTTTGGAAGTGCGGTGGGAGCCTCGACGATGTATGAAGAAATGAGTTATCGTTTTGTGCTGCACACAGGGGACGCGATCACCACGGGTTCTGCCTACAATGACAATTACGGGTGGACAAGCGGTCTTGAAATCAAAACTTTTGCAAAGTCAGACATCAGTGCGGGAAATATTTCATCTAGCCAGTCCATATACCTTGCTCTTCCATTCCCCTTTGCAAGATACATTGATCCGGTAGTTTCTGCCTCGGCGACGACGACGACTAACAGCACGACTGTCACGGTACCTTCGACAGCGAGTCTGTCAGCAGGGGAAAACGTAAGCGGGCCCGGGATTCCAGCCGGCACGACAGTTGCAGCCAAGGTTAACGCCACTACACTGACACTTTCCGCCCCGGCGACCGCCACCGGGACCAACGTAACTCTCACTTTTGGCGGGTGGCGTGCATGGCAGGATGCTTTTCCACAAGTTTCCGTGACCGGAACGTCTGTGACTGCCGGCAGCACGAGTGTCACGGTGCCCTCTACAGCAGGAATGGGCGCTGGTGAGAGTGTCAGCGGCCAAGGGATTGCCGTTGGTGTGGTCATTGTGAGCGTCGACAGCTCAACAAGCCTGACCATTTCCGCTCCCGCTGTGTCAAACGGGAATGGCACGCTTGTCTTTGGCGGCCCGGGCGCATGGACGGCCTTTGGAGACAGGGGATATCAAGCAACGGTTTCTGTTAATGTCCCGAATGGGACGGGAACCCTCAATGTACTGGACACGGTTGTTCAGATCGTACTGCCGGGAAATGGCGAGGGAAAATGGGGGGACAACAGTATTTTTTCAGGACCGTTGCTGGTCACTCATAAGGCGCATGCAGGTGCCGAACAGTATTACTTCATGGTGAACTCCATTGGTGGGGTGCAAGCGGGTGGCAACGCCTATTACATGTCGTATGATCAAGATTTCAACCCGACAAAAACAATGGGCTATGGGTTGAACTTCGACGCTCAATCCCCATGGAGCAGCAAGCTGCTCACCACCCCGAGTTTTCAAGGCACGCCGATGCCGCCAGCCTATTATGGGAAGAGCGCCACGGAAATTGAGAGCCAGGCCGCTCCCGTGCAGCTTCTGAATATTCCGGCGCCGACATCAGGCCAGTTTGCCAATGTGGGAACCACCCCGGAGCTGCAGCAGCACTCCGCGCTGGATCAATTTGTGGCGCAGATGGGAAACAACCCCATGGCGCTCGCCGCTTATGTGCAGAATCAAATCGGACTGACAGACGCACTGTCCTATAACAATCAAGGAGATCTGAACGAGACATCCGTAAATGCGGGGGGCATGGAACGCGCGGCGGTCGGAACCTTTTTGGAGGGACAAGGGTCTCCAGAAGAACAGTGTGCGCTCCTTGTTTACCTCCTCCGCAAGGCCGGCTACAAGGCCGCTTACGTTGTGCCGCAGCGCAATTCTTTGCAACTGGCGGACCAACGGCTGAGCAATCTACTGCGCATGCGCATCGCCGGGGCGATGTCACCCGATGGCACACATCCAGTGCCGCAGTTCATCTACTGCAATTATCCGTTCGTGGCTGCTTATCTTCCGGCCAACGGCACCTCTGGCTCCTCCAAATGGGTGCCGCTTTTCCCGTGGTTGAAAGACACCGACGTGGAGCAGGGGTTGAATGTGAACAACTATCTGCCGAATGGCGCCACGGACATCCGTCAGTGGGTGCGCAATTTCCTGCTGGCACGGTCTGACAGCACGATGTGGGATTCAGACTCTTCTCCACTCACGACTTCGAACTTGAGCTGCGGAACGACAACGGGAAGTCCTGTGGTGACCGTGCCAAGCACCGCTGGACTTATCGTGGGTCAGACAGTGAAAGGGGCCGGTATTCCGGCGGGCGCCTTGATAGCCTCCGTGGGAGATGCTTCGGGAACCCGAACGCTTTCATGCAGCACTACAAACGGCAGCACCAGTGTCATGGTCCAGCTTGGGATTGGCACAGTCGGGCTGGCTGTGGGGCAGACAGTTTCGGGAAATGGCATTTCTTCTGGCACAACCATCGCTGCAGTCAATAGCTCTACAACTCTGACCCTTAGCACAGCGGCCACTGCCACCAGCGGAAGTTCCGGACTGACGTTTGGCCCTCCCGCCCCTGTAAGCAGCACTCCATTGTGTTTTATCACCGCAGGCAGTCCCACGGTGACCATGTATCCCTATAATGGCACTACGACAGCGGGACTGTCCGTTGGCATGTCCGTCTCCGGCAACGGTATTCCTGCTGGAACAACTGTGACGGTGATCAACAGTACATCGACGCTGACGTTGTCTGCCAATGCTACCGCTACATATAACACCGTTTTTTCTCCTGTTTACCTGACATTTACAAGCGTCAGCACGGCCAAGCCAACCGTGGTTCTGACGAAAAATGCCACAGCTACAGCCAGTGCGGCTTCGCTTACATTCCAGTCGTGGGACCGCACGCCAGGCGGCTTCTTCATCAAATCACTCGCGGACAATCTCCAAAAGAGCTACCCGGGCATCAGTGTGGCTGACCTGGGGGTAAGCTTTTTGGACCGCAAATACAATTACACCGGCTGGGATCAGTTTCCGCAGCCCATTCCGGTCAAACCGGCGGTCACCCGCACGAGCACCACAGCTTCGGGCAGCACCAGCATTACTGTGAACGACGCCACCGGCCTGGTGGCGGGCCTCGCTGTCTCAGGTTCCGGTATTGCCGCCGGCACCACCGTCACCGCAGTGAGCGGGACCACGCTAACCCTGAGTGCTGCAGCAAGCAGCAGCAGCAGTTCCGCTTCGCTTACCTTCGGCACCAGCTATTCGCCATCAGAAACCCTCACGGGAGACTCCAGTGTTCCGGTGACGGCGGACCGTGCTCTTTACGACACGGTGGACATCAGCATCACCAGTGACCAGAACCCCAGCAAGTCCGTCACCCTTTCCGGCGTGCGCATCATGGACCTGCACAACCGCCGCGCAGTCGTCAATTTTATTCCCGGTGCTGTCGCTTCGGCAGGTTCGGTAAACAACTACACACTGATCTTCAGTTTAGCGCCGTACGATGTGGCCAACCCCGACAGCGGGACCGGAAGCTTTGCCTACGGTGCATCCGGTGATTTGTTCATGAGGCGTGCGCAGCAGGCTTCCCTGGCGGTAAACAGCTCCGATCAAAGTTTTTCGTTGTCGGTCGTTTACCACCGTAACCGCAGTTACAAAGGGGCTGTGAACATCGCCAATGCGGCGCTTGGAGGCTGGCGCGACTTCCTGAACATCATCATGACGGATTTCGACCCCAACAGTGCCACACTCAGCTCCACCACGACGTCAGGCAGCAGCACGGTGACCATCCCCAGCGGGACAGGCGGGCTGATTGTTGGGTCCACGGTGTCTGGCACTGGTATTCCGGCTGGGGCGTACGTGGCCGGCATCGCCAGCGGCACAACCATAACGCTCTCGGCCCCGGCCACGGCCAGCGGCACAGTCTCGCTCAAATACGCCGGAGGCACGGGGTCCACTCCACCCTCAGTTTCGAGCTTTTTCCTGGGGGATCTCAACTCTTTCTGCCTGAACACCGGACGTGTGACGCCGGCCATGCTCAATGTCCACATGCAGTACTACAACCAGCTGCAGCAGCAGATTCAGACCGCTGCAAGCGCGGATGTGCCAGCGATGCTGGACAGCATGCAGGGGTCGCTGGCCTATCTCATGGGCATGACGTACTACCAGCGGATGTCCACCTCGATGGACGGCCTCAAGAATCTTTTCCAGGTTAATACGGTCTCCACTAGGGCTCACGGATTTGGGCAGTTCGGAGCCCAGAAGGCGCGCAACACCTCAACCGGAGCCTTGCTGGGAGATAACCTCAACAATCCACTGCCTTTAGTGGTGACTCCGGCGAACACCCCTTCCGGCACCTATCGAATTCAGCAGACGTTCCCGAAAGTGGACATGAACTTCCTGCTGGAGACCCATGCAGGATATGATGATCTGCGCACAGACGCCGGGGGGCAGGGGACGGTGGTCACCCCGGATTTTTATTTTAATCTGATGATCGCCCAGGGCTCTTCGCTGGAGAGCCAGACCATCGCACAATACTTTGACGGGCAGAACACGGATGCCATCTCCACCTTCAGTCTGCTGCAGAAGGTTCAGCTGGGGCTCAATGGTGCGGCTAATCCAGACATCATCGAACTGAGCCTGGGTAACTACAGTGCACTTGGAGCTACAAATTACACCGTCAACGGCGTAACCAAGTCGCTCTCCGCCTGGGCTGGCGGAGCCACTGCCGGAAGCATGTGGTCAAGCATTGTGACCGCCTTCAACCGCTGGGATGCCAATGAAGTGCGAGTTTACCTCACACCCGGGGACTCCATCGGCGCCAACGGGCAGTGGAAGGGCATGGTGGCGCTCATCATAGGAAGAGATCAGGCCGGAGCCCTGATCGGATCGCTCAACTCACTCAACGGTGGTGTGGCAAGCTCCATATTCGACCTTGAATCTTCCAATGTTTCCGCCATTACCCTCAAATTCGACGCATCTTCAAACCTGGATGCTCAGTCTATCATAGCATCGGTTGGCAGCAGCAGTGGAGTCAGCAGGTACTCATACTATGGTGGAGACCTATCGAACTCCAATTATATCACTTATTCGGGAACAAGTAGTTCGACGTCTCTGGTCACCACCCCCATTGTTATTTACAATAACACCGTGACCGGGCTGTCGCCGACGATTGGGTCTATTCTAAACACAGGAAGCTCTGGTTTTGGATCCCTGTTTGCAAGCCCTGCGGGTGGTTTTAGTTCAATTTTGACACCAGCGGCCGCGCAGAATCAGGCCGCATTGCTGACCATCGTCAACAGTGCGCCCGGGGTCAGCCTGTATACCGGAGATCCCGTCAATACCATGACAGGCGAGCTTTATGCCGATGAGGCAGATCTCACCCTGCCGGGTCCGCTCCCGCTGCAGATCCGGCGCAACTACAGCAGCCGCAGCCTCTCTGCGGGAGAGTTTGGTTACGGCTGGAAGGCCGGCATGTTCCCGTTTCTGGTGACCTACACGAGCGGCGGTGTCAGCAAGGTTCAGGCTGCGGAGATGGATGGCACGGTCATTACCTACACCCAGGCTGCAGGCTCCACCACATCGTGGGTTGTTTCTGCGGCGGATAATCCCTTGCTGAGCAATGGCAGCGGCATGAGCCTCGGCTCGGTACGCAATCCTTTTTACAACACCATCACGCTCTCAGGCACGGTAGGGAGCAATGGCGCCACATACACCCTCAAGGGAGCCGATGGCAGCGTACGGGTCTATACAGTTAAATCATTTCCTCTGGGCACCGTGACGCGGCAGCGCCCTTACCTCACCAGTTGGACGGATTCAGCGGGCAACAGTCTGAATTTTTACTATTACGGCGATGGCAGCAGCTCGACCCCCAAACCCTGGTATGGGGTTGGCAGCACAGATCCTGCCTATGGACAGCTGGCATTTGTTCAGGCGAGCAATGGCAATTCTGTTTCGTTCACCTATGACGCCTACGGCCACATCACCAACATCGCCACTGCTGACGGGCGCCAGCTCACCTACACCTATGATGCCAACGGGGACTTGCGGCAAGTGGACTTTCCGGACGGCTCCTGGACCCAATATGAATACCTCATACAGATTGGGAAAGTCGGCACCTCCAATGCCACGGCCCAGTATTCGACCCATCTCATCAGTCAGGAAACCCGGCCTGGGGGCCGGCGGGTGCAGACTTATTATGTAAAGTTCCAAACCGGAGATCTGGATGAAAGCGGGGCCACGGTGGCCGCCAGCCGTGTGGGCAATGATGTCTCCACGGCCCGGAGGGTGGACTACCAGCTGGCCAGTGTGGGCAAAGGTGACAGCAGCGACGTGACCAAGCCTGTGAGCGGCTCCGAGGAGCTGGTCAAAAACGCGCAATATTACTATTATCTCACCACGGACACCTCGGGCTACATCACCGGGCGCACTGAGATCGTGGATGCCTATGACCGCAAGACGATCTACTATTATGTGAACAGCCGCCTGGTACAGATCATGGATCCGCTGAGCACGGTGACCAACGTCACCACCGGAGCGGGGAGCAATCCAAAAATGGTGCAGACATGGTACACCGCAGCGGACGTGACGAACAATGTCACCGGAGCCTGGGCCGGTGGCCTCCGTTCGATCTACCAGCGCGGCGGTACGCTGACCACCTTTCAGTATAACAGTACGGGCGACGTCATCCAGACCAGCGTGGCGGGCTATCTAGACGGCGCCAGCGGTCCCGCCAGCGGCACGCCGATCACGGTCACCTCGACCTCCACCACCGGGCCGGGGCCGGTTCTCGGCGGCTTTGTTTCCAACAACACCGCGGTGACCACGGCCACGTATTCCACCGACGGCCGTCATCTGCCGCTCACGGTGACTCATCCTCATCCCGTCACGGGGGCGGCCTCTGGCACGCAGACGGTCTTCACGTATGACAGCGCCCGGCCTTACTTCGTCAGCCAGGTGGCTGAGTATGACAGCCCTGCCCAAACGAATCTTCTCAGCGCCTCCACCTCAACCTACCAGGACGTCACCAGCGGTTCCATCTTTGCCAACGGCCTGCCGAATGTGGTGACGGCCGCCGCGGGCACTTCCGACGCGGCGACCACCACGTGGACCTACAATGCCAATGGTTTCCCGACGCAGAAGGTGTCTGCCAGCGGCCAGAACCAGGCCACCAACCCTGACTCCGTGGTGCAGTTCAGCTACGATCTGCGCGGCCAGCTTTACCAGGAGCAGGTCATGAGCGGCGGCTCCGCAGCCAAGACCAACCTCTACGCCTATGATGAAATGGGACGCCCCATCTGGGTGGAGCGCCGCGATTCCAGCGGCAAACAGGTCGGCTGGAACTACACCTACTACAATCTCAACGGCGATGTGGAGTGGACGCAGGGGTCTCGTCTGGAGCCTGCAGATTATAGCTACACCAGCTATGACGGCGCAGGGCGGCCAGTTGAGAAGACCACCTGGCGGTCCCGGGCCAAGGCCGATGGTTCCGGAGTGGAGGCCGTTCCCGGTGCAGCCGTTTACGCCACTTCGATCTACAGTTACAACATGTTCGGGGATCTTCTGGGCGTCACGGACCCGCTGGGCAACTCGGTGAAGGCCAGCTACGACGCGATTGGGCGCAAGACCGGCAGCGCCGCCTATCAGGGCAACTGGCAGACCGGCAGCACCACGGTGCTGGCCACCACCTACACCAGCTATGATGACGTGGAGCTTTCCGTCACCAGCACCGATGCCCGCGGTGGCGTGACCAAGGTTTACGCCACCTCCGATGGCAAACCGCGCCTGAAGGTCAATCCAGACGGCACGCAGCTCACCTGGAGCTATTATCTGGATGGGCGTGTCAAGCGGCAGCCCATCTCCGCCACCACCTATGTCGAGATCACTTACAATGATGTGACGCGCACGGTGACGAAGACCACCAAGAACACCACCAACAGCGAGACATTCACTGAAACGGCCACCGCCGACCGCCGCGGCAACATCGTCAGCGCCACGGATGTCGCCAGCTTCACCACCACCGCCACCTACGATGGGCTGAACCGCCCGATGACGGCCACCGTTCCGGCCTCGGGCAGTACCAGCGCGGCGCGCAGCCTCACGCATGCCTATGATGCCGCCGGGTTCATGCACAAGATTACGGATGCGGCAGGGGTGGTCACGGAGACAGACGCAGACGCCCTGGGCCGCGCCATCCTGACAAAGGTCAGCAGTGGTGCCGCCGTTGTCAGCCAGAGCAGCGTCAGCTACAGCAGCGATTTCCAAAGCGTCACCACCACCAGCGGCGCGGGGGCAGGGGCTGTCTCTGAAACGGTCTGGACGGACCTTAACGGCCACACTGTGCTGGTAAAGCACGCGGATGGCAGCACCGCCGCGGTGACTTACGATGCCGCTGGCAATGCTGTGGCAGCCACGAATGAAACCGGCCAGACCACCACCAGCACCTACGATGGCCTGCAGCGTCTGCTCACCAGCACCCTGCCAGACGGAGCCACGACCCAGTTTGTCTATACCTACCCCGCTGGTGGCGGACAGACGACGGAGCGGCGCATGCCCGGCAGTCTCACAGAGTTTACCCAAGTGGATGCCGTGGGCCGACCTGTGGAAAGCTACCTGAAGGGCACGGGCAATGCACTGACCCGGCACTACACCAACTACGCCTACTACACCTCCGGCAAGGAGCAGGGCCTGCTGCAGAGCTTCACCGATCCCAATGGCTACAGCCACAGTGTCACCTACGACGCCTGGCTGCGCCCGACCACCACCAGTGCGGGCACTGCGGGCACTGAGGCTTACGTCTATCGCGAATTCCTTAGCTATGACCCCCGTGGCATGGCCCTGCAGGTGCGCGAGACCACCTCCACCGGCGTGTCGCAGATCGACAGCAGCTATGATGGACAAGGCCATCTTTACGATGAAAAAGTGTCCCTTGGCAGCAGTGCCGGCTCCCTGGCGGCGGTTACAGATCTCAGCGCCACTTATGACAATGTGGGGCGGCGCGCCACCCTCGCCCGCGGCTCGGCCATCACTTCTGTCGGGGCTTCCGGCGGCGCCTGGGGCTTCCAGTATCGTGCGGATGGCCTGCTGCGGGAGGTGGATATCGCTGGCGGTGCCTTCAACTACACCTATGGGAACAACGGCCTGCTTCAGACCCGCAGCAATCCCTTCCGCAACTTCAGTGTGAGCGATCGCGATTCACGGGGGCGCATCGTCAATAGCTCCACCGCGCTCGTCAACGGTGGCGCCACCGTTGTCAGCGAGAACATCTCGTCCTGGAGCTTTGACAACAAGCAGATCGGATATTCCTGCTGGCACCAGAGCTCCGATCTGCCCGGTGCGGCCGCGGCGTGGACGGACAGCCGCAGCTACAGCTACAGCACGCAGCGCCGGCAGTTGACAGGTGAAACGTGGACGAACAGCCCGGACAAAACGGTGCTCAATGCCTCCATCACCGGGGCGCAGACGCTCAGCTACACCTTTGACGGCGGCGCTGCCGGAGGCCTGGGCGTGCGCACCCGCGCCCTCACCACCACTGCAGGCACGACGCAGCAGCACCTCATCAGCGCGCAGGATGCGTGGGCCCGCGGCACGGGTGAGACGGGCGGTTTTGAGAAGCGCTTCCCCTTCACCGTGCAGGGGACGGCGGTCGGTGCGGCCAGTGTGGATCTGCGAGTGGGGCCCAAGGCCTCGCTCAATCAGGTGAATTTCCCGGATGCCACTGCCATGACCACCGGTGCCTGGAGCCGGGACCTTTCGCTGCCAGCCGGGAGCTATGCGCTCAATGCCGTTGCCAAACATCCCAGCGGACAGTTCAGCAATCAGACCAGCAGCAGCTTCACACTCGCAGTCAAAGCCTTCGGTGTTTCTGAGACCTATGATGACGTCGGCAATGTGAAGACCCGCACCGTCACCGATGGAACCTACACACGCACGCAGACCCTCACCTGGGATGCCGTGGGGCGGCTCATGTCCGTCGTGCAGACGGACAATTCCTCCCTCGGCCAGGCCTTCACCTGGACTGCGACTTACGATGCCCGGAGCCGCCGCATCCAGGCCCGCACCCAGTTTACCAGCGGCGGCCCACAAGCTGGCCGCACTCTTACTGAGACGAGTTGGTATGATCCGCTTGTCGAGTTCCTCGAAGTCGGATTGGAAGTTTCGTGGGGAGCCACCGGGGGTTCCATCACCAGCCACGAACGCTGGTGGAAGGTGCATGGCCCGGATCTCAGTGGCGGCTATGGTGGCCTGCAGGGCATGGGCGGCCTGGAGGCCATGGTGAACGAGGTGACTGGAGAAGCCGTCGGGTTTGTCGACGACACCTATGGCCACATCCTCGGCTTTGCCGCCGCTCCCGGTGTCACCAGCGGCAGCGCCCCGGCGAATGCCTTCGTTGGCATCACCGCCACCTTCGAGTGGAACGTGGGCCGGTTTGGTGGTTATGGCCCGCTGCCCGGTTACTGGTCAGCGGCCATCGCCGACGGCGTGGCGACTTGGCGGACGTTTGGGTGGCGTGGGAAGCGAATGGAGGTCACCGGGTATTATCATCTCGGTGCGCGGTACTACGAATCTGGCAGCGGGAGATTCCTGAGCGCGGACCCGCTGGGTCATGGCGCGAGCATGAGCTTGTATGACTATGCGGGCGCGGATCCGATTAACTTTGTGGATCCGAGGGGGAGGAGCCCCGGGAGTACTGCGGCAGTAATTAATACTCCATATGGAGATAGGGATTTCAGCCTCCTCGATTGGTCTCAGACAAATCTAGGGAATATAGTTTCAGATGCTGAAAATCCAGATGTTAGCATGGGGTTTTACGCAGAAGTAAGGTTTAGGCAACAAACAGCTATGAAGCATCTCTATCCCTCTGGAGAAGAAGCGGGAGGTTATGACGCTGTTAGCAGACAGATGTGGGAGGAAAGGGAAGAGCTAAAGGAAGCCACAAAAGAATTTGCAGCTGAAATAGCCCTGCTGGCTATTACGGAAGGTGCTAGCAGATGGTTTTCTGCGGGTAAAGTGTTGTTACCTAGTGCCGGAAGGGTAGCGTCTGGTACAGCGGTTAGATCAATCACCCCGTACGTTTTTCGAGGCACAACTACTTGGGAGGTTGAGGCGGCAGAAGCCGCTTATGCAAAGAGACTGGCTGCCAACAGGTTAGCAACGAGGACCGACGAAGCGGTGTTCTGGTCAGGAATAGGAAAAAAAGGCGTAAAGGGCGAGGAAGTTGCAGCACAGTGGGTGGCTAAAAATGGGGGGCAGACATTGGAGACTCTTATAGCGGAGCGTGGAATAGTGTTACCTACGTGGGATGCAAACAATCCGGCTGTCGTGGCCGCTTGGAAGCAAGTTTCAGTGGATTTGGCCAGCGGTGCTGCCGGAAATGTGAGAGTGCTCCAAGGCCCCACACTTCGCAGCGACGCAATTTTCGGGGAAGAATATAAGGCGCTTATCGAGAATCCGGATGTAATGTCTATTCGTGCAATTAACCCCGAAACGGGAGTTGAAACTTTACTTTGGTCTCGATGAATAATCTTCAGTCACAGCAACTTGTTGAGGCAATTCAAATATGGTCAGGGCGATATATGAGCCCGATGCCTTCCCGTAGCGAACAGCGCGTTCTGCAAAAATATGGTGTAGAAAAAGGAATTCAATTGATGAAGGAGATTAAACAGTTGGAGGACGATTTCTATGCCTCTGACGCCCATATCACTGCTGCGAGCTTACAGGAAATGCACGTACAGGCTCTAGAGGCTTTTAGAAACAAGCATACCCACTTAGATGTCGAAATTGGGAATATTTTGGCATGGTGTTACACGTATGATTACAAGTAAAAAAAGATGCCAGGCATGAATGGCACTCAGTTAAGGCCTGTCATCGTGGATTTTTGAGCCATCTGGACCGGCCCGGATGATACGCAACAAGGGGTACAACGAAGCGGTGTTTTTTGGGTTGCTGGAGCATGGCTCTTCAAACCTGCTTCCTGCCGCACTTTCCCCGAAAAAAGATGCCAGGCATATAGCAATTGACTTCGATCGATTTTCACCCATTTTCCCGCCATGAAAGCTGTTCAATCCCCTCATCACCAGTGTGTCCCGCTTGAGGAGCAGCTTGTGGGGGTGAATGCCAAAACCGGGCTCTATCCTGCCGCGCGTTCGTGGTCGGGTGGGCGCAAGCGCATTCTGGGGAAGGGGCCGCTGGAGTCTTACTGCTACCATGTCATGTCACGCGCCTGTGGCGGGGAGATCTGGTTTGATGAGGTGGAGAGGGAGGCGCTGCGAAGAGTGATCTGGCGCATGGCGGAGTTCTCCGGGATCAAGATCGTGACCTACTGCCTCATGGGGAATCATTTCCATCTGCTGGCCGAGGTGCCGCATCGCGCCACTTGGTTGGAGCGGTTTGAGGGGCCGCAGGGTGAGGCGAAGCTGTTTGAGCACCTGGGCACCCTCTACAGCAGGGCCTACCTGGGCCTGCTGCGCGATGAGCTGGCGGACCTCCGCTCACGCGGCATGGCGGCGCTGGCGGAGCAGAGGCTGGAGGCTCTCAAGAGGCGTTTCTGCGACCTGTCCCTCTTCGTGAAAGAAATCAAAGAGCGCTTTAGCCGCTGGTTCAACAAGCGGCGCGGCCGGCGTGGCACGCTGTGGATGGACCGCTTCAAAAGCGTGCTGGTTGAAGGCAAAGGCGAGCCCCTGCGCACCATGGCCGCCTACATCGATCTCAACCCTGTCCGCGCTGGCCTCGTCAATGACCCCAAGGACTACCGCTGGTGCGGATACGCCGAGGCATTGAGCGGCAGCCGCCGTGCACAGCGCGGCCTGTGCAAGGCGCTGGGCAAGCCGGTGGATGGCTGGCGTAGTGCCGAAGCTGCCGAGGCTTACCGCTGTCTGCTGCATGATGAGGGACGGGAGATCAAAGATGCGCAGAATGAGAAGGTAGTGCAGCGCGGCGTGAGCGCGCAAAGCGTTCGTGCGGTGCTGGCGGCGAAGGGCAGGCTCAGCCCGGCGGAGCTGATTCGCCTTCGAGTTCGTTACTTCACAGATGGTGTGGTGCTGGGCAGCCGCGAATTTGTGGAAGGCATCTTCGAGGCGCAGCGGGATCAATTCAGTCCCAAGCGCAAACACGGTGCCAGACGCATCTCGGAGTCGTCTTCCCCCTTCTACACCCTGCGGCGGTTGCGCACGCGGCCTCTGGGTTAAATCCTCCCGACGAACTCGCCTGGCGCTGCCAGTGCAGCATGGCAATGTGATTGGCGGCGTGCGGAAGATTTGGTGTCTGTCGCTCTGAAATGGTGGGGCGTGTCGAGGGGATAATAAAATATTGATGTTGGATGTAAAAAAGATGCTGCAAGTGGGGCGGAAGGTTGTTAATACCAGAATATGAATGTTTCTCCATCTGAGGCGTCGACGTTTTTACACTCAACTTTGCAACGGCTGGCGGGGCAGAGTGCGACTTGCAAGTTGTGGAGTGTGGTTTTGAGTTCGGTGGTGCTGGCTCTGGCGGCGGGAAGGATGGGGGCGGAGGCGATGGTTTGGGCTGCGGCACCGGCTTTGCTGCTGGCTCTGGCGGATGCGACCTACAAGGTGCAGGCGGACCGTGCTGCGGCGCTGGCGGCGAAGGGAACGGTGCGAATGGAGGACTTGTTCCGGCTGCAGTCGGGCGGGGGTGGACTGGCGGGGTCCGTCCAAACGCTGGGTGGGCTGGCGTCTTTTTCCGTGTGGCCTTTTTACGTCACCCTTGCGACGATGGTGATGGTGCTGGGACAGACGGTTTTGACGCCGCAAAACAAGGCGCCGTTTGGACCGCCGGGGGCGCTGATCAATGGCGGCCCATCGATGCCCGGTGTTCCGCGGCCGGCGTATGCGATCCAGCAAGGTCCCACGGCGCTGCCGCCCGGTGCTGTCGTGTATCCTGGTGTCTCGAATGTGGCTCCGCCTTCCAGCTTCACGCCTTCCAGCGGCTCGCAGTCCTTCACGCCGCCGCCGGGGGCACCCAAGCAAGTCACGGTTACCCGCCCAAACATGCCACCGATGGGAGTTCCCGCTTCTAAAGCTAGCGCTTCTGGAGCGACTGCAAAAGCGCCCCCGGTTGGGTTGCCCTCACCACCTAGCCAGCCTGCTCAGAACAAATTGACACCGCAGCCGCCTAAAATCCAACCTGCTCAGAATTCCTCCGCCTCAAAGCCTGCTCCAACCCCGACCCAGCCAACGCAATGATGCCAGCCCCAGTGACGACCTAAACAACACTGGCCAATGCGGGAGGTCGTCGATCCTATCCGACTCGCTTGCCAAAAGTCTGTTTCTCCTAGTGAGAGCATATGAGATCAGGTGCGACTCAAATGACACTTCACGGTGTAAACGAGCCGCTCTACCACTGAGCTATCCACGCGCTGAGGAGGGCCGTGATGTTTGCAGTCAAAAGCAGCATTTCGCAAGCGGGCTGTTGCGGTCGGAGGTGGTTTGGTGAGAATGCAGGGATGAAGACTTTCTTCCTGCGCGTGGTTTGTTTGCTTCTGATGAGCGTGATTGCAGCGGTGGCCGGGGAGGGTGAGACGCTGCCGCCACCGGAGCCGAACCTGCCGTGGGAGCATGCGGACACTGGGTTGAGGCTGCCGGCCGAACTGGCGAAGATGACGGCGGAGCAGGTCTTCCACTACGAAAAGGCGGCGCTGGGCTGGTCGGTACGGTATTCAGACCGCAAAGCACGCCTGCGCGGAGACGTGTATGTTTACCCTTGTGAAAAAAAGGCGCAGACGTCTGAGGAGATCAAGGAGGCCCTTCGTGAGACCGCCGGGAGCGCGGTGTGGGAGGTGGAGGAGATGCAGCGGCGGGGCCACTACATGAAGGTGAAAATGGGAGATGCGGAATACCAGCCGTTTGACCTCATTCCCGAAAGCGCCGGTGCCAGCGCGCTGCTGTCCCTGCCGATGGCCTACACCATCGTCGAGAGTGACGATGCCGGCAGGAATGAAACGGCGGTCGCCAGCTTTCTCGGCATCATGATGTTGAAAAACCACTTTGTGAAAGTACGCCTGACCTATCCGGCGAATGGACCGGACAAAGAGCAGGACAAGGTGGTGGAGCGTGTCTCGGACTTTGTGGAAGAAGTGCGCCGCTGTGTGCTGGATCCCGGCTTGCGCGTGCAGACGGCCGATCAGATCAAGACCTATCGCAGTGATCCGCTTTCCAAGAAGGGGCACGATCTCGCGGGCGGCATTCTGGCGTATGCGGAGGTCACTCCGCTGATCGCATTGACCATTGATGACACGATCAGCACGCTGGGCGAAGACTTGGAAAAAGAATATCCCCAGGCCTCGGTGGAACTGGTGCGCGCCTTCATTGTGGGCGCAGTGGCGGAGTCTCTGAAAAAGCCCGGTGCGGAACCGGCTGATCTGCCGCAGGCGGGGGCTGCGGAGGTGGTGCGAGTTTTCGGGGCGATGCAGAAGACGAAGCCGGGGCTTGAGAGCCCCCGCTTGGTGGAGCTCGAAGCTGCGGTGAAGGCGAAGAAGGCGGCCGCATGGCTGCAGCAGCAGCAGGCGAAACGCGAGAAGTGATGTGACCGGGCTGCCTATGCGTTGGCGCGCAGCCAGGCAAAGCTGCGCTCGGCCTCTCCTTTTTGGTAGGCGATCTCGGCGTCTTTCTTGCCGGCGCCTTCAGGAGCTTTGAAGCTGTCGATCTTGTGACCGCGTTTCGCCATGTCGAGCCAGGCTTTGAACATGGGGGTGTCGCGGTGGTTGGGGAAGATCTTCCAGAATTCATCCTTCTTCCACGCGAAGGGACGGGCGAAGCCGGAGATCGTCTCGACCTGAAGCGGCACGCCGGGGGCGAGCTCTGCAAAGCGTTTGGCGTAGGCTTTGTAATCGACGAGGCCTTCGCCGACGGCGGTCCACTGCACCATGGCACCGTCTTCATTCTCCCAGAGCATGCTGTCGCGCACGCTGCTGCAGATGGTGAGCGGCCCGAGAACCTCGAGATGCATCAGCGGTTCTTCGAGCGCCCAGACGGCGTTGCCGGGATCGATGTTGGCGCCCACGTAGCCTTTGCCAGCGGCCTCGATGAGACTTTTCAGTTCATGGGACTGCATGTCTCCGGCGTGGTTTTCGATGGCGATCTTGATGCCCTCGCCTTCTGCCTTGGACTGGCAGGCCTTGATGGTTTTGACCACTGATTCGATGTGCCGCTGAATGCCGCCGTCGCCTGCGCGGTCCTTTTGGTCGCCCAGGTAGCAGCGTGCGACGGGAGAGCCGAGAGTTTTGGCAATGCGGATGGTGAGGCTCAGATGCTCCTCCGGCGTGCCGTAGGTGTCCTTCCAGCGGTTGGAGGTGCCGCAGACGCAGCCGGTGCCCACGTAGAGCTTCAGGCCGGCACGGTCCGCCTGTTCCTTGAGGCCTTTCAGGTAGCCTTCCTCGAAGTTTTCAAACACCGGCAGTTCGGAGATGAACATGGTGTCGAGCTTCAGCGATGCGGCGTAGTCGATGAACTGCGCTGCCTTCCAGCCGGTGGCGCGTACGGCGAAGTGATCCAGACCGATGGCGAGTTTGGATCCGGTGGCAGCCTGGGAAAGAGAGGCTGCGGCGGTGGCGGCGAGCGATTGCGCGAGGAAGGTGCGGCGGTTCATGCCGCGCATGCTAGCGGAGCCGTTCGACCTGTCGATCCCGAATCAGCGGATGATGAGTTTCACCGCGCCCTGGCCCTGACGGTCATCGGCGGAGGAGACGAGGATTTGGGCCAGATGATGGCCGCTGCGCCAAGGGGCGCCGTTGATGGGCTTGACCTGGAGCAGGTAGGCGCCGGTGCCCACATTGCGGAAGGAGGTGATGTTGTTGCTGAAGGGAGCCTGCTGGCCGGGCACCTCAAAGTATTCCATCAGCGTGAAGTGGTCCTTGGTCAGATCTGTGACGGGCCAGCCGCCGCTGCTGATCAGAACGAGGATGTTGGCGGGATGCGAGTTGCCATTGGCGGCGGCACCGGCGGAGGCCTGGGCGGCGATGGTCAGGGCCGTGGCCCCTGTGGCGGCGGTTTTCATGACGACCTTGGCGGCGGGAGTGGGAGCTGAGGCGACAGGTTTCGGAGCAGGCGCCTCAAAGACGGGCTTCAGGACGGGAGCCGGCTCGGCTTTCTTGACGGGAGGCGGGGGAGCTGCCTTGGCGGGCGCGGGCTTGGCCGCGGGTTTTGGCGCGGGTTTTGGCGCGGGTTTTGGCGCGGGTTTGGGTTTCACTGCTTCCGCTTTCTTTTTGGCCGGGGCCGCCTTCTTCGCGGGGGCCGGCTTCTTTTTTACCACGGCCGGCTTTTTGGCTGGTTTAGCGGGGGCCTTCTTGGGAGCAGGTTTTTTGGCCATAGGGAGGGATGGGTCGGAATTGTTTCAATTTCCGCGAGGCTAGCAATACTTCCGGCCTTCTGTCGAGATTCCTCTTGGGATGAAGACGCAAATGTTAGGAGAAGTTCCGTCTGGGATGTTTGTGGGGGAAGGAGGGGATGGGTTCTGGTAGTGGATAGGTTGGAGGAGGTTGGGGATGGGGTGGGATTGTGGGTATCTCTAGAAGCTGTAGTTACTCAAGTGAACAGTCTTTGAGTAATTACTTAGAAGGATGAAAATTCTGAAAATAGACGATTGCCAAGAATACGGTCTTTAGATTATAAGGACTGGTTAGAATTTTAGGTCTGCGGTCCTTTTCTGTCATGCTCAGTCCATTCGACAGCTTGCAAATCCGTCACTTTCAATGAACGCGCTCTCAACTATTGGCTCTCCTTTGTTGCGCTTCTCCCTTCGGTCCATCCGGCGGGAGCGTTCGTCTGTGGAGTCGTGGTTTGCTGGGATTTCCAGACTGATTGGATTTTCTCAGGTGGGAGCATGGTCCTGGTTTGGAGCGACGGATGCCATGGATGACCTCATGCCGTGGGGCCGGGGCACGCTGGTGACTCGCCAAGGGGCAGGGGGAGGCGGGGAGGCTCCAGAGCCTGCGCCACCCGAGGCGGCGGTGCGAAACCTGCCGTTTTATCATGCGCCGGTGCTGCTGGCGGAGGTGGTGTCGCTGCTGGAGCCGGCTCCTGGAAAGCTGTTTTTTGATGGAACGCTGGGGGGCGGCGGGCATTCTGAAGCCTTGCTGCAGCATGGAGCCCGCGTGGTGGCGATGGACCAGGATCTCAATGCCTTGAAGCATGCGACGGAGCGACTGAAGCCGTACGCGGCGCAGTTCTGCGCGCTGCGCGGCAATTTCCGGAATTTTCCGCAGATCGTTGAAGAAACGGGAGTCTCCGGTTTTGACGGCATGCTGGTGGATATTGGCGTGTCGAGCCATCAGCTCGATGATGCGGAACGTGGCTTTTCCTTTATGCGGGACGGTCCGCTGGACCTGCGCATGGACACCGAGTCGCCACGGACTGCCGCGGACATCGTGAACGCGGATGATGAGGCGGAGCTGGTGCGGATCTTCTTTGAATACGGCGAGGAGCCGAATGCGCGCCGCATTGCGCGGGCGATTGTCAAAGCGCGGGCCGCGGCGCCGATCCGCACGACTCTGCAGCTTGCCGAGGTGGTGGCCAGCGCCTCGCCGAAGCGCGGGAAGCGCCATCCGGCCACGCTGGTGTTTCAGGCGCTGCGCATTGCGGTGAATGACGAACTGGCGGCGCTGCATGATTTTCTGGCCGCCGCGCCGCGCTGGCTGAAGCCTGGCGGCAGGCTGGCGGTGATCTCGTTCCACTCCCTGGAAGACCGCATCGTGAAACAAACGCTGCAGCATCTTTCCGCCCCGTTCATCGACCGTCCGGAATGGCCGGAGGCTCGAAAAAATCCCGACTGCGTGCTGAAGCTGATCACGCGGAAGCCGGTGCAGGCCACGCCGCAGGAGGTGGAACTCAACCCACGTGCGCGCAGCGCGGTGCTGCGTGTCGCCGAACGACTGCCCACATGAAACCACGCCCACGCAACCGCTACCGCAACAGCCTCGGCCTGTCCACGATCACGGCGATCCTGATCGTCGTGGCGTCGCTGGCGCTCGTGGGCCTGGGGATTGTCGTGAGCAAGAACCGGGTGCGCGCGCTGGGCGAGGAGCAGCGCAAGGTGGAAGCCGACATGCGTCTGCTGAACGCCGAGATCCTGGCCCTGAACAACCGGATTGAAACCATGCTGACACGCGACCGTGTGCAGCCCCGCCTGACCAACGCCGGCACCCTGCTGCGGCCGATCACCAAGCAGGGGATTCTTCTTCTCAAACCCGTGTCCGAAGAGCCGGTGAAAGCCGCCACGCCGGCGGCGGATCCGTCAGTCGCCCAAATCATGTCCAAGTGAGCCAGCCCCTGCCCAATCAAATTCAGCTCCGCCGAGATCGTCCGGTTTGCCGCCGCATGCTCGTGCTGCTCTTTGTGCTGCTGGCGGGGTTTTCGCTGGTGACGTGGCGGCTGGCCGTGATCCAGATCAAGGAGTCCCAGCGTCTGGCGGCGCTGGCGGCGAAGAAATACCAGCGCCACATCGTGCTGCCCGCGCACCGGGGGGCGATCAAGGACCTGAGCGGTGAATACCTGGCCCATGACGAGGACGTGCACGAGCTCTACACCGACCGCACGCACCTGCGGGAGGTGGTCACGGTGAGGCATCATCTGGCCGCGATTCGGGGGGTGAAGGCGGTGGAACTGCGCGAGCAGCTTGACGAGCCGGAGACGCTGGCGGCCTACCATGACCATGTGGCGAAGGTGCTGGCAGGCATCCTGCCCAAACCGGAGGAGGAGATCCGCAGCCAGATCGCGTCGGACAAGCCTGAAATCGTGCTGGCGAAGCAGGTGGACGAGGAAACCTCCAAGCAGTGGAGCGCCCTGTTCAAGGAGCAGCATATCTTTGGCATCCACATGCGCCCGACGGTGGCGCGGCGTTTTCCGGCGCAGGACCGGCTTTCGCTGGTGCTGGGTGTCACGGACACGGCCAACAAAGGCCGCTGGGGAGTGGAAAAATACATGGATGCCCGCCTCACCGGCATTCCTGGGGAGCAGTTGATCGAGCGAGACAAATCCGGGCACGAGCTGCCCTCCTACCGCGGCCAGGTGACGGACCCCCAGCACGGCAGCGACGTGCACCTGACCATCGACATGCAGCTTCAGGACAATGTGGAGGCCATCTGCGAGCGCGCCTGGAAGGCGAACAACGCCCGGCGGGTGGTCATCGTCGTCACAGAGCCCGCCACCGGCACAGTGCTGGCGATGGCGGCGAGGCCGCACCGGGATGTGGACAACCCGGACGAAAGCACATGGACCAATCATGTGATCGCAGCGCCGTATGAACCGGGGTCCATCTTCAAGGTGGTGACGCTGGCGGCGGCGCTGGACAACCGGAAAGTGACGCCGGGGGAAATGATCGACTGCGGGAACATGTATTATGAGGACCCGGTGCGTAAGGTAAAGCTGAGCGACGACGAGCCGCTGGGCATGCAGACGGTGAAGGGCGTGCTGGTTCATTCCAGCAACATCGGGATGTACAAAATCAGCAAACGAGTTGGAAAGGAAATGATGCTGGATTATGCCACACGGTTTGGATTTGGTGCTCCCACCGGCATCGGCCTCGTCGGCGAAGAAGCCGGGCGCATGAACACCGGGAAATGGAGCGACCCCACCTACTCACGCATGCCAATCGGATACGAAGTCAACGTCACCCCCCTGCAAATGTGCATGGCCTACGGAGCCATTGCGAACGGAGGCGTGCTCATGAAGCCACGCCTCATCGACCGCATCGTCAAACCGGGGGGGGGAACCGAAGTGATCCCACCGCAGCCGGTGTGGCAGGCCTGCAGCTCCAAAACCGCCGCGACCCTGCGCGATTTCCTGGAAGGAGTGGTGGTGGAGGGCACGGGCAAGCGCGCGGCGCTGGCCGAGGTGCGGGTGGGAGGCAAAACCGGCACAACCCGGCGCTATGATCCCGAAAAGAAACGCTACATCGACGGCACCTACCTCACCTCGTTTGTGGGCATGGCGCCGATTGACGATCCGCGGCTCGTCTGTCTGGTGATGCTGGATGATCCAAAGGCAGAAAGCTCCGCCATGGTGCGTGGCGGGCGCATTGCCGCGCCGATCTTTGCCGAGGTGGTGCGGGAGACGCTGGACCACCTGGCGATCCGCCATGAACGTCCCATCAAGGTGGCTGCGAAAGGAGGCGAACCGTGAAGCTGCGCGACCTGATCCCCCATCTCGACAAGCCGGCGGTCTCCGGCAGCCTCGACACCGAAATTTCGGGTTTTGCTTATGATTCACGCAATGCGGGCCCCGGCATCGCCTTTGTGGCCATCCGCGGCACGCATGCGGACGGCCATGCCTTCATTCCGAAGGCGGTCGAGCAGGGCGCCGCGGCGATCATCTCGGAGCAGGCGCCGCCGGAGGACGCCACCGTGCCATGGGTGCATGTGCGGCACTCGCGCATTGCGCTGGCGCAGGCGGCCGCGGCGCTGAACGGGCACCCCGCGAAGGCGCTGACGATTGCAGGCGTCACCGGCACGAACGGGAAGACCACGACGGCGTTCCTGCTGCATCATCTTTTCAACTCCGCGCAGATGCGCAGCGGGCTGCTGGGCACGGTGTTTTATGACCTGGGCCACGGCGAGCACGTGCCCGCCACGCACACCACGCCGGAGTCGCTGGAAATCCAGGGCCTGCTGGCCAGCATGCGTGACAACGGCTGCCGCGCCTGTGTGATGGAGGTGTCCTCCCATGCGCTGGATCAGGACCGCGTGTTTGGGCTGCCGTTTGCGGCGGCGATCTTCACGAACCTGACGCAGGACCACCTGGACTACCACGGCACGATGGAGAAGTACTTCGAGGCCAAGGTGCGTCTGTTTCAGATGACGGCGGATGCGTCACCACGCTCGGCTTTGATCATCAACGGGGACGACTCCTGGGGGCGGAAGCTGGTGCAGCGCTTTGAGCACACGGGGCGCGTCGTCCGTTTCGGCTTCGGCGTGCATTGCGAGTACCGCGCGATCAACGTGCGCTATGACATGACGGGGACCACCTTTGAGCTTGAGGCCAGGGGGCGCAGCTTCCTGGTGCGGCTGCCGCTGATCGGCGACTTCAATGTGTACAACGCGCTGGGAGCGCTGGCCGCGGCGCAGGGCGTGGGGCTGAACCTGCGGGAAGCCATCAAGAGCCTGCAGAATTCGCCGCAGGTGCCGGGGCGCATGGAGCGGGTGTCTGAAAACTCACGCTTTCACGTCTATGTGGACTATGCCCATACGCCGGACGGTTTGGAGAATGCGCTGCGCACCGCGCGCGCGCTGCGTCCGCGGCGGCTGATCACGGTGTTTGGCTGCGGCGGAGACCGGGACCGCACGAAGCGGCCGAAGATGGCGGCGGCGGCTGAAGCAGGCAGCGACATCTGCGTGCTGACCTCTGACAATCCGCGCACGGAAGATCCACAGCAGATCCTCAACGATGCGAAGGCCGGCTTTGCACGGCCGCAGAAGCACGCCGTCATCGTGGACCGCCGCGAGGCGATTCAGACCGCGCTGCAAAACGCCTGGGACGGAGACCTGGTGCTCATTGCCGGAAAAGGGCACGAGGACTATCAGGACATCCAGGGCAAGAAGCATCCGTTTGATGACCGCAAAATCGCCCGGATTTTCCTGCATCAGCTCAAGGCCGACCGCGCCGCGGAACGCGAAGAAAGAGCCGCGGAGCGCGAAGCCATGCGCGGTGGTTTTGACCGCCCGCCCAACCGACCTCCTCCTGACCGGCCCGGCCCCGAGCGGCCGGACCGCCCCGACCGTTTCAACCGATGATCCCCGTTTCACTTCAGACTTTGGCCCAGTTCGCCGCAGGCACCCTGCGTGGCGACGGCGCGCGTCTGGTGACAAACGTGAACACGGACTCGCGCAAGATCAGCGCGGGCGATGTGTTTGTGGCGCTGGTGGGAGACAAGTTTGACGCGCATGATTTCGTGCCGCAGGTGGCGGAGTCCGGAGCGGCGGCCGTGGTGGTCAGCAAAGTCAACCCGGCCTGGGGCACGCTGCCCTGCGCCGTGATCGAAGTGGCGGACACGCTGCTGGCGCTGCAAAACATGGCGCGCGGCTACCGTGAACTGCATGCGCCGCTGATCATCGGGCTGACCGGCAGCAACGGCAAAACTTCCACGAAGGATCTGGTGGCGATCGTGATGGCGCGCAAATGCCAGACGCGCGCCACGGCGGGCAATCTGAACAACCACATCGGCCTGCCGCTGACGCTGCTGTCCCTGCGTGAAGGAGACCGCTGCTGCGTCGCCGAGATGGGGATGAACCATCCGGGGGAGATCAAGGTGCTGACGGACATCGCCAGGCCGGATGCCGGGATCCTCACGAACGTGGGCATGGCGCACATTGAATACATGGGCACGCAGGACGCCATCGCGTGGGAAAAGGGCACGCTGGCGGCGAACGTGCGCGCGGGCGGCGTGGTGGTGCTCAATGCGAATGACAAGTACAGCGAAGTGATCGCCCGGCACTGCCAGGCCAGCGTTTCGATGGCTGGTGTGGGGCGCGGTGATGTGGCGGCCTCCAACCTGCGCGCGGATGCAACGGGGACGACCTTCACGCTGGATTTCGGCGGGGAGAAGGTGGAAACGCGCCTGCCGATTCTGGGCGAGCACATGGTGGGCAACGCCGCGCTGGCGGCCTGCATGGGCTGGCGCCAGGGCATTGCGCCCGCGGACATCGCGGATGCGCTGAACCAGGCAAAGCTGACGGGCGGCCGGGTGGAGCCGAAGGTCGTGGGCGGCATTCACTTCATCGATGATTCCTACAATGCGAACCCGGACAGCATGATGGCCGGTCTGCGGACGCTCAGCACGCTGGGGTCGTTTGGCAGCCGCCGCGTGGCGGTGCTGGGCCGGATGGGCGAGCTGGGGCCGATTGCCGAAACCGAACACCGCCGGGTGGGAGAGTATGCCAGTTCGCTGGGGCTGGACGCCGTCTTCAGCGTGGGCGGCAGCGAGGCCGCGTGGATCACCGACGCCTCGAAGACCGTGCTCTCCGAACATTTTCCCGATCATGCCGCTTGTGCCGCGCGTCTGCGTGAGTGGTTGCGCGAGGGGGACGTGGTGCTGCTGAAGGGCAGCCGCTCCGCGCGCATGGAACAGGTCCTCACGCATTTTTCCGCCTCATGATGTACTGGCTTTACGAACTTAGGGAATGGCTCACCGCTCATCACTGGATCAGCGATGACGCCGCTCTGTACAAGATTCTCAACCTCTTCAAGTACCACACGTTCCGCGCGGGCGCGGCGGCGCTGACGGCCTTTGCTTTGTCGCTGATGTATGGCGAGCGGCTGATCCGCAAGCTAATCTCCCTGAAGATCGGCCAGCCGATCCGCACGGCGGAGGAAGTGCACAAGCTGCATGAACTGCATGGCAAGAAGGCGGGCACGCCAACGATGGGCGGCATTTTGATTCTCTCCGCCATCGTGATCTCCACGCTGCTGTGGGCGAAGTGGGACAACATCATGGTGTGGACGGTGCTTTTCACCACGATCGGCCTCGGTGCGCTGGGCTTCAGGGACGACTACCTCAAAATCAGCAAGAAGAACTCCAAAGGCGTGAGCGCGCGTACGAAGCTGGTGTGGCAGACCTCGGTGGCGGTGGTGGCGGGTGTGATGTTTGCGTATGCGGTGCCGGGAGACAACGGCATCACGCTGCGCGCGCTGTACATCCCGTTTGTGAAGGATGCGGTGATTTCTGACATGGGCATCTTTGCGATCGGCCTGTTTGCGCTGATCATCGTGGGCGCCTCCAACGCGGTGAACCTGACGGACGGCCTGGACGGGCTGGCCACGGGCTGCTCGATCACGACCTCGCTGGCGTATGCGGCGTTTGGCTACATCTGCGGCAACGCGAAGTATTCGGAGTATCTGGGCGTGGCGCACAACAGCCTGGCGAACGAGCTGCCCATCGTGGCAATGGCGATGGCGGGGGCCTGCCTGGGCTTCCTGTGGTTCAATGCGCACCCGGCGAAGATGTTCATGGGAGACACGGGCTCCCTGGCGCTGGGTGGCTGCATCGCGGCGCTGGCGATCGGCTGCAAGCAGGAGATCGTGCTGGCGCTGGTCGGCGGCGTGTTTGTGATGGAGGCCATGAGCGTGATCCTGCAGGTGTGGAGCTTCAAGAAGCGCGGGAAGCGCATCTTCAAGATGGCGCCGATCCATCATCATTTTGAACTCGGGGGCTGGCACGAGAACCAGGTGATCGTGCGCTTCTGGATCCTCTCGCTGCTCTTCGCCATGCTCGGCCTGGCCACGCTGAAGCTTCGTTAAAAACCAATCATGCGTTTCGCCTCACAACATTTTGCCATTCTCGGTGCCGGACGCAGCGGCCTCGGCGCCGCGCGTCTGGCGCGCCTGCATGGCGCGGAGGTGACGATCTTTGACGAAGGCGACAAGGCGAAGCCGGTGGAGGATTTCCACTGCGTGCTGGGGCAGGCCGCGCGTGATCTGGTGGTGAGGCCGGGAGAGTTTCAGCAGGTGATCATCAGCCCGGGGCTGGACGAGCACTGGCCGCTGCCGAAGAAGTTTACCGACGCGGGGGTGCCGCTGGTGGGCGAGACGGAGTTTGCCTTCCACCTGACGGACATGCCGATGGCGGCGATCACGGGAACAAACGGCAAGAGCACGTGCACGGAGCTGATCGCGACGCTGTTCAACGGCTGCGGGATGAAGTCGCTGCCCTGCGGGAATCATGGGGTGTCCCTGAGTGAAGTGGTGGCCGGCGGCGTACGCTACGACGTGCTCGCGCTCGAGATCAGCAGCTTCCAGCTCGAAACCATCCGCGACTTCCGCGCAAAGGCCAGCCTGTGGCTGAATTTTGCGCCGGACCACCTGGACCGTTATCCGGACATGGAGTCGTACTTCAAGGCGAAGGCGCGCATCTTTGAAAACGTGACGGCGGACGATGTGGCGATCGTGCGGGCAGGCGAGAGCGTCTCCACAGGTGCGGCGGAGCGCTGGACGTTTTCCGCGTATGGAGCGGAGGCGGGCTACACCTACAGCGACGGCAAGTTTTACCATCTGGGCAAGGAGATCGGCAGCGCGGGCGGCCTGAAGCTGCGCGGCAAACACAACATGGAAAACGTGCTGGCGGCGCTGATGACCGGGCGTGTGTTTGGCCTGCAGTACTCCAGCATGCTGAAGGCGATGGAAAGCTACGAGCCGCCCAGGCACCGCTGCGAACTGGTGCGCACGCTGCGCGACCGCGAATACATCAACGACTCCAAAGCCACGAACCTGCACGCGCTGGAAGCCTGCCTGCGCTCGCAGGAGCGGCCGATCGTGCTGATCGCCGGCGGCAAGGACAAGGAGCTGGACTACCGGCCGCTGCGGGCGGAGCTGAACGGGCAGGTGCGCGCGATGGTGCTCATTGGCGAAATTGCCTCCCAGCTTCAGAGCACCTTTGGCGACCTGCTGCCCTGCCAGTGCGCCAAGGACATGGCGGAGGCGGTTCGGCTGGCCACCGAAGTCTCCCAGGCGGGAGACGCCATCATCCTGAGCCCCGGCACCTCCTCTTTTGACATGTACACCGGCTATGCCCAGCGCGGCGAGGTGTTTCGCGAGGCTGTGAACGCCCTGAACTGAACTGAATTGAATTTAAAATTAACTGCATCCCGACAACTCAAGACCCAAGGTCCTATGAAGATGAAACCCAAGACCAAAGAAACCAAGCTGCTGCTCAACCTCATGGATGGCGAGCGGCACCGGCACCGTGTGGCACTGGTGACGGAAGAGGGTGAATGGAACCAGCATGAGCCAAACTCGGGCATGGCCCGCATGTTTGTGGTGATGCTGCTGATCCACGTGGTGCTGATCGGTGGGATCATCATTTATGACTTCATGGGTGATGACGAGAAACCGCAGCAGGCGGCGACGCAGGCGGCGCGCGCGCTGAGCAGCAGCAGCGGACTGCCGACGACCGCGCCCGAGGTGGTGACCGCGCAGGCGAAGGCGGCGGCGGACACGGCGCAGTATGACAACTATGAGATGCGCTCCGGGGATTCGATCAAGTCCATCGCGGCGAAGTTTGGCTCCACGGAAGCGGAGATCACCAAGCTCAACATGATCGACAAAGGACTTCAAATTGGCCCTGGAACGATGCTGCGCGTGCCGAGGCAGGCCGTACCGAGCGCGATCCCGGTGAACCCGAAGACCCTGAAGCCGATGGTGGCGACGGAAGAGGTGCCGAAGGCCGTGCCGGTGGTGCGTGACCAGCCGCCAGCCCCGAACACCAAGGTGCCCAGCGAGGCGGTGAAGCCGTCCGACGCGCCCGCCAGCCTGTCCGCGGCCACGATGACCCCGATCTCACTGGTGGCGCCGAAGGAAGCACCACCGGCGACGACCTCCCTGGTGGCCGCGGCTGACACGCCGGCCACGGCACCCACGCCTGCCGCGAACGTCAGCGCCGCGCTGCCCGCGCCCAAGAAACCCAATGCGGTGGCGCAGATGCAGGAAACCCTGGCCAAAGCAGAAGCGGAAAAGCCGGTGGCTGTGAGGCCGCGGGACCGCGACGAGCCGAAACCCGTGGCCAAGGCGGAGCCCAAGCCGCTGGCAAAACCGACGCCTGTGCCCCCGCCAACGCAGATGCTGAAGAAGATCGCTGAAACGCCCGCGGCACCGAAGAAGGACAAGGCCGAGCCGGCGAAGAAAACAACGACCGCCGAGTCTCCGCCGAAACCCGTGGCGAAGGCGACGGCGGCGCGCACGCATATTCTGAAGTCCGGTGAGACGCTGTACCGCCTGGCCTCGAAATACGGGGTCTCCGTGGCGGCCATTCAGAAGGCGAACAACATCAAGAATCCCAATGCGATGCGCGACGGGATGAAGCTGGTGATTCCTGCGAAGTAACCGCGCTCCTCCGGCTGCCCCATGGCGAAATATTCCATCCTTCTGCTCATTCTGGCGGCGCTGTCCCTGGTGGCGCTGGGCATCACCATGCTGGCGAGCACGACCTTCGAGATCGCCCAGGAGGGCGGGGAGGACTATGTGACGCTGTGGCGGCAGGTGGGCTGGCTGGGAGCGGCCACGGTGCTGTGCGTGGCGATGGCCCTGATCGACTACAACGTGTGGCTGCGCTGGCGCTGGCATGTGCTGATCGCCGCGGCGGTGCTGCTGGCGCTGTGCTACGTGCCGATGATCGGCGTGAAGATCAACGGGTCGAAGCGCTGGATCGGGCTGCAGGCCCTGGGGCTGCGCGGGTTCCGGGTGCAGCCGTCCGAGTTTGCCAAGATCGCGCTGATCATCGCGCTGGCGGGCTGGTTTGGTACGCACCAGGCGCTGACGCGGACGTTTTGGCGCGGATTTGTGCTGCCGGGCCTGCTTCTGCTGGGGATCGTGGCGCTCATCGGCTGCGAATTTGACCTGGGGAGCGCGCTGCTGGCCTCGACGGTGGGGCTGGGGGTGATGTTTGTGGCGGGGACGAAGATCCGCTACCTGGCGATCATCGTGCTGCTGTGCGGCGGGGGGCTGGCGGCGGGGATCAAGTGGCTGCCAAACCGGTTTGACCGCATCATGGTGACTTTTGACCTGGAAAAGCACAAGGAGGACCTGGGGCTGCAGCAGTGGGTGTCCAAGCTGGCCTTTGGCTCCGGCGGGCTGGAGGGGCGCGGACTGGGGGAGGGGCGCATGAAGCTTTCCTACCTGCCGGAGGCGCACACGGACTTCATTTTCCCGATGGTGGGGGAGGAACTGGGGCTGCGGGGTACGGCGGCGGTGGTGCTGGCCTTTGCGGTGCTGGTGATGGCCGGGATGGTGGTTTCGGCCTATGCGCCGAACCGTTTTGGCAAGCTCCTAGGGGCCGGGCTTACTTTTTTGCTGGGCATGGAAGCGCTCTTGAACATGGGCGTGACCACTGCTTTGCTGCCGAACAAGGGGTTGCCGCTGCCTTTCGTAAGTTACGGAGGGTCCAGTCTCGTCGCCGCGATGGTCGCGGTGGGCATCCTGATCAACATCCACCGCCAGGGCGTGCATCTGACCTGGGATCAGCTACCTGTGATCCGCAGAAAGCGCCGCTGGACACCACAGCTTTAGCCTTTTGACTCGTAGTGAAACAGAAAAATTCGAAGTCCATCCACGTGCTTATCGCGTGCGGTGGCACCGGGGGGCATTTGTTCCCTGGGATTGCCGTCGGTGAGGTCCTGGCCTCACGGGGTCATGACGTGACCCTGCTCATCAGTGAAAAGAAGATCGACACGCTGGCCGCCTCGGGGCACCCGGAGCTGCGGTTTGAGAAGATGCCGTTTCTGGCGATGCCGAAGCCGTGGTCGCCCAAGATGTTTGGCTTCCTCAAAGGGCTCTGGCAGGGGACGAAGGCCTGCCGGAAGATCATCCGTGACCACGAGGTGGACGTGGTGCTGGGGATGGGGGGCTTCACCTCGTTTGCGCCCTTGTATGCGGGCCGGAAGGAGGGCTGCACCACGCTGATTCACGAGAGCAATGCGATCCCCGGAAAGGCGAACCGGCTGAACGCGCGCTACAGCGACACGGTGCTGTGCGGCCTGGAGGCCTGCAAGGCGCACTTTCCCAAGCACGGGGACGTGCGGGTGGTGGGCACGCCGATCCGCAGCAACATGCGCAAGCAGAGCAGCGATGATCCGCATGCCTTTTTCAAGCTGGACAAGGACAAGCGCACGCTGCTGGTGATGGGCGGCAGCCAGGGCGCGCGCGGGGTGAACCGCGCGGTGGGCATGGCGCTGGAGCAGTTTGAAAAGATGGGCATCCAGGTGCTGCACATCGCAGGACCGACGGACTACGAAGAGGTGAAGAACGTGTATGCGAAGATCCCGATGCTGAAGCAGCATGTGGCGGCGTTTTGCCACCGGATGGAGCTGGCGTATCGCGTGGCTGACCTGGCGATCGCGAGGTCTGGAGCGTCATCGATGTCCGAACTGGCGTACTTTGGAGTGCCGAGCCTGCTGGTGCCGTACCCGCATGCGGCGGAGGACCACCAGACGAAGAATGCGGAGATTTTTGACAAAGCCGGGGCCGCGAAACTGATGAAGGAAAGCGAGCTGAACGCGGACACGCTGGCGGATGCGGTGCGCAGCATCATCAACGATCCGCGCAAGGCGGGGGAGATGAAGAAGGCGGCGCAGAAGCTGGCGGTGAAGAATTCGGCGGAGAAGATCGCGGATTTGCTGGTCAAGGCGGCGGGGTGAGGCGCGCGGCAGCGGCGCTCCATTCGTCGAGCTTTTGCTTCAGCAGCTCCTTGGACGGCAGGTAGAGGTTGTATTCCCTGGCGTGGATGTTTGCGTCCTTGGGCAGGGTGAGCTCGACGATGGTCTTTTTCGCGGACTTGCAGAGGAGGAGGCCGATGGTGGGGTTCTCGTCGGGGAGCTTCACTTCGCGGTCGTAGTGGTTTACGTACATCTGCATCTGGCCGAGGTCCTGATGGGTGAGCTTGTCGAGCTTGAGGTCGATGATGACGTAGCAGCGAAGGAGGCGGTTGTAGAAGACGAGATCGACGAAGTAGTGGTCTTCATCGAAGGTGAAGCGCTTCTGGCGTGCCTCGAAGAGGAAGCCTTTGCCGAGCTCGAGGAGGAAGTGTTCGAGGCGGTTGATGATGGCCTGCTCGAGATCGTTTTCGGAGTAGCATGCTTTGTCCTCCAGACCGAGGAATTCGAGCACGAGGGGTTCTTTGAGGAGATCCTCGGGGCGGGTGATGACCTGGCCTTCACGGGCAAGCCTGCGGATGCCCTCCTTGTCCCGACTGAGGGCGAGGCGCTCGTAGAGGCAGGAGGCTTTCTGGCGTTTGAGTTCGCGAACATTCCAATTGGACTGAGCAGATTCGATTTCGTAAAAACTGCGTTCGTCCGGGTCTTTGATGGTCATGAGCACGACATAGTGCGACCAACTGAGGGTGAAGGGCCGTTTGAATTCCCCAGACGGTGTCTGGGAAATCTCTATCAGCGCGGATTGTCCAGACGTTGTCTGGATTATTTTTTGGCCGCCCAATTTCCCAGACGCCGTCTGGGAAATTGGAGCATGCTTTTGCCATTCGAGAAAAAACTTCCTCATGTACTCGAGATTTGAGCGCGAAAAGCCACGTCCAAACTCTTCTGTGAGCCGCGCTGAGAGTTCATTCAACAGCTCCGCGCCATACGCCGCACGCTTCGCGCCCTTCTGCTCGTGCTCGACGATGCGGCGGCCGATTTCGAAGTTGGTCATCACCTGGAAAGTGTCGATGATGGTGGAGACGTTGCGGCGGGCGCTTTGGATGAGGTGGCGGACCTCGGTGAGGAGGGTGGCGAGGCTGGTGGGCTTCGCTGGGGCCGGTTTGCTGGTTTTGCGCGGGGCGGACGGCCTTTTCATGGGGAACGCCGATGGAGCCTGTGGCTGATTTTGTCAAATCCTGCGCCGCGGTGGGTTCGGGTGTGATCCGTGTTTGAAACACGGGGCGGAGTCGCTATGTATTCACCCCCTCAAAATTCCAACCCGAACTCTTTCCCTTTTTATGAATCTCACACGAACAGCCTACGGCACCTGGAGCGGCGGCCGCTTTATGCACTATGGAGAACAGCTCTCCGAAGAGCACTACAAGCAGCTCATGCGGGACTCGTTTGAGAAGGGGGTGAGGACGTTTGTGACGGCGGATGTGTATGGCGTGGGCCGTGCGGATGCGCTGCTGGGCGAGGCGCTGCAGGGGATCCCGCGTGAGGAGTACTGCCTGGTGGGGATTGTGGGGCACGACATTTACGAGGGCATTCGCCAGGGGTCGCGCGGTTATCCACGTTTCACGGACCCGACGCTGCGCGGGCCGGAGAAGTATTATGATTACCTGAAGATGGCGACGGAGAAGAGCCTGGAACGCTGCCAGACCTCGAAGTTTGACCTGCTCATGCTGCACAATCCGGACAGCATCAGCTACACGAGCGAGAAGGTGTGGGACGCGTTTGGCAAGCTGAAGACGGAAGGGCTGACAGACCGCCTCGGCATCGCGCCGGGGCCGGCGAACGGGTTCACGCTGGACATGATCGAGTGCTTTGAGCGCTTCGGCGACCGCATGGACTGGGCGATGATCATTTTGAACCCGTTTGAGCCCTGGCCGGGGCAGCATGTGCTGGGAGCGGCGGCGAAAAACAACGTGGATATTCTGGCGCGGGTGGTGGACTACGGCGGCCTGTTCCATGACGATGTGAAGCCGGGGCACAAGTTCCGCGACGGGGACCACCGCACCCATCGTCCAGGCGACTGGATCGAGCATGGGGTGGAGAAGCTGGAGAAGGTGCGGCCAATTGCCGAAAAGCATGGGCTTTCGATGCTGCAGCTCGCCTGTCTGTGGACGCTGGGGAACACGGCGGTGAAGAGCGTGGTGCCGACGCTGATCCAGGAGCATGGCGAAGGGGCGCGGACGATTGAGAGCAAGCTGGATGATCTGGCGGCGCTGCCGGAGCAGTGCCTGTCCACGGAGGAGATCGAGACGATCCGTCAGATTGGCGACAACACGGGCTGCATGGCGCTCAAGGGGGCGAGCAAGCGGCATGAAGGGCAGGAGCCGCGGGCGGATGAGTGGCCGCTGCGGCCGGATCTGCTGGACCTGGCGACGCGCTGGAGTTTGGGCACGAGCTGGTAGCGCATTTGCATGTTGGCGGTTCCGCGACGAAAGAGTCACCACAATTCATGATTGAGGCAGACTTTATCATCGTCGGAACCGGGGCTGGCGGGCTGGTGGCGGCACTGCACGCCGCGGAGCACGGCCGGGTGGTGATGATCACGAAGCGGGGGGCGCTGGACTCGAATTCGAACTGGGCGCAGGGCGGCATCGCCTGCGTGACGGCGGAGAACGACTCCATCGAGAAGCACGTGAGCGACACGCTGATCGCCGGGGCGGGCTTGTGCAAAGAGGCGGCGGTGCGCACGATTGTGAGCGAAGGGCCGGCGCGGATTGCGGACCTGGTGAAGTGGGGGGTGCATTTTGACCAGCGGGAGGCGGTGAACGGGCACCTGGAATTTGACCTGACCCGCGAGGGCGGGCACACGGCGCGGCGGGTGCTGCACGCGGCGGACGCCACGGGGCGGGAGATCACGGAGAAGCTGCTGGCCACGGTGCGGGCGAATCCGAACATCACGATCTACGAGAATCATTATGCCATCGATTTGCTGACGACGGCGAAGCTGGGGCTGGTTTCGGAGGACCGGGTGCTGGGGCTGTATGTGCTGGATGAGACCAGCGGGGTGGTGCACACATTCCGCTCTGACCGGGTGATCCTGGCGACGGGGGGCTGCGGCAGGGTGTATTTGTACACGACGAATCCACGCGTGGCGACGGGGGACGGCGTGGCGATGGCCTGGCGGGCCGGGGCGACGATCTCGGACATGGAGTTCATCCAGTTCCATCCCACCTGCCTGTACCATCCGCAGAACCGCTCGTTCCTGATCAGCGAGGCGATGCGGGGAGAAGGGGCGCGATTGATCGGGAAGGACGGGCAGGAGTTCATGCAGCGGTATGACGCCCGGGGTTCGCTGGCTCCGCGTGATATTGTGGCACGCGCGATCGACCATGAGATCAAAAAGACGGGGGGCCCGTGCGTGTATCTGGACATCAGCCACCGGACGCCGGAGTTCATCGCGGGGCATTTCCCGAACATCCAGAAGGCCTGCCTGGATGTGGGAATCGACATCACCAAGGAGCCGATTCCGGTGGTGCCCGCCGCTCATTATCAATGCGGTGGGGTGCTGACGGACGTGAACGGCGCCACCAGCATCCGGGGGCTCTGCGCCGTGGGGGAGGTGGGCTGCACCGGCCTGCATGGGGCGAACCGGCTGGCCAGCAATTCGCTGCTGGAGTGCTGTGTGACCGCGCAGCGGGCCGTGGCGCATCTGATCAAGAAGATCCCGCGGGGGAAGGTGGCCGAGCAGAGCTATGAGCTGCGCCCCTGGGAGACCAGCGGCGTGGTGGAGAATGACGAGCTGGTGGTGATCTACCACAACTGGGATGAAATCCGCCGCCTGATGTGGGACTACGTCTCCATTGTGCGCACGAACAAGCGCCTGCAGCGTGCGGCGGCCCGCCTCCGGAACCTCAAGCGGGAGGTGCAGGAGTTTTACTGGAACAACCGCGTGACGAGCGAGATTCTGGAACTGCGGAATCTGGTGGAGACGGCCTCGCTCATCGTGGAGTGCGCCATCCGCCGGCACGAAAGCCGGGGGCTGCATTACACGCTGGACTATCCCAGGACGGATGACACGCGGCCTCCCCAAGACTCCACGCTGCGCCGTTATTGAGGTTATGGCCGCTGCGAGCGGATTCTGAGCCCCGGTGCGATGATCTGTGTTTTGAACAAGAGCGTCTCCACCCCTGTCCATGATTCCGCGCAGTCGTTTTGTGGGGACCAACCACTGTCACCCATGGGGCCGCTGCCCCTTACCTGGAGAATTGCAGATTGCAGTTTCCCATGGTAGTTTGCTAGAATTAACGCCAAATCGACCCCTTCCCCCATGCCCGCCGAGCGTTTTTTAAGTTCCTTCGTCGTCGTCGCGTCTCTCGTGGCGACGGTGTCGTCATTTGGCCAGGGAGCTTCCAAGGTCACAGCCGCAGGAACCGCGGCGGCGCTGAAAAAGAGCGGCGTGAGCTCTCCCACGGCCAAAAGCAAACCCACCCCCCCGGTGGTGACCAAGCCCGTGTCCCAGCCGTCCCCACCGCGCAATATTTCGGCCACGCTGCCCAACTACAGTTCGTCAGCGATGCCGCATCTCGGCTATGCGCGGTATCCGTGGAAGCTGGACATCGTGGCGACAGTGTTCTGGGTGGGCGAGGAGCCGACGGAAAACAATCCCACGCCGAACGACAAAAGCTCCTGGGACACGCAGTGGATGCAGAACTACGGCGGCTACGACGACCCGGACCCCACCAAGCGGAGGGAAAATTTCATACCGGCCAGCTTCGTGCCGAAGCAGAACCCGTTTTATGTGGCGCTGCCCTACAATGACGTGATTGATTTTGACTCCCACAAGCCGGAGGCCTCGCGGGTGATCCCGTGGTTCAAGCAGCGTTTTGTGCGCTCCGGCAAGACGGTGCTGAAGGGGCAGTGGATCGCGATCCGCTACGGCAACCGCGTCTGCTATGCGCAGTGGGAAGATTGCGGCCCGTTTGTGACGGATGACCACGAGTACGTTTTCGGCAATGCACGCCCGAAGAACACCAGCAACCGCGGCGCCGGGCTCGACATCTCCCCCGCAGTGCGTGACTACCTGGGCATCTCCAGCAGCGGCCGCTGCGACTGGCGCTTTGTGGATGTGAACGAAGTCCCCGCCGGCCCCTGGCGCAATCTTGGCAGCAACAACCATTTCGTGACGCAGCAGAAGGCTGAAAAGGCGCGGGAACACACGGAAATCTCCGCCCGCCTGGAGGAACTGCGCCGCATCCGCGACGCTTATTTCCAGCAGGGCGGCAGCGGGGCCGTGCGTTGAGCGGACAGAGCGAGATATACCGGCTCAGAGAGATGGATAAAGAGGACGCTGGTTTTTGGCCGGTCGATTTTATGGTTGGCGTAAGCGGATGCGCGGCAGTGACTGCGGCTGCGAATGGCTGCCACGGGGGCAAATAAAAAAAGTTGGTCACATCTCCGGGGTTTTTCGTCATGGTAAGACATGAGCAATACACCCAGACAGCCTGATGCTTGTTCTCGGTGAGGCACCTTGATGCCTGTAAAGGCAACACTTTTCCCAACCCTAAACAACCATGAAAACGACCCACCTGATACCATGCATGTGCGGCATCGGCCTGATGCTGCTGAGCGGCGGATGCTCCAGTACGACAACTTCCAGCCAGGTGATGCGCTGGGAGAAGCAGGGGAACCTGGGGAGGCTTTCGCAGACGGCGCGCTCGAAGAAGCAGCCGCCGCAGATCCGCAAGGCGGCTCTGGAGAGCCTGGCGCGGCTGAACTGGAAGCCTTCGAATGAGGAGCGGCTGCAGGTGTACGGGCTGGTGGCATCGAGGGCGGGGAGCCAGGAGGCGGCGGCGCTGGCGCGCATCACGAGCGCGGAGCAGTTTGCGGAGATCGACTCGGAGGTGCTGCAGACTGCCTCCTACCTCAATGCGGGCTCGGGCTCGTGGACCAATCGCGACGGTGGAAGGCGGCTGTATGACCGGCTGCTGGCGCGAAACAAGCGGGCGGTGACGATCTCGCTCTGCCAGCAGGTGGTGGCGCATCCGGAAAGCCGGACGCGCATTCTGCTGCTGGCGATCAAGCTGGGGATACCTGGCTCCGAGGAGGACTTGAACTCGGTGCTGATGGCGTACGGGGACGTGAACATGGCTGAGGACTACCTGAACTGCGGATCTGAAGCGCTGGATGCCGGGGGGCGGCGCTGGGCGCAGGCGAACGGATACAACATCCACACCGGGATGGGCAGCCACCGCTCAAGCTGGGGAGGATTCTGAGGGCGGAGTTTTTGAGTCCGGTGAAAGCCGGACCGGCGAGAACGATGATTTTTTTATCTACCACACCCAACCACCATCCACCCACCCAAACGACCGACTATGAACACGACTTCTTTTATTCGCCTGGCGGCGCCGATCCTGGCGCTGACGGCCCTGGCCAGCTGCTCCTCCGGGGTGCACAACTTTGCGGGGAATCTTGGCCCTGAGGGCCGGGCTGTGATCGCCAGCGGAGGCAATGTGAGGCTGTGCTCCCTGGACGGGCAGAAGCCGGTAAAGAATGGCGCGTGTTTTCCGATGTCGTTCAAGGGGAACACCACGCTGCAGGTGACGCCTGGCAGGCACAGGGTGGGGGTGAGCTACTACTGGCAGCCCGCGAGCCTAATGTTTGCGGATGCACTGCAGAATGCGTCGGTGAATCAATTTTCCGGCCCAACGGTGCGGCCGGGTACGCAGGTGATGCGCGGGTTTGTATCCACGACGACGCCGATCCTGGAGATCAACGCGAAGGCAGGCCATGTTTATACGCTGATGGAGGAGAGGACGGGCAAGCGATGGAGGGTGTATGTGAAGGATAGCCACGGCGGGCAGTCGAAGACAGACCGGAGCCACGCCGTGGAGGGTGCGATGAGGATGGACACCCAGGTTTTCTAAACTCTAACGGACCTGTGCCACCATGAAGACGCGGACTGTTCCCCCCAAGACTGCGGCGAGCGAAGCAGGTGCGTGGAAGCGGAGAAATCCTGGATCTCTTTCGGAAACGATGCCAAGGCGAACAGGAGCGCTCTCAGGCGAGGAGGCTGCGTCTGAAAACAGAGCTGCTTTCAATGCGTCATGGCATTACTGCGGCGGACTTTGGAAATCGAGCCGGCCGTTGGTGAAGGTGCAGGGGAGGGAAGCGCCGGCGTTGGTGGTGAGCTGCGTGGCAGGCCTGGTCTCGATGGAACGGCCGGCCCCGGCGGTGGGGGAGTTGGTGCAGTCCTGCACGTAAATGACAGCCTTCAGCGCGGATTTGACCGGCAGCTTGTCCTCAGGCGGGCCGAAGGTGCATTTCTCAAAAACGCAGTTTTTCGTGGCGAGCGCGAAGCTTTCGGGGACGCGGCAGTTGACGAAGCGGCAGTTCTGGAGGCTGAGCCAGTCTTTGCCCGCTTCCTGGGCCGCGTCTTCTTTGTAGCCGAGGGGGACCAGATCGACATTGATGAGGGTGCAGGAGTCGAGCTTCATGCCGATATCCAGAAGCTTCCAGCCCTGCATGAATGAGCCGGTGAGCACGCAGTTGGTGAACTGCCATTTGGTGCTGAAAAACGCGATGTACCACACGCCTTCCTTGGCGAAGACGCAGTCCTGAAACAGGCTGTCGCGCGCTTCGAAGCTGCCGCCGAGGTCAGCGGTGACCTTCACATCCTGGAAGTGGCCGCCCGCGGCATGCCATGAGCCTTCACGGAGGTGAAAGCGCACGTTTTCCATGCGCATGCCGGGCAGGCTTGTCACATCGCCGCGCTGCTCATCATTCTGCGCCTTCGGATCTCTCCTGCCGGGAGCGCCGATGTCGATGCGGCGCAGGGGATGGTACGTGCCGGCGGGAATCGTGAGCCTGCCGGTCCATTCAGCGCGGGTGAGAAGGGGCGCGCGCATGGCCGGGACGCTGGAGACCTGGTCTTCGAGTGCGGAGAGGTCCAGCAGCTTCACGGTGGCGGACTTGACTGTCACGGCGTCATTCAGCGGGAAGATTTCCAGCGCGTTGCTGACCCGGGAGTAGTCGCCGAAGTGCAGGAGACGGCGTTTCCCATCCACCTCGATGCTTTGCATGTGCGGCAGGATGCGCCAGCGGATGGTGACGAAGGTGTCCTCCGGGATGCGGCCCATGCCCGGCACATGGCGCGCGCCGCCGGGATCGTTGTCGATGCGCAGTTCGTCGGGGCGTGTCTCCCAGTTGAAGATCACCTGCTTGGCGCTGCAGGCCAGCCGCAGGTCGTCCTTTTTTGTTTTGGCGACGATGGTGAACTCCAGGGGCGGCGTGAAGGTCTCGGCGGAGGTGAAGCGTTCGCGTTTTTGCAGCACGATCTCGCGTCCTCCCGGCAGCAGCTCCCTGGCTTCATTGAGCACGGCGGCGCGCTCACGCGGGAGTCTGGCGATGCGCTCGTCAGCGAG
The DNA here is from genome assembly GCF_044227185.1 of Prosthecobacter sp. Lineage (GTDB taxonomy): Bacteria > Verrucomicrobiota > Verrucomicrobiia > Verrucomicrobiales > Verrucomicrobiaceae > Prosthecobacter. The sequence continues at coordinate 588,651 of NZ_JBGAFO010000004.1, read as the reverse complement.
GCGGGCGTCCTCGAGCTTTCCGGCCTGGGTCCATTCTGCCTGCCTCGCCTTGAGCACCTCCTCGTATTTCGTGAAGAGAGAGGCGAGGCCGCTGTCGCGGGCGGCGTCGATGGGGCGCAGGCTGGCGCGGTAGGTGGCGCGCAGCGCCCTGAGCGAGGGCGGGAGATCCGGGGCATCCTCCACGGGCAGCGGGCTCTGGCTGGTGATGAGCTGCTTTTCCTCACGCAGGGCCAGGGCCTCGGGCAGGCGGGCGGCAGTCATGGCGGCTGAAACGGCGCGGTCCAGGGCGGCGAGGTATTTGGTGTTCAGGTCCGTGGAGGCAGCACGGTGGACCGCCAGGACTTCACGCTCCAGCGCGGTGTGGAAGCTGGCGGCCAGTTCGCGCAGTTGTTTTGAGCCCTCGCTTTCGGTCACGGGAGGGGGCGGCGGAGGCGGAGGCGGTCCTGGTGGCCGGGGCCGTTTTGAGGGAGCGTCCGGGCCGGCGGGCGCCATGGCCGGCGCTGATTCCGGGGCGGGAGGGGTGGAGGATGAGACAGCGGGTTCCTGCTTCAAAGGTTCGGCCTCGGCAGAGCCTGTGGCGGGGGCCGACGAGGAAGATCTTCCGCCCCACGTCAAAAGAATGACGGCACCTCCAACAACAATCAAAGCAGCGGCGATCATGCCCCAGGGCGTGCGTGGAGGCGGCGGGGGCGGAGGGAGAGGGCGTGGCAGCATGCCGCGCAACGGCTGACCAGCCGGGGCGGAGGCCGAGCTGGAGGCAGGCTTTTCTTTGGCGACCGGGACAGTGAGGATCTGATCCAGGTCACGGCGGAGTTCGCGGGCCGTCTGGTAGCGCCTGTCCGGATCCGGCTCCATGGCTTTGCGCACGATGGCGTCGTAGCGTTTGTCACAGCCGATTCTCTCGCTGGGCATCTGGAAGGTGCCGCGCGGGATTTTGCCGGTGAGCATGTTGTACAGCATCACACCCACGGAGTAGAGATCGGCGCGGCCATCGACGGTCATGCCGATGGTGAGCACCTCCGGCGCCACGTAGTCCGGGGTGCCCAGGGTGGAGCCCTCCTGCGTGGTGCCGGAGTCCTGGGCGGGGTCATGAATGCTGGCCAGGCCGAAGTCGGCCACCTTCACTGCTCCGTCCATGTTGATGAGGATGTTGGCGGGCTTGATGTCGCGATGGATGACCTTGTGCTCGTGGGCGTAGGCCAGGGCATCGCAGACATGGGCGGTGATGGCCAGGGCGTGCTCCACGGGCAGCCGGCGCTGGGCCTGGATCATTTTGAAGACATCGGTGCCGTCGATGTACTCCATGACGAAGTAGAGGAGGCCATCAGGCGTGGCGCCGAAATCATACACGGAGACGATGGCGGGATGGTTCATCCTGGCCATCGTGCGGGCCTCGTTTTTGAAGCGGGTGATGTAGTCCGCCTCGTTCTCCGCCACCTGGGGAGGGAGCACCTTGATGGCCACGGGGCGGTCCAGCGAGATCTGCCGTGCCTTGTACACGGCGCCCATGCCGCCGCAGCCGATCATCTCCCATTCATCGTATTGGGGCAGCATGGCCTCCAGGTGCTCCGGCGGTGGCGGCGTCCATCCCACGGGGGAGTCATGGGCGGGATTCTCACTCATGGAGTGCGGGAATGATCATCAATGGGGGAAACGTAGCTGGCGGGCGGTGAATTGGGAATGAGAAAAAATTAAACCAGGCCGCGGCGGATCAAAGACTCCTCCATGGCGCGGTCGATGAGAAGGACGGCGAGGGACTGGGTGGCGTCATCGAGGAGCTGGGTGGCGGCTTTGAGGGCTTTGGCGTCGTGAGCGGGTGCGTCCAGCAGAGAGCGGACGGCGGCGGCCTGGGTGACGACGGCGGCTTTTTCCTCGGCGCTGATGGCGTCGGCGAGCTGGGAGAGGGCGGCCTCGACGGCGGGGAGGAGCTCCTCGGCCTTGAGTCTGGCCTCGGTCCAGATGCGTTCGTTCATGTCCTCAAAAGCGAAGTCCACGCTTTCGGCGATCATCTGTTCGACGCGTTCGTCGGCGACATCGACGGCGGTGCCGGTGATTTTGAGAGTGGTGTCCTGGTGGGTGGCGGTGTCGCGGGCGAGGACGTGGAGGATGCCATCGGCATCGATGCTGAACTGAACGCCGACGCGGGCGCTGCCTTTGGGGCCGGGGGGGAAGGGAACCTCGATGCGGCCGAGCTCCCAGTTGTCCTTTGCCAGCTCGCGTTCGCCCTGGAGGATGCGGATGAGCATGCTGTTCTGATTGGCGACGGCATTGGTGAACATCTCGCCGGCTTTGGCGGGGATGGTGGTGTTGCGCGGGATGATGATGTTCATCAGGCCGCCGAAGGTTTCGATGCCCAGGGACAGAGGGGTGACATCAAGGAGGAGAACCTGGCGCAGACTGCCGCCGAGGATGCCGGCCTGAATGGTGGCACCGAGGGCGATGGCTTCGTCGGGATCCTGCGAGGTGTTGGGCTCGCGAGCGAAGAGTTCGCGCACGTAGTCGCGCACCAAGGGCATGCGGGTGCTGCCGCCGACGAGGATGACTTCATCCAATTGCTCCGCTTTGATGCCGGCATCGCTCAAGGCGCGGAGGCAGTGGAGGCGGGTGCGCTCGATCCAGGGGCGGGCGATTTTTTCGAGATCGGTGCGAGTGATGTCGAGGCCGTTGTAGGAGGCGGTGTCTTCCGAAGAGAGGCGCTTTTTGACGGACTCGGCGGCTTCGATGACGCGGATGTCGTGAGAGGGCAGGCCGAGTTTTTGCGCGATGAATTCGGCGAGGAGGCGGTCGAGGTCATCACCGCCGAGCTGGGTGTCTCCAGCGGTGGACAGCACCTGAAAAGTGCCGTCGCGCATTTCGAGGACGGAGATGTCGAAGGTGCCGCCGCCGAGGTCATAGACGGCGATTTTTTGATGTTCGGAGAGTTTGTCGAGACCGTAGGCGAGGGCGGCGGCGGTGGGCTCGCTGAGGATACGGAGGACTTCGAGTCCGGCGAGTTCACCGGCGCGCTTGGTGGCGTTGCGCTGGGCGTCGTTGAAGTAGGCGGGGACGGTGATGACGGCCTGGGAGACGGACTGTTCGAGGGCGCGTTCGGCGACGGCTTTGAGGTGCTTGAGGATTTCTGCCGAGACCTCGACGGGGGAGGTTTTCAACTCACTGAGAGAGTAGGGAGGAGACCAACCGGCCTCGCCGGGGCGGCGGCCGATGAGGCGCTTGACCGAGGTGATGGTGCGGGTGGGATGCAGCGCGCGCTGGCGGAGGGCGACGGCGCCGACGGAGACGGAGCCGTCCTGGGCGAAGCAGACGGCGCTGGGCGTGCTGCGGCTGCCGTGTTCATCGGCGAGGAGGATGGGAAAGCCGCTGTCGACCACACCGACGAGGGAGTTCGTGGTGCCGAGGTCGATGCCGAGGATGGGAGGGGTGTTCAAGAGGGGTCTGCGAGGTGGGATTGAGAGTCGAGGCGGGCGACGGCGGCATGCAGAGACTCCAGCAGGGGGCCTTGCGCAAGGATGGCGATGACGTCAAAGGGAACGAGCTCGTTTTCGCAGTCCATCACGTTGTCCATGTAGGCGTCGAAGACCGCGAGGCCGTCTGAGGGGCGAAACCAGGCCCAGGAGCGGATGAAGTGGAAGCCATGCCGGATGAACCAGGCGGCCATGGCCGCGGGAGTGGCCGGTGTGCCATCAAAGACAGGCTGGGAGGTGACGGCCTGAAGCCTGCCCTGGCTGTGAATGAAGCCTTCGAGGCGATTGAGGATGGGGTAGTCCTCCCGACTCAACTCGTGCATCAAATGGGTGTTGGAGATCAGGAGTCGCTCAAAGTATTCCAGGGGAGTGGCGGGGCGGTCTTCGAACCAGTAGCGCACGGGCTTGTGCCGGGTGCTGGCGAGCGAGGCGGGGAAGATGCCCCAGCCCGGGCCTTTGGTAATTTTGTAGATGCGGGACGGGTCAGCCTCAGAAAAGAAGATGTAATGCTCGCGTGTGCGCGGATCATCCAATTCATCAGGAACCAAACGGTCAACGAAAAGGCCTTCAGACGCGGCCCAGTTTTCCAACGCGGCTATCTGACGATGCCGCTCGGAATCCGGATCAGTTTGCGTCCCAGATTCTGCTCGATCATCGTTCGCAGCTCTGCGGCAGACTTGGATCGCTTCCGTGAGGAGGAGGTCTTCGGGGCGGGGGCTGGCTGCGACGGGGGATTGAGGCATGTCTTCAAGGCGGGGTCGCGACTGCTCATGGAGGGAGATTAGGCTAAATCGTTGCAGACCGCAATCACTCAAGTGATTGCCAAGGAGGGGGGACGCAGCCAGACTTCGCGCATGGAAACCTTCATCTCTTCACTCATGGCTGGAACCCACCTCGTCACCGCGCAGATCGCGGAGGCGGCGGCGCAGCTGGTGGACCCGGAGGTGACGGCAGCCACCAAGGCGGACTTTCTGCGCGCTTTGGCAAAGAAAGGGGAGACGCCGGGGGAGATCGCGCTGTTTGTGCAGGAGTTTTTGAAGCTGGCGGTGGATCCGGGCATTGACCGGGGGAAGCTGCCGGGGCCGATGCTGGACGTGGTGGGCACGGGCGGGGACCAGCTGCACCTTTTCAATGTGTCGAGCACGGCGATGTTCATCCTGGCGGCAGGCGGGGTGTGCGTGACGAAGCATGGGAACCGGGGGATCACCTCCAAGGCGGGAGGCGCGGATGTGCTGGAGGCGCTGGGGATCAAGATCGACCTGCCAAAGGAGAAGGTGGTGGCGGGCATCGAGAAGACGGGGCTGGGGTTCTTCTTTGCGCCGCTGTATCATCCGGCGTTCAAGGCGGTGGCGGAGGCGCGCAAGCTGCTGGCCGCGGAGGGGCAGCGCTCCATTTTCAATGTGCTGGGACCGCTGCTGAATCCAGGGCGGCCGGACTACCAGCTCATCGGTGTGTTTGACCCGAAGCTGACGCGTGGGTTTGGCGAGATTCTGGTGCAGCTGGGGCGCAAGGGCGCGTGGGTGGTGCATGGCAGCGCCGCAGACGGGCAGGGGATGGACGAGCTGTCCACACTGGGGATGAACGATGTGTGCGAAGTGAAGGGTGGGAAGCTGAGCGAGAGGCAGGTGGACCCGAAGGAGCTGGGATTTGGCAAAGCCGCGCTGGCGGATCTGGTGGGGGGTGATGCGACGGAGAATGCGGTGATTCTCGAAGGGGTGCTGGCCGGGACGATCAAGGGGGCGAAGCGCGACATCGCGGTGCTGAATGCGGCGGCGGGGTTTGTGATCACGGGCAAGGCGGCGGACCTGGCGGCGGGGAAGGCGCTGGCAGAAGAGCTGCTGGACCGTGGGGCGGCGCATGCGCGGCTGCGGGCGATGCAGGACCTGATCTAGGGCGGGCTATTTCCTGCAAGACAGATGGGGAAAAGATGTTAAGATGTCCTAATAATCTTATTTCCCGTCCATGGTTAACCCAAGCGAAGTGCTTCAGTATGCCCAGAAGGTGCCTCACAGCATGTGGGCCACCGGCGCGATTGTGGGCTTTGTGGCGTTCGCGGCGGGAATGGCGTTTGCGAAGGGAGTGGTGCAGCAGATCATCAACGTGATGACGCTGGCGGCCTGCGCGTGGGCGGCGTGGTTTGTGTTCATGCACCGGGTGCTGATTTTCGGCGCGGCGGGGATGCACATGACGACGAACCGGATGGTCGTCGCGTCCGTGATTGGGGCGGGCATCATGTTCGCTGTGTGCAAGGTGGGGAAGTATGCTCTCGTGGCGTTTGGCCTGATGCGAATTTTGGGCGGACTGACCGGGTGGAAGGGCCTGGTCGTGAGCATCCTGCCCTCCGGGGCGCTGCTGTGGCTGGGCAGCATGGCGCTGCGCATCGTGGGCAGCCTGTATGGGATGGAGAACGCGGCGGAGATCGTGAAGAAGGGGGGCTCGATCGAGAGCCAGGCGAAGTCGGTGTTTTACTCGCTGAGCCAGAAGATCGACAACAGCATCATCGGCGGACTGGCGAAGAAGCTGGACCCGTATGACATCAAGCCGACGGCGAATCTGGCGCGGCTGCTGATTCTGTGGCCGGAAGGAGCGATGTGGCAGCGGCTGGCGGAGCAAAGCCCGGCCACGGCCAATGCGCTGAACCACCCGCTCATCGTGCAACTGGGCTATGATGCGGAGGTGCGGAAGGCGATTGAGAACAAGGACTTCGCGGGGCTGATGCAGATGCGGAAGATCGAGCATGTGGCGAACCACCCGGACCTGCAGCCGATCCTGGGCGGCATGGCGCTGGAGCAGGCGATGGACTCCGTGGTGTACCGGCAGCCGCCTCCGCCGCAGCCGGTGAGAATGTAGGGGAGGGTCAGGAAAAGAGCTGGTCGAATTCTTTGTGAGGTCCGATCCAGAACCAAGTGACAGTGTCGCCGTCGCGCTGAGCTACCGCACGAATGTCCAAGGTGACGCGCACGGACCAGAAATCCGCATGGCCTGCGAGCTTTTTGAAACGCAGAGATGGATGCGCGCAATCTTTGATGAACAACTCATAGGCCTTCTTGGCATATTGACGGTCATTTTCACCAAGGTCGTACAGGTGTTTCCAAAATGAAGATGTGGTTTTTGAGATCAAAACCGCGCCAGATCCATGGGTTTACTGCCTTCGGCCATCGCCGCTTTCGCGAAGGCTTCCAGCTTGGGTCGTGGACGTGGATCTGCGATAATGCGTTCCCATGCTTCATCGCCGTCCTCAGCCACCTGCGCTTGATGTTTGATGAACCTTACATAGTCGAGAACGGAGGATTGCTTCTCTGCCGGAAGCGTGACCACTTCCGCGGCAATGAGACTGGCGAGATTGTCCGAAGCGATGGCTGACATGGCTGAAAGTAACCTCTTAGGGCATGGTGTCCAAGCTGTTTCCTGAGGTCGCTGCTCCCGAAAAAAGCCCCAACGTCGCATTGCCCCGGACGTGGCTCTTGCTTTTATCCTGACCTTTCAGTTTCTTTTTCCAGCATGCCCAAATACATCGTCACCATCGGCCTTGAAGTTCACGCGCAGCTTACGACGCGCAGCAAGATGTTTTGCGCGTGCCCGGTGGAGTATGGGGCGGAGCCGAACACGCATACGTGCCCGACCTGCCTGGGGCTGCCGGGGGCGCTGCCGGTGCTGAATCAGGCGGCGATCGAGAAGACGATCCTGACGGGGCTGATGCTGGGCTGCGAGACGCCGCCGGTGGTGAACTGGGACCGCAAAAACTATTTCTATCCGGACATGCCGAAGAACTACCAGATCACGCAGATGCCCTTCCCGCTCTGCCTGGGCGGGGGCGTGCCGCTGTATGATCTGGCGTATCCGAAGGACGCGCAGAAGAGCATCGCGAATCCGGGGAAGGTGGTGAAGCTGACGCGCATCCACCTGGAGGAGGACGTGGGCAAGTCCACGCACTATGACAAATTTTCCACGCTCGACTTCAACCGGGCCGGCACGCCGCTGATGGAGATCGTCAGTGAGCCGGACATCGACAGCGCGGAGGAGGCCTTTGCCTACATCACCAGCCTGCGGCAGATTCTCATTTACGGTGGTGTGAGCGATGCCGACATGGAGAAGGGCAACCTGCGCTGCGACGTAAACATCTCTGTGCGCCCCGAAGGCCAGAAGGAGCTGGGGGTGAAGATCGAGCTGAAGAACATCAACTCGATGTCCGCAGTGCGCCGGGCGATCAAGGCGGAGACGGAGCGGCAGATTGATATTTTGGAAGGGCGCGGGTCTGAAACCCTGGTGCAGAGCACGCGGCGCTGGGACGATGACCGCGGTGTGACGACGCTGATGCGCACGAAGGAAGACGCGCATGATTACCGCTACTTCCCTGATCCGGATCTGCTGCCGGTGCGCACGGGGGAGCTGGTGGCGAAGATGAGGGCGCAGGTGCCGGAGCTGCCGCATGAGAAGCGGGCGCGATTTGAAAAGGACTACGGCTGCAGCGCCTATGACGCGGGCGTGCTTTCCAGCGAGAAGGAACTGGCGGCGTGGTATGAGGCGGCGGTGGCTGCGGATACGAAGGTGCCGGCGAAGAAGGTCGCGAACTGGGTGATCAACGATCTGCTGGGCGCGCTGAACGACCGCGGGCTGGCTCTGGCCGAGTGCCCGGTGCAGCCGGAGGCGCTGAGCGCGCTGGTGGCGACGGTGGAGGCGGGGAAGATTTCCAACACCCAGGCCAAGGAGGTGTTTGCCGAAATGTTTGAGAGCGGCAAGCCGGCGGCGGAGATCATCAAGGCCAAGGGCTTTGAGCAGGTGAGCGACACGGGAGCGCTGGAGGCGATCGTGGAGAAGATCCTGGCCGACAACCCGGACAAGGTGGCCGAAGTCAAAGGCGGCAACGAGAAGGCCATGAACTGGTTCACGGGGCAGGCGATGAAGGCCAGCCAGGGCAAGGCGAACCCGAAGATGGTGACGGAGATCGTGCGGAAGAAGGTGCTGGGGTAGTTCACAACGAACAAGATCATGCCGAAACGCGAGTTGAGTCATCCGCATCAAGTCATTGACTGGCTCAATGAGTGGGCGGTGCGTCTCGCAGGGCCTGCTGAAATGATCTTGATCGGCTCTGCCGCCCTTCTCTGGCATGTGGCGCGGATTGGTCGTGATGATCCGTTGCCTGAAAACAGCATGGATGCCGATCCCGTGACTGAAAGTGATGAAATCGCGGAGCTGGCCTATGATGCGCTCATTGGCAGTGAATTTGAGCAAACCCACGGATGGCATGTGAATTTGATGCCGCGAATGGTGCTGGATCATCTGCCCGCCGGCTGGCGTTCCCGCTCCCACTCCCAAACCTATGGCGACAAGCTGACTGTGATCGTGCCTGCTGTGGCAGATTTGCTGGCACCCAAGAAAGCACGTAACGAAGCCAGAGATCGCGCGCACGAGGCTTTTGCTGCACGCTTGGGCTTGATTTAACGAGGGTTGCAGTGCCGCCTGACTGGTGGCATGCTTGTATGCATGAGCGTTTCCAAACATCAGCGCTGGCCGCTGCTCCTGCATGATCAGGCGCGGCTGGAGTATGGGCGTTTGCTCTGGAAGCGGCCTTCGGCCAGAAGCCGCCTGCTCAGCCACTGGACTGATGCGCGGCACCCTTACGCCGAGCGGTTTGTGAAAACCTACCGTCGAAGGGTAGAGAAGGTGCTGTCCTCGACAGACGAGGGCGATGACGCGCTTGACGAAGAATTGAGCCGGGAAGGGCTAAGTCTGCGGGTGGTAGTGCGTGAGATTCCTCCGGTCTTTGGCAGTTTCTATTGAGAGGCGGGCTTTTCCCATCGCGTAAAACCCCTTGCACCCCGGGTTTGGGCTGCTATTCTTCGCGCCCTTTTTCACCCCCAGACCACTCAGAATCATGTCCCAGCATAGCAGCCTCAAGTCCTCCGGCTCCGTCGGCACCAAGCGCAGTGTCCTGAAGCGTGGTGAGCGCGTCAAGCTCCTCAAGGCCCGCGGCCAGTGGAAGGAAGGCCGTCTGCCGACGAACCTGCCGAAGACCAAGCCGGAATAAGGCTTTCCCGTGCGGCTGAACCGATATCTGAGCCAGTGTGGCGTGGCCTCGCGGCGTGGCGCGGAGGAGATCATCCTCAGCGGACGTGTGTCGATCAACGGGCACATCATCACTGAACTGGCCACGCAGGTGCAGCCAGAGGACAAGGTGGTGGTGGATGGCTCGCCGGTACGCACCGAGACGCCTGTCGTTCTCGTTTTGAACAAGCCGAAGGGCTACATTTGCTCCCGTGGCGACAAGCATGAGCGGATGACGATCTATGATCTGCTGCCGCTGAAGTACCAGAACCTGCATCACGTGGGGCGGCTGGACAAAGAGAGCGAGGGGCTGATTTTGCTCACCAATCGCGGGGATCTTTCGCACCGGATCATTCATCCGAGCCAGGGCGCCGAGAAGGAGTACGAAGTGGTGGTGGATCAGCCGCTGAACCCCGAGGTGATGGCGAAGCTGGTCAAAGGAATGATGACGGAGGAAGGATTTGCCAGGGCGGAACGAACCTGGATGGACACGGACTACCGGGCGCACATCGTACTGAAGATGGGCCTGAAGCGGCAGATCCGCATGATGCTGTACCATCTCGGTTATGAGGTAACACGCCTCACTCGCGTGCGCATTGGCTGGCTGAAACTGCATGGTCTGGCCAAGGGTGCGTACAAGGAGCTGACACCGACGGAGGTGGAGCGCTTTTTCAAGGAAGAGCCCGCAAAGCCTCGGCTGGAGCGCCGGCCTGCGGGTGAAGACGAAGGCATTGAAGATCACCGCCCGGCACGGCAGCGTGCTGCGGAAGCGCGTGAGCCCCGGGGGTTCAAGCCCGGTGGTCGCGGCAAGGGCAAGAAAGGCGGCCCTCCCGGCCGGTTTGGCGAAGAGAAGCCTGCGGGTTTCCGTCCGAAATCCAAGTTCAGCCCGCGGTCACGCTCAGGCGAAACGGGGCGGGACGAAAAACCACGGGGGCGTTCAGGTCCGCCAGCTCGCCGTCCAGCTCCACGGGGGCCTCGCCGCGGTCCGTCGTCACGGTAAATTCGCTGGTCTGGAGATAGTCGAGGTATTCGCACTCCCGGTAGCCGTCCAGCAGCATGCCGCGCAGCAATTGGATGAACTCCATGCCGCCGAGACCGCGGAAGATGAGGAGGTCGAGCTTGCCATCGTTGTTTGAAGCTTCGCGAAACAGGGGGAAGGGGCCGCCATAGTGTCTGCCGTTGCCCACGAGCACCACGGTCCCGAGCATGGGAGCTTTGCCATCGATCTGCACGCTGAGGGTGGGCGGGGTGCGCATGAGCACATTCACGGCGCTCATCACGTAGCTCAGGGGGCCGTACTTCTTTTTGGCCTCCCAGGAGGTTTCCTGCACGATCTGGGCATCCAGGCCCACGCCGGCGAGCTGGGCGAAGTACATGTCGTTCGCCATCCACAGGTCTACCTCGCGGCGTTTGCCGCTGGTGATCTCCCGCCAGCAGGCTTCGATGTCGCGGCCCGGGAGCTTCAGCTCCACGGAAAAGACGTTCATGGTGCCCAGGGGGAGAACGCCGAGGGCCGTGTGCGTTTCACCCGGCTTGCGGCGGGCATTGGCGCGGCAGATGCCCTGCAGGACTTCATTCATGGTGCCATCGCCGCCGGCGGAGACGACGAGTTCGTGATTTTGCGCCAGCTCTTCGGCGATGGCGGTGGCATCGGCAGGGCCCTTGGTCAGGTGGATCTCCGGTTCCGGAGAGAGCCGGCGCAGGGCATGCTCCAGGCTGGCAGCCTTGGTGCTGCGGGCGGCGGGGTTCAGAATGACCGGGATGGGCATGGGGGCGGCATTGATGGCACGCCTCCCTCGTGTTGCTAGTTCCAAATTCTTCGCAGGATGCCGCAGGAGCTGCTTTTCAGGTCGCAAAGTAAACTAAGTGGACTAATCTAGGTGTGAAAGGACCGCTGCCTCCATGACCACCATCACCACCCACGAAGCCAAGACGCATCTCTCGCGGTATCTCGCCGAGGTGGAAAAGGGGCATGAATTCATCATCGCCCGTGGAAAGTCTGCCGTGGCAATGCTGACACCCGTCCCGAAACCCACGCCCACGCCACGCCCCAAGGTGGGTGAAGTTCTAGGTCCGGTCATCGAGGTGCCAGACGAAGCCTTTGCCCCGCTCAGTGATGAAGAACTCAAGGAATGGGGCCTGTGAACGTGCTTCTGGACACCTGCGCGTTCATCTGGCTTGCCATGCCGCAGGGCAAACTTTCGACAGCAGCCATCCAGGTCATCAATGATCCCGGCAACCGGCTGTTTTTGAGTGATGTGAGCCAGTGGGAAATCACGCTGAAACACTCGTCTGGAAAACTCCCGCTGCCAGCCATGCCGCGCGATTGGGTGCCTCTGCAACTGCAGTTTCATCAGGTGGAACGGTGGCCGCTGGACCTAGACGCCATTTACCGCAGCGGCGAGCTGCCGCGCGTGCATCTGGACCCTTTCGACCGGCTGCTCGCCGCTCAGGCCATGGAGGCAGGCATGACACTGCTCTCCCCGGACACACCGCTTTCGCTTCTCGGCGCCTCGCGTTTGTGGTGACCGGGCCCCGGCTCGTGAGCGGGACCACAAGCCGCTTGTGAAACTTTTCACAAATTGGGGTTGCCCCTCTGCATGCGGCTCCGATAATCCGCTTCAGACCCTTTCCCCTTCGCTCATGCCTGCCCCCGCCGAAGCTCCCGCTCCTGTCGCTGCTCCACCGCCAGCCGATCTCGTGAATGTGCAGATCGACGGCGTCTGGCACAAGTTCCCCAAAGGCACGCGCATGATCGAGGCGTGCAAGCAGGCGAAGCAGGAGGTGCCGAGCTACTGCTACCACCCCAAGCTCTCCTCCCCCGGCAACTGCCGCATGTGCCTGGTGGAGATGGGCATGCCGCCGCGTCCGGCACCTGGCACGGAGCCGGAGAAGGATGAGCATGGCATGCCGAAGATCGGCTGGATGCCGCGCCCGGTGATCGCCTGCGCGAACACGGTGGCGGAAGGCATGGGCATCCGCACGAACTCCGTGCTGACGCAGGAGTGCCGCAAAGGCGTGATGGAATTTCTCCTCATCAACCACCCGCTGGACTGCCCGATCTGCGACCAGGCGGGCGAATGCCGCCTGCAGGAGTTCAGCGTGGAGCATGGCAAGGGCGAGAGCCGCTTCCGCGAAGACAAGGTGAAGAAACCGAAGAACGTGGACATCGGCCCGCGTGTGCGACTGGACGATGAGCGCTGCATCATGTGCAGCCGCTGCATCCGCTTCACGGCGGAGATCGCCGATGAGCCGGTGCTCGGCTTCACCGAGCGCGGCAGCTTCACCACGCTGGCGGTGCATCCCGGCAAAAGGCTGGAGCACAACTACTCGCTCAACACCGTGGACATCTGCCCGGTGGGCGCCCTGACCTCGAACGACTTCCGCTTCCAGCAGCGTGTGTGGTTCCTGAACGAAACGAACAGCATCTGCACCGGCTGCGGCCGCGGCTGCAACATGGAGATCGGCGCCCGTGGCGACACGATCTACCGCCAGACCCCGCGCGACAACAACGACGTGAACTCCGCCTGGATGTGCGACAGCGGCCGTCTGGACTTCCACTTTGTGAACAGTGAGTTCCGCCTGACCGATCCGATGATCAAGAGCGGCGGCAAGCACCAGATCGCCACCTGGAAGACGGCGCTCAGTAGCATCGCCACCGCCCTGTCCGGCAAGAAGGGCGAGGAGATCGCCATCATCGCCAGCGCGCGCATGACGAACGAGGAGCTTTTCTTTGTGAAGCATCTGGCCGCCCTGCTCGGCACCCCGAATGTGGATGTCGTCCCCCGCACCGGCGGTGCGGACAACTACCTGCGCGCTGACGACCTCAATCCGAACACGAACGGGGCGAAGCTGATCCTGGGCATCGAGCAGCCCGGCTCGAAGCTGGCCGGGATCACCGAACTCATGAACCGCGGCCGTCTGCGTGTGGTGCTGGCCCTGGGGGAAAACCTGCTGAAGGTGGGCTTCTCCCAGCGCGATCTGGAAAAGGTGCCTTTCATCGCCTCGCTGCACATCCTGGCCAATGCCAGCGCCGAGCTCAGCGACGTGGTGCTGCCCGGCACGGCGTATGCTGAAAAACGCGGCAGCATGATCAACGTCACCGGCCGCCTGCAGCGCCTGAACAAGGCCGTCAAAATCCCGGGCAACGCCCACGACACCTGGGAGATCCTGCGCGACCTCATCGTCGCCTGCGGTGGTTCCAATGGCATCCACACCATCGAAGACGTCTTCAAGCGCCTCAGCGCCGAGGTGCCGGCCCTCAACGGCCTCACGTTCTCCAAAATCGGGGACCTGGGTGTGCCGGTGATGGAGACCAGCGAGAAGGTGCCGCTGCTGGAGCGCGAGAAAGAGCGCAAGGCGAAGGGCATCATTGTCGGGTAACGGACCCGCATCTGCCCTTCCGACCGCGCTTTGTCATGAAGCCTTCCGCCATGCAGTCCGTTCTTGCGGGGCTGGTGGGCACCGCCTTGTTCGGCTGGGTCATGCTGTCGTTGTTCGTACTCGATCCGCCCGGAAAGCTGAAGGACGCCGATTTGACAACGGTGTCCGGCAAAGTCGTAAAGCTAGAGAAAACGAAGGGCAAGGGCGGCGGAATGCTGGACCTGTGGCTTGCGGGGCAGGACGTGCCGTTTCGTGCCATCGAGGGCCCTTATCCCCGCAGCTTTGATGCCGGTGTGTTGGAGAGCCTCAGGCCAGGGTCCGGGGCCCGCGTGAGCGTCCGGAGCGCGGACATGACAGCCCCGCGCCGTAATCTGGCGCAGAACCAGCTTTTCTATCCCTTCGTCGCTCTCGATGTGGATGGCAAAGCCGCGCTGACCCTCGAAGCCTACAATCAGTGGTCGGTGGAGAATCAGAAGCTCGCGAAGTGGTTTCTGCCGCTGATGGTTTGCGGGAGTCTCTATCTGCTGGTTGCCGGCATCAGGGCCCAGCGCAGCCAGCCATTGGCTTATTGAGTTGTAGTCGCTCGGAGGTTCTTTTAATCAAAATGCAAGGAAGGCTGGCCAAGGAGGAGCGGATGATGTTAGGTGCGATCCATGCGCTTTCGCCGTGTGCTTCTCTTTTCGCTTGGGTCCTTCTGTGTGCCGATGCTTCAGGGGCATCCGGCCGCCCTGGATGACTACCCTGAACGCTTTCCCGGCAAAACACTGCAGGCCATTCTGCACGAGTGGGAGCCGCCGCCTGAGAAAACGCAGGATGAGTCTGATCTGCTGAGCGCGGTGCACCAGCTCGCTTTTCACTGGACGGAGCTTTCGTTGGACGAGCTGAAAAAGCGCACCGCCGCCCTGCTGGAGGAAAACCGGCGGGGTGAATACCGCAAACGCTTTGCCAACGCCCTGTATGACATGAGCGACCTGCTGGCCGGCGGAGATGCGGGACACACGGAGGAGGTGCAGGACTATCTGGCCTGGCGAATGGATCATCTGGAAACGGACAACGGCTTCTTTGACTCGACACCCTCCCGGCACTGGGATGAAACTCCACAGAAGGCCGAGGAACGCACGCGGCAGTGGGAGAACGACCGCAACAAGGAGATTTCAGACCTCAGCGTCAGGGCGGACACCGCCACGCCGGTACTGCGCCCGCACTGGCTGGTGCAGTGCGGAGCTGCTGAGTTTCGTCACCGTCGATATCTGCAGGCAGTGGATTATTTTGAGCGCGTGTGCTCCGCGTTTCCCGAGCATCCGCGCGCGGAGGCTGCGATGCTGATGCTGGTGCGCGTGAAGTTTGATGAGTGGAAGCAGTCGCGCCAGCCTTGGTCACGCGAGCGCGACACTGCCGCAGAGAGCCGGCTGGAAGACGCGGCGCGCCAGGCCATTGAACGCTACAATCAGCGCTATCCCCAGGGCCGTTTTGCCGCGGATGTCATCGGCTGGGAGGCGGGCATGGCGCGTGAGAACGGGTATCTGGGTGTCGCGCTGGAGGGCTTTTTGCGGCAGGCACAAACGGCGGGACATCCGGAAATCCGCCGCCGTGCCTTTCAGCAGATCGAGTGGTTGCTTCGAGATTTTGTGGAGCACCCCGACGAACTCAGTGAATATCATTTTCCGTGGGAAAAGGTCGCTGCCGAGCCCTGTGTGGCGCTGCGCCTGGGGTATTTCATGCTCGACTGCGAAAGTGAAGCTGACCTCGGTGCCATCATGCATCGCAGATCAGGGGGAGATCATCGTGTGCTGGAGTCCCTGGCCCCCCGGCTTGCCGCGGTGCGTGCGGCGGCGAAGCCGGTGTGGAAGAGCTTTGATGCGGCGCTGGCCGGCAAGGAGGACGCGTATCGTGGAAGCAAGGGCATCATTCGCGACGTGCTGCACGCGTGGTCCGCGGTTGTTCGCGGTGAGCCGGGAGTTGTGGCCGGGCTGGTAAAGGAGCAGAAAGAGGGCGCGGGCGCGGACGATGCGCTTCTGGTGCGGGCGATGGCGCGGCTGAAAATGGGGCATGTCAGCGAAGGGATTCGCGGTCTGGATCTGCTGGATGAATCCTGCCCGCAGTCACCGCTGCGGCGCGGTGGTGACCTGCGGCGCGTGGATGCGTGGCTGGAACTGCGCCAGCCCGCGATGGCGATCATCCTGCTGTGGAGTGCCGGCAAAGAAACGGCGGTGTGGAAGGAGGAGATCGAGGAGAGACCACCGCTGCATTTGGATGGAGAGGTGGAGCAGCGCCTCTCGGCCCTGCTGAGTTTCGCTCCCCTGGCCGAGCTTGAAAGAGCGGCGCTCACCGACGGGGTAACTCCAGGTTTGAAAGCCGCGCTGCGTGCCGCCTTGCGCGTGCGGCATCTGAGCGAAGGGCGCTTCGCTGAAGCTCTGCGCTTTGCGGAAGATGCCGATTTCGAAGGCTGGCAGGACAGGCACCGCAACTGGGATGAGACCGACCAGACGGCCGCAAGTGCGTGGAGGGCACGCGTCTCCGATTTGCAGAAACTGGGCGATGCGGTGGAGAAGGGCGAAGGCGAAGCCAAAGCAGCGGCGTGGGTGGCGCTGGGGGCTGCCTGGGAGCAGCGCTTGTGGCGGCTGCTGGATGGCGGGACGCTTTATGCGAAGGAGGGGCTGGGCAGCGCCACTCTGCCGCCGCCGTCTTATGAGCTGCGGCATCACGCACGCATCGTGGGGCTGAGCGATGCCACGGCGGCGGCCATGCTGGATTTAAGACAAGAAACGGCGCAGGCCATTCGCTGCTACGAAGAGGCGCTGAAGTTTGCCGGGAAGGGGGGCGCGACTTCACTCAAGGCGCTGCTGGCGCTTCACGCCGCGCTGCGCACACGGGCGGAGTTTTCCCCCTACTGCATGGACCGCTCGGTGGAAGTCAACGCGGCTGCGCGGTCCAAGGTGCTGCGTGACCGCATCATCGCCGAGCATCCTGGCACCGATGCCGCAAAGCAGGCTGTGTGGTGGACTTTCCGTCCGTCGCACACCCTGGGGGAATGGCAGCCCGGAGATTATGCCCTGTTTGACCGCGAAGTGAAGCTGGCGCAGATCCTTTCCGGTTACGAGCCGGGAGAAATGTGGCAGGAAAGACAAAGACGCGAGGAGGCACTGAGCAAGATCAAGGCGACGCTGAAGCCTCTCTTTGATGCGGAGGCTTCGCAAGCGGACTTGCGAAAAGCCATCGCTTCGCTGCGGCGGGAGATCCAGCGGGAAGCCACGGTGGCGAACTTCGGAGCGGCGTTCAACCACCTCGATGATCTGGATCTCATGGTCGCGGCTGCTGGTGTGAGCCCCGAAGCCCGCAAGGCCTACTTTGCGGGACGCATGAGCGGCCAGCCGATGGATGAAGCGGCCGCCCTGTTTGCTCCCATCCAGGACTTTGTGACCTTCTGGAACGCGGCCATCACACCTTCAACGACACCGCTGACGCCGGCCGAGCAAAAGCTCTGGGAAGAGGAGCCGGCACGCGGGACACGCCAGCGCATCGCCCAGGCCCAGGTGTGCCGCATGCAGGAGTTCCTGGTGAAGTTTCCGCAGAGCGTGAAGCGTGAGGCGGCGCTGGCCCGTCTGGCCATCAACACGCTGCGGCAGGCGCGCTGCCACTGCGGGATGAGCCGCATCGACCGGGTCGAAGACGCCACGACAGCCTACGTGGGTTTTGAGATTGAAAGAGGCGTTCCGTTTGATCGCGCGGCGGTGACGGCGGCGCTGGATGCGTATGACCGCGAATTTCCGCAGGGGCGGTATCACTGGGATGTGCGGCTCATGCGCGGAATCGCCGCCGCAGAAGCCAGGGACTGGTCCGCGGCCGTGGGCCATCTGGTGGCGGTATTGGAAAATCGGGAGCAGCGCGGCCTGCATCTGGATGCCAGCAACAACCTGGGCGCTCTTTTCCTGGAACTGCTCACACCCGACCAGCGGCTGGCTGTGATGGGTGCGGTCAAATCCACGCCGGGAGCGTGGGAGAAACTCCGGCTTTTCATTCACAGCCCCACCTGCGGCTGGCGGCTGCGGGTGCTGCAGGAATGGCTGGAGACGCAGCGTGGATGAGGTAATGAATGTCTCTCCTGGGCGGGTATTAAGGGGCCACGGGAGGCTTGCGGGCGAGGTTTTTGGATGGCATGATCCCGCATGACTGCAACGATCACCATGGACGAAGGCGGGCAGATCGTACTGCCGGCCGCGCTCAAGCGTGCTCTAGGTGTCGTTCCCGGCACCCGTCTGCGTGCTGAGGTGTCTGGAGGCCGGCTGCAGATCATGAAGGAAGACGAGCCTCCTGAAATCAAGGAGGGCGTGCTGGAGAATGGCGTGCTGGTGCTGCCCCATTTTGGCTTCACGGTGGATGTCGGTGCTGCGCTGCGTGCGTCGGTTTACCACTGATCCAGCAGCCCTGATATTTCCTTTTCTGGCCTAGGCTTCGCATGTCTGTTTCCCCTTCCATTCCCTTCTCCAAACCCGAACTTCTCTCTCCTGCCGGCAACTGGGACTGCGCCCGTGCGGCGGTGGCGAACGGGGCGGATGCGATCTTTTTTGGCATGCCTCGCTTCAATGCGCGGCTGCGCGCGGACAACTTCACCGAGGAGGATCTGCCGGAGCTGATGAAGTTTCTGCATGAGCATGGAGTGAAGGGTTATGTGGCCTTCAACACGCTCATCTTCACGCGGGAGCTGCCGGATGCGGAAACGCAGCTTCGTTATCTGGAGGACTGCGGAGTGGATGCGGTGATCGTGCAGGATCTGGGGCTGGCGCGCATGGTGAAGGAACTGACGCCGGGGCTGCGGCTGCATGCGAGCACGCAGATGACAATCACTTCGCCTGAGGGACTGGAGTTTGCGAAGCGGCTGAGCATCGACCAGGCGGTGCTGGCGCGGGAGCTTTCGCTGCGGGAACTGGAGCGCTTCAAGGCGGCGGGCGTTCCGCTGGAGGTGTTTGTGCACGGGGCGCTGTGCGTGGCCTATTCGGGGCAGTGCCTCACCAGCGAGTCGCTGGGGCGGCGCAGTGCGAACCGCGGCGAGTGCGCGCAGGCCTGCCGCATGCCGTATGAGATGATCGTGGACGGCGAGCCGCGTGATCTTGAAGACAAACGCTACCTGCTTTCACCGCAGGATCTGGCGGCGGTGGATGAGATTCCGCGGCTGATCGAGCTGGGGATCAAGAGCTTCAAGATTGAGGGACGGCTGAAGACGCCGGAGTACGTGGCGGCGGTGACGCAGGTGTATCGCAAGGCGATCGACCGTGCGCTGGCGAATCAACCGGCTCCGGCGAGCGAGGCGGACCGCTATGCGCTGGAGATGACCTTCTCGCGCGGGCTGTATCCCGGCTGGATGCATGGCGTGAATCATCAGGAGCTGGTGGGCGCCTACTACGGCAAGAAACGCGGGCCGTATGTGGGGCAGATCACGCGCATCCTGGGCGCGGACACACTGGAGCTCGATGAGCTGCACATCGCCATGAAGCCGGGCGATGGCGTGGTGTTTGAAAACCTGGCGGACACCAACAAGGAACAAGGCGGCAGCGTGTATGAGATGCGCGGGCGCGTGCTGAGTTTCCGGCATGGACATCTGCGGATGGAGGAGCTCTCTCCTGGCACCCGCGTTTTCAAGACGAGCGATCCGGCGCTGAACCGCGCGCTGCGGCAGTCGTTTGAAGGAGACATTCCCATCCGCAAGCAGCGGAAGCTGGATCTTCATGTGACGGGCCGGGTGGGCGAGCCTCTGCGCGTGCGATCAGGGGCGAACGAGGTGGCCTCCACCATGCCGCTGCAGGCCGCGATGAAACGGCCGCTCACGCCAGGGGCTTTTATCGAGCAGTTCAGCCGTCTCGGCGGCACGGAGTTTGAACTGGGTGAAGTGCAGTTTGATGTGGCCGGTGAGGTGATGCTGCCGATCAGCGAGCTGAACCGCATGCGGCGGGATCTGATTGCTTCCTGGAGCGGCGGCGATGATTCGGTGCCGAAAGCCGTTGCGAAGAGTACGGTGACGCTGGAGTCGCTGATGCCCTCGCGCGGGAAGGTGGAAGATTCAGCGGAGCTTCAGCTTCATGCGCTGTGCCGCACGCAGGCGCATGTGGATGCGGCGCTGGTGCTCGGAGTGCCGCGGCTGTATCTCGACTTTGAAGACATCCGGCTTTACGCGGATGCGGTGAAGCAGATCAAGGCGCGCAGCGACACGGCTCAGGTGTGGCTGGCCACGCCGCGCATTCAGAAATCGGGCGAGGCGGGATTCTTCAAGCTCATCCAGCGGGCGGAGCCGCATGGCGTGCTCATTCGCAATCTGGGAGCGATGTCGTTCTTCCAGGACGCGGGCATCCCGATGACGGGAGACTTTTCGCTCAACGTGGCCAATCCGATCACGGCGGAGATTTTGAAAAAGGTGGGGCTGGAGCGGCTGACGATCAGCTACGACCTCAACATCGAGCAGGTGGTGGATCTGCTGGCCGCGGCGCCGCCGGCGTGGTTTGAACTGACGCTGCACCAGCACATGCCCATGTTTCACATGGAGCACTGCGCGTTCGCGGCCTTCCTCAGCAAGGGCACCGACTTCACCAACTGCGGGCGGCCCTGCGACCGTCACCGCGTGCACCTGCGCGACCGCGTGGGCATGATGCACCCGCTGAAGGCGGACGTGGGCTGCCGCAACACACTCTTCAATGCGGTGGCGCAGACGGGCGCGCAGTTCTTTGATGAACTGCGCGAGCATGGGCTGCGCTGCTTCCGGGTGGAGCTGCTGGAGGAGAATGCAGACGAGGCGATGATCGTGCTGCGCACCTACCAGGAGCTCCTGGCCGGTCAGCGGGACGGCGATGAAATCTGGCGCGACCTCAAGGCGCACAGCCAGCTCGGGGTGACGCGGGGGACGTGGGCGGAGCTGGCTTGAGTCTGGCGGCTGTTGAACCAGGTTTGCTCCCCCCCGCAGGAACTTCCTTGAATGCAGAGGGTTTAACCGCCACATTCCCACCTCGCCATGCCCAGGCACGTCCCCGACGATTTCAGTTTCCTGCCGACCGTTGATTCGACGGACAACGAGATCGTGGCGAAGGAGACGCTGTGGAAGTCCAAGCCTCCTCCTTCTCCTCCGGAGATCCATGAGCCGGAGTACGAGCCGGCGGCGGAGCACTACCCCGTGGAAGAGCCGGTGTATGAGCAGCCGGTGCATGAAGAGCCGGCGCATGAAGAGGTGGCGGCGGCTCCGCCCGCGCCTGCACCGCCGGTATTCAGCCAGGAGCCGCAGCCTGCGAAAAAGGTCCGGGTGTTTGAGCCGGACGCCGCGCATTCTTCGGCGGAGGCTGAACAAAGCAGCCCCGCCTCTTTGAAGGAAACGGAAGCTCCTGTCCAGGCCGGGAAGGAGACTCCCCCGATCAAGATTCAGATGCCGCAGATGGCGGTGCCTCCGCCCCCTCCGGTGCTGCCGAAGCAGGAAGGGCCTGCGAGTACGCCGGCTCATCATACTCCGAAGGAGGTACGGCTGACCATCCTGCCACCCGTGGTCGCCCCGCCGGCACCCGCCGCCAAACGGCTGCCCACCATTGACGACGCCCTGGAGGAGGCGAAGAAAGAGGGCGCGGAGGGCAAGGCGGGGGACGATCCGAAACCCTTCACCGCCCCGAAGCCGCCAGCCGAAGAGCCGCTGGACCCGGATCAGCTCAAAAAGCTGCGCTGGAAAAAGCTGGCGGAAAAGATCGGCCTGCGGACGCTGGGCATGAGCGTGGGGGTGCACCTCTTCCTGCTGCTGGTGGCGGCGTTCATCACCGTGACCCAGGTCATGGACCGGCAGGTGGACTTTCTGCCGGGCGGCAGCTCACCGCAGTCACAGGCGGCTGCGGAGGCTCTGACGCACAAGGTGCAGAACAAGAAGAATCCCTGGCTGAAGGCGAAGCCGCAGCAGCGGAAGATCACGGTGCAGTCCCTGTCTGCGGACATGGTGCTGCCGGAGATGCCGCCGATGGACATGATGGATTTCTCCAGCCTCAACAGCCGGATGGACCTGAGCAAGGCGCCGAGCATGGGCGCGGGCCAGCCCATGGGCATGGGTGGCGCGGGAGGCGGCTTCGGCGCAGGAATCGGGCGCGGTGGCAAGTTCAGCTTCGTGGGGCAGACGGCCACCGGACGGCGGGTGGTGTTTGTGGTGGATGTCTCCGGCTCCATGTCCGCCATCGGGCGGGGGGAGACGATCTCCCGCTTTGACCTGCTGAAGAAGGAGCTCAACAAGACCCTGAGCCAGATGCCGATGGGGACGGCGTACCAGATTTTGTTTTTTTCCGACTTTGCCTGGCCTCACAACGAGGTGGACAGCCGGAACGGAACGGCCATGGAAAAGTATCGCTGGGAGATCGAGTCCAAAGACTACAAGAAGGTGAAGATCCCCACTTTTAAATACATTCTGGCCAGCCCGTTTACCGTGCAGGACAGCAAGAACATCATCCAAAATGCGGACAATCCAGGCGGGACAAACTGGGGTTCCGGGCTGCTGATGGCGCTGAATGCGAACCCGAAGCCGGATGTGATCTTTTTCATGACCGACGGCAACCGCTCCGACGAGATGGGCTGGATCGACGTCGTCACCGCTGAAAACAAACGCAAACTGCCGATGACGGCGATCTACACCAGCGCGATGCAGCAGCCGGACGCGGCGCGGGAGCTGGACACGCTGGCAAAGCGCAACAACGGGAGATTCACCGTGGTGATGGGTGAGGGCAAGGTCATCAAGGGCGAGGACTTCTTCAACATGAAGTAACCCCGGCGTCTCAGCGCTGCAGTTCACGCAGGGCGGCCCCCACCTCATCCACGGGCAGGCCGACCACATTGGTGAAGGATCCGGTCATGTGCTCGAGCAGCATGTCCGTGCATTCCTGAATGCCGTAGGCACCGGCTTTGTCGAGAGGGTTCACGCGGGCATGATAGGAGCGGATGAGGTCATCGGTGAGCGGCTTGAAGGTGACATGGGTGATGACATGCAGCTCCCGGCGCACAGCGGCATCCGCGGCAAACACGACTCCGGTGCAGACTTCATGGGTGCGGCCGGAAAGGCGGCGGACCATGTGCAGCGCCTCCTCCATGTCGCTGGGTTTTCCCAGAGGATGCCCGTCCACGTAAACGAGGGTGTCGGCGCCGATGACAAGGGCTTCAGGGCGGGCGCGGCTGACGGCCACGGCCTTGCGCCGGGCATTTTCGACGGTGAGCTCTTCGGGGGTCAGTGCCGGATCGTGAGCTTCCTCGACCTGGGAGAGGACGATCTCAAACGCAAACCCGGCACGGCGCAGAAGCTCCTCACGGCGTGGGGAGGCGGAGGCCAGCACGAGCGGTAGGCCGCTCACGCGCGTTTCTCCACGATGGTCGCGACATCATCCGCGCGGATGACGGCATCCCGCTTGTCCGGTGTGCGGTAGCGGTAGTAGCCGGTTTTTTCCTGGTACTGCGGCACGCCCTCGCAGGGCACCTCGCGCCCGTCCTTGAGCTTGATCTTGTGCGGCGTGGTGGAGGCAAACATGCTCGGCACGGAGCAGGAGACGGTGAAGAGAGCTGGCAGGAGCAGCAGGAGACGGCGCATGGCGTTCATCGCAGTAGATGTGGGAATAACGACTTTGTTAAGACATGACTTTCGGTGATTTTGTTCATCCCGCAGGGCGGCAAGATTTTCAAGCGTCACAAGGATGTCGGTTGAAGCAGCCTCCATGCCTTCTACCAGTCGGCATGAGTCAAAATCTTCCACCAGCCATCGGTATTATCGGCGGATCCGGCCTGTACGATCTTGAGGGATTTGAAAATCGGGAAGAAATCAGCGTGGAAACCCCCTTCGGCCCGCCGTCGGATGCGCTGGTGACGGGCACACTGGGCGGCCGCCGGGTGTACTTCCTGCCCCGCCATGCGAAGGGGCACCGCATCCTGCCCACGGAGCTGAACCACCGGGCGAACCTCTGGGCGCTGCGCAGCCTGAATGTGCGGTGGATCATCGCCGTGACGGCCGTGGGCAGCCTGCAGGAACAGTACCACCCCCGGGACATCGTGCTGCCGGACCAGTTCTTTGACCGCACCAGCCGGCGCGACCAGCACACCTTTTTTGGCAAAGGGATCGTGGCGCACGTGGCCTTTGGCGACCCGATCTCTGAGGGGCTGCGCGCGCTGCTGCATGAGGCCTGCGTGGCGCAGGGCCGGAAGGTGCACAACGGCGGCACCTACGTGTGCATGGACGGGCCCGCCTTCTCCACGCGCGCGGAATCCAACGCGCACCGGCAGCTCGGCTTTGACGTGATCGGCATGACGAACCTGCCCGAGGCGAAGCTGGCGCGGGAAGCAGAAATCGCCCTGGCGACGCTGGCGATGGTCACGGACTACGACTGCTGGAAGGTGGAGGAGGAGGCGGTGACGGCCGAGTCAGTGATCGGGCACCTGCACGCGAACGTGGCGGCGTCCAAGGCCATTCTGGCGCAGGTCATACCGAACATCCCGGCGGAGCCAGACTGGCCGGAGCACCGTGCGCTGGACAGCGCCCTGATGACGGACCGCAAGCTGTGGCCCGAGCAGACGGTGGAGAATCTCCTGCCGATTTTGCAGCGGTTTCTGTGACTTTTTAGGAACGGGGAAGAGACAGAGCTTGCCAGAGGGGAGCGGCCAGCGGCATGGTGAAACATGAATCCGCCGAATCTGCCGCCGCCCTTTCCGCAGTCCCCGCCGCCGATGGTCCCGCTGCCGCCGGTTCCTCCACGCAAAGGCATGGGCGCCGGCTGGATTGTGCTGATCATTGTGGGAGCCGTGGTGGCGGTGTGCGCGGTGCTGGCCGCGCTGGCGCTGCCCGCCTACCAGCGCATTCAGCGCATGGCCGAGGAGATGAAACAGAAGGAGTCCCAGGCAGTGCAGGCCCCGGTGCCGCTGACCGAAGCGCAAAAGACGGCCCTCGTGCAGTTTGGAAACGATCTGGCCGATGCGCTGAGCGAGAAAAATGGCGCCAGGGTGCTGGCCATGCAGGACGCCGAGGGATTTTGTGCACGCGTGTTTGAAAAAATTCCCTCCGGCATTCCCAACCGGGCAGACATGCGGCGCGGGTTTATGAACGGCATCCAGAAACGCGATGGCGGCTGGCTGTGGAGCGCGATGAGCGGTGATGTGCACTTCCTGCGCACGCGGGAGCGGCTCGGCTTTCCGGCCGTGCTGCTGCGCATCAAAACTCCCGAGGGGGCGGTGAGCTACGTGGACATCCTGGTCCGGCCGGAGGGCGGAGGCTTTCGCATCGTGGACATGTTCAACTACATCTTTGCCACGACGGCGTCCGAGGAGTCGCGCAACGTGCTCGCCGCGATGCTTTCCAAATCGGGAGGCAGCGGCCTGTCCGCGCTGCTGGGCACCCCGCATCTGGATGAAAAAACCGCCGGCTTCTTTGTCCGCATCAACGATGCCACACGGACGGGCAACATGGCCGAAGTGCTGCGCATTTGCGACAGCCTGCCGCCGGAGCTCAAAACCCAGCGCATTTTCTTCATCGTACGCCTGCAGGCGCTGATGGCGCTGAGCTCGACGGCCAAGCTGGACCAGCAGTACAAGGAGGCGCTGCGCGCCGCTCCGGACATCCTCGGCAAGGACAGCACGACGGACCTGCTCATGGTGGACCTGCTGTTCATGGAAAACGACTTCAAGGGGGCGGAGGAGTGCCTGAAACGCCTGGACAAGATCATCGGCGGCGACCCCTACGTGAAGTTCCTGCGCGCCGCCGCGCGCCTGCAGGCCAAGGACTACGCGGGGGCGCTGGAGATGGCGAACGAGGCTGGAAAAGAAGATCCGGAGATGGCGGATGTGGTGGATCTGCGGCTGGCGGTGTATCTGGCGCAGAAGGATTTCAAGGCGGTGGTGAACGAGCTGCGTGAGTTCAAACGGAACTTTGGGCAGGTGCTGGACCGCAAGGCACTCACCGGCGAACCCCAGTATGCGGAATTTCTCACCTCGCCTGAGTTTGCGGCGTGGGAGAAGGAGGCCGCGCAGCCCTAGTCTTCCATGAGTTTCACCGCGAGACGGCGCATGAACTGGCGCTCCTGCAGCAGGCCCAGGCGCTCGTAGGCTTCATCGAGATTGCGCAGGATGCGCAGGAGGGTGGCGTCGGCGGTGGCTGGCTCGTGAATGAGGTCTTCCATGCCCGGATTTGCGGCGGGGTGGTGCCGGGCCACATCGGCTGCCAGCATGAAGCGCCCGCGGTTGAAGCAGTCCACCAGCCAGGTCTTGTCGCGGTATTTCACGCGGGAGAGGAAGTGGCCGGGGAAATTGCAGCCTTCGATTTCGAGCCCGAAGCGGTGGCCCAGCAGACGGTAGAGGCAGCAGAGGCTGATGGGATTTCCCAGGCCGGTGTCCAGGACCCAGAAGAGATTGCTGTTGGCCGGAGAGTAGTAGTCCTTGCTGTTGCCACGGAAACGGGTCACGCCGTTGTGGGAGGCAAAGAGCCACTGCGCGAGCTCATGCGCATCCATGCGGCCTTTTTCGGCAAAGGCCTCCTCAGCCATGGCATCAAGGCGCCTGGCCAGATCGGCGGACTGGGTCTTCCACCCGTGCAGAAAGGCTGAAAGCTGGCTGAGGCCCTCTTCGAGCTGGGCGTCGGGGCCTTCCATCCATCGCCAGCGCATCCAGGTTTCCTCCAGCTCGGTGCGGCGGGCGGGGTCCAGCAACTGGGCGACGAGTTTTTCCTCGTCGGCGGAGAGGGGAGTCTCCAGCGTCTCAATGTGCTGCGGCAGCTCGCGGCGCATGCCGTTGAGCTCCTGCCGCACCGCATGGCGCACGACCTCAGAGTCGTCGTCGAGCAGTTTGATGAGATGGCTCAGGTGAGCGCTGGGAGGCATTTGGAGGTGATACCATGTTCCACACGCCAGATGCAATCACGATTTGTACTAGAGACGAATCTCCATCGCTTTGGCGGCGCGGTGGGCTTTGGCGCGGGCTTCGTTGATGGTTTCGGCGCGGGCGAGGGTGACGGCCATGCGGCGCTGGCCGGAGACGGAGGGCTTGCCGAAGAGGCGGACTTGTGTGTCGGATTCGGCAAGAACGTGGTCGAGGGCGCCGAACTGGACTTTGGCGGACTCGCCTTCGACCAAAACGGCGCAGCTGGCGCTGGGGCCGTGCTGGTGGATGTTGGGGATGGGGAGGCCGAGAATGGCGCGGACGTGGAGGGCGAACTCGGAGAGGTCCTGGGAGATAAGGGTGACGAGGCCGGTGTCGTGGGGGCGGGGGGAGACTTCGCTGAAGATGACGTCGTCGCCTTTGATGAACATTTCGACGCCGAAGAGGCCGCGGCCGCCGAGGGCTTCGGTGATGGCGCCGGCCATGTGCTCGGCGGAGGCGAGGGCTTTGGCGGACATGGGGTGGGGCTGCCAGGATTCGCGGTAGTCGCCTTTGATCTGATGACTTTGCCTTTGCCGGCGCGGCCGCCTTCCTGGGCGTACTGCCAGGAGTGGGGGATGTCGGCCTCGGTTTTGACGACGCTCTGGCCTTTGCCGGAGCTGCTCATAATGGGCTTCACGACGCAGGGCATGCCGATTTTGGCGATGGCGGCGCGGAATTCTTCTTCGGTGGAGGCGAAGATGTAGGGGGAGGTTTTGAGGCCGAGGTCTTCGGCGGCGAGGCGGCGGATGCCTTCGCGGTTCATGGTGAGCTTGGCGGCGCGGGCGGTGGGGACGACGCGGAAGCCTTCGGCTTCGAGCTCGAGGAGGGTGTCGGTGGCGATGGCTTCGATCTCGGGGACGATGCAGTCGGGTTTTTCCACCTCAACGAGGCGGCGGAGGGCTTCGCCATCGAGCATGGAGATGATGTGGCTGCGGTGGGCGACCTGCATGGCGGGGGCGTTGGCGTAGCGGTCGACGGCGATGACTTCGCAGCCGAGGCGCTGGAGCTCGATGACGACTTCTTTGCCGAGCTCGCCGGAGCCGAGAAGCATGACTTTGGTGGCGGAGGAGGAAAGGGGGGTGCCGATGCGGGACATGGGGCGGAGGGGGAGGGGGAGTTTGCGGTGGTTTACTGTTGTTGACGGTTGTTTACGATGGTTTGTCCGGAGTTCCAGAGGAGAGATGGCTGGGAGGGGAGATGAGTTCGGGGTTGTTGGCTATTGTTTGCGGGTGTTTGTCCGGAATTCCAGAGGAGCGATGGCCTAAGGGGGGACGGTGGCTGAACGGTTGTTGGGGAAGCTGGATGATGAGGCTGAGGAAGGTCGGGGGATTGAAAATTGAGAACTGAAAACTGAGAATTGGAAATTGCTGGAGGCGGGTGGGGAAGTTTAGGGTTGGTGGGTTATGGCGTTTCCGGGTCCTCCAGAACCTTCGCGGGTGCAGCGGCTGTTGAGGCCGGTGTGGGAGGCGTGGGCGGACCTGGTTTACCCGCGGCTGTGCTGTGTGTGCAAAGTGCCGGTGGGGGAGGGATGGTTTTGTGAGGGGTGCGAGGAGGGGCTGCCGCGGGTGGAGGCGCCGTACTGCCGGGTGTGCGGGGAGGTGTATGAGGGGGCGGTGACGGGGGAGTTTCGCTGCGGGAACTGCAGCGGGCGGCGGCTGGAATTTGAGTTTGCGGTGGCGGCCTGCCATGCGGAGGGGGCGGTGCGGGAGCTGATCCACCAGTTCAAGTATGAGCGCCGGCTTCATCTGCGGGGGGCGCTGGCGAGCCTGATGATGCGCACGCTGGCGGAGGAGCCGCGGCTGGCGGGGGAGAATCTGGCGGAGTGGCTGCTGGTGCCGGTGCCGCTGCACCGCAGCCGGGAGGTGGACCGGGAGTACAATCAGAGCTGGGAGCTGTGCCAGCGGCTGTCCCGCCTGACGGGGATCCCCGCGGCGAAGGCGCTGCTGCGCACGCGGGAGACGGAGCAGCAGGCGGGGCTGAGCCGGGAGGAGCGGCTGAAAAACCTGCGCGGGGCCTTTGCGGTGCGCCCGCCGGGGCGGTGGCGGGCGGAGACCAGGCTGCAGGGGCGGCGGATTCTGCTGGTGGACGATGTTTTCACCACGGGTGCGACGACGAGCGAGTGCGCGCGGGTGCTGCGGCGGGAGGGCGGGGCAGAAAAAGTGGTGGTCATCACGACAACACGCGGCTAGGATCGCCCCCGCGTCCGATTTCAAGCCGGGCTGACAGTGCGAACGCCGGGTGGTTTTCCCCATCCAGCCACTCCTGCGACATGCGATTCGGGGAGACGTATCTGCCAGGCCTGCCTGCCTCAAGACGCCCATACCGACTGACCTACCATGGGATTTTTCAAAAAACGCAACATTGACGATTTAGGCGAGAAGAAACGCGACATGCCGGAGGGGCTTTGGACGAAGTGCCCTTCATGCGGGGAGAGCCTGTTTGAGCAGGCGCTGGCCAAAAACCTGCGGGTCTGCACGAGCTGCGGCTACCATTTCACGATCGGCTCGGAAGAGCGCATCGCGAGCCTGGTGGACGAGGGCAGCTTTGCGGAGATGGACAAGGGGCTGGACTCCGTGAATGCGCTGGGCTTCAAGGGCTATCTGGACAAGGTGAAGGCCTACCAGGGCAAGACCGGCCTAACTGAGGCGGTGGTGACGGGGCGCGCCAATATCGAGGGTATTCCGGTGCTGCTGGCGATCATGGATTTCCGCTTTCTGGGCGCGAGCATGGGCAGCGTGGTGGGGGAGAAGATCACCCGCTCGATCGAAGTGGCCACGGCGGAACGCAAGCCGGTGATTGTGTTTTCGGCGTCGGGTGGTGCGCGCATGCATGAGGGGATTTTGAGCTTGATGCAGATGGCGAAGACGAGCGGGGCGCTGGCGAGGCACTCGGAGGCGAGGCTGCCGTATATTTCGGTGCTGACGCACCCGACGACCGGTGGTGTGACGGCGAGCTTTGCGACGCTGGGAGACCTGATTCTGGCGGAGCCGAAGTGCATGATCGGGTTTGCGGGGCCGCGTGTGGTGAAGGAGACGACGCATGCGGATCTGCCGCCGGGATTCCAGACGGCGGAGTTCATGATGCAGCACGGGCTGGTGGACATGATCGTGGACCGCAAGGACATGCGGGCGACGCTGGCGAAGGTGCTGAGGTATATGGGCGGGGGGAAGTGATCGGTGACTCGGCTGGGCTCATGGGCGGGAGCCGAGGGCTTGAGGTAAAGCGGCTCTCCGTGAGCCACTTTTCGCGAGTTGAATGAGTGGAATGGAGGCTGAGGAGGAGGAGGTCTGTTCTTCAGCCCACGGGTCGGACGCGGAGCTGGCGAAGGGAGTAGAAGGGGGAGCTGGATTGCGGGATGCGTTTGGCGCCGTGCTTGCGGCGTGGGCCAAAGTGGTCGCGGTGCGTGATGAAGATGTCTTCGACGAAGGCTTTGCTGCCGAGGACCAGGCCCTCGGTGAAATAGCGCACGCGGAGGCGGATGAGTTCGGAAGGAGTGAGTTTTCCCTTCGCAGCGAGCACGGCGCGGGCGGATTCGGGGGTGATGCCGCGACGAATGACCTTTTCGTTTTGGGCATCGCGTACCTCGCGGCCTTCGTCGTGGAGGAGGCAGCGGTAGGCTTCTGCAGTGCTGGCGCTCTTCCAGCCGTCCACGGGTTTGCCGAGCGCTTTGCACAGGCCACGCTGGGCTCGGCGGCTTCCACTCAGCGCCTCGGCGTAGCCGCACCAGCGGTAGTCCTTGGGATCTTGGCACAGGCCGGCGCGCACGGGGTTGAGATCGATGTAGGCAGCCATGGTGCGCAGGGGTTCGCCTTTGCCCTCGACGAGCACGCTTTTGAAACGGTCCATCCAGAGGGTGCCCTTGCGTTCATGGCGCTTGTTGTACCAGCGGCTGAAACGCTCTTTGATTTCTTTGACGAAGAGGGAGAGATCGCAGAAGCGCTTTTTGAGGGCGGCGATGCGCTGGGTGGCGAGGGCGTGCATTCCGCGGGAGCGGAGGTCGGAGAGTTCCTCGCGCAGGAGGCTGAGGTAGGCGCGGCTGTAGAGGATGGAGAGGTGATCGAAGAGTTTTGTTTCTCCATCGGGGTCGTCGAAGCGCTGCAGCCAGGTCTGGCGATGGGGGACTTCGGCGAGGAGGTGGAAGTGATTGCGCATGATGCAGTAGGTGACGACCTTGATGCCGGAGAATTCGGCCATGCGCCAGATGACGCGGCGGAGGGCTTCTTTTTCGACGTCATCGAAATGAACCTCGCCGCCGCAGGTGCGTGACATGACGTGATAGCAGTAGGACTCGAGGGGGCCTTTGCCGAGGATGCGATGCCTGCCGCCGGACCAGGAGCGCGCGCCGGGGTAGAGGCCGGTTTTGGCGTTGACGCCAACGAGCTGCTCTTCGAGCGGGAGAGGCTGAGGATGAGAGAGTTGGGCGGAGTCCATGGGAAGGAATGTGGAGGGGGATGTTGCGCGATCAACAACTAAATGCCTGGCATTATTTAGGTGATCGTCGACCGTGGGCCATGATACGGTGGCGAGATGCTGGATGCTGGGGCGAAGGGGGACGATGAAGACAGTGAGACAATGAGGCAATCCGAGGGGGAGATGGGAGGGGCGGGACTTTAGGATCGAGGGCGGGCCTCTTTCGTTAAAGCTACGGAGCCGAGGGTTCGAGTGGAGGGCGAGGGCGAGGGCGAGGGCGAGGGGGCTTGGGGTGTGGCGAGAGCGGCGCTGAAGGGCCGCAGTCCGGGACGCTGGCGCGGTGTTTGGGGGCGTTGGGGCTGGGGGATCGAGGACGAGTAGGGGGAACGAGAACGAGGACGAACGAGAACGAGGACGAGGACGAGGACGAGGACGAGGACGAGGACGAGGACGAGGACGAACGAGAACGAGGACGAACGAGGACAAGGACGGACGAGGACGAGGCAAAGATGGTGGGGGGTGGGCTAGCCTGGGGAGGGGATGGGGAGGGTAGAGCTAAAAAGGACGGGAAATGTGTCTTTCCGCATTTGCACTCGTAACGAATGGGAGCATTCTGCTCGCCCCCTCATGAGTGCTACATTGCCGTACCGCGCCAACGCGGATTTCCTCGAGTCCAAATATGTGGACTGGAAAAAAGACCCTGGTTCCGTGGAACCGCTGTGGTCGTCGTTTTTTGAAGGTTTCGAACTGGGCATGGCCCGGCTGCCGACGAAGGCCGGAGAAGCCGCCGGCGGTGGCGGTGGAGCGCCGCTGTCTGAGAAGACTCTCAATTTCCGCATGCGGGTGTCGAACGCGCTGCAGAGCTTCCGGGCGCTGGGCCATACGGCGGCGCATCTGGACCCGCTGGACAAGGAGGGGCCGGAGGTGCCCTCGCTGACGCCTGCGGGCCTGGGATTTACGGCCGAGGAGCTGGAGGAGGAGGTGCAGACGCACCTTTTCCGCAACGGGCAGCCGATGAAGCTCAAAACCATGCTGGCGGAGCTGCAGCGGATTTATTGCAGCAAGACGGGCTTTGAATTCATGCACATCCACCACCCGGAGGTGCGGGCGTGGCTGCTGGACCGCGTGGAGGGCCGAGACCTGGATGCGAAGCCGGTGGCGAAGGACCAGCTCAGCGCGCTGCGCTGGCTGCTGGAGGCGGAATCGTTTGAGCGCTTCCTGCACCGCAGGTTTGTGGGGCAGAAGCGGTTTTCCGTGGAAGGCGGGGAGAGCATGCTGGTGGCGCTGGAGACGCTGCTGGAGGCGATGCCGGCCGCCGGTGGCAAGGAGATCGTGCTGGGGATGGCGCACCGCGGACGCCTGAGCGTGCTGGCGAATTTCCTGCGCAAGCCGCTGGAGTACCTCTTTTATGAGTTCAGCGAGAACTATGTGCCGAACATGGTGTCCGGGGACGGTGACGTGAAGTACCACCTGGGCTTTGAAACGGTGCGGCAGACGAGCGGCGGGGACTCCGTGGGCGTGATGCTGGCGCCGAACCCGAGCCATCTGGAAGCTGTGGATCCTGTGGTGGAGGGCATGGCGCGCGCGCGCCAGCGTGCGCTGGGCGACACGAAGGACCGCAAGAAGGTGATCCCGGTGCTGATCCATGGCGATGCGGCGTTTGCCGGCCAGGGACTGGTGGCGGAGGTGCTGAACCTTTCCCAGCTTCCCGGCTACCGCACGGGCGGCACGGTGCACATCATCGTGAACAACCAGATCGGCTTCACGACGATGCCGGAAGATGCGCGCAGCTCGGACTATTGCACGGACGTGGCGAAGATGATCGAGGCGCCGGTGTTTCATGTGAACGGGGACTGCCCGCTGGAGGTGATGAATGCGACGAGGCTGGCGTTTGAATTCCGCCAGACTTTTGCGCGCGACGTGATCATCGACATCGTGTGCTACCGCCGTCATGGGCACAATGAGACGGACGAGCCGGGATTCACGCAGCCGAACATGGCGCGGTCGATCGCGGAGCATCCGTCCACGGCGACGCTGTTCCGGCTGGACCTGGCGGCGACGGGGGTGCTGGACGAGGCGGGCGCCGCCGCGCTGCAGCGCGAGCTGGACGATGAGCTGGAGGAAGGCGTGAAGACGCTGGCGGAGCGGGACAAGGGCAACGAAGGCGGCAACCCCTTTGAAGGCAGCATGGCGATGCCGCAGCCGGCGTATGACTACAACCCGGTGAAGACGGGCGTGAAGCTGACGACTTTGGAAACGATCGGCCAGCGGCTGCTGGAGGTGCCGGAGGAATTCAACCTGCACCCGACGATTGCGAAACGCTTCCTGGCGGCGCGCAAGAAAGCGATCGAGGCCGGGCAGGGGATCGACTGGGCATATGCGGAGTCGCTGGCGTTTGGCACGCTGCTGACCGAAGGGCACGGTGTGCGCCTGAGCGGGCAGGACGTGCGGCGCGGCACCTTCAGCCAGCGCCACAGTGTGTTTTATGATTCACAGACGCGCGAGCGGCACATCCCGCTGAACAATCTGGCGGCGGAGCAGGGACGGTACTGCGTGTACAACAGCCTGCTGTCTGAAGCGGCGGTGCTGGGCTTTGACTACGGGTACTCGCTGCTGGCGCAGAATCTGCTGGTGTGCTGGGAGGCGCAGTTTGGCGACTTCGTGAACGGTGCGCAGGTGATCATCGACCAGTTCATCGCCAGTGCGGAGAGCAAGTGGCAGCGGCCGAGCCACATCACGCTGCTGCTGCCGCACGGGTATGAAGGCCAGGGGCCGGAGCACTCGAGCGCGAGGCTGGAGCGGTTCCTGCAGCTGTGCGCCGGCGGGAACATGCAGGTGTGCAATTTCACGACGCCCGCGCAGTATTTCCACGCGCTGCGGCGGCAGATCAAGCGCAGCACGCGCAAGCCGCTGGTGGTGATGACGCCGAAGAGCCTGCTGCGGCATCCGAAGTGTGTTTCGAAGCTGAGCGACATGGCGGAGGACACCACCTTTAAAGAGGTGCTGGACGACGAGCATCTGCTGGCGGCGCCGGAGCGCATCACGCGACTGATCCTGTGCAGCGGCAAGGTGTACTATGACCTGCTGGAGTTCCGCGAGGAGCACAAGATCAAGAACGCGGCGATCATCCGCATCGAGCAGCTTTATCCGCTGAACTACGAGATGCTGAAGGAGATCGTGGCGAAGTATCCGAGAGCGCAGAAGAAGTGGATCTGGTGCCAGGAGGAGCCGCGCAACATGGGCGCCTTCTACTACATCCGCCCACGTCTCGAAGAGCTCTCCAACCACAAGGTGCGCTACGCGGGCCGCGAGCGCAGCTCCAGCCCGGCCGCGGGCTCCAAGGCGATCCACTCGCTCGAACAGGACAAGCTGGTCGAGTCCGCCTTCAGCGTGTGATTCATTCTGCCCCACTGATTTTTCTCCCTACATCCCGTCATGCCCTCAG
The DNA here is from genome assembly GCF_044227185.1 of Prosthecobacter sp. GTDB lineage: Bacteria > Verrucomicrobiota > Verrucomicrobiia > Verrucomicrobiales > Verrucomicrobiaceae > Prosthecobacter. The sequence goes on along the minus strand of NZ_JBGAFO010000004.1, from coordinate 554,019 downwards.
ACATCAAAATACCCGCACTCGGCGAATCCGTCGCCGGTGGTCAGATTGCGAAATGGCACTTCAAAGAAGGTGACCACGTGAAAACTGGCGACATCCTGCTCACGCTCGAAACCGACAAGGTGGCCGCTGAAGTAACCGCTGAAGCCAGCGGAGCGCTGCACATCGGCAAACAGGCGGGGGAAGATGTGGAAGTGGGAGCGGTGGTGGGCTCGATCGATGAAAGCGCCGCCGCACCGGCAGCGAAGGCCGAGGCGCCGAAACCGGCTCCGGCCGCTGCTGCCGCAGCACCTGCACCGGCAGCCGCTCCTGCCGCTGCACCAAAAGCGGAAGAGAAGCCGGCGAATGTGACGGAATTTAAAGTGGTGCCGAAGCCTGAGCCTGCTCCCGCTCCGGCGGCGAAGGCCGCACCGGCGCCGGAAGGCCGCGTGACGCGGAAGAAGATGACGCCGCTGCGCAAGAAGATCGCGGACCAACTGGTGAGCGCGCAGCGGACGGCGGCGATTTTGACGACTTTCAACGAGTGCGACATGACGAACGTGATGGCGCTGCGCTCGCAGCTGCAGGACGGCTTTGTGAAGAAGAACGGCGTGAAGCTGGGCTTCATGAGCTTCTTCATCAAGGCGGTGGTGGAGGCGCTGAAGGCGGTGCCGCAGATCAATGTGCGGGTGGAAGGCGAGGAGATCGTGCAGCAGCATTATTACGACATCGGTGTGGCGGTGGGCACGGAGCGCGGGCTGATCGTGCCGGTGCTGCGTGACGCGGACCAGAAGAGCTTTGCCGATCTGGAGAAGGACATTCTGGGCTACGCGGCGAAGGCGAAGGAAGGCAAGATCCAGGTGAGCGACCTGACGGGCGGCGTCTTCACGATTTCCAACGGCGGTGTGTACGGCTCCCTGCTGAGCACGCCGATCATCAACCCGCCGCAGAGCGCGATCCTGGGCATGCACAGCATCCAGCAGCGCCCGATGGCGGTTGACGGGCAGGTGGTGATCCGCCCGATGATGTACCTGGCGCTGAGCTATGACCACCGTGTGGTGGACGGCAAGGAAGCGGTGACGTTCCTCATTCGCGTGAAGGACTGCATTGAGAATCCTGCGCGCATGCTGGTGGGAGCGTAAGGGCGGGCTGAAGGCACGCCGATTTTGGAAGACCGCAGGGGAGGCTCTGCGGTCTTTTGTTTGTGAGATGGGAGATGGGAGAATGGGGCAAATCTTCAGGACAATCTTTTTGAGAAAGAGGTTAAATCTGAGATAATGTAAATTTTTGCTGAACGACGCCTTTGTCAGGCGTTCTCATTTCATCTTCAGGTTTGAAGAATTGTTTTGTTCGCCATGGCCCTTGAAACCCCCAGCACGATTCCAACGCCCGAGGCGCCTGCGCCGAAGGGGTGGGGTGTGTGGCTGCGGAACAAGTTTCTGGCGGGGCTGGCGCTGGCGCTGCCGCTGATTTTGACGCTGTGGATTTTGTTCACGATTTACGACCTGCTGCACGGGTGGAGCAAGCCGGTGCTGGCGCAGGTGGTGAATCTGGTGAACGAATTTAGCGACGAGCCGGTGCTGAACATCGAGGATCCGAAACTGGAGAGCCTGACGAACTTCATCGGTTTTTTGTTTTCGGTGCTGGCGATTCTGGGGCTGGGCTTCATGGCGACGAACGTGATCGGCGTGCACATCGTGACGGCGGTGGACAAGCTGCTGCTGCGGATTCCGCTGGTGGCGGTGATCTACAGGCCGCTGAAGCAGGTGATCGACGCGTTTCGCAGCCTGGGGGGCACGAAGCAGAACTTCAAACGGGTGGTGTACATTGACTATCCGGTGACGGGCATGCGCATGATTGGTTTTGCCACGGGGCAGTATTGTGATCCGCAAACGGGCAAGGCGATGACCTGCGTGCTGCTGCCCACGGCACCGAGCCCGATGACGGGGATTCTGCTGGTGGTGGATTCGGAGAAGATCACGGATGCGCCGATCACGATCGAAGAGGCGATGAAGATGATCATCTCCGGCGGGCTGGTGTCGCCGCCGAATGCGGTGGCGCCGCTGAACCAGAAGCCGCCGGTGGCTCCGACGCCGGAAGTGCTGCCGGTGCCGGAACCTGCGTACGACCTGCCTGCGGGACTGCCGCGGGCGGAGGATTTTGACGCGGGAGACACGGAGATCCTGGCGCAGTCCATGGACATCAAGAGTGGAAAACGCTGGCTGCGCGCCCTGCCATGGAAGAAACGCTGAAGCGCACGGTGACGGTTGACTGGAAGTCCTGGCAGCCCGGTGTCCGCGCGACGCTGATGTTCATCATTGATGAGGCGAAGCGCGAGGTGCTGCTGATCCGCAAAAAGAGAGGGCTGGGCGCGGGAAAGATCAACGGGCCTGGAGGGAAGATCGATCCGGGCGAGACTTCAGTGGAATGCGCGGTGCGCGAAACGCAGGAGGAGCTGGGAGTGACGGCGCTGAATCCAGCGCACCATGGGGAGCTTTGGTTTCAGTTTGTGGACGGGCTGCGCATGCATGTGGACGTGTATGTGGCGACGCGGCATGAGGGGGAGGCGGTGGAAACTCCCGAGGCAGTGCCGTTGTGGACTTCGCTGGAGGCGCTGCCGTTTGAGGAGATGTGGGCGGATGACATCCACTGGCTGGCGCAGACGCTGATCGAGCGGCGGCGCTTCATGGGGAGGTTTGTGTTTGATGACGACAGGATGCTGAGCCACGAAGTGGGCTGGCTGTGATGGGCGGCGTTTTCAATATGACGCCGACAGTTCTGGCAAGGTGTCTGTGGTGGTAAGTGGGTCCAGTTTTCCGGAAGGTTTGACCACGGATCACACGGATTGACACGGATGACTGAGGCTGAAGGATGAAAGGCATCCGATGACTGGAGTGAATGCGGTTAAGAACTGCCGAAGCAGAAACAGTGCGGGTGTGGCAACAGCCCATGCGCCAGCGAGCTTATCGCAAGCGTCTATGCGCAGGAGGGACCTCGCAGTCGGGCGGTTTGGCGGAGAGGAGTGCGGGTGTCTGAGGATGTGGCATTCGCCAAACACGCCCAACCTACGGTCCGGAACGCGGGCGATATTATTCTCGAAGGCAGGTCTATTTTTTGATTTCAGAGCGGTGGTGATCGTGGCTATCATCGTGGGATGAAATGCCTTTTGTTTTTGTGCGGGGTTCTGGGGTTTCCGATGGCGTGTGCGGCTGCAGGGGATGAGCCGCCGAACATTGTGCTGGTGATGGCGGACGACCAGGGGTGGGGGGACATGGGGTACAACGGGCACCCGCATTTAAAGACGCCGAATTTTGACGCGCTGGCGAAGGAGGGGCTGCGGTTTGACCAGTTTCATGCGGCGGCGCCGGTGTGCTCTCCAACACGAGGGAGTGTGATGACAGGGCGGACGCCGAACCGGTATGGCTGCTTTTCCTGGGGGCACTCGCTGCGGCCACAGGAGATCACGATCGCGGAGGCGCTGAAGACGGCGGGGTATGCGACGGGGCACTTTGGGAAGTGGCATCTGGGGGCGGTGCAGAAGGCGAGTCCGGTGAGCCCGGGGAACAGCGGGTTTGATGAGTGGGTGTCCGCGCCGAATTTTTTTGATCTGGATCCGGTGCTGAGCGTGGAGGGGAAGGCGACGCAGTTTCACGGAGACAGCTCGGACATCACGGTGGATGAGGCGCTGAAGTTCATCCGGCGCTGCGGTGAGAAGAAGCAGCGCTTTCTGGCGGTGGTGTGGTTTGGCTCGCCGCATGATCCGCACCGGGCGCTGGAGGCGGACCGGGCGCCGTATGCCGGGCTGACGGAGAAAGAGCAGAACTTTTATGGGGAGATCACGGCGATGGACCGGGCGTTTGGCAGGCTGCGGGCGGAGCTGAAGGAGCTGGATCTGCGGGAGAACACCTTATTATGGTACTGCAGCGACAACGGGGCGCTGCCAAAGGTGGGCTCCACGGGCGGGCGGCGGGGATTCAAGGGGCAGATTTACGAAGGAGGGCTGGCGGTGCCGGCGCTGATGGAGTGGCCGGCGGTGTTTCATGAGCCGAAGGTCATCAAGGTGCCGTGTGTGACGTCTGACATCTACCCGACGGTGCTGGAGATCGCGGGGGTGACCCTGCCGAAGCAGCCGCCGCTGGACGGGATGGACCTCATGCCGGTGCTGATGGGGGAGCAGCAGAAGCGGTCGCGGCCGATTGGGTTCTGGGAAACGGGGAACAAGGGGATCGGCACGCCGTCCAAGCAGTGGATGGAGGAGCTGCTGGCGGCGCAGGCGAAGGGAGAGGAGCCGAATGACCCGGCGCGGGTGCGGCCGGATGCGGGAGTGCTCGGCGCGCCGGTTTCACTGACGGAGTTTCCTGGCCACGCGGCGTGGCTGGACTGGCCGTGGAAGCTGCACCGGATCGAGAACCGAAAAACGCATGAGGTGACGTGGGAGCTGTACAACCTGGCGAGCGACCCGGATGAGAGCACGGTGCTGCTGGCGGAGCAGCCGGAACGGGTGCCGGAGATGCAGAAGAGCCTGGAAGACTGGCTGGAAAGCGTGGCGCGGAGTCTGAACGGGGAGGATTATGGTGCCGGGAAAGGAGGAGAGCAGGGGAGGTGAGTGTGTTTTGGAATGACGAAACCAGAATGAGGAATGAGGAATGACGGATGGGGGGACGCGGGGCTCTTCCCAGAACCGCCTAAAGGAGGGACTCCAATACGAAGAGGCTGGCGCAGGGGTGGAGGCAGCTTGTCACTTTAAGTTTGAATTTGAAACTGCACGCCGTGGTGGAGGACGAGCTCGAGTGTGGAGGATCCGCCCGCCGACAGATTCGGGCTTTTTGAGTACCTGCTTGCCAGGTTCTTATTGAGTGCTAATGAGTGGGCGGAGTTGAAAAGTGAAAAGGCCGAAAATCTAGGTTTGCGAGTTCTTCAAGGATTCTAGAATTTCAAAATTTTTCTTTAAATTCTAAAAATATCTTGCGGTAGTAGGATGTTTCGTGTTACTATAACTTCAATTGCGGGTATAGCTTAGTGGTAAAGTTCCAGCCTTCCACGCTGGCCATGTGGGTTCGATTCCCACTACCCGCTCTGAAGACACGTCAACATCTGTAAATCTCTCAATAATCTGCCGCTTATGAAATCTGCGTCTATTTCTCGCATTGCGGGTATTTCTGCCTGCGTTCTCATGCTGGCATGGGGTTCGACCGGTCTGGCGCAAACTGCCACGAACTGCACCGAAATCGCTAACGATGTGAAGGTTGCGGTGGAAAAGGACCCCTCGAAGGTTCTGATGGTTGTGGAAGATGCACTCGTGATCAACGAGGGGTGCGCGGCGGACATTGTGAAAACGGCGATCATTGCCTCCAAGGCCGACGCGGCTCTGGCGGGGCAGATCGTGCAGACGGGGGTGTCGGTGGCACCGAAAATGGCCGGAGTCATCAACGATGCGGCGAACTCGGTGGTGCCGGGTCTGGCCGTGGCCGCACCTGTGCCCGCGGCCCAAGTGGAGCGCCCAGTCACCGTTTCGGGGAAAAATCCCATCGTCATTGACAAGAATCCGGTCATTCCACCCTCGACACCGGATTTCTTCATCCCCTCGAACATTCGCGGGGTGTTTCTGCTGATGCCGCCGATCTCGGGCCCGCTGCCACCACGGATCATCACGAATCCGGTGTCTCCGTCCAACTCGATTCCGTGAGGTCCGCCCAGGGCCAGCCCCCTTCCTTTCTGATTATCGAAACTGCCTCTGCTTTTTCCATCCATCATGCGCTCAAAACTGGCAATGCTTATTCTGGCCGCGGCCGCTGTGCTCAGCCCGGCCGCGCTGCGCGCGCAGGGGCTGGTGGCGATCCAGAACTACTCGGCGGATTTTAGAAATGAGCAGCCTTTGAGCTTCTCCCTCAGCGGGAACACGGGGTATGACATGCTGAAGTACAAGGCGCCGTCATCGCAGTATGGGAATATTGAGTCCTGGTATGCGCAGCTCGGCGCGGGCACGTCCTACACGCATGCGGACCAGACGACGCCGTACAGCTTCAGCCTTGACGGGAGCGTGCTGGAATATGTGAAAGGCGTGCCGTCGTATGGGAACACGTTCTACAACGGCCGGGCCATCTTCAACATCGAGCACCGGTTTTCCGAACGTCTGAAGATGAGCAACAACTTCTACCTGACGTACGGGACCAATCCGAACACGGCGTTTGGGTACGGCGCCACGAGCGCGCTGTGGAACGGGCAGTTTCTCTACGGATACAACAATTTCAACGTGAGCTACGCGTGGTCTCCGCGCTTCTCCACCACGACGTCGTACACGATTGACGGCATCGACTACCAGAACGCGGCGGTGGCGACTTCACAGGACCGCTACTCGCACCTGTTTGCGCAGCAGATCGCGTACAAGATTTCGAAACAGACCAGCCTGACCGCGGAATACCGCTACCGCATGACGGACTACACGAAGAGCCCGTTCCAGAACTACCATTCGCATTACGCGCTGGGCGGGGTCGATCACGCGTGGAGCGAGAACCTTTCGGGCTCGGCGCGAGCGGGGGCGGAGTTCTACCAGAACGCCGCGGTGAGCAAAACGCGGCCGTATGCGGAAGCCGCGATCAACTATGCGGTGGCCCGGCAGACGCAACTGCGGTGGTTTTCGATGCTGGGCTTCAATGGAGCGGTGTTCAACGGATACACGAGCAGCTACGGGGTGAACACGGGGATCCAGGTGGACCATCAGGTGACCAAACGGTTCAGCGTGACGGGCGGGGCGAGCTATGCGCACTCGGTGCTTTCAGGCGGACCGCTCTCGGACCAGAGGCAGGACGCGGTGTTTCTCAACGCCGGCATCGGCTACCAGCTGATGGACAACGTGAATCTGAACGCGAACTACTCCTTCTCCACGCAGCTTTCCAACAATCCCTCCCTCGAATTCAACCGCAACCGAGTCTCCATCGGCGCGACGGCAACCTTTTAGTCCCAACAGCCAAAACAGCAATGCGCCGGCGGGCGGATTCGGACACGAGTCTCCCGCTGGCGGCATTTCAAGACCCCTTTCTTAACCTTTCTGAACTTTCAACCTGAGCAGTCATGAACGAGCCCGGCACCGAACTGCAGAAGCACGCGATGGACACCTGGCAGGTGGTTAAGAACCGGTTTGGCCTCATCTCGCTGTGCTTCATCCTGATCTTTGCGGCGGCGGCGGTGCTGACGTACATCATGCCGCGGAAGTATCGCGGGCATGTGGAGATGACGATTGAGCGCATCACGCAGGACATTGATGTGTTTGCCCGCAACCGCAGCGACGGACTGGCCTTCACGCAGGAGTACATCAAGACGCAGTTTGAAACGATCACGAAGCCCACGACGCTGTATCCGGTGATCGACAAGCTGGAGCTGGCGAAGAGGTGGGAGCTGCCAAGCCGCCAGGCGGCGCTGGGAAAGCTGCGCGGGAACCTGGAGACGCAGTCGATGCTGCGGTCGGACTTTGTGACGATCGACTACTACGACCAGGATGCGCAACTGGCGGCGACGATTGCAAACGAGGTGGCGCAGAGCTACATGACGCAGCGCACGAACATCGAGAGCAGCAAGAAGCAGAAGGCGCTGGCGGTGCTGGAGGAGAAGATTTCCGACCAGGAAGCGCTGAGGAGCCAGGCCCAACTGCGCGCGCAGGAGGCGAAGCGGAAGGCCGGCATCGTGGGGGAATGGTTCATGGGAGGCGGGAACTCGCTGAGTCCCGGCAGCGACCTGCGCACGACAGAGGAGACGATTCAGATGTCGCGGGAGCAACTGCTGATGGCGGCGGACCAGGACATCCTGACGCTGCAGTCTGAGATCGACCAGGTGGCGAAACTCAGCCCGGACGAACTGATCGAGCAGGCGTCCGGCCTGAAGCTGGAGAACCAGAACATCGCGATGATGACGGGCAAGCTGCAGGAGCTGAAGGTGGCGCGGGAGGGGCTGACGAATGAAGGCCGGGGCCGCATGCATCCGCAGGTGCTGAGCGTGGACAGCCAGATCGAGGAATACAAGAAGCTGATTCTGGCCGCCGCGAAAGCGCATGTCAGCGGCCTGCAAAACCGTCTGGACGGGGCGAAGAAGAAACGTGATTCGCTGCAGGCCTACAATGATGATGCGAAGAAGGAGATCCTGGGGATGCAGGCGCTCTACAACGAGTACAAGACCGCCAAGGACGAGGTCACGCAGCTCGACAACATCATTGTGAACCTGCGCTCGAGAAACCTGGAGGAAAAGGTGGGCAAGGAGCTGGAAAAAACGGCGGCCACGATCTACTCCGCAGCAGAGCCGGAAGGGAAGCCTGCCAAGCCAAACGTGGCGCTGCATCTGGCGCTGGGCGGGGTGCTGGGGCTGATGTTTGGCCTGGGGCTGGCCTTCTTCCTGGAATACATGGACACGACGGTGAAGAACCTGGATGACGTGGAGCGCTACCTGGGCGTGCCGGTGCTTTCCGTGGTGCCGAAGAATGTGGGCGTGCTGCACCGGAGCAGCGGGTTTAATCCGGATGCGGAGGCGTACCGCATTCTGCGCACGAACATTGAATTCAACCGGAAGACGCCGGACGCGAACTGCCTCAGCGTGGTGAGCGGCGGTGCGGGGGAGGGGAAATCGACGACGATGGTGAACCTGGCGTATGTGTGCGCGCAGGGCGGGTACAATGTGCTCTTGATTGATGCGGACCTGCGGCGGCCGAGCCTGCACACGCATTTCGATGTGAGCCATGCCACCGGGCTGACGAACTACCTGACCACGGACATCCGGCTGGAGGATGTGGTGCTGCGCACACCGGTGGAAAACCTGTTTTTCCTGCCGAGCGGACTGCTGCCGGCGGACAGCGCGGGGCTGCTGAACTCCCAGCGGATGGTGGACTTGATCGCGGATGTGAAGAGCCGCTTTGACCTGGTGCTGATCGACTCGCCGCCGATCCTCGGTGTGAGCGACGCCTCGGTGCTGTCGAACCTGGCGGACATGACGATGATCGTGGTGCAGCACCGCAAGCTGCCGCGGCAGATGCTGATGCGCGTGAAGCAGAGCGTGGAGAACGTGGGAGGGAAGGTGGTGGGAGTGGTGCTGAACAACGTGGACCTGCGGAGCGACGCCCAGTACCAGTACTACACGAGCTACTACACCTACTACTCGCCAACGAACTCGCCCAACGGGGGCCAGGGCGGCAAGTCGCGCCGCCGCAAGATCAAGGCGGAGACGACGGCGCCCGCGCTGGGCGGCGCCCATGCTGGCTCGCGGCTGGATGGCGACGATGTCTTTTAATTTTTTAACATTCAACGAAGCACCCCACCCATGAACACACGCATCCTTCTCTCCTGCATCGCCGCATGCCTCTGCGCCGTGGCCACTGCCAGCGCGCAGAACGGCGAGCTCGCGCTCAAGGCGAACGACCGGGTGACGATTTCCATCGGGGGCATCCCGGACAATGAAGTGCCGCAGATCAGCAAGGTGTACACGATCAGTGACAACGGGACGGTGAACCTGCTGCACATCGGCGAAGTGCGCGCGGCCGGACTGAAGCCTTCCACGCTGCAGCGCACGATCGAGCAGACGTATGTGGCGCGGGAGATCTACACGCGTCCCACGGTGACCGTTTCCACGGACGACAGCGCGATGACCGCGCGCATGGTTTATGTGATCAGCGGCTGCGCGAAGAACGGGCCGATTCCGTACAACACGGGAATGACGGTGCTCAAGGCGATCGGCTCGGCGGGGGGCTTTTCGCCCTTTGCGAAACCGAGCAAGACCAAGCTGATCCGCAACGGCACGACGACGGAGATCAATCTGAAGGACATCAGCGCGGATCCCTCGCGGGACATCAAGCTGCAGCCGGAAGACCAGATCATTGTGCCGGAATAGGAATGACGAAACCAGAATGAGGAATGAGGAATTCCTGAGGTCATGAACACCGGTTTTTTGCTTCCAGTGCTTGCTGTGGTGATGTGCCTGACCGGAATGGTGAAGGGGCAGAACACGGAGATGGCGCTGAAGGCGGGGGATCGGATCGCGCTTTCGATTGGCGGGATTCCGGCTGATGATGCGGCGCAGATCAGCAAGGTGTACACCATTGGCGACGGGGGCACGATCAATCTGGTGCATGTGGGAGAGGTGAAGGCTGTGGGATTCAAGCCTTCGGAGCTGCAGCGTGTGGTGGAGAAGGCCTATGTGCAGCAGGAGCTGTACAAAAGTCCGACCGTGACTGTGACGATTGACGGTGGGGAAGTGCCGGCGCGTTTGATCTACGTGGTGAGCGGCTGCAAAAAGAACGGGCCGGTGGCTTACAATGCGGGAATGACTCTACTGAAGGCCATCAGTGTGGCTGGAGGCTTTTCTGATTTCGCGAAACCCAGCCAAACAACGGTGATTCGGAATGGCAAAAGCATCGCGGTCAATCTCGGAAATGTGAGTACTGAACCGTCCCGCGACATCAGGCTGGAGCCGGAAGATCAGATCATTGTGAAGGAGTGAGGGATGGGAATGAGGAATGAGGAATGAGGAATCTGGAGGGGGGGTAGGGACGTTCGGTTTGGCCGCAGAGAGGCAGAGTTTTTTGACCACGAGCTTCACTGAACGGATGGGAGCCGGGATGGGGAGCGATCTCGAATGGGAATGGTCGCGGATTTAGGGATGGTGAACTCATGCCATGAGCGGTTAAAACGCGTCTGTTCGTATGCTCCGTATGCAGGTCGGCTGTGTTTGGCGTCGAGGGCATTTCAAGGTGCTCAGCCCACTCTGCCAAACCGACCCACTGTGAGGACGCTCGTACGTCACAGTGCTTGCGGCACGCTCGCAGACGGGCGGGCTGTCGCCACAACAGTCCTACGGTCCAGCATGCGCTGGGTGTTTGAAGTTTGCGTCCGAGAACAACGCCGACAGGCGTGGTATCAGGCGAAGTGTTTGTGGGTGGTCATAGACCGGTTTTCAACAGATGGTGATTGGTCGCTTGAATCGAAATGCATTAACTGAATGACGAAGGGGCGTTGCGCGTTTTAGGCTGGATGAAGATCATGCTGTTTGCTTTGTGCTTCGTTTGGGCGGCTGCTTCGGCATTGGCGGAGTTTGCGCTGAAGGATGGTGATACGGTGGTGTTTCTGGGGGACAGCATCACGGCGGCGAGGCGGTATGACCGGATCATTGAGAACTACACGCTGCTGCGGTTTCCACAGAGGACGGTGAAGTTCTTCAATGCGGGAAGAGGTGGGGACACGATGACGGGGGCGCTGGAGAGGCTGCAGCGGGAGGTGTTTGATCGCAAGGCCACGGTGCTGACGGTGGCGTTTGGGGTGAATGACATCGGCTGGGGGATGAAGGCGGATGCGGAGCACAAGGCGGCGTATCTGGAGTCTCTGCGAAAGCTGATCGGGCGCTGCAAGGAGCATGGGGTGCGGGTTTTCATCTGCTCTGCGGCGATCACGAGTGAGGAGCCGGACCGGGCGGAGAAGGGTTTCCTTCAGCAGATGTGTGACGAGGGGCTGGAGGTGGCGAAGGGGCTGGGGGCGGAGACGATCGATGTGCAGCGGTGGATGCGGAAGGTGCAGCGACGGGTTTTGGAGGTGAACGGGAAGCAGAAGGAAGGTGCGAAGCCGACGACGCTGCATGTGGAGGATGGGGTGCACCTCAATGACCTCGGTCAGTTGGCGATGGCGGTGGCGATTTTGAAGGGGCTGGGTGCGCCTGCGGAGGTTTCTTCGGCGGTGGTGGATGCGAAGGAGGGCAAGGTGGAGGCCGTGAGCGGGTGCGTGGTGTCAGGTGTGAAGGTGGACAAAGATGGTGTGGCGTTTGACCGGCTGGATGAGGGGCTGCCGATCAACTTTGGGGCGCTGGGTGCGCTGAATTTTTTGTTTGTGCCGATTCCGGCCGAGCTGAACGGCTACATGCTGGCGGTGAAGGGTCTGGCTGCGGGCAAGTATGAGCTGCGGGCGGGTGGGAGGCTGCTGGGGAAGTTTACCGCGGGGCAACTGGCGGCGGGGATGAACATCTCCTCAATGACGGCGAATGGGTGGGAGCCGGGCGGGCCGTGGGATGCGCAGGCGGCGGCGCTGAAGATGGTGACGGATGCGCGGATGGAGATCGTGGGATCGGAGACTTACCAGGAGATGTTTTTGAAGGAGCAGCCGGGAGTGGAGGAGTTGGGTGCGGAGACGAAGAAGATGCTGGAAGGACTGGAGGCGCTGCAGAGGAAGTATGCGGCGCCGGTGAAGGTGAGGTTTGAGGTGAGGCGGGTGGAGTGAGGGGGGCAGCCGGACCAACGGAGAGTGAAGGGACGCTTGTGCTGGCATCGCTACGCGATGCGACCTTGGGGGCGTGCGTGGGCGTGGCTTACGAGGGGTGTCGCTTCGCTCAACCCCTCGCTACAGGCTGCGATGGCTACGCCATCAGTGTGCCTCATACGCGCGTGGATATGCGAGCGTTCGCATGCTCACTTCGCGACGGGCTTTTTATGAGTGGAGGGGCCAACGAATGCGCATCGTAGGGCTTGGGATCCCTGACGAGGGGGCATTATCCCCTCACCCCAACCCTTTGACTCACTGCGTTCGCCCTTCGGGCTGCCTGCGGCAGTCTATTTGCCTTCCGGCGGTCTTCGACCCGCTTCGCTGCGGTTCCCCGAAGAAAGTTATGGTTGCTGTCGTATCTCAGGGGCGGGGAGAGGGAGACCCGTTTTGGCTGCCCTGGGGTGATCGAACTTATCTACACCACGAGAGATAAAAAAACCGCAGAGAAGACCTGTTGGATCAGGCTCTCTGCGGTCTTGTGGATTTATTCGGTGTTTGCTTTGCTTACAGCCCCAGATCGGTCACGGCGCCTTCGCTGGCGCTGGTGGTGAGTTTGGCGTATTTGGCGAGGACGCCGCGGGTGTAGCGGGGCTTGGGCTGCTTCCACTTGGAGAGGCGGGTCTTCAGTTCCTTGGCGGGGATGCCGAGGGTGATGGCGCGCTTTTCAGCGTCGATGGTGATGGGGTCGCCGTTTTTGATGACGGCGATGGGGCCGCCGACGAAGGCCTCCGGGGTGACATGGCCGACGACGAAGCCGTGGCTGCCGCCGCTGAAGCGACCGTCTGTGATGAAGGCGACGTCTTTGCCGAGGCCTTTGCCCATGATGGCGGAGGTGGGGGAGAGCATCTCGCGCATGCCGGGGCCGCCTTTGGGGCCTTCCATGCGGACGACGATGACGTGGCCTTTTTTGACCTTGTCATTGAGCCTTGCCGGAGATTTTGCCGACGGCACCGCCGGGGCAGAGGTTGCCTTTGAAGATGACGAGGTGGCTGTCCTTCTTGAGCGGATTGCTGAGGGGGCTGACGATCTTCTGGTCTTTGGGCCAGACGATCTTGGAGTTCTTCATGTTCTCCTTCATGGTCTTGCCGGTGACGGTGAGGCAGTCGCCGTGCATGAGGCCTTCGGCGACGAGCATGCGCATGAGGGGGACGGTGCCGCCGATCTTGACGAGGTCGTTCATGAAGTATTTGCCGCTGGGCTTGAGGTCGGCGAGGACGGGGGTCTTTTTGCCGATGCGGACGAAGTCTTCGATGCCGAGCTTCACGCCGGCGCTGTGGGCCATGGCGATGAGGTGGAGGACGGCATTGGTGGAGCCGCCGAGGGTGATGATGAGGGTGATGGCGTTTTCGAAGGCTTCCTTGGTCATGATGTCGCGAGGGGTGATGCCCTTTTTGATCATGTTCATGACGGCGGCGCCGGCGTCGAAGCAGTCGATGAGCTTGTCGGTGCCGACGGCGGACTGGGCGCCGGAATTGGGGAGGCTCATGCCGAGGGCCTCGATGGCGGAGGCCATGGTGTTGGCGGTGTACATGCCGCCGCAGGAGCCTTCGCCGGGGATGGCGTGCTCTTCGATGTCGATGAGCTCCTTGTCATTGATGAGGCAGTTGGCGTGCTTGCCGACGGCTTCGAAGACGGTGACGATGTCGGCGTCCTTTTTCTCGGGGCCGACGCAGCCGGGGAGGATGGTGCCGCCATAGACGAAGACGCTGGGGCGATTGAGGCGGGCCATGGCCATGAGGCAGCCGGGCATGTTTTTATCGCAGCCGCCGATGGCGACGAAGCCGTCCATGCCTTCGCAGCCGACGACGGTCTCGATGGAGTCGGCGATGACTTCGCGGGAGACGAGGGAGTATTTCATCCCTTCGGTGCCCATGGAGATGCCGTCTGAGATGGTGATGGTGTTGAAGATGATGCTCTTGCCACCGGCGGCGTCCACGCCTTTGGCGGACTCGAGGGCGAGGCGGTCGATGTGCATGTTGCACGGGGTGACCATGCTCCAGAGGGAGGCGATGCCGATCTGGGACTTCTGGAAGTCGGCGCGCTTGAAGCCGACGGCGTGCAGCATGGCGCGGGAGGCGGCGCGGTCCACTCCATCAACCACGATGGCGCTGTGCTTGCGGTGGAGGTCGGATTTGGCGGCGGCAGTGGCTTTCTTGGGCATGGCTGGGTAGGATTAAAAAGAGCCTGCAAAATGGCAGACATGACCGGGCACGCAAGCTGCCTTTGAAGCAGGAGAGGCGCAGGGTTTGGCAATAAGCGTGTGGCTTCCGGCCCCGCCGGGACGATATGGAGAGGTGTGAACTTGTATTTCCGATGCATCTTTATTTTGCTGACGCTGGCCTCAGCTCTGGCAGCGGCCGACCAGACGGCCCCGCAGGCGCTGGACTTCAATTTGTACATGCAGGGGAAGTATGTGTATGAGAGGAACTGCATCGTGTGCCATGGGGCGCGCGGGGATGGGAACGGGGAGCTGAGCGCGACGCTGAAACCGAAACCGAGGTCGTTTCGGGAGGGGATGTTTAAATTTCGCTCAACGCCGTATGGCATGCTGCCGACGGATGCGGATCTGCGGCGGACGATCACGCATGGGCTGAGCGGGACGGCGATGGGGATGTTCAGCCACCTGCAGGCGGAGGAGGTGGAGGCGGTGATGGTGTATGTGAAGTCGTTTTCGAGAAGGTGGCGGAAGCCGGAGAATTACGCGCCTGCGATGAAGTTTCCGCCGCCGCCGGAGTGGTTCAAGGAAGCGGGGGCCGTGAAGACGCATGCGGAAGCGGGGAAGAAGCTTTTCACGGCGAACTGTGCAGCGTGTCACGGAGAGAAGGCGGATGGAAAAGGGGCTGCGGCGGTGACTTTGAAGGACATCTGGGGACTGCCAGCGGCGCCGGCAGACCTGCGACAGCCGCATTTGAGATGCGGTGACGGTCCCGAGGATCTTTATCGCGTGCTGGCCACAGGTTTAAACGGCACGCCGATGGTGAGTTTTGAAGCGACGCTGAGCGCCGCGCAGCGCTGGGACATCATTGCCTATGTGTTGAGCATCAGGCTGCCATCAGGCCCCGTGCTGTAAAGAGGGTCGGGAGAAGGCGCAAGCAGGGGCGCTGCGGCTTGTCTTATGAATGATTGTTTGCCTCGGCTGATGGTTAACTTTAGCGTTGGAGCAGCATGAGCCAATCTTCCCGCACTCCTGAAAACATCGAGACTTCCTTCGCGCCTTTTCGGCAGAAAATGCAGGCTGAAGGGCTGAGTGAATCTGCGATCCGGGCGTTTCGCGGCAGCTATGCGGCGCTGCTGGCGGGGGAGACAGGAATGATTCCCGAGGCGACGATTTCTCCGGCGAAGGATCTGCCGCGGGCGGATGATCTGAAGGCTCCGGCGGCGGAGCGTGCGGCGGAGTTGCTGAAGCAGACGGTGATCCTGAAGCTGAACGGTGGGCTGGGCACGGGGATGGGCTTGGAGAAGGCGAAGTCGCTGCTGCCGGTGCGGGGTGAGGACACGTTTTTGGATTTGATTGCCAAGCAGATTTTGCTGCTGCGCTCGCAGACGGGAGGCGAGGTGCCGATGTTCATGCTGATGAACAGTTTTAGTACGTCAGCGGACACGGCGGCGCATCTGGCGAAACGGTTTCCGCAACTGGGCGGGACTGAGACGTGGGAGCTGATGCAGAACAAGGTGCCAAAGGTGCTGGCGAGCACGCTGGAGCCGGCGACGTGGGCGGCGAGCCCGGATGCGGAATGGTGCCCGCCGGGCCATGGGGACATCTATGCATGCCTCGCGGGCTCTGGCTGGCTGGAGCGGCTGCTGGGCAGTGGGGTGCGATATGCGTTTGTGTCGAACTCGGACAACCTCGGGGCGACGCTGGACCCGGCAATTTTGGCGTGGTTTGCGGACAGCGGCATGCCGTTTGTGATGGAGGTGACGCGGCGGACGGAGTCGGACAAAAAAGGCGGTCACCTGGCGGTGCGGCTGAGCGACGGGCGCTTTCTGCTGCGGGAGTCGGCGCAGTGCCCGAAGGAGGATGAGGGGCATTTTCAAAACATCGACCAGCACCGGTATTTCAACACGAACAACCTGTGGATTGACCTCCAGGCGCTGAAGGCGGCGCTGGAGGCGAATGACGGGCTGATCCCGCTGCCGCCGATCATGAACAAGAAGACGGTGGATCCGCGCGACAGTGGATCGCCCGCGGTGGTGCAACTGGAGACGGCAATGGGTGCGGCGATTGAGTGCTTTGAAGGCGCGGGGGCGATCGAGGTGTCACGGGTGCGGTTTGCACCGGTGAAGACGACGAGCGATCTGCTGGCGGTGCGTTCGGACGCGTATGAGCTGACGGAGGATTTTTGCCTGCGCCTGCACCCGAGCCGCAACGGGCAGCCGCCGCACCTGCATCTGGACCAGAAGCTGTGCAAGCTGGTGGATGGGCTGGAGCATAACTTTCCGCATACGCCGAGCCTGCTGCGCTGCCGGAGCCTTTTGGTGCACGGGCCGGTGGAATGCGGGCCGGGCGTTGTTTTCAAAGGGGACGCGGTGATTCACAACCACACGCATGCGCCGGTGAAGCTGAGGGCGGGGGTGCATGAGGGGCCGATCAGCGTGGGGTGAGGATGAAATTTATGATTTACGATTTTTGATTTATGATTTGAGATGGGGGCATGAAACTCTTTCTCGCTGTGTTTGGTTTGTGCTGTGGCGGTCTGTGGGCGGCTGATGTGGCTGCGCTGCGGAAGCTGGGGGCGAAGGTGACGGAGGCGGGGGGAGTGGTGACGCAGGTGGTGGTGAAGTGTGATGCGTTCACGGAGGCGGATTTTCGCACGCTGGGGAGTTTTGTGACGATCAAGAACCTGAGCATCAGCGGGAAGACGATCACGGACGAGACGATCGGATTGCTGACGGGACTGACGGAGCTGGAGATGCTGAGCACAAACGAGATTCAGCTGACGGATGCGGGATATAAACATTTTGCGGCGTTTCAGAAGCTGAAGTCGCTGGCGTTTTTTCACCCGGCGTTTCGGTCGAAGGATTTTACGGGGAGCGGTTTGGTGGAGCTGAAGAAGCTGCCGAACCTGGAGCGGCTGACGTTTGCGGGATCGACGACGGGGGATGCGGCGATGGAGGCGATCGGGCAGCTGACGCAGCTCAAGGAATTCCGCACGTGGCACACGGCGCAGACGCAGGCGGGGAACGTGGCGCTGCTGAAGCTGACGCGGCTGACGGGGTTGAGGATCGGGCAAAGGCTGCCGGAGTGGGGGAAGGACTCGCCGGCGAGTTTTGATGAATCGACGATGGGCGTGATTGCGCAGATGAAGACGCTGGAGTCGCTGGAACTGACGGAGGCGAGGCTGAGCGCGAAGATCATTCCGCAGCTTCAGGCGCTGTCGAAACTGGTGAAGCTGAAGATTGAGACGGTGGATATTTCGGAGGCGGATGTGGAGGCGATCAAGGGGGCGCTGCCGAAGTGCAAGGTGGAGTACAAGGCGATGAGTGCGGAGGAGAAGGAGAGCGGGCTGGTGAAGAAGCTGAGGCTGTGAGGGCGGGGGCGGTGGGTGTGGAGGGGGCGCATGCCTGTGGCGGGACTCTTTGCAGACGCTGCTGGGGCCAGACAGATGTGGCGGAGTGTTGGGTTTGCTTCCCGATTTTGTCCAGATAACCCAGGGCGGCGCTCGCTTAGGCTCGCTTGCCCTGGGCTGCGATAGGTCGCCCCTTTGGGGCTGGACGTTGCAAGGGGGCGGTGGGTGAAGAGGCAGATAGTTTGTCGGAGAGAAGTTGAACTCGAAGCGGCTGGATCGGGGGCGGGGAGTGAGTGGAGGGAGTTTATTTGGGGGCTGCTTGCGGGAAGAAAGGTTCCAGATTCCGGCTTCCTCCTTCGCTAAAGCTACGGAGGACGCGAAAGCCGGTACTGCAATACTTGAGATGGCTGGGTTCGAGTTTTGGGTGGGGCGGGGGTTCCGGAGCGGGCTAAAGCCCGAACTACGTACTTGGGATAGAAGGGTGCGGAGGTGTGGGGGGACTCGGGGTGGCTGAACTGATGACGGGCGGAGATTTGTGAGCCGGTGGGAAGGGAGAGAAGGGTGGGGTGAGAGGCAAAGGTGGGAGACAGAAATGTGAGAGGATGACGTTCATGGCAGGACCATGAGCCAGGCACCTTTTCTTGATCGTCGTCGTTTTATTCAAAACACTGCTGCGGTGGCGTTTGCCGCGCCGTGGATTTCGCAGGCGGCTGGGAGCGGGCCGTTTCAGGCGACGGGGACGCGGGTGGGGGAGGTGACGGATACGACGGCGATCGTGTGGACGCGGCTGACGCAGGGGGCGGTGCGGAACAATGCGGGGGTGAGGTTTGACAAGCAGAAGAAGGTCAAGGGTGTGAAGGAAAAAGTGCAGGAGGTGCCTGCGGTGCGTGAGATTGAGGGGGCGTGCCCAGCGGCCTCAGGCAAGGTGCGGGTGCGCTATGGGCTGAAGGAGGATCTGAGTGATGCGGTGGAGACGGCGTGGACGGAGGTGAGCGCGGAGAAGGATGGGATTCATCAGTTCAAGCTCAGCGGGCTGAAGGCGGGCAGCACGTATCATTATGTGAGCGAGACGGAGGGCGGCAGTTTCAAAGGGAAGTTTCATACGGCGCCCGATGGTGCGGCGCCGACGGCGCTGCGGTTTTGTGTGATGACGTGCCAGGGGTATCAGGATCGGGATCATGCGGACGGGCATCCGATCTACCCTTCGATGACGGCGCTGGATCCGAACTTCATCGTGATGACGGGGGACTTGGTTTATTACGACAGCAATCCGCCGCGTGCGGTGTCGCCTGCGCTGGCGCGGCTGCACTGGGAGCGGATGTTCAGCCTGCCACGGCTGATGGAGGCGACGCGCAATACTTCAACGTACTGGCTGAAGGATGATCATGACACGCTGACGAATGACTCGTGGCCGGGGATGAAGGCGGGGGAGCTGACGTTTGGTGAAGGGATCAAAATCTTTCGCGAGCAGACGCCGATTGGGGGGGGCGATTTTCGCACGATTCGCTGGGGGCGTGATCTGCAGGTGTGGTTTACGGACGGGCGGGACTATCGCTCTCCGAACACGATGAAGGACGGGCCGGAGAAGACGATCTGGGGCGCGGAGCAGAAGGAGTGGTTCAAGCGCACGGTGAAGGAGAGCACGGCGACGTGGAAGGTGCTGGTGAGTCCGACGCCGCTGGTGGGGCCGGATCGGGGCAACAAGAATGACAACCACAGCAATGAGGGCTTTGCGCATGAGGGGGATGAGATCCGCGCGTGGCTGAAGGCGAATGTGCCGGAGAATTTCTTTGTGGTGTGCGGTGACCGGCACTGGCAGTACCATTCGGTGCATCCGACGGCAGGCGTGCAGGAGTTCAGCGTGGGGCCGGCGAGCAACTCGCATGCGAGTGGTTCACCAGGGGAGGACAAGACGTATCACAAGTTTCACCGGGTGAAGGGCGGGTTTCTTTGTGTGGAGCTGACGCCGAGCGGGAAGGAGAGTGAGATCGCGTTTCAGCTTCGCGGGGTGGATGGGGCGGTGGGGTATGAGGCGAGGTTCAAGCGGGGGGTGGCGTGAGCTGGAAGGGGGGCAGCGGAGCGGTGCCAGCTTTTGCGGTGACGTGTCGCTGGAGTGCTGGCATCACTCCGTGATGCGCCCCTTTTTATGCACGAGGTGCCGCGTTTCGAGGGGTGTCGCTTCGCTCAACCCCTCGCTACAGGCTTTGATGGCTACGCCATCATGAATGCCGTGGGCCAAGGAAACAGTTTCGAGGGATGTCGGTTCGCTCAACTCCTCGCCACAAGCTTTGATGGCTATGCCATCATGAGTGACTCGGACCAACGAAGCAGAACTGCTTTGCAATGGCGCGTGGCATTGTCATTTCCGCCATTCGTTGTCTGACTGCTCCACCTGAGCATCTCCGCGAACCACGATGTCTTGTGACTGGTGATGGATGAGGCAGTGGGTGATGCGGTGGGATTTGCCTTCAAGGAAGAAGCCGGCGCCGAGGTTGTGATGCACCTCGCAGTTTGTGTAGGTGGTGGTGCAGTCGTTGACGTCGGCTACGCCGCCAGCATTGGAGCCGTTCCAGGCGATTTCGGAATCGAAGACGTCCATTTGCGTGGTTTCGTGGGCGCTGATGCCTTCGTCGCCGTTGGAGAAGGCTTTGACGTTTTCGAGACGGATGCCGAGGCGGTTGCCGTGGATGTTGAAGCCGTCATTGGCGGCATGCAGGGCGGTGATGTTTTTTACGGTGAGATAGGAGCAGGCGATGTTTACACAACTGGCGAGGCCGGCGGGTGGGAGGAAGATTTTGGCGGTGCCGGGGGCCTTGCCCTCAGGCCAGCGGAAGTAGATGGAGCCGTCGGCTTTGAAGCCCATCTGGCCGGGCTTGAGTGAATCAGGAGCGGCGAAGATGACTTTGCCTTTCTCACCGCTTTTCTGCTCGGCGGCGCGGTCGCGGGTGATGCGGATGGGGACTTCTTCGATGAAGAGGGCGGCGCGCTGCACGTCCTCCACGGGCGGGTGTTTTTCGAAGGGGCCGCGGGAGGTCCAGACGTCGCCCTGCTTTTCCCAGTCGTGGGAGGTGACATCGATGCCCAGATCGATGATCATGCCTTTGCCGTCGAAGACGGCGGGCTTTTCGGGGGTGCCGCCGTCTTTGAGAGTGAGGGGTGTGTGGCGGATTTCCTGCGCGTGAGCGGTGAAGGCGAGGGCGAGACAGATGAAGAGGCGGTGCATGGGGGGAAAGAAGGCACTTGGTTAAGTGTATCGATAAGGGTTTTGGGAGCGAGGAGAGGGCAGGCGGCGGCGTTGGGGCGGTGAAACGCTGCTGGCGCTCGCGGCGTGCAAAGAGGGGGCTGGGTTTGCTTTCCAGATGCTGCTGCAGGTACCCAGGGCGGCCTCGCCTAGGCTCGGCATGCCCTGGGCTGCGATAGGCCGCACCTTTGGTGCTGACGAGGCGGAGGCCATGCGAGCGAAGCGCCAACGATTCAGGCCTTCCAGAGGTCTTCGCCGTAGCTCCAGCCTTCGCGCACGGGTTCTTTGATCCAGGCGTCGAATTCGGGCGCGCCTTTGACTTTCATGTTCTCGGTGTCCCATTCGATGGTTTTGCCGGAGCGGATGGCCATGACGCCGGTGGCGACGAGCTCGGTGAGCGGGCAGGCGTAGTCGAAGTGGGAGCCTGCGTGCGGGATGGTGCCGCGGATGGCGGCGAAGAGTTCACCGATGGGTTCGCCGGCGACGGAGCGCGGCAGGGGCTTGCGGCGGAGGATGTCGATGATGGGCGTCATCCGCTCGCGCGGCCAGAGCTGCGGGCTTTGTACGCGCATACCTTCGGAGAAGAGCGTCTCCTTGCTGCCTTTCATGATCATGCCGTTGTCGGGCAGGCCTTTTTCCATGCCGGGGAGTTTTTCTGGGAGAAGGCCACCTTCGTACCAGTGGATCTGCACAGGTGGCATTTCACCGCGTGCGGCGAAGTGGAAGATGATGTGGGACTTGGGCGCGGTGTAGCCTTTGAAGTCGGCGGGCTGCTGCTCGACGACTTCGACTTTCTCCGGCATGCCGAGCTGAAGGGTCCAGAAGGGGGCATCAAGGCAATGGCAGCCGATGTCGCCGAGGCCGCCACAGCCGTAGTTCCACCAGCCGCGCCAGTACTGCGGCATGTATTGGGAGTTGTATTCAGCATTGGCCACGGGGCCCTGCCAGAGCTTCCAGTCCACGTCTTTGGGCACGGGTTCGCCTGCGGGGACTTGGGTGGGGAATTTTGGCAGGAAGCCGACCTTGCTGATGGGGCGGTCGGTCCAGCAGTGGACTTCGCGGACCTCGCCGAGGACACCGGCTTCGAACCATTCTTTGACGAGGCGGATGCCCTCCCAGCAGTGGCCTTGATTTCCCATCACGGTTTGCACGCCGTATTTTTTGGCGGCCTTTTGCAGGGTGCGCACCTGCCAGATATTGTGGGCGAGGGGCTTCTGTACGAAGACGTGTTTCTTGGCCTCCATGGCGGCCATGGCGGCGGCGAAATGGGTGTGGTCCGGGGTGGAGATGAGGACGGCGTCGATCTCGCTGCCTTTCTTGTCGAGCATCTCGCGGAAGTCGGTGAACTTGGGGACGGTGGGGTGCTTCTTGGCAAGTTCACCGGCGCTGCGGCCGCCGAGGTCGCGCCAGTCCACATCGCAGAAGGCCACGATCTCCTCATCGCGGGAGGCCTGCACGGCGCCACCGCCCATATTGCCGATGCCGACGCAGGCGACGCGGATTTTCTGCTTCGAGTCAGCGGCGCGGAGGATGTTTGGCGCGGCAAGGGCGCTGAGGGCGGCGGTCTTGAGAAAGTGGCGACGGGGGTGGCTGGTCATGGCAGAAGGAACGAAAAAAGGCGGCCCGCCTTGCCTCCGATTCGTTGATTTTCCGCAAGCTGCCGCGCCCGACCTCGTTCTATGCGCCGCTCGTTATGAAAACCGCTTTTTTGGTCCTCGCTCTCACTCTGTCCGGCGTCGCTGCCGCAGACCTGAAACCAATGCTGGCACAGCCGGATCAGGTGGTGCTGCAGGATGATTTTTCGAAGGCGGGTCCGCTGGAGAAGACGCACTGGGAGCCGCGGCAGGGGACGCAGTGGGTCATCGCGGACGGTGTGCTGCTGGGCAAGCCATCGCCGGCGGAATACCGGGCGACGCGCAAAAATCATTTTGGCTATGAACCGCGCATTTCCTCGCCCGCCACGCCGGCGCAGTGCATCGCGCAGTTTTCGGTGAGGTTCAGCGGCGGCAGCGAGACGGCCATCGCTCCTTTTATTGAGCTGGGGCACCACATCTGCCGGCTGCACCTGACGAAAAACGGGGTGGAGATGCTGGCGGATCATGAATCCGTGAAAGTGGCGGAGGCCAAAGAGTTCAAGTTTGAACCCGGCAAATGGTACCACGTGCTGGCCGAACTGAAGGGCGGGGAGGTGGTGGTGCAGTTTGCCGACGGGCCGGTGCTGTATGCGAAGCATGCGATCTTCGCGAAGCCGGTGGAAAGCGGAGGCAACGGGCTGGGCATTGCCGGGCCGAAGGACGGCAGCGTGGAGCTGGACAATGTGACGCTGTGGAGTGTGAAGGCCGAGGAACAGGTGTCCTGGGCGGCCAAACGTGATACTTTGCCGAAGCTGGAGCCGGTGCCGGTCGTGAAGACCAAGGGCAAGGCGAAAGCAGAATGACTGATACATGAAGCGCCCTTTCCTATGCCTTGCCGCCATCTCCACGATTCTAAGTGGGCGGGCGTTAGCCGCCCTGCCGCAGGGTGCTGCTGCGTTTCTCGACCAGCACTGCGCTGAGTGTCATGACGCGGACGTGAAGAAGGGCGGCCTCGACCTGAGCGCGCTGAAGTTTGACCTGATGAATGCGGATGCGTTTCAGGGGTGGCAGAAAGTCTTTGAGCGGGTGCGGGACGGAGAGATGCCGCCGAAGAAAAAGCCGCAGCCTGGGAAGGCGGAGGCGGAGAAGTTTCTCGCGAGCCTGAAGCCCGCGCTGGTGAAGGCGGATGCGGTGGACATCGCGGCCAATGGCCGTGTGCGCAGCCGAAGGCTGACGCGGACGGAGTATGAGAACACGCTGCACGATCTGCTGGGGATCGACATGCCGCTGAAGGTGCTGCTGCCGGAAGACCGGGCCTCGTATGGATTTGACACGGTGGCCGCAGGCCAGCAGCTTTCGCAGCATCTGCTGGCGCGGTATCTGGATGCGGCGGACATCGCGCTGACGGATGCGTTTCAGCGTGTGCTGAATGGAGACGAAACTTTTCAACGGCATTACACGCCGGAGATGCTGGCGAAGGAGCGCCGAGGGAACTATCGCGGACCGGACCTGCGGGATGGCAAAAGCATTTCGTGGCCGATGACGCTGCAGTTCTTTGGCCGGACACCGACTTATGTGCCGGATGACGGGTGGTATCGTGTGACCCTGCGCGGGGTGCATGCGATCAATCCTGGAGAGGACGGCACGGTGTGGGGTACGCTGCGCTCGGGCGAGTGTGAATCCAACGCGCCGATGCTGTACATGATCGGTCTGGTGGAGGCCACGAGTGCGCCGCGTGATCTGGTGTATGAGGCGTGGATTCAAAAGAGCCATCGGCTGGAGCTGAAGCCGAATGATGCCGCGCTGAAACATCCGCCCACGGGTGCGAAGGGCGGCAATGTGTCCTTCAAGGGACGCGATCTGACGAAGGAAGGTTATAAAGGCATCGCGCACACGGGGATCGACATTGAGCGCATCTATCCGAATGCGGATCATGCGACGGTGCAGAAGGATTTGTTTGGTGATGAGGATGTGAAGAAGCTGAACGCGGCGGCGGTGGACAAGCTGATCAACCGCTTTGCGCGGCGTGCCTTCCGGCGGCCGGTGACGGAGGAGCAGACGGCGGCGTATCGGGAGATCGCGCACAAGGCGCTGGCGGGTGGCGATGCGCCGACGGAAGCGCTGCGGATCGCGTATCGCGCCATCTTGTGCTCGCCGCGGTTTTTGACGTTTGTGGAGGCGCCCGGCGCGCTGGATGATTTCGCCATCGCCTCGCGGCTGAGCTACGCGCTGTACACTTCGATGCCGGACTACAAGCTGATGGAGGCGGCGAAGGAAGGAAAGCTGCATGAGCCGCAGGTGCTGGCAGAGCAGGTGGACCGCATGCTGGCGAATCCGAAGGCGCGGCGCTTCGTTGAAAGCTTCACGGACCAGTGGCTGAAACTGAAGGAAATTGATTTCACCACGCCGGACACGCGGCAGTTTCCCACCTTTGATTCGGTGGTGCAGGAGTCGATGCTGCAGGAGACGCGGACGTATTTCGCGGAGCTGATCAAGCGGGACCTGAGCGTGACGAATCTGGTGGAGTCGGACTTCGCGTTTCTCAATGGCAGGCTGGCGCGGCACTACCGCACGGAAGCGAGCGTGAAAGCGGGTGAGGGGCTGCAGAAGGTGAAGCTGGGGGCGAAGGACATTCGCGGCGGGCTCGTGACGCAGGGGGCGATTCTCAAGGTGACGGCGGATGGCACGAGCACCTCGCCGGTGGTGCGGGGGCTGTTCATCAACGAGCGCATTCTGGGCAACCGCATTCCGCCGCCGCCGCCGGGGATTCCTGCGATTGAGCCGGACATTCGCGGGGCGACTTCGATTCGTGATCAGCTGGCCAAGCACCGCAGCAACGAGAGCTGTGCGAGCTGCCACCAGACGATCGATCCGCCGGGCTTTGCGCTGGAGAACTTTGATCCTGTGGGTGTGTGGCGCACGGGCTACGGCAAGAATAACAAAGGTGCCAAGGTGGATCCCACGGGCACGACGCCTGAGGGGCAGACTTTCACGGACATCCATTCCTGGCAGCGACTCTACGCCGAGAATCCGGATCAGCTGGCGCGCGGATTTGCCACGCACTTTCTGACCTACGCCACCGGTGCGCCGCTGCGATTTAGCAATGACGAGGCGCTGGAGAAGGTGATTTCAACGACAACGCCCAACGGGCATGGAATGCGCTCCTTGATTCGTGCGGCTGTCTTGAGCGAGATGTTTCTGAGCAAGTGAGGTCAGGACACTTCGGTGTAGCCTTTGCGCACTTTTTCAGCGATGAGCTTCTGGACTTCACGCCGGGCGCGGGCTTCGTCAGAAAAGGTTTTGGTTTGTGTCTGGCCGTTCGTGCCAATGCGGCCATAACGAACGGTCATATCACAGCCGCTCTGCCCGATCTCCCAGAACTTTTTGGAGCCGCCTTCAGTGAACTCAAAACGCTGCATGCCCATGGGCGCTGAAGGGGTGGCGGGGGGTGCCGGTGGTGGTGGCGGCGGCGGAGGTGTGGGTTCCGCAATGGGCGGAAGCTCTTCCGCGGGCTCCTCCATGGTCTCTTCCTCGGTTTCATTGCGCAGCAGACGCTCGACGCGTTCAATGACGGACTGGGGATCATGCCACCAGTCTTTGGCGAGGATGACGAGCACCTGCCAGCCGAAGGCTTTCAGAATGGAAGGCTGCGTGTGGAAGCGCTCCAAAACGCCTGCGCCGCCGGTGACATCGAGAAGGAGGCCGACCTGATGCTGAGCGGCGCCGCTGGCGCGCGCGGCCACGTCGCAGCGGAAACGGCTCTGACCGACCTGCACCTCCGCCGACCAGCCGCGCTCACGCAATGCGGCGGCGATCTGCGCGGAGAGCGTGGCGGAGACTTGATCGAGGCTCAGCGACTTGCGTTTCAGAGGATTGAGACCGTCCAGCACCTGCCGGGCCAGCGCCGCATCTCCACGGGAGAGGTTTTCGGCGTAATGGAGGAAGTTTTTCAGTGCGTTGGCGCCGTCGTTGTAGTCGTTGGTAATGTCGCTGTGGCGCAGGCTGCTGAGAAGCACCATGTGATGGCGGGCACGGCTGAAGATGACGTTCAGACGTTTCTCTCCGCCGCGCTGATTGATGGGGCCGAAGTTCATCAAGATCCTGCCACCAGCATCGCGGCCGTAGCAGACGGACATGAGAATGATGTCGCGCTCGTCGCCCTGGATGTTTTCGAGATTTTTGACAAACAGGCCGCAGAACTGGTCGTCCTCCTCACGGGCATAGGCGGCCTCCAGCAGGGAGGCAAAGGCGGGGTCGGCCGCGGCCAGAGAATCGAGCGCGGATTCGATTTCATCCTGCTGCGCCTCGCTGAAGGCGGCGATGCCGATGCTGAGCTGTGTGGCGCCGGAGAGCAGGGTGCGGACGATTTGTGCGATGGAAGCGGCCTCGCCGACATTGCGGCGGTTTTCATACGGCATGCCTTCGCAGTGAATGAAGCTGATGGGCCGGCCCAGGATGCCCGGCACCAGTGCGGCGGCCTGCTCCGGTGATTTGATCCGTGTCTCCGCAGAGTCGCTCTGGGCGATCTGGCGGTCCGGGATGGTGTAGAGCTCACCGCCGTAGAAGGCGGCATTGCTGAAACTGATGAGCGCCTCATAGCGGCTGCGGTAATGCCAGGCAAGGAGGGTGCTGGGCAGATTGCGCGTGCTTTGAGCCAGGAAGCTGTCCGCATCCATGAGCACGCTGATTTTTTCGCCCTCCTCATCGAGGGTGATTTCGTCATCGTCAGCGTTGCTGGTGCTGAAGAAGCTTGTCGGCGGAAGCTGCATCTCATCGCCCACGACAATGACCTGCTGGGCGCGATAGGCGGCAGGCACGGCCTCCTCAACCGGGATCTGGCTGGCTTCATCGAAGATGACGACATCAAAGGTGTCGGCATCGAGAGGCAGTGTGTCGGAAACAGACAGCGGGCTCATGAGCCAGATGGGTTTCAGATCACGCACGACCTGGCCGCTGTCTCCGGCGGCGAGATCGCGGATGGATTTGAAGCGCATCGTTTTACCAAACTCATGCTCGAGCTCACGCCTGCCGGAACTGAAGGTCTTTTTGAAAAGCTTCTGCTCGGAGGTCAATGCCGCGGCGGACTGGCCGGCGAGCTGCACATCCTGCATGAAGCGCCGCCGGGTCTGGCTGCGAATCCAGCCTGCATTGTGGTCCAGCCACTGCCGGTGCGCAGCGGCCACGCGGTCGAGCTTCTGCTTGAGCACGTGTCCGTCGAAACGCTGCAATGTGCGGTCGGCACGATAAAGCTCGCCCAGCGACTTTGCGGCACAGGCGGACTCAAGCTGTGCCGCGGTGAGCTGCCGCGTGCGGACGGCGCGGGCCAGACGTGGCGGGCCGGTATTCAGATCCTGGAGGATGGAAACGAGTTCCGGCAGAGCGTCCATCTCCTCCTGCAGCTCACGGACGGCGGAGGCGAGCGTGGCGAGGCTGTGCTGCTCCGGCTCAAACAAGGTGCTGCCGAGCTCGCTGCGCAGCCGGTTGAAACCGGGAGCGAGCGCCGCGAGTTTTTCCACGAAGGCAGCTCCCTGTTGTGCGGCGAGGAGGCGCTCGCGCAGGGCCACAGCGGCGGGCGGTGCATCCTGGGCGGAGAGCGCCGCGAGCTGTTGGCGCAGAGCTTCGGGATCGGCGATGCCGAAGTCCTGGGCGCACTGCTCCTTCACGGTTTCGACTTCTGCATCGGCCGCGTGCTCGGCGGCGAGGTCTGCGAGCACCTGCGTCCAGGTGGGTTTCACAGCGTGGCGGCTGAAGTCATACGACGCATGGAGCACCTTGCGCAGACGCCACCACGCCGGATTCAGGAAGCCGAAGAAGCCCTTTAAATTTTCCGCCTGCGCCAGTGCGGAGGTGGTTTCACCCGCAGGCAGCTTCGTGCGCCAGTGGGCGGTCTTTTTCTGGGTGGCCGCTAGCGCCTTTTGTCTTTTTGAAAGTTCTGCGCAGAGGCTGCCAAAAGCGGCGCTGGTGGTGCTGTTCGCATCCAGCAGGCCGAGCAGGTTTTTGCGGGCCAGCGGGAGCAGCTGCGTGGTGAAATCGAGGAGCTGCGCGACCTCGCCGAGGGTGTCCCAGTGCTCCATGGGAAGATCCGTCTGCTGCAGGGCATCATCGAGATCGCTGAGACGCTGCTCCAGGTCTTCGAGACGAGCGGGCGGTGTTTCGAGATCATTGAGCCAGTGCAGCGGATGACTGGCAAAAACCGGGCCGGCACCCAGATCTTCGAGCGCATTGGCCAGGCGGATGACGCAGTCACCGCCCTGCTGCCATTCGCTGTAGTCTGGAAGGGCTTCATCCTGCGGTACATCGGCGGCCTGTGCGGAGCCGCGCAGTTCAATGAGGCGCAGCAGCAGCGGATTTGCAGCGGAGCTGGCGGACGTGAACTTTTCCAGCGCGCCGAGTTCAGCCTCCAGCGTGACCAGAGCGGCGTTGCGTTTTGCTTCACTTGAATCAGCGGCGTCGCCGGCGGCCAGCCACTGCTCATAGGTCTGCTTCAGATTGAGGATGAACTCCTTTTTGTCCGTCTGTGAATCATGAATGAGGCAGCAAAGCTCATCGAGGCCCTGCTGGCGCAGACGATGAAACACGACATCGATGGCGGCGCGCTTTTCGCAGACGAAGAGCACGCGTTTGCCCAAGGCCACGAAGTCGGCGATGAGATTGGTGATGGTCTGGGATTTGCCGGTGCCCGGAGGGCCCTGGATGATGAAGCTCTCGCCGGTGCGCGCGCGGGCGATGGCGCCAGTCTGTGTGGCATCCGCCGCGATGATGAGGTGCTGCTGCGAAGGCGGCAGGGCGGGGATCACGGGAGGATTGACCGCCCTGGGTTCGAGCGAGAAGACGCGATCAAAAGCCGCATTGGCCATGCCGCTGCTGATGAGCTGCGCGTAGTCGCGCACGAGGGTCATCTTGCGGTAGTTGAAATTCGCCAGAGTGAGGGAGCACAGATCAAACTCCCATGAGTAGGGATTGCCCAGGCCGTCCTCCACAAGGGCGAAGGTCTTTGCCTCCGCCACCATGTTGAGCTGCCGCGGCACCTGCGGCGCCCCGGCCAGGCTGCGCAGCGGCAGCGGTGCGGGAATGATCTTTTTTTGGAAAACCTGCAGGCCCAGGGGGCGGAAGTCTTCGCGGTCATAGCTGTAGTCCACCTTTGCGGCAGGGATGCCCTGGCCGCTGCGTTTCATGCGGCGGCGGTATTGATCCACCCGCTGCTTTGCCCGCTCGTGGATGAGCTGGATGCGCGGCTTGTCGCTCAGGGTGAGCTTCACGCCCGGCTCGGTGGCCTGGATCTGCGCCTGCAACTGCTCATGAAAAGCGAGCGGCGTGGTCGTGCGCAGGTCGATCGTTTCCGGCAGATCCAGATTGTAGATTTGCTTGAGGTAATGGCGCAGTGCGGGGTTCACCTCCGCCTCGGTGTCTCCGGGCGTGAGGGTGTAGTGGTCTTTGACACCCTTCTTCTTTGCCAGATCGACAGGAAGCAGAAGGAGAGGTGAGTGGATGCGCTCCTCCGGCGCTTCTTTGAGATTGTGCCAGCGCAGAAAGGCCAGCACGAGCCTGAGCTGCGAGAAGCCGTACTCCGCGCGGTCTCGCCGTGCCTCGCTGATGAGTTTGTCGAGCTGGCCTGGGAGATAGGGCGCCTCCTCCATGCGGAGCCAGCGGTTCAGCGGGAGCGCATTTCCCGCGCTGATCTCCTGCGCCAGGGACGTGTGCCAGTAGAGCAGGTCCTCCGGCTTCACATTTCGGTAATCCAGCACCAGGGGAACGCTGGCGACGGTGAGATTGAGCGTGGACTGAGTGCTTTTGAAATAGAGCAGCTTGTTACGGCGGGAGACTTCAAAGAGGCGGTCGCGCAGGTGGGCCTGAATGATGGCGCGCTTGTCTTTTTTGGTGCCATTTTCCAGCCCCGGCAGAGTGGCGATGTCCAGATCCACGGGCTGGTCGCGATAAGTTTCCAGCCGGCGAATGAGGGAGGGCAGGTCCTGCGCGCGCCTGCCTCGGTGCAGTTCCGTCATCTCGGTGATGACGCTGGCGAGCACGGGATGAAGCCGCCGGGCAAGAGAGAAGAGATTGGTGCGCGAATTTGCAAACAACTCCACGTCCTCCGCATCGGCGAAATCGAGCCCGCAGGCCAGGCTGGCCAGGATGAGGCCCAGGGAATGGACGTCTGTGAGCTCATCATGATGGCCGATTACATGCTCCCACGTCACAAAGCCGGGAATGAAGGCCGGGCGTGTGATTTCCGCATCTGCAGACGCGACATCGAGGCTGGTGATTTTTTGCGCAAACGAATCGAGGTCGGTTTCCCGCCTTGATTCTCCCATCACTTCCAGGCCGCGAGGCTGCGGCCCCTGCACTTCGCGAAGACGGCTGTCATTGTGCTGCCTGGGGAGACCGGCGGGCGAAGCGAAGCCGAGGGCGCGCCCATCATGCACCACAACCGCAGCGATGCCGCGCAGGGGTGCGACCTGGCCCGTGGCGTGAATGGCCACCGCCTCGCGCATCAGCGGCAGCACGGCGGCGAGCACATCCTCCGTTTCGAAGCCCCCGCGGTCAAAACCCTGGGCCAGAAAAGCCGCGAAATCACTCATGGCAGGGCCTCCTTGAGCTTTTTCAAATCCTTCGCCTTCACCTTCAACTCCTTGGCCAGCATCTTCTCAAAGCTGCCGAGACACTCCAGCTCCCGCGCGATTTCCAGGCAGCGGGAGAGCGGGGGATCGTGCAGATCGGGATCGACCGCGCAGAAGTCGAGCATGACCTGGGCGAAGTACTCGCGCTGGGGTGTCGGGAGATCGGCGAGCTCCGAGACGATGGTGACATCGGCCTGCGGCTTGAACTCGCGGAAGAACTGGCGCGCGTGAGCCATGACGGCCTCGGTTTGAAACCAGGCGGGCTCCAGCAGATGCGCCAGAAATCTGCGGGTGAGCGCGGCGAGCCCGGACTGCTGCGGGAGGGTCAATGTGTCCAGGCTGTCGTCGGAGTCGAGCATGCGGGAGATGGTTTCCTCCAGCGTGTCATCTTCCTCCACCCAAAGCTGCAATGCGCGGGCGCGGATGAAGGTTTCAGGATGGCTGAACTGCTCGGTTTTCGGCTTGGATTTGGAGAAAATCTCCTCCGCCTGCGCGAGGTAGCTTTTCGCGCTGACCTGAGCGAGGCCGGTGGTCGTTTT
This sequence comes from Prosthecobacter sp., assembly GCF_044227185.1. Taxonomy (GTDB): domain Bacteria; phylum Verrucomicrobiota; class Verrucomicrobiia; order Verrucomicrobiales; family Verrucomicrobiaceae; genus Prosthecobacter. The sequence continues at coordinate 522,283 of NZ_JBGAFO010000004.1, read as the reverse complement.
CACCAGACCACCGACGGCGGCTTCGAGGCTGCCGGTGGCCAGAAAGGCACCACGGTCTGCAAAGAGTTCCGTGGCGAGACGCCACACGCGGGCGCTGTGGGCATGGGCGGGCTCCGCTCCAGGGTGTGAGGCCGCCGAGTGCAGAATGCGGTCTGCGAGCAGAAAGGCGCCGTCCTCCATCCGCCAGAGCAGGTGATGCGCAAGCTCATGGCCGATGACAGCGCGCAGTTCATCGGCGGAAAGCAGGGAGAGGATCGGCCCGGAGAAAATGACGTGCGCCTCGCCCGGCAGGCAGCACACCGCGGCATTGGGCTCAGTCTGGTTCTGCGCCTGATAGACGTGTACGGCCGCCTTCAAATCAAGCGCGGTGCAGGCGGCCTCGATCTCGCGGAAGATTTCCGGGTGTGCCCCGGCATCCATGCGGTAGGTGTCCCGCAGCAGGGAGAGGCGCACCTGCTCGGCATCCGCGGCGGCTTTTTCTTTGTCTGCAAACCAGTCCCAGACTTCTTTTTCCTCCTGCTGCAGCCAGTCAACCAGGCTGCGGTGCTGTGGGAGGGGGGCGAAGGTCTCAGGCATCCGGCGGAATCAAGCGAGAGGCCGCAAATGAGTCAATCCCGTTGCTCAGAATCTTGCGAAAGACGCTGAAGGTGGAATCGTTCGTGAGACATTCCCCCCTGACATGAGCACCGTCACTTTTCAAAAACATCTCTCCCGCCGTGCCGTGCTGCGCGGGGCGGGAGTCGCGCTGGGGCTGCCGATGCTGGAGGCGATGACGCCGGCGTTTGCGGCGGTGAAGGAGACCAAGCGGGCGAAGCGCTTTGTGGGGGTGAGCATGGCGCTGGGGCTGCACAATCCGAACCTGGTGCCGGAGGGGGTGGGGCGCGGGTACAAGCCTTCGCGCTATTTGCAGAGCATCCAGGATCTGCGGGAGGATTTCACGGTGGTGTCGGGTTCGTCGCATCCAGGAGTGACGGGAGGGCATACGGCGGAGGGGAGCATTTATTCGGCGTGTCCGAACGCGCGGGGCGCCACCTCGCGCAACACGATCTCGCTGGATCAGCTGATGGCGAAGCAGCTGGGGCATGAGACGCGGTTTCCTTCGCTGGTGCTGAACACGAACAGCCAGACGAGCCCCTCCTACACGGAGAACGGCTCGATGATCCCGGCGGAGAACAGTGCGATGCGGCTGTTCACGCGGTTGTTTGTGAATGATTCGCCGGCTGAGCAGGAGCGGCAGGCGGAGCTGATCCGCAGCGGGCGCAGTGTGATGGACGTGGTGGGCGCGGAGGCGAAGACGCTGCAGCGTGAGCTGGGTGCGGGAGACCGCGACAAGCTGGATGCGTGGTTCACGAGTGTGCGCGATCTGGAAAAGCGGCTGGCTGCCAATGAAGCGTGGACGCACAAGCCGAAGCCGAAGGTGAAACTGCTGCCGCCGACGAAGATCCCGCGCGACAATGAGGTGGCGGTGGATGGCATCTTTCTGGACATCATCCACATGGCGCTGGCCACGGACAGCACGCGGTTTGTCACGCTGCACATCACGGGCAACAACGTGCAGGGGATCGAGGGCGTGGATGAGAGCTATCACAACCTGAGCCATCACGGCATGGATGAGGAGAAGCTGGCGCAGCTGGCCATCGTGGAGCAGGGGGTGATCAACCAGTGGGGGAACTTCCTGCGCAGGCTCAAGGGCGACAAGCTGCTGGAGGATACGATGGTGCTGCTGACCTCGAACCTGGGAAATGCATCCGCGCACGACAACAAGAACATGCCGGTGCTGTTTGCGGGCGGTGGATTCAAGCACGGGCAGCACCTGGCGTTTGACCAGAAGAACAATTACCCGCTGCCGAACCTGTACCTGAGCGCGCTGCACCGGCTGGGGCTGCAGGATGAACGATTTGCGACGAGCGAGGCGGAGATGGACGGACTTAGCGTGGCGTAAGCGGCGCACCTTTGTGTTTGACCGGGGAACTTTTGGGCGGCAAAGGTCGCGCCCCGGTGCTTTTTGAAAGCGCCGAACCCCTCACAATACCCGCATACTCATGGAAACAACTCTCGCCTCGGTCGGCTCGAACGTGCCTGACTTTGAAATGGAAACTTACGAGCCCGCTCATGGTGACTTCGGCAAGGTGTCCCTTGCTGACATCAAGAAGGCCGGCAAATGGACCGTGCTGGTGTTTTACCCGGCCGACTTCACCTTCGTGTGCCCCACGGAGCTGGCGGACCTGGCGGATCAGCAGGAGAAGCTGGCCAGCCTGGGCGCGCATGTGATCGCCGTTTCCACGGACACGAAGTTTGCCCACATGGTGTGGCGCAACACGGAAGGCCTCATGAAGAACGTGAAATACACGCTGGCCGCTGACACCACGGGCGCGGTGAGCCGCCTCTTTGGTGTGTATGACAGCGCCACCGGCCTGGCGCTGCGCGGCACCTTCATCATCAATCCTGAAGGCAAGCTGGTCTCCTCCGAGGTGAACTTCTACAACGTCGGCCGTGATGCCGCGGAGCTCGTGCGCAAGCTGGAAGCGAACGTGCACCTGATGGCAAACCCCAGCGAGGCCTGCCCCGCGAAGTGGACGCCCGGCGCGAAGACGCTGAAGCCCGGCAAGGACATCGTGGGCAATGTGGAAGCGGCGCTGAAGTAAGCAGAGTCCGACTGACGATTCATGCAGCCTAGCGGATAGAATCCGCAAGGCTGCTTTTTTTAGACCGGCTCTCAAAAAGCCTGGCATATTGCCCAGCAGCGGAGCGGTCCTATTGGCTGCGTCGGACGCATAGGCGATCTGGGAGGCAGAGGGCGCGAGGATGCGGCGGGGCGGCGATGCGACGCTGCTGGAGGACGCGGTATGATGGAGGGAGCGCTGGGTTTGCTCTCCGGATTGGGTGCGTGCTTTCCAGGGGTGGCGCTCGCTACGCGAGCTGACCCCTGGCTACCGGCTGTGACCCCTACGGGGTCATGGTGGCGCGTGGGTGATGCGTGAAAAGAGGGCGATGGAACGTTCGGTTTGCGGACAGGGAATTGAAGTAAGCTGTTGGGGTGGTTGAACCTGTTTGATGAAGAAGGTGCCACGATTGCTGAGCGGCAGTAGGGCTATTTCCACAGCTCCCAGTCGCGTTTGCCTTCGAGGTACATGAGCCACATGGAGGCGGCGGTGAGGAGGTGGGCGTAGCCGCCGGTGTCTGAAAAAACGTCCTTGGCCACACCGGGCAGGGCGGTCTGGCAGCCGATCCCGGTGGGGATGTAGCCGTGCTCCTTGAAAATGTTCTGCCAGGTGCGCAGGCCGCAGCCGAGCTCGCGCTCCAGCCAGGCTTTCACGTCGCTGTGCGGGCAGGGCTTGCCGGTGGTCTGCTCCACGGCGGTCTTTACCTGAGCCGCCAGGGTGGCAAAGTCGCCGCCGAGGTTCATGGCCTGTAGCGCCCAGCCGCAGACGGCCATGTTCTGCGGACCCATGCGTGAGCCGATGGGCAGGGGCTTTCCATGCGGGCCCTTGCCCTGGGAGGCGTAGTGCTCCGGCTTGCCGTCGATGAAATTGAACGTGGTGAGATCGAAGCGGTTGATGCCTGGCGGCACGGGGCCGTCATCGCGGTACATCTGCCAGAGGATGGGAAGCGAGAACGCGTCAAAGGCGAGCTTCAGCGCCAGCGGCCGGGTGAGCGTGCCATGCTTTGCGACACCGCCGTAGTAGAGATACATGTCGTCATCGGCAAAGGCGGGCGTGCTGTTCTTCTGCCCGGGTTTGAAATCACGCACCGCGCGGGTGAAATGATTTTCGGTGCAGAGCTTGGATTCCTTTTCCCAGGACTGCACCCGCTTCATCATCTCCGTGTCGCTGTTCGTCAGCGCGCAGGCGGCCACGACGTCAAAGATGTTTCCTGAGCCGTGGCGCACACGGCATTCCTGCAGGTTTTTTGCCGCCAGGGCGCACTCTGCGGCCAGCTCCTGCTCGGCGGGATCTTTCGATGTGTGCAGCATCACCCAGCCCTGCTGCACCAGGATGGCGAGATCCTGGGCGAGATGATTGGAGCTGCCGTGGGACCAGCCGCCAAGGCGGAATTCCGGATTCGGCTTTCCCGCAAACGTGTTGGTGCAGGGGTACCAGGGGCGCTCAGATTTTCCGCGCAGCATGTCCAGGCTGACGGAGGCGCCGTCGTCCCACCAGTAGGGGACGAAACCGTTTTCACGGCCCTGCAGGAGCCACTCCTTGCTGTTTTTCCAGGCGTCCCGCATGTCCTCTTTCACATCGACGACGTCGGATGAAAACAGCTCCGCGCTGTGGTTCAGCATCTTCAAATAAAACGGCAGCAGCCACTGCACCAGCACCTCCTTGTAGTGAGCGTCTCCGGTGGCGCGGTGGGCATTCACCATGGCGCTCGCGAACCAGGCGCCGTCGTGCATGGTGTCGAGCGCCTCGCCTTCCACAAACTGGTCCGCCTTTCCGCGCTTTTCCCACCACAGGTACTCATACATCATGCCGCGCTGCGGAGAGTCATCGCGTTTCATGTGGTGCTTCACCGCGAAATCGCAGAGCTCGCGGGTGAAGGCACGCGTCTCCTCGGCGGTGAAAGGCTTCAGATCGTCCGCTTTGAGAAAAGCGGGGATCAAACAGAAGAGCAGCAGGGCGCGGATGCACATAATGTCGATCAAACGTGCATGGGGCCCGCGCTTTGCACCTCAATCGTGGCAGAATCCTGCTTCGGGCGCCGTTCTGTGAGGAATGAAATCAGCCGCCTTTATCTTCGCCATCCTGTTTGCCACCCTTTCCGCCCGGGCGGACATCATCGTCAGCGGATTTGACATGGCCGCGGTGCGGGACACGAGAACGCTGGAGACGAAAGTCATCGCCGACTGGCATCCCAACCCCAAGGACGCCGCCATCCGGCAGAAGCTGGTGGAGATCACCGTATGCGAATGGTGGCCGGGCATGAAGGTGCGGCTGCCGGTGACGCTGCTCGCGCCCGCGACCGGTGTGTGCACGAATGTGATCATCGAAAACACGGGGCTGCAGTTGAAGCCAGCCGCTGCGAGCGGCGCCAAGCTGCGCCTGCTGAAGGAAAACGGCGTGGGCCTGGTGTTCATCGGCATGGTGCCCATCGATGCGATGGAGCCCGTGGGAAAACTCCACCTGATGATGGAGGAGCATTTCATTCAGACCAAAGACACGCGCTACACACCGGCGTGGATCTGGGGCATCAGCGACATGCGCGCGCTCACGGCGGCCATCGCTGAAAAGGAGGTGTTTCAGCCGAAGAAGGTGCTGGCCACCGGCGGCTCGAAGCGCGGCGTGGCCACGGCGGCGGCAGGCATCGCGGATGAGCGCATCACGGCGATCATGCCCGTGGTGGCGCCGGTGATCGAAAGCCCGGGAGGCCCCTATGTGGAGGGAATGATGCCCGCGGAAATCACGAAGATGAACGAGGAGTTCATCGCGGCCATGAGTGATCCTGTGGGCCGTGAAAAACTGCTGGTGCGGCAGAAGGCGCGGTCAGACGAGCGCATCACCGTCAAGATGGCGCGCGATGCGGGATGGAGTGATGCTGAGATGAAAACCGCATGCAATGCGGCCTGGGCGGCCTGCCGTACGACGAACCATCTCGATGCGCTGAAGCAACGCGGCACCGAGATTTTCTACAATCAGGGCTCCAACGACAACGTCAGCCCCGGTCTGGTGGAATTGGGCCGGCGCTTCCCCCAGCTTCCCGTTTACATTGTGCCTGGCGGGCAGCACGGCGGAGCGAAGGAGGCGGGCTTTGTGAAATCGGTCGGCGGTCTGCCGGAGGTGGATGAAAATCTGCGCGCCTTCGCGCTGCATCACTTCTTTGGTGCGCGCCACATGGTGGCGCCGCCGAAGGTCAAGGCGCAGTGGGACAAAGCCGCGCGCCGGGTCACGGTGAAGGTCGTTTTTCCTGACCACAGCGAGCCACAGGAAAATACTGTGTGGTGGTCCGTGAACCGCCATCCCGACTATTCCATTGCGATGGAGTTTGATGCGTGGAATTCCGCCCCGCTGAAAAAGACTGCTGATGACACCTTCAGCGGTGAAGTCACGATCGAGGGTGATGTGCGGACCCTTGATGTGATCACCGTGCACACACAGGAGGAAAACGGTTCGACGCTCACGCTGTCGAGTCCGGAGGTGCGGCTGGAATAGGCTCAGCGCATGCGGCCCTGGGCGGGCTTGGGGCCGGAGACACCGCCGAGCTGATTGCGAAACTCGTACACATCGCTGCGGTAAAGGGTTTCCTCGTACCACAGTGGTGTGCCGCCTTCGAGGAGGCCGGTGGCGATGACGAGGAGGCAGGCAGTGTTTGGAGCAATGCTGAGAGCGGCGGCCTGCGGCTTGGTGGCGTTCACGGCGCGGATGGATTCGTCCGCGCCGGAGATGGTGAGATGGCACGTCTTTGTCCAGAAGGCGTAGAGGGAGCCTTTGGCGGCGGCTTTGGTCATGCCGGGGCAGAAGCGCGCCACGATGTGCCTGCGCTCGTAGATGACAGGCTGCTCATCGGCAAGGCGGATGCGCTCGAGGTAGAGCAATGGCTCATCCGGCATCACGTTCAATGCTTGAACGACCGCGGCAGGAGCTTCAGCGGCGGAGAGCTTTCGCAGGGCGATGACCTGGGTGCCGGGTTCTTTGCCAGCGGCGCGGGCTTTTTCCGTGAAGCTGACGAGGCGCTGGAGATCGTAGTCGAGGACGCTCTCCCTCACGAAGGTGCCCGCGCCCTGCCGAAATTCCAGGAGGCCGGTGGAGACGAGGCTGCTGAGGGCCTTGTTGGCGGTGGGGCGGCTGGTGTCAAAGCGTTCGGCGATCTCGCGCTCGGTGAGAAATTTCGCGCCGGGCGCGAACTGACGGCCGCGGAGGAGCCTCCGCAGCTTTTCGATCAGTTGCTCGTGAAAGGACGCCGGTCTGGCCACGGAGCGATTTTGCGGCCAAATCCGACTTTGACAAGTGGCTAAGCCAATTTAAAAAGTGGCTTAGCCAATTACCTCACCATGAAATACAGCTACTCCGAACTCGCCAAGATGATCGACCACAGCCTTCTGCATCCCACGATGACGGACGCGGAGCTGGAGGCAGGCTGCAAGCAGGCGGCGCAGTACCAGGTGGCCTCCGTGTGCATCAAGCCCTACGCGGTGAAGCAGGCGGTGGAATGGCTGAAGGGCAGCGGCGTGCTGGTGGGCTGCGTGATCGGCTTTCCACACGGGAACAGCACCACGGAATCGAAGCGCTACGAAACGGAGCTGGCCTGCAAGGACGGGGCGGTGGAGATCGACATGGTGGTCAATGTGGGCAAGGCCCTGGGCGGCGACTGGGGCTATGTGGAGGCCGATGTGAAGGCGGTCTGCGACGAAGCGCACAAGCACGGCGCGAAGGTGAAGGTCATTTTGGAAAACGACTACCTGACCAACGGCGGCGCGGGCCTGAGCAGCGACGACCTGAAGCGCAGGCTGTGCGAGATCTGCGAAAAGGCGGGCGCGGACTGGGTGAAGACGAGCACGGGCTACGGTTTTGTGAAGCAGGCGGATGGCAGCTACAACTACAAGGGAGCCACCGAGCATGATCTGGCGCTGATGCGCGCGAGCTGCAGCCCGAAGGTGCAAGTGAAAGCCGCGGGCGGCGTGCGTGATCTGGCCGGGCTGGTCAAAGTACGTGACCTGGGCGGCTCGCGCTGCGGTGCCTCGGCCACCGTCGCCATGATGGAGGAGTACCGCAAACGTGAGGCGGCAGGCACGCTTGATGGACTGCAAGGCAAGATCGGTGCGGGCGGGTATTGAGGGTTCGCGGAAAATAATTGTTTACACGTGTAAGCGTTTGTGACTACAATTGTAGTCATGAGCAAAAAACGTGTTCAGAAAGCCGCGCCTCCGGCACCTGAGGCGGTCGCCATCACGGAGGCGGAGTGGGACATCATGGAACTGCTGTGGGAGAAGGCCCCACGGACTTCCCAGGAGATTGTGTCCCTGCTGGAAGAAGGCAGGGGCTGGAAACGGGCCACGGTGGTGACGCTGCTGGCCCGCCTCACGGCCAAGGGCGCGCTGACCACCGAGCCGCAGGGAAACCGCTTCCTTTACAGCCCGGCGGTGGAGCGCTCCGCGTGTGTGGCGGAGGAGACGCGCAGCTTTCTGGGCCGCCTGTTTGGCGGCGCGCTGCAGCCGCTGGTCGCGCATGTGGCGGAGCATCATTCACTGTCGAAGAAGGACATCGCCGAACTCAAGGCCCTGCTGGACCAGATCAAACCCAACTCATAAAACTGTATGAATACACTTTTCGAATCGATTGAAGTCTGGGCGCAGGGGCTGGTGCTCCTGTCCTGGAAGGGCACGCTTCTGGCGCTGGCCGTCGGCTTCGTCATGCTGCTGCTGCACCGGCACCTTTCACCGGCATGGCGCCATGGTTTGTGGCTGCTGGTGTTTCTGCGGTTTTTGGTGCCGGACCTGGGGCACTTCTTCCTTTCGCTGGATGGCCTTGCTGAGGCGCCGGCGATCTTTGAACCGGCGTCCGAACCAGTACCGGTGGCCGAGGAGATGGTGGCTGTCGCAGAGCCAGTGGTGGAGTCTCCTTTTCTCAGCGATGCCCAGCCACTGCCTGAAATACCGACCGTGACAAAGGCTGTGGTGCAGCAGCCTCTGCTGGTCCGAGCCGTGGCGCCCTCCTGGACGATGAGAGAAAAGCTGTGTCTCGTGTGGTTGTGTGGAGTCGCGATGGTGGTCGCTGTGATGACCATGCTGCACCTGCGGCTGAAGCGCCGCATTCGTAGAGACGCGAGCGAAGCCTTCAGCGAAATCCGCGCCGTTTTGGACGAGGCCTGTCGTCTGGCCCATGTCCGGCATGCGCCGAGGCTGATGGTGACGGATGCCGTGCGTGCGCCTTCGCTGTTTGGCGTCCTGCGTCCGATGATCCTGCTGCCAAAGCAGGTGGCGGCGGGCCGGGATGCCGCTGCTTTGCGGCTGATCCTGCTGCACGAGCTGGCGCACCTCAAAAGGCGTGACCTGTGGGCGCAGATTCTTTCGTCCTGCGTGATCGCGCTGCACTGGTTCAATCCTTTCGTGTGGATCATTGCACGGCGTCTGCGTGCCGAGGCCGAGATGGCGGCGGACGCGCATGCGCTGGGCTGCACAGATGCGAAAGAGGCGCACCGGTTTGGCGAGATGCTCCTCGGCTTTTCCCGCTACGCCACCACCGGGTGGATGATGTGGCTGGCCTCGGCCACGCTGCTGGGCATTTCCGAAAACAAAAAGGACCTGCGCCGCCGGATCGAGGGACTGATGGACATCGCGAGAGGAAGGCGCACGCGCTGGGGGGTCGGCCTGGGGGCCTTTATGGTGCTGGCGGCCGCCGGACTGACGCGTGCACCGGCGGAGGATGCGAAGAAGGTCACCGCGGAGAAGCCGGCCGAGGTGACGGACAATCTGGCAACGACGGTGGTCAACGGCATCGTGGTGGACGAGCAGGACAAGCCGGTGAGCGGGGCGGTGGTGAAACTGTCCATCAATCTCCTCAGCCATTTTGAAAGCTCGCAGCGGGTGACGGGCGCCGACGGGAAGTTCAGCTTTGATGAGGTGCCGAAGGCCGCCTCGCTGAATCTGCGAGCCAGCCAGAGCGACTATGCCGAGTCGAACTTCGTTACTTTTTCCGGCGTCAGCCTGAGCCAGGAGCGGCGGCTCGTGCTCCCCAGGGTCTCCTGGATTCGCGGCAGGATCACCGACAAGCGTGACGGCAGACCCATCAAGGATGCACTCGTGCTCTTTGGCGTGGAAAACAAAGCCTCCTTCCTTGGTCCCTATGACTGGAAGCACCCCTTTGCACACACCAATGAAGCCGGAGAATACCGCCTGGCGGTGAAGCTGGCGGATGTGAACGGCATCATCGTACGTGCCTGGGCTCCTGACATGGCCGTTCAGTCCAGGAGTGTGAAGTTTACAGGGCGCGAGGCCGAGTTTGACGCCGCCCTGGAGCCCGTGCACCGCCTCCCAGGCAGAGTGGTGGATGCGCTGGGTGAGCCCGTCAAAGACGCCATGGTCTGGGTGGTGGAGGACGTGGCAAGGCTCGACGAAAGCTCCAGGCCGATCACGCTGGAAACCATGCGGTCAAGCGACCGGGTCAACATGACGCTCGGCAAGTATTTCACCTGCCTCGACTATTCGAAGGACGATGGAAGCGTGCAACTGCCTGACGCGGATCCCTTGCTCAAGGGCAAGCTGTGGGTGGTGGCGATGCACCCCAAGGCAGGCTTTGCGCGGATGCGTGCCGTCGATTTCAAAGCAGGGGCTGTCTTCAAGCTGGAAAAATGGGCGTCCATGAGCGGAAAGATGATCCGCAGTGATGGCAGCCCGCTGGCGGATGCCACAGTGTCCATCTACGCAAAAGGAGATGCCGACCTGATGCCTAAAGGGGACACGCTCAAGATCGACCACAACATCAAGGTCACCACGGATCCTGCCGGCGGCTACAAGATCGACCGTCTGCTGCCAGGCGCGACTTTCAACGGGGTGACCATTGGAGGAGGCAATACGCGGAGAGAATTTCTACCGATCACGCCGATCACGGTGACCTCCGGGCCGCAGGGGGTGCGGCAGATCTCGCTGGGCAGAAGTCTCGCCAGCCAGGCTGCGGGCGGCGTGCGCGTGGTGCAGGGGCGGATCGTGCTGCCAGAAGGCCATGGATTTCGAGGCGAGGACTACAGCTGTCATTTCTCCATTACATCCCGAGGGGCGCCCGTGGCCGCAATGCCGAGGCCGGACAAGGATGGGCGCTTCGCGAGCGAGGCGCTGCCGCCTGGGATCTATGAACTGAGCGTGTTCGTCACTCCGCGCGGTACGGGCATGGAGCTGTCGCGGGATGTCGGGAGATGGATGCAGTTCAAGATCGAACCGGGAGCAGGCCAGGCGCCGCTGCGTGTGGCGGACATTGTCTTTACCAAAGAAGACCTGACGCCCAGGCCGCGTTCGGCAAATCCCGTGTCGCAGTTGCCAGTGTTCGTCGAAGGGGCTGACGGAAAGATTGAAATCACCACCGTGGATGCGGACAGAAAACCGGTTCCTGGGGTGAAGATTCAGATCGTGGATTTGGTGGATTTCACGCAATCGCCGATGAATTTGAGCGGGGTGCCGGGGGTGACCGGACAGATCGTGAGTGATGAGCGCGGCAAGGCCATCGTGTTATTTCCGCGCAATCCTGCCGCAGGAAGGCGGGCAGGCGGGGTGCAGGTGACAGGCACAGCGCCCGACGGAAGCAAATCGAGGAGGACCGAGATGATGGACGGGCGGACGTATGAGCTGCGGGTGTACCCGGAGACGCCGGTGAGCCTGTCCGTTTCAAGCCCCATCGCGAGCTGGGCGGCCAGCAGCAGCGTGGGATTGCTCACGGAAGGGGAGCCATTGAAAAGCGGCGGGATCAAAGGACGGCTGGCGCTCGAGCATGGCGGGTACTTCGTGGTGCAGGGAACCACTGCGGACGGAAAGATTTTGTTTTCGGAGGCTGTCGCCGCCGCGAAGAACCACGCGGAGGAAGTGACCGGAGAGGTCGCGCTGGAGCCGGGGGTGGAGATCGAGGGGAAAATCGAAGGACTGCCGGCCAATGATCAAGGCACCGGCGGAGTGGTGGCGAATGTTTACGTGAGGTCCTCGGAGGTGACGAGCGAGATTAGAAAAGGCAGCATGCCTGCCGTCCCCTGGACTGCATGGGCTCCCGTGGGCCCGGACGGGCGCTTTCACTTCAAAGGCATGCCGCGCGGCATGGTCAGCCTGAGAGGCCTGGGCAAAGGATGGATCACCCGCGGCCCGCTGAGCATCGACAGCGCGGCGATGGTGGACACCCGAGGAATGGCCGGGAAGGCCGTGGTGACGCTGACCACCCGGCCCTGCAAGAGCAGAACCCTGCGCGTGCTGCTGCCCGATGGCAGCCCGGCAGCGGGAGCCACCGTGCGGATGGACATGCCGGGCATCGGCATGCTGGCAACCAGCCGCGGCCACATGCATGCCGAAGATCCCGAGAAGCATGCGCAGTTTAAAAAGGCGGCGTGGATGGGCCTGCGGACGGTGGCAGACGACCAGGGGCAGGTGATTCTGGAGAACCAGCCCACGGGCAGAGGCTACTGCCAGGTTTATTGGGTGGACCCAAAGACCCAGCACCCGCATGGGGCCAGCGCTTCGTTTACCCTTGAAGACACGGAAACGAACACGCCGCTGGAGGTGAAGGTGCAGGAAAGATAGCATGGCCGCCTTTTTCCTGGCCGATTCTGCTCGTGGTGTGTCTAATGGTCAGAAAACGCCCGCGCCGGGCGTTTTCTCCGCCCCTGCCAATGACACGCCACGCCCTTCTCGTCTGCCTTGCCCTGCCCGCCGCCGGATCTGCCGTTGATTTCAACCGCGACGTCCGCCCGGTGCTGGCGCAGCACTGCTTCAAATGCCACGGCATGGACGAGCAGGGCCGCAAAGGAAAGCTGAGGCTGGATCTGCGCGACTCGGCCATTGGAAAGGGCAAATCCGGGGAACTCGCCATCGTGCCCGGGAAGCCGGATGCGAGCGAGGTGATCAAGCGCGTGTTCTCCGCGGATGAGGATGAAGTGATGCCGCCGCCGCACACGAAGGCGGTGCTGCCAGAGAGTGCGAAAAACGTGCTGAAGGCGTGGGTCGCCGAAGGCGCGCCGTATGAGGCCCACTGGGCGTATGTGCCGCCGAAGCAGGCGCCGCTGCCGGTGGCGGGCGTGCATCCCATCGATGCGTTCATTCAAGACCGGCTGAACAAAGAAGGACTGAAGCCTTCGCCGGAAGCGGACCGCTACACGCTGGTGCGCCGGGTGTATCTCGATCTCACGGGCCTGCCGCCCACAGCGAAAGAGGCGGATGCGTTTGTGAACGACAAGGCGCCCGATGCCTACGACAAGCTGGTGGACTCCCTGCTGGCCTCCGAGCAATACGGCGAACGCTGGGCGCGGCGCTGGCTGGACCTGGCGAGGTACGCAGACACCAACGGATTTGAGAAGGACCGGCCGCGGCAGATCTGGCCGTATCGCGACTGGGTGGTGCGGGCGCTGAATGCGGACATGCCGTTTGACCAGTTCAGCATCAAGCAGCTTGCGGGAGACATGCTCCCGAATGCGACGCCGGAGGACTTGATCGCCACCGGCTTTCACCGCAACACGATGCTGAATGAGGAGGGTGGCATTGATCCGAATGAGTATCGCTTTTATGCCATGGTGGACCGCGTCAGTGTCACCGGCACGGCGTGGATGGGCCTGACGATGAACTGCTGCCAGTGCCACACGCACAAGTATGACCCCATTCTGCACACGGATTTTTACCGCACGCTGGCGCTGCTGAACAATGCGAGCGAGCCGACGTACTTCATTCCCACACCAGAGATCGAGGCGCAGCAGAAGGCGCAGGCTGAAAAGATGGCGGTGCTGGCGGCGGAGCTGCCGGGCAAGTTCCCCGGTGGCAAGGCGGCGCTGGACAGCCGCTTCGCCGGATGGATGGAGGGTGAATCTCACCGGGCCTCGCACTGGGAGGTCATTCGTCCGACCAAAATGGAAACGACCATGCCGCATCTGGAGCAGCAGGCGGACGGGTTTATCCTGGGCAGCGGCGACATCTCGAAGAGTGATGTGTATGACTTGAGTTTCAAGGCGCCGATCAAAGGCGTGCGTGCGCTGCGCATTGAGGTCACGTCGCACCCCAGCCTGCCGGGCGGTGGACCGGGACTGACGTATTATGAGGGACCTATTGGCGGCTTCTTTTTGAGCGAGGTGCAGGCCGCGCAAAACGGGCAGCGGGTGAAGATCGCGCGCGCGGAAGACACGAACGAAGACGAGGACGACCGTATCAACGATGCGGCTGCCAGCAATCCAAATCCCAAGGCCAAGGCGAAAGCCGCCGCGAAAAAGAAGAACAACGCCGGTGCCACGCTGGATGGGGACATGTCCAGCGGCTGGCAGGTGCTGGGCGGGTACGACGTGCAGCACGCGGCCGTGTTTCATTTTGAGCAGCCGGTGGATCTCACCAACGGCTTTGACCTGAAGCTGCTGTTTGAAAAGCATTTCGCCTGCCCGCTGGGACACTTCCGCATTTCCGTGACCACCAGTGATCATGCAGACGCGACGGGGCATCCGGCCGAGGTGGAGGAGGCGCTGGCCAGTGGTGATGCCGCAAAGCGCGAGCTGCTGCTGCGGCACTTTTTGGAGACGGCGCCTGAAATGGAAAAGATCGCCAAGCCGCTGCTGATGGCGCGGAAAAATCCGCTGCGGGGGCAGGCCACGCTGGTGATGCAGGAGCGTGCGGCGAACAACCCGCGTGTGACGCATCGCTATCATCGCGGCGAATATTTGCAGCCGAAGGAAGAAGTGACGGCCGGGGTGCCTGCATTTCTGCCCGCGCTGGCCAAGGATGCGCCCGCCAACCGGCTCACCTTTGCAAAGTGGCTGTTTGCACCGGAGAATCCGCTGACGGCACGTGTCACGGTGAACCGCCAGTGGCAGGCGTTTTTCGGCCGCGGGATTGTGAAGTCGCTGGAGGATTTTGGCTATCAGAGCGATCCCCCCTCGCATCCCGAACTGCTGGACTGGCTGGCGGTGGAGTTTGCCAGGCAGGGCTGGTCGATGAAGAAGCTGCACCGCCTCATCGTGACGAGCGCCACCTACAAGCAGAGCAGCCGCATCACGCCTGAGCATGCGCAGAAAGATCCGGAGAATCTGCTGCTGGCGCGTGGCGCGCGCTTCCGGCTGGATGCGGAGGTCATTCGAGATTCGGCGCTGAAGGCTGCAGGGGTGCTTTCGCCGAAGATGGGCGGGCCGGGCGTGTATCCGCCGCAGCCCGCCAGCGTCACCTCCGAGGGCACCTATGGCAAAGTGGAGTGGAAGACCAGCGAAGGGGAGGACCACTACCGCCGCAGCCTCTACACCTTCACCAAACGCACCGCGCCCTTTGCCATGGCGACCACGTTTGACGCGCCCACGGGTGAATCCTGCCTGGCGAAGCGCGAGGTGTCCAACAGTCCGCTGCAGGCGCTGACGCTGCTGAATGACCAGATGTTCCTGGAGGCCGCGCAGGCGATGGCGAAGCAGGTGCTGACCGAATCGCAGAGCGATGACGACCGTCTGCAAAACATCTTCCGCCGCATCGCGACGCGGCCCGCGGCGGCGGATGAACTGGCGATGCTCAAAGCCTTCCTGCAAAAACAGCGCGACCGAAAACTCACGGACGAGACGCTCTGGACCGATGTGAGCCGTGCCGCCCTGAACCTCGACGAAGCCATCACGCACCCATGATTCCTCCCAACATCACCCGTCGTCATTTCTTCCAGGACTGTGCCGTGGGCACGGGCAAGATCGCGCTGGCATCGCTGCTGGCGGAGTCGGCCTATGGCGCGACGCAGAGCCCGAATGTGGCCGCTCCCACGCATTTCCAGCCGAAGGCCAAGGCCGTCATTCACATGTTCATGGCGGGCGCGCCCTCGCAGCTCGAGATGTTTGATTACAAGCCGATGCTGACCAAGTATGAAGGCAAGCCACTGCCGCCTTCAATCATCGGCGGGCAGCGGTATGCCTTCATTCGTCCGGATGCGGCGGTCCTCGGGCCGCGCTTCAAGTTTGCGAAGCATGGGCAGTGCGGCGCGGAGCTTTCGGAGGTGCTGCCGCATCTGGCCACGGTGGTGGACGACATCGCGATCGTGAAATCCTGCCGCACCACGCAGTTCAACCATGCACCGGCGCAGATTTTCATGAACACCGGCTTCTCCCAGCCGGGGCGGCCGAGCATGGGCTCGTGGATCACCTATGGCCTTGGCGCGGATACGCGCGATCTGCCCAGCTTTGTGGTCATGAGCACGGGCAGCGGCATCAGCGGTGGTGCGGCGTGCTGGAGCAGCGGCTTTCTGCCGAGCGTGTATTCCGGCACGCGCTTCCGCAACACGGGCGATCCGATTTTGAATGTGAGCACGCCGCAGGGCATCGAGGCCGGCACGCAGCGCGACACGATCGAGCTCATCAATGCGATGAATCAGCGCCGTCTCAAGCTGGATGGCGACAGCGAGACAGCCACGCGCATCGCGAACTACGAGATGGCCTACCGGCTGCAAAGCTCGGCGCCGGAGCTGATGGATCTCAGCAAGGAAGACGAGGCCACGCTGAAAATGTATGGCTGCGATCCGAAGGTGCCCTCCTTTGCGCGCGCCTGCCTGCTCGCGCGCCGGATGGTGGAGCGCGGGGTGCGCTTCATCAATGTGTACAACGAGGGCTGGGATGCCCACAGCAATGTGGAAGGCAACGTGCGCAACAACTGCAAAGCCACGGACCAGGCCAGCGCCGCGCTGGTGAAGGACCTCAAACAACGAGGCCTGCTGGACAGCACGCTGGTGGTGTGGGGCGGCGAGTTTGGGCGCACGCCGATGGTGGAGGCCAGCGTGTCACTGGGCCGCAGCCTGGGGCGCGATCATCATCCGCAGGCTTTCACCATGTGGATGGCGGGCGGCGGCAT
This sequence comes from Prosthecobacter sp., assembly GCF_044227185.1. Taxonomy (GTDB): domain Bacteria; phylum Verrucomicrobiota; class Verrucomicrobiia; order Verrucomicrobiales; family Verrucomicrobiaceae; genus Prosthecobacter. Next base: position 505,815 of record NZ_JBGAFO010000004.1, on the reverse strand, counting down.
CAAAGGTGGTGTGACGCTCGGAGCGACGGACGAGATGGGCTTCAACATCGTCGAGGACGAAGTGCACGTGGCAGATCTGCAGGCGACGATTCTGCACTGCCTGGGCATCGACCACGAGCGCCTCACCTTCAGCAAAGCCGGTCTCGACTTCAAGCTGACGGGCGTGGAGCCCTGCCATGTGATCAAACAGATACTGGCATGATCCCCGCCACCATCGTCCAAGGTCATCGCGTGGCTTCCGGCTTGAATGGAAATCCGAAGTTTCCCGGCGGCACGCTGCGCATGCAGCTCCCGTATTTCCAAAAACTGGGGCTGGACCTGAGCGCGTTCTACCCGGGCACGCTGAATGTCAGCATCGCGCCGCTGAGTTACCGGGTGCTGCAGCCGCGGCACACGTATCGGGCGCTGAAGTGGCACCCGGAAGATCCGGCGGAGGACTTCTCGTTCTTCGATGTCACGGTGCATCGTGAAGGAGCAGCACCTGTGCAGGGCTGGATTTATTATCCACATCCTGACACCAAGCCCGTGCATTTCCAAAAACCGGACGTGCTGGAGCTGCTGCTGCCGTGGAGCGAGGGACTGGAGTATGGCACGAAAATCACACTGGAAGTCCCGGCGGAGCAGATGAAGTTCGAGGCATGAAGAAACTGTTTTTCGCCCTGGTTTTCCTGACCTCCGCAGCCTTCGCGGACACCCAGACAGACATTGAATACGCCAAGGTGGGCGAGCTTTCACTGAAGCTGGACCTGCACCGGCCGGCGGGGGAAAATCCGCCCCTGCTTGTTTACGTGCATGGCGGCGGCTGGCGGGCCGGATCCAAGAAGGACACGCCGATCGTGGACCTGTATGACAAAGGCTACGCCATCGCGAGCGTGGACTACCGGCTGTCCCCGCAGGCGCAGTTTCCGGCGCAGGTGCATGACATCAAGGCGGCCATTCGGTTTCTGCGGGCCAAGGCCGGCGAGTATCACATCAACGCGGGCAAGATCGGCATCCTGGGTTCATCCGCAGGCGGGCATCTGGCGGCGCTGGTGGGAGTGACCAATGGCAATCAGGAGCTGGAAGGCAAGGTGGGCGGCCACCTGGACCAAAGCAGCGATGTGCAGGTGATCGTGAGCTATTACGGCGCTTCGAACCTGGAGACGATTCTGGCGCAAAGCACGCCGAAGGGCCTGGAGTTCCGTATTCCGGCGCTGAAGCTGCTGCTGGGAGACACGCCGGATAAAAAGCCAGAGCTGGCGAGGCTCGCGAGCCCGGTGGCTCATCTGGACAAAAAAGACCCGCCGCTGCTGCTCATTCATGGCGATGCGGATCCACAGATGCCGCCGCAGCAGTCGCAGGAGCTTGCCAAGGCCTATGAGGCGCTGGGACTGCCGGTGACGCTGGTCATGCTGCCTGGCAGCCTGCATGGCGGCGCGGAGTTTTATGATGAGGAACGCACGGCCATCGTTGCCAAGTTTCTCGACAAGGTGCTGCGTTGAGTCAGAGTGGCGGTTCATGCCCAAGCCACTCATTGCCATCACCATGGGAGACCCAGCCGGGGTCGGTCCTGAAATCTGTCTGCAACTGCTCGCCAACGAGGCCGTGTGCGAGCACGCCACGCCCGTGGTGTTTGGGGATGCGCGGCTGCTCTCCCGCTGTGCGCGGCAGACCGGGCTGCCGGCGCCTCGGCGCATCATTAGCGAGATCGGATGGGCGGAGAAGTGCGGAAGCCTCGATGAGCCGGCGGTGCTGGACGTGTTTGGTTTCGATGCGGAGGACTTCACTCCCGGAACAGTGAGCGCCAGGACGGGAGCAGCGGGTTACCGTTATGTGGAAAAGAGCATCGAGGCCGCGTTGGCCGGGCAGGTGGCCGCCGTGGCCACGGCTCCGCTGAACAAGGAGGCCCTGCATGCCGCGGGCATCAAGTACCCCGGGCACACGGAGATGTTTGCCGAGAAGATGCAAGCGAAGCGCAGCTGCATGACGTTTTTTTCCGAGGAGATGATCTGCAGCCTGGTGACGGTGCATATCGGCTACCAGGACGTGGTGCCGGCTTTGACGACACAGCGCATTCTGGATGTGATCGAGCTCACGGCTGAGGCCGTGCAGCGGGTGCGGGGCAAAAAGCCGCGCATCGCGGTGTGCGGGCTCAATCCGCATGCAGGCGAGCACGGTTTGTTCGGGCGAGGGGAAGAGGAAAAGATCATCGCGCCGGCCATTGAGGCGGCGCGGGCGAAGGGACATACGATCGAAGGGCCGCTGCCGCCGGACACGGCCTTCATTGCATCCAAGCGTCGGGTGGTGGACGCCTACATCTGCCTGTATCACGATCAGGCACTCATTCCGCTGAAGGCGCTGGCGTTTGACACAGCCGTCAATACAACCCTGGGCCTGCCAGTGCCGCGGACGAGTGTGGATCACGGCACCGCCTGTGACATCGCCTGGCAGGGCAAGGCCAATGGCCGCAGTCTGGTGGAGGCGGTGCTGCTGGCGGCGAAGATGGCGAAGTAGCCGTGTTCCTGCGGAACAGGGGAGTCCCGAACGGAGTCCCACGTGCTGGGCAGGCCGCAGGATATGGATGTGGCGGAAGCGCTCCCTTTTTGCGCAGCAACAAGGCTACTTGCGATCAGCCACCCAGCGGGGCACGCAGCCTTGATGGGCCTGGGTGACCGTGGCGGCGAAGTCGGCGAGGTAGCCAAAGGGGTGCTTGACCGCGGGAATGGTGCGCGGACGGGAGTCGAGATCCGCATCCACATGAATGGTGCCTGCGAGCAGGTCGAACTCGATGTCATCTCCATCCTGTACGGCGGCGATGGGGCCACCCACGGCGGCTTCCGGGCTGCAATGCACGCCCACAGCCCCGCCGGAGACACCGGAGACACGGGTGTCTGAAAGCAGGGCGACTTTGCCGTAGAGCTCCGGCACGGCGAGTGCGGCGCTGGCCACGTGCATTTCCGGCATGCCCAGGGCCACGGGGCCGCAGCCACGGATGACGACGATGTGGCCGGGCTTGATGCGGCCTGCGGCGGCAGCATCGGAGACACCTTTGGAGTCGTGGAAGCAGATGGCCTTGCCGCGGAACTTCGGCTCATCCAGCGAGGAGACTTTGAAGACCACGCCATCCGGCGCCAGGTTGCCAAAGCAGATCTGAATGTCGGCGAACTCCTTGAAGGGCTCCTCAATGGGCGCGATGAGCTCGTTGGGGAAGGGGACTTCGGCGGCGTTGGCCAGATTTTCCGCCAGCGTCTGGCCGGTGACGGTCATGCAGGAGCCGTCCAGCAGACCGGTTTTCATGATGTGCTTCAGCAGCATCGTCGTGCCGCCCAGGCGGTGCAGGTCCACCATGGTGCCGCGGCCGCGCGGGGCAAAGTTGCACAGCACCGGTGTGCGGCGGGCGATGGCCTGCACGTCACGCAGGGTGAAATCGACTCCTGCTTCACGTGCCACCGCAAGGATGTGCAGGACGCCATTGGTGGAGCCGCCGATGGCGCAGATGGCGGTCATGGCGTTGGTGAGCGAGGCCTTGGTGATGATGTCGCGCGGACGCAGGTTCATCTCCAGCAGCCGGCGCACGGCTTTGCCCACGCGCAGGCATTCTGCACGTTTGCCAGCCTCAATGGCGGGCATGGAGGAGGTGTCCGGCAGGCTGAGGCCCATGGCCTCCAGCGCGATGCCCCAGGTGTTGAACGAGGCCGCGATGCCACAACCGCCCGCGCCGGGGCATGCGGTGCGGATGATCTGCTCGGACTCCTCGTAGCTCATGGTGCCCTGCTTTTCCTTCGCAGCGGCATCATACACATCAAGGATGGAGGTGGAGTGCCCCTTGTGGCAGCCGGGCATGATGCTGCCGCCATTGACGATGAGGCCGGGATAATTGGTGCGCGCCAGGGCCATGGCAAAGGCGGGGCCGTTTTTGTCGCAATGATGCAGGCCGATCAGCGCATCGTAGCAATGCGAGGTGCAGATCATCTCCGCACCATTCGCCATGAGATTGCGCGAGCACAGAGATGCTGCGCCGCCGACGTTGCCCTGCGTGATGTTGTCGCTCACGGGCGAGACACCGAAGGGAAAGCCGATGAGTCCGGCGTCCTTGCAGCCCTGGGCGATGAGCTGGGCGAGCTCGTGCGCATGGACGTTGCAGATGTTGCCGTCGAGCAGCGGCGTGCCGATGCCGATCTGCGCCTTGTCGAAATCTTCCTCCTTAAAACCCAGGCCCCAGAAAAAGGCGGTGACGCCGCGCTGCCAGCCGTGGGTGAGATTGCTCGAGTTCCAGTTGAGAGGGTGTTCAGTCATGCGGCGCGGATGCTAGACGGAAAGACGCTCCGCGCCAAAACAAAAGCTCCCGGCCAGCGAACGAACTGACCGGGAGCATGCTTAACTGATAGGACTTGTGAAAGGCGCAAGGCCCCGTGGGATTAGAACGCGAAGCTGAGCTTGGTGCCCCAGTAGAACTCGTTCTGAGTCGTGTTAAGGGCGGCACGCAGCCTGTCGCTGTGGTTCAGGGCGACGTAGGTCGTGAGGGTCACGGCCTTGGTCAGCTTGATCGGCACGGCGATGGTGTAGAGCTGGTGGGTGAAACCAGTCGTGGGAACATTGTTCAGGCTTTGACCTCTGTTGCCCGTCATGACGCTTGTAGGCACGCTGCCGGAGCCATTGCCAGTGTAGTAGTCAATGCCGAAGCCGGTCGCGAAGGAAGGCACAATGCTCAGCCAGTCATTGACGGCGAAGGTGTAGTCCGCTCCGAGGGAGATATACTGACCATTGACCCGGAAGTCATAGTAGTAGCCGGCGTAGATGTTGAAGGCCTTGATCGGCACAGCAACCGTCCAGCCCAGCTCACCCGCGCCTTTCAGTCCGAATTCAGGGTCGTTGCCTGCGTTGGGAGCACCGAACATGCTGCCACCGTAGTTGTCCGGATAGAAGTAGTATTGGTACTGCATTCCGAACTTGGCCCATCCCGCGTTGTAGTTCAGGCTGGTGATGGCATCGACTTCAGAATATTGGAAGCCGGATGCGCTCTTGGGCGAACCCGCACCCGCGCGCGGGTAGGGAGTGCCCGCAGTGTTGATGTAGGCACCACCGATGCCCCAGGTCAGAGCACCCGCGCCATCCTCACCGGAACCACCGATGATCGGCACGGAGAGGTTGAAGGCGCTCCACATGATGTTGTCGGCGAACCACAGACCGCGGAAGTAGTAGCGGCTGTCGAAGCCGGCGTCGAAGGTGGCGCCGATGGAGTCGAAGAGGGCTCCGGGTTCAGCAGGAGGCGGGACGGGGTTCTTGGCGGCAGGGCCTTTGGCTGCCGGGGTGTCGGCGGAGGCGTTCAGCGCTGCACAGGCAGCAAGAACGGTCACCGACTTGGCAATGAATGATGTCATGCTTTTGGGCTTCATGTGTTGGGTCGAGTTTAGTTATTGTTGGTGTTGAGGCGCTGAACTGGCCGGGATGGCAGTGCAGCTTGCACTGGGAGGAGAAAGCAGGGGGCGTGCCAAGTTCTGGAAACTACTGCAGCCCCCGCTCGCTAAAGATTCGGCTGGTTGGAGCTGCCTCCTCCCTGCGCTGAGCCGGCTTTTGGCCGGGGGCAGGAGTAGTTCCATTACCGACCGGCCCTCCCCTGATGGAGGGCATGAGGCTACCATCGGGGAGGGATGCCTTTCCCCATGATCTGTCTTAGATCGCGCCTGCCCAGAAAGGGAGCTGCAGGCGGCCGTGATGACCTGTCGCTCCCCTGAGTTTCGTGCCAATGGGGCGGGCACCGGGATTCATGCTACGAACGCTTGAAAATGGGTCTGTGTTCCCCTCACGGCAGAGACCTGTTACCTGTCCTCAAACAGGCGCAGAGCATACCACTCGGGCTGCAGGTTGGTCGTGTTTGGCGTCGAGGGCGTTGCTTCTCCCACAGCACGCACCACCAAACCGGCCGACAGCGAAAACGTTCGCAGGCCATCGTGTTTACCGCACGCTGAGAGGCGGACGGGCTGCCGCCACATCTGTCCTTGCGATCCGGCATGCACCGCTCTGCGTGAAATACGCAGCCGGGACAGCGAGAACAAGGCCGACATCTGCAGTCTCAGGGCACAACGCCTGCTGCCGAAGACAGACCTGTTTTTAAACAACCGTGTCTCAGTGTCTGAATGCAGAGCTGCCCACACCGCGGTTCAAAAGATTCCTGGCCGGGAAGTCCGCTTTTTCGTGCGTGACAACCGCCCAAAAACAAAAAACCTCCCGGCTTTCGCCGGGAGGTTAACCTTGAAGGGTTGAATCGAGCCGTTCAGAGAACGGACAGGATTAGAAGCGGACGCTGAGGGTCACGCCACCGAACAGCACCGTGTTGTAGGCGGTTGACGGCTTTCGCCGGGAGGTTAACCTTGAAGGGTTGAATCGAGCCGTTCAGAGAACGGACAGGATTAGAAGCGGACGCTGAGGGTCACGCCACCGAACAGCACCGTGTTGTAGGCGGTGTGGGAGGTCGCGGCGATCGGCAGGTTGTTGACGCCGCTCATCGGGATGTTCACCGCGATGTAGGGGGTCAGGGTGGCGCGGCTGTTCAGCTTGATCGGAAGCTGGATGCCGGTGGTGACCGCCGTCCAGTTGGAGACGTTGTTGCGGTTCCAGGTGGTGGAGACGCCGGTGTTCTTGGCGAACTGCCAGTTCATGTTGTGACCGTAGCCGAGGGTGGCGTAGGGCACGATGCTGATGGCGTCCGTGACAGCGATGGTCGAGCTCGCATTGAGGTCGAAGTACCAGTAGTTGTTCACGAAGTCATAGTTGCCGCTGGAGCTGAGGTTGATCGGGCCGAGAGCCGTGGCAAAGCCAAGGCTGACTTCCTGACCATCATTCATGCCGCCAAGGCCGCCGAGCACGCCCATGTTGCGGTAGTAGCGGTAGCCCAGGTTCACGGAAGCAGGACCGAAGTCATGCGACAGCGCGGCGCCGAGCTGAACGCGCTGGAAGGAGGCATTGCCGAAGCCGCCAGCAAAAAGGTGGTCCTGGTCGCCCGCGAGGGAGCCGTACTGCACGTCCCAGTTAAGGGCGGTGCTGCCAGCGCCGTCTTCAGCGGCGCCACCAACGAGGAGGACGGAGCCATTGAGGCCGGCACGGACCCAGTGGCTGCCGATGTTCAGGCCACGCCACACGTAGTTGGTGTCATAGCCAAGGGAGGCGGTGATGCCCAGGTCATCGTTCACGGGAGCGGGAGCGATGGGGTTTTTGACAGGGGCGGATGGTCCAGCCACGACGGGAGTGGCGGCCAGAGCCAAGAACCCCAGCGTTTTCAGCAATGCGTTCAATTTCATAGTCTGATCAGGTTGGTATTAGGTTGGTTGGTTTGAGGTCGGACACTCGCATGAGTTGGAACAAAACGAGGTTTTGTCCCAAAGTACGTGAGCCGTTCAGTTCTGAAACTAGCAGCGGCTGTAACTGCTGGAAAGCATTTTCTTTAATTTCAGAGCATTTTTTTTGGCCCGTGATAATCTCGTTTTTCCCTGATTTCGGCCTCTGCCCGGCGTTTGTGGAAGGCACGTCAGATCATCCTGGTTGAACGAATTGTGGGGGCTGCTAAACTTTTTTTCATGCCGCGCCTGCTGATTTTCCTCCTTCTCGCCCTGTGGTCGCTGCCTGTGCATTCCCACGAGCCCTTTCCTGTACTCACCTTGAAAGTCCGGGCGCACCTGATGCAGTCCATTGCGAATCCGAGGCTGCAAACCACGCTTACGGAAAAAGAAGTGAATGCCATCCTTGACGAAGTCAATGTCATCTGGTCCCAGGCGGGCATCCGCTTTGAACTGGAGGGAACCAGCACCCTGCAGGCCTTGGAGGTGCCTGCCAAACGATGGTACATCAAGGACCGCAACTGGGTGAAAACCGCGATCCCGACGGACAAATTCAGCCCCACCGCCATCGATGTCTGTTTTGTGAAGGACATGGGCCCCAACGGTTTCTTTTACGGCGAGCCGGTGGTGGTGTGCGAAAATCCTGAATTCCACCGGGTTTCCGGCGGCACTGAGAACATCGTGGCCCGTGTCACGGCGCATGAGCTGGGGCACGTTTTGCACCTTCAGCACCGCCAGGAGCGCGACAGTCTGATGGCTTCGGCCAGAAACGGCACCGCTTTGAACCGGCAGGAGATCATGGACGCGAGAAAACGCGCGCTGGAGATTTCAGGCCAGACTCTCCAGCCCTGAGGAGCACAGCGCCTCCCGCAGCGCGGCGCCAAGCGCCTGAATCTGGCCGGAGGTGTGCAGGGCGCTGACGGTGATCCGCAGCCTGGCGCTGCCGCGTGCGACCGTGGGGTAGCGGATGCAGGGAATGAGGAACCCGGCTTCGCCCAGACGGGCGCTGATCTGCAAAGCCCGCGAGGCCTCCCCCACAATCACCGGCAGAATGGCGCCGGAGACGGGCTCCGAAGCCATGTTCATGACGGAGAGCAGGCTTTGCATCTGCAAGACGTGGCTGCGAACCTGCGCTCTCAAGGCGTCTCCCTTTTCGCTGCGAATCGTCTCCAAAATGATCCCCAGCGCATGGGCCAGATGGACCGGGGGGGCGGTGGAATAAATGAAACTGCGCGCGCGGTTGATCAGCAGATCAATGACCTGTCGTGAGCCGGCCAGATAGCCGCCGCTGAGGCCGAAGGCCTTGCTCAGCGTGCCGAGATGCAGGTCCACCTCGGAGTCCACCCCGAGCTCCGCGGCCAGGCCGCGCCCCTCCGGACCCAGCACGCCCACGGCGTGCGCCTCGTCCACCAGCAGCCACGCTCCGTACCTGGCCTTGAGCGCCACGATCTCGCGCAGCGGCGCCGCGTCGCCATCCATGCTGAAAATCGATTCCGTCACCACGAGGACGCGTCCTTTCGCGGTCTGCAGCAGGCGCTCCAGTTTTTCGAGGTGATTGTGCGGGAAGACGCGGATCGTCGCGCCGCTCAAGCGTGCGGCATCCACGAGGCTGGCGTGGCAGAGCTTGTCCAGGATGATCGTGTCGCCCGGCCCCAGCAGCGCCGGGAGGGCGCCCAGGGCCACGGCAAATCCGCTGCTGAAGGTCAGCGCGGCCTCCGTCTGCTTGAAGTCCGCCAGCGCCTCCTCCAGCGCGGCATGGGCGCGGTGGGTGCCGCACACCAGCCGCGAGGCGCCGGAGCCCCCGCTGTATTTGGCGATGCCCTCCGCCAGCGCGCTCTGCATTTCGCTGGAATGCGCCAGGCCCAGGTAGTCGTTGGAGGAAAAATTGATCCGCTCGCGGCCATCGCAGCGCACCGTGACGCCGCTCACCTCATCCAGCGGGCGCAGCTCGCGCCAGAGGCCCTGCTCACGCAGTTCTTCGAGCTGGGCTTGGAGGGTCCAGGCGGGCTGCTGTTCCTGCATGGGCTACTCCTTCAGGCGGCGTTCCACCACATCGTCCTTCGCCACGCCCAGTGTCAGCGCCTTTTCATAATGCTGGCGCGCCAGTTCGATGGCGGGCGGGCGGCGCTCCAGAAGCATCAGCGCCATGTTGAAATGAGCGATGCCGTAGTCGGGCTTCAGTTCAATGGCGCGCCCCAGCTCGGCCTCGGCAGCATCCGTCCAGCCCAGCCCTTTGGCGGCGATGGCGAGGTAGTTGTGCGCACGGGCGTCTTCTGGATCCTCGTGAATGGCGCGGGCAAAGCAGGAGATGGCGCGGTAGGTGTCTCCCTGTTTTTGCAGCAGCAGCCCCAGCGCCGTCCACGTCTGCGCGAGCTGCGGGTTGATCTGCACCGACTTCTCAAAGCACTCGATGGCGCGTTTCACATCCCCCGCCTGCTGCTCCACCGCGCCCAGATTGGCCCAGATGAGAGCGTTGCCGTCATCGAGCTCCAGCATTTCCAGGTAGGCCTTCCGTGCGGCGGGCCAGTCCTGTTTGCCAAATGCCGCGGCTGCGCGCTCACCCAGCACTTTGGTAAAAGGGGGCAGCATGCCGGTCTTTTCCATTTTCGCCGGGTTCATGGGCGCGGCCTCCTGCGCATGGCAGAGCACCGCCAGCAGGAGCAGCGCGGAGATTCTCAGGGGGGTCGAAATCAACATGGCCGGACTATTGCGCTGAAATGGGCGAAGGAAAAGATCTTGCATCCTGAGGATGAGAGGGAATGTTCGCACGAACAGCCATCCCTTCGCCCATGTTCACCGACACTGACTCCCGCCTCACGGCCCGCCAGCAGGAACTGCTGGAGTATCTGCGCAGCTATCAGCGCAGCAACGGCGTCATGCCCTCCACGCGTGACATCCAGCGCCACTTTGGTTTCTCCAGCCAGACCGCCGCCATGAGCCACCTGCGGGCGCTGGAAAAGAAAGGCGTCATCCAGCGCCATGCGCACAAGGCCCGCGCCGTGGTGTTTCCGGAGGATCTGGATCGCGCGGAGATCGTCGATATTCCGGTCTTCGGTCAAATCCCCGCCGGCATGGCCGCGGCGGACATGGTGCAGCATGCGGACCGCTGCATCTCCGTGGATGTGAACACCCTCGGCATTCCGCGCACGGCCAAGAGCTTTGCGCTCAAAGTGCGCGGTGAGTCCATGATCGGCGCGCTCATCGGCGACGGCGACATCGTGATTCTCGAAATCCGCGAGCCGAGGCCGCGTGACATCGTCGCCGCGCTCATCGATGGCGAGAGTACGCTGAAGCGCTACCTCATCAAAGATTCCCAGCCCTACCTGCAGGCGGAGAATCCTGAGTTTCCGGATCTGCTGCCGGCGCGTGAGCTTCTCATCCAGGGCGTGATGATCGGTCTCATCCGCCACGTGCGCTGAGACCGGCCCGTTTACGCAAGGTAGCGGTCGCGCAGGTGCTTGATGTGCCATCTGGCATCGGTGGGTTTGCCGGTGGCCTGGGTGATGATCTCCTGCGGCAGCAGTGCGGCGCCCTTGCTGTGGACGTTGCCGCGCAGCCAGTGCAGCAGCGGTGCGTAATCGCATTTCTCCAGGGCGGTCGCGATCTTGCGCTGCTTTTTCGCCGTGGCGAAGAGCTGCGCGGCATTCAGATTTCCCAGCGTGTAGGTGGCGAAGTAACCCAGCCCGCCCATGCTCCAGTGAATGTCCTGCAGGCAGCCGCGGCGGTCGTCCGGCGGTGTCAGGCCAAAGAGTTCGCGGTATTCCTCATTCCACACTTTGGGGACGTCATGCACGGTGAGCTCCCCCTTCACCAGGCGGCGCTCGATGCCGAAGCGCAGCAGGATGTGCAGGTCATAGGTGGCCTCGTCCGCCTCCACGCGGATGAAGCTGAATTCGCTGCGGAGCATCTCCTGCATGAAGGCCTCCAGCTTCACTTTGCGCAGGTGGGGGAAGAGCTCCTGCGCGCGCGGGAACCATTTCTCCCAGAACGTGCGGCTGCGGCCCACGTGGTTTTCCCACAGGCGGCTTTGAGATTCGTGGATGCCGAGCGAGGCCGCGCTGCCGCTCGGGAGTCCGTAGTCCAGCCCAGGCAGGCCCTGCTCGTAGAGGCCGTGTCCCGCCTCGTGCATGACGCCGAAGAGCGAGGAGAGAAAATCTTTTTCGTCATAGCGTGTCGTCAGCCGCACGTCGCCCGGGCCAAGGGTGGTGCAGAACGGATGCGCCGTGGTGTCGATGCGGCCTGCTTCGAAATCAAAGCCCAGGCTCTCCGCGATCTCGCGGTTCAAAATTTGCTGCTTCTCGACTGGATAGCGGCCTTTGAGCGCGCCGGGTTTCACCTTGCTGGATTTCGCCACCGCCTCGCGGGCGATTTCGGCGAGCTGCGGCCGCAGTTTTTCAAACAGCGCGGCCACTTCGCGGGTCTTCGCGCCGCGCTCGTAGAGATCCAGCAGCGCGTCATAGGGCTCGTCATCGTAGCCAAACAGGTCCGCCTTTTTGCGGGCGATGCCCAGCACTTTTTCCAGGTGCGGGGCGAACATCACAAAGTCGGATTTTTCCCGTGCCTCCACCCACGCCCCTTTGGCAAGGGTGCACACGGCGCTCTCCTCCTCCACGAGTTTTTGCGGCAGCTTGGTGGCGCGATTGATGTCCCGGCGCAGACCCCGCACGTTGGCGGCCTCCGTGGGATTTTCGGGCATTTCACTCTCCGCCTGGTCCAGCAGCTTCAGCGTTTTTTTGGAGGTGAGCAGGGCATGCGCCTTGCCCGTCAGGTAGGAAAGCTGGCGTGCGCGGTGCTCCAGCGCATGCGCCGGCATGTAGGTTTCCTGATCCCAGCCCAGCACCGCTTCGGTGGAGGTGAGGAGCGCGATTTCAGAGACAACTTCGCAGAGAGACTGGTAGGCGGATGGCATGCGGGAAGCCGTGGCGAGCACCAACCACGGCGCAAGCCCGAGATTGCCTAGGGGGCCACTTCCAAGCCTTCTGCCTCGGCAAGCTTCTTTTGATGCCGGTCAAGGTCAGAAAACCGCGGGACTTCAAAATGACTGCGGCGGCCACGTGCAACACGTCCAGGGCCCGGCAGACACATCCTGTCGCTGCGTGCATGCTGATTCGATGGCCTTGTGGGAACCACTGATGATTCGGAACGTCTTTGCGCTGGAAATACCCTTCGAGAACAGCCCGATGAATGCCAGCAAGCGCCGCCTGCATCTTGTCCTCGGTTAGTCTTCCATCAGCCACCGCCGCTCTCATGGCGGTTTCCGCCTCCAACAATGTCAGGCGGGAGATGGGAACAGGGAAATCAGAGCATTGTCTCAGCCACCGCTTTGCTCTTGAGCTGTTCGCATCTTCGCCAAAGGCAGACACGATGAAACTTGCGTCTGAATACCAGTTCACAAGCGACGGAGAACCAGAACAGGATTTTCAGGCAGCTGATGATGTGGCGGCAGCTTGCGGTCCAGCAGCCATGACAGCCCGCTGGCATCGAGCTTGCGCTTGGCCGCGACTTTCTTGCGCGTCTCGCGAACAGGCGAAGGTTTTTTGGCCGATCCTTTCATTGTATTCCAATCATGCATCTAAACTGATCAGGGTTCATGCCCGCGCCGGGCATCATTCAGTCTGAATCCGGTCAGCGGGTGGGTGGGAGGGGAGGCGGCTGGCGGGCAGACGCCCATGGGGTCCGGATTGCAGCCGCCGCTGTCAAGACGCCAATTTTGTGCGTGGCAAAAATCAGCAGCGGCGCATAGTTGAGCCCACCATGAGCAACATGATTCCCCAAGTGTACGACACGCCGATCTTCCGCATGGCCTGCCAGCAGTTTGATTTGGTGGCCGATTTTTTGGACATTCCCGAAAGCGCGCGTGACCGCCTCAAAATGCCCAAACGCGCCGTGAGCGTGGCCATGCCGGTGCGGCGGGATGACGGCAGCACCACGGTCTTCATGGGCTACCGCGTGCAGCACCACCTCACGCTCGGGCCCACGAAGGGTGGCGTGCGCTTTCACCCGGATGTGACGCTGGGTGAAGTGGGCGCCCTCGCCATGTGGATGAGCTGGAAGTGCGCGCTGACCGGGCTGCCGTATGGCGGAGCCAAGGGCGGTGTGACGTGTGATCCGCGTGCGCTTTCGACTGGTGAGCTGGAGCGCGTGACCCGGCGCTACACGCAGGAGCTCATCCCCTTCATCGGCCCGCAGATCGACATTCCCGCACCGGACATGGGCACCAACGAGCAGACCATGGCCTGGATGATGGACACCTACTCCCTGCAAACCGGTCATTGCGTGCCGGCGGTGGTCACGGGCAAACCGGTGAGCCTGGGCGGCTCGCTCGGCCGAAAGGAATCCACCGGTCGCGGAGTCGCCTACCTGATCTCCCGCGCCATGGACACCCAGGGCATCAATGCTCAGGGTGCGACGGCGGTGGTGCAGGGCTACGGCAACGTGGGCGGCGTCGCGGCCGCCTCGCTGTCCCGCATGGGGCTGAAGGTCATCGCCGTGAGCGATGCCTTCGGCGGCTTGCACAATCCGAACGGCATTGATCTGGCGAAGCTGGATGCGCATGTGGCCAAAACAAGGAGCATCGTCGGCTTTGACGGCGCGGACGCGATCACCAATGAGCAGCTTCTCGTCACCCCCTGCGATGTGCTCGTTCCCGCCGCCATGGAGCGCCAGATCACCGGAGACAACGCCGCGAAAATCCAGTGCCGCATCCTGGCGGAAGGAGCGAACGGACCCACGACGCCGGAGGCGGACGCCATCATCGCGCAGCGCCCAGAAATTTTCGTGATCCCCGACATCCTCTGCAATGCCGGCGGCGTGATCGTGTCCTACTTCGAGTGGGTGCAGGACCTGCAAAGCTTCTTCTGGGACGAGGGCGAAGTGATGAGCAAGCTCTACCGCATCCTGGAGCAGGCCTTTGTGCAGACCCTGAACTTCAGCAAGAAACGCGGCGTGAGCATGCGCTTCGCCGCCCTGAGCCTCGGCATCCAGCGCGTGCACGAGGCCAAGCAGATGCGCGGGCTGTTCCCGTGATGCGAACCCCTGCCATCTTCCTCCTCCTCTTGCTCATACTCCTCCTCCCGGAATCCGGAGAGCCATCAGAAAGGGAGGAAGAGGAGGAGTAGGACGAAGAGGAAGATCGAAACTCACTGCATGATCTCCGTCGGACACTCCGGCAGAGACGCGAGAAACGCGCGCCCGTACGGCTTCGTCAGAATTCGATTGTCCAAAATCGCGCAGATGCCCTTGTCCGTCGCGGTGCGGATCAGTCGCCCCACACCCTGGCGCAGTTTCAGAATGGCCTCAGGCACACTGTACTCGGTGAAGGCGTTGAGTCCCTGCTCTTCCAGATGCTCGATGCGCGAGGCCGTCAGCGGGTGATCAGGCACGGCAAAGGGCAGGCGTGTGATGATGACGTTGCTCAGGGCCTCCCCGGGCACATCCACGCCGGTCCAGAAGCTGTCGGTGCCGCAGAGCACGCTATGCGTGTCGTTCTTGAATTCAGCGAGCATCTGATGCCGCGGCATGCCACGCCCTTGAACGAGCAGCCGCCAGCCGCGTTTCTCACAGTGCTCTTCGAGCTTGTCCGCCAGCGAGGTCATCTGGCTGTAGCTGGTGAAGAGGATGAAGGCGCGGCCGATGCTGAGGTCGATGAAATGGGTGATCCAGTGCTCCAGCTTGTCGAGATAGCCCGGCTCGCTCGGCTGCGGCATCTTCTTCAGCAGGTAGAGCTTCATCTGCTTCTTGAAATCAAACGGGCTCTCGATGCAGGCGGCGCGGGCGTCCTCCGCGCCCACACGGTTGCGGAAGTAGTTCAGGTTTTCGTCCGCGCCGATGCCCAGCGTCGCGCTGGTGAAGACGCAGGCCTTGTGGCTGGAGAAAAAGATCTGCCTGAGCCGCGGCGCCACATCCACCGGCGCAGTGTGGAAGGAGACGATGCGGTTTTCGTGGCTGGTGCGCTCCACCCAGTGCACATGATCTTCGTTTTCCTGATCAAGGAAGGACTTGATGCCAACGCGGACGTTGGTCAGGCGCTTGGCCAGGTCGAGAAGCTCCAGCTTGGTGCCCTCGCGGTCCACAGCATCGCCCGCCTTTTGCGCGCGCGTGGCCAGACGCTGCAGCGGCAGGCTGAGCGTGTCTTCGGTGAGCCCGGCTTCGCGCACGCGAAACTCCCGGCCCAGGGCGTTGAATTTGCAGGCGGCCTCGGCATTGCGGAAGAAGGTCTCCACGTTTTCCAGCGTCTGGATCACCTCGCGAATGCCGTCTTTGTCGCCCAGGAGCTGAAAGAAGCCCTTGCGCGTTTTGGGATTGTGCAGGCGGCCGAGCTCAAATTTGATGTTCGATTCGCTGATGTGCAGCCCAAAGGCGCGCGCCGCCACGTTTTCGATGGTGTGGGCCTCGTCGAGGATGACGAAGTCGCGCGGAAAGAGGAAGTTGCAGTCCTCCGCGGTGGTTTCGTCCGCGGACGCCAGCAGCGTGAAGAAGAGCGTGTGGTTCAGCACCACCACATCCGCCTGTTCCATGCGGCGGCGCACATCCTGGTACCAGCAGCGGCTCCCAGGCGGGCAGCGGCGCGGCGTGCAGGCGTGCGGCTCGCTGCACACCAGCGACCACACCCTTGCGCTGGGCGTGAAGTCCAGATCGCTCAGCGTGCCGTCTTCGGTTTCGGCCACCCAGTCGAGCAGCAGCTTCAGTTCGCCGGCCTCGGAGGTGGAAAAGAGGTCGGCTGATTCATTGAGCGCCCGCTTGAGGCGCGTGGGGCAGATGTAGTTGCCGCGTCCTTTGAGGATCTCCGCATGGAAGTTCCCCACCAGTTGTTTCACAATGGGGATGTCCTTGGAGATGAGCTGCTCCTGCAGGTTGATCGTATGCGTGCAGATCACGGCCTTGCGCTTCTGCTCCAGCGCGAAGGTGACGGCGGGCACGAGATAGGCCAGCGATTTGCCGACGCCCGTGGCGGCTTCGCAGACCAGGGCGTGGTTCCCATCCAGCGCCGCGCCCACCAGCTCCGCCATGCGCTGCTGCTGCGGGCGGTACTCAAACTGCGGGGAGGCCGCCATCTTGCCCGAGTGCGAAAAGGCATGGTGCATGCGCGGCGCCAGGGGCGGCCTCGAAAGGCGGCCGGTCATTCCTTCTTCGTGATCTTCAGCAACGTGAAACATGCGGGGGCGATGATAGCAGAAAGCGAAGCCCTCAGGGCAACGAGCTTAATACGCAAGGCGTCATTTTCGGAGCTCAAACCAGATGACGCGCAGATGAAGTTTCTGCGCCAGCCGGCGCCCCGCTTCCGGGCCCAGCACCAGCAGGGCCGTGGCGTAGCCGTCCGCCTGGGCGGCGCTTTCGTGAACCACGCTCACAGAGGCCAGCGCGTGCTCCACCGGCCGGCCCGTGCGCGGGTCCAGGATGTGCGCATAGTCTTGGCCCCCCGCGCAAAAATGCTGGCGGTAGGTGCCGCTGGTGGCGATGGCCTGGTTCTTGAGCAGCAGCGTCTGCGCCGCTTCACCGGGCGGCGCCGCCGGCGTCTGCACCCCCACCCGCCATTCGCCGCGGGCGAGAACTTCGCCGCCGATTTCGAGCAGGAACTTCGAGACTCCCGCGAGTTCGAGCTGACGTGCCATCCTGTCCAAGGCCCAGCCTTCCGCGACCGCGCTCACATTGATGCGCAGTCCGGGAATGTCCTTCCGCAAAGCAGGCGGATCATGGCGGGTATGCAGGTGCTGCCAGCCGCATTGCGCCCTGGCCTTCTCGATTTCAGCCTCCGTCGGTGCCGAGTCACGTCTGCCGCCCGCGCCAAAACCCCAAAGGTCAATGAGCGGCGCGAGGGTGATGTCGAGCGCATGGTCAGCCTCGCCACCGATCTGCCGCGCGAGTTCGACGACTTCGACCAGTTCAGCCGGCACCGCGATCCAGTCCGTGCTGGCGGAAGCATTGAAGCGCGAGACAGCCGAGTCAGGCCGCCAGTGGCTGAGCATGCCCTCCCAGGTGTCGAGCTGTGTTTGCAAGTCGCCAGCCCGGTCCAGTCGGGCTCCAGCGTCCAGACGCAGACTCCAGGTGGTGCCCATCGTGCGCCCACCCAAAGTGGCTGGCACGTCACTGCGGGAGCAGCCGCCGAGGAGCAGGAGCAGAAGGGCAAAACGCATGGGTGAGAGAAGGCGGTACGTGGAGCCTCTGTGCGGCATATGACCACCTTTTTCATGGTCTTCATCGGCGTACAGCATGCGGGTTGGCTGGGGAAAAGAGAACGGAGAGAAACGGTTCTGCGCGTTTGATCGCTTCGCAAGGGATTCTGCTCCAAAGCACATCACAGACGTTGCGTGGCATCGGATCGGGGAACATGGTGGCTAATGCCGGCAACTGCTCTTCCGACACTTCCGATCACCTTCCCGGTGTTTCTTGCAGATGAGCCGGCCAGCGTGACGGTCGATTTTGCCGACAACGCGGATGTGGTCTCGGCCACTCGCTGGCGGGTGCCGCGTGAGTTGGAGAACAATCCTGTCATGCTTGGCCGGGCGGAGGACGCGCGCGAGTTCGCTGTGCTGGCCGCCAAACGCTGGCGGCACTATCGGGACATTGGTTCCGTAGCACACAGTCAGACGGCGCTTCAGGACATGATCGCCACTGACCCGGAAGGGGAGTTTTGCTTTCACCTGAAGGCCACGGCCACCTGGTTTTCGACCAGCCTTGGCGGAGCCATGATTCGCCGCACCTGGTGTCATCATCTCATGATCGATTTCCTATTCGTGCATCCGGCCATCTGTGGGCGCGTCGCGGATGTTAAAGGCGTCGGCATCGAATTGCTGCGCGCCGTCTGCATCGTCGCCCGCTCGCTGGGCTGCAAGCGTGTCTGGGGCGAGGCCACCCGCGATTCCGCGCCCTTTTACCGGAGGCAGCTTGACCGCCTTGTCGAAGACCAGTTCGCGATGGAGAAGCGGGAGGTTGCCGCCTTTGCGCGCGCCTTGGAGTCCAAACGTCAAAGCACTTGCCCCTGACAGCCGCTGACTTATTTTGTTTTCATGATCAAACCTCTTGGCCAGATGAGCCCCAGGGAAAAGGCTGCGCTCGTGGCCCAGATGAAGCGGGACTTCGCGGCGGAGGAGTTTTTCACGGGCGTGCTCGGAAACCGCAACAGTTTTTTCGTAGCCAAACCTGCGCGCCGCAGAAAACCAGTTGGGAAGAAATCTTCAAAGTCCGCAGCTTGAGTGCCGAGGGCCGGCTTTCAGTACAATTTTTGACGATTTTGCAAAGGAAAACAGGTGTGAGATGACCTGCGCACTGTGCGTTTTGAGGGCTTACCATGAAGCCTCTCTCCCGCCGCCGTGCCATTCAAACCCTGTTCTGCTCCTCCGCCGCCCTGGCTTTGAACCTGCGCCGGAGCGCGGCCGCTGAGATTTCCCAAGAAGCGCTGCATCTGCTCATGATCGGTGACTTTGGCACCGGCGGCGCAGACCAGCTCAAGGTGGCGGGAGCGATGAAGAAATTCGTGACGGACAACCGTGTGAAGCCTGACGGGCTGCTGATGCTGGGAGACAACTTCTACGGTGCCGTGAAGGAAGGATTCAAAGTGGACTCCCCCCGCTGGAAAAAAGACATTGAGGAAATGTACCCAGCGAGTGTTTTCCCGGGCCCGATGTGGGGCGTGCTGGGAAACCACGACTACCATGACAACGAAGGCGGGCAGAAGGTGCAGCTCGCCTACGCGGCGCAGCCGGGCGTGCGCTGGAAGATGCCCGCAAAGTGGTATCGCTTTGACCTCGGCCCCGTCACCAGGCCGCTGGTCACCTTCATCTGCCTGGACAGCAACCTCCCCGCCATCTCCGGCGGCGAGAACAAAAAGACCAAGAAGCCCCGCAACTCGCTCACAGCGGCGGAGGAAAAGGAGCAGCTCGCCTGGCTCACCGCGGAGCTGGAGAAGCCGCGGGCGCCCTTCACCATCGTGGTGGGGCACCATCCGCTTTATTCCAACGGCGATCATGGCGACACGAAGCAGCTCATCGCGCAGTGGGAGCCGCTGTTTCAGAAGCATCAGGTCCATGCCTACCTCTGCGGGCATGACCACGACCTGCAGCATCTGGAGATGAAGGGGCTCTTCACCACGCATCTGCTCTCAGGCGGTGGCGGCGCGCGGACGCGCAAGCTGGAAGGCAAGCATGACGTGCCCTTTGGCAAGGACGTGCACGGCTTCACCCATCTGCAGATCACCGCGGAGGCGCTCACCTTCACCCATCACTCCGCTGATGGCGGCGCGCTGCACACCGTGACGAAGCTTCCGGACGGCAGCTTCAAGGTCGGCTGAGCACAGATCACGGATCACTTGTAGCCGGTCACCATCGAGACGGGCACTTCCTTGCGCTTGCCTTTCTCGGTCTGGTGGATGGCCACCATGTACATGCCGGTCTTCTTCGGCTTGTAAAAGAGCACGAAGCCCCACCCATCGAGCACGGGCAGGATCTCGCCGGCCGGCTTGCCCTCCAGGTCCAGCACCGCGCCGGTGATGTGCACGCCGGAGTTCTTGGGCACCGCCACGCAGAAGCAGTACTCGTTGCCTTTATAAAGCTGCATGCGCGTGGCCTTGCCCAGCTTGGGCTCCAGCTGGCGCGTCGTCAGTTCGGCGCGGATGTTGAATCCCTCCGCCTCCTGGTCGTAGGCCAGGGCGCTGGCGGCTTTTTCGGCGTCTTCCTTGTCACCGGCATGCACCCAGGCCGCGGAGGTCAGCAGCATCAGGGCGCAGACTGCGATGAACACGAAAGGGGAGGGGGCGGCTGGAGTTCGCATGACAGAAAAGGCTCAGAAATTCACTCTCACACGCGAACATAGCCGTTGCATCAGGAAAATCCCAAGTTTCTGTTCCGGTGTTCGTGTCTTTTTTGATTTTTGCGAACCTTCACCCCCTCTCATCCCCCACACATTCATGGCTTCTGTAGTTTTTTACATGGAGGACGGCACTACGCTCGTCCACAAGCTGGAAAATGATGTGACCACCATCGGTCGGCACCCTGATAGTGATGTAGTGCTGACCTGCCCGTCCTCATCCGGGCGCCATGCCGTCATCAAATCGTCAGAACAGGATGTTTACGTGCAGGATCTCGGTTCCAGCAATGGCACCCGTGTGAATGGCGCGGAAATCGAGGAGGCTTTGCTCAAAGATGGAGATCGCGTGGGGTTTGGAGATGTGCAGGCGGTGTTTTACGCGGGGGACGCGCCTTCCGTGCTGGAGGAAAAGCCGCTGGCCACGCCGCGCTTTTCCAAATCGCTGCCGCCCCCGGCGCCTGTCAATGCGGAGCCGCCCATCGCCGTGTCCAAGCCCGCTGGCGGACGCGCCCTCAGCCCGGTGCGCCGCGCCTATGGCAAGCCTGCCACAGGCAGCTATCCGGACACCACCGAGAGCGGCTGCATGACTGGCATCATCGTCACCTCTCTCTTCGCCCTCGCGTTTGTCGTGGGCCTGGCCATGCGCCACTCCAAGGAGATGAACGGCAACATCATCACCGACACGATCGACAAGCTGTTCGGCAGCATGCCCAAGATCAAAATCGAGCGCAAAGAGGAGTAGCCGGAGCCGGGGTCCCGTTTTTACAGCGGGCGTTTGTAGCCGTCGCAGCGGTTGTGCCATCCGGCCAGCCACCGCTGTTCCTTGCGGTCTGGCGGTGCATTTGCCACCCGGCGGCTCAGCACCCGCTTCGCCGCTTCGGCAAACTGCACGTTCCAGGCCGTCCGGCTGTCGAGGCGTTCCCCCATGGCCATGAGCACTTGAAGAAGCCCCCAGCCCTGGCCCTGGTAGCGTTCCTTGGGGCTGGTTCCTTCACCCTTGAAATTCACGTAGTCGATCAGGCAAAAAATCCCCTCCGGAGTCGTTTTCAGCGAGCCAAAGGCGGTGCTGACCCAGGAACGCTCCCCAGCGGGGGCTGCTGCCAGCATCTTCGGCAGCGCCGCGTCCATGCGGGCCATGATGAACTCCGTCTGCTCCCGCACCGTCTGGCTCAGCAGGGCCCGCAGCTCCTGCTGCCTGGGGCCGTTTTTGTCAGCTTCAAAGGCGGCCTTGGTCGGCCAGGGGCAGGGCCCCTGCGTCCATCCGGGAGCGGGGATGCCACGGGAGGCCAGGAAAGCCATCAGCGGCGGAAAACTTTCAGAAAAAGGCCCGCTCCTCCCTTGCGGGTACCAGATGAAATGCCCGATGCCCAGGGAGGCAAAGTCCTCCCCCGCGTTCCAGCTTGTCAGCCCCGCCACGGTGCCGCCGCACTCGTTCTGCCAGATCCGCCTGCCGACACGGTCCAGTTGGGCTGCGGACAGGCCCGCGCCGCCACCAGCCCTGGGGGCCGGCACCTCCGCGCAGCCGTTCATACTGCTCAAAACCACGGCTAAAAGGCTGAAATACTTGATGAACCGCAGGGCTTTCATATTTTAGAAATCTTAAATGATGCTGTGCAATCGAAGTGGTTTTTGTAACAATAGGTTCTGCACTCATCTTCCCTATCGACTGATTTCATTAAGTTTGATTCACTGATTTTCCACCCTTATTCTTTCGACTCTTTAGTTCTCTTTGCGCGTCCGGCATGCCGTATCTGGCCTTCAATCTTAATGATGGAAATGAGTTCGTCTTCGACATCCTCGAAGAGAGGCTGTCCATCGGGCGTGAGGCCAGTAATGACATTGTCATCGACAACACCTTCATCTCCAGCTTCCACGCGGAGTTCATCCGCCAGCCGGATGGCGGGTACGAAATCGTCGATCTGAAGTCCTCCAACGGCACCTTTGTCAACGGCCGGCGCATTGAGCGTTTCCGGGTCAAAGGCGGGGACCGCATCATGTTCGGGCAGTTGGAAAGCCGGTTCCGCGAACGCGCGCCCAAGGGCCTGGCCGCGGACAGCGGCTCCAAGGCCGTGTCCGCCCCCAAAGGGCAGCCCAGCCGCGAAGACGGCAAGAAAGGCGACACCGAAAGCATCCCCGCCCGGGACAAGCCGGAGCCGCCCAAGAGCACTCCCGAAACCGGCAAGATCGAAGTCACCAAGCCGGTCGTGCAGCGCGCGCCGGCAGACGCCCCGCGCCCCCCGGGCGGCAGCACCCCGCCCGTCTCACTCATCCCAAAGCCCACCGCAGTTCCTGCGCCCGCGCCTGCACCCGCAGCAGGGCCGGTTCGAATACCTGCCCTCGCTCCCGCTCCAGATCCCGCAGCGGCCAAACAGGCGGCCGAGCTGCGTGAAGAGACCGAAAAACTCCGCCAGCAGCGCGATTCCCTGCGGGGAGAAAACGAGGTGGAGCAGAAGCGGCGGGACGAAATCCGCTCGCTGGAGGTCACTCTCGAAGTCCGCCGCAAGGAGCTCAACCAGACCCAGGCGGAGATCACCGGATTCAAAGCCGAGCTGGAAACCCTGCGCGGCCAGGTGCAAAACGCCCGCGCGGACGTGGAAAACGCCAAGGCGGACGCCGGCAAGCTCGACGCCAAACGGCGCGACCTGGGCAATCTGGAGAGCAAGCTGGAGTCCACCCGCACCCTCGTGGCCAAGGCCGAGGAGGATCTGAGCACCGCGCAGAAGAGCCTGCAGACCTTGCACGCGGAGGCTGACAAACAGCACAAGGACCGTGAAGCAGCCACCGCCAGACTGGTGGCCGAAGAAGCGGCCGCGAAGGAGAAGGTGACGGCGATTAACCTGCTGCTGGCCAGCGCGCAAAAGTCCGAGGCGGAGCTCAAAACCCAGCGCAGTTCTGAGCTGCAGGGGCTGGATTCAGAAGTGGCCGCCAAACGCTCGACTCTCGAGCAGATCACCGCCTCGGTGACAAAGGCCCAGGCAGACCTGGCGGCCCGGAACGACGCCCTGCAAAAGACCTCGGCTGAGGCGGCCGCACGTGAGGCCGCCGTTGCCAAACTCACCACCGATGAAGCAGCCACGACGAAGAAGCTGGCCGATTTGCAGCAGCAGGTCACCAGCGCCGAGGCGGTGGTGCAGCGCCTCGTCACGCTTCAGGCAGATGCGCAGAAATCCGAGGCCGAGCAGCGAACCAAGCGCAGCGTGGAGCTGCAGAAGCTCGACCAGCAGTTTGAGACTCAGAGCGCCGGCCTCAAAAAGACCCAGGGTGAACTGACCACGGCGCAAACGGAGCTGGCCACGCAGCAGGGCCTGCTGAAGCAAACCACGGAAGAGGCCAAAACCCGCGGGGCCGCCCTGGCAAAACTCACCGCCGACGAAACCGCCACCGCGCAGAAGCTCGCCGGCCTGCAAAAGCAGATCAGCGAGGCGGACGCCGAAGTAAAACGCCTCACTGCCCTGCAGGCGGACGCCCAGAAGTCCGAGGCCGAGCAGCGCACCAAGCGCAGCGCCGACCTCAAGGATCTCGACCAGCAGCTCGATGCGCGCCGCTCCGACCTCGGCAAAACGCAGACGGATCTCGCCAAGGCACAGGCCGATTTCGCCACCCAAAGCGAAGCTCTGAAAAAGACCACGGAGGAGGCCAAAACCCGCGAGGCCGCCGTGGCAAAACTCACCGCCGACGAAACGGCCACCGCGCAGAAACTCGCCGGGTTGCAGAAGCAGGTCAGCGAGGCGGACGCCGAAGTAAAACGCCTCACTGCCCTGCAGGCAGACGCCCAGAAGTCCGAGGCCGAACAGCGCACCAAACGCAGCGCCGACCTCAAGGATCTCGACCAGCAGCTCGATGCCCGCCGCTCCGACCTCGGCAAAACGCAGACGGATCTCGCCAAGGCACAGGCCGATTTCGCCACCCAGAGCGAGGCGCTGAAAAAGACCACGGAAGAGGCCAAAACCCGCGAGGCTGCCGTGGCAAAACTCGCTGCGGACGAAGCCTCCACCGCGCAGAAGCTGACCGCCCTGCAAAAGCAGGTCAAGGACGCCGACGCGGAGGTGAAGCGCCTCGTTGCCCTTCAGGCAGACGCCCAGAAGTCCGAGGCGGAGCAGCGCACCAAACGCAGCGCGGAGCTGCAGGATCTCGACAAGCAGCTCGATTCCCGCCGTGCCGACCTCGCGAAGCTCGACACTCAAAAGGAGGCGAAGGGCAACGAGCTCGAGGCCGTCAACGCATCCCTCGCCAAAGCCCAGGAGCAGGTGCAGCACGCGCAGACGCAGATCGCGCAGCTCGGCGGCGAGGAAAAAGCTGTCACGGCGCGCGTGAATGAACTCCGCGGCAATGAAGACCGCCTCACGGCCATCACCCAGACCCTGGGGCAGATGGAAAACCAGCGCGGCATGCTCGACGCCGCCATCGGCGCCCTGCTGGGCAGGCAGCAGACGCACGAGGCCGATGCCGGCGCGGCCGAGCAGCGCATGAAAGCCGTGCGCGGCCAGCTTGCCGAGTTGGAGCAGCAGCACCTGGCCGCCGAGCAGAAGCTCGCTGCCTTGAACACTCAGAAGTCAGATGCGGAAGCCGCCTTCGCCCTCCAGGAGAAGGAAGCGCTGGCCAGACTGGCGGACATCGACCGGCAGGCGGCGGACACCCGCAAGCTGGACGAGGCCGAACGCGTGGAGGCCGAGAAGCGCCAGGCGGATCTGGAGGCAAAGATCGCCGCAAGCACCACACGCCTCGCCGAAGTGCAGGCTCAGGTGAAGGAGCTGGACGACAAGGCCGCGGACCTCACCAACAAACTCGACGACCTGGCTTCCACGGATTCCAAACTCAAGGACACCACCGAGGCGCTGAAGGCCGTGGAGTCGCACAAGGCCGAGGTCCTGGCTGCGGTGGCCGCCCTGGTGAAAGACCGCGATGAACGCACGCGTGAACTCCTCGCCGCCACCGAGCATGGCCGGGCCCAGACACTGCTGACACAGACCCTCACCCAGCGGCGTGAAGCCCTGGAAAAGGAAGTCCATCACATCGAGGAGCAGCAGACCGAACTTTCCCAGGCCATGGGCAAGCTGCGCGAGCAGGTGCGCGTGGCGGAGAACGAACTCAAGGATCGCGAGGCCAAAATCACCGCCGCCGAGCAGCGCACGAAGAATCTGGAAGAGCTCGCCGCCACGGCCGACCAGCAGTTCAAGACCCTGCAGTCGGAGCACAAAAAGGTCTCCGACCAACTGGCGCAGGCCAGGGCGGATCTGGAGCAGTCCACCGCCGCCGCTGCCGAAAGAAAGAAAGAGGCCGCCGCCGCTGCCGCCGCCGCCGAGAAAAGCTCCCAGCAGCAACTCACGCTGGCGGAAAAAATCAGTGGTCTGGAGGCGGTCATCGCCACCCTCACCACCACCCACGCCAGCACGCAGCAGAAGCTGTCCGCGGCGGAGTCGGATCACCAGAACCTGCAGGAGCGCCTGGCCGGGCGGCAGAAGGAGATCGCCGCTGCGGAAGCCCGTGTGGCGGAGCTGACCCAGCAGACGGCCGGCCTGGACGACCGTGTGAAGGAGCTGGCTGCGACGACCCGCCAGAACGCCGAGCTGAACAGCGCCATCACCGCCGCCACCCAGGAGCGCGACAAGCTCGTGGCCGAAACGCAGCGTTTGTCCAAAGAACGCGCCGAACTCGAATCCGTGCTGCCGGACCTGCGCGGCCATGTGACGCAGACCCGCGCCGAAGCGGACAATGTGAAGGCCGAGCTCGCGGGCCTGATCAAGGATCGCGACGCCGCCGCGGCGCAGTTGAAGGAGTCGCTCGCCCAGCGCAAGGAATCCGACGCTGCCGTCGAAGCCCTGCGCGTCGAGTCCATCAATCTGGACAAGATCCTGAGCGACAAGCGCACCAACCTCGAAGCCGAAACGAAAGCCAGGCTCGCCGAGGCAAACGCCGCCGAAACACGCCTCAAGGGCGTGCAGGATCGCATCGCCATTGCTGAAAAACGCCTCGCCGAGCTGGCGGACGTGGATGCGCGCATCGCCACCGCCACCAAGACCCTCAAAGACACCGAGACGCAGCGCCAGGCCGAAGACAAGGCGCTCGCGGAACTGGCCCGCAACCAGGACAAGCTGAAGAAGGAGTGCGCCGCGCTGGAGGCCTCGCTGAAGACCGAGAACGCCAGGCTGGCGGAGGTGTCCAAGGCCGTCAAAACCAACGAGGCCAGGGCGGCAGATGCCGAGAAGCGCGCGGACAAAGCCCTGGCGGCGCAGCAGACCGCCGAGCAGAAACGCGCCGAGGCGGACGCCACCGCCGAGAAGGTGCGCGCGGAGGAAAAGAACCTCCGGAAACAAATCCCCGCGCTCACCACCGAACTCGCAGGCATCCAGGCCCAGCTCGTCACGGTGACCAAGGAGCGCGAAGAGGCCTCCCAGTTCGTCACACGCCTCAATGTCACCACCGACGGCCAGAACAAAAAGCTGGCGGAGCTGCAGCAGCAGATCACCCAGCTCGAAGAGGCGCACAAGCTGCGCGAAGAACGCGTGATGAAGGCGCAGGCGGACGTGGACAAGGAGTCCGCGCGTCTGAAGGCCGCGCAGGAGCAGTCCCGTGCGGCGGAGGTGCAGCTCGGCGAGCTCGAAAAAGACGTCAAGGACGCCAAGCTCAAGGCGGACGCCGCGAAGAAAGACGCCGCCGCCATCGAGGGCGAGCTGCGCCAGCGGCTTGACCGCGTGCAGAACCTCAAGGCCGACGAGGAAAAACTCCTCAAGCTCATCGAGACGCAGAAGGCGGAGCTGGCCGAGACGGACACGGCCCACAAAGAGCTGCACGCCAAGATCGAGGCGCGGAAAGCCGAGCTGGGCGAGTACATCAGCGTCGGCGGCAAGATCCTCGGCCTGGGCCAGGCGCTCGCCGGGCTGGAGTCCCGCCAGACGGAGATCAACAAGTCCCTGCGCAAGGCCTCGGAGGAGGACCTCGCCATCCAGGTGAAGCTGAACGCGGCGCAGGAGTCGCTCAACCGCGAGTCCGCCCGGGCCGAGCAGGCGCGCAAAGACCGCGAGGGCGCCGATGCCGAGTTCAAGAAATTCAGCGCCGACATCCAGAAACAGGCCGCCGCCCTGCAAAACTACGAGGTTGAGCAGAAAAAGCGCATCGCCGAACTGGAGAAACGCATCGCCGACCTGGGCACCACCCAGCAGCGGGCTGTCGGCCAGATCGAGGAGACGAAGGCCGAGCTCGCCCGGTTGGAGGGCAAAAAGCAGGAGTTTGCCCAGGCCGAGGCCCAGCTCAAACAGTGGCAGGACATCGAAAAACGCCTCCGCGGCCAGCTCGTGGAGCTGGAGGAAAAGCACGAGATTATGCGCCGCGGCCTTCCCACGGAGGAGAGCACCGTCGTCATGTTTGCGAACGACATCATCAAGCGCATCGACCTCATCGATGCCCTGGTGGCCCGCTACGCGGGCGCAAACGGCAGCAGCGACGTGCCGCAGCAGCTAGCCACCCTGCGCGCCTCCTTTGAGGACATTTTACACCAGCATGGGGTCACCGAATTTGAGGTGCCGGCCGGCACCGAAGTCGATATTGACCTGCGCAAACGCATCACCATCGTGGATTCGCTCCCCGGCAAGGCGAAGCCCCGGGTCACTGAAAGCTGCCGCTCCGGTTTTATCTTCTCGCGTGGCGAGGGACACGAGATTATTCTCCGGAAAGTGGAGGTCCGGACCTCCAGCCAGTAACATCGCTTCCGGAATCCTTTTTATACACATTGTTATGGCTGAATACGTTGGAATCGACCTTGGCACCACCCTCTCCGGGCTGGCTTACCTGAAACCTGATGGCAACCCCGAAATCGTGCCCAATGCCGATGGCGAGCGCCTCACACATTCCGTGGTGTTTTTCGATTCGCATGAAGACGTGAAGCTCGTCGGCAGCGCCGCCCGCGACGGCGGCGAGCCCGACCGCACCATTTTCCAGATCAAGCGCTACATGGATGACCCCGAGCATCTCGTGGAGATCGACGGCAAAAAGTGGACCCCGGCGGAAATCTCCGCGCTCATCCTCTCCAAGCTGAAGCGCGACTGCTCCAAGATCTGTGGCGACATCAATGAGGTGGTTATCACCGTCCCGGCGAACTTCAACGAACTCGCCCGCAAGAGCACCATCGCCGCCGCTGAAATGGCCGGCATGAAGGTGAAGCGCCTGGTGAATGAGCCCACCGCGGCCGCGGTTTACTACGCCCACTCCCAGGGCGTGAAGGGCCGCATCCTGGTGTTTGACCTCGGCGGCGGCACCCTGGACACCACCATCCTCGAGGTCGAGGGCGACAACATCAAGATCCTCACCTCCGAAGGCGCGCGCCATCTCGGCGGCAGCAACTTTGACGACATCCTCCTCGACGCCTATGCCGAGCAGTACAAGAAGCAGACCGGTGCCGCGCTCTACAGCGATGAGCGCCACCGCCGCCGCGTGCTGCAGGCCACCGAAGACGCGAAGAAGATGCTCTCGAAGCTCCAGCGTGTGAACGACACCGTGGCCAATGACCAGAACAGCGGCATCGCCCGCATCGACCTCAGCCGCGACCACTTTGAAAAGATGATCCGCCACATGCTCACCCGCACGGTTTTCCTGGTGGAGCAGGCGCTGGACTCCGCGAAGCTGAAGACCACGGACATCGACCACGTCGTGCTCGTCGGCGGCTCCACCCGCATCCCAAAGGTGAAGTCCATGCTGGAAAAGATGTTTGGCAAGACGCCGAAGTCCTGCGGCAATGTGGACGAGTGCGTGGCCCTCGGTGCCGCCCTCTTTGCCAAGAAGTCCTCCCGCATTCAGGAAGTCTGCAATGCCAGCTACGGCACCTTGGCCATGGTGTACAATGCGAAGACGAAGGAGGAGAAGCTGATGAACTCCATCGTCATTCCAAAGAACACGCCCATCCCCTGCTCACGCACCCAGGTTTACCAGACCTCCGAGGACAACGAGCGCGTCATCGAGGTGGACATCACCCAGGGCGAGGATGAAGACGCCAAGTTTGTGGACGTCATCGGCCGCCTCACGCTGGATGTTCCCCCGAACCGCCCGAAGGGCTGCGAAGTGGCCGTGACCTTCAGCTACGATGAAAACCAGCGCGTGCGCGCCCTCGTCGTGGACAAGCAGTCCGGCCGCAGCAAGGAAGTCGCCGTCACCTACAAGGGGGCGGGCGTGCTGTCAGAGGAGGAGCTGAAGCGCCGCAGTCATCATCTTCGCGCCATGCGCATCGAGTAAACCGCCAGTCTTACACAAGGAGCCCACACCATGTTCAAGATCCTCAAGTCCCTTTCCAAATCCCTCGGCAGCGCCAAGCCTGCCGCCGAGACCAAAAAATCCACCGCCAAGGCAGGCAGTCTGCTGGACAAGGTCAACAAGGCCGCTCCCGCTCCTGCCGCCGTGGAGCCGCCCAAAAGTCCCGAAGAGCTCTGCGGCATCACGCCGAAGATGCCCAAGGACGAGATCAAGGCCCAGCTCAAGCTCCTCTTCCGCCGCTACAACCGCAGCGCCTCCAGCCTCGACGCCAAGCTCCGTGGCGAGGCGGATCAGATGCTCGACGCCATCGTGCAGATGCGCGAGAAGCACTTCGGCGAGATCTGATCCGTACAGTACTCATCTCGCTCCGCGAGATGAGCCCAGCGCTCACTTTTCGTCCATCCCTCCCGGTAGTCCACATCCTGCTTTTCCCCGCGCGCCAGCCACGTCCCTCTCGCATTGCGAGACATGCACCACCTCACGAGCCAGCACGCGGCATGAAGCTCGACCGACTCATCGCCAGCCATCAGTCCATGGGGCGTCAGGCGGCGCATCGGGCCATCGCCGCCAGACGTGTGCGGGTGGATGGCGTGTGTGTCACCGACGGCCACCACCCCGTGGATCGTTTCACCTTGGTGGAGCTGGATGAAGCGGCGATCCGGCAGCCGGAGCGCTCTCTCTACATCATGCTCCACAAGCCTGCGGGAGTCCTCAGCGCCACCAAGGACGCACAGCACCGCACCGTCATCGATTTGATCGACCACCCCGAAAAGCACACGCTGCACATCGCCGGCCGGCTGGACCGGAGCACCTCGGGACTTGTGCTGCTGACCAATGACGGCCGCTGGTCCAAGCGCCTCATGATGGCGGAGGAAAAAGTGCCCAAGGTCTATCGGGTGGAAACGCAGGATCCCATCGCCCCGGAGGCCGTGGAGGCCTTCGCGCGCGGCTTTTACTTTCACACCGAAGACATCACCACTCTCCCCGCGGAGCTCGTCATCCTCGGCGCCCGCCACGCCCGCCTCACGCTGCACGAAGGCCGCTACCACCAGGTGAAGCGCATGTTTCACCGAGTCCGCAATCGCGTCCTCACCCTCCATCGCGAGAGCATCGGCACCCTCGCCCTTGCCTCAGATCTCCCCTCGGGATCCTGGCGCCACCTCACCCCCCACGAAGTCCTGACCGCCGCCAAATAAAAAACACCCCAGCCAATCCCATCTCTCCCTCGACCCGAGAACAGAGAACAGAGAACAGAGAACAGAGAACAGAGAACAGAGAACAGAGAACAAAAACCTCCCCGCTTTTCAGAAAATCCAGCTTTCCCAGACGAATTTCACCCCTTAATCTCCGCGCCTTGTGATCCCCCCCCGCATGTACCTCAGCATTTGGTTTGGCATTATGTTGGCGGCCCAGTCCGGCTGCACGACACAGAAGGCTCCCAAGCCGGACAAACTCGCGCTCGAAGCAGCCCAGGCGCGCAAGGCGAAGCCGCTGGAAGAGAAGGAAAACCCGCTGGTGAAGCGGCTGAACAACCCCTCCTCCATGCCCGTGGTCCCGCCCGCGGGCGCACGCATCTCCTATTCCTCCGTGAAGATCTCGCAGAAGACCGTGGCGATGACCTTTGACGACGGCCCGCACCCCAGCCTCACGCCAAAGCTGCTCGACATCCTCAAGGAGCGGAACATCAAGTGCACCTTCTTCCTCATCGGCCAGCAGGTGAAGATGTACCCAAACATCGTGCGCCGCATCATTGAAGAGGGCCACGAAATCGGCAACCACACCTGGACCCACTGCAGCCTCACCAGCCGCTCGGACGAGCAGATTCGCAGCGAGCTGAAAAAATCCGAGGACGCCGTCTTTGAAGTCGCCGGCGTGCGCCCGCACCTGGTGCGCCCGCCCTACGGCGCCGTCAATGCCCGCATCAAGGATCTCATGTTCACCGAGTTCGGCTACTCCACCATCATGTGGTCCGTCGATCCCCAGGACTGGCGCCGCCCCGGCGTGTCCGTCGTCACCAGCCGTCTCGTGAATGGCGCGCATCCTGGTGCCATCATGCTCGCACACGACATCCACCCGCCCACCATTCAGGCCGTGCCGGCGATGTTTGACCAGCTTCTCGCCAAAGGCTACCAGTTCGTCACCGTGAGCCAGCTCATGAACATGGAGAAAGCCTCCATGCCCGTCGGCGTCATCATTCGCCCCGCCGAAAAAATCAACGACACCGACCCCAAGCCCCTCCCCGAGAAAAAGCCGAAGGCTTGATGTAGCGCGGTATTCCGATACCGCGACGGCACCAAGCTAGGTATCAGAATACCGAGCTACACGGCAGACTTGACGCCTCTGGACTCTCCCTCCGAAAGCGCGTAGCGCTGACATAACCGTAGCCGTGGGTGCCAACCCACGGAACCATATCACCCATTCCTTCCAATTTCGTGGAACCGCGTAGCGGTGACACAAAACGCCGCCCTACCCAGACCTGACAGCGCCAGCGATAGAGCGGGTTTTCAAACACCCGTCCAGATTGGAGAGCGCGGGCAAATATTCAGGCAGGAAGAGACGGAGGAAGATGAGGATCGAAAGAGTTGAAAAAAGGAAAGCGCCCCGGGCGGAGCCGGGACGCTTTCAGACCCACATGTGCCGTCCGAATACAAAGGGCTCACGTATCCCATGAGACCAGGTGGGAACCCGCATGATGAAGCTCTGTCTTCCAGTGAAGGCATGACATGGCACTTCAGTGCGCAGCCCCCGCAGTTGATGAATCGGGCCGGGCCACAAAGCTCGAAAACGAACACCGCAGGAAATTTTTCAAAGAGCAGGCCATGCTCGTCGCACGGGCCCGATGCATGAATCTTACCGCCTGATGAGTGCCGGATCAAGACCCGTGTCGCCTGTCTTCCATGGAGAAATTCCTTCACCCCAGCCGTTTGTTTTGACCTACCCCGCATGACACGTTTTCTGCTTTTCCTCATCCTCCTTTCCTCCTCCGAGGCGGCCACCATCCAGCGCATCTGGCTCAGCTTCCAGCGTGAGACCCCCACCCACCTCACCGTAAACTGGGAGACGGAACAGCCCGCTCCCTCAGAAGTGAGGTATGGCATCAACATCGAAGCGCCCGCGGTGCCGCCACAGCAGAGGAAACAGGGGTTCGAAATGGGAAGTGTGTTTTCGGACAGGCTGGTCACGCTGCATCACCTCGAGATTCCCATTCCCACCAAAGACGTCACGTATGACTACCAGGTGGTTTCAGGCACGGAGACATCCGCCGTCCATCACTTCAAAGCCATGCCCACCAAAGAGCTGCGCATCGCCGTCGTCGGCGACTGGGGCTTCGCCCAGCCCGACCTCGCCGCCTTGATCAAAGACGACCCCCATGTCCTCATGACCGCCGGCGACAATGTGAGCAGCCTTCACCAGCAGGGCAGGGAAGGCACCAAAGCCTTCAGCGCCCTGATCGATTCACAGCCGGAACTCTTCCGCAGCACGCCTTTCATGCCCGTGCTCGGCAATCACGACCGCGAAATCCGTTCTCGCGGCCCCAAGCCTCCTCCAGAGGCCGTGTATGACGTGGACGCCACCGCCTACTGCGAATTCTTCGCCCTGCCCGGCAATGAATGGAACTGGACCCTCACCTTTCCCGATTTCTCCGCCCGCTTTGTCGCCCTCGATCTCGAGCACATCCAGGACATGGGCACCACCTGGCAGACCGGCCATCCCTTTGACGAAGCCTCCGCACAGCTCACCTGGTATCGCCAGCAGATGGAGCCTTCGCGTTCCGGTCACACCATCACCCTCCACAACGAACGCAGCGCCACCATGCGCGGCCAGTTGAAAGGCGAATGGGGCCGCCTCTTCCAGCGCGGCTCCGCCGCCATCACCGGCTTCGGCTACTTCGCCGAACGCGCCATGGTGGACGGCTTCCCCTGCTACAACACCGCCCTCAAAGGCAACGGCGACAAATATCCCGACCCCAAGTCCGCCTTCTTCGCCAGCGAGCACAGCTGCATCCTCCTCACCTTCAAACCGAAGTCGCCCATGCAGATCGAAATCAAAAACCTCGCAGGCCAGGTCCTCGATACCCAGAGCGTACCAGCCAAGTAGCCCTCGCAAACCTCACGCAGCGAGCGCAGACCGGAAGTGATGCGGGCACTCCTGCCCGCAAATCGAACGTCCCCAGCCCTCTCAGCATTCCCGCACAATGCTCTCTCGAAACATCTCCCATCTCCGCACGTTTCCGCGTTCCTCCATGAGACTCCTCGCCTTCCTCTGCCTCGCCACACTTTGCACGGCCGCTGACATCCCCACCGAAGCCATCGCGCAAAAAGGCGAGCTCATCCTCGACGACAACTTCGAGCGCAAAGACCTCGGCGAGTGGAAGTCCCTCATCCCCACCTTCGCCATCGAAGGCGGCGAACTCAAAGGCTGGCAGACACGCTCTGACCACGGTGCCGTAGGCCGCGTGTACCGCCCCATGAAAGACGTCGTGGTGGAGTTCAAATTCCAGCTCGTCGGCTCCACCGGCTTCAACGCCGTCTTCGACGATCAAAAGTTCAAAGGCTCCCACGCCGGCCACATCTGCCGCGTCGCCTTCGCCCCCACCCAGCTCCGCATCGGCGATGACAAGGAAGGCGTCATGCGCAACGACATCTACGAAATGCGCAAAGACCCCGCGCACAAAAAAGACGCCGACAAGCTTCTGGAAGGCCGTGGCTCCGCCACCGCCATCCCCAAGCTGGAGCAGCAGAAGTGGTATCAGGTGACCATCGAGCTCAAGGGGGATGCAATACGCGTCATCATGGATGGAAAACCGGTGGGCTATCTGAAGTCCCCCGGCATCGCCCACGAAACCAAAAGCAGCTTCCACTTCACCGTGAGCGGCCCCGGAGCCCTCTTCGACGACGTGAAGATCTGGCAGGCGAAGTGAGAGGCGCAGCCTGAATGTAGCGCGGTATTCCGATACCGCGACGGCACCGCGTCGCCATTGAAATACCGCACCTCATGCTGGGGATGGTGTTAACATAACACCCGGATTTCCCCTTCCGCCCCGTGAACCCTCTCTCCACCGGCGTTCTTCTCCCGCATCCAACCATGAAACACACGCTCACGCTCCTGCTTCTTTCCCTGCTCGCCCTGCAAGCCACCGCCCAGGACAAAGCCTTGCTGGATCTCGCGCTTGAGTCCCCCGTCATCAACACTCAACCCGGCCCCGAGTACGACGCCGAGAAGCGCCCCGGCAACATGATCATCGGCATCGACCGCACGCCCAAAGGCCGCCTCTGGGCCGCATGGGTCGGCAATGGCGACTCACCCAACGGCTTCTTCATGCTCGCCACCAGCGACGACGACGGCAAATCCTGGTCCAAGCCCCGCGTCGTCATCGATCCCCAGGACGGCGAACTCAATGGCGTGAAATACGAGCGCCGCGCCCTTGTCGGCAATCTCTGGACCGATCCCCTCGGCCGCCTCTGGTGCTTCTTCGATCAAAGCCTCGGCTACTTCGACGGCCGCTGCGGCGACTGGTTCATCCGCTGTGATGACCCCGATGCCGCCGAGCCCAAATGGACCGCGCCCGTCCGTTTCGCCGACGGTTGCACCCTCAACAAGCCCACCGTCCTCTCCAATGGCGACTGGCTCCTCCCCGTCTCCCTCTGGACACGCGACCGCATGCACGGCCCCGGCGTGGACAAAGAAGCTCACAAAGACCTCGACGTCATCCGCATGGCCAACGTCTTCGCCTCCACCGACCAGGGCAAAACCTGGACCCGCCGCGGCGGCGTCGCCTTCCCACGCACCGACTTCGACGAGCACATGATCGTCGAGCGCAAGGACGGCAGCCTTTGGATGCTCGCCCGCACCAAGGACGGCATCAGCGAAAGCACCTCCGCCGACAAAGGCGCCACCTGGACCGAGCCGCAGCCCTCCACCATCCAAAACCCCAGCGCCCGCTTCTTCATCCGCCGCCTCTCTTCCGGCAAACTCCTCCTCGTCAAAAACGGCCCCATCAATGTCCGCCTCCCACGTCGCTCAAACATGAAAGCCTTCCTCTCCGATGACGATGGCAAAACCTGGGGCAAAGGCTACCTCATCGACGATCGCGCCGAAGTCTCCTACCCCGATGGCTTCCAGGCTCCGAACGGCGACATCCACATCCTCTATGATTGGAACCGCCACACCGACGCCGAAATCCTCCACGTCAAATTCACCGAAGAGGACATGCAGAAACAGGCCGAAATCGGCAAGCTCACCATGGACCCCGAGGAGATCAAACGCCGCGCCAAAGTCGGCAAAGACCTCGTCAACAAAGCCCTCGCCCCCAAGCTCCCAAAATCCATCACCCCAGACCCCAAATGGGCCGCGCAGGCTCTTGAAGACGCCAAGCAAGACTTCAAAAGCATCCCCTACGATGGTGTGACCCCCAATAAAATGGTATGTGATACCACCCTGCGCGAGCTTCCCGACGGCTCCTGGATCCTCTTCATCCTCGCCGGTGGCGATACCGAACCTAGCCCCCTCAACTACACCGGCGTCACCCGCAGCCACGACCTCGGCAAAACCTGGACCCCGCTCGAGCCCTTCAATGTCGGCTTCCCCCGCGAAGGCAAAACCATCGGCCAGGGCCCCACCGAGCTCATGATCCTCGGCCAGCGCAGCACCCTCTTCTTCTCCACGCATTCGAAGCATTGGGCCAACGACTGGCGCTCCTGGTATCTCACCAGCGATGATTCCTTCAAGACCTGGAGCAAACCCATCGAAGTCCCCGGCCGCCTCAAAGAGCGCACCTTCATTCGCAAGCACATCGTCTGCAAAGACGGCCGCATCATGGCCCCCTTCCAGCACTACATCGGCCCCGACGACCAGCAGAACCGCGCCCCGCTGGATCGCGACTTCACCAATCCCCGCAACGGCGTCCTCATTAGCAGTGACGGCGGCAAAACCTGGAGCGAGCATGGCAACATCCGCCTCACGCCGAATAGCCGCTACTTCGGCTGGGCCGAGAACGACCTCTTCGAACACCCCGATGGCCGCATCACCATGGTCATCCGTGGCGATGGCCTCGGCGGCATGCTCTACAAAGCCGAAAGCAAAGACGGCGGTAAAACCTGGCCCGAGTTCGCCAGCATCACCCAGATCCCCAATCCCGGCAGCAAAACCACCCTCTACAATCTCGGCGGAGATCGCGTCGCCATCCTGCACAACCCCAACAGCAAACACCGCAGCCCCATGGCCCTGTGGATCAGCTTTGACGGCATGAAGACCTGGCCTTACCAGCGCGTCCTCCAGCAGGAATCCGTCGATGGCCCCAAAGGCCGCATGAACTACCCCGACGGCTTCGTCAGCAAAGACGGCCAGTGGCTCCACTTCGCCTTCGACGACAACCGCCACCGCGCCGTCCACTACAGCGCCAAGCTCCCCCCACAGCAGCCCTCCGCACAGTAGCCCTCTCGCTCCCCCCAAGATGAACCCAGCGCCCGCCCAAAATCATAGCGCGGACGAGCCGCCAAATCTTCCTCCTCCTCTTACTCATACTCCTCCTCCCGGAATCCGGCCCTCCGTATAGTCGCCCTCTCGCTCCGCGAGAGGAGCACAGCGCTTTCACCAGCCCCCCGGCTTTACGAATTTAGAAAACGCCCTGCATCATGCACCTCCGCCTCTTCTCCATCTGCCTCCTCATCTACGGCACCCTCCCCGCCGCAGACTGGACCCAGCAAGCTACCGAAGACGCAAAGCACGACCACCACACCATCGTCTTCGATGGCCAGACCCCCAACAAGCTCGTCTGCGACACCACCCTGCGCGAAATGCCCGACCACTCCTGGGTCATGCTCATGCTCGGCGGCGGCGATACCGAGCCCCAGCCAGAAAACGGCATCTTCCTCACCCGCAGCACAGACCAGGGCCAAACCTGGTCCTCCATGCAGCGCCTCGACTTCGGCTTCAAACCTGAAGGCGACACCATCGCCCAGGTACCCAGTGAACTCATGGTGCACGGCCAAAACTGCACACTCTTTTTCTCCACCCATGACGGCACTTTCGGCGGCTGGAAATCCTGGATGGTGCGCAGCGCCGACTCCTGCCGCACCTGGGAAAAAGCGGAGCCTGTACCAGGCCGCCTGCACGACCGCACCTTCATCCGCAATCACATCGTCACTCGCGACGGCCGCATCCTGGTCCCCTTCCAGCATTACCAAGGCCTGCCCGCGGGCACGCCCGTTCCTCAAGAAAGGCTCAAGCGCGTGACCTTCCACACCTCCAACCCTCGCAACGGCGTGCTCGTCAGCAGCGACGCCGGCAAAACCTGGACCGAGCACGGCGACATCTGCCTCACCAACGACGATGCTTACAGCGGCTGGGCCGAAAACAACATCGTCGAACTCGCAGACAGCCGCATCGCCATGATCATCCGCGCCGACCGCCTCGGCGGCGTCCTCTACTACGCCGAATCCACCGATGGTGGCCGCACCTGGCCCGCCGCAGCCCGCAAGACCGACATACCCAACCCCGGCTCCAAAGCCACCCTCCACTCCCTCGGCGGCGACACCGTCGCCATCCTGCACAATCCGAATCCGAAACACCGCAGCCCCATGGCCCTCTGGATCAGCTTCGACGCCATGAAAACCTGGCCCTACCAGCGCATCCTCCAGCAGGAATCCGTCGACGGCCCCAAAGGCCGCCTCAACTACCCCGACGGCTTCGTCACCCCCGACAAACAATGGCTCCACTTCGCCTTCGACGACAACCGCCACCGCGCTGTGTATCACGGTGCGAAGCTTCCCGTACAGTAGCCCTCTCGCTCCGCGAGAGGAGTCCGGCGCTCAAGCATCAGTGATGCGGGCACTCCTGCCCGCAACCCGAATCACCCAACGCCCCCACTTCAGCCAGCACCACCGCTCATCTTCCTCCTCCTCTTACTCCTACTCCTCCTCCCTCATTCTGGGCGACTGGGAGGAAGAGTAAGAGGAGGAGAAAGATCGAAATGCCCCCCTCACTTCATCACCATCGGCTGCCCCGTACACTCCAGCACGCTGTGCCACAGCTCCTGCGTTGGGTCCACCTTGCGCCGTCCATGAATCACCAGCTCCAGCGGCAGATGCACAAACGATCCATGCCAGCGTCCCACCAGCATGTTCGTCTTCCCCGCCATCGCCGCATGCACCGCGTTCTGCGCCAGGCGTGAGCAGTACACATTGTCCTGCGCATTCGCCGGCACACTCCGCACGATGTAGCTCGGATCGATGTACTTCAAGTTCACCTCCGTCTTCCGCTCCTTGAAAAACGCATTGATGCGGTCCTTCAAAAACGGCCCGATGTCCCCATACCTCTTGTTCCCGCTCGCATCTGTCTCATCGCTGGTGTGCATCAGGTGCTGCCCCGCGCCCTCCGCCACCACGATCACCGCGCTGCCACGCTTCATCAGCCGCTGCCGCAGAAATTCCAGCAGTCCGCCTTCACCATTCAGCTCAAAGTGCACTTCCGGAATCAGCACAAAGTCCACATTGCTCCCCGCCAGCGCCGCATAGCAGGCGATGAATCCCGAATCACGCCCCATCAGCTTCACCAGCCCCACGCCGTTCACCGCACCGGTCGCCTCCACATACGCGCACTTCACCGCCTGCACCGCCGCATCAAAGGCCGTCTCAAACCCAAAGCTCTTGTCCAGATAGCGGATGTCATTGTCGATCGTCTTCGGAATCCCCACCACCGCCTTCTTCAGTCCGCGCCTCTCAATTTCTTTCGTGATCTCCGCCGCACCCCGCAGCGTCCCATCCCCGCCGATCACAAAGAGAATGTCCACCTTCATGTCCTCCAGCGTGTCCACCATCTCGCCGATGTCCTGCTTCCCACGCGAGCTGCCCAGCATCGTCCCGCCAAAGTGATGCCCCTGATCCACGGAGCTGGGCTTCAGCAGCAGCGGCGTGTGGCCAAAGCGCTGCACCAGCCCCTCATACCCGTAGCGAAATCCATACACCCTCGCCACCCCATACTGATGATGGCACCGATGCACGATGCCACGAATAATATCATTCAGCCCTGGGCAAAGTCCGCCACAGGTCACGATCCCCACCGTCGTCTTCGGCGGGTCAAAATAAATCATCTCACGCGGCCCCGCCTCCTCATAGCTCGGACTCGCCACATCCCGCCCGTCTTCCAGCAGATGGCTGTGGTACAAAATGCGGTCCACCGCATCCACTTTAAAGGGCGCATCCACTCCGCCAATGCGGTGCAGGGGCGAATGGATCAGGCAGGGGCCGAGCGTCGGAATGCTCGTGTCGGAAGGGGCAGGGGTCATGGCTGGGCGGAAGACTGGTAGAGCAGGAGAAGTGCCATTCTCCTGCCTCAGACATGCACAACCCAGTTGCAAAAGGCCGGGTCCCCGCCTGCTTCCAGCCATGAACACCGCCTTTCCCGAAAAGCTCCGCCTCCAGCTCCACCAGACCGGTGTCATCGCCGTGCTGATGATCGACCGCGTCGAGGATGCCGCGCCTCTCGCCCGCGCGCTGCTCGCCGGCGGAGTGAACACCATCGAGCTCACCCTCCGCACCTTCGCCGCGCTGCAGTGCCTGCGCAGCATTCGCGATGAAGTCCCCGAGATGACCATCGGCGTCGGCACCATCCTCACTCCGCAGCAGGTGAATGATGCCAAGGACAATGGCGCCAGCTTCGGCGTCGCCCCCGGCATGAATTCCCGCGTCGTCGCCGAGGCCATGCGCATCGGCCTGCCCTTCGCTCCCGGCGTCTGCACCCCCACCGACATCGAGCTCGCCATCGAGGCCGGCTGCCGCGTGCTGAAGTTCTTCCCCTCGGAGCACTCCGGCGGCCTCGCCTACCTGCGTGCCATCTCCGCCCCCTTTGCCCATCTCGGCGTCGAGTTCATCCCGCTCGGCGGCGTCGGCGCGGGCAATGCCGCGCACTACCTCCGCGAGCCCTCCGTACTCGCCCTCGGCGGCTCCTGGCTCGCGCCAAAGGAGATCATCGCCAAAGGCGGCTGGGACCTCATCACCTCCCTCGCACGCGAGGCCACGGACATCGTCAAGCAGGTCCGCCCATGAGCCGCGTCGTCACCCTCGGCGAGATCATGCTCCGCCTCGCCACACCCGGCTTCGCACGATTCCAGCAGGCCATGCCGGGCGCTTTGCACGCCAGCTTTGCGGGTGCCGAGGCCAGCATCGCCGCCTCGCTCGCCTTTCTCGGCATCGATGCCGCCTTCGTCACCGCCCTGCCAGATCATGCCATCGCGGAGGCCTGCATCGCCGATCTCCGCAGCCTCGGTGTCGAGACAAAACACATCCTCCGCACCTCCACGGGCCGCCTCGGCACCTACTTCCTCGAGCACGGCGCCAATCAGCGCGGCGGCAATGTCATCTACGACCGCGAAGGCTCCTCCATCGCCATCACCCCCGCGTCCGCCTACGACTGGGAAACCATCTTCACCGGCTGCGAGTGGTTCGTCATCTCCGGCATCACTCCCGCCATCTCCCGCAACGCCGCGGACCTCGCGCTCATCGCTCTGCAGGAAGCCGCACGCCGCAAAATCAAAGTCGTGTGCGACATGAACTACCGCACCAAGCTCTGGCACTGGGATCCGCCCCTCACCGCGCGCGATCTCGCCACCCGCACCATGCGGTCGCTCCTCCCCTACGTGACCATCTTCGTCGGCGGCATCAGCGACGCCACCGCCATGCTCGGCATCGATCACACCGGCGATCTCCACTCTCTCGCAAAACAAATCGTCGCCCAGTTCCCCAATCTCACCCACGCCGCCTTCACCCTCCGCGATGGCAGCACCTCCGCCGCCCAATGCTTCAGCGGCGCCCTTTACGAAGCCACCACAAGCACCCTCCACACCGCCCCTCGCCACACCATCACCCACATCATCGACCGCCTCGGTGCCGGCGATGCTTTCACCGCCGCTCTCATCTTCTCCTTCCTTCAAAACTCCCCGCTTCCCACCGCCATCTCCTTCGCCACCGCCGCCGGCTGCCTCGCCCATTCCATTGAGGGAGACTACAACTACAGCACCCGCGCCGAAATCGAAGCCCTCATGCAAGGCGATGGCGGCGGCCGAGTCAGCCGATAGTAGCCATCTCGCTCCGCGAGATGAGCCCAGCGCCCCCTCCACCACCTAAAGCCTTCAAATTCTCCAAACCATTCGCCGCTGCGTCAGCCCCCCCAGCTTATCTTGCGGAGCAAGATTGCCACTGTACACAAACCCGCCATGCGCTTCTTCGATCCCACTGACGAGTTGCTCGTCACCCAGCGCAAACTCCCCCACTGGGCCCAGGATGGATCGGTCGTCTTCATCACCTGGCGCACTCAGGACTCGATGCCCAAGGACGTAGTGGAGCGCTGGCGCGCAGAAAGGAACCGGTGGCTCATGGCGCACGGCATCGATCCCACTCAGAAAGGTTGGAAGACCCGAGTGCAGGCTCTGCCACCGGAACAGATGCTCGAATTCCACGACCACTTCACCACCCGCTGGCATGACGAACTCG
Source organism: Prosthecobacter sp. (assembly GCF_044227185.1). Taxonomy (GTDB): domain Bacteria; phylum Verrucomicrobiota; class Verrucomicrobiia; order Verrucomicrobiales; family Verrucomicrobiaceae; genus Prosthecobacter. The sequence continues at coordinate 463,973 of NZ_JBGAFO010000004.1, read as the reverse complement.
ACGCCTGCCACGGTGCCTGTGTTCTGAGCAGACCCGAGATTGCAGACAAGGTGCAAAACAGCCTCCTGCATTTCCATGGCGACCGCTACGACATGCTCCGCTTCGTCATCATGCCCAATCACCTCCACCTCCTCGCCACCTTTCCCAGCAAAGAGGACATGCTGGCCCAGTGCGACTCCTGGAAACACTTCACCAGCCGCGAAATCAACCGTTACCTCCGCACCCAGGGCCGCTTCTGGCAGCAGGACTCCTTCGACCACCTCGTACGCCACGAACACCAGTTCCACCGCCTCTGCGACTACATCGCCCAAAACCCCGCCAAAGCTCGTCTCCGCCCCGAACAAGCGCGAATCTGGAATCCGTACAGTACTCATCTCGCTCCGCCGAGATGAGCCCAGCGCTCCCGCCAGCATACGAAGCCTTCAAACTCCCGAAAGCTCCCCCTCCCTCGCGCTAGCGCACAGCTCATCTTGCGGAGCAAGATGGCTACTGTACTTGCGCCCCACCCACTCCCTCGTAACACATCCCCATGTCCAACCCCGCAACCGCCACTCCCCCCACCACCTCCGACCGCTGGTCCCTGGAATCCTGGTTCACCGCCTTCGGCAGCCCCGACTACACCACCTTCAAAGCCGCCCTGGTCAGCGATGTCGAGTCCCTCAAAACCCAGGCCGCAGCCCTGAAAAGCGACACCATCGAAATCGCCCGGGTTATCAACGCCCTCGAATCCCTCAGCGACCGCCTCGGCCACCTCTCCGCCTACCTCGGCTGCCTCTCCGCCGATGACGCGAACGACGAAGCCGTCAAAGCCGACGAAGCCTGGATCTCCACCCTCGAAGCCGAAAGCACCAAGCTCATGGCCTCGCTGCGTTCAGCTTTGGCCGCCCTCACCGATGACTCCTTCGACGTCCTCCTCGCCGACCCTTCGCTAAAAAACGCCGGGCACGCCGTGAAGCGCATGCGCCACGAAGGCCAGCACCAGATGAAGTCGGAAATGGAAGCCCTCGCCGCCGATCTCAATGTCAACGGCCTCCACGCCTGGGGCCGCCTTTACGACACCCTCACCGGCAAGATGGAATTCGAGATGACCTTCCCCGACGGTCACAAAGAGATCGTCCCCATGTCCCGCCGCCGCGCCCTCATGTCCGAGCCCGACCGCAAGCTGCGCGAAGCCTCCTTCATCGACGGCCAGAAACCCTTCAACGACCACGCCGTCACCCTCGCCGCCGGATTGAACGGCATCGCCGGCACTCGCCTCAGCCTCTACGGCCGCCGCGGCCTCCCGCACTTCCTCGACACTCCGCTGTTCGATGGCGCCATGAGCCGCAAATCCCTCGACGCCATGCTCGAGGCCATCCACACCCACATCGATCTCCCACGTCGCGCCCTGCGCAAAGCCGCCAAACTCCAGGGTACCTCCGCTCTCCACTACTTCGATCTCGAAGCCCCGCAGATCGCCGCGCCCGCTGAAAAAGAACTCACCTGGGACGAAGCCTGCGCCACCGTCGATCAGGCCTTCAGCGCCGCCTATCCAAAACTCGGCGAATACTTCCGCGAGATGCTCGCCCAGCGCTGGATCGAAGCCCAGCCCCGCGCCGGCAAACGCCCCGGCGCCTTCTGCACTGGCTCGCAGCTCAAGCACGAAGAGCGCGTCTACATGACCTTCCACCGCACCGTGCACGACATGGTCACACTCGCCCATGAAGTCGGCCACGCCTGGCACTCCTGCGTTCTGCGTCCTGCCCGCTCCTTCGCGGCCAACTACCCCATGACCCTCGCCGAAACCGCTTCAAACTTCGGCGAAATGATCCTCCTCAATGGCCTCATGAGCGACCCCGCCATCACCGAAGCCACCAAGGCCTACCTCCTCGATCAGGAGATGCTCCGCGCACACGCCTACCTCATCAATATCCCCATGCGCTACGAGTTCGAAAAAGCCTTCTACACCGAGCGCGCCAGCGGCGAGGTCAGCGTCAGCCGCCTCAGCGAACTCATGTGTGAAGCCCAGCGCCAGCTCTACGGCGACACCCTCCTCGAAGACGGCACCGATCCCATGTTCTGGGCCTCCAAGATGCACTTCTTCATCAGCGGCATCTCCTTCTACAATTTCCCCTACGTCTTCGGCTACCTCCTCAGCCAGGCCCTCTTCGCCCGCTTCAAAGCCGAAGGCCCCTCCTTCCTCCCCCGCTACGAATCCTTCCTCTCCATGACCGGCAGCGCCACATGCGAAGAAGTCGTCAAACAAAGCCTCGGCGAAGACATCACCCAGCCCGCCTTCTGGGCCACCGCCCTCAAAGCCATCGAGCCAACTTTGAAGGCCTACGAAGCCGTAGCCGCAAAATAAGACCACGATCCATTGAAAGCAGCTCGATGCTTCAGCCGTCGAAAGCTCTCTGCCCAGGGAGCTTTCGCGTGTGCAGTGCTCAAATATCTGGCTGTCGCGGCGCGCTGTGTCCTTTCGGTCGTTTATGTCCTTTTTGTCCTTTCGAACGAGCCTTCGCCTTCGCTGCCCCTTTCATTCGTAAGCCCTGCTCTCCGCTTGAGATCGCGTCTTGAACTGTGGCATTCTCTTTTTGTCGAGACCACCCCGCCATGCACCAGCCCTGAAAGGGCGACGTAATATAGCCCAGGGCAAGCGAGCCTAAGCGAGCGCCGCCCTGGGTTTGGGCAGGTTGATCGGGAAGCAAATCCAGCGCTTTCTTAACACGCCGTGTCCTCCAGCAGCGTCTCCCCGTCATCCCGCCACACACCCGCCGCGAGCACTCTGTATCACCAGAAGCTCCGGAGCATAAGTATTGTAGTACCTGCTTTCCGTGTCCCTCGTAGCCTTGGCGAAGAGGGAAGCAGGTTCCGGGACGTATCACCCAGCGCCTGCTGCAAAGCAGTTCCTGACATGCCGGGTTGTTGAGAGCTTTTCCCCCGCCTCCTTCCACACTCCCCAATAACCCAAGGCCATTAGTGTCCTCCAAGGCCATTAGTGTCCTCCAAGGCCATTAGTGTCCTATTAGTGTGCGATTAGTGGTTAAAAATTTCAGCTCACACCTCGCTCAGACTCTGAAATTTTTCTACCCCTAATCTTTCTACCTCTTCCCCCTCCGCGCGCTATCCCCGCAAGACCCGCGCCCCGCCCGCGTTTCCGCCGCCACCATGCGCCTCCTCTTCGCCCTCCTGCTGCTCGCCGTCACGACCACGGCCCCCGCCGCCGACAAGCCAAACGTCCTCTTCATCGCCATCGATGATCTCAACCACTGGGTCGGCTACCTCGGCCGCAACAAGCAGTCCATCACTCCAAACATCGACAAGCTCGCCGCCCGCGGCGTCCGCTTCACCCACAGCTACTGCGCCGCGCCCGTGTGCAATCCCTCACGTGCCGCCCTCATGAGCGGCATGCGCCCCGGCAAGACCGGCGTTTATGACAACAACGAAGACTGGCGCCCCGTCATCCCCGAGGCGCAGACCCTCACCCACGCCTTCCGCCAGGGCGGTTATTTCGTCTGCGGCGCAGGCAAGATCTACCACGAAAGCTACCGCCGCCTCGAAGACTGGGACGACTATCTGAAAAACGAAGGCGGCATGCCCAAAGTCCCCAAAGGCCAGAGCGATGGCGTCGGCGGCATCAAGTTCGCCCCGCTCGACTGCAAGGACGAAGACCTCAACGACTGGCACATCGTCAACTACTGCATCGACCAGCTCGGCAAAGCACAAGAAAAACCCTTCTTCCTCGCCTGCGGCATTCACAAGCCCCACATGCCCTGGAATGTCCCTCAGAAGTACTACGACATGCACCCTCTCGACAAGATCGAGCTGCCTCCATACAAAAAAGACGACCTCGCCGACGTCCCTCCTGCAGGCATCAAAATGGCCAAGCCCGACGGCGACCACGCCGAGATGGTCAAAAGCGGCCGCTGGAAAGAAGCCATCCAGGGCTACCTCGCCGCCGCCAGTTACACCGACATGCTCATCGGCCGTCTCATGGAGGCCTATGACAAAAGCCCGCACAAAGCGAATACCGCCATCGTCTTCTGGGGCGACCACGGCTGGCACCTCGGCGAAAAAGACCACTGGCGCAAATTCGCCCTGTGGGAGGAGGCCACCCGTGCCCCGCTCATCTGGGTCGTCCCCGGTCTGACCAAGCCCGACAGCATCTGCGAGCGCACCGTCGATTTCACCTCCGTCTTCCCCACTCTCACCGACATCTGCGGCCTGCCAAGCCCCGCGCACCTGGAAGGCAAAAGCATCAAGTCCCTCCTCGCCGACGCCACCTCCGCCTGGGACACCCCAGCCATCACCACCTTCGGTCGCAACAACCACGCCGTCCGCACCGAAGGCTGGCGCTACATCCATTACGCCAATGGCGACGAAGAACTCTACAACGAGTCCACCGACCCCTACGAGTGGACCAACCTCGCCAAAGATCCCCAATACGCCGGCACCAAAGCCGACCTCGCCAAACACCTCCCCACCATCAACAACCCCGAAGCCGGCAACGAAAAGGAGTGATCGGCGTATGACTGTCACTCGTGCATGACTTACGGTGGAGCGGAAATTTTTTTCAGCCCGCGTCTGTGAGGCTTGACGTACTTTCGCAGTCATCTTCAAGCCATCACACTGTCACCCATGCTTCCTTTGTACACTTCTAGCCCCAAAGGGGCGGCGTAACGTAGCCCAGGGCAAGCGAGCCTAGGCGAGCGCCGCCCTGGGTTTTGTCCACCGCGACTGGGAAGCAAACCCAGCACTCCGCCCCACCCCAAGTTCACCAGCAGCGTCTGCACAAACTCCCGCCACACCCCGCCGCGATGGCATTTTCACCAATGAACGCTCTCAACCGTGGAACCTCTTTGCCCGCCATGAACTCCCTCACGCGCACGCTCTTCCTCACCCTCGCCTTTGCCCTCACCGCGAACGCCACCGACGCCTCGCGCCAGATCGATGCCCTCCTCGCCCAAGACTGGCAGCAGCACCACCTCACCGCCAATCCCTCCGCCAGCGACGAAACCCTCGTCCGCCGCCTCTACCTCGACATCATCGGCCGCATCCCCACCCTTCAAGAAGCCCAAGCCTTCCTCACCAGCACCGACAAAGACAAACGCGCCAGGCTCATCGACCACCTCCTCGCCAGCGAAGGCTACTCGCAGCGCATGTTCCACTTCTGGGCCGACCTCCTCCGCGTGCAGACCCGCGCAAACAGCGGTCAGGGGGACATGACCTCCAAGCCCTACCTCGAGCACGTCAAACAGCGCATCCGCGAAAACATGCCCTACGACGCCTTCGTGCGCGAGCTCCTCACCGCGCAGGGCAAAGTCTGGAACAACCCCGCCATCGGCTACTACATGCGCGACATCGGCATGCCCTTGGACAATCTCGCCAACACCACCCGCGTCTTCCTCGGCACTCGCATCGAATGTGCCCAGTGCCACAACCACCCCTTCGACAAATGGACGCAGATGCAGTTCTACCAGATGGCCGCCTTCACCTACCCGCTGGAAACAAACTTCACCGGCATCTCCCAGCAAAAAGGCGCGTTTGAACTCATGGTGCAGGCCCGCAAAAAGCCCGAGCTCGAAGCCTCCACTCGCAACATGGGCCGCGTCTTTGAAAACCTCGGCGACTTCGTCCGCTACAGCAAAGTCCAGGCCCTCCCCACCCGCCTCCTCAAGCTGCCCCACGATTATCAGTATCCCGACGCCAAACCCAAGGACGTCATCTATCCACTGACCATGCTCGGCAAATCCGTGAAGTGCGAGCCCACCGGCGAAACCACCAAAGCCTTCGCCGAATGGATGACCTCTCCCGAAAATCCGCGCTTCACCCTCGTCATCGCCAACCGCCTCTGGAAAAAAGTCTTCGGCGCAGGCCTCATCGAGCCCGTCGATGAAATCCTCGACAGCACCGTCGCCTCCAATCCCGCGCTCATGAAACACCTCGAGCAGCTCATGCGCGAAAACCGGTACGACGTGAAGTCCTACCTGCGCACCCTCTTCAATACCCAGGCCTATCAAAACGAAGCCACCCGCACCGAGCTCTTCCCCGGCGAAGTCTGCCACTTCACCGGCCCGCTCCTGCGCCGCATGAGCGCCGAGCAGATCTACGACTCCTTCGTCACCCTCATCCAGCCCACGCCCGATCTCCCACGCCGCCACGGCATCGACAGCGAGATGGCGCAGAAAATCGTCTATCGCGGCAAGCTCAGCGATGCCCTCGATCTCCTCACCTCCCAGGAAATCTTCGACGGCGCCGCCAAAGCCTCCGACGGCTACGAGCGCATCGCCGCCCGCTCCAAAGTATTGCGCGATCAATACACCGCCGCACAAAAAGCCAAGGACAAGCCCCTGCTCGACAAGCTCAATCTCGAGATCCGCTCCCTCGAGTTCGTCGCCCGCACCGGCATCCACGACTACGTCGTCGTCCCCGCCGTCGCCCGCCTCTACACTCAAAAAACCGGCAAGCCCGCACCACCTCCCATTCCGGTGAAGCCACCCACGCTCGAAGAACTCAAAAAACCCGGCCAGAACCGCGCCTACATCGACATCCCCGGCTACGACATCGACCAGGCCATCCCACGCGAAGAAAAGGCCGCCGAGCAGGCGCGCGAGGTCATCTTCCGTGACGAAGCCAAACGCCTCCACATCACCGACGCAGACGCCTACCTCAAAGCCCGCCGCTCCCAGGTCAAAGACTGGCCCCGCGCCGCTGATCTCGAGTCCCCCGCTCCACGCGGTCACTACCTCCGCGAATTTGGCCAGAGCGATCGCGACCTCATCGACAACGCCAACTCCGACGCCAGCATGCCTCAGGCCCTCGTCCTCATGAACAGCGAGCTGTTTGAAAGCATCCTCAAACCCCACACCCAGCTCCGCATCAATCTCGCCGCCGCCAAATACCCCGACGACCAGCTCACCATCGTCTATCAGACCCTCCTCTCCCGCGCCCCCACAACCGCCGAAAAAGCCGCCTGGTCCCAGGCCTCCCAATCCGGCCTCACCATCGAAGACCTCATCTTCGCCCTCATCAACACCCAGCAGTTCATCTTCGTCCGCTAATTGGAGCGCGGACTTCAGTCCGCAGCACTCCGCCATCACCACCCGCTCCGCAGCATAGGCATTGTAGTACCTGCTTTCCGTGTCCCTCGTAGCCTTGGCAAAGTGGGAAGCAGGTTCCGGACGCACTACCCAGCGCCTCCTGCGGTTAATCTGCCTCAACACAGTCCTTCCGATAGCTTCTCCCCCCTCCCTCCGTCATACTGCCCCCATGAAACCCGCCCCCGTTTCCCGCCGCCATTTCCTCCACGCCGCACTCGCCGGCGGCGCTGTCAGCCAGACCCCTCTCATCGCCGCTGACACCCCCGCCGCCAAAGACGGCCTCTTCAACGAACCCGCCCACGACATCCCCCTCGCCAACGACGCCGACGTCATCGTCTGCGGCGCCGGCCCCGCGGGCGTCACTGCCGCCATCACCGCCGCGCGCGCAGGCGCAAAAGTCCGCCTCTTCGAATGGCGCGGCTGCCTCGGCGGCATCTGGACCGCCGGCCTCCTCGGCTACTTCCTCGACTTCAACAAACCCGGCTTCGCCAAAGAACTCCGCGACAAGCTCGATGCCCGCGGCGCCCGCGCCAACTCCACCAGCGCCAGCCGCTTCTGCTACGACCCCGAAGCCCTCAAGCTCCTCCTCGAAGAACTCTGCGTCGAAGCCGGTGTAAAATTCCAATATCACACCAAAGTCTGCGCCGCCTTCCGCGAAGGCAAACGCCTCACCACCATCATCACGGAATCGAAGTCAGGCCGCCAGGCCTGGAAAGCCCCCGTCTTCATCGACACCACCGGCGATGGCGATCTCGGCTTCCAATCCGGCTGCGCCTTCGAAATCGGTGAAGCCGCCGACTGCCCCTGCCAGCCCCTTTCGCTCAATGCCCTCCTCGTCGTCAAAGACGTCGAGCAATTGCGCGAATTCGTCCGCTTCGGCCAGCCCAAGCCCGGCGAAAACACCGACGGCGAAAAGAAAAAGCGCATCAAGGACGCCATCGTCAAAAGCGGCCATTTCCCCTCCTACTCCGGGTCCACACTCTGGCATGTCAGCGGCAATCTCGTCTTCGCCATGATGAACCAGGAGTTCGGCATCAAGCCCTGGGACGCCGCCGAGATCACCGCCGCCACCGTCCGCGCCCGCGCAGAAATGAACCTCATGGTCAACGGCCTCCGCAGCCTCGGCGGCCCTTGGGAAGGCATCCAGATCGTTGCCACCGCCGAGCAGATCGGCGTGCGCGATGGCCGCCGCATTCTCGGCCGCTATGCCGTCAGCAAAGACGACGTCATCAAAGGCGCACGCCATGACGATGCCGTCGTCCGCGCCACCTTCGGCGTCGATATCCACGCCACCACCGCCGAGCACAATGAAAAGGGCGGCGCCACCCACGCCACCGGCATCAAAGTCAAGCCCTACGACATCCCCCTGCGCGCCCTCATCGCCAAAGACGTGGATGGCCTCATGATGGCCGGCCGTTGCATCAGCGGCGACTTCATCGCTCACGCCAGCTACCGCGTCACCGGCAATTCCGTCGGCATGGGCGAAGGCGCCGGCGTCATCGCCGCCCTCGCCGCCACCACCAAGCGCCTCCCCCACGAAGTCCCCTGGTCCGAAGGCGAAGCCAAGCTCAAAGCCATGGGGCAGCGCGTATAGTACAGTACTCATCTCGCTCCGCCGAGATGAGCTCAGCGCTCCGCAATCTCTCACTGCATCGAGCCACGTAAGCACTCCGGAAAGTACGATGGACACTCCTGTCCGTCGATCAGCGCCTTCGCATTCGCCCCAGACGCACAAATAAGACGACGACCCATTGAAAGCGTGTCTGTGTTTTCATCTGGATCAAACTCGCTGCTTCAAATCCTATCCAGACTCGCCCTCTCTCGGTATCACGCGCCGCATGACCCTTCAATGATCCCGGAGGGATCACAGCGGGTAGCCAGGGGTCAGCTCGCGTAGCGAGCGCCACCCCTGGAAAGCACGCCCAAATCCGGAGAGCAAACCCACCGCCTTCTCCACCACACCGCGCCCTCCAGCAGCGTCTCACCGCCTCGCCGCCGAAGTCACCGTGCACCTCCGCACATAGACGCTGTTTTTGTGACACGGCATAAACCGCCCCTCACCCCACCGCCCTCACACTCGGCCCATCCACCCACTTCGGCGGAATCATGATCTGTCTCGGCACCTCCGGCACCCCATGCTCGTGCTGCGAAAGCTGCGTCACGATCAAATCCACCGCCGCCGCCGCCAGGTGATCCCGTTGCTGATAAATCCCCGCATACTCCGCCATCCTCGGAGTCCAGTCATGCACCACAAAGCCGATATCCTGCGGCGCCCTTAGTCCCAATCTCCGCAGCCACCCCGGCACATGCGTATCAAACGTGATCAGCGCATCCGGCTCATGCTCACGCATCCACTTCGCAAACGCCTCAAACCCCTTGCTGATGTCATTGCTCGGAAACAGCAGCAGCGGCACCCGATCCCCCTCCGGCAGACTCTGCTGCCAGTGAAACAGCCCCCCGCTGTACCCAAACTGCGACCGGTTCACAATCCACCTCGTCACTGCCACGCCAATGCGCTTATAACCTCGCGCACTCAGCTCATCCGCCGCCATGTGAATCCCCAGCGTCATGTTCCCCGCGCACATGTGCAGCGCCGGGCTGCTCATCGCATTCCCAAATGTCACCGCCGCAAACGGCGAAAAATCAATCCGGCTGCACGGCAGTTGCATGCTCTGCGGCGACACAATCACGCCCTCAATCCCACGCGCATGCAGAATCTTCTGCAGCCTCTTCGGCGTCAGCCCGTCCTTCCCCAGCCAAAACTCCTCCACCGCATACCCATGCCCATGCGCACGACTCCGAATGTCATCAATCGGCACATACTGGTATGAAGGCCCCAGCAGCCCATCCTGCGGCACATGCTCTCTTATCACCGCGATCACCGCCCGCACCCTCTGCTGCTTCTTCCCCCGCACCACCTGCATCATCCGCGCCAGATGCGGATCCGGCTGATAATTCAGCCTCTTCGCCTCCTTCAGCACCATCTCCCGCTTCTCCGCCGAAACCTTCGGCGCACCCCGCAGCACCCGCGAAATCGTCATCAGCGAAAACCCCGTCGCTCGGGCAATGTCCTTCAGCGTTGGCGCGGCAGTGGCAGGCATGGCTTCAGGGCATTTTGAAAAAGGATGTGTCCGGAAAAGCCAGCGCGGTGAACGCAGCTCTCCCTCTCCCCGCCCCAGACACACAACAGCAGCAAACAGTTCTCTTCGGGGAGAGGGCAGGGGTGAGGGGCCCACCTTTCCGCAGCGTCCGGAGAGTATGAATGAAAACAGCCATCATAGCCCCCCCAGCGTCTCCACCAGCAGCCTCCAAAACTTCTGCACTGACGAAACACTCGCGCACTCCTTCTCCGAATGCGCCTCATAAATGTTCGGCCCAAACGAAATCATATCCAGCCCCGGATACGCCATCGCGATCACCCCGCACTCCAGCCCCGCATGGCACGCTCCCACCTTCACCTCATGCCCAAACAGCTCGTGGTAGATCCCCTTCATCTTCTCCAGCACCGGCGACTCCGCACTCGGACTCCAGCCCGGATACGGATCCCCTGACCGCACCTCCGCACCGATCAGTTCAAACGGCGCGCGAAACGCCCGCGCCACATCCATCTTGCTCGATTCCACCGAGCTCCGCTGCAGGCTCCCCCACTCCGCCTTTCCTCCACCCAGCGCGATCGTGGAAAAATTCGTGGAAGCCTCCACCAGCCCCGGCACCACCGGGCTCATGCGGTACACCCCGTTCACCACCGCCTGCATCGCCAGCACAAAGGCCTTCTGGTGCTCCCCTCCCATAATGCCCACCTCGCCCGCCTCCACCGTCACCGGCACCGTCTCAAGACTCAGCGCCGGCTCGATCAGCCGAAACTCCTCACGAATCCCCGCCGCTTCACGCTCGAAGCATTCCGCAAACCGCGCCTCATCCAGCACCACCACCCGCGCCACACACTGCGCCGGTATCGCATTCCTCGCGCTGCCCCCGCGCATCGTTGACAGCGCCACCACCTCTTCGCCACACGCGTTCAGCAGCCGCGCCATCAGCTTGTTCGCATTCGCACGCCCTTCGTGAATCTGCAGCCCCGAGTGCCCGCCGCGCAGCCCCGAGATCTGAATCTCCACCAGCGGCGCCGCCGAGTCATGCGCCACCTCGGTGTACTTAAAACTGCCCAGCGTGTCGATCCCGCCCGCGCAGCCGATGGTAAAAGTATCATCCTCTTCGGAGTCCAGGTTCAGCATCGTTTTCCCCGTCAGCAGTCCCGGCTGCAGCCCCAGCGCACCGCCCATGCCCTGCTCCTCATCCAAAGTAAAAAGCGCTTCAATCGGCGGATGTGACAAATCCTTCGCCGCCAGCACCGCCAGAATCGCCGCCACCCCCAGCCCATTGTCCGCGCCCAGAGTCGTCCCACGCGCCCGCACCCAGTCACCATCCACCCACATCTCGATCCCCTGCTTGTCGAAATCAAACGTCACCCCGTCCCCCGCCTTGTGCACCATGTCCAGATGCGCCTGCATGATCACCGGCTCACGCCCCTCCCGGTCCGCCGAAGCCGCCTTCCGAATGATCACATTCCCCGCGCTGTCCAGTTGCGCATCCAGGCCATGACGTGCCGCAAATCCCAGCACAAACCCCACCACCCTCTCCTCCCGCTTTGACGGCCGCGGCACCGCATTCAGATCAGCAAAACAGTTCCACAAGGCCTTGGGTTCGAGAGCGCGGATATCAGAGGAAGACATAAAATGAGTATGATGAGGCTTGGGTCGCTACCGCCGAATGCAAGCAAGTTCGCCGATAAAAAATCATCGCCATGAATGCCACTCGGCCAAGGCAATAGAGCGATCGACCTCGTCATTTCTTAGCACCAAAGGTGCGACCTATCGCAGCCCAGGGCAAACGAGCCTCAGCGAGCGCCGCCCTGGGTCAGCAACCAACTCTGGGGGGAAGCAAACCGGGCACTCCGCCACACCCCTGGCGCACCAGCAGCGTCTGCAAAGTATTTCGCCGCACGCTTGCGCACTGCGCCACCTTCGCCCCATAACCGGCGACCATCCACCACCCTCAAAATGTTAACATAACACCCCGTCATCCCATTCCACCCTGAAATCCCCCGCCCCCACGCGTTCCTATCCCCGATGACTCCCCGCCAGCTCCGCCTCCTCATCTCTTTCACTCTCGCCTTCGCGTGCACCATCACTGCGCGTACCGCCGAGCCCCTCGGCCAGCGCCACCACACCTGGCAGGGCATCCCCGGCATCGAACGCACCGCCAAAGGCCGCGTCTTCTCCTCCTGGTTCACCGGCGGCCCCAAAGAACCTTCCGCCGAAAACACCGTCCTCCTCTGCTACAGCGACGACCAGGCCAAAACCTACACCACACCCCAGGTCATGGCAGACCCCGCCGCCGGCACCCGCTGCTTCGACCCCACCCTCTGGCTCGATCCCAAAGGCCGCCTCTGGTACATCTTCAATCGCGGCAACAAAGACACCGCCGTGCACGACGTCCACGCCCGCATCTGCGATGCCCCCGATGCCACCCCTCCCGTCTTCGGCCCCGAGTTCCGCGTCGGCTACGAAGGCCCCTATGCCTTCCGCATGAACAAACCCACCGTCCTTTCCACCGGCGAATGGATCATGCCCGTCACCCATGCCACCGAGCCCATTCACTCCTGGTTCGCCGGACCCAAACAACTCCAAGGCGTCGGCATCTCCACAGATGAAGGCAAAACCTGGCAGCTCCACGGCGCCCTCAAAGCCCCCGAGTGGGCCCTCGAGTGCATGATCACCGAGCTCAAAGACGGCCGCCTCTGGCTCCTCACCCGCACCGGCGGCGGCTTCCTCTGGGAGAGCCATTCATCAGACAAAGGCCGCACTTGGGCGGAGGCCAAACCGAGCACCGTCGCCAATCCCGGCTCACGCTTCTTCATCCGCCGCCTCTCCTCCGGAAATCTCCTCCTCGTCAACCACCACGGCTTCACCGGCAAAACCCGCAGCCACCTCACCGCCCAGCTCTCCACCGACGACGGCAAATCATGGAACGAAGGCCTCCTCCTCGATGAACGCAGCGGCGTCTCCTACCCCGATGGCGTCCAGGATCGCGACGGCCTCATCTGGATCACTTATGACCGCGACCGCCAGGGCGCTGGCGAAATCCTCCTCGCCCAGTTCCGTGAAGAAGACGCCGCCTCCGGCAAAAACACCTCCGGTTCAGTAAAGTTAAAACAAACCATAAGCGCACTCCCCGCGCCCTCCATCATCCCCGCCAAATGGGACCCCGCCCTCGCTGGCGACACCGTCATGCAGCGCTTGGTGAACACCTCCGCCCCTCAGGTCAAAGGCGCGCACGATGCCGAGTTCGTCTGCGTCGGCCAGCGCGCCTACATCGTCACCGAAGCCAATGATCTCAAGGCAGGCGAAAGCGCCGGATGGCCCTTCATCTACGCCACCCTCTCCATCGTCAATCTCAAGACACTCGCTCTCGAAAAAGTCATCGACTTCGCCAAGAGCGAGCAGCACTTCGAAAACGAAACCCTCCCCATCGGCGCCTGCTTCGTCCCCCGCATTCTGCAAAAAGACGCCACCACCCTCCGCTGCTACTTCACCAGCGAAGACCCCGGCAAGCGCCAGTCGCAGATGTGGTTCCGCGACTTCGATCTGCAGTCTGGCGAATTCGCCGCCACCATCCACAAAGCCAAATTGCAATCCGCCGCAGGCACCTTCGATTTCCAGCCCCGGTACTTCCACGCCGATGCAGCCGCACAAGGCTTCACCAAGCCCGCCCACGATTCCTCCTTCTTCATCTTCGACTCCTTCAAAAAGATCGACGGCAAAACCTACGTCGCCCTCAACAACTTCAGCGGCAAACAAAACGCACTCGCTCTCGTGCATGACGACCTCACCACCTTCGAAATCCTCGGCCACTACAATGAGCCTCAGTCCGAACAACTCAGCGAGTCCGCCGTCAATCGCCTCCCAGATGGCACCTGGATGGCCATCTGCCGCAACGACAAAGGCAACTACCACTTCACCACCAGCGCCGATGCCAAAACCTGGACCATCGGCCGCCCCCTGCCCATCGTGCCAAACGGCGCAAACTCAAAGCCCACCTTCGACCACTTCGGCGGCGTCTATTACCTCGGCTGGCAGGAGTCCACCCGCATCCAGGGCGTCGGCCGCAGTGTCTTCAATGTGGACGTCTCCCGCGATGGCAAAATCTGGGAGCGCAAATACCGCTTCGAGTCCCCGCACTCCTTCCAATACCCCACCTTCCACGAGCACGCAGGTGCCATCTGGCTCGCCGTTACTCAGGGAGACAAAGACGCCAGCCGCAAAGAGCGCATCATGTTCGGCAAACTGGAGGACATCGGCCAGTTCGAGCCGCAGGCCGGCAAAAAACGCATCGTCTGGCCCGCCCCACCAGAAGAAACGGCCGTCATGAAACACGGCGTAAAACTCTTCACCGACCGCACCTATGTCATCGATGAAATGCCCGACGCTGTACGTGACCTGCCCTTCCTTCGCACCAGCATCGAGAAGATCGAAGCCGAGGTCACAAAGCCCGGCACACTCTACGCCCTCACCCCGACCACCCGCCCCAAGGCTGCCAGCCAGGAAGAGGCCCTCAAAGCCGCCGGCTTCATCAAAGTGGACACACCCGAAACCCAGCTCTTCCCCGGCGAGATCAATCGCATGAGCCTTTATCAAAAAGACGTCACCGCAGGCGAGCAGTTCCACTTCAAAAAGCTCGTCCTTCTCATCAGCGGCACCTGCACCCTGCGCCCCCCCATGTAGCGCGGTATTCCGATACCGCGACCGCCCCGCCGCGAAACAAAACCCCGCACTGCAAAAGATCATCCATCCCTCCCGCCGCCCCCGCCTCGAAGGCCAACAGCCTCGCATCACAGCTTTAAAAAGATCGTTCTGCTCATCAGCATGCCCTCCACCTCAGAAAACATTCTTCACAACCTCATCAACCTGAAACCCCAAGCCTCAATGTAGCGCGGTATTCCGATACCGCGACCGCCCCGCCGCGAAACAAAACCCCGCACTGCAAAAAGTCATCCACCCCTCCCACCGTCTCCGCCCCCACCTCGAAGGCCAAAGGCCTTCCGCATCATAGCGAAGGGTTGCCGAGCCTCAGCGAGGCTACCCTGGTACCTCCAGCACCCCTCCGGGAAGCAAACCCAGATCTTTCTTCACACACCGCACTCCCCAGCAGCGTCCCCCCCCCGCCACCCCGCACGGTCCCTCCCTCGGCCCTCGCCACCCCACCGCACCCCAATACACAAATCCCGCTTCCGCCACCGTTCCATCCCGCATGATCCGCTTCTTCAACTGGTTCAATAACCTCTACCCCGTCTGGCTCGTCAGCCTCGCCACCATCGCCTTCTTCAAGCCGCAGACCATGCTCTGGTTTGACAAGCCCTGGATCTTCTGGTCCCTCGCCGCCTCCATGCTCGGCATGGGGCTCACACTCAGCCTGGATGACTTCAAGGCCATTGGTCGCATGCCCGGCAGTGTGGCGCTGGGCTTCGTCGCGCAGTACACCATCATGCCATTGTCCGGCTGGCTGGTCGCCAGGGCATTGCAGCTCGAGCCCGGTCTTGCGGTCGGCATCATCCTCGTCGCCAGTTGCCCTGGTGGCATGGCTTCGAACATGATCAGTTATCTGGCGAAGGCCAATGTGGCATTGTCCGTCGTCCTCACGCTCGCATCCACCCTGCTCGCCTTCTTCTTCACTCCCATGTGGACCAGCGTTCTCGCCGGGAAATATGTGCCGGTCGATGCATGGGGCCTTTGCCTCTCCGCCATGCAGCTCACCATCGCCCCTCTGGTGCTCGGCGTGCTCATCCGCTGGAAGTTGCCGCGCACGGCGGATCGCATCGGCGCATGCGGCCCCACCGTGGCGGTGCTGGCGTTCACCCTTGTCAGCGGTGGCATCGTGGCCGCCAGTGCGGATGCCATCGCCACCCATTTTGGTCGTCTGGCGCTCGCTGCCTTCGCCCTTCACGTGCTTGGCTTTGGCGTTGGCTACGCGGTTTCAAAAGTGCTGCGCTATCCGGAATCCGTTGCCCGCACGGTGAGCATTGAGGTCGGCATGCAAAACGGCGGCATGGCCGCCTCACTGGCCCGTGAACATTTTTCCGCCATGCCCCTCGCCGCTGCCGCGGGTGTCTTCAGCGGCGTCATGCAAAACATCATCGGCGGCCTCCTCGCATCCTGGTGGAAGCGCCGCACCCCCGATGCCTGATTCATGAGCCGCCAGGACATCTACTACTGGAAATGCGACCGCCCCGCCGCCTTCCACGGCACACAGACACGCGGTGCTGCCGATGCCAAAATCGAGCAGCAGCTCCGCGAAGTCCTGCAGCGCCACTTCGTCACCCAGGTCGTCGAACTCTGCACAGGCATCGGCCAGGGCAATCACCTCACCTGGAACGCAAAGGTCGCAGGCCAGCCCATGTTCATGCGCGTCGAAAACGGCCCTGAAAAAGACGGCCACCTCGCCATTGAATCAGCCCTCCTCTCCCGCGTTCGCGAGTCCGGCGTAGTCACCCCCCGCGTCTATGCCTGCGATGCCACCCGCACCCGCGTCCCCTTCGCCTGGCAGGCCCTCGAGCGCATCTCCTCCCCGGATCTCAACCACTGGTTCAAGCAAGGCCGCCTCGACATCCCCCGCATCGCCTTCTCCATCGGCTCCGCCGTCGCCCACTGGCAGCAAATCACCCTCCCCAACTTCGGCACCCTAAAGTGGTCCGCACCAAAGTGGTCCGCACAGTCCTCTGTGCGGCACGAACGTCCCTTCGCTCCCGAATCTCTTGCCGAACTCTCTGCCTACAACCTAGAGCAATCCGCACCTGGCGAAGCGCCGCGAAGCAAATCCCCTGTGCGGAACGAACGTCCCCTCGCTCCCGAATCCTACCCAGAACTCTCCGGCTACCACCCCACCTACGCCGACTACTTCCACCTCCGCCTCGACCAGCACCTCGCCTTCCTCGTCACCCACAGCTTCCTCACCCACGCCCAAAGCGCCGGAATCCTCGCCGAAATCGAAAACCACCGCGCCCTCCTTCACCTCGACACCGGCTGCTTCGTCCACAAAGACCTCGCCCTCTGGAACATCCTCGGCAGCGAAACCGAAATCACCGCCTTCATCGACTTCGACGACGCCATCTCCGGCGATCCCATGGACGACCTCTCCCTCCTCGCCTGCTTCCACGACGACACCTTCCTCCGCCACGCCTTCGAAGGCTATCAAAGCATCCGCCCCCTGCCAGAAAACCACCTCCGCCGTTTCTGGCTCCACCTCCTTCGCAACATGATCGTGAAATCCGTCATCCGCGTCGGCGCCGGCTACTTCGACCGCGACGACGCCTTCTTCCTCATCTCCTCCGGCACCTCCGGAAAATCACTCCGCGACTTCACACTAAAAAAACTCTTCCACGCCCTCCACTGCCTAAGATCCGAAGCGGCGCTGTAGCGCGGTATTCCGATACCGCGGCCGTCCCGCACCGCCCCCAAACTCCGCCCTACAACAAGCCATCAATCCACTCCGCTCGGTATAGATGGAACTCACCCTCACGCAGACCTCTCGGATTCTTCGCAATATACTCACGTGTGCGTCTCAGCTCACCCAAATCACGAATCACCCGGTCAAAGGATTCAGGCTGCCAGACATGTCCGGCTCGCGTCATCAGTCGTTCATGCAGATCCTCCTCCTGCATCAAGCGCGCCGCTGTAAACCGCTTCACCGAATACAACCATTCTTCCAAGGGAACTCCTGCAAACGGCTGCGCAATAACATGAACGTGATTGGGCATGACCACAAAATCACCTGTCCACAAGCGCTGCCCATGGAAAAAGCGCAGTGCGTCCGCCATCAGGGTTTGAGCTTTCGGGGCCTTCAGTGCACAGCAGCCATGGCATTGATCGAGTTCGAGAAAAAACTGCCGGGCCATCTCACGCTGAAAAGCAGCACGCTCGCCAGGATCGAGTTTTGCAATTGCCTGTCGGAAACGCTCTGGCTCGTCCCGCTGCCAGTGGATGTCGATGCCCCGCTCAAACAGCCACTGGGACTCGTCGTGCTTCCAGCGCAGCACCACTTCCGCCGGAAGAGAATCCGCCAGGCGAAAGGTCACAAAATACGAAGCTCCCACCAGCCGCCAGTGCGGCAGATTGCGCTCATAACCCGGCACCATCCAAAAATCCTCCTTCTCTTCATAGGCGCTAAACACCGGCTTTTCCGGAATCTCAGCAGGCTTCGACAGCGGCTGGTGTGGCATGGCGGCTATGTAGCGCGGAATTCCGATTCCGCGACGGCGTTTTCTCGGTATCGGAATACCGAGCTACAACGATCCACCCCATGAAATCCCACATCGGCGCCTTCCTTTCCATCGGCTCTCCCGCCGTCACCGAACTCGCCGCCGAGTGCGGCTTCGACTGGGTCCTCATCGACCTCGAGCACGGCTGCGAATCCGAAGCCGCCCTCCCCAATCAACTCCGCGCCCTCCGTGGCAGCTCTACCCTCGCCATCGTCCGCGTCAGCGCGCCCCACCCCGACCTCATCGCCCGCGTCCTCGACTGGGGCGCGGACGGCATCATGGTGCCGCACGTCAACACCGCCGCCGAAGCCCGCCACTGCGTCGATGCCGCCACCTACCCACCGCACGGCCATCGCGGCGTCTCCCGCACCGTCCGCGCCTACGGCTACGGCATGCGCCTCCCCACTGGTGAGATGCCCAAGCCCATCATCCTCGCCCAGATCGAAACCGCCGAAGCCGTAGAAAACGCCGCTGAAATCGCCGCCGTCGAAGGCATCACCGCCCTCTTCATCGGCCCCGCCGATCTCTCCTTCGACCTCAAAGCCCAAAACTCCCCGCGCCCCTACGACGACTGCGTCATCAGCATCGTCAAAGCCGCCAAAGCCCACAACAAAGGCTGCGGCATCCTCGTCCGCCACGCCGACGACAAAGAAAAGCTCAAAGCCCTCGGCTTCACCTGGATCGCCATGGACTCCGACCTCTCCCTCGTCCGCGAAGGTTTTAAACGAAACATCGAAACCGCCCGGTCATGGTGAAATAGTCCGACTTTTCCCTGTGAATCCCCTTTTTCGGAATAAGCTCGCCGCCCCCATGAAAGCATCCCCCCAGATCACCTCCAAAATCGTCGAACTCTGCGAAACCCTCGTCTCCGACGCCGAAGTACAGAGCGCCCGCGAAAAGGCCGAGGCCTTCCTCGCCGACGAATCCGCAGTCTCTCTCTACCGCGAGATGGCCACTCTCGGCCGCTCCCTCCACCAGAAGCAGCACCACGGCGAAGAACCCACCGGCGAAGAAGTCAGCCGCTTCACTGACCTCCAGGACAAGTGCGAAGAAAACCAGGCCATCTCCAGCTTCCTCGAAGCCCAGGACATCCTTCGCGGCATCGCCGAAGTGGTGAACGGCTACGTCGGCAAAAGCCTCGAGCGCGGCAAGGTGCCGACCGAAGCAGAAGTGTTTCCCCAGGGCTGCGGCGAAGGCTGCGGCTGCCACTAATCACAAGATCTCATGAAAGCGTTCGCCCTGATCGCCTCGCTCCTGTTTTGCGTCTCGTCCTTCGCGGGCGAGGCCAAAACCGTGAAGCTCCTCACCATTGGCAACAGCTTCTCCGCCAACGCCACCCACTACCTCGGCGATCTCGCCAAGGCAGGCGGCCACACCCTCATCCACCAGCCCCTCGTCATCGGCGGCGCCTCATTCCAGGTCCACGCTGAGAAGGCTCAAAAGCACGAGGCCGACCCCGCAGACAAAGCCGGCCTCTACACCAGCGGCCGCGGCCTGAAGGAAAACCTCGAACTGCAAAAGTGGGACTACGTCACCATCCAGCAGGCCAGCATCAAGAGCCACGACTTCGCCACCTACCAGCCCTACGCCGCCTGGCTCCGCGACTACGTCACCAGGTACGCCCCACAGGCAAAGCTCCTCATCCACGAAACCTGGGAATACCGCAAAGACGACCCCCGCTTCACCAAGCCCGGCGATCTCAAGTCCCAGGACGAAATGTACAACGGCCTTCGCGCCGCCTACGACAAACTCGCCACCGAATTCAACGCCCGCATCATCCCCACCGGCGATGCCTTCCATTTGGCCGATACCGACCCAAATTGGGCCTACCAAACCGACACAACTTTCAACTCCAAAGTTGCCAAAGCCCCAGAATTGCCGAATCAGACACATTCAATCCACGTCGGCTGGCAGTGGAAAAAACAGAAAGATGGGAAAACCACCCTCGGCATGGACGGCCACCACGCCAACATGGCGGGCGAATACCTCGGCGCCTGCGTCTGGTACGAAGTCCTCTTCGGAGAAAGCCCCGTTGGAAACACCTTCATCCCCAAGGGCCTCGATCCCAAAGACGCCGCCTACCTGCAGCAGACCGCCCATCGCGCCGTGCAGGCCCGCGCAAAATAATGTCCAAAACATGACTGGCGAATCCTTGTGACAGCCATGACAAGATTCGCCGCGCTGTTCTGCTTCTCCCTCAGCCTGTCCGCACATGCCGCCACTGAGGCGGATGTGATTGTCTATGGCGCCACACCCGGCGGATTCTGCGCCGCCATCGCCGCAGCACGCGAAGGCGCCTCCGTCATCCTGCTTGAGCCGACGGATCATGTGGGCGGCGTGAACACCGGCGGTCTCTGTTTCAGCGACTCCAATCAAACAGTGCGCAGCACGGTGCTCGGCCTCTTCGAAGAGTGGCATGCCCGTGTGGAAAAAGACTACCAGCAGCGCGGTGTGGCGCTGCCGTACAAAGTGAGCGAAAAAGATCACAAGCCCTGGACCTATGAACCCCATGTGGCGGCAAAGATCACGCGGCAGATGCTGGAAGAAGCCGGGGTGAAAGTGCTGACAAAGCGCGTGCTGAAATCATTGAACAAAGATGGAGCGCGCATCACCCAGATGACGACATCCAATGGTGAATTCTCCGCCAAGGTCTTCGTGGACGGCACTTATGAAGGCGATCTGCTGCCTGCTGCGGGAGTGAGCTGGACAATCGGCCGTGAAGGCAGGCAGGAGTTTGGTGAAGCGCTGGCCGGAAAGCAGTACCCGAAAGCGAAGCTGGCGATCTCCGGCCTGGATACCGCTGGAAAACCACTGCCTCTCATCACGACGATGGACGCAGGTGCGGAGGACAAAGGCGACAAGAATGTGATGGTGTGCAGCTTCCGCCTCTGTGTCACAAAGGATCCCGGGAATCGTGTTCCGTTCCCGCAGCCCGCCCGCTATGACCCCGCGCGTTTTGAGGTCGTGCGTCGCTACTTTGCGCAGGAGAAAAGGCCGCATCTGCTATGGGATCTCTATCCTCTTCCTGGCAGCAAATTCGATGCGAACAACGGCATCGGCAAACAGTTCTCCATGGGCCTGGTGGGCGCCTGCAACGGCTGGAGCGAGGCGGATGAAGCCGGACGCGCGAAGATCTGGGAGGCGCACAAACAGTACACGCTGGAGTTTTATCACTTCCTCACCACCGATCCTGCTGTGCCGGAGGATTTGCGGAAGCAGATGGCCGAGCTCGGTCTTTGCCGGGATGAATTTGCCGCCTACGGCCACTGGTCCCCACAGCTCTACGTACGAGAAGGGCGCCGCATGATCGGTGAGTACGTCGTCTCACAGAAAGACATCATGAACGAGCCGAAAAAGGAAGACGCCATCGTGGTCTCATCCTTTCCCATCGACTCCCACGACTGCCAGCGTGTGGGAACGCAGGACATGGTGCTGGATGAAGGCACCATCATGCCGGTGCGCATGGCGGGGCGTCGGCATGGCTACCCGTATCACATCCCGTACCGTGCCATCACGCCGAAGGCTGCCGAGTGCGACAATCTCCTCGTGCCTGTGGCGCTCTCCTGCACGCACGTGGGCATCTCCTCCATCCGCGTGGAGCCCACGTGGATGATGCTGGGCCAGAGCGCGGGCATTGCCGCCGCTTTGAGCGCGAAGCAAAACCTCGCTGTGCAAAAGCTGCCCTATCCCGCATTGCGCGAGCGACTGCTGGCGCAGAAGCAGGTGCTCGAGCTGCCGGTGCTGGCAGCTCTTCCTCCGGAACCCAAGGGCGCGATGAACGTCGATCCTAAAACTCTACCCGGCATCGTGCTCGATGACACGCAGGCCGAACTTAAAGGGCAGTGGGGAAGTTCATCCAGCTTCAAGCCGCACATCGGCACAGGATATCGCCATGATGACAAGCGTGGAGACGGCCAGGCCATCGCCATCTTTCGCTTCAAAGCGCCCCAGACAGGTCGCTATGATCTGCGCATGGCCTATTCACCGCACGCCACACGAGCTGCAAAGGTTCCGGTGACCATTGAATGTGGTGACCGCAAGACCGAAATCAGCGTTGATCAAACGCAGCCGCTGGCGGCAGGCGAAGCATTTCGCACCATTGGCAGCGTCCAGCTTGATGAAAATGAGGAGTCCGTCATTACGATCAGCAACGCCAGCACCGATGGCTTCGTGATTCTGGATGCTTTGCAACTCATTGAAGCCAAAAACTGATTCTACTCTGATGAAAAATTTTCTCTTCTGCCTGCTCTTTGCCGCTCAGCTCAGCGCGGCGGATTCTATCTCAACTGACATCGTGGTCTATGGTGGTGTGCCCTGCGGCATCGCGGCATCCATCACCGCCGCACGTGAAGGCGCCAAGGTGGTCCTCATTGAACCGACGAAGCACATCGGCGGCCTCAGCACCAGCGGCATCAATACTGCCGAGAGCGAGCACATGCTGAAATGGACCATCGGCGGCTTTGCCGATGAGTTTTACCGCCGCCTCGGCGCTCACTACCAGACCGAGGGGCCGGAATACTTTTTCGAGTCCAGTGTCGCTGAGAGAATCTACCTCGGCATGCTGCGCGAAGCTGGTGTTGATGTGCGGTTTGGCGCGGCCGTTGATCAGGTGACGAAGGAAGGTGCGCGTATCACCGCCATCACCCTCACTGATGGCACCAAGCTGCGGGCGAAACTGTTCATTGATGCCGGTTATGAAGGCGACCTCATGGCGCGCGCGCGTGTGAAGTACGCCGTGGGCCGGGAGTCGAAGGCGGAGTTTGCAGAGGAGGCGGCAGGCATCCGTTTTGACAAGACGCCGCGCAAGGCCCGGACAGTGGATGAAAATGGACGGCTGCTTCCCGGCATCAGCGCATGGGCCAAGGATCTGCGTGAGGGCGATGCCCATCGTGCGCCGATGAATTACAATTTCCGTCTGACGGTCGCGAAAGATCCCAAGCTGCAGGTGCCCATCCCCGCGCCAAAGCACTACGATGCGAAACGCTATGCCCTGCTGGCCGGATGGCTGCATGAGCAAGCCCGGCAAAACAAGCCTGTGAAGCTGACCGACATCGTGGATCCCTACAAACGCCGCAACGGCAAGTTTGAGCTGAACAACAAGCAGTCCGCCATCTATTCGCTGGGCCACTTTGGCGGTCAGTTTGACTGGCCGGATGCCAGCTACGAAGAGCGGGCGCGCATTTACCAGGACCACATGGACTACACACTGGGCCTGCTGCATTTCCTGGCCGCGGATGCCGCAGTGCCCGTGAATGTGCAGAAAGAGATGAAGGCGCTTGGCCTGCATAAAGATGAATTCGCCGACAACGGCCACCTGCCATATCAGCTTTATGTGCGCGAGGCGCGGCGCATGCGCGGGGAGTATGTGGTAAGGCAGCAGGACGTGCAGGATGACCGCCGCAAGCCGGACAGCATTGGCATGAGCAGCCATTTCATCGACTGTCATCATGTGCAGCGCGTGGCCTTGAATGAAAACGAGTTCGTGAATGAAGGGCGCATCTGGCGCATGGGCTTCGCGTATCAGATTCCGTACCGTGCGCTGACGCCAAACGCGTCCGAGTGTGAAAATCTCCTGGTGCCTGGAGCCGCCAGCTTCACGCACGTGGCCTTCTGCACCTTGCGGCTGGAGAGCGTCTGGATGATCACCGGTCATGCCGCCGGCATCGCCGCCGCACTGGCGGTGAAGGATGACGTCTCCGTGCAGAAAGTGCCGCTGGCTGCTTTGCAGGACAAGCTGCGTGCGCAGAAGCAGGTGGTCGATTTCATCCCCGGTCTTCCGGAGAAGTGCGAACACCTCAACGGCCCGCCTGAATTTTAACATCCCTTCAACCATGCACACACGCCGCCACTTCATCGCCTCCGTCACCGCCGCGCTGGGCGGTTCCGTTTTTGCCGCCGACGGCAAGCCCAAGACCATCCTGCTGCAGTCCGCCTGGGACACGGTGAACATCGGCGACATCGGCCATACCCCCGGCACCCTGCGTGTCATCGAGGAACATTTGCCGGAGGTGAAGGTGGTGGTATGGGCGATGAAGCTGGACGAGCGTGTCACCGCGATGCTCAAGGCACGTTTTCCGAAGGTGGAGATTCTGCAAGGCAGCCTGACCGGCAAGGAAGCGAAGGATGAGGCCTTGCGCCAGGCCATCACGGGCTGCGATCTCTTCATCCGGAACTCAGGCATGGGCCAGGACACCAGCTTCATGAAGTTTTGCCAGAAAGCGGGCAAACCCTACGGGCTCTTTGGTCAGTCGTACTTTCCCAGCATGATCGAAGGCAAAGGTTCGGAGGAGCGCATCGCATTGCTCAACGCTGCCGCATTCATCTACACGCGTGAGACGAAGACGCTGAGCATCCTCAAAAACGGTGGAATCAAAACGCCGGTGCTCGAATTCGGACCTGACGGCTGCTTCGGCATTGATGTCCGCGATGATGCGCGTGGTCTGGCTACCATGAAGAAACTCGGCTTGGAAGAGCGGAAGTTCATCACGATCCAACTGCGCACGAACACCGCCAAACTTCCCGGCGTGGATGACACGCGCACACCGAAGCTCAATCCGTTGCATCCTACGCCGGAGCAGATCGCCGATGACGAACGTCGTGCGGCGAAATATCGTGAACTCGTCACGCTGTGGGTAAAGAAGACCGGGCACAAGGTGCTCATCGCGCCGGAGACGATCAAGGAGATGGGCCACAACAAGCGCCTTATTCACGATCCTCTGCCGCCTGAAATTCAGAAGCATGTGGTGAATCTCGACTACTTCTGGAACTCCGACGAGGCCGCGTCCGTCTTTGCGCGGGCGCACACCATCGTCTGTCACGAGCCGCATTCGCCCATCATCGCCCTGGCCAATGGCACGCCGATTATCCACACCTATTCCGAGTTTCATTCGCCGAAGTGCTGGATGTTCAAGGACATCGGCCTCGGTGAATGGCTCATGGAAATGGATGAAACGCCTGTGGAGAAAATGGCGGAAACGCTTTTTGCCATCGATGCCGACTACCCGACGGCCCAGGCCAAGGTGAAGAAGGCCATGGCCTATGTGCATGAGTGCTTTGGCAGGTCGATGCAGCATGTGAAGGGCGTCCTCGGCAAGGCCTGATGAATTGGCGGCAAAAAAGGGGGATGGCCCCCGTTTCTACACGCCATGTCTTCCATTTCCCGCCGTCATCTTCTACGCACTGCCGCCGCCATGCCTGCGGCGGCGCTGGCATCTCGCGGAGCAGCCGCTGAAACCAAGGCTGCGAAACCAGCATCACCGAAAAAGTTTGCGCCACCGCTGACTCTGCCACCGGTGCAGGCGGGGCCTGCCTACCTGATGGCTGGGCCCATGCTGGGTCATGTGGGTCCGGACCGCGCCCACATCTGGGTGCGGGGCACAGCGGCCGTACCGTGGAAAATTCTTCTCTCAGAAGCCGGAGCGCAGACGGGGGAAATCGATGGCGGATCCCTGAAAGTCGAAACGGGTTTGTGCGGCATTGCGTTCCTCGAAGGGCTGAAGCCTGGCACCAAGTACACCTATCAAATCGTGCTGGATGGCCGCGAGCAACTGCCGCTGCCATTACCCTCCTTCACCACGGCGCCGGAAATCGGGACGGCGTGCAGGCAGCGCATCGTCTTTGGCTCCTGTGTGGGCAGGACCACCGCCGCGGCCGCTCCGACCTGGGCCGAACTGGCGGAGCGCCGCGCCGGAAGCATTGACGAGGGCGCCTTCGATCTGCTGCTGATGCTGGGGGACAACCACTATGGCGACACCACGGAAATCGAAAAGCTGCGCGTGTACTACACCGCACACCGGCTCAGCGCCGGGTGGCGTGACCTTTCCGCACGCACGCCCGTCTATGCGATCTGGGATGATCACGACTACGGCCCGAACAACTCCGACGGCACCGAGGCCGGCAAGGCGGGCTCTTTGAAAACCTTCCAGGAGTTCTGGGCCAATCCAGCCTACGGCGAGGCTGATAACCCCGGCTGCTACTTCACCTTCACGCGGGGCGATGTGCAGTTCTTCATGCTCGATGGCCGCTACCACCGCTCTCCGAACAAAGCCGAGGACACACTGGAGAAAACGATGCTCGGCGCCGGACAGCTCGCCTGGCTGAAGCGCGAGCTGCAGGCCAGCAAGGCGAAGATCAAGCTGCTGGCCAATGGCAGCGAGTGGGAATCCTACGGTAGCGACGATTCCTGGTCTCTCTTTAAAAAGGAGCGCGATCCGTTTTTGAAGTGGATCGACGAGCAGAAAATCGAAGGCGTCATCTTCCTTAGCGGCGACCGTCATTTCTCCTCGGGCTATCACATCAATGGCCGCTTCCTGGAGCTGAGCGCCGGTCCCCTGGGCAGCACCAACTCCAAGCTGCGCAGCAATTCTGAGCGCTTCACGGGACATGACGACGGACGTCTCTGGGGCGTGCTGGACATCGACACGACAGTCTCTCCGCCGCGCGTGGCCTATGAGTTCTGGCAGACCGGACACTCCATGCGCGAGCGTCGGGAGATCTCCTGGGCGCAGCTTCACGGCCGCGAAAAAATCGCACGCACGCCCGGCTATGAGATTTGAAATGGTTCGTGCCGGGTGCATTGCAGCGCTGCTCCTGAGCGCCTTCCCGGCCTCTGCGGATGTGCCTCTGGTGAACGAGGGCAAACCGGAGGCGGTCATCGTCATCGCAGACAAACCCACGCGCGTGGCGCGCTATGCGGCGGAAGAACTGGTGCGCCATGTGGAGAAGGCGTCTGGGGTCAAGCTGGAGGTGCGTGCCGAAGGCGAAGCCGTCACGCCGCTTCACCCCATTTATGTCGGCGACAGCCGCGCAGTGCGCGAGGCTGGCATCCAGGTCGAAACACTCGCGGCGGAGGCTTTTGTACTTCGCGTGAGTGATGATGCCATGTTCATCGTCGGTCAGGATGGGGGCGGGGAGCCTCTGGAGTCTGCCACGAGCGCGGGCACGCTTTGGGGAGTGTATGAATGGCTGGACCGCGACCTGCACGTGCGCTGGCTCTGGCCGGGCGAACTGGGAACACATGTGCCGAAAGTGTCAGGCGTTGTCGCCAAAAGCTGCGATGAAACCATTGCTCCGCGATTCTTTCAGCGGCGGCTGCGCGCCGGATCGGGCTTTGCAAGCGAGCATCCCGCACTGGGTTTCACGACAGAGGCGGCGAAGCAGTTCAGCGAAGAGCAGAGCGTCTACCTGCGGCGACACCGCATGGGGCGCAGTTGCCCGGTGAGTTATGGCCATGCCTTCACCGACTGGTGGGAGAAAGATGGCAAGGCTCATCCCGAATGGTTCCAGCTTCTGGAAAGTGGCAAACGCGGGCCGAACAAAAAGGGCGGCCGCTTCTCCATGTGCGTTTCCAATTTGGAGCTGCAGCGTGAAATCGTCGCGCGCTGGACTGCGAAGCGTCCTGCTGATGCCGCGACTCCCGGGTTCATCAATGCCTGTGAGAATGACATCCTCGGTCTCTGCACCTGTGAGGAATGCCGCGCACTGGATGGCGCTGCACCGGCAGATTATCTGAAGTTTTATCCGCCCACCTCCAAGATGACCGGATCGCGTTTTGTGTCAGATCGCTATGCTCGCTTCTGGCTGGGCATCCAGCAGCAGGCGCCCGCGGGAGCCACGGTGATTGGTTATGCCTATTTCAATTACTTCCAGGCGCCCACCAGCGGCATCAAGCTGAATCCCAACGTCCTCATCGGCTACTGTCCCTCTGCTGGCTGGTTCCCGCGGTCAGACGAAGAGCATGCGTGGATGAAGCAGCAGTGGGCGGACTGGCGCGCCACCGGCGCGCGGCTTTTCATGCGCACCAATCATCTGCTGGATGGCTACTGCATGCCTTTCATCTTCACGCATCAGTTTGCCGATGAATTCCATCATGCCGTAGAGAAGGGCATGGTGGCCACGGACTACGATTCGCTCACCGGCCATTGGGCCACGCAGGGGCCAAACCTCTACACGGCGGCACGCCTGCACGTTCGGGCGAAGGCCACAGCGGATGAGGTGCTGGCGGAATACTATGCGGCCTTTGGCGTGGCGGCGGTCGCCGTGAAAAACTACTTTAACTATTGGGAGAACTACACCACGCAGAGCCGAGAGAAGATCGGTCAGACCATGGAAGCCCTGCAGGCCTCGCGCTGGCGGAGCTGGGCGAAGGCAGCGCATGTGCTGTATCCGCTGGAATGTTTCACACCGGCGGAGAAGCTGCTGGGGCAGGCGCTGGCTGCGGCGGGGAATGATGCCGAAGCCGCCGCGCGTGTGAAGTTCCTCCAGCTCGGCCTCGAGCATGCGCGGCTCTGCGCCCGGGTCTCCGCACGGCTCACGCTTGCTGGCTCGACCGCAGGCAAAGAAGAAATTAAGCGCGCGGTGGATGAGCTCATCGCCTTTCGGCGCACCCACGAGCGCTCAGGCATCGGCAATTTCAACCACCTCGCCTGGGTGGAGGACTTGAGCTGGAAATTGTCCGAAGAAACCCGTCAGGCGCCCGATCTGTACCCATGATCCCTTCTCTTTCACGTCGTGCTTTTCTCCATCGTCACACGCTTGCCCTGGCGGGTCTCGGCGCGGGCAGGCTTCTCGCAGCGGATCCGGATGCCAAACCGCAGCTTCGCGTGGGTTTGATGACGGATTTGCATTATGCGGAGAAGGATCCGACGAAAACGCGCTTCTATCGTGAGGCGCTCGGAAAGCTGGATGAGGCGGTGTCTGTGATGAACCGGGAGAAGCCGGCGCTGGTGGTGGAACTGGGCGACTTTATTGATCAGGCGGACTCGGTGGAGCGCGAGATCGAGTGGCTGAAGACAATGGAGTCGCACTTCGAGAAACTCACGATGCCCCGGCACTACGTGCTGGGAAATCACTGCGTGGGCACCCTGACGAAACAGGAGTTTGCCGCAAACACCAAGGCTGCAGGCGGGCATGCAGCCTTCGAAGAAAATGGCGTGACGTTCTTGATTCTCGATGCCTGCTTCCGTGAAGACGGCACGCCGTATGAACGGAAGAACTTCCACTGGCAGGATGCCAACCTCCCCAAGGCGGAGCTGGCGTGGCTGGAGGCGGCACTGGGCAAAGCCTCCGGGCCGGTGATTGTCTTTGCGCATCAGCGGCTCGACATGGACAAGGCGCATGCCGTGCGCAACGCGGCCGAGGTGCGTGCGCTGCTGGAAAAGTCCGGAAAGGTGCTTGCGGTGTTCCAGGGACACTCGCACAAGAACGACTATCAGCAGATCGCCGGCGTTCACTATGTGACCCTGGTGGCCATGATCGAAGGCAGCGGCATGGAAAACAATGGTTACGCGCTGCTCGACATCATGACCGATGGATCGCTGCGCTTGAACGGATTTCGCAGGCAGGCAAACCGCACACTGAATCACGCATGAAACACCTTTTCCTTTTTCTGGCACTCAGCGCTTCCGCCCCAGCCGCAGAGCCCGGCTTTGAATCCCTGTTTGACGGTAAAACGCTCGACGGCTGGAAGCAGAGCGGCAACTGGGAGGTGGTGAATGGCGAAATCGGCCGTGTGAAGCGTGGTGGTCCGCTGACTTATGAAAAGAAAAAGGTGCCGGATGATTTCGAGCTGCGCTTTGACTGGAAGGTCGCCAAAGGCTGCAACAGCGGCGTGTATTACCGGCCGGGCCAATACGAGTATCAGCTCCTCGACAACGCCAACAGCCCCTATGGCGAAAATCCGCGGTCGAGCGCTGGGGCGCTGTATTTCTGCATGGCGCCGACCAAGGACGTGGTGCGGCCCTATGAGCAGTGGAATGAGGCGCGTGTGGTCTGCAAGGGCAGCGTCATCCAGCACTGGCTGAACGGGGTGAAGGTGGTGGATTTCGACTATGCCGATCCGCGCTGGAAGGACGCGGTGAAGCTGGTGAGCTACCGTGGCACGGACCTGACCAAGCGTGGCGGCAACCTCTGGCTGCAGGATCACGGGGCAGCCGTGTGGTTCAAAAACCTGCGCTGGCGGGCGATTCCCGCTGATGAACCGCTGGTGAGTGAAAACCTCACACCCATGCCGGTGTCTGAAGCCGCGCTCAAAAAGGAACAGGAGCGCATTCAGGAGCTGCTCAATCCCAAGCCCAAAGCCAAGGCACCGAAAAAATCAGCCTGGCGGCATGAGGAACTGAAACGCTTCAAGGCCGTGGAGGCGCACCAGGGCGTGGCCGTGGATGACGCGCATTTTTATGCCATTACCAACGCCGCCATCGGCAAGTATCGCAAAGACAGCGGTGAACGCGTGGGCGGCTGGAAAGAGGCGAAGGGCGGGCGCATCAAACATCTGAACGCGGGGCTCGTGCTGGATGGAAAGCTCTACTGCGCGCATTCAAACTTCCCTGAAGTGCCAATGACAAGCACGGTGGAGATCTGGGATCCGCAGACCATGAAGCACCTGGAGTCCATCGAAGTATCCATCGATGGCGGTTCCCTTACCTGGGTGGACCGTCGCGATGGCCGATGGTACGCCTGCTTTGCGCAGTATGCGAAAACGGGCAACCCGGCGAATACGCGCATTGTGATCTTCGATGCCCAGTGGAAGAAGCTCAGTGAACTGAAGTTTCCCGCGGAGGCCGTGGAAAAATTTGGCAAGAACAGCAGCTCTGGCGGCAGCTTCGGCCCAGACGGGCATTTGTTCATCACCGGCCATGATGCGCAGGAACTCTATGTGCTCGATCTGCCCGCCGAGGGAGATCAGCTTGTCTGGAAGGGTGTGGTTCCCATCAGCGCGCATGGCCAGGCCTTCGCCTGGGACCGGGCAGAAGCGGGGGTGTTGTACTCCATCGACCGCAAGACCTCCGAAGTGATCGTCTCGCGGGTGCAGTGATTTCAAAGGCCGGCCTGCGGCTTTGCTCCTGGGAACCACTCCGTGTGCTGGTCTCCCTGGCGGCCGAGATAGGTGACACGCTGGCCGCGCAGGAAAGCGAAGTAACCCTGCACTCCGGCCTGCATGGCGCGCATGGTGAAATCGCGGTAGTGCTGGTTCTTTTGCTGGCTGTCGAGGATGTTGGCGCGAAGGGCCGGTGCATCAAAATCAGCCGCAACGGGCGGCAGATTTTCATACGACATCGCGGTGGTGACGACGGCCCCGGCGCCGCCGTAGAATGACTTCCGCAAAGCGATGTAATCGACGTGGTAAAACTCGACACCCGCCTCAATGAGCATGCCGACGATTTGCGGAAACGGTGTGCCTCCGGCGAGAGTGGCATTGGCTGCGGCGGTGATGAGATCGGCGTTCATGGACGCCATCTAAAAGATGTTCAGCTCTGCTGCAACAAAGCCTTCGTCCCCGGCTCCCAGGCCAGGCCCCAGTCACGCAGGGACTTAAGTGTCGGACGCAGGGCCTCGCCTTTGGGGGTCAGTTCATAGGCCATGCGCCTGCCACCCTCGGTGGCGGGGATCTGGCGCACGAGGCCGGCTTCGAGCAGGCGGTCGAGGCGGTCGCTGAGGATGTTGGTGGGAACGCCCTCGGGCGACCCGGCGAAGTCTTTGAAGCGGCTGCGGCCCAGCATGAGATCGCGGATGACCAGCAGCGTCCAGCGGTCGCCCAGGAGATCCAGCGCGCAGGCCACAGGGCAGGGGGAGCGCCGGGAGGGCGACGCGGATACCTTGGGCTGGGGCTTGGAACCTGGGGATTTCGGCATGCCGGACCATCGCCTTGAACACTTGCATTTCAAAAGTAAAAAGCTTGCAAAATGCAAGTGATTGGAAATGGTAAGCGCCATGAGTATCGCAGATCTTCCTCAACTGGCCCCTCCCGGAGCCGGACTCCCGCTCGTGGAACTTTGGGCCGCCCGTCTGCTGTTTGGGCTGACACGCTGGCGCGGAAACCGCGAGAGCTTTGTGGCCAGGTTTGAGCAGGAGCGGGCCGCCATCCGTGCGCTGGTAAAATCCTGCCCTGAAACGCGGCGCGGTGAGCGTGTGCTCATCATCCGCCTGCGCGGGCTGGAGGACAGCAGCCGAAACTGGTCGGTGTGGATGACGTTGGATCATCTGCGCATCACCAACACGGCGGTGGCGCAGGTCATCACCGCATTGACACAAGGCCAGGTGCCGAAGAGGAAAGCGAGCACGGCCGCGGTGAAGCCGAGCGCGACGGTGACCGCGGAGGTCGAGGATGAATACGAACGTTCCTGCGATGCGGTGCTGAAGGTGCTGACTGACGGGACCGAATTAAAGACGAGACTGCGCTTTGCCCATCCGTGGTTTGGGCCGCTGAGCGGCCTGGGCTGGGCGGCGATGGCTGGGATGCACATGGGGCTGCATCGGGCGCAGATTCAAAGCATCCTGGCGGGACTGCGCAGCGCCTGATTGACAAATCTCCACCACCGGCGAGGCATTCCGCATGCCTGCCAAACCTGACCCTGCCACGCTGCCCTGCAGCCCATGTGATGAAACCGCCGGTCTGAAGTACTTTCCGCGCATGCTGGGCAAGATTCGTCTTTTTGCCGCCGGCAAACTCTGGGAGGATCTGCACGCCAATCTCGGCAAAGGCAGCGACGGCGCCTGCACGGCCTTCCTCCATGTGAACTATGACGACCTGAAGGCGCGCGTGCTGGAGGGAGGAACTGATGAGGAGATTCTGCACTGGTGCCAGGTGCACGGGCGCCCGCTCAATGACACGGACAAGCTGGTGTGGAACTACTACACGATGAAGCTCGGCATCAATGACCACATCACCCCCATTCTGGCGAAGCGGAAGGCCGACGGCGGCCTGGGTGATCGTGATGACATTCAGACGATCACCCATTACATCGATGTGGATGAAGGAAGGCTGCCTTGATGAGTGAGGAGGTTTCACCACAGGCTTCGTTCTGGCAAAGCGTGCGGGAGTCGCTGCGCGGAGAGCAGCACGACTACACGGCGCTGCCGCTGAACCGCGCCGTGCTCCTGCTCGCCGTGCCCATGGTGCTGGAGATGGTCATGGAGTCGCTGTTTGCCGTGGCGGATGTCTATTGGGTCTCCCATCTCGGAAAAGAAGCCGTGGCCGTGGTGGGGCTCACTGAATCTGTCATGACGCTCATCTATGCGGTGGCCATCGGCATTTCCATCGCCGCCACGGCCATCGTGTCGCGGCGCATCGGCGAAAAGCAGCCGGCGCTCGCGGCGCAGGCGGCGGGGCAGATCGTGCTCCTCGGTGTGCTGATGTCGGCCGGGATCGGCGTGGTGCTCGGATATTTTGCGCCCGAGATTTTGCGGCTGATGGGAGCCGAAGAGAGCATCGTGGTACTGGGTTCTGGCTTCGCGCGCACCATGCTGGGTGGGAATGCCACCGTGTTCCTGATTTTCCTGATCAACGCGATCTTCCGGGGTGCGGGGGATGCCGTCATCGCCATGCGCACGCTTTGGCTGGCGAATGCGCTGAACATTGTGCTGGGCCCCTGTTTCATCTTTGGCTGGGGGCCTTTTCCTGAGCTGGGAGTGACAGGCGCCGCCGTGGCCACAAACATCGGCCGTGGCATCGGCGTGCTGTATCAGCTCTGGCATCTCGCGGGCCATCACAGCCGCGTGAAGGTGCACTGGCGGGATTTCAAACCGGCACGGGAGGTCATCGGTGCGGTGCTGTGGAAATCCTGCAGCGGCATCATTCAGCTTCTGATCAGCACCACGAGCTGGGTGGGCTTGTTTAAAATTCTCACCGGTTTTGGCAGCGCCGCTCTCGCAGGCTACACCATTGCGATCCGCATCGTCATCTTTGCCCTCATGCCCGCGTGGGGCCTGGCGAATGCAGGCGCCACGCTGGTGGGGCAGAACCTTGGCGCCCAGAAGCCGGAGCGAGCGGAGGCGGCAGTTAAAATCGCGGTAAAGCTGGACGCCATCGTGCTGAGTTTGATCGGGCTGCTTTTCGTGCTGTTTGCGCATCCGCTCATCCATCTTTTCACCCAGGATGCCGAGGTGCTGGCGTTCGGCACGCAGGCTCTGTGGATCTTGAGCCTTGCTTTCCCGCTTTACGCCGCGGGCATGTGCTTTGAGTCCGCGTTCAACGGGTCCGGCGACACCTGGACCCCCGTGCGCTTGAATTTTCTTTGCCTTTGGGTCGGCCAGATTCCCATCGCGTGGGTGCTGGCTGAGACCTGCGGCTTGGGCCCGGTGGGAGTCTTCATCGCCGTGCCTGCTGCCAACTCTTTGCTGGCTCTTTTTGGCTGGCTGCTTTTCAGACGTGGCCGCTGGAAGACCCAGAAGGTTTAAGGCTGGGGCGTTTCGGCGACCGACAGGCTGAAAAGCCGGCTTTGTTTCATGGCGATGACGATTTTCACCGGTCGATCCGTTGGCGCGGCTGCCTGCTCCTTCCACCGCACCGCCCAGCGGGTGGAGTCCGTTTTGAGAACCTCACAGTCCTCCAGAGCGTGTCCGGGAATGGGGCTGCCATCGGCTTCGAGGAGGGCCACACGCAGCTCGCCACCCGTGGCGTTCGCATTGACCAGCAGGCTGCCTGAGCTCAGGCGCAGCGGCTTCGTCTCCACCTGCCCACGCTCCCCGGCATCCAGCGAGGCAAAGCCATGACGGCGCCATTCCGCGCGGCCAATCGAGATCCGCTTGGGCGGCACCGGCGCGCCGTGGCTGGTGGTCAGCGCGGTGTAATAGACCCAGGATTCGTCACCCGCATCCACACAGGTGCTTGAGACGCCGAGGATCGTGCCCGCATCAAAGCCACCTGGCTGTCCGCGCCCGATCACGCTGATTCGCGGATGCGTGCGCTGCCACTTGCGGCCATCTGTGCTGGTGATGAGCTGCACTTCCACGATCCCATCGGTCGCGCTCTGGCCGGGCGTCACCTCCGAGGGCTTGCGGTTTTTTCCCAGCACGTGAAACATCGTCGGCAGGCCGATGAAACCCGCTGCGTGAGGAAATACGGACAGGTTGTTTACTTCCGTGTGCTCATCGGGGTTCCTTGTCCAGGCATCGTCTTCCGCATCCGGGGCAAAGACCAGCTCCGGCTCGCTCCAGGTTTTGAAATCATGACTGCGCGAGAGGCTGACAGTGCGCCCCAGCTTTTCATGCGGCTGGCGGTTGAATGCCAGGTAATCGCCCGTCAGGGGATCGCGGGTCAGGCTGATGTTGTCCGAGGACTTCAGGATCGCCTGCTTGGGGTAGCTGCTCCATTTCACTCCGTCGGCTGAAACAGCGGCGTAGTATTTGCCCATCAGCGAGCCCAGCATCTTGTAGCGTCGTGCGGGATCAGGATCGCGCACGTCCACATACACGCTGGGGCTGTGCAGGTCGAAGATGATGTTGTTGGCTGTCGAACCCTGGAAGCTGTGCAGGCCCAGCGCGGGCCGCTCCCATTTCAGTCCGTCCTGCGAGGTGGCATACAGCACCACGTCTCCTTTGCCTTTGCGAAAGCCCGGAACGGCCGGCTTCACCCCTGCCGCATCCACATCAGGGTGCCCCAGGTACCACATGCAGAAACGTTTTGTCGTCGGATCGAAATGTACCGAACCATAAACATACACGCGGCTGCCCTCCCACGGCCGTTCAGCTCGGAGCACCGGCTCGCTGCGCGTGCGCGCCGGGTGGATCGTGCGCAGAACGCCGGAGCTCGCTGCCACGCCGCTGTCATCTGCAAACAGGAGAGGCAGCCCGCGCAATTCCAGAGCACCTTCTGCATGCAGGAAAATCTGCCCGAGGAAAAGCGTCAGCATGCCAAAAAAAATGCGGTTCACCCAATGTGGGCCCGTGCCTGGATTTGATCTCATTGGGCGTCAGTTTAGAGAAACCGCAGGCCTGCTCCAGGATTGTTTGCTTCCAGGTGGAAAACGACCGGCGGGCGGCTAAAGCTCCGGCCTCTATCCTATGAAATGTGCCTTGTTTCTTCTGTGCGGCGTGCTCACTGCATCCGCTGCCGATCTCAAAACCACCGGTGCCGGCATTGAAATTTCAGCCGGGAGTCTGGGCAGCTTCACACTGACCTATCCCGAACTGGAACCTGCGCACAAACAGATCGAGGTGAAGGCTTTGGGCGCCACTGCCACCGTGCGCTACGAAGGTGGGGCGGAGTGCGCGGTATCGATCAACAAGGGTGAAATCGATCTCGCGTTCAAAGGTGTGCCAGATTTGAAGTCCTGGAAAATGTCCGTACTTATCGACATCGGCTTCGCCAAAGGCGGCACGTGGAAGATCGCTGACAAGGAGGGCGCCTTCCCCGCAGAAAAATCCACACCTCCGCACATCGCCAGTCTCAACGGCACCAGCTTTCTGATCAAGAATGCCCAGGGGCAGAGCCTGAGCTTCACCACGCCGGATTACGCCTTCCAGCAGCTCACCGACAACCGCGAATGGAACTGGGCCATCTACAACTGGTTCTTCATGGTGCCTTTCAATGCGGACAATCCAACCGCGAAAATTCGTATTTCATCCGATCTTGCTTCGGTGGCCAAGTTGATTGATTCCTTTGGTCAGAGCATCAAAGACGCCTTCCCCAACAAGCTGAAGAGCCTCGAAGATCTCAAGGCCGATGTGGCTGCGGATGAAACCTACTACGCCAGCATCGAAACACCGAAGCTGGATCGCTTCGGCGGGCAGCCCGGTAGCGGCGAGGCGCTGGGACTGAAGAAAACCGGTTTCTTCCATGTGGAGCAGAAGCAGGACAAATCATGGCTCGTGGATCCCGATGGCAATGCCTTCTTCCACCTCGGCATCTGCGGCTTCGCGCCGAGCGACGACTACACCTATGTCAAAGGCCGTGAAGGCATCTACGAGTGGCTGCCGAAAGCAGAAGGCGAATTTGCCAGCGCCTTCCGTCCCGGAGATGGCGATGCCCATTTCTCCTTCTACCTCGCCAACGTCATACGCAAATTCGGCGCTCCCTACGATTACGAAACACACGCCGCCCGCATGATCGAGCGCACGCGCAAATGGGGCTTCAACTCCATCGGCGCCTTCAGCCCCACGCCCGAAAAGGCGCATGTGAAGGCTGATTTCCCCTACGTGACCAGTCTTCCCATCAATGCCTGGGAAGGCGTGCCGCGCATCCCCGGCGCGCACGAGGTGTGGGATCCCTATGATGCCGCCACCACGCAGAAGATCGCCGAAAACCTCGCTCGCGAGCTTCCCGCGCGTGCCAGCGACCCGCTGCTCATCGGCTACTTCATCGTCAATGAACCGCGCTACGATGAGCTGCCGCGTGTGATCCCATCCCTCACCGGAAAGCAGGCCTGCAAGCGGCGCCTCGTGGCGGTGCTGAAGGACAAGTACCACTCCGTGGATGTTTTCAACACTGCGTGGCAGGCCAAGGCGGCATCCTTTGATGAGCTGATCGATGCCGGAATCGCCGTGACCACGGACGCTGCCAAGGCGGACATGAAAGACTACATGCATGCGTTCATGGAAAACTACTTCGCTCAGATCGAAAAACTGTTCCGCCAGTATGACAAGAACCACATGCTCATCGGCAGCCGCCTGCAGCCCGTGACGATCAATGACGAGCAGCTTTGCCGCATCATGGGCAAACATCTCGATGTCGTGTCCTACAATTACTACACCTTCGGTGTCGATACGGCGGCCTTGAAGCGCTTTCACGAATGGACCGGCAACAAGCCGATGATGCTCAGCGAGTTCTTCTGGGCTTCGCCGAAGGACAGCGGACTCATTGGAGGACGCGAGGTCAGCAGCCAGCAGGAGCGCGGACTGGCCTATCGAAACTACGTTGAGCAAAGCGCTGCGCTGGGATTCGTCATCGGCATCGAGTGGTTCACGCTCATCGATCAGGCCACGACGGGGCGCTGGTTCAGCAAATACAACGGCGAGAGCTACAACACCGGCCTCGTCAGCGTGGCGGACCGCCCCTGGAAGGACATGCTGGCGGAGATGATGAAGACCAACCACACGATCTACGATCTCCTGCTCGGAAAACGTCCGCCGTATGCCTGGGATGATCCGAGGTTTCGTGTCGAGGCAAAGTAAAGGCTTCAGGTCAAGGATGGTCATCCAGGTGCCAAGGATGCGCATCCGGTGTGGGTTGTCAGTTGCGCTGGTGCTCGGCCAGTCTGCTGGATAGGATTCATTTTATGCCTGCCCAACCCAAAATCGTCCAGCTCGTGGCCAGCGGTGACCTGCGCCTTTCCGCCAATCAAACCTGCTGGCCCGCTCAGGCCGCCATGGAGAAAGCCCTGGCGGCTGCTCTGAAAGCCGAGGGCTGGAAGATCAAGCGCGCGCATGCGGTTGATCCCGTGAAGAAGCACGGGTTCATTGATTCGCAGCGCATGGGCATCGAGGTGTTTCGTGGCATCGACTCCGACGCCCCCCTGATCGTGGCGGAGGCCGTGTGGCAGTACTCCCATCATTTGCTGGCCGGTCTGACCACGCATCGTGGGCCGATTTTGACCGTGGCGAACTGGAGCGGCCAGTGGCCCGGCCTGGTGGGAATGCTGAACCTGAACGGCTCCCTGACCAAGGCAGGCGTGAAATACTCCACACTGTGGAGCGAGGACTTCACCGACGCGTTTTTCAAAACGAAACTCAAACAGTGGCTCAAGACAGGCCGCATCACTCACGACCTCAGTCATGCCCGCAAGCTGGAGAAGGTGAAGGTGCCCGCCAAGGCGGCAGATGTGGGCAAAAAACTGGCTGCCACGCTCCGCGCAGAGAAAGCCATCATGGGCATCTTCGACGAGGGCTGCATGGGAATGTACAACGCCATCATCCCCGACCACGCGCTGCACGCCTGCGGTGTGTTCAAGGAGCGGCTGAGCCAGTCGGCACTTTATCATGAGACGCTGCAGGTGAGCGATGCGGACGCCCAGGCCATCCACACGTGGCTGGAGAAGAAAGGCATGACCCTTCATTTGGGCAAAGATCATGCCACTGAGCTCACACGCGAGCAGGTGCGCCTGCAGTGCAAGATGTACGCCGCAGCCCTGCGCATCGCGGATGACTTTGGCTGTAACTCCATCGGCATTCAGTATCAGCAGGGCTTGAAGGATCTGCTGCCAGCGAGCGACCTCGTCGAAGGCATGCTCAACAACTCCGACCGCCCGCCGGTCAAATCCCGCGATGGCAGGCGCACCCTCTGGGCAGGACAGCCGCTGCTGCACTTCAATGAGGTGGATGAATGCGCCGGTCTCGACGGCATGCTGACCCAGCGCGTGCACCGTGCGCTGCAGCAGCCGGTGGAAAACACCCTCCACGATGTGCGCTGGGGCGAGACCTTTGGTGGCGACTATGTGTGGGTTTTCCTCATCAGCGGTGCTGCGCCTCCCGCGCATTTTGTAGGAGGGTGGAAAGGTGCCGAGGGCTTCCGTCAGCCCGCCATGTATTTCCCCAATGGCGGCTCCACACTGCGTGGCAACTCCAAGCCGGGCGAGATCATCTGGTCGCGCATCTATGTGCAGAATGAGTCGCTGCACATGGACATCGGCCGCGGCTGCGTGGTTGCCCTTCCTCCTGAGGAAACAGAACGCCGCTGGCAGCTCACCACGCCGCAGTGGCCGATCATGAGCGCCGTGACCTATGGCGTGAGCCGGGACCAGTTCATGGCCAAGCACCAGGCCAATCACGTGCAAGTGGCCTATGCCAATGACGCCAAATCTGCCAACGACTGCCTCTTTGCCAAGGCCGCCATGGCCCGCGCCCTGGGAATCCAGGTGAATGTGTGCGGCGCCCTGTCACGTTGATCTCTTTCCCTTTTCCTCTCATGAAGTTTCTCCAACCACTCCTGCTGGCTTGTCTCTGCAGCCAGGCTTTGGCGGCCGACGGCCTCACCGCGCTCAAATACAACAACCCCGGCCTCGTCGTTGATCTCGGTGTCGGCCTGTGGGCCTGGCCTCTGCCCATGGATTTTGATGGCGATGGCGACCTCGACCTCGTGGTGAACTGTCCGGACAAGCCCTACAATGGCACCTACTTTTTTGAGAACGCCAGCGGCGACATCGCGAAAAACAAGATGCCGGTGTTCAAGCCCGCCAGGCGCATCAGTGCCGGAAAGCAGAATGTGCAGGTCAGCTATGTGGACGGAAAGCCTGTCGTTCTGTCTCCTGGCCGTGAGTATCCCGACTTCCTGAAAACCGGGCTCGAAAATGAGAAGAAGCTTCCGGTGGATGCCAAGGTGCATCCCAACAAGATCCGCGCCGACATGTGGCGCATGGTGGACTATGACGGTGATGGCAATCAGGACCTCATCGTCGGCGTGGGCGACTGGACCGAGTACGGCTGGGACAATGCCTACAATGAGAACGGCCGCTGGATGAACGGCCCCATCCGCGGCTATGTGTATATGCTGCGCAACACTGGCACCACGGACAAGCCCGCCTACGACAAGCCAAAGAAGCTCATGGCCACCGACCGGCCGGTGGAAACCTTCGGCTGGCCTTCGCCCAACATGGCCGACTTTGATCGCGATGGCGACCTGGACCTGCTCTGCGGCGAGTTTCTCGACGGCTTCACCTATTTCCAAAACACCGGCACCCGTACGCAGCCGAAGTATGCGCTGGGCGTTCGCCTGAAGGCGGACACCGGCCGCTACCTCACCATGGATCTGGAAATGATCACGCCCACCGCCATCGACTGGGACAAGGACGGCGATCTCGATTTGATCTGCGGCGATGAAGACGGTCGCGTGGCCTTCATTGAAAACACCGGCAAATTTGATGCCAAAGTGCCGGTGTATGCCGAGCCACGCTACTTCCAGCAGGAGGCCGATCAGGTGAAATTTGGTGCGCTGGCCACACCCGTTGGTTTCGACTGGGACGGCGATGGCGACATGGACATCATCTGCGGCAACACCGCGGGCTATGTGGGCTTCATCGAAAACCTCAGCGGCAAAGGCGTGGAGCAGCCCAAGTGGGCGGCACCGGTGCGTCTCGAAGCCGGGGGCAAGGTCATCCGCCCCATGGCCGGACCAAATGGTTCCATCCAGGGCCCTTGCGAGGCCAAGTGGGGCTACACCACGCAGACCGTCGCCGACTGGGATGGCGATGGCCTGCCGGACCTCATGCTGAACTCCATTCTCGGCAAAGTCGTGTGGTACAAAAACATCGGCACACGCTCAAAGCCAAAGCTGGCCGCCGCACAGCCCGTCGAGGTGGAGTGGGACGGCCCGCAGCCCACGCTGGCCTACGGCTGGCTGCGCCCCGAAGGCAAGGCCCTGCTCACCCAATGGCGCACCACGCCAGTGGCTGTGGACTGGAACAAGGACGGCCTGACCGATCTCGTGATGCTCGATCAGGAAGGCTATCTGGCCTTCTTTGAGCGGGCGAAACAGAAGGGCAAGCTGGTGCTCAAGCACCCGAAGCGCGTTCTCTGCGCCGCGCAGGATGCCAAGGCAGCGGGCCAGGCTGAAGTGAAGGTCAAGACCCCTGTGGCCATGAAGCCCGGGGAGCCCCTGCGTCTCAATGGCGGCATCGCGGGTAAAAGCGGACGCCGCAAGATCTGCATCATGGACTGGGACCAGGACGGAAAGCTGGATATTCTCCTCAACTCCGCCAACGCCAACTTCCTCCGCCAGACCTCCAGCAGCGATGGCAAATGGTTCTTCGCAGACATGGGCCTTCTGATCGACACCAATATCGAAGGCCACGACGTCAGCCCCACCACCGTTGATTTCAATGCCGACGGCCTGCCAGACTTCGTCGGAGGCGCGGAGGACGGGCATCTT
Source organism: Prosthecobacter sp. (assembly GCF_044227185.1). GTDB lineage: Bacteria > Verrucomicrobiota > Verrucomicrobiia > Verrucomicrobiales > Verrucomicrobiaceae > Prosthecobacter. The sequence goes on along the minus strand of NZ_JBGAFO010000004.1, from coordinate 422,005 downwards.
TATTATCTGAAGAATCCGAAGGCGAAATGACGTGGTGCTTGCATCAAAGATAGAGAAGAGCGATCTCGGTGGTCAATGAATCACAAATACCATTGCAAGAAGTGTGGTGTGGGAATTCCAGAGATCGCATGGAGTGGTCCGCCTGAGTATTGCAAGAGATGCCATCCGGACAGCCACTGGATCACTCCAGAGACGCTCCAAAAACTTTACGCCGTACCTTCAGGCTACCGAAAGCTTGTTGAACTGGATATTTTGGATGATCTGCCGATGTGCGGAGATGTGTTCATTTTCCGGGCGGACCGGCTTTTTTACCAGCGTGAGCTGTTTGAAGTGTTGAGCGACAATCCGCATCTGCAACCATTCGCGAAGACCAGCGGGGGCGATACTTGGTGCTGGACGGCGTTTCGCCAGGAAAGTGGCAAAGACTCGGAAATCCTGCGCATCGAGAATTCACTCGGCAGAGTTATCCTGTATGCTTCCTCGTTTGAGGGCTTCATGTATAGAACCGCGATGGAGGAGGCGGTGGCCCGTTTGCGGGCTAAAGAACGGGAAGAAGTGCGGGCAAAAATTGCTGAGATGGCTGCGCAGCTTCGCCTCATCGGGGGCATCCCTTTTGCTGAGAGCCTGGAACTGATTGTCAAAAGCTCAACCAGCTCCGGGACTGAAGACTTCAGTTTCATTACAGAGGCCCAGTTCATGGAAAATCTGATGCATTTTCTAGGCAGCCAATATGTCGATGAAAATGAATACTTGGGCCATGTGGAACGTGAATTCGAGTTCTTAAAAACGGGAGCATGAAATCATGACCCTCTTCGAATTCCTCACCCTGGCCGCCGTGGGCTGCACCTCCGGGGCGATCAACGCTGTTGCGGGTGGCGGAACCTTGCTCACGTTCCCAGTGCTGCTTATGTGCGGCACACCGCCTGTGCTGGCCAATGCGACGAGTACCGTGGGGCTTGTGATCGGCACGGCGGGAAGCATCGTGGGTTTTCGTGGTCATTTGAAGGCGATCCGTTCGAAGCTGGTTCAGTTCGTGCCGATCTGCCTTGTTGGCGCGGCAATCGGGAGCTGGCTGCTCACTCGGACGAGTGACGATCAGTTCTCCAAGCTCATTCCCTTTCTGGTTCTGTTCGCCACGGTTCTGTTTTTTCTTCAGGGTTTCCTTCGCAAATCTGCCACCGCGGCCAAATCGCAGGCGTTGTGGTTTTCTCTCGCCCTCCAGCTTCCGGTGGCGATTTACGGTGCGTTCTTTGGTGCGGGCATCGGTATCCTGATGCTCGCCTCGTTTGGCTTCATGGGGATGACGAACATCCACGAGATGAATGCGCTCAAGAACCTGCTCGGATCGCTGATCAACATCATTGCGGCTGTATGGTTCATCGTTGTCGGCCTGGTGAACTGGCCGCAGGCCCTGGCTCTGACGGCCGGAGCGCTGATCGGCTATTACTTCGGCGCGCATTATTCCCAGCGGATTTCTCCTCAGAAAGTGCGACACGTCATCACAGCCATCGGTTTCATCATCTCTGCTGTGATGTTCTGGAAGCAGTTCGGGTGACAAGCGCGAGTCTGAAGCTGAATGCGTATTATATAGCATGAAAACCAGCATTTTACCGATTTATATCCTGTGCCTCATGGCGCCCGCCTGCTCCCTTGTCACGGTTCCGGTCAAGACGGCAGGCAAAATCGTCACGACCACCGTGTCCACCACCGGCAAGGTTGTCACCGCCCCTTTCGACGCCGTCGGCAGAAGCAAGGAAAAGAAAGAAGCGAAGAAGGAGCAGGAGAAAGAACTTAAAGCAGAACGCGAGGCTGCCAGCGAGACCCGATAGACGGGAAAGGCGCCTGACGTGCTCCGGAAACTCCCGCATGACCTGCCGTTGGCGGAGACTTTGGCCTCTTCACCTGCCTGTGTCGGGCCGCTTCTTTCGCAGTCGTGCTCAGCGTGTCGCGGGAGTTTCCTGAAGAATTTGGGAAGTTGGGGGCGGGGCGCCGTTTTTGATCTGGGACGCCCCACTGAAATACCACACCAAACTAGGGATCAGCAACAGCAGGAACAATGCGAGAAGGACGATGAGCGCAACTGCACAGCCGATGCGCTGATGTTTGAACAGAAGGCGGATCAACCAGATCAGGCCGCCCACAATCAGTGCCAGCACGATGAATTGCAGGCCAAAAAGCAGGGCGCTGATTCTGAACTGCCTCTGAGGAGTGATCACAGGTGAATGGGGGCTGGCACGAAGAGGAAGCTCAAGTTTCACCGGCTGGCCCAGCAGGCGGCAGATATCAACGCTTTTACCCGTTTGCGTTTGCGCGGAGGCCAGGGTGGTCGTGAGCAGCTCGTCACGGACGTGAGTGAAACTGCCCGCCACCTCGCTGGTCTTCCCAGAGCCCCCGATTTGTGTGTGAATGCGGAGTGATTCGTCTTTGATCCGGAAGACCTCGATTTGCACCTGCAGCTCATGCACGTGTCCGGCCTGATTCCAGTGCAGGTGGTCGGACTGCATGCCGTTCACATGATGGATGCGTGCCTCGATGGGCGCATGAGCGCTCACGTTCCAACGGATGTTCAGCGTGGAGTCGCTCTGACTGTGCGAGCCCGTGATGGTCACCCACTCCGGAAATCCTGCAGGCGCGACATAGGTCGTTCCCTGGCGCAGCACGAACAGGGCCGTGAGAACTCCGGCGCACACAGCGCCCGTGATGACCAGGAACCTCCCGCGCCCGCGCATGATCCGTCCGAAAGGGACCACTGCAATGGACCCTCCTGCGATCAAACCACCCGCGATCAAATAGAAGAGCGCAATTCGCTGCTGCTCATCGGCCTGCTTCAAATGTGCGGCTTGATTCAGAGCATTCTCCGCCTGCTGGGTCTTGATTTGCAGTGCCTGCCTCAGGGCGTTCAGGCGTTCCACTTCGGCCTGGTTGTTTTGTTTTCGAGCGGCTTCGATATCGTGAAACGTGGCCGCCACCTCGGCTTTCAAAATCTCGAGCTGTTCCGCGGCCGCATGACGTGCCTGGAGGTGTTTGCGGGCATTGGGGGTGACGCCGAAATCATCGATGGCCTCGTTCAAAACGGTGGCTCCCATCAGCAATGCAACGCCGAGCGCCATCCCGAGCGCCCCCAGCCACCTGCGTCTTTTTGTGGCCGCCGTGTCAGGATTTTTAGCCACCACTCCGGCCAGCTTTGTACGAAACTCTGCCGCCGTCGCAAAGCGCAGCTCCGGCCTCGTTTCGAGGGCCCGAAGCACGACTTCGTCCAGGCGCACGTCGATCTGCACGTGTTTGGAAGGCGGTTCGAGCTTGTCCTTCGGCAGCTCCCCAGTGAGGAGTTCATAAAGGATGACACCGAGCGAGTAGATGTCCGCACGGTGGTCCACCTGGCGTGCTTCTTCACGCTGCTCCGGGGCGGCATAGGCCGGAGTGCCGAAAGGCTGGGACAAGGCCTCCCCGCCTTTTTCCGCCGGAGAGCCGATCATCTTCGCGATGCCGAAGTCGGCGATCTTCACCCGTCCTGCCTTGTCCAGCAGCAGGTTCTCCGGCTTGATGTCGCGATGCACGATGCCGTGCTCGTGCGCGTACTGCAGCGCATCACAGATGGGCGGCACGATGGCCAGCGCCTGCTCCGGGGTGAAGCGGCCCGCCTGCATGGCCTGGCGCAGGTTCACTCCGTCCACGAACTCCATGAGGAGAAAGAAGAATCCGCCCGCCTGACCGAAGTCGTGAATCGTGACGATGTGCGGATGATTCAGCGCCGCGAGTGCCTGCGCCTCCTTTTCAAAACGTGCGGCAAACTTCGCATCATCCGCGCGCTCCGGCGCCAGCAGCTTGAGGGCGACGATGCGGTTGAGCGTTTTCTGCCGCGCCTTGTAAACCACCCCCATGCCGCCGCGGCCCAGGCACTCGATGATTTCGAGCTGCGGGAAGTGCGGCGCCAGTTCCTCGGGCGTCAGGGTGGCTTTGGGCGGTACGGGCACCGCTTCAGGCGGCATCGTTTCCGTCACAAAATTCAAGGCGGCGAGGCAGCGCGGGCACAGGCCTTGGGGGGCGTCAGGCGGTGGTTCGGCACCGCAGCGGGGGCAGGGGGTGGAGTTGGAATTCATGGCTTCCATGAGTAGTTCAGGGGTGGCGCCGGCTTGTTACAAGGCATTTTCGATCACACGCCTCCCAGCACGGCGATCACGTGGCGCATCTCGGCTTCCACGTCCTCGCCGTCGGCCAGAGTCGCGGTGATGTTTTCACGAAACAATTCACGGAAGCGTTTCCGCAGGCGGTGCACGGCCACGCGCGCAGCCCCCTCGCTGGCGCCTGTCTTCGCCGCCAGTTCCGCGTAGGAAATGCTGGCTCGGTCCAGCGTCAGGCAGTGCTTCATCACGGCAAAATCGGCAGCCTTTCCCGCCGCTGAAAACTCCGCCTCCACAGCGCTCAGCGTCTGCTCCAGCAGCGTCATGGCCCAGCGTCTTTCAAACATGGCGTCAGGCGGCAGGGCAGGCTCTCCGGCAAACCGCCGCTCCGCGTCCTGGGCATCCAGCGGCACGTGCGTGATGTTTCCCCCGCGTTTTCGCGCGGCGCTTTTGTGCCATTCGTTGATGAGAAAGCGCTTCATCGCCACCAGCAGAAAGGTGCGGAAGCGCCCGTGCTCAGGGCCAGCGGAGCGCAGCCAGTCCTTCTCCACCAGCCGCGCAAAAAACTCCTGCGTCAGGTCTTGTGAATCGTGCGGGGTGTGGCCGTCGCGCCGCACATACGCGTAAAGCGGGTACCAGTAGCTGCGGCAAAGCACTTCCAGCGCCTGCCTGGAGTCCTCCTGCTTTGCCGCCAGTACGACGGACCAGCGCGTGGTGGCAAACAGCGGAGAGGGTGGCGTGCTGGCAGGCATCTTGGAGGCGTTCTTCAGGAAACGCAGCCCGCTGTTACATGCAAATCACACCAGTTGCCAGGGGCCGCGCATGGGGCGCGTCAGCATCGCGGAGGCCTCCGCGTCGTCCAGAACCTGCTCCTTCGCAGGATCCCATCGCAGCCTGGCGCGGTTCAGCCGCAGGCCGATGTTGGCCAGGTGCGCGATGGTGATGCTGCGATGCGCGTACTCAATGGGCGCGGCGGTTTTGGCACCGTTCTGAATGGCGTCGATGAAGTTGCGGAAGTGGTCTTTGCTTTCGTAGAGGCGCACATCGCTTTCAGCCAGCGGCGTGCGCAGGGAGTCGGGCTTGATCTCCAGCTTTCCGCGCATGCTGAGGATGCTGCCGTTTTCGCCTTCATACATGATGCCGGAGCCAAAGTCCTGCTTGTCCGCCACACGCACGGTGGTGCCGTCTTCGTAGCGATAGGCAAAGGAGAAATTGGGGGCGGTGGAGTAAAGGCTGCCGGGCGCGGGCCATGTGGCCTTGAGGTCGAAAAACTCCACGGGACCGCTTTCGTCCTGATTCAGCGCCCACTGCACGATGTCGAAATGATGCGCGCCGAAGTCGGTGACGTTGCCGCCGGAGTAGTCGAAGAACCAGCGCCAGTTGGAGTGCAGGCGTGCCGGGCAGAAGGGAGCGTCGGGAGCAGGGCCGAGCCAGAAGTCGTAATTCAGGCCTTCCGGCACCGGTGTGGGTGCTGTTTGCGAGGCGCAGCCGTTGTTGTCGCGGTTGTCGCTCGCCAGGCCCACGCGGATTTGCTTCAGTTTGCCGATCCTGCCATTGCGCACGTACTCGCAGGCCATGCGGAAGTGAATGTCGCTGCGCTGCTGGCTGCCCGTCTGCCACACGACTTTGCTGTCGCGCACCACATCACTCATGAAGCGGCCTTGCGCCACAGTGAGGCTCAGCGGCTTCTCGCAGTAGATGTTTTTTCCCGCCCGCGCCGCGGCCACGGCCATCAGCGCATGCCAGTGGTCCGGCGTGGCGATCTGCACGGCATCCACATCCTTCCGCGCCAGCACCTCCCTGAAATCTTCATGCACGGCACAGCCCTTGGTGCCATAGGATTTGTCCACCAGCCGTCGTGCCGGCTCGCGGCCCAGCGTCCCGGCTTTTTTGATGATGCCCTTGTTGTAGCGGTCGGACTCGCGCTCCACATCGCACACGGCGATCACCTGCACGCGCTCATCCTGCAGAAAGTTTTTCACCACATCCGTGCCGCGTCCACCGCAGCCGATTAGCGCCAGCGTGGTGCGGTTTGAGGGAGCCACCGCTCCATTTTTTCCCAGAGCGGATCCGGGGATGATCATGGGAAAACCCAGCGCAGCTCCGGCGGCGGAACATTGCTGAAGAAACTGGCGGCGTGATGCGAGGCTCATGAACGATTCATAACGTCAGGAAGATGCCGGATTCTTCATCCGCCTTGCCTCTTGCCATTTCCTCTCCGGGAGGCTCATTGCAGCGACATTTTGGACCCCGTCAAACGCGCCCCCAAACCCCGCGGCGTGAAGAAGGCTGCGCACCGCCAGCCGCCACCCCCTTCCGGGCGTGCGCGGGGGGATGCGCTCGGTCTGGTGGATCTGGCGCTGAAGGCCTCCGCGTTTCAGCAAAAGCTCGCACAGACACCCATCGTGCTTGATCACGTCACGCCGCAGGCCTTCGGTTTTGCCGCGGCGCTGCTGGTGCGGCATGCGGAAAGGGCCCTGCCCGGGCGGCGCTTGTGGATTCTCTGCGCGGATGTGAAAACGCAGGATCATGTGCATGCCGAGCTCGGCGTGTGGCAGTGCCCCGCGCTCTACTTCCCGCGCCTCGGCCAGGTGGTGAACGATGCATTGATCGATCCCGAACTGCTCGCCGAGCGCGCAGGCGTGCTCGGCCGCATGATGGAGGACGATGCGCCGGTGATGGTGCTTTGCGCGGACAGTCTGGACGAGCCCGCACCCGCCCTGGCCGAAATCTCCAGCCAGCGCCGTACGCTTTCCGTGGGCGCGAAGCTGGACGTTGAGCACCTGCTGCAGGATCTGGCCGAGGCAGGCTACGAGCGCGTGCCTGTCGTCACGGAGCGCGGCCAGTTCGCACGCCGCGGCGGCATCGTGGACTTCTTCTCCTGGCAGGCGGAGGAACCGCTGCGCCTGGAATTTTTCGATGACGAGATCGAGTCCATCCGCGCCTTCGATCTGCACAACCAGTCCTCCATCCGGCGGCTGGAAAGCGTGGGCGTCATTCTACAGATGAATGAAAATGCGGAGGAGGCCTCGCGCGTGCGCGAGCATCTGCATCCGGATGACGTCATCGTCGCCATCGAGTGTGAAGCGGACAAGGCCCATGCCCGCATCCTCAGCGGCGCCGCGTCGGCGGAGGGCATGGAGGATTACTCGGCGGCCATTCATGAGAATCCGCTCGGTGTCTTCGACGCCTCCGACTTCGTGCTGCACGAGGCGCGGCGCGAGCACTTCGCCCGCCAGATCCGCGAATGGCACGAGGCCGGCTGGCGCTCCGTCATCTTCTTCCACAATGAGGCCGAGCGCGAGCGCTTCACCGAGCTGCAGAGCGGCTTGCCGGCCTCGCTCGAAACCAAGCTGGGCCTTCTCTACCGCGGTTTCACCGTGCCTGCGGCCAAGCTGGCGGTGCTGACCGGCGCGGAAATTTTCGGCCGCCACCAGCAGATCCGCCGCGTGCGTGGCTCGAAGCTCGATGAGGCCGAAGTGCTGCGCAAAGCACGCGATGTCATGCGCGACCTGCGCGAAGGCGACATCGTCGTGCACGCGGAGCACGGCGTGGCACGTTTCGGCGGCATTGAGGTGCGTGATTCCGGCAAACGCGAGGAGGTGCTGGTGCTGCACTATGCCGAAGGCGCAAAGCTCTTTGTGCCCGTGGCCCACACCCATCTGGTCACGCGTTATGTCGGTGTCGGTGGCAAGGCGCCCGCCTTGAGCAAGCTCAGCGAAGCGCGCTGGCAGAAGACGCGCAAAAACGCGGAGAAAAGCGTGGAGGATTTCGCCGCGCGCATGCTCAGCGTGGCGGCGGAGCGCCAGACGCTGAAAGCCTACTCGCACCAGCCAGACACCAAATGGCAGGTCGAATTTGAGGAGTCCTTCTTGTACCACGAGACGCCGGACCAGCTCCGCAGCGTGGAGGAGATCAAGCGCGACATGGAGGCCGAAAAACCCATGGACCGCCTGCTTTGCGCGGATGTGGGTTTTGGCAAAACCGAGGTCGCCATCCGTGCTGCCTTCAAGGCCGTCATGGGCGGGCGGCAGGTGGCCGTGCTCGTGCCCACCACCGTGCTGGCCCGGCAGCACTGGGAAAACATCCGCCAGCGCATGAGCGAGTTTCCCGTGTCCGTGGAAATGCTCTGCCGCCTCACGCCGGCGAACCGCGAACGCGAAATCCTGCGGGGCATCACGGAGGGCACGGTGGACATCGTGGTTGGCACGCACCGCGTCATTTCCAAGGATGTGCGCTTCAAAAACCTCGGCCTTGCCGTGATCGATGAGGAGCAGCGCTTCGGCGTGAAGCACAAGGAAAAGTTCAAGGAGCTCTTCCGCCTGGTGGACGTGCTCACGCTCAGCGCCACCCCCATCCCCCGGACTCTGTACCTCGCGCTCATGGGCATGCGCGACATGAGCACCATCGAAACGCCCCCGCCCAACAAGCAGGCGGTGCAGACGATGATCTGCCCCTACGACGAGCGCACCATCAGGCAGGCCGTGGACGCGGAGATCGAGCGGGGCGGCCAGGTCTTCTTTCTGCACAACCGCGTGATGACCATCGAAAAAGTCGCGCAGCGTATCCGCGATCTGTGCCCGAAAGCCCGCGTCATCATCGGCCACGGCCAGATGGACAGCGAGCTACTGGAGGATGTGATGCACACCTTTGTGGATGGCGGGGCCGATGTCCTCGTCTGCACCACCATCATCGAAAGCGGCGTGGATATTCCCAATGCCAACACCATCATCATCGACCGCGCCGACCGCTTCGGCCTCGCGGATCTTTACCAGCTCCGCGGCCGTGTCGGTCGCGGTGGTGTGCAGGCCTATGCGTATCTGCTGCTGCCGCAGGATGCCGTGACTGCGGGCGATGCGCGGAAGCGGGTGAACGCCATCAAGCAATATGCCGGCCTCGGCAGCGGCTTCAAAATCGCCCTGCGCGACCTCGAGATCCGCGGCGCGGGTAATCTTCTCGGCACCGAGCAGAGCGGCCACATCGCCGCCGTCGGGTTCGATTTGTACTGCCAGATGCTCAAGCAAAGCGTGGCACGCATGCAGGGCCGTCGTGTGTCACGCCCGGTGGAGGTGGGGCTGCGCACGGATTTCCTCGTCATGAACGAAGCCATGATGGTGCAGGCGGAAAAAGGCGCCACGCCGGCCTTCATCCCCTCCACCTTCATCGAAGACCTGAAGCTGCGCATCACCGCCTACCGCCAGGTGGGAGAGATCATGACGCGCAAGGAGCTCGAGGAGCTGGAGTCGCAGTGGCGCGATCAGTTCGGCGAAAAACTCCCCCATGCCGTGCAGAACCTCCTCACCTGCGCCGCCATCCGCCTCGCCGCCGCGCACGCCGGCATCAGCGACGTCGAGATCAAGGAGCGCAAGCTCATGCTCACCCGCAACGGCAAGTTCGTCATGATCCAGGGGAAGTTCCCCCGTCTCAGCTCCCGCGAGGGGTTCAAGCAGCTCGCGGAGGCTCTTGAGATGCTGCGCACGCTGTGATCAGCTGTTTTTCGAAAGCTCGGTGTCGAACAGCTTCTGCGCCGTGGCATCCCCCAGTTCATAGAGCTGCCTGAGCCTTCCCGGAAACAGCGGCGAAGGCCGTGCGTGGTTCGTGTGGATGATGGTGAGCTTTTTGCCGTGCAGCCGCGCCAGTTCGATGCGGTCGTTCAAAATCTGGCGGTTCATGGCGGCGTGAGTTGCGGCAATGGTGGCCATCAGGCGGTGCAGGGGCAGCACCGGCGGCTTTCTCGGCGGCTGTACGATGCGGTGGATGATGATGTGGTCGATGCCGTCGTCCGTGAACCACGGGTCCACCGGCGACTCGTGAGAGACGCCGCCGTCCGTGCACATGCGGCCATCGAACTCCAGCGGGGTGAAAAGCATCGGCACGCAGGAGCTGGCCGCCATCGCCGTGGCCAGTGATCCGCTGCGCACGAAGAGGGTTTCGTGGTTTGAGAGATCACTTAGCGCGATGAGGAGCCGCGGATCTGACAGAGACTCGATGGTGCGTGTGCCGACGACGGATTCAAAGTGGGCCACAGCGCCCCTCGGATCGAAAAAGCCGGGATGACGATGGCGCAGGCTGTTCACAAACTGATGCCAGATCCAGATCGTGCGCCGGGCAAAGGACAGGTACAGGCGCGGGCTGAGCACCGCCTCCCGGATGGCCTCCTGCGCCAGACCCGCGGCGTATAAGCCAGCCGTGATGGCCCCGGCCGAGGAGCCCCCGACGGCCACCGGGCGAACACCCAGCGCATGCAGTCGCGCCAGAAAGCCCGCATGCGTGGCATAGCCCATGAAGGAGGCGCCGAGAGAGATGGCGATGCGCGGGGGGGTGCTCATGCGCACTGGGCCTCCGGTGCGGTGATGGCGGCATGCCGGGCGCGCAGAAACATCACACCGCCGATGACGCCCCAGAACAGGCTGAAAAGCCACCCTGCCAGGGAGGCGGAAACGCCCACAGCCTCCGGCACCCTGGCCAGCCCAGCGAGCAGCGCCTCAAAGGTGCGCTCCCGCACGCCCAGTCCGGAGATGGAGACGGGCAGGGACGCCGCCGCGTCCACGATGGGCATGGCCGTCAGCACATCCAGCACCGGCGCCGCGCCGCCCACCGCGCGCAGGCCGCAGTAAAAGCACATGAAAAACGAAGCATGCATGCCGGTGGACACCACCATGGCGGACAGCGTGCGCTTCCACAGCAGCGCAGCCACCTCATGCACCCGTGTCAGGCGTTCGATCACGCGTTCCAGCCTTGGACTGCCCATGGTGCGGGGGAAGGTGCGCCGTCCCCAGGCCAGCAGGGCTGGGGTGAATGAAACCCAGCCCGCCAGCAGGCCCAGGAGCGCCACGCCGACATACATGGCGTATCCGGTGATCAGCATGCGCAGGTCGTGGCCGATCTCATGCCAGTGGGAGGCCCGCACCATCATGCAGACGGTAAACAAAACCGCCACGGAGATGAGTCCCGTGAGGTGGTCCAGCACAATGGAGACACTCACCGGCATGGCCTGCCCGGGAAGGCGCCGGGAAAGGGACATGATCTTGTAGGCGTCCCCGCCCACCACGCCGACAGAGCTGATGTTGAAAAAAGCGCTGATGATTTCCGTGCGCAGCAGCACCAGGAACGGCAGATCAGGCACCTGGCCTCGCAGAATGATCCACCAGCGCAGCGCGGTCAGAACCTGCGAGAGAAACACAAAGGTGATCCCGGCCACAGTCCACGGCCAGTTCGTCACCAGCGCGCCGAGGCGGGGTGCGATGTCCGCGATGAGATCATGCTCCCGAAACAGCAGCGCGAGCAGCACACCACTGATGACCAGACGCAGGGTGATGGAGAGGAAGCGTTTCAAAACGCAGGGCTGGGGGCCGTAGAATTATGCCGCCGCTTTCTGGTCCACGGCCTGGGCGATCGTGTTGACGCTGTGCAGGATGCGCTTCGCCTGGTCCTGGTCGGCCATCTTGAAGCCGAAGTGCTTCTCGATCATCACCACCAGCTGCAGGGCATCCACGGAGTCCAGACCCACGCCTGCGGGACCAAAGAGGGGGGTGTCATCGCCGATTTCATCCGCGGTCATGTCGAGCATGAGTTCGCTGATCATAAGTTCTTTGAGGCGCTGGCGGGTCGGCATGCAGGGGATACGTTTCGTAGGGTGCGGAGGGGAGGCTAAAGGAGCCCACCGTCGATTTTCAGTGTCGAGCCAGTGATATAGCTCGCATCCGGGCTCGCAAGGAAGAAAACAGCCGCCGCGATCTCCTCGGGCCGGGCAAAACGCCGCATGGGAAGCTGCATTTTCAGGACTTTCAGGTGCTCCGGCGTCCAGTCGGCGGGCAGGCCGCCCTCAATATACCCCGGGCAGACCGCATTCACCGTGATGCCCATGCGGGCGGATTCCTTGGCCAGGCTCTGCGTCATCCCGATCACCCCGGCCTTGGCCGCGGCATAGTTGGTCTGCCCGGCGGGCGAGGAGATGGCGCTGAGCGAGGCGATGTTCACAATCCGCCCCTGCCGCTCCCGCATCATTCCCGGCAGCACCGCCTGGCAGCCGTGGAAGACGGCGTTCAGGTTCGCATCCAGCACCCGCGACCACTGGTCCTGCGGCATGTTTGCCAGCAGCGCGTCTTCATGAAAGCCGGCATTGTTGATGAGGACGCCGGGAGGAGCGGCTTTGGATGCGATTTCGGTCACTGCGGCCTTCCATTCGTCCGGAGAGGTGACTTCGAGTGTAATTAAATGCGCACGATCCGAAAATCTCCCGGCCAGCTCCCGCGCCCGCTCCCGCTTCGCCCGCACCCCCAGAAACACCTGGCAGTCTTCTTCCCGTTTCAGAAAGAATTCGGCCATGGCCAGGCCCAGCGCGCCGTTCGCACCGGTGATCAAAATACTGCGACTCATCGGGGAGCTTTGCCGTTCATCAGCGGGAGTTTCAAGTCACTTCAGCTCTCCGCTCCACACCTGCGGAGATCTCACTCCCGGCCGCGCCTCGCCGCCGGGGATCACGATTTGCCCCTTCCAGAGAACCGCATTGGTCGTGACGAGTGAAAAGGGCACTTCGCCGGCCTGGCTCCAGGCCTGCGTCTTCACATCATAGACCAGGATCGACTGCGGAAACCCCGGGTGCTTCTCCTTCGGCATGAAGTTGACGTTGGCACCGTCGTCACCGCCGATGATGTAAATCTTCGAATCAACCACTGGTGCCGGGTTCGGAGCCGCCACGGCCACGCGAGGCATGTCGGGCAGTTTCCTCCAGCCCTTTGCCGCTTCGTAGGCCCAGGCGTCGCTTAGCCATTCGCGCTCCGGCTTGCCGTCCTTGTCTGCATGCAGCGCCGCGCCGCTGAAGAGGTGCACCACGCCCCCCGCCGCCGCCATGCAGCCCAGGATGCGCGGCCTGCCGGGGCAGGGGGGCAGCTCCTGCCACTGCGCGCCGGACTTGTTCAAATCGAGCGACCAAAAGATGTTCATCGCGCCCGTGGCCGTCGGGGTTTCGATGCCGCCGGCGATGTAGATGACGCCCTCGCTCTCGCAGCCGCACATGAAAGCGCAGGGCTTCGGCAGCGGCGGCAGCGGGGCATTTTTCTGCACCCAAAACACCTCCTGGAAATGCTCCGTCGCATTGCCACCGCCGAGGATGATCCAGCCCTGAGGCGTCGTGAGGCTCACCCCATACCCGTTGGGCTTGGGCAGTTTTCCCGCCACCCGCCAGGCGCCGTCCGGCTTCTCCAGCGCAAAGAGCGTGTCATACCACAGCTTCGTGCCGCCTTCCCAGGGCATCTTGTCGCGAAAATGCGTTCCGCCGGCGACCATCAGCGTGCCATCCACCACCCCGGCAAAGGAACCCGCAAAGCCCCGGGCATCAGGCAAAGACGGCAGTTGGGACCATGACGAATCGGCGGCGGAAGCGGTGAAAGTGAGGGACATGAGGCAGAGCAGCGGACGGAGCATGGCCCGCACATAACGCAGCTTTGATGATAGTTCCGGCACATTGAGTGCTTATTTTGCCCACACTCATGCTCACCCTCTCCGGCAAATCTCACGGCAAGCTCTGCGACGGCGTCTCGCGTCGCGACTTCCTGCGCATCGGCGGTCTCGCCATGGGCGGGCTGTCCCTGCCGGAACTGCTCAAGGCGGAAGCCGAGGCGCGCACGGGCCGCAGCTTCAAGTCCGTCATCATGATCTACATGTGCGGCGCGCCGCCGCACCAGGACATGTATGATTTGAAGATGGACGCCCCGCTGGAGATCCGTGGCCCCTACAAGCCCATCAAGACCGCCGTCCCCGGCATCCACATTTCCGAGCACGCACCGCGTCTGGCCAAAATCATGGACAAGCTGGTGCCCATCCGCAGCATGTACGGCTCCCCGAACGGCGCGCATGACAGCTTCATCTGCTACACCGGCAAGCCCCCGCCTCCGAACGGCGGCGCAGCGCCCGTGGGCCGTCTTTCTGATCCGCCTTCCTTTGGCTCCGTCGTTTCGCGGCTCAAGGGCCAGGCCGATCCCGCGATGCCCGCCTTTGTCGGCCTCGCCCCGAAAGCCGGCCATCCGCCCTACGGTTCTCCCGGCCATCCCGGCTACTGCGGCAACACCCATGCTGCCTTCCGGCCCAATGGTGCTGGGATGGACGACCTCCAGCTCAACGGCATCACGCTGGATCGCCTGGAGGACCGCCGTTCTCTGCTCACCGGGTTTGACTCCTTCCGCCGCGAACTCGATGCCAGCGGCCTCGTCGGCAGCATGGACGCCTTCAATCAGCAGGCGCTCAATGTCCTGACCTCCAGCAAGCTTCTTACTGCGCTCGATCTGAGCAAGGAGACTGTCAAAACCCGTGAGCGCTACGGCAAAGGCGATCCCAAAAACTACGGCGACGGCGCTCCGCTCAATCTCGAGCACTTCCTGCTGGCCCGCCGTCTCGTGGAGGCCGGCGCCCGCGTGGTCACGCTGAACTTTGGCCGCTGGGATTTCCACGACAACAATTACCCGCAGCTCCTGCGCCATCTGCCACTCTTCGATCAGGGCATGAGCGCCCTTGTGGAAGATCTGCATGAGCGCGGACTCGACAAAGATGTGGCAGTCGTCGCCTGGGGCGAGTTTGGCCGCACCCCCATCGTTAATAAAGACGGTGGCCGCGACCACTGGCCGCGCGTCGGCGGTGCCTTGCTGGCTGGCGGCGGATTGCGCACGGGCCAGGTCATCGGCGCCACGGACAAGCTCGGCGGTGAACCCACCGAGCGCCCCGTGCATTTCGGCGAAGTCTTCGCCACGCTCTACAAGCACATGGGGATCGACACCGTGAAGACCACGCTCAACGATCTGACCGGCCGCCCGCAGTATCTTGTCGATGGCTGGTCGCCGATGCCGGAGCTGATTTGAGCCCGCGCTGAAAAGAACACCTCTGGAAAGTCCTCGTCTCCCTGCGGCGTACTTGAACGCGCATGTCATGGTCGCATCCAGCACATCCCGTCTCCCGCCGTGAAGTCATTCAGGCGGGCGCGGTCGGCTTGCTGGGGCTCGGCATGAATCACCTCAGCGCCCTGCAGGCCATGACGGCCGCCACGCAGCCGGCGCGCGCCAAGTCGGTTATCTACATCTTCCTCTCCGGCGGGCTCGCGCAGCATGAGAGCTTTGACATGAAGCCGGACGCCCCCATGGAGATCCGCGGGGAGTTCAAACCCATCCGCACGCGCACGCCGGGCCTGCACATCTGCGAGCACCTGCCCAATCTGGCGCGCATTTCGGAAAAGTGGTCGCTCGTCCGTTCGCTCACGCATGGCAGCAGCGATCACTCGCTGGGCCATCACATCATGCTCACGGGGCGCACCGATGCGCCGCTCGGTTTTGACCCGAGCAAGCCGAAGAAGTCCGACCACCCCAGCATCGCCGCGCTGGCCACCGCGCTGCTGCCCCGGCGCAAAGACAACCTGCCCCCCGCCATCGTTTTGCCGGACAAGCTCGTGCATCGCGAAGGCCGCACGCTGGCCGGGCAGTTCGCGGGAACTCTCGGTGCGCAGCACGATCCCTGGTTCCTGGAGATGTCTCCCTACCACCCGAAGCACTACGGCGCTTATCCAAAATACCTCTTCCACCATGAGCGCGGTTTTGAAACCGACCCCGCGCTGAAGTTTCAGGCGCCGCATCTCTCCCTGCCGCAGGGACTGACGCTGGATCGTGTGATGGACCGCGTGTCCTTGCGTAACGCCCTCGAATCCCAGACGGATGACCTCACCGCGTTGGCGGGTGATGAAGCGTTCGATTCCACCCGCCAGGCCGCCATCGGCCTGCTGGGGAACCGCAAGGTGCATGATGCCTTCAGCCTGGAAAAAGTGGATCCCAAAATGCTCGACCGCTACGGCCGCCACAGCTTCGGCTGGTCGCTCCTCATGGCCCGCCGGCTGGTGCAAAGCGGCGTGCGCATGGTGCAGGTGAACCTGGGAAACAACGAGACCTGGGACACGCACCAGGCCGCCTGGGGAAATCTGAAAAACTACCTGCTGCCGCCGATGGACCAAGCCGTGAGCGCTCTGATTGAAGACCTCGATGCCAGCGGCCAGCTCGATGAAACGCTCATCGTCATGGGTGGCGAATTTGGCCGCACCCCCAAAATCAAGAGCATCTCCGCCAAGGCCCTGCCCGGACGCGACCACTGGGGCCATGCTCAAAGCATCCTCCTCGCCGGCGGTGGCATCAAGGGTGGCCGTGTCATTGGTGAGACAGACAAGCAGGGTGGCTATCCCGTCAGCGACGCTCAGACCCCCGAGAACCTCGCCGCCACCATTTACGAAGCCCTCGGCCTGCCTCGCGAGACGATCTGGAAAGACTTCACCAGCCGGCCGCACACCCTCTACATGGGCTCGCCGATCGGCGGTCTCACCTAGTGCCGCCGGCTTTACGCAAAGCCGAGCAGCTTCTTCAGCCCGTCGATCACCTTCTGCTCGTCTTTGCTGATCTTGGAGCCCAGGCCAAGGAAGCCGCCGCCTTCCGCCTCGGCGGTCTTGACCGCGATTGCCAGCGCGACCCTCCGGTAGAGATCGAACTCTTCCGCGGTAAATTTGGCGGCGGCGAGAACGACAGCCTCAGCCACCATTCTTGGGGGATGAGCGCCGCGGGCGGTGACGGCAGGCCACAGCACATGCATGCGGTCTGGAATGCGGGCCGCCGCCTTGAGGATGAGACTGGTCGGCACCCCTTCAGCCACCGCCTGAATGATGCTGGCAAAGGTCTGGCATTCCTTGTCGCCCACATGGCCGTCCGCAGCCGCCACCAGCAGGAAACTGGCCACGAGCCCCATGCTGAGCACGTCCCACTCTGGTTCCGGCAGCCCGCCGCCGTCAATCTCCACATCCTGCCCCTGCATCAGCGCCATGATGCTCGTGAGCGTGTCGCGCGCCATGGGCGGCGAGCCCTCGGTCACCAGGGCGGCGGCCATGTTTTGAATGTGCCGGTTGAAAGCCGTCTGCTCAGAAGCATCCAGTTTCTGCATCACCAGGGCGTGGCCTTGCACGAACACAGGCTTGGGGCGTTCCGCGAACTGGATCTCTGCAAACACGAGCCAGAAAAGCTGGTCGAAATAACGCAGCAGCGCATGCGCCGCGCAGGCCTCCATGCCGGGAGTGTAGCCTTCCATCAGGCACTGTTTGAGGGCCGCCTTGCGCGCCTCTCCCAGCTCTCCGCCATGGCAGCCGCTCATTGCTGCATGCAGACAGCCGAAAACTGCGGACAGCTGCCGCAGCTCGGCCTCAGAAAAGCGCTGCAGCGCGGGATCAACGCCAGGCCAGTAGGTGGTGACCTGGAGCCCGTCCGTGTAGCGCTCGTTGTTTTTGCCGTAGGGCATGAACTGGAACAGCTCCGCCATCTGGTCGGCCACCGCGACGCGTTCCGGCACGGGGTTGCCATGGTCGTCGCGCACAGCCGCCGCTGCGACACGCCCAAGGTGCAGAACGAACTGCAGCTTGTCCGAGGGCGTCAGCTGCTCCGACATTGCCGCCTGAATTTGCTCGATCACGGGCGCTGAATCCTGCGCCTGGGTCAGCTCGCCGTAGAGCCTCTGAAAGTGAATGGCAAGGTGCTGCAGCGCATCGGTATAGACAGAGATGCGTGCGTTTGGTGCGCCTGAAGCCTCCACGTGCTCGTTGAAACGGGTTGAATCGACCGCCGTCGGCCCCGCGTTGACGCCCACGATTGCGAGATGAACAAACAAAGGTGCCTTGGCGAGGGTGTCCAGTTGAGGGGTGCTCATGTGAAAGTCGGAAAAGGAAGAGCGCTTGTTATCACGTCCCGTTCCTCTCTGTCACGTCCTTTCCTCTAATGAAACTAACAGTTGCTGTGGCGCTATGACGGACACGGCGGCGCTCCGCGTCTTCAAACACGCTTGAGCTTGCTCCAGCCTTCGGCGGGCAGTCGCGGCAGACCCCGCCACTTCGGCACCTGTGCGAGGGTGTGCTCCATCAAATCCGCGCACTGTTCGGCGATCGTCACCAGCGTGTCCCGCATGCCCGCGCTTTCGGCCATTTGTATCATGGCCTCATGCTCCAGCCCGCCGCTCACGCGTTTCGCCTCCTCGCTGTTTCGCTGGACCACGCGCAGCACATCCTCGGTATGGTGCGGCAGCCACCGGCGGTTTTCGTTCAGCACGGCGCTTAGCAGCGGCTGCAGCTCCGGCTTCCATCCTTGATCAAACAGCTTCGCCAGTTCGCCACGCTTTTCTCCGATGCGCATGTAGTGCGGCTGAATCGCCTCCACGGGCGTCGCTGCCATGTCTTGGAAAGTTTTCACCCAGTCGATGCCCAGCTCTCCGCCAATGATGTGGAAGGTGAACTGATCCTGCACGATGCGGTTTCGCGGCGTATAGACACCATCCAGTAAATGCATGCGGATGCCGGGCTGCACGGACTTGATCAAGGAGTCGCCGACAATGTGCACCATCCAGCCCAGCGCGTAGGCCAGGCCGCGTTCGGAGCTCATGTCGTCGCGGATCGCCCGTGCGCAGTAGTCCGCCAGATGGTCCCAAGGCACGTGCAGATCCGCCTCCGGCTTGGCCCAGCCGAACACCAGATGCGCCCGGCCGTAAAACAGCTCGTGAATCTCCTTGGGCCGGTATCGCCGCCCCGCATGCTCCAGCGTCCACGGCTTCACCGCCCCGCCGGTGATGGGACTTTTTTCCAGCGGCACCGTGCCAAAGCCCACTTCGCGCCCGGTGTCCACGCAGATGGCTTCCGGCATCACCTGGATGTCGCAGCCCAGATAAGCGCCGCAGAGGTAGCTCGGCAGATGTCGTTCAATGATCGGCGTCACGGGCAGGCCGCGCCCTTTCGCGGCTTTCGCCGCGAGGATGCCATACATCGTGTGTCCGATCAGTCCGCTCATCGTTTGAACCAAACGCTTCAGTTTTGGCCTGTCTGGCAAGAGTCCGGCACCTCGCATCGTAGGTTTCGCGGCCCTTCCACCAGCCATGCTCAATCTCTACTCACATCCCAGCGGCGGCTACTGCGATGGTGTGTCACGTCGAAACTTCCTCAAGATCGGCGGGCTCGCCATGGGCGGGCTGTCTTTGAATGACGTGCTGCGCGCCGAGTCCGCGCAGCAGACGGGCAGATCGCACAAGGCGGTGATCATGATCTTCCTGCCCGGCGGGCCGTCGCATCAGGACATGTTTGACATGAAGCCGGACGCGCCGTCTGAAGTGCGTGGCGAGTTCAAGCCCATCTCCACCAATGTCCCCGGCATCCAGATCTGCGAGCACCTGCCGCGTCTCGCAAAGATGATGGACAAGTGCACGCTCATCCGCTCGCTGGCGGACTGCGATTCGCGCCACGACGCCTTTCAGTGCCTCACCGGCCGCAACTCCAAGCAGCAGCCTCCCGGCGGCTGGCCCTCGCTCGGCTCCGTCGTCTCGCGTTTGCAGGGAAGCGCCAACCCCGCCATGCCGCCCTTCGTCGGCCTCGCGCCAAAGATGGGCCACATGGAGTGGGCGCGCACCGGAGAGCCCGGCTTTCTGGGCGTCGGCCATGCGCCTTTCCAGCCCAACCGCGGCGGTGGCACGGAGGACATGGCGCTCCATGGCGTCACTCTGGATCGCCTGCGTGATCGCAAGTCCCTGCTCTCCAGCTTTGACAATCTTCGGCGTGATCTCGACGCCTCCGGCCTGATGGGCGGCGTGGATGTGTTCAATGAGCAGGCGCTCAATGTGCTCACAAGTCCGAAGCTTCTCCACGCCCTCGATTTAAGCCGTGAAGACCCGCGCATCGTCGAACGCTACGGCAAAGGCGAAAACCGCAATCGCGATGATGGAGGCCCGCGCTTGCCCGAACACTTCCTCGCCGCCCGCCGTCTGGTGGAGGCTGGCGCGCGCGTGGTCACGCTCGCCTTCAGCCGCTGGGACTACCACTCCAACAACTTCGGTCAGTTGCGCGAAGACCTGCCTCTTCTCGACAGCGGACTCACTGCACTGATCTCGGATCTCCACGAACGAGGGATGGACAAGGATGTCTCCGTCGTCGTCTGGGGTGAATTTGGCCGCACTCCCATGATCAATCCCAAAGGCGGCCGCGACCACTGGCCGCGCGTGGCCTCCGCCCTCCTCGCCTGCGGCGGCATGCGCCACGGCCAGGTCATCGGCGCCACCGATAAACTGGCCGGCGAACCCACTGAGCGCCCCGTGGCCTTCGGCGAAGTCTTCGCCACGCTTTACAAGCAGATGGGCATCGACGTGACCAAGGCCACCCTCACGGACCTCACCGGCCGGCCCCAGTACTTGGTGGATGGGCACCTGCCCATGCCCGAGCTGGTTTGAGAAACGGTCAGACCATTCATCTTCGCAGACTTAGTTTGAGACGACAAAATATGCTTTCCTGCTGCGTAGGTTCTTGCTGTCATGAATCCGCCACGCTTCTTCCTCATCGCCGCCTTGTCCGCAGCTGCACCCTGTCTCGCGGCGGAGGCTCCGCGCCCGCTGAACTTTGCCAACGACATCGTGCCCATCCTCACCAAGGGCGGTTGCAACTCCGGCGGCTGCCACGGCAAGTCGGGCGGCCAGAACGGCTTCAAGCTCTCCCTGCTCGGCTTTGAGCCCCAGGAAGACTACGAGCACATCGTCAAGGAGGCGCGCGGACGCCGTGTGTTTCCGGCTTCGGCGGAGCAGAGCCTGCTGCTGACCAAAGGCACCGCCCAGCTTCCCCACGGCGGCGGCAAAAAGCTCGACCCCAGTTCAGAAGACTACGCCGACCTGGCGCGCTGGATCCGCGAGGGCATGCCCTACGGCAAGGACACAGATCCGAAGATGGCCAGCATCAGCGTGGAGCCTGCGAAGCTCACCATGCCGCTCAAAGGCGCGCAGCAGCTCAAGGTCACCGCTCATTACACCGACGGCAGCACCCGCGATGTCACCAAACGCGCCCTGTATGAGGCCAATGAAAAAGCCATGGCCGAAACCACGGAGACCGGCCGCGTGCAGCTCTTTGATCTCCCCGGTGATGTGGCCGTGATGGTCCGCTATCAGGGCAAGGTCTCCACCTTCCGCGCCACCGTGCCGCTCGGCGCTCCGGTGGAAAAACTGCCCGCCTCCCGCGGCTTTGTGGACGATCTCGTCTTCGCCAAGCTGAAGACCATCGGCATGCCGCCTTCAGACATCGCTGACGACGGCACCTTCATCCGCCGCGTCACGCTCGACATCGCCGGCCGTCTGCCCACCGCCGCGGAAATGAAGGACTTCATGGCCTCCAAAGATGCCGCCAAGCGCAGCGCTCTCATTGATCGTCTGCTCGACAGCCCGGACTACGCCGAATACTTCGCCAACAAGTGGAGCGCCCTCCTGCGCAACCAGCGCACCCAGCCCGTTTTCGCACGCGGCAGCTACCTTTTCTACTCCTGGATTCGCGACAGCATCGCGGACAACAAGCCCTACGATCAGTTCGTTCGTGAAGTCGTCTCCGCCTCCGGGGATCTTGATCAGAATCCCCCCGTTGCCTGGTATCGTCAGGTGAAGGAGATGAAGCAGCAGATGGAGGACGTGGCGCAGCTCTTCCTCGGCACGCGCATGCAGTGCGCGCAGTGCCATCATCATCCCTTTGAGAAGTGGAGCCAGCAGGACTACTACGGTTTCGCCGCCTTCTTCAGCAATGTCAGTCGCAAGCCCTCCACCTTTGTGGGCGAGGAGATGATCTTCAACAAACGCGGCACCGCTCAGACCACCAACATCCGCACCAAGGAGGCCGTCATGCCCACCAGTCTCGGCGGCCAGGCCCTGAAGCTGAAGCCCGAGCAGGATCCCCGTCTGGCCCTCGCTGAATGGATGAGCCAGAAGGAGAACCCGTTCTTCGCTCACACCCTGGTGAACCGTTACTGGAAGCACTTCTTCAATCGCGGCCTCGTCGAGCCCGAGGACGACATGCGCGAGACCAATCCGCCCGTGAATCCGGAGCTGCTCAGCGCCCTCGCAGGGGACTTCGTGAAGAGCGGCTACGACCTCAAGCACCTCATCCGCACCATCACCAATTCCACCACCTACCAGCTCAGCGCTGTTCCCAACGCGCACAATGCCCGGGACCGCCAGAACTTCAGCCGCTACTATCCGAAGCGCCTGAATGCTGAAGTCCTCTACGACTCCGTCAACACCCTGCTCGATGTGCAGACCGCCTTCGCTGGCCAGGCCCCCGGCACTCGTGCCGTCGCACTGCCGGACAACAGCTACAACCAGAGCACCTACTTCCTCAGCGTCTTTGGCCGCCCTGACTCCTCCAGTGCCTGCGAGTGCGAGCGCACGCAGGAGGCCAGCCTCGCCCAGAGCCTGCACCTGCTGAACGCCGCCGAAATCCAGACCCAGCTCTCCCGTGGCAATGGCCGCGCCGATACCCTCACCAAGGACACCCGCCCTGACGATGACAAGATCTCCGATCTCTACCACATCGCCCTCAGCCGCGACCCCAACGCCAACGAAATCAAATTCGCCCACACGCATCTCGATAAAAAAACGGCGGGCAAAACCGGGGATGAAGCCTTCAAAGGCAAGAAGGAGGCCTATGAAGACATCCTCTGGGCGCTGCTGAACACCAAGGAGTTCCTGTTCAATCACTAAGCTCCCCGTATCATGCCCCTCTCCAATTTTCAGTTCTCAGTTTTCAGTTTACAATTTTCAGTCCTGCTGGCCTTCGCCGCCCCGGCATTCTCCCAGGCCACCTTCCCCTCTCCCACACTCACATCGATCTCACCCCTCGGTGCCAAACCCGGCGCCACCCTCGAGCTCACCCTGCGCGGTTCCGATCTCGACGCTCCCCAGTCGGTCCTGCTCAATGACCGCGTCATTCCGGTCAAAAGCATCAAGCCCAACCTCCTCAGCGTCACGCTGCCCGCGGACTTAAAGCCCGCCTTGTACGACTTCCGTTTTCTCGGTCATTACGGCGTCTCCAATCCGCGCGTGTTTGAAGTCAGCACGCTCGATTCCGTGGTCTCCTCGGGGGCAAACGCCAGCCCGGACAAAGCCCTCAAGGTGGCGCTGGGTTCGGTTATTCAGGGTGCCTTCAAATCCAGCTCCCCGCAATGGTTCACCATCGAACTGAAGCAAGGCCAGCATCTCACTGCGACTTTTGACGGCCGTCGTTTCGACACACGTACCGAGCTTCTCGGTACGCTGAGCGATTCCACGGGGCGGGAACTCGCCCGCATGCGCGGCGGTGTTCTCACCTTCACCGCGCCGGCCACCGCCAGCTACAGGCTGCGCTTCAATGAGCTCATGTACCGCGCGGGCGATGACTATGGCTTCTGCATTGCCCTCTCACCCGCGCCGCCACCGGTCATTGCGGCCGGCAAGCCGGGCGCGGTGCGCCCCATCCAGATCGGCCAGACCATTCGTGACACCTTCCTCCCGCATGGTCTGCCACAGGTCTTCGATCTCTCATTCAAGACCGGCGAGAAATTCATCATCGAGGTGCATTCCCACCAGCTTGGCCAGGCCACCGATCCGTATTTGGTGATCGAAAATCTCACCAAGGACGCCGCTGGAAAGGAAGCCCTCAAGCCGCAGGCCGAAGTCGCCGACGCACCCGCCATCACACCCGTGCCGGACATCAATATTCCCAACCGCGATCCCTCCTATCCTTACGAGGCCAAGGCGGACGGAACGTTCCGCATCACCCTCGGCGACAACTTCAACACCACGTTTCCCTTCGAAATCCGCATCCTCAAGGAAGCGCCGAAGCCCGCGCCGCTCATCGCGCTTAATGCCATCCTGCCTGGCGCCAAGACCAAGGGCGCGGAACTCGGCAGCGCCAATGTCCCGCGTGGCGGCATTGCCGCGCTGGAAATCATCGCGCCCAACCGCAACTCATTGAGCGAACCCCTCGAACTCAAGGCTGCGAAGCTCCCAGCGGGTGTCACCTGCCTCGGCGGCTTCATCGGCAAAGGCCAGTCGCTCGGTTACCTCGCCTTCCAGGCCAGTGCCGATGCACCTCCCGGCGCCAGCATTCTCAGCGAAATCCCTCACAGCCGCTTCGTGTGCTTCCCTGTCACGGACGCCGCCAGGGACAACGTTCTCTACCGCACCACCGGCTCCCCCGCGCTCGGTGTCAGCGCTCAGCCCGCCGCCGCATCCGTGCAGACGGAGAAGACCGACATCCTCGAAGTCGCCGCCGATGCCAAGCTTGAAATCGCGCTCAAGATCACCCGCCATGCCGATTTCACCGACGCCCTCAAGCTCAAGGCCCTCGGCCTCATCGACACCGCCAAAGCTCCCGACGCCGATATTCCCGCCAAGGCGAATGCAGGCAAATTCACGCTGGATGTGAAAGCTCTCAAACTCGCCCCCGGCGACTACGGCTTCATTCTGCAGGGCCCAGCGAAGATGAAATTCCGCCGCGGCCTCGAAGAGCTCAGCGCCGCGGAGGCCGATGCAAAAAAAGCCGCGGAAGCGCAAGCCGCTGCCAAAAAGCAGCTCGATGCCGCCAATGCCGACGCCACGCCCAAAAAGGCCGAGCTCGTCAAAACCGCCACCGCCGCGCTTAAAACCGCAGACACTGCCAAAACCACCGCCGACAAACTCGTCAAGGACCTCACGGCCAAGTCCGCCGCCAAGGAGGCCACCTTCGTCGTCTGTTCCAACCCCATCCGCATCCGCGTGAAGGAGCCCGCCAAGAAATGAGATTCATCCTTCCATTCGTCATTCTGCATTCGTCATTCGTCATTGCCGCCAGCCCGGCTCCCATCGACTATGACAAACAGGTCCGTCCGTTCCTGAAGGACAACTGCATCGCCTGCCATAACAAGACCACCACCAAGGGAGGCCTCAACATGGAGACGCCTGAGCTCATGGCCAAAGGCGGCGAAAGCGACAAAGGCATCATCCCCGGCAGAGGCGCGGACAGCGTCATGTATCAGGCTGCCGCGCATACCTGGGATTCCGAAATGCCGCCGAAAGGCAACAAAGTCGGCGCCGTGAATCTCACTCCCGAACAGCTCGCGCTCTTCAAAGCGTGGATCGATCAAGGCGCCAAAGCCTCGGCGAAACAGGAGATCGTCATCGCCTGGGAGCCGCTGCCGCCGGGCCTGCACACCATCTACTCCGTGGCCGTCTCTCCCGCGGGTGACTATGCCGCCGCGGCCCGTGCCAATCAGATCAGCATCTATCATCTGCCCACACAGAGCCTCGCCACCCGCCTCACCGATGAGACGCTGCTCAAATCAGGCCTCTACAAGCAGCCCGGTGTCGCTCACCGCGATCTCGTTCAGTCCCTTGTCTTCAGCCCCGATGGCACGCGCCTCGCCACCGGCAGTTTCCGTGAGGTGAAGCTCTGGAAGCGCAGTGCTCCCGCGGTCCCCGCCTTCGCCCCTTCCGCCAAATTCACCGCCACCCAGGAGGCGGACAATTCCATCAAGCTCACCGAAACCGCCGGTGGCAAGCTCATCGCCCACATCAAGTCCGACCTCGCTGCCGAGCAGACCGCGGCTCAGCACAATGTCGCCGCCGTGCGCGCCGCTCTGGAAGTCACCTATCAAAACGAAGCCATCAAAAAAGCCGAGACCGACGCCACCGAGCAGGGCAACCGCCTGAAGAAGGCCAACGAACTCGCCGACCTCGCGAAAAAGGCGCTCGAAGACAAGAAGAAGGACATCAAGCCGAAGGAAGACGCGAAGGCCGCTGCGGAGAAAGCGGCAAAGGAAATCGCCGATCAGGTCGCCAAGGCTCCGAAGGACAAGCCCGACGAGGCCCTCGCCAAAAAGAACACCGAGGCCCAGGAGAAGGCCACGAAGGCGGCGTCAGACCTCAAGCTCGCGCAGGAGGCTCTCACCCGCGCCGAAGCGGCCATCACCGACACCGCGAATGAAATCAAGCTCGTCACCGAAAACGAAAAGAAGGCGAAGCAGACCGTCGCCGATGCGAAGGCCCGCCTCGAAGTCGTGAAGAAAGCAGCGGAGAAGGCGAATGCAGATCGCGACCTCTTCGCCAAAACGCTCACCACCGGCCTGAAGAAAGCCAGGGCACTCCAGTTCTCCGCGAACGGACTCGAACTCGTCGCCGAGCAGGACAGCGGCCCGCCTCTCGCCTGGAGCACCGTGAACGGCAAACCCATTGTGCCCGGCAGCACCGGCACCACCTGGACTCTCGAGCGCACGCTCGGCACCGGCGATGGCAAATCCCAGATCACCGACCGCGCCAACAGCCTCGCCTTCAGCCCTGATGGCAAAACCCTCGCCATCGGCAGCGGCGAACCCTCCCGCAGCGGCGACATCACCCTGTGGGACATCGCCACCGGCAAACTGACCACGAACTACGCCGAGCGCCATCTCGACAGCGTCTTTGCGCTCGACTTCTCGCCCGATGGCAAACTCCTCGCCTCCGGCGGTGCCGACAAAGCCGTGCGCATCACCGACTTGAGCACCGGCAAGGTCGTGAAAGTTTTCGAAGGCCACACCCATCACGTGCTCGGTGTTTCATGGCGTGCCGATGGCCGCCTGCTGGCCAGCAGCGGTGCGGACAATGTCGTCAAAGTCTGGGACTGGACCACCGGCGACCGCCGCAAGAGCGTCGATGGCTGGGACAAGGAAGTCACCGGCATCCACTACCTTGGCGCTGCAGATCAGATCGCCACCAGCGCGGGCGACACCAAAGTCCGTCTCATCACCAGCGACGGCGGCGAAGTGAAACAGCTCCCCGGTTCCACCGCCTTCCTCCAATCTCTCGCCACCACCAAGTCCGGCGATGTCGTCCTCGGCGGCGATCAGGACGGCAACCTCCGCGCCTGGGATGTCGCCACGGCCAAGGAGATCGCTGTCTTCAAGCCCTGAGTGCAACGCAGGCCTGGGAGCGCGGGATTCATCCCGCTGCACTCCGCTACCTCCCCGGCTCCGCTTGAGTCATGGTGGCCGGCTTCAGTGCACTGAACCGGCAGTCCCTGGAAAGGATGCGTGCAGCACACCGTTTGCCTGCTGTATCTCACATTCACACCCAGTCATCATGCACCGCCTCCTGCCTCTCCTCGCCGTTCTCGCACTTCCTCAATTCTCTCGGGCCGAAATCGCCGTGAAAAACGGCGATAAAATCGCCTTTCTCGGCGATTCCATCACCGCCGGCGGCTGGGGCAACCCCGCCGGATATGTGCGTCTCGTGATGGCCGGTCTGGAAGCCAACGGCATCAAGGCTGAAGCTGTGCCCGCGGGCATTGGAGGTCATAAATCGGATCAAATGCTCGCCCGCCTCGAGAAAGACGTGCTCAGCAAAAAGCCTCAGTGGATGACGCTGAGCTGCGGCGTGAACGATGTCTGGCACGGCCAGCGCGGCGTTCCTCTCGATGATGCCATGGCCAAGGCCGGTACTTACGATGACAAGGTCACCACCCGCGGCACCTACAAAAAGAACATCACCGCCATCATCGATCAGGCACAGGCCGCTGGTGTGAAGCCGGTCATTCTGACGGCCACGGTGATTCAGGAGAACCCCGCCAGCAAAGAAAACGGCCTGCTTGCTCCTTACAATGCCTTCCTCCGTCAGCTCGCGAAGGAAAAGAAAATCCCGCTCGCCGACCTGAACGCCATGTTCCAGGAACGCCTCAAGTCCGAGAACAAGCCCAACGAAAAAGTGCTCACCAGCGATGGCGTCCACATGAACGTGGAGGGCAACAAGCTCATGGCCATCGGCGTGCTTCAGGCCTTTGGCCTCAACACCGCCGAACTCGCCAAAGCCAAGGCCGCCTGGCCTCCGCTGGAGGCCGCCGGAATCGAGGCTGCGAAGAAAGCCGCTGAAGCCCGGGCCAAAGCCGCCGCTGAGAAAGCAAAGCAGAAACAGGACGCCAAGCAGAAGTGACCGGCAGTTCGGTATCTCCATCATGAAATTCCTGATTCTCTCATGCGCTGCGGTGGCACTGAGCAGCCCGCTCTTTGCCGCGGATGACATCACCTGGCTCATCACCTACGAAGGCAAAACTCTGCCCGAGGCTCCCTGGACCACCGTCGGCAAAACGAACGCCAAGGTCGAGGCGGAGGGCCTGCGCATCGCGGACGATGGCAATGAATTCGGACACTTCCGTGCTCCGTGGGCTGCGCATCCTGGGGACGAAATCATCGTGGAGGCCACGGTAAAAACCGGGGCCATCACCGGCTCGCAAAAGAAAAAACCCGCCACCTCGCTCTGGCCCTGGCGCGATGGCGCTCCGGTCATGGTCCAGGTCAGCGATGGCCATCATCAGGAGGGGCTGGTCCTGTTCCCCGCACAGGCCACCAGCTTCACGGACCGCTTCATCCCGATGGACACAGCGAACCGTTTTCACACCTATCGTCTCGTCATTAAAAAGACCGAGATGAGCATGTGGGTGGACGGCGTGCAGAAGATCGTGGGCCAGAATGCCTTCTGGAAACCTGCCGATTCACCCGAGCCCTTCATTCAATTCGGATCCAGCGCCAAAGCCGCCACTGGCGAGGCCGTGTGGTCCTCCGTGAAACTCGGCGTGCGCAAAGCCGCCACACCTCCGCTGCCCGACCCCGTCAAGATCAAGGTCAGCGAGCCATGGCAGATCCCCCGCGAAGACGTGAAGCAGACGCGCCCCTATCTCTATGACATGGGGAAGGGCCTTCTCCTCACCAGCGTCGCTCAGGGACCTGATGCTTTCTACGAGCCCTACGGCCTGCTCAAATCCACCGATGCGGGCAAAAGCTGGACTCCCATCCCCGGCCTCGACCAGATCGACACCACCCCGCTGCCCTGCCTCCGCCGCCCGGATGGCACCATCCTCGGCATCTCGCGCTGGACTCGCACCCAGCCAGACGGCCGCGTCGTGGGCAAGACCGTGCGGCTCAATGCAGACGCCACCAGTTTCACCATGGTGGACAATGAGATCATCCTGCCAAAGCAGTACGCCAATGAATCCAAAAGCGACCAGACCATCTGCGAACGCCACATCTGGAACGATGATGACGGCGGCATCACCATGGTGGTCTGGAGCCGAAAATCGGTGAAACTTCCAACCGGCCGCAACAGCACCGAGCGCTGGTCCCACCTCATGCGCAGCACGGACGAAGGCAAAACATGGACGCATTTCTCTGTCGTGGGTCCCGGCGGCGAGCCGGCCGTCGTGCGCCTCAGCGCCACCGAACAGACCGCCGTCATTCGCGGCGACCGCAATTCACTCATGCGGCAGATGTTCTCTCACGACGGGGGCAAAACTTGGAGCCAGCCCGTTGATCTCGAAGTCGGCAAAGTCCTCCCCGATCTCGTGCTGATGAGCAACGGCGTGCTTGCTTGCAGTTACGGCCGCCCTGCGAGCTGCCTCATGTTCAGCCTGGATGGCGGCAAGACCTGGCCCTCCCATCATGTGATTTCTGAAAGAACCGGCTTCAATTACACCAGCATCCGCGAGATCAGCCCCGGCCGGCTTCTCTATATGCATGATGCGCCCAAGCTCAGCGGCTTCTACATTGACGTGGAACCTGCTCCGTAAATCCATGAAACGTTCTCTCTCGATCCTCCTCGCCTCAGCGCTTCTGCCCCTCACAGCCATGGCCGGCGACGATGCCGCCTGGCTTCGCGAAAAAGGCCAGATGATCTTCCACGACGCCTTTGAGCGCGAAGAAAACGGCAATCTCGCCAAGGCCATCGGCAACGGCTGGAACAGCGCTACGGCCGACCGTGTGCCGCAGATCAAGATGGCAGATCTCGACGGCGGCATCCTGAAAATCGCCAGCGCCACAAAGAAGGCCGGTCATGCCGCCCATATCCATCACGAGGCCGGCTTCACCGATGGCGGAGCGGTCGTGCGCTTCCGCTTCCCCGGTCTCAATCCCGGCGAATCACTCCAGCTTGGCTTTGTGGACCGCGAGCTGAAAGGCGTGCACGCCGGCCACCTCTGCTACGGCATTCTCAGCCAGAGCAGCATCACCCTCATCGACCACAAAACAGGCGTCATGAATCTGGAGGTCAAGAAGAAGCGCGATGACTTCCTGGCCCGCAAAGAAAAGCTGCCTGCCGACCTGGAAGCCCTGCTCAATTCCAAAAAGGTCGTCGTCCCGTGGAAGGCCGACCATGAATGGCACGAGCTCGTCCTCGTCACCGAAGGCGATGAAATGCGCCTCAGTGTGGATGGCAAAGTGCTCGCCAGCCACCATTCGGAAGGCTACGCCCATCCCATGAAGCGCTGGTTCAGCTTCCTTGTGCCCAGCACCGTGTGGATCGACGACGTGAAAATCTGGAAAGTGAAGTGACCTCGCATGAAGCCCGCACATCTCGCCATCGCCGCCCTCCTGCTCACGCTCACTTTCGCCTGGCGCACCACGGCTGTCGAACCCGCTGCGGAGCGCATCGTCGTTCTCACCTTCGATGACTCCGTGGCCAGCCACGCCACCTTCGTCGCGCCTCTGCTGAAAAAGCACGGCTTCGGCGCCACCTTCTTCATCACCGAAGGCTTCGAGTTCCTCGTGGACAAGGAGCACTACATGACCTGGGAGCAGATCAAAGCTCTCGACACAGACGGATTCGAAATCGGCAACCACACCCGCAAGCACGCCGGTGTGGCAAAGCAGAAGCCCGACCAGCTCGCCGCGGATGTGGAGTTCATCGAGCAGCAGTGCGTCAAATACGGCATTCCCAAGCCCGTCAGCTTCTGCTTCCCCGGCTATCAGACCAGCGAACCGGCCGTCAAGCTCCTGCGCGAGCGCGGCTACCAGTTCGCCCGTGCCGGCGGCGCCAGAGCCTACGACCCCGCCACAGACGATCCTCTCACCCTGCCACAAGCCTTTGACGGCAAACCGGATAGCACGCTCGAGCAATTCAAGGCCGCCGTCGCTCAGGCCAAGGACGGCAGGATCGCCGTCATGACCTTCCACGGCGTGCCTGACATCAAGCACCCCTGGGTCAACACCGACCCCGCCAAGTTCGAAGCCTACATGCAGCACCTCAAGGACGAAGGCTGCAAAGTCATCGCCCTGCGCGATGTCGCGAAGTACGTGCCTGCGCGGAAGTAAGCCGGAATGCCAGCGTATTGGTCACAAGTTCTATCAACCATGAAACTCGTCCTCCTCGCCACTCTCGCGTTTGCCGCCACCGCGTTTTCCCAGAACGTGAAATCCAACATTCCCTACATGGAGGATGGCCACGCGCGCCACGTGCTGGATGTTTACTCCCCGCCGAACGCCAAAAATCTTCCGGTCGTCTTCTGGATTCACGGCGGCGGCTGGCAGCAGGGAGACAAATCGGACGTGGCCCTCAAGCCGCAGTGGTTCATGGACAAAGGCTTCGTCTTTCTCGCCATGAACTACCGCCTCCTCCCCGAGGTGGACATGGGCACCCTCACCCGCGATGTCGCCAAGGCCTTCGGCTGGATGGAAAAACACATCGCCGAATACGGTGGCGATCCCAAGCGCGTGCTCGTCGGCGGCCACTCTGCCGGTGCCCAGCTCGCCGCTCTTCTTTGCACCGATGACCGCTATTTGAAAGCCGAAGGCGCGTCCTTCGACTGCCTCATCGGCTGCGTTCCCGTGGACGGCGATACCTACGACGTCCCCGCCATCATCGAAACAGCCGAGACCCGCCTGCGCGTCCACCACCTGCCACCCCGCGTGAACGGCCACCGCGAAAAATTCGGCGGCACTCCCGAGAAGCACATCGACTTCTCCGCCGTCACCCACATCGCCAAAGGCAAGGGCATCCCGCCCTTCCTCATCCTGTACGTGGCCGCACATCCGGACACCGGCGCCCAGGCCGCCCGCCTTGGCAATGCCTTGAAGGAAGCCGGCGTGCCTACCACTGTTTTTGGCGGCAAGGACACCAACCATTCCAAGCTTAACAACGACCTCGGCCTCCCCGATGATCCCGCCACGAAAGCGCTGGATACCTTTGTGAGCAGTGTGCTGAAAA
Source organism: Prosthecobacter sp. (assembly GCF_044227185.1). Lineage (GTDB taxonomy): Bacteria > Verrucomicrobiota > Verrucomicrobiia > Verrucomicrobiales > Verrucomicrobiaceae > Prosthecobacter. Next base: position 390,077 of record NZ_JBGAFO010000004.1, on the reverse strand, counting down.
AGTGACCTTCATGTCCGATTCGGCCAAAATCATGTCTGTATCATGCTGAGGCCGGTGGTTGTATAAGCAGGTTGCCAACCCTGCTCCGACCGCCATGAAACTTCTCTGCGCCCTCCTGCTGGCAGCACCGCTGCTTCACGCTGAATCGATCTTCGACGGCAAGACGCTCTCGCACTGGTCTGGCAAGGCCGAGCACTGGCGTGTGGAAGACGGCGCCATCACCGGTGAAATTCCCGCGAACCAGCAGCTCAAAGGCAATGAGTGGATCTTCTGGGATGGCGAGGTACACGACTTCGATCTCACCGTCGAGTTCCGCATCACCGGCGGCCCCAGTGCCAATTCCGGCATTCAGTACCGCTGCCAGCAAAGCCCGGACGGCCACGCCAGCGGCTATCAGGCCGATCTCGATCAAGGCGCCGTCTGGCTCGGCCGCATCTACGATGAGCACGGCCGTGCGCTTCTCGTCGAGCGCGGTTCACGCGTGAGCATCGCACCCGATGGCCGCCGATGGGCCGATGTCTTCGCTGAGCCGAAGAGCCTCGCCAGCGTCATCAAGGCAAACGACTGGAACAAGTACCAGATCACCGCCACCGCATCGCACGTCGAGGTTCGCGTGAACGACATCCTCATGAGCGTGCTCGATGACCACGAAGCCAAAGCCGCCGAATGGAGCGGCAAGATCGCCTTCCAGCTCCACAGCGGCCCCGGGCCTGCAAAAATTCAATTCCGCAACATCCAGCTCACCCACCTCGGCAAAACCGCCATGCCGCAGCGCAGTACCGCGGGCATTCCTGCCCGCAGTCCCATCACTGCCGACGTCCCCTCCATCTCACCGCCCGCCGAGCTCAATCTCGGCTTCGAAACCGGCACCCTCTCCGGCTGGAAAGCCGAAGGGGATGCCTGGGACAAGCAGCCCATCGAAGGCGACACCGTCGCCACCCGCAAACGCGGCAACTCCCAGCACGCCGGCAAATTCTGGCTCGGCGGCTACGAGCGCCTCGGCGACAAAGGCACCGGCACTCTCACCTCCACCAGCTTTGTTGCGTCTCATCCTTGGGCCAGCTTCCTCATCGGCGCAGCCGCCGATGCGAAGACCGTCGCCGGCAAACGCATCTTCATCCGCATCATCGACCAGTCCAAGGCCGGCTGGGGCCACGTGAACTTCGACGACTTCGTCTTCCACGATCAAAAGCCCACCTTCGCCATCGCAGCTCCGAGCATCAGCGCAGACCGCTCCAAGCGTGGCGATGAAAGCCCCGTCCTCTGGCACCTCCTGCCCAATCCCGCCAAACCCACCAGCATCAAAGACGAAGCTGCCCAAAAACTCGTTGCTGGTATGAAATTGCAGGACGGCTTCCAGGTCGAGCTCATCGCCGCCGAGCCGGACGTACGCCAGCCCATCGCCTTCTGCTTCGATGAGCGTGGCCGCATGTGGGTGGCTGAGGCCTTCAGCTACCCCAATCGCCAGCCCGAAGGGCAGGGGAAGGACCGCATCAGCATCTTCGAAGACAGCGATGGCAATGGGTCCTTCGAAACCAAGAAAATCTTCTGCGAAGGCCTGAACCTCGTCAGCGGCATCGAAGTCGGCTTCGGCGGCGTCTGGATCGGCGCAGCTCCTTATCTGCTCTTCATCCCCCGAGACGGCGACAAGCCCCTCCCCAGTACCCGGGCCATTCCTGGCCCGAGTAACGCAGGAACCCTTCCCATCGCACAAGTCCCCGGCCTCAACTTCACCGCCCACATCCTCCTCGACGGCTGGGGCTACCAGGACACCCACGAAACCCTCAACAGTTTCACCTGGGGCCCCGACGGGTGGCTCTACGGCAATCAGGGCGTCTTCACCCAGTCACTCATCGGCAAGCCCGGCACGCCCGATGACCAGCGCATCCCTATGAACGCCGGCGTCTGGCGCTACCACCCCGTTCGCCATGTCTTCGAAATCTTCTGCCACGGCGGCAGCAATCAGTGGGGCCTCGACTACAACAGCAACGGCCACTTCTTCATGACCCACTGCCGCAGCTTCTGGGGCAAAGGCGGCACCACAAACGCCATCCGCAACGGCCACTTCTGGAATCAGGCGAACAGCAAATACGCCCCCTTCATCTCCGCCACCGCGCCCGACTTCGCCCCCGATCTGCAAAACTTCCTCCCCGCCTCCGCCCGTTACGACAGCGGCGAAGGCGGCGCAGGCAAGCCCGGCACCACCGCCGTCTATGGCGGCCACTCCCACGTCGGTACCCTGATCTACAACGGCGACAACTGGCCCGCCATCTACCGCGACCACCTCTTCACGCACAACCTCCACGGCCATCAGATCAATCAGCAGCACATGGTCCGCACCGGCAGCGGTTACGAAACCTTCCACGCCGGTTACGACCTCCTCTACAGCCCCGCTCCCGACTACATCCCCGTCGATCTCCAGACCGGCCCCGATGGTGCCGTCTATGTCATCGACTGGACCGACACCCAGCACTGCCACAACCCCGAAGACGAAAAATGGGACCGCACCAACGGCCGCATCTATCGCATCTCATGGAAAGAGACTTACAAGCCGGTGAAGGTGGATTTGACGGGGCTGGAGTGGCTTGCCGGAGCGTTTAGGGACGGTTCTGTGGTGTCAGGGCGGAATATCTTCGAACCTGAGGCTCCAACTTCCAAAATCGATGCAGAGTGGGCCGCGCGGATGGGGCGAAAGATGATTCGGGAGATGGCAAGCAACCCAACAGAGCCACAAAGACAATTCCTTGGCCGATACTTCACACTGAATGACTCTCCTTCACACCCCGACCGCGACCGTAAGCTGAGCATGCTTTGGATCGCGCCTGCTATCTACAATCCTACGATCTTCACTACTGAAGGTTTAACTCGTCTGGAAGAGCACTTTGCAAAAAAACTGACGGACAAAGACGACGTTATCCGCTCCTGGGCCATCCAGCTCGCCACCGAAGAACCCGGCAAGCCCAAGCTCAGCGCCGCCACCCTCCTCAAGCTCGCCCAGACCGACCCCTCACCCACCGTCCGCCTCGCCCTCGCTTCAGCACTGCCAAATCTCGACACCAAAACCGTCTGGGAAGTCGCCTCCGCCCTCGCCATGCACGGCGAAGACAAAGACGACCGCTTCCTCCCCAAGATGATCTGGTTCGGCCTCGGCCGCATCATTGCCGAAGACTGGCCCCGCGGCCTCGCCCTCGCCGCCAAAACACCTCTCCCATCTCTCGCCGATTCCATCCGCTGGTTCGCCTCCACGACTCCCGCAGGCCGCGATGCTCTCATCCCCACCATCCATACCGAGCGCGATCTCAAAATCCTCGCCTTCGGCATGAAGGACGAAGCCAAAGCCGCCATGCCCAAAGCCTGGCCGCAACTGCAAACCAAATTCCCCGGCGCTACTTCCGATCAGCTCTCCGCCCTCTTCGGCGACAAAGCCGTGCTCGCCAAAATGCGCGGCATCCTCGCCGATGACTCTCAGCCACTGCCCCAGCGCCGCACCGCCTTCGATCTCCTCAAGCGCGTCAACGACACCGAAGCCACACCCATCTTCGCCAAACTCCTCGATCAGCCCGCCTTCACCAGCACCGTCATCCCTCTTCTCTCTCGCTCCAGCGATCCCGCCACGGCCACAGCGCTCATGAGCCGCTTCTCCAAACTCAACGACACCGACCGCAGCGCCGCCCTCGGCACCCTCACCAGCCGCGCCGAACTCGCCCTGCCGCTGCTCACCGCCGTCAAATCAGGCACCTTCGAAAAGAAATATCTGAGCTCCCTGCAAATCCGCCAGATGCGCAATCTGAACAACGCCGAGATCAACACCCTGCTCGATGCCACCTGGGGCAAGGTAAACGATTCCAGCGAAGCCGCCAAAGCCAGCATCGCCAAATTCAAGAAAGCCTATCAATCCGCCCCACTCTGGGCATTCAATGCCAGGTCAGGCGAAGAAACCTTCAAGCAAGTCTGCGCCGTCTGCCACGCCATGGGCGGCGTCGGCGGCAAGCTCGGCCCCGACCTCGCCGGATCCTGGCGCAACGGCCTCGACTACTTCCTCGAGAACATCATCGACCCCAATGCCGTTGTGGGCGACAACTTCCAGCTCCACGTCCTCACAAAGAAAGACGGCAGCGTTATCTCCGGCGTCATTGAGCAGGAGACAAACACCGCCATCACCGCCCGCACAGTCACGGAATCGGTCATCATCTCCAAGGCCGATCTCAAAGACCGCCAGAAAATGCCCGTCTCCCTCATGCCCCCCGGCCTCCTCGAATCCCTCCCCGAGCGCAAAGCCCTGGAGCTGCTCAAGTATCTGTTGAGCAAGCGCGAGTAATCGTTCAGCCAAGGTTCTCCGTCGTCAGAAGCGAAACCCAGTCATGAATGGCACTTGGTTAAGGCAGGTTTTCGCGCCTGTTTCACATGTCCACGAGCAGTGGTAATCACACCTGGTCCCGGCACACATCAGCACCAAAGGTGCGGCCTATCGCAGCCCAGGGCAAGCGAGCCTGAGCGAGCACCGCCCTGGGTTACTGCACCACCAATCCGGGCAGCAAATCCATCGTCTTCTTCCCACACCGTGCCCTCCAGCAGCGTTTTCAGCGCTGCTCCGCCGCAGACGGCGTCCGCAGGCTCCCATAATCCTCGATCCCTGTCATTCCAAACATCAGCTTGGCATATCCGCTTTGCTTGATGCGTATGATTCCGATCATGAAGCCCGTTTTCCCGATCCTTGCCTTCGCTTTCGCCTTTGTTCTTCAGACCTCAGCACAGACGCCCGAATGGAAAGCAGCGGCCGCCAAAACGGTGATAACTCCGACAGAGCCGATGTATCTCGCCGGTTTCGCAAACCGTGAGGTTCCCGCAGAGGGAACGGCGATGGAGCTGCACGCAAAGGCGCTGGCGCTTCAGGATGCGCAGGGGGAACGCTTCGTGATGGTCACGCTCGATCTAGTTGAGGTGACAGCTCAGCTTCGCGATGCAGTGGCGGAGGCCGCGAAGACAAAGTTTGGCCTGCCGGAGAAAGCGCTGCTGTTGAACTGCTCGCATACGCATTGTGGCCCGGAACTGCGCTACACCGAGCTCGAATTCATGAGCTTCACCGATCCGCTTCGGAAGGAGCGCTGCCTGCGCTACAACGCATGGCTGAGGGACAGGATCGTCGCCGCCATCGGCGAGTCATTGCAGCACCTTGAGCCAGCCACGATCAGTTACGGCCATGCACGTTGCGGCTTCGCCATGAACCGCAGGCTGAAGAGCGACAAGCCCGCCGGAGATCCCTACTTGAACAGCCCAAATCCCGAGGGCGTGGTGGATCACGATGTGCCCGTGCTTACGGTTCAAACCACGGCAGGCAGGCTGAGCGCCATCGTGTTTGGCTACGCCTGCCACAACACATCCATGAGCATCAAGCAATGGCACGGTGACTATGCAGGTCATGCGCAGCAGTTGATCGAGGAGGCGCATCCAGGCACCATCGCATTGTTCATGATGGGCTGCGGGGGTGATCAAAACGCGTATCCACGTTTCAGTCCCATCTTCAGCCTGCGCCACGGCCAAAGCCTCGCCACGGCGGTGGAGGCGGCGCTGGATGCGAAGCCAAAACCGCTGCATGGCCCGCTTCGCATTGACTGGCAGACCACACGACTCGACTACCAGTCCATTCCCACGGCAGACCAGATCGAAAAACGGCTGAGCACAGGTGAAGGCTATGAAAAAAGCTACGAGGTCTATCAGCGCAAGTGGGATGAAAAGCGGTTGTATGCCACCAAGAACGGCGGACTCCGCGACCACTACGACTACCCGCTTCAGGTGGTGCATTTCGGTCATGACCTGACCTTCGTGGCTCTCAGCGGTGAGACGTGTGTGGACTACTCGCTGCGCCTGAAGCGCGAGTTCAAAGGGCCGGGAGCATTGTGGGTCGCAGGCTACAGCAACGACATCCTCGCCTACATTCCGAGCAGACGCGTGCTGCTGGAGGGGGGCTATGAGGCCTTTCGTTCGCTCATGTACTGGTCCAACCCGCTGCATCCGGACAAGTTCGCGGATACACTTGAGGAGCGCATCATCTCCACGGCGCAGAAAATGATGCAATAAAGGTTCGCCTGTAGCGTGATGAGCCGGAGCCTGATGCAAATACGTTCTTGCGTCAGTGGGGCATTCTTAGTCATGCTGTGAGCATGATCCGTCTCCTCGCATTTCTCAGTCTTGCTTTCGCCATCTCCCTCCACGCTCAGGAAAAGCGCCCCAACATCCTCTGGCTCATCGCCGAGGACTTCGGGCCGGATCTCGGCTGCTACGGCGCCAAGGAGGTTTCCTCTCCGGTGCTTGATGCCCTCGCCGCCAAAGGCATGCGCTTCACCCGCTACTACACCACCGCGCCCGTCTGCTCCGCCAGCCGCTCCGCTTTCAATACCGGCATGTATCAGACCACCATCGGCGCGCACAATCACCGCTCCCATCGCGATGACGGCTACACCCTTCCGGCAGGCGTGAAAGTCATCAGCGAGCGCATGCGCGACGCCGGTTACTTCACCGCAAACGTCAGGGACCTGCCACCCGAGGCTGGCTTCAAAGGCACCGGCAAGACCGACTGGAATTTCAAAGAACCCGCCAGGCCCTTCGACTCCGCCAACTGGGACGACCTGAAACAGCACCAGCCCTTCTACGCCCAGCTCAATTTCCAGGAAACCCACCGCACCTTCCACGCTCCCCCTCATGCCGATCCTGCCAAAGTTGAAATTCCCCCCTATTACCCGGACCATGAAGTCACCCGCAAAGACATGGCGCAGTATCTCGACGCCGCCACGGAGCTTGATCGCAAAATCGCCAAGGTCATGGAGCTTCTGAAACGTGACGGCCTCATGGAAAACACCGTCATCTGCTTCATGGGTGACCACGGCGCCGCGCACGTCCGCGCCAAACAATTCTGCTACGAAGAAGGCCTGCACACACCGCTCATCATGCACTGGCCCTCCGCCATCCCCGCTCCTGCCGGCTACGAAGCCGGAAAAGTCAGCGACCGCCTTCTCATGTCCATCGACCTCACCGCCACCACCCTCTCATGGGCCGGCATTGCCAAGCCCCAGGGCATGCAGGGCCAGGTCTTCATGGGCGCCCATGCCGAGCCGCCGCGCGAGTATGTGTTTGGCGCGCGTGACCGCTGCGACATGACCGTCTTCCGCTTCCGCACCGTGCGCGATGCCCGCTACCGCTACATCCACAATTTCACCCCGGACCGCCCCTTCCTCCAGCACAACGCCTACAAGGAGAAGCAGTACCCCGTGTGGAATCTCATCAAGGAACTCGCCGCGCAGGACAAGCTCACCCCCGCCCAGGCCGTGCTCGCCGCACCCACCATGCCGGAGGAAGAACTCTACGATCTTCAGGAAGACCCCTTTGAGATCCACAACCTCGGAAAATCAAACAACCCCGAGCACCGCGCCGCGCGCGAGCGCCTCAGCTCGGTGTTGGATGCCTGGATCGAGCAGACGAATGACCAGGGTCGCATTCCCGAGCCCGAAGACGTCGCCAAGAATGAAGGCCGCACAAAGCCGGCTCCTCCCGCAAAGCAGGGAAAGGCGAAGAAGAAAAAGGCATGAATGACGAATTCAGAATGACGAATGGGCGGCCCCGGCCATTCTCCCGCGCGTGAAGCTGCTCCCCACTCATCGTGCGCATGACGCACAGCATCTCATCCAGCGCTGGCGCATGCTCGCACGTGCCGCCGGTTGTCGGGCCACGGTCCTGTGCGAGGTGGCAGGCATGCCAGTGCTCGCGCTGGAATCCGCCGCCGCAAAGGCTGGCGAGCCCGCCGTCTATCTCTCCAGCGGCGTGCATGGAGATGAGGCGGCCGCGGCCTGGGGCCTGCTCACCTGGGCGGAAAAGCACCTGAAGGACCTCAGGCGCGGATCTTTTCTGATCGCCCCCTGCCTCAATCCCGCGGGGCTTGTCCTCAACACACGGCTCGATCACCGCGGCCTCGACATCAACCGCCGCTTCCACGATTCATCCGATGAAATCTGCGGCCCCTGGCAGCAGTGGATCACCGGCCGTGCGATGCGCTTCGGCCTCTGCCTTCATGAAGACTACGACGGCCAGGGCATCTACCTCTATGAGCTCAATCACGCGCGGAAGACCCAGGGGCATGAAATCATCGGGCGCTGCGCCCCCACCATCGCGCCAGATCCGCGTACAAACATCGACGGCCAGCGGGCGCGCGGCGGCGTCATTCGCCGCCGCACCCTGCCCACGCACCTTCCCGGCATGCCGGAGGCCATCGAGCTTCACGTGCGCGGCTGCCCCGTCACCCTCACGTTTGAGTCCCCCTCGGAGTTCGCCCTCGACACTCGCGTGCGCGTGCAGGTGAAGTTTGTGGAGTCCGCGCTGGCCGTTCTCCCTTGACCCATGACCGCACCATTTCTCCAGCGCCTGCTCATGCTCACGGTCGTCATTGTCCTGAGCAGCTGCGCTTCCGTGAAAAAAATCACCGGCGGCCCCGCCGCGCTGCGCACCGATGAATGGGTGAGCAACGATGGCAAGACCATGCCCTGCAAATCATGGCCGGTTCCTGCCGGCGTGAAACCGCGCGCCATCATCATCGCGGTGCATGGCCTCAGCGGCGCGAAGTCAGATTTCTGGTATCTGGGCGAGCAGCTCCCCCCGCATGGCTACACCGTCTATGCCTACGATCTGCGCGGGCAGGGGAATGACCCCGTCGTCTCCGAGCGTGGCGACATCAAAAATGCCACCGCCTGGCAGCGCGATCTCGCCACCTTTCACGCTTTGGTGAAACGCAGGCACCCCCGTACACCCGTGTTCTGGTACGGCGAGAGCCTCGGCAGCCTCATCTCCCTGCACACCGCCGCGGACCTCCTTGGAAACCGCGCTGATCCCGCTGGCATCATCATGGCCTCCCCCGTCGCCGGCCTGCGCAAGACCATCAGCGGCTTCCAGCGCTTTCTCCTCGAAACCGCCGCCAGGCTCTCTCCGCGCACACGCTACACTCTCGGCGAGCTCGCCGGCGTGGACGAGAAAAAAATCCAGGTCACCTCCCACTCCACGCACGGCGGCCAGATGGCCGTCACTCCCCACCACGTCAGCTCTTTTTCCCTGCGCCTTCTGTCCACCATCGGCGGCATGCTGGATGGAAACACGGATTCCGCGCATCATTTGAAAATGCCCGTCCTCTTTGTGGCCTCGCCCAATGATGTGCTCTCCTCCGCCGATCAAATCCAGTCCCTCTTCGCCGAGATCCGCAGCCGCGACAAAAAGCTCCTCTGGTACACCCGTTCCTATCATCTGCTGCTGCACGATGTGCAGCGCGAGGAAGTGGTGAAGGACGTCACAGGCTGGCTGGACCTCCACACAGCCACCACCCGCCGCTGACCCGCCATGACTCTCGATCACGCCATCCATGAGGCCCTCACCCGCAGTGAGCTCCCGCTCAAAGCCACGGAGATCACCAGGCTCATCAGGCCGCAGTTCGGTCGTGCCGCTACGCCCAAGGCCGTTGCCGCAGCACTGGATCAGTTGACAGCCGCCGGCACCCTGCACCGCATTCCCGGCGCACACCCGTTCTTCACGCCACACAGCTCCGAGGCGGCTGCCACAGCCCTCTTGAAAAACGCGGTCCATTCCGCCAAAAAAGAGCAGCCCGCCGCAAAGCTGAAAGCAAAGCTCCCCTCCGCGCTGCATCCTCATTTTGAGCCGGCCCTGGCCGGAGTCGTCGCCCAGGGTGCCGCCTTCGTGCTTCCCGGCACCAGGCGTCTCGTCTTCTCCCGCCGGCCCCTGCCTTCAGCACTTCTCAGCATCGCCCAGCGCCGTGCTTTGAAAAAGACGCTCGACGCAGTCAACAGCCTCCGCTCCCAGCCCGCCACCCTGGAAGACCTCCTCGCCTGGCTGGATGCCTCCGCTCCTGCCCAGCCGCTACCGTCACCACCACCGGCGGAGTCCGCCCTCGCTCCTCCCGGCGAGGCCGAGCTGCGCGCCTGGTATGACCTCGACCGCGCCCGCTCCTCCACCATGATGATCCCCATCCCCCGCACCTTCTCCCACTATCAGGCCTGGGCGGCGGAACGCGGCACAGTGGCTGATAGTCAGGTTTTACGAAGTTTGCTTGAGATGCTTTACAACAATGGCCACCTCCTGTTAGAACCTTGTGAAAGGCCGCAAGATCTCCCGGAACATGAACGCGCCCTGCTTGTTCCGATGTCTCTCGGTCCTCCCGGTTATTCCTGGTGCTGGATTTCCTGATCCCGCTCCGTTTTTTCCAGCCTCCCGAACTGACTCCTAAGACCATGCCCTCTTATGCTGACCTGAATCCCTTCATTTCCACGAGCGTGGGCGAGAACGACCTCTGGAATGCCGCCTCCTTTCTGGATGTGCCCTACATCCACTCCGTGCCGTTTGGCGCCCTGCGCATCGCGGTGGACCAGGTCCGCGGCCAGCACCGCAGCCAGGTGCGTTTCGTGCGCGGTGCCGGCGGCTCGGGCAAATCCCACCTCTTCTCCCGCCTCCGGCGCGAGTGTGCGGACTCCATCTTTTACGCCTATGCGCCCAATCCTCCCCTGCAGCCGGAGGCTTTGGAAAACTTCATCCTCACACGCTTTGTCAGCAGCCTGCGTCATCCAGCGCGCAGCAAGGAGGGCAGGGAGGCGCCCTACAGCCAGCTCCGCCTGCTCGCCTACGCCCTGCTGAAGCCCGTGGTGGAGCAGGACTTCACCTTCCCTCAGCTCCATGAAGCCTGGGCGGAGATCAGCCTCGAAACCCGCAAGGAGATGATCCATCAGGCGGTCCAGCTCCTGGAGGCCGAGCACCCCATGGTGCCCCGCAGCGTACTGCGTTGCCTGCTCAATGTCCTGCGCGATGACAAGGAGCACCTCGCCGCGCAGTGGCTCTCCGGCGCCGCCTATCTCACCGAAAATGAGCTGAAGTACCTCGGTGTCGTGGAGCCGCTGGCACGCGCGGAAATGGGTGGCGTCATCCAGCTCTTTGGCAAACTGGCCTCGCAAGCGGGGTCTCCCGCCGTCCTCGTGCTCGACCAGCTCGACCTCGTCATCAGCCAGCCGCAGCTCGATGAAATGCAGCGCCTCCTCTTCACGCTCATTGATCAAAGCGAAAACTGGGTCGTGCTCATCGGTCTCGTGGCTGAACGTTTCGCCGCATGGGATGCCGCCCTCACTCAGGCCCTTCGCGGCCGTGTCGGTGTGCCGGACTCCAATGCCCCGCTGGGCTTCCGCCTTCCGGTCGTTGACATGCTGCCCATCGCCAATGAGCAGAAGCGTCTTCTGCTCCATTGCCGCCTCGAGACTCCTGCGCTTGTCGAGCAGCGCCAGAAAGACGGCATCACCTCATCCATTTATCCGCTGCTGGAGGAAGACGTGGCACGTCTCACCAGCGGCGGGGCCATCTTTCCGCGTCATCTTCTGGCGGCTGCCGCCGAGGCCTACGCCATGCGCACCACTTCGTCGGCTCTGCCGCCTGAAGTCATCGGCGCCGTCGCTGCGCAGCCTGTGGCTCCTCCGTCATCGCCTGCACAGCCAGTCGCTGCGCCGCCGGTATTCGCAGTTCCGCCAGCCCCGGTGGCTGCTCCTCCACCTTCGGCACCCGTGATCGTGGCCGCGCCTGCAGTTCCCATGGTCGCCCCCGCAGCGGCTCCGGCGGTGCCCGCAGCGGTTCCTGTGGCGGAGGTGGCCAGGGAGGTGCATGCAGTGGCTGTTCTACCTGCACCTGCTGCGGTGCCGGTGCCCTCGCCTCTCCCTGCTCCTGCCGCGTCGGCCGTTCCCAAGACTCCCCTGGCGGAGAAGGTGGACGAACTCCTTCAGCAGGCTGTGGCCGCGGCCCGCGCCGAAACCGCCAACCCCACCGCCATCGACCTCGGCGAGCGCACCCGTGATCTCATCCAGTTCATGGTCGCTCCGCCCGTCACCATCACCGAGGGCGACATCCGCAAAACCTACGACAACTTCGACGGCTCCGACCGCTGGTTTGAGTGGGGCGGCGGCCGGGTGCGCATCGTCACCAGCGATGCCATGCGCGGCAGCCTCATCGCCGTGCTGGAGCGCATCAAGGAGGCCGCTGGAGACACCCTCCTGCTGCGCAACTACTTCGCCCCCGTCTCCGGCCAGCTCACCATGGAGCTGCTCAATACCTTCAAGTCGAGGAACACCTTCCATCACATCCCGGCTTCGGAGGCCGCCGTTCTCATCGCGCTCGGCAGCATGCTCGCCGCCCAGCGCGAAGGCTCCTACGACCACCTCGTCACCGAGCCGCCCGCCACAAAGGACAACGTTCTCGCCGCCCTGCGCGCGCACCCGCTTCTGCGGGGCCTCCGCTTTTGGGAGATGATCCAAAAAGTGCACGCCCCCAAGGCGGCGCCGTCCGGCCCTCCGCAGTCTTCCGTGCTCTCCTCCATCATTCGGCCTTCCGCTGCACCGGTGGCAAAGCCCCCGCCCGTGGCTGCTTCACCGGTCGTTCCTCCCGCAGTGGTGGCTGCACCTGCAGCCGTTGCACCGGTTGTTGCTTCTCCCGTCGCTGCCGCACCCATCGCCCCAGTCGCCAAGCCTCCGGTCGCGCCCCCTGCCATCCCGGGTGCCAAGCCGCCACCACCGCCCCCTTCGGGTGCCACCAAGCCTCTCGCCCGCCCGCCTTCACCACCGGTTTCGAAACCCATCGCCAAGCCGCCGGCACCACCCATGATGAAGCCGCCTCCCGGAGCCGCCCGCCCGCCCGTGGCCAAGCTCCCGCCCCCTTCGCAGGGGACGAATGCAGCCTGAGTCAATTCCCGGCTACAAAGCCCGCCTGCGCGACGTTAACCCGCGCACCATGAAAGCACTCGTCTGCCTCCTCCTCGGCACCTTCACGCTGCACGCCCTCGCCGCGGAGGCGAAGCGCCCCAACATCCTCTTCATCTACGCCGACGACCAATCGACAAAAACCGTCGGCTGCTATCCCGGTTCCTGGCCCTGGGTGAAGACACCAAACATTGACGCCCTGGCCAAAAACGGCACACGCTTTCACGCCGCCTATCTCGGCTCCTGGTGCATGCCCTCCCGTGCCACCATGCTCACCGGCCGCTTCCCGCACGGCATCGAGTCCATGTCCATGGAGGGCAAATACCCCGGCAGCACCTACGATCCAAAACAGTGCCCCTTCATCCCCGCCGAGATGCGCAGGCAGGGCTACCACACCGCGCAGATCGGCAAATGGCACACCGGCACAGACACCGGCTGGGGCCGCGACTGGGACCATCAGATCGTCTGGAACCGCCCCCTGCACCCGGAAAACGCCGGCGCCTACTACACCCAGCAGATCATGAGTGTCGATGGCAAGGAGCAGACCATCGAAGGCTACCCCGCCGACAACTACACCCAGTGGTCGCTCGACTACATCCGCGGCAAAAATCGCGATGCCGCAAAGCCCTGGTATCTCTGGGTATGCTATGGCAGCGTTCACGGCCCCTCCACCCCCGCCAAACGTCACAAAGGCAGCTATAAGGATGCCCCGGTTCCCATCCCCGCGGACATCTTCCCACCACGCCCGGACAAGCCCGACTACCTCAGCAAAATGCAGGCCTGGACCAAAGGCCCCGACGGCCACCCCATGGCGGGGAAAGGCGGCGAAGCCTTCGGCGAAAGCAAGAAAGGCAAGCGCTTCGACGACTGGGTGCGCCAGGTGAACGAATGCGTTCCCGCCATCGATGAAGGCGTCGGCCAGCTCATCGCCGCCCTCAAAGAATCCGGCCAGTACGAAAACACCCTCATCATCTACACCGCAGATCAGGGCTTCTCCATGGGCGAGCACGGCTTCCGTACGAAGCTCGCGCCTTATGACGCAAACTACCGCTCCCCCCTCATCATCAGTATGCCCTCCCGTTTCCCCACCGGAAAAGTGTGCGCCGCCTCCGTCAATGCCCCCGACCTCGCCGCCACCTTCCTCTCCATCACCGGCGTCAAAGTCCCCTGGCAGACCCATGGCCGCGATCTCACCCCGCTTCTCGAAAAGCCCGACACCCCATGGCCGCACGCATGCTACTACGAGCACATGGGAAATGAATACGGCGCCAAAGTCAGCCAGACCATCCTCACCGGCGCCAAGCAGGACAATCATCAAGGCGTGCCGCTCTACAGCGCCCTCGTGCAGGATCAGTTCAAGCTCGTCCACTACCTCGACGGCAAGTCCGGCGAAGAACTCTACGACCTCAAGAACGATCCCGAAGAACTCAAAAACCTCATCACCGATTCCTCTCAAGCCGAGCGCCTCAAAAAACTCCGCGCCGCCATGAAAGCCGAACTCAAACGAACCCAATCCGGCTTCACCGATTTCGTCAAATAACGCGCGGCACCACTCCGGAACGTAGGATGGGCATGGCGACAGCCCGCCGTACAGTACTCATCTCGCTCCGCGAGATGAGCCCAGCGCGCTCAACCCGCACAGCGCTCCCAAACACCCATCCCACCTCCGTTCCCCCTTCAAGGCCTCAACACCGCCCCCTGCCTCACCAGCTCTTCCTGCATCTCCCCCACCGGCACCTTCCGCAAATCCACGCCATGCTGGATCGCCAGATGCGCCGCCACTCCCGCCGCCTGCCCCAGCGCCATCCACGTCGGCTCCAGCCGGATGCTTGAAAACGCCACATGCGTCGTGCTCGCAGGCACCGGCACGATCAGGCCATCAATCTTCTTCGGCACCATGATCCGATACGGAATCTGATACGGCCGCGTGATCTTCTTCAGCATGCCCAGGTAACCCTCCAGCACCACCGTGTCCCCCGGCTGCCGCTTCTGCATCGGAAAACTGTCGATCGGAAACTCCCCCACCGCGATCGCATCCTCATGCCTCCTCTCAGACGGCAGTCCCTCCTGCTCCGTGATGTTCCTCTCGCTTAGCGTAAACTCCCCCACCAGCCGCCGGCCCTCCCTCACATAAAGCTGAAACGGAAAGTGCCCATACTCCGGAAACTCATCTTTGCACGGCTGATACTTCAGCGCCGTCTCACGCGCATTCTGCGGCACCTCGCTGTCATGCTGCAAAAACCACAGCAGCCCCAGCGAGAGATCCCGAATCTTCTTGGTGATCCGCTCCCGCTCCGCCCACCCGGCCTCAATGTAGCCCGCATTCTCCTCCGCAAACACAAACCCCAGCGGCAGCGGCTTCATGTTCAGCTCCACCTTCTCATTCGGCAGCTTCCTCACCGTGAAAGCAATCGTCGTCAGATTCTCACCAAACCTCCCACCCTTCAGATCATCAAAATACCCCAGATACCGCGCCCGGTCATACCCCTTCGGCGCAGCAGTCAGCGGCACCTGATTCTCCGGATTCGAAGACAGCGGAATCCGAAACGTAAACGCCTGCATCCGCTTGTCCCCCTCACCCGTGCCACCGATGCGCTCACCGCCAGGCACATTGTAAATATGCCCCGCATGCGGCTCCCCAAACTCATCCCGCCCTTCACGCCCCAGTCGAAACTCCGCCCCCGCCGCAGCAATCAAATCCCCCTCATAAGTCCCATCCACAAACACCTTCGCCTTCAGCTTTCGCTTCTCCTTCGTCCCCCGGTTCAGGATCGTCACTCCCACCACCCGCCCATCCTTCACCTCGGCACTCACCAGTTCATGATGCTTCAGCACCGTGATCTCCGGCTGCTCCTTCACAAAACTCTCAAGCACCTCCTCCGCCACCTTCGGCTCATACCAGTAGCCATCTTTGCACAGCTTCACCGCCTCCGACTTCTCTCCATAAGCCGCCACATAGCGCGCCTTCACGCGATCCACAAACTCGCGAAAAAATCCCTGAATCATCGCACGGTTTTCAATGTCACTCGCCCCCAGCCCGCTCGCGCTCATCCCGCCAATACGCTGGTGATACTCCACCAGCGTCACCGCATGCCCCAGCCTCGCCGCCGTCACCGCCGTGGCGATTCCTCCAGGCGTCCCTCCAATGACAACAACTTCCTGCGCCCGCAGTGCGGTTGCGCACAGCGCGATCAATAAACAAAAGTACTTCATGGCTTCGTTTGCAGTTTTTTCCCCGGCAGCAGAAACAATCTCCCTGCTTCGTTGCAGATAAGGAGGTTCGGCCCGTTGCCACCCAGCATTGTGCCCACCGCGCCCGTTTCGTGCGCACCACCCGGTTGAATGACCTTGCCCTCCGCATCCTGAAACGTCAGCGGCCTCGCAAATTTCATCTTCGCATTCGTCCCCGTGTTCAGCATCACCAGCGGCGTTCCCAGCGTCTTCTTCAGCTTCGTCGGCAGCGTGGAATCCACCAGTTTCCCAATCACTCCGCCCACCACCGGATTCTGCCCCAGAGCCGCCATCGGGTATCCCGTCGCCCGGTCAGGAATCGAGCACACCCGTCCCGTGCCGATCACAAAATCCAGTTTCCCATCCTGGTTCCAGTCAAAGAAGTCCAGCTTGCACCTCCCGCTCATTCCCGCCACGCCACCACTTGCACCTATGGGCTTTCCATCCTCCAGCAGCAGCTTCCCGCCATCCTCCACATTGAAGTCATCAATGCGCCAGTACAGATGAAACTGATCGTCTCCATCCACGATCGCCAGCGCCACCCGCTCCCCGATCTTCGCCAGCGCCGCACGGCAGCGCCACATCCCGTGTAGATCAATGCCATCGCAATAAATCGGATGCGCCGCCTCCAGCTTCGCCTCAGCCTTCGTGCCACGATTCATGTAGATCATGTAGTTCCCCGTGATGTCGCCTGTGATCAGATCCGGCAGTTCATCTCCATTCCAATCCATCACGTTCGGCGAGAGATACCCCCACCGCGCCTCCTGCAGTCCCTGCAAACTCCCCGCATAGCCTGCCTGCACCTGAATCTCACGCCCGCCCGCCCGCACCCGCGTCGCCGGCAGAAGCTTCGGCTCCTCATCGCTCCCCACATTTTTAAAGAACAGCACAAATCCCTCCGAATTTCCCGCCAGGATGTCCAGCACCCCATCGCCATCCCAGTCCACCGTCGTCGGTGCCGGCAGCGTTCCCGCATACAGGTCCGCATGCTCCTGCAGCACCGAAACCGGCTCCGTAAAAACCGGCGCACCCGCCTGCGTGAACTTCCCCGTAAACCGGTAAAAATACAGCGACCCCTCACCGCACGCGATCAGCCCGCCACCATACGCGCACACACTCGGGTTGATGCTCGGATGCCTCAGCGCATTCCCATCCTCCCCCGCAATCAGTCGCTTCGTCTCCAGTTCAAACCCGCTCACCGCTTTGTTCCGGTAATACACCAGATTCCCCTGTCGCGATCCCGTCACCACATCACGCTCATGCCCCGCACCCAGATTCACCCCCGTGATGCCATGCATCGAAAAATACACCTCATTCTTCGTCTTCGTGATCTGCTTCGCTTCTCCTTTGTCCGTCACTCCCATCAGATAGCGATACCTTAGCTCTCCCACGGCAATCCCCGATGAATTAAACGGCCGCCACTCCTCCGTGTTCGGGCTCCCCTCCGGCCCCTTGCCCCCGTTCGACATCTCAAATGCCAGATCATAGCTGCCATCCTCATTCAGCAGCACCCCCACGCTCCCCGGCGACCTCACCGCCCCCGGCAGCTTCACACGTTTCGTCTCCCGAAACTCCAGCTTCTCACGGTCAAACTCCGTCGTCACCAGCGCATCCTTGTCAATCCACAGTCCGACAATCGCACCATCCTTCCGCTGAAACACACTCCCCTTGTCTTTAAACGCGCACTTCACCTCCACCGGCCGCGCAAACACAGGCGCACCCGTCTCCGCCGTATCCACCCACCGGAACAAATGCACCGCCAGCGGCCCCCCATACCCCGCCACAAACAAATCATCCTCCTTCCCCCCAAACACCCGCGCATGCCCCAGCACATGATGATTCAAATTCACCAGCGCCAGCGGCCCCCTCCCATTCACCGCCGCCGAAGCCAGCGCCCTCGTCCCCTCCGGCAGATGCGGCTCTGCCGCCAGACACGTCGCAGCAAAAAAGACGAACACAAAAAGCAGTTTCATAGAAGATCCAATGCGCCTCAAGCCCAAAGCCTCAGCGCATCCACCTAACGCTCGATTCCCCATGTCATTTATCCACCATTCACAGTCACCTGATGCACAATCTTGAACCCCGCATGCGCATCTTTGACATGCGAGGCATTCGCCCATGCATCAACGCTCTCTTCGCTCTCCAGCCCTGAAAGGGCGACGTAATATAGCCCAGGGCAAGCGAGCCTGAGCGAGCGCCGCCCTGGGTTGTTTTGCAAAAACAGGAAAGCAAACCCAACGTTTCGCCGCATCCAGCAACCCCTAGCAGCGTGCACCACCCGCTCCGCCGCACACGCAGTGCCAGCGCTCACTACCGCCACGGCACCCTACTTCGCCGCAGCCCCCGGAGCCCCCAGCTTGCACGACTGCCACGCCAGAAACTTCCATGTCCCTCCCTCAAGCCGCCACACCGCCAAAAATGCCAGCGTCGGCTCGATCATCCCCGCCTGCGTCCCAATTTTAAAGTTCGCGCTTCCCGTCATCAGCGCGATCCCCGGAGCTGGAAACGTAAACTTCCTCTCCACATAATCGATCTCCTGGTACTTCGTCGTGCCCTTCACCAGCACCTCGATGAACGAGCTTTTCGTGTCCACCACACCCGATGAGTGCGCATAGCGCAGCTCATCCGAAAAAATCGCGCCCAGCTTGTCACGATCCGGGGACTTCATCGCCGCCACCCGCGCATCATCCGCCGCCTGCACCGCAGCCAGCGGCGCCTCCTCGGCAAAGGAGACAAAAGCGACAAGGCAGAGCAGGGAGGTAATCAGTGTTTTCATGGCTTGGATGTTTTGGCGGTCAGTTGTTTCACAATGAAATTCCAGATGTCGTCATACCCTTCGGTGGGATGACCCGGATACTTCACGTAGCAGGTGGCTCCGGCTGCAAGCGCCAGCTTCTGAAATCCCACCGCCCACGCCGGCGAATGCACGTCATAATTGTTCTGCGTCAGCGGCGTGCGCACCTTCGTCTTCTTCCCACTGCTGTCCACCTTCGTCTCCACGATGTCATCCGGCTTCGTCATCCCCCACTCGTTCTCAAAATACATCGGTGTCGCGTTCTTGTGCAGCAGCCAGTCCGGCGACCACTTCTTGATCACCGGCAGCAGTTCATCCCGCCGCTTCAGCGACTCTTCAAAGCTGCACCCCAGCGCCGGCGCTCCCCACTGCACCCCCGGCACCCACTCCTGCATCCGCTTCGGATCAATCGTTGGCTGGCAGCGATACGCCGCGATGCACGTCACCAGCTCCGGCGCTTTGCACCCCACATACAGCGCCGGCAGCGCCCCCTGCGATCCACCACCCAGCGCGATGCGCTTCGGATCCAGCTTCCACTTCTCCGCATTCTCCACCACAAACTTCACCGCGCTCATCGCATCCTCCAGCACATAGGAGATCGGCTCCGCCGCCTTGTCCCTCGTCGCATCCTCCATCGTCCGCACCTCCACCGCGATCACCGCAATCCCATGCGGAAAAAAGCGGTTCACATCCACCGCATGCTTGGACGCCTTCCAGATCCCCCCAAACCACAGCAGGGCAGGGAAGGGGCCCTCTCCCTTCGGCGGCACATGAATGTCGATCAGTTGATGCGGATGCACCCCATACGGCACATCCGCCTGCGTCGGCTCCGGCGGATTCGCCGCGCGCGCAGAAGTCACAGCCAAAGCCAGGGCAGCAAACAGAAGACAAAATTTCATGATCATTTCGACTGGGTTTTCTTCAGATACTCCGAAGGCGTCATGAACACAACGTTCTTCGATTTCAGAAACTCAATGATCCCGGTGAATCCTGCCCAGCGCTTGTCATCCCACTGGTCCGGATGCCCCTGCAGCACCAGCACCTCCCGCTTCGCCGCCTTCGCTTCATAGAAGGTTTTAAATTTCTCCAGGTCCGGCACAAACGTCGGATTCTCCAGCGCCATCACCCGCGGAATGCTCAGCCGCTTGTAGTACTTTGGCTTCTCCGGCCCATACAGCCAGATCGTCACCTCCGGCACCAGTTCCATCGCTTCATCCGTGGCCTCAGTCGTCCCGCTCCAGTGCGGGCCAAAGGCCGGCAGCGTGAAGCCCAGCTTCTCCTTCGCCAGCTTTTCTCCCTTCGCCAAAATCGCCCGCTGCTCCTCCGCCGTCCCATGCTCAAACTCCCCCGGCTCACTGGCCGTCTTCATGTGATAGCCATGCATCCAGAACTCGATCATCCCCGCCGCCTGCACTTCCTTCAGCCACTGAAAATACACCGCATTGTCCTTCTCCAGCGACTCCGTGATGATCCCAAACGATCCCTTGATGCCGTTCTCCTTCAGGTAGTCATGCACCTTCAGCCATCGGTCAGACACCGGCTTCGTCCCCACCCGCCGCGCGATCACATCATCCAGCTTCAGCAAAATAATCTGCTGTGCCTGCACCTTGGCAGCAAACAATGAAAGCAGAATAACAGCGGTGAAAAGAAAGGAGCGTCGCATGGCAGAAAGCAAAACTGCCCCGCCCCAGCTTCTTCCGCCAGCCTTTTTCACCTTTGATTTTGATCCGCCCCACGTTAGCTCCGCGCATGATCGAAATCCTGCAAACCATCCCCGTCCTGCGCATCTTCGACGAAGCCAAAGCCCGCGAGTTCTACTGCGGCTGGCTCGGCTGCACCGTCGATTTCGAGCATCGCTTCGAGCCCACCGCCCCGCTCTACATGGGAGTCACCCTTCACGGCCTGTCCCTCCACCTCTCCGAGCATCACGGCGATGGCACCCCCGGCACTCACGTCTTCATCCGCTGCAAAAACCTGCGCGCCTGGAACGCCGACCTCCTCGCCAAAAAATACAACTACAACCGTCCCGGCATCGAAGACGCCTTCTGGGGCGGCATCTGCATGACCCTCACCGACCCCTTCTGCAACAAGCTCATCTTCAGCGAGCAGGACGCAGCCTGAGCACCGCGTCCTGGTCCGTACTGGGAGCGCCGGCTTGTAGCCGGCTCTGGCGCTGCCCCCCTGAGTCACAAGCCACTCACTTCGCCCCATGCTTCAACACAAAGTCCACCAGCTCCCGGCACTCAAAAAACGAAGGCCCCACCTTGTGCCCCTCACCAGGAATCACCTTCACTTCGATCTTCCCGCCACCCGCCGCATACCGCTCCTTCAGCAGCCCCGTGTTCAGTTCATACGGCACCACCACATCCGAGTCCCCATGCACCACAAACATCGGCACCTTGTTTGCCAGCAACCCCTTTAAATTGTCGATCGGATTAAACTCCT
This sequence comes from Prosthecobacter sp., assembly GCF_044227185.1. Lineage (GTDB taxonomy): Bacteria > Verrucomicrobiota > Verrucomicrobiia > Verrucomicrobiales > Verrucomicrobiaceae > Prosthecobacter. The sequence continues at coordinate 368,831 of NZ_JBGAFO010000004.1, read as the reverse complement.
TCAGCTTCGCGTTCAGCTCCTCTTCCGTCATCCCAAAATCCGCCAGCGTCTGCGCCTTGGAGTTCTTCAGCGGCCAGCTCGCCAGATTGCACACCGGGTAGATCCCCACCCACGCGCGCACCTTCTCCGGATTCCGAAACGCCCACGCCAGCGTCATCATTCCACCGCGGCTTTGCCCCAGCAGAATCGGCTTCGGCGAGTATCCGCGCTTCACCATCTCATCATAAAAAAGTGTGAACTTCGCCGTGCTCCCCGGCGCCCCGCGCACCTCGCCCAGGTCATATCCCGCGATGGCGATGCCCGCCTTCAAAAACGCATCCGTGTACGTTTTCCGGCCAAACAGCCCGATGCCCTTCAAAGTCGGCGCATACCACAGCCACGGCTTCCCCTCCGCCGGCTTTGGAGCTGCATACAGAAAAGCCTTGTGCCCATCGACCTCAAAAACCTCCGCCGTTTTTGGCAGCACCTCCTGCGCGAAGACCGGGCACGCCAGACTCAGGATGAGAAAAAGAAAACAGCAGCGGTTCATGCTCATAGAATCGAAAGCTCTCATCCGATTATTTCCGTGTTTCAAACGCCCGGAAATAATGCAGCACCGGATATTCATAACGGTTGCCCAGCGCCTCCCTCAGCTTGCCCAGACTCTCCATCCCATGCTCTGCCGCTGCCGCCCGCAGCTCCGCTTCTTCCTCGGCGCTGTAGTAGTCACGCGGATCCGCCTTCACCTCGCCCCGCTGAATCCCTTGCGCGATGTGGCTGTGAATCGTGCTCACCACCAGCCCGCGCAGTGCGGCGATCTTCTCCGCGCTGTGCCCCTGCCGTTGCAGCCGCAGCGTCTCCAGCACCGTGCCTGTCAGTCCATCCTCGCTCTTCATCTTCGGCGGCGGTGGCGGCGCGGCCTCAGCGGCAAATTTCAGCATTTCATGCCCCTCCAGCCACTGCGAGATCACACCCATGAAGGCCGCGCCATAGTCCGCCAGCTTCTGGCTGCCCACGCCCGGAATCGCCAGAAAACCCCGCTCCGTGTGCGGATACTCACGGCACATGTGGCGCAGGCTCGCATCGCCAAACACCACATACGGCGGCACTCCCTTCTCATCGGCCAGCCGCTTGCGCAGCGCACGCAGCTCAGCAAACAGCCCCTCATCACACGCGATGCTCCCCGCCTTCGCCACCTTCCCGGTGCTCGTGCCCGCCTTCACGGCTATCGGTACTCGCGTCAGCATCACGGGCGTGCGGTTCATCAGCGTCGCCAGCCCCTTCTTGGAAAGACTCAGCGTCTGAAACGAATCCGCTGTCGCATCGATGTAGCCTTCCCGGATGAGCTGCCGCCCCAGCACCGCCCATTCCTCGCGCGGCACATCCTTGCCGATGCCATACGTGCTGAGCTGGTCATGGTACCACTTGCGGATCTTCTCCGTGTTTGCCCCCGCCAGCACTTCCACCACATGATTCAGCCCCGTGCTAAATCCGCTCTTCTGCCGGATGCGGAAGATGCAGCTCAGCAGTTTCTGCGCATGCGTCGTCGCGTCCCACTGCTCGCGTGGCTGCAGGCAGATGTCGCACCCGCCGCAGTTGTCCCCCGGCCACTGTTCGCCAAAGTAATCCAGCAGCGCCACACGGCGGCATTCCGTGCCCTCCGCAAAATCCGCCATCATGCGCATCTGCCGCGCCGCGATCTCCGCCGCCTGCGCGTCCGTCATCTCGTCGAGAAACTTCAGGTTCCTCACCAGGTCACCGCGCGAATACAGCAGCACGCACTCGCTCGGCAGGCTGTCGCGCCCCGCCCGCCCCGTCTCCTGGTAGTAGCCCTCGATGTTCTTCGGCAGATCCGCATGGATCACATAGCGCACATCCGGTTTGTTGATCCCCATGCCAAAGGCGATCGTCGCGCACACCACATTCGCCTCATCCCGGATGAAGGCCTCCTGGTTCGCCGCACGCTCCTCCGGCTGCAGCCCTGCGTGATACGCCACCGCCTTCACCCCCTCCGCGGTCAGCGCCGCCGCCAGGCTCTCCGCGCTCCTGCGCGACTGCACATACACAATGCCCGCCTCGCTCGGCCGCTGCCTCACAAAATCATACACCTGGCTCGTCGCCTTCGCCTTCGGCAGCACCGTGTAGCTCAGGTTTGGCCGGTTGAAGCTCGCCAGAAACACCTCCGGCTCATGCAGATGAAGCTGGCGGATAATGTCTTCGCGCACCTGCTCCGTCGCCGTGGCCGTCAGCGCCAGAAACGGTACTCCGGGCAGCGCATCACGCAGTTGACCCAGCGCGCGGTACTCCGGCCGGAAATCATGCCCCCATTGGCTGATGCAGTGCGCCTCATCCACCGCGATCGCAGTGACATTCCACCTTTGCAGATCGCTTACAAAATCCGGCATCATTACCCGCTCCGGCGCCGCATACAGCAGCTGGTAGTGCCCCTCTTCCAATCCCGACCGCCTTCGGTGCGCCTCGCTCCCTTGAATGGATGAATTGATAAACGTCGCCGCCACCCCGCTCGCCACCAGCGCATCCACCTGGTCCTTCATCAGTGCGATCAGCGGCGAAATCACCAGCGTCAGCCCCTCACGCGCCAGCGCCGGAAGCTGAAAGCACAGAGACTTCCCCGCGCCCGTCGGCAAAATCGCCACCACATCCCGCCCCGCCAGCGCCGCCTCCATGATCTCCCGCTGCAGCGGGCGGAACGTGTCATAACCAAAAGTCTGCTTCAGCAGTGGGGCGAGGTTGGCATGTCTCATGTCGTTTGCGCCTTCATAGTGAAATGTCCTCCCCAAATTGCCAGTCGAAGCTGCGCAGTTCACGGCCCCTCCGGCAGCTCCTTCAGCCACGCCAGATTAAAAACATAATGGTTCCTGCTTGTGATGAGCTGCACATTCCCGTCCCGGCTCTGGATCGCGGAAAGATAGCCGCACGGCTCCGCCATCGTGTCACTAAGTGCGAACATCACCCGGTCAATCCCATTGATGCTCCGCTCCTTCCCTCCAGGCGTGATCAGCCTCCGCACCGGCCACGTCCTCCCCTCATCAAACGACACCGCTGCAAACATCCCATATCCGCTAAACTCGCCCTTCTTCGACTTAAACCTCATCCCCTTCCGGTTCTTCCAGTCGCTCCACTGATCCGTAAAACTGCACAGCAAAATGCCACCCTCGCTCAGCCGGATCATCACCGCCCGCTGCACACTGCTGATCGCCGGAAATTCGCTCGCCTCATAGCTCCACGTCTTCCCCAGGTCGCTGCTGTAGCTGAACGGTGTCTTGAACCCAAACTTCGCCTGATCCTCCGCCTTGTCATTGCGACTCACAGCCATGATCCGTCCATCACCAAGCTGCACGATCGGCGCATGAATCCCCGGATAGCGAAAGCCCTTGCCACCCGGCCGAAAATCACTCGCCCGCTGCTTCACATCATTAAACTCCCACGTCTTCCCATCGTCGTGGCTGAAGACCAGGCTGCACTGCCGCGCATCATTCGTGATCACCAGCGTCCCGTCCGCCAGCCGGATCGTCTGATTCCCAAACTCCCCCACCGGCTGCGCCAGGACCGGCACCGACCACGTCACACCATTGTCCTTCGAAGTGCGCACCACATTCTCATCCCGCCCACGCACCAGGTGATACAGCGTGTCCTTGCCATCCCACCAGATCTTCGGCCCATGGTCATTCACGTCCGCCCCATCCCAAAACGGTGATGCCTCCTCCCACTCGCTGCTCCCGCGTCGCAAACGGCTCGCCACATTGCACAGCTCGTTCCCGCCCTCATCCACGCACGAATACCACACCGCCAGCAGATCCCCGTTCGGGCATTCCGTGATTCCCGGGCTGTGATTATGCGTGGAAAACAGCGGCCCATAGGAATCTGGCGCAATCTTCACAAATGGCTTCGGTGCGACAAAGAACGGCGGCTCATTTGGACCCGGCATGTCGTACCTGAGCACCTCCTGCCTGACATTCTGCGCATTCAGGGGCGGCGGTGCGGGAGGCAGCGTCTTTCCAGATGACATCTCTCCCATCACCACCCGAAATCCCACCCTGTTGCTCTGCGTCTGCGGCAGCCATGCCTCACGATTAGCCGACCGCAGCAGCCGCGCAAAGCTCGAGTGATGCCCCCCGCGAATCACCCGAAAATCCCCCGCGCTCCTCCCCATCGCATCGCTCTGCTCCCCCGCCTCATACGGCCCATACCAGTCCAGGCACCACTCGGAAACATTCCCGTGCATGTCATGCAGTCCCCACGCATTGGCCACCGTCTGCCCCACCCGCAGCCCCGCCTTGGCATCTCGCCGATACGGCTGCGGCCACTCACCCGTCCCGAAATACCGTTCTCCGTATCCCTTGTCACTCCACCACGGTTGAAACCCATCCGGCAGCGCATCACCCGTATGAAACAGCGTCGTCGTCCCCGCCCGGCACGCATACTCCCACTCCGCCTCGGTCGGCAGCCGGTACGTCTTGCCCTCCTTCTTCGTCAGCCATTCGCAGAACTTCACCGCCTGCTCCCACGTCACCGCATTCACCGCCTCATCCTCCGCCTCCTTCAGCCGAAAATCCGCATCATACTGCCGATACTGCCCCACCGTCACCTCCGTCATCCCCATGTGAAACCTCTGCGTGATCTTTACCCGATGCGCCGGCTTCTCATCCCAGTCCGCATCATCAAACTTCTCCGGATGCTTCACCATCTTGTAATCCGCCGCCGGCCCGTCCTGCCCCATCACAAAAGCCCCCGGCTCAATCCTCACCAGCCTCATCCCAATCGAATTCGTCACCGGCTCCGCCGCATGCAGAGAAGCCATCAAGGCAAAGCTCAAAACAAAACTCCGTGTCATAAACAAAATCATCAGTTGTTAATCGCACTCAGTTAAGCTCGGATTTCGTACGCTTTGCAACCACCAACGAATGCACGACCTTGAACCCCGCATGAGCATCTTTGACATGCGCGGCACTCGCAATTCGTTCAGCCCTGAAAAGGCGACATAGTACAGCCCAGGGCAAGCGAGCCTAGGCGAGCGCCGCCCTGGGTAATCGACAAGCAATCCGGGAAGATACCCAGCTCTCCTCCACACTCAGGGTTCACCAGCAGCGTCCTCAGTTCGCTCCGCCACACACCTGCCGCTCAACGCACGCCATCCCCCCTCACTCCCTCTTCACCACCACCCGAAACGGCCTCAGCGGCAGCCCCGCCCCGTTCTCCAGCGAAAGAATCGGATTCTCCGCCCACGCATACCGCAGCTCCTGCGGATTCGGCGCCTCCTTGCTCCACACCACCACCTGATTCCCCTCGATCTTCCCTTCCGCCCACACCCACTTTCCCTCGGCATTCTTCAGCACAAAGCCCCGCACATCTCCCCCACGCGCTCTCAGCCCCTCCGCGTGCTTCAAACGCACACGGACCTTGTCCCCCTCGACTGCATGCGATGCAAACTCCGGACTGTGCACCTCCCCCATTTCAAGCCCATACACCTCCGCTAGCGCCAGATTCGCTAGCCGATCACCCACCGGCTTCTTCACCGGAAAATGCGCATTCTCCGCGATCCCCAGATCAATCGCGCTCACCACACCCGTCTTTGGCAGCTTCAGCGCCGCATTCTGTACTTCACGGACCCAGGGCAAAGGCTTGTCCTCATCCGGCTTCGTCTGCAGTGGGTGCATGTTGTTCACCTCCACATAGTAAAACGGCAGCTCCGCATGCCAGTGCGCACGCCACGTGCGGATCAGCGTTTGAATCAGCTCCGGATATTCCTCCGGGTGCTTGCCATTCCCGTCCCCCTGAAACCAGATGACACCTTTCACCGCATAAGGCTCCAGCCCCGCGATCTTCCCATTGTAAAGCCGCGTCGGCACCTTGCTCCCATCCGGCGTGTAAAAAGGCCGCGGCCTCAGCTTCGCATTTTTCACCATGAGCTCCTGCGTCGGATTCGCCTTCCGCCACGCCGCCTCCTCTTCCTTGTACTTCGCCTCCGCCTCCTTCGAGTAGCCCTTCAGCGCCTCCTCATGCCGCTTCCAAATGGCCGCCCCCACCGAGGTCTCATCCAGCTCCTTCTTCGGAAGCCACATCTCCGCTCCCGTGCCGCCCACGGACGAGACAATCAGCCCCACCGGCACATGCAGCTTCTGCTGCAGCGCCAGCCCAAAATACCACGCCACCGCCGAGCATTTTCCAATGGTCTCTGGCGAGGCAATGGCCCAGTTTCCCCCCACATCCTCCTGCGGCTCATCCGCCCCACGGCTGCTCACCACAAAAAATCGGATCGCAGGCTTCACCGTCAGCGTCTGCGCCTTCGCTTCTGCCAGAGTCTCCGGCGCCACATTCGGTGCCCCCACCTGAAACGCCATGTTCGACTGCCCGCCTCCCAGCCACACCTTTCCAATCAGCACGTCCTTCACCGTCACCGTGTTCGCGCCCTTCACCGTCAGCGTCTGCGGCTGCTCAGTGGCCTTCATCGCACCCAGCATCACCTTCCACTTCCCATCCGCACCCGCCTTGGCGCTCTTCGTTTCCGTCGCCAGCGTCACCGTGATCTCCTCCCCCGCCTTCGCCCATCCCCACACCGGCACCTCCGTCTCCGCCTGCACCACCATGTGGTCGGAGAAAAGCGCGGGGAGCTTCACATTGGCACGCACCGAGACGGCGCAGGAGAGGAGCAAAACAAAGACGGCGAATGTTTTCATGGGCTTGGGGGTGCTGCTATCAACGTCAGTTCAAATCACTTCTTCAGCGTTCCTTTGCTCTTCTCAAATGCCTCCTCCATCAGTTGCGGCTCACGGCTCTTGTGCACTCCACCTTCACTATCGGCCAGCCGGTTGATCATCTGCTTCAGCTTGCTCCCCTCCGTCACAATCTTCCCCGCCTTGATGTCCGCTTCGCTGAACTTCGCAAACAAGATCTCCTGCTCGTCCTTCTCATACCGCCCGCGGTCATACGTCACATAGATAAATCCGTTCGCGCCCTCCGTCCCGTCCGGATAGCTCACCCGCTGCCGTTCATCCAGCATCAGCTTGTGCGGCCACGTCTTGCCATCGTCCTCGGAAAGCATCGCCGTCAGCCGGTCACGTCCTCGCGGCACATCATTCACCACCAGCAGCAGCGCGCCGGAGTTCAGCTTGCGCAAAAAGAAGCGCGTGTTCAGCCCCCGCTCCTTGGTAAAAGGCCCCTCGTTCACCCACGTCGCCCCATGGTCAAACGACTCCGCCTGCGCGATCCCATACGTCGTCCGCGCCATCATGAGCAGGCTCCCATCCTTCCTCTCCACCGCCATGTGCTCCGCAAACGACACATCCTTAATGCTGAACTTCGAGAGAAACGAATAGCTCTTCCCCTGATCTTTCGACACATAAAACTGCGTCCTCGTCCCCTGCTTCGTTTCCTGATTATTATCAATCGGCCTCAGCCAGTCACCATTCGAGAGCACCGTCGGCTTGTTCAGCCCCAGTCCAAAACCCGCCAGCACCGGCGCGTTCCACTTCGGCATCGCATCATCCGGATTTTCGCAGCAGAATCCCCACAGCGAGCGGATGCCCTCGGGATGTTTCACCTTCAAAATCCGAAACACAAACCACCACAGCCGCCCCTGCGGGTCGATCCACACATTTGGGTCCCCCGTGCTCCCTTCAAAAAACGTCGTCGGATCATACACCGCCACTGGGTTGCTCCACGTCACCCCATCATCATCGCTCGTCACCAGCAGCGCATGATTTCCGCTGCTCCCCTCGCTCAGCGGCCCCGCATACCACGTCGCCCACAGCCGCCCCTTTGCTGTACGTTCAATGCTCGGAATCCCCTGCCACATCCGCAGGCGCGGCCAATACTTCGGCCCCGGGTCCACCTTGATCACCGGCGGCGTCCTCGTCGTCACCCCAAAATCATCCGGCACCAGCGCAGTCGCCGGATCATTCGGCGGAGCCGCCATCACTGAAACCGCGCGCAGCAAAATCAACCCCAGCGCAAATGGGTTAAAACAAGACCTCTTCATTTGGTTTTCGTCATTGGTTCGATATTCAAAACACTTCCAGCCTCCAACAGCACCCGCTGCACCAGCCCCGGATCCAGCGCCCGCGGTTGGACGTTGTTCTGAATCGACAGCGCTGCGATGGCCCCCACTGCCTGCCCCATCATCATCGTATGCGGCTGCAACCGCGTAGCCCCATTCACCATGCGTGATTGAGAAATGTTTTTCTCCGCCGGCAGAAACCCATCCACTTTCTCCGGAATAAAACTCTCAAACGGAATCGCAAACGGCCCCGACCCCTTCCCGCCAAACTTGTCCGGAATATCCGCCTCACGATCCAGGTCCAGCTCCAGCCACTGCTTCTGCATCGACCCATGCATGTCCACCGGATAATCCCCCAGCGCCACCGTGTGCGGAAACTGCACCGGCTTCCCATTCTTCCGCTCGATCTCCCTCGCCGTCATCGTATGCAGCCCGATGATCCTCCGGCTCTCCCGCACATACGGAATGATCGAGAACTGATAAAAAATCGCGCGATACGGCCCCAGCTCCGGCCTCTCCTGCAGCCACTCATCAATCGCCTCGCGATTGCACGGCGTATCATATCCTTCGTCATTCGCCACCGCCCAGTCCGTCTTCCCCAGCGTATGCTGCATGAAGTAAATCAGATGCAGCGTCTTCAGCCGCATCGCACGATCAGTCGCCTTGCGCTGCACCGGATCCTCAATCTCAGCCACACTCGCCACATAGTCGTTGTTATAGTTCAGATGCGTCCGCGTGATCGGCGGCGAATCCCCCGGCCTCGAACTGTCCGGCATCCCGCGATACCCGATAAACGTCGCCCACGTCCACGGCTTGTCCTGGCTGCCCACCTTCTCACCATCCACCAGCGTCTTCACAAACGCCGCATGCACCTTCTCCGTATAACCCGGCGGCGCCTCAGCGATGCGCAGCTCCTCCGGCACCCCCTTCGAATACTGCTTCACCACCGCCGTCCACGTGTTGTCCTGCACCCGCCGCTTCACATCGATCGCGTCACTCGTGCAATTCCCCACCCGATACCTTGCCCCCGTCAGCGGGATCACATCGCCCCACTCCGTCGCATCGATCAGCACCCGGCATTGAATCGCCCGCGTCTTCCCATCCTTCTCAGTCAAATCCACCACCTCCACACCCGTCACCGTATCACCCATTTTTATGACCTTGCTCACCCGCGCACGCTCCACCAGATCCAGCACACCCTTGCCACGCGCATCACCCAGCAGCACATGCAGCAAATGGCGGCCGACTCGTGGCTCCAGGCACGTGTGGCTGTTCCAATACGCCGTCATAAAGTTGATGCCCAGTGGCTGATAATGCGAAGCCACCAGCCCGCACCATTCACGATAAAGCCCGCGCTTCCTCACCAGCGTGCCGCCTTCATCCATCGAGGTCACCGCCGCCGCGTTCATCTGTCCGCCGATCCAGTCTGTCTCCTCCAGCAGCAGCACCGTGCAGCCCATGCGCGCCGCCTGCATCGCCGCTCCGCATCCACCGGTTCCCGCACCTGCGATCACCACATCATAGCTCTCCTTCAGCTTCGCAAACGCCATCGCCTCCAGCGGCTTCACACTCGCAGACTTCGGTGCCTCCATCGGTAGCCTTCCCACGATGCGATCCAGCACGATTGCCACATTCGCTCCGTTGCACTGGCCACCTGCCACCGCATTCTTCTTCCAATAATCCGGCGAACTGATCAGCGCGCGTTGCACCAGCACATCCAGCGCCTCCTCCTTGGTCGCCACAGGCTTCAGGACTTTCACCAGCTCCACCAGCAGCCCCGCCACCTTCGCCCCGTCGCACTTGCCGCCTTCCACGGCATGCTCCATCCAGTACTCCGGTTCGCTGATAAGCTTCTTCTTTTGCAGCAGCGTGATGTTGTCTCGCGTCGTTTCCGGTTCGCGACCAGCGCCCAGCACCAGGGGCGATATAAGGAGCAAAGTGATGAGAAAAATGTTCAATTTCATGCGCGTGTGAGCTTTCTTTACTTCCAGGTGGAAAAGGGATTCTCGACAATCGTCAGCGGAAAGCTCACTCGCTCACCCTCGCGCACATGCGAAGCCATCACTGCCGTGATCATCTCCACCGTCAGCCGCCCATCCGCCCCGCTGCACAGCGGCTGCCTCTCCTTGTCTTCAATGCACGCGATCAAATCCAGCGCACCCGTCGCATGGCTCATCACCTGCTTGCCAATGTCCGCGATCGGCTCCGGTTCACCCACACCCGCCGCACTGATCGGCACCCACGTCCGCGCCTCCTTCATCGGCTGAAACGGACTCCCCGCGCACAGGTGCGCCAGCGGCGTCTGATCCACGCGAATGTCGATGATCCCCTTCGTGCCAATGAGCTGCAGCCCAAAGCCCACCTTCGGATCACCCGCCTCCTGGATCGAATCAAAGTAAAACGGCACGCCCGATTCCAGATCAAACCGCGCATGCACCTCGTTCCCCGCCATCGGGCCAAAGTCCGCCTTCGTCTTGATCACCTCAGTCTGTGTCACCGGCTTCCCGTTTTGCATGATCGCCCCCGAGCACGCCACCGGCTTGCCCGCCAGAAACACCCCCAGGTTCAGCACGTGCGAGCCGAGAGTCCACAGATCCTCCATCCCGCCTCTCCGGTCTTCCTTCCCACGCCCACGAATCTCCAGCAACCTTCCGATCAGCCCCTCCTGCACCAGCCTCTTCACCACCGGCAGCGTCGGGTGCCATCGGTTGCGATGCGCCAGCGCCAGCTTCACCCCATGCTTCTCACACGCCGCGATGATCTCATCCGCCTCCGCCAGCGTGCGGCAAAACGGCTTCTCCAAATAAATCCCACGCGCACCCGAAGCCGCCGCCACCAGCGCCATGTCCCTGTGCAGCCCCATCGCCGGACCAATCGCCACCACATCCGGCTTCGCTTTCGCAATTTGACGATAGTCCGCAAACCCCTGCGTGATGTTCAACTCCTTCAGCGTCGCCTCCAGCTTCTTCGCATCCGGATCCGCCGCCGCCACGATCTCCGTCCCCGGCACCTTCAGCCACATGGTATCAAGACTGTGCCCATAGCTCCCCTTGTTCCCCAGCACCACCACCCGCCACTTGCGCGCAGATTCAGCGCCACGGGCGGCAAGTACAAAGGTGGAGGCGGCAGTAGTGATGAAATGTCGTCGGTTCATGGTTGGTTCGGAATGTTGTTCAAAGTGTAATGCGCAATTTCAGGCGTGAGCAATGCCTCTTCTGTGGAATGCAGCCCTTTCACCGTCAGCTCATGCACATAGCCCGCGCGCAGCGGCTCGATCTCCAGCTCTACGCTCAGTCCATCTGCGGCCACATCAACAACGCGCACCTCAGGCTCCTTCACATCCATATCCGGTCCTCCGTAGTCAGCGTGATACTCATAAGTGTAGCTCCGCATCTGCCACTTCGCCGCCATCACTGCCTCCTTCGTCACCGGCTGTGTAAACGTACACCGAAACCCCTTCGGCCTCGCCTCCATCGTCCTCATCGAGAACGGACCCTTCCCAATCCACACCACCCGCTCCACGCCATACGGCTTGCTCCCCACCGAGCTCCATCCGCGGCTCGTCTCTCCCACAAACAGTGACCCATCTTCCCCAAACTCCAGCCGCAACACCCCCGACTGAAAGCGCTCCATGAAAGGAAAGCATGCCCCCTGATACTCCTCTCCCACCTTCTCCAAAAACACACGATTGATCGCCGCCTGCGTCAGCTCCCCCACAAAGAACTGCCCCGCAAACGGCCCAAAATTCCCGCCCGTTCCATCATACGCCATGTCCGTCGTGCTCATCCCCATCTTCCGATACGGCATCCACACCGCCGCAGGTTTGTAGATCGGCATCCGCTTCGCCGCCTCGGCCACCGGCACATTTTCCACCAGCTCCTTCGGCTCCGCAAACGGCGCCCCCGGCAGCTTCGCCGAAGCAAACGCCGCGATATGCCCATGAAACCGCCCTTGCTGAATATGATGAATCCCGCACGCCGAATTCCAGTGCCCCTGCTGATCCGTGTAAAACACATCACCCTCTGGATTGATGCCAATGCCACACGGCGAACGCATCCCGCCTGAAACCGGCAGCCACTTCCCATCCGGCGTCATGCGCAGACTGTAGCCGCGCCAGTCCCGGTTCGGCAGCACCACATCTCCCATCGTGCAGTTCAGCGTGATCCACATGTTCCCCGCCGGATCAAACTTCGGCCCATACGTGTACTCATGGTACGCCCCGGTAACTCCCCACCCCTTCGCGATGCAGCGATACTCATCCGCCACTCCATCACCATTCGTGTCCCGCAGCCTTGTCACCTCGCTGCGCTGGCTCACATACAAGTCCCCATCGTGAAACGCCAGCCCCAGCGGCTCATGCAGCGCACTCGCAAACTTCTTCCACACCACCCCGCTGCCATCTTTCGAGTACGCATTCTCCGCGATCCACACATCCCCACGCCTCGTTGCTACAGCGAGTTTCCCGCCCGGCATCGGCGCAATTCCCCCCGCCTCCAGCGTCAGCTCCTCCGGATGTTGCAGCGCAATCCGCCGATACGCCTCCTCCGCAGTGCCATTCACCGCGCAGAGCAAAGCAACGATCCAAACAGAAAACTTCACCATGAGATGTCCTCCACAAATTCCGAAACTCCCTCTTTAAACTCAAGCCGCGTCACCCCGCCCGGCACCGACACCTTCACCTGCGCCACCGGCTTCACCACAAACTGCACCACTTCTGTTGTCTGCCCCGTGATTCGAATCACCCGCTTCAGTCCCTGCGTGCCATTTGGCTCTACTCGGTCCTCTACATGCAGCGCTCCCAGATCATACTCAAACACCGGCACCCCCTCCGCCGTCACCCGATATCCCCGAAACTGCGCCACCACCTTCTCCTCACCCGCAATCGCAATCACACCCACGTCTTCCAGATGCACCAGCGCCTCTCCCAGCGGCTGCTCCATCTTCGTGTAGCGCTGATTCCACGTCCCATCCGCATCAATAAATTTTCCGCGCCACGCCATCGACCACTTCACCGCTAGCGCATCAAACGTCACATTCATCCCGCCCGGAAAACCCACCGCAATCGCATGCGTTCCCGTGCCCTTGATAAACGTGCGGAAAACCATCGGCCTCTCCTTAGGCTCCAGCACCAGCGACGCACGGCTCGCCAGCCCCTCCGGCGGCAGACTCTCATCCACCTCCGCCAGATAGCGCAGCAGACTGTCGATCTGCCGCTCCGTCGTCCCACCGCCCAGCGTCGGATTCATCGGCTGCCCTCCCGGCCAGAACGGCGGCATGCGCGATCCCGTCGGAAAGCCTACCGGATTCATCAAAAAGTCGCGCATCCACTCCGACCTCAGCCGCTTCGGCATCTGCGCCAGATCATACGCCCCGATCCCCAGCGAAGGCTGTCCATTGATGTCATGGCAGATGATGCACGCATACCCCTTGATCCCCACCATCTCACGCCCCCACTCCGCCGTCCCCGCATGCTCCGCATCCTTCGGCCTCACATACGGCTTCACGCTCGCATCCGCATCCGCCTTGCTCAGCAGCTTCCCCAGCTCATTCGCCAGATCATCGCCAAAGCCCGGCATCTTCACCCGCATGTAAGTCCGCACCGGATCACGCCCCCGCAGAATCGCCCCCAGCGCACTCCCGATAAACTTCCTCCCCACTCCATCCAGCGGCGGCGGCAGCCTCCCCAGATCACCCAGATCATCCTTCGTCGAAGTAAAATGAATCCCAATGTCCGGCGTCGGCCCGCCCATCCCGCCACGCTGATGACACGCAAAGCAATTCCTCTGCAGCATCACATGCCGGATCTCATCCTTCGGCTTCGTCGCATCCCCCGCCGCCAGCGTCATCAGCAAAACCTCCCGCTGCTCATCACTCAGCGCATACCTCGGCAGCCCCATCTTTGGCCCTATCTCCAGACATCCGCCCTTCATCGCCACCAGCGGCACCGTCTTCGCCACCGGCTCCTTCCCATGACAAGCCACACAGCCCAGCGCCGCAAAGCTCTTCCCTCCCCGCTTCGCTCGTTCCTCATCCACCACAAAAGCCTCCGCCTTCACCACCTCGGGTGCCAGATAAGCCGCCAGATTCGCCGCATCCTTCTTTCCCACCCGCTGCTCCGGCATACGACCCGCAGGCCGCGCCGCCAGCGGCGACATAAGAAACTTCGCCAATTCTCCCGGCGCATACTTGCCCTCCAGCCCCTTCATCGGCTCCTTGCCATGGCAGGCCACGCAGCCCAGGCTCAGAAAAACCGTGCGTCCCGACTTCGCCGCACCCACCACCGGCTCCACCGTGCTCTTCCGCTTTGCGCGCAGATTCATGAGATGATGCGTCAGATCCTCGATCACCTCCGCCTTCTTCTTCTCCTCGATTCCGGCCAGCATCGCAGGCATCGTCGTCCCCGGCTTCACCTTCGCTGGATCCGCCAAAAAAGCACGCACCCACTCCGCCCGCAGCCTGTCTCCCGCAGCAGAAAGATCCGGCCCCGCCTTCCACATCAGCGTCGGTGTCTTCGGCGTCCCCTCATGATGACACGCCGCACACGAAAGCTCCGAAAAAAGAATCTTCCCCGCCTCCACCTTCCACTCCCCGCCTTCGGCCCGTAGCCGCTCATATCCCGGCACAGCGCACGCTACCTCAGCACCACGCGCACTCGCCACAGCGACAAAACAAAAAATCAAAATCCGCTTTATAGATGGCACTCGGTTAAGGGCCTGCATCGTGCAGTTTGGACCTTCTTTCGCGTCGCATCGAATCAAAGAATCTACCTTTCCAGCACCGCTTCCAATCTCGCTCCAGCCCTGAAGGGGCTGCGGATGATAGCCCAGGGGTGCCGAGCCTTGGCGAGGCTCCCCTGGGTTGCCGTGAGCAAACCGGGAAGCAAAGCCAGCGCTGCGCCGCATCTGCAGGTGACCAGCAGCGTCTGCAAAAGGCTCCGCCACACGCCTGCGCGCAGTGGCACCGACGCACCCGATTAGCCGGCATAACCGAGTGCCATTCATTCGCATCATCATATCAGCGCACGCCCGAGGGAGTTATCAGTTCCAGCTTCACATCATCCACATAGTGGCTGCCAAATTTCACCGGCTCAGCCGATCTAGCAGGCTTCGCCCGCATCACTGCCACATGCACCAGCGCATAGCTCGCCTGCGGTGGCATCGGCATCATCACATTGATCGCCTTCCACTGCCCATCCCCCTTCAGCGGCAGCTTCCGTGTCGCGATGGCCGAGCTGTTCTCGCGATACCACGGCAGATTGTCCGGCGGCACCACCGGCATCACCCCCTCCTCCACCGCACACAGCTCCACAAAGCACACATACTCCTCTTTCTCGGATGCCGACGCGCAGGCAAAATTCGCCACCAGCCTCAAGGACGCCGTCTCTTCCCCTGCGACCCCGCTCAGGTCCACCAGCCGGTAAACATTGCTCCACGCGCTTTTGGGCGCGTTCTCACCTGCATGAGTCGCGCTGTTGAATCGCAGCATCTTGTGCCCCGTCTTCGCCTTCAGATCCCCCGCCGCATCCACCACCTCCGCGTCATCCCCGCCCCATGTTCCTGTCTCTTTCGGCAGCCCCGGCACCGTGCGCACCACCTCAGACTCAAATCCCTCCTTCATCAAAACCACACGCTTGGCCATCTGCGGCGCCACATACGCAAACACCATCGACGTCCCAAACATCCCCAGCACAATCCCCGCCGCCGCCGCCGCAATCGGCCTCCATTGCAGCCATACCGACCGCACCTTCGCCCGTGGCTTCACGGTCTCCTCCACCCGCTGCCCCTGCAGCTCCTCATGCAGCAGCGCATGGCTCTCTGCCAGCTCCCAAAATCGCGCCCGATCCGTCGCCGAATGCAGCAGCCGCTCCTCCAGTTCCGCCCGTGCTTCATCGCTCATCGTCCCGTTCAGATGCTCGTCGATCAAATGATCCAGTCGTTCGTCAGTCATGCTTTTGCCTCCGCCAGTTGTTCTTCAATGCACTTGCGCAAAAATCCCCGCGCCCGCGACAGCGCCACACTCACCGCCGCCGGTGTCCACGAAAGAATCCGCGCGATCTCCTGCGGCTTGTGCTCATGCTCATAAAAAAGATCCACCACCCGCCGTGCCTGCGGCGCCAGTTTCATCAAACATCCCGGCAGCGCGGTCAGCTTCGAATCATCCCTCGCCTCCACCGGCGCACTCGCCGCCAGCGCCTCCAGCACCTCATCCGAAAATCGATCCGCCGCCCGTCTCTGTTGCGCCTGCGCCTTCATCACCTGAAACCGCGCGATCTGAAACGCCCACGCGATAAAATTGCTCCCCGCCTCAAACTCACCCGCCTTCCGCTGCACCACCAGAAACGTCTCCTGCACCACATCCTCCGCCCCCGCAAAGTCCGCCATCAGCGACACAATGAACCCCTTGATCCGCCCCTGATGGCGTACAAAAAGCTGAAGCACCTGCTGCTGATGAGGATCGGTCATTCCCCAGAATATACCCCAGCCCCCACAAACCTTAGCAAGCCCCCTCATTCTTTTTCTTCCATCGCAGCCAGGTAGGGAGGCTGGTCCCCAGCCTCCGCCGGACGTCCCTCAGCCCTTTTTGGTGCGCCATCTTCCTCCTCCTCTTACTCATACTCTTCCTCCCTTTCTGTTTCCGGAGAGGAAGAGCTGCCTCCACCCACCCACCCTACAGCTTCGTCCCCGTCATCTTCGTCCACGGGCTCCACGCCCCCATCGCATGCTGCAAAATCTTCCGCTTCCAGATCTTGTTCATGCAAAACGCATACAGCGTGTCCTTGTCCTTCCCGCCAATCGCCACCGCCGTCACCCGGCTCCGATCCGGCACCGGCAGAATGATCTGCGTCGGCCCATCATCCGCGCTTATTTGAACCCCGCTCTTCGTCGCAATGAACTGCCGTCCCTCGATCGAGTAGCACAGGCACTCCGGCCCCGCGTCATCATCCCAGTCCGCCACATGCAGGTGGAAAAAGCGCTCCTTGTTCTTGAGCGTCCCATCCTCATCAATCTGATAGCTGTACGCCCACTTCGAGTGCCCCTCCGCCACCGAAAGCAACCACTGGTCCGGCCGATACGCCATCCCCGTCGCAAACTTAATGCCTTTATCGACCTGCGTCTTCTTCCCATCCTTGATCAGCCACACCGTGCCCTCTTCCCTCGGCTTGTCCCCATTCGTCGTCACATACAGCACTCCCGTCGGCATCGCCAGAATCGAATGCCCCAGGATGTCCTCCATCACCACGCTGCCCGCACCAGTTGCATCAAACGACATCAGCTTCCCCGACTTCTCCGAGATCGTGTACACCTTCCCATCCGCACCCACGCTCACACAGTGCGCATTCACATCCTTCGCGAACTCGCTCACCTTCCCATCCAGTTCAATCCGGTGAATCTTGTTGTTGCTCGTGTCCGCAAAGTACACCTCCCCCTTCTCATTGCACGAAGGCCCGCGCGTACTTTTAAAACCCTCCGCCAGCAGCTCCCATCCCTCGTTAGGCACGATCACCTCCTGCGCACGCGGCGCGCTCGTCCCCGCCTTCACACGCTCCGGCCAGCCCTTCCACAGAAACGCCATCGCCTCCAGGTAGTTCTCCCCATACCCCGCCACATGCCGTCCCTCGATGCTGCGGAACTGATAGTCATAGCCTGAAAACTTCAGCGCCTTGTCCATCTCCAGATCCAGCAGATACCAGTCGCCCGCGCAGTTCTCCATGTCATGCGTCGCCGTCGTCAGGTATGAGCGGATCGGCTTCGCCTCAAACTTTCGCACCATCGTCGGAAACTCATGCCCGCCACGAAAGGCCACCCAGCTCCCGCTCGCCGCATACACCCGGCTGAAGGCATCAGGCCGGTGCCACGCCGCCGTGAATGCCGCGATCCCCCCGCTGCTCCCGCCCGAAATGCACCGGTCATTCCCGTCCGTGGACATCTTCAAGTTGAACTCCTTTGCCACAAACGGCAGCAGCTCATCGTGGAGAAAGCGCACATTCTCATCGCCCACCCCATCATACTCCAGATCACGATTCCGCCGGTCCATCGTCCCCTTCATCGGCGCAGGCAGCGTCCCCGGTTTCACAAACACACCAATCGTCACCGGCATCTCCTTCGTCGCGATCAGCGTCTCCATGAAAGCCTTCTCTCGCGCATTATAGCCATCCGTCTTCACATACACACACGCCGGCTTGCTCCCGTCATACTGCGCCGGGATGAAGACCGTCACATCCCGCACCGTCCCCGGGAAAACCTTGCTCTGGTTAAACTGCGTCTGCTTGATCGTCCCCGGCAGAATCTCCTCCGGCTTGATCGCCACCGGCACATACGTCGGCGCAGCCGCCGCCTCCGCCGCAGCACCCGCGATCACCGTCCCCGCCAGCGGTTTGATCTGCCACTGCAGATGCTGGTCATTCGCATTGTGCTGCCACAGATCAATCTTCGCTCCCGCCTCCTTCTTCCCGCCCAGATCATCGATCCCCTGCGTCGGCGCATGCTTCGGAATGATCGAGTACGAGCCCGACTCATTCTTCTGAATCTTCCACATCTGCCAGTCCTTCCCGCTGTCCGTCTCCAGCACGATGCCCGTGCCATTCTTCACCCCACCCTTGTCCGCCGCCAGCGTCAGCGTCGTGCTGTATGAAGGCCTGATCGCATAAAAGCCGTTGCCCTTGTCCACGATCACCCACTTCTGCTCCGCCTTTCCCGCCGGATTCCCGATCGAAACCTTCGTCCCCTCCGCCGTCCCCGCATCCACCGCCTCCAGCACCATCGCCGGCGCACTCACCGGCACGATCACATACGCCCCCCAGTCCTCAGCCAAAGCAGGTGCGGTAAAACCAACGGCGGCAGCCAGAAACAAACGGCGAAAAGAAGCGGGAGACATCATGGGAAAGGGGAGAAAAAGGAGGAAATGAAACGCACCGCATGCGCGCATTCATTCCCTCCAAATTCGTCAAACTTTACGCGGTACACTCTTTCTTCACATACTGCGCCAGCCCCGTCGCCACCCCCTGCGGATCCTTGATGATCGCAATGCGCCCGCCATCGTTCGGAATCGCCATCGCAGGCATGATCACCTTGCCGCCCAGTCCTTCCACCTTCGCCAGCGTCGCATCCAGATCATCCACCGTGATGTAAGGCATCCAGTGCATTTTCTTTTCGCCCTCGCCACAGTGCGCATCCGTCATGCCGCCCAGCATTTCACCACCACGCCCAAAAACATGGTAGCCCGGCATCGGCTCCCCCTTTTTCTCCCAGCCCACCAGGGCCGCGTAAAAATCCAGCGCACCCGTCGCGCTGCTCGTATGCAGTTCAGACCATCCCAGGTCGCCTTGTGTGCAGCCCTGCTGTCCCATAATGTGAATGAAGTAAGAGGTTGGTTCCCGGACGAATGGACAGCCGCCACCGGAGCCGGTGCGATGAGGCTGGCCCTCAATCAGACCCACTCCACGTGCTGCGCAACCTGAGTCTTGTGTCAGGTCTGCCGCATCACTTCTTGTCCACCGTGAAGCTCCCCAGCATCTTCTCCACATCCGGGAAATACTCCGCCTCCTTCTCCGGGAAAATCGTGCTCACGATGAAGTAGCACGCGTTGTCCACCATGAAGACCCAGTGCCTCCAGTGCACATCCCCGCCCGTCCGGGCCGGGATCATCGCCTCAAAATGCAGCGCCTCATACGCTCCCACCTTCGCAGGCTTCAGGTCCTCCGCCTTCGCCTCGGGTTTCACCCGCTTCGCCCACTCCAGCGCCACCTCCTTGCGCACCTTCTCAAACAGCGCCGCCTCGTCCTCCTTCTTCTTCGCGGAGTACGTGCCCATCTCATAGATGTCCATCCCCACCGGAAACGTCGCCGGTCTGCACGCCAGCCAGTGGCCCCGGTCCTCCGCCTGCCACCCCTTCGCCAGCTCCACCTTGTACGGCTTCCTCGGCTTCGCCTCCGCCACGACGGATGTGAAGGAAAAAATCACCAGATGGTCATCCTCCGTTGTCTCAGCCTTGCTCGAGTTCGCATACTGGTCCTCCTTCCGGTAGCTCCAGGCGGAAAATGTCTGCAGCGCGATGCTGTCCATCAGCTCCTTCAGCGTCGGTTTGTAAAATTCAGGAAACACCGGCTGCAGCTCCGCCTCGGCGATCTCCTTGCTCATGCCCTTCAGCCCCACGCAGACTCTGAGGTCCATCTGGCTCCGCACCATGAACATGTTTGCAAACGCCCCGAATGAATCCCCCAGGCCGCCCTCCAGCCTCTTTCCCAGCAGCTTCGCCTGCTCCTCGTCAGAGAGCACCTTCAGCGGCACTTTTTTGTCATACACCTTCTTCTTCGCATCTTCCCCAAAGCCGGATCCCACGCTCAGGCCCAGCAGCACAACAACCAGCAGATGAATTTTCATCCCCCCATTCAATCACATCCCCCGCCCACCCCGCAAGCCTTCTCATCCGCGCAGTACAGTACTCATCTCGCTCCGCGAGATGAGCCCAGCGCCCCCGCCATCTCCCGCCAGGATCGAAACCTCCAATCCCCCCTTACAAAGAGTGAGCCTTTCGCGCCCGATCAACCCAGCCCCGTATTGGAGTACCGGCTTTAGCCGGAATCCGGGATCTTGACCGAGCCCAAATCAACCAGCCCAGCCCAGCACTTCGCCCGCAAACCACGCCTACTTCGCCGGCATCGTCACATCCGCCTCCGGCACCAGTTCGATCTTCACATCCTTCCCCTGCAGATGCTTGTCGAAGAAATTCTGCATCAGTTGCACCACCGCCGGCTTGCCAAAGCCCCCGCCGCCATGACCGCCCCCCGGCAGTTTTTGAAACCACACCTCCACGCCTTTCTCCTTCAGCGCCGCATTCAGCTCCTCGCTCTGCGCAAAGGGCACCAGCGTATCATGCGTTCCATGCAAAATCAAAAACGGCGGGTTGTCCTTGCTCACATAGTGCACCGGGCTCACCGTCGCAGTCTTCTCCTTGTCATCCAGCTTCGTGCCGATCAGCTCCGAGTACGGATCCTTCGGCGTGTTGAACTCAAAGATATTCTTCACGTTCTTGTCCTCCGCCGCCTGCTGCACCACGGTGCTAAAATCCGCCGGGCCAAAGATGTCGCACACCGCCTGCACCCGGTCAGACTGCTCTTCGTTCCCGCCGATCATCGGAAACGCCTTCTTCCCTCCCGCCGTCCCCACCAGCGCGGATAGATGTCCGCCCGCCGAGCCACCCACCACCCCCACCCGCTCGTTGTCAAAGTGGTACTCCTTCGCATGCGCCCGCAGCCAGCGCAGCGCCGCCTGGCAGTCCTGGATCTGCGCCGGAAACTTCGCCTTCTGGCTGAATCGATACTCCACGCTCGCCACCGCATAGCCTCTCAGCACCATCAGCGCCACAGGGCAGGGGAATTTGCTCCCGCCCATCCATCCGCCGCCATGAATGTGCACAATCAGCGGCAGCGGCTTCTCCGCCTCCTTCTCCGGCAAATACAAATCCAGCCTCTGCGCCACATCCCCATCGGCGATATACGCAATGTCCCTCTCCATCTTGATCCCCGCCGGCAGTTGCGGCGTTTTCGCCTGCGCAAAAACATCGCCTCCCACCATCAAGGCCACACCCACGATCAAAGAGAACCGAAAGATAAAACAAGATTTCATGCGCTACCTCAAACGCTCCCCACCGCCCTTCCTAGCTTAAAACCCACCGAATCTCCCTCCACCTCCGCAGCACAAGCATTGTAGTACCTGCTTTAGCAGGCTCCGGATGCGCCACCCATGGCCTGCTTTTGCGCAATCACCCACTCGGCTCACTCCCCGGTCATTCGTCATTCCTCATTCTGATTTCATCATTTCCCCTCCGGCGCCCTCCAAAACGTCCCCTCAATCGCCCGGTCCTCCCCCTTCGGCCCATT
This sequence comes from Prosthecobacter sp., assembly GCF_044227185.1. GTDB lineage: Bacteria > Verrucomicrobiota > Verrucomicrobiia > Verrucomicrobiales > Verrucomicrobiaceae > Prosthecobacter. Next base: position 346,956 of record NZ_JBGAFO010000004.1, on the reverse strand, counting down.
GTAATAATACACCGTCAGCACCCGCCCATCCGGCCTCACCACACTCCGCGGATACCCCAGATCCCCGTCAAACCCATCCTGCCGCAGCACGATCTCCGCACCCCACGTCACCCCGCCATCCGCGCTGATGCACGCACGCATGCCCGAGGGCTTGTGCCGGTAGCCATAGCTCATGGCCACACGCCCATCCTGTAGCTGCACCAGCGCCGGCGGATTCCCACCGATGCCCGTCACTGCCTTGCCCGCAAACGTCCACGTCTTCCCCAGATCCGCACTCCGCCACGCCTCGATAAATCCCGACACCTTCGGGTCCGACCGCCGGATCATTGTCAGCAGCGTCCCATCCTTCAGCTTCAAAGACGACGGCATGATCGCATACCCGCCCTCCACCGGCTCCGGCCCGATCAGCGCCACCAGCTTCCAGCTCATTCCACCATCCGTTGTCCGCGCGCAAAAAACACGCCCCTCTTTCCCATCGTTCTTCTTCGCGCAGCTCCCAAACATCAGGCAGTCATGCTTCCCCAGCACGATCAAATCCGTCCGCGTGCAGATCCGCTCCACACCCTCCACCGCAAACGAGTACGGCCCCTGCCATGTCTTGCAGCGGTCCACCGTCGTGTAAAACCACGAAGGCCCCGCGTGCAGGCTGCCAAAGCGAAACATCAGCGCAAAATCCGCCGCCGTGAAATCAATCGGCGTCGTGAGAGCCACCGGCTTCGCCTCATTCTTCGGATCTTTAAAAGGCACATCCTCCTCCGTCTTCCACGTCTTCCCGCCATCCACACTCCTCGCCTGAATTTCATAGCTCGGCTTCGTTCGATCAATCCGATGATCCGTCGTCGTCTCCTTGTACCACGTGGAGGTAAACCCCGCCACCAGCTCATCTCCCCACTGCCACAGCCCATGATTCGCCGGCCAGCCGCCATAGCGTCCCGGCTCCTTGTAGATGATCACATTCTCCGCCGCCGCCGGCCTCAGCTTCGGCGCATTCGCCTTCCCTTTGTCACCAGCGATCTCAAGTTTCGCATCAGCGGCAAAACCCGCGGAGCTTCCAAACACAATGGAGATGAATAAAAACGTTCTCATGGAAACAATTGATGACGGCGCGCCTTCCAGCAGGCCGCCAGATGGTAGATGATGCCACAGCTGGAATTGTGCATGTAGTCAAAGCCCCGGAGCAGTTCAGCCAGCGCCTTTCGCTGCTCCATCGAAACCATCGTCGGATCAATCATCAGCATCACCAGCGCCGACTCCCCCGCCTCACGCGTCAGATGCCACACCTCCCGGTACGGCCCCCACTGCGGATTCGGATACCCCTTCTGATTCTTCCACACCGCCACCTTCCGCCAGTCCGGCCCCACCATCCGCATTTCCTCCGCACTCTTCTTCGCGATCTGTGAGAGCACCCACGTGAAACGCTTCGCCGCCAGATCGCGCACATGCGCCATCCTCTCATGGATCGTCTTCTTCACCACCGCATCCGTTTCAAGCTCATGCAGCACCTCCAGCGAGCACTGCATCTGCAGCAGCGCATACGCCGGCTTGTGCTCATCCGGATTCGCCGACTGCTCGATCGCCTCCGTCGCATACCGCCGCCACTGCACACGGTAGCGTTCCTCACCCGTCACATCCCACGCTGCGGCGTAAATCATCGGCAGCCGCGCCGCCTCATGCGCCTGCACATTCCACATCCGGCAGATCCCCAGCGGGCAGCGCGTGCCATCCGCGCGGCAGAAATCAAAATCATTCTCCGGCGTCACAAAGGCGATCATTCGCTCCGCCACATCCGCCAGCACTTCACGAATCTCCTTCTTCGTCCCCTCATCCGCCAGCGGACTTCGGTAATACTGCCACAGCCCATGCACAAAGTGCGTCACCTGATCTCGCGAGGAGTTGATATACACACTCTTCGCATCCTCCCGGCACACATTCCGCGCCACAAAGCCCCGCACCCCATGCACGGTCGCGCAAAGCTTCAGCCCCGCAAACACGCTCGCCGCCTTCTCCCGCAGCCCCTCCTCCTTCATCACCGCAAACCGGTCACACAGCACGCTCAGCATCGCCCCGCCTAAAATCGCCCCGTCCTCCATCCCCGTGCTGTACCCGCACGGATTCGGATACAGCCTCTTCACCTCCTCCGCCGCCGGCAGATGCGCCTGCTCCTTCCCCTTCTCATAGCTGCTCAGGTAATCCCCAAACGTCCGCACCTCCGGCAGATAAAACCGCCCCCACGTCACCTCCCACGCCCGCTCAATCTGCGCGGCCATTACCGGCTCATCCGCAGCCCCTTGCGCATGCGTCTGACTCAAAGCCATCGCAGTCAAAACAACAAAAATCCCGTGAATGAAAAAAATCATTTTATACCATGAACTATTGAAAACGAATCTGCCCTCCGGCCGAATAAAGCCCTCTGCTTCGAATCGTCTTCAGGGCGCCTCTGGAAACCTCTTTGTCTAAAAATTGAGATGCTGAAGATGAATGTTTACGGTGCCATTTTCTCTGAAAATCGAGGTGTTCAAAGGTGCCTTTCAGACTCTTTTGATCCCGGAGGGGATCACAGCCGGTAGCCAGGGATAAGCTCGCGTAGCGAGCGCCATCCCTGGAAAGAGCGCAGCTCCGGAAAGCAAAGCCAGGGCTTCCTGAACCACACCGCGCGCTCCAGCAGCGACTCACCGACCTGCCGACGCAGCCATCGCGCACAGACAGACGCTGTCCTCTTTGGCGGGTCACAAGGGATCTTTGGAAGTTTGCCATCGGCGCTTATTCAGACCCAGGTTCTACTGTCGATTGAATTACTGCGGCCACTGGCCACCCACAATGGGTTTCAGCACCAGCTTCTCCGGATCCACCACCAAATGCTTCACCTTCTGCCGCTTCCACGTGTAGGTGATGTGCACCAGCCCGTCGCTCGTCTGAATGATCGCCGGATAGCTGAACTCCTTCTTCGGCTCATCCTCCAGCACCAGCGCCGCCTCCCACACCTTGCCATCCTTGCTCAGCGCCAGATTCAGCGGACTCCGCCCCTTCGCCGTGTGGTTGTAGATCAGCAGATGCCTCCCGTCCTTCAGCGTCACCGCATCCGTCCCCGAGTTCGGATTCGGCAGCTCCGTCAGTGAAATCTCGCCCCACGTGCGGCCCGCATCACCAGACTCAATTTGAAAAACTTTCCCCTGCCGCGTGCGCCCCACCGCCTCCAGCTTGTCGCCACCCAGGAAAAGAATGCTCGGCTGGATCGCGCTCACCTTCAGCCCGTCATGCAGCAGCTCCGTGCGTTGCCAGGTTTTCCCCAGATCACTCGTCCGCTCAAAGTAAATCGCCCACGCGCTCGGCTTGCTCTCCGTCTCATTGCTCGTCGGGCACAAAATGTCGCCATTGGCCAGTTGCACCGGCTTGTTCTTGATCGGCCCAAAGATCCCCTCCGGCAGCTTCTGCGCCGCAGACCACGTCTTGCCACCATCCTCCGAAGTTTTCAGCTCACCCCACCACGTGCTCGGCGAAGGCCCCACCTTATAAAACAGCATCAGCGGCGCACCCTTCGGCTGAAACAGCACCGGATTCCACGTCGGATGCCGCTTCCCATCCGCCTGCACCCCGTTGGCCACTTCCACGCTCTCCGTCCACTTCCCATCCACCAGTCGCGAGACCCAGATGCACACATCCGGATTCCTCTCCGCCGTGCCGCCAAACCACGCCGTCACCATCCCCGTCGGCGTCTCCACGATCGTCGTCGCATGGATCGAAGGATACGGCCCCGTGTCATAAATATACTCCGACTTCAAAATTCCCGCCTGCGCCTCCTTCGGCTTCACCCACTCCCACGAGGTCAGCTCCCGGCTGTTGTCGATCTTCTGCCACACCACCACCGCCGCCTTCTGCGCCGTCGCCCCCTCCGTCACATGCAGCACCATCTTGTAGTTCATCCCCGCCACCACCTGCCGCTCCGAACTCTCAATGCTCTGCAGCACCAGCTTCGCATCCTTCGTCTTCACCGCAAACTCCGCCGCCGCCTTCACCTCCTTGTCACCCGAAGACACCTCACTAAACCCACCCGCAATCTGCTGCGCACAAACACCGCACACAGACATCAAAACAGTCACAAAACAAATCAGTGAAACAGATCTCATAAGTAAAAAAGTAAGTTTTAAAAACGCCGCTCAAACATTCCGGTTTCCGAGTATTCCGTGGTTAAAAAATTCAGGTCCTGATCAAATCTCACTCCAGGCTTCAAAGCACAATGCGCTCGATCTCAATCAGCGGGTGATGGCAGAAGTTCACCAACAGCCCAAGCTTAAGTCCAGTCGCTTTAAGATAATTCTGAACCTGCGCCCGATGCGCATCCGTCAGTTCTTTCACCGCCTTCAGTTCGACAATGATCTTGTCGTAGCAAACAAAGTCCGGGATGTAAGTGCTCTTCAGCGGCTTCCCCTTATACTCAAGCTTCATTTCTGGATGAGCTATGGCCGGAAGGTCGGACATCTGAAACTCCATCTCCAAACATTCCTGGTAAACCGGCTCAGCAAACCCTGCCCCTTTGATCCGATACACTTCAAAGAGGCAGCCACGGATGGCAAAACTTTCTTCAGAATAAAGCAGTTTGGAATTCATAAGAAATAAAAAGAGAACCACGGAATACACTGAATACACGGAAACCAAACAGTTTCTTATTTCCGTGTATTCCGAGTATTCCGTGGTTAAAAATTCAGGTCCCGATCAACCCCAGATTAACCAGCCTCTCCCGAATCACCGCCCGCTCCGCCTCCCGAAACCGGTGAAACGGCTCCGCCATGTGATCCTCACAAATCCCCAGCAGCGACAGCCCGCACTTGATCCCCTTGATGATCGCAGACTTGTGCCGGCCCACCGTATAAACACTCCCCGCCAGCCGCATCACCTGCGCATGCAGCTCACGCGTCCGTTGCAGATCCTGCGCCGCTGCCGCCTGGTACATCTCCACATACAGCTTCGGGTGCAGATTCGCCCCGCCATTGATCCCCCCATGCCCACCTAGCAGCACCGCCTCCGCCGTCAGTTCCTCCGGTCCCACCAGCACACTCCAGTCCGCACGCTGCTTCGCCACTTCCATCAGCCGATGGAAATAGATCATGTCACACGAGCTGTCCTTCACCCCGCACACCCCCGGCATCTCCAGCGCACGCTTCACCAGGTCGATCTCAAAGCTCACCTTCGTCAGCCCCGGCATGTTATAGAGAAACATCGGCAGCGGCATCTCCGCCACCAGATCCTGGATGTACTCCAGCAGCTCCGGCGGCGCCGCAGGGAAGTAATACGGCGGCGCCGTCACCACATGCGTCGCCCCCGCCTCCGCGCTATGCCGCGCCAGATTCACACTCTCCGTAAAAGAGGTGTCCGTGATCCCCACCAGCACCGGCACACGTCCTTTGGTCTGCTTGCACGTCCGCTCGATCAGCTCCCGCCGCAGCCGATAGCTCAGGCTCGGCCCCTCACCCGTCGTGCCCAGCACAAACAATCCCGACACCCCTCCGCCGATCAGATGCTCGATCAGCCGCTCCAGCCCCTCGCAGTCGAGCAGGTCACGATCACGCAGCGGCGTAACAAGAGGCGGAATAATTCCAGAGAGTGGTTGGGACATAAGCCCACACCTGACTTCCTCACCCTCCAAAGATCAAATCACCAGTGCGTCAAATGTTTGCCGCCCAAATGACGATTCTTGACCCTCCTTCGCAAGATTCCCCGCCTTCAAATCCGTTGATCCTCTCATCCCAGCCATGCCCGCCACCGACCAGGCCGACTACTTCTCCACCCAAGTCGTCCGCACCCGCCGCTTCTTCCTCCCCGAATGGGAAGGCCGCCAGCGCGATGCTACCGCCCTCTGCCTCGTCGGCGGTGGCTGCGAGTGGTGCGCCCCCGACTTCATCGTCGATCGCAAAGCCTTCCCCTACCTCGCCTTCGAGTTTGTTTCCAAGGGAAACGGCAGCGTCACCCTCGCCGATCAAACCCACCCCATCGAGTCTGGCCACGCCTTCATCTTCGACTCCACCACCCCCCAGGTCATCCGCAGCTCCGCCGACGAGCCCATGGTGAAATACTTCTTCAATTTCACCGGCGCCCGCGCCGTGCAGTTGATGCGCGATCTTGACCTCTCCCCCGGCACCGTCCTCCGTGTCACCGATGCCTCCCGCGTCATCTCCTTGCTGGAAGAAGTCATCGACCACGCCCTCCGCGGCGGCCAGTTCGGCCTTCGCGCCGCCTGTTCCGCGCTCGAGCACGCCCTCGTCCTCTGCGCAGACTCCCGCCAGTCCGCCACCACCCCCATCGATCCCGCCTACGCCACCTACCTCCGCTGCCGCGGCCACCTCCTGCGGAACTACCCCGTCCTCAGCAGCATCGAGCAGGCCGCCAGAGCCTGCCACGTCTCCGCCGCCTACTTCACCCGCCTCTTCCAGCGCTACGACACCGAGACCCCTCTCGCCTGCCTCACCCGCTTAAAACTCTCCCAGGCCGCCATCAAGCTCCGCCACCCCGAGGCCTTGGTAAAAGCCGTCGCCGCCGAACTCGGCTACAAATCCGCCGCCCACTTCTCCCGCGCCTTCAAAGCCTGGAGCGGCCGCTCCCCACGCTCCTGACGCAAGGCCCACTCAAGGAGCGCCGCATTCACCATCGCCCCCTGGGAGCACAGCTTGCCCTTCGAAACTTCTCCAGTCCTCCGTCGTGTCCTCCGTAGCTCGTAGAGCGAAGAAGGAAGCTTTAGCGAAGGACGGATAGCGAAGAATGAGGCACTCCGATGCCGCTCTGCGAACGTCCCATCGCTCTCCCATTCACTTGTAGATGTCATCTGCGTTCTTCCAAATCTTCACAGCTCCTCTGTGTACGTAGTTCGGGCTTCAGCCCGCTCTGGAAGCCCCGCATCGCCCAAAATTCAAAACCATCCAGCGCAAGTATTGTAGTACCGGCTTTCACGTCCTCCGTAGCTTCTCCTGTCCTCCGTAGATTTAGCGAAGGACGGATAGCGAAGGAGGAAGCCGGAATCTGGAAGCGTCCTTCTTGCAGGCGGCTCCCAATAAACTCCTCCAGTTACCCTCCGCCCCACAATCCACCCACCTCGAGTTCCGTTCCTCTGCGTTCTCCGAATCTTTGCGGTGCAAATCTCCGGCCATTCCCTTGCCCCTTCATTCGTTTGCCAAAAAAGAGCGTCCCCTTTCCAGAATTCCCCCACTGCAACTTCACCTTCCCGCAGTTGAAATGCTCCACACACGATGCATGTTCATTTGCCCACCATCTCCCACCCCATGCTTTCCTTCCTCAAAATCCGCAATCTCGCCCTCGTTGAAGACGTGACCTGGGACTTGGCCGCCGGTCTCATCGGCGTCACGGGCGAGACCGGCGCGGGCAAATCCATCATCGTCGGCGCCCTCAAACTCATCCTCGGCGAGCGCGCCGACCGCGCTCTCATCCGCAATGGCCAGGACGCCTGCACCGTCGAAGCCGGCTTCCACCTCAAAAACACCCGCGCCATCGACTCCGTCCTTGAAGACGCCGGCCTCGACCCCTGCCAGGACGGCGAGCTCCTCATCAAGCGCACCATCAGCGCCTCCGGCGCCAACAAGCAGTTCGTCAACTGCTCCCCCGTCACCATCCAGGTCCTCAAAAGCCTCGGCGAATTCCTCGTCGATCTCCACGGCCCCCACGACCACCAGTCCCTCAATTCCAAGGAGCGCCAGCTCGAGATGCTCGACAAATACACCGGCATCGAAGACACCCTCGCCAAATACCAGGACGCCTGGAAGCTCTGGCGCGCCGCCGCCACCGAGCTCGACGAACTCGAAAACTCAGAGCGCGCCAGCTCCCAGCAGATCGACATGCTGAAGTTCCAGGCCAACGAAATCGCCGCCGCCCAGCTCAAGCCTGGCGAAGAGGAAGAAATCGAATCCCGCCACCGCATCGCCGCCAATGGCGCACGCCTCGCCGAGCTCTGCGGCAGCATTACCAGCCGCCTCAGTGAAGGGGAGGGGAGCATCATCGATGGCCTCCGCGAGCTCAGCCGCAGCATCCACGAGCTCGAAAAAATCGATCCCTCCACCGCGTCCCTGTTCGAAGGCTTCAAGTCCGCCCAGATCGAACTCACCGAACTCGAAAGCAGCGTGCAGGACTACGCCGACGATCTCGAAATCGACGGCGCGGAACTCGACAAGCTCGAAAGCCGCATCCACACTATTCAGACCCTCAAGCGCAAATACGGCCGCACCATCGCCGAAATTTTGGAGTTCCTCGCCGAGACCGAGCGCAAGCTCGCCAAAATGGAAAATCGCGGCGAAGAAATCGCCCGCCTCCAAAAGCTCGTCAAAGACCGCGAGGCAGACGTCCTCAAACTCGGCAAACAAATCTCCAAAAAACGCGCCGACGCCGCCCCCAAGCTCGCCAAGGAAGTCGCCGCCCACCTCACCGATCTCGGCTTCAAACGCAGCGTCTTCGAGGCCCAGCTCGCCACTCTCCCATCACCCGGACACCACGGCCTCGAAGAAGTCGATTTCCATTTCGCCCCCAATCCCGGCGAACCCTCCAAGCCCCTCCGCCTCACCGCCTCCAGCGGCGAAATGTCCCGCGTCCTCCTCGCTGTTAAGAGCGCCCTCGCCAAACAGGACGCCGTCCCCCTCCTCGTCTTCGACGAAATCGACGCCAACGTCGGCGGCAACATCGCCGAAGCCGTCGGTCGTAAAATGGCCGCCCTCGGCGCCACCCACCAGGTCATCGCCATCACCCACTTCCCGCAGGTCGCTTCTCTCGCCAAGAGCCACTTCGTCGTCACCAAGGAAATCACCGGCAACACCACCCGCTCCCAGATCCAGCAGGTCAGCAATGACCAGCGCGTGGACGAACTCGCCCGCATGCTCGGCGGCAGCGCCGAAAGCGCCCGCGTCCACGCCCTCAGCCTCCTCAAAAGCGCCGCCTGAAGCACTCCGTCGCGAATCCCCCCGGCTCCGTATGGGAGTCCCGGGTTCGCTCCGCGGCTGCGCAGCAGCCGGTTCCGGTAATACCACGAACACTCGAAAACAGGTCTGTATTCCAGAGACAGCAGAGCCCCTTTTCAAGCAGGCGGACAGCGGCGCTTCGGCCGTAGTTGGTCGTGTTTGGCGTCGGGCACTTTCTCAATCCCCTCCCAGAAACCGCCCGACTTCGAGGGCCTCCGCTCGCCCCGGCTCGAACAGCTCGCTACAGCATTTTAAATCATTTCGTGTCCAAACAAAACCCCTCCTAAAGCGCTTCCACAAAGCGGATCTCCTCTCCCCCTCGAGGGCATGGCATCGTCCAAGACATCCATGGGGGAGAGGTTGGGGTGAGGGGGGGAGCCTCATGCATGCGAAGAGGAGGTGCTTCCCCGCCCCGGTCCTTTGACTCACTGCGTTCGCCTTCGGGCTGCCCGTGGCAGTCTATCTCCGCTTCGCTCCGGTTCCCCGGAGAGAGAAATTGGGTGGGCTTGTGCCTTTCAGGGGCAGAGAGAGGGTGCGTCGCGCTGGCCTCCCTGGATTGATCGGACACAAAATAACTTAAAAGGCTCCAACAGCCAGACACGCCGGTCCGCCACGCCACGGCCCATCCTGCGACACGCTGCTTCAGGCCCGTTTTCAATCGGTCATGGTAACGCTGGCACCCCTTGAAAAACGGGTCTGCATCTCTCACGCGGCCTGAAGGGCCGCCGGATTCAGGCCAGGGAGCAGTCACGTAGCGACAAGCCCTGGGTTTCGTTCCGGTAATACCAGGCGCCTTTGAAAAACGGGTCTGCATCTCTCACGCGGCCTGAAGGGCCGCCGGATTCAGCCCAGGGAGCAGTCGCGTAGCGACAAGCCCTGGGTTTCGCCCGCTCTCCACCGTGGGTCCAGGGAGCGCCCTGAAGGGGCGCGGGAACACCCTCTTTTCCCGCCGGCTTTTTGCCTGTGGTATAAACCAGTGCCGTATGGTAGTGCCGGCTCGCTTCGCATCCGCGCAGCAGCCGGTTCCGGTCAAACCTGCCTTTCAAACTGGAAACTGGAAACACTCCGCTCAGGCACTACGCCATCTGTGGCGTGCCCAGGCTCATCCGCGGCGGGCGTCCCTTCACCCGGCTCAGCGTCGCGCGCAGCGCCAGAGATCCCAGTTGCGTCTGCGGGTTCCACCCCTTCGGCGCTTTTTTCCCCGTGCTCGTCCAGTGCATGCCATCCGCTATCCACTGCTGGCGGTAGTCGTCGTAGGTGATCCCTTTGTCTTCGTCGGTCACGCCAAACTGGAATCCGCAGCACGGGCAGATCTCCATCGACGCGCCGCCCGTGCGGTTGCGCGGCGGCTCCGCCAGCTTGTCATAGCCGCAGACGGGGCAGAAATTGGGGTTTATTTTCATGGTTGGTGGTTTGGAAGATTTGCGTGGCATTTTCAGCGGTGGGAAAAATGAAGGTCGCCGGGCTTCACCGCCCCGCCTGGCTGGCGCTGCCAGTAGGTTGGGCTGTCCGGCTTGAAAAAGGTCTTGGTCATCCCCTTGTCATTGTACGCGGCAAACGCCCGCGTGGCCGGATCAAAAACTCGCAGAGTTCCATCGGTCGCATCCAGCTTCATCGGCAGATTTTCCGTACGCGCCCTTTGCAGAAACAGCCACGCCTTCGCGGCATAGTCGTCCGCTGACTTGCTGCCAAAGTCTCCCCCATGCCGGTCGAAATGATCCTGCAGCGAGTCCATGTGGCCCCACGTCTTCCGGGTCGGAGGCACAGTCACCCCTGCCGGCCCTGCCGCGGGCGTCTCCTTCTTCTGATCCGGCGTGATCACGTTCAGCACACGCCGCAGCAGCGAAGGCTGCGGCGCTGCCGCGCCCGCTGCTCCTCCCGCCGTCGTGAAGCTGCCGCTGCCCAGCCGCACGCGCGCGCTGCCCACGCTGAAGTAATACCTCGTCCCCGGGCTCAGCCCCTCCAGCCGGATGCTGTGGTTGCTCGTCACCGCCCCCTCCGCCTTGCGGTCCAGCATCTCCGGTTTCTGCCCAAACTGCACCCGCGTCCCGCACTCCACATCCGTGCGCCATTGAATCGTGGCCGCGTCCGCCGTTGTGCTCGTCTGTGGTTGTCCCACCAGCTCGACCGCATGCGCCATCGCGCCGTTGAGGCATGCGATGACGCAGACGAACCAATGAACAAAAGTTCTCATGAAAAGTGTGCAACCAGCTTGGGCTACACTATGACAGTCTTAGGCTAAAACTGTTCAAACCGCATAGCGCCCGCGTCGTTCTCCATTCATCCATCTCCATGCGGAGTCAATATGCTCTCGCGGATCCTTGTGGACCGCTTCCCACTGAAGGATTTCTTTAGCAAGTTTAGGGTCTGCGATTAGCTCCGAAGGATCTCCCGCACGGCGCTCTCCATAGCTCACCGGAATCTTCTTCCCCGTCACCGCCTCGGCAGTGCTGATGATCTCTTTCACACTGAATCCTCGGCCCGTACCTAGGTTCACCGCCACCGTCTCACCACCCTTGCGCAGGTAGTTCAGCGCCAGCGCATGCGCGCTCGCCAGGTCGCACACATGGATGTAATCCCGGATGCACGTCCCGTCCGGCGTCGCATAGTCCGTTCCGAACACGGTGATGTTCTCTATCTCACCTGTGGCGGCCATCAGGATACGCGGGATCAAATGCGTCTCCGGATTGTGATCCTCGCCGATTTCTCCGCTCGGGTGGCACCCGCTCGCATTGAAATATCTCAGAAACACAGACTTCAATCCCCACGCATTTCCACAGTCGCGCAGCACGCGCTCCAGCATCCACTTGCTCGCCCCATACGGATTCACCGGCGCCTGCGGATGAGACTCATCGATCGGGATCCGCACCGGATCTCCATACGTCGCGCACGTGGATGAAAAAATGAACCGCTTGCAGCCATGCCGCTGCATCGTCTCCAGCAGCGTCAGCGGCGCCGCCAGGTTGTTCCGGTAGTACTTCAGCGGGTCCGTCACCGACTCGCCCACATACGCAAACGCCGCAAAGTGCAGCACCGCCTCCGGCTTGTGCTCCGCAAAAAGTTTTTCCACCAGCGCCGCATCCGCCATCTCCCCCTCCACAAACGTCACCCGGTCCATCGGCAGCGCCTCCCGGTGCCCAAACACCAGATTGTCCAGCACCACCACTTTTTCATTCTGCTCCAGCAAATGCCGCACCGTATGCGATCCAATATATCCCGCGCCGCCAGTGATGAGAAGAGTTCCTTGTGCCATTCCGGTAATACAGCACCAGACATGCCGCTGCCAAACGAAGTTTCCTTCAATTCCCCCCTGCGCCTTGCCTTATGCTTGCATCTTGGGAGCGCGAAATTCATTCCGCCCTGGGCTTCGAAGCCTTGGCGAAGAAGGCACCACTCCGCAAACACCCGCCGCACCGCGAGGCCTCCCAGCGAAGTGGTCCGCACACTCCGTGTGCGGTTCTGGGCCTCCGCGCCCGCTGAAACCTGCGCAAAAAACGTGCCGCCACTTTCTGCGCCAGCCTTCAACCTCACCTCCCGCCACCCAGGCTCGAACCTCTAAAATCAAAAGTCGATGGCTCGACAACGCGTTCTCCGAAGCTCGCAGAGCGAAGGATGAATCGTCCATCTTCCCGCTCTCGAATGTCCCGCCTATGCGTCATCGGCCATGGTCGGACAAAAGCCGCCGCTCCTCTCAAGTCCGACTCAGAGCATGGCACCCGCCATGCGCACCGCAATCCGCAGCGCACGTATTGTAGCCCCTGCTTCAGCAGGCTCCCGGCGCACCACCCAGCGCCCGCAGCCACCCAGGCTCGGCCCCTCTAAAATCAAAAATCGATGGCTCGTCAATCTTCAATCCCTCCGACTCGGGCTCCCCAGCGTCCCGCCTCTCAAAAAGTCGCCCCCATCTACGGCCCCTTCGGTGTCGGCAGCGCCACCTGCACCGGATGCATCAGATACGCGATCAAATCCCGCACCTGCTCCGGCCCAAACGCCAGCAGCAGCCCCTCCGGCATCATCGACATCGGCGAGGTCTCCTGCTTCACGATGTCCGCCTTGTCCAGCGTCATCGTCTCCGTCAGCGTCCGCAGCGTCAGCGTCCGCGCGTTCGACTCCGTCACCACCCCGCTCAGCACTCGTCCATCCTTGTGCGTCAGCAGGCTCATGCGGAAATCCGCGCTCACCACCCCGCTCGGGTCCGCGATGTTCTCCAGCAGATAGTCCAGGTTCGCTCGTCCCGAACCCGTCAGGTCCGGCCCGATCTTCCCGCCCTGCCCGTACATCATGTGGCACGCTCCGCACACCGCCGTGAAAAGCATCCGCCCCTGGCTCAGGTTCGCCTTCGCCAGCACCTCCGGCGTCAGTTGCTTCTTCACCTTCTCCATCAGCTCCTTCTTGTCCGCCGCAGACTCCCGCAGTTCCCCCCACGCCTCCACCAGCTCCTTGTTCAGCGCCTCATCTTTAAAAGCCGCGATCTGCCGCGCATGAAACGCGCTCAGGTCCGCCCGCGGGATCTTCCCCGCCTTCATCTCCTTCAGCAGCTCCTTCGCAAACACCGGCCGCGACACCAGCGTGTCGATCACCACCGGCCGCTCCCCCGCGGCAAACTTCCGGTAGCTCTCCGCCAGCTTCCGCCCGATCTCCGGCTCGCTAAACAGCGCCAGCCCCCTCACCGCCGTCACGTTCACTCCCCGCACCTCCAGCAGCTTCAGGCAGATCTCCCGCAGATCATCCGGCCGCGCATCGATCAGCGTCTTCAGCGCCGCCTCCCGCGCCCCCGCATCCGCCTTCTCATCCAGCGCCATCTTCTTCACATCATCCAGCGCCCTTCCATCCCCAAACAAAACACTCAGCTCCTGAATCATCTGTTTGGCACTCAGCTCCTCTCCGGCATGATTGGGTATTGTAGTACCGGCTTTCTTGTCCTCCGTAGCTTTAGCGGAGGAGGAAGCCGGCTCCGGGTACGTAGTTCGGGCTTCAGCCCGTTCCGGCGCGCCTGCAGCCACCTTCACAAAAGCGTCCCAGCTCTCCGGCTTCTGTGCCTTCCGGATCCCCTTAAACGCCTCCGCCATCCCTTCCAGGATCACCCCGCTCTGCTCCGCCTTAGCCTGCGCCAGCAGCGCATTCAGCGCCTCCGGCTGCGTCGCCACGCTCCGCACCATCCACTTCAGCGTCTTCGGCCACGTGCAGTCCTTCGCCAGCGCCACCAGCGCCATCGGGTCCGCCTTCGCCAGCGGCGAAATACCATACCATACCAGATACGACAGGAAGGGGTCGTTCGCATCCTCCGCATGCGCCAGCAGCGCCGCCCCCAGCTCCGCCCGCTTGCCCACCGGCATCCGCTGCAGCGTGCTCGCCAGCGTCAGCCGCACAAAGCTCGACTTCTCCTCCCGCGCCATCGCCACCGCATCAAACCCAGGCTCCGGATACACCGCCCCCGCCATCGGCCCCGTCAGCGCGTCCAGCGGTGAAAACTGCGTCAGCTCCCGGATCGCCAGCGCCCGCCCATGCTCATCTTCAGAGTTCAGATCCGCCTTCGGCCACGGCTTCTTCCACGCAAACGGCACCTCCGCCTTCTTCGCCTCCCCATGGCTCACACGGAAAATTCTCCCGCTCGTCCGGTGCACCCCCGTGGACTCATGGCACTCCCCCGTGTCACTCCAGTCCAGAATGAACCCGCTCCCCTCCGGCCCCGTGCTGATCTCAATGCCCCGGAACCACGGATCATCGCTCAGAAACACATCCGGCTCATGCCGCCCCACATACCCGCTCCCGTTGCGCTCCAGCCGCTCCACATTCGCCCGCCGTCCATGCATATTCAGCGTGAAAAGCTTGCCCCGGTATTTCTCCGGCCACTGCTCCGCCTGGTAAATCATCATCCCGATGTGCGCATGCCCGCCCCCCAGGCTGTTCGCCTTCCCATCACGCGACGCCGTCCAGCTCCCGCTCCGGTCGTAGTGATAATGATCCGCAATGGTATCCAGCTTCTCATACACCAGCGGGTTCGCATTGCTCGAGTCCATCAGGTGCGCCCCGTGCATCACATGCCACAGGTGCCCCGTCACCGTGTTGATGAAAAACATCTCCCCGTTCGCATCCCAGTCATGCCCCCACGGATTCGTCGTCCCATGCGTCAGCACCTCCACGATCTTTCTCTCCGGGTGGTAGCGCCAGATCCCCCCCTTCATCGGCACCCGCTTCTCCTCCGGCGTCCCCGGCACCCCCAGCTTTCCCGGGCACGAGTGCCCGCAGCGCCCATACAGCCAGCCATCCGGCGCAAACCGCAGCCCGTTGGCAAAGTTATGGTAGTTGTCCCTCGCCACCGTAAAGCCGTCCAGCACCACCTCCGGCTCCCCATCTGGAATGTCATCCCCGTTGCGGTCCGGAATGAAAAGCACCTGCGGCGGGCACATCAGCCACACCCCGCCGCGCCCCACCTCCACGCTCGTCAGCATCTGCACGTCCTCAGTAAAAACCTTCCGCGTCTCCGCCACCCCGTCCCAGTCCTTGTCTTCCAGAATAATCACCCGGTCCTTCAGGTTCAGGTCAAACCGCTTCACCCGTTCCGCATACGTATAATTCTCCGCCACCCACATCCTCCCCTTCGCATCCCACGCCATCCCCACCGGATTCTGCACATCCGGCTCCGCCGCAAACAGCGTCGCCTTGAATCCCTCCGGCAAATGCAGCGCCTTCAGCGCCTCCCCCGCCGGCATCGGCGTCGGATTCCCCGGCTCACTGTTATACAGCGCAGGAAAATCAGCAGCAGAGGCGAGCGATGTGAAAAAGAGGGCAAACAGAACAGGCTTCATGGAGCCCAAAGCCTATTGCGGACTCATCCCCTGACAAGACCCTCCACAAATTATTAATCCGCCAAATGTGCATCACCACCAGCCCAGCGTGGCGTGGTCCGCACATTCCATGTGCGGTCTGAAACGTCCTTCACCTCGGAGAATGGTTTTGGTGCCGCTGCGCCCCCGCCACACGCTCTTCTGAGCACCAAAGGTGCGGCCTATCGCAGCCTAGGGCGAGCGAGCCTCAGCGAGCGCCGCCCTAGGTCTCCACCATCACCTCCGGTGAAGCAAACCCATCACACCGCCACACCCCGCATCCACCAGCAGCCTGTCCTTCGTAGCACGCAGTGCGAAGAACGGGCGTCCGCACTCCGCTCCGCCTCACGCCTGCGCCTCAGCCACCTCCATCACCCATCCCATGGCGCTACCTCGTTTCCTCCGGCCAATTTAAAATTCTCAGTTTTCAGTTCCCAGTTTTCAGTCCCCTCACCGCCCCCCATTCGCCCCATCACCCTCTCCACGCCCACAGCCTCCGGCCAACAACCGTAAACCACCGTCAACAATCGTAAACCACCGTAACCTTCCCCTCACCCCCTTATCAGCCACACCGCCGCAAACGCCGTCAGCCAAAACAGCACGTTCTCAAACACCTTCTGCGGCAGCCGCTTCAAAATCCACCACCCCAGCAGCACCCCCAGCACCACCGCGGGCATCAGCGTCACATTCGTCATCAGCGACCTCGGATTGATGATCCCCAGGTCCGCACTGAACGGCACCTTAAACAGGTTGATAAACAAAAAGAACCGGCTGAACACCCCCAGGTGCTCCTTCTTCTCCAGGTGCTGCGCCAAAAGGTACACCGTCATCACCGGCCCCGCCGCATTCGCCAGCATCGTCACCACCCCCGCCAGAAATCCCATCGCCCACGTGAAGAGCTTGTGCTCCGTCAGCGCCAGAAAATCCTGCCGCCGCCTGTTCAGCACCCAGTTGAAAACCAGCAGCACGATGATGATCCACCCGATCACCACCCGCGCCATCGCGTTGTCAAACCGCCCCAGCAAAAACCACCCCGCCACCACCCCCGCAATCGCCGGCGGCACCATCGGCACGATCCTCCCCCAGCTCCCCCCCCTGCGGTTGATGATGTACCCCATGAAATCCGCCGCGATCAGCATTGGCAAAATCACCCCCACCGACTCTTTGGGGCCGAAGATATAGGCCATTAAAACCACATTCAGCGTCGAAGTGCCCGCGAGCCCCGCCTTCGACATCCCAATGCACATTGCCCCCACGGCCACGAGTACGAGCTTCCAGACATCAGCGGACAGCAGCGTGTGTTCAGTAAGCCAAGACATGGGGGCTGGATGAATGGCGCATGCCGCATGTCCGACAAGCACGGATTTGCCGCCCAGCCATTTTATGACCTCAGATCACAAATGATCACATCGCTTTTATAAAGCGCGTAGCGCTGACATAACCGTAGCCGTGGGTGCCAACCCACGGAACACCCCCAGCCCCGCCTTCGACATCCCGATGCACATCGCTCCGATCCCCGCCAGCACCAGCAGCCAGGTGTCCGCAGGCAGCAGCGTATGTTCAGTCAACCAGTTCATCATGCGTTGTTGGAATCTCGTCGGTCAAATGGCTTCAAATCGTCCTCGTCCTCCTACTCGAACTCGTCCTCGATCCTTCCGCTCCGAATCGAATGGAAGTGTTGGAGCAATGAATCGTCCGAAAGACTCAGCCCCCATCCTCTGCCACCACTCCCCCGTTCCATCAATCCATTCCTCATCCCTTCGCCCATCCAGGCGTCTTCTCCGCACCACCCACCGCAAAGTGGTCCGCACTCTCCGAGTGCGGTCCTCACCGCACAAAGAGCCTTCCAGCCCGCTCTTCCGGCGCCCCATTTTGCCTCGGCAGGCATCCGGCATCGCCTCTCCCAGGCAGGCGCGTAGCGCTGCCACAACCGTTGCCGTGGGTGCCAGCCCACGGAACACCGCCAGCCCCGCCTTCGACATCCCGATGCACATCGCTCCAATCCCCGCCAGCACCAGCAGCCACCCGTCCCCGGGCAGCAGCGTATGTTCAGTCAACCATTCCATCATGCAAAAAGCATTGGGCCGGAATTTCGAGAGTCAAATCCTCCTCACCTTTTTTTGATGGCCCGCATGACACATCATACCACAAACCATTGGCATCAGCCCTGTATTTTAGCCGCATCATGCACTCTGCTCGGGGCCCTCTTCAGGCTTTCCTCCCCTCGTGGCATGTCAGCACTGCATGTTCAATCATCATGTGAACGTTGGTCCATTGTCGTCGGTGTGTTCCAGGCCATGCCAAAAACTGTCACCCATCTGCTTGGGAGAAACTGTTGCCTCTCTGATGAGAACATACCGCGCTTCAATGATCCCGTAGGGATCAAAGCAGGTAGCCAGGGATCAGCTCGCGTAGCGAGCGCCATCCCTGGAAAGAGAACGCCCCCCTTAAAGCAAACCCAGCGCGCTCTGTTCATCCCGCGTCCTCCAGCAGCGTCTCCCCGCACCTCCGCCACAGCCCTCCCCCGCGCCGCGTCCCATCAAAGCACCGCCCCACCCACCGCGAAGTAGTCCGCACTCTCCGAGTGCGGTTCCCACCGCCCCCATCCGCTCCACCCCCCCAAAAAAAAGCACCCACCGCCAACAGCCGCAAACCACCGCCAACAACTGCAAACAACCGCAAGCCTCTTCACAGCGCCATCAACGGCGCCGGCACCAGAAACGCATGCTGCTCCAACAAACTCCACGCCCCGTTCCATGACAGATACGGCGTCAGATACACAAACAGCACATACGCCACCGCCACCGGCACGATCCCCAGCCTCGCCACCCAGCGTGGAAACCAGTGCCTCGGCGCCTCACGCCGCGTCGCCCGGCTCATCGCCCAGCCCGTCAGCACCCGCGCCGGAAAAATAAAGATCACAAACAGCAGGCTCGGCAGCCACGCCAGCTCCCGCGGCGTCAGTTCGATTTTCAGCAGATACAGCGGCACCGCAAACAGCAGCGTAATAAGAAGCGAAAACCAAAACGCCACCGGCGCCCGCAGAAACAGCCGCCGCACCTCCCGCAGTTCAAACAGCGCCCCAAAGCGGTCCGTCTGCGCAAAGCGCGCCTGCAAAAACGGCAGGTGAATCGCCACCAGCAGCAGCAGCAGCCCGCCCAGCAGCGAAAGCAGCACCGATCCCCCCACCGGCAGCCGCGTCGCCGCCAGCAAGATCCCCACCGGCACCATCAGCCACGCCAGCGCCCCCACAAAGCCCCGCAGCCCCAGCCAGAAATAAAACGGCAGCCTCAGGCTCACCACATACTCCGTCACCCGGCTCTGCAGATTCCCAAACTTCTGCGGCGCGCGCAGCCAGCGCACAAAGCGCAGCGGCTGCGGCCACAGAAAATGCCGCAGCCTCCCCCCGCGCACACAGGCCCACACAATGTGCGCCAGCGTCACCGCGATCACCACCATCAGCCCCACGTGCCACGCCCTCGCGATCCCGCTTCCCGGCGCAATCAGCTCCGCATCCTTCCACATCTTCGAGACCAGCCGCGCCGGCCACACCACCAGCCACACCCCCGCTGCGATGCTCCCCAGCACCGCCGCCTTCCGCACGCCAATAAAGCCATCCCGAAACCTCCCCGTCCGCGCGATCGTCCCGCTCACATTCAGCAGATACCCCAGGCTCAAAAAATTCAGCACCGGCACCACCGAGCACGCCGCCAGCAAAACAAACAGCGCCACCAGCCCAAACACCCAGTCCAGCCCCGACCCCACCTTGCCAAAAAAGCCCTTCCTCTTCACCTCAGGTCCTTTGGTTCCCACGCTTTCACGTGCCACAGCGCTTGGCATCACCTCAGGCAAGTATTGTAGTTCCGCCTTTAGGCGGTCCGGCGGTCTATCACTCAATTCCTCCCCACCCCCTGCAAAACTCGGCAGCGGCGGCGTCAGCGCGGGCAATGGCGGCGGTTCAGTCATTCAGAAGACCCTATAAAAGCCAGCCACCAAACAATAGTTGCACATTTCCACACAAACATCGGCAAATCATCCCCCCATTCGCGACACACCACTCGAGGCACCAGCTTCCACCCCCACCGCCCCTGGCAAATGCCCCCCATCCCCATCCAAAAAAACAAGCCCGTTTCCCTCCTGCCGTGAACGCCATCCACCCAGCGGCTCCATTTCTCAGCACCAAAGGTGCGGCCTATCGCAGCCCAGGGCAAGCGAGCCTCAGCGAGCGCCGCCCTGGGTTGTCACCGCACCTCCGGGAAAGCAAAGCCATCACCCCGCCACACGCAGCGCTCACCAGCAGCGTCCACCATCCGCTCCGCCGCACGCCGGCCATTGTCCCGAGGCCCACAGCCCCCTGTACCTCCATCACAAAACCCTCGTTCAACATCAACAAAGAGCCCCCTCACTCCCAGCCCCTCAGAAATCTAAAATCAAAAATCGATGGCTCATCAATCGTCAATCCTCCGGCCGCCAATAACCCCGCAACATCATCCCCTCCGCATCACCTCCCCCTCTCCCCCTCTCCCCCTCTCCCCAACCACCGCAAACAACTGCAAACCATTGCAAACTTCCCCGGGCAACCGAAACTCCCTCCGCGTGTTAGTTAGAGACCGGCTCCTCCTCCGCCACTCGTCATGAACTCCGCCACCGCCACCGCCCCCACGTCCCCTAGCTGGCTGCTCTGGCTGCGCAATGCCCTCATCCTCGGCGCCCTCGCCGCAGCAGCCTTCTGGGGCATCGCCCAGCTCCTCGCCTCCCCGGTCGAGTCCCCGCGCCCCACCACCGGCCTCCCCGCCGCCCAGCTCGCAGACATCCAGCGCACCGCACTCACAGTTGACGCCGTCTTCGCCAAAGCCTGGGCCCAGCAGGGCCTCACCCCCGTCGCCAAAACAGACGCCCTCACCCTCGTCCGCCGCCTCTCCCTCGCCCTCACCGGCACCATCCCCTCTCTCCAGGAACTCCGCACCCTCGAATCCCTCCCAGCAGGCGCAGACCTCCCCCAGTGGTGGCTCTCCCACCTCCTCTCGGACCGCCGCCCCAGCGACTACCTCGCCGAGCGCCTCGCCCGCGTTTACGTCGGCATCGAAAACGGCCCCTTCCTCATGTACCGCCGCCGCCGCCTTGTGGACTGGCTCAGCGACTCCCTCCAGCAAAATCGTCCCTACGACCAGATCGCCCGCTCCCTCATCGACTCCCAGGGCGTCTGGACCACCAATCCCGAAGTCAACTTCGTCACCGTCACCAACGAAAACAAAAAAGGCCCCGACGAAGTCAAGCTCGCCGCCAAAGTCAGCCGCGCCTTCCTCGGCGTCCGCATCGACTGCGTCCAGTGCCACGACGGCAAGCTCGGCAGCACCTGGAAGCAGACCGACTTCCACCAGCTCGCCGCCTTCTTCGGCCAGGCCGACTTCGCCCTCAACGGCCTGCGCGACGACCCCAAGAAGAACTACAAAGTCCGCTACCTCGGCAAAATGGAGGAGGAAAAAGTCCCCGCCGCCGTGCCATGGAAGCCCGAGCTCCTTCCCGCCAAAGGCACCCCGCGCGCCAAACTCGCCACCTGGGTCACCGCCAGGGAAAACAAAGCCTTCTCCCGCGCCATGGTGAACCGCATGTGGGCCCTCCTCTTCAATCGCCCCCTCGTTTCCCCCGTGGACGAAATCCCCCTCGAAGGCCCGTTCCCCCCGGGGATGGAACTCCTCGCCGACGACTTCATCTCCCACGGCTACGACCTCCAGCGCCTCATCCGCGTCATCGTCAGCACCCAGGAGTTCCAGATGTCCAGCCAGTCCGCCGATCCCGCCCATCCCGTCACCACCGCCGCGGAAAACGCCTGGGCCGCCTTCCCCGTCACCCGCCTCCGTCCTGAGCAGATGGCCGGCAGCGTCATCCAGGCCGCCTCCCTCAGCACCATCGACGCCGAGACCCACGTCCTCTTCCGCCTCAAGCGCGACATCGATGTAAACAACTTCGTCAAACGCTACGGCGACTCCGGTGAAGACACCTTCGAAGACGCCGGCGGCACCATCCCCCAGCGCCTCCTCCTCATGAACGGAAACATGATCAGCGACAACACCGGCAACAACCCCCTCGTCAATGCCAGCACCCGCATCAGCATGCTCGCCCCGGACAACGCCTCCGCCGTCGAAGCCGCCTACCTCTCCATTTTCACTCGCCGCCCCACCCCCGCCGAATCAGATCACTTCACCACCCTCCTCGCCTCCGCCAAAAGCCGCAACTCCCGCAGCAACGCCATGTCCGACCTCTACTGGACCCTCATGAACGCCACCGAGTTCTCCTGGAACCACTGAAGCCATGCACGCATCCCGGACCGGCGCGCGGGCCTCCGAGCCCGCAGCACTCCGCCAGCCACCCAAATCCCCGCTCCCACCCATCATTCCGTCTCTTCGTTCGTAGTTCGGGATTCGCTTCGCGGCAGCCCGCTCCAGAATCCCCGCCCCCCCGAATAGCTTCACACCTCCACCCCTGAGTACGTAGTTCGGGGTTCGCTTCGCGGCCTCGCAGCAGCCCGCTCCGGAATCTGAGTACGTAGTTCGGGCTTCAGCCCGCTCCGGAATCCCCGCCTCACCCCGAATCCCAAACCACCCACCACCAGTATTGCAGTACCGGGTTCGCTTCGCGGCTTCGCAGCAGCCGGAATCTGGAAACATTTCTTCACGCAAGAGTCTCCCAAATAAACTCCCCAGGTTGCTCCCCGCTCCAAACAGCAACCTCCCTCTGGAAAATCTTTTTGCCCCCAATTTTTTTGCCCTTTCTCCAACTCTCCAGCCATTCCCTTGCCCCCTCATTCCCTTGCAAAAAAGAGCGTCCCCTTTTTCACCCAGCCCCCGCCATCGCTCCCCGTTCCACCCTCAGTCTCTGTAATTTTTCTACCCCTAATCTTTCTACCTCACCTCCCTCACGCCTCCCCTCTCAGCGTTCTCCAAATCTTCGCCTGCCCTCCGCAGCTTCTCTAGTCCTCCGTAGCTTTAGCGAAGGATGGATAGCGAAGGATGGGCGGTGCAAATCTCCGGCCATTCCCTTTCCAAAAGCAGCACACCCTCTCCTCACCCACATCCCCTCAATGATCCTATTTCCGCGTGTTCCGCGTATTCCGTAGGCGCTCAAATCCGGCCCTCTCCGCATCCCCACACAGGCCTCCGGCTGCTTCCGCTTCGCCCCACAGCCGCGCCCCAAAATCCAAATCCCCCCTCTGAAATTTTTCTGCCCAAAATCTTTCTGCCCCATCCCCTCCGGTTCCCGTTCGTCATTCGGACTTCATTCGTCATTCCTCATTCTGATTTCGTCATTCTTATGAACGCCTGCCACAGCCCCTCCCACATCACCCGCCGCTCCCTCCTCGGCGGTACCACCGCCGCAGGCCTCTCCTGGCTCACCCCCCTCGCCGACATCCTCGCCGCCGAGGCCGAAAAAGCCGCCCCCTCCGGCAAGCCCGCGCGTTCCCTCATCCTCCTCTGGCTCGGCGGCGCCGCCTCCCAGCTCGATACCTTTGACCCCCACCCCGACACCAAAATCGGCGGCGGCGTCAAAACCATCCCCACCGCCATCAAAGGCGTGAACTTCGCCTCCGGCCTCGAGCAAACCGCCAGCGTCATGGGCGATGTCTCCCTCATCCGCTCCATGGTCAGCAAAGAGGGCGACCACGAGCGCGCCTTCTACAACATCAAAACCGGCTACCGCCCCGACCCCACCCTCATCCACCCCAGCATCGGCGCCATCGTCTGCCACGAACTACCAGAAGCTAAAATCGAAATCCCCACCCACGTCTCCATCCTCCCCAATCAGTGGCCAGCCCGCGGCGGCTTCTTCGGCGCCCAGTACGACGCCTTCCAGATGTACGACCCCAAGTTCCCCGTCCCCGACGTCAAAGCCCGCGTCGATGACAAACGCCTCGACCAGCGCATGGCCGGCCTCGCCATCGTCGAGCAAACCTTCGCCCACGGCCGCGAAGCCAACCTCGACCAGACCAAGACTCTCCATCAACTCTCCATGCAGCGCGCACGGAACATGATGTCCTCAGATCAATTGAAAGCCTTCAACGTCAAAGACGCCCCCGCCGCCGAACTCGCAGCCTATGGAGACACCCCCTTCGGCCGCGGCTGCTTCGCCGCCGTACGCCTCATCCAGGCCGGCGTCCGCTGCGTGGAGGTCACCCTCAACGGCTGGGACACCCACGCCAACAACCTCGAAGGCCAGGCCACCCAGGTCAAAATTCTCGACGCCGCCTACGCCTCCCTCATTCGCGACCTCAAAAAGCAGGGCCTCCTCGAATCCACCATCGTCATTTGCGGTGGCGAATTCGGCCGCACCCCCAAGATCAACAACGTCGGCGGCCGCGACCACTGGCCCCACGGCTTCAGCATGCTCGTCGCCGGCGGCGGCTTCGCCGGTGGCCGCGTCATCGGCGCCACCGATCCCCAAGGCGAAAAGAAAGAACCCGAGCGCCCCGTCCTCGTCGAAGACCTCCACGCCACCGTCCAGAACCTCCTCGGCATCGACTACTCCAAAGAAGTCATGACCCCCGTCGGCCGCCCCATGGCCCTCAGCAAAGGCGAACCCGTGAAGGAACTCCAAGCCCACGCCTGACCCCTACAGTACTCATCTCGCTCCGCCGAGATGAGCCCAGCGCCCCCTTTCGTCCCACCCACCACCGCCTGCCCAGCGCGGCGTCGTCCACACGCTCCGAGTGCGGTCCGGCCCCCGCCCATTCTTGCTCCTGGTTTCGATATAGCGTTTTTCAAAACGGATTTCCGGTCAGCGGCGCTTGGAGACGTTCGGCGGAGGCTGGAGGACCAGCCTCCCCAACTTCGCTGCAGGCATGCGAGTGCCCAGCGCAGGTAGGGCTGGCTGTCCTCAGCCAGCCGCCGTCGAAGCCCATGATCCGCGATCAACAAAACAGCCCGCTAAACGGAAATGAGTTTTGCGAACCGCTATAACTCCACAGCTCCCAAAAGCCGTTCTCCCTCGCCCCGTCGAGAAGGTGCTTTGCGGGCAAGGCTCTTCTTCGGGGAGAGGGAAGGGGTGAGGGGGAAGCAGCAATCTCCGCCAGCATGAGCGGAATGCCTCCACCCCTGGTCAGGAATCGCCCTCATCGAAAAGTTCATTCATCCCCTTTTCGGCCCTGCCTGCGCCCGCGCGATAAATCCGCGCCAGCCGCGGCGAGACCGAGCACCGGCTTGGATGAAACCCAACCCAATGCGGAAACAGCCGAAGGCCAAGCTCCCATTCGTCAGCAAAACGCCAGCGCTCACCAAGAATAAGCCCCGTACGATGGTGAAACAGCATCCGCAGCGCCCAGATCAGACGCACCGGCGTGGCATCCGGCGTCTCGTCCGGCCACACCAGCGCGTCAGACATGATCTCGTAGAATGGACGTGCGAAGCACCGGCGTCTCCGGATCCCGTTCAGATGTTCCGCATGCTTGTGAAGCATCTCGATTGGATTGAAGTGTTCTTCATTCATAACCAGCCTGCTTCAGAAGGAGAACGACCAGACCTCACACCATCTCATCGGCCCGTCCCAGTAACCGTAACCCTCCCCCGCAGTCTGCCGCTCGCGTTCTCATACGCCCCGTCACCCACCTCATCCCAGGCTCTCCATGCGACCAGCCTTCGCTCCTTGTCGAACTCAAACATAAACACACCCTGGCCCGGAACATGAAAATGCCGGCGCGGGTCAGAAAGCGAGACAATCACAGGAAGCAGCGCGATGTCCTTGAAGAGGTGCTCATCCAGGGTCCGGTTAAATTCATCCTCCGTCATCCCAGCCCTCAGGCTGGTAAAAAACGCGTTGCTCTCAGAAAAGCTACGTGGAGCTCTCGCCACGCCCAAATGCCGCCTGCTCGAAGACCCGAGCACAGAGACCAGAGCAATGGCAGCAGCAATCAAGATAAGACGGTGCATACGCATGGCGGCCAGATACAACCTCATCCCACGCGAACGCGCAGAACAATACCTTGGTATCCCACAGCAGTGCGCCCCCTGGCGAGCCAAAAACTTGCCCCGTCCGGCGATCCGTTCCTGAAGCACCGGTTTTGAACCCTCCCCGGCGCTCCGCCAATGAAAGTACGATAGACACTCCTGTCTGTCGATCAGCGCTCCCCAATCCCCCCAGACTCCCACACAACCCCTCATCTCACGCCACAGAGCCACCTACCACCCCATCCTGCCGATGCAGTCATGCGTATCGCCACGCACAGGCTCTTCCCGGTCACCGCAGCGCATGATCAGATCACGCTTTGCCCGCCCTCAATCCTCAGTATAACCGGTAAAAGTTTCTTCCGGCGGCCATGGTTCCCACTCACCGCGATTGGAGACTCACCAAATTGGCGCAACTTTCTGTCAAAGCCCAGACAATAGCCCTGCATGTCGTCCCCCAGAAGAACAATGGGGCTGTCCTGGAAACGAGCTCCATAGATCTCCGATGGCTGAGTGGGGCCGCCGTATATCATGCGGCCCGAAGCAGCCTCACCGTCCTCCCGCCGACCTCTCACTCGCACGCAGATCCTTCAGCAACCGCGCAAACGCCGCTTCAAACGCATCATGGTCTTTCCAGTTCGTGAGATCCGGGATGAAGTACTGGCGCACTTCCACGGCGAGGTCCTGGCCGCCGTCAGCATCGAAGCATTCCCACTCTTGCAGCGTGGTATAATCCACCAGACCAATCGGAAACAGCTTTCGCCTGCCAATCTTGCGCTCCGCCTTCCGCGCTTTGCGCAGTTCTGTCATCACCCATTCGCTTTGCAGGCTGTTCGGCGACAGCAGAATCAGCAGCTTGTCATAGATCTTGATCGCCTCGTCAATCTGCTCATGCACCTTCTTGCCGCTCTGCATGTCATGCGGCGCAAACCACACGCGCACATGCTCCTGCTGCAGGCGCGCATGAAGGCGGCGTGCAAATTCGTCGTCCTTGGTGCTGTAGCTGATGAAACAGGAATAAAACTGGATGCCGTCTTCTGCCCCCGCGAGCGCCTTGGCTTGGGTGATGAAGCTGTCAGGCACGCCACAGCCACGCAGAAAGACTTCGGGGATCTGGCCCTTGGATTGGTAGAGGGTGTCGATGCCGATCGTTGAAGGACCTTTATGGTTAACCCTTGCAAGGTTTAAAGCGTTGCTTAGATCAACTTCAGAATAGACTGCACGCGCTGTAATCGTCCCATCAAAATTGGTGGAATGAAGCTCCGCCTTGCTGAAGGTGGAATACGTTATACTTGCTCTGGATAAATCTGCACCAGTAAAATCTGTTCGTATTAACATCGATCCGTAAAAATCCGCTTCTCGGAGGTCTGAATAACTAAAATTCGTTGTGCTGAGTTCGGCATGACAAAATTTTGCGTTGGCAAGTTTTGCTTTCGTAAAAATCGCTCCGTTCAGTTTGGCAAAATGAAATTGGGCATCTTGAGTCAGGCAGCTTGTGAAATCGGCTTCTTCCAAACTACACTTTGCGAAGTAGCCGCCATCCATTGAAACATGCGAAAAATTGGACTTGTTCAGATTTGATCCAGAGAAAAGAGTCTTGAAAATTTTAGCCCTTTCGAAATTGGTTCCCACTAAGTTGAGTCTTGATAAGTTTATTACAGACAGTTGAACATCGCTCAAGTCGGCTCCATTCAGATCTATCTCGTTGTTAGGAACGGTCTTTCTCCAATTGTTCCACACGGCTGCGCCGGCCTTTAGCATCTCGACATGTTCCTGATTCGCCATCTCGCACCCCACCACAAACGGCTGCGATGGCAATGGGTTTTTCGGGGAGGAGTGGGATTCGGAGTCCGCGCCAGAATGGGGTCAGGTGGTTTAGTTCACTTTGTTTTCCCTTCATTCAGCGTGCGCCCCACGGCCTTCTCACTCGCACGCAGATCCTTCAGCAACCGCGCAAACGCCGCTTCAAACGCATCATGGTCTTTCCAGTTCGTGAAATCCGGGATGAAGTACTGGCGCACTTCCACGGCGAGATCCTGCCCACCATCCGCATCGAAGCATTCCCATTCTTGCAGGGTGGTATAATCCACCAGCCCGATGGGGAACAACTTGCGTTTGCCTGTCTTGCGTTCCGCCTTCCGCGCCTTGCGAAGTTCGGTCATGACCCATTCGCTGAGAATGCTGGAAGGTGACAGCAGGATCAGCAACTTGTCATAGACCTTGATCGCCTCATCGATCTGCTCATTCAGCTTCTTGCCGCTCTGCATATCATGCGGGGCGAACCAGACGCGGATGTGCGCTTGTTGCAAACGACCATAGAGGCGGCGAGCGAACTCATCGTCTCTGCCGCTGTAGCTGATGAAGCAAGAGTAAAACTGAATGCCTTCCTCCGCACCGATAAGCGCCTTGGCATGAGTGAGAAAACTGTCCGGCACGCCGCATCCGCGCAGAAAAATTTCTGGAATCTGGCCTTTGGATTTGTAGAGGGTATCGATGCCGATGGAGGACGGTCCGGCATGCATCACACTGGACAGCCCCTGCGTTTGGCTGAGGTCCGTGTCTGCCAGCAGGGTGAAGTCAAACACAGCATCAGCAAAAATTGCCTCATCGAGACTTGCATGACAAAGGTTCGCTCCACTAAGGTTGGCCCCCGTGAAGTCAGCATTGCTGAGCACTGTACTCCTGAGGTTCGCGCCGGTAAGATCCGCGCCTCCGAAATTCGCGCAAATGAGTTCCGAAGCGTTGAGCCGCGCTTCGCCAAGCTCCGCGCCTCTGAAGTCTACGCCATTGAGGTCTGAGTGCCTGAGGTCTACGCACACGAGGTTAGCAAAGCTGAGATCTGCATGCTCGAAATTTGCATGCTCAAGGTTCGCAAAGCTAAGGTTCGCGCCTCCAAGTTTTGCGCAGCAGAGGTTCGCGCCGCGGAGGTCTGGCCACATACCTTGATTTCTTTCCCTCCAGGCATTCCAAATATCTACCCCCTGCTTCAAAATATTTAAGTGCTCTGGATCCGCCATGCCGCACCCCACCACAAACGGCTGCGGAGGCAATGATTTTTTCGGGAGGCCGAGCATGCGGGTCCTCCCTCGAATTGGGTCAGGCAGCTCAGTTTACTTCACCAAGCACTCCCCGCCGCCTTTTCACTCGCACGCAGATCCTTCAGCAGTCGCGCAAACGCCGCTTCAAACGCATCGTGGTCTTTCCAGTTCGTGAAATCGGGTATGAAGTATTGCCGCACTTCCACAGCGAGGTCCTGCCCACCATCCGCATCGAAGCATTCCCAATCTTGCAGCGTGGTATAATCAACCAGACCAATCGGAAACAGCTTTCGCCTGCCAATCTTGCGCTCCGCCTTCCGCGCTTTGCGCAGCTCCGTCATTACCCATTCGCTGATGATGCTGTCCGGTGACAGAAGGATCAGCAGCTTGTCATAGACCTTGATCGCCTCATCAATCTGCTCATGCAGCTTCTTGCCACTCTGCATGTCATGCGGCGCAAACCAGACGCGCACATGCTCCTGCTGCAGGCGCGCATGAAGGCGGCGTGCGAAATCGTCGTCCTTGGTACTGTAGCTGATGAAACAGGAATAAAACTGAATGCCGTCTTCCGCCCCCACAAGCGCCTTGGCTTGGGTGATGAAGCTCTCCGGCACGCCACAGCCACGCAGAAAGACTTCGGGGATCTGGCCCTTGGATTGGTAGAGGGTGTCGATGCCGATGGATGAGGGTCCCCCGTGTTCAACCAGATGCAGTTCTTTGGCCTGGCTGATATCAGTATTATTTAATGCCGTATTCCCTAATTTAGCTTGATCGAAAGTCGCGCCGTTAAGGTAAGCGCCATTCAGATTCGTGTCGACGAGGTAAGCGCCAGTGAGGTTCGTATCTATGAGGATCGCACTGCTGAGGTTTGCACTGATAAGGTCCGCCTCGCTAAAATCCGCACCGCTGAGTTCTGCGCTTCTGAGATCCGCATTACCGAGCCGCGCACGGTTAAGTTTCGCATCGTTAAGTTTCGCACCGTTGAGGCTCGCACCGACGAGATTTGCTCCAATGAGGTCTACGTCGTTGAGTATAGTACCGTTGAGATTTGCCCCACTAAGGTTCGCTTCTTTGAGGTCAGCGCACTCGACGTGTATGCCGCTAAGATCCGGAATTGTACCTTGATTGGTATATCGCCAGTCATTCCACACGGCCGCGCCCTTCTTCAAAATTTTCACATGCTTTGAATTCGCCATGTCCTCACCCCACCACAAACGGCTGCGGTGGCAATTGGAAACGGGTTTAGAGCGCAAAAAATTGACAAACCTAGCAACAGTCGCCCGCCGCACCCTGACTGACCCACAGCCCCGTTCTCAGTCACCTCCCACACCCTCACACGGACTCCCCTCCAGCACCTGCGTCTTCTGCTCCTCCGGCGTCGCCTTCGCATCCGGATTCAGCGTCATGATGTACGCCACCACGTCCCGCAGCATCTGGTCGTCCTCGATGAAGAGCGTCGTCACCTGCACCATCTTCGCACCATCCACCTCATCCTTCACTTCCCCTCGCGTCCCGGATCAAACGCAACCGTAACCCTCGCCTGCAGCCCCCCGCTCGCGTTCTCATACGCCCCGTCACCCACCTCATCCCAGGCTCTCCATGCAACCAGCCTTCGCTCCTTGTCGAACTCAAACATAAACACACCCTGGCCCGGAACATGAAAATGCCGGCGCGGGTCAGAAAGCGAGACAATCACAGGAAGCAGCGCGATGTCCCTGAAGAGGTGCTCATCCAGGGTCCGGTTAAATTCATCCTCCGTCATCCCAGCCCTCAGGCTCGTGAAGAACGCGTTGCTCTCAGCAAAGCTGGGTGGAGTTCTCACCCGGCTCGAACATGAATCGCCGGAAGACCTGAGTATCGTGACCAGAGCAACGACGACGGCAATAAAGATGAGAAGGTTCCTGCGCATGGCTGCCTGAGATGACCTGGTCCTGTACAACAATAACAATGCACAGGCATCCCACTTTATGCCACACCCCCGCAGCCCCTGTCGAGTCATAAAGCGCTTGAGCACCACTCCAACAGAACTCCGTACCGGGAGCGCCGGTTTTTAACCGGCTCAGTCGTCGCACCCAGAATGTACAAATAACACACCTGCTTTTCAGCATTCCGCATCCAACACCTTCAGGCTCACGGGCCCGCGTCCCGCGCCCGATAAGCCGCCTCCAACCCCTTCGCATCCACCTCCTTGCCCGTCAGCGTCAGCGACACCAAATGCGCCCTCAGCCACACCCCCAGCTTGCTCTTCGGCGCAGGCCACTGGCTCTCCTTCCCCCCGACCAGAAACCCGCTCACAATCCAGATCTGCCCGCTCGCATCCTTCGCAATCAGTTTCATCTGCAGGCTTCGGCGGCTTCCTTCCTTGATGAATTCGGTCGTCACCAGCGTGGCCTCGGTCTGGTCGGACAGCTTCACCGCCTCCACCACTTCCTTCCCCACCATCTGCAGCCGGGGATTCTTGCTCGCGCCCTTGGCCAGCTCCTTCGCAATCGTCTCGGTCGAGACATCATCAGCCGGAAATCGTTCCAGTGTCAAACCGATCTGCAGCGGCTCCCCCGTCTCATCGACCTCCGAAACACCCATGCCATCGCCTTGTCGGTAAACAGGCATCGTACGTTTGATCCCATCCAAACTCCGCCACCCCTTCGGAACCGCCATCCGCGCCACCTCCGAAGAAGCAGTTTCCCATCCGGGGGCATCTGCCGCGTAAACGACCTGACAAAGAGCGAGCAGTAATACCGTCAGTTTCATGAATGATGGGGCTGGGTGGCTTTTTCGCGCACAAAGCACGAAACACGGCGCTCCGTATGCCACTCTTTGCCTGAAAAGGCAACAGGCTCACCTCCCCACCACCCCAAACGGACTCCCCTCCAAAATCTGCCTCTTCTGCTCCTCCGGCGTCGCCTTCCCGTCCGACATCCGGCGAGAGACTCTCCGACGGGCGAACGTTCACAGCGCGGAGGAACCCGCCCCCATATGAACCTTCTGCATCCCCTCTTCTTCCTCGGTCTTGGCGCCAGTTCCCTCCTTTCAGGCGCACTGCCCCCGGAACCCATCGAGATCGGGCACGAGCCCCAGTTTGTTCTGGATCAGCAAAGGGTGGATACCACCTGGTCGCTGAAGCTGAAAGGCGAGCCTGTAAAACGGGTGATGCATCAGGCGCGCAAGCATCCGGGCAATCCCCTCATCACCGGCGATGACCCCAGCCACCTCTGGGTGCTGCGGGAGGCGGATGGAAAGTTCCGCATGTGGTATCAGGCCAATGTGAAGAACGCCGCCGTCTCCACGGGGAAGGGCATCTACTCCGTCTCAGTCGCCTACGCGGAGTCAAAGGATGGCATTCACTGGGAGAAGCCGGAGCTCGATCTTTTTCCTGATGCAAAGAAGTATTTTCTGCCGCGCAACTGCGTGATCCATCACCTCGACCAGCCGCAGTGCGAATCAGGCGCGCCGCAGATCCTTGAACTGCCGGAGAAGGACCGGCACGGCTACCGCTACGTGATGCATTACATGATGACCTCAGCCCCGATGAACGGCCTGCGCCTTGTCGGCTCCCACGATGGCATTCATTGGGATTTCGCGAAGGACAAACGCATCGCCAGGCTGCCGAGCGACACTCACAACACGCTGCATTATGACGCGAAAAGCGACGAATATGTCATGTTTTGTCGTTCCAAGCACATCTACCACGCCATCGGCCAGACCAAGGACCCGCTCAGCGGTGGCGAGTCACGCCGAGGCATCTCGCGCATGAGCAGCAGGGAACTGTGGACCGAATGGACCGTGCGCCCCCAGACGATCCTCATGCCCGACGAACGCGATGCGGAGCTGGGCTACAACTACTACATGGCCATGCCCGTGCATCGCCACGCCGGCATTTGGTGGGGCGTGCTGTCACCCTTTTTGTGGAATGATCTCTACGCCAGCGAGATCGCCTGGAGCCATGACGGCTGGGACTTCAGCCGGCTGCCCAAACGCGAGCACTTCATAGAATTTGGCTCCGAGGCCACGTTCGATCACTCCATGGTCGTCTGCACTCCGCGCTGGGTGGAGGTGGGCGATGAATGGTGGTTCTACTACGCGGGATTCGACGGCTCGCACGATGACGCAGCCGGCCGCAAAGGCGCCATCGGCCTCGCGACCCTGCGCAAGGAGGGCTTCATCTCCCAGCATGGCCCCAAAACCGGCGGAGTCGTCTGCACACGTGCGCTGCGCTGGCCCGGCGGTGACTTGAGCGTGAATGTCGATGCTCATGCGGGCGGACTGAAAGTGCGCGTCTCCGATGAACTGCGCAAACCCGTCTCCGGCTTTGATTACGCCGACATGCCCGTCTTCCAGGGCGATAGTGTCGCGCAGACGGTGAAATGGACCGGCAGATCCCTCGATGAGCTCAAGGGCCGCGTCATCCGCCTGGAGTTTCAGCTTCATGACGCCGATCTCTACACCTTCCGCGCGGTGCCATGATACAAGCCGGTGGTGAAGCGAGGCTTGCCGAGTGAGAACCACCGGATTATCCGGGACATGCATACAAGCTCAAGGTCGCATGCGGGAGCCGTGCGAGGGAGTTGCTCATGGCCTTGGGCTGTCTGCCTGGTGCTGGGGCACCCTCACCTCCCCGCGCTCTCAAACGGACTCCCCTCCAGAATCTGCCTCTTCTGCTCCTCCAGCGACGCCTTCGCATCCGGATTCAGCGTCATGATATAAGCCACCACATCCCGCAGCATCTGGTCATCCTCCACAAAGAAGTTCGTGATCTGCACCATCTTCGCACCGTTCACATCATTCTTCATCGCCCCGCGCTTGCCGGTCTTAAATTTCCTCAGCTGCTCCGCCAGATACCACCCCTGACGCCCGATCAGCGGCGGGCTGCCAAACGTCATCTCCCCGCTCCCATTGTAGCGATGGCACTCCATGCAGCGCTCCTGAAACAGCCGCATCCCCTCCTCCGCCTTCGCATCCGCCACCTCCCGGTCTTTTCCCATCGGCACCACCATCGGCATCTTCTCCACATGCGCGATCACCGCCTTGATCTGCTCCGGCTGCAGCGCCTTCGCCACCGCCGCCATCATGAAAGACTGCGGGTCCGCCGCATCCTGCCCACGCCGCCCCTCCCGCAGGTTCGCAAACTGCGTCGTCATGTACCACCCCGGCATCGCCGCAATGGAGGGCGACTTCAGCTCCACCTTCCCCTCACCCGCCGTCCCATGGCACTGCGCGCACACCGTCTGAAAGATCACCTTCCCATCCATGGACTGCGTCCCCGCCACCACCGGAGCCGCCGGATCAGCCGCAAAAACGCCACCCCCGCCAATACCAAAAAGCATGAGCGTCAAAAGTTGGAGTCGGGTGGTTTTCATGGGGCCAAAAAACGCCGTAAGTTGCACCAGGATTACAACAATGCCCCAAACATCCCTCCATTGCCAAATCCGACACACAACTACACAATTTCGGTGCACGCTTGCACCCCCCTCCGCCCTGTGCCTTTCTGCCTCCCATGGACTCCCTCCCTGCGAACGTCGTCGAACTCACCCAGGCCCTCGTCCGCATCCCCTCGGTCAACCCCGACGGCGATCCCGGCACCCCCTCCACCGGCGAAGAAGCCTGCGCCCGCTACGTAGCCGACTTCCTCCGCGCCTCCGGTGCCGAAGTCTCTCTGGACGAAGTCGAACCCGGCCGCCCCAACGTCATCGGCCGCTTCCCCACGCAGCCAGGCCCAAAACCCCGCATCATCTTCGCCCCGCATACAGACACCGTCAGCGTCGGCGGCATGACCATCGCCCCCTTCGGCGGCGAACTCCGCGACGGCAAAGTCTGGGGCAGGGGAGCCTCCGACACCAAAGGCCCCATGGCCGCCATGCTCTGGGCCCTCCATGAAATGCGTCACGAAATCCCCTCTCTCCCTGTCGAAGTTCACTTTGTCGGTTTCATGTCCGAGGAGAGCGCACAGCTTGGTTCTCAACACTTTGCGAAGCACCACGGCCGCTACGACCTCGCCATCATCGGCGAGCCCACCAGCCTGAAGACCGTCTTTCGCCACAAAGGCTGCCTCTGGGCAGACGTGCATACCAGCGGCGTGGCAGTCCATGGCGCCACGCCCGAGCTCGGTGTGAACGCGATCGTCAAAATGGCCAGGCTCGTGCACGCGCTCGATACCGAGTTCCGTGAAATCCTCGCGGAAGCCGGTGGCGTGGATGAATGGCTTGGTTTCAGCACCATCAATCTCGGCATGATCCAGGGCGGCACCCGCAGCAACATCGTGGCCGACTCCTGCAAACTCCGCGTGGACATCCGCACCACCCCCGGTCTCCACCATGCCGGTGGCGCGCTGGCTTTGCTGAAAGAGTTTGTGCACCGGCATGACAGGACCGCCCACGTCACCGTCGCCAGCGAAGCCTTCCACCTCGACACTGATCCCGCCAATCCCTTTGTGCAAAAGCTCATCGCCGCAGGTGCTGACCTCACCGGCGCTCCGTGGTTCTGCGATGCCGCCTTCCTCGCCGCCGCCGGCACTCCCGCCATCGCCATCGGCCCCGGCTCCATCGCCCAGGCCCACACGAAGGATGAGTTCATCGCCGTGAAAGACCTTGAAGACGGCGTGGCCTTCTTCCGCCGCTTCCTAACGAGTCTTGGCTGAACAAAAAAAACCCGGGGCTCAGAGAACCCCGGGTTTGAGAGAGGCACAAGATTACGGCAGGCTGGTCTCGCCCATCAGGTAGCGGTCGCACTCGCGGGCGGCGCCACGGCCTTCGTTGAAGGCCCAGACGACGAGGGACTGGCCACGGCGGCAGTCGCCGGCGGCGAAGACGCCGGGGATGCTGGTGGTGTACTTGTCGTGCTCGGCTTTGACGTTGGTGCGGGCATCGCGCTCGATTTTCAGAGCGTCGAGGAGAGGCTGCTCTGGGCCGAGGAAGCCCATGGCCAGCAGGACGAGCTTGGCGGGGAGGACTTTCTCCGTGCCCGCGATCTTCTGGGGTCCGAAGTTGCCTTTTTCATCCTTCTTCCACTCAACATTGACGACGTGGACGGCTTTGACGTTGCCGTCGGCATCGCCTTCGAAGTGGGTGGCGGTGGTGAGATAGACGCGGGGATCGTCGCCGAACTTGGCGGCGGCTTCTTCCTGGCCGTAGTCCATCTTGTAGGTCTTGGGCCACTCGGGCCATGGATTGTTGGCCGCGCGGCTGAGCGGCGGCTTGGCCATGATCTCAAGCTGGGTGACGGTGGTGCAGCCGTGGCGGACACTGGTGCCCACGCAGTCGGTGCCGGTGTCACCACCACCGATGATGACGACGTCCTTGCCGTCGGCGGTGATGTATTTGCCGGAGGGATCCAGCACTGCCTTGGTGTTCGCCGTGAGGAAGTCCATGGCGAAGTGGATGCCTTTGAGCTCACGGCCTGGGATTGGCAGGTCGCGAGGCTTGGTGGCACCGGTGCAGATGACGGTGGCGTCGAAGTCCTTCATCAGCGCCTCGGCGGTGATGTCGGTGCCGACGTTGACGTTGCACTTGAAGATGACGCCGCTGTCTTCGAGCAGCTTCACGCGGCGGAGAACGACTTCGTTCTTGTCGAGCTTCATGTTGGGGATGCCATACATGAGCAGGCCGCCGGGGCGGTCGGCGCGTTCGAAAACGGTCACGGTGTGGCCGGCCTTGTTGAGCTGGGCGGCGGCGCTGAGTCCGGCGGGGCCGGAACCGATGACCGCGACTTTCTTGCCGGTGCGCTTTTCAGGCAGGTCTGGCTTCACCCAGCCTTCTTCCCAGCCTTTGTCGATGATGCTGACCTCGATGTTCTTGATCGTCACCGGGGGCTCGTGAATGCCGAGCACGCAGGAGCCTTCGCACGGGGCGGGGCAGACGCGGCCGGTGAACTCGGGGAAGTTGTTGGTCTTGTGCAGGCGGTCGAGCGCTTCCTTCCAAAGGCCGCGGAAGACAAGATCATTCCACTCGGGGATGATGTTGTTGATCGGGCAGCCGCTGGCCATGCCGCTGATGAGGGTGCCGCTGTGGCAGAACGGAATGCCGCAGTCCATGCAGCGGGCGCCCTGGTTTTTCAGGCGGTCCTCAGGCAGGTGCAGGTGAAACTCCTTCCAGTCCTTGATGCGCTCAAGCGGATCGCGGTCGGCGGGGAGTTCGCGTTCAAATTCGATGAAGCCGGTTGGTTTTCCCATGGTCTCTTGTCAGTGAAAAGGTGATGTCTGCTGGTTTTTTGCGCGGGATGTCGATGCTAGCTGCCGCCGATACGGGCGACGTCGCGGGCGTTGGCTTCAAAGGCGGCGCTGAGGGCGTCGTCGCCGGTAAGGCCGTCCTCCTTGGCCTTCTTGATGGCCTGGAGCACACGCTTGTAATCTTTGGGCATCACTTTGACAAACTTGGGCACCATCTGCTCCCAGAGCGCGAGCACCTTGAAGGCTTTCTGGCTCTTGGTCAGGTCGGCGTGCTTTTTGATCAGCGCATAGAGGTCGTCGATCTCGGCCTTGTCCTCGAGTTTTTCCAGGCCGGCCATCTGCGTGTTGCAGCGGGTGGCAAAGTCACCCTCTTCATCCAGCACGTAGGCCTCGCCACCGCTCATGCCTGCGGCAAAGTTGCGCCCGGTGGTGCCCAGCACAACCACACGACCACCGGTCATGTATTCGCAGCCGTGGTCACCCACGCCTTCGACGACGGTGTCCACGCCGGAGTTGCGCACGGCGAAGCGTTCACCCGCGCGGCCGCGCAGGAAGAGCTCGCCGCTCGTGGCGCCATACAGCGCCGTGTTGCCGGCGATGATGTTGTCTTCGGCGGCAAAGTCGGAGCCTTCCGGCGGATAGATGATGATGCGTCCGCCGCTGAGGCCCTTGCCAATGTAGTCATTGCCGTCGCCTTCCAGCTCCAGCGTGACGCCCTTCGGAATGAAGGCGCCAAAGCTCTGGCCGGCGGTGCCGTTCATCTTCAGGTGCACGGTGTCGTCCGGCAGGCCGTGCCAGTGGCGCTTGGTGATCTCGTTGCCGAGAATCGTGCCCACGGTGCGGTTGACGTTGCGGACGGTGACGTTGGCGGTGACTTTTTCACCCTTCTCGATGGCCGGTTTGCACAGGTCCAGGAGCGTGGTGATGTCCAGCGAGCGGTCGATGCCATGGTCCTGGATTTCGGTGCAGTAGCGGCCGACTTCCGGGCCGACGTCCGGCTGGTAAAGCAGGTTGGAAAGGTCGATGCCGCGAGCCTTCCAGTGGTCAACGGCGGCGCGCGCTTCGAGGACCTCGGTGCGGCCCACCATTTCCTGAATGCTGCGGAAGCCAAGATGGGCCATGAGCTCGCGCACTTCCTGGGCGATGAAGCGCATGAAGTTGGCCGCGTGCTCGGGATCGCCGCTGAACTTGGCGCGGAGCTGAGGATCCTGGGTGGCAACGCCGACGGGGCAGGTGTTCAGATGGCAGACGCGCATCATGATGCAGCCCAGCGTGACGAGCGGAGCGGTGGCAAAGCCAAACTCTTCGGCGCCAAGGAGCGCGGCGATAACGACGTCACGACCAGTCTTCATCTGGCCGTCTGCTTCGACGACGATGCGGCTGCGGAGGTTGTTGAGGACCAGCGTCTGATGTGTTTCGGCGAGGCCGAGCTCCCAGGGCAGGCCAGCATGTTTCACGGAGGTCTGCGGAGAGGCTCCCGTGCCACCGTCAAAGCCGGAGATCAGCACCACGTCAGAGTGAGCCTTGGCCACACCGGCTGCGATGGTGCCGACGCCGACTTCAGACACGAGCTTCACGCTCACGCGTGCTTCGCGGTTCGCGTTCTTCAGGTCGTGGATGAGCTGGGCGAGATCCTCGATCGAATAGATGTCATGATGCGGGGGCGGGGAGATGAGGCCCACGCCCGGCGTGGAGCCACGCACCTTGGCGATCCAAGGATAGACCTTCGTGCCAGGAAGCTGGCCGCCTTCACCGGGCTTGGCGCCCTGGGCCATCTTGATCTGGATTTCGCGTGCCTGGGAGAGGTAGAGACTGGTGACGCCGAAACGGCCGGAGGCCACCTGCTTGATGGCGCTGTTCTTGGAGTCGCCTTTCTCGTTGGTCCAGGTGTAGCGCTCGGGGTCTTCGCCGCCTTCACCGGTGTTCGATTTGCCGCCGATGCGGTTCATGGCGATGGCGAGAGACTCGTGCGCCTCCTTGGAGATGGAGCCGTAGCTCATGGCGCCCGTCTTGAAGCGCTTCATGATGGACTCGACAGATTCGACCTCTTCGATCGGCACGGACTTGCGCGCCTTGAACTCCAGCAGGCCGCGCAGCGTGTAGAACTGCTTCACCTGCGTGTTCACCAGGGCGGTGTACTGCTTGAAGGTCTCGTAGTTGCCGGTGCGCACTGCTTTCTGCAGCGTGTGGATGGTCAGCGGATTGAAAAGGTGGGCTTCGCCTTCTTTGCGCCACTGGTAGTCGCCGCCGACGTCAAGGGCGTGCACCTGGGAGTCGCGCTCGGGGAAGCCGCGCATGTGGCGCTGAATCGCCTCTTCGGCGATGACGCGGATGTCGCTGCCTTCCACACGGGTGGCGGTCCAGGTGAAATACCTGTCCACCACGCTCTTGCTGAGACCCACGGCTTCAAAGATCTGCGCACCGCGATAACTCTGCATCGTGGAGATGCCGATCTTCGAGGCGACCTTGATGACGCCCTTGGTGGCGGCCTTGATGAAATTGTACACCGCCGTCTTGTGGTCCACTTTGACCAGCAGGCCCTGACGGATCATGTCATCCAGAGTTTCGAACGCGAGGTAGGGATTGATCGCGCCGCAGCCGTAGCCGATCAGCGTGCAGAAGTGGTGCACTTCGCGCGGTTCGCCGGACTCCAGCACCAGGTCACATTGCGTGCGGGTGCCCTTGCGGATCAGGTGGTGGTGCAGCCCGCCCACGGCGAGCAGCGCCGGGATGGCGGCCTTTTTGGCGGACACGCCGCGGTCGGAAAGGATGAGGATGTTCCAGCCCTGGGTGATGAGTTCGTCAGCCTTGAGGCAGATGTCAGCCATGGCTTTTTCCAGACCGGCAGCGCCCTGCTCAGGATCGAACAGGATGTTGATGGTGGCGGCCTTGAACTGGCCATGCGCCACGTTCTTGAGCTTGGCCAGGTCTTCATTGCTGAGGATCGGCGTCTTGAGTTCGATCAGGTGGCAGCTCTCAGGCTTTGGATCCAGCAGGTTGCCTTCCGCGCCGATGGTGGTGATCGGAGAAGTCACGATTTCTTCGCGGATACAGTCGATCGGCGGGTTGGTGACCTGCGCGAAGAGCTGCTTGAAGTAGTCGTAGAGCAGCTTGGACTTGTTGGAGAGCACAGCGAGCGGGATGTCCGTGCCCATGGAGCCGATGGCTTCCACGCCGTCGCGGCCCATGGGGACCATGAGCTTGCGCAGGTCTTCAAAGCTGTAACCAAACGCCTGCTGGCGCTGCAGCATGGTCTCGTGGTCCGGCGGAGCCACAGGCTCGCCGTCCTTGATGTCGGCCAGCTTCACCAGGTGCTTGTCCAGCCAGTCGCGGTAAGGCTTCTCTGCGGCAATCTTTGCCTTGATCTCATCATCCGGGACGATGCGGCCCTCTTCCATGTTCACGATGAACATCTTGCCGGGCTGCAGGCGGCCTTTGAGCTTCACGTTTTCAGGAGCCACGGGGAGCACCCCGGCTTCGGAGGCCATGATCACCAGATCGTCCTTGGTCACGTAGTAACGGGAGGGGCGCAGACCGTTGCGGTCCAGGGTGGCGCCCATCATGGTGCCGTCCGTGAAGGCCACGGAAGCGGGGCCGTCCCAAGGCTCCATGAGGCAGGAGTGGTACTCGTAGAAGGCCTTGCGCTTGTCGTCCATGGACTCATGGCCGCTCCACGGCTCAGGAATCATCATCATCATGGCATGCGGCAGCGAGCGGCCGCCCATGACCAGGAGTTCCAGCACGTTGTCAAACATGGCGGAGTCGGAGCCGCTTTCGTTGACGATGGGGAAAAGCTTCTTGACGTCCGGGAAGAGGGGGCTGGCCAGCAGGGACTGGCGCGCCTTCATCCAGCTGATGTTGCCACGCAGCGTGTTGATTTCGCCGTTGTGCGCGATGTAGCGATAGGGATGCGAACGCTCCCAGCTCGGGAAGGTGTTCGTGGAGAAACGGGAGTGCACCAGTGCGAGGGCGGACTCCATGTCCGGATCCTGCAGGTCCAGGAAATACTGGCCCACCTGCTCCGGCATGAGCATGCCTTTGTACACCAGCGTGCGGGAGGAAAGGCTGGAGCAGTACCAGAAGCTGTCCGCATCCGCCGTGCGGATGGCGGTCACCGCGCGCTTGCGGATGATGTAGAGCTTGCGCTCAAAGGTCTGCTGATCCGCGCAGTCGGCACCGCGCTGGATGAATCCCATGCGCATGAAGGGCTCGCTGGCCTTCGCCGTGAGACCGATCATGGAATTGTCCACCGGCACGTCGCGCCAGCCCAGGACCTTTTGGCCTTCTTCCTCGGCCACTTTTTCAAAGATGCGCGCAGCGGCGTCGCGCTGGGCCTTGTCCGGGGAGCAGTACGCCATCGCCACGCCGTAGTGGCCTTCCGCCGGAAGGGTGATGCCGAGGGGCGCGGTGACCTTGCGGAGGAACTTGTCGGGCACCTGCATGAGGATGCCGGCGCCGTCGCCCGTGTTTTTTTCGCTGCCCACCGCTCCACGGTGATCCAGATTGATAAGAATCGTCAGCCCCTGTTGTACTATGGAGTGAGAACGTTTGCCCTTCATCTGACAAATGAAGCCGACGCCGCAGGCGTCGTGCTCGAATTGCGGATCATAAAGGCCTTGTTTCGGGGGTAGTCCGTGGTTTCTCATTTTTGCGTCAAAAGGGGGTCCGCATTTAGGCCATGCGGGGAAGTAAATCAACAAGCATTCCACCGGCCAAGATGGCGGCTATTTTAAATCCCGGAGGGAGATTTTGGCGGTTGTCTGTCTGGCGGGGCTCATCCGCCTTGCATCCGGCGGGGCAAGCCGTTAAAAACAGGCCATGGTGCGTCTTACAATTCTCGGCAGCGGCAGTTCGGGGAACTGCGCCGTCATTTCGACGGAGCGCACCACCCTGCTGCTGGATGCCGGCCTCAGCGCCAAGCAGATCTGCCTGCGGCTGGACGCCTGCGGCTTCTCCCTGGACATGCTGGACGGCATTCTGCTGACGCATGAGCATCAAGATCATACGGGTGGGATCGAGGTGCTGAGCCGGAAACGCCAGGTGCCCCTCTTCTGCACGGCGCTGACGCAGGAGACGCTGGCGGGCAGCCTGGGCTTCCGCAAACCGCCCGCCTGGAGGCTGATGACCACGGGGGCGGCTTTTGAGTTTCAGGACCTGCGGATCGAGTCCTTTCCTGTGCCGCATGATGCGGTGGACCCGGTGGGTTTTGTGATCGCGGATGAAGAATCCAGGCTGGGAGTGCTCAGCGACGTGGGTTTTGTGACGAACCTGATCAAGGACCGGCTGCGGAACTCGGACAGCCTGTTTATCGAGGCCAATTACGACACGCAGCTCCTGGAGAACGACACCAAGCGCCCCTGGTCCACGAAGCAGCGCATCAGCTCCCGTCACGGCCACCTCTCAAATGAACAGGCGGCCGAGCTCGTGCGGGAAGTGGCCCACCCCGGTCTGAGCCACGTGGTGCTGGGACACCTGAGCGACGACTGCAATGACCCCGCCACGGCCTCCCGTTACATCCGGCAGGCGCTGGATACTGCAGGCGCCCCCGAGGCCCGGGTGATGTGTGCGGAGCGCCACAAGCCCACGCCCACCATTGAGGTCGTGCGTCGTCGCAGCGGCAGCACGGTGAGCTTTTGCATGGCTGCCTCAGCGGACTCCACCGGGCAGCTGGCCCTCTTTTAGTTTTAGACATGAAGAAAATCATTCTGCGCAGCCTGCTGGTGCTGTTCGTCATTGAGGGGCTGTGGCTGGCGTGGTGGGTTTTCGGGCGTTCGCCGGAAACCCAGGTGCGTGCCGCTCAGGAAAAGCTGGTCAAGGCGGTGGAGGAGCGGGACTGGAAGGCGCTGGAGAAGCTGCTGAGCCCGGCCTACACCGATGCCTTCGGCCACAACCGCGACTCCGCGATTGCGGACGGGCGCAAGTATCTCAGCACTTTCTTCACCCTGACGCTGAAAACGGACCAGACAAAGATCGAGGCCGTGAAAGGGCAGGGGATCGTGAGCATGATGATCCGGCTGGAAGGCAATGGCGTGGGCTACAGCCAGGCGATTCTAGGGCACGTGAACCAGATGACCGAGCCGTGGGTGTTTCACTGGAACAACCCCGGCCGCTGGCCCTGGGAGTGGC
This sequence comes from Prosthecobacter sp., assembly GCF_044227185.1. Taxonomy (GTDB): domain Bacteria; phylum Verrucomicrobiota; class Verrucomicrobiia; order Verrucomicrobiales; family Verrucomicrobiaceae; genus Prosthecobacter. The sequence goes on along the minus strand of NZ_JBGAFO010000004.1, from coordinate 303,921 downwards.
AGGTGAACATGATCCACAACGACCAGCTCCGCAGCGCCGCGTCCTACGGCACGCCGTGACCCTTCGCGGCTTCCCACAGGCCGTACCAGTCTTCCCGGTCCAGCTTGAGGTCCGCCGCCTTCACCACCGCCTGGATGCGCTCCAGCTTGTTGGTGCCGATGATCGGCAGAGGGCAGGAAGGATGGGCCATGATCCAGGCATAGGCGAGCTGGTCGAGCGTGGCACCGCCGTATTTGGCGGAGAGTTCGGCGGCCTTGGCATGGAGCCTGAGGGCCTCGGGGCTGGTCTTTTCCATCAGGGCACCTTTGGCCAGGGGAGACCAGGCCATGGGGAGGATGCGCTGGCGCTGGCACTGGTCCGCCGTGCCGTCGTAGATCGGGTCCATGTGGAGCAGGCTGAACTCGATCTGGTTCGTCACCAGAGGCTGGTCCATGCGGGAGTTCAGCAGGTCAAACTGGTGCACGTTGTAATTGGAAACGCCGGCGCTGCGGATTTTGCCGTCCTTGAGGAGCTTGTTCAGGCCTTCGGCGGTCTCGTCGGCGCTGGTGAGCCAGTCGGGGCGGTGGACGAGGAGGAGGTCGATCTCATCGATGCCCATGAGGCGCAGGGATTTTTCGGCGCTTTTGATGATCCGGGCGGCGGTGACATTGTAGTGCGCCACTTTGCGGTCAGGATGAAACTCGCAGGGGATGTAGATGCCGCATTTGGTGACGATCTCGATCTTGCTGCGGAAGGAGGGGTCCAGCTTGAGAGCTCCGCCGATGGCCTCCTCCACCTTGTACACGCCGTAGATTTCGGCGGTGTCCAGCGTGGTGATGCCCATGTCTGCACAGGCCTTGAAACGGCTGAGCAGGGCCTGTGGGGCGCAGTTGGCCGGGTCTGTCTCGTCGAGGATGCGCCACGTTCCGTAAACAAGGCGGGAGAACTCGGGACCGTTGGGGGCAATCTTGTGGCGGGTGATCATGGTGGGTGGGCCGATCTTTGCCGCCCTTGCGCCGTCCGACAAACAAAAAACGGCATCTCCTGCGAGATGCCGTTTTGAAATTGTTGCTGCTGAACGCTGCGCTTACTTCGTCAGGGCGCTGACCTTGAGGGCCAGGCGGCTCTTCAGACGGGAGGAGGTGTTCTTCTTGAGGACGTTGGTCTTGGCGGCCTTGTCCGTGGCGGAGGCAAATTCGCTCAGGCTGGCTGCTGCTGCGGCGGCGTCCTTCTTGTCGATGGCGGCGATCACCTTCTTGCGCAGGGTGCGGATGCGGCTTTTCACCGTCTGGTTGTGGGCGGTGCGAGCCGTCGTTTTGCGGATGTCTTTTTCTGCGGAGCGGATATTGGCCATAAAAGGGGCGGGGGGAAAGGGCGGCGAGAATAGGACCACTGGCCCACCCTGTCAAACTGGAATCTGCCTGTGAAGCCCCGGCAGGTTTTGCTTGGCTAAGGCCGGCAATTCCGATAGAACCGTTCCCATACCCGCCATGATCGAAGTCGAAATCTACGCTCCCGGCCTCCGGTCGGACTCCAATGTGATGCAGCTCCGCAACCAGATGGACCACTTTCCGAAGGTCCGCTACAAGGTGGATGCCCGCCATGACCTGGTCTATTTCGAGATCGACAAGCCCGGGGACATCAGCCAGATGGAAATCCACCAGATCTTTGACGCCATTGATCTGCAGCCGCGGTTTGTGGGCCAGATCCCCGAGCAACTGCGTACCGGGCAGACCACGCGGCTGGCCTAGGCGGCCGCGGCCAGCTTCCGGGCGGCCTCTTTCATACGGCCCAGCACATAATAGACGGTCTGGCTGCGCAGCCGCACCAGGTCCGCGCCGACGATGCGTGGAACGAAGTCCGGAGGCACGGCAAGAACCTCCGCGAGCGTGCAGCCATTGAGCCCGCGGCAGAGGATGGTGGTCATGGCCTTGGTCAGGGTCTGAACCCTGGGGCCCAGGCTGACGGCAAAGTGAACGTGGCTTCCATGATGAAGGCGGGCATGCACTCCCACGGTGTCTGTGCACTCGGCATCGTGCCGCACATCCTCCAGGGCAAAGGCCTCGCCTTCTTTCGGCGCGTAGCCTGGCGCAGCGGCGGCCAGGTCGATCAAATTATCCCGCCGCTCGCCTTCCGGGAGCGATTCGAAAAAGGAGATCAGTTCGCCCAGGGCGGCGGGGTATTCGGCCATGCTCACTTCTTGGCCGGTTTTGGCGCCAAATCCACCACGGGCATCGCGGTGAATTTCTGCCACTGCGCCTCGCTTTCGGCCTGGGTGGCCACGCCGTCATGCACCCACAGCGCGTAGCGGACGCGGAGCTTTTTCTCCTCGGTGACCTCCACGGGGGTGTCCAGGCTCAGGCAGCAGCCCATCCAGCCGTCATTGCGCACATGGAAGGCGGTGGGGTTGTGCGGATTCATGGGGTGATTCATGAGGGTGATGCCGCCGAAGCCGTCGGCGTCGTTGGTGATGCGGCCGCTGTAGTCGCACCAGCGCGCCGGTTTGCGGAAGATGGCCTCCTCATTGAGCTGCCCTTCGGAGTTGAGGATGCGCCCGCCGCCGTCATGCACGCCGATGCTTTTGGCCATGCGCACTGCGACCAGTCCGAAACCCGTGGCGCCAAAGGTGGTGGTCTTGCCCTTGGGCGGAGTGAATTCCAGATCGATGATCATGAACCAGCTCTTCGCGCCATCAATGGGGCGGATTTCCGTGCGGCGAATTTCGGTGAGCTGGATGGACTTGTCGGCCTCGCTGATCCAGCGGTTGACCATGCGCATGGAGGTGAATTCGTCGGTGTCTTCGTAGCCTTCGCGGGAGACCTCCACATTGATGATGCGGCCCTGTTTCTTGGCGTAGTCGCCCCAGAAGTCGAGGTCGTTCACCATGTTGTGCGTCACCCACACGCTGTTGTGGTGGGAATGAGTGAGCGGATCGTGCGGATGGCCCATGCGGGTGAGGCTCACGTCCTTGGAGGCGCGGATGGGGTAGCAGAAGGGGCGCATGTCCAGCGGATCGAAATGCATGGCGGTGAGTTCACGGCCATCGAGCTGGAAGGAGGTGATGTGATGCGGCAGCGGCACCGCCTGCAGGCGCGGGATGGGCTTTGCCGTGGGGAGTTGCGCCAGGGCGGCCGTGGTGGAGAGCAGAAACAGGAGCGGGAACTTCATGGTGCCTTTCAAAACGCTGCTTCCGGGCCGCTTTTCCATTCTCGCTTCTTCCATTTCGCGAAGAACTCGCCAGACTTCCTGCTCCACCCACCATGAAGCATCTCCTTCTCTCCCTCCTTTTCGCGAGCGCCTCCCTGGCGGCCACGATTCCTGACGCCGCCAAAGTCGGCCAGTTCTACGCCGGCTGCCAGGCCTACAGCTTCAACAAGTACAACGTGTTTGAAGCCATCGACAAAACCGCCCAGTGCGGCGGCAAGACCATCGAGTTTTATCCCGGGCAGAAGTTCTCCACGACCAAGCCGGACGCCAAGTGGGACCACAACGCCACGCCGGAAATGATCGACGAAGTGATGAAACATCTGGAGTCGAAGGGACTCACCGCCGTGGCCTACGGCGTGGTAGGACTCGGCAAGGACGATGCGAACAACCGCAAGATTTTTGAATTCTGCAAGAAGCTGGGCATCGGCGTGGTGGTCACCGAGCCGGATGTGACCGCGCTGGATAACATCGAAGCGCTGGTGAAGGAGTTCGACATCAAGATGGCCATCCACAACCATCCGAAGCGTCCGCTGGACCGCGCCTACATGTTCTGGGACCCGAACTACGTGCTCGGCCTGGTGAAGGACCGCGACCCCCGCATGGGCGCCTGCGCCGACGTGGGCCACTGGGTGCGCAGCGGACTGAATCCCGTGGACTGCATCAAGATCCTCAAGGGCCGCATCTTCGACAGCCACATGAAGGACCTCAATGAGTTTGGTGATCCCAAAGCTCACGATCTCCCCTTCGGCACCGGCAAGAGCGACATCCCAGCCATCCTCGCCGAATACACCGCCCAGGGCTACCCCGGCCCGCTTCACTGCGAGTACGAGTACCACTGGGAGACCAGCGTGCCCGAAATCACCCAGTGCCTGGACTTCATCCGCAACTGGAAGCCCGCTGCGAAGTAATCCGTTGATCCAAGGAGTGGGGGACTCTGTCCCCTATTCTCAAGGTGCCTCACCCATGAGCTTCTTCACCGTCGGCTCGATGGCCTCCGCCCAGATGCGATAGCCTTTTTCATTGGGGTGGAGGAAGTCCGGCATGATGTCCTTGGTGATCAAGCCTTCGGGCGTGAGGAACTTCGGTCCAATGTCGAGGAAGGTGACGCCGTTCTTGCCATCCAGCTTGGCGATGATGCCATTGATCTCGGCGATCTTCTCGCGCTGCGGGTTGGGTTTTTCACCGCGCGGGAAAACGCCGAGCAGCAGGATTTTGGACTGCGGCAGGCGCTGGTTGAGCTCCTTCACGATGGCTTCGATGCCCTGGGCGATGTCGGGCGCGGAGCAGTTCCCGGTGTTGTTGGTGCCGATCATCATGACGACGAGTTTGGGCGCGATGCCGTCGATAGCGCCGTGCTGCAAACGCCAGAGAACGTTTTCGGTTTTGTCCCAGCCGAAGCCGAGGTTGCCAGGATTGCGCGGGGCGTAGAATTCGCCCCAGGTCTGCGGGCCGCGCAGCGCGTAGCCATCGAACTGCTCGCCACCGAAGAAGTGGGTGATGGAGTCGCCGATGAAGAGAATCTGCGGCTTCGCTTTCTTCACCGCCGCACTGGTGAGGGCGTGGCGTTTTTCCCAGTCGTAGCTGGGCCAGCTGCGATCCTGGGTGACGGGGACGACGGTGCTGGGCAGAGCGGAGTGTCCGGGCAAGGGCTCAAATGTAGCCTGACCCGCATCGCTCATGGTTTTGCGGTCTTTGGAGAAGGCCCGCGCTTTCAGCGTGCCGCCGGAGGCGAGATCAATGGGGGCAAGGTAGGGATTGGACTTCGCGCTGGGGTCTGCTCCATCCAGGGTGTAGAGGAGGGTGGTGTCTGGCGTGGCGCTTTGAAGAGTCACGCTGCCGGCGGCATCCCGTTTGATCTCAGGCGGTGCGATCTGAAGCGCCGTCTGGGCGTGGAGCAGGGGACTGAAAACGAGAAGGGAGAGAAGCGCTTTTTTGCTCATGGAAAGGACAGACTAACGAGAATGCCGCGTGCTGTCCATGCCAGCGTGCGAATCCAGTTGGTCAGAATGAGGCGGTGGATGAGCCGGGCGTCGAAGCCGCGCATGAGGCGGAGGTGGATGGGCGCCTGAAACACCGCCGTGCACAGCCAGATGAGGGGGATCAAACCGATGCTGATGACAAAGAGCGACGAGCGCTGCCCCGCGTACAACAGCCAGGCAGCGGTGGTGATTTCGACAAAGAGCAGCGGCGCGATGATGAGGCCGATGCGGAAGCAGTGCGCGAAGTCAAAACTTTTGAACTCCGCGGAGCCGACTCGCAGAAACTGCGGGTAGGCGAGAATCTGGATGACCCAGATCAGGCCGACGAGCATCCAGGTGACCGCGAGGTGGAGAATGAACGAGGGGCTCATCCTTCACAGAAAGCAATTTGTGATTGTCATCGCGAGTGGAATCTGAAAAAAATCGCGGCATGAGTATTAATCCTGCTCTTCCAGCCATGGCAGTCCCGGCAGCCATTGCGATGGTTGTCCTTCTCCGAAAATCGTCTCTTCGCTGGCGCTGCGCGGCATTGGCGGGGATCGCGGCGCTTTGGCTCTGGGGCACGTCTTTCACGCTATGGAGCTTCCTGAACTACTGCCTGGCGGTGCGCATGAAAGGAATGAGTGATCCGGTGGCGGTAGGGCATCATGTTGGGGAGGCTTTGATCAACGCGGCGGCGACTCAAGCTTCGACGGCACCACTGCTCATCGCCATTACGGTGACGTTTTTCATTCACAAACCGCAGGTTGCAGGGAGGGATGCATAACATGAATGCGATCACCGAAGCGGACTCCATGGAAATGCATTACAGCCTTTTGGATGTGGTGAAAATGATGGGCTGGTCAGCCTGGCCTGTCTTTCTTTGGACCCTGTTGCTGCTGGTGCTCGGCGCCATTGCGCTGGTGAAGCGTTTTCCGCCGGGCAAGTGCTGGGCTTTCGTGATCGGGGCTTTTGTGCCGGCTTGCTACGGTGTGGCCGGCACGGTGACGGGGGCGATGAGTGCTTTTGCCACACTGAGAAGCGGCGGATTATCGGACCCGGCCAAATTTCATGGAGCTCTTCATGAGATCTCGCTTGCTGCCACAGCAGGCTTTTTTTGCTCTGCGGTGCTGATGACCCTGGCGATTTTTGTCTGGCTGAGGAGCCAGAGCAGGATCGAGCAGCCGCTGTCATGACAGGCCCGTGATTACTTGTTTAGGGAGCCAACATCCGCCGCCTGATGCAGCTTCATCATCTCAGCATCGCTCAAGGCGCGATTGAACACCGCTAGGCCGCCGAACCTGCCGATGGTTGCCTCTCCCGTCATGGAGCCGACGGCCATGCGCGCGCCGACGGTGAAATCAGAAGGGGCGATCTTGGTCTTCGCGTGAAGGGCGGGGTCGTATTTGAAGATGCCGCGGCCGTGGTAGTAGGGATTCATGCCGCGGTCTTTGCCATCCGGGCCTTCCTTGGTGAAGTAGGGATCATTGCGCTTGTCTTTGACGGCATCGAGCTGGCGCGAGTCCAGCACGCCGTTGATGTAGGCGCGGATGTATTTGGAGTCGTAAGTGAAGGCCAGCGTGCACCACTTCTCCTCGGGCACTTCGAGCCTGGTGGCGGCGTAGTCGGCGCACCAGGGGAACTTGCTGCCGTCCGCGCGCATGGTCACGCCGCCTTCGCTGCTGATGTGAGGCACCAGATTGCGCGGGCCGCCGTAGGTGGGCATGTTCATGAGCAGCGCATACTGCCGCGTGCCGGTGTCGTCGTTCGCGCCTTTCCCCTCGCTCCACATGCCGGCGATGGTGCGGCTTTTTTTGAGATCGACGATGCGCACGACGGCGAAGAGGGTGACCTGCGCGTCCTTGCCGGAGATGTTGAGGTCGCCCGTCTCGGCATGCTTGATTTCGAAGTACTGGTGGCCGTTCAAATCCGCCGAGTAGCCGGAGAAGGGGCCGCCGGCCGTGCGCTTGATGGGGCCGTTCACCTCGGAGAGCGGATGCTTTTCCGGGGTGCCCTGCGAGGCGCGCTTCTGACCTTCGTCCTCGCCAAAAGTCCAGAAGGCGACGAGGCTCGGGGTCTTCTCAATGACAGCGGCGTCACCGGCGAGGGCTGCGAAGGAAAACGAGGCGGCAAAAAACGAGGAGAGGATCGTGCGCATGGGAATGAGGGAAGAATGGGAGACAGATCAAGGCTTGGGAAAGCTGTTTTTGGACGATAAAGAGCGCGTCAGCGGGTGCGTAATGTTTGGACCGGTCTTACCCCATGAAGAAAATCGTCCTCCAATCTGCCAGCACCAGCGCGCCGTTTCGCGGCGTGGCGGTGCTGGCATGGGCTGCCTTCGCCGCACTGCCGGCAGCGGCGGTGGATTATGAAAAAGAGATCAAGCCCCTGCTGAAGGAGCGCTGCTATGCCTGCCATGGGGCTTTGAAGCAGAAGGCGGACCTCCGACTCGACACCGCGGCCGCCATGCGCAAGGGCGGTGACAATGGCGATATTCTCGCCCGTGATTCGTCGCTCCTGCTGGAGCGCGTGACGACCACGGACAAGAGCGACCGCATGCCGCCGGAGGGCGAGGGCTCGATGCTCACGAGTGAGCAGGTGGCCAAGCTGAAGGCATGGGTTGATGCGGGTTCGCCTGCGCCTGCAAACGAACTGCCCGAGGTGGATCCGCGCGCGCACTGGGCCTACCAGCCGCCGCGTTCCTCCAGCAAACCGATGGATGCGCTGCTGGCGGAGCGCCTGGCGGCGAAAGGACTGAAGCCGCAGGAAGAAGCCGCGCCGGAAATCTGGCTGCGCCGCGTGTATCTGGATCTCATCGGACTGCCGCCTTCGGCGGAGCAGATCACGACCTTCCTGCGGGACACCACCCTGCCGGCGCGGCGGCGCGTGGTGGATGAACTGCTCGCGTCACCGCAGTATGGCGAGCGCTGGGCGCGGCACTTCATGGACCTCTGGCGCTACTGCGACTGGTATGGCCTGGGGCCGCAGCTCCGCCACAGTCAGAAACACATCTGGCACTGGCGCGACTGGATCGTCGAATCTCTGAACGCGGACAAAGGCTATGACCGCATGATTGTTGAACAGCTCGCCGGGGATGAACTCGCGCCCGCAGACCGCGACACCCTTCGTGCCACCGGCTTCCTGGCGCGCAGCTACTATCTTTTCAACCGCACCACGTGGCTGGACGAAACGATTGAGCACACCTGCCGCGCCTTCCTCGGTGTGACCATGCAGTGCGTGAAATGCCATGATCACAAATACGATCCTATCGAGCAGGCCGACTATTACCGCATGCGCGCCATCTTTGAGCCACTGCATGTGCGTCTCGATCCCTGGCAGGGTGAAACGGACTTTGAGAAGAACGGCCTGCCGCGTGTCTTTGACCTCCATCTTGACCAGCAGACTTACCGCCACGTGCGCGGGGATGAGAAGAATGAGGACAAATCGAAGTCGATGACGCCAGGCATTCCGCAGGTGCTCGCTTTCGCCTCGTTCCAGCCCCAGGCGGTGAAGCTGCCACCAGCCTCTGCGCAGCCGGTGCTGCTGCCGTTTGTGCTTGGCGATCATCTGCATGCTGCGGATCTGCAATTGGAGGCGGCACAGAAGGCGAATGACTCTGCCGCTGTCAAAGCCGCCAGCCTGCGCATTGCGATGATCCAGGCGGTCTATGCGGCTGATCTCGCGAGGAATGACAAGGCTGTCGCCAAAGCCGCGGCGCTGGCCGAGGCGCGGTATCTGCTGGCCAGGGCCGAGCTCGATCTCGCCAAAGCGGAAAAGGACCCGCAGGCGAAGGACGCCGAAAAGAAGATCAAAGCTGCGCGGGAAACGCTCGACAAAGCCCAAAAGAAAGCCGCCGAGCCGGGTGAAAGCTACACCTCCCTGCCTGCGAGCCTGAAAGCGCAGGAGGGGCCGGAGGAAAAAACCAACGCCGCTGTGCAGACCTACCCTGAATCGAGCACGGGGCGCAGGCTTGCCTTTGCGCAATGGGTGGCGGACAAACGCAATCCGCTCACGGCCCGCGTGCTGGTGAATCAGGTGTGGATGCGGCACTTCGGTGCTTCGCTCGTGGCGGGGGTGGATGATTTTGGCCGCCGCTCGCCGGCGCCGCTGCACCAGGACATTCTCGACACGCTCACGGTCGATTTCATGAGCAACGGCTGGAGCCTGAAGCACCTGCACCGCGTCATGGTTCTCTCCGAAGTGTACCGCCGCAGCTCCTCCAATGCCGGAGCGGATGCCCGAACCCTGGCCGCTGATCCTGACAATGCCTGCTACTGGCGCATGAATCCCCGCCGCATGGAAAGCCAGGTCGTGCGCGACAGTCTGCTGCAACTGGCCGGGAAACTGGACCTCACTCTCGGCGGTCCCAGTCTGAATCCGGCGACTTCGGAAACGAGCCCGCGCCGTTCGCTTTACTTCACGCAGAACGCGGATGTGGAGGACCGTTTCCTCGCCACGTTTGACAATGCCAACGTCCTGGAATGCTACCGCCGGAATGAGAGCGTGGTGCCGCAGCAGGCGCTGGCGCTGACGAACAGCAGGCTCAGCCGCGAAAGCGCTGACAAGCTGGCCGCCAGACTCGGCCAGCTCGATGAGAAGGCGTTCATCGCGCAGGCTTTCCTGGCGGTGCTGGGCCGCGCACCGACCGTTGCGGAGCAGGAGACGAGTCTGGCCGGCTTCGTGGCCTTGAAGCAAAACCGCAGCCTCTTTTTGCAGGCGCTGCTCAACCACAACGACTTCGTCACCCTGCGATGAACTTTCCGCTGCACCATCCCACGCCCTTCCTCCGTCGTGACATCCTCGGCGGCCTGGGCTGCATTGCCGTGGCGTCCATGCTGAGAGCCGAGGAGGCGTGGCGGCCGCCGAGCGGTCTCCCGATGATTCCGGCGAAGGCAAAGCGGGTGATCTGGGTCTTCATGCGCGGCGGGGTCAGCCACATGGAGAGCTTTGATCCCAAGCCGATGCTGACGAAGTATGCGGGCAAGAGCATCGCTGAGACGCCGTTCAAAAGCGTGCAGGACCCGGCCAAGCTCAAGAAGGTGCGCGTGGTGGTGGTGAATGATGCGAACGGGCAGCAGCGCAATGTCATCTACCCGCTGCAGACTGGCTTCAAGCGCTACGGCCAGTGCGGCATCGAGATCAGCGACTGGTTTCCGCACATCGGCTCCTGCGCGGATGAGATAGCCTTCATCCGCAGCATGTGGACCACGGACGACAACCACGGCGCGCAGGTGCAGTTTCACAGCGGGCGGCACATGCTGGAGCCGCGCGTGCCGACCATTGGCGCCTGGATCAGCTACGGTCTCGGCTCCATGACGGACAACCTGCCCTCCTTCATCAACATGGGGCCGCGCTACTTTGACATCCGCGACGGCCACTACCTGGGGCCGGCGTATGACGCGGTGAACTTGAAGGTGGACCCCAAAAATCCGCTCACGTTTGCCACGCCTGAAATCGCGGTCGGCAGAGCCGAGCAGGCGGCGCAGTTTGATCTCATCCACAAGCTCAACACGCTCAATGCCGAAGAGTATCCTGGCGACAAAACGCTCGCCGCCCGCATGAAGAGCTACCAGCTTGCTTACAACATGCAGACCGCCGTGCCGGAGACGATGGACCTGGAAGCCGAGAGCGCTGAAACCAAAAAGCTCTACGGCATGGACGACAAGGTGACCGAGCCCTTTGCGCGGCAGCTCCTCGTCGCCCGCCGTCTGGCCGAGCGCGGTGTGCGCTTCATCCAGCTCCAGCATGGCGATGGCGCCGCCGGTGCCTGGGATTCGCATTCGGGCCTGAAGAAGAACCACTCCATGCTGGCGCAGCAGGTGGACAAACCCATTGCGGGACTGCTCAAGGATCTGAAGCAGCGTGGGATGCTGGACGATACGCTGGTGGTTTTCGCCACCGAATTTGGTCGCACGCCTGGATCTCAGGGCAGTGACGGCCGCGATCATCATCCCTTTGGCTTCAGCGTCTGGATGGCCGGAGGTGGTGTCAAAGGCGGCACCGTGCACGGCAGCACGGATGAGCTGGGCTTTCATGCCGTGGAGCACCCGCACTATGTCACGGATGTGCATGCCTCCATTCTGCATCTGCTGGGGCTGGACCCGCATCAGCTTGAAGTTCCGGGCCGCAAGCGGCTGGAGCGTGACTTTGGGCAGGTGATTCCTGAAATCCTTGCCTAGAGGCCAAAGTTTAGGGTTGCCAATTTACCGGATATGTGTCCAATATACCGACACAACCATGAAGGCACTCGTCAAAGCAAGGTCGGAACGCGGTCTCTGGCTCCAGGATGTCCCGGAGCCGCAGGTGGGCATCAATGATGTTCTGATCAAGGTTCACAAGACCGGCATCTGCGGCACGGACCTGCACATTTACAAATGGGATGCGTGGGCGCAGAAGACCATCCCGGTGCCGATGGTCGTCGGGCATGAGTTTGTGGGCGAAGTCGTCGCCGTGGGCTCGAATGTGAATGATTTCCATCCGGGAGAAATCGTCAGCGCCGAGGGACACGTGGTGTGCGGCCGCTGCCGCAACTGTCTGGCGGGACGGCGGCATCTTTGCAAGGACACCGTGGGCATCGGGGTGAACCGTACCGGCGCCTTCGCCGAATACATCAGCGTGCCGATGACGAATGTGTGGCATCACCGCGATGGCGTGGATGAAGAAGTGGCGAGCATCTTCGACCCCTTCGGCAATGCGGTGCATACGGCGCTGGCCTTCGAATGCCTGGGTGAAGACGTACTCATCACCGGGGCGGGGCCCATCGGCATCATGGCCATTCCCGTCGTGAAGCACGCAGGCGCCCGGCACGTGGTCATCACGGACGTGAACGAATACCGTCTGGATCTGGCACGGAAGATGGGCGCGACGCATGCGGTGAACGTGACGAAGGAGAAGATCGAGGACGTGCAGAAGCAGCTCGGCATGAAGGAGGGCTTTGACGTCGGGCTGGAAATGAGCGGGAACGCCGCCGCCTTCCGCAGCATGATCGACAACATGTGTCACGGCGGCAAGATCGCCATGCTCGGCATCCCGAGCGAGCAGATCGCCATCGACTGGAACAAGGTCATCTTCAACATGCTCACCATCCACGGCATCTATGGCCGGGAGATGTACGAGACGTGGTACCAGATGAGTGTGATGCTGGAAAGCGGGCTCAACATCAAGCCGGTGATCACGCACCGTTTTCACTACACCGAGTTTGAGAAGGGCTTTGCCGCGATGGAGTCCGGAAATTGCGGCAAGGTGGTACTGGACTGGGCCTCGTAAATTGTTCGTCCATTGCTTTCCTTTGCTCCATCCATTAGGAGTTGGCTAACGATGAAAGTCAAACGCAGCACTCCCCGTAGAATCGGCGCAGCCGTGGAAACTCCAGCACGGCGCTACTTCAAAGAAGTGCGCTTTCGCCAGATCCGCTCGCTGGTGGAACTCTCGCGGCAGGGGAGCTTTGCGGCGACCGCGGCGGCACTGGACCTGGCGGTGCCCTCCGTGTGGCAGCAGATTCGTTCGCTTGAGGATGAATACGGCGTGCAGTTCGTGGTGGCGGAGGGGTCAAAGGTCTCGCTGACCGACGATGGACGTGCCCTGGTGGATCTCGCGGCGCCGCTGGTGGAGTCCTTTGATGGACTGCGGGCCATGTTTGAGGAGCGCCGCAGCACGGCGGCACGCACGCTGACGGTGGTGGCTCCGCCGACCATGATCGCGGGTGCGCTGCGGCGTCCCATCATTGCCTACCGCCAGCATCACCCCAAAGTGAAGCTCGTGCTGCTGGACCGCACCTCTTACCTCGCCCGGCAGGTGATCGAGCAGGACGGCGCTGATCTCGCGGTCATGGGCATGGCGGAAGGCGACGAACCGATGCCGCAGTTTCAGTGCCTGCCTCTGACGCGCTTTGCCTTTCACCTCATCTGCCCGGCGAATCACGCGCTGCTGCAGACGCGGCAGCTCACGCTGGCGGGCATCGTCAATGAACCGCTGGTGCTCGCGCCGGAGGAGAGCAGTTCGCACCGGCAGATCCGCCGGGTGTTTGCCCGCGCCGGACTGGTCGAGCGGATGAATGTGACCATGATGGCCACCAATCGTGCGTTGCTGTTGAACTATGTCGCCATTGGATTTGGCATCGCCATAGGAACGGCCGCGGCGGGAGTCAGACTTCCCAAGCGCACGGCTGGCGAGGCCGAGATTGTGTTCCGGGATGCGTCCGATCTCTTTGGGTACGAGGACGTCTTTCTGGTGCAGCGCAAGGGCCGCTTTGAGCCGCCACATGTCCGCGCCTTCCGCGAGCTGGTGGTGAAAGCCTTCCGCAGTGAATCTTGATCCGAACGGACTCAAAGCATGAACACCACATCAATGACTCGAACCACTCTTCTCGCGGCCGTTTTCGGCCTTCTGTCTCATGCGCATGTGCATGCGGAGCTGAAGGTGCCGGCTTTCACCGCCTATGCGGAGCTCGATGCCGGCGGCGTCACCATCTCCAAGGAGAAGGGCGTCACCGGCTGGACGGACAAAAAGCAGCGGGTGCTGTGGTTCGGCGAGATCAAGTCGGCTGGCAAGCTCAGCGCGGTGATCCGGGCGAAAGGCGATGACGGACGCAGCCTGCGGCTGACGGTCGGAGGGCAGAGCCTCGAAGCAACGATCAAGAAGGGCACGGCGTCTTTTGGTGAATTTGAAATCGCCAAGCCGGGATACGTGCGCTTTGAACTGGCCACCCGCAGTGGCGGGGATGAAAAGGGAGAGATCGAGGCCATGGTGCTCGACGGTCCTGCGATCAAAGGCGCGCACTTCAATCTGGAGCCGCGTCGCAACGCCGCCTCGGTGCATCTGTTCTACCCCACGCCGAAGGACGCGCCGATCGCGATGTTTTACAATGAGGTCACGGCGGTGGAGGCCCCTGTGGCCACGTATTACATGGCCTGTGGTTTCAGCCGGGGATACTTCGGAATGCAGGTGAACTCGCCGAAGGAGCGCCGCATCATCTTCTCCATCTGGGATGCGGGCAGCGGCCAGAATGCGAAAGACCGCAGCAGTGTCTCCGCTGACAATCAGACGCAGTTGCTTGCGAAAGGGCCCGGTGTGGAGGCCAGTGTTTTCGGCAATGAAGGCACCGGCGGGCATTCGCATCTCGTGTATCCATGGAAAACCGGCGAGGCGCAGAAGTTTGTGGTCGCCGTGAAGCCGGAGGGGGATCACACGACCTACAGCGGCTTCTGGTTTCATCCGGAAAAGAAGGCCTGGATGCTCATCGCGAGCTTTCGCGCGCCGAAGGACGGGAAATATCTGCGCGGGCTCTATTCGTTCAGCGAAAACTTTGGCGGGCAGAACGGGCACCTGCAGCGCAAGGCCTTGTACGGTCCGCAGTGGATCGCCACTGCGGATGGCAAATGGACCGAGCTGACCCGGGCGACTTTCAGCCACGACGGCACGGGCAAGGTCAGCCGGCTGGACCGTTTTATGGGTGTGGAGAAAGGGCGTTTCTTCCTTTCCCAGGGAGGTTTCGTGGAAGGCTTCACCGAATTTGGCAAAGCTTTTGACCGCCCGGCCTCGGAGGGGCCGCCAAAACTCACGCTGCCGCAGTGAGCCGTGCCGGCGGATTGAGGTTTGATCGGGTAGGCAGGGGGTGTAATCTCATCCCCTTCTGCTGATGAAAACCGCTTTCTTCCTCGCCCTGGTCCTTGCCTGCTGCTGCGTGTCCGCGCATGCGGATGATTTGAAACCGCGCCTGCAAGCCACGGGTGTCACTGCAACGACCGCCGCGGACTTCCATGGATTCGCGGAGCTCGATTTCGCGCTTCCAGGTGATGGCGCTGAATGCAAAATCGTTTCGCCGAAGAAGACTGCGGCAGGCAGCCCGTGGGTGTGGCGCGCGCGCTTCTGGGGACATGAGCCTGCTTTTGAGATTGCGCTTTTGGAGCAGGGTTATCACGTGGCCTACTGTGATGTGGTTGAATTCTGGGGAGCTCCCAAGGCTGTGGAGCGCTGGAACCAGTTTTATGCGCTGACGCAAAAGATCGGACTCGGGCCCAAGCCGGTGCTGGAGGGCATGAGCCGTGGCGGCACCTACATCTTCAACTGGGCGAAGGCCAACCCCGGAAAAGTCACCGCCATCTATGCAGACAATCCGCTGCTGGATCTGCGTGCCTTTCCGAACAATACGAAGGAGGCGCGCGCCATGCGGAAAGAATGCCTGGAGAGCTATGGCATCACCGAAAAGCAGCTTCCGGATTTCAAGGGGAGCCCGATCGATGGACTGGAAGGCCTGGCGGCGGCCAAGGTGCCAGTGTTCCTTGTGCTTGGCATGAAGGACGATGTGGTTCCGCCGAAGCTGCATGCGGATGTGCTGGAGGCCCGCTACAAGGCGCTCGGCGGAACCGTCAGACGCTGGGAAAAGCCTGAGGCGGGGCATCATCCGCATGGTCTGGATCCGGTGCAGCCGCTTGTGGATGCGGTGCTGGAGGCGGCGAGGTAAAAAGACTTGTTGCCAAAATACAGGACATGCATCCAGTATATCGGCAGACATGAATCCAACCTTTTTGACTCATCTCGCGGCGCAGATCGATGCGATCCGCGCCGCAGGCACGTACAAGCGCGAGCGTGTGCTCTCCACCCCGCAGGGCACTCTGGTGCGCGCGAATGGCGGCAAGGCGGTGCTGAACCTGTGTGCCAACAACTACCTCGGCCTGGCGCAGCATCCGAAGGTGCGGCAGGCCGCGCACGAGGCGCTGGAGCACTGGGGCTACGGGCTGGCCAGCGTGCGCTTCATCTGCGGCACCCAGGGCGTGCACAAGGAGCTGGAGGCCTCTTTGTCGGACTTCCTCGGCACGGAGGACACAATCCTCTACGGCTCATGCTTTGATGCGAATGGCGGCCTGTTTGAGACGATCCTTGGACCGGAGGATGCGATCATCAGCGACGAGCTCAACCATGCCTCCATCATTGACGGGGTGCGTCTGTGCAAAGCGCAGCGCTACCGCTACAAAAACTGCGACATGGCCGATCTGGAGGCGCAGCTGGTCGCCGCAGATGCCAAAGGCGCGCGCTTCAAGCTCATCGCCACGGATGGGGTGTTCTCCATGGACGGCTTCATCGCGCCGCTGAAGGCGATCTGTGATCTGGCGGATAAGTACGGCGCGCTGGTGATGGTGGATGATTCCCACGCCGTGGGCTTCATGGGAAAAACGGGACGCGGCACGCATGAGCATTGCGAGGTGATGGGCCGCATCGACATTCTGACGGGCACGCTGGGCAAGGCGCTCGGCGGCGCCAGCGGCGGCTACACCAGCGGGCGGAAGGAAATCATCGAGCTGCTGCGGCAGCGCTCACGGCCCTACCTGTTTTCAAACACGCTCTGTCCCAGCATCGCGGGCGCCTCGCTCGCGGCGCTGCATCTGCTGAAGCAGTCCACCCAGTTGCGTGATGCGCTGGAGACCAGCACACGATTCTTCCGTGAACAAATGACGAAGGCGGGATTCAACATCGTGCCGGGTGAGCACCCCATTGTGCCGGTGATGCTGGGCGATGCGGCGCTGGCCGCGAAATTTGCGGACGCGATGCTGGAACGCGGTGTTTACGTCATTGGCTTCAGCTACCCCGTGGTGCCGCAGGGGAAGGCACGCATTCGCACGCAGATCAGCGCAGCACACACGCGGGAGGATCTGGAGACGGCGGTGCGGGCGTTTGCGGCCGTGAAGCAGGAGCTGGGAGTCTGATCACACCTCGCTGCGCATGAGCCTCTCCGTTCTCGATCTTTACACCATCGGCATCGGGCCGAGCAGCTCGCACACGGTCGGGCCGATGCGTGCGGGGAACCGCTTTGTGGCGCATTTGAGGGAGGCGGGACTGCTGGCGCAGACGACGCGTGTGGAAGCGCACCTGTATGGCTCGCTGGCGCTCACCGGCAGAGGCCATGGCACCGACAAGGCAGTGCTCCTCGGCCTCGAAGGCGAGACACCGGAAGCAGTGGACGTGGATGCCGTGCCTGCGAAAATCGAGGCGATCCACACGCAGCAGCGGCTGAAGCTGGGTGGAACGCATGAGGTGCCCTTTCATGAGAAGGACGACCTCGTTTTTCATCGTCTCGAGTCCCTGCCTGAGCATCCGAACGGCATGCGCTTCATCGCGCGTGGGGCCGATGGCGCTGAACTGCTGAGCCGGGTGTATTACTCCATCGGCGGCGGATTCGTGGTGAACGAAGAGACGGCGAAAAGGGACGAGCTGAGCGGACCGCGTGCTTTGCCATACCCCTTCCGCACGGGCGATGACCTGCTGCGGCTGGGGCGGGAAACAGGCCTGAGTGTGAGCGAGCTGACGCTGCGCAATGAATCCGCATGGCGGCCTGAGGCGGACACGCGCGGCGCCCTGCTGCGGGTGTGGCAGGCCATGCAAGCCTGTGTGGAGCGTGGCTGCCATCGGGAGGGCATTCTGCCGGGAGCTTTGAAGGTGGAAAGGCGTGCGCCGAAGATATTCCGCGAACTGAGTGCCAGCCCCGAGGCGGGGCTGCGTGATCCGCTCACGGTTCTGGACTGGGTAAGCCTGTGGGCGATGGCGGTGAATGAAGAAAACGCTGCCGGAGGGCGGGTTGTCACCGCGCCGACGAATGGCGCCGCGGGCATCCTTCCGGCGGTGCTGCATTACTTTGTGCGGGTGCATGGCGGCGCGGATGACGACCGCATCGTGCGCTTTCTGCTCACAGCGGGCGCGATTGGCATGATCTACAAGCTGAACGCGTCCATTTCGGGGGCCGAGGTCGGCTGTCAGGGAGAAGTGGGCGTGGCCTGCTCGATGGCTGCTGGGGCGCTGGCAGAGGTGCTCGGCGGCACAGTCTCGCAGGTGGAAAATGCCGCCGAGATCGGCATGGAGCACAATCTCGGGCTCACCTGCGACCCCATCGGCGGGCTGGTGCAGGTGCCCTGCATCGAGCGCAATGCCATGGGCGCGGTGAAGGCGATCAACGCCGCCCGTCTCGCGCTGCGGGGCGACGGCACGCACCGGGTCTCGCTCGACAAGGTGATCAAGACCATGAGGCAGACCGGGGCAGACATGAGCACCAAGTACAAGGAAACCTCCCGCGGCGGCCTTGCCGTGAACGTTACCGAATGCTGAGACCGTTTAGAGCCACACCATGATGCCACGACTCCTCCTGCCGCTGCTTGTCTGCTCTCATCTCAGTGCGTATGCCGCGGCCGTGCGCCTCGTGCATGAGCCGGCGCTTTCACCGGATGGCAAAACGCTCGCGTTTCAATGGCAGGGGGACATTTGGACGGCACCCAGCAGCGGCGGCCGTGCGACGCGGCTGACGACTCACCCGGCGCTCGATTCCGGAGCGGCATTTTCGCCGGACGGCAAGCAGATTGCCTTCAACAGCGAGCGCGAGGGCAGCAAGCTGCTTTATACCATGCCCGTCGGCGGTGGTGAGCCAAAGCAGCTCACCTTTCACACGGACGGCTGCGATCTGCGTGAGTGGACGCCGGACGGCCAGGGGCTGCTGGTGGGTCTGGGACGTGATTTTTCATGGATGCGCGAGTCACGTGCCGCGCGCCTGGCGATCATCGACGCCCGTGAGCGGAAGGCGGAGCAAGTGCTGTTTGATGACTATGGCTTTGACGGTGTGATCTCGCGGGACGGGCAGAAGGTGCTCTTCATGCGCGAGGGCTCCGAGGCGTGGTGGCGCCAGGGGTACAAGGGATCCCGAGGAGGGCAGATCTGGCTTTTCAATCGCACGGATGGCAGCTTCGAGCAGATCATCAGCGATGAAAACGAGAATCGCTGGCCGCTGTGGCAGCCGGACGGCAAAGGCTTTTACTTCGTGAAGAACGGCAACCTGTGGCAGCATAATTTCGGCAGTGGAAAGGCGGCCCAGATCACTCATTTCAAAGATGATCTGGTCGTCTTTCCCTGCATTTCCAGGGATGGCGGGACGCTGGTCTTCCGGGTGCGTTTTGATTTGTACCGCTGGCACCCTGGCGAGCAGGACCCGATGAAGATCGAGATCGAAGCCGCGCAGGATGCGCCCTCGGACATCACGCGTGTCGTGCTCGAAAAGGCCACGGACATCAGCGTGACGCGCGACGGCATGCAGATGGCCTTCATCGCCGGCGGGGATGTGTGGGTGATGGACACCGAGCTCAAGGAGCCGCGCCGCGTTACGCAAACGGCCGAGGAGGAGCGCGATGTGCTCTTTGCGCCGGATGGGAGAAGGCTTGTTTTCATCAGCGAAGCCCAGGGGCAGACGGACCTGTGGCAGGCCACGCCGGCAAATGTACAAAAAGCCTGGTGGGAAAGCAGTGGGTTCACATTGAAAAAGCTCACGGATGATGCGCAGGCGGAGCGGCACCCGAAATTCACGCGCGATGGCAGGAAGCTCGCATGGGTGCGTGAACGTGGCGACCTCTGGATCGCCGATGCGGATGGGAAGAATGCGAAACGAATCATCGAATCGTGGAATGCGCCGAATTACGAGTTTTCGCCGGACGGGACCTGGATTGTCTATTCGCGCGCGGACGAGTGGTTCAACTCGGACATCTGGCTCGTGCCAGCCGATGGCTCGCGGCCGCCGTTCAATCTGTCACGGCATCCTGACAATGACACGCGGCCCGTGTGGTCGCCGGATGGAAGGATGATCGCGTGGACCGGCAACCGGGAGCTGGACGAGTCGGACATCTTTTATGTGAACCTGCTGGCGGAAGATGACGAAAAGACCAGGCGCGAGCGCACGCTGGCCAGGGTGCGCGAGAAGTACAAGAGAGTGGCAAAGCCGGAGCCCAAGAAGGAGGAGCCTAGAACCAACGACAAGTTGCCGGAGCCCGTGAAGAAGCCTGCCGACGACAAGGCCGTGGTGGCGAAGCCCGAGGAAAAAAAGCCGGGCGCAAACTCGCCTCAGGAAAAGAAGCCTGAACCGCCGAAGCCGTTGGAGAGAAAGCCGGAGCCGCTGAAGATCGACTTTGCCGACATTCATGACCGCATTCACCGCATTAAAATCACCAACACGGTGGAGCACTCGCTGGTGTGGTCGCCGGATTCAAAAAGGCTGGTCTTTCAGTCGCAGTTTGAAGAGAGGAAATCGACGCGGAGCGTGGAGTTTCCAGAGGGCTTGATTCCCAAAACACTCAGCCCTGCAGCGCTGACCAACATGGAGTGGCTGAGGACGGATGACCAGATCGTGGGTCTGCTGGATGGCAAGCCCGCGAGCCTTTCCGGCAAAGGCGGCGAGCCAAAGACCTTCGCCTTCCGGGCGCAGCAAAGCTACTCACGGGCTGAAAAGCAGCGGGCCGTCTTTGACCAATGCTGGCAGACGATGCGTGATTCCTTTTATGACGAACGCCATGGGAATCGAGACTGGGATGCCGTGCGCGCCAAGTATCGCGACATGGCGGGGGAGGCGCCTGACATGAACGGCGCGGGTGAATGCGTGTGGCTCATGCTTGGCGAGCTGAACGGCTCGCATCTCGGCTTTACCTGGAATTCCGGCAGCACGCCGCCTGCGGCCTGGCGGGATGAAACTGCGCATCTGGGCCTGCGCTTTGATGCCACGTTTGCCGGCCCAGGCTGGAAGGTGCGGGATGTCATCGCCAAGTCACCCGCGAGCCACAAGAGCAGCCGGGTGGAAGCCGGGGAGATCGTTTTGAAGGTGGACGGACAGCAGGTGATGCCTGACACGGATGTGAGCCGTGTGCTGAACGGACCCATGGACCGCGACATCGTGCTAACCGTGAAAAATGGAGACAAGCAGCGCGAGGTGACGCTGCGCCCGATCAGCTTCATCACCGCACGAAAGCTGCTGTATGATGCATGGATTCATGAAAGCCGCCGTGCCGTGGAGCAGGCCTCAAACAACACGCTGGGCTACCTTCATATCAGCGCCATGGACGACGCCAGCTTCCAGAAGTTTCAGGAGGAGCTGTATGATGCGGGCGCAGGCCGGGACGGCCTGATCATTGATGTGCGCGAAAATGGCGGCGGCTCCACGACGGATCATCTGCTCACCGCACTGCAGCAGCCGCGCCATGCCATTGCCATGCCGCGCGGCAGCAGCACGCCCGGCTACCCGCAGGACCGCATGATCTACGCCACCTGGCAGAAGCCGGTGGTCGTGCTGTGCAACCAGAACAGCTACAGCAACGCGGAGGTCTTCAGCCATGCCATCAAAACGCTGAAGCGCGGCCAGCTCGTCGGTGTGCAGACTGCTGGGGGCGTGATCAGCACGGGCTCGGCGGCAATCATGGACGTGGGCACTCTGCGCCTGCCGTTTCGCGGCTGGTACGTTCTTGAATCCGGCCAGGACATGGAGCTCAATGGTGCGCGGCCCGATCACGTCGTCTGGCCGCAACCGGGCGACAAAAAGGACCGACAGCTCGACAAGGCGGTCGAAGTGCTCAAGCAGGACGTCGCCGCGTGGAAGAAGCGTCCGCAGCCAAAACTCATCAAAGCCTCCGAACGATGAAACTCATTCCATTCCTGCTGCTGAGCCTTGCCCTTGGATTGCATGCGGAACCTCGCACGGTGGTCAAGATCGCCACCGAGGGCGCCACCGCGCTGGTGGACACGAACGACGCGCCCGATTTGAAGGAGTGGGGCAGCAAGGCGGGGACCTTGTGCGTGGAATGGTTTCCCAAAATTGCCGCCTTGCTGCCGAGCGAGGGTTTTACCGCCCCAAAGGAGGTCACGCTTTATTTTGACCCAAAAATGAAGGGGGTGGCGCATGCGGCCGGGGGGAGGATCACGATCTCCGCCGCCTTTGTGCGAACGCACCTCAATGACTGGGGCATGGTGGTGCATGAACTCACCCATGTGGTCCAGGACTATCCGCTTGGAGGGCCGGGCTGGCTGGTCGAAGGCATCGCGGACTACATCCGCATCGTCCATTTTGAGCCGCAGGCGCCGAGGCCAAAGCTTGATCTGGCGAAGGCCAGCTACAAGGATGCCTACAAAACCGCGGCAATGTTTTTGGAATGGATCGAGCTGCATCATACCGCGGGCGTGGTGGTGAAACTGAACGCCGCGCTCCGCGGAGGCACGTATCAAGAAGAGTTGTGGAGCAGTCTCACCGGGAAGACGGTGGACGAGCTCTGGGCCTTGTTTATGAAATCGCTGCAGCCCTGATCCTGATTCCGACCATGGACACCCTTTCCGCCACCCTGCTGCTGATCACCATCATGGACCCGCTGGGGAACGTGGCCACCTTTGTATCCGGTCTGCGCCCTGTGCCACCGGAGCGGCGGCTGCGTGTGATCGCCCGCGAGCTCGTCATCGCGCTGGTGATTCTGGTCGTGTTTTTGTTCATCGGCCCATGGCTGCTGGGTCTGCTGCATCTGAAGCAGGAGGCTCTCTTCATCAGCGGCGGCATCGTGCTCTTTTTGATCGCGCTGAAGATGATCTTTCCACCCTCGCGCCGCGATGCCGAGGAGGCGGTCATCGAGCCCTTCATCGTGCCGCTGGCCACGCCTATGATCGCCGGGCCGTCCGTGCTGGCCACGCTGCTGGTGCTGGTCAGCGCGCATCCGGAGCAGCTCTGGCGCTGGCTCGCCGCGCTGCTCATCGCCTGGTGCGTCACGGCGGCGGTGCTGCTGTGCGCGCCGGCCATCGCCCGCGTGCTCAAAGAAAAGGGCTCCATGGCCGTCGAGCGGCTGATGGGCATGCTGCTGGTCATGGTGGCCGTGCAGATGCTGCTCAACGGCATCGAGCAATACACGAAGCATTAAGTCATGACCTCCCTCATCAAATCCTCCGCAGCCCTTCTCCTGCTTTGTCTGGTCACTCCCCGTCTGCTGCATGCGCAGGGGCCTGGGAAAGACGGCGCTTTTGGCGGCAGACGTGTGCTGTTCATCGGCGTGGACGGCTGCCGCGCGGACGCACTGGCCGCGGCCATGGAGCGAGGCATGGCCCCACAGTTGAAGATGCTGTGCGAATCCGAGCAGGGGCTCTTCACCCGAAAATTTTATGCGGGCGGCGAGATGGACAAGCCCACTCACCAGCCCACCGTCAGCGGGCCGGGCTGGAGCAGCCTGCTCACCGGCGTGTGGGCGGACAGGCATGGGGTGCAGAACAACCGCTTTATCGGCGGCCGCTTTCAAAGCTACTCGCACTTCATGCGCCACCTCAAGGAGGTGCAGCCGCAGGCCTTCTGCGCATCATTCGCCGACTGGCCGCCGATTCATGACTACATCGCGGATGGCTCGCGCATCAACGGCGCTGAGTTTCTGGATGTGAAATTCACCCGCACACCGGATGCCAGCCGCCATTTTGTGGACAATCCTGAAACCGACATCGAGGTGCGCGAGGCGGCCCTCAAAACCCTGCGGGAGAGGAACCCGGACGCCATGTTTGTGTACTTCGGCCAGGTGGATGAGTATGGGCACGGGGCGGTCGATTCGCGGGCCAATTTTTCACCGGACAGCACGCTGTATCTCAATGCCATCAGCCATGTGGATTCGCACATCGGTGAACTCCTGCGTGCGATGCGCGCCCGCCCCAAGTTTGCGGAAGAGGACTGGCTGGTGCTCATCACGACGGATCACGGCGGCCGCGGCAACAGCCATGGCGGAGACAGCGACGAGGAGCGCAACATCTGGCTGGCAGCCCACGGAAAGGGCCTGACGAAAGAGAAGCTGCTCAATGAGGCCACACCGCAAACCGCGCTTGTGCCGATGATCTACGCACATCTGGGCATCACGCCGAAGCCGGAATGGAACCCTGAGCCGCCTGCGGCACCACCGTCTGAACCACCCGCCAAATAATGCCGTCCTGGATCGAATATTTTGCCGTCGCCGTGTGTGCCATCTCCGGCGTGCTGGCTGCTGAAGGGAAGCGGATGGACCTCTTTGGCGTGATGGTTCTTGCCCTGGTGACAGCGGTGGGCGGCGGCACCATCCGTGATTTGTGCCTCGGAGCGCAGCCGGTGTTTTGGATCCAGCAGCCGCTGCATGTGTGGACGGCCCTCGGCGCGGCGGTGGTGACGTTTGTGCTGGTGCGCTTCACGCACATGCCGGGAAAGGCGCTCGCGATTGCGGATGCGTTTGGACTGGCGCTGTTTGGCATTGCGGGAACGGAAAAGGCGCTGGCCTTTGGCACGCCGGGGGTGGTGGCGGTGCTGCTCGGCGTGGTCACCGGAGTGGCCGGCGGCATCATGCGCGATGTGCTGCGCAGCGAGGTGCCCTGGGTGTTTCAGGCGGAGGTGGACTTGTACGCCACGGCGGTGTCCGTGGGAGCGCTGGTGTTTGTGCTGCTGCGGCAGTGGTTTCCGGCTTCGGAAAGCGACCGCTACATCGGCATGGCGGTCATTCTGGTGCTGCGGCTCGCGGCCATGCGCTGGAAGCTGCGCCTGCCCACGTTTTGGACGCGGACGCAGGATTCCCGATAGTTGGGCGGCCGCCGCGGTGTTTCAGAAGGCATGAACCGCCGCCATTTCATCACCACGACCGCCGCCACCGCCATTGCCGCACCCTTTGTGCGAGCGCAGAGCAAGACCTCGCTCAATGGGACAGTCATTGGTCATGGCGAACATCGCTACCGGGTGGATCTGGAATGGTGCAAGGCAAAGCGTGAGGCTCATCCCGTGAAAAACTGCCATGAGATGGTCATGGATGCGCAGAAGCGGCTGATCATGATCACGGATGAGGCGAAGAACAACATCCTCATTTTCGACAAGGAGGGAAAAGTGCTGGATGCCTGGACACTGAAGCTGCGCGGCGGCCACGGTCTGAGCCTGGACACACGCGATGGCAAAGAATACCTCCTGCTCTGCGATCCTGCCGGCGGCCGCGTGGTCAAAACAACTCTGACCGGCGAAGTGCTGCTGGAGCTTCCCCACGCGAAAGAATGCGGCGCGTATGATGCCGTCACCAAATACGCACCCACCGAAGCCGTGGCGGGGCCCACTGGCGACATTTATGTGGCGGACGGCTACGGCTCCCAGTTCATCCTGCAGTTTGATGCCGCGGGCAAATTCATCCGCAAATTTGGCGGCAACAGCACGCAGGCGATGAATGCGGGCAAGTTCATGCAGGCGCATGGGGTCACGATCGACTCACGCGGAGGTGCGCCCCTGGTGCTTTGCACGGAGCGCATCCGCAATGAGTTCCACTGGTATCAACTGGATGGGACCTATTCGCACTCTGTGTATCTCCCAGGTGCCTGCATGAGCCGGCCCGTCATCGCTGGAGATATGCTCCTTTCCGGCGTGTGCTTTGGCATGAAGCCCAATGACTACCGCATGTGGCGCGAGCGCGGATTCATCATCATTCTGGACAAGAACAACCGCGTCATTTCAGCTCCGGGCGGCCAGCAGCCGAAATATGAAGGCGATCAGCTCACCCTCCTGCTGCAGGACCAGCCTGTCTTCCGGAATGTGCATGATGTCTGCGTGGACGACGCGGGTGATTTGTACGGATGCCAGTGGAATGCGGACCAAGTCTATCCCTACAAGCTCCACCGTGTGTGATAGAGCCTCACGGGCTGGGCGTAGTTGATGGAGCCCATGCAGCCCATTCCTACAACCCCTGGCTTCAAGCGCCGCGAATGGCTCCGCGTTGGCGGACTGGGCTGTCTGGGGCTGTCGCTGCCACCCTTGCTGCACGCGAGGACAGCCAGCAAGGAGGCATCATTTGGCCGGGCGAAGAGCTGCATCATCTTGTTTCTCAGCGGCGGGCCCCCGCAGCATGAGACGTTTGATCCGAAGCCGGACGCTCCGCTGGAGATCCGCGGTGATTTTAAATCCATCCGCAGCTCGGTGCCGGGAATTCATGTATCCGAGACGCTGCCGCGCACGGCAAAGGTGATGCAGCACCTCGCGGTGATCCGGTCCATGACCACGGGGATCAATTCGCATTCGACCAGCGGCAGCTTCATGCTCACGGGGTATGCGCCGCAGTCGAAAGCTGAAAATGTGCCGGCGAGCGCGAATGACTGGCCGAGCATTGCGTCCGCTGTTGGCGCCTTGAGACCCAGCGGGCTGTCGCCCCTGTCATCGGTGGTGCTGCCGGAACGTCTAGAAAACAACGGCAACATCGTGTGGCCTGGCCAGAACGGCGGCTTCATGGGAGCGCCGTGGCATCCGCAGCTCATCAAGTGCAATCCCAGTGCCGAGCGTCTGCGCATCGAAGGCATGAGTCTGACCGAAGGCATGACGGATCTGCGTTTTTCCGAGCGGGGCAGCCTGCTCCGGCAACTGGACCTGCAATTCCGCCGCTCGCTGACGAATCCTCTCATGGAGGAGGCTGATGCGATGCAGCAGCGCGCCTTTGATTTGATTCACTCCGAGACCAGCCGCGCAGCGCTGGAAATCGAGCGCGAACCGGCAGCGATGCGGGATCGCTACGGCAGGCATCGATTTGGCCAAAGCGTGCTGCTGGCGCGGCGCCTGGTGGAGGCCGGGGTGCGGCTGGTGCAGGTGAACTGGCCGCGTGAGCCTGGTGATGAGACTGCAGGCAGCCCGCTGTGGGACACGCACCAGCGCAACGGGCCGCGCGTGCGCGAGGTTTTATGTCCGCAGTTTGACCTGGCGTACTCCACGCTCATTGAAGATCTGCATTCGCGTGGTTTGCTGGATGAAACACTCGTGGTCGTCATGGGCGAGTTTGGTCGTTCGCCTGTCATCAACAAAAATGGTGGTCGTGACCACTGGGGCAATGTTTTCTCCGTCGCCATGGCCGGAGCAGGCATCGCGGGTGGTCAGATTATCGGAGCGAGTGACAAGATCGGTGGTTCTCCGGCAGACCGGCCTGTGCGCCCGCCGGACCTTGCCGCGACGATTTTCCACCTGCTGGGCATTCATCCCAATCACGAATTCATGGACGCAGTGCAGCGCCCGCGCACTGTCACAGACGGCGGCGTGCCGCTGCGCGAACTTGTCGGCGTCTAATCTCATTCTCATGCGTCATATCATCCTCTCCCTTCTTTTCACCATCACCGCACTGGCTGCGGAACTTCCCAAAGAACAGCGCATCGTCTTTCTCGGCGACAGCATCACGCAGGGAGGGGCCTACGTTGAGTTCATTGAAGCCGCACTGATCGCCCAGCATCCGGAGGTGAAGAAGGAGATCATTCCACTGGGACTCAGCAGTGAAACGGTGAGCGGCCTGAGTGAAGAGGGGCATGCTGGCGGCAAATTCCCACGTCCGGACCTTCACGAACGTCTCGACCGCGTTTTGGAAAAAGCGAAGCCGGAGCTGGTCTTTGCCTGCTACGGCATGAATGACGGCATTTATCTGCCACTCGGCGCGGTGCGCACGAAGGCCTTTCAGGACGGCATGAAGAAGCTGCATGAAAAAGTCACCGCCACCGGCGCGCGCATGGTGCATCTCACCCCGCCGGTGTTTGATCCGGTGCCGATCAAGGCGCGTGTGGTGCCCGGCGATCAGGTGAAGCCGGGCCAGTTTTACCAGGGCTATAATGAAGTGCTCGACTTTTACAGCGACTGGCTGCTCGACATGCGCAAGCAGGGCTGGGAAGTGCTGGACATCCACGGCCCCATGAACGCCGCCATCGCTGAAAAGCGGAAGACCGATCCCGAGTTCACCTTCTCCAAAGACGGCGTGCATCCCGGCCCGGAGGGGCATCTCGTCATGGCCCATGCCGTGCTCGATGCCTGGGGCCTCAAGGTGAAGCCGGATGGCACTCCCGATCACCCCAATGGTGCCGCCATTCTCGCGCTCGTTAAAAAGAAGCACGCCATCCTGCGCCCCGCATGGCTCAGCTACGTGGGGCACAAGCGTCCGGGCAATCCTCCCGGTTTGCCCATTGAAGAAGCCAAATCCAAGGCTGCCGAGCTCGATGCCCAGGCGCGCAAGTTCGCCACCAGCAAGGAAATCGTATTCCCGAATCAGACCGGCGAATGGAATGGCTATCCCAAGCACGAGCTTACCATCGCCGGCAAATCCGTGACCATCGTCGCGCCGAAAACCGCCGCCCCTGGCCGCCCGTGGGTCTGGCATGGCGAGTTCTTCGGCCACAAGCCCGCACCAGACATCGCCCTGCTCGGCAAAGGCTTCCACATCGTTTACATGAAGATCAACGACATGCTCGGCTGCCCGGATGCCGTGAAGCTGTGGAACCAGTGCTACGCCGAGCTCACCACAAACTATGGTCTGAGCAAGAAACCCTCCCTCGTCGGCCTCAGCCGCGGCGGCTTGTACTGCTACAACTGGGCCATCGCCAATCCCGACAAAGTTTCCTGCATCTACGCCGACGCTCCCGTCTGCGACTTCAAGAGCTGGCCCGGCGGCAAGGGCAAAGGCAAAGGCGATTCGAAAAACTGGGCGCTCGTGCCCAAGCTCTGGGGCTTCAAGGACGAAGCCGAAGCCCTCGCCTACAAGGGCAACCCCGTGGACAGTCTGGAACCGCTGGCAAAAAACAAAGTGCCTCTCCTCCACGTCTTTGGCGATGCTGACGATGTGGTGCCCTGGGACGAAAACACCGGCTTGATCGAAACGCGTTACAAGGCGCTGGGCGGCAGCATCACCCTGATCCGCAAGCCCGGTGTGGGGCATCATCCCCACGGGCTGGAGGACTCGACGCCGATTGTCGATTTCATCGCGAAAAACGCGAAGTGACGTCCTGCAAAGATTTTTTTCGGAAGCTGTAACCGCCCCGCATCCTGCCCGTAGAAGCCGGGAAAGGATGTGTCATCGTGATTCCCAGCTTCCATGATTTTGACCGACAGCGAATCCCGCGCCTGCATGGCAGCGTGGCTGCGATGCAGCGACGAGGGCTCGGCGCGGGCGCTCGTGGAGTCGTTCTATCCCTTCGTGGCCGCTTTGATCCGCCGTCACGTGGCGGATGCTGGCTGCGTGGAGGATCTGGCGCAGCAGACCTTTACGCGCTGCTTTGCCAAGGCCGCGCAATGGGACGCGTCCAAGCCGCTGGAGCCCTGGCTGGCGCGCATCGCCATCAATCAATGCCGCGACCACTATCGCGCACGCCGTGTGCGCCCCGAGCTCCGCTGGAGCGATCTCAGCGAGGGGGAGCAGGAGGCCATGGAGGCCACCCTCACTGCGGCGGAGCCGAAGTCGGAGGCGCTGAACGACGAATCCCGCTCCCTCATGCTGCGCTTGCTGGACACGCTGAGCGCGGACGACCGCATGGTGCTCAGCCTCCTGCACCTGGAAGACAAATCGACCGACGAAATCGCCACCCTCACCGGCTGGAGCCGCACGCTGGTAAAAGTGCGCGCCTTCCGCGCCCGCCGCAAACTGCGCGCGGCCTTTGAACAACTCGAAGCCTCCCACCCATGAACGATACTGACCAACGTCTCGAACAGCTCGCCGCCCGTGCGCGAAACGCGGCTGATCCGCCGCTCACGGAGATGCCCTTCGGATTTGCCACACGGGTGATCGCCGCCGCAGCCCCGGCTTCGGACGCCTCCGCACTGTGGTCGCGGTTCTCGCTCGCCGCACTCCCGGTGGCCACCGTGGCCACTGCCGTCTGTCTCTGGTGGTCGGCCAGCACCATGAGCGCAGACGCGCAGGATCTGGTGCAGGTCTTCATCCAAACCCCGCTCTTTCCATGAAAAAACGCTATATCATCTTGTCGCTCTTTGGACTGTTCGTCCTCGGCGCTCTTTTTGGCATCGGGCTCGCGCTGCCTTTTGCGAAGAAGCTCATCAGCGAAGACCACTTTGTCCAGCAGCGCATGAAGGAGGAGGCCAAGCGCCTCAAGCTCACGCCGGATCAGGTGGAGAAATCGAAACCGATCTATGACCAGCTCAGGCAGGATCTGGCGAAGATCAAAAGCGACACGCTAATGGCGATCGCTCAAGCATCGATCCGACAGTCCACCGATCTTGCCGAACTGCTAACACCCGACCAGATCGAGGAGTTCAAAAAGCTCGGCGACGAGCGCCGGGTAAAATTTGAGAAATTCATGAAGCCATGAAAGCCCGCCTCTTCCTCCTGCTCTCAGCACTCCTCGCCTCGGCATTTGCACAGGATGCCGGAATGCAGCAAAAGCTCGAACAAGGATTCACCACCTTCGACCATGACCATGACGCGGCCCTGAGCGCCGCCGAATTCAACACGCTCAGCGAATACTCGCCCAAGCTGAAGGGCAAACCCCAGGTAGTGGATTACCTGTTTCACACGCTCGATGCCAACCGCGACCGCAAGCTCTCGCATGACGAGTACATGAACATCGTCGCTATCAGCGGCGGGGCAAAACCCTCACCGGAGAAGCCCGCGATCACGGAAGCACCATCCAGCGCGGAGCAGATCGCGTTTTTCGAAAAGAAGATCCGCCCCGTGCTCGCGGAGAAATGCTACAAGTGCCACGCGGAGAACTCCGAAAAAATCAAAGGCGGCTTCGTGCTCGACACCCGCGAAGGCATCCGCCGCGGCGGCGACAGCGGGCCCGGCGTCGTACCTGGAAATCTCGCGAAGAGCCTCGTCATCGAGTCTCTGCATTACACCAACAAGGACATGCAGATGCCGCCGGAAAAGAGCGGCGGAAAACTGCCGGACTCGGTCATCGCTGATTTCGAGCAGTGGGTGCGCATGGGTGCGCCGGATCCGCGCGATGGCGCCGCCAGCGTGGTGAAATCCGAATGGGACACCGAGAAGGCGAAGAATCACTGGGCGTATCAGCCGGTGAAGGCATCCGCCGTGCCTGCCGTGAAGGACGATGCCTGGGCGAGAAGCGACATCGACCGCTTCGTGCTCGCAGGCTTGGAGGCAAAGGGTCTCAAGCCCGTGGGAGATGCGCAGCCGGAGGCGCTGCTGCGTCGCGTCTGCTTTGATCTGACGGGCCTTCCTCCCACCATGGAGCAGGTGGATTTTTTTCTGGCGAACCATGACGTACGGAGCTTTGAAAAAGTGGTGGATGCCCTGCTGCAGTCGCCCCGCTTTGGCGAGCGCTGGGGGCGTCACTGGCTGGATGTGGCACGCTATGCGGAGTCCACCGGCAAGGATGTGAACTGCCTGCTGCCTCATGCATGGCGCTACCGCGACTATGTCATCGAGTCCTTCAACCAGGACAAGCCCTTCAATGAATTCATCCGTGAGCAGATGGCCGGAGACCTGATGCAGGCCAAGGACAGCCGGGACCGTGCGATGAAGCAGATCGCCACGGGCTTCCTCGCCATCGGCGCGCGCAGTCTCAATGAGCGCAACCCGAAGCAGTATGCGCTCGACACCACCGATGAGCAGATTGACACCATGTCGCAGGCGGTGCTCGGCCTCACCGTGGCCTGTGCGCGCTGCCATGATCACAAGTTTGATCCCATCGCGCAGCGCGACTACTACGCGCTCGCGGGCATCTTTCTGAGCACGGAGACCTTGTACGGCACCTCGCCCAATTTCCAAAACCTCAAGTCCACCCCGCTGATCGAACTGCCCACGGACTGCGGGCTGCCACGCATGCCGCTGGTGCTCAGCCCGGAGCGGCGTGCGGAGATCGAAAAGGACCTCACCAAGACCGAGCGCTACGGCACGCTGCAGTTTTATACCACCGCCGCCAAAGGCCTCTTCGGCGGCAAAGGTTTCAACGTGAACAACGACCCGCAGAAGCTGGTGATGTTTGTGGGCATCAATGCGAAGATCGGTGAGTGCAAAACGGAGCTGGCCTCCTACGACAGCGATGGCCGTCAGAAGCTGCTCGCCATGGGCGTGCGCGACTATCCCGCCACTCCTTCCGGCGGACCACCCGCGAAGCCGAAGTCCGTGGAGGAGATCTTTCAAGTGATCGCGGGCCGTCCTGCGCAGTTCAGCTCGATCAATGACAGTCCTCTCTTTGCCCGCGGCGATGTGGACAAAGCCGGCGCCAAAGTGCCGCGTGGTTTTGTGGATGTGATCACCACCAGGGCGCCTGCGATGCCATCGCGGGAAAGCGGCCGCCGTGAAATGGCCGACTGGCTCGTGGCTGAGACCAATCCGCTCACCGCGCGGGTGTTTGCCAACCGTGTGTGGTACTGGCTGTTTGGCCGGGGCATCGTCTCCACCGTCGATAATTTTGGCACCATGGGCCAGCCGCCGTCCGATCCGGCGTTGCTGGATCATCTGGCGCTGCGGCTGAAGAGCGGCTCTTGGTCGGTGAAGTCACTGATCAAGGAGATCGTCATGAGCCATGCGTATCAGCTCGCCGCTACGCATGATGCAAAGAATTTCGAGGCGGATCCTGAAAACACCCTCGTATGGCGCATGAATCCGCGCCGTCTGGAGGCCGAATGCATCCGGGACGCGATGCTGGCCGTCAGCGGCGGTTTGAACACCGAGGCGCCCGTGGGCTCTGCCGTCGCCCGCTGTGGTGACGGGGCGATCGGCGGCTTTCCCATCAAGAGCCTGCGCGCACCGCTGACGGACGAGTCCTTTCTCACCGCCGGCGGTGACATGCGCAGCGTCTATCTGCCGGTGCCGCGCAATGCCGTACCAGACGCCCTCACCGTGTTTGACTTTGCCGAGCCCAGCTCTGTGAATGGCAGCCGCGATGTCACGACGGTGCCATCGCAGGCGCTGTATCTTTTGAACAACGACTTTGTGGCGAAGCAGGCCGGTCGCCTGGCCGAAAAACTCCGCGCCTTGCCTGAGAACATGCGCATCACCGCCGCCTTCAAGCTCGCCTTTGCACGCGTGCCCACGGCTGGCGAGACCAGGGCGGCGCAGCACTTCTTCGCTGATTACCCGAGGCTCGAGAGTGATGTGCTCACGAGTTTCTGCCGTGCGCTGCTCGGCAGTGCTGAATTTCGCTCCATTGACTGACGCCATGAACACACGACGTGAATTTCTCCAAACCAGCGGTGTCGGCTTCGGCTGGCTCGCATTCCAGGCACTGGCACAGGCGGAGGCCGGTGCCCCGCTGGCCGTCAAGCAGCCGCATTTCAATGCCACCGCAAAGCGTGTGATCTTCCTCTGCATGCGCGGTGCGCCCTCGCACGTGGACACCTTTGATTACAAGCCGAAGCTCACCGCTGTGTCCGGCAAGGATGGCCGCGCACCGGGCACGAAGCTGCAGGGCTCCCAGTGGAAGTTTTCGCCGCAGGGGAAAAGCGGCCTTCCCATCAGCGAGTTGTTTCCGCATCTCTCCAAACGTGCGGACGATCTCTGCCTCATCAATTCCATGCACACCGAGCTGCCAGCGCATGCTCAGTCATTTTTAAAGCTGCACACGGGCAATGCTCAGTTCGTGCGCCCCTCTCTCGGAGCCTGGGCGCTTTATGGCCTTGGCTCGGTAAATGAAAATCTCCCGGGCTTTGTCACCATCGCGCCGCCGTCCTTGTTCGGCGGTGCGCAGAACTACGGCAGCGCCTTCCTGCCGGCGATTTACCAGGGCACACGCGTTGGTGTCGATGCCCGGCCGGTGGCAAATGCGCAGATGCGCAACATCGCGCCGCCCGTCGGCAACGTCGCACAGCGTAAGGAGATCGAGCTCGTGCAGGCGCTGAATCGTGAAAAGCTTCTGCGTGACCAGGTCAATCCCGAGGTCGAAGGCGCCATCGAGTCCTTCGAGCTCGCGTTCAAGATGCAGAGCGAGATGCCCAAGGTGATGGACCTCTCGAAAGAGACGAAGCAGACCCTCACCGCCTACGGCATTGGCGAGGGCAATGCCACCGACGACTTCGGCCGCAAGTGCCTCCTCGCACGCCGCATGGTGGAGGCGGGCGTGCGTTTCGTCGAGGTCACGCACAGCGACTGGGATCATCATTTCAAAATCTCCAAAGACCTGCCCGCCACGTGTGAGGCGGTGGATCAGCCGATTGCCGCGCTGCTAGCGGACCTGGCCTCACGCGGCATGCTCAAGGACACCCTCGTCGTCTGGTCCGGTGAATTTGGCCGCACTCCACACGGCCAGGGCGCGGATGGTCGCGACCATAACAGCAAAGGCTTCACCGCCTGGATGGCCGGCGGCGGCGTCAAAGGCGGCATGCGCTACGGCAGCACGGATGATCTCGGCTACGAGGCCGTGGAGGACAAAATGCACACCCACGACTTCCACGCCACCATCCTGCACCTGCTCGGTCTGGATCATGAACGGCTCACCTACCGCTACGCAGGCCGCGACTTCCGCCTCACCGATGTGAAAGGCAGCGTGGCCAAGAAAATCATTGCCTGAGAAAGAAGGATTCATCCGGCCCGTATTGAAACGGTATACCGAATGGATCTCGTCACTTCTACCGCTTCCCGCTCCGACTCAACCGCCACCCGGTTGCGCACGGAAATTCTCAACGGCACCTCTGCGCCGGGCGCCCTGCTCGCCGAATCCGCCGTGGCAAAGCGGCTCGGCGTCAGCCGCGTGCCTGTACGGGAGGCCCTGTTCGCCTTGGAGAGAGAGGGCCTCGTCGAGTTCAGTCCCACCGGCCGCGCCTTTGTCAAAGACCTGACGCCGCAGGACTTCGAAGAGCTCTTCGTCCTGCGTCTCACCCTGGAGCCGCTCGCTTCCCGCCTTGCCGCCCCGGCTCTTAAAGAGGACGTTTCAAAGCTCGAAAAGAACCTCGCCGCCACCCGCCGTGCGCGCTCCGTGCAGGAGGTGACGCTGCTGGACCTGGAGTTTCACCAGATCATTCTCGAAGCCTCGGGCAATGCGCGCCTGCTGAAGCTGTGGCGTTCCCTGCGCGGCGAGCTGGAGCTCTGGCTCGGACGTTTGCACCGCAGCCATCAGCTTCAGACCCGGGAGACCCTCAAGGAGACCGTGGAGGCGCACCAGTCCATCATTGAAAGCTTCCAGTCGCAAGGTGCCGCCGCCTGCGAGCGTCTCATGCGTGAGCACATCCTCGGCTGGCGTGAATGGCTGCCGCTTTTCTCATGAACCGCGTCTTCCAGTGTCTCGGCATCGTCACGCTCGCGCTTTCATCCGTGCGTGCGGAGGAGGGCATGGCCTTCTTCGAGGCCAGGGTGCTCCCTTTGCTGCAAAGCCGCTGCTATGAGTGCCATTCGCACGAGAATAAAATCAAAGGCGGCCTCGCGCTCGATTTGAAATCCGGCTGGCAAACCGGCGGCGACAACGGCCCGGCCCTTGTACCCGGAGACCTCGCCCGCAGCCATCTCATTCAGGCCGTGCGCTACACCACCCCTGAAATGGAAATGCCTCCAAAAGGGAAGCTGCCCGCCGCCGAAGTCGAGATCTTGGAGAAGTGGGTCGCCATGGGGGCGCCCGATTCCCGCGTGAAACAAACGACCGCCAAATCTGCGCGCGTGATCGACATCGAAGAGGGCAAGAAATTCTGGGCCTTTCGTCCAGTGCAGGATGAAAAAGCTCCTGCTGTGAAACACACAGACTGGCCGCTGGGGCCGGTGGATCGCTTCATCCTGTCCAGGCTCGAAGCGAGCAATCTCACTCCAGCACCAGATGCGGACCCCCACACCTGGCTGCGCCGTGTCTCGCTCGATCTCACCGGCCTCCCACCTACACCGCAGGACTTGGCGCTCTTTGATGCCTCGCCCGCATCCCGTGCGGCTGCGGTGGATCGCCTGCTGCAGTCCAGCGCCTTCGGCGAACGCTGGGCGCGCCACTGGCTGGACCTCGTCGGTTACGCAGACCAGATCGGCACCTCGAACAATGTCTTCGCCGAGCACGCCTGGCGCTATCGCGACTACGTCATCAACGCCTTCAATTCTGACAAGCCTTTCGACAGCTTTATTCGCGAGCAGGTCGCCGGTGACTTGCTTCCCGCTTCATCACCCCAGGAACGTGCTGCAAACATCACCGCCACCGGTTTCCTGGTGCTGGGCGATGTCGAAATCGTCGCCGTGGACAAACTCAAGATGGAAAATGACCTCGTGGATCAGCAGGTCAGCAAAATCGGCACCGCCTTTCTCGGCATGACGCTCGGCTGCGTACGCTGCCACGATCACAAGTTCGATCCCATCGCGCAGACCGACTACTACGCCATCGCCGGCATGTTCCGCAGCACCGACGCCACGTATAAAACCGACAACGGCGTCTGGAGCAGCGTTCACAAAACAGAACTCCCGGAGACTGCGGAGCAAAAAGCCGCACGCGAGCAGCTCTTCTCCGCGAATGAGGCCAAAATCCATCAATGGGAAAACGAGCGCGACAGCACCAGCAAGGACAAATCCGCGCTGGAGCAGTCGCTCGCCAGCGCAACGAAGGAGGCGAAGCCCGATCTCGAAAAGAAGCGTGATGAAATCGCGGCACGCATCAAGACACTCAACGGCCAGATCGAGCACGCGAAGTTCTTTGCTCCCGTCGCTCCTAAGGCCTTCGCCGTGCATGATCGCGAACAGCCTGCCGACATGCGCATCACCATCCGCGGAAATCCATACGCGTTGGGGGATCCTGTGAAGCGTGGCGCCCTGCGTGTGGCATCCTGGGCGGAACTTCCTCCGATTCCAGCGGGTCAGAGCGGGCGGGTGCAGCTCGCAGACTGGATCGCAGATGCACGCAATCCTCTCACCGCCCGCGTCACCGTGAACCGCATCTGGCAGAAGCTCTTTGGCGAAGGGCTCGTGCGCAGTGTCGACTACTTCGGCGCGCGCGGTGAGTCTCCCTCGCACCCTGAGCTGCTCGATTACCTCGCCACGCGTTTCGTGCAAAACGGCTGGTCGCAAAAGCAGCTCATCCGTGAACTCGTGCTCAGCCATGCCTATCGCATGAGCAGCGCTCAGAATGCCGTCGCCGCTGCAAAGGATCCGGACAACCGCCTGCTCTGGCGCATGAACCGCCAGCGCCTCGACGCTGAAGCCATCCGCGATTCCATGCTCGCCATCAGCGGCACTCTCACGGCGTCCAGGGGCGGTCCCGCTCTGCCGCTGGAGTTTCCTGAGAACGTCACCAGCCTCAGTCCCAAGGCGGTGAACCCGCCCGCCTTTGCCTTCAAGAAAATGCGTCCGGTGCATGACTTCGAGCGCACCATTTATCTCCCGGTCATCCGCACCGCCGCCCAGCCTGGTTCGGCGAGGTTACGCGATGTTTTTGATTTCACGCAGCCCGCGCAGATCGCCGGCAGACGTGCTGAAACCGCCGTGCCCACGCAGGCTCTGTTCCTGCTCAACAGCGATACCGTCCGCGCCCGTGCCACCGAGCTTGCGAAACATCTCACGGCCACAGAGCCCAATACCGGCGCCCGCCTCGAAGCCCTTTGGCTGCGAGTCCTCAGCCGTCCCATCACCAGCGCCGAACGCGAGGATGCGGTGAGTCTTCTTGAAACCCTCCCGGCCGACAAGGCCTGGATCGAGCTGAGTCACGCACTGCTGTCTTCCAACGAGTTTTTACTTCGCCTATGACCACGCCCACACTCACCCGCCGCACCTGGCTTCAGCGCAGCGCCACCGGCTTTGGCGCGCTGGCCCTGCATGATCTGCTGCAGGCCGCGCAAAGCCCTCTGGCCGTCAAGTCGCCGCGGTTCCCGGCAAAGGCGAAGCGCGTGATCTTCCTCTTCATGTCTGGCGGGCCCTCGCAGCCGGACTTGTTTGATCCCAAGGACTACATCCGGCGCATGCATGGCCAGAAGATTTCCGCGCCAGTCAACACCAACGAACTCCGCGTCGGCACGGACAAATTTCTCGCCCTGGCCACCCACGGCGAGGTACGCCCCCGTGGCCAGTCCGGCATGATGATCTCCGACCTGCTGCCGCACACCGCCAGCATTGCCGATGAAATCTGCCTGCTGCGCGCCGTGCATGCGGACAACAACCAGCACCAGCCCGCCTCATTGCAGTTTCACACCGGTGTCACCGCAGACGTGCGCCCCTCCATGGGGTCCTGGGTCAGCTACGGCCTCGGCGCGGAAAATCAAAACCTGCCCAGCTTCATCAGCATCCATCCGGACAGCGACACTCGCCTCTATGGTTCCTCCTTCCTGCCCGCCGCGCATCAGGGCACCAAGGTGGTCGTGCCCGCCAGCGACAAACAGTCTCCCATCGACTACCTCGCCGACATCTCCGGCGATGTGAAGTCCCAGCGTGCCCGCATCGACTTCACGCAGCGCATGAACAAGCGCCTGCTCGATCAGGCGGGGACCGACGCACGCATGGAAGGCATGATCGAAAGCATGGAGACCGCCTTCCGCATGCAGATGACGGCCCCCGAGCTCGTGGACCTCTCCAATGAATCGGAGGCCACCAAAAACCTCTACGGCATTGGCGGCAAGGACACGGACAAAAACGCCCGCGCCTGCCTTCTGGCACGCAAGCTGAGCGAAGCCGGCGTGCGCTTTGTACAGGTCACCATGGGCGGCTGGGACCACCATGGTGACATCCGCAATGCGCTGCCTAAAAGCTGCGCCTCCAGCGACCAGCCCTGCGCGGCACTCATCAAGGATCTCAAATCACGCGGCCTGCTGGAAGACACGCTCGTCGTCTGGTCCGGCGAGTTCGGCCGCACCCCCTGGAGCCAGGATCTCAGCGGCACGTCCCCCATCGAGAAGCATGGCCGTGAGCACCAGCCGGAGAGCTTCTGCACCTGGATGGCCGGCGGTGGCATCCGGCCCGGCCTCACCTTTGGCGAGACCGATGACTTCGGCTTCCGCCCCGTCTCCGGGAAAGTTCACCTGCATGATCTTCACGCCACCATCCTGCATCAGCTCGGGCTCGATCATGAGAAACTCACGTGGCGCCATCTCGGCCGCGATTTCCGTCTCACGGATGTTTACGGCAATGTTGTGAAGGAGATCCTGGCATGAGGTTCTTCATTTTCACCGGCTGCCTGGTGGCATGCCTGAAACTTCATGCCGATGAGTTTCAAACCTCGATCCTCCCTCTGCTGAAAGAGCGCTGCAACTCCTGCCACTCCACCGAAAAGCAGAAGGGCGATCTCGATCTGGAGCGCTTCACCTCCGTCGCCGACATCAAGCGCGAGCCCATGATCTGGGAGAGCGTGCTGGACCAGCTTCACATGGGCGAAATGCCCCCGAAGAAAGAGACTCAGCTTTCCGCGGAACAAAAGACGCTGCTGACGAAATGGGTCCAGTCCCGTCTCGATGAAGTCGCGCTCGCAAACGCTGGCGACCCCGGTCCCGTGGTGCTGCGCCGTCTCTCCAACATGGAGTACACCTACACCCTGCGCGATCTCACCGGCGTCGAGTCTCTCGATCCTGCCCGTGAATTCCCCGTGGACGGCGCCGCCGGCGAAGGTTTTACCAATGCGGGCGCGGCCCTCGTCATGTCGCCCGCTTTGCTCAGCAAGTATCTCGATGCGGCCAAGGAGGTCTCCTCTCATGCAGTGCTCACACCGCAGGGCATGCGCTTTTCATCCTCCAGCTCACCGCGTGATTGGACGGACGAAGCACTGGCAAAAATCCGCGAGATCTACCGTCGCTACAGTGAATCTGCAGGACAGACTGAACTCAATGTGACGGGTGCCAAAATCGTCGCCAAAGACGAAGGCCGTCTGCCGCTGGCCAAATACCTTGCCGCATTGCAGGGGCAGGGGGGCGCCGAGGGGCTGAGCCCGAAATACCTGGCATTGCTGAGGCAGGCTCTCAGCGGTTCCCAGCCATCCATGTTGCTGGATCCACTGCGCGGCAGGTTCCGTGCAGGAACGCTCACTGCGGCAGATGTAGCAGCCTGGCAGCAGTCCTTGTGGCGCTTTGCCAGTGTGGGGCACATCGGCAAGGAAAACGGCCCCAAAGCCTGGCAGGAGCCTGTGGCTCCTTTGGTGGCCCGGCATGAGATCCGCATGAAGCTCTCGGCTCCCAAGGATGGCGGAGATCGTGCCCTCTATTTCACCACGACAGATGCAGGGGATGGCAGCGAGAACGATTCAGCCGTGTGGGAAAATGCGCGGCTTGTGGCCCCTGGCCGTGCCGATCTTCCGCTCCGCGATGTGCCAAAGCTCATGGAGCGTCTGCAGCAGCGGCGCGCGCAGCTGGTCGCCAGTGTGCTGCCCTGTCTGGCTGCGGTGCATGAGGCGCAGATGAACTCTGAGCGCACCGATGTGACCGCGCTGGCGCAGAAACATGGCGTGGATGCAGCGCTGCTTTCCGGCTGGCTGGATTACCTTGGCGTCGGTTCGGCCAGCCAGGTGAAGCTCGAGCCGCTGCTCACCAAGAAGATCCAGAGTGTTCCGAATTATGATTTCATCAAAGGATGGTCGGGCGAGCAGGCGCTCAGCGTGCTGGCAAACTCTTCGGACAAAACTCCGCGTATTCCGGGCTTGATGCAGGCACACAGCGTCGCCACGCATCCCTCCCCCTCACGTGCGTCGGTCATCGCATGGCGCAGCCCGGTCAGCGGTTCCCTGCATGTCCAGGGAGATGTGGCGGACGCGCATGCAGAATGCGGCAATGGCATCACCTGGGCTCTGGAGGTGCGCCGGGGCCACATGCGGGACGTGCTCGCCTCCGGAGTCAGCAAAGGATCGGAGCGCGCTTCCACAGGAGTCTTTGACAAGGTTCAGGTCATGAAAGGAGATGTGGTCGCGCTGGTGATCGGCCCCAAGGATGGAAACCACAGCTGCGATCTCACCACGGTGAATCTGACTCTCACGGATGGCCGGACGACCTGGGATCTGGCAAAGGATGTGTCTCCAAACATCCTGGCGGGGAATCCCCATGGAGCGTGGCATTTCCTCACCCAGCCTGCGGCTCAGCAGGTGGACTCGGCCATTCCTGATGGATCACCTCTAGCCCGCTGGCGCAAGACCAAGGATGCGGCCGAGCGTGAGATGCTCGCGGGGGAGGTTCGGGCGCTTCTTGAAAAAGATCCTGCCACACTTCCTGCCGGATCACCCGAGCAGGCGCTGCGCCGCCAGCTCCTGTCAGCCACGGGACCTCTGCTCATGGCTGTTCTGAAAGAGCGTGCTTCCAGCACCGCCGCCGCAGCTAACTACGAAGTAAAAGCTCCCTCGGTGGTCGAGATCAAGGTTCCCGCCGAATTGCTTGAAGATTCGGAGCTGGTGGTCACGGCCCGGCTGCTGAACACCGAAGGCAGTGTGCAGATGCAGGTGCATGACGTCAGGCCCGAATCGCTCAAAGGCCTCGCTGTTGACGAAGCGCAAACCGCGCAGTCGAAGGGCCTGTGGTCTGACAACAATCTGCAGACCCATCACAGTGCACCGGTGATCGTGAGCGAGAAAAGCGCCGCCCGCGGCCGCTTTCAGGCGGCCTTTGATGAGTTTCGCAGTCTTTTCCCCATCGCGCTCTGCTACACCCAGATTGTGCCGATCGATGAAGTCGTCACGCTCACGCTCTTTCACCGTGAGGATGGCCATCTGAAACGCCTCATGCTCACCGAGGCCGAAGGTGCCGAACTCGACCGCCTCTGGGATGAGCTGCGCTTCGTCAGTGAATGGCCGCTGAAGCAGGTGGATGTCTTTGAGCAGCTTTTCCAGTTTGCCACGCAGGACGCCAAGCCCAGCGCCTTTGAGCCGATGCGTGCGCCCATCATGGATGCGGCCGCCGCCTTCAAGCGTCAGCTTGTTGAGGTAGAACCAGCGCAGGTGGCCGCTGTGATTGAGTTTGCAGAGAAAGCCTGGCGTCGGCCCCTGAGCCATGGAGAGCGTGAAGGGCTGCAGGCTCTCTACCAAAAAATGCGCCGGCAGGAGCTGCCGCACGCTGTCGCCACACGCATGATGCTGGCGCGCGTGCTTGTTGCTCCTGCATTTCTCTATCGCGGGGAGAAAGCCATGCCCGGCTCCAAAGCCGCGCCGGTCAGCACGCATGAGCTTGCTACGCGTCTCAGCTATTTTCTCTGGTCATCCTGTCCGGACGCCGAGCTGGGCCAGCTCGCAGCTTCTGGAAAGCTGAATGATCCCGCCGTGCTCTCGGCTCAGGCGCAGCGCATGATGAAAGACGCCAAAATACGCCGCCTCGCTACGGAGTTCGGCTGCCAGTGGCTGCACGTGCGCGATGTCGGCACTTTGGATGAGAAAAGCGAGCGTCACTTTCCCACCTTCGTCTCACTGCGCGAAGACATGCAGGAGGAGGTGACCCGTTTCTTCATCGACCTCTTTCAGAACAACCGCAGCGCGTTCTCGCTGCTCGACGCCGATCATACCTTTGTGAATGCCAGCCTCGCAAAGCACTATGCGCTGGAGGTGCAGGGGGATGCCTGGCAGCGCATTGACGGACTGCACACCAAAGGCCGCGGCGGCATCCTCGGGTTTGCGGCCACCCTTGCCAAGCAAGCCGGCGCCTCCCGCACCAGCGCCATTCTGCGTGGCACCTGGCTCAGCGAGGTCATCCTTGGAGACAAGCTTCCCATCCCACCCAAAGGCGTGCCTGTCCTGCCAGAGGAGGCACCCGCAAATCTCACCGAGCGCCAGCTCATCGAGCGCCACAGCCG
The DNA here is from genome assembly GCF_044227185.1 of Prosthecobacter sp. Taxonomy (GTDB): domain Bacteria; phylum Verrucomicrobiota; class Verrucomicrobiia; order Verrucomicrobiales; family Verrucomicrobiaceae; genus Prosthecobacter. The sequence goes on along the minus strand of NZ_JBGAFO010000004.1, from coordinate 261,626 downwards.
CGATGAAAACTGTTCCGGCTGCCATCGCCGCATCGACCCCTTTGGCTTTGCCCTGGAGGGCTTTGATGCCATCGGCCGTTCGCGCAAAGCGGATACAAAGACCGTTTTGCCAGATGGCACGGCCGTCGATGGCCTCGCCGATCTGCGTACCTACCTGATCGACAAGCGTGGCGATGACTTCGTGCGTCAGTTCTGCCGCAAGCTGCTCGGCTATGCCCTGGGACGCAGCGTGCAGCTTTCAGACAAGCCCCTGATCGAGTCCATGGTCAAAAGCGACCGCCGCATGGTTTCTCTGATCGACCTCATTATCCGCAGCCCGCAGTTCCAGCAAGTGCGGGGAAAAGACACCCTCGCCCAGCATTGATCCTCCCATGAGCACTCATCACTTTTCACGTCGCGCCTTCCTGCGTGGAGCAGGCGTCTCCATGGCCCTGCCTTGGATGGAATCCTTCAACGTCTGGGGCGACGAACCCAAACGCGACAAGCCCGCCAGCGAGGCTCCCGTGCGGCTCTGCGTCACCTTCTCCGGCAATGGCTTCCACTCCAAGGAATGGTGGGCCAAAGGTGAAGGGAAGGGGATGGAGTTGGGCAAGGTTCTGCAGCCGCTGCATGACTTCCGTGAAAAGCTTCTCTTCGTCCGCGGCCTCTACCATGAGGAAGCCCGCAAGGGAAACATCCACTCCTCGCAGACGGGCAACATGCTCTCCGGCGCGCCCATCGCCTCAGGCGGGGAGATCCGCTCCGGCACCAGCTTTGACCAGGTTCTCGCGCAAACTTACGGCCGCAGCACCAAGGTCCCCAGCCTCGTCCTCGCCTGTGAGAAGTCGAATCCATCGGTGCATAAAAACTACTCCATGCTCTACAGCTCCCACATCTCCTGGAGCTCGCCCACCACACCGACTCCGCTGGAGCTCTACCCGGCGCTGGCCTTTGACCGTCTCTTCAAAGACGAAGCCTCGCCCGCTGACAAAAGCGTGCTGGATGCGGTGCTCGCTGAAGCACGGGATCTCAAGCGTGACATCAGCCTCAATGACCAGCGCAAGCTCGATGAATATCTCGACTCCGTTCGCGATGTGGAAAAGCGCATCGAAAACGCTGGCAAGCGCGGCGAGCTGCAGGGCTGGCGGCCCACGCTCGAAAAGCCAAATATCAAACGTCCCGCAGACGGCATTCCGCAGGACATCGGCGAGCACATGAAGCTCATGATCGATCTCCTCGTGCTTGGCTTCCAGACCGACACCACGCGCATCACCACGCTCAAGCTCAACAACGACCACAGCGCCCTGCGCTTCCCCAATCTTCCCAGCGTGCAGCAGGCAGGACATGGCATCGACTACATGATCCACCATCTGCTCTCCCACAGCGACGCCGAGGACTGGCTCAAGGTGAACCAGTTCTTCATGGAGCAGCTCGCCTACCTCGCGCGAAAGCTGGACGCCATTCAGGAAGGCTCGCGCACCTTGCTGGACAACACCATGCTCATGCATTGCTCCAGCATGATGGCCGGTGCCCGGCATGACAACGATCAGCTCCCCGTCATCGTTCTGGGTGGTGCAGGCGGTCGCCTTCAGAGCGGCCGTGTGCTTGACTATAAAGACAAACCCGAGCGACAGCTCTGCCGTCTCTTCATGTCCATGATGGATAAAATGGACCAGCGCCCGAAAACCTTTGGCGATGCGAAAATGAGACTGGAAGAGGTTTGATATTTCAGCGTTTTGCTTTTCCCTTTTTCGCTTCGCCACCATGCCCATCATCACACCCGACAAGCTCCAGGACTCCTATGATGCAGTGATCGTTGGTTCCGGGGCCGGGGGCGGCCAGACCGCCTACACACTCACCATGGAGGGCCTGAAAGTCCTCATCCTTGAGGCCGGCCGTGCCTTCGACGTGCAGTCAGAGGTCGCCATGCTTCAGCTTCCCAGCCAGGCTCCGCTGCGCGGTGAAAAGACGCCGGACAAGCAATACGGCTTCCACGACTGCTCCATCAACAGCGGCTGGGACATCCCCGGCGAGCCCTACTCCAATGCCAGCAGCGAGCCCGTGGACCAGTTCCGCTGGTGGCGCCAGCGCATGATGGGCGGCCGCACCAATCACTGGGGCCGCATTACGCTGCGAAATGGCCCCTACGACTTCAAGCCGCACACTCGTTTCGGTCTCGGCTTCGACTGGCCCATCAGCTACGACGACATCGCCCCTTATTACGACAAGGTGGAGATGCTCATCGGCGTCTTCGGCACCAATGAAGGCCTGGAAAACTCGCCCAACTCATCCCCCGGCGTCCTCCAGCCAGCGCCAAAGCTCCGCGTGGGCGAGCTCTACGCGCAGAAGCACGGCAAAAAAGTCGGCGCGCATGTGGTCTCCATCCATCGTGCCGTGCTCACCAAGCCGCAGGACACAGAAACCATTCCGGCCAAACTCCACCCCGGCAACACCAAGGCCCAGGGCATCCTGAAGGAGTCCATGGGCACGCGCGCGCCCTGCTTTTGGGCCACCGACTGCCATCGCGGCTGCGCCATCCGAGCCAACTACGATTCCCAGACCGTCCACCTGCGCCCCGCGCTCGCCACGGGAAATCTCGATATCCTCCCCAACGCCATGGCGCGCGAGGTCACGCTGGACAAGCAGGGCAGAGCCACCGGCATCACCTTCATCAACAAGGCCACCGGTGCCGAAGCCCATGCCAAAGGCCGCGTCGTCGTCCTCGCCGCCAGTTCGCAGGAGTCGGTGCGCCTGCTGCTGAATTCCAAATCCGCCGCCTTCCCGCAGGGCCTCGCCAACTCCAGCGGCAAGGTGGGCAAATACATCACCGACTCCGTCTCCAGCAGCCTCAGTGCACACATCCCCGCGTTTGAAGGCATGCCCGTCCACAATGAAGACGGTGCAGGCGGCCCCCACGCCTACGTGCCCTGGACGCGCCACGCGCAGAACTCCAAAGGCGAGCTCGGCTTCCCCGGCGGTTACCATCTGGAGTTCACCTCCGGCCGTCAGATGCCCTCGCTCACCACGCTCAATGGCATCGAATCCAGGCTCGGCCACGAAGGCGTCTTGTTTGGCGCGAAGCTCAAGCAGGAGGCCCGCCGCTACTACGGCTGCCATCTCGGTTTCGGTGCGCAGGGCACCATGCTGCCCAATGACGGCTCCTTCTGCGAGATTGATCCCGCTCTCAAAGACCAGTGGGGCATCCCCGTGCTGCGCTTCCATTGGAAATGGACGGACTTCGAGCTCAATCAGGTGCGCCATCAGCAGCAGCACATCCGCGAGCTCCTCGAAGCCATGGGCGGCAAAGTCGCTGCGAAGGCCGACTCAGATCCGTCTAAGCTGATAAAGAAGGGTGGTGAAGTCATCCACGAAGTCGGCGGCGCCATCATGGGCGCGAACCGCGAGACCTCCGTCACGAATCAGTGGAGCCAGACCTGGGACGTGAAAAATCTCTTCATGGCAGACGGCGCCCCCTTCGCCAGCACCGCGGACAAGAATCCCACCCTCACCATCATGGCCTTCGCCTGGCGCATGGCAGACCACATGATGGATGAAATGAAGAAAGGAAACATCTGACCATGAGCACTCCTCTTGATGACCTCCCCCGCATGGACCGCCGCAAGGCGCTGCAGTGGATGCTCACCGCTACAGCCACCATGGCCATCCGGGATCCGCAGCTTTTTGCCGCCGATGCCGCCCCCGTCAAAGCGCAGGGCTACGGCCCCGACCCCGTGATGGTCAAAGTGTACAAGCCCGGCGATGTCTGGCCGCTCACCCTCACCGAGCCCCAGCGCCGCACCACCCGCGCTTTGTGCGATGTCATCCTCCCTGCCGATGACACCTCCCCCAGTGCCTCCGCCCTCGGTGTCCCCGACTTCATCGATGAATGGATCAGCTCTCCTTATCCCGCCCAGGCCGGCGATCGCCGCGTCATCCTTGAAGGCCTGAAATGGATCGATGCGGAGGCAAACACACGCTTCAGCAAAGCCTTTGCCGATCTCCCGCTCGATCAGCAGACCGCTCTTTGCACCGATCTCGCCGCTCCCAAACCCCAGCCCGCCCTCAAGCAGCCCGCAGCCTTCTTCAAACGCTTCCGCGATCTCACCGCCGGCGGCTACTACACCACCCCCGAAGGCATGAAGGCCATCGGCTACGTAGGTAACATGCCCTCCGGCTCCTTCGAAGGTCCGCCGCTCGAGGCCCTGCAGCACGTCGGCCTCGCCTGATCATTCATCGCATCTCTTCTTCATGAAATCCTCCCGCCTCATCCTCTTCGTTGCCCTCGCCCTCATCGGTTTTGCCGCACAGGCCTCCGCCCAAACAAAGGTCCTTTTCCTCGGCAACAGCATCACCAAGCACGGCCCCAAGGCCGACATCGACTGGAAGGGCAACTGGGGCATGGCCGCCAGTGCCGAGTCCAATGACTACGTGCACCTCGTCACTAAAGGCCTCACGGAAAAAGCCGGCGTCGCACCCGAGGTCATGGTGAAAAACATCGCCGATTTCGAGCGCGCTTACGCAAATTACGACGTCGCCGCCAAGCTGAAGGACGCCATCGACTTCCACGCCGATCTCATCATCCTCGCCATCGGCGAAAACGTCCCGGCTCTGAAGCTCCCCGAAGAAAAGCAGAAGCTGCAGGCCGCCGTGACCACCCTGCTCAAAGCACTGAAAGCCGGCAAAAAGCCCGTCATCCTCGTGCGCAGTTGCTTCTGGGCCAACGCCCCCAAAGACGAAGTCCTCCAGCAGGCCTGCACCGCCGTCGGCGGCATCTATGTGAACATCAGCGCCCTCAGCAAAGACGAGTCCAACTACGCCCGCTCAGAGCGCCCCTACAAACACGCCGGCGTCGCCAACCACCCCGGCGACAAAGGCATGGCCGCCATCGCCGCCGCCTTGGTCAAGGCTCTGCCGTAAGCTTGAATTCCTCACAGCGCGTCGAGAGGGCGCCAGTGAAGTGGTCCGCACAGTCCCTGTGCGGTTCTGGGGCACCGCGCGCGCAACGAACTCGCAAAATACCTGGCGCTGCTTTTTTGCGCCAGCCATCGAGCAACGAGCTCCGCCAAAAGGCAATTTTGCCAACGCCGCTTTCCACAATTGAAGAAGCTTAGTTCCGGCTGAAATACTCCACCGCCGCCCTCCGAAACTCCGCATCCCCCGGCACCTTCCCCGTCCGCGCCTTCCACTCCTTCACAAACGTCCGCGCCCACTCATAGTACCTCCGGTGCGTCTCATAGATCGGCTGCTTCACCCCCTTGTCGTCGATCATCCAGAACCCCCGCTGCCGCCCATCAGCCTCCAGCTCATTGTTATACAGCTCCCAGTACAAAATAAACGGGCAGCCCCACTCTAGCCCTGCCTGGATGGTGATGCGTGAAAGCCGGTCCTGCTCCTCCGGCGAGTGATGCGCCTTGCCTCCATGAAACACGGAGTAGCCATACTCTCCAATGAAGACGCGCTTGCCCGGAACGCCCGGCTTCGGTGCTAGCTGGGACTCAATGTAGCTCAGCACCTTCTGAATCTCTTCCGCCTTCGGCACGTTCGTCACGTCGTACGCGGAGTAGGAGACAAAATCCACCGCCACCTTGGGCAGCACCTGGTTCACCAGAGTGGGCCTTCCTTCCCGCAGGGAGATCGTCGGGTGGTTCAGCTCCGTGTAGTGCCACACCTGCACATCCTCATGCGGCGTGTCACGTTTCGCATCGTCCACAGCCCGCTGGCGCGTTGTCAGCCAGTCGATCATGCCCTGCACCTTCTCAGGCGTCATCTGCGCATCAGCCGCCTTGCTGATGCTGCCCCGCAGCAGGTTGTCCCCTTCCCAGTGCCCGAGGTAAAAACTCTTGCCCGTTCCGTTGTAGGTTTTCAGCAGATGCACCACCAGCGCATGCAGCTCCTGATATTCCTTCTCCGCATCCGCCTTGGAAAAGCCCTTCTTCCAAGAGGTGTTCGCAAAAGGCTCCGCCCAGAGCTGAAAATTCGCAAAAGGCATGTCCAGCACCTGGCGGTGCGCCGGTTCGTCCCGCGCCAGCTCCACCAGCGAATGCGCACCCGGGTATTCTTTCGGTTTGGGCCGCAGGTCAAACTTCATGCAGCTAGCCCCCATGGCATGGATGACCTCGGCAGACTCCACTAAAGAATCACCCTGGGTGAACTGGTACTTGCCGCCGATGGCCTGGGTGCCGAGGACGTAATTGAAGCGGTCCACCGTGGACAGTTCAGCGGCTGGAATGGCGGTCGCTAGCAGCGTCACAAAAGCCAGAAACTCGCGGGGGAAGGGAGGCATAGCGCCCCAGAGAAGCATGCTTTTCCCGGCCGAACACCCAAACAGGCGGGAATTTGCCAATTTTTGTGTCCAAAGACGTACTTCTCAGACCTTTAGATTCTGACATGACCCTGTCCCGCCTTTCAGTCTTCTTTCTTCTCCTCTCCTGCCATGCCGCGGGCGTGTCCTTTGCTGCGGATGATGATGCCACCCGTGCAGCCCTGAAGTTCTTTGAAAAAGAGGTGCGCCCCATCCTGGTGAAGCGCTGCTACGACTGCCACAGCAAGACCAAGCAGAAGGGCGGCCTCCGCGTGGACAACATCGGCTACCTCAAGACTGGTGGCGACACCGGCCCGGCCCTCGTTCCCGGACATCCCGAAAAGTCCGCCATGATCGAGGCCATCCACTACAAGGATGAGGAGTTCCAGATGCCGCCCCGTAACAACGGCGGCAAGATGCCCGATGCCGAAATCGCCACCCTGGAAAAGTGGATCAAGCTCGGCGCCCCCTGGCCGGAAGATGCCACCGCCAAGGTCGTGGTGACCGAAGGCGGATTCACCGAGGAGCAGCGGAACTACTGGTTCTTCAAGCCCGTCGCCAACGTCTCTCCTCCCAAGGTGCCCGGCAAATGGGCGCGCAACGACATCGACCGCTTCATTGCAGCGAAGCAGTCAGAAATGAAGCTCGACCCCGCGCCGGAGGCCGACCGTACGGAACTCGTGCGCCGCGTCTATTTTGATCTCCACGGCCTGCCTCCCACCCGCGATGAGATCGACAAGTTCGTGAACGACAAGGACCCCCGCGCCTATGAAAAGCTCGTGGACGAACTCCTCGCCAGCCCCCGCTACGGTGAGCGCTGGGCCCAGCACTGGCTCGACCTCGCGCGCTACGCGGAGAGCGACGGCTACAACGCGGACGAGTACCGCCCCGCCGTCTGGCCCTACCGCGACTACGTCATCAAGTCCTTCAACTCCGACAAACCCTACGACCAGTTTGTGCGTGAGCAGCTCGCTGGCGACGAGATCGCCCCGGACGATCCCAATGTTCTCATCGCCACCTGCTTCCTGCGCAATCCGGTTTACGAATGGAACCAGCGCGATGTGAAGGGCCAGTGGGACATCATCCTCACGGACATGACGGACACCACCGGCGAGCTCTTCCTCGGCCTCAGCATGGGCTGCGCGCATTGTCACAATCACAAGTTCGACCCCATCCTGCAGAAGGACTACTACCGCCTCCGCGCCTTCCTCGCTCCCGTGCACTGGCGCGATGACCTCAAGCTCGCCACCCCCGCTGAAAAGAAAGCCTTCAATGAGCAGCAGGCAAAGTGGGAGATCGCCACGGCCGACATCCGCACTAAGATGGACGCGCTGACGAAGCCTCTCGTCGAGCCGAAGGTCGAGCGCGCCCTCACCCGCTTCACAGACGATCTCCAGGAAATGGTGCGCAAGCCCGATGCCCAGCGCGAAGCCCTCGAAAAACAGCTCGCCGGTCTGTGCCAGCGCCAGATGCAGCGTGAGCGCAAAACCTTCGATCCCATGAAGAGCCTCAAGAGCGACGAGAAGAAGGCGGAATACAAGGCGCTGGAGGAGGAGCTCAAGAAGTTCGACAACCTCAAGCCCAAGCCCCTGCTGGACGCCTTTGTCGCCACCGATGCCGGCCCCAAGGCCCCCTCCGTTTCTCTGAAAACCCGCAAAGGAGAGCAGGAGATCGCCCCCGGCTTCCTCACGCTTCTTGAGCCCAAGGAGCCCGAGATCAAACCCATCGGCAACTCCACCGGCCGCCGCACCGTCCTTGCCAATTGGATCACCCGTCCGGACAACCGCCTCTCCACCCGCGTCATCGTGAACCGCATCTGGCAGTATCACTTCGGCCGCGGCATCGTCGCCACCGCCAGCGACTTCGGCAAGCTCGGTGAGAAGCCCACTCACCCCGAGCTCCTCGACTTCCTCACCACGAAGTTTGTCGCCAGCGGCTGGCACTTCAAACCCCTGCACCGCGAGATCATGCTCTCCGCCACCTACCGGCAGACCGCCCGTCGCGAGCCCACCACCGCCATCGCCAAAATCGACCCCTCCAATCACTACCTCTGGCGCTTCAATCCCCGCCGCCTCGATGCCGAGCAGGTGCGCGATGCCCTCCTCGCTGCCAGCGGCGAGCTCGATGCCAAGGCCGGTGGCCCTTCTGAAGATGGCAATGGCACCCGCCGCTCCATCTACACGATGAAGAAGCGCAACAATCAGAATGAGCTCCTGCGCGCCCTCGATGCCCCTGCTGGTTTCTCCAGCACTGCGGAGCGCCAGAGCACCACCACGCCCACCCAGGCCCTCCAGCTTCTCAATGGCGACTGGCTCCTCGCCCGTGCTCGCAAGCTCGCTGGTCGCGTCGAAAACATCGATGAGGCCTGGCTCGCCGTCCTCGGCCGCCTCCCCACCAAGGAGGAGCGCGCCACCGCGGAGTCCTTCCTCAAGAAACGCGCAGGCAGCGCCGAGCCGCCCGTGGCCGCCAGCACCGCCTCAGATGAAAACAGCAGCGGCTTCAAAGAAAACAGCCCGCATGAGCGTCTCCTCGTTCAAAGCGGCCAGGAAGAAGGGGACGAGTTCACCGTCGAGACCATCGTCAGCCTGAACAGCATTGATGTAAACGCCTCCGTCCGCACCATCGCCTCCCGCTGGAGCGGCGGAAAGGACAGCCTCGAGTCCTTCGGCTGGAGCCTCGGCGTTACCGGCATGAAGTCCCGCTTCAAGCCTCGCAACGTCATCATGCAGGTCGTCGGCGAGGATGAAAACTCAAACATCGGCTACCAGGTCGTCCCCTCGGACATCCACATCGAGCTCGGCCGTCGCTACCACATCGTTGTCCGCGTGTCTTGCGTGGGTCACACCGTCACCTTCACCGTGCGCGATCTGGACACCCCCGGCGCCGCGCCAGACTCCGTCGTCGTGCCCATGGACATCCGCGCCAAGCTCAGTGCCGGCACCTCACAGCTCGTCATCGGGGGCCTGAACAAGCGCGCCCCCACCCACCAGTGGGACGGCCAGATCGAGGCCCTCCGCGTCGCCACCGGAATCTTGGAGGACAAGTCCCTCAACCATGACGCGGAAAAGTGGAACGCAGGCCTCGTCACCTGGCGCTCCGCAGATCCTCTCACCTCCCAGTTCGCCTGGTCCGGCTCAGACACCAAAACCGTCGAGGCCGACGACCCCTTCCATCAGGCCATGAACGACCTCTGCCAGGTCCTCCTGAACACGAACGAGTTCTTCTACCTCCACTGAGTGCCGCCACAGGCCAGGAGCGCGGGATTTATCCCGCAGCATCTGGCAAACACCCCCACTTCAGTTAATGGCCCCTGCCCGATGCAAACACCAACGCAGTGATCAGCGAAAGGAACGCCTCGGAAGTACGACAGACACTCCTGTCTGTCGACCAGCGCATCCGCTTCTCCCATCACCACCGAAGAATAAAGCGCCCCAACGATCCCCTCACGATGCCCCCAATGTTCTGGGTAGTCCGCAGCCCGGCAGCGCTCTCTCGCAAGCAGCGAGTCCCTCGCCCTGACAAAGTAGGAAGCCCCCTGAAACTTTTTTGTCCAAAACCCACGCCCAAGGGCCTTTTGGGTGAAGAAGAGAGTTTTCATCCACCGTATCAACCTCCTAGAACCATGAGCTGCAACCGCTTCGACATCCCCAGTTCGCGCCGCGAGTTTCTCCAGACCGCTGGCTGCGGCTTTGGCTCCGTGGCGCTCGCCGGTTTGATGGGCGCACAGACCGCCGCCGCCTCTCCGCTGCCGCAGCGCATCGCCAAGGCAAAGAGCGTCATCTTCCTCTTCATGGAGGGCGGTCCCAGCCACCTGGACACCTTTGATTACAAGCCCCTGCTGAACAAGCTCGCGGGCCAGTCGCTCCCTTCCAGTTTCAAGCCGCCCATCACCGCCATGGGGGAGACCAAATCCCCGCTGCTGGAGTGCAAGCGCACCTGGAAGCAGCACGGCCAGAGCGGCCTCTGGATCTCCGATTGGTTCCAAAACGTAGCGCAGCATGCAGATGACCTCGCCGTCATTCATTCCTGCGCGTCCAGCGGTATCAATCACGCCGGCGGTGTCTGCTCCATGAATACCGGCTCTGTCTTTGGCGGCCGTCCTTCCCTCGGCGCCTGGGCCTCGTACGGCCTCGGCACCGAAAACCAAAATCTCCCCGGCTTCGTCGTCATCAAGGACAGCGAGGCCACCGTGGTCAATGGCGTGCGCAACTGGGGCAACGGATTCATGCCCGCCGTGTATCAAGGCGTCGAGTTCAACTCCGACGGCGTCCCCATCAAGTACCTCGACAATCCCAAGGGCGTGGATCGCAAGCGCCAGCGCGACAAGCTCGACCTCCTCGGTGCACTGAACCGCGACTACGGCGCCTCACGTGCCAGCAATACCGAGCTGGACGCCCGCATCCGCGGCTACGAGCTCGCCTACAAAATGCAGGCCGAGGCCCCCCAGGCTGTGGATCTCAGCAAGGAGACCGAGGCCACCAAAAAACTCTACGGCATGGACAACGAGGCCACCGCCGTCTATGGCCGCAACTGCCTCCTCGCCCGCCGTCTGGTGGAAAGCGGCGTGCGCTTCATCCAGCTCTACAGCGGTGCCGGCAGCAAGTGGGACAGCCATAAGGGCATCGAGGTGAACCACTCCCGTCTTTGCAACGCCGTGGACCGCCCCATCGCGGGCCTCCTCTCGGATCTCAAAGCCCGCGGCCTTCTCGACGAAACACTCGTCATCTGGGGCGGCGAATTTGGCCGCACTCCCATGAGCGAGCAGGGTGACGGTCGCGACCACAACCCCACCGGCTTCACCATGTGGATGGCCGGCGGCGGCGTGAAAGGCGGCCAGACCTACGGCGCCACCGACGAGCTCGGCCTCTACGCCGTCGAAGACCGCCTCCATGTGCACGATCTCCACTCGACCATCCTCTACCTGATGGGAATCGATCACACGAAGCTTGTGTACAATCACAAGGGCCGCCCCGAACGCATCGACCAGAACGAAGGACACCCCATGACCAAGCTGCTCGGCGTGTGAGCAGCCCGGTGCTGCTGGTGAGCTGACTGGACCACCGAGATTCCTTTGCAAAGCCCGCGCGGAGTTGCCCGTTTGCCTCCCTATGCATCTCCGCTCCATCGTCCTTCTTGTCCCGCTCCTGCTCACTTCCGCTTTTGCCCAGAATGGGTTGCAGAAGAAGGACGTCACGCTGACTCCGCCGAAGAATCTTAAAACCAAGCTCCCTCCTGGCTACACCATTCCCGTGGTGGACATCAGCGGCGAAAAGGAGCGCCAGGTCATCGTCGATCAGGAGAAAGGCCAGTACCTCGGCCACCCGACGACTTTCCTTCTTGAGGACAACAAGACGATGCTCATCGTCTATCCGAAAGGCCACGGCCGCGGCCCCATCGTTTACAAGCGCAGCACAGACACCGGCCTCACCTGGAGCGATCGCCTCCCGACTCCCAAATCATGGGAGACATCGTTGGAAGTTCCCACCCTCCATCGTGTGGTCGATGCGAACGGCAAAAAGCGCATCATCATGTTCAGCGGCCTTTATCCCATCCGCATGGCCGTCACAGAAGACGATGGCGCAAACTGGAGCGAACTCGCGCCCATCGGCAACTTCGGCGGCATCGTCACCATGGGCACCGTGATCGATCTCAAAACTCCCGGCCACTACCTCGCCTTCTTCCATGATGATGGCCGTTACATCCGCGGCACTCCGTCCAAGGCCTGGCGCTTCTGGGTTTACACCACGCTCTCCAAGGACGGCGGCCTCACCTGGAGCGCCCCCACGCCCGTCGCCATGCTGCCAGACGCCAGCCTCTGCGAGCCCGGCGCTCTGCGCTCTCCCGATGGCAAACAGATCGCCGTCCTCCTCCGCGAAAACTCCCGCAAGTACAACTCCTTCGTCATCTTCTCCAACGACGAAGGCCAGACCTGGACCGAGCCCAAGGAACTTCCCGCCGCCCTCACCGGAGACCGCCACGTCGCCAAATACACCCACGACGGCCGCCTCTTCATTAGCTTCCGCGACACCACCCACGTCAGCCCCACCAAAGGTGACTGGGTCGGCTGGGTGGGCAAATACGAGGACATCGTCAATGGCACCGAAGGCCAGTATCGCGTGCGCATCATGGACAACACCAAAGGCGCCGACTGCACCTATCCCGGCATCGAGCTGCTCCCGGACGACACCATCGTCACCACCACCTACGGCCATTGGACGGAAGGCGAGTCGCCCTACATCGTCAGTGTCCGCTTCAAGCTGGCAGAGCTGGATGCAAAGCTCGCCAAAAAATAAAGCATCAACATCTCAGTCGTCATGACATCCCTTCCCACCCGCCGCCAGTTCCTCTCCACCCTCGCCCTCGGCTCCCTCGCCGCACGTGGGCAGGGGCAGGAGGCTCCAAAGTACCCGCCCGTCCGTGTCATCACCAAAGGCCCCGGCTTCCACTGGTTCGGCTACTACGACAAGCTCCAGTTCTCCCCGGACAACCGCTTCGTGCTCAGCAACAAGGTCAGCTTTGAGCACCGCTCTCCCACCGCTGACGACGAGATCGAAGTCGGCATGGTCGATCTCCAGGACAACGACAAATGGATCCCCCTCGGCAAGACCCGTGCCTGGTGCTGGCAGCAGGGCTGCATGCTGCAGTGGATCCCCGGCACCGAATCCAAAGTCATCTGGAACGACCGCGAGAAAGACAAATTCGTCAGCCACATCCTCGATGTGAAAACCGGCGAAAAGCACACCATCCCCAGCCCCATCTACGCCCTCGCTCCGAATGGCAAAGAAGCCGTGAGCTGCGACTTCGCCCGTGTTGCCGACTGCCGCCCCGGCTACGGCTACGCCGGCATCAAAGACCGTTTCTTCAACGACATGGCCCCCGCAGGCAGCGGCGTCACTCACGTCAATCTCGAAACCGGCGCATCCAAGCTCATCGTCTCTCACGAGACCCTCGCCAAGACCGGCGAGGTCATTCAGAACCTCCCCGACTCCAAGCACCACGCCTACCACCTCCTCGTAGGCCCGGATGGCAAACGCTTCATCATGCTCCACCGCTGGACGCAGCCGAAGAACGGACACCTCACACGTCTGATCACAGCAAACATGGACGGCAGCGATCTCCGCATCGTCATCCCCAATGGCTACGCCTCCCACTTCATCTGGCGCGATGCCACCCACATCCTCTCCCAGGCCAAAGACTGGCTCGGCAACAAGGAGTGGGGCGACTTCCTTTTTGAAGACAAAGACAGTGGCATCGTCTCGGAGATCGGGCACGGCGTGCTCGACAACGGCGGCCACCTCACCTACCTCCACCACAACGAGTGGATTCTGAACGACACCTACCCCAAAGGTGTCCGCCGCATCCAGACCCCGCACATCTACCACATCGCCACAAACAAGCGCATCGACCTCGGCGAGTTCCACTCCCCCCGCGAATACACCGGCGAATGGCGCGTGGACAATCACCCCCGCTCCAGCCGCGACGAGCGCTGGGTCTGCATCGATGCTCCTCAGGAGGGGCACGGCCGCCAGCTTCATCTCATCGACATTCAGGGTCTGATCACCTGATCAACCGCAGTCCTTCACAACGTAACTGTCAGTCACGATGAAACACGTTTTCCCTCTCGCCACCGCGCTCTTTCTCAGTCTCGCAGCCTCGGTCTTTTCACAAGACACGCTCAAGCCCCTTCGCGCCGGCATCATCGGCCTCGATACTTCGCACGTGCCCGCCTTCACCAAACTCTTCAACAACCCCAAGGCCGATGGCGATCTCGCGGGCATCAAAGTGGTGGCAGGTTATCCCGGTGGCACCGACATGCCCGCCAGCAAGGACCGCGTGGCCAAGTTCACCGAGCAGGTACGCGGCATGGGCGTGGAGATCGTGGACTCCATTCCGAAGCTGCTCGAAAAGGTGGACGTCGTGCTCATCGAAAGTGTCGATGGCCGCATTCATCTCAAGGAGGCGCGGGAGGTTTTCAAATCCGGCAAGCTCGTTTACATCGACAAACCCATCGCCGGCACACTCCCGGAGGCCATCGCTCTCTTTGAACTGGCGAAAAAACACAACGTCAAAACCTGGTCGAGCTCATCCTCACGGTTCAGCCCCGACCTGGTGCCTTTGAAGGGCAACGCTGAAGTTGGCGACATCCTCGGCGTCACCACCTGGGGGCCCTGCTCCTACCAGAGCGGCACGCCGGATCTGTTTTTCTACGCCATCCATGGCATCGAGTCCCTCTTCATGCTCATGGGCACCGGCTGTGAGACCGTCTCCCGCACAAAGGGCGTGTCCGGCGATCAGGCCACCGGCACGTGGAAGGACGGCCGCGTCGGCACCTACCGCGGCATCGTGAAAGGCAAGGCAGAGTTCGGTGCCACGGTCTATGGCAGCAAGAGCGTCCAGCAAGGCGGCAAGACTGTGAGCTATGAGGCGCTCTGCCGTCAGATCGGCAAGTTCTTCCGCACCGGCGAGCCTCCAGTGAGCGAAGCCGAAACCATCGAAATCTTCACCTTCATGGAGGCGGCGGATGAAAGCCTGCGCCAGGGCGGCAAACCCGTCGCGCTCGCAGAGGTGCTGGCAAAGGCAAAAGCGGAAGCGGCGAAACTGGTGCCATGAATTCTTCTCACGCCCCGCTCTCCGGCCTCAACAGCCGCCGCCGCTTCTTGGCGGGCCTTCCCGCCATCGGCTTGCTCGCCGCCCACGCCGCCGAAGAACCGCCCTTGCAGGACATCGTCTTCGGTTCCTGTCTGGACACACACGAGCACCCCATGCTCGATCGCACGCTCGCTCTGCCGCGTGATCTCTTCATCTTCATGGGAGACAATGTCTATGCCGACAAAGGCGGCATTCCCATGATGCAGGAAAAGTACGCCCTGCTCAAAAACAGCCGCTTTTTCAAAGGCCTGCAAAACAAGCCCCTGCTCGCCACCTGGGACGACCACGACTTTGGCGAAAACGACGGCGGTGGCAGCTACCCGCACAAAAAAGAGGCGCAGGTGGAGTTCTGGAACTGGCTCGATGAGCCCGCCGCCTCGCCCCGCCGCAAACAGGAGGGCGTGTATCACGTGCAGACGTTCGGCCCCGCCGGAAAGCGCGTGCAGATCGTCATGCTGGACACACGCTACTTCCGCAGCCCGCTCAAAAAAGTCTCCAAAGACAAGGCCATGCTCGGCGGCTCCTGCGTGCCTACGGACGACACCTCCACCACCATGCTCGGTGCCGCGCAGTGGGCCTGGCTCGCGCAGGTCCTCCAGCAGCCCGCAGACCTCCGGCTCATCGTCTCCAGCGTCCAGTTTGCTCCGGAGGCCCACGGTGGCGAATGCTGGGCCAACATGCCCCACGAGCAGCAGCGCCTCCTCGGTCTCCTGCGCGGCCACCACGCCGTCATTCTGAGCGGCGACCGCCACTGGTGCGAGTTTTCGAACAACGGCGTGTTCGACTTCACCTCCAGCTCCATGACGCAGAAGCACCCGCGCGGCTCGCCCACGCCCAACAAGCTCCGCTGCGTGCCCCTGACCTACCATCTGCCCAATGTCGGCCATCTCCGCATCGACTGGACCGCCGCCACCATTACCGCAAAAATCTTCGGTGAGGAAAATGAGCCAAAGATCACTCAGACCCTGGCGTTCACGGAACTCAAAGTGACCTAACGCATGCGCCTTGTTGTTCCATTCGTGTTTGCAGCTTCCTGCGGCGCCTTCGCCGCGGAGCCACGGGTGGAATTCAATCGCGACATCCGCCCCATCCTCGCCGCCAAATGCTACGCCTGCCACGGCCCGGATGAAGACAAGCGAGAGGCCGACCTCCGTCTCGATATCCGCGCCGAAGCCGTGAAGTCCGCCATCAAGCCCGGCAAGCCCGAGGCCAGCGAACTCTGGAAACGCATCACGCACACGGATCCCGCGGATGTGATGCCGCCGCCCTCGTCACCCAAGCAGCTCACCAAAGTGGAGCGCAGTCTCTTCCGCCGCTGGATTGCCGAAGGCGCCGAATACCAAAACCACTGGGCCTTCGAGCCCATCAAGCGCCCGCCAGTCCCCGCATCCAGCAGCACCAATCCCATCGATGCCTTCATCCAGGCCCGTCTGAGCGCGCACGGCCTCCAGACCGCCCCCGCTGCCACGCCCATCGCATTGCTGCGCCGCATTTACCTCGATCTCACCGGCCTGCCTCCCACTCCTTCAGACCTCGCGGTGCTCTCCCACTGGTCAGACAAAACCTACGAGCAGGTCGTGGACCGCCTCCTCGCTTCGCCTGCTTTTGGAGAGCGCTGGGCCCGCCACTGGCTCGACATGGCCCGCTACGCCGACTCCAACGGCTTCCTCGGCGATGGCCTCCGCCCCAATGCTTACATCTATCGTGATTGGGTCATTCAGGCCTTCAATTCCGACCTCCCTTTCGATCAGTTCACCATCCAGCAAATCGCTGGCGACCTTCTGCCAGATCCCACGCGGGAGCAGCTCACCGCCACCGGTTTTCATCGCAATGCTGCGCTGAATACCGAGGCCGGCGTGGACAAGGAGGAGGCCCGCTACCAAAACCTCGTGGATCGCGTCAATACCACCGGCCGCGTCTGGATGGGCCTCACTGTCGGCTGTGCCCAGTGCCACACTCACAAGTACGACCCCATCACCATCCGCGACTACTACAGCTTCTACGCCTTCTTCAACAACACTGAAGATCGCGATGCCCCGGAGACCAAGGCCCAGGCCCTGGCTGAAGTCACCAAGGACCGCCGCCAGACCTACGTGCACATGGCGGGCGACTACACGCGCCGCGGCCCGGATGTCATTCCCGCCAGCCTTTCCGCCCTTCCTTCCATGGCCAGGCCCGCGTCACCCGAGCCTGGCCGTCTCGATCTCGCCCGCTGGCTCGTCTCACCTCAGCATCCGCTCACCAGCCGCGTCGCGGTGAATCACATCTGGAGCAAGTTCTTTGGCTTCGGCCTCGTCCGCACGCCGGATGACTTCGGCACCGCGGGCGAGTCCCCCTCGCATCCGGAGCTCCTCGACTGGCTCGCCTCCGAGTTCATGCGCAAAGGCTGGAGCCGCAAGCAGCTCATCAAGCTCATCGTCATGAGCCACACCTACCGCCAGTCCTCCGCGCATCGCGAGGACATCGTCGAGATTGATCCTCTGAATTGCCTCCTCTCACGCCAGAACCGCATCCGCCTCGACGCCGAAATCCTGCGTGACTCCGCCCTCGCCGTCAGCGGTTTGCTCAAGCGCACCGTCGGCGGCCCCAGCTTCCGTCCGCCGCTGCCGGAGGACGTCTTTGATGTCGGCCGTTCTTCCAATTGGAAAGCCAGCCCAGGCGATGAGATCTACCGTCGCAGCCTCTACATCATCACCCTCCGCAGCGTCCTCTATCCCACGCTCACCACCTTCGACTCTCCAGATGCCGCGGACGCCTGCATCCGCCGGGACCGCAGCAATACGCCGCTCCAGGCCCTCACCATGATGAATGACGGCGTCTTTGTGGAGGCCGCCCGCTCGCTGGCCCTCCGTGCCTTGTCCGAATCTCCTCCGGACACCGCCTCCCGCTTGGGACACCTCTTCACGCTCACGCTCAATCGCGCCCCGCGTGCTGAGGAGCTCCGGCGCCTTACAGCCTTCTACGCAGAGCAAAAAGCCTCGGTAAAAAAAGGCGGCGCATCCGCCCTGCAGATCCTCGGCGGCGTCGCCTCATCAGATCAGGTGGAAGCCGCCACCCTCGTCACCGTCGCCCGCGTGCTCATGAATCTCGATGAGTTCATCAACCGCGAATAACCCCGCATCCTCGCGTCGCCTCAGCAAAACCTCTCGTCCGGCCGCCGTATAGACCCCATGTTCACTCTCTTCTCCCGCCAGTCTTCCAGCCGCTGCTGCGATGGCCTGTCCCGTCGCTCCTTTCTCCGTGTCGGCGGGCTTGGGCTGGGCGGGCTGAGCCTGCCCGGCCTCCTGCGCGCAGAGTCAGAGCTCGGACGCGGAAAATCACAGAAGGCGCTCATCCTGGTGTATCTGCCCGGCGGTCCGCCGCATCAGGACATGTACGACCTGAAAATGGACGCGCCCTCGGAGGTGCGCGGCCCCTTCAAGCCCATCGCCACCAATGTTCCGGGCATCCAGATCAGCGAGCACCTGCCGCGCATGGCAAAAATGGCGGACAAGCTCACCTTCATTCGCAGTGTGGTGGGGGCCAAGGACCGGCACGAAAGCTTTCAGTGCGTCACCGGCCGCCTCAGCAACAACGCACCTCCCGGCGGCTGGCCGGAGATTGGCAGCGTGGTGTCAAAGCTCAAAGGCGGCGCTCCCACCATTCCCGGTTATGTGAATCTCTCGCAGCAGATGAAGCACACGCCCTACAATCAGGGGCGCCCCAGTTTCCTCGGTGTGGCCCACGCGCCCTTCATGCCGCTGGAGCGCGGCAAAGAGGACATGTCCCTCAATGGTGTCACGCTGGAGCGCCTGGACGACCGTCGCGGACTGCTCTCCGCCTTCGACAATTTCCGCCGCGAGACAGATGCCTCGGGCACCATGGCTGGCATCGATGTCTTCCGCCAGCAGGCCTACGGCATCCTCACCTCCTCGCAGTTGGTCGATGCACTCAATCTCTCCAAGGAGTCCCCCAAGGTCCGCGAGCGCTACGGCAAAGGCACTGCAAAAATTCAGGGCGATGCAGCGCCGCGTCTCAATGAGCAGTTCCTGCTCGCACGCCGTCTCGTCGAGGCCGGTGTGCGCGTGGTCACTCTCAGCTACAGCTTCTGGGACTGGCACGGGCAGAATTTCAAAAACGCCCAGGAAAACCTGCCTGACTTTGATCAGGCGATCTCAGCTCTTGTGGAGGATCTGCATGAGCGTGGCATGGACAAGGATGTGACCGTGCTCGCCTGGGGCGAGTTTGGGCGCACGCCGCGCGTCAATGACAAAGGTGGTCGCGACCACTGGCCCGCTGTTTCTTGTGCTCTCCTCGCTGGAGGCGGCATGCAGAATGGCCGGGTCATCGGCGCCACGGACCGGCTCGGCGCGGAGGCCTCGGACCGTCCCGTGCATTTCCAGGAGATCTTCGCCACGCTCTACAACAATCTCGGCATCAATCCGCACACCAGCACGGTGTCGGACTTCTCCGGCCGTCCTCATTACCTCGTGGATAACGAGTTCCAGTCGATCAAAGAGCTGGCCTGACACCCATGTCTCCTCAGGAACTCATCACCCAGACCCGCCGCGATTTCCTCGCCACCAGTTCCTGCGGCCTCGGCACCCTCGCCCTCGCTTCGCTGCTGAAGCAGGATGGCCTCCTCGCCGCTGAGGCCACGCTTCCGGCCAGTCCGCTCGCCACGCGCATGTCCCACTTCGCGCCCAAGGCGGAGCGCTGCATCTTCATCTTTCTTGAGGGCGGACCCTCGCAGATGGATCTCTTTGATCCCAAGCCCCTCCTCAACAAATACGACGGCCAGCCCTTGCCCGACTCCATCGTCGGAAATGCCAAGTTCGCCTTCCTGCAAAAGGAAAGCGCCACCGTCATGGGCACCAGCCGTGTCTTCAAAAAGCACGGCCAGTGCGGCATGGACATCAGCGATCTCCTCCCCCACATCGCCACCTGTGCGGATGACATCGCCCTTGTGCGCTCCATGCACACCACTCAGTTCAATCATCTCCCCGGCCAGCTCATGCTGAACTGCGGCGAGTCACGCCTCGGCCGCCCCAGCGTCGGCTCGTGGGTCACCTATGGCCTGGGCAATCTCTCGCAGGACCTGCCTTCCTACGTCGTCATGGTCAGCAAGGGCCGCGGCCTCCCCGGCGGCAGCTCCACCTGGTCCAGCGGCTTCCTTCCGTCTTCCTACGCCGGCGTGATGTTCCGCAACGGCGCCTCGCCCGTTTTAAATCTGGACAATCCAGATGGCATCACCCCGCAGATGCAGTCCGCCAGCATCCGCGCGCTCAATGACCTCAACCGCCTCCAGCACAAGCACATTGGCGACCCCGAAATCGCCGCCCGCATCAACAGCTACGAGCTCGCCTTCCGCATGCAGAGCGCCGCGCCGGAACTGGTCGATCTCAAAGGCGAATCCCAGGCCACGCTCGATGCCTACGGCGTGAACCGCGTCGAGCCTCCCATCAAGAGCAACCTCGGCGGCATCGGCAATTTCCAGACCTTCTCCCGCCACTGCCTCAATGCGCGCCGCATGGTGGAGCGCGGCGTCCGTTTCGTAAACATCATCCACGCTTCGTGGGATCACCACAGCGCCCTCGATCCCCAGCTCGCGCACAATTGCCAGATGGTCGATCAGCCCATCGCCGCCCTCCTCAAAGACCTCAAGCAGCGTGGCCTGCTCGATACCACCCTCGTCGTCTGGGGCAGCGAATTCGGCCGCACCGCCCTCGGCGAAAACCGCAAGGGCTTCAAGAAGGTCACGGGCCGCGATCATCATCCCTACGCCTTCAGCCTCTGGATGGCCGGCGGTGGGATCAAGGGTGGTCAGGTCTATGGTGAGACGGACGACTTCGCCTGGCACGTCGCACGCGACCCCGTCTCCATCCACGATTTCCACGCCACCATCCTCAATCTCTTCGGCCTCGACCACAACAAGCTCAGCTACCGCTTCCAGGGCCTCGACTTCCGTCTCACCGGCGTCAATCCCGCCAAGGTGGTGAAGGGCCTGCTGGCGTGATCTCCTCCTCCATCCCTCATGCGCAAGCCCGCCTCATTTCTTCTCGCAGCCCTCTGCATGACTTCGCTCACGCTCTTGAGCGCTGAGCCCCTGGTGTTCATCTCCGCCTTCGCTTCGGGAGAGAAGGCCGGCATCCACGCCTTCAGCTTTGATTCGAAGACCGGCGCTTTGCGGCCGCTGCACCGCACCACAGGCATTCAAAATCCGTTCTTCCTCGCGGTCTCGCCCGATCAACGTTTCCTCTACGCGATCAATGCCGAAAAGTTCGGCGGTGCGGACGATGAGTTCGTGGCGGCCTACGCTCTGGAGCGTAACTCCGGTCAGCTGAAGCGCCTGAACCAGCAGTCGGCACGCGGGACGGCCTCGTGCTACCTCGATGTCGATGCCACGGGCAAAACCGTCGCAGTGGCAAACTATGCGTCGGGCAGCGTGGCTTCCCTGCCGGTGAAGGAAGACGGTTCGCTGGGAGAGGCCGCGTCGTTCGTGCAGCACAGCGGCTCAGGCGCAGATCCCGCACGCCAAAAAGGACCAAATGCCCACAGCATCGTCTTCAGTCCGGACAATCGCTTCGCCCTCGCCGCAGATCTGGGCATTGACAAAATCCTGGTTTATCAACTCGATGCCGCCACGTCCAAACTGACGCCAAACGAAGCCCAGCCCTTCGTGAAGATGCAGCCCGCATCGGGTCCGCGCCACATCACCTTCCATCCGAACGGCAGACACGTGTATGTGATCAACGAACTGGCAAACACGGTGACGTGTTTTGATTACGCCGCCGCCTCCGGCACCCTCGCCGAGCGCCAGACCATTTCCACGCTTCCCACCGGCTTCACCGGCAAGAGTTACACCGCAGACTTGAAAATCACCCCCGATGGCAGCTTCCTCTACGGCACCAATCGCGGCCACGACAGCATCGCGTCCTATCGCATCGCTGCCGACGGCACGCTCTCGCTCCTCTCCATCGACCCCAGCCTCGGCAAAGGACCGCAGAATCTGCTCATCACACCAGACGGCCAATGGCTCCTCTGTGCCAACATGCCGGGAAACAGCGTCATCGTGTTTCGAATCGATGCCACGAGCGGGAAAATCACCTCAACGGGCGCTCCCATGGAGATGCCCATGCCCTCCTGCATTCGCTGGGTGAAGTAATACCACGACCTCTTGAAAACGAGGCGATTCTCCACACGCAGACCGCCCCAAACCGGCACCAGCCCCAAAGGGGCGGCGGAGCCAGCCCAGGGCGCAGCGAGGCACGAGCAAGCCCTGGGTCACCCACGCGAAATCCGGTCAGCAAACCCATCGCTCCTCAACACCCGCCAGGTTCCAGCAGCGTCTGCAGTGTGTCCCGCCGCGCTCCTCTTGCGCAATCACCCGTCACTTTCATCTCACCATTCACCGGCGAAAAACCTCAGCACGTGTCTGAATGGACTGCCACTCGCGCGGACTCATTTTCAACTGCGTCTGGTATAACGTCATTTCGTGGCAGAAGCCCGCACTTCCCACGCAGGCGGCAGTTCCTTGGACTCCGGCCCATACGTCTGCGAGACGACAAAACCACTGGCCTGCGAAGTGTAGAAAATGCGTCCATTGCTCACCACGGCACCGAGACACTCGCGTGAATCGATCGCAGGTCCCGTGGAGACGAGTTTGCCCTCCTGCGAAAGGTCGATCATGTCCATGTTCGCTCCGAGCACATACGGTTCGCTCAGCGTGAACCGGCAGCAGGCGTAGTTCGTGAGGATGCTGTAGGTCACCTTGCCCGTGTTGCGGTCAAAGATGTTGCCCTTGCCACGCAGGGCATTGGAGAAGATGAATTTTTCACCCACGCTGACCACATTCAGCGCCGAGGTGACCGCGTCAGATTTCCAGACGAGCTTGCCCGTGTTCGCATCCAGGCACCAGACAAAGCGGTCTTCCGTGCCTGCGTTCGCCTTGTTGTAGCCACCCAGGTAGAGCTTGCCATCGCGTGCGCTGAGCGTGCACTTGGCAGTGACGTAGTACTCATTGGTCTGCCAGAGGATTTTCCCGGACTTCGGATCAATGCAGACCGTCAGGCCGTTGTTGCCCACAGGCTGGCCGCGGCGCGCGCGCTGATCGGCGTCGTAGCCGAAGAACACCGAGTAATAAAGCTTGCCGTCGAGAATGCAGATGCCGCAGTCATTGCCGCCGCGGCCTTGATCAGAGAAATCTTTTTCCCAGACAACTTTGCCGGTGTCGAGATCCCAGGCCCAGACGCGCGGGTGGTGGTTCGTCGGGTAATAGGGGTTGTCATTGGAATAAATGAAGCTCATCACGTCGCGCCCATCGTCGGCTTTGACCGGCGCGCCGCCGAAAGTCCACGGTTTCTCGCTGCCTTGCGGCGCGTAGTCGCCCGTGCCACTCGCATAGATCGCGATTTTACCGGCGACGACCGGCGGAAACTGCCGGCTCCAGCTTGGAGAGCCGGTAAAAGGCGCCTCCCACAGCATCTCTCCCGTCGCCGCATCCAGACAGCGCACGAATGATTTGTTCATTCCTGCCTGCGGAACCAGGAGCTTGCCGTCGATGTAGAGAGGAGAGGTGAAGGACAGGTAAACATCCGGCCACCATTTCCGCCACAGCAGCCGCCCGGTGTCTTGTTCGCACGCAATGATCTGTCCCTCCGCGGTGTGCGTGTAGAGCCGCCCGCCCCCGCAGACCGGCAGATGCTTCACCGTGCCTTCGAGACGCCGCGCCCAGCGCATGCGCAGCGGTGGCGCGATGCCTTGGTTGTTCGAGTTCTGCCCCGCGAAGTTGCCGTAGTTCGTGTACCAGTCATAGGGGGTGGTCGCCAGCTTGCCGGTGAGCGGACTGCGAATTTTGGCGATGTCATCGCGGTCATGCCGTTCGTATTGGGCATCCCCTGGCCCATAGACATAGACCCGCCCATCCTCGCTGGGCACATAGATCCGTCCATCGGCCACGGCAACCGGGGCTGAGATAGGCGCGGCAGATGCTCCGATGGAGCTGGCACGCGAAAGATGTTCAGCGATGGGTTCAATGTGCAGATAGCCATTAAGATCGCCGACGATGACATGATTTTTGAGGATCACCGGCGGAGCGATATAACCTCCCATCGTCAGCACCACGCCCTTGTCCTCCTTGCTGTCCAGCCGGTGCCGCATGAGCCCGCGTCCACTTTCCGGGCGCACCCGGTAGACGTCCTTCCCACGCACAGCCACGGGTGCAAAACTCAGCAGGCCGTCCATGCGGATGTTGGTGTCGGTTCCGGACACAAAATCGCCAGTTTTGAGCGTGTCACCTTCCAGGCGCATGATGTCCACCCGGCCGGCATTGTCGCGGCGGTGCCATTGCACATACACGTTGCCATCATCATCCGCGCTTTGGCCAAAGGTCGCCGGAAATTCTTTTCCCGACCACTCAGGAATCTCGCCCGTGGCTTTCAGCTTCGGCGCAGCGCCGGTGTCTTCGATGAACAGCGTGCGTCCCCCCGCGGGTACGACGACGGTGTTGCCCTTGATGAGGCAGATGTCGCGCGAGCAGACGAAGTGATCCTTCCACGTCACCCGGCCGTCGCTGGAGGTTGGTTTGGTGCCGGGTTTGAGTGTGGCAAGCATGCGCTTCTCGCAAAACTTCGCCCACTCCTCCCCGCTCCAGCGGTTGCCGTCGAAACCCACGACCTCCTTCACGAAATCCCACTGCCATTTCATCTCACCCTTGTTCGTGATCGCATGCACCTTGGCGCCGAGCGTGGCGAAATAGACCCTGTCTTTGCCGATCACAGGCGTGCTGAAAATCGGCTCGCCGCAGTCGATCTCCTTCACCACCGCACCGGTCGCGAGATCCAGCACATAATAAATGCCAGCGGTGGTGCCAAAGTGCAGGTAGGAGCCCACGATGGCCGGCGAGCTCACGTTGTTTACGTTCTGTTTCCCACCTTTGCTTTGAAAATGCCACACCTCTTTGAGTGTGGCGGCATCAAAACACGCCACATAGCCCGAACCATCAACGACACACACCTTGCCACCCGCGACCACTGGCGCAGTGTAGATGCCATCGGTCATCGAAAGCCCGCCCTGCAGGCGGAGTTTATCCGCATCGATATCGCGATCCACCGCGTTGCCGGAGTGCGCCGAGTTAAACATGAACTGCGGCCAGTCTTCGGCGGACGCATTCAGGGCAAAAACGAAAGTGGCTAGGGCGAGAAACCGATTCATGACCGGTGAATACGGCGGCGGTGGCCCGAACTCGCAGCGAGATCACATCTTCGTGTGGGGGCAGATCCATTTTCGTGAAGCAGCAAGCCCGGGGCATTTTTTGCGTATGCCTTTTCCACGATGTCCAACCTCACCCGCCGCCGCTTTTTCGAAGACTCCCTCATGGCCGCCGCAGCCGTGAGCCTGCCTGCACCTCTTTTTTCCGCAGATCCAAAACCGGTCAGCGCCAATGACAAGATCACCGCGGCCATCATCGGCTGCGGCATCCGCGGCAAGGCACACGCCAAAGAACTGGTGAAGATCCCCGACTGCGATGTGGCCTATGTCTGCGACCCGGATCTGGACCGTGCGGATGAGGTGGGCGAGATCCTCGTGCAGGCCAAGCGCCCGATGCCAAAAAAGGAGCAGGATCTGCGGAAGGTGCTGGAGGACAAATCAGTAGACGTCGTCTTCATCGCTTCGCCAAATCACTGGCACTCGCTTTCGGCCATCTGGGCCATGCAGGCAGGCAAGGATGTTTACGTGGAAAAGCCGGTGAGCCACAATGTCGTCGAAGGCCGCCGCATGGTGCAGGCCGCACGCAAGCTCGGCCGCATCTGCCAGGGTGGTACCCAAAACCGCGCCCGTGGCCCTCTGGCCGAAGCAGTGAAGTACATGCGCGATGGCAAGCTTGGTGAAGTGAAGCTAGCCAAGAGCATCATCTACGGCGGCCGTGGCTCCATCGGCGGACCTGCCGAGTGCGAGATGCCTCCGCGCTGCGACTACAATCTCTGGGCCGGGCCTGCGGCCATGCCAAAACTGAATCGCCCCAAGTTTCACTACGACTGGCACTGGTTCTGGAACACCGGCAGCGGCGAGATCGGAAACAACAACGTGCATTCGCTCGACATCTGCCGCTGGGGCCTCGGTGTCACCGGGTTGGGCCGCAGCGTGCTCAGCTACGGCGGCCGCCTCGGTTACACCGATGTCGCGGAAACGCCAAACTCCCAGGTGGGCATCTTCGATTTCGGCGACAAAACCATCATCTCCGAAACGCGTGGCCTGAAATCCGCCCCCTTCCATCCCACCATCAAGTCCATGTGGTTCTTCTACGGCAGCGAAGGCATCATTGCCGATACCAACCTCTATGACCCCAAGGGCAATCTCGTCCGCGCCTTTGAAGGCAAATCGGAAAACCATTTCGCCAACTTCCTCAGCGCCGTCCGCAGCCGCAAGCAGGGCGATCTCAAAGCCGAGATCGAGGAAGGTCATCAAAGCAGCGCCCTCTGCCACATCGCCAACATCTCCTACCGCCTCGGCTCGCAGACCTCGGTCAATGACATCTCAAAGAGTCTCGCCGAAATCAAAGTCCATGACGACGTCCAGGAGACGCTCGAGCGCACCCGCCATTACCTCAGCGATGCCGGTGTCGATCTCGACAAGACAAAGCTCACGCTCGGCCAGCACCTCCGCGTCGATGGTGGCAAGGAATCCTTCCTCGACAACGCCGCTGCAAACGCCCTGCTCGGTCGCGAATACCGAGCGCCCTTCCTGCTGCCCAAAGAGTCCGAGATCTGACTTCATACCACGCGCCATTGAAAACGGGTCTGTATGAGCACCAAAGGTGCGGCCTATCGCAGCCCAGGGCAAAGCGAGCCTCAGCGAGCGTCGCCCTGGGTCCCCGCCATCACCTCCTCCGGAAAAGCAAACCCATCGCTTTCTTCACACACCGCGCCTTCCAGCAGCGTCTCACCGCCCCACCGCCGCAGTCACTGCGCGCCGTCACACACAGACGCTGTCCCGACGACGACAAGGCATGAGGGATCTTTGAAAGACGGGCATCGGCCCTGTACAGACCCCTTTTCAACTGCTGATGGTATCAGTCCCGTTTTTGCGCCAGCGCCTTCAGTTGCGGCACATCAAAGGACTCCAGCAATCCGAAGCAAAACATCTCCGGTTTGTCGGCCACAGTCCAGTTGTTGAGCAGGATGCCGTGCAGGCTTTCGATGTGTTCGGAAGGCAGCAGCTCGCCCACCTGCTTTGGCTCCATCGCCCGGGCCACGAGTGCCGCAAGGCTGCTGCGTGTGCCGATGGTTTGCACCGCAGCTTTGCTGCCAAACTGCTCAGCACCCCACCGTGAGACCGCGGCGATCTGCCCTGCTTCAATGCCTAGAGCACGATCTCCCACGGCGGCAACCAACAGCGCATACAGGTAGGTGCGGCCGCCCGCTGTGAGTTCACCAAAAGCGAACGGATCCACCGCCAGCACGCGCTGGCCGGAGGCAAGCAGGGCCTCAATGTCTTTGGCGGCAGCTTTGCGTCCTTGGTCGGCAATGACGATCGCCGTGCCCTTGGCATCACCACGCGTGAGTTCGACCACCGGCACCGTCCAGGTGTCGCTCAGGCGCAGCTTCCAGAACACGGCCTTGGTGCCATCCCGCGTCTCTTCTCCGGCCTGCGTTGCGGCTGCGGTGAAGGTTTTGTATTTCACGATCTCGCCCAGCTTCCCACGAGTCGCCTTCGCAGGATCACGCGGCAGATCTTTCCCCGCTGCCACCGCCAGTTGATGCACATCCAGATTGTCCGCAGGCAGCGGCACGTCGAGCTCCGCCTTCTCCTTCACCTCCTTTTCGCAGGGGATTTCCGTTGGGTTGAAGCTCGCGTCATTGGCAAAGAAAGTGTCGCCGATCATGCGGTAAAAAGCCTGCCGGTTGTCGATCTCGTAATTGTGCGTGCCTGGATCAAAGTTCTCGTGGGAGCGCAGGCGCTCGGGATGTCCATGCAGTTTGAAAATCGGCTGGGCCGCATCCAGCAGCGGCTGCAGCGCGTGGTCAGAGGCAAAGCAGCAGTTGTCCTTCGCATTGAAGGTCAGCAGCGCCGCGCGCCCTCCCAGCATCGCGGTGAGGTGCGTGTAGTCCGCCACCGTGGCCAGATCATTCGGCGTCTGTTCCGAATCACCGAGATCAGTGGGGAACTGCGCCCGCGTGCGGAAGCTGGAGTAGCCCGCCACGGGGTTGCATAGCGTCACCCGTGGATCCAGTGAGCTGATGATGATTGTCTGCCAGCCACCGCCCGAGAGTCCGCTCACGGCCACGCGTGCGGAATCCGCTCCCGGCAGCGCCAGCAGCACATCCAGCGCCCGCGACATCGCCAGGTAAAACGGCGCCAGCCCGCTCACGCCGCAGAGATCCAGCTGGTTCATGCGCGTGTGGACGAAGCCATCCGTGCGCAGCTGCCCCATCCCCAGCCACTCCACATTCAGGCTCGCGATCCCGCGCTTCGCCAGGTTGATGCAGCGGATCTGCTTGTAGGGCGCGGCCTTGCCGTTGCCATCGTGTCCGTTCACCGCCAGATGCACGGGCATCCTGGCCGCAGGCTTGTCCGGCTGATACAGCAGCGCAGGAATCCACAGGCCCGGCAACGCCTCATAGCGCAGCTTCTTGATGTGGTATCCCTCTCCGCCTTCCAGCGTGTCAAACCATTCGACCTTGGTTTTCGCATCACGCCACTGCTGCGCCAGCGCGCCCCGAAACACAATCTTGTCGAGCACATCACGCCGTGTCTGGTTCTCAATCGCCTTCCATTCCTCCAGGGTCGTCACCTTGGGCATGCGCGGCACCTTCGGCTCACAGTAGCCCTGCACCTCAGTGAGAAAAAGATCCTTGGGCAGGATGGCATGCTGAAGCAAAGCCTCGAGCCCGGTCGGTGCCGCCGGTGCCGGTTTTTGCGCCCACAGCGGCAGGCTCAGTGCTCCCAGGAGAAGAATGAAGGTCGGTTTCATCAGCCTCCAGTACGCCGCCATCCTCCAGCTTTGGTCGAGAAACACCGCATTCGGTCCGTATGAAGTCTGCGCTCCTCCCATGACCGAACCTCTCGTCTATCTCAATTCCGGCTTCGTCCCCGCCTCGCAGGCAAAGCTAAACATCTACGATCTCGGCATCGTCCTCGGCGCTACGCTCACAGAGATGACGCGCACCTTCCGCCACCAGCCCTACCGCGCCGCGGACCACGTCGCGCGTTTGTACCGCTCCCTAAAATACTCGGGCATCACCGTGCCGCATTCGCCGGAGGAGATGCTCGCCATCACCAACGAACTCGCCGAGGCAAACTGCCGCCTCATTGGCCCGCAGGAGGACCTCGGCATCGTGCACTTCATCACTCCAGGCGAAAACACCCTCTACGCAGGCAGCGCCGGCGCCGCAGGGCCGCTCACACCCACCATTTGCATTCACTCCTTCCCGCTGCGGTTCAGCATGTGGCGGCATCTGTTCACCGAAGGCACCCACGTCGTCACGCCGTCGATCCGCCACATCCCTCCGCAGTGCGTGGAGCCCAAAATGAAAAACCGCAGCCGCCTGCATTGGTGGTTGGCAGACAAGCAGTCCCAGGCCGTCGATCCCCGCGCCGTCACCCTGCTGCTCGATCTCGATGGCAACGTGACCGAATGCGCCGGTTCAAACTTCGTCATCGTCAAAGGGCGCACGATCATTTCTCCCACCACCCGCAACATCCTCTGGGGCATCAGCCTGCAAACAGTGAAGGAGCTTGCGCCCCAGATCGGCATGGAATTCATCGAAAAGGATTTTCAGCCCTACGACGTCGTCACCGCCGACGAAGCCTGGCTCACCACCACCCCCTACTGCGTGGCTCCATGTACCAAGATCAACGGCACGCCCATCGCCGATGGCAAACCGGGCCCATGGTTCAAAAAGATGATCGCCTCATGGAGCCAGCGCGTCGGTCTCGACATCGAAGCCCAGATCATGTCCTGAGTTATGAAGCACTTTCTTCCGCTGCTCATCGGCATCCTCAGCCTGAATGCCCGCGCTGCAGAGCCCGACTGGATTCTTGAATTCACCGCTCCCTGGCAACCCCGCGATTCCCAGGCCGAGTGGGTCTTCAAAGGTCAGCTCTGGATCGCCGGCGGCTGGTTTCAGTCCTTCGAAGACCCTCCACGCGATGTCTGGTCCTCCGCCAACGGCCGCGACTGGAAGCTCGCCACCTCCAGCGCCCCCTGGCTGCACAGCGATCTCGCCATGAGCCTCGCCTTCCGCGATCGCCTGTGGATCATGGGCGGCTGGTACAAAGGCCGCCTCCCCGGCCACTCCGCCAGCAATCAAGTCTGGTCCTCCGCAGACGGCGTGCAGTGGGATCAGCTCACCCCGCACGCCTCATGGTCTCCACGCCTCGCCTCCGGTCTGGTGGAGCATCGTGGCAGGATGTGGCTTCTCGGCGGCATTGAGGACTACTACTTTGGCAACGACACCAGCCTGAAAAACGACGTCTGGTCATCCGCCGATGGCAAGGAGTGGAAACTCGAAACCTCGCACGCCGCATGGTCCCCACGCGCCTACCACCAGGCCGTGGTATTGAACGGCAAAATCTACGTCCTTGGCGGCGGCAACTACGTCCCGAGCTACCAGTCAAAAAACGACGTCTGGTCCTCGGCTGACGGCGTGAGCTGGACCTGCGAAACTGCATCCGCCCCCTGGGCCCCGCGCCTGTGGTTCAGCGCCGCAGCCTATCGCGGCCGCATCTGGGTCCTCGGCGGCTGGTCCAAAGAGAAGGACAATCACGGCGACGTCTGGCACAGCGCCGATGGCAAAAACTGGCAGCGCCTGGAGACCAAGACCTGCTGGAAATCTCGGCACGAGCACTCCGCCCTCGTGTTTCAGGACAAGCTCTGGCTCCTCGGCGGCCACGCCCGCCCGCTCTCCAATGAAGTCTGGTCGCTCACCCTTCCCGCAGATTGGAAGCCGTGACAAATTCCCCGCAGAACCTCTGTATTGCTCCCATGCGCTCCCTCCTCCTCGCTCTCTTCGCCGCCGTATCTCTTCACGCTGCGGATGCTCCCAAAGCCCCGCTCATGGCGGGCGCCGCCACCAGCAACATCACGCCACCGCTTGGCAGCGAGGTCGTTGGCGGCTTCCTCCCATATCCCTGCACGCATATTCATGACGAGCTCCACGCCCGCTGCCTCGTGCTCGATGATGGCAAAACCAAGCTCGCCCTCGTCATCTGCGATCTCCTCGGCATGCATCGCAGCCTCTGTGTTGCGGCGCGCGAGTTGGTCGAAAAAGAAACCGGCATCCCCGCCGCCAATGTCCTCATCTCCGGCACTCACACCCATTCAGCGGCCAATGCCATCGGCGGTCCTGTGCGCTTCTACACCTCAGACATGGAGCTCACCGATTTCCAAAAATTTGTCGTCCGCCGCATCGCAGACGGCGTGCGCCGCTCCATCACCCTGCTGCGCCCTGCGGAGATCGCCTTCGGCACCGTCAGCATTCCGGAGCACGTGAATATTCGCCGCTGGTTCCTTCAGCCGGACAAGATGCCGCCCAATCCCTTCGGCAAGATCGACAAGGTGAAAATGAACCCCGGCGCTGGCAATCCCGCTCTCATTGAGCCTGCGGGCGAGCCCGATCCCATCGTCTCCTTCATCGCCCTGCGCGAGCCCGGCGGCCGCATGATCTCCGTCTATTCCGCCTACTCCCTTCATTACGTCGGCGGGGTGAAAGACGCGGACATCTCCGCGGACTACTACGGCTTGTACTGCGAGGCGCTCGAGCGCCTCCAGGCCGGCGGCACCGAAGACCCGCCCTTCGTCGCCCTCATGGCCAATGGCACCAGCGGCGACGCCAACAACATCAACTTCCGCAATCCCCAGCCGCGCAAAAAGCCCTACGAGCAGATGCGCTACGTCGCCGAAGACGTCGCCACCAAGGTAAACGATGCCCTGGCCAAAGTCACCTGGCAGAGCAGCGCCCCGCTTGCTGCCCGTTATCGCGAGCTCCCCATCGCCTGGCGCAAGATCGACCCCGAGCTCATCGCCTGGGCAAAGGACGTCGAAGCCAAAACCCCGCGCATCCAGGGCAAGGCCGATCTCCCGCTCGCCTACGCCGGTCGCGTCCAGCGCCTCGCGCAGGCCAGTCCGGAGACAAAGGCCCCCGTGCAGATGTTCCGCATCGGAGACATCTGCATCGGCACCACGCCCACCGAGACCTTCGCCGAAACCGGCGTCGAATTCCGCAAGCGCAGCCCCTTCGCCCATTCCTTCATGGTCGAGCTCGCCAATGGCTACTACGGCTACATGCCCACCCCGCGCCACTTCGAGCTCGGCGGCTACGAGACCTGGCCCGGCACCAACAACCTCGAGCCTCAGGCCTCCGTGAAAATGATGGACGCCCTGCTGGAAATGGCGGCCGAGCTCAAGCAATAGTACGTCGTGCGTTCTCTCGCTCCGCTCTGTCTGCTCGCCGTGGGCTTTGCTCACGGCGCGGGCATGAGCATCGAGGAGGGAAAAAAGCTCTGGTCACTCGTCCCGCCGCAATCACCGGCCCAGGTCACCATCGACAGTCTTGTCGCGGCCAAGCGCGCGGAACAGAAGCTCACGCCGAATGGCGAAGCCGACGCAGCGAGCCTCATTCGCCGCCTTTATCTCGATCTCACCGGCCTGCCACCTGACCGCACAGATCAGACAGATATCCCCGCGCTTGTGGATCAACTCCTAGCCTCCCGGCATTTCGGCGAGCGCTGGGGCCGTCACTGGCTGGACGCCGCGCGCTATGCGGACAGCAACGGTCGCGACCGCAATATCATCTTCTACCACGCCTGGCGTTATCGCGACTACGTCATCGCCTCGTTCAATGCCGGCAAACCCTACGATGTGTTCCTGCGCGAGCAGATCGCCGGCGACCTGATGCCAGCAAAAAACCAGGCGCAGCGCGATGAGCAGCTCACCGCCACCGCCTTCCTGGCGCTTGGCTCAAAAGCCTATGAAGAGTCCAAGCCGGAGATCTTCCGCATGGATGTCATCGACGAGCAGATCGAGACCATCAGCCGCAGCGTGCTCGGGCTGTCCGTAGCTTGCGCCCGCTGTCACGATCACAAGTTCGATCCCATCCCCACGGCGGACTACTACGCGCTGGCCGGCATCCTGCGCAGCACCCAGCCGCTCTACGGCTACGGCCCCCGCGGCATCAAGGCCACCGCCTATCACCACACAGAGTGGCATGCGCTCGGCACATCTGCCGAATCTCTCGCCCCTGCAGCGCTGGAATATTTCCGCAAGCTCGACGCCGAGACGCTGACCATGCACGAAGCGCGCTCCTCCCGCTACGGCATCTCCAAGCGCATCCCGGAAATGAAGCGCCGCCTCGGCACACTGAGCGGAGCGGAGAAAGATCAGCTCGCCGCGGAAATCGCCAGCATGGAGGCCAAAGTGGCCGACTGGAATGTCAAAGTCACGGCGCTGGAAAAATCCGTCGAAACCATGCAGGACGCCGCGCCGCCGCAGCCTGCATGGACCATGGGCGCGCGTGATCGCGAGAAGATCGAAAACTGCCGCATTCACGTCCGTGGTGAGACAACCAATCTCGGCTCTCCTGTGCCCCGGGGCTTTCTGCAGGTCATCTCACTCAAAGACGCGCCGCCTCCCGCGCAGAAACAAAGCGGGCGCCTGGAACTCGCGCAGTGGCTCACGCACCGCGACAATCCGCTCACCGCCCGCGTGTATGTGAATCGCATCTGGCAGAAGCTCTTCGGTCGTGCGCTCGTCACCACGGTGGATGACTTCGGTGTGAATGGCTCAAAGCCCTCGCATCCCGAGTTGCTCGACTACCTCGCCGTCAGGTTCATGGACAGCGGCTGGTCAGTGAAGGCGCTCATCAAAGAGATCGTCCTCTCCAAAACCTATCGCATGAGCAGCGCTGCCTCATCCGCCAATCTGGCGAGCGATCCTGACAATATTTATCTCTGGCGCATGAGTCCCCGCCTCGTCGAGGCCGAGGTGCTCCGCGACTCCATCCTCGCTCTCAGCGGCCAGCTTGATCCTTATCCGCCGCAGAAGCAGTTCCTGGAGCGCTTCCACCCGCAAAAAAACGCCGAGCTCTCCTCCTTCAAACCCTTCGTCATCCCGGCCGCCATGGTGGACACCCATCGCAGCGTCTATCTGCCCGTGGTGCGCGGCAGCCTGCCTGAAGTTTTCACGCTGTTCAATTTTGCCGCACCCGAGCGCCCCGTGGCCCAGAGGGATGAGAGCATTCTGCCCGCGCAGTCGCTCTATCTCATGAACAACCCTTGGGTGATCGGGCAGGCACGTCATGCGGCACAGCGCCTCCTCACCGGGACCAAAGGCGACCGTGAACGCATCACCCGCCTTTACGCGCTTGCTTTTGCACGTGCGCCTGCACCCGAAGAAATGCAGCGCATGCTGCTCTTTGTCACGAATGGCAATGAAGACACCTGGACCACCCTTTGCCAGACCGTGATGTCCTCGGCAGAGTTTCGCATCAGCCCATGAACTCCTCGCTTTTAACCCGTCGTGATCTCCTCCGCCGCGGCTCCGCAGGCTTCGGCTGGCTCGCCTTTGCCAGCATGGCGGCGGAAAGCGCCGCGCGCGATGCCGCAGGCCCGCTGGCGGTGAAGTCCACGCATTTCCCCGCTACGGCAAAGCGCGTCATCTTTCTCTGCATGCGCGGGGGCCCCTCGCAGATGGAAACTTTCGACCCCAAACCCGAGCTCTCCGCCCGTCATGGGCAGGCGGGCCGGGTGGCAAAAACAAAGCTCCTCGGCTCACGCTGGAAATTCGCGAAGCACGGCCAGAGCGGCATCGATGTCGTGGAGCTCATGCCGGAGATCGCCCGGCATGCGGACAAGCTCTGTGTGCTGCGCGGCATGGCCACGGACAATGAAAATCATCCACAGGCCCTGGAGCAGCTTCACACCGGCAGCTTCCAGTTTGTGCGGCCCTCCATGGGCGCCTGGGCCGTGCATGGCCTCGGCACGGAAAATGCCAGCCTGCCCGGCTTCATCTCCATCAATCCTCTCACCGCTCTCGGCGGCATCCGCTACTATTCCAGCGCTTTTCTTCCCGCCGCATGCTCCGCCACCATGCTGGGAAACATCAGCCAGCCCGGCGCGCCGCTCACGCTCGGAGACATCAGCAATCCCCGCCTCACCAGCGCAGCCCAGCGCGGGCAGCTCGATCTGCTCCAGGCCATGAACCGCGATCTCTTTGCCAAAACGGCCGACCCGCGCATCGAAGGCCTCATCGAGTCCTGCGAGCTCGCTTTCCGCATGCAGGGGGAGCTGCCGCGCGTCATGGACCTCAGCGGCGAGAGCAAGTCCACGCTGCAGCTCTACGGCGCGGACAAACCCGCTACCGAATCCTTTGGCAGGCAGTGTCTCCTTGCACGGCGCTTTGCGGAAGCCGGCGTGCGCTTCATTGAAATCAGCCACACCGAGTGGGATCTGCACGGTTCGCTCTTCAGCGGCATGACGCGAAACTGCGCCCAGATCGACAAGCCCATCGCCGGCCTCCTGCAGGATCTCGATCAGCGCGGCTTGCTCTCAGACACCCTCGTGCTCTGGGGCGGCGAGTTTGGCCGTTCACCGGATGACGCCTCGCTCGATGGCCGCGGCCACAATAACAAAGGCTACTCCATGTGGATGGCCGGAGGCGGCGTGAAAGCCGGCCACATCCATGGCGCCACGGATGAACTCGGCTACGCCGCTGTGGATGGCCGGGTCCATATCCACGATCTGCACGCCACCATGCTGCACCTCCTCGGCCTCGATCACGAACGCCTCACCTACCGCCATGGCGGCCGTGATTTCCGCCTCACGGATGTGAAGGGCAGGGTGGTGAAGGAGATTCTGGCATGAGGTTCATTCTGTCGCTGCTGTTGGTACTGATGACTGCAGCCGCTTTGCCGGCCGCGGAGATGCGTGGCATGTGGATCTACAAGACCGATGACATCGCCGCTTCCGCTGCTGCCGGCGACTTCCTGTTCGACTTCTGCGCCAAAAGGCAGATCACCGATCTTTTCTGGCAGGTGCATTTTGAACGCCTTGCGGATGGCGGGCGTTCACTGAAAAACGCCGATCAAACGCGCGCTTTCATTCAGCGCGCCCACGCCCACTCCCTCCGCATCCACGCCCTGTTCGGCGATCCCTCCCACGCCTTAAGCACCAAGCACGCCATCGTGTTCGCCAGTGTGGACGGCATCCTTGCCTTCAATCACGAGGGCCCGGCAGACGCCCATTTCGACGGCGTGCATCTTGACATTGAGCCGCACGGTCTCCCCCAGTGGAAAAAAGCAGACATCCCCCAGAAGTGCGAGCTTTTGACCCAGTTTGTGGAGGTTCATCACAAAGCCGTTTCCCGGGCGCACACTGCGGACCCGGCGCTCATCTACGGCGTGGACATCGTCTTCTGGCTGGACAAAACCACAGCGGAAGGCAAGCCCACCTACCCCGTCGACTATCAAGGCGTCACCAAAGACGCGGCCAAACACCTGCTCGATTGCGTCGATCACGTCGCCATCATGAGCTACCGCGACGCCGCCGAAGGGAAAAACGGCATCATATCCCTTGTCGCCAAGACCATCGCCTACGCGGACACCACCAAGGCCAAAGTCTTCGTCGGCGCCAAAATGGCTGACATCGGTCCCAAGATGGAAGGTTTCTATGGCAAAACCGAAACGCAGATGATGGCCTCCTTGAAAGCCGTGGATGACACCTACCGCTCCCATCCCGGTTATGCAGGCCTCGCCTTCTTCATGTACGAAGCCTTTAAAATCATGCCGCCATGAAGCCTGGCTTTGTCGTTCACGCCAGAGGCAGGTCCGATTGCGCACGACAGTATGCATCATGCACGGCGCGCACCGCCTCGGCTTCCGGATGCACAATGCCGCTGCCTAGATCCTTGATGAACCGGCACGAGGCGTATTTGGGCGAGCGCTGGTCATAGGCCTCGATCCACTGCTGCCGCAGAGGCACGTGTTCCTTGGGGAAGGGCCATTTGGATTTTGGCAGGCTCAGCGGCACTTTGTATTTCATTCGCCAGTACTTCGGGCTCACCCGTGCGCGGAAGCATCCCTGCACCGCGCACAGCCGCACGAATCTCTTGTCGGCGTTCAGCGCCTCCAGCGCTTCTTTGGCCGCATCGCCGGCCGGGTCGAAGAGATCATGCATGGCCAGCAGGCGGTATCCCGCGGGAGTTTCATACACACGCAGATACCAGGCTGGACGGCCGGTGGAAAAAGCCTCAATGGCCGTCAACGCCTCCTCTTTGGCCTGGGCCTCCGCCCTGGAAAGCCGCTGCTTGTTGATCTGACCCATGATCGCCGAGGCCAGCCAGGGCAGGCCGATGACCAGACCCAGGCCGGCCATGACCGATTTCGTCAGGATGCCGGTCACCACGCCGAGAACGACCAGCAGCAGGCAGCCTCTCAGGCTCATCTGCAGCATTCCCTGCGGAGACGCATCCACATCGGCAAAGAAAACATCAGGCGTGTTCAGGCACAGCGACCCATAACTGTTGCGCGTGATCACTGCATTCCCGTGTTGTGACACCACTTCTTCGCGGATGGGCACGTTGTCCACGCAGTCGTAAGCGGCTTTTGGCTCCCTTCGCCTCAGCTTCTCACCCGACTCGATCCGCGTCATCGCTTCCTGCGCCCGCTGGTCGGCCAGCAGCTGCGCATCCTCCTGACTGATGTCGGACCATCCCCAGCGCTGCACCGTGATTTGGCGCGAAGGGGTCTTGTGCTGCAGGCGTGCTTCAGCCCAGTAATAGGGAATGACCATGTGGTGAGAGTGGACGAAGGCGCCGCGATGTCAAAGTACGGGCTGAGGTGGCCTCACTAGGCACTGCTCGAAGGTGGCTAGCTTTGTCAGCTTCAATGCGTACCGTAGCGCATGAAACTGATCTGCCTCGCTCTCCTCCTGCCGCCTTTCTCACTTTCTGCAGCCTGGCAGGCCGGCGCGGCCAAAGCCGACATCACGCCCCCAGAGCCAGTGCCCCTCGCCGGCTACGGCGGCAAGACCCGCATGTCCCAGCGCGTGGAGCATCCCATCTGGCTGAAAGCGCTCGCGCTCAAGGATGACTCCGGCGCCACCTCCGTCCTCGTCACCGCAGACCTCGTCGGATTGAGCGACAAAATGATCACGATCATTGCGAAGGCCGCTCAGGAAAAACACGGCATCCCGCGTGAGCGCCTGATCTTGAACACCTCGCACAACCACTCCTGTCCCGTCACGGAGGACGTGCTCTGGCTCTACTATGAGTTCACGCCGGAGGAGACCGCGGTGAAGGACCGCTACACCGCCAGGGTCTATGCAAAGTATGAAGAAGTCATCGGCGCAGCCATTGCAAACCTCGCGCCCGCAGAGCTCGCCTTTGAGCAGGGCCTCGCCGGAGTCGCCGTGAACCGCCGCCGCTCTCGTGGCCCGGAGAGCCGCGCCCTCGGCGGTCAGGTGGATCAAGACGTCCCCGTCATCACCGTCAAATCCGGCAGCGATCTCAAAGCCATCCTCTTCGGCTACTCCTGCCACACCACCGCCCTGGGCGGCCTCAGCATCAATGGCGACTACGCCGGTTTCGCGCAGCTCGAACTGGAAAAGTCCTTCCCCGGCTCCATCGCCATGTTTGTGCAAAATTGCGGCGGCGATGCCAATCCACTCCCACGCATTCGCGGCAAGGATAAAGACATGGAGGCCACCGAACTCGCCCGCATGTATGGAAGCGTTCTCGCCGAAGGCGTGCGCCAGGTCGTCGCCGGCAAAATGAATCCTCTCAGCGGCCCCATCCACGCCGCCATGGGAGAAACAAAACTCCTGCTGCAGCCCGGCATTCCTCTCGAAGAACTCAAGCAGCGCCTCCCCAATCTCACCGGCATGCCCAGGCGCGAGTTCGAGCACTTCATCCGCCAGTACGAAACCCTCGGCTCACCCCCGGACCGCATTCAATATCCCGTTCAGGTGTGGCGCTTCGGCGCAGATTTTCAGTTCATCGCACTGACTGGCGAAACCGTGGTCGATTACTCCCTCAAATTCAAAGCCGCTTATGGCTGGAACAGCACCTGGGTTTGCGGTTACAACAACGACCTCACCAGCTACATCCCCAGCCTCCGTGTACTCAAGGAAGGCGGCTATGAAGGCGCCACCGGCATGTTCGAATACGGCCACCGCGCCCCCTACACCGAGACCGTGGAGGAATTGATCACCACCAAGGTCCAGGACCTGATGCAGCAGACGAAGTAGCTTACTTCCCCACCACCGGAGCCGTCTGCTCCGGCGTCACCATGCCGCCAGGCAGCTCCAGAATGCGGATGTTCTTGAAATGAATCTCCGCCCCCTCCGACTCCAGGCACAGGTACCCTTTGCGCACCGTGGACTGGCTGATCCCGTTCACAAACTTCCCGTTGATCGAGAGCTTCACCGTCCCATCCACGCACACCACATCATACGTGTTCCACTCGCCCTTGCCTTTGCAGCGCATCTCCCAGGACATGCTGCGTCGTCCGCGCGGATTGTCCGGCACGCCCTCCAGCCCGTTCGCGCCAAACAGCTCTCCTGAGACATAGCCTGGGTGATTCGGCTGGCCGTCTTTTCCCGGATGCAGCTTCGGCCACTCCAGCTCCAGCATCTGCACCTCCATGCCCTTGGGCAGGTTTCGCCCCTCCGTCACGGCCCCCTCGCTCCACACAAACACGCCGGAGTTTCCGCCCGCCTCCATGTGCATCCATTCGATGTGCAGCATGAAGTTCTCATACTGCTTCTCGCTGCGCATCACGCCGATCGGCTGTCCTTTGCAAATCAGCATTCCATCCTTCACGCTCCACGTCTCCTTGCTCGTGTTCACATCCACCCAGCCGGTGAGATCCTTGCCGTTAAAAAGATCCCGCCACTGCGGTACGTCTTCTGCGAGCAGGGCGGTGCCAAAGAGGAGGCTTAGAAGAATGGATTTCATGGGTTGATTCTTACAGCGCATCCAGGACGGGCTTCTTTCACGAGTTTGCCTTCCAGCACGACGGGAACGCCGTTCACGATGACATGCGGAATGCCGGCGGAAGGTGTCGTTGGCGACTCAAAGGTGGCGCGATCAATCACCGTCGCTGGATTGAAAACGGTGATGTCCGCGTCGGCTCCCAGGGCGATGCGGCCTTTGTTTTTCATCATCGGAACGTATCCCTCCAGCCGCTGCGCGGGCAGGATCGTCATCTTGGCCAGTGCATCCATCAGCGGCAGCAGCTTCTTTTCGCGTGAGTAGTGCCCCAGCACGCGTGCGAAGGTCCCCGCGCCGCGCGGATGGCCTGTGCCATCGATGAAGGGAACCCCGTCGCTCGCGATCATCACACCCGGATGCGCGATGGCCATCTCCACGTTTTCATCCTTCATCATGTAAATGATCACCCAGCCGCCCTCCTTGCGGTAGCGTTCGAAACTCTCCTGTGTCAGCCGTTCACCCGTCGCGGCCCAGGCGAGATCCCCGTAGTCGATCTTGAGATTGGCCTGCCAGCCGGGATTAAACATCGCGGACTCCAGCACGGTGGACGCGGCGGTGTAGGGATACACCTCCGTGCTGATGTCCATGCCCGCGGTCTTGCTGGCATCGATGAGTTTCAAAACCTCCCTCATGTCGCCGATGGCGCTGCTGCCGATGTGTACGATGTGCAGCGCCGCATCGGTCGCTTTGGCGGCGTTGATCGTCTCCTCGATTGCGGCGATGCCAAAGGCGCGCGTATGCACAAACGCCGGCACTCGGCGCTCCGCGGCGATGCGAAACATGGCTTCGATCTCGCTCGGTGCGGCGGCAGGCGTGTAGTTGATGCCAAAGCCAATGCCCAGCGCTCCCTCATCGAGCCCACGCTTGATCGCATCTCCCATGAGCTTGAGTTCCGCATCCGTCGCCACCTTGTTCGCTCCATCAGGCTTTGCACCGAGTCCCGCGACCTTGGCGCGGTTGACCGCCCAGTGGCCGATCTCCATCCCCGGATGAAATGCGGCAAAGCGCGCGGCGATGTGGCCCACCGTGGCTCCGTAGTTCAGCGGTGCCGTGCCTTCCATTGAACGATACCACGCCGCCACCGGATACACACCTGCTTCCAGGTCGAGCACCGTGGTGACACCATCACAGGCTTTGATCTGCATGTCACTCGTGGTCTGTCCATGTGCATGGAGGTCGATGAAGCCCGGTGCGACGACCTGTCCCTTCACATCCAGAATTCTTTTACCGGCGAGCGGCGTGTGGGAGATCGCGGCGATCTTCCCGCCACGAATGCCAAGATGGCGTACCGCGTCCAGACGAGTCGCCGGGTCCATCACTCGGCCGTTGTTAAGTACGAGGTCGTATTCTTCCGCGAAACATGGGCTGATGTGAAGACACACCGCGAGGAGCAAAAACAATCTCATGACGGGAAAAACGGCAGGCCATGGGCGATTCCTTCGCCTCCGAGGCTCTGGGAAGGATACAGCTTATAATTTTTATGGGGAATGCTGAGGGTGCCTTTAGGGAGCTCAAAAAGATCGAACACCTCCGCGCACCCCATGTCTGATTCTTCACCCCCGGGCGTGCAAAATGACGCCGCCCAAAAACCCCCAAATGACTAACCTCCGCTTGTTCCTGTTGGCCGCGCTCTGCGCGGGTTGTGCTTCCTGCCAGAGTGTTTCCAAGGTCGCCCCACGAAAGCTCGTGAGCGTGCGTTCCGGCAGCACCATCAGCAATGTGAAGACAACCGCCTACACTCAAAGTGAAAGCGACCACATCGTTTACGGTGCCAAAAGCGCCGTTGGCAGCACCCTCAAATTCGGCGCTGTGCGCAGCGCTGCCACCGACTGGTCCGTTTACCCCGTCGGCACCCAGTTCAAAATTGAAGGCGAATCCTGCGTTTATCAGGTGGACGACTACGGCTCCGCTCTCGTCGGCACCCGCACCATCGACCTCTACCGTCCTTCCAAGGCCTCCATGAATGAATGGGGTGCCCGCAATGTGAACATTAAGGTGCTCAAATGGGGCTCCTTCGACCAGAGCCTCGCCATCATGAAGCCGCGTGAGGGCGTCAAGCCCCACATCCGCCAGATGGTCTCCGCCATCGAGAACCGCACTCCCGCTTCTTGATGAGCCTCCCGTGATCGCGTGTTTCGCCGCAGCGCATCGCAGTCCGCAGCCGCCGTATTGTAGTACCGGGTTCGCTTCGCGGCTTCGCAGCAGCCGGTTCCGGGCGCGCCACCCAGCGCTGCGGCAGCCGCTTCACAGCAGCTCCGCCATCACCCTGCCACCCTCATGCACGATCGGTCGCGGGCGGCCCTGCGGATCGATCCAGTTCGTATTCTGTTCGATTCCCAGATGGTGAAACACCGTCGCGGCGAGATCTCCCGGCGCCACGCGGCGGGAGTCGATCTCTCCGCCATGCTTGTCCGTGCTGCCGATCACCTGTCCATGGCGCAAGCCACCGCCCGCCATCACCATCGACATCACACGCGGCCAGTGGTCGCGGCCCGCATTTTTGTTGATCACCGGACTGCGTCCAAACTCGCCCATCATCAGAATCAGCGTGCTGTCCAGCAGCCCACGGTCTTCGAGATCAGTGACAATGGCATGCAGCGTGCGGTCCACACTCGGCAGCAGCGGTGTGAGGCCTTTCTTGATGCCGCCCCACTTCACCTCATCGCCATGGTGGTCAAAATAGCCCCACGCACCGCTCACGGTCACAAAGGTGGAGCCCGCTTCGATGAGCCTCCGCGCTAGCAGCGCCTTTTCGCCGATGCTGTCGCGCCCGTATCGGTCCCGCATCGCGGCAGGTTCTTCCTCCAGATTCAGCGCCCGCTGCGCACTGCCCGCCATCAGCACTTCATAAGCCTGCTGCGTGAAGTGGTCTGCTGAGGCGATGGACTCATTCGCGCCAATGCCGCGCTTCCACTGGTCCATTTGCTCCGCCAGCTCACGGCGGTTGCCAAGGCGTTCAAGGCTCAGCCCGTCCACCAGTTTGAGCCGCCCCGCCAGATCCTTGCCGCTCACCGGATTGAAGGCATTGCCCATGTGGCCCGCGCCCCAGATGTCGGCGGGCAGTGAATCCGCCAGCGCCACATACCCTGGAATGCCCGGCGCATTGGCCCCGCGAAACTTCGCGGCGATCGAGCCCATGGATGGATAGCCGCCGCCATCGCGCCCGTCATTCGTGCGCCGTGCCAGCGGGTTGCAGGCCTGCATGGTGATGGGCGTGTGATCGCTCGCGCTGCAGTCCACCGAGCGCACCAGCGTCAGCCGGTCCATGATCTTCGCCGTCAGCGGCAGATGCTCGCACACATGAATCCCCGGCACCTTCGTCGGGATGTGCCCAAAGGGACCGCGGATCTCGCTCGGCGCCTCCGGTTTCGGATCCCACATGTCGATGTGGCTCGGTCCGCCCGAGAGCCAGAAGAGCACCACATTCGTCTTCCGCGTCACCTGTCCCGCCGCTGCGGCCAGCGCCTGCTGCTGAAAGAGAGAGGGCAGGGAAATCCCCGCCAGTCCGGCGAGCCCCGTCTGCAAAAAGCCCCGCCGGGTCGAGCCGACGCGCAGCAAATCGCCGCCCGCCGGGCTGAAAGCCTGTGAAATGCTCGTGGGTGGGGGGAGGCCGGTTTTCATGCGCGTAAAGGCAGGAGGCTGAACAACCTACGTCGCCAGATCGCCGCCCTTGCGTCGGCCACCCAAATCGTTCCCGCAGGGCAGGGGAGGGCGCCTCCCCCGCCCGCCAAGTTTCCGTTTGAGCCCCACCCGCTTTCGGGCTAGTCAGCAGGCCACCTTTTTTCCATGAGCAGCTCCTCCGCACACACCTACAAACAAGCCGGCGTCGACATCCACGAAGCAGCATCGCTCGTCGATGACATCGGCGTCCTGGTGAAGCGCACCCAGCAGAAGCGGAAGCTGGCCAATCCCTTCGGCCTCTTCGCCGCCGCCTACGACCTCAGCGGCTACAAGCACCCCATCATCCTCACCGGATGCGACGGCGTCGGCACCAAGATCGAGCTCCTCCTCAAGCACGACCAGCTCGAAGCCGCCGGCAAAGACCTCGTCGCCATGAACGTGAACGATGTCCTCACCACCGGTGCGGACCCCATCATGTTCCTCGACTACGTGGGCATCCCCAAGATCCAGAAGACCCAGATCACCCGCATCATCGCCGGCATGACCGAATACCTCGAGGCCTGCAATTGCATCCTCGCTGGCGGTGAAACGGCCGAAATGCCCGGCATGGTGCCCGAAGGCATGGTCGAGCTCAGCGGCTTCGCCATCGGCGCCTGCGAAAAGGAAGACCTGCTTGATCCCGGCACCATCGCCGCGGGCGACGTCCTCATCGGCTGGCCCAGCGCCGGCTTCCACGCCAATGGCTTCAGCCTCGTCCGCCGCATCATCGAGAAGGAAAACATCCAGTTCAGCGAGGACGAAATGCGCACCCTCCTGCTGCCCACGCTGCTTTATCATGAGCAGCCCGCCGCTCTCAAAGCCGCAGGCATCCGCCCGAAG
Source organism: Prosthecobacter sp. (assembly GCF_044227185.1). Classification (GTDB taxonomy): domain Bacteria; phylum Verrucomicrobiota; class Verrucomicrobiia; order Verrucomicrobiales; family Verrucomicrobiaceae; genus Prosthecobacter. Next base: position 217,233 of record NZ_JBGAFO010000004.1, on the reverse strand, counting down.
GCCATGGCCCACATCACCGGCGGCGGCCTCCCCGAAAACCTTGGCCGCATGTTCCTCAAGCGCGGTCTCGGCGCCAATCTGCGCATCCCCTTCTGGCAAAACGACGTCGTGCAGAAGGTCCTCCGCCACGCCGACAAAAAGGACGCCATCGACACCTTCAACATGGGCCTCGGCTGGGTCGCCATCGTCTCCGCGGCAGACGCCGACAAAGCCCTCACCTGCGGCAAGAACGCCAAAATCATTGGCGAGATGGACAACAGCGGCCAGGTCGGCGTCGAGATCGTCTGAAAGATTGAGCGCTCTGGGGCAGTGAAGGCAGTTCCATGAACCGCCTCACCACCGCTCTCGCATTCCTTCTCATCCTCGTCAGTGCCTCCGCGCAGCAGCCCGCCAAGGCCAAGCGTCCGCCCAGTCCCGCGATGGACCCCATCCAGGATGTCGCGGGCCTCCCGCGCGTCCTGCTCATCGGCGACTCCATCTCCATCGGCTACACCCTCCCCGTGCGGAAGCTCCTGGAGGGCAAGGCCAACGTCCACCGCATTCCCACCAATGGCGGCCCTACTAAAAACGGCGTGGCAAACATCGCCAAATGGCTCGGCACCAGCAAATGGGACGTCATCCACTTCAACTGGGGCATCCACGACCTCAAGTTCATGCCCGATGGCAAACGCCAGGTCGAGCCCGCCGACTACGAGGCCAATCTCCGCAGCCTCGTCGCTACTTTGAAGAAGACCGGCGCCAAGCTCATCTGGGCCACCACCACCCCCATCCCCGACGGCGACCTCAATCCACCCCGCAAGTTCGGCCAGGTCAAAGAATACAACGAAATCGCCGCCAAAGTGATGACTGAAAACGGCGTCGCCATCGACGACCTCAACGCCCACATCACCCCCAAGCTCGCCACGCTGCAAAACCCGCACGACGTGCATTACTCCGCCGCCGGCAGCGAGTACCTCGCCCAGCAGGTCGCCGCAGAAATCACCAAGGCGCTCGGCAAGTAAGACAGAGTCCGGCAGCATCGCCGCTTTCAAACGCACCACAGCCTTTGGAAAGCCCAGCGCCCAGGAGCGCGGGCCTCCGAGCCCGCAGCAGGTGGCAGACACCCGCAGCCATCTTCTCGTCCCAACCGGTGCTAGAAGCACCAGCGGTTACAAACCCCGCCCCCGATTGTGCCGTGCCCCGGCGGCATTCGTGTGCATGATAGTGGCCAACCCAACCCGCACCCGCCATGAATCCCTCGTTCACGCGCCGCCTATTCGTCACCCTGTTTGCCTTGCTGTTGGGCAGCTCACTTCTCCACGCGGCCCCGCCCGCCACGGACCCCGCCCCCGCCCCCGCCGCCAAGCTCAAGGAGTCCATGCTTCTCCCCGGCGTCAGCCTTTCCCAGGGCATCTCCGAGATCACCGGCGTCGCCATCAGTCCCCTCATGGGCGTCAGCGTCATGGGCGTGTGGACTTATTACAAAACGGAGCCCCACCTGCGCCATCGCCTGCCGTGGTACTGCCACCCTGGCGTCTGGGGCACCGGCCTCGTCCTTCTTGCCATCTGCTTCCTCAAAGACTTCCTGGGCGCCGCCGCCCCGGCGCTCGTCAAAAAGCCCCTCGACTTCTTGGAGCTCTTCGAAAACAAAGTGAGCGCCCTCGTCGCCAGCGTCGGTTTTGTCCCCCTCGTGGCCCTCGCCATGGCCCACTTTGAAAAAGCGCAGCCCCAGGCCTTGAATGAATTCGCGGGCTCCGGCCTCGCCGTCATGCCCCTGGCCAGCCTCATCGACTTCAGCGTCCACACTCCCTGGATCTCCATCCCGGTCGCCATCGTGGCCTTCTTGGTCGTCTGGCTCAGCTCTCACGCCATCAATGTCCTCATCGCCCTCTCGCCCTTCGGCATTGTCGATGCCGGCCTCAAGCTCGTGAAACTCTCCCTCATGGCCCTCGTCGCCGGCGCCACCCTCATCCATCCCTATGCCGGTGCCGCCGTCTCGCTCGTCCTCATCCTCATCGGCCTCCTCTTCGCGGGCTGGTCCTTCCGCCTCACTCTCTTCGGCACTCTCATGGGCCGCGATTTCCTGCTCAACAAACGCGCCGCCGCCACCGATCTCGAAGGTGGCGTGAAAGGCTTCCTCGCCCGCCGCACTCAGGGGGTCCCCGTGCGCACCATGGTCAGGCTCAGGCAGGACCCCTCCGGCACCCCTGTCCTCACCTACCACCCCTGGCTGGTTCTTCCGGAACGCCGCATTCCCGTGCCGGACGCCGGCATGGTCATCTACAAAGGTCTGCTGCATCCCTCGCTCGCCCACCGTCCAGACGAGGTCGCCGCCACGCCGCGCAGCACCCTCATCCTCCTCCCGCGTTACCGCCGGGTGGAGGAAGACATCGCCCGCCGCTTCGGCTGCCAGGAGGTCGTGGATGGCGCCCTCCTTCGGGGCTTCAAAGCCATGCGCCAGTGGCTGGTGGACATGCTCTCCTCCGGCCGGAAACTCGTGGAAATGCGTCCCAGTTGAACCTTAGCAGAGTTGCACCGGGCTGATTCCCGCCTATCTACGCGGCCCGCTTATGCACAGCTTCCGCTACCACCAAGGCCAGTTATTCGCCGAAAACGTCCCCCTGCAGTCCCTTGCCGAGAAACACGGCACGCCTCTCTACGTGTATTCAAAGGCCACCATCACCGGCCACTACACCCGTCTGGACGCCTCCCTGGCCAAGCTGAACCACCTCATCTGCTATGCGGTGAAGGCCAACTCCAACATCGCCGTCCTCAGCACCATCGCCAAACTCGGCGGCGGTTTCGACATCGTCTCCGCCGGTGAGCTCTACCGCGTCATCAAGGCCGGTGGCGATCCCGCCAAGTGCACCTTCGCCGGCGTCGGCAAAACCCGCGATGAAATCGAGTACGCCCTCAAGCAGGGCATCTACAGCTTCAATGCCGAGTCCGAGGCCGAGCTGCATTACATCAATCAGGTCGCCGGCGAGCTCGGCATGAAGGCCCCTGTCGCTGTCCGCGTGAATCCCAACGTGGATGCCAAGACCCACGCCAAAATCACCACCGGCAAGAGCGAAAACAAATTCGGCATCGACTTCGACCAGATCCTCGACGTCTACGCCCGCGTCGCCTCCGAGTGCCCAAACCTGGTCATCAAAGGCCTGCAGATGCACATCGGCTCGCAGCTCACCAATGTCGCGCCCTTCCTTGAGGCCGTGCAGAAGGTCATCCCCCTCGTCACCCAGGTGAAGCAGAAGTACGGCATCGAGTTCTTTAGCATCGGCGGCGGCATCGGCATCAACTACAAGCAGAGCCTCGACTCCGGCGATGTCACCTGGTGGCAGGAAAACGCCGAGGTCCACCCCCTCACCATCCAGGCCTACGCCGAGGCCGTCGTCCCCCACCTTGAGCCTCTCGGCCTCCGCATTCTGTGCGAGCCCGGCCGCTTCATGGTCGGCAATGCCGGCACCATGCTCACCAAGGTGCTCTATGAAAAGCGCGGCTCCGCCAAGACCTTCAAGATCGTCGATGCCGGCATGAATGACCTCATCCGCCCCACGCTCTATGAAGGCTGGCACCAGATCGTTCCGCTGAAGCAGCCCGCGGACGCCACCGTCGAGAAAGTGGATGTCGTCGGCCCCATCTGCGAGTCTGGCGACTTCCTCGCCCAGAACCGCGAAATCCCCCTCGTCAAAGAAGGCGAATACCTCGCCGTCCTCAGCGCCGGTGCCTACGGCTTCACCATGGCCTCAAACTACAACACCCGCCCCATGCCCGCCGAGATCCTCGTCGATGGCGACAAGGCCACCGTTGTCCGCGAGCGCCAGACCCTCGAAGACGTCCTCAAAGGCGAGCACCTCGCCTGATAAACAGGGAACAGATAAACCGGGAACAGAGAACAGAGAACCGGGAACAAAGAAACCGCACTCGATGCACATCGCCGACATTCTCAAAGCCCAGCGTCCCACGCTCTCGTTTGAATTCTTCCCGCCCAAAACGGCGGAGGCTTCCGAGGCGCTGTATCAGACCATCGGCGAGCTGGAGGCCTTCAAGCCCTCCTTTGTCAGCGTCACCTACGGCGCGGGCGGCTCCACCCGCGAGCTGACGCACGACCTCGTGGTCCGCATCAAAAAGACCACCACGCTCGACCCCGTCCCGCACCTCACCTGTGTTTGCCACAGCGAGGGAGACATTGAGTCCATTCTGGAGCGTTACGCAGAAGCGGGCGTCAGCAACATCCTCGCCCTCGGCGGCGATCCTCCCCGGAACCTCGCCAACTACGACCGCGCCAAGGACGCCTTCCAGCACGCGGCTGACCTGGTGGCCTTCATCCGCAAATTCATCGACACCGGCGCGCATCCTGACCCGCGCGGCTTCGGCATCGGCGTCGCCGGTTTCCCCGAAGGCCATCCCACCACGCCCAACCGCGTTCTGGAAATGGACTACCTCAAGGCCAAGGTCGATGCCGGTGCCGACTACATCTGCACCCAGCTCTTCTTCGACAACCACGACTTCTACGACTTCCGCGAGCGCTGCCAGCTCGCCGGTATCAACATCCCCATCATCGCCGGCATCATGCCCATCACCAGCGCCTCCGGCATGCGCCGCATGGCCGAGCTCGCCGCCGGTGCCCGTTATCCTGCCAAGCTGCTGCGCGCCATCCAGCGTTGCGGCAATGACGAGGCAGCAGTGCAGAAGGTCGGCGTCCACTACGCCACCGAGCAGTGCCGCGACCTCCTCGACCACGGCGTGGACGGCATCCATTTCTACACCCTCAACAAATCCCACGCCACGCGCGAGATCTACTCCAGCCTCGGCATCCGGGACTCCGCCGCCGTGCGTCCGCAATCATGAGCGAAGAAGCCCCTCTCATCGCCGCCATCGAGGCCGGCGGCACCAAGTTCGTCTGCGCTGTCGGCACCGGCCCTCACGACATGCGGGATGTCACCCGCATCCCCACCACCACGCCGGAAGACACCCTCGCGGGCGTCACCCGCTTCCTCTCCATGGCCAAGTCGAAGTACGGCTCCATCGCCGCCATCGGCATCGGCTCCTTCGGCCCCATCGATCTCGACAGGAAAAGCGAGACCTACGGCTACATCACCTCCACGCCCAAGCCCGGCTGGCAGTTCACCAACATCGTCCCCAAGCTCCAGGACCGCTACCACGTCCCCGTCGCCTGGGACACCGACGTCAATGCCGCCGTCCTCGGCGAATACCTCTGGGGCGCCGGGCAGGACACGGATCCTCTCATCTACATCACCGTCGGCACCGGCGTGGGCGGCGGCGTCCTGGTCAATGGCCAGCTCCTCCACGGCCTGCTTCATCCCGAGATCGGCCATCTCCTAGTGCCGCCTCCGCAGAACTCCTCCGCCATCCAGCAGGCCTGCCACTGCCCCTTTCACAAGAGCTGCGTCGAAGGTTACATCTGCGGTCCCGCCCTCGCGTCCCGCTGGGGTGTCAAGGCGGAGGCCCTCCCTCCCGACCACCCCGCCTGGGAGGAGGTCGCAGACGTCATGGCGCACGCCTTGCTCAATCTCACCCTCAGCATCTGCCCGAAGCGCATCATTCTCGGCGGCGGCGTCATGAGCCAGGAGCATATCCTGCCGCTCATTCGCGGTCAGCTTCACAAGCTCAACAACGGCTACCTCCGCGTCCCCGAACTCGGCCGCAGCATCGATGACTTCATCGTCGCCCCCGGCCTCGGCGCCCGCTCAGGCCTTCTCGGTGCCCTCGCGCTCGGCAAGTATGAGCTCGACCGCCATCTGAAGGAGCACGCCGCGGCAGCCTCCGTGTGAAGGCGGCCGACTCCAGATCGGCACTTCAAAAATCGAAAATCGCCGCCGCGGAGTCGGAGGTGGACTCAGCCTTTAAGGGTTGTCTTAGCAGCGCTTCGGAAAAAACGGCCTGAGCTTGTGTCGTTGATAAGGTCGGGCGGCAGCATGTCCCCGGCCTGACGATAGCGACGACCCATTACGATGAACATCCTCAATCGACTGTCCTCCATTCCTGGGCGCCTTTTTCCAGCCTACTGCCGGATTAAGAAAGTCGTCATCGCGGGCAAAGGGTATGTGAGCGGTCGCTGGCCGGTCATTCGCAATCTCGGCACCTTTCGCCTCGGCAGCGGCGTTTGCTTCCGGTCCTTCCGCACCAAAACCAGGATCGACGTTCTCAAAAACGCCACCCTCACCATCGGCGACGGCTGCTTCATCAATGACGGTGTAAACATCTGCTGCTCCATCTCCATCACCCTCGGGCCGTACGTCAAAATCGCCGATTGGGCCGTCGTCTACGACACCGATTTCCACCCCATCGATCCCTCCACACCCGTTCATTCGGAGAGCGTCACCGTTGGCAAAAACGTCTGGATCGGCGCCCGCGCCATGATCCTTCCCGGCAGCACCATCGGAGATCATTCCATCATCGCCGCCGGCGCCATCGTGCGCGGCGCCATCCCCCCGCGCAGCATCGCCGCCGGCATCCCCGCCAAAGTCATCAAAACCTTCGACTGCCCCGACGACTGGGTCCGGCCCTGATCCTTCGACGATCGCTCACCCAGCGCGGCATAAGCAGCTCGCCCCCTCGGCCAAATGCCGCCTGCCACTCGGCTTGTTCACAATTCCGTCCCGCTTGCAAGACTCGCACGTTGAGAGTTGATTGATTCCCCATGAAACTTCCGCTCGTTTTTGCCACCCTCCTCCTCGGAGCGCGCGCACTGGCCCAGCAGCCGGAAACTCTGCCAGACACGCAGCCGCTCATCAAAGATGGCGACATCTCCGAGCAGATGCACGCGGCTGCGCTGGAGGACATGGACCAGCTCATTGCCGACTCGCTCAAAACACGCGCGAAGCACTGGCACCGCAATCTCTCCTCCCCGCAAGCCTACGCAGAGTCCATCCACGAGAACCGCGAGCGTTTCAAACACATCATCGGCCTGCGGGACAAACGTGTGCCTGTCGCTCTGGAGCGCTACGGCGACGAGACCAATCTCGCCCTCGTGGGCAAGACCAAGACCTACCGCGTCTATCAGGTCCGCTGGCCCGTGCTCGAGCAGGTTTCCGGAGAAGGCCTCCTGCTGGAGCCCAAAGGCCAGCCCCGCGGTTACATCATCGCCATTCCTGATGCAGATCAGACTCCGGAGCAGATCGCGGGCCTGGTTTCCGGCGTTCCTGCGGAGGCGCAGATCGCCCGTCGTTTCGTGGAAAACGGTTTCGCGGTCATCGTCCCCGTCTTGATCAATCGCAGCGACGCCGGTTCCGGCAATCAGGCCATCCTCATGACCAACATGCCGCACCGTGAGTGGCTTCACCGGCAGGCTTACATGATGGGCCGTCACATCATCGGCTATGAAGTTCAGAAGGTGCTCGCCCTCGTGGACTGGATCAACATTCACCGTCATGATCAGATCGGCGTCGCAGGCTACGGCGAAGGCGGTCTCATCGCCATGTACGCCGCCGCTGTGGATCCCCGCATCGACGCCGCGCTCGTCAGCGGTTACTTCAAGTCCCGCCAGCGCACCTGGCGCGAGCCTCTCTATCGCAATGTCTGGGGCCTGCTCACAGAATTTGGCGATGCTGAGATCGCCACGCTCATCGCCCCGCGCGGCCTCGTCATCCAGTACGCCAACGAGCCCGATGTGGACGGACCTCCGGAGCCCAAAGGCAAGAAAAGCCAGGCCGCGCCCGGAAGGCTCAGCACGCCTGAATTTGACGAGGTGCAGGAGGAGTACCTGCGCATCGACACCCTCGTGCCTCAGAGTCTCCAGCGTCGTTCCCTGGTCAGCAGTGACGCCGCCGCAGCCAATGCACTCGCCAGGCTCCTCAAGACCGACATCAACATGGGCCTCTCCCGCGAGCTGCCGCAGAACCTCCGCCAGACCTACGTGCCGTCCGTGCGCCAGTTCGCGCAGATGAAGGAGATCGAGGCCCACCTGCAGCGCCTCATCCGCGGCTCGGATCAGATCCGCAATGACTTCTTTCTCTACAAGGCCATGCCCGAGTTCCGCAACGAAGCCTGGACCTACGCCCAGTTTGCCGACAAGAAGCCCGACAAGTTCATCGCAGCCACGAAGGACTTCCGCAAAACCTTCTGGGACGAAGTGATCGGCAGAATTGATTCACCGCTGCCCACGCCGAAGCCCCGCACCCGCAAGATTTACGACAAGCCCAAATGGACCGGCTATGAAGTCGTGCTCGACGTCGGTGGCGAAGGTTTCGCCTGGGGCGTCCTGCTCCTGCCCAAAGATCTCCAGCCCGGAGAGAAGCGCCCCGTCGTCGTCTGCCAGCACGGCCGCCACGGCGTGCCGGAGGACGTCATCGAAGGCGACAAGCCCGCCTACCATGACTTCGCCGCCCACCTCGCCGAGCGCGGTTTCATCACCCTTGCCCCGCACAATTTGTACAAGGAGGAGGAGCAGTACCGCACCCTCTCCCGCAAGGGCAATACCGTGAAGGCCTCCATGTTCTCCGTCATGCTCCGCCATCACGAGCAGTGGCTCAAATGGCTCGCCGAACTCCCGCAGGTGGATGCCAAACGCATCGGCTTTTACGGTCTCAGCTACGGCGGCGAATCCGCCGTGCGCATTCCTCCGCTGCTGGACGGCTACTGCCTCTCCATCTGCTCCGGCGACTTCAACGACTGGACCCGCAAGGTGGCCAGCACCGAGGACAAGCACAGCTTCATGTTCACCGACGAATGGGAGATGCCCTACTTCAACATGGGCAGCACCTTCAGCTACGCCGAGCTCACCTACCTCATGTTCCCGCGCCCTTTCATGGTTGAGCGCGGCCATCACGACGGCGTCTCCATCGACCCCTGGGTCGCCTATGAATATGCCAAGACTCGCTGGCTCTACGCGCAGTTCGGCAAGGAGGACAGCACCGAGATCGAATTCTTCAACGGCGGCCACACCATCAACGGTAAAGGCACCTTCAGCTTCCTCCACAAACAGCTCAACTGGCCCGAGCAGAAATAATTCGCGCCTCAGCCTCCGATAAGGGCGGTCCTTCAAAGGATCCTGGAGAGCATGCCTCTTCAACGATCCCGAAGAGCCGTAGTGAAAGGGAGATAGGCGAAGTCAAACAGCCGAGGACAAATCCAGCTTCTCTCCACTGGATGACCAATTGCAACGAGGGCGCAACATGGTGTGTGTGTGTTCAATCACATAGCTGGTTCGATGATCCCGGAGGGATCACAGCGGGTAGCCAGGGGTCAGCTCGCGTAGCGAGCGCCACCCCTGGAAAGCACGCCCAAATCCGGAGAGCAAACCCATCGCCTTCTCCACCACACCGCGCCCTCCAGCAGCGTCTCACCGCTCGCCGCCGCAGATCCCGCGTGTTCTTCGTAGACTCAACGTGGCAGGTCCACGCCCGTGGCATGCCTCCCTCCGGAAAATTTCTGCGGTGCAAAATTCAGCTCTCCCTGCAATCCGGCATCTCCCCTCCTCACCCCAGCTCCTTCACCCAAAACGTCAGCGTCTTCGGCGACTCCGCCTCCTCCCCGATCTCCTTCCACACAAACGTGGCCTGCAGCTCCGGTCGCTTCACATAACCCTGGCCGCGCCAGAACTCATTCAGCTCACGATAACCCTCCGGCCTGAGCGGATGCTGAGCAGCGCGGTCCACCGCACAGAAAGCACTGCGCGTCATTCCCAGCGCCTTCGCATGCGCCTCACGCCGCACAAAGAACTCCTTGCCCAGGCCCTGGCCGCGATACTCCGGCAGCAGGATCGATTCGCCAAAATAGCAGATCTTCGAGAGATCATATCCTGCCTGCTCAAACGCCGCCTTAAACTCCGGCCCCTCATCCACCATCGGCAGGCACGTCGTCGCTCCCACCACCCGGTCCCCGTCAAACACCAGCACCACCAGGCTCCCGGCAGACCTCACATAAGTGCCCAGATAGTCCCGCTCATTCTCCAGGTTGCCCACATACAAATACGGATACTCATGGAACACCGCGATGCGCAGCGCACCGAGGGCATCAATGTGCGGTGCCAGTTCGGCGCCATGAAAGTTTTGCAGACGGAGCATGATCAGGAGTGAGGAGAAGGCGGGCAGACGGCGGACGTTGAGTTGAGAAACTGCTGTGCCATCGCACGGATCTTCCCGCGCATGCCGCCCAGACCGTTCAGCCGCGTGGGCGAAAGCATCTTGCTAAATCCGCAGGCCGTCCACAGCCGCGGCTCCACGGCGGCTGCTTCCGCAGGGGCCGCATCGCTGTACAGCTCGCACAGCAGCGCGGCCAGCCCTTTCACCATCGGCGAGTCGGCATCGCAGACAAAGCGCGTGCGTCCGTTCACCAGCTCGCCATGCAGCCACACACGCGAGACGCAGCCGGGCACCAGGTTCGCCTCCGTCTTGTGCGCCTCGTCCAGTTTCATCGCGCTTCCGCGCGCCACCACGGCGTTCAGGCGCTCGTGCGGATCGTGAATGATGTTCAGGTCGTCGATGAGCGACTGCTGTTTTTCCTCCAGGCTCATTTCAGCTTCGCCAGACGGCCTTTGCACCAGTTCAGCCCCGTCTGGATCGCTTCATCATTGGCGATGGCGCCGGCCAGTTTTTCCCAGATCGCTACTGCGTTCGCAAAAGCAGCCTTCGCCTCCGTCTTCTTCCCGGCGCTCTCGCTGGTGTGTCCCAGCGATCCATAGAGCTGGGCAAGCTGGCTGGCCCACATGCGTCTCTCCGGCGTGAGCTTGTCACTCGCCGGCTGCCCCTTGATCAGGGCTTCCAGCGACTCCACCGCCTGCTTTGCGATCGGGATGGCGGCGGCCGTCTTGTTGCTGTCCGCCAGCAGCTCGGCGTATTCCCCGCGCAGCTTGGCCAGCAGGAATCCGTAGCGCACGTTGTCCTTGTCATCCGCCAGGATTTCATTCACCAGCTCGATGGCGTCCTGCTTCTTCTTGCTGGCCTCACCGGGGTTTCCAGCATCCCGGGCCAGCGAGGCGAGCGCGCCGTAGTTGCGCGCCAGCAGGTACTTCACCTCCGCCCACTCAGGCAGCAGCCGGTTCAGCTCCAGCAGGATCGGCACCGCCTGATTGTGCGCCTCCTTGGCGTCCGAACCGCTGAAGTGACGCCCGATCAGTTCCGCCAGCTCGGTGTAGGCCTCGGCCAGCAGCAGCGCCTGGTCCTGGTTGCGCGGACTGCTGCCCAGCACCAGCTCGCCCATGTCCTTCACCGAATCGATCAGCGTGTTGAGAGCCTCTTCCACCTTGCCCGCGTCCCGCTGGCTGATGCCCTTGGCAAACTTCGCCCGCGCCAGGATGAACTTCTCATCGTTGATCAGCTCATGCCCCATTGCTTTGGGATCCAGAATCACCGGCACACGGGCCAGCGCCTGCTCGGAATCCGCCACATCACCATTGCGCTGCGTGCGCAGGCCGTACTCCAGCCACGCCCGCGCGCATTCATTGCGTGCCAGACGGTTCTTGGGGTCCGCCGCCAGCCCTTTGTCCAGATTGACCGTCGCCTCCTTCAGCAGCGCCAGGGATTCCGCATGGCGCCCCTCGCGGCCGCGGATGTCGGAGAGCAGCAGGCTGTACCGGCCCAGCCACTGCTGGTAGAGCGCGGACTGCGCGCTCTCGCCGTTTCCTTTGCGGATGAGTTCGGCCGCCTGGTCGCGCGCCTTCGTCAGGTAAACCACCGCCTGCGGGGTGTTGCGCAGCTTGAGGTGAAGCTGGCCGATGTTGCCATACGCGCGCAGCCGCTCCACACCCAGCGCCGGAGACTGCTCCAGCGCGGGCAGCCCGCGCATGCAGTACGCCAGCGCGTCCTTGAGCTGCTCCTTCTGAAAGCCCGCCTCCATTTCATTCCCGGTCGGCGTCTGCAGCAGTTGCGTGAGGAACTGGTCCACCGCGTTCTGCGAGTTCTGCAGGTTCTGGTCCGCCACCAGCTTCGCGTGGTGCTCGTTGTCCCTCTCGCTCGTCAGCAGGGAGATGCGGTTGTTCTGCGCCTCATTCTCCATTTTGTTCACGTCATTGATGTTGGAGATGGTGTTCTCCGCCTTCTGCAGGCTGCGCTGGGTCTTGAACGCGTACACAAAGCAAAGCACAAAAATCGTCAGCAGCGCGATGGCCGTGGTCTGCAGCGTGAGCACCTTCTTCGCCTGCTTCTGCCGCTCCCGCACCGTCTGCTCCCGCGACTCCTCCAGCAGGTAGTCGCTTTCCAGCACCTCAAACTCGCGCACGATCTCGCGCATGTCCGCCCAGCGCGCCGCCGGGTTCAGATCCAGCGCCCGCTCGATGATCGCCCGGCGGCGTTCCTCCCACTTGGACTGCGCTTCCGTGGGCCAGAAGATCTTCGGCTGCGCCTTCACCGCGTGCAGCAGCGCATTGCTGTCAATCTGCACCGCCAGACCGGACGCCGCCTTCTGCCGCGCGCGCTCCACCTCGCTCTGCCACATGTCCGCCCCGCGTGGCAGCACCCCGTTCAGCAGGCGGTAGGCCAGCACGCCGAAGCTGTACACATCCCAGGAAGGTCCGTAGCCCGCAAAAACCCCGTCCGGGTTCTCCGCCTGTTCCGGACATAGATGCACAAAGTGGTCCGTCAGCTCCAGATGATGAATCCCCCCCACCCAGCCCTGCGCGATGTCCGTCAGCCGGATCGACGATTCCGGATCGTCCTCCAGCAGGATGTTCGCTGGGCGCAGGTTGCCGTGCGGGATTCCATGCTTGTGCAGCCAGGAAAGTGCGTCCGCCACTTCATAAATGTGTCTCCAGGCCTGCTCGGGCGGCAGCCCGTTGCAGGCGGACTCCAGCGTCGGCGTCTGCCATTGCCGCCGTCCATGGCTGTCCTTGGTCATCACCCCCACCAGCGGCATCACGCAGAAGTAGGGGGTTTTCTCAAAACTATAACTTTCCACCGGCAGCACGCCCCGGTGGTGCGGCATCTGCTGCAGCGCCCGGAACGCCGTCGCCAGGGCCTTCCGGTTGATCGCCATCGAACTGAACACCTTCACCGCACAGGCCTTGCCATTGGTGGAGACCGCCCGGTAAACGGCACCGCAACGCCCGCTGCCGACCAGGTCCTGCAATTCATGTCCGGCGATTTCAGGCAGACTCATGCGTGCTTCAGTTGTCTTTCAGAGAAGGGGTAGTTGGTCCCGGACTAGGCCGAAACCTGATCACGGGTGCGTACGATGGGGTCGGAATGCGAAATCTCAAACTTCAAAATGCCGCTTTGTAAAAATCGCGTGCCACAATAACCAGCACAGCCATGCTGAATGCACACCGCATGAAAAACCCCAAGCCCATCCACTACCAGGAAATCGAGGCCATCTACGCCGACCTGGAGCGCCGCCCGCTGCCGCGCCAGTGTGAGATGCGCACTGGCTGCTGCCACTTCCGCCTGGCCGGCCACACCCCCATGCTCACCCGCGGGGAGGCCCAGTATGCCGCCCAGGGCGTCCGCGCCAGCGGCCGCAAAGCCCTCAAGCCCCACCCTGACGGCGCCTGCCCCCTTCTTGGCCGGGACGGCCGTTGCACCATCTACAGGCACCGCCCCTTCGGCTGCCGCACCCACTTCTGTGCCGAAGCCGGCGGCATGTACCCACGCAAACACGTGGCAGACCTCATCCAGCGCCTCGAAGCCCTCGACGAACGCCTCGGTGGCAGCGGCTCACGCCCGCTGGAGGCCGCAGTCAGCGACGCCCTGGCGGAAATGTGAGATCAGGGGGCAGCGCAGTCCCGCGCCAGCTTCTGGCTGGCCTCGGACAGCTTCGCCAGCGGGTAGGGGACCTCCGCAGCGTTCAGCGGCATGCGCAGCACCACGTTTTCACCCTCCAGACGCACAAAGCCCGCCTTGATGGTTTTCCCCTCCGAATTCGTCCAGCTCATGATCGGCGGCAGCGATTTTTTGGCAGCCACCGGAGCCATCTTCGGCGCATCTTTGTCAAAGCTCGCCCCTTCGCTGATCCATTCGGTGATCTTTTTGATGTCGCTGGTGGAAAGCTGTTCGTCGGGCGGCATGTGGTTTTTGCCGTTGCTGACCATGATTTCGAGAAAGTGGCTCTCCGCCGGCTTTCCCGGACGGATCTGCGCTACGTCATTGTCAGCGATGTCGAGTTTGAAGACTTCGAGATTGTCGAAAACAAACCCCGCTTTCTTTTTCTTGGCCTTCTCGCTGTGGCACTCGTAGCAGTTCTTCTCCAGGATGGGCTGGATGTCCTTCTTGAAGTCCGCGGCAAAGGCGGTGGCCGAAAGGAGCGGGAGGATGAAGGCAAAACGAAGCGGGGACATAGGAGCGCGTGGGGTCGGGAGAGAACGTGCCATCCCGCTTTTCCTTAGCCAGCATCTTTTTTCCGTGGCATGAGACCCCATGCCCGAGCACCGCACCGTCACCGCAGCCGCCGAACTCCTGCCTTTTCTCTTCGAAAACTGGCCGGAGACCAAGCGCACCCGCATCAAGCAGTGGCTGAAATTTGGCAGCGTGCGCGTGAACGACCACGCCGTGACCCGGCACAATCAGCCGCTGAAACCCGGTGACAAGATCACCATCAAGGTGGAACGCGCCCCCCGCGCCAATGCCAAGCCCATGCCCGCCGGTCTCAGCATCGTCTATGAAGACGATGCCATCATCGTCCTGAACAAAGGGGCGGGCTGGCTCACGGTGGCCACCGATTCCGGCAACGGTCGCACAGCCTACGCCGCCCTGACCGACCACGTCCGCGCCACGGACGTCCGCAGCCGCGTCTGGATCGTCCACCGCTTGGACCGGGACACTTCCGGCCTCATCGTCTTCGCCAAAACCGAACCGTACAAGCGCATTCTGCAGCGTAACTGGCACCAGTTTGACAAGACTTACCTCGCTATCGCCGAAGGTGTCATCAAGCGCGATTCCGGCACGCTGCGCTGCCACCTTAATGAGGAATTCTCCCTGCGCGTCCGCAGCGTGCCCCCGGATGAAGACACCCGCGAGGCCATCACCCACTTCAAAGTGCTCAAACGCGGCCAGCACACCACCCTTGTCGAGCTGAAGCTTGAAACCGGCCGCCGCCATCAGATCCGCGTCCACCTCTCCGACATGGGCCACCCCATCGTCGGAGACAAACCCTACGGTGCCACCACCGACCCCGCCCGCCGTCTCGCCCTCCATTCCAGTGAACTCCACTTCATCCATCCGGCCACTGAAGAGCGGATGGACTTCGTCCTGCCACTTCCGGACGTGCTGGCCAAGCTGGTGTGACGATTCTGAAGGTGAAAAACCGCTTGCCGCAGCGGGGGATGCCGGTAACATCGCGCCCCCTTTCGCCGGGCCATGTTGGTCAGGCCAAAGGGTTCAACCCTTAGCCCGTTCGACCGGATCAGCCCCTGCGGCTGAGCGTTTTGCCCCCAAAGCGTGCGGAAGACAGGCGCCTTAGATACCTACATCCATGTCAACACAGATCCTCGCCGAGCTCGTCGAAGCCGGAGTCCATTTCGGACATCAGACCAAGCGCTGGAACCCCAAGATGAAGAATTTCATCATGGGCACCAAGAACCAGATTCACATCCTCAACATCGAGGAAACCGTCAAGCAGATCGACAAGGCCGCTGATTTCCTGGCCGACCTCGCCCGCCGCGGCAAGAAAATCCTTTTCGTGGGCTGCAAACGCCAGGCCCAGGAAGCTGTGAAGCAGGCCTCTGAAGCTTGCGGCCAGTTCTACGTCAACCATCGCTGGCTGGGCGGCACGCTCACCAACATGGAGACGATCAAGAAGAGCATCGCCCGCCTCAACTACCTCGAAGACATCGAGAACAAGCCCGAATTCAAGCTCATGTCCAAGAAGGAGCTGGCCGGCCTCAACCGCGAGCGCATCAAGCTGGAGCGCAACCTCCGCGGCATCCGCCACATGGGCAAGGTGCCTGACGCAGTCGTCATCGTTGACTCCGCCCGCGAGCACATCGCCGTTCATGAGTCCCGCCGCCTCGGCATCCCGATCGTCGCCCTTGTGGACACGAACGCCGACCCGAACATCATCGACTACCCCATCGCCGCCAACGACGACGCCATCCGCTCCATCCGCATCATCCTGCAGAAGCTGATCGACCCCGTCATCGTCGCCACGGCCGAAGCCAAGAAGTAACTTTTTATCCCCAAAACCAACCATGGCTGAAATTTCCGCTAAACTCGTCATGACCCTGCGTGAGAAGACCAACGCAGGCATGATGGAATGCAAAAAAGCCCTCACGGAAGCCGGTGGCGACCTGGAGAAGGCCGAAACCATCCTCCGCAAAAGCGGCACCATCAAGGCCGAGAAAAAGGCCGACCGCCAGACGAAGGAAGGCATCATCGCCTCCTACATCCACATGGCAGGCCGCATCGGTGTGCTCATTGAAGTGAACTGCGAAACCGACTTCGTCGCCCGGAATGAAAACTTCCAGGCGCTGGTGAAGGACATCTCCCTTCACATCGCCGCCGCCAATCCCCGCTACCTTCAGCGCGAAGACATCCCTGCGGATCTCATCGCGAAGGAGCGCGAGATCGGCGCCGAGCTCGTCAAAGGCAAGCCCGCGAACATCGTGGACAAGATCGTTGATGGCAAAATGGAGAAGTTCTACGCAGACAACTGCCTGCTGGAGCAGGCGTTCATCAAGGATCCTGATCTGACGATTGCGAACCTGATCAAGGGCAAGATCACTGAGCTGGGTGAAAACCTCATCGTGCGCCGCTTTGTGCGCTATGCGGTGGGTGAAGACCTGCAATAAAACCAGCCAAACTCGTCACGAAAGGCGGCCGGCGACGGCCGCCTTTTTTGTGTCACTTGTGTGTCGGATTCAGCAATTCATGAGGAAAATGGGATATTTAGCTTTGCTAAAATACTCTGCCTGTGTCAAATTTCCGTAATTGGCATATTTGCTATGAGTGGCTTACCACAACTGGCGGCACGTGCCTGCGTCCTGTGCGCACCTGAGATCCATCGTCCGGAGGTGGTGCCTGAATGAATCGGGCACCAGGGGCGGCAGCTTGTCGAAAGGGCGAGAATTCGCATCATCCATGAAGTTTCGGTTTCCAGCGCCGCCAGACGCCTCCACTTTGCGAGCCCGCTTTTTTTTGCCCCCTGTTGCCGTGAGCCAAACCCACCCCACTGACGACCTTCGCGTCGCTGAAATCCTTCCTCTCATTCAGCCTGCCCTGCTCATGCATGAGTTTCGGCTGGGGGAGCTGGAGTCCGCGTTTGTTGAGGAATCGCGCAAACGTGCCGAAGCCATCCTGACTTTGAAGGATGACCGCCTGCTGGTGGTGGTGGGGCCCTGCTCGATCCATGACACGAAGTCGGCGCTTGAGTACGCGCAGCACATCATTGAGGCGCGGCAGAAGCATGGGGCTGACCTGGAGATCGTGATGCGGGTGTATTTTGAGAAGCCGCGCACGACGGTGGGCTGGAAGGGGTTCATCAATGATCCGCATCTGGACGGCACCTTTGACATCAACGCCGGCCTGCGCGGCGCGCGTGATCTGCTGATCAAGCTTACAAAGCGCGGCGTTCCAGCGGGCACGGAGTTTCTTGATGTGATCACGCCGCAGTACATCGCCGATGTGGTGGCGTGGGGCGCCATTGGCGCGCGCACGACGGAGAGCCAGGTGCACCGCCAGCTTGCGTCCGGACTGTCCATGCCGGTGGGATTCAAGAACGGCACGGACGGCGGCATTCAGGTGGCGCTGGATGCCATCGAGGCCGCCAAAGGGCAGCACTGCTTCCTTTCCGTGACGAAGGACGGCGTGGCCGCGATTGTGAACACGAAGGGGAACAACGCCTGCCACGTCATCCTGCGTGGTGGCAAGGGCGGCACGAACTTCGACGCGGCCTCCATCAAGAGCGTCTCCGACCAGCTCACCGCGCGCGGCCTGCCCGCGAGCGTCATGGTGGACTGCAGCCACGGCAACAGCCTCAAGGACTACCGCAAGCAGCCGCTGGCCTCCGCCTCCCTGGCCGAACAGATCGCCGGTGGCAGCACCGCCATCACCGGGGTGATGATTGAGAGCCATCTCGTCGAAGGGCGTCAGGACACGAAGCCCGGCCAGCCGCTGACCTATGGTCAGAGCATCACCGACGCGTGTGTCTCGTGGGAGACCACGGCGGTCATGCTCGATGAACTCGCCGCCGCCGTCCGCGCACGCCGCCGCAAATAAATGACCTTCACCCGCGACCATCTCCAGCGCCTGGCGCAAGGCCGCATCCTCGTGGTGGGAGATGTGATGCTCGACCATTTCATCTGGGGCCACGTCCGGCGCATTTCGCCGGAGGCACCGGTGCCCATCGTGGAAGTGACACGTGAGGAGTTTTATCCCGGTGGCGCTGCGAACGTCGCCCGCAACATCTCGCCCTTCTCACCGCACACGCACCTGATGGGGCGGGTGGGGAGGGACATGGCTGCGGACCGGCTGCGTGCGCTGCTGATTGAAGACAAGGTCGATCCCGCGCCGCTGCTGGTGCATGAAACACTGCCGACGATCTCCAAGGCGCGCGTGTCCGCACGCCAGCAGCAGATCGTGCGGGTGGACCGTGAAAAACTGCTGCCGCTGACCGACACCGAGCTGATCGAGGTGGAGCAGCGCCTGCGCGATCTCGCACCGAGCCTGGACGCTATCATTCTGGAAGACTACGGCAAAGGATTCATGACGGAGAAGCTCATGCGGGTGGTCGCCAAGGTCGCCGCGGAGCACAAGCTCATCGTCACCGTTGATCCCTCACCGCGCAATCCGCTGCCCTGGGCCGGGGTTTCGCTGGTGAAGCCGAACCGTCTCGAAGCCTTTGCCGCCGCCGGTCTGGAAGACCACCTGCTGCCGGAAGCCCCGCTGGAAAACAAGGAGCTGCTGGAAGTGGGGCGTGTGCTGCTGGCCAAGTGGGATGTGGCCAGCATTCTGGTGACCCTCGGGGAGCAGGGCATGATCCTGTTTGAGCGTGACCTGCCGCCGCACCACATTCCCACTCGCGCCCGTGAAGTGTTTGATGTCTCCGGCGCCGGTGACACCGCCATCGCCCTGCTGACGCTGGCCCTGGCCAGCGGGCACAGCCTGCTCGAAGCCGCCGAGATTTCGAACCACGCCAGCGGCATCGTTGTTGGCAAGCTCGGCACCGCCACATTGACGCCAGACGAACTGCTGGCAGCCTTTGAATCCAAATGAGCCCCGATTTCGACACTCTTTTCAAAACTCATCTCAGCGAGCATCAGGACGCCATCTCCAGACTGACCGCGATGAGCGGTCAGATCGCCCCGCTGGCGGCGGCCTGGCTTGAGGCGCTGCGAGACGGCAAAAAGATCCTGTTCTTTGGCAACGGTGGCAGCGCCGCTGATGCGCAGCACCTGGCTGCGGAACTCGTCGTGCGCTACCGCATCAACCGCCCGGCGCTGGCGGGTCTGGCGCTGACCACGGACACCTCCATCCTCACCGCGCACAGCAACGATTTCGGCTACGACACTGTGTTCGCGCGGCAGATCGAGGCGCTGGCGCAGCCGGGGGATGTTGTCATAGGCATCTCCACTTCGGGCACGAGCAAAAACGTTCTGCTGGGGCTGCAGGCCGCGAACAAGCGCGGCTGCGTGACCATCGCCTTCACGGGTGAAAAGGGGGCGGACTGTGCGGCTGAGGCGAAGCTGAGTTTCAAGGCTCCCTCCGCCATCACGGCGCGGGTGCAGGAATGCCACCTTCTCATCGGGCATCTGCTCTGTGACGTGGTGGAGCAGAGCTTCGCGGTTTAAGGTCAAGCTTACGCTTCCGTTTGGGAGCGCCATGGCCATGTCCATGTTTGTCAATGTCTGCCGGGCGATTCTTCGGAATCCCGGCGTCTCACCGCTGCCGGGGCTTTTCAGGCATTCGGTGTGGCACCTTGTACGGCGGATGGCGCCCCTGCCGCTGAAGGTGACGCTGACGCAAAAGTCACGGCTGGTGCTGACGCGGCGTGAGGAGATGAACGGCTGCGTGGCCCTGGCCTGGAGCCAGCGGCTGTACTGCTACCACAACATGATGTTTCTGCGGATGCTGCTGGAGGCTGGATTTGCGCGCGTCTGCTTTGACGTGGGGGCCAACATCGGGGTCTATTCGCTGCTGATGTCAGAAACGGAAACCGCGCGGGTGTACTCGTTTGAGCCGCATCCCGCCACCTGCGCCACCCTGCGCCGGATGCTTGAATCCAACGGACGCAGCAACGCCAGTGCATTCCAGCTCGCCCTCTCCGATGCCACAGGAGAGCTGCGTTTCACGAATGACGACTGCAGCGCCGTCAACCAGGCGCTGGAGCTGACGCGGGGTGAGGCTGGAGATTTCATCCTGGTGCCCTGCGAAACCGGGCGGGACTTTTGCGCGCGGGAGGGGGTGACCCCGGAAATCATCAAAATAGACACCGAGGGTCTGGAGGCACGGGTGTTGAACGGGTTTGGCGGCGCGCTGCGGCATGCCAAGGTGGTCATGACCGAAATGAACCTGGCGGAGGGCGAGGTGTCCGCCGCGCTGCCAGCCGGTGTCTTCGCGGGACCGTTTCATGTGGATGTCATGACGAAGAAGCTCTCCCGAGGCTGCCGGCCGGGAGAGGATGTGCTGTTTATCAGTCGCGAGTCCATTCCAGCCCTGCGTGATCTCGGCTTTGAGATCGCCCTGGGGGCGGAGTGACGCATGCCCCGCTGTTGTTTTTTTCATGGCTGCCGGAGCCCTCATCGTTAAAACCCTCTCACTGGCGACGGGGCTGCGCATGGTGCGGCTCATGCTGAGCTTTGCGCTAGGCTGCGTGCTCGCACGCCACCTGGGGGGCGGCGGCTTCGGGCAGCTCGCGGTGGCGATGGCGGTGGTGTCGATTCTTTTGAGCGTGGGGGAGCTGGGCTTTGCCCGCTACACGGTGAGGGAGATGATGCAGCCGGGCAATGAGGAGTCCGCGGTGCTGGGGACCACGATCACGGCCCGCTTCATTGTCTCGGCCCTGCTGTTTGCGGGGCTGCTGGCGTGGGTGGCGCTGGCGAGGCCGGAAGGCGCGCTGCTGATCATTGTCTATAGCCTGCAGCTTCTCACGAATCCTGTCTCAGAAATGCTGGGGTGGTTTGAAGTGCACGGCCGAGTGTCCACCACCCTGCTGGTGCAGTTTGCGGCGTTTCTGGTCAGCGCGGCGTGCATTGCGGCCGGGATCTGGCAGGAGATGCCGCTGTGGTTTTTCGCGCTTACTTATGTGCTTGAGGGGTGGATCATCATCGGCGTGTGCGGCTGCATCTTCTGGCGAAACGGAGGACGTGTGCGGCCGGGAGCGTTCCGCGTGCAGCGGGCGTGGGCCATGGTGGCGCGGTCATGGCCGGAACTCGCCAGCCAGGGGGCGCTGATGCTGCTGTTCCGCCTGGACACCCTGATGATCGAGTGGATGCGGGGTCCGGAGGAGGCGGGGGTGTACAGCGCGGCGGTGCGTGTCTCGGAAATGGCCTATTTCATGCCCGGGATCCTTTCACTTTTGTTTCTGCCGGCGCTGGTCCGGGCGCGGCAGGAAGACGCGGCCCGGTTTGAGGCGGGGGCGGTCACGTACTTCTCCGCCTCCATTCTGCTCTCGTTTCTGGTGGCCTCCTTTCTGCTCATTCTATCTCCCGGGATGCCGCTGGCTTTTGGTGCTGAATTTGCCCGCAGCGGGGAGATGCTGCGGGTGCATGCGTGGGCATTCATCCCCTACGCCGTGGGCGTGGCACGCACGCAGATCCTCACGGTGGAGGACCGCCTGGCGGCCAACCTGCCCTCGGTGATTGCGGCGGTGGCGGTGAACGTGCTGCTGAACCTGCTGTGGATCCCCGCGCACGGAGGGGTGGGGGCCGCGTGGGCGACACTGGTCTCCTACACGGTGGCCTGGGTGGCGTGGACGTACCTTTCCCCGTGGCTGCGAAGGAACCTCTCCGGCTTCATGACCCGCGCGTTTGTGGGGCTGCCGCGCTTCACCTGGCTGCGGATGCGTTCGTGGCTGCACGCCTGATTTTATATGCAAGGCAGGGCTTTCATCATCTTCATGGGCGGCATCGGCGCGGTGTACATCATGCTGTCCGTGCTGCTGGGCGGAGGGAACTCCATTGGCGCGCTGGCGCAGTTTCTCTCCATCGGCTCGTTCATTCTGGCGGTGATCCAGCCACGGATGGCGCTGTTCCTGATGGTCATCTACGCGGGCTACAGCGACGTGCTGAAGCGCATGATGGTCTTTGACGGGCATGTCACGATGAATGACGTGCTGTGGGTGCGCGCGCTGTGCCCGCTGACGCTGGCGGGGATCTGCATCGGCACGCTGGTGAGGTCTCTGCACGACGGCAGCCTGTATCAAAAGCGCAGGCTGATGTCCCTGCTGGTGTGTGTGCTGGGATTTGCGGTTTCGGGGATCTCCGCGCTGCGAAGCGGCGGGGGCTTCAACGCGGCGGCCACGCAGCTGGCCGATGGAGCGGCGTACATGTTCCTGCTGTTTGTGGTGCCGTGCATCTTCCGGACTCCGGAGCAGATCGTCGCGTTCATCAAATACTGTCTCATCGTCTTCATCCCGGTGGCGCTGTATGGCATCAAGCAGCAGATTTTCGGGCTGAGCGAGTTTGAGATCGAATACCTGAAGTCCGGGCTGACGGTGCTGTCCAAGCACCTGGACGACGTGCGTCCGCGGCCCTTCTCGACGCTGGTGGACAGCTCCCCCTTTGGCACGAGCTGCGCGGTGTGCGCGTGTCTGGCGCTCATGGTGCGGCGGCACCACCGGGACCACGGCGCCAACACGTGGGGGATGCTGAGCTTCGTGCTGTTTGCACTCTTCGTCATCGGCTGCGTGGCGAGCATGACACGCGTGGCCAACATCAACTGGGCGATGCCGATCCTGCTGCTGCCGGTGCTGCGCAGCGCCAGGGGAACGCTGGCGCTGTATGGGGGAGTGGCGGGGCTGTTTGTGTCCGCGTGCGTGTTTGCCCAGGAGCTGAGCAACTGGGTGACGCAGCTCACGCTGTGGGCGCTGGAAAACTTCGGCGGCACGGCGCTGGGCGAGCAGCTCTCCCGCTTCTGGACGATCTGCGCACGGCTGGACGGGATGCACGACCTGGCCCACAACCCGCTGATGTGGACGATGTTTGGCTACGGCACCAAGGGGGCCTCCGACATGTATGACGCGCATCTGGTGGCCAGCCATGACCTGATCTCAAACCTGCTGCTGGAAATCGGCTGGCTGCCGCTGGGGCTGCTGCTGATCGTGGCGGCGGTCGGGCTGCATTCATTCCACCGGAGCGTGCTGGGGCTGCGGGGAACCTCCTTTTACAACATCTGCGTGTGGATGGTGGGCATCGAGTTCGGGCTGCTCCTTCACAATGTCTTTGCGGGAAATGTCACCTCCACCTTTCCGGTCAATTTCTTCTGCTGGTTCATCGCCGGGGCGATCAATGCGTGCATCGCCTACCATGAAGGCCGGCGCGCGACCGCGCGGAGCAGCCAGCGGGCTCCGGCGAATCTTCAGCCGGCGGGAGCCCAGGCCATGCTGAGTCATGAAATCCGCAGACTGCCTTTCAACCGCCGCTGCTCCTGAGGGGCGGGCCGCGCCCCTGGTGGTGCTGGCGCCGCATGCCCTGAGGCGGCTGAGCGGGAGGCCCGCGCGCTATCTGGACCCGCTGCCCATGCCGGCCTGCGGACGGGCGCTGATCGGCGCCACGTTTGAGGATGACGAGGAGCTGGAGCGCGAGTACATCCGGCGACAGACCGGCGCACTCCGCCGCATGCGGGCTTCGCTGGGGCTGATCTTCCGGAACCGCGGGGCGCTGCGGCAGGCGGACATGATCTACTGCCTGGACGGGATGCACTACAATCTGCTGCTGCTGCTGGCGCGTGCGGGTTTGTTTCGCGCGCGTGGCAAGATCATCCGGCGTCTGGCCTTTCATGATTCGATCCTCAAGACGCTGGCGCCTTTGCTGAAGAAGGCGGCGGGGGGATTTCAGATCGAGTTCATCAGCCATGAGCAGTGCGCCAGGGCAGCGGGGCAGATAGCAGCGGAGAGAGTGGTGCACCGGACGTGGAAAATTGACTGTGAGTGGTACCACCCGCCCGCGGTGGTGGCGGCGGAGGGACCGGCGCTG
Source organism: Prosthecobacter sp. (assembly GCF_044227185.1). Taxonomy (GTDB): domain Bacteria; phylum Verrucomicrobiota; class Verrucomicrobiia; order Verrucomicrobiales; family Verrucomicrobiaceae; genus Prosthecobacter. The sequence goes on along the minus strand of NZ_JBGAFO010000004.1, from coordinate 193,235 downwards.
CTGACCGGCAATGCCAGCCGTGATGACGCCATGGTGGACGGCCTGCTGCAACGAGGCATGAGAGTGACGCGCATCGGCAGGTCTGACCGGCTGGCGGCACGCTTTGCGGCGCATGAGGCGAACCCGAACTTCCGGCTGATCACCAATGCCTCCCATGTCGTCTATCGGGAGGTCCTGCAGGCATCCAGCGTGGTGCTGCTTCCCATCCTGGAATGTGATGATCCCGCGGGGATGACGGCGGCGCTGGAATCCATGGCGAGCGGGATCCCCGTGATCGCCAACCGCAGCATGGGGCTGAGCGAGCTCTTTGCCGCGTGCGAGTACCCGGTGGCGATGATGGAAAACCGTGACCCGGAGGCGTGGGCGGGGGCGATACGGGAGGTGCAACAAAAGCTGAAGAGTCCTGACTTTACGGCCGCCCTGGGGCGTGCGCGGGAGTTTCTGCTGAAGCACCACCATGTGCTGCCCGGCGGCGAAGACTGGAGTGAAGTGCACCGTGCCGCGTGCGAGCCAAGAATGCCATGATCTCCTCTTTTCTGGCGATGGTGAACGGATTTTTCGTAGCGATGCGCACGGGATGCGCGTGGCACCGGAGCCAGCGCTTTTATGGGATGCCGATCATCCTCCGGAAAAAGGGGGCGAGACTGGAGCTGGGGCGTGAGATCACCGCGCTGAGTGTGCCGCGACTGAACGAGATAGGCCTGAGCCAGCGGGTGGTTTTGTCCATGGTCACAGGCGAGGCGGTCATCCACCTGGGAGATGGAGTGGGACTCTCTGGATGCACGCTGAGCGCGCGCCGGGAGATCCGTGTGGGGCGGGGGACGATGATCGGGAGCGGGGCGCTGATCATGGACCACGATGCGCATGCGCTGCCGCTTCCCGGGACGGGAGCGGAGGTGGCGGTGAAGCCGGTGAAGATCGGAGAGCATGTGTTTATCGGCGCGCGTGCCATGGTGCTGAAGGGTGTGACGATCGGAGACCAGGCCGTGATTGGCGCGGGTGCGGTGGTGACGCGGGATGTGCCGGCCCGCCATACGGCGGTGGGCAATCCCGCCCGTGTTTTGCCGCCTTCCACTGAATGAGTTCTTTTTATTTTTGATGAGCCCTTTTGAAACCAGAAGCCACGGTGTGCTCTACATTGCCTATGGCCGCCGCCATCTGGATGAAGCGGTGCATTCATGCCGGAGCCTGAAGCGGGTGCATCCTGAGATGATGATCCACCTGGTGACGTCCGAGGCGGACCTGGCGGAGCGCGGCGGGGAACTGCGCGGGCTGTTTGGCTCCTGCAGCGTGCATCCCGACATCCGGCGCACGTTCCGGGACAAGATCGTGGGAATGCAGCAGACGCCGTTTGAGCGGACTCTGTATCTGGACTCCGACACGGAGCTGCTGGAGCGGGTGGACGACATGTTTGACATTCTGGGGAAGTTTGAGTTTGCGTACTGCCGGGACACGGTGCGCTACGCGATGCCGGCGCCGCAAGTGCCGGCCATTTTCAGCGAGCCCAACGGCGGAGTGCTGGCGTACCGGAAATGCGCGGCCGGTGATGAGCTGCTGGCGCGATGGCTCAAGATCAATGACGAGGAGGAGGCCGCGTATAAAAAACTGCACGGGCCGGAGGCGGTGTATGTGGACCAGGGGGCGCTGCGGATGGCGCTGTACGAGTCTGACATCCGGCAGTATGTGTTTGGCTCCGAGTACAATCTCCGGGTGTACGCGCTCTGGTATGCGGGGGCGAAGGTGAGGATACTGCATGCACGGGAGCCGTGCCTGACCAAGTACCGGCACAGCATCAACCGCAGCGAGGACATGCGCTACGGCGATGGCGAGTGGTGGCCGGCGCGGCAGTTCATCAAGCTCAAAATCTGGATCAAGGAAAACTGCCTGGGACGACCGCGCAACTGGCGCGGCAAGGAGCTGCTGAGCAAGCAGTACCCAAAGCCATGAAGCCCTCCCTGCTGCTGATCTGCCACACGTACGCGGTGCCTGAACACGCCAAAAAGGTGACGGAGCTGGCGCGTCATTTCACGCTGACGTGCGCGACGGTGCGCCCGCAGGACCTGGGGCCGGTGTATGGCTCGCTGGTGGGCGGGGAGGGGCATGGAGAGAGGCCGTGGCGCTATGTGGAACTGGCGGCGTGCGGGGTGCGCCCTTTCAGCACCGCGGCTATTTTGCGAGGTCTCACGAGGCTGGTGCGGAGCCAGCCGTGGGACTATGTGCTGGTGGAAAATGAGCCGTGGTCGCTAGTCAAATGGCAGACGCTGATCGCCTGCCGGGCAGGAGGCAGGGTGCGGAGGTATGGGGAGTTTACCTGGGAAAATGTGAGGCGGCCGGGGCTCAAGGGAGGAGTGCTGGACCTCGTGTACTGGCTCACCGCGCGGTGGACTGACTTCTGGGTGTGCGGCAACACTGCGGCGGCGAGGCTGGTCTGCAAGCATGGCACTCCTGCGGAGCGAGTGATTGTGTGCCCGCAACTGGGCGTGGACACGGCGGCCTTTTGTCCGCTGGAGGAGGAGGGCAGGGCGCGGCAGCGGAGGAAACTGGGACTGCCTGAGAAGGCCTTCATCATCGGCTTTGCCGGGCGGCTGGTGCCGGAAAAGGGAGTGCGGGATCTCATGGCCGCGGTGGAGGCTCTGAAGCAGAGGCATGGAGATGCGGCGCCGAAAGTGTGCCTGGCGCTGATGGGGCAGGGACCGCTGGTGGCGGAGATGCAGGCTGCCGCGGAGTCCCGGCCCTGGCTGCGAGTGCTGCCGCCCGTGAGCCATTCGGAGGTGCATACTTTTCTGCAATGCCTGGATGTGCTGGTGCTGGGCAGCCACCCGGTGCACAGCGGGCCGCATGTGTGGGAGGAGCAGTTTGGGCACATCCTGATCGAAGCGATCGCCTGTGGCGCGCTGGCGGTGGGGAGCACCTCCGGAGCGATTCCCGAGGTGCTGGGTGATGAGGACCTGCTCTTTCCGCCGGGAGATGTCCCGCGGCTGGAGGCGCTGCTGAACCGGCTGATTTCAGAGCCCGACTTTTACCGTGCCAAGCTGGCCGCCTCCACCGCGCGGCTGCAAGGCTGCTACACGCACGCCGCCGTGGCTGACAGGCTGGCCTGCGCCCTTCTGCGCCTGCCATGACGTGCATTGTCATTCCCGTGTACAATCGCAAGGACCTGACCCTGGGCTGCCTGGATCTTTTGCGGTGGACGCGTGAGCGCGCGGACTGGCGGGTGATTGTGGTGGATGACTGCTCCACGGACGGCACCGCGGAGGCCATACGAGAGCAGCACCCGCAGGTGGATCTTGTGCAGGGGTCTGGTGATCTCTTCTGGACGGGGGCCATGCGGCGCGGCATGGAGCGCGCGCTGGATCTTCATGCGGAGGTGATCATCTGGCTGAACGATGACACCTGTCCGGACGAGGCGTCTTTGCTGCGAATCAGCGAGGTGGTGAAACAACAGCCGGACATGGTGCTGGCTTCGCAAGCGGTGGTGAACGGCGCGGTGCACTGCTGCCACTCGCTGAGGCGAGGTCCGGCGCCGAGCAGCGGCGGGGACTTTGACGTGGCTGATGTGCTGGCGGGATATCAGGTGGCCTTTTCGCGGGAGCTGGTGGAGAAGATAGGACTGCCTGACGACCGGCGCTGGCCGCACTACGCGGGAGACAGCTCCTACACGCACACGGCGCATAAGAAGGGCTTCAAGCTCCGCATCGACAACCGCAGCCAGATCCGGCTGAGCGGCTATGAACCCTACCGCCCGGTGGGGCGCGTTTTCTGGGCGGGAAAGAAGAGCCTGAGCCAGCGGATTCATTCGTGCTTCATCGCGAAGAAATCCAAGTACCGCCTGGCGACGCAGTGGCATCTGGATGTGCTGTACCGCGGGCGCCTGGGGGCCTGTGTGGTCTTTCCGGCGCGTCTTGCGGTGTGGCTGTTTCAAATAGCGAGAGAGAGTGTGAAGCCGATTTAAGGCGAGAGGTTCCGGCCCATGTCCCAACCATTCATTCCAAACTCACCGTGGCGCAGCAGGGCGGCAGCTTTGATCTGCGGCGCGGCGGTGGCGCTGATGATGGTGGCGCAGCCCTATGCGGCGGGGTATGGGCCGTTTCGACGCACGCTGTTTGCCGAGCTGCTGATGCAGTGGCAGGATGCCACATGGCAGCATGGCGCGCTGGTGCCATTCATTGTGGCGTATCTGATCTGGCACCGGCGGGCGGAGGCGGCGCGGCAGCCATGCACCTCAAGCCGCGGCGGATTTGTCCTCCTTGTGTTTGCACTGTTCTGCTACTTTGCAGGCTACCGGGCGAACAACTTCTACTGCGGATACCTGGCGATGATGTGCCTGATGGCCGGGGCCTCCCTGTGGCTGGAGGGAGTGCAGCGCAGCCGGACGCGGCTCTTTGCGTGGCTGATGCTGGGCTTCATGTGGCCGCTGCCGTTTCTGGAAGAGAGCATCGGCTACCAGATGCGGCTGCTGATGGTGAGGACGACGGGCTTTGTGCTGAACAGCGTGGGCGTGGATGCACTGGTGTCCGGCACGGCATTGCAATCCATGCCGGAGCCCGAACTGGGGCGGAGGGCGGGGGAGCTTTTCAGCGTGGGGGTGGCGGCGCCGTGCTCGGGTATGAGATCGCTGTTTGCGCTGCTGGTAGTGGGCGCATTGTTCAGCTACTTCCGTCAACGTGTGATGTGGCGGAGGGCGGTGCTGTTCAGCACGATTTTGCCGATCGCCGTCGTGGTGAACATGGTGCGCGTGGTGGTGCTGGTCTTTGCCGCCATGGCCTTTGGCCAGAACTGGGCGATCGGAGACGGGGAGGACAAGGTGTCCACGTTTCATACGATCACGGGCATTGGCATGTTCCTGGTGGCGGTGCTGCTGCTGCAGGCCGCCTCGTGGCTGCTGGACCGCTGCTGCGACGGGCGGGGTCTCAAGCGCGCGCGAACTGTGTCACGCCAGGTGGCTGCATCCTCCGCTTCATGATTGTCCGTGCGTCCATTCTCCTGGTGCTTTGTGGTATGACGATGCTGCTGTGCCAGTTTTCTCCCCAGCCCCGAGGGGGAAAGGAGGCTGGCGTGCTGGCGGAGCTGCCGCTGGTGGCGGGCGGATTTGTGGGAACGAACGAAGAATCAGACAAGAGGGAGCGCGAGCTGCTGCCGCCCGACACGATCATCAAGAAGCGTGAGTACCACACTCCCGGCAGAGGGCGTGATCAGCGAGATGTGGCTCATGCCACGCTGGTCATTGCAGGGAATGACACGCGCAGCATCCACCGGCCTGAAGTTTGTCTGGACGGGCAGGGCTGGACGATCACGAGCTCGACGGTGCGCGAGGTGAAGATGATCTCGGGCGCGGTGCTGCGGGTGCGTGACCTGGGGATCGAGCGCGAGGAGCTGATGCCTGACCGGTCCAAGCTGCGGCTGCGAGCGCACTATGTGTACTGGTTCGTGGGCAATGACCTCAGCACGCCGAGCAATCTGGAGCGCCAGATGCTGAGCCTGCGGGACAGCGTGCTGAGGAATGTGAACCACCGCTGGGCGTATCCTTCGGTGATGGCGCGTGTGACGGACAACCTGACGCCGCAGCAGAGCGGTGAACGCCGCCGCGATGATGCGGAGACGGTGGAGATGATTCTTTCCCTCATCCGCAGTCTTGCACCGAAGTTTCAAAAAAGTTTGATGACGACACCATGATACAAAAACTCAAAGAACATCTCCAACCCCTGGGACGCGTGGCCGTCGCCTACTCAGGGGGGGTGGACAGCACGCTTGTCTTGAAGGCTTCGATTGATGCGCTGGGCGCTGAACACGTCATCGCGTTGCTGGCGGTTTCGCCGAGTCTGCCGCAGAGTGAAAAGGATGAGGCCATCGCATTGGCGCAGCGGCTCGGGGCGCGGCTGGAGATGCTGACGACGGAGGAGGTGAGCGATCCTGATTATCAGAAGAACGCGCCCAACCGCTGCTACTTCTGCAAGGATCATGTCTATCGGGCGCTGCGGCTGTTTGCGGAGAAGAACGGCATCATGCATGTGCTGGATGGCATGAACGCCGAAGACACGCTGGATGTGCGGCCGGGGCGCGCGGCGGCGCGTGAGCTGCAGATTCTAAGCCCGCTGCATGAGCTGGGCTTCAGCAAGCAGGACGTGCGCTATTTTGCCAAGGCGCTGGGTTTGCCCAACTGGGACAAGCCTGCGGCTGCGTGCCTGGCCTCCCGCGTGCCGTATGGAACGAGCGTGACGGCGAAGCTGCTGTCGCAGATCGAGCGTGCGGAGGCGGCGCTTTTTGATCTTGGCTTTCGTGAGCTGCGGGTGAGGCACCATGGGGATGTGGCGCGCATTGAAGTGCCGGACGCGGATCTGCCACGGGTGCTGGAGGAGCGGGAGGCGATCACTAAGGCGCTGCGTGCGGCCGGGTACACGTATGTCACGCTGGATCTTTTAGGGCTGCGCTCCGGCAGCATGAATGAAGTTCTTCAAGCGCGCGCGGTATGAATGAATCCAAACTTCTCGACCTGCTCGACCAGGTCTGCAGAGGCAGCGTGCCTCCTGACCAGGCGCTGGAGCGGCTGCGCACGCTGCCGTTTGCGGAGGCCGGGGAGGTGCTGGCGGACACGCACCGGGTGATCCGGCAGGGATTTCCAGAGGCAGTGTATGCAGCAGGGAAGACGCTGACGCAGACTTCGGATGCGCTGACCGCGCTTGTTGGCGCGCATGGCTGCGCGCTTGCCACGCGTGTGAGCATTGAAACGGCGGCCCTGCTGCTGCAGCGTTTTCCAACGGGGAGCTATGACGGGGTGTCGCGGTTGTACCGCATCGGGCAGATGGGCGGTTCATTTCGATCAGCGACGGTGGCGGTGGTGTGTGCGGGGACTTCGGACCTGCCGGTGGCGGAGGAGGCGGCGCAGACGCTGGAGTTTGCGGGGGCGCGGGTGAGCCGCTTCACGGATGTGGGGGTGGCGGGGCTGCACAGGCTCATGGCGCGGCTGGATGATCTGCGGGGTGCGAGCGTGGTGATTGCCATCGCGGGAATGGAGGGGGCGCTGCCCAGTGTACTTGGCGGGCTCGTGGCTGCGCCGGTGATCGCGGTGCCGACGAGCGTGGGGTATGGGGCGAATCTCGGCGGGATTTCGGCGTTGCTCGGGATGCTGAATTCCTGCGCCAGCGGACTTACGGTGGTGAACATTGACAATGGATTTGGCGCTGCGGTGGCGGCTTTGCGGGTGCTGAATCTGATGGCGAAGGGGTGAATGACACATGTCTCTGGAAGACACTCTCTATCCGCTGCTCAGGCTTTATGAGGCGGCGCCGCAGCCGGTGAAGTCGCTGGCGGGGCGGGCTTATCGCGCGCTGCCGTCGTCGTTGCGTTATGGCTCCGCCTACACGCGGTTTCAGAACGAGGCGCGGGAGGTGGAGACGTGGGATGCGGAGACCATCCGGCGTTATCAGGTGAAGGCCTTGCGGGAGTCAATGATGGCGGCCGCGAAGGCGCCGTTTTATGCGGAACGATTTCCCGCCGACCCATCCAAATTTGAATCACTCGAGCAACTGGCGGACTATCCATTGCTGACGAAGGAGGATTTGATTTTGCAGCGGGAGCGGATGGTGAATCCGGAGTTTGGATCGAATCAACGGCTCTACATCACCACGGGTGGGTCTAGCGGTGTGCCGGTGGGATTTTATCTGCACAAAGGGGTGAGCCGCCCGAAGGAGCAGGCTTATCTGGAGGCGCAGTGGTCGCGGCGGGGGTATCGGGCCGGGGACAGGATGGCGGTGATTCGCGGGGGCGTGACTTCAAGCAAGGCGGGTGGCGGCATCAGTTATTTTGATGCGACGCGGAACTGGCTGATTCTTTCCTCCTATCATCTGACTCCGGAGCGACTGCTGGAGTATGTGGAGGCCTTGAACCGCTTTCGTCCGCAGCATCTGCATGCGTACCCCAGCGCGGCGCTGATGCTGGCGCAGATGGGGGTCAAACTGGAGTTTGAACTGACGTCTTTGCTGTGTGGTTCGGAAAAGCTGACGGCGGAGTCGCAGCAGTATTTGGAGCAGTTCTTTGGCGCGAAGGTGATGCACTGGTATGGGCACAGCGAGCGCGTGGTGCTCGCGGCGCAGGGACGGACGTCCAATGACCTGCAGTTCTGGCCCACGTATGGGTTTGTGGAATTTGGCGAGCCGGATGCCGAGGGAAACCGGGAGATCATCGGCACCTCGTTTCACAATCACGTCATGCCGCTGATCCGGTATCGCACAGGGGATTACGCGAGGATCAACGATGGGGTCGTCTCGGCGATCGTGGGCCGCGATTATGAGTTTTTGGTCAGCGCTTCCGGCCGTCGCATCTCACTGACGGCCATCAACATGCATGACCGCATTTTCGACGGGCTGCTGGCGGTGCAGTTTTTTCAGGAACGTGAAGGCGTGGTGGAATGCCGCTATCAAGCTGGGCCGCAGTGGGGGGGCGGAGATGATGCGATGCGTACGGGATTGATGAAGAAGCTGGGGGATGATTTCGACCTCACACTCCGGCGGGTGGCTGAGGTGGAGAAGACCAGCGCGGGAAAGCATCGATGGCTGGTGACCAAGCTTTGCATGGACAAGCAGCCGCTTGCGAAGTGATCTTGTTTTGTTAGGATTCAGACGTGAGCGCCGCCGTTCTTCAACTTCTCAATGTCATCAAACAGCTTCCGATCGCTGAACAGCTGGAGCTGCACCATGCCATGGCGGAAACGGTTCCCATGAGCGACGATCTCACCGACGATGATTTCGCCGCTCTCGCAGCGGCATCCTTTAGAGCCCTTGACGAAGAAGAGGCCCATGCTGCCTAAACGTGGAGAGGTCTGGCAGGTCGATTTTGGCATGGCGCAAAAGGTCCGGCCGGCACTGGTGATCAGCATTGCGTATGGGGACAATGACCGGGCTTTGATTGGTGTGATACCTCATACAACCGCGACACGAGGATCGAGCTTTGAAGCCGCCATTCCGCTTCCAAGCCTGAAAGAGGGCGCCTTTTTGGTGCAGGGCATTCAAGCATTGCCGCCGAAATATTTCCTGCGTCGCATGGCGGTTCTAAGTGCTGATCAGATGGCGGAAGTCGAACAGTGCCTGCTGAAATGGCAGGGGATGGGCCCCTGAGACGGAAGCAGCTTTTGCAGGGGAAGAAGGAACTGAATCTCGTCGGGAGCATGAAACAACTCGCCCAATATCAGGACGGACGTCTGGAACTGCAGGAGGCGCCTGCGCCTGTGGCGCCGCCGGGAGGCATTCTGGTGCAGACGACCTGCTCGGTGATTTCTCCCGGCACGGAGCGCATGAAGGTGGAGCAGGCGCGGATGTCGCTGCTGCAAAAGGCCCGGGCGCGGCCGGATCAGGTCAAGAAGGTGATCGATACTGCGAAGACGCTGGGCTGGAAGGCCGCGCTGCAAAAGGTGCGCAATCGCCTCGAATCTCCCACGCCGCTGGGCTACTCCGCGGCCGGTGTGGTGGTGGCGGTGGATGAACTGAATACACGTTTTCGTGTGGGCGATCGCGTGGCCTGCGGTGGTGCGGAGTGCGCGTTTCATGCCGAGATGATCGCGGTGCCGGACCTGCTGGCCTCACCCATTCCCGAAGGCGTGGAAGACTGGCAGGCGGCCTATACGACCCTGGCGTCTATCTCCATGGAGGCGGTGCGTCAAAGCGGTGCGCGGCTGGGTGAACGGGTGCTGGTGATGGGGCAGGGACTGGTGGGCCTGCTGGCTACGAGTCTGCTGAAGGCTTCCGGGGTACGAGTGCTGGCCGTCGATTACGTCGCTGATCGTTTGCAGACTTCGCTCGCCATGGGAGCGGAACGTGTGATGAATTCATCGCAGTCGAAGCTGGAGGACGAAGTGCGCGCATGGACAGACGGCCACGGTGTGGATGCCGTGCTGCTTTGTGTCGGTGGCAAAGGACGGGATGCGGCGGATTCGGCCATCGCCTGCCTGCGTGATCGCGGTGTGATGGTGATCGTGGGCATCTACGATGCCGAACTGTCGTGGAAGACGGCCTACATGAAGGACATCCAGGTGCGCTACTCGCGCAGCTATGGACCGGGCCGCTACGATCCGCAGTATGAGTGGGGCGGACAGGACTATCCGATCGGGCATGTGCGCTGGACGGAGAACCGGAATTTTGAGGCGTGCCTGGAGTTGATGCGTACGGGGCAGCTTGATTTGAAGCCAGTGACCACGCGACGCGTGGGGTTTGGCGGAGTGCTTGATGTTTACGACAAGCTGCAGAACGAGCTTGGGGTGGTGATTGAGTATGGTGGCGCCGGCTTCAGCCGGGCTGGAGAGGAGAAGGTCCAATGCCAGTCCGAGTTTCCGGGCCGCCTAAAGGCGGAACTACAAGACGGCGTTGGGAGGCTCGATGTCGTTGGTGCGGGCAATTTTGCGCGGACGATGCTGCTGCCGCATGTGAAGGGGCAAATCGCGCTTGGCACGATTGTGAATGCGACCGGGCTGAGCGCGCGGCATGTGAAGGGGAAATTTGGTTTTGCGCAGGCGGAGACGGATGCGGCCAAGGTGTTTGAAAGGGAGGGGGAGGCCCTGATGATCGGCACGCGGCATCATCTGCATGCGCCTCTGGTGCTGAAGGCGCTGCAGGCGGGAAAGCAGGTGTTTGTGGAAAAGCCCCTGTGTCTCACCCGCGAGGAATTGGAACAGATCGACGCGGCCATGGTGGAATGCGCAGGCAGCGTGATGGTGGGATTCAACCGGCGCTTTGCACCGGCCACCGTGGCGATGATGGAGGTACTGAAGTCTGTCTCAGGACCTAAGACGCTGTCGTTTCATGTGAATGCGGGCGTGCTGGCGCCGGATCACTGGTATGCCAATGTCGCTGAGAGCGGCGGCCGCGTTCTGGGCGAGGCCTGCCACTTCTTCGACTTCGCCTGCCATGTGCTTGGAAAGCCGGTGAAGGTGACGGCGCAAACGGTGGGTCGGCCGAAGGTGCCGGACTCAGTGACGGCGCAGATCGAATTTGCCGACGGGTCATCGGCGCAGGTGATTTATTCGGCTGAGGGCGACACGGCCTATCCCAAGGAGACGTTCCGGGTCTTCGCGGGAGGTGTCGTCATTGCGTGCGAAAACTTCATGAAGCTTTCCGTCTTCAAGAAGCGCAAAGAGACGGTGAAGAAGTTCGCGTCGAAGGGGCATGCGGAGGAGATGGCGGCGTGGCTGGCCTTCCTGAAAAAGGAGGCGGCGCATCCGCTGCCGTATGAACAGGCGCGGCAGAGCATGCGCCTCACGTTTGCCGTTTTGGAGTCGATTCGGGAAGCACGGAGCATTGCACTCTGATGGGGCTGGGCTGGTACATGCAGCGGTTGCGCGCGATGAGCGTGGGCGAGATCGGCCGCCGCATTGCGGAGCGTCTGGGGCGTCGGAATGAGGCCGCCAGCCTGCGGCGCATCTCGCGCAAGGCGTGGGACGGCACCTTTGCCGACGTGCCGCGGCTGCCCTGGCGTGAACGCGTGCCGCCTGAACTGCGCAAACAACTGGCCGCGGATGCGGAAAAGCTCGTGCGCGGGGAGTGGGAGCTTTTTGGCTGGAAGAGCGTGGAAGTGGGCGCGCCGCCCTGCTGGCACCGCGATGCGACTTTAGGCGTGGTGATTGATCCCGACGTTCCGGCGCGAAAGCTGGATCATCGCCATCTGGAGCATGATGCGGATGCGCGCGCCGTGTGGGAGATCAACCGCTGGAGCGAAATGACGCGCATGGCCATGCACAGCGCCTTGAACGGCGACGTGCATGCGATCCGCGTTTCGCAGCTCTGGCTGGAGGACTGGTGCGACCGCAATGTGCCGGGACATGGCATCAACTGGACCAGCCCGCTGGAAGCTGCGCTGCGGCTGATGAACTTCTGCTGGTTCGATGCGCTCGTGCGCGGATGCAATGATCCCGAGCTGGCGCGCCGGCAGGATGAACTGACCGCACGCATCGTTCCGGTGCATGCGTGGTGGATCTGGAAGCGGCGCTCGTTTGGCTCCTCGGCCAACAATCATCTGATAGGAGAGCTGTGCGCGCTGGTGATGGCGCTCAGCCGCTGGCCGGCGCTGGCGCGCATGACGCGACCCGTGGAGCATGTGGTGCGGCTGCTGGAGCATGAGATCCTGCAGCAGTTTGCCGCTGACGGCGGCAACAAGGAGCAGGCCCTGCATTATCACCTCTTCGCCTGGGAAATGTGCTGGCACGCGGGCATGGCGGCGGGCGGCTTCACCGGGGAGGTGCGCCAGCGGCTGGCCCAAGCGGCGCAGTATTTTGTGGATGTCGCGGAGCCACCCGAGTGCTGGGATTTTGGCGATTCCGATGATGCGCAGGTGCTGCCGCTGCCGCTGAAACGTGCCAACGCAGCCGCGGAGTTTCGCGGCTGGCTGCTGAAAAGAGCGGAGGGCGCGGTGCTGCGCTTCTGGCTGGGGGAGCCGCCGCCGGGAGTGAAGGCCGCGATGCGCAGCAAGTGGCAGACCCATGAGCAGAGCGGCCAGGCCCTCTGGCGTGATGCGCGCTGGACGGTGCGGGCGGATGCCTCTCCGCTCGGGCTCGGCAGCATGGCGGCGCACGGGCACCTGGATGCCCTGCATGTTTCACTTTGGTTTGAGCAGCATGCGCTCATCATTGATCCGGGAACCGGCGCTTACTACAGCAACCCGGCGCTGAGGGCGCGGCTGGCTTCGTGGGAGGCGCACAACGGGCCCGTTCCTGTGACCGGCCGGGCCGCACCGCGGCGCATGGGTGCGTTTCTTTGGGCCAGGCATCACGCCAAACCGGTGCTGGAGCTCAATGATGACATCTGCGTGATGACTTTGACGTGCGAAGGGCTGCGGACGCAGCGTGCCGTGCATGTGACGCAGGATTATGTGGAGATCTGCGATGATGCGGGCCCCGAAATTTTGCACGCAGTGACGTGGCAGCTCGCGCCGGGGTGGAGCATTCAGCAGGAGCGCAAGAACGGGTTCGTCTGCCAGCATGCGGAGTCCATTCCTGTGCATGGAACGTTGAACGGCGACGGCATTGAGAGATGGGAGATTGTGGAGCAGGAGGCTTCGCCGCACTTCCGTGAAGTGGTCAGCACTCAGGCTGTCAGGGTCACCTTTCGCGGCACGCTGACAACGATCTGGCGCAAGTCCGACTGACGACTGATAACATTTGCGGCCATTGCGAGGCGCGGGAGATGATCCCGCGCCTTTTTTATTCTTTCGGCTGGAGCCGGGGCAGTGGGTCTCCTGGAAGCGTGCCGCTGCGAGATGGCGGGGCAGACGTCGCTGAAGAATGCGATGCGAAGAAAGCGATGGGTTTGCTGGATCCTAGCGTGCGTAGCACATGAGGCGTCCCCTCACCCCAGCCCTCTCCCCGAAGACAAATTTTGTGGTTTGCGTTTTTCAGCGGCGGGGAGAGGGAGAACCGTATTGGCTGCCCTGCCTTTAATTGGACACGAAATCATTTAGATGCTCTCAAGCTCGGCGTCCGTGGGATATCATACGGAAGGCCGTTGGCCTTCAAAATCAGGTGGTCGATAAAAAGCAGGGAGCATTGTTCGACTGAGATGCAGACCTGTTTTCAAATGTTCGTGGTGTTATCCACGGTTGCTAGCTGCTGCCTTTTCCGCCAAGGCTTCGAAGCTCAAACCGGGGGCGGACGCCTGCGTTCCACAGCACCACATTCACGGCACCAGCTCCACCGCCTTGTAGCAGCGATGGTCGAGGAGGGAAGGGAGCAGTCCTTTGACCTCGGGGCGCATCAGGTAGGAGTGCGTGTACCAGTAGATGGGGATGATGGGCGCTTCCTTGAGCAGAAGGGTTTCAGCCTCGTTGAGAAGCTGCAGGCGTCTGGCGTCGTTGCCTTCCTGGAAGCTTTGATGAATCAGTTCATCGTAGCGGGGGCTGCCCCAGCCGGTGTTGTTGTTGCCGTCGCCGGTCTGCCAGATGCCGAGAAAGGTGGAGGGGTCGAGGTAGTCCCCCACCCAGGCAAAGCGAGCCAGGTCATAATCCAGCTTGCGCTGAGACTCGATGTACACGCCCCAGTCCTGGTTCAGCACGCCGGCGGGAATGTGAAGATGCTCCTTCCACATGGCCTGCACGGCCTCCGCGAGTGAACGGTGGGCGGGGCTGGTATTGATGAGAATGTCAAAAGGCGGAAAATCTTTGCCTTCGGGAAAGCCGGCCTCTGCCATGAGCCTGCGCGCCTCGGCGGGATCAAAGCGCATGACGTCCGGCACTTGATAGCTGGCACTGCAGCCTGGAGGCGTGAGCCCGGTGGCCGGCTTCTGCCCGGCGCGCAGCACATTGCGCGTGATGCTCTCGCGGTCGATGGCGAGGGCCAGGGCCCGGCGCACCAGAGGATTATCGAAGGGCTTCTTCGTGGTGTTGAAGCGGTACATGTACACGCTGAGCAGCGGGTCGTTGTGATAGAAGGGTGATTTGCTCTCGCGGTAGGCGGGGATCTTGGACAGCGGCATGGTCAGCGTCACGTGAAGCTGGCCGTCGGCAAAGGCGCGCTCCTCGGTGGCATCATTGGAGATGGGCAGGAAGACGATGCCGTTGAGCTTTACCGTGGCGGCGTCCCAGTAGTACGGATTGCGCTCCACTTCGAGGGCCTGGTTGACCTCCCAGCTTTTGAGTTTGAAGGGCCCGTTGCAGACCATGTTTGCAGGCCGCGTCCAGCGCGTGTTGCGGTCGGTCATGCTGCCAAATTCTTCGATGGCCTGCTTTGGCATGGGAAACCAGGCGTAGTGCTTCAGCATGCTGGGCAGATAGGGGGCGGGACCCTTGAGGGTGATCTGCAGAGTCAGAGGATCGAGCGCCTTCACGCCGACCTGGGAGAAGTCCTTGATCTTGCCGGTGTGGTACTCCTCGGCATTGAGCATGGGGTAGAGCATGCCCGCGTAGTCCGCGCCGAGCTGCGCGGTGAGGATGCGCTGGTAGGAGTAAACGAAGTCAGCGCTTGTCAGCGGTGCGCCATCGCTCCATCTGCCCTTGGGCTGAAGCTTGAAAGTCCAGACCGTGTAGTTCTCGTGAGTCCATGAAGTGGCGACGCCCGGAGCATCGCCATCGGGATTGCCGGGGGCCGGGGCGATGAGGCCCTCAAAGAGGGCATGAAAAATCATGTGCTCCGGCTGGCCGCTGGCGAGCTGGGGATCCAGCGTGGCGGGCTCGCTGCCGTTTCCGGCCAGGAGAATGCCTGCGCGGGTGGCAGCCTCCACCCGCGTGGGGCGGTGGGTGCGTGCGTGATGAAACCACGCGATGCCGCCGACGAGGGCGGCGAGAATGAGGATGCGAAAAATCCAGCGCATGCGCAAACATGACACGAGGCCCGCCACTCGTGCAACGAGGCATGCACAAAACGGCCCCGCCATGTGCTGGCGGGGCCGCGCGGGTCAGCCGTACTTCATGGGTTCCACGCTACTACCTGTGGAAGCCATGATGGTGGTGGCTGTAACCGTGACCGTAGTTGTAGTTGGGGCGGCAGCCGTTGCCGTAACCGTAACCGCCGACGCCGACTCCAAGGCCTACGCCTACATTGATGCCAGGCTGTACGTAAACAGGACGCGGGCCGGCGGAGCCATACTGGGCCCCGACGGGCACCCACTGGCCGATGGGGCGCCCATAGGCGTCGTAGCTGACGACCTGATACACGGCGGTGATGGGAGTGCCATAGGAGCTGTAGCCGATGACGCGAACCTCGCCCGGGTAGTCAGCTTTGGCGGTGGAGGGAGCTGCAAAACCAAGAACCGCGGCTGCAGCGAGAACTGAGAAGAGTGTTTTCATTGGAGAGTGGATTATTGTATCCGCACTCTCTGACGCGGCTGGTTCGCAACTATTCAGGCCCTGTGAAAATATTTTTACGCGCAGCTCCACCTCTCCCCGGCCAAGTGGTGGTGATGGTAAAGCGGAGCATTGTGTGGCGGAGGCACAAGCTCTCCCGCGGCGAAATGGCCGGAGGACGCTTCTGGAAGACGGGGTGCCTGAAGAAGATGATGGGTTCGCTTCCCGCACTGGCTGCCAAAACCCAGGGGAGCACTCGCTAGCGCTCGGCACCCCTGGGCTGTATTACGGAAGGCCGTTGGCCTTCGAGACAAAGCACTCAGTCTATCATGCAATCCTCAAGAGTGCTGCGACATCGACTTGGGATCAAAGGCGTCCCGCAGTCCGTCACCCAGGAGATTGAGCGCGAGCAGCGTGGTGGAAAAGAAGAGCCCGGGGTAAAGAAGCATCCAGGGGTAGCTTTCCATGGCGCCGGCGCCCTCCTGCAGCAGCACTCCCCAGCTTGCGTCCGGCGGCTGGATGCCGAGGCCGAGGAAGCTCAGCGCCGCCTCCAGCAGCATGACGCCCGGCACGGTGAGGCTGGCGTAGATGATGACGGGCCCCAGCACGTTTGGCAGCAGGTGTTTCCACACGATGTGCCAGAAGCCCGCGCCGCAGGCCCGTGCGGCCACGACGAATTCAAGATTTTTCAACGCCAGCACCTGGCCGCGCACCACACGCGCCATGGTGAGCCACTCCACCGCGCCGATGGCCACAAAGATGAGCCAGAACTTCCGCCCGGCGATGGCCATGAGGAGGATGACAAAGTTCACAAAAGGGAAGGCATAGAGGATGTCCACGATGCGCATCATCGCCGCATCCGTGCGTCCGCCGGCAAGGCCTGAGATCATGCCATAGAGAACGCCGATGGCGACCGCCACGGCCGTGGCCAGGAGGCCCACCTCCAGAGACACGCGCCCTCCGTGCAGGATGCGCGTGAGCATGTCGCGCCCCAGCGAGTCTGTGCCCAGCCAATGAGAGGCGCTGGAATTCGTGGCCTTGAGATCCAGATCCTGCTGCGACTGATCATACGGCGAGAACAGGGGACCCACGACGCACAGCAGCACCAGCACGACGAGAAATCCGAGCGCCCAGGCGTTGATGCGCTGCCGCATCAGGCGGCGCCACGCAGCCTGCATGGGGGAATGACGGCCCTGGCTCGTTTCGTTGCTCATGCCTGGAGACGGATGCGCGGGTTGAGGATGGCCTGGAGGATGTCCACCAGCAGATTGAAGCAGACGATGAGCGCGGCGAAGAAAGTGGAGAGGCCAATGGCGAGGGGGATGTCTTTGTTCACCGCCGCGGAGACAAAGAACTGGCCGAGGCCGGGGAGCTGAAAAACCGTCTCCACAATGAACGAACCCGTGAGCAGGCCCGCCGCGGCAGGACCGAGAAAGTTCAGCACCGGCAGGCTGGCGAGCTTCAGCGCATGCAGAAAGACCACCGAGGTCTCGCCGGCCCCCTTGGCGCGGGCGGTGCGGATGAACTCCTGCGCCAGGGTCTCGCGCAGGCTGCCGCGTGTGAGGCGCGCGATGTAGCCGCTGTAAATGATGCCGAGTGTCAGCGATGGAAGCACCCAGTCCGAGGTGTCAAACCAGCCGGCGGCATTGAACCAGCGCAGGCGGAGGCCGAAGATCATGGCGAGGAGCGGCCCCAGCACCATGCTGGGCGCGCAGATGCCCAGAGTGGCCGCCAGAGTGCTGGCGCGGTCTTCGAGCGAGTTTGGCCGCAGGGCGGCCAGGGCGCCGAGCGGCACGCCGACGGTGAGCGCGAGCAGAAGCGCCGCGCCGCCCACCCTGGCTGAGACTGGAAAGCCGGAGGCGATGATCTCATCCACCCCGCGCCCCTTGTACATTTCAGACTCCGGCAGGTGCAGCGTGGCGTAGTGTTTGAACTGACGTGCGAGCCGAACGATCCACGGTTTGTCACGGCCATAGTATTCGTCCTGCGCCTTCTGGGCCTCCGCGCTGATGGCGCGCTCGCTCCGCGCCCCGCCGCCAGGGGACAGCGCAAAGGTGATGGTGATCACCGCGAAGATCACGATGATGCCCTGCACGATGCGGCTGACGAGGAAGCGGATCATTTCGACTTCTCGTAGAGATCGCTGATGTCCGCGGCGGAGAGCTCGATGAGGTAGGTGGCGATTTTGGCGCCGAGGGCTTCGAAGTAGCGGCGGCCTTTCTCCGCGGTGCTGTGCTGGGGATCTCCGGAGCCGGTGTCGTTCGTGGCCTTCGTCCATGCGCGCTGCGCCCAGGCCCATTTTTCATTGATGGCGTTCAGCTTCCAGCGGTTGTCCGTGCCGGGGCCCCATTCGGATTTCGGCAGCACGAGGTGCGGATGGAAGTGCAGCATGAGGCTGGTCTCGCGCTCATCGGCGTGGTCTCCGACGATATTGAAGATGTCATCTCCCTTCACGGCCTGAAACCAGGAGACGGTGGAGAGAAACATTTTGGGGTGCCTGGCCTGCAGCTCGCGCAGCATCTGGCGGAAGTCGTTGCCGCCATGGCCATTGAGAATGACAAACTTCATGACGCCCACGCCTTCGAGGCTGCTGATGACATCCTCCAGCACCATCAACTGGGTGCTGGGGTTCATGTTGATGCAGAAGGGCACATCAAGCTGGCCGGTCTGCACACCGAAGGGCATGTTGGGCAGGATGGCCACTTTGGCCCCGGCCTCCCAGGCGATGCGGCCTGCCTCGGCGGCGATGGCGTCGTTTTGCAGCGAATCGGTGGCGTAGGGGAGGTGCCAGTTGTGCGCCTCCGTGGCGCCCCAGGGCAGCACGGCGGCCTCATAGCGTGTGGCTTTGACGTGTTTCCAGTTCGTTTCGGCAATGATCCAGGGTCGCGAGCTCATGGGAGGGATGTAAAAGAGGCAAAGGCTTGATGCAACGTCCGACAAACTCGTTCACAAGGGGCGTTTCTTATCACCCCCATGCTGCGTCCGCTGCTTTTTCTTTTCCTCACAGCTTCCGCCTTTGCCGCGGAGATTTCATTTTCGCGGCAGATCGCGCCCGTTTTGATCGACCAGTGCGTGGAGTGCCACCGGGGCGGCAAGGCCAAGGGAAGCTACCGGCTGGACACGGTGGAACTCATGTTCAAGGCAGGCGACAGCAAGGCGGTGCCGGTGGTCGCGGGCAAGCCGGATGAGAGCGAGCTTTACCGGCTGATGGCGACGACTGAGGAGGATGACCGTATGCCGAAGAAGGCCGATGCGCTGCCCGAAAAGGAGATGAAGCTGATCCGCGACTGGATCGCCAGCGGTGCGAGGCTGGATGTGGCGGATAAAAAGGCCTCGCTCAGCTCCATCGTGCCGGAGAAAGAAAAAGCGCAGGCACCGGAAAAATACCCGCGCCCGCTGCCGGTGACGGCGCTGGCCCTGAACCCCGCCGCAGACACGCTGGCCTGCAGCGGTTATTTGGAAGTGACGCTGTGGGACGCTGCCACGGGCAGGCTCAAGGCACGCCTGGGCGGCATGCCCGAGCGCATTCTGGCCCTGGCGTGGATGCGTGAAGATCAGCTCGCCGTGGCCGGGGGTGTGCCGGGGCGCGCGGGCGAGGTGTGGCTGGTCAATCCGGCGAAGCCCACGGAACGCCGGCGTCTCGTGTCTGCCCGTGACTGCGTGCTGGCGATGGCGGCCAGCCCGGACGGCAAACTGCTGGCCTGCGGTGGCGCGGACAATCAACTGCGCTGTTTTGAGCTGCCTTCCGGGAAACTGAAATGGCAGAGCGAGCCGCATGCGGACTGGATCATGGGCATGGCTTTCTCTCCGGACAGCCAGCACATCGCCACCGGCAGCCGGGACCGCACGGCGAAACGCATCGATGCTCTCACGGGCGAGATTGAGGCCACCTTCACGCAGCACACCTGCGCGGTGCTGAGCGTGGCTTTTTCGCCAGACAGCAACGACGTCATCAGTGGTGATGTGGAGGGGGAGATCCGCCGCTGGGACCGCGAGGGCGAGGGGAAGAAAGACACCACGATGCGGCCGGGCGGGCGCACGGAAGTTTTGGCGCTGGGATTTCTGGACCCGAGCACGCCTGTGACGGCGCTGGGCAATGGGGCGGTCGTTTCCGTGGATGTGAAGACACGCCGGGCGAAGGACAAGATCACCCGTCATGAAGACCGTGCGAATGTGCTGCTGATCCAGCGCAGCGGCGAAACGACGCGCCTGATCTCCGGCTGCCACGATGGCAGGGTGAGGGTGAGCGAGATGGGAAAGGCGGAGCCGGTCTTGCAATTCATGGCTTCGCCGGGATGGTAGCGCGCATGTTTGACTCTTTTGAATCACGCACCGATCCGCTGGCCAGCCGCTTTGTGTTTCTGCAGCGGGTGCTGAAGTCTGCGCTGCTGGTTTTCGTGGTGTCCGGAGTGGCGCTGGGACTGGGGGTGCTGGGGTATCATTACATCGCCCGATTTACGTGGATCGACAGCCTGCTGAACGCCTCCATGATCCTGGGAGGCATGGGGCCCATGGGGGACCTGCCCTCGGATGCGGCGAAGGTCTTTGCCTCTCTTTACGCTCTCTTCAGCGGGCTGGTGTTCATTTCCGTCATGGGAATCATGCTCGCGCCTGCGGCGCACCGGGCGCTGCATTTGTTCCATCTGGATGACGAGGACCAGGACCAGGATCAGGATCAAAAATCATGAAACAGGAACGCGTTGTCATCGTGGGCGCCAGCGACAAGCCCGAGCGCTACAGCCACCGGGCGCTTTTGCTGCTGCGGAAGCATGGACATGAGGTGGTGCCGGTGCATCCGCGGCTGGCGGAGATCGAGGGCATTCCCGTCGTGTCTGATTTGAGCGCCATCTCCGGCGCCGTGGACACGGTGACGATGTATGTGGGTGCGGCGATCTCGGATGGACTGCGGGACAAGCTGCTCGGCCTGAAGCCACGGCGGGTCATTTTCAATCCTGGCGCGGAAAATGCGCTCCTGGCGGTGGATTTGGAAAAAGCCGGAATCGCCTGCGCGGATGCCTGCACCCTGGTGCTGCTGAATACGGGGCAGTTTTGAACACAGTCCCCCGCCTGAAAGTCTCAGGCATCATCAACGCCATGCTCGAAATTCAAAAAGCCCGGATCTACGAACGCAGCCGCCTGCGCGCCAAGGGCGTGGCTGAAGACGAGATCGAAAAAACGCAGCACCTGCCCTTCAGGCCCGCCTTTGTGGAGGGCAAACGCCGCCCGCGGGAGGCGGAGGATGACGGCCAGGTGCCCGCGGCCCAGTTTGCCTTCCGCAGGAAGGACCGCTGAGCAGCAGCCTTGCCCGCCCGCCACGACCTGCTAGCATCGCGGCACCCACCGCATGCCAGCGAACCGTTTTTACACCTTCTTCGACTTCGAGACGCTCGATTCACGCCCAGCCCACGCCGGTGAATATCGCAGCCCGTTCCAGATCGACCGCGACCGCATCATCCACAGCAGCGCCTTCCGCCGCCTGCAAAACAAGACGCAGGTGTTTCTCTCCGGGGAGTATGATTTCTACCGCACGCGCCTGACACACAGCATCGAGGTGGCGCAGATCGGCCGCAGCATCTGCGGCTGGCTGACGCAGCAGAGCGAGGTGCTGGATGCGGAGTGCTACATTGATTCGGATCTCGTGGAGAGTGCGTGCCTCAGCCATGATCTCGGCCATCCGCCCTTTGGGCATGCGGGTGAGCGCACGCTGCACCAGCTCATGGCGCCGTATGGCGGCTTTGAGGGGAATGCGCAGACGCTGCGCATCCTGACGCAGACGCTTTTCAGCGAAGGGCGCAGCGGCATGAACCCCACGCGAGCGCTGCTGGACGGGGTGCTGAAATACAAGACGCTGTGGTCCGAAGACAAGAAGGCGAAGAACCACTACCTGTACGATGAGCAGGAGCGCTGGCTGGATTTCACCCTGGGCGGGCAGGCCTTTCCGATGGAGCTCACGCCTGGCAAGGTGCGCAACGGCTTTCGCAGCATCGAGTGCCAGATCATGGACTGGGCGGACGACACGGCGTATTCGCTCAATGACATTGCGGATGGCATCCACGCAGGGTTCATCAATGTGCAGAGGCTGGAGCGCTGGGCGGGGGAGCAGGAGCTGTCAGAGACCGATCAGGCGGATGTGGAGTTTCTGTGCAAAGCGGTGCGCGAGAGCCGGGTGGAGGGCCGGCTGAACCGGCTCATCGGCGAATGCATCCGCGCCACGAAGCTGGTGCCTGCGGCGAACTTTCTCAGCCAGAGCACGCGGCGGCATCAGCATGCGCTGGAGATTGACCCCGTGCAGCGCCGGAGGGCGGATTTGCACAAGAAGATCGCGCTGGAGCTCGTGTTTCTCAGTCCGCAGCTCCAGCAGCTTGATCACAAGGCCGACTTCATTCTCACGCGGGTGTTTGAGGTGCTGCGGGATCGCTACATCGAGACGGTGCAGCCGAAGGGGCTGCACCTGATGCCGCCCGCCATCGAGAAGGAGATCCAGGCCGCGGCGGATGCGCCTGCGCGTGCGCGGCTGGTGTGCGACTGGATCGCGAACATGACGGATCATTTTGCATTCCGGACGTATCGGCGGCTGTTTGACGCGGACTTTGGGTCGATCACGGATTTTGTGTAGTCGTAGCAAACTCACTTTTGCCACGTTCAATGGCTGCCACAAACTCGGGAGAGAGTTCCTCCTGATCATCTAGATAATCCGCCAGCCAGTCCTGCAACTCCAGTGCTGCTTCGCGCGGGAGTTGTTTGATGTCATTCTCGATGGCTTCAAGAACCGACATGGCGGATTCAATGTGTCTCAAATCACAGCGTCGCAATGCGGCGGCAGACTTCTTCGACGTTGGCGCGGCTGTTGAAGGCGCTGATGCGGAAGTAGCCTTCGCCGGCGCTGCCGAAGCCGCTGCCGGGGGTGATGACGACGTTGGCTTCGTTGAGCATCTTGTCGAACATCTGCCAGCTTGTGACGCCCTTCGGGCAGCCGACCCAGACGTAGGGGGCGTTCACGCCGCCATAGACCTGCAGGCCGGCCTTTTTGCAGGCTTCCACGAGGAGGGCGGCATTGCCCATGTAGTGATCGATGAGGGCCTTCACCTGCGCCTTGCCTTCGGGGGAGTAGATGGCCTCGGCGCCGCGCTGGACGATGTAGCTGGTGCCGTTGAACTTGGTGCTGTGGCGGCGGCTCCAGAGGGGATGGATGGCCTGCTTGCCGCCTGCCTTGGTTTTGCCCATGAGGCCTTTGGGGATGATGACGATGCCGCAGCGCACGCCGGTGAAGCCGCCGTTTTTGGAGAAGCTCCTAAATTCGATGGCGCAGTCACGCGCGCCTTCGATTTCATAGATGGAGCGCGGCAGCTCGGGATCGCGGATGAAGGCTTCGTAGGCGGCGTCGTAGAGGATGGTGGTGCCGTTGGCCAGGGCGTATTTCACCCAGGCTTCGAGCTGCGCGCGGGTGGCGACGGCTCCCGTGGGATTGTTCGGATAGCAGAGGTAGGCCAGGTCCACGGGCTCATTGGGGATCTCGGGCACGAAGCCGTTGGCGGGCGTGCATTTCAGGTAGTGCAGGCCGGCGTAGGCGCCGCTTTCGTCGGCATCGCCGGTGTTGCCGGCCATGACGTTGGTATCCACATAGACGGGATAGACGGGGTCGGTGATGGCGATCTTGTTTCCGGCGCCGAAGATGTCGAGGATGTTGCCAGTGTCGCACTTGCTGCCGTCCGAGATGAAAATCTCATCGGCTTCGACGTTGATGCCGCGGGCCTTGAAGTCATGCTCGGCGATGGCGTTGCGCAGGAAGTCGTAGCCCTGCTCGGGGCCGTAGCCGCGGAAGGTGCCGCGGTCGCCCATTTCGTCCACGGCCTTGTGCATGGCGGTGCGGACGGCCTCTGGCAGAGCTTCGGTCACATCGCCGATGCCGCAGCGGATGAGGCGCTTGGCGGCCTCGGTATTGGCTTCGGTGAAAGCCTTCACGCGGCGGGCGATTTCGGGGAATGGCGGCCTCGGTATTGGCTTCGGTGAAAGCCTTCACGCGGCGGGCGATTTCGGGGAAGAGATAACCGGCTTTGAGCTTGTTGTAGTTTTCGTTGATGTAGGCCATGGCGGGGAAAGGAAAGGGGAGGGGAGAGGAAGGGGGCGGGCAGTGTGGCGAGTCGTGGCGGGGATGCAAGAGAGTCAAATTTGTCACTAGGGCCTGAATAATCATTTACAATTCTTACATATGAGAAATCATATCAAGGGTGAGATTCAAAACTGTCGAATCCCACCCTGCCATGAAGAAAAATGCATTCACGCTAAGCCTTTGCTTATGGACCGCCTTCGTGATCAGCAACTGCGCTTATCACGAGGTCGCCTGGCAGAACCAGGAGATCAGCCCTTCTTCCAAGCCCCTCAGCGCCGGCAGGCCGGTCAGCTTCACGAAGCCGCAGCTCTGGAACAAACGCCACCTCACCTGGCGTCTGGATTCCACCGCCATGCCGGAGCGCCTGACTCTGGATGAACTTCAGCGCGAGATCGGTGAGAGCTTCAAAAGCTGGGAGGCGGCCGGCGTCTTCACTTTTGCCCAGGCGCAGGCTGGGGAGAAGGCGGACATCACCATCAGCTTTGGCACCCCTCCTGGCAGAGCCTGGGACGGCCAGCTCGGCAGCATGGGCCATGCCTCCTTCCCCTGGAGCCGTGACCGTGGCCACATCTACCTCGATCCCTCCGAATGGTGGAGCACCCGCTCCGTGGCCCTGATCGGCGATCCCATCACCAAATGGCTGCCGCATGAGATCGGCCATGTGCTGGGCCTGCAGCATTGCCCCGGAGAAGACGAGACCATGAGCGAGACCGGCCCCTACAATCTTCCCGGCAAAAAGAGCTTCGCGCAGCTTCAGCACCTCTACGCCCCGCAGACTCCCGTTTTCACCTGGGTGCAGTGCGTGATGGACAGCTCCGGCGCGGCTGAGTAGCGCGCTGGCAGGCAAGAATGGCGTGCCTTGCGCCGTCCATTCTGCATGCAACGTCCGTTGATCTCATGGCTGGCTCTGATCCTGGCCTCACCTCTCGCCGCCGAGGAACTCAAGTTCCCCACGACGCCGCCCACCGAGCCGCAAAACGCCGCGAAGACCTTCCATGTCCTCGACGGCTTCGAGATGCAGCTCATCGCCGCCGAGCCGCTCGTCACCGATCCCGTCGCCATCACCTATGACGAGGACGGCCGCGCCTACGTGTGCGAGATGAACGACTACCCCTACACGGACAAGGAGCACCACAAGCACGCGCAGGAAAACCCCACCGACCAGGCCATCGGCAAAGTCCGCCTCCTCACCGACACCGACGGCGACGGCATCTTCGACAAAGCCACCGTCTTCGCCGAAGGCCTCTCCTGGCCCACTGGCGCCGCGTGCTGGAAAGGCGGCATCTTCGTCACCGCCACCCCCGACGTGTGGTACCTCAAGGACACCAATGGCGATGGCGTGGCCGATGTGCGGCAAAAAGTCTTCACCGGCTTCAAGAAGCTCAACGTGCAGGCCGTGATGAACAATCCCATCTGGGGCCTCGACCACCGCATCTACATCGCCGGTGGCAGCAATGGAGGCGAAATCCAGCGCGCCCCCGGCAGCGAGGCCGTGACGCCTCTGCCCGCCGATTTCAAACCGCTGCCGATCAAGCGCAACGACTTCAGCTTTGACCCCAGCACGGGTGATGTGAGGCTGGAGAGCGGCGGCGCACGCTTCGGCAACACCTTCGACGACTGGGGCAACCGCTTCCTCTGCAACATCCGCAATCCCTGCCAGCACGTCGTCCTTCCTTATCGCTACCTCGCGCGCAATCCCTACCTTGTCGTCCCCAGCGCTCTCAATGACTGCGCCGAAGCTGGCGACCAGCTTCCCGTCTATCGTACCAGCCCGCCCGAGCCCTGGCGCGAGTTCCGCGCCAAGCGCTGGGTCCAGGAAGGCAGCACCCTGCCCAAGAGCGAACTCGTCGGCGCAGGCGTCGTCACTTCCTCCGCCGGCATCACTGTCTATCGCGGCGATGCCTATCCGAAAGAGTACCGCGACTTCGCCTTCGTCGCCGATGTCGCCGGCAATCTCTTCTACCGCATGAAGCTCGTGCCCGATGGAGTCACCTTTAAAGCCGTGCAGGTGGATGGAACGAAAAACTTCTGCACCAGCGACGACCTCTGGTTCCGCCCCGTCAATTTCGTCAACGCTCCCGACGGCTGCCTCCACGTCTGCGACATGTATCGCGAAGTGATCGAGCACCCCTGGAGTATTCCGGATGACATCCACAGCGCTGTCGATCTGCTGCGAGGACGGGACAAAGGCCGGCTTTTCCGCTTGGTTCCCCGTATTGTAGCACCGCCTTCAGGCGGTTCTGAAAAGGCATCGGCTAAAGGCGGGACTACCATACGACCGACCCCCAAACTCAGCGCCGCCACCACCGCCGAACTCGTTGCATTGCTGGATCATCCCAATGCGTGGCACCGCGAAACTGCGCAGCGCCTGCTGTTTGAACGGCAGGACAAGGCGGCGGTGGAGCCGCTGCTGAAACTCACCCAAGAGGCAAAAACTTCACAGGGTGTCATCAGCGCTCTCTGGACGGCTGCCGAGCTGGGAGGCCTTTTCGGTCCGCCACATTCTGCCTCCAGCGACTCACAAAACAAGACGTTCGCCGTATTGCGCGATGCACTTGAGGGAGACGACCAGCATGTGACGGCACAAGCTGCTTTGATCTCCGATGAACCGCTCATGGGGCTGTCTGACGCTCAACGCAATGTTCTCCGCTTTAACAAACAGCGTCTTATCGGCAAGCATCCGCAATGGATGGCTGCGATTCTGGCGCTGGGGACGGCTCCGGCGGATGTGGTGGCGGAACATTCCGGACGATTGCTCGACGCAGCCTTTGAGGACCGGTGGCTGCAACCTTTGATCATTGATGCCTGTGTGAAAGCCGACCTGAGCCGGGTGGCATTCGCTGCCTTCAATCCACGCGACAAGTTGAGCCGGCAGAGGTCAAAGCTGTTCCCCGCTCTGATTGAAGCCGCATCCGGATCTGCTGACAAGGAGGTCGCGGGCAAAGCTTTTGAACTGCCCATGCTCCTGGATGAGGCGGAGAAGGCAGCGTCCGATCATCCAGTCGTACTGGACGGCCTCGCTCGAACAGCCGCATCGGCAGTTCCAAAGGGGGCGCTGAAGCGAGGATACAAGCTGGCTGATATGTCGGTCAGACCTCAATGTCTCGTCTGGTGGCAGGATCGAATTGCCAAGGCCATGCCGGCAGATCCCGCGGGCGCGGTCCTGCAAGAGAACATCGAATTAGCAGCCCTGCTTCCAGTGTCGGAAGCGAGCTCCACCTTGATTCGGGCCCTGGCACCCAGCCAGCCTGCCGAAATCCAGCTCGTGGCTGTCGAAGCTCTCGGCACCTATCGCGATCCCGTTATCGGCAACATTCTCATCGATGCCTGGCCCAAGCTCACGCCTGCCCTGCGTGAAAAAGCGGCCACCCTCCTCCTTTCCCGCACGGATCGCATCGCCAAGCTGCTTGATGCCATCGAAGCCAAAAAGATTCTTCCTTCCCAGCTCAGCGCTGCCGCGAAGGCCACGCTTGGCCGGCAGAAAACTCCTGCGCTCGCCGAGCGCATCACGAAGCTCATCGGGGATGGTTCCACGTCGAATCGCAAAGCGGTGATCGACAAGTATGCGGCGGCGATGTTTGGCAGTGATGTGGGCGCTCCTGCCCGTAATGAGGCCTCTCCTGGGGGCAGGAATGCCCCCATTACAGGTGATCCCGTTAGTGGCGCGAAGGTTTATGAGACTCTTTGCTTGGTCTGTCATCGTCATCTCGACCGTGGCAATGACGTCGGGCCCAATCTCGGGACCATCAAAGCCTGGACTGCGGAGCAGATCCTCACCAACGTCCTCGACCCCAACCGCGAAGTCTCCCCCAACTTCGCGCTCTACATCGTCGAAACCAACGACGGCCGCACCCTCTCAGGACTGATCGCCAGCGAAACCGCCGGCAACCTGACCCTCAAGCGTGCCGATGGCGGCACGGACACGGTGCTGCGAAGTGAGATCAAGTCATTGACGAGTCCTGGCATCTCGCTGATGCCCGAAGGTCTGGAGGCCGCCATCACCCCCCAGCAGATGGCAGACTTGATCGCCTATTTGAAGGCTCCTTGAGCCAGCAAAATCGACCTTGGTGTTGTGGCGGATTTGCGATAGAATGAGGCAGATGAAACCGGCGATTCCAGAGCAGTTTGCCAACGATCCGCTGTTTCTAGCCGTGATGAAGGACGCGCTGGAAATTCAGGACCGGTTCGCAGCCGAACCCGTGTACGCCAAAACCGGCAAAGGGTTTTTAAGGAGCGCTGGAGTGGAGGAAATTCAAAAAGCCAAAGACCTGGCAAAAAAATCCCAGTCTGCCAAAAGATGAACGATACCAGGCCCTGGCTGGAACGATTCACGTGGGATTTTGTCGTGGCGCAAAACGCCGTGCTCTGCCAGGCCAAAAACGCTCTGCACAAACCCACCTCGGATGGTTACGCTGACACCAAGGCCCTGTGGGACACTCATCATCTCGAACCGATGAGCCTGATGGAAGCTGTGGAGCTCTGCCGAAAGTGCCACCGCATGGCACCGTTCTGTTTCTACAACGGCAACACTTTCGCGGCGATTGCACGATCAATGGTGGGGCAGCTGGACCTGTCAGCCGCAGAAGCCGCCGTCTTGCGCAGCCTCACCGGCCACATCGTCGCCGGAGTGGCCACACCTGGGCAGATCGAGTCCTTCCGGAAGTTTTGTGAGAGGGATCAATGATGCTTTCGGACAAGCATTCCGGCGCCGGCATCACTGCGCTTTCTTCTTCTTAAACAGCAGGGCCGCCAGCGCCACCACGCCGCCGATGATGGCGCCGATCAATCCAGAGCGCCCGATGCTGTTGAAATCCAGCAGGCCTGCCGCAGGGCCTTCCACACGTGGATTGGCGGCCAAGACCGCGTCCCGCCAGGCCGTCACCGCCTGTTCGGCCCAGGTGCGGTCGGCGGGGGAATTGAAGCCGGCATTGGCGTAGAGGTAGAGCAGCCGTCCGTTCACCGGGACAATCATGGTGGCCACCACGCCCCGGGTTTTGGTGTCACGCCCCCCCACTTTGGCGGCCACGTTCATCGCCATCGTGAATCCGAGGCTGCTGGGAGCATCATCGAAGCATCCCAGCATTGCGATATCGCTCAGGCTGAGCGCCGTGTCTGCGTCGGTCGCATCCTGCAAAGCCTTTTCCGCCTTGCCGGAGGCCCTGGCGATCTCCTGGCGGATGCTGTCCTGCGCCTTTTCAATCTCGTCCTTGGTCTGCTGCTTCACCTCACTGAAAGTCCGCTCGCCGATCTCACGGTTTTCCAGCGCGCGCAGCACCTGCGCATTGAAGCTGCGGCCGTTCGCTGACGTGCTGTTTTTGGGCGGGTCAAAGCGCGCCAGATAGCGGTGCGTGGCGGGCAGCATGGAGTTGATCAGGCGGTCGGAGTCGGGGTTCAGCCCGTCCACACGCTCATAACCCACCGGCGCAGGCAGCTTGATCACGCGTCCGCCGACAACAGCTTCCTCGCGCGCGGCGGGTGGCGCGGTGTTCTGACCGTAGCTGGTCGCAAGACTGAGTGCAAACACCGTCAGAAGGGCAGGGAATGAGCGCATGCCGCAGAGCATTCGCGGGCGTCCTCACAAATCAAGCCACAACCGGCGTGATCACGTCTCCATACACATCCGTCAGCCGGAAGTCACGGCCCGCATAGCGGTAGGTCAGCTCCTCGTGGTTGATGCCCATCAGGTGCAGAATCGTCGCGTGCAGATCATGCACGCTCACGGGATTCTGCTCCGCGGCAAAGCCAAACTCATCCGTGCTCCCATGCACCGTTCCGCCTTTGATGCCGCCTCCTGCCATCCATACGCTGAAACCGTAGTGATTGTGGTCGCGGCCCAGCTTCGAGTTCGCGCCGCTCATCTCCACCGTCGGCGTGCGGCCAAACTCACCACCCCAGAGGATGAGCGTGTCCTCCAGCATGCCGCGCTGCTTCAAATCCGCGATCAGCGCGGCAATCGGCTGGTCAATCTGCGCGGAGAGCTTGCGGTGGTTCGTCTCGATGTTGTCATGGTTGTCCCACGGCTGCCCCGCGCCATGCCAGAGCTGCACCATGCGCACGCCACGCTCCAAAAGACGCCGTGCGATGAGCGTCTGCCGCCCGTGCACACCTTCGCCATACAGGTCCCGGATGTGCTGGGGCTCTCGCGTCACATCAAACGCATCCGCCGCCTCCATCTGCATGCGGTAGGCCAGTTCAAAGCTCTGAATGCGCGCCTCCAGCCGTGGATCGCTGCGCTCCCGGTGATGCGCTTCATTGATGCGGCGCAGCAGCTCGAGCTGCCGGTTTTGCACGCGCGCATCCGCATGTGGACTGCGGATGTTTTCAATCAGGCGGTCCACCTGCTCATGCTTTGAATCGACATACGTGCCCTGATACGCGCCAGGAAGAAAGGCCGCCTGCCAGTTCTCCGCGCTCTTGATCGGCATGCCGCCCGGACACATGGCGATAAATCCGGGCAGATTTTCATTCGCACTGCCCAGGCCATAGGTGAGCCAGGCGCCCAGGCTCGGCCGCGCCTGAATCGAATCGCCGCAGTTCATCAGCATCAGCGAAGGTTCATGATTCGGCACCTGCGCCTGCATGGAGCGGATCACCGCGATGTCATCGATATGCGCCGCCGTTTTGGCAAACAGCTCGCTCACCTCAATCCCGCTCTGGCCATAACGTTTGAATTTGAAAGGCGAAGGAAAAGCCGCGCCCGTCTTCCGCTCCGTGAGGCGATGGCTCGGCACCGGCTTGCCCGCATAGCGCTCCAGGGCAGGCTTCGGATCAAACGTGTCCACATGCGAGGGCCCGCCGTTCAGGAAGAAATGGATCACCCGCTTCGCCTTCGGCGCAAAGTGCGGCTTTGAGTCCGCCATCACATCGCCCAGCCCCAGCATCGCCATGCCCATGCCGGAGCGGCGCAAAAAATCTCGGCGTGTGAGGGGAGGGGGATTCATAGCAATCAATCAATCGACAAACATGAACTCGTTCGAGAGCATCAGCACCTGCACCAGCTGCTCCCAGGCATTGAGCTGCAGCCTGGGCTGCGCATAAAAGTCCTTCCCGGCATCCCAGGTCTCCTGCGGCGTGTCACCGCCGGAGCCGGTGGCCTGCGTGCTCGGCACAATCTTGGGCGACCACAAAAACTGATCGCTGTTCAGTCCGTCGGCGATATCCACAATGAAGTCCAGCGTGTCGCCGCTTTGAAACTCGATCGCACTCAGGCTCAGGTCCGCCTTGGAGGCCCGCAGCCGCGTGTCACGCAGCTTGCCCAGCCGCGAATGGCTCATAAAGCCACGAATGCCATCGCCCGCTTCCGGCTCATGAACCAGCACGGACTGGATGTCATACGTGCCGCTGGCAGGGGCGCTCCAGCGGCGCACCACCGCATGCTTGCGGTCGTTCCCAGGGTGCCCGCCTGCAGCCGTGAGCTGCGCCCAGCCCAGTTCCGGGTTCGGCCACGCATCCGCGCCCTGCCAGGCGCTGCCGGTGAAATGCGGCAGCGCCTTGAAATCCTTCACGCGCCCCGCGCTCTCATCCCATTCGCCATAGCCATACTGCCAGGACTTGGAGTGATCCGTTTCCACCGCCAGCGTGGCCGGCTCCTCCCCCACGAAGCGCAGACCGGCCTCGACTTCATCCTGCGTGGCACGGCGCTGGAAAAGCCGCCCGTAGATCCAATGAA
The DNA here is from genome assembly GCF_044227185.1 of Prosthecobacter sp. GTDB lineage: Bacteria > Verrucomicrobiota > Verrucomicrobiia > Verrucomicrobiales > Verrucomicrobiaceae > Prosthecobacter. Next base: position 161,703 of record NZ_JBGAFO010000004.1, on the reverse strand, counting down.
TCCTCGCAGCGCCTGACGGACCCGCCGCCGCATCTCGCACCAGCGCCCTCGCCTGCTGCACCACAAACGGATGATTCATCCCAAACAAGGCCTGCTGCGGCACGCTGGTCTCACTGCGCTGCGGAATGGAGAGATCAGGATTGGCAAAATCAAACGTGCGCATCACCGCCGGCACATTCTCACGATCCACCAGCGTGTAGAGCGTACGGCGCTTGTTGCTCGCGCCAAACAAAGCCTCAGGCCGGCCTCCCACTTTCAAATTCATCTGCCCCGCCGCCGTCAGCCACGCATCGCGTGCTTCTTCAAAACTCAGTCGGTGCGGGCTCATGCGCGACAGCAGCCGGTTGTCAGGATCGCGCGCATCACTCGTCTGGCTGCTCTGCTGGTAAGTCTGCGAAAGCATGAGCAGCCGGTGCATCGCCTTCAGGCTCCATCCCGAATCCATGAAGCGCTGCGCCAGCCAGTCCAGCAGCTCCGGGTGACTCGGGGTGCCGCCCTGCTTGCCAAAATCACTCGGCGTGCTCACCAGCCCGCGTCCAAAGTGGTGCTGCCACAGGCGGTTCACCATCACGCGCGCGGTCAGCGGATTGCGCGGATCAGTGATGGCCTGGGCAAGCTCCAGCCGCCCGCTTCCCTTCGTGAAAGGGCGCTGCCCGCCAAACAGGCTTAGGTACTGCCGCGGCACCGCGTCTCCCTTCGTCAGCGGATTCCCTCGCAGCAGCACACGCGGCGTGCTCGGCAGCGCGCGGTCCACCAGCACGGTGGCATGCGCCGGCGCGGCGGTGGTTTTGAGAAGATGGCGGTCCACCTCTCCCTGCGCTTTCCACAGCTCGGTGATGATCCCCGTGGGGAAATACATCTCGTTGTTCGCGATGTGCTCGTCCGGCACGTAGGCCGGTGAGTCCTCTTTCTTGAGCGCTTCCTCCGTCAGCTCCAATCCCGGATGCGCCTCCACCCACGCCTTCCAGCGGTGAACGATGAAAGGATTGATGTCCTTCTCATCAATGATCTGGTCAAAGCCCTGCTCCGGGTACTTGTCGAGTTCGGTGAGCGCCTTCTGGTAATCAGCCGCCCTCGCTCGCGTGCGCGCCATCTGCTCCTCACGGCGCTTGGTCATGAGGTCACGGTTCTTCTTCACCAGCTCCGCCAGTTTCTCATCCGCACTCGCCGCGCAGGGCACCAGGGCCTCCGCACTGCTCTGAAAGACTCCGTAGAGCGAATAGTAGTCCCGCGTGGGGATCGGATCAAATTTGTGATCATGGCAGCGCGCGCACGCCACCGTCAGCGCCTGCGTGCCGCGCATCACCACGTCAATCCGGTCATCAATGATGTCATGCGACACACCGAGAAAGCGCCGCCCCAGCGTGAGGAAACCCATCGCCGCCAGATCCGGCGACTTCGCAGGCACCACCTGGTCCGCGGCCAGTTGCAGCAGCAGAAAGCGGTCATACGGCAGGTCCGCATTCAGCGCCCGCACCACCCAGTCGCGATACGGCGTGGCATGCACCCAGTTCTTTTCCTCGCGTGCATACACATAGCCCTTGGTGTCGGAGTAGCGCGCCACATCCAGCCAGTGCCGCGCCCATTGCTCCCCATAGTGCGGTGAGGACAGCAGACGCTCGATCAGCCGCGGGTAAGCATCCGGCGAGGTATCGCGTATAAACGCCTCCGTCTCCTCCGCCGTCGGCGCCAGTCCGGTGAGATCAAAACTCGCCCTGCGGATCAGCGTGCGCGCATCCGCCCGCGGCGCGCTCTTCAGCCCCTCCTCCTTCAGCTTCGCCTGAATGAACTCATCCACTCCCGCGCCTTTCACGGGCTTCAGCGGCTGAAATGCCCAGTGCTCCGCCGCGAAAGCGCTGGCGGAAATGAGAAGGACTCCGAGCTGGACTGGGACACGAGGCATGGACCCGCGTACTACGCGCTGAGAAAGAGGTGTCCTTCCATTCGACAGCCGCCCTTTGTCCGGTTATCTCCGCCCATGTTCACAGGTCTTGTTGAAACCACCGGCAAAGTCATCTCCTTGGACCCTCGCGGAGAAAGCGCGCGCCTGACCTTGAACGTCGGCCCTATGGCCGCGGAGCTCACCGATGGCGAAAGCGTCGCCGTGAACGGCTGCTGCCTGACGGTGACGAGCAAGGATGCGGCGGCGCAAACGGCGAGCTTTGATCTGCTGATGCAAACGCTGAAGGTCACCAGCCTCGGCGATCTTCAAACCGGCTCCCTCGTCAATCTGGAGCGCGCCATGGCCATCGGTGCACGCTTCGGCGGACACTTTGTGCAGGGGCACGTGGATGCGACGGTGAAGGTGCTGGACTGGAGCGAGCACGGGCAGGACCACCGGCTGGAGGTGGAGGTCCCCGCCGACCAGCGCGGCCTCATCATCCCCAAGGGCTCCATCTGCCTCGACGGCATCTCCCTCACCGCGGCAGAGGTCACAGACACCTCCGTCGTCTGCTGGATCATTCCGCACACGTTTCAACTCACCAACCTGCACACCAAGAAGCCCGGCGACCGGCTGAATGTGGAGTTTGACATGCTGGGCAAATATGTGCGCGAGCTGATGCGTGCGATGAAGTGAGCGTCCATGCGTGCGGAGAGGCCGTTCCTTTTCTGATGCCAGTCCTTGAAGTCCAGTCTCTGACCAAAAGCTACGCGGAGCGCCCCATCCTGCGCGGCGTCTCCTTCCATCTCAATCAAGGCGAGCGCGTCGCCCTCCTCGGCCCCTCCGGCAGCGGCAAAACCACCGTGCTCAATTGCGTCGGCGGAGTCGATCACGCGGACAGCGGCAGCGTCACCATCGCCGGCCATGTTCTCGGCAGTTTAAGCGCCGATGAACTCGCCCACCTCCGCCGCAGGCACATCGGCACCGTATTCCAGTTTTATCATCTCCTGCCCACGCTCAGCGCCGCGGAAAACATCGAGCTGCCGTTGCAGCTCCTCGGCGTATCAACCAGCGAGCGCGAAGCCCGCGTGCGCGAGCTGCTCCAGCGCGTCGGCATTGCCCATCGTGCCGCGGCCTTGCCCGGTCAGTTGTCCGGTGGTGAAATGCAGCGCGCCGCCATCGCCCGCGCCGTCGTCCATCGTCCTTCGCTTCTCCTGGCGGACGAGCCGACGGGCAGCCTGGACACGGCCACGGGAGCGCAGGTTCTCGATCTCCTCTCGGAGGTCGTCCAGGAAACCCAGGCCGCCCTGCTGCTCGTCACCCACAGTCCGGAGGCCGTGCTGCATTGCCAGCGCGTGCTGCGCATGCAGGATGGCCGCATCACTGAAGCCGCATGAGCACGGTGCTTCTCATCCTGCGGCGCTGCGCCCTGCGCCACTGGCGGCTGGCTTTGAAGCAGCAGCTTGCGCTGATGCTGATTCTAGCGCTGGGCTCCAGCGTGTATCTGGCGGTGCGGCTGGCCAGCAATGCCGCGCTCTCCGGCTTTGAAACTTTCACGGAAGGCATCACGCGCCAGCCGGACTGGACGGTGCAGGGCGCTGCCGGTTACCTCCACGAGTCCGATCTCCGCGAGATGCGCACCCTGCTTGGCCCGCGCCCCGTCAGCCTCCTCCCCATCATCGAAGAAACCGCCACGCCTGCGCTGGACAAAGGCAACGGTGAGATCGGCTCCCGCGCCACCTGGCGCCTTCTCGGTGTGGACTTCGTCTCTCTGCTCAATCTCCGCGGCGAAGCCCCCGCAGGCCTCGGCTCCAGCATGCAGGCCGTGCATAACGGCGTGTGCGTCAGCCCCAAGCTCGGCGTCAAAATCGGCGAGGAGCTGCGCCTCATCGTGGATGACCGCGTCATCACCGTGAAAGTCGCCGGCATCGTGCCGGAGATTCCCGGAGTTCCCACGCTCCCCGCCCATCTGCTCCTGCTTGATCTCCCGGACGCGCAGACTCTCCTGCGGCGCGGAGACCGTGTGGATCGCGTCGAGGTGCTGGCGCAGGACAGCCCCGCCTTCCCTCATCTGCGCGCAGAAGCCGGTGAGCTGCTCAAATCCAAATGGCAGGTGCTCGGTGGCGCGGACCGCCGCCAGCTCGCAGGCACCATGACTCAGGCCTTCCGCTTGAATCTCACCATCCTCTCCCTTCTCGCCTTGCTCGTCGGCGGTTACCTCATCTTCCAGGCGCTCGATGGCGTCGTGCTCCGGCGCAGAGAAGAGATCGGCATCTTAAAATCCCTCGGCGTCACGGATCGCGCCATCCAGGTCGCCTTCCTTCTCGAAGCCGCGCTGCTCGGCCTCTGCGGCGGTGGTCTGGGCGTGCTGCTCGGCTGGCTCGGCGCGCAGGCCGCCGTCGGTGGTGTCACTAAAACCATGAACGCATTGTATGGCGCCACCAGCGCGCAGCAGGCCGCGCTCGCTCCCGGTGAAGCTCTCCTCGCCTTGTCCATTTCCGTCCTCGCCAGTTTGGTCGCCGCGTGGTGGCCGGCGCGCATGGCCGCTCGCACTCCACCCGCCCATATGCTCGGCCGCCATGCCACCCCCTTTGAAGGCGGTGCCGTCTGGCGCGTTGAGTGGATCGGCTGGGCCTTGATGCTGGCCGCCCTGCTCCTCGCTCAGCTGCCCGTGCTGCGCTATGAAAACGGCACGCGCCTTCCCTTGGCCGGTTACGCCGCCGCCTTGTTCTGGATGCTCGGCGCCGGCCTCGCCGCCAGCGCGGTGCTGCGTCTCATCGCCAGAAAAAAAGCCCTCTCCGCGGTCTGGCGCATCGCGCTCTCTCATCTCCGCCGCCCCACCGTGCGGCATCGCTTTGCCGTGGCCGCCCTCGCCAGCGCCGTGGCCATGACCACCGGCATGGCCGTCATGGTCGCCAGCTTCGACCACACCATGCGCGGCTGGATCTCTCGCACCATGAAGGCGGACATCTACGTCAGCAGTGCCGGAGCCCAGAGCGCCTCATCCACACACACCATCTCGCCGCAGACGGTGCAGGCCCTCGCTCGCGAGTCCGGAGTGGCGGAGGTCGCCGTCGTGCAGTCCCGGAAAATCCTCTGGCATGAAGGCGAGGTGCTGATCCTCGGGGTCGATCCCGAGTTCATGCACAAGCACGCCCTCTATGCCTGGGTGCAGCCGCCCCGGCACGAGCAGTGGTGGAAAACAGACGATGGCATCACGCCTGCGGTTATGAGCGAGAGCTGGAGCGAGCGCTTCCGCACCCACGTGGGCGATGTCCTCGATCTCGCCGGGCACCAGGTGCGCGTCGTCGCCATGAATGCCGAGTACGGCAATGAGCGCGGCTCCCTCGCGCTTCCTTCCTCCGTGTTTCGCCAATGGTTCGCCACCGATGAAGCCTGGCGCGTCGCCTTGATGCTCACACCCGGCACCGATGCGGAGACTCTCCGCAGCCGCATCCAGGCAGCCCAGCCGGGCCTGAGCATCTTCACCAATGCCCACATCCGCAGCGAGGCCCTGCGCATCTTCCGCCAGACCTTTTCCGTCACGCATGCGCTGGAGGTCATCGGCGTCATCGTCGCCGTCGCGGGCCTCGGTCTCGCCCTCACCAGTCTCCTGCTGGAACGCCGCGCCGTTCTCGCCACGCTTTATTCGCTCGGCATGACGCGCCGGGAGGTCGCGCACTCAGCCGCGCTCGAAGGCCTCGGCGTCGCCTGCGCCGGCGCACTCACCGGTATCGCCGCCGGCCTCTGGCTCGGCTGGCTGCTCGTCTATCGCATCAACAAACAGTGCTTCGGCTGGACCCTGCAGTTTCACGCCGTCGGCTGGCATCTCGCACTGCTCGGCGCGGCGGTCGTCGCCGTTGGCATGCTGGTGGCCGCCATGGTCGGCCGCTGGGCCGTGCTGCTGCCACCCGACCACACCGAGGAATGACATGAAGCACCTCCTTTCCCTTCTTCTCATCCTCGTCGCCGCCTTTCTGCACGCGCAGACCACGTCAGACGGCTTCGCCCTTCCTCAGCCCGGCCGTGTCTTCGTGTTTCCCCGCGATCACGGCAGCCATCCCGAATTCCGCACCGAGTGGTGGTACGTCACCGGCCACCTCGATGCCAAAGACGGCCGCCGCTTCGGCTTTCAGGTCACCTTCTTCCGTCAGGCCCGGCATGAGGATGGGAAGACGCTGCACCTCCATCTCGCACACGCCGCGCTGCTCGATGCACAAACCGGCCACTTCCTCCACGAAGAACGCCTGAACCGCGAAGGGTGGGATGCCTCGTCCTCCGAAACCACCCTCGCCGTGCACAACGGCAACTGGTCCCTCACACTCGATGAAGCCACCCAGCACCTCCACATCGCCGCCACCGTCAAGCACGAGGCCTTGCTGCAGTTGGATCTCGAACCCCTCAAGCCCCTCGTCATCTTCGGCAAAGACGGCGTCTCTCGCAAAGGCGCCTCCGCCTCCGCCGCCAGCCACTACCTCACCTGGCCCCGCTTAAAAACCACCGGCACCGTGAGGCTCGGCACACAGCAGCATACCGTCACCGGTGAGGCCTGGATGGATCACGAGTTCAGCAGCAGCCAGCTCGAGGCAGGGCAGGTGGGCTGGGACTGGGCTGCCCTGCAGCTCCGAGACGGCCGCGAGATCATGGTCTATCGCATGCGCCGGAAAGACGGTACCCTCGATCCCGCCTCCACGCTGGCGGTGATCGATCCGCAGGGGCAGGTGCGTCACCTTAACGCCTTCACCTGGGAGGTGCTGGGCACCTGGAAAAGCCCGCGCAACAACGCCGAATACCCGAACCACGTGCGCATCAGCTTGGAGGGGGAAACACTGGAGCTGAAGCCACTAGCCGCCGATCAGGAGCAGGACGGCGGCATCACCCGCCTGCCGTATTGGGAAGGCGCCTGCGATGTGCTCGATGCTCACGGTCAGTCCACCGGCCGTGCTTTCCTGGAACTCGCGGGGTATGCCGGCGATCTCGCTGGCCATCTCACACCAAAGGCGCCGTAAACCTCACTGCAGCGCCTGATTTACGACGGGCAAAAGTCGGATGCCTTTTATCCCAATGCTGCCTGAAGCTCCAAGATCAGGCCGGCAACGAGTTCTTTCTTGTCACGAAACAAATCATCTTCCTCAAAAGCCGGTCGGAAGCGACCCTCCAGTCGGTTCATGTCGGTGGTGAGCATTCGCAGTCGCGCAATCGCTTCCTGCTCAAACTCGGCGCGAAAGTGCGTTGCCAGGAAATGCACATCATACAGATCACGTGCCGTGGTCCGGTTCTCCAGCGCACGAGTCTTTTGTTCGATGAGTCGTCCGGCTCGGTAGGTGCGCAGGCCGGCGCGTTCCACCACATCCTCCTCAGTCACCGTATCACGGCATGACACCTCCACCTTCAGGCGACCCTGCACCGCCTCGCACTCATACTCGATCCGGTAGCGTTGCACGGTCTCCGTGTCCTTCGTCCGGGTGATGCGCAGTTGTTGTGTTAACGGACGCAGCGCATGTTCGATGCGGCTTTCGAGATTCAGTTTCTTCGGCGCATCGAAGTCCAGATCTTCCGAAAACCGGTCCAGACCATAGCATAGCAGCAGCGCCGTCCCACCCTTCAGCACCAGCGGCGTCTCCTGCACTGCACTCAAAACTTTCCGCATGATGTTGACATGCAGTTGCTGGCCTGGAGTGAAGTTCATTGCTGCGCCAGCCACTCGTCCAGCAGCCTGATGGGGGCTGTTTCTTTCAGACGGTCACGCAGCCGCGCGATCTCCACCTTCAGATGTTCAGCCTCGGTGTCGGTGTCGGAATAATCGGCGATGCGCAGATGATCAGGGCGGCGGCCTTGCTGGAGGTTGCCCAGCAGCAGATCAAGGAAAGCCCGGTCACGGTTTGCCGCATAAAAAGTGCTACCCGCTGGGAGTGGCACGCCGCTGTTGCGTAAAATCGCCGCACACTCCCTGACCCCGGTCGTTCCCAGCAGTCCCGACGTATCCGGGAAATTCCGGCCAGCGATGCGAAAGCTCGCCCGCCCTTCAAGAAAAGTGTCCACGAAATGCCAGTTCACAAACGCTGTCTCACCGTCCGGGATCGTCATCGCGGACGTCCCGGTGAGGTAGTGCTCAGGCGTTGTCGCTGGCAGCGTCGTCATACGGGAAGTGTGCCACACCTCATCAAACCAGCCAAGGCCCAAGTTGGCGGAGCTCTACTCTTCCAGGCTGCGGTGGGAAATCCGTCTTCTCCTACGAGTACTTCACATCCTTCCGCGGCTCCATCTCAAACGCCGTGCTCTCCTGCTCGGAGATGTTCGGCTTCAGCACTTCCTCGCGGAATTTGATGTAGTGGGGGTCGTCCTGGCAGATGGCGAGCTTGTCCATGCTCTCCACTTCCAGATAGACGAACCACGGATAGGGCTCGGAAGGGTTCACCCGCTTGCCGGTCTTCACCGTCAGCACCTCGGGCACGCGCAGGAGCATGACGCGGGTCTGCGACATCATGGTCTCCAGCTTTTCCTCCGTGACCTGGGGCTTGAGCTGAAACAGGCTGAGATAAGCGATCATGAAAGCAGACTAGGATTTCCAGTCGAGAACGCCTTTCTTCCAGGCATACACGAAGGCCACCAGCAGGATGGAGACAAACCCGGTGGCCACCGCCAGGATGGAGCCGCCAAAGGCCGCCAGGTAGTCCTTGTAAATGATCGACCAGGGATAGAGGAACACGACCTCGATGTCGAACAGCACAAAGAGCATCGCCACGATGTAGAACTTCACGCTGAAGCGTGGCTGGCTGTCTCCCACCGGCAGCATCCCGCACTCGTAGGCGGAGTCTTTGATCGCGTTGCGCTTCGCCGATCTGCCGAGGAGCGCGGAGGCGATCAGCGTCACGACGGCGAAACCACCGGCAAGGACGATCTGGAGCAGGACAGGGATGTAATTCTCAAACATGGGGGTGAAGGACCCGCAATGGGTAGCGAGACGCGCGGCAGCGTCAAACCCGGACGGAAACAAAAAGGGCCGCCCTGCCCGGCGGCAGAGCGGCCCAAAAGGGTCGAAACGAAGCCTCGATGATCAACCGCGGGCGGCTGCGGCGGCCGTGGTGCGGGCCACCACGGCGGCGCTGCGGGCGGCGATGGCCGCATTGTGCGCGGCGCGCAGGCCTTCCAGGCCGCGGTAGGTCTTGCCCACCTTGGCGCACAGGCCGCGGCTCACCAGGTTCTGCAGCTTCTCATAGGAGCGCAGGCGCAGCATTTCCTCGCCACCGCTCACGGCGTTCTTCAGCTTCAGATTGTCATACACCAGCCCGAACAGCGTGTTAAACTCGTAAGTCTCCGGCTTTGAAAGCACATTGACTAGCTCGTCTGTGACATGATCAGGGACTCGGCGGGAGAAGCGTGTCTTGCGTGTCGGTGTGGTGGTAGGCATAGGGACTTTCAGCTTACCTCATCTTTAGCTTCTTTGCGACGGTTTTGTGATTCCAGGAGGTTTTTTCTCCTACGCCGCATGCGCAATGATAGAAAATCCGACCTGGTGCCGTTTCCTCTAGCTACAGACCCTCTGCCGGTGTTTACATGGCATGGTCTTTTTTTAGTGGTTTGAGTAGTCCCTGACCCCTAAATCGGTAGCTTCCCCTATTGGGCGGAGATCTTGTACAAGGCCCCGCTGGTGCGGATAAACAGGGCCCCTTCCGCCACCGCCGGCGAGGCCGAAATCCGCTCCCCGAGCTGGTTTTGGCGGATCAGCTCAAATTTCTCCGGAGAGGCCCGCACCAGAAAGCTTTCGCCCCGGTCGTTGGAGAAAAGCAGCTTGTCCCCCAGCACCAGTGGCGCCGGCACGTGCTGGCCCGGCAGGCGGTCATCCCACAGGTCCTTGCCCGATTTCACATCCATCGCACTCACGATGCCCCCGCGGGTGATCTGGTACAGCGTGCCGTTCACCAGTGCCGGCGCCGCTTCGCTGGCGTTGCGCTTCTCGCGGTCCCACAGCACGTGGCTGTCGGTGATGTCTCCCGTCATCTTGTCGTCGATGCGCACGCCGATGGTGTGGGCGCGCTCAGAGCCCGTGTTGAGGATGAGCATGTCTCCCAGGCGCAGCGGCGGGATCGCCGCATTGAAGCCCCCATGGCGGATCGTCCACAGCTCCTTGCCCGTGGTGACCTCATAACCAAAGGCCGCGCGGGAGCCGATGGAGACCAGCACTTCCTTGCCGCCCATCTTGAACACCCCCGGCGTGTGGTAGGCCTTGCGCATGTCCCCGTCCCGCGTGGGCTTGCCTTCCTTGTCCAGGTCGTGGTAGTCCGTGGTGCGCGCGGTTTTCCACACGCTCTTCCCCGTCTTCTTGTCCAGCGCGGTCACAAACTGCTGGTCAATGCCGTCAAAGGTCAGGATGAGCAGGTCGCCGTAAACGACCGGGGAAGACCCCGGGCCGCGGTAGTGCCGCACATTGATGTCCCGCCGCTCCCACACTTTTTTCCCCGTCGCGGGGTCGATCCGCGCCGTGCCATAGGTGCCAAAGTGCACATACAGCGCATCCTCCTCCAGCACGGGGGAGGGGGCGGCGTAGTTGTTGATGGGATTGCCCAGGTCTTCCGGAGACGCATTTTCAAACACCACGTCATGGTGCACGACCTTCCCGCTCTTGCGGTCGATGCCGTACAAAAACTGCTGCTTCCCGTCCGCGGTGGCTGCGGTGAACCAGATCATGTCACCCCCGATCACCGGAGAGGAGTGGCCCTGGCCTTCCAGCGCCGTGCGCCAGGCGATGTTTTTGCCGGAGGCTCCGTCCCACTCCAGCGGAATGCGCGCCACATCCGCCGCGGGCACGATGCCGTCCTGCGTGGGTCCGCCCTTCGCGGGCCAGAAGACAGGCGCCGTGGCCGGCTGTGCGTGCGAAGTCACAGACAGCAGGGCAAAGGCGAGGGCGAGGGTGGTGAGGGCGTGCGTGCGGATCATGGGCGTGAAGTTGACGGAACGAACGGGAAATTCTTTCGCCATTGAAAAGAGCATGCATGGTTCCCTGCAGCCAGCCGTATCCCTCGACGATCATGAAAAAGACCCTTCTCGCCTGCCTTGCCCTCACCCTCTGCCTGCACCCGCTGCGTGCTGACGACACCATCGACCAGCTCCGCCGCGCCGCCGAAAAGCTGAAAAACGAATTCTCCAAGGTGAAGGAGAAGGGCGAGGTCAAAGGACGCGAATGGTATAAAAGAGCCAAGGAACATCTGACCACCAGCCGCCCCGAATATCTCAAGCAGTCCGCCGACGCCCTCTCCCGCTGGAAGGCCGACATCGACGTGCTCAAAGACCAGGGCGGCCGCGACTACTTCAAGACACGCGTCACGGCTCTGGAGCAGCATCATGCCTTTGCGGTCAAGGAGCTGGAAACCCTCACCGCCATCACCGACGAGGCCCAGTTTCGCGCGCGGCAGAAGAGTTTTGACAAGACGCTCTGGACGCTCGAGGCCGCCGTGGAGCAGGCTCAGGAAGAGGCCGGGCTCTGACCGCAAGCCCTGCCCACAGCCTCACAATCCCGGCGCGGCATTGCCTTTTTCAGACGGCTATGATGAAATGACTTCAATCCCTCCCGCTTATGAAAAAGCTCCATCACGTCATCGCCGCCATCGACTTCACCCCTACCTGCCGCATCGCCCTGCGGGAGGCGGTCCACCGCGCCTCGCTCGACGCCGCCACCATCACCGTCGTCCATGTCATGGACGAGTTTCTCGTGCATGAGCTCAAGCAGGCCCTCGCCACCGACCAGGCCACCGTCCGCGCGGAATGGCTGGAGCGCCTGAAGAAATTTGTGACGGATGCCGAGGTGGGCGCGGGAGTGAATGCGGAAGTGCGCATTGGCAATCCCTTCACCGAGCTGGTGGCGGCCTGCCGCGACCACTCCGCCGACCTCCTCGTGATGGGCGCCAAGGGATCGCGCAATGAGCCGCACCGCATCGGCGTCATTGCCGCCAAGTGCGTGCGCAAGGCCCCGGTGGATGTCCTGGTCGTGCGCGAGGACGCCCAGGGTCCGTTCAAACGCATCGTCGCCTGTGTCGATTTTTCCGAAAACTCCGCCAAGGCCGTGCAGTGCGCCCTGCACATCGCTCAGCAGGATGGCGCCACGCTCGACTGCCTGCATGTGTTCCAGAGCGCCCTGGCCATGTCGCTCGACTACGGCGGCTTTGCCCCCTCGCTGCCCGCCACCTATGATCCCCAGGCTGTGGAGGTGTGGCGCAAGGACCTGGCCGCCTTCCTGGAGCCCCTGACCCGGGACGCGGCCGGCGTCACCGTTTCCCAGCATGTCACAGAGCGCGTGAACATCCGCGAGGCCATTCTGGATCACGTCGGCGAAGTCCAGGCATCCCTCGTGGTGCTCGGTACGAACGGCAAAACCGGCCTGCGTGAGATGCTCATCGGCACCACGGCGGAAAAAATCGTCCAGCATGCCCCCTGTTCCATCCTCGCCGTGAAGCCGGATGGTTTCGTCATCTCGCCTGATTGATCTCCTCGTTCATCCATGAAGAAGCACGCGCCTGAGGAGTCCAGCGTAGCCCAGCTGCAGGCGGCGCTTCAGGCCAGCGAGCAGATCTCCAGCGCCATCGTGGAGACCGCCGTCAATGCGATCATCACGATCAATTCCGACTGCCTCATCGAAACCGTCAACACCGCCACCGAGCGCCTCTTCGGCTACAAGAGCAGCGAGCTCATCGGCAAAAACATCAGCGTGCTCATGCCCCAGCCTTATCGAGACCGGCACGACGGCTATGTGCACAACTACCTGCGCACCGGCGTGAAGCGCATCATCGGCATCGGGCGCGAGGTTGTGGGCCAGCGCAAGGACGGCTCCGTCTTCCCCATCGACCTCTCCGTGGGGGAGGCCGTGCTGCCCAGCGGCAGGCGCATCTTCACCGGCATCATTCGAGATCTCACGGAGCGCAAGGCGCTGGAGGACAAGCTGCTCCACATCAGCGAGGAGGAGCAGGCCCGCATCGGCCAGGACATTCACGATGATCTCTGCCAGCAGCTCGCCGCCATCGGCTGCCTGGCCAAGGTGGCGGAGAACCATCTGCTGAAGGCCGGCAGAGCCGAGGCGGAGAGCCTGGCGGAGATTGTGGATCTCGTCACCAGGGCCAACACCCGCGCCCGCGAGATGTCCCGCGGGCTCATGCCGGTGGTCATCGACTCCGCCGGTCTCATGGCCGCTCTGGCGGAGCTCGTCCAGAGCACCGCCCGTGCCTACGGGGTCGTTTGTGATTTCCGCTATGACAATCCGGTGCAGGTCAGTGACAACAAGCTCTCCGTGCAGCTCTTCCGCATCGCGCAGGAGGCCCTCTCCAATGCCGTGAAGCACGGCCAGGCCCGCCGCGTGGACATTCATCTCTCCCGGCAGAAGGGCCACATCGTCCTCACCATCCGTGACAACGGCATCGGCATCCCGGATTCGCCGGCCAAAGGAACCGGCATGGGGCTCTTGACCATGAGCCATCGCGCTCAAATGATGGGGGGCACTCTTAAAATCGAGCCCCGCCAAGGCGGCGGCACCCAGGTCACATGCAGCGTTCCCGCACCAGCAAAAAACCCGTGAAGCGTCTTGTCCTCATCGACGATCATCCCATCATGCGGCACGGTCTCGCCCAGTTGATCCGTGCCGAGGAGGGGCTTGATGTCGTGGGAGAGGCGGGCAGCGCGCGTGAAGGACTCGACGCCATCGGCAAGCTCAAGCCCGATCTCGTCGTCGTGGATCTCACCCTGCCCGACAAGAACGGCCTCGAGCTGGTGAAAGACATCCGCGTCCTCCATCCCGCCACGCAGTGCATCGTGCTCTCCATGCATGATGAGATACTTTATGGCGAGCGCGCGCTGCGTGCCGGCGCCCGCGGCTATGTGATGAAGGAGGCTGCCGCGGATCACCTCGTCACCGCGATTCACAAGGTCATCGGCGGCGGTCTTTATCTGAGTGAAACTCTCAGCGCACGCATGCTTGAGCAGGTCACCGGCGCCTCCCGCGCCAGGGCCACCGGCATGGACGCCCTCACGGACCGCGAGCTGGAAATCCTCGGCCTCATCGGCCGGGGCGTGGCCACGAAGATCATCGCCGCGCAGCTGAACATCAGCGCGCGAACGGTTGAGGCCCATCGTGCCCACATCAAGGAAAAACTCGGCATGACGGATGGTGCCGCGCTCGTGCGCTATGCCGTGCAGTGGGTGGAAAGCAGGACAAAGATCTAGCTCCGGCCGCTTGGAAATCGTCTCATGAAAGGGCTCGGATTCATGCTGCTGATGACCTCCGTGCCGTGCGGATGCCGGTCGGCCGGCTCCTGATGCAGGCCAGTCAAAAGCACGGCCCCAAAGCATCTTTGCGCCTGCATCTGCGCAGGGAATGAGAGGCTGTACGCAGGGAAACAACCTCAAATATTGATTAAATTTGCGTTGACGCTCTGCGGGACGCTCTCATAACCTGCTCTTACGGCAACAGCCGCCAACAACACTATGGCCAAGAAAGCAACCAAAGCAAAACCAGCAGCCAAGAAGGCTGCCAAAGCAGCAAAACGGAAACCCAATCCTGCTCTTATGAAGCCGGTGCAGCCTGACGCGGTCCTCGGTGCCGTCGTTGGGACCAAGCCTGCTCCTCGTGGTCAGATCACGAAGAAGCTGTGGGACTACATCAAGAAGAACGGTCTCCAGGACGCGAAGAACAAGCGCAACATCAATGCCGATGACGCATTGAAGGCGGTGTTCGGCGGCAAGAAGACGGTGACGATGTTTGAGATGACCAAGCTGGTCTCCAAGCACATCAGCGCCTGATTCCCTCCTGCATTCCTCACGCCGCGCCCGGTTCCATCCAGGCGCGGCGCTTTTTTTTGCCGCGTGGCGTGGATGTCCCTGCCACCCAGCGCGCGGCTCGTCCGGCCTCACGGCGCGTGCGCCACGTAGTCCAGCTCCATGAACTCCTCCACCTCCGGAATCCAGCGCTCCTTCACAAACGCCGTGTGCTCCGGATGTTCGCTGTAAAACGCATACGCCGCCTCGTCTGCAAACTCCATCGACAGACCGAAGGTGAACGGGTTCTTCCTGCTCGTCTGCCGCAGACACTCAAACTTCCGCACGCCTTCGATTTTCGCGAGTTCGCACGCAGCGCGCAGAAAATCCTGCTCCATGGCTGAACCGGAAGGATGCTTGAGACGGAAGGCGACGGTGTGGCGGATCATGGCGAAAGTATGAAGGCGGGGCAGGGGAGGTGGAAGTCAAAAATCCCAGCGCTGCGCTTTCCCGTTCGCCGGGGCCAGCTCGATGAAGTCGATCTCAGCATCGGGCAGGTACACCCGCAGCGTGCCCAGCGGCCCCTTCTCGCCCAGGTCGATCTTCAGCTCCTGCCAGCCGCCCGCCTTGACCTCAAAGGGCGCGGAGTGGACCACGCTGGGATCTCCCGCCGTGTTTGGCAGCGAGTCGATCTTGCCCGCGCCGCCTGTTTGACTGCGCACGCGCAGTTTCACCGTCGCGGGTCCGGTCATCTTCGCCGTGCCATGTCCCAGAAAGGCGCCGCCGGGTTTGCCGCTGCTCTTCATCGTCAGAATGCCTTCGCTGATGGTGGCCTTGCAGCCGCGCTCCTTCCAGGCTTGCAGCGGATCAGCCTTGGCTTGCGCGGGCACTTTGGCAGCCACCGGCTTGTAGGCAGGATTCGGCCGTGGATAAGTCGCGCCCGTGTCCTTGAGGAAACCGTCGATGAGCGCATCGAGCTCCTTCACCTTGTCCGGCATGGTTGCCGCCAGGTCGTGCGCCTCGCCGAGGTCTTCGCGCAGATTGTAGAGCTCGTGGGTGCTGGGATTGCCAAACCAGCGCAGCAGCTTGAAGTCTCCGCTGCGCACCCACACGCCGCCCGCACGGTTCGCGCCCGCGTGCGGGTGGTAGTTGAAGTAGGCCTCGCGCTTCAGTGCGCCCTCGCCCTTCAGCACCTGCGCATAGCTCACGCCGTCAAACTTTTGCTGCTCCGGCTTCGCGATGCCCAGCAGGTCGATCACCGTCGGATAGATGTCGATCGGCCCCACCACGGCCTCGCTGGTGCTCGCAGGCTGGATCCTGCCCGCCCAGGCCCACATCATGGGCACGCGCGTGCCGCCTTCATACAGCGTGCCTTTGCCCTCGCGCAACGGCGTGTTCATCGTCGGCGGCTGGTCGCCGGCCCACTTGCGCCAGCCGGCCAGGAAGGCGGACTTGTTCTTCTCCGCTGCTTCGGTTTTTCCCGTGCCCGGCACATTGCTGTGCGTGTTGCCGCCGTTGTCCGAGGTGAAAATGATGATGGTGTTGTCGGCGATGCCCTGCTGCTCCAGCTCCGCCAGGATGCGGCCGAAGCATTCGTCCACGCTCTTCAGCATCGAGCCCATGATCGGATTTCCCTGCCGTCCGCTCGGGTCTTTCTTTGCCGCAAAGTACTTCGTGTACTCCTCCTTGTGCCCCCACGGGCCATGCACGCCATAGCACCACAGGTTCAGGAAGAAGGGCCCGCCCTTGCTCGCCTGGATGAACTTCACCGCCTCAGCCGCCTGGCGGTCCACGATGTACTCGCCCTGCGGCCCGTCCGTGATGGTGCCCACCCGGGTCTTCGCCGTCGGCCTGCCATCCGGCACCACGCCATAGGGTGAGAAATACTCTCCCGGCGGCCCCGGGTCCGGATGGCAGTGAAACGCCACATCAAAGCCCTGCTGCTCCGGCCAGTAGGGCTGCGTGAGGCCCAGGTGCCATTTGCCGATGTGCGCCGTGCGGTAGCCCGCGCCTTTCAAAGTCTCCGCCAGTGTGATCTGCGAGGGCTCCAGGTAGTTCTTGCTCTCCGGCAGCAGCATGGGGTCCTTTGCCGGCGCGGTTTCCGGCAGAAACACATGCCCCGGCGGCTGCGGCGGCTGGTGGCCGCTCGCCGTGGTGATGCCATGCCGCGCCGTGTACTGCCCGCTCAGAATGCTTCCGCGGGTGGGCGAGCACAGCGGCTGCGCATACGCGTTCGTGAAGCGCATCGCCCGCGTGGCGAACTTGTCGATGTTCGGCGTCTCATAGTACTTCGAGCCGTACACGCCGCTGTCCATCCATCCCATGTCATCGGTGAGGAACAGCACCACATTGGGCTTCGCCCACAAGGACGACTGAAGGGCGAGACAGGAGAAAACCAGCAGCAGAGATTTCATGGTCCGCTGTCAACGAAGGCGCCCTGCGCGGAATTGCGGATTAAAATTTGCGGCTCCCCGCTTCCACGCTCCTCTGCGCCGCAGCATGAATGACTTCTTCAAGCTGCGTGAGCATGGCTCCTCGGTCCGCACCGAAATCATCGGCGGCGTCACCACCTTCATCACCATGGCCTACATCATGGTCGTGAATCCCGCCATTCTCTCCTTCGCCGGCATCCCGGCCGGGCCCGGCACCGTGGCCACCATTCTCACCGCCGTGGTCGGCTGCCTGCTCATGGCGCTGATTGCGAACCGTCCCATCGCCGTTGCGCCTTACATGGGGGAAAACGCCTTCATCGCCTTTGGCCTCGCCGCGCTGGGCATCGGCTGGGAGCAGCGCCTTGGCGCTGTGTTTGTCAGCGGCGTCCTGTTTCTGCTCATCACTGTCCTCGGCGTCCGCGGCTGGCTCGCCAATTCAGTGCCTGTGAGTTTGAAGCACAGCTTTGCCGTCGGCATCGGCCTCTTCCTTGCCTTCATCGGCCTGTATGAAACCGGCATCGTCACCAGCTTTGTTTCCGGCATGCCCGCCCAGGCCCTGCAGGCAGATGCGCAGGGTCTCGTCATGGCTCCCGCCGTCCCGGTCAAAATCGGCAGTTTGCACGATCCCCAGGTGCTCCTCGCCATCGGCGGCTTTCTGCTCATGACCCTGCTCATGATCCGCAAAGTCCCTGCCGCGCTGCTCATCGGCATCGTGGCCACGGCGCTGGCGGGTGGGGCGCTCGGTTTCGGCCACATGCCAAAGGCTGTGACGGCCATGCCCTTCACGGGCGCGTACGATTTGAGCCGCATCGCCTTCAAGCTGGACATCCCCAGTGTGCTGCAGCTCACCTTCCTCCCGGTGCTCCTCACGCTCTTTCTGATGAGCTTTCTCGACACCCTCGGCACGCTCACCGGCCTCGGCGCCGCTGCGAATCTGCTAGATGAAAAAGGCAGCTTTCCCCAGGTGCAGAAGCCCATGCTTGTCGATGCGCTCACCTGCATGTTCAGCGGGCTGGTGGGCACCTCCACCAGCGGCGCCTACATTGAATCCGCCACCGGCATCAGCGCGGGCGCGCGCACCGGCATGGCCGCGCTCGTCACCGCCGTGCTCTTTGCCCTCTCGCTCTTTTTCATCCCTTTGATCGAGCCCCTGCAGCAGCTCCGCTTTGCCTATGGCCCGGCCTTGATCGCCGTGGGTGTGCTGATGACGGGTTCCGTGCGCCGCATTGACTTCGAGGATCTCACGGAATGGGTGCCCGCCTTCGTCACCATTGTGATGATGCTCTTCACCTACAACATCGCCAACGGCCTCACCGCCGGGCTCGTGGTGCATCCGTTGCTGAAGCTCGCCTCCGGCCGCGCGCGTGAATTGAACGCCGGCACGATCGTGCTCGCCTTGCTCTGCGCGGCTTATTATCTTTTCGGCCTGCCTCACTAGCCATGGTCTCTCCCGCGCTTTTTCTCAGCCTCGTCACGGTCGCCGCTTTTCTTTACAGCCATGTGCTCATGCGGCTGGCGCTGCGCCCCTGGGAGCGGGTGCATGATGAGCACTGGACTGAGCGCGCGCGCTGGCTCTGGCAGGCCCGCAAGTCGCGCGCTGCCATTGCCCTCAGCGTGATCATCCTGTCGGCCCTCACCGCCAGCGAATTCAACAAGCTGGGGACCATGTTCTGATGAGACTCGGGAGTCTTTTCCAGCTCAGCCGTAAAGCCACCTCGCCGATCTGGAAAACGACTGTCAACAATCGTCAACCACCGTAAACATCCATCAACTTTTCAAGAGTCCCACTGGCTGCGCTGCACCCCGATGAAGGACATGCCCAGCCCCACCAGCACATGCACAAAGAGCACAAAGCCGGCGATGGCGGGACTGATGAGATCGGTGGACGTCACCTCCTTCACGGCGTCATAAAAGGCCGTGCTGCGCATGCTGCTCAGGCTGCCGCTCCAGCTCCAGAAGGCCACGATCAGCGGCTGCACCCAGTTCTCCAGCCAGTCTGGCAGCGTCAGCACCGCGCCTGACAGGGGCAGTTGGAAGCCCACGAGATAGATGCACAAAATCGTCGCCTTCTCCGGCGTCTTGCTCATCGCCGAGATGCCCAGGCACACGCTCGTCATCGCCGCGGAGGCCAGGACGAGCAGCACCAGTTTTGTCACCAGGTCTCCCGGCAGGCCTCCCACCACCATGTCCACAAAGCACCCCATCCATAAGCTTTGGGCCAGCACAAAGATGCCCAGGAAGATCACCTTGCTGCCGATGTAGGCAAAGGGGTGCAGCCCGCCGAGTTTTTCCCGCTCCAGGATCAACCGCTCGGAGGCCACCTCACGCGCCGCGTTGTTGCTGGCCATCAGCGTCACCAGCACCACCTGCAGCATGATCAGCCCGGACACCAGCCCGCCTGCCTTGAGCTGCTCCTTCTGAAACTTCTCCACCTGGATGAACTCCTGCCTCACGTTTTCATCCTGATGCGCCGAGAGCGCCTTCAGCGGCTTGATACCATCCAGCGCGAAGATCACCACCAGCAGCGGAAAACCCAGCAGCATGGCCAGGTGCAGCCACACCTGCGCCTTGTCCCGGCGGAAGATCGTCCACCGCCGCCGCAGCAGCTCAAACAACTGCGTGATCATGGACGGCGTTTCCACCGGCGGCAGGTCCAGGTGCTCCGGCTGCGCCTGGGCCTCCTCGGGCTTCGCCACCGCGCGGTTCTCGCGCACCGTGGTCTTGGAGGGTCCGCTGCTCTTCTTTTTCTCCTCCTCATCTTCCGGCAGCACCCGTTCGCCATCAAATCCATGGCGCTGGTAGTACGTCTCGCGGTATTTCTCCCACGACTCATGCCAGTCCCCGGCCTTTCGTTCGGTGAGCTTCAGGTACACCTCCTCGGGGTGCTCCACGGCAAAGTAGTGCATCATCGACTTCGGCGGCCCGTGGTAGGTGAGCACCCCCTGGTACATCACCATCACGCTGTCATACGCGTCCAGGCTTGCCAGGCTGTGCGTCACGTTGATCACCACCCGCTTTGGGTGGCCGCGGGAGAGCACGCGCAGCAGATTCGTGATCTCCGTCTCGGACTTCGGGTCCAGGCCGCTCGTCACTTCGTCACACAGCAGCAGGCAGGGGTCCGTGACCAGCTCCAGCGCCAGGCCCAGCCGCCGCTTCTGCCCGCCGGAGAGCACCTTCACCTGCCGGTCGGAAAGATGCGTCAAACCGGTCACTTCCAGGATGTGGTCCAGCGCCGGGATGAAATCCTCCGTCTGCGCCAGTTGCGTGCGCAGCACCATCGCGCTGGCGATGCTTTCCTCCACCGTGAGCAGGTCGTACGCCACGCTGAACTGCGGCACATACCCCAGGTCTCCGGGGTGCAGGTCCTCCTCATTGCTCAGGTCCCGCCCGTCCCACATCAGCTCGCCGGAGGTCTCCTGCTGGATGCCCGTGATCACCTTCAGCAGCGTCGTCTTGCCGCAGCCGGAGGGCCCCACGATGGCCACCAGATGCGCAGGCGGCACGTTGAAGGTCACTTCCCGCAGCAGATGGAGCGTGCTGTTCTTTTCCGAGTCCGGCGGACCATCGACTTCAAGACAAACGTTGAGCGCTTTGAGCATACAGGTTAAATAACTCCCTGACACTAGGCCCGAGTGTAACGCTCTGGCGATTAAAAAATTTAAACCACCGCCAAAATGCAACGCCGCAGCAGACCGGGAAAGCGCCCTGCCACCTCCTCCTCTTTTCGCTGGCTCTGGTGGCTGGCGGGATTGTTTGTCGCCGGCATCGCGCTGCTCATCTTTCTCGCCCCGTCCCTGGTCACCGGTTACATCCGCTCCTACGTGCAGACCGATGACTTCCGTCAGAAGGCCGAGGCGCTCATCGCCGCCCGCACCGGCGGCACGGCCCGTCTTGCCCCCCTCCTTTGGAACGATGACACCGCGACGGTGGCCGATCTCTCGGTCTCCAATGCGGACTGGAGTGTGGATGCCGGCGGCCTGCGCGCCGCTCTCGACTTCGGCGCCATCCGCCAGGGGAAATGGAGCATCCAGAATGCCGGCACGGACGACCTCTCCCTCCGCCACGCCGCCGCCGCTCCCGCGAGCGATCCGCCCGCGCCCAATCCCGCCAGGTTCGACGAAAGCAGCGATGGCATCCCCTCCTTCCTGCGCCGCTTCATTCCCAGCGAAACCGTCATCAGCGGCTTCGAGGTGCATCGCTTCCTTTTTGAGCACGGCGGCTGGCAGATCTCAGACACCCAGCTCCACCTCGGAAACTGGCAGACCGGGGATGTGTCCCTCTCCGCCAGATTGAACGGCGGCAGGTTGAAAACTCCCATCAATGCTCCGGAGCAAAAGCAGCCCCTCCAGTTTGACCTCGCCAAGGCCACCCTGCGCATCGGCGACAGCCAGTGCCAGGTCAGTGACGCCACCCTGCGCTGGAAGCAGGAATCCGAGGCCACGCTGCGCGGCTCCTTGAAGTATGAGACCGGCGCATGGCAGATCTTCACCCACGTCAAAGCTCTTCCGCTGGATGAATTCCTCAATGCATGGTGGAAGCAGCGCCTCTCCGGAAAGGTCGAGGGCGATTTCGAGATGGCCGGCTCCCGCACTTCCCCCCCCGCCTGGAAGGCCGATGTCTCACTGAAAGGCGGCGAGATCAACGGGCTGCCCATTCTCGACAAGCTCGTCACCTACACCAACACCCACCGTTTCAAGCGCCTCGTGCTCGACATCTGCAGCGCCTCCCTCCGGCCTCAGGGCGACACCCTCCGCATCGAAAACATCATCGTCCAGTCCAATGGCCTCCTGCGCATCGAAGGGGCGCTCACCATTCGCGGCCGCGATCTCGAGGGCGACTTCCTCCTTGGCGTCACTCCTGAAACCCTGGCCAGCATCCCCGGCGCCGGCAACCGCGTCTTCGTGGAAAACAATCCCGCCGCTCCTCCCGGCCTGCAGTGGACGCGCGTCCACGTCGTCGGCACGCTGGATGCCCCGCAGGAAGATCTCAGCAGCCGCCTCATTGGCGCGGCGGGCATGTCCCTCCTGCTCGACACTCCCGGCGCTGTCGTCAACCAGGGCGCCGAGACATTGCTCAAACCAGTGCTCGGAGACGAAGCCGCCAAAGTGCCAGGAAAGATCATCAATGGCGCCAGCGGCATTCTTGAAAATGGCGTGAACACCGGCGCCGGCCTCATCAACAAGGTGCTGCCCGTCTTTCCAGGAAAATGACGTGGTTGCGCGGCCGGGATGTGCCGCTAGCATGTGCTCCGCCCATGTCCGCCTCCCCGCCCATCTCCTTCGCCCCCCGTGAGTCGAAGCACGCCATCGAAGAAGGCATGCTCTTCGCCCCGAAGTTCGATGAGCACGGCCTCATTCCCGCGATGGCCATGGACGCGGAGACCGGCGCTCCCCTCATGCTCGCCTACATGAACGAGCAGTCCCTCAAGATGACCCTTGAGCTCGGCCAGGCCGTTTACTGGAGCCGCAGCCGCAACCAGCTCTGGCACAAGGGCGCCACCAGCGGCGAGTTCCAGGAAATCATCGACATCCGCACCGACTGCGACCAGGATGCCCTCGTCCTGCGTGTGAAACAGCACGGCGGCGGCTGCTGCCACACCAAGCGCCCCACCTGCTTCTACCGCGTCGTCAAATCCGCCGATGGCGAGGCGCTGCTGGAGCCGGTGTCCTAAGTTTGGAAACCCGGCAATGACCGCTGCGCATTCAGGCCGTGGAGCGCGGGCCTCCGGGACCTCTGATCCCGCAGCAGGTCGCAGACACCAAAAGGAATCCTGCCATGATCCGTTGAAGACGGGTCTGTTTCCGGTGTCACGCCTCAGCACTCACGACTGCATCACGGCGCATATTTGGTTCCTGATCGGTTGGCGGTGATATAGCGGTTCGCAAAACTCATTTCCGTTTAGCGGGCTGTTTCTTGATCGCGGATCATGGGCTTCGACGGCGGCTGGCTGAGGACAGCCAGCCCCACCTGCGCCGGGCACTCGCATGCCTGCAGCGAGGTGGGGAGGCTGGTCCTCCAGCCTCCGTCGAACGTCCCCAAGCGCCGCTGACGGGAAATCCGTTTTGGAAGACGCTATACACGTCTTCCGGCAAGACCCACATGTGGAAGCCGGGAGCTGGGAATTTTTAGGAAGGGGGATCGCGATAAGGCGGCAGCCCGCGCTGGGACGAGGATTATAGCGTTTTCCAAAACGATTTCCGGCAAGCGAGTGTCTGGCGACGTTCGACGGCGCTTGGAGGACCAAGCGCCCTACCTGCGCCGGGCATGCGCAGGCCCAGCGCAGGTAGGGCGTGGCTGTCCTCAGCCCGCCGCCGCCGAAGCCCAAGATGACCAAGCAACGACAGCCTCTCTGGCCGGAAATCAGTTTCGCGAATCGCTATACAGGGCCGCACACAGCGCATCCCTACCCGCCCGTCGCGACGCACCAAGGCTGGTAGGGAACCGCTGCGCCGGGTCCGTGATTCCGGGTCTATGGCGGCGCAGGCGCTCAGAAAGGTGCGCCGTCCTTGGGACATGGAAAGGGAAAGACGGGAGCCGTGCCGAGCGCGTGAGGCTCTGCAGACGTGAAAACATAGCTGCATCGGAGCTCCTCAAACGTCACCACTGCGGGCTGCCTCAAAGGCTCCTTTTCAACACGCTGACCACTGCTTCCAGCGGGTGGCAGGCACGTGAACCTCAGGGAGCAGGCCGCAACGGCGTCTCCGCGCTGCGTGAAACCAGATGGAGAAGCTCCCTCTGAGCCACAGCAATCTCTGAGTGGCGTTCAGCCCGCTTAAGCCAGTCGGATGGCTTGCTTAGCGGCTGCCGGGCACCATGCCACCATAGCGGGCATTGCCTTCCCAGGACCGCGGGCGGTTCCAGGGAAGATGGCTGTACTGGCTGCCGTCCGGCCCCACCACTTTCTTGCGCTTCGGCTCATCCGAAGCACAGGAGGAGAGGGAGCATGCAGTCGTGACGGTCAAAAGCAGAAGGCTGATCAGGCGTCGTGTCTTCATGAGAGGGTGTGGGCCCTTCTATGCACCATCCGGATCAGTTCTGCACCAAGTTTTCCAGGATCACGCGGTCTCCCGGCATGATCACCTGGCCGTTCACCACGGCGTCCGGCACGATGGCGGCCATGGAGTTCTTGTTTTCCACGGACATCACGCTGATTTTGCCCACCGTCTGCGCACCACGCGTCACGATCATCTTCGTGTCCTGCGTGAGGCCTGTTGACTTGCCGGCGTCAATGATCACAAAACCCCAGTCGTAGTTCACGGCGATCACGCGTGAAGCCAGGCTGTTGCGCTCGAAATTCTTCCGGCGGTCTTCGATCTTGTGCATCACTTCGTCCAGGCGCTTCTGAATGCCGGCAACCTTCTCCTCCTCGGCGGCCACTTCCTTCTTCTTGGCCTCCGCCTGCCCTTCAAAGTCCAGCTTTTCCTTCTTCAGCTTCTGCATGTCCTCCGCCAGAGATTCCGGCTTCATGCCCTGGGGCAGTTCCTTCAGGAGGGCTTCCAGCTCCATCCTCTTTTTCTCTTTCGCTGCAAACTCCTCCTGAGTGCGGGTCACGTCGCTCTCGGTCTGGGCGAGCTTGGTCTTCTGCGCCTTGAGCTTTTCGCCTTCGATGTCCTGCTCTCCCTGCACGGTTTTGATTTCAGCCACCAGCTTCGGCACGTCCCCCGTGCCCGGACGCAGCAGCACGTCCTCGATCTTCTTCTCGCTCACGATGTCAGCGTTGGTGCGGGCGATCTTGTTGCGGACATCGGCAAACTCACGCCCGTTTTGATAGGCGAAGAAGCTGGCGACAAGAATCACCACGGCACTGAGGATGAAAAGAACTTTGGTCATGAGAGGAAGGGGCTGGAAAAAGAAATCAGGCGGTGAAACGGCTGGCTGGAATCACGATCATTTGGCCGGAGGAGCGGTGCCAAAGGGGTCCGCAGTGCTCGGCGGGGTGGCTCCCCCAGCAGGTGGAGTCGCGCCACCAGCGGGCGGTGTGGCAGGAGGGGTGCCAAACGGATCGGCTCCCATCGCAGGCGTGGTGGCTGCCGGCGGTGTGCCCGCAGGCGCGGCAGGGGCCGGAGCACCAAAGGGGTCGCTGCCCATCGCGGGCGTGGCGGGAGCAGGCGCCGGGGCGGGAGCGCCAAACGGATCAGATCCCATGGCGGCGGGTGCACCAGCGGCCGGAGGAGTTCCGCCCGCAGGCGGTGTGGCTGCACCCCCGGCTACAGGGCCTCCAGGGGCGGGCGTCTTGGGCAGGGCGGCCTTGGCGCTCTGCTCGGCGGCGGCCACCACCAGGTCGCCCTGACGGATGTGCTCGCCTTCCGCGAGGCTGCCCTTCACCAGATCCGCCACGGAGGAGTTTTGCTCCACGTCACGCACCTTGAGCTTGGCCACCACTTCCTTGCCGCGCTTCACTTCCAGGTCGGCATTGGCAAACACGCCGCCGCCATTGCCCTTGTTCAGCACCACAAAGCCCCAGTCGGTGTAGGCATGCGCCACTTTGGCGGTGAAATTGTCATCGACAATGCCGCGGCGGCCGCGGGCTTCACGCTCTTCGGCTTCCTTCGCCGCATTGGTGAGGTTCGTCACTTTTTCCTGCGCGGCGGCCAGATGCTGGTTCTGGTTGGCCAGCGCTGCTTCCGCTTCGGAACGCTCCTTTTTGATCGCTTCGATCTGCGCGATGAGGGCCTTGATGTCGCCCGCCTCGTCGATCTGCTTCTGCGCCTGGTTCACCACCTTGGTGGTCTGTTCCAGGTTCAGCTTCACCGCGGCCAGTTCCTGCTCGGCCGTCTGCACTTTCGCCACGGTCTCCACCTGGGCGGTCTTGGTCGCTTCGAGCTCCTGTTTGGCCATGGCCAGCTGGGTCTCGTGGCTCTTTTTCGCGTCATTCGCTTTGACGATGTGCTCTTTAAGCATGGTCAGGTTCGCCTGGGCCTGGGTTTCACGCTTGCGCTCCTCAGAGAGAAGTTTCTGATTGGACCACGCAAAATAGCAGGCGGTGCCGAGGCAGACGGCGGAGAGTGCAGAGAGAATTTTCCAGACCATACGAGAGCGAATTTGAGATATTAAGGCTCAATTTTTACCGGAAACGCCCGGTTTTCACAACACCAATTTTCGCGCATTTTGCCCGCAGTCTGCAATCCTGCTTGTATCTGGTGATTCTCGCGGCTAGATCACCTGCGTCAGGGGCCGCGGATGTTCAGCTTGCGAACCCCGCCAGGTCCTGACGGAAGCAACGGCAGCCTGCCTGTCCATGTCGCGGTTCCCTGGCACTTTTTCCTGAATTCATGGCGGTCATTCCTCCGCCTCTCCGGCCAGATCAGCCCGGATCCTCTTCTCCACCGCCTGCGCCTCCGCAGTGGACATGCACCCGCCCCGCCACGCCAGGGTCACCGTGATCCGTCCGGCAAAGTCTGAGACAAAAATGCCCAGCCCCGGCGGCGCACTCACGCTGGGGATGGTGAAGATGTTTTCCACCCTCGCGCCGGCCAGCTCCCTGCGGCCCGGCAGGAAGGAGCCGGTATGGGAGTGAAACAGGCTGCAGATCTGCCCCATGTTCGTCATCCGCACCATGGGGATGAAGGTCCTCAGCGGCAGTTGCGCCGCCAGGGTGGTCAGCGCCTCGGAGGCCTGGGCCATCCCCTGCCGGGTGGCCTCCCGGTACTGCTCCAGCAGATGCGCCACCGCCTCCTCCACCGTGCCCAGCGCCCCGGCATTTAGAAACAGCGGCATGGCCCCCATGTGGTTGCCAAAGATCAGGTCCCGGCTCCTCCCCCGCAGTTGGATGGGCAGGTGCAGGTGGATCTCCGGGCTCTCCCATCCGCGCCGCTCATGCAGCAGGCGCAGTCCGCGCGCCGCCACCGCCGCATAAAACGGCATCTGCATGAAGTCCCCGCACAGCCCGCGCAGCCGCGCCTGGGCCTTTGCCGATTCCTCGGCGGAAAGCTCGATCACCCGGTATTCCGGCGCTCCGCCCGTGGGCATCCCCTTCATCCAGGCCGAGAGGCATCCCGCGGCAGTCATCGCATGCAGCCTGTCCGTCAGCGGTTTGGCCCGCCGGTAAACCCGCGCCAGGCTTTCCCGTTTGGGCACGGTGGGGGTGGGCGGGTCCGTCTCGCAGCCTCCCGCCGCCAGCTTTTCCAGCAGCAGGTTGACCCCGCTGCCGTCCAGCAGCGCGTGCCGCCACGTCAGCAGCAGCACATGCCCGCCCTCCTTTCCCCAGGGGAAAACCTCCATCCACAGCGGCGTGGTCAGCGCGCCGCTGCCGCTTTGGCCCTGCAGCCTTTCATGAATCACCTCCGCACCCGGGGGCTGTGCCTGCGCCGGGTGCCAGCGGATCTCCGGTGCGGCGATCGGCCCCCGCGTTTCCCACACCCACTGCCAGCCGCGCCACCGGCGCTTCAGCCGCGCCCCCAGCATCGGGTGCCGCGCATGGATCTCCTCCCAGGCCCGCTTCAGCACCGCGGCATCCGGCCGGCCCTCCAGCCTCACCACCGTCACTCCCCAGTGGGTCCCTTGCCCGTTCCGGCGCATGAAGCACTCGAGCCCCGCGAGAAAAAAATCGACCGAGGTGGCGGGCAGCGTCGGCATCAGGCGGCTAGTCGGCGTTTTTCCCCCAGAAAGCCCGCCAGCGCCCGGGCCGTGGCAAAGCGGTCCCGCGTCATCTCCGCCGGGTTGATCGTCAGCCGGAAGCGCTCCTCAATCTGCAGCAGAAGCTGCATCATCGCCATGGAGTCCAGCCCCATGGAAAACAAATCGGTGTCCGGTGCGAGGGGTTCCTGGGGTTCGAGAATATGTTCGGCGGTGAGCAGTTCGATCACGGCGGCGGGGGTGATGGGCGCTTCGGGCATTCCTTGTAGAAAGAGCCCGCATCCCATAGGACGTCAAGGAGCCCATGCAGGCGTATTTTGCCTTCAGGAGATGGTTGCACATTGCCATCCCGCCGCCACCGTGCGCCCCCCTATGAACAAGCTGGACGAAATCATCGCCCACAAGCACACCGAACTGCAACGCCTGCTGCCCCGCGCTGAAAAGCTCCGCGCCGCCGCCGCCCTGCGCAATGATGTGCGCTCCTTCTATGACGCCCTTCGCGCCGACCCCACCCGCCTGAGCATCATCGCCGAGGTCAAGCGCGCCTCCCCCTCCGCCGGCACCATCGCCGCGGATTTCGATCCCCTCGCCATCGCCCGCGGCTATGAAAAGGCCGGCGCCAGCGCCATCTCCGTCCTCACGGATGAAAAGTACTTCCAGGGCCGCCTCGAATACCTCTCTCTCATTCGCGAGCAGCTCGACATCCCCTGCCTGCGCAAAGACTTCATCATTCACGAGGCGCAGATCTTCGAAGCCGTCGTCGCCGGTGCGGACGCCATCCTCCTCATCGTCGCCGCTCTCGACCAGCCCACCCTCGAGCACCTCCTCGAAGTCGCTCAGACCTTCCAGCTCGATGCGCTGGTGGAAGTCCACAACCTCCCCGAACTCGAGCGCGCCCTCGCCACGGATGCCCGCATCATCGGCGTGAACAACCGCAATCTGAAGTCCTTCACCGTCGATCTCGCCACCACCGAAGATCTCGCCGAGGAAATCCCCGACGACATCGTCCTCGTGGCTGAAAGCGGCATCAAGACCCCGGCCGATGCCGCCCGCCTCGCCGCCGCCGGCGCCGACTCCCTCCTCATCGGCGAGACCCTCATGCGCAGCCAGAACATCCTGGCCGATCTCCCCCTCTTCCGCGCCCCCACCGAACTCGCGCACGAGTTCGGGGAGTAGTTCGTCCTTCGCCCACGCCGCTCCGCGTAACAAGCCCGCGAAGTGGTCCGCACTCTCCGAGTGCGGTTGGTCCGGTCACCCCTTCGCGATCTTCCCCGCCAGCTCCGCGATCAAGCTCGTCAGCGTCGTCAGCTCCTTGCTCGCCTCCTGCTTTGGCAGCACCAGCAGCAGCTCTGTGGTCGGCACCGGCGCCGCCAGCGGCACAAACACACAGCCTCCATGCGGCATCTTGCTCGCATGCTCCGGGATCAGCGCCACACCGCTGATCGTCGTCACCATTCCCAGCATCATCGAGAGCGAATCCACCTCGCTCACGATCTGCGGATCAAACCCCGCCTGCTGGCAGATCGCGCGCAGAAACTCCCGCCGTCCCGGAAAGGAAGCATCTGAAAGCGACACCCAGCGCTCGTCCTTCAGCGCGCTCAGCTTGATCACCTTCTTCTTTGCCAGTGCATGATCTTCTGGCAGCAGCGCCGCCATCTTGTGGCGCGACAGCGTGCGCGTGGTGAAAAACGCGCGGTCATTTTCTGAAATGTTGCCCAGGATCGCCGCATCCAGCTCATGATTGCGCAGGCGGTCCAGTTGCGCGCGCGGCGGCAGCTCAAACAGGCTTACCTGCGCCTTCGGGTGCCGCTGCCGGAACTCCCTCACCGCCGGCACCACCAGGTCATCCAGAAACGGCGCCAGAAAGCCCAGCCGCAGCGTGCGCCTGGCCTTGCCAAACTGCTCGCGCAACTGCTGCGCGCCCGTCTCCGCATCACACACAATCTGCCGCGCCTTAGGCAGAAAAAAGCGCCCCGCATCCGTGAGGTGGATGCGTTTGCGGATGCGGTCAAACAACGCCACCCCCAGCTCCGCCTCCAGCACCGCGATCTGCCGGCTCAGCGCGGGCTGCGTCACATGCAGCCGCTTGGCCGCACTCGAAATGCTCAAATCCTCCGCCGCGGCGATGAAGTAACGTAGCTGGTGAAATTCCACCCCGGATCAGACCACAGTCCGGCAATGTGCGCAAATCGTCCGCGCATCAGCAAGCCGGGCGCATCAATGAACGTACGTGGCTTGCTCTCCTCCCATGGATACTCCCCTCTTTCGTCCTTCGATGGATCGCCGGGCCTTTCTCACGGCCTCGACGCTGGGCCTCGCGTCGCTGCGTTTCGGCCCGGGTGTGAAAGCTTCCACCGGCCCCGGTGCACCTGCGGCGACGCTGGCGAAACCAGCCAAATCCACCGTGCTCTTCTTCCTCTGCGGCGGCGCCTCTCACATCGACATGTGGGACATGAAGCCCGAGGCCCCGCTGGAGTTTCGCGGCGAGTTCAAGCCCATCCGCACCACCGGCGCGGACATCCGCCTCTGCGAGCACCTGCCGCTCCTCGCCAAACAGGCGCACAACTTTGCCCTCGTCCACGGCATTACCGATGGTGGCCAGGCCACCGGCGACCATCACGCCGGTTATTATTACAATCTCACCGGCCATGTGCCGGACATCACCTTCAAACAGCAGGGCAATGACCGCCGCCCCTATCCCGATGACTGGCCCTACATGGGCAGCGTCGTCGGCATGAAGCGCCCGCAGCATCCCACGCTCCCGCAGATCATCTCCCTGCCGCACAAGCCCAGCAAGCTGCCCTTCACCCGCCCCGGCCAGTTCGCCGGTCGCATCGGCATGGAGCACGACCCCTTCTATCTCAACGGCAGCTTCGAGGAGCCGCTGAAATTTAATGCGCCCACCATCTCCATGTCCGGCAGCATGACAGCGGAGCGCATGCAGGACCGCCACGCGCTGCTGAACGCGATGAACCAGGCGCGCCGCGAGCTGGATCACGAGGCCGCGATTCAAAACTACGTGATGCAGCAGGAGCGCGCCTTTCAGCTTCTCTCCTCCAGCAGCGCCACCAACGCCTTCGACATCAAATCCGAATCCGCCAAACTGCGCGAACGCTACGGCAACACCATCAACGGCACCAGCCTCCTCATGGCCCGCCGCCTCGTCGAGGCCGGCGTCCCCTTCGTCACCGTCTTCTGGAAAGAGGACGAAAGCACCGCCAAGCAATGCAAAAGCGCCGGCGGCTGGGACACCCACGGCGACAACTTCAACTGCCTGCGCAAATATCTGCTGCCGCAGTTTGACCAGGCCTTCTCCGCCTTCATGGAGGACATGTCCTCCCGCGGCCTGCTCGATGAAACCCTCGTCCTCGTCACCAGCGAGATGGGCCGCATGCCCAAAGTCGGCGACCGCCGCTCCGGCGGCACCCTCGGCGCCGGCCGCGACCACTGGACCGCCTGCATGAGCGTGCTCATGGCAGGAGCTGGTATCCGCGGCGGCCAGGTCGTCGGCGAGACCGACGCCCGCGCCGAGCTTCCCAAAGACCGCCCCATCCGCCCCGAAGACATCACCAAGACCGTCTACTACGCCATGGGCATCCAGGACCTCGAAGCCAAGGACAAGCTCGGCCGCGCCTACAACCTCCTCGACGAAGGCAAGCCCCTCACCGAACTCTTCGGCTGACCGCCTCCCTGATGCATCGCATGAACGGCACTCGGTCAAAGCAGCCTCGCGCCTCCTCCGCCCCCGTTTTCAGCACCAAAGACGCGGCCTATCGTAGCCCGGGCCTGCGCACGCCACCCCGCCACACGCCCGCGTCTGCCGCACGGCGAGCTGCATACGGTGAACACCCGCTTCAGAAGCACCAAAGGTGCGGCCTATCGCAGCCCAGGGCAAGCGAGCCTCAGCGAGCGCCGCCCTGGGTTCGCCGCCCACACATCCGGAAAGCAAACCCAGCCCTCCGCCACAGTCTCCCGGGTCCCAGCAGCGTCTGCACGCCACCCCGCCACACGCTTGCGCTCAGCGCCCTCTCAACACCCCGCTAACCACCTTTAACCGCTCGCCCTCCATGCATCGCCTCCTCCTTCTCACCGCGCTGTCCCTGTCCCTCTGCGCCACCCTTCACGCCGAGGACTGGCCCCAGTTCCGCGGCACCAATGGCACCGGCATCTCCTCCTCCCAAAATCTGCCGCAGGATTTCTCCGCCGAAAAAAACATCGCCTGGAAGGCGAAGATTGGCGATGGCATCGCCTCGCCCATCGTGAAAAGCGGCAGCGTCTTCACCACCGCCATGCTGGGAGATCAAAAGCTCGCCCTCTTCAGCTTCGACGCCACCACCGGCAGGCAGCTTTGGCGCAGCGATTTCGACACCGGCACCCTCCCGCGCATCACGCCGCCCAACAGCCACGCCTCCTCCACGCCCGCCACCGATGGCGAGCGTATTTACGTTTACTTCAGCACCATCGGACTCCTCGCCTTCGACTTCACCACCGGCAAAGAAGTCTGGCGTCACACCATGCAGCGCCCAGCCTACCTCATGGACTGGGGCGCCGCCTCTTCACCCATTGTTTACAATGGCATGGTCATCTTCTGCCAGGACGACGACCTCGCCCCCTTCGTCGTCGCCGTCGATGCGAAAACCGGCAAAGAAAAATGGAAGACCCCGCGCAAAGACATGCTCGCCGGCTACGCGCTGCCTGTCCTCTGCGAGGCCAATGGCCGCACCGATCTCGTCATCGCCGGCAGCGGCAAATTGAAAGGCTATGATCCTGCCACGGGCAAGGAACTGTGGACCTGCAACACCCTCCTCCGCACCATCATGACCTCCCCCGTCGTGCATGACGGCGTCATCTACATCGCCGTGCAGAGCTACGGCGACTCCACCCGCACTTTGAAGCACGCCCTCCTCGAATGGCTCGACACCAACCAGGACAAAATCCTCTCCCGCGAAGAGACCCCCAAGGAGTTCCACGAGCGCTTCGACGCCTCCGACAAAAACGGCGACAAAGTCATCGGCCCCGAAGAGATCGACACCGCCTTCCAGTCTCCGGACAACATGGCCGCCGGTGGCAACATCATCCAGGCCATCAAAGGCGGCGGCACCGGCGACGTCACCAAAACCCACGTCCTTTGGAACATCGATCCCAAGACGCCCTCAAACCTTTCCTCACCGCTCTTCTCAGGTGGCCGCATCTACGTCGTCAAAAGCGGCGGCATGTCCAGTTGCTACGATGCCAAGGACGGCAAGACACTCTGGGATCGCAGCCGCCTCGGAAACTTCGGCGACTACTTCGCCTCTCCCGTCGCTGCCGATGGCAAAGTGTACATCGCCGCCAAAAACGGCTTCATTGTCGAGCTCGAAGACGCGCCGCAGCTCAAGGTGCTCGGCAAGCATGACATGGGTGAGGAAATCATCGCCACCCCCGCCATCGCCGACGGTCGCCTTTTCGTTCGCACCCGCGAAAGCCTCCTCTGCGTCTCCGCCACCACCTCCGCACTAGCTATCGCAGAGGCAGGGAAGGGGGCCAGCACCTCGGACACCATCGAAATCATCACCGCGCAGCCTCCGCATGGCACACGCCTGTGGAATGGCTACACCGGCAATGCCATGGGCCAGGAATCCTGGACGCAGGAGGAATTGGAGCAGCTTCTCAAGCGCCTCGAAACCCTGAAGTATACCTCCATCGCCATCCCCGCAAAAGTCGCCCCCTTCGCTCCCATCCGTGTCGATGGCGACACCGGCGGCCGCAAAGCTTTCCGCGGTGCCGCCCTTTTCGAAAATCCCGACGTCGCCGCCATCACCGCTCGCTTTCGTGAGCACGCCGACAAGCTCGGCTTTGAAATCATCACCGCGAATCCGGTGCCCGCCTCCGTCCTTCCCAGAAACGATTTCGCCAGCGAAAAGGCCCTGAGCGATTTCGTCACGCCCATGTGCGGCGAAGGCGTCTCCGAGCGAATGTGGCTCGGCTTCCAGGCCATCGACAAAGCCGCCAAACTCATCGCCGAAAACGATCCCTCTCTCGGAGTCCCCGCGCCAGACATGTTCCTGCGTCATCTTCACTCAAAGAAGGCCCTCCCCGACTGGCTCACCGAAGCCAAGACCTTCTACGCCACGGCCATGAACGAAATGTACCGCGCCAACACCCGCGCCCGCGAAGGCTCCCGCAGCTTCACCCTCTACAATGCCAAGCGCCTCGAGTTCACCTTCCACTTCATGTCCGCCATCGAGGCCCTCTACAAATCCCACGACCCCGCCGCTCGCGCCGACTCCCTCGAGGCCGCCATGGAAAGCATCTACAACGCCCTGAACTCCTGGTCAGACGTCGCCCGTGACTCCAGCGACCGCGGCGCCATCGCCCTCCTCAACGAATACGGCTACCGTCCCTTGGTAAAAGTCGTCAAAGGCCGCGAGTGATCGCCAGGGAAGAAGTACGACAGACACTCCTTCTCTGTCGATCAGCGCTCCCAATCTCCCACCTCATACGAACTAGTTCTACACGGTTAAAAAGGGAACCCACTGCCCAGCAAGTCGCTTGTTTGAACCGCTCACACGTCCGGCATGACGGTGCCACTTCTCAGTTCCACAGGAACTGATCTACTTGAGGCTGCCACCCGGGCGAAGCAAAGTAGCTTTGTTCCTGCGGAACAAAGAACGCTCCGCCTGCCCCTGGACTCTTAACAATGGAGAACTAGGCAAATCAGCATTCAGTCCGTGAGTCCGGTCTTCCGTTTGTTCCGCGTGTTCCGTAGGCCGTCATCTCTGTTCCGCGTCACCTGCCGCACCGCATAGCATCCTTCGCCGCCCGCAAAATCGCCTCCCATGAAAACTTGTCAGCCGCTCATTCCAGTTCTTTCTTAGGCGGCATTGCATGCCCGCTGCCGTATCGCTTATTGAATTCTTCTCCGCCCTGCACACCTCGGGTCAGGCAGGTGTGACGAGGGATCCCCTCCCTGCAGACGGCTCAGCCCAGTCCTTCACCCTCCTCAGCCGCGCGTTCCATGAGTCCTGCGAGGATCTTCCCGGTGGCCTGCGTGTGCATCTGGAATGGCGCCCCGAATCCGCGGTAAACGCCCTCCACTACATCTACCGCCTCTGCCAGGCCCTGGTGGATCGCGCCATGCCAGAGGAGGAGGTCCACCGCATCTGCGCCGCCCTGCCCCTGGCGCCATCCTCGCCTGACGAGGTCATGTCGCAGGACCTCACGCTCCGTCATTTGCCCGAACTGCATGCCATGGCCAAATCCATGAGCGAGAGCGACCCTCTCGTCTCGGGAATTGAAGCCGCTGCAAAAATCTTCCCGCTCTCCTCCGTCGGCATCGCCCTCCCGCAGCCGCCAGACCTCACCGCCATCCGCCGGCACGAAAGCCTCTGGCGCTTGTACATCGACCGCGTCATCGAGCGCCAGGACGCCTCCCGTCTCGATGACGAACCAACCCGCCTCGCGGTGGCAGATGCCCTCGGCGCACACGCCCTCTCGCTCGCTCCACGTCTTGCGGCAAAGCTCGCCCTCCATTCCTCTCCTTCTTCCACCCCCGCTCCATGACCGCTCTCGAAATCGCCCGTCATCTCTCCGATCAAATTCTGCGTCCCATGAAAGCCGTCTTCGTCGGCAAGGAGGAGATCATCGATGTCATGGGCATCGCCCTCGCTGGCGGTGAAAATCTCTTCCTTCACGGCCCTCCCGGTACCGCAAAAAGCGCCCTCGTGCATGAGCTGGCACGCCGTCTCGATGCCCGCGCCTTTGACTACCTCCTCACCCGCTTCACCGAGCCCGGCGAGCTCTTCGGCCCCTTCGACATCCGTCGCCTGCGCGAGGGCGATCTCGTCACCAACACTGAAGGCATGCTTCCGGAGGCGGACTTCGTCTTCCTCGATGAGCTGCTCAATGCCAACAGCGCCATCCTCAACAGCCTCCTCCTTGTGCTCAATGAGCGCGTCTTCCGTCGCGGTCGCGAGACCCGCCGCCTCCCCGCGCTCCTCGTCGTCAGCGCCAGCAATCACCTCCCTGAAGAAGAGGCCCTCCGTGCGTTGTTCGACCGCTTCCTCCTCCGCGTCCACTGCGGCTACGTGCCCGAGTCAGAGCTCGCCGCCGTCCTGGAGGCAGGCTGGGAGTTGGAAAAATCACGTCGCACCGCACCTCCCTCCGCAGGCCTGTCCGCGCACGACATCCGCACTCTTCAGGAGGCCCTTCCCACAGTCGATCTCGCTCCGATCCGCAGCCCCTATCTGGAACTCGTCGCTCGTCTCCGCGCCGCGGGCATGGAGGTCTCAGACCGCCGTGCGGTCAAGCTCCAGCGCGTCATCGCGGCTAGCGCCCTCATGTGCGGCCGTCAGGAGGCCCGTGTCTCAGACCTCTGGGTGCTCCGCTGCATCTGGGACCGCGAGGAGCAGCGCGAGATGCTCGCCGCCATGGTGCAGGAGACCCTCAACAAAGACGCACCCGGCAGCGGTGATCATCCCCAGGCCCACGGCGGCAGCGCGCCTGATCCCGAAAGCCTCGCTCGCGATCTCGAAGTCCTCGCAGACGGCTGGGCAGATCTCGCGCCCGGCGTTGCAAAGGATCGCCTCGCCGCTCTCGCCGCACGCGTCCCCTGGGTCAGGCAGACGGAGACCCGTGAGGCTCTGCAGGAAAAGGTGGAGGCACTCTGGCGGAGGGCGGAGGCATGAGCACTCATGCCGGGCAGAGCGTGGCCGTGCTGGCCGCGTCTGACATCCCCTGGCTGGGCCGCTGGCGCACGCTTCCGGGCCACGAGGCCTGTGAAGCAGGCGGGCAGGTCTGGGTGCGCGGCCCTGCCGGCGGAGACTGGGCACGTCTGCCCGCTCTCACCCGCTTCACGGTGGATTCCCTCGGAAGGCTCACTCCCGTGGGCCGCACCCTGCCCACCGCGCGCCTTCCCGAGGGTCCATGGCAGCCCTTGGCGGAGTTTCTCCGTGTGCGCCCTCCGGCTTCTGCGCTGCCTGCACTGCATGTCGCCCCCGTGGCATGGACACTGGTGCCTGCATCGCAGTTTCGTCCGCCCTCGCTCATGGTGCTGCCGTTTGAGGATCTCGCGCGCTGGGGCCTCACAGCTCCGGCCGTTCGCCTGCAGCCGCTTCGCTTCGCCCTCGCCGACGACGGCCGCGCCTGCGTCATCGGCTCCCTTCTGCCTCCTTTGCCTGGAGCGCCATGGTGTGTGGAGGGGCGCATCGCCACTCCCGCGGGCTGGTCCCTGCCCAAAGGCGTCACCCCCGCGCTCGTGGCCTCCAGCATGAGACTCGGCGCCACCGAAACCGCCCTTCTCCACGAGGATGGCAGTGCGGAGCGGCTGCCCGCGGAGGCTTTTGTGGAGCTCACCCGCGGCGCCCTGCGCGCCACCGCGGCCGGCAGCGCCCAGCCTTCTTCTGCGGAGAACTGACCCCATGCATTCTCCCGCCACACTCGCCTACTTCTGCGCCCCCGCGGGCCATCTCTGGGAATGGGAGGACTCGGATGGAAACCAGGGCATGGTATGGTCTGGTAGCCAGGCTCTCGTTGTTTTTCGTCAGGAGCTTGTGGATCTCCTGGAGGCCTGTGTGCCGGTGGGGCTTCCTCCCATGGGCTCCATCCTCCTCGTGGCTGCCGCGGCTTCGGAGAGCTACGATCCCGCCGCCACCCGCGTCCGTCTCTGGGAGGCCGCCGAGCGTGCCACCTGCCTCAGCCAGCGGGCGGCGGCCGAGCGCACCACCGGTGGCAACGACGTCCCTCCGGCGATCGCTTCCCTGTGGGCCAAAGTCGGCGTCGGTCTGGATCAGATTCACGCGCTGCCTGCCGACTTGAGATCCAGCGGCCCCGCCCGCCGCCGCCTTCTGCGCACCCTGTTCGAGGAGGTGGATATCAATCTGCCGCGCAACATCACGCCCGTCATTTCGCTCAGCATACTCTCCGAGTTTGTGCAGACGCCTTTCCTCAACGTCTTCCAGCAGCGCTCGCCCGAGCTCAATGGCGTGGCCCGCCTCCTCAGAGATCTCAGCATCCTTGAAAAAGCCTTCACCCGCTGTCCGCCCGAGCACCTGGAGGAACGCCTGCGTACCGGCATCGACCGCCCGCTTTCACGCGCACCGGAGCTGCCTCTGCCAGAACCTGATGAGACGCCTCTTCCCGAGCCTCCCGCAGACCTGCTCCGCGCGATGGAGCATGAAGGCGGGGAACTCGCCCATATCGCCGGCCTCGTGCGCCGCATCGGCGCCATGCTGCATGTGCCCAAGGCCGTCACCCAGCGCGAGGAGCTCCCTCTCGGCGGTGTCTCGGACATCACCAATCGTGGCGATCCCTCCCGCCTCCTCATGACCGAGCTCGCCTGGGACGATCTCACCTTCGCCGTGCGTCTGGCGCAGGGGGAGGCCCTCTACCTCCGCCGCGAATCCCCTCCCGCCGAGCCTCCGCCCCGCCGCCTCATTCTTATCGATACCGGCATCTTCATGTGGGGAAAGCCCCGCCTCTTCGCCCTCGCTTCCGCCCTCGCCCTCCAGCGGCAGAAAGTCGGCGCGCAGACCGCCATCGCCTCCCTCTTCACGCTCGAGGCCGCCGGTTTCACCCCCGTCACCTTGGACACGGTGCCAGAAGTCCGCGCCCAGCTCGCGCGTCTTCAGCCGCATCCGCACCCCGGTGCCGCTCTCGCCTCTCTGGCAGACTCCGGGCTCTCTCCATTTCAGCCCAACGAAGAAGTCTTTCTCATCACCCACGCCGCGGCCTTGGAAACACTCTGCCACCTGCCCGTGTGGCGCCACCTCGCCACCAGCGTCCCCCTGCACACCCTTCTGGTGGATCGCGAGGGCCACCTGGAACTCTCCCGCCACAGCCTCGCCGGCGCACGTCTCATCGCTCACGCCCGCATTGATGCCGAGGACCTCTTCGAGCCTCGGGCTGCGGGCCGCACTTCCAAGCCATCACCCGCAGCTCTCATCAGCGAGGCCGGTCGCCTGCCTCAATTCTACCGTCAAAAAATCTGGCCCCTCTGTCATCCAGCACCACCAGCAAATGGCAGGACCTATCAATTGGCAAAAGGTCTCATCGGTGTTTCGAAGGCAGGATGTGTTTGCTGGTGGTCCAGATACTACCCATTGGTCGGCAGGTTGTTACTGCCGTGGCAGCCCGCGGATGAACTCTGCTATGCAGGTTTGGACAAGACGGATCCGGACACAGCTTTTCTGGCCTTCCGCTCTCCAGGCGCGGCGTTGGTCGAACTCGCAGTCATCTCGCTCAAGCAAGGCGAGGTCCTCGGCGTGTACACAGTGGAGATCGGTCGCTCAGACATATTCTTTCCATGCTTCAATTCGGGTTATCTGGTGGTGCACCTGGACACCTGCTCTAACGCTTACTCATGCCTCGAGGAGGCCACCAAGATCGGGACGGTTGCCCGTTTGGTTGTTCGGGGCTGGCCTGTCTTCGATGGCTCAAAGTTTCATGAGAATGGCAGCTTCGAGGATTTGCCATGCACGCCGCTCGAACTTTCCAAAAACCTGCTTCCGCAGGATTCGCCGCGCCGCTACATCACAGACATCCAGGGCGTGGCCTTGGATAGCCTGGGCAGAGTGATGATACTGACGGAAGGGAATCACATCTATATGCTCGATGTGAATGCAAATGGCTTCAACTGGGTTGGATGGAACAAGGCCAGGCCGCATTTCCAGCCTTTCAATGAAGTGTCAGCTCCGGGTTGGCAGGATCGCAATCTGCGCATCGCTCTTTTTCCAGATGGCCGTCGCATCGTTGCTGATCCTCGCGGTTACCTGCATGTCTGTGACTCCGGTGAAGAAGCACACGAAATCAGCATCATGCTGGTGAAAGGCCACACTGTTGCCTGGACTCCCAATGGGAAAAAATTTGGCGAATCAAATTTGTTGGGAGGCGACTGGCCCGCTTCGATGTCTGAAGTGTTGCCATTGGTAAGAAAACTTTTCCGCGCCCCTGCGCCAGACAAAGCTCCCCCTATGCTGCTCATGGTGGACCCCAAAACCACGGCTGCCACTTTCTAATCACCGCCCATGCGCACCTTCCCGCTCCGCCTCATCCCCGCCGCTGCTTCGCAGCCGGTCCGGGCTGGCTTCCTGCCGGGCTCGGACGTGGGTGCCTGGCTGGAGGAAATGGCCCTGCATCCCGGCGCGCGCTTTTTCGTCGTGCCAAATTCCATCGAGGAAACTGCAGCGGGCGGCCTGCTCGTCGTCCCGGCATCCACCCAGTCTCCCACCTTCGGCCCCCGCGTCATGCCCTGTGCGCTGGAGCACGGCATCGTCGCCCTGCCTTCCTCCATGCGGCTGGACCCCGCGCTCACTGCGGAGGAGGCGCGGCGTCTTCTGCCGTTCGCGTTTTACTTCTTCCATCCCGCCTTGGGCCTCGTCGCTTTTGAAGAGACAGACGCCATCACCCCCGCCGCATTGATCGTGCCGCCCCTCCCGCGCGGCACCTCATGGCTCCGCGCCTTGCCGGGCCATTCACCACCGCCGCGCCTCACCCGCGTCATGCTCACGTTGCCTGAAGATCCGCTCGATCTCTTCGGCGATGCCGCGCAGGACATCGGCACCCAGTCGCCCAAAGACCTCCAGGACAAGGCGCCGCTCCTCGAACGCTTGGGCGACAAACTCTTCGGCGCGGCAGCCATCGCTGGCATGGGGGCTTTGGGCATCCTCGGCGGACTCGCAAAAATGCTGGGCGCTGGCAAACCGCCCGCCGGCGCTGCAAACCAGGGAGCCGGGGCAAACCAGGGCACGCCCCCTTCGCGCCAGGAACCCAACATCCGCGGCATCCCCATCATGGATCGCATCCTCAAGTGGACGGCCGCCCAGTTCGAAAAACTCCAGCGTCAGCGCGAGCACGAGTTGCAGCGCCTCATGAAGCTGCTGGAGACCAATCCCGAGCTCGGCCTCCGCTATGCCCTCCCTTTTGGTGGCAGTGGCGATGCCTCACGCGGCAAGGCTCCCCCCGGCGGCAGGCTCAGCGAGCGCAATCCCGTCTTCGGCTCCCGTCGCGGCGGCGGTCCGGCCGATGTCTGGGACCTCTCGCAGCAGACCCAGTGGCAGCTCCAGCAAAAATACCGGGAGCTCGCCAATCGCGAGCTCGCTGCGGGCCGCTTTGACCGCGCCGCCTACATCTTCGCTGAACTGCTTGGTGACTGGCATTCCGCCGCAGGCGCGCTCGCGCGCGGCCGCCGTCATCAGGAGGCCGCCCGCATCTACCTCACCAAGCTCAACAACAAACCTCTCGCCGCCAAATGCCTCGAAGACGGCGGCCTCATTGCGGATGCCGTCCTGCTCTATGCCGAGCTCGGCCAGCACGAAAAGTGTGGCGATCTCCTCCGCCAGATCGGCCGCGAACGCGAGGCGGTGGCCGCATTTCAGGAGGCCATCAAAAATAGCAGCGACCGCCTGCACGATGCCCGCATCCTCTTTGAAAAGCTCGATCAGCACGGCCTCGCCATCTCCGTGCTCGCCAGCGGCTACCCTCATTCCTCCCAGGCCTCCCAGTGCCTCGAGCGCCACTTTGAATACCTCCAGCGCATGGACGCCACCAGCGACGCGCTCACGCTCAGCCGTTCCCTGGCGGATCCCGCGCGTCAGCTCTCAGACCGCGTCCAGATGACCACGACCTTGCGCGGCATCTACCAAACTCAGCCGGATCCCGAAGTGCGCCAGCGCCTCGCTCGCGTCGCCACCAGCATCATTGGCGAGGCCCTGGCCGCCGGCACCAGCAAAGACGAGGCCCTCCTCGCCTGCCTCCCTCACTTCGCCGCCAGCGACCTCCTGCTGAAACGCGACAGCCTCCGCTTCGCCAGCCTGCGCGAAAGCGCCCGCCGTCTGGAGCAGAAGGGCGCGCGTGCCACCTCTTCCAGGCAGGCCGTCATCTCTCTCACTCACCGCGGCTCACTCTGCCTTCCCAGAGGCAATCTCTCATGGCGGAGTCTCATCAGCTCAGACAGCCGCTGGCTCGCCATCGGTCAGAATGACAACGCACGCCAGGATGTCTGGACTTTGGGCAAAGACGACAAAATGGTGGGCGCGTTCACCTCGGCCTCAGGCTGGGCTTACCTCACAGGCCTCGCTCCGGTGCTTCCTCCGGCGGGTGATGGCGCCTGGCTTCCATTTGCCAGGAAAGACGAGGTGGCCCGCTACGGGCAGGCCAGCCTGGCAGACTTCTGCTCCGGTCCAAACACCCGTGACCTGCTTATCGATCGCCTCGGCTGGATGCCTCCCCACGTGCTCGCTGTGCAGCCTCAGGCAGACGGCGTCTGGATCCTGCACTGCAACTCCACCCAGACCATCGACCTCAGCTTTTACTCTTATCAGGGGCGGCTGGTGCGCAGTCACGCTCTTGGCTGGACTCCGCCTGAACTGACCGCGACCGTCTGCCTGGCTGTGCATGGTGAGCATGTGCTGATCACCATTGGCACGCATCTCCTGCGCATCAAAAACGGCAGCGTCATCAATCAGACCGAGCTCCCCTCCGCAGTTCTCGCACTCCACGTCACCAGGCCTGTTCAGCCCGCCGCCTTTCTCGCCGTGACCGGTCTCGAAGTCACTCTGATCTCTCCTGCCAAAAACAAGGAGCTCGAGACCATCCTGCTCTTCAGCCAGTCCGGCGCCCGTGCGCCTCACGGCTGTTTTCTCAACGATGGCCGCATCGCTGTGGGAGATGACAAGGCCTGCCTCATTTACAGCGCCTATCCCGAGACAAAGCTCATCCAGAACGCACCGCTGCAGGTTCCCGACAAAACCCGCAGGCCCGATGCCGTCTGCTACTCAGCCTGGTCCGGCACCCAGCTCGCCGTCCTCAACGCCGACGGCGTCATCGACTGGTTTTCCTGAAGGAGCGCGGAATTCATTCCGCAGCACTCCGCCTGCATCCAGCCCTCCGCGCCCCCTCTCCCTGCTCGGCACATGCGTCGCTGCATTCATTACCTCCAGGCATGAACTTCTGAACGAAGTGGCATTGGAGGAATCTGCGCCGCTGCGCGAATACACTCTCGTTATGAAACTCAAACTTCGCCTCTCCAACGAACGCGGTCATGCCAGCCACGGCTGGCTCGACAGCTACCACACCTTCAGCTTTGCCGACTATTACGATCCCGCGCACATGGGCTTCCGCAGCCTTCGTGTCATCAATCAGGACGTGATCGAAGGCGGCGCGGGTTTCCCCACCCATCCGCATCGCGACATGGAAATCTTCAGCTACATCCTCTACGGCGCTCTCGCGCACAAGGACAGCATGGGCAACGGCCGCACCCTCCTCCCCGGCCAGATCCAGCTCATGAGCGCCGGCAGCGGCGTCACCCACAGCGAGTTCAACCCCTCCAGGACCGAGCCCGGCAGCCTCCTCCAAATCTGGATTCGTCCGCGTCAAAACGGCCTCAAACCCAGCTACACCGAATGGCACCCGAAGCCCGAGCATGAAACCGCCGAGAAGGTCCTCGTCATCTCCTCCGACGGCCGCGACGGCTCCGCCACCATCCATCAGGACGCCGACATCTACCGCGTGCGCCTTGCTGCTGGAAAATCCACCACCCACGAAGTCCGCACCGGCCGCGGTGCCTGGCTCCAGCTCATCAAAGGCACGGTGACCGTCAATGGCTCCACGACTCTCAATCCCGGCGATGCCGTCAGCACCGACGACCCCGGCACCCTCACCCTCACCGCCACCCAGGACACCGAAGCCCTCCTCTTCGACCTCCTCTGAAAACAACTGCCAACAACTGCAAACCATCGCCAACAACCGCAA
The DNA here is from genome assembly GCF_044227185.1 of Prosthecobacter sp. Taxonomy (GTDB): domain Bacteria; phylum Verrucomicrobiota; class Verrucomicrobiia; order Verrucomicrobiales; family Verrucomicrobiaceae; genus Prosthecobacter. Next base: position 118,350 of record NZ_JBGAFO010000004.1, on the reverse strand, counting down.
ACTTCCCCCTATGAAACACATCCCCACCGCCGCCCGCCTCCTCCTCGGCCTCATCTTCACCGTCTTCGGTGCCAACATGTGGCTCCACTTCATCGATGTTCCTCTCCCCAAGGAAGGCACACCCGCCGCAAACTTCATGTTCGCCATCTACGGCAGCGGCTATCTCGATGTGGTGAAGGTCCTCGAAGTCACCGGCGGCCTCCTCCTCCTCAGCGGCCGCTTCATGAACCTGGCGCTCACTCTTGTCGGCCCAGTCGTGGTAAACATCATCCTCTACCACGTCTTCCTCGTCAAAGGCGCCTACGAAATGCCCGTCATCCTGGCCGTCCTCTCCCTCATCACCCTCGCCAGCCGCAAAGACTACCTCCGCACCCTCTTCGCCGCCAAATAAAGCCTCCCCATGCGGGCCGGATTCGTCACTGAATCCGGCTCGCACGCTTGCAGCATCTCACTCATCGCCCGCAAGCCCACCGCGGCGTGGTCCGCACTCTTCGAGTGCGGTTCCTGGCCCCCCGCCACACCCAGCACCCACAAAAAAACTTCAACCTCACCACCTGCGCCAGCTCTCCCTCTTCTGGAAACAACTGCAAACCATCGCCAACAACCGCAAACCACCGCCAACTTCCCCATGAGTGCTCCCATCCACCCCGCCGTCCGCATCGGCCACGTCCATCTCAAGGTGTCCGACCTCGAGCGCTCCCTCGCCTTCTACTGCGGCGTACTCGGTTTCGAACTCACCCAGCGCTACGGCACCCAGGCCGCCTTCGTCTCCGCCGGCGGCTACCACCACCACATCGGCCTGAACACTTGGGAAAGCCGCGGCGGCAAAGCCCCGCCGCGCGGCACCACCGGCCTCTACCACGTCGCCATTCTCTACCCGGACCGTCCTTCGCTCGCTGACGCCCTGCACCGCCTCATCCAAAACAAAATCCCTCTCGATGGCGCCTCCGACCACGGCGTCAGCGAAGCCCTCTATCTCCACGACCCCGATGGCAACGGCCTCGAGCTCTACGTCGATCGCGATCCCTCCGCCTGGCCTCGCGATGCCAGCGGCGAGCTCGCCATGACCACGGAACATCTCGACCTCGAAGCCCTCCTCGCAGAAGCTCCCGTACAATCATGAAAACCATCTCCATTGCCGAACTCCAGGCGCAGAAAGGCGCCGCCACCCTCATCCACGTCCTGCCGGAGGAGCACTACGCCAGCACTCATCTCCCCGGCGCCATCAATGCCTGCGTTTACGAAACCATCTTCATCACCAAAGTCTCCGAACTCGTCCCGGACAAATCCTCGCCTCTCGTCGTTTATGGCGCAGGCGGCGATTCTCTGGATGCCACCACCGCCGCCGAAAAACTCACCAAGGCCGGTTACACCGATGTGACCGTCTTCCCCGGTGGCATCGCCGAATGCCAGCAGCAGGGCTTTCCCCTCGAAGGCACCGGCACAGCGATCTCGCCACCCGCTCCCGAAGGCCATTTCGAGGTGGACACCGCCGCCAGTCTCGTGCGCTGGACCGGCCGCAGTCTCTTCAATCATCACCACGGCACCCTCAGGCTTTCCGGCGGCAGCATCGAAGTGAAAAACGGCACCCTTCAGTCCGCCCGCTTCACCATCGACATGAACAGCATCGCCTGCGAAGACCTCGTGGACACCGCCTTCAATGCCATGCTCATCCGCCACCTGCGCGATGACGACTTCTTCGCCGTGGACCGCTTCCCCACCGCCGGGTTCGTCTGCGAACATGTCACTCCTCTGCCAGCCTGCACACCCGGCACGCCCAACTACACCCTCCACGGCACCATCACCCTCCGCGGTGTCTCACAGCCCCTCAGCTTTCCCGCCGTCATCGCCGCCGCAGATTCAGACCATCTCACCGGCCAGGCCCAGTTCGAGCTCGATCGCACCCAGTTCGGCAGCCATTACGGCTCCGGCAAACTCTTCGCCTTCCTTGGCAAACACGTCGTCAACGACCACATCCACCTCCATCTCAAAATCCACGCCAAGCGGTCATAACTTTAAACTTCAAACCTGAAACTTTAAACTTCCTCTCTCCCTCCGTCATGCACACCCTCGAAGCCATCGCCTCCCGCCGTTCCGTCAAACAATACGACCCCGCCCACCGCATGACCGATGCGGAGATCCGCCAGCTCCTCGAAGCCGCCATGCTGTCCCCGACCGCCTTCAACATCCAAAACTGGCGCTTCGTCACCGTGCTCGATCCTGAAGTAAGAAAACAAATCCGCGCCGTCGGCTGGGATCAGGCGCAGATCACCGATGCCTCGCTTCTCATCGTGCTGTGCGCCGACAAAGACGCATGGAAGAAGGAGCCCGGCCGCTACTGGAAAAACGCCGCCCAGCCCGTGCAGGACTTCCTCGTCCCCGCCATCGGCCAGTACTACGGTGGCCGCGATCAGGTCCAGCGCGATGAATGCATGCGCTCCTGCGGCTTCGCCGGCATGACCCTCATGCTCGCTGCCAAAGCCATGGGCTATGATACCTCCCCTATGGACGGCTTCGACTTCGACGCCGTCGCCAAAATCATCAATCTCCCCGAGGACCACATCATCTCCTTCATGCTCGCCGTCGGCAAAGGCACCCAGCCCCCATGGCCCAAAGGCGGCCAGCTCTCCTACGACGAAGTCGTCATCCGCGACAAGTTTCATTGACCTCGTTGCCGTTGGTGGGGCTCGCATGGGCGCCAGCAAAGTGGTCCGCACAGTCCCCTGTGCGGCGCTCCGCCATGCCCTCCCCCTCCGCATCTGTTGAAGTGCGCACATTTCTCCCCCTTTATCACCAGTTGTGCGCCTCCGCGATTGGCGCATCCTCCCCCCACCATGAAAATCGCCATCGGCTCCGATCACGCCGGCTACCACTACAAGCAGGCCATCCTCCAGCACCTCCGCGCGGCAGGGCATGAAGTCGAAGACTTCGGCACCCACTCCGAAGCCCGCGTGGACTACCCTCGCTTCATCCGCCCCGTCGCCGAGGCCGTGGCCGCTGGCAGGTTCGAGCGCGGCATCGTTCTCGGCGGCTCCGGCAATGGCGAAGCCATGACTGCCAACCGTCTCCGCGGCATCCGCTGCGGCCTCTGTTGGAACGTCGAATCCGCCTGCCTCACCCGCCTCCACAACGACGCCAACGTCCTCTCCATTGGCGAACGCATGATGGATCTCCCCACCGCCCTCCAGATCGTGGACACCTTCCTCACCACTGCTTTCGAGGGCGGCCGCCACCTCACCCGCATCCAGCAACTCGACGAATAACCCGCCCAAAAAAATCCGGTTCTAAAATTTTTCTGCCCCCAATTTTTTTGCCCTGATCTCCGACCGCTCCTCCCAGCGCTCCTCGGAACCCATTCCACATCTCCAGTCTCTGAAATTTTTCTACCCCTGATCTTTCTACCTTTTTTCTCCGGCCTTCCTGCCACCCGCGTGATTCCCGCTCCCCCCATCCATCTCGCCTGAATGAGCGCCACCCCACGCGCTTCTCTGTGGACCGCCATCATCCCCTGGCTCTTCGTCCTCCTCTGGAGCAGCGGCTTCATCGGCTCAAAGCTCGGCATCCCTTACGCCGAGCCCTTCACTTTCCTCACGCTGCGCTACTGCATCGTCCTCGCGATCTTGATCCCCATCGCGCTCCTCACCCGCGCACCCTGGCCGCGGGGCAGGGGACAGCTCGCCCACGTCGCCTTCGCCGGTCTCATGATCCATGCCCTCTACCTCAGCGGCTGCGTCTGGTCCCTGCGTCTCGGTCTTCCCGCCGGCATCCTCAGTCTCATCGTCTCCCTCCAGCCCCTCTTCACCGCCGCCTTCGCAGGCATCGCCCTCGGCGAGCGCGTCCTGCCCCGGCAGTGGGGCGGGCTCGCCCTCGGCTTCATCGGCACCATCCTCGTCGTCGCGCATAAAACTGGCAGCGGCCTCACCTTCATCATGACGCTGCCCGCCATCGCCGCGCTCGTTGGCATCACCGTTGGCACCATGTGGCAGAAGCGCCACTGCCCCGCCTTCGATCTCCGCACCAGCACTGTTGTTCAATACGCCGCCAGCCTCCTCATCACGGCTCTCCTCGCCTTCACCACGGAGACCCGCCACGTCGAATGGAGCGGCCAGTTCATCTTCGCATTGTGCTGGGTCGCCCTCGTCCTCTCCATCGGCGCCATCAGCCTGCTCAATCACCTCATCCGCAGCGGCACCGCCGTCAATGTAGCCAGCCTCTTCTACACCGTCCCCGCCGTCACCGCCCTCATGGCCTGGGCCATCTTCCGCGAGACCCTCACCGGCCTCTCCCTCATCGGCATGATCATCGCCGCCCTCGGCGTCTGGCTCGCCCGCGCCAGGTGATTCGCATCAAACGCATTGCGAGTCACCCTCCCGCGCCGCCCGCCAGAAATCGTCCTCGTCCTCCTACTCGAACTCGTCCTCGATCCTGCCGCTCCGCGAGACCCTCACCGGTCTCTCCCTCATCGGCATGGCCGTCGCCGCCCTCGGCGTCTGGCTCGCCCGCGCCAGGTAAACCCAGTCCCCGCAAGCCCACCGCGGCGTGGTCCGCACTCTCCGAGTGCGGCTTCTGGGTACCCTTCACGCCTAAGCCTGCGCAGGAGACTTCCATCTGCTAGGCTGCCGATGACGAAGCCGCCGACCCCTCGGCCGCTTTCGACGACGTGGAGCTCCACCTTCTCACCGCAGACGGCACCAAACTCCGCCTCGAAATCGATGACGCCCTCCGCATCGACGGCGCCTGGAAATTCAAAGGCCGCATCGAGGACAAATTGAGCATCGAGCTCACCGATTTCTGAAAACGATTGCCGCATTCCTGCGGGCGGTCATGCTGCGCGCATCGCATCCCCATGGCCTCGGTTCTCGTTCTCTACGCCCATCCCGCTCCGCACAAGTCGCGCATCAATCACCGCCTGGCCGCCGCCGCCCGCCAGGTGGAGGGCGTCACCTTCCGCGATCTCTACGAGCTCTACCCCGATTTCCTCATCGATGTGGAGGAGGAGCAAAAACTCCTCAAAGAGCACGACATCATCGTCCTTCAGCACCCCTTCTACTGGTACAGCGCGCCCGCGCTGGTGAAGGAGTACCTCGACCTCGTCCTCACCTATGGCTGGGCTTACGGGGAAGGGGGCGCCGCCCTTCAGGGCAAGACCCTCGTGCACGCCATCAGCGCCGGCGGTTCCGAAGAAGTGTACTGCTCGCAGGGCCGCAACCGCTACACCATCCGTCAGCTTCTCGCGCCGTTTGATCAGACCGCCTTCCTCTGCGGCATGCGCTACCTCGCTCCGCACGTCATTCACGGTGCGAATCAGCTCGCCGATGCCTCCTCCATCCAGGCGCATGCACAGCGCTACGCGCGCCTCCTCACCTCTCTGCGCGATGAAACCCTGCCGCTGGAGCAGGCCCTGGACGCGCATAAAATCAACGACCTCATTCCTGCATAGCTCATGCACGATCCCCACTTCTTCCTCTCCGCCTTCATCTACCTCGCCGCCGCCGTGCTGCTGGTGCCCATCGCGCATCGCCTCGGTCTCGGCAGTGTTTTGGGTTATCTCATCGGCGGTGCCATCATCGGCCCCTTCGTTCTCGGCTGGGTCGGTGGCCGGCAGGGAGAGGAGGCCATGCACTTCGCCGAGTTCGGCGTCGTCATCATGCTCTTCATGATCGGCCTCGAGCTCGAGCCCTCACGCCTCTGGCGCATGCGCGGCCCCATCTTCGGCCTCGGCGGTTTGCAGGTCTCCCTCACCGCTCTCGCCGTCATGGGCATCGCCATCGCCTTCGGCCTGCAGTGGAAGCCCGCACTCGCCACCGGCATGATCCTCGCCCTCTCCTCCACCGCCATCGTCATCCAGACACTCCAGGAAAAAGGCCTCATGCGTACCGATGGCGGCGGCGACTCCTTCGCGGTGCTTTTGTTTCAGGACATCTCCGTCATCCCCATGCTCGCGGTCTTCCCCTTGCTGGCCGCCAGCGGTGTCGAAATAAAACACGATGGCTGGCTTCACGAGCTGCCCCACTGGGCCCAGCCCCTCGTCACCCTTGGTGCCGTCGTCGCCATCGTCATCGCCGGCCAGTTCATCATTCCACGCGGCTTCGCCGTCCTCGCCAAGACTGGCCTGCGTGAGATCCTCACTGCCGCCGCGCTGCTCCTCATCGTCGGCGTCGCCCTGCTCATGACCCAGGTGGGCCTCTCGCCCGCGCTCGGCGCCTTCGTCGCCGGTGTGGTCCTCGCCGGCAGCCATTACCGCCACGAACTGGAGAGCAATCTCGAGCCCTTCAAAGGCCTCCTCCTCGGTCTCTTCTTCCTCGCCGTCGGCGCCTCGCTCGATTTCGCCGTCATCGCCGCCAATCCCCTCCTCATTGCCGCACTCGTGCTCGCCTTGATCGCCCTCAAGGCCGCCGTCATCTACCTCATCGCCACCGCTCTAAAAATCCGCGGCAGCCACCGCTGGCTCCTCTCGCTCGCACTCGCTCAGGGCGGCGAATTCGCCTTCGCCCTCCTCTCCATGGCCATCCAGCAGGACATCCTCACTGAAGAGACCTCCAAGCTCCTCGTCGCCGTCGTCGCCCTCTCCATGGCCGCCGCGCCGCTCCTCTTCATCATCTACGAGCGCGTCCTCGCTCCCCGCTACACCTCCGTCAGCCGCGAAGAGCGCGCCCCCGACCGCATCGATGAGCATGCCCCCGTCATCCTCGCCGGTTTCGGCCGCTTCGGCAATTTCGTCGGCCGCTTCATGATGTCCCAAGGCGTCAAAGTCACCGTGCTGGAAAGCGACCCCGACCACGTGGACATGCTGCGCCGCTTCGGCTTCAAAGTCTTCTACGGCGACGCCACCCGCCTCGATCTCCTGCACGCCGCCGGCATCGATCAGGCCTGCATGCTCATCATCGCCCTCGCGGACCAGGCCAAAGTCGCCCGCCTCGTCACCGAAGTTCGCGAAAAATTCCCCGACCTCCGCATCCTCGCCCGTGCGCATGACTACGATCAGCGCTTTGAGCTCATGAATCTCGGCCTCTCCGCCGAAGACACCGTGCATGAGCAAATGGGCAGCGCTCAAGAACTCGCCGTCCGCGCCCTCCGCGCCCTCGGCAAGCCCGCCTACGCCACCGAGCGCGCCGCCCGCCGCTGGAAGCGCTACGACGAAGAAACCGTCCACCTCCTCGTCCCCGTCCACGAAGACGAAGACACCTATGCCCGCATCGTCCGCGAGCGCCGCATCGAACTCACCCAGCTCTTCGAAAAAGACCTCGCCGAACTCCCCATCGACAGTGACGAAGGCTGGGAAATCGAACGCGCAGAAAAAGAATAATCCCCATCCCCCTCCAATCGTCCTCGTCCTCCCATTCGAATTCGTCCTCCCCCTCCGCAAGCACGCCAAGCCCCGCACGTCTCCCCGGAGCGCGGGCCTCCGAGCCCGCAGCACCCCGCAAACACCATTCGCTCCACGTCACCACAAACCCTCTGGAATCGTCCTCGTCCTCCCACTCGAACTCGTCCTCGAACCCCACTCCGCAAGCACACCAAGCCCCGCACGCCTCTCCCGGAGCGCGGGCCTCCGAGCCCGCAGCACCCCGCAAACACCATTCGCTCCACGTCACCACAACCCCCTCTGGAATCGTCCTCGTCCTCCAATCGAACTCGTCCTCGCCCCTCCCACTCCGCAAGCACACCAAGCCCCGCACGTCTCCCCCGGAGCGCGGGCCTCCGAGCCCGCAGCACCCCGCAAGCCTCCCCTCGCTCCACGTCACCACAAACCCCTCTGGAATCGTCCTCGTCCTCGCCCCTCCCGCTCCGCAAGCACACCAAGCCCCGCGGAGCCTCAGCATCTAGCATCTAGCATCTAGCATCTAGCATCCAGGATCTAGGATCCAGCATCACTTCGCCGTCAGCCTGATCTTCCGAAACCAAGTCTCGTCCCCATGCTCCGTCAGCATGATCTTCCCTTTCCCCGGCGCAAAACCTTCCTTGTTCTTAAACTTGCTCTTCGCGATGCGCTCCTTCCACTCCGGCGTCGTCGTGTCCGCCTCACACGCCAGCGCGCCGTTCAGCCAGTGCTGAATCTTCCCGTCCTGCACCACGATCTTGCTCGTGTTCCACTCACCCGCCGGCTTCACCGCCTTGCCCGCCACCGGCTCCTTGATGTCATAGATCGACGCCGTCGTGTGCGATCCGCCCTTCAGCCCGTCCGCATGGCCCGTGTCGTCGATCATCTGGTACTCGATCCCCAGCCATTCCTTCCCGCCGATCTTCGTCACCCAGTACTTGATGCCGTTGTTCCCCTTCGGGTTCACCTTCCATTCCCACTCCAGCTCAAAGTTGGAGTATTCATTCTTCGAGATCAGCGCACCGCCGCCCTTGCCGTTCAGGTGGATCGTGCCGTCCCCCTCCGTCGTCCAGCCACCCGAGGGCGCCTCACCTTTGGCATCAGTGAAGTCCGCCAGCGTCAGGGTGACGGGTTCGGCGGCGGCGGCGAAGGAGGCAAAGGCAAGGAGTGAAAGCAGCGTGCGCATGGTGGTGGTTGGGGTGGATGTCGGCCCACATCAAAGGCGCGACTCCCCCGGCGCGCCAGCGCGTTTTTCTCAATCATCGTCCTCCACCATGTCCGGCGGGTTCACCCGGATGATCTCGTGCTCCGTCGTGAAAAGAATCACATACCCGCGCGAGGCAAAGGCCATCGGCAGCCCTTCGCAGCGCTTCGGCAGGCGGTAGCGGTGCGTCACGATGTTCGTCTTCTTGTCCACATGGATCAGCACATCCGGCCGCTCCAGCCTCCACTCACGCTTGCGCTTCGAGCGCCCCGGCATGGCCCCTTCGGGAATGTCATCCGGACTTCCCGGCTCCACGCTCAGCAGCCGCAGCCCGTCGCGGTGCTCCATGTGAAACAGCAGCCCGTCCTCATGCAGCGTGAAGAGCGTCCCTCCCGGCCCCCACCACGCCACTTCCAGCCCCGGCTTGTTCTTGATCGGCGGCCGCGGCAGCTTCACCACATGGCACTTCCCGTCCGGCTCCACCCACGCGCACGCCGGCTCCGGGTTCTCACCGGCTTCGGAGGACACCATCAGCACCGCCCCGTCATTCCATTCGCTGATCTCCCCCCGGTTGTAGCTCGGCAGCGGCAGCTCGATCCTCCGGCACGCCGCATAGCGCTCTCCGCGTGTGTCAAACGGCACAAACCTCAGCCCCAGCGTCCGGCTGCTGTTCCACGTCGGTTCAATGATCAGGCTGTGCTCCGGCGTGAAGCACATCGGCCACTCGTTCCCCTCCAGCAGCTCGGACTCCGCCCGCACCAGCGGCTTCCACGGGATGTGCGTCACGTCAAAGCCCGCCAGCCCGCCCTTGCCCGTCAGGATCCCGCGGTCGGACACAAACGTCACATGCCACGACCGCAGTGAAAAGCCGAGGTCGCCGATGTACTCGTCATTCAGCTCCGGCAGCTCCGGCTTGTGGGAGCGGAAGCTGCTGTCCGCTTTCTCCGCCATCGTGGCCGTGCGGTACGTCCGCAGTTGCAGCGCGGGCAGCGTGTTCACCACCGCGTCCCGCGTCACAAAGGCGATGAACCGCGCCCGCTGCTCTCCCGCCCTGCCATCCGTCGGAAACACCAGGTCGCCATCGCCAGCCCAGTCGCCCGGCCGAAACCGCTGCGTCCGGTAGCGCGAGGTCCGGTCCGCCGGCGTGTGTGTCAGCGAAAGCCTCCCCGGCTGCCAGCCGTTGCTCGCCACCGGCACCGGCCCCAGCGGCCGCTGCTCCTCATCCAGCAAAATCATCCGCACCACGCTGCTCTCCTTGGCCGGCCATGTGGTCAGCAGATATTCCGCGCCTTCCTCCAGACGCACCGGCGTCGCGATCATCCTCCCCCACCTCTGCGCATCGTCCGGCTGCCAGCTCGCGGGCTGCGGCACCGCCGGCTCCTGCCATGCCACTGCCGCGCTGTCCGTTTCCGCCGCCGGCTCGCCCCCGGTCATAAACACCGCCGCGTGCGTGGAAAAGGCGCGCGGCTCGCTGGAAAACGTCATCGCATTCGTCAGCGAGCGCAGCATGATCTTCAGGCTCCCGGAGCGTGGCAGCTTGTCCACCGTCTGGCCTCCGCGCGCCGGCGCCTTCGGCAGATACGCCAGGCTCCGCAGCTTTTGTGGATCATCTCCCGCCAGCACCTCCAGCGTAAACTTCCCGCTGAACCGCTCCAGCGCCGGGAGCGCCGTGCCCGCGCGCCACCAGCGCGCATCGCTCAGCTTGTCCGCCTCCGTTTTCCCGTCGCGGTCGCCCGTGGTCAGCACCATCGGCCGCTCGCTGGAGGGGCCCAGCTCCGGCAGCACCAGTTGCCACTCCACCCGCGGCGCTTCCTTTTCACCTTCCGGCATCCGCACCCACGCATCCACCGCCGGCACCATGTCGTCCTTCCCCGTGATCAGATTCCGCAGCGCGCCCAGTTCCTTCGTCATCTGCGGGTACAGCCCCGAGATCCGGTGCTTCGGCAGCTTTTCCAGCCCGTTCACAAACCGCTCAAATCCCTCCACGTCATCGCACGCCATCAGCGCCTCGCCCACCCGGCTCGCCATGCCTGGCGGCGGCAGCGTCGTCGTGGTCATTTCCGCATGGTGCTTCTCCCACAGCTTCAGCGCCATCGTCGCGAAATATCCGCCGCCATTTCTTCCCGCCCGGATCGCCGTGCGCGCCAGCGGCAGCAGGTGCTCCTTCTGTTCGGAGGACTGGTCCAGCGCGCCGCCCCACGCCAGCGCCAGCGTGCTCGCCAGCTCCTCCTGCTTCTTCCCCAGCAGGATCCGCGCATACCGCTCCCAGTGGTCCAGATCATTCAGCCGCGGCGCCGCCTTTCCCGTCGCCTCCAGCACCCGGGAGAGCCGCTCCTCATCGCCGCTGCGCTCCAGCCGCTCCAGGCAGTCCAGCAGGCTTGCAAACGCCGGGCGCTCCGCCGCTGCCGTCTGCATTTTCGCCAGCAGGCTCAGCGCCACCTCCTCCATCCACGGCCCCGCGGCCGTCTGCGGGCGCACCCCCTCCGGCGCAAATGACGCCATCCGCAGCGCCACCCGCGCGCGGCTCTCCGCTCCCAGCTTCGCCATCAGTTGCAGGTGCTCCTCCCCCAGCCCGCCTCTCAGCGCCTGCGCCAGCAGCGCATGCGTCACCAGGTTTTCATTCCACGGCTGCTGCTGCGCGGCCTCCAGGCAGCTCGCTGCAAAAGTCTCGTCATCCCCCATCGCCGTCTGCAAAATCTGCCACGCCCGCGGCGCGGACCCGCGCGCCGTCCCGCTGCTCTCCCACATCCCCAGCATCTCGCTGATTCCAGTGGATGCCTCCCCTTTCGCGATCGGCGCAAACACCAGCAGCCGCGCCACACGTTGCGCCATCGCCTTCTGTCCCGCCGCCTGCAGGTCGCGCATCACCCCCAGAAAGCTGGCGGGCTCCCCCAGCACCATCTGCGGCTGCGCGCCCTCCACCGCCTCCAGCAAAGTCTGGGCCAGCAGCGGCTCTTTGCGCACCGCGTCATGCCGCAGCAGCGTCAGCACCACGCTGCACGCATCCTCGCGCGCTGTGCCGCGCGGCGCATTCTCCACCGCCGCCGCCACCGCCTTCACCCACTCCATGAGGTGGTCCGTCTTCACCGCATGCGCCAGCCAGTCCACACCGCGGTACCCATGCAGTTGCTCCTGCCAGTTCGCCGCTGCCAGGTTCACCCGTCGCATCCCCTGTGCCGCAGCCTCCGCCGCCCAGGCCGCGGACTCCTTCTCCTTGCCCGCCTCATACTGCTCCGCCCGGCCAAACCATCCCTGCGGCAGTCCCGGCGCCGCGCGCAGCAGCAGGTCGTCCGCCGCGCTGATCTCCTCCGCCGGCCGCTCCAGATCCCGCGCCAGGTACGCCCGCAGCAGGCACTCCAGCGCATGTCCCTCCGCCGTCTTCACATTCCCCTGCAGCCACTCATACAGGCCGCTTTGTTCACCCGGGCTGCCCGCCAGCTCCCGCAGCGCGTAGCTCACTCCGCCCGCCTTTTCCGCCCGCGCGCGGAAGGCCGGGTCCGCCAGCTTCTCCTGCCAGCCTTCCTCAGGAGTCGGCGCTTTCGTCTGCGCTTCGGCCGTCGGCCCCTTCGCCGGCGCTTCCGCCCCCAGCATGAGCAAAGGCAGCCACACCCCCGCCAGCAGCATGAGCAAAGGCAGCCACACCCCCGCCAGCAGCAGGCGGCCGCATCGAAGATGAAGACCCTGGTTCGATTTCACCATGAGCCCGAGGCTAGCCAGTTTTCCCGCAAAGGGTCAAGACTCCGTTTTTATTTCCACGAAATGTGCACCACCCGTCTCCGTTGGTAGTCGCCTCATGAAATCCATCCTGCTCCTCGCTCTGCTCGCCTGCACAGCCATCGCCGCCGACGCTCCCAAACAGGCTCCCAAGCCGTCCCCCAAAAAGCGCGCCCCCCATCCCTCCGTCGTCAAAGTCGAGGACGTCGCCGGCCTCCCCCGCGTCCTCCTCATCGGCGACTCCATCTCCATGGGCTACACCCTCGACGTGCGCGAGCTCCTCAAAGGCAAGGCCAACGTCCACCGCATCCCCACCAACGGCGGCCCCACCACCAACGGCATCAAGAACCTCAAGGACTGGCTCGGCTCCTCCAAGTGGGACGTCATCCACTTCAACTGGGGCCTCCACGATCTCAAATACATCGCCGATGATCCCTCCAAGCTCGCCGATCCCAAAGGCGCCGGTTCCCATCCCCAGGTCTCCCTGGCCGACTATGAAAAAAACCTCACCGAGCTCGTGAAGATCATGCAGGCCACCGGCGCCAAACTCATCTGGTGCAACACCACCCCCGTCCCCGCCGGCTCCCCCGGCCGCATTGAAGGCGACGAAAAGAAATACAACGAAGTCGCCGCCCGCGTCATGGCCGCCGCAGGTGTCATCACCGACGACCTCAACGCCCACGCCGCCGCCAAAATCAAAGACGTGCAGCTTCCCGCCAACGTCCACTACTCCCCCGCAGGCTACCACTACCTCGCCGAAAAAGTCGCCGCCGTCATCGCCGAAAACCTGCCCAAGAAATAAGCTCTTTCTTTGGAGATGGTCGCGCAGATGCAAGGCGCAGGCCTGCATCGAAGCTACCGCTTTCCGCAGGCCCGTTAAGCTCGCGCCAGTCATGGCACGTTCACAGGCAGTACCCTGTCATCACTCTCGTGCCCACCCTCTCCGCCTCGTCCTCAATCTTCTTCAACCCCAACGGGGTTGCGGATTATAGCCCAGGGATGCCGAGCTTTAGCGAGTGCTTCCCTGGGTATGGCAGCACATCCTCGGGAAGCAAACCCAGGACTCCTAATCAAGCTGCGCCAACCAGCAGCGTCTGCAACCCGCTCCGCCGCACATTCGCCGCAAGCAGACAACGTCCACAAATCCCCCCACCGATCCCATTCCCGCATGAGACTCACCCTCCTCCTCCTCGCCCTCGCCACCCTCTCCCACGCCCAGGTCAAATCCCAGAACGAGCCCACCAACGCCGCCGAAGCCGCCGCCAAAAAAGCCGCGGAAGACAAGGCCGTCGATGAAAAATACCAGGCCCTCAAAGCCAAGCTCCCGCCCGACCAGCAGGCCTGGGAAACCGTCCTCGAACAAAACCTCGGCAACGGCTTCTACCTCCCGCTTCACAAAAAAGACAAGATCGCCGGCCGCTCCAACGCCTGGGACTTCGTGCAGGACGATCCCAAACTCCCCCGCGTCCTCCTCATCGGCGACTCCATCTCCCGCGGCTACACCCTCGACGTGCGCAAAGCCCTGGCCGGAAAAGCCAATGTCCACCGCGCCCCCGAAAACTGCGGCCCCACCGCCAACGGCGTCAAAAAAATCGACATCTGGCTCGGCGACGGCAGGTGGGACGTCATCCACTTCAACTTCGGCATCCACGACCGCAAAACACCCGCCGCCGACTACGAGCAGCGCCTGGAGACCCTCATCGCCCGCATGCAAAAAACCGGCGCCAAACTCATCTTCGCCACCACCACCCCCGTCCCGCCAGACACCAAGGACGGCCCCGAACTCGTCACCCAGATCGCCGAGAAAAACGAGGTCGCCCTCCGCGTCATGCAGAAGCACCACATCCTCATCGACGACCTCCACACCTTCCTCGCTCCCCAGCTCCAGGGCATCGCTAATCCCCAGGACGTCCACTTCAACGCCAAAGGCTACGAACTCATGGGCCAGCAGGTCGCCCGTTCCATCGAAGCTGCGCTGAAGTAGGCTTGCCAAGCCTCTCCAGGAATGGCATCTTGGACACATGAGCACTACCGTCACAATGAATGAGGCCGGCCTTGTCCAGTTGCCGGATGCTGTGCGCAAACTCTTGAAGCTCGTAGGACCTGCGAGTCTCGAACTGGAGGTGCAGGACGACAGCATCCGGCTGCGTCCGCAGGCACCGGTGACTGAAAGCGCCAGGCTCGTTCGCAATCAACGGGGGAGGTTGGTGATTGCCGGTGGTCCGGAACTTGATAACGATGCTGTGGTGCAGGCCATCAAGGCGGATCGCGGAGACCGGGATGAGGGCATGCTGGCCTTTCGTGATGGCAACGCATGATTGTGTCGCTGGACAGCTCCATCTTGGTTTCATCGCTGGCTGAAAGGGAGCGATGCCATGCGGCCTGTGAAAACCTGCTGTTCGAACACGACTGTCGCGTTTATTCTCACGCACTGGCTGAGACCTTCAATGTGCTTACGGGTAGCAGGCTCGGCTATCGGTTTGCAGCTTCGGATGTCGCGGCCTTGCTCAAAGAAAGTGTGCTGTCCAAAGTGACAGTCAGTCTTCTCAATGAAGATGACCTCCTCACTGCCATGCAGTTGGCGGAATCACGTGGCGTTCGCGGTGGGGCGATTTACGATTTTTTGCATCTTGTCGCGGCTCGTAAAGCTGGCGCTGCCCGGTTCTACACGCTGAACACGGACGATTTCATAGGCATCTGGCGAGTCGGCGATCCAGAGATCGCACACCCATAACATCACGCTCGGCCTGCTTCCCCTGAGACCGGGGCATTCGAATGTCGCAGCTTTAGACTCCTCACCCGTGGTGCTTCGTCATTCATTCCTCATTCCTCATTCTGGTTTCGTCATTCCTTCCCCGCTTCACACCAGCCTCTCCTTCAGCGCCCTCGCCACCGCCGCCGCCCTGCTATGCACCCCCAGCTTCGTAAACAAATTCCGCGTGTGCGTGCTCGTCGTGTGAATGCTCACCTGCATCCGGTCCGCGATCTCCTTCGCCGTCAGCCCCTCCACCAGCAGCTTTAACAAATCATGCTCCCGCGGCGACAGCGACACCGGCTGCGCCGCCGGCTTCGTCAGCTTGGCCAGCATCTTCACCACGCTCGCCGCCACTTTCGGTGACATCGGCGATCCTCCCTGCGCCGCCTCCAGAATCGCCTCCACCACCACCTCCGCGCGCGAAGTCTTCACCAGATACCCGCTCGCCCCCGCGCTGATCGCCCGGCTGATTTTCTCCTCATCTTCAAACACCGTCAGGATCACGATGCGGCACTCCGGCGCCAGTTGATGCACATCCGCGATGATCTCCAGGCCGCTGCGTCCCGGCAGCCCCACATCCAGCAGCAGCACATCCGGCTTCTGGCTCTCAGCAGCGCCCTTCAGCGCCGCCAGCATCGTCTCCGCATTGGCAAACGCCGGCGCCGCCGCCAGCCCGCGCTCCGGTGTGCACAGCCGTTGCAGCGACCGCCGAAAAGTGTCGTGGTCTTCCACGATCCAGGTTTGTACCAGAGTCTCAGGTTTCATGGTGCTTCATGCAGCAGGTTTGCGCCACCGCGGTCCTCGCGGCAGGTCGAGTGTGATGGACGTGCCCTCTCCGGGCGTGGATAAAATCTGCAGGCTCGCATGCATCGCCGTCGCGCGCTCCCTCAGGTTGCTCAGCCCGTGGCCGCTGGCCGCCAGCGTCGTGTCAAACCCACGGCCGTTGTCACTCACCTCGATGCGCAGCCCCTCCGCGTTCGGCGTCAGGTGAAACTTCACCCGCGTCGCATGCGCATGCCGCGCGATGTTGTGCAGCACCTCCTTGCAAAACAGGTACAGCTCCCGCCGTGTTTCAATGTCCGGCTCCAGTGTCAGCGGCGCCGCGGGCAGCGCGCAGTCCAGCGTCTGGCTCCGCAGCAGGCGTTCCGTCAGCCGGTGCAGCACATCCAGCCAGTCATGCTCCGCCTGGGACCGCCGCGTGCTGATCAGGTCCACCATGTCCCGCATCGAGTCCGCCGTCTCCGCCGCCACGCGTTCGATCTCGCTGATGTCCGCGCGCATCGCCTCCGGCGTCGCATCCGCCTGCGCCGCAAACGAGCAGATGAGCGTGATGCTTCCCAGGTTCGAGCCGATCTCATCATGCAGATCCCGCGCCAGCTTGTCATGCAGCCGCTGCGCATCCCGTTTGCGGTTGCGCTGCTGCCTCCACAGCAGCACGCAGCTCAGCAGTGTGATGCCCGCCACGCTGCCCACGCTGCCATAGACCAGCTGATGCTGCGAGCGCTCCACCAGCGCCTCACGCCGCGTTTTCAGCAGGCTCCGTTCGCGCTCATGGCGCTGCCGCGTCTCCAGCTGGGCAAACCACTCCGGCAGGCTGATCAGCCGCCCACTTTCCGTCAGCCCGTCATTCAGCGCGCCCAGGCTCCACGCCTCGCTCTCCTCGCCCGTCAGCCGGTCGCTCGCTGTGAAGCTCCCTTTCGCCGCCACGTTCTCCCCGTCCCGAAACACCTGCATCTCCGCCAGCGCAAAGACGTAGTCGCTCTTGCGGTACCAGAGCTGCGTCGCCGTCAGCCGCAGGTATTTCGCCGGTGTCTGCCGTGCCGGGATGCACACCAGGTTCATGCCCGGCGGCGGCTGCAGCCGGTCCGTGATCTCCTGAATCATCACCGCATCACTGAAGTCCTCCCGCGTCGCCGCTTCGATCTTGTACCGCACCGGAAATCCGTAGTCAAACCACAGCGGCACCTCCCGCCGCCGCACCGGCACCAGCCTTATCTCATCCACTGGCGTGATTTCCGGCAGCGTCAGCGTCAGCGTTTTCTCCGCGTCAGCAGTCGCCGCCACCGCGCTGTGAAATCCGTTCGTGCCGCCCTTCTGCGGCGCCACCGGCAGCCCCAGCGGCGTCACCATGTCGGTCAGATTGGAGCGCGTCCACGCCCGCGGCGCATTGCGCGAGCTCGAGCTCTTCACCGTCGCATCCAGCGCCAGGTTCCGCGTGCCGGAGAGCACCAGCATCTCCGCCAGCGCCAGAATCTCCGGCCCGTCCACCGACCACGGATCCGTCGCCGTAAAGCGCACCCGCTTCACCGGCCGCGGCGGAAACCGTGCCACCACCGGGTAGCATCCCGGGTTCGGATAATCCTCCGCCGTTCGGTCCATGATCACCTCGGCGTTGTTCAGCTCGTCGAAAATCTCCAGCTTGAAGCGCACCGGAAAGCCATAGCCCGCCACCACCGCGTTCGCCCCTTTCGCCAGCGGCGCCACCAGCACCACCGCATCCGCCGGCGCGGCCTCCTTCAGCGTCAGCTCCATCCAGCGCACATCTTCTTCGGTGGTGTAGCCCGTTTTCAGCCCGATCCGCAGGCTGCTGTTGATCAGCATCAGCTCCGGCAGCGTCCCCAGCTTCTTCTCATCCGCGGCCATCTGCCGGTCCAGCTCATCCATCTCGCTCCACGACCAGAACGCCAGCCGGTCCACCCAGCGCGCATCCGCGCTTTGAGCCGCCGTGGTTGCGAGCAGCAATGACATCGCCAGCACCGCACCCATGCCGCGGCACGGCCTGCGGGCGGCGGGATTCAGGCTTTGAAGCTTCCAGGTCATTCGGCTTGCACTCTCCTTTCTCGTTCAGGTTCCGCCATTCGTCATTCGGCATTCTGGCTTCGTCATTTTTTCCAGCATCACCTATTTTGGCGAGATGCAGGAAATGACAGCTTGCCCACTTTGCGCATCGTTGTCCCAACCACCATGAACACCCGGCTCACACTCCTGCTCTTCTGCGTTGTCATCGGCAGTTTCACCCCCGCCATCGCTCAAGATGAGCCGAAGGAGCAGCCAAAAAAGTTCGTCATCCCGGCCGACGCCAACGGCGGCAAAACCATCATCGCTCCTCCGGTGAAGACGCGCGAGATCAAGGTCGGCATCTATCGCGGCCCCGGTTCGCCGCAGGGCGGCGTCGATAACGTCACCAACGTGCTCAAACCCTTTCCTCAGGTGAAGCTGGTCGTCCTCAGTGAGCAGGATGTCGCCTCCCTCAATCTCAGCGCCTACGATGTCCTGGTGTTTCCCGGCGGCTCAGGCTCGGGCCAGTCCAAAGGCATCGGCGAAGCCGGTTTGAAAAACGTCCGCGACTTTGTCAGCAATGGCGGCGGCTACGTTGGCATCTGCGGCGGCGCCTACCTTGCCTGCTCCAATTTCTCCTGGGGCCTCGGCATCCTCAATGCCGGCACCGTCTCCAGCAAATGGATGCGTGGCCAGGCCATGCTCGACCTTGAGCTCACGAAAGCCGGTCCTGACCTCCTCGGCGATGTGAAGGGCACCTTCAAAGTGCGTTATCACAACGGCCCCATCCTCAAGCCCGCAGGCCGTGCGGACATCCCCGCCTACACCCCCGTCACCCTCTTCAAAACCGAAGTCGCCAACAACGGCACCCCCGCCGGCGTGCAGGTCGATTCACCCGCCCACGTCATCAGCACCTATGGCAAAGGCCGCGTCTTCATCTCCAGCCCGCATCCCGAAAACACCCCGGGCCTCGAAAACTTCATCCCCCGCGGCATCTTCTGGGCGGCAGGCGAAAAATCTTCCACCGCACTGCCATGATCACCCGCCTGCTCCTTTCTCTGCTGCTTTTCGGCAGCGCCTTGCAGGCCCAGAACGCCTACAAGTCCCCCTACTCTGTCAAGTTCTCCTTCAAGGAGGAGGAGCTCATCGGCGATCTCCTCAAAGGCCCCCGCTCCAACTGGAAGGACTACGCCAGCGTGCCCTTCGGTGAGTGGTACAATCCCTCCAACGAGCGTCGCTGGACTCACTACGGCCCCGCCGCCAAACACTTCAGCGCCCCCACCGGCCTCGCCTCCAAAAGCCCCCAGTGGTCGCGCGAGCGCATCATCGCCACCGGCATGCGTTTCATCGGCTACACCTACCAGCACCATCATGTGCCGGACTGGGATCCCCCCGCCGAATGGCCGCGCGACAAGGAGCAAAAGTCTCCCGTCGGCAAAGGTCTCGACTGCAGCAACTTCACCGCCTTCACCTACAATCTCGCCCTCGGCATCAAACCCACGGGCGAAGTGAAAGCCCAGTCGGACATGAGCGAGGCCGGCGGCCCCGGCCCCAGCCGCTCCATTCCTGTGAAGCGCATCGAGCTCCCCAAAAGCTACGAGGAGTTCATGACCACGCTGCAGACCGGCGACCTCCTCTACATCAAAAACACCAAGGGCGCTCTCTCCCACGTCGTCCTCTGGGTGGGGAAAATCGGCAAGTCCCCCGATGGCACTCCCCTCATCCTGGACAGCACCGGCACCGGCGCTCACGACTCAAACGGCGCCGAAATCCCCAACGGCATCCAGTTGCGTCCCTTCAAGCGCACCACCTGGTACTTCACCCAGGCCAGCCATGTGCTTCGCATCATCCCGGCAGATTCCTGACCCAGCCGCATGAAGCTCCTCGCCGCCCTGCTTGTTTCGCTGTGCCTTGGCGCTGCGTTTGCAGCAGAGCCGGCGGCCGGCGCCGGCACCTTCGGCGCGCACGGCTTCATCGAATATGTCGCCGGGGATCTCCCGCTCATCATCGCCGCTCCCCACGGCGGACGCCTGAAGCCTGCGGAGATTCCCGACCGCACCAGCGGCGTCGTGGACATCGATGCCAACACCCAGGAGCTCGCACGCGCCATCGCCTCGGTGGTTCACGCAGAAACCGGCCGCCACGTTCACCTCATCCTCTGCCACCTCCACCGCAGCAAGCTGGATGCCAACCGCGACCTCGCCGAGGCCGCCCAGGGCAGCGCGCTCGCGGAGCACGCCTGGCAGGAGCACCACGCTTTCATCTCCCAGGCCTGCGCCTCTGCCGTGAAGCACTTCGGCGTCGCCTTCCTCATCGATCTCCACGGCCACGGCCACGCCGACTCACGCCTCGAGCTCGGCTATCTGCACGACTCCCTCGATCTCGCGGACTGCGAAGAGGCGCTCAATCAGTCCACCTTCATCAATGCCGGCAGCCTGCGCTGGATCGCACAGCGCAGCACCCTCAGCTACACCGAGCTCCTGCGCGGCCCGCGGAGCCTCGGTGCCCTTCTTGAACGCGAAGGCTTTCACGCCACCCCCAGCCCGCGCATGCCCGTCCCCACCGGGCCCTTTTTTCGCGGCGGCTACACCATCCAGCATCACTGCAAAGCCGCGCTCAGCATCACCGGCCTCCAGATCGAAGCCCACCGCCCCCGCCTCCGCGATACCGACGAAAACCGCCTCGCCTTTTCGCGCGCGCTTGTGAAGTCGCTGGCCGCCTACTTTCCACTGCATCTCGGCATCAGGCTCGATGAACCACGGCGGTTGATCGAGGCGCAATGAACGGAATCCTTTCCCGCCCTCCATGGGAGAAATGACAGCTCCTCCTGAGTGCTCAAACACGGCCCGACAGTCAGCTTCCCCCTCCGCCCACGCTCCGCTTTCGCCAAAATACGCGAAGCTTATGCAGTGGACTTTTGGCACGAATTCCGCGTGAATCACGCATCCCCAACTCCATCGTGCCCGCATGACCTCCCTTTCCTCGTCAAAGCCCCTCAGCAAAAACATTCACCTCCAGCGCTGGGTCGGCAAAATGGCCGCCCTCTGCAAGCCCGACCGCATCCACTGGGTGGACGGCTCGAAAAAAGAATACGACCGCCTCTGCGATGAAATGGTGGAGTCTGGCACCCTCATCCGCCTCAATCAGAAAAAATGGCCCGGCTGCTTCTACGCCAAGTCGGACCCCAGCGACGTCGCCCGCGTGGAGGAGCGCACCTTCATCTGCAGCAATTCCAAGGACGGCGCCGGCCCCACCAACAACTGGGTCAACCCCTTCGAGATGAAGGAAAAGCTCCGCAAGCTCTTCAATGGCTGCATGCGCGGCCGCACCATGTACGTCCTCGCCTACAGCATGGGCCCCATCGACTCCCCCATGTCTCAGATCGGCGTGCAGCTCACCGATTCCCCCTACGTCGTCGTGAACATGCGCATCATGGCCCGCATCGGCAAAAAAGTCTTCGAGAAGATCGACCAGTCAAAGAAGCGCGTCGTCCCCTGCATGCACACCGTCGGCATGCCCCTCAAGAAAGGCCAGAAGGACGTCCCCTGGCCCTGCAACAAGGAGAAGTACATCGTCCACTTCCCCGAGCTGCGTGAAATCTGGAGCTACGGCTCCGGCTACGGCGGCAATGCCCTCCTCGGCAAAAAATGCTTCGCCCTCCGCATCGCCTCCGCCATGGCCCGCGATGAAGGCTGGATGGCCGAGCACATGCTCATCCTCGGCGTTGAAGACCCCAAGGGCAAAAAAACCTACGTCGCCGCCGCCTTCCCCAGCGCCTGCGGCAAGACGAACTTCGCCATGCTCATTCCGCCGAAGCACTTCGCGGACAAAGGCTGGAAGGTCTGGACCGTCGGCGACGACATCGCCTGGATCAAACCCGGCGCCGATGGCCGTCTCCACGCCATCAATCCCGAAGCCGGCTTCTTCGGCGTCGCTCCCGGCACCAGCGACAAGACCAATCCCAACGCCATGGCCTCGTTGCGGAAAAACACCATCTTCACCAATGTCGCCCTCACTCCTGATGGCGGCGTCTGGTGGGAAGGCATGACC
The DNA here is from genome assembly GCF_044227185.1 of Prosthecobacter sp. Classification (GTDB taxonomy): domain Bacteria; phylum Verrucomicrobiota; class Verrucomicrobiia; order Verrucomicrobiales; family Verrucomicrobiaceae; genus Prosthecobacter. The sequence continues at coordinate 96,528 of NZ_JBGAFO010000004.1, read as the reverse complement.
GATGAGCCGCCCACTCAGTGCACCGACTGGCAGGGCAATCTCTGGACTCCTGAGATCGCCAAAGAAAAAGGCACCAAGGCCGCCCATCCAAACTCCCGCTTCACCGCCCCGGCCTCCCAGTGCCCCACCATTGATCCTGACTGGGAAAAGCCCGAAGGCGTCCCCATCAGCGCCATCATCTTCGGCGGCCGCCGCGCCACCACCATGCCCCTCGTCTATCAGGCCTTCAACTGGAGCGGCGGCGTTTACACCGGCGCCACCATGGGCAGCGAGATGACCGCCGCCGCCGCAGGCACCATCGGCAAAGTCCGCCGCGACCCCATGGCCATGCTCCCCTTCTGCGGCTACAACATGGGCGACTACTTCCGCCACTGGATCTCCATGCAGCGCTCCCTCAGCGAGACCCCGCGCATCTTCCACGTGAACTGGTTCCGCAAAGACGCAGAAGGAAAATTCCTCTGGCCCGGCTTCAGCGAAAACATGCGTGTCCTCAAATGGATCGTCGATCGCGCCAACGGCCACGGCAAGTCCAAGGAAACCCCCGTCGGCTGGGTTCCCAGCTACGCGGACATCGACTGGAAAGGCCTCGACTTCCCCAAGGAAAAATTCGAAGCACTCCAGCACTTCGATCGCTCCGCCTGGCGCGCCGAGATCCTCTCCCACGAAGAACTCTTCCTCGACCTCAAGAGCCACCTCCCCAAAGAGCTCATCTACGAGCGCGAGCTCCTCATCTGCCGCATGTAGTCCGGTACAGTACCCATCTCGCTCCGCGAGATGCACCCAGCGCATTCGTAAGGTCAAAAACCTCACCTCACTTTCCGAAGTGAAGTGATGCGGGCACTCCTGCCCGCACCAATCGTCCCCACGCATCTCACACACGCATAACGCGCGCGAGCCTCAGCGCTCCCGCCACCGCGTCAGCGCCTTGGACCACGATGTCGCGTGGTAAAACCACACCCGCGTGCCTCAGCGTGAAGTGTTCCGCACATTCCATGTGCGGTGCTTTGGCGTGCCCGCTCGGTCCATCCTCCACCCTCTGTTTTCCGCGCATTCCTCAGTAAAAAATCTCTGCCCCCTCTGCCTCTCCGCCCCTCTGCGGCAAACCCGAACGTCCCTTCCTCCCCACCCCCAAAAATCACCCACTCGCGATAATCCGCCCCCGTGATCGAGTATCTAGCATCCAGCATCCCGCCCGCCATGCCCACCACTCCCTACTCCACCCCCGCCTCCCGCCCCGCCCACCTCCTCAAGGAAAAAATGATGAAGGGCCACACCGTCTTCGGCATGCTCGTCCAGCACGCCGTCGTCCCCGCCATCGTGGACTTCATCCCAGACGGCTCCATCGACTTCGTCATCGTCTCCGCCGAGCACAACGCCCTCGACATCGCCGACTTCCTCCCCCTCCGCTACGCCCTCGCCACCAAAGGCATCGCCTGCCTCGCCCGCACCCACAGCCGCGATGCCGACGACGTCGCCAAAGTCTGCGACTCCTTCGACGGCGTCGTCATCCCCTACGCCGAGGATGTCGACCTCATCAAGCGCCTCGCCGCCGCCGCCGTCTATCGCCCCCTCAAAGGCGTCGCCCTCGAAAAAGCCATCAAGGAAGGCAAGTGGCCCAGCGAAAAAACCCGCGACTACATCGAGCAAAAGTGCGCCTCCACCCTCTTCGTTCCCATGATCGAATCCGTCCTCGCCCTGCAAAACTTGGACGCCATCTGCGCCATCCCCGGCGTCAGCGCCCTCTTCATCGGTCCCAATGACATGACCACCAACATGGGCATCCCGAACGAGTACGACCACCCCGACTTCATCGCCAACGTCCAGAAAGTCATCGACGCCGCAGACAAGCGCCACATCCCCGCCGGCTCCTGGTTCGGCAAAACCGAGCAGCAGCTCCGCGCCATCAAACAAGGCGCCCGCTTCATCTGCCACTCCAACGACAGCTCCCTCCTCAAAGACGCCATGACCCAGGTCTTCGGCACCCTCCGCAAAGGCTGAGACGAAGACTTGAAACCTCAACAATCAAAAATCAATGGCTCATCAACGTGTTCTCCGAAGCTCGCAGAGCGAAGGATGAATCGTCAATCACGCGCGCCCCAGACCCTCAGAAACCAGGATAATCGACCATCATCAAACATCAGTCTTCGGGTCCTCGCAGTGCGTCATCGGTCCTGTTAGACTTATAAGTCCTGTCCCCAACCATTCAAAAACACCCGCAGCCCCCGAACGGCGTACCCGTGGAGTGGTCCGCACTCTCCGAGTGCGGCATCCGGACCTCCGCCCTCGCAAAAAAAAAATCCCCTAAATCCCTTCACCCCTCTCCTCAGCGCCAGCCCATCGCCCAAACAAAACATCAACTCCGCCCACCACATCACCCCATCCCCAATCCGGAAAATCTTTCTACCCCTAATCTTTCTACCTCCTCTCCGTCCATCCGCCCCACAGCCACCTCACAACTCCCCAAGCACCCCTCCACCCACATTCAAAATCATTTTACCCCCAATCATTTTACCATTCCTCAGGATCTCAGGCCATTCCATGGCTCCTTCATTCCTTTGCCAAAAAAACAGCGCCCTCTCCCCACCCCCCTTCCGCAATCTCTGCCCCCTCTGCCTCTCCGCCCCTCTGCGGCAAAACCGAGCCCCCCCAGCGCCCCCCATCACCCCACCCCAGCAAGTCCCCGCGCTCCCCCCACGTACTCTCCCACACACATGATCCGTCACCACCTCCTCGCCCTCCTCCTTCTCCCAGCGCTCCTCCCTCTCCACGCAGAGCCCACCCCCGCCATCACCGGCGAGACCGAGCACTTCCTCTACCGCATGCCTTCCCCCGATGCCCCCTACATCGACACCCAGCGAGATAACAAGGCCTTCGCCTTCAAAGGCACCCGCATCATGCTCTCGGAAGACAACGGCGCCACCTGGCCCCACACCGCCGAATTCCCCGACGCCGAAAACATCACCTTCAGCGTCATCCTCAAAAACGGCAGCATCCTCTTCGCCACCCGCGAGCACCTCTTCCTTTCCACCGACAACCTCAAAACCCATCGCGAGATCATCGTCAAAAAACCCGACGGCACCGACTACCTCCCCCACACCCCCGTCAAGGCCGACCAGCCCGGCTGGTACTTCCACTCCCTCGATGGCGAGCACTGCTTCGAAGTCGGAGGCAAAGAAATGCTCGTCTGGGGAAATTACTGCAATGTCATCGGCGGCCCCGTCCCCGTAAACATCTACTACTCCACCGACAGCGGCCACACCGTCAAGCTCGCCTACTCCTTCGGCCAAAACCCCAAGTTCCAGCAAAAAGACGCCCCACCCACCGCCCCTCTCCTCGGCGATCCCACCAACACCCTCATCGCCCGCCACATTCACAACGTCACCTACAACCCCGCCGAAAACGCCTTCTACGCCGTCACCGGAGACATCGACCGCGGCCACGGCAACGAATGCCACTGGCTCCGCGGCACCTACAATGCCACCGCCGACACCTGGGACTGGAAACTCCTCATCTCCGTCAATTCCAACTCCCGTTTCAAATGCGGCGGCCTCAATTTCCTCGGCGACAAAGTGTACTGGATCGCCGACGCCAACGGCCCCGCCCTCGCCAATCGCCACGACCGCGGCATCTTCGTCACCGCCCCGCAGGACATCACAGACACCTCCAAGCACACCCTGCTTTTCAATCCCATGTTCGAATCCGCCAACATGCTCCTGCAGGACGGCGTCTTCGTCGCCACCCACTGCGCCCCGGCCTCAACGTATAAGTGCGGCATCATCTGGTCCCCCGACATGGGAAAAACCTGGACCCAATACGACCTCGCCGAATTCGGCCCACGCAGCGGCTGCCGCATCAACAAAAAAAACACCGACGGCTGGTTCCGCATGGACCTCCGCAAAGGCTGGATCGACCGCGCCGAAGTCCTCTTCCTCAAACCCAAGCCCGCCGCAAAACCCTGAGGCCTGGAGCGCGGGCCTCCGAGCCCGCAGCACTCCGCTCATGCATAGCGCCCCGCGTCACCCATCCCCGTATTGTAGTACCGGCTTCAGCCGGAATCCGGCCAGCGCCCTCAAAACGACATAACTCACTCCCATTCCTGCCAGACTCGGATGGCACTCGGTTAACGACATCCATCGAGAGTCCTCGAGGCTGAGGCCCCTCAAACAACGCGCAGCGTCTTGGACTGCGGTGGCAAAGCTGCACGGCGCAAGCCTGCATCGCCGACACCGCTTACGCGCGGACTATATGGCTCGTCGTCTTCAGCCCGTCATTCAGCCTTCGCACATGGCCGCATTGAGGCTTCACCGAAACCCACCCATCCCTCCGAAAACCTCCGCAGCCCGGCGCAGATGCGCCAGCAAAGTGGTCCGCACAGTCCTCTGTGCGGCTTCTTGGTACCCCGCCCCTCCATTCCTCCCATCGCTATCCTCACGCCACTCCGTACCTGGAGCGCTGGTTTCCAACTGGCTCTGGCGCGGCCCCATTTCGTTCAAATTAAACGATTTTATTGCAGATCTTCCCGTTAGTCCACATTACGCACATCGCATGGAACTAGCCGCAAAGCTCGCAGGTTTTCTCACCGCCCACGCCGTCTGGTGTGTGTCTGATGGCGGACCGCTGATTCCCCTGATGGGTTTCAAGACTCCCGACGGCAAGCGTCAGATGCATCGCTTCATGACGGATAGGATTGAGCAGGGCGTGCGCGAGGGGCAGGACAGGCTGTCGCGCAATTTGGAGGGCGCTACACGAGCGGCGCTGATTTACGATGGGTTCGTCACGCTACCCATGGGCAAGGTGGATGCGTTGCTGGTGGATATTCGTGACCACAGCCTGCCTTCGTGCTCATTGCTCATGGCCGTGCCGTATCGCCCTGCGAGCAGCCCACAGGGCTTCGCAGTGCATCGTCCCAAGTTTTTGTCTTTCGCCGGGCCAGAGCCGGACTATCAGGCCCTTGGTGCTGCGTTCTTTCAGGGCGTTGACTCTCACGACAAGGCCGCGCCGGTTTGGAGTCGTCATTTGGATGAGAGTTTGTAGAGTATGAGCGTGTGGCCTAGCCATGCGCTGAGTGACCGAATCGGAACCGCCTGACCAATCAACGCGCCACAAACTTATTGCGTGCGATCCGACCCTTTCGCTATCTTTGCGCACTATGACAACAAAACCCTCGGCTATAAAGGAGTTGGGACACCCCCAACGATTTTGTTGCCGATCCTCCTGTTGGGCGTTATCGAACGCGCCCTTAATATGCCAGCTAGCGAACGCGAACAGTTGATGGACGGTCTGCGCGGTATGCTCCGCGGTGAGGGAGCTGGAATTGACCTCGACTCGCCGACTCATTGGGTTATCGAGTCAGTCCGCGAGCGAGTTCCCTTCTCTCGCGCGTTGGCCACTCTGCTTCCCGCTGGTGGCGTTTTGTATTTCGAGGGCACCGCCATCGCACCATACGTTGCCGGTTTCTATGAGCGTCACGCAGCTGCCAACACGGTTCCCGTTGTGCGCGATTGTATCAGTCCAGTGCCCGACATTTTTCACGTCTCCTTTTCGCCGGCAGTTATCGACGGATTGTGCGAGTTAGCAGCCGAGCGTGCCACCTCAGAGCTTTTCGACCACATCAAGGCCTATAACGACGCGGTGCTAGTCTTCACATACCATGACGCCTTCGACGGACAACTCCGAGTTTCGGGGCGGCTTCCCGAGACTGTTATCCATTCTTTCTGCGCGACTCTGGGTGCCACATACACGCAAGAACCAACCCAGAAACGTGACCCAGAGCAGATGCGCCGCTTTTTGTGGGCGCTCGAGAATCCCGGCAAAGTGCGAATAGCACGCGAACCGATTTGGAAGCGGATATGGCACTTCATCACTCGACAATAACGTCTGACCATGCGCTGCAAAGAAGTGATCCGGATGTCGCGATCCGTGCTTCCGCCGCCGCCTTTCCACCCGCCATGCACGAGTACCTCAAAAACATCCCTGTAGCGCAGAGACCCAAACTGGTGTCGCTGTTCCCGCGGGGTGCGTCTTACTTACTTACGTGCGTTCACTACGATGGTTCTTGGCGCTGTTGCTTCCAGTTGCTTTGAGCGCGGTGTTGCTTTGGTATCACCGGCACGGCATTGGCATTTCCCTGCTCGTTGGCCTCGTCGGAGGGTAATTTCGCTGATTGCCTGTTCGTCGAGCTTTGCTCCGGCCTGGCATCATCGAATTGGGGCACGCATTTTCGCCAGAGCGAGCCGAAGCGGTATTGGTTGCAGGTCGGCGTTGCGGGAGTTGAGTACTTGGGGTTTTCATGTGTAGGGTATTTTGTATGACCACGCCGCCTGACCATGTGCTGCAGCGAACCCGGCGGGGTGAGTCGCGGTTGCAATCGTTGCGTCCAGTGCGCCGGCTCGCTGAGCTTGGGGTCGTTAGGCGCTGCTGCATCCGCCCTCTCTCCTTCAAAAAAGCGGCATTGGCGTTGTGGTGCAAAACAACGAAGATCTTGCGTGCGAACCGAAGCTTGGCATGACACGCCGTTGCAACAAACCCAGCAAATCTGTTCATCATCCACCTGTTAAGGGATACTCACACCACTCATGGTTAAGCGACAAAAATGGAAAGTGGGTGACTTGTTCAAGATTCCGCTCGCTGATGGCAGTGCATCGCTTGGGCATATCGTGGCGCAGGAGCGTGAGATGCTGAACTCGGTTACTTGCGCTTTCTACGACACCAAAGTTCCAGACACCTGTCCGCCCCATGCTCCGCCACTTCCACGCGAAGACGCATTGATCGCTTGTTTGTTCACCACTCACGATCTCCTGAGTACTGGCATTTGGACTGTCATCGGCCATTCGCCGCCTCAGGTATCCCGCGCGCAGTTGCCGCATGAAGATTGCCGCAGAAAAGGTTGGGTTGGTGCGAAAATGCGAGGTTCAGGCATTGTGCGGCAGTTCTTGGATGCCTATTATTGCCTCGCACCTTGGGATGATTGGGCCGACCCAAAGTATTTGGACGCCTTCCTGATCGACCCGTCGAAAAAACCGAACGACTTGATTTATGTCAAAACAACGAATGCCTGACCATGCGCTGCGGCGAACCCGGCGAGGGTGTCACTATTGCAATCGTTGTATCCCGAGCGCCCTTTCGCTAAGCTTGGCTCTTTAAGCTGTTTCACACTTATGTCGAAAGATGGCTTCTGGGAGGAATTCAATAAAAAGTGGGATGCCACAAATCGGAGCACCATCATTCTGCGTGGCGACGATTCTCTCGATTTGTCAGACTACAAGGTTTACATCAACCGCAACGTTCACAGTACGGGAGCGCGATTCGCTGACCTCGCCCCTCCTAACAGTGTTTACAGTCGATTGCAGGCGGGGATTTACACGGTTGTTGTTAGAGAGCGCGACATCAAAAAGGCCGCACGCTTGGAGTCGAACACTGTTGAGATTCAGATACAAGCTGACGAGCAGATTGCTATTCGAGTTTCACTGAGAGCCGGTCGCATTCTTCTCTCAATGGACGATACGGCCTAACCAAGCACTGTTGCGAACGGCGGTAGAGTACTACGCTTGCAAGCGGCGCGTTTTGTAACCGCCGTCGCTGCTCGGCACTTGTCTTCGCCGCAGCTCGCAAGCATGGAATCCTCCCCCATTCCCTTGCTCCTTCACTCCTTTTGCCTCAGGCTCTCCACCCACCTAGCAAGTCACCCCTTTTTACCCACGTAGTGTTCCCCACATGAACCGGCACCTCCTCCTCTTCCTCCTGCTGCTCCTCTCCCTCCCCGCTTTCGCCGCAGACACACCCACCACCCACCTCGCCGGCGCCGCTTCCATCGACATCACCCCGGACTACCCCGTCCGCCTCAGCGGCTACGGCAACCGCCGCGCCCCCAACACCGGCGTCTCCCAGCACATCTTCGCCAAAGCCCTCGCCATCGGCGGCGATGATGCCGAAGGCCCCGCCATCCTCCTCACCGTGGACAACGTCGGCATCCCCGCCTCCATGCGCACCGAAGTCCTCCGCCGTCTTCAGCAAGACACCAAAGCCACCGATGCCCGCTTAGCCCTCTGCTCCAGCCACACTCACTGTGCCCCCATGCTCATCGGCGTGCTCCCCAATCTCTTTGGCATGGACATCCCCGCCGAGCACCTCCCCGCCATCGAGCGCTACACCCGCGAACTCACCGACAACCTCGAAAAAGTCGCCCGCGCCGCCCTCGCAAATAGAAAGCCCAGCACCCTCGCCTGGGGCGTCGGCAAAGTCGGCTTCGCCGCCAACCGTCGCCTCTTCCCCTTAAAGCCCATCGACCACGACCTCCCCGTCCTCCGTATCACCGGCACCGATGGCAAAGTCCGCGCCATCTTCACCAGCTACGCCTGCCACTGCACCACCATCGGCATCGATGAAATCCACGGCGACTGGGCCGGCGTCGCCCAGGAAGCCCTCCAGCGCGAATTCCCCGGCGCCATCGCCCTCACCGCCCTCGGCTGCGGCGCCGATCAAAACCCCAATCCCCGCCGCACCATGGAGCTCGTCAAACAATACGGCGAAGACCTCGGTGCCGAAGCCAAACGCGTCGCCACCGGCCCGCTCAAACCCCTCACCGCCCCGCTCGCCTGCGCAGCCAAACAAATCGAACTCTCCTTCGACACCCTCCCCACCCGCGAAGAATGGCAAACCCTCGCCGCCTCCAAAACGCCTGCCATTTCATACCACGCCAAAAAGAACCTCGCCCGCCTCGACCGCGGCGAAAAACTCCCCACCCATCTCCCCTACCTCGTCCAGCGCTGGAGCTTCGGCAACGACATGGCCATGGTCTTCCTCCCCGGCGAAATCACCGTCGACTACTCCCTCCGCATCAAACGCGAATACGACCGCACCCGAATGTGGGTCAACGGCTACTCCAACGACGTCCCCTGCTACGTCCCCTCCCGCCGCGTCCTCGAAGAAGGCGGCTACGAAGGCGCCAGCGCCATGGTCTATTACGACCGCCCCACCAAGTTCGCACCCGATGTCGAAGACCGCATCATGACCGCCGTGCAGTCCCTCATGCCCAAAGAATTCATCGCTCAAACACCCCAGCAACTCGAATCCCCTAAAGCCATCGCTTACCCCGATCACTCCAATCTCCTCACCGTCCGCGGCCGCCCCGTCCAAACCGCCGCCGACTGGGCCGAACGCGTCACCGACATCAAAAACAACATGCAGCAAGTCATGGGCCCCCTCCACGACACCTCCCGCTGGACCCCGCTAAACATCCAAACCATCTCCGAAGAAAAAACAGAAAAGTATCTCCGCCGCAAAATCCACTACACACCCGAACTCGGCGACACCGTCCCCGCATGGCTCCTCATCCCCCATGACGCCGTCAAATCTCCCGCCATGCTCTGTCTCCATCAGACCACCAAGATCGGCAAAGACGAGCCCGCAGGCCTCGGCGGCAATCCATCGCTCCACTACGCCCACGAGCTCGCCGAACGCGGCTACGTCTGCCTCGTCCCCGACTACCCCTCCTTCGGCGAATACCGCTTCGACTTCAAAAACCGCATCAGCGGTTCCATGAAAGCCATCTACAACAACCTCCGCGCCGTCGATCTCCTTCAAACACTTCCCCAGGTCAACAAAGACAAGATCGGCGTCATCGGCCACTCCCTCGGCGGCCACAACGCCCTCTTCACCGCCGTCTTTGACGACCGCATCAAAGCCGTCGTCACCAGCTGCGGCTTCACCCCCTTCCACGACTACTACGGCGGCAAAGTCGCCGGCTGGACCAGCGACCGCTACATGCCCCGCATCCGCGACGTGTATGAAAACAACGCCGACAAAATCCCCTTCGACTTCTACGAAGTCCTCGCCGCCATCGCCCCCCGCGCCGTCTTCTCCAACTCCCCCCTCCACGACTCCAACTTCGACATCACCGGCGTCCGCAAAGCCTTCACCAAAGCAGGAGAAATCTACACCCTCCTCAAAGCCCCAAACAACCTCACCTTAGTCACCCCCGACGCCCCCCACGACTTCCCCGAACCCCAACGCCAGGCCGCCTACACCTGGCTCGACAGCATTCTCAAGGTTTCACCAAAGTAGGCTCCGCCCAGATCGCATAATTGCTCTTAGCATCCACCCCCCGCGAAGTGAGCCCCAGCCGCAGCTCCGTCACACTACTCACATCACACTCCAGCATCTGCGCATTGTCCGTCCCATTCAGAGTCACACTCGCCAGCACCTTCCCATCCCCGCTCACCGTAAACTCCACCCTGCCTTTCGCCCCAAGTTCCGGATGCAGCCCCGCCAGCACCCGGAACCGCGCATAAACATCCTTGGGCAGCAAAAAAGTCAGCGCCTTCCCCATCCCCGCGCTGATCCCGTTTTTGAACTCCTGATTGCCGGATCCGACACACAACTCCAACGGCATCGCCTTGTTTCCGCCCGCCAAAATCACCCCGCTCCGCGCATGCCCCCAGTTCGGCGCGCTGAAAAACTCCGACTGCGGATAATACAAGCTCGCCGCCTCCACCGGGAAAAACTCCCCGATCTGCACCTCCTTGCAGCTCTGTGCTTCTCCCTGCTCCACCTTCCCGGTGCCCAGGCACATCACCGTATACATCGCATCCGCCACCACCTTGGCGTCCATCTCCGCCGCCCGCAGCTGGTGCTTCACCACCCCCTCCTTGTCCTCCCGGTACAACGCCTGCATGATCGGCACCGTCGTACTCCGTGAGTTGATGATCTCCTCATGCACCCGGTGCATGAGCCTCCATGCAGCTTCATTCACCGTGGTGCCAAGCAGTGCAGGCTTGTAGCCCTCGATGCTCACCGTGAAATCCCCGTTCTCAATCGGCCCATGCATGAGCTGGTCCTTCATCGCCTCCGAGGGCGGCAGAAGCTGCTGCATCAGCGTGAACATGTTGTCCCCAGGCACCACATGTGCCGGACTGCCATAATCTTCAATCTGGTGGCACATCGTGCCCATGTAGCGTGCTGCGTCTCCCTGCCTGCCCTCGCGCCAGGCTGCCACCGCCTTCTCCATGAAGTAACGCATCACCTCATGGTACTCCGCCTGCTGCGTCGGCACATGCAGGATCTTCAAATACACCTCATTCGGTACTGACTCCATCTTGGCATACTTGGCGTTTTCCTTGTCCGTAAAAACATTGTCCGGAATCATGCAGTAGCTGTCTCCCAGCTGCTTCAGTTCACCACCCAGCGCCTCCTTTTGCCACGCCGGCAGCACCTCCAGCGCCCCACGTGTGATCGCATGGTGAGGCTGCCCCCAACCGAAGGCCAGCGATGGAATCCAGAGGGCAAAAAAGGTGGCAAAAGCTGCTTGTCTCATAGTGCTTAAAATTGGTACTAAAGTCACCCTGTGAGAAAAAGGGTAGGCGCAAACCGTAGGTTTGAAGTGATCCAAAAGAAAGCCATTCTCAAAGCCTGCCTCTTTTTGCAGCTCGCCGCCACGACCTTCGCGGCGGAGCCTTCCCGTACACTGAGCTTTGTGAATGACATCCAGCCCATCCTCACCAAGGCCGGCTGCAATGCAGGCGCATGCCATGCGAAAGCCGTCACAGGTCAGCGCGGATTCCGCCTGAGCGTGCTCGGCTTCGAACCCGAGGAAGATTACGAGGCCATCGTGAAGCAGGGGAAGGGGCGTCGCGTCTTCCCACCAGCCCCGGAGGAAAGCCTGCTCATCACCAAAGGGGCCGCCATCGTCCCGCATACCGGTGGTAAAAAGCTGGAACCCGGCTCCGAAGACTACAAGACCCTCGTGCGCTGGATCGCCGAAGGCATGAACTACACCAACAAGGACGAGGCAAAGCTCAGCGGCATCTCCGTGGCCCCGGCGCGCATCTCGATGAAGATCAAAACCGCGCAGCAGCTCAAGGTGACAGCACGCTACTCAGACGGCAGCACCCGGGATGTGACCAGGCTGGCCCTTTATGAAGTCAACGAGCGTGCGATGGCGGAAGCCGGCGAACAGGGCCTGGTGAAGACCCTCGATCTTCCCGGCAATGTCGCCGTGATGGTGCGCTTCGGCGGCCATGTTTCCGTCTGCAGCGTCTCCATTCCACTGGGCGCGCCTGTTGACTCGTTGCCGCCGGTGAAAAACTTCATCGACCAGCACGTCTTTGCCAACCTGAAGCAGATCGGTGTGCCGCCCTCGCCCATCTGTGACGACTCCACCTTCCTGCGCCGCATCTCCCTGGACATCGGCGGCCGCCTGCCCACGGCGGAGGAAACCAAAGCCTTTCTCGCCAGCCGCGAGCCCGACAAACGCGACCGCGCCATCGAAACCCTGCTCAACAGCCCCGACTACGCCGATTACTTCGCCAACAAGTGGACGGCATTGCTCAAAAACACCCGCTCGGAAGCGGCAGACATCACCTCTAATTTCGCCTTCCATGCGTGGATGCGCGACAGTCTGCTCGCCAACGAGAAGTACGACAACATCGTGCGCCAGATCCTCGCTTCGACGGGCACCATCGTCTCCAATCCACCCGTGGCATGGTACAAACGAGTCAAGGAGCCTACCACCCAGCTCGAAGACGTTGCGCAGCTTTTCCTCGGCGTGCGCATGCAGTGCGCGCAGTGCCACCATCATCCCTTCGAGCGCTGGACCCAGGCGGAGTACTACCGCCTCGCCGCCTTCTTCAGCCAGATCGGCCGCAAGCCGACCGCCATTGCCGGTGAAGACCTCATTTTCCACAAGCGCGGCATCGCCCAGACCGAACACCGCAAAACGCGCGTGATGCTGAAGCCTGCCGGCCTCGGTGAACCGGAGCTCAACATTGCCCCCGATGATGATCCCCGCCTGGCGCTGGTGGATTGGATGAGCAAGAAGGACAACCCCTTCTTCGCCAAGTCCCTCGTGAACCGCTACTGGAAGCACTTCTTCAAGCGCGGCCTCGTCGAGCCCGAGGACGACCTGCGCGACACGAATCCACCCACCAATCCCGACCTCTTTGAGGCTCTGGCGAAAAGCTTCATCGACAGCGGCTACGATCTGAAGGCGCTGGTGCGCAACATCGTGCAGAGCCATGCCTACCAGCTCAGCTCCACGCCAAACCAGTTCAATGCCATAGACCGCCAGGCCTTCTCCCATTACTACCCCAGACGCATGACCGCCGAAGTCATGCTCGACAGCATCGACATGGTCAGCGGCGTGCCCTCCAGCTTCAACGATCTGCCGCCCGGCACACGTGCCATTTCACTGCCTGACAACAGCTACAACCGCTCCTCCCCCTTTCTGAAAGTCTTTGGCCGCCCTGAAGGAGCCAGTGTGTGCGAGTGTGAGCGTGTGCAGTCCGCCAGCCTGGCGCAGAGCCTGCATCTCATGAATGCCGCTGACGTGAAGGCCAAGCTCACCACCACCGGCGGCCGTGCCGAGCTGCTGAGCAAGGCCGAGATGCCGGAGCCCAAGCGCATCCGGGAACTTTACCTCGCCGCCTTCTCCCGCGAGCCGACCGCTGACGAAGTGCGCATCAGCGAAAGCTACATTGTCCGGCCCCGCACGGACGCAGAAGGCAAGCCTCTCGACTCCCAGCGTGCCAAACGCAACGGCTACGAAGATCTGCTCTGGGCGCTGCTGAACACGAAGGAATTTTTGTACAACCACTGATTTATGATCGCGAAATTCAAGCTCACACTGGCTGTTTGCACCCTGACGGCTGCCTCTGCCCTGGCCCAGCAGGTGACTCTGCCGCTGCCACGACTGCTCACGGTCATGCCGATGGGCGGACAGGCGGGGACCAAGGTGGAAGTCACAATCACGGGGGAAAACACGGAGGAGATCAGGGAGCTGATGTTTTCGACGCCCAAGATCACGGCGCAGCCGGTGGCGGGTGCGGAGAACAAGTTTGTGGTGAACATCGCGGCTGACACGCCGGTGGGTGTTTACGATGCGCGGGTGATGTCCCGGCTGGGAGTGTCATCGGCACGAGCGTTTTCGGTGAACAAGCTGCCCGAAGTGACCCGCACGAAGGCGAACAATTCTCCGGAGACCGCCATGGCGCTGCCGGTGGGCACCATCTGCAACGCCACGATGACCAAGCGTGCGGTGGACTTTTACTCGTTTCAGGGCGTGAAGGGGAAGCGCGTGGCTGTGGATTGCGCCGCGACGGGCATCGACTCGCGCCTGACGCCGGTGGTGGTTCTGGCGGATGCCAAGGGCGGCGATTTGAAGGTGAACCGCACGGGCGGAGTGATCGATTTCATCCCGCCTGCTGACGGCACCTATCTCATCAAGGTGAGTGATCTGACCTACCAAGGCGGCGAGCGTTTGTTTTATCGTCTGGCCCTGCAGGAGGCGCCGGGCGCCGGACCTGCTCCGCGTCAGCCGCAGACGCAAACGGTGAGCGCCATGTCCTGGCCGCCCGCAGGTCTTCCGGCCACGGCCAAGGCGAATGAAACAGAGCCGAACAACAAGCCAGTGGAAGCAGAGAAGGTCAGCCTGCCGCTGGATGTCGCGGGCGCGTTTTTTCCGGCTGCAGATGTCGATACGTATGAGTTCACCGCGAAGAAGGGCGAGACATGGTGGGTCGAAGTGGCGTCAGAGCGTCTCGGTTTGAACACGGATCCCTTCGTGCTCGTGCAGCAGGTGAAAAAGACCGGCGACAAGGAAACACTGACGGATGTGGCCGAGCTGTATGACATCGCGCCGCCAATGAAGGTCACCAGCAACGGCTACTCGTACGACGGCCCGCCTTACGACGCCGGTTCTCCGGATGTGAACGGCAAGTTTGAGATCAAGGAGGACGGCACCTACCGTCTGCAGGTGCGCGATCTCTTTGGCGGTACGCGAAGTGATGAGAACAATGTGTATCGCCTCATCGTGCGACAGGCCATGCCGGATTTCTCGCTCGCCACCTGGGCGGTGCACATGACCCTGCGCAATGGCGACCGTGCCTCCCTTTCGAAGCCCATGGCGCTGCGTGCCGGTGAGTCGCGGGCTTTTGAAGTCGTGGTGCAGCGCCGTGATGGCTTCGATGGTGAGATCGAGATCAGCATGGAGAACCTGCCGCCGGGCGTGAGCGCGACTGGATTGAAGATCGCCAAAGGCAAGCCCTATGGTCATCTGATTCTCACGGCATCAGGCGATGCGAAACACGGCTTCTCACTGGCGAAGATCACTGGCAAGGCCACGATCAATGGTGCTGTGGTGACGCGCCCGGTGCGCGTGGCGAGCATGGAGTGGCCGGTGAAGGATGCGAAGGGCGAAATCCCGGCACCGCGTCTCATGGCGGACATTCCGGTGTCAGTGAGCGACTCCGAGCAGGCGCCGCTGAGCTTTGCCGCCGCTGAAAACAAGGTCTTCGAGGGCACCGCCGGCCAGACGCTGAAAATCCCGCTGAAGCTGACGTGGCGCAATGAATTCAACGGCACTTCGATCAAGGTGAAGGCCTACGGCGAAGGCTTCAGCGGCATCAAGGAATTCGACATTCCGCTGAAGGCCGCAGCGCATGAGGCGACGATCGATCTCGCCGCGCTAAAAATAGCGCCCGGAGATTACACCTTCGCCTTCCAGAGCCTGGGCATCTGCAAATACCGCTACAATCCGGCTGCCGTGCCGCTGGCCGAGGCGGAGCAAAAGAAAGCGGAGCAGATGGCCGCCGCGGCTGCGGCGGAGGCCAAAAAGGTCGCGGCCACCGATGCGGAGGCCGCGAAGAAGGCCGCCGAAAAACAGAAGCAGGCCGAAGCCGCGATGGCCACCGCCACCAACCGCATGAAAGCCATCACCACGGCGGCCTCTCCCACGGACACGGTGGAGATCCTCATTTCAGAGCCGATTCGTGTGTCGGTAAAGCCCGCGGCAGCCACCACCGCCAGCAAGTGATGAAGCCGTATTCTCTCATCATTTTCTTGAGTGCTTCGACCGCCGCGCTGGCGGCCGATCTGGACTACTATCGCGATGTGTATCCCTTCCTGAAGGCGAACTGCATCTCCTGCCACAACAAGACGACCACCAAGGCGGACCTGAACATGGAGACGCCGGAGCTGATGATCAAAGGCGGCGAGAGCGGACCGGCGATCATTCCGGGAAAGGGGGCCGAAAGCCTGATCGTGACCGCGTCTTTGCACACGAAGGACATGGAGATGCCTCCACCGAACAACAAGTCCGGCGCGGTGAATCTCATCCCGGAGCAGATCGCCACTTTGAAGCTGTGGATCGATCAGGGTGCCAAGGGTTCGGTGATGGAGGAGCGCGCGGTGGTGCTGCAGGCTTTTTCCGCCAGCATTGATCCCATTTACTCCGTGGCGATCACCAAGGACGGCCGCTACGTGGCCTGCGGGAGGTCGAACCACATCTATGTGTATGATCTGGCCACGCGGCAGTTCATTTCACAGATCAGTGATCCGGCGGAGAAAAACGGCGCGGCGCATCGTGCGCTGGTGCAGTCGCTGGCCTTCAGTCCGGACGGCACGCGGCTGGCGAGCGGGAGCTTCCGTGAAGTGAAGATCTGGAAACTGGAGAATGGCAGGCCGGCAGGGAGTGACGCCAGGCCGACGACGAATGCTGCGAGCGCTGAATTGATCAAGAAAATCGCCGCGGCGGGCAAGGTGGGCGTGCTCAGCAGCGCCATGTCTGCCGATGGCAAACTGGTGGTGACCGGTTGTGATGATGGCGCGGTGCGGGTGTGGGATGCGGCGGGCGTCAAGCCAGTCATCGAACTGCGCGGCAGCGTGGCGGCGGCGAAAAAGATGGCGGAACTGGACTGGACCATCGCGGCGCAGACGCTTGAGCAGGCCTTTCAAAAGAATGAGGTGACCCGCATCGAGGCGCAGGACAAGGCGCTCGATATTCTGCTCGGCAAAGCCAAGGAGGCCATCGTGGCGATGAACAAGGTGCTGCCGGAAAAACAAAAGGCCGTGACACCGACCACCGAGGCCAAGGCGACCGCGCAGAAGGTGGTGGATGAGGTCACCGCCAAAATCAAAGCCGCGCCCGCTGGCAAGCCAGATGCGGCGCTCGACAAGGAGCTCAAGACGGCGCAGGACAAGCTCATCACCGCAAACATGACGGAAGTATCCGCGCTTGCGGCCGTCTCCGCGGCGCAGAGCAATGTGAAAGACGCGGAAGATGACGTGAAACGCATCACCGACTCGAAGGCGGCCAACGCCAAGGCTCTTGCAGCGGCGAATGCCGCCATGGCCGCCGCGAAGGCTTTGCAGGACAAGGCAACCGCGGATCTGGCGGCTGCAAAGCTGGCGGTGACCAAGGCCACCGCCAAGGCTGTGAGTGTTTCCTTTTCCGCGGATGCCCGGCGAGTGGCGGCATTGCTTGATGATGGCACGCTGCGGGTGTGGGCGGCTGCAAGCGGAACGCCGATCGAGGAGAGCACCGGCAATGCTGCCGCGACGACCACGATCGCCTCCGCGCCTGATGGTTCCTTTGTAGCCACCAAAGCTGTCACCCAGACGGTGGGCAGCTCTCCGCGATGGGTTTTGGAGCGCAAACTGGATCAGAAGGGGCTGTTTGCCGACCGCGTGAACGCCGTGCGCTTCAGCCCGGATGGCAAGACGCTGGCCACGGGGGGCGGCGAGCTTTCGCGCAGCGGAGACATCATCTTCTTTGATGCCGCCAGCGGCAAGGTCACGCAGACATGGAAGGAAAAGCATAGCGACACGGTGCTCTGCCTGGATTACTCGCCGGATGGCAAACGGCTCGCCTCCGGCGGTGCTGACAAGATCGTGCGTGTGACCGACATCGCCACGGGCAGGCAGGTGAATCTGTTTGAAGGCCACACCCACCACGTCATGGGCGTGGCTTTCCGCAGCGACGGCCGCGTGCTGGCCACGGCGGGCGCGGAGGGCACCGTGGTGACCTGGGACATGATCATCGGCGAGCGGAAGAAGAAGATCGACGGCTGGAGCAAAGAGGTCACCTCATTGCAGTTCATCGGCGCCACGAATCAGAT
Organism: Prosthecobacter sp.; assembly: GCF_044227185.1. GTDB lineage: Bacteria > Verrucomicrobiota > Verrucomicrobiia > Verrucomicrobiales > Verrucomicrobiaceae > Prosthecobacter. The sequence continues at coordinate 78,640 of NZ_JBGAFO010000004.1, read as the reverse complement.
CGTCACCTCCGCGGGTGACAACCGCATCCGCATCGTGACGGATGACGGCACCGAAGTGCGGGCGATGGCCAACCTGCCGGACTACATGCAGGCGGCCGTGAGCACCCCCAATGGCGGTGCATTCGTCGGCGGTGGTGAAGACAGCATCCTGCGCGTGTGGGATGGCGCAGGAAAAGAACTGGCGGTGTTTGGCGGGAAGTAGCCAGCCCGATGGAGCGGAGAATCGCACTTTTTTTCGTGAATTTCCCACATGTCCTCCATCATCCAGCCTCCTTCCTCCGTTCGCTGCGCCGGCCCCGTGGCGCGCCGCGGCTTCATGCAGTTTGGTCTGGCCGGCATGGCGACGCTGAGCTGGCCCAGCCTGCTGAAACTGCGTGCTGAAAACGCGGCGAAGCCGAAGGGGGAACGCAAGTCCATCATCATGGTCTGGCTGCCAGGAGGGCAGTCGCACATCGACACTTACGATCCGAAGCCGGATGCCAGCAGCGAGTACCGCGGACCATTCAAGACGATCAGCACCAAGGTGCCCGGGACGATCTTCACGGAGCTGATGCCCCTGCAGGCAAAGATCGCGGACAAGTTCACGGTGCTGCGCTCGATGAATCAAACGGCGGGCGGTCACCCGGCGGGAACGCTGCAGATGCTTTCGGGAGACTCCGATACGCGCGACAAGCCCGCCCCGCGTCTGCCGGACTGGATGTCCGTGGCGCATTACCTGCGGTCCAAAGATCCGCAGCGGCCGCGGGAGCTGCCCAACTACGTCAGTGTCAATCCAATCAACGCCTCCTACTGCGGACCGGCGTATCTGGGGGCATCCTATGCGCCGTTCGCGGTGAGCGAAGATCCGAGCCGCCCGCGTTTTGAGGTGCCGAACATCGGCCTGCCGGATGAGGCGGAGACGCGCCGCCTCAGCGACCGGGTCGCGCTTCGCCGCAGCCTGGACAAGATGGAACGTGCTTTCGATCGCGAGGGCGAACTCCAGGCGCTCGATGAGTTTGAGCTCCAGGCGATGTCCCTGCTGACGAGCGCGCAGACGCGTGATGCTTTTGATCTGAGCAAAGAAGACGCGCGGACGCGGGACCGCTATGGACGCAACCGCTGGGGGCAGCAGCTCCTTCTCGCGCGCCGTCTGGTGGAGGCGGGGGTGGAGATCATCACGAGCAGCCTGCATGGCCCACTGTGCGGGCGCACGCAGGTCTGGGACGACCATGCGGTGGACCATCACATCTTTGAGGCGCTGCGCTTCCGCATGGGGAACTATGACCAGGCGGTGTCCGCGCTGATCGAGGACATTTATGCACGCGGTCTGGACAAACGCGTGCTCGTGGTGGTGACCGGTGAGTTTGGCCGCACACCGAAAATCACCTTTGACCGCAGCACGGGCGCGGGCGATGCCAGCGGACCCGCGGGCACGCTGCAACCGGGCCGCGACCACTGGCCGCGGGCTTTTTCCAACATCTGGGCCGGCGGCGGCATCCAGCCGGGTGCGGTGATCGGCGTCACGGACCGACGGGGCGAGGACGTCACTGAGCGGCCGTGCAGCGCGGGGGATTTTCTGGCGACGATCTATCATCATCTGGGCATTGATTCCACCAAGGTCACGATCAACGACTTCAACGGCCGCCCGACACCCATTGTCGATCACGGGCGTCCGATTCCAGAGCTGACGGCGTGAGCTGGCAGAACCATTACCCCGATAAAGACAAGCATTGCCCAACGTAGGTTTTAACCCATGTCATCCATCATTCAGCCTCCCTCTCTCGTTCGTTGTGCCGGCCCGCTTTCGCGACGTGGATTCATGCAGTTTGGTCTCGCGGGCATGGCCACGCTGAGCTGGCCGGGACTGCTGAAACTGCGCGCTGAAAATGCGGCGAAGCCGAAGGGGGAGCGCAAATCGATCATCATGGTCTGGCTGCCGGGCGGGCAGTCGCACATCGACACCTACGATCCAAAGCCGGATGCCAGCAGCGAGTATCGCGGGCCGTTCAAGACGATCAGCACGAAGGTGGCCGGCACGCATTTCACGGAGCTGCTGCCGATGAACGCGAAGATCGCGGACAAGTTCACCATCGTGCGCTCCATGTACCAGTCGGCGGGGGGACATCCGGCGGGGACGATGCAGATGTTTTCCGGCGACAGCGACACACGCGACAAGCCCAAGCCGCGTCTGCCGGACTGGATGTCGGTGGCGCATTATCTGCGCGCCAAAGAGGGCGGGCGGGCAAATCCGCTGCCGAATTACATCGGGGTGCCTGCGGCATCGCCCGAATATTCCAGCCCGGCCTATCTGGGCGATGCGTATGCGCCCTTTGCCGTGAGCGATGACCCCAACCGGCCGAATTTTCAGGTGCCGAACATCGGACTGGCAGACGAGGCGGAAAACCGCCGCCTGAGCGACCGCATCGCGCTGCGCAAGAGCCTGGACAAGCTGGAGCGCGCGTTTGACCGCGAGGGCGAGCTCGGGGCACTGGATGAATTTGAAGCCCAGGCGGCGACGCTGCTGACGAATCCGCAAACACGCGATGCGTTTGACCTCAGCAAGGAGGATGCCGCCATCCGCGACCGCTATGGGCGCAACCGCTGGGGGCAGCAGCTCCTGCTGGCGCGCAGGCTGGTGGAGGCCGGTGTGGAAATCGTGACCAGCAGCCTCAGCGGACCCCTGTGCGGACGCGTGAACAACTGGGACGACCACGCGGTGAATCAGCATCAGTTTGAAGCGCTGCGCTTCCGCATGCCGACTTATGACCGCGCGGTGTCCGCGCTGATTGAAGACATTTATGCCAGAGGGCTGGACAAGCGGGTGCTCGTTGTCGTCACAGGTGAGTTTGGCCGCACGCCGAAAATCAGCTTTGACCGCAGCACTGGTGCGGGAGATGCCAGCGGCCCCACGGGCACGCTGCAGCCGGGGCGTGACCACTGGCCGCGTGCCTTCACGAATGTCTGGGCGGGTGGCGGCATCCAGACGGGCGGTGTCATCGGTGCGAGCGACAAGCGGGGTGAAGACGTGGTAGAGCGTCCGTGCAATGCGAGCGACTTCCTCGCCACGATTTACCACCACCTCGGCATCGACTACACCAAGGTCACGATCAATGATCTTAACGGGCGGCCGACGCACATCGTGGAGAACGGCAGGCCGATTGCGGAATTGATCGCATGATGATTTGCGCCATCTGAGAGCGTAGAAGAGAGCCATGCAACTCCGCCCGGCCCTTCTCCTCGGTGTATTCCTCGTCTTTTCCAGTGCTCACGCGCAGGAGGTCAAAGACGGGCAGTTTCCTGTCGTGTCGAATTTGAAAGCGGGAGTGGCGAAGACTGACATCACGCCACCGGATGCCGCGAAGATCAAAGTTGTCGGCCATGTGCGCCCCATCAGCGGCGTGCGCGATCCGCTGCGCGCGGGTGTTTTGATTCTCGATGATGGCGAAACGAAGGCCGCGATCGTCACGATGGACACCATCGGCGCCTGGGATGACATGGTGAAAGATGCGCGGGCGCGGATTGAGGCGGAAACCGGCGTTCCTTCGGCGAACATCCTCGTCGCCGCCTCGCACAATCACTCCGCTCCCGGCTACATGGAAAACATGCGTTGGGCGGCGGATCTGATCAACAAGCTGGGCGCCGCCGCCAGGGAGGCTGCCGCGCACATGAAGCCGGTGAACGTCGGCTACGGGGAGGATCGCATCAGCTTCGGCATCAACCGCCGCAAAACCTACGATGGCCGGGCTGTGGTGAGTCTGAACCCTGAGGGTCCCAATGATCCGCGTGTGAAGGTGCTGCGCTTTGACGATGGCGCCACACTCACGCCGCTGGCGGTCATCATGCACGCGGTCTGCCATCCCTGCTTTTTCACCTGGGGAGACAAAGGCTCCCAGCCTTATCCGAAGGGCTATCCGAAAATGAGCGCGGACTTTCCAGGCGAGGCGCAGACGTTTGTGGAGATGTGCTACGCGCAGAAAACCAGCGCGCTTTTCATGCAGGGCTGCGCGGGAGACATCCGGCCCAATCTGCCCGGATACCCCTACCGCTGCGCTGATGAGGCGGACATCCAGTGGGCCGGGCGTGATCTCGGCGGCGCGGTGGCGCGTGCGGCGTCTTTCAGCGTGACGCGTGAGCAACTGCGCAAACGCGAGACCTTCTACCCCATCCGCGTGGCCAGCGAGGTGGTGGAGCTCCCGGGCAAAGAGCAGCCGGTGCGTGCCGAACTGATGGCAATGAAGATCGGCCCCTTCCTGCTGCTGACCATGCCGGGAGAGCCGATGGTGGAGTATGGTTTCAAACTGGAGCGTGCCATCGCCAATCGTGCGACGCCCGTCATCGTCGGTTACGCGAACGGAAACATTGGCTACATTGCCACGGCGGAGGCGCACAAAGTGGGCGGCTATGAGCCGAACCTCTCCAAGCTCAAGCCTGAGGCCGAGCCGGTCATTTTGAAAAAGCTGGGAGAACTTGCGGACCGCGTGGTGGGGGATGTGTTTGCGAGTTTCTCGAAACATCCGAAAGACATGCTCAAGCGCGAGGCTGAAGAAAAGGCCCGTCTTCAGTCCACACCGGCCGCAAAACCCTGATCTCGACACTCTCATGAACCATCCCCTCGTTTCATATCCCCAGCTTCCTGACACGCCGACTTCGCACCTGCCCTTCAGCCCCTGCGTGGTGGTGGGCGATTTGATTTTTGTTTCAGGACAGGCTTCCGTGGATCAGGCGGGCAACATCATCAGCGACACTTTCGAAGGCGAGTTTCGGCGCAGCATTGAGAACGTGCGAAAAGTGCTGGAGGCCGCGGGCAGTGATCTGGAGCATGTGGTGCAGACGCGGAACTACGTGCGCGATGCCGAGGATGTGGCGCTGTACAACCAGCTCTACCGCGAGTATTTCCCGCAGCCCTCGCCGGCGCGCACCACCATCACCAACTGCCTGCCGCCTTCGCTGCGCTACGAAGTGGAGGCGATCGCTGTGCGCAAAGCCAAGTAAACCGCCCATGAACAGCAACGACGAAGCCGCACGCCGCGCCTACTGGGCGGATCAGATGGAGCAGGGCTATGCGATTGTGCAGAAGCTCATCGCGTTTCCGGTCAACGAGTGCGGCGAACGCTTCGCCTCGATTCCAGACGCAGCAGCTGCCGCGAATGTGGAGATGCAGTTTTCCACGAGCAAGATCGCGGGCGATCTGGAGCGCGTTTACTTTCTGCGCGAAAGCCTCGTGCGCGATGTCATCACCATCGGGCGTGAGATGAACGAGCGCGGCTGGATCTTGAAGATCGAGGACGGTTTTCGTTCGCTGGACATGCAGCGGCAGCTGGTGCGCAAGCCCTCGGTGTTTGACACGGTTTTGAAGAAGTGCATCTGGGAGCTGGGCGGAGAGATCCCGAGCACGGAGATGATGTTCCGCCGTGCCATCGTGCTGACGGCCAACATGCCGAAGATCGGCGCACACATGTCGGGTTCGGCCATCGACATCTCGGTCTTTCGTCGTGACGACGGCACCGAGGTCTGGCGTGGTTACCCCTATCTCGAGATGAGCGAATGTACGCCCATGAGGTCGCCATTCGTCGCGCCGGAGCATGTGGCCACGCGGCTGGAGATCACCGCGATGATGGAGAAGCACGGCTTCATTCATTTCCCGTTCGAGTTCTGGCACTTCGACAAGGATGATGCGGGAATGCACATCCTCACAGGCAACCCTGCGCCATGCCGCTTTGGCCCGGTGAACTGGGACCCTCGCACCAACGAAGTCACGCCCGTGGCTGATCCGCTCGCTTTGCTCAATCCGCTGCCGGTCATCGAAAAAGAAATCGCCGCGGCTTTGGAACGTGTCCGCACTGCCTAAGTTTATGAAACCACTCCTGCTTCTCCTTTCCCTGGCCGGGGCTGCGTCCGTCTTCGGCGCTCCCCGAACTGCGCCCACCAAATCACCGGAAGTGCCGGACCAACTGCCGCCGCAGATCGAAACGCTGCAGCCGGGCGTGAAGCTCACGCTGCTGGCCGAGCATCCGGATCTCGTCACGCCGACGGGCATTGCGGTGGACAAAGATGGGAAGATTTATTCCATCTCCTGCCACACGCACTTTCGCCCGGAAGACTACGACGGGCCGGTGCATGACGAGGTGCTGGTGTTTGATGCGAACGGCAAAAACCGCCGGGTGTTTTACGACAAGACCGATGCCACCATGCACGTGGAAGTGGGGCCGGACGGCTGGATCTACCTGGCCGAGCGCGACCGTGTGCTGCGCGTGAAGGACACGGATGGCGATGGCGTGGGCGATGTGGAGGAAAACCTGGCTGCACTCGATTCCGTGGCGGACTATCCGCACAATGGCCTCAGCGGCATGGCCTGGCATCCAGATGGAGGGCTGGTGTTTTCGCTGGGGGAAAACTTTGGCAAGGACTGGACGCTCACGGCCAGGGATGGCTCCAAAGTCAGCGGACGTGGCGAGGGCGGCGTGTTTCGCTGCACCGCAGATGGCCGGCAGATGCGACGTATCGCGCGTGGTTTTTGGAATCCGTTTGGCCTGCTGGTGCGCCAGGACGGCGAGATTTTTGCTGCTGAGAATGATCCTGGCAGCCGCCCGCCGTGCCGGCTGCTGAATGTTGTCGAGGGGGCGGACTACGGCTTCCAGTGGGTGTATGGCAGCGCGCCGGTGCATCCGTTTGTGGGCATGAATGGTGAACTGCGCGGCACCATTGGCATGGTGCATCCGTGTGGGGAGGGGCCCTGCGCCATCGTGGAACTCGGCGGCGGTGTGCTGATCCCAAGCTGGAGTGATCACAGCGTGGATTACTTTCCGCTCACGCGTCAGGGCGCGGGCTATAAGTCTGAGCGCATCCCGCTGGTCAAAGGCAGCGACTTCTTCCGCCCGACCTGCATGGCGGTGGGGCCTGATGGGGCGTTTTATCTCAATGACTGGGTGTTCAGCTCTTATCCCATCCACAAACGCGGGCGGCTCTGGAAGCTGGAGATCGATCCGGCGAAGGCTGCGTGGGTGAAAGCCAGGCCTGATGCGTTGAATGACGACGCGCGCCTGGCGGAGGGCCTGCGCACGGGTGCAACGAAACTCGAGACGTCCAAGCTTCTTCAACTGGCACGAGGGGCTGATGCATATCTCGCGGATGCCGCCCTGACCGCGCTGGCGCGTGAGAAATGGTCGGTTGAGGCGTTGCAAAAGCTGCCGGTGCAGGACCGCGTCTGGGCGTTTGTGGCGCTGCGCCGGGTTGATTTGAACGAGGGGAAGTGGGTGGGCGCTCTTTTAAGCGATACGGATCCTGAGATCCGCTTTGAGTGTCTGCGCTGGATCGCCGATGCGGTGCTGACTCAGTTTGCACCGCAGGTCGAAGCGATGCTTTCGGACCCGACGCTCGACTACCGTCTGTTTGAGGCTGTGCTCGCCACCTGGAACACCCTGCGTGGTGATCCGGGCGCAGGGGTGACGAATCCCGAGGTGCTGGTCGAGCGAATCACCAGTCCGAAGACTCCCGCACAGCTCAAAGGTTATGCACTGCGGCTGGTGCCGGCCACACACAAGCAGCTCACAGTGCCGCTGCTGCGCGAGCTCTTTGCCGTGGGCAATCCGGTGCTCTGTCAGGAGGTCGTGCGCACGCTGGCGGCACGCAATGCGGATGATGCGCGCGCGGTGCTGGCAGAGATCGCCGCAGATGAATCGCAAAAGGTGGAGCTGAGGGCCGATGCGGTCGTGGGACTGGCGACCTCCTCCAAGGCGGAAGAGCAGGCGCTGCTGGTGAAACTGGCCGCGGGCAAGGATGAGATGCTGCGTGATGAGGCGCGGCGCGCGCTGCGGTTTTCAGACAAGGACTCAACCTTCGTGATGAGCACGACCTGGCCTGCCTTTGATGACACTGCTGCGTGGCTCAAGAGGATTGATGCAGTGCCAGGCAAGGCCGATGTGGAGGCCGGCCGCCGCATCTTTTTCCACTCCAAAGTCGGCCTCTGCGCCACCTGCCACCGGCACAGTGGCCGTGGCAATGTGGTGGGGCCTGATTTGAGCCTGGTCGCCAGGCAGGGGGACCGCGCCGCTATTTTGCGCTCCATTCTGGAGCCGAGCCGCGAGGTGGCTCCGCAGTTTTATCCCTCGCAGGTCAAGCTGAAGGATGGCACTGAGTTTATCGGCATCATGCTGCGCTCTTCCAGCAGCGAGGTCTTCCGGGACCTGACGGGCAAGGAGCGCTCCTTTCCGCAGACGGACATCGTCAGCCGCACCGAGCTCAAAACCTCGCTGATGCCGCAGGGGCTGGTGATGTCGCTCACGGATGCAGAATTGCGCGATCTGCTGGCGTTTCTGACGAGCTCGCGGGCCAATTAGAGCGACTTGTTGATCTGCGCCATCTTGCGCACTCTTTTCAGAGCTTCCTGGAGGGCGGCTTCCGCTTTGGCCAGGTGCTCTGATTCAGAGCCGGACTTCGCGGCTTCCAGCTCCGTCTTGGCGGTGGCGACAAATTCCAGCGCCGCATTGACATTGGTGCCCTTGTTCTTTTTCACCTCATTGAGGCGCGTCTCGGTGTTTGAGAGAACGCTGATGATGTTGGGAATGGAGGTCTTGCGTTTCTTCCCCGCACCCTCCTCCTTTTTGTTGAGGAGCCCGATGGCGTGCTCCAGATGATTCCGGGCCTCCTGAACGGGAGTGAGGGCCAGAAGCGATCCCGAGAAGCAAAGAAGCGCTGTCAGAGTGATGATGGTCCGCGTTTTCATGGGAAGTATGCGATTCAGAACAGCATTTTACCGTGGAGGCTCTCGTCCAGACAAGCCTTTTTGCCCGCTTCTGCGAACCTGTGGGAGCCGAGGTGAAATCGTGCGATTTGCGGACGGTTCCCACGTTCAGTAGCGGCATGCGCTCCCTTTTGCTTTTCTGCACCTTGTATTCCGCGGTTCTATTGAGAGCTGACGACACCGTCGTTCTGGCGCCCGGAACGCCATGGCTGCGCCATACCATCGACAAGTCATCGCGCGGAGCGGACGGGGTGAAGCTGGGAGACCTGAACAAGGATGGCCTGCCGGACATTGTCACCGGCTGGGAGGAGGGCGGTGTGGTGCGGGTGTATTTGAATCCAGGCACGGCGAAGGCGCGGGAACCGTGGGAAAAGATCACGGTGGGCGAGGTGACGAATGTGGAGGAGGCGATCTTTGCAGATCTGGATGGAGATGGAGAGCTGGAGGTGGTCAGCGGCACGGAGGGTAAAACGTGCACGCTGTATTGGCATCGGCGGGTGAATGGCGCATGGACTACCCAGCCTTTTCCGGTGGCGAAGAACACGCAGATGTGGATGCAGGCGGCGGCGCTGGATCTCGATGGGCAGCATGGGCCGGACCTGCTGGTGGCGTCCAAAAACAAAGGTGCGGCGGTGAGCTGGCTGCAGGCACCGGAAAAGGCGGATGACCTCCAGGCGTGGACGCTGCACAAGCTGCGCGATGCCGGCTGGGTCATGTCAGTCACGCCGCAGGACATGGATGGCGACGGGGATGCGGATGCGGTGATCAGCGATCGCAAAGGGGAGCATACGGGTGTGTTCTGGCTTGAAAATCCGGGGGCGGCGGCGAACCGCGAGCATGCACCGTGGAAGGAGCATGCCATTGGCGGGCTGGGCAAGCAGGTGATGTTTGCGGATCTCGGCGATGTGAATGGAGACGGACGGGTGGATGTGGCGGTGGCGGCAAAGCCGGTGGAGATTATCCTCTGTCTGCGCAAGGCCGATGGCGGCTGGGAGGAGCATGGGGTGAAGCTGGATGGCGCGAACCTGGGCGACGCGAAGGCCGTGAAGATCGCGGATGTGAATGGCGACAAGCTGCCCGACATTCTCTTCACCTGCGAAAACGCCAAGGGACCGCTCGAAGGCATCGTGTGGCTGGAGCAGCAGCGCGGCGGTCCGTGGAAGCAGCACACGCTCGGGGGACCGGAAGGCCTGAAGTATGACCTGATGCAGACGCTTGATCTGGATGGGGATGGAGACCTTGATGTCATCACCTGCGAGGAGCGCGACCAGCTCGGCGTGTTTTGGTATGAGAACCCGACGAACTAAAAAGACAGCGGTTAGACTAATGACTGGACCGCCCTGTTCGTTCCATGGGCATGAGTCACGACCGCCTCATGGTTGCCCTGCTGTTTTTGCTGGTGCCCTGTCTGGTTCTCCAATGGAGCGACAGGCCGAGCCCTGCTTTTGCGGGCATCATGGCCCGGCTTCGACATGAGTGCGATCCTGCCAATCCGGACGCGGATTACTACTGGAGGCAAAGCACCATGCCGACAGAGCGGAAACGGGAGGCCATCATTGAGGACTGCCGTAAAGAAGGCGGCGGGCTGCTGCCAGAGGTGCACAGGGAAATGGCGCGAGAGAAGGACCCCGAGGTACGCGGCATGCTGATCGTGATTGCTGCCGCTCTTGGAGATGGAGAAGCTGTGGAGAAGGCGTCCCGGGAGATGGCGTGGTCGGAGTATCCCGCGGTGCGGATCAGCGCCGCGAAGACACTGCGCCGGCTCAGGGACCGGCGTTGCATCGACTGGTTTGTAGCGGCGCTGCAGGACGGCCACTTCGTCGTCAATGGCGCCTGCGGCACCTTGCGGGAGAAATTTTATCCTGTGCGCAGCATCGCCCAGACCGCCCTGCAAGAGGTGATGGGCGAACGCTATCCGGGCGACAGCGAGGTGCAGAAGATGAGCCGCAGGCTCAATGGCGGGCTGCTGTATGAATCTCCGGAGGAGCGTGAGAGTCTTCTCGAAGCGCTGAAGCTCAAAGCGGGCATTTCGCGGTGATTTGCCACGAGAATCGCGCCCGCAGGTACGTATTGAGCGGCCATGAAATTGATTGCCTGCGCCCTGCTCGCCCTCGCCTCCCCGCTTCTGGCTCAAACGAAAACGCTTCGTGCCGGAGCGGCGGCGGTGGACATTACGCCGACGGAGTTTCCCATGAACATGCCCGGCGGATTCAGCGCCAATCCTGCGAGCAAGGCGCATGATGCGTTTCATGCGCGCGCGCTCGTGCTGGATGATGGCAAGACCGCGCTGGCGATGGTGGTGGTGGATGTGCTGGGTGCCGGACCGGACGTGCTGAATGAGGCGAAGGCCATCGCAGCGGCAAAGACGGGCATGACACCGGACAAGATGCTCATCAGCTCCACGCACACGCACAGCGGGCCCTCCGTGAACACGCGCAGCGAGATGGCGGCGCGGTATTACAAGCGCTTTGTGGAGGGCATTGCCGGGTCGATCATCCAGGCGCACGCGGCGCTGAGACCAGCGGCGGTGGGCGCGGCGGCGCATCCGCTTCCTGACGAAGTTTTCAACCGCCGCTGGTATTTGAAGCCGGGCAAAATGCCGCTCAATCCCTTTGGCCGCCTGGACAAGGTGAAGATGAACCCCGGCACGGATCCGAACACGATTGATCGTCCGGCGGGCCCCACTGATCCAGACATCACCATCCTTTCGGTGCAGGATGCGAAGCGGAAACCCATCGCCGTGTATGCCAACTACTCGCTGCACTACGTGGGCGGCGCGCCGGAGGGGGAGATGTCGTCGGACTACTTCGGTGAGTTTGCCCGCGTCATGCCTTCTCGCGTGCGTGGGGGTGAAAACTTTGTGGCGATGATGTCCAATGGCACGTCAGGGGACATCAACAACATCCCCTTTGGCGTGACGCGGCCCCCGCGTGAACCGTTTGAGCAGATCCGCATTGTGGCGCAGAAGGCGGCGGACACCGCATGGTTTGCACACCGGAAAATCGAGAAGCATCGGGCTGATGTGACGCTGGGCATGCTCCAGCGTGACATCACGCTGAAATACCGGCGCCCTTCCGAGCAGGATGTGGCGGAGGCGAAGGCGGTTCTCGCGGTGAAGGACAAGGAGGCCGTCGAAAAGCTGCCGCGCCTGGCGAAAAATTACGCAGGCAGCGTCGTGAATGCGGCGGAGCGCAAAGAGGAGACCATCACCGTGCAGCTTCAGGCCATTCGCATCGGCGACTTTGCCGTCTGCTGCATTCCGTTTGAGACCTTCGTGGAAATCGGGCTCGATTTGAAAAAGCGCAGCCCGTTTCCGCAGACCATGGTCGTCGGCCTGGCGAACGGGCGGCACGGCTACCTGCCCACCCTGGAGCAGCACAAGCTCGGCGGCTACGAGACCTGGCTGGGCACCAATCAGGTGCAGGAAGACACCAGCGTCATCCTCACGGACAACCTGCTGGAAATGCTGGCGGAGCTGAAGAAGGCGGAGTGAGGCAGTGGCCCACGAGGCAGGCTACGTGGGTTTCAGGATTTTCAGTGTGGATGTTGGAAGCTGGCAAATCCGGCGTTTAGTGGCTTGATTGCCATCTCCTGAATCATGTCTGAAGTTTTCAATTCCAACTACCCCTCCATTGAGCATCTGCGCGAGAGAGCGCGCCAGCGGGTGCCGCGCTTTGCGTTTGAGTATCTGGAGGGCGGTTGTTTCTCAAACATCAATCTGCAGCGCAACACGGATGAAATCCGGCAGGTGCAGCTCCGGCCGTGGTATCTGCGGGACTATCCGGGGTCTGATCTGAAGACGGAGCTCTTTGGCACGACTTATGACGCACCCTTTGGTGTCTCGCCCATCGGCCTGCAGGGCCTAGTCTGGCCGAAGGCGACCGAGATCATCGCGAAGGCGGCTCATCAGCATAACATTCCCTTCACGCTCAGCACGGTGGCGACGGCCAGCATTGAAACTGTGGCCGAGATCACGCAGGGGAAAGCATGGTTTCAGCTCTACCATCCGGCGGAAGATGCGCTGCGTGACAAACTGCTGGACCGCGCGCGAGATGCGGGTTTTCCGGTGCTCGTCATCCTCGCGGACACGCCCACCTTTGCCTACCGGCCGAAGGAAATCCGCAACGGGCTGTCCATCCCGCCGCGCATGTCCGTGCGCAATGTGATCCAGATGATGCTGCACCCCACGTGGTCGTTCAGCCAGCTCGCTGCGGGTGCGCCGGAGTTCAAAACCATGAAGCCGTATCTGCCGAAGGGGCTGAACATGAAGCACCTCGGCCTTTTCATGAACAAGACTTTCTCGGGCCGCCTGAATCCGACGAAGATCAAGGCCCTGCGTGATCGCTGGAAAGGCAAGCTGGTGGTGAAGGGCGTCGTCACTGAAGAAGACGCTGAAACTGCCCTCAGCCTCGGGGCGGATGGCTTCATTGTGTCCAATCACGGCGGGCGCCAGCTTGATGCCGGGCAGTCCACCATCAAACCGCTGACCGAGCTCGCGAAGAAATTTGGCCAGCGCACCACCGTGATGATCGACAGCGGACTGCGCGCCGGCCCGGATGTGGCCTGCGCACTGGCCAGCGGCGCAAAATTTGCCTTCATGGGGAGGTCCTTTATGTATGGCGTGGCCGCACTCGGTAAAGACGGCGGAGATCACACGATGACGATGCTCAAGCGCCAGCTCAAGCAGGTGATGGAGCAGGTGGGCTGTGAGCGCGTGGCGGATCTGCCCAAACATCTGGTGACCGGGCCGCAGTGCTGAGCATGACTTCAGCCTCGCACGATCTTTCCTTTTTGTATGGCGGCCCGCTGGGCCGCGCGCGCTTCAAGGTGCAGCCGGAAGATTTCGTGGTGGAGGAGATTCTGGGCTTTGAACCCTCGGGCGAGGGGGAGCATTGCCTCGCATGGGTGGAAAAGCGAAATCTGGACAGCAACACGGCAGCGGCACGACTGGCGGATGCGCTGGGCATCCGGCGGCGGCTGGTCAGCCATTGCGGCTTAAAGGACCGCCACGCAGTCACCCGGCAGTGGTTCAGCCTGCACATGCCGGGGCAGGCGTCGCCAGAACCCGCAGTGCTGGAATCTGAGGGACTGCGTGTGCTGCGCATCACGCGGAACACTCGAAAGCTGCGGCGCGGCATTCATCGGGGGAATCGCTTCACGATCCGGCTGCGCGAGCCAGACTTCGATGCGGCATCCGCCGCGCAGCGCTGGCAGGCAATCATGGAGAAGGGAGTGCCGAATTTTTTCGGCACGCAGCGTTTTGGCAATGATGGACAGAACATGGCGAAGGCGGAGGCGATGTTTCGCGGCGAATTCACGCCGGGAGACCGCCTGCTGCGCGGGCTGCTCCTTTCCGCGGCACGGAGTCATTTGTTCAATGCGGTGGTGGCGGTTCGCATGGCAGGCGGCACCTGGGACCGGCCGCTGAAGGGCGAGGTTTTCGGTTTTGCAGACAATGGCACCCTGCTGCTGCCCGCGAATCAGCGGGGCGATGAAACTGCGCGTTTTGAAAAAGGCATTGTGGAGCTCACGGCACCGCTGTGGGGCAACGGCGAACTGCAGAGCGTGGACGAAGTGCGCAGGCTCGAGCAAGAACTGCTGTCTGAGTTTCCGGAGATCACCGCCGGTCTGGAAGCTTTCGGTCTGCGGCAGGAGCGACGGGTGATGCGCCTGCGTCCGCTCAACGCTGCGATGGAAGTGATGGAGAAGCGCGACCTGCTGTTTCGTTTTGATCTGCCCAAGGGCACGTATGCCACGACGGTGCTGAGCGAGCTGGCGAACCTGGATGAATCTGACGCCGATCACGGGGACGGACGCAATGAAGAGCCCTGAGGGCACGTTGCTGGAGAATGCCCATTCACCGCCGCTTCTTCCTCACTTTTTGCCTGACCCTCTCTCTGTCCGGCGCCTTCGCGGCTGACACCCCCGCTGCGGTTCCAGGCCAGCGCATCTTTTACACCGGGCACAGCTTTCACATGTTTGTGCCGGCTATGATCGAGGAGATGGTCAAGTCCACGGACATTCAGGGGCACAAACTTGCAGGAAGACAGGGCATAGGCGGCTCGCGCGTGATCCAGCACTGGCAGCTCGCGGATGAAAAGAACCTGGCGAAGAAGGCGCTCACCGCTGGCGAGGTGGATGTCTTCACCATGGCGCCGCACGTGCTGGTCCCGGATGAAGGCATCACGAATTTTGTGAACCTCGGCCTGGAGCACAATCCGAAGATGCGCTTTCTGGTTCAGGCCTCGTGGTATCCTTTTGACGTGCCTGCTCCAGCTCCGGGACAGCCTGATCTGCGCATCAAAGACAATGCCAGGCGTGACGAGGCCATGATCGCGGACTTGCAGGCGGCCGTCGATGGCTGGCGCAAGCAGCTCGAAGCGCAGGTGTCCGAACTAAATCAAAAGCATGGCAGGAAATGTGTGTTCATCATTCCTGTGGGAGATGCCGTGGTGAAGCTGCGCGCCATGGTGGTGGCGGGGGAATTTCCCGGCATCACCAAGCAGTCCGCGCTCTTTCGCGATCCCATCGGTCACGGCCAGGGGCACGTCATGGCTCTGGCGGCGTATTGCAATTTTGCCGCGATTTATCGCATCAGTCCCGTGGGACACACGGCTCCTGAGCGCAGCATCAGCGCGGAACAGCATGCCATTCTGCAGAAGATCGCCTGGGACACGGTGTCGAATTATGCGCCGGCAGGTGTGAAGTGACGCATCAACCCACGAGTTCCAGCACGCCAAAGGATGCGGGCACATGAAAGTCGGGGCGCTCCGTTTTGGGATTCACCCACGGCATCCAGCCGGAATGAACGCTGCCATCAGACCGATGGTGAAACTCGGCACGGTAGAGGCCCGCGTAGAATTCGGATGAGCCGGGCTTGAGCACCTTCAAGGCACGCAGCGTATCGAGTGGCAGGCTGCCGTTGACGGAGTAGCGATTGCCTTCGATGTGCGCGGAAAGCTGCAGACCTTCGCATTGCCAGTCCCAGTTCATTTCACGGTAGAAATTCGCTTCGTAGGCAAGCACATCGCCGCGTGGAGACAGTTCCAGGCAGTAGTACGGCTTCAGGCTGAGATCAGGAGCGAGGAAGATTTCCACGCGGTCGGAGCCGAGCACACGGTCTTTGGCCGTGGGCCCGTCTGGAAGCACGAGATCGTCATCCACGCAGTCGAAGCGGAAATGAAAGCGTTCGTCGTCCCACAGAGCCCGGAATTCGGTGAGAGGCGCGGTCCGGTCCTCCCAGGGGAAAGCGAAACCTTCCACCGGCGTGGCCCGGGACCAGTCCAATGCGGGTGCAGAGGTGTGAAGGACAGGGTAGTGATGCATGCGCCCAGCTTGGGCCGAAAGGCGCGGCAATTCAATGGCTGGGAGATAGGCGAGACCCGATGGGGCCGTTCGGATGTGATGAAATGGATTTTGTTTTGCCTGCCAGCATTGAGCCTCATGGCGGAGGATTTGACCGTGGAGGCCAGGAAGCTGCATCTTGGCAAGCCGGGGCAGTTTGAGTGGGAGAATTTCAAGGAACAGCCTGTGGATGCTGAGCGGCTGGAGAAGCGGTTTGAGGCAAAGGCAAATGGCGCTGAGCAGACGCTGCGGATCTGGCAGCGGGACGTGAAACTGGGTTGGCCGGTGCTGCTGAACGGGCGAAAGCTGGGCACCCTGGTGACGGCGGAAACGGCGATGGAAAGCCTGCTGGCGATCCCGGCCGGGAGTCTGCGCGATGGAGAAAACGTGCTGACCATCGAAGCGCCTTCAGGCCTGGATGACGTCGAAGTCGGGCCCATCGTGATCGCGTCCAGACCGGTCGCGGAAACGATGAGCGGTGCGCAGATGGATGTGACCGTGACCGATGACGAAACGGGAAAAGGACTGCCATGCCGGCTGACTCTGACACGCACAGACGGAACCCTGCAGCCGCTGCGCGCAGAGCCCGCGGGCGAGGTGGCGGTGCGTGTGGGCGTGGTGTATGCGCGCAACGGCAAGGCCGTGCTTTCGCTGCCACCGGGCGACTATATTTTGACTGCGGGGCGCGGCTTTGAATGGGGCGTGCAACGCGCGGCCATCTCCCTGCGAGCCGGAGAAACCAAGCCGGTGGCGCTCAAACTGCGGCGCGAAGTGCCCACGGCAGGGTGGATCGCGGCAGACAGTCACATCCACACGCTGACGCACAGCGGGCATGGCGATGCGAAGATCGAGGAGCGCATGCTCACGATTGCGGGAGAGGGGATTGAGCTGGCGATCGCGACAGATCACAATCACCACACAGACTATGCGCCGAGCGCGGCGAGCATGGGTGTGGCGGAGCGCTTCACGCCAGTCATCGGCAATGAGGTGACGACGAAGCATGGCCATTTCAATGCGTTCCCCATCGAGCCTGGCGCCCGTGTGGCGAACCACGAGATGGAGGACTGGGCCAGGCTGCTGCCGGAGATCCGTGCGACACCAGGAGTGAAGGTGATCACGCTGAATCACCCGCGGGATCTGCACAGCGGATTCATCCCCTTTGGCGGCATTCAGTTCAACCCGAAGACAGGCCGACACCGGCAGGCGGAGGCCCTGGCGGGCATTGATGCGATGGAAGTCATCACCTCGGCGGCGATGCAGTCGGACATTCATCTTCTTTACCGGGACTGGTTTGCCCTGCTGAACCGTGGGCACCGCATCGCGGCGATTGCCTCGAGCGACAGCCACGACGTGAACCGCTTCATATTGGGTCAAGGGCGCACCTATGTGGCGGCGAAGGATGCGGATGCGGCCAATCTCGATCTGGATGAAGTCTGGCGCAGCTACAAGGAAGGACGGCTGCTGGTGAGCCTGGGGCTGCTGGCGCAGGTGAAGGTGAATGACAAGTTCACCGTGGGAGATCTCGCGACGGGCCTGGGGGAGAAGATCAAGGTGGAGGCCTCGGTCTTTGGCCCGGCTTGGACACAGGCCGACCGCGTGGAGCTGTTTGCGAATGGTGTTTTGATCCGTGAGCAAAAAATTCAGGATGACCACCGTGCGGGTGAAAAGGCCCGCATCGTCTGGGAACTGCCGAAGCCGGCGCATGACGTGCATCTGGTGGTGATCGCGACGGGGCCGGGTGTCACCGAGCCTTTCTGGGAGATTCCCCGCCCCTACCAACCGAGCAGCAAGACCTTTGTGCCGCGCGTGGTCGGCTCGACGAACCCGGTCTGGCTGGATGCCGATGGCGACGGGCGGTTTGAGCCGGCGCTGGCCATTGCCCAGCGGTTGATCCAGCAAAGCGGCGGGGATCGTGCAAAACTCCAGGAGGCTCTGAAAAAGTGTGATGAGGCGGTGGCGGTTCAGGCCGAGTCGCTGATGGTGAAAAGTGAGGAATGATTGTGTCCAAATCCGCCAACGAACTGACTCCAATAAGACCATGAGCACTCCCGCCCCATCTGATCTCAAACGCCGTTCTTTTCTGCGCGCCGCCTTTTCCGGAGCTCTGGTGACACCGGGCATCATGTCGGCGGCCGAAGTGGAGAAGACTATCGCGGGCCAGTTTCATGAACCTGCGCAGGACCTGCCGCTGGTGGAGGATGCGGATGTCATCGTCTGCGGTGCCGGACCCGCAGGCGTCGCGGCGGCTATCACTGCGGCACGTGCTGGCGCAAAAGTGCGGGTGTTTGAGTGGCGGGGCTGCCTCGGCGGTGTGTGGACGGCGGGCTTGCTGGGCTACTTGCTGGATTTTGACAAACCGGGTTTCAATCAGGAGCTGCTCAAGCGTCTGGATGAGCGCGGGATGCGCCGCGGCACCAGCCACAAGAGCGTTGTTTACGAGCCGGAGGGCATGAAACTGCTGCTGGAGGAAATGTTTGTGGAGGCTGGCATCAAGTTTCAGCTCCACACGCGTGTCTGCGCCGCCTACCGCGAAGGAAAACAGCTCACAACGATTGTGACGGAGTCGAAGTCGGGACGGCAGGCATGGAAGGCGCCGGTGTTTATTGACACGACAGGCGATGGCGACCTCGGAGCGCTGGCGGGCTGTGCGTTTGAGTATGGCGAGGCCGCTTCATGTCCCTGCCAGCCCATGTCGCTCAATGCGCTCCTGATGTGCAAAGATGCCGCCGCGCTGGAGTCCTTCATTCACAAGTCGGATCCGAGCAAGGCTGACGCGATCTCCAAAGACCTGTTCCTGGCGGAAATCAAGCGCGCCGGGCATTTCCCCTCCTATGCCAAACCCACGCTGTGGCAGGTGCGCGACAATCTGCTGCTGGTGATGATGAACCACCAGTATGGCGTGCCGTGCTTTGATGCGGCGAAGATCACCGAGGCCACGGTGCAGGCGCGCCTCGAAATGAACAAGATCGTAAATGGTTTACGCAAGCTCGGCGGCCCATGGGAAGGGTTGCAAATCGCCGCGACGGCGGAGCAGATCGGCGTGCGCGACGGGCGGCGCATCGCGGGACGCTACACGGTGAGCAAGGACGATGTGATCGCGGGAGCGCGGTATGATGACGCCGTGGTGCGTCCGACCTTCAGCGTGGATATTCACGCGCTGAGCGCGGACATGAACAAAAAGTCCGCCTACAGCAATGCGGGCGTGAAGGTGAAGCCGTATGACATTCCGCTGCGCGCCCTGATCGCGAAAGATGTGGACGGCCTGATGATGGCCGGGCGCAACATCAGCGGAGATTTCATCGCGCATGCAAGCTACCGCGTGACAGGAAACTCCGTGGCCATGGGTGAGGCCGCCGGCGTGACGGCCGCGCTCGCAGCGACGACGAAGCGCCTGCCGCATGATGTGCCGTGGAGCGAGGCAGAGGCGAAGCTGAAGGCGCTGGGTCAGAGGGCGTAATCACTTCCCCGTGCGGGCGCGCTTGGCCTCCTGCTTGAGAAACAGCGGCTCCAGATTCTCTCGAATCCAGGCAAAGGCGGCCTCCAGGCCTTCGCGCTGATACACGACGCCGATGTCGGCCTCCACGGCGGTGGGATTGCCGGTGCAGGAGAGGAACTGGTTGCAGGTGAAGCGTGTCTTCATCTCGGCATCCACTTTGCCGTGCTGCCGCAGGATGAAGCTGCGGACGTAGAGCTCCAGAACGGCATCGCCGATCCAGGCGTTTTCGCGCAGGCGCTGGGTGAGGTCGAGGTCTGGGGTGGATGCCATGAACGCGGCATCCTGGGAGAGCTTTGGCGCAAGTTCAACCCAGGATCACTTGGCATTGCGGGCCTGCGCCAAACCGCTGAGCCCGGTGAAATAGCCGGCGATCCATGTCTGCTGCAGCCGCGTGCCCTTGACCGAGAAAGAGTTTTTTTCCTTGTCAAATGCGACACTTGGCCGGGGAAGGCCCTTTGCCGGCCTGGCTTCCTCTGAACCCAAAAGGAGAGTGATGTCGCGGAGGATGTCTTCCACGCCGGCCCGTGTCTCCGGCAGCGAATAGTGTTTTTCGATCAGATCCGCATCATCAGAAGGACGGATGAGCCACCGCTCGTGGTCAAGAACCAGCATGAGAGAATTGGCCCGGCAAATCGTTTCCAGCACCTCAAAGGGGCTGCCGCGGAGGCTGAAAGTGGTCAGCCTCTGGCCGATGGGATTGTCATCGGGAAGGGCGATGAAATCGATGCGCGCATCGGTGGCGAGGAAGCGGACCACGTCGCCAAGGATGGCTTTGTTGAAGTCATACTGCTGTGGACGGGCCTTGCGGAGTTCGGCGGCTTTGAGCTCGGCTTCCACAGCGCGACTGGTGACCTGATTCGTGGCGGGAGTTGTGACGATTTCTGTCTCGTGAGGGCCCATGGTGGTCAGCTTGCCGGAAGCGAGATCAAGCACGGCTGAAGATTCGGATGACGTGCTGCTGTGTTTTTTTCCAGAACCCAGCATCAGGGTAAACGGGCCGCGAATTTTGAGCTGCTGCGCCCTGGGGTCGCAGACCAGTTCTGCCGCCTGGATGGAGATTTCTCCCACCTTGCACCGTGCGTCTCCTTTGGCTGTCTGGATTTTGGTGGCGGGGTCGATGGACGTTTCCTGTGCGGTGATGACTATCTCGCCGGACGCCGATGGGGTCATGTAATTCAACTGAAACGCCCTGGAGTCTGCCGCCTCCTTGGTGCTTCCGAAGTAGATGCCACCAATCGGCTGATGTTCTCTGTCATACAGCGTGACGTGCGGGAGGCCCTGCGCGGGCAGCGGATGCTGCAGGACCACGCTGCCGCGGCCCCGTTTTACAACGGCATGCTGCTTCGCATTAAAGGGGGGAGACTTTTCATCCGCAGCTTTCATGGCGGAGGTGAGGTAGAGCGCGGCGGTGGCTTCGCCGGTGCTGGCGAGCTCATAGTCCAGCCCGACGGTGAGCATGTCCGCGGAGCGCTTCACGGAAGTGATGACAATGGAGTCACCGGGCCGGAAGCTGGACTGGCCGATGGCGAAGTCTCTGCTGGTTTCAGACTTTGGGGCGGCACCGGCGTCAGCGGGGAGCCCGTCTTTTCCGGGAGAGATCACATGAGGGGTGATCACATAAAGCAGCGGCAGTTTGCCCTCGGGCTTGCCGTTTTCCCAGCCGGCAATGATGCAGGAATGTCCGTCCTGGATCTCGTGGCTGCCACGGTACACCCGGCTGCGTGTGGTGGGGTGGTCGCCCTTGACCTCAGAAACCACCGCACCGGTGGCGGGATCGATAAGGTCGGAGTCCGTGATGTCGACATCCAGTCTGACCTGTGTGCCATGCAGGGCAGGAGTGAATTTGCAGACCAGGCCGATCGGCAGGTAGCCGCCTTTGAAGGGTGTGTTGACGATGCTTCGCACCACGATCTTGTTTTTGTCCGCGGTCACCATGCGCGGATAGGCGGTGGTCCTGGCGTTTTCGTCTTTGAGCATCTCACGCAGTTGTACCGCGAGTGTCTCGGCAGACACCTCTTCATAGATGAAAGAGAGCGTTTCCTCGGCCGGGAGTTTGCCGCCAAAATTCCACTCGGTGGGCTTTTTGAACTCGATGATTCTCATTTCGATCGCGATGATCGGAGCGCTGCCTGCGGGCTTCGGCTGCTGTGCCCGCGTGATGCCGAGGAAAGTCATCAGCACGATGCACAGGCAGATGAAAAACCTCATGACAGGATGCGGGGCGCGATGGGTGGCGATGGAGCGGATGCGGGAGCGCAGGGCTGCCCCGCGCTGAAAGATGCCGACAAAACCGAGGCTGAGGCCGCGCGGACAAAAGGCGGTTTCGACCTTGAGAAGCGCGTGGCCGTAGGCAATGCGGCGGTCATTGGGCGCGTCGTGAAGCACCTGGGCATCGCACGCGGCTTCGCGATCGGCGCGGATTTTGAAGAAGGCGATCCAGAGCAGGGGATTGAACCAATGCAGCGCCATCAGCACGCACATGACGGCATTGAGGGGGAGGTCGCCGCGTTTGAGATGCATGAGCTCGTGCCTGAGGACGAGCCGTGCCTCCTCGGGTGTGAACTCGCGGTCAAACTCGGCGGGCAGCAGCAGGGTGGGACGCAGGAAACCCGTGACAGCGGGGCTGCTGATACAGGGTGCGATCATGACACGAGGGACCTGGCGCAGATGTATCTCGCGGGAGATTTGGGCGAGCGTGGCAAGGAGCTCCGCGCTGGCGGGCTGGCGCGCTTGTTTGAAGCGGCGCAAGGTGAGCACGAAGGAAAGGCAGCCGAAGACGAGCATGGCCGAGGAAATACCGGCCCAGGTGAGCTGGCAGGCCGCCTGCCAGTTGATGGGAGCAGGCGGCGGGGAGGGGAGGACAGGCGTTTCTGAAGCTGAACGGACCACCGACGGCAGATCGGCCAGGGGCATTGGGTCAAATGCCGGAGGAGGAGCCTGGAAAACCTGCTCAATGCTCCAGCGGCTCTGCGGCAGCACAGGCATGAGCAGCACGACGAGGACCGGCAGCCAAAGTGCGTAGCGCATGCGGGCGCTGAGATGGCGGTGCAATGCCGCCTGGATCAGCAGCGCGGCGAGGGTGAGCAGCGACGCACGGAGGCTGGCGGTGAGAAGCCAGTCGAAAAGCTGAGTGAGCATGTTCATGGTTTTGGTGCGGTGAGAGTGACGCCCTCCTGAACGGCCCATTTGGGAGCCGGATCCTTTTGGTTTTGAGGAATGAGGGTGAATGACACTCCCGGCTTCATGCGGGCGCGGTCATTCGTGGAAATATAGAGGGCTATCTCGCACTCAGTGCTGACGGTATAGAATCCAAGGGTCAGACGTGCCGGTATCTCGGTGCCGTCGGCCCCTTTGAGTACAAACGACGGATCAGATGCGTCAATGAAACGCCGGTACTGGCGGTGGTTCTGATCGGCAAAGTGTTCCGCCGGACGTGCCAGGATGAGTACGCGGTCCGGGATGGTGGAATGCAGCATTTCCTGCGTCAGCCACGCCGGGCGCTGGGGAGAGTCAGCCCAGATGAGACGCTGGACAGTGAGCACGGTGTGGTCCGCCAGAGACTTCACGACAGGATTTGGAATCTGTGCATGCGAGCCAAAGAGGTCGCTCACTTCCAAAGCTGTGAATGGATTGGCGGTGGGGATCTCCGCGCTGCGCTGGCCCAGCGCGTAGCGTTTGCCCCAGGTGGGGGACAGTCCTGCTTCGCTGAGGTCTCGAAAAGTGAGGGTGTGAGTAAGGAGGCCGTACAATTTCTCATCGAGGATGTTTTGCCCGAGCTTGTTGTAGTTCAGCCGTACCCAGCGCCCGCCGATGAAGACTTCATTGAAGGTATGGGCCACGAATCCGCGCAGTCCTTCCATGCCTTCAAGAATGGTTTTGCGCACGCCGTGGTGGGTGACGCCGTGCCTGATCATTTCGAGCTGCGCAGGGTCGTTCCCATCGACAGCCGGTATGCACAGCACCTGGCGCGCGGGAAGACCCAGGGCACGGAAAAGGGTGGTCCAGCACACGGCGGAGGAGGTGCAGGTGCCACGCGATTTGTGGTCGAACATTCCCGCGCCGAAAACTTCGTGCTGAAGCTGCTGCTCAAAGGTCCAGCCCATCCTGCCTTTTTCTCTTTCAAACGCCTTTTCGCAGCCGCTGAGCAGCGCGGGCTTCTCTCCGGAGAAGTCGATGAAAAAGGTGGTGAACATGGTCGCTGGAGGCCTGATGCGCTGGAGCATCCAGCGCGAGACTTTCTCCGCGACTTCGCGGTCGGTGAGCTTTTCTAAATGGATGTCTTCGCTCTCCAGTTCGGCGAGGAGCTGCGTGCGCATCTGATGCGTCCAGTTCGTGGTGATGCCGGGGCGCAGCCAGTCCTGCATGCCTGCGTATTCAGTCCGCCAGGAAGGATTGGCCGTGATGGCTTCAGCCACAGTGTTCAGGGGATAGTGGACCACCTCGATTTCACCGTATTCAGAAGTTTCCTTCAAGAGGGTGGCGTCCTGATAGTCGTCATTCATCGAAGCGAGGTCATAGGGCTTCAACACGCGGATGAGCGTGCGGATGCTGTAGGCGTATTCTCGCCGCTCCTCTGGCATGCCGTCGGGTCTCCCGTCCCCATCGCTGTCTGCTTTGGCAGGGGCGGTAAAGTATTTGTGCTTTTCCGCAAAGTCGGAGAGGCCGTCGCCATCGGTGTCTGGCTCCTGGCTCAGAGCGGCCTGGGCTGACAGCAAAGTCGCTGCGAACAGCGACATGTGAAAGCTTAAGGAGGCAGTTTTCATCCTCTTCACGAATTGAGAGATTGATCGAGCAGCTTTTTGAGCTCCTTCACCTCCTCGGCGGTGAGCTTGCTGTTCTGGGCGAAATGGACGAGCAGGGGCTTGGCGGCGCCACCAAAGATGCGCTGCATGAAGGACTCGCTCTCGGCCCGTACGCAGGCCTCGCGCTTCACGGCGGGAAGGAAGGTGCGGGTGCCGCTGGTGTTCTCGGCGGTTTTGAGCGCCCCCTTTTCCACCAGGCGCGTGAGCAGGGTGCGGACGGTGTTTTCCGCCCAGTTCATGGTGGGGCGCAGGGCTTTGGTCACTTCCGAGGCGGTCTTCGGCGAAGACTCCCACAGGGCCTCCATGATGGCCCATTCAGAGTCGGAGATGTCGGGTGCGGCAGGCATATTTAATGAATTAAAAGCATTTCACTACATCTGTCGTGAAATGGCAACTACAAATGTAGTGAATCTGAATGACCGAGGCTTTTGAGGCGCTGTTTTAGAGTGGTCTCAAAACATAGCTGCCACCTTCAAGCGAGAGTTGATGGCCGGAAAGCTCCGCGATGTATCGGAGCGTCTCATGAATGGAGATGCTTTTCAGCGAGAGGGTGATGGCCTGGCTGGCGGCCCCCGGCTTCACCGTGATGGAAGTTTCACGTTGGTCAGGGTTGAGTTCACGCGACTTGATGCGGACGAAGTCGAGAGCCTCCGCAAGGGTGGCATCTTGGAAATCCACCGTCCGCAAAATCGGCGAAGCTGTGGGGGCGTTCAGCGGGGAGGTTTCCGTTTCGATGTCGGTGATCATGACCGCAGCCGTGTCGTAGCGAAGCCCTGCGTTGGAGATTTCAGCGCAATAACGAAGCGCTTCACTCATGGGAATGTCCCTCAAATCAAGAGAGATAGAGGGGCGTTTGATGCCGGCACGAAGATGCAGGACAAAATTGAGGGGGATATCCATGACCTGCTCGTCCGCGGCATCAATGCAGCCTTGGCTGACCCGAAGATATTCCACGGCTTCCGCAAGGGTGGCGCCTCCAAAACTGACGGTTGGCCGGATTCTTTTTGCCAGGCGCTGTTCGAGTGCGGACGCAATCTGGCTGCTGGGTGTTCGCATGTCTTGTGGCTCGCGGATCGCCACAGCATGCGGCTCGATGGTGTATTTCAAATCCACCAGCTCCGTAACATGCCGCAATGCTTCGCCCAACGGGACGTCTCTTAATGACAGGCTGGAACTGGCGGGCAGCCTCCTCTCGCTCCCTGTGATGATGACGATATTGACGCCGCGGTCCCAAGGTTCGGGAGCCGCCGTGTCGTGTTCACGGCTTTGGATCCGCAGGAATTCGACGGCTTCTGCCAGCGTGACTTTCTCAGTGGGATAGGTCGGAATGATGATGGTGTTCAGCTTCTCTGCGACAGGTCTGTCACGAGGCGCTTTGCTCTGTGCCACCGCTGGCATGGCCTTGCCCTGCCAAAACCAGGCGACGGGCAGAGTGATGCCTGCAACCAAGATG
The DNA here is from genome assembly GCF_044227185.1 of Prosthecobacter sp. Classification (GTDB taxonomy): domain Bacteria; phylum Verrucomicrobiota; class Verrucomicrobiia; order Verrucomicrobiales; family Verrucomicrobiaceae; genus Prosthecobacter. Next base: position 52,826 of record NZ_JBGAFO010000004.1, on the reverse strand, counting down.
ACCGCAGCGGCGAACCTATTCATAGGAACAGACTATCGCAGGACCTGACGGCAGGGGAAGCCTATTCCGGCTCGAATCCTGCTGCCTCGGCGGTTGACACCCCCTCCCCCCGGCGGTAAGCCTGACTCCCCTCAAAATCCAAACTACCTCTAACTAACATGGTCAAAATCGGCATCAATGGTTTCGGGCGCATCGGCCGCCTCGTGTTTCGCGCAATCTGTGACCAGGGCCTCCTGGGCAAGGAAATCGACGTCGTCGCCGTGAACGACCTCGTGCCTGCTGACAATCTGGCCTACCTCGTCAAATACGACTCCACCCAGGGCAAGGCCCGTGAGAACGTCTCCTCCAAGAAGTCCAGCCCCGAGCTGGCCGAGGACGACATCCTGGTGGTCGATGGTCATGAGATCAAGTGCCTCGCCGTGCGTGAAGGCCCTGCCGCCCTGCCATGGCGCGCACTGGGTGTGGACGTCGTCATCGAATCCACCGGCCTCTTCACCGAGCGCAGCAAGGCCCAGGGCCACATCGACGCAGGCGCCAAGAAGGTCATCATCTCCGCCCCTGGCAAGGATGAAGACATCACCGTTGTCATGGGCGTGAACCATGAGAAGTATGACGCCTCCAAGCACCACGTGGTCTCCAACGCCAGCTGCACCACGAACTGCCTGGCCCCGATCGTTCACGTGCTGCTCAAGGAAGGATTTGGCGTGGCCGAAGGCCTCATGACCACCATCCACTCCTACACCGCCACGCAGAAGACCGTGGACGGCCCGTCGAAGAAGGACTGGAAGGGTGGCCGCAGCGCCGCCATCAACATCATTCCTTCCGGCACCGGTGCCGCCAAGGCCGTGGGCCTCGCCATCCCGGAAGTGAAGGGCAAGCTGACCGGCATGTCCTTCCGCGTGCCGACGCCGACGGTTTCCGTGGTCGATCTCACCGTGAAGACGGAGAAGGAAACCAGCTACAAGGAAATCTCCGCCGCCATGAAGAAGGCCAGCGAGACCTACCTCAAGGGCATCCTGAACTGGACCGCCGACGAAGTGGTGAGCACTGACTTCATGCACGACCAGCACAGCTCCATCTTTGACGCCGGTTCCGGCATCGAGCTGAACAGCAAGTTCTTCAAGCTCGTGAGCTGGTACGACAATGAGTGGGGTTACTCCAACCGAGTGGTCGATCTCGTGAAATACATTGTGAGCAAAGGCCTGTAATCCTTAACGAACACAGCAACCTTCAAAGCCTTCGACGGGCCGGCTCACCTGAGCCGGCCCGTTTTGCGTTTCTGCTCATCACCCTCTTTCCCATGCATCTCTTTTTCTGTTTCCAACCATGTCTCTTTTTTCTCAACTGCAGCTCCTGCCCAGATCCTTCTGGGTTCTCGTAGGCGCGACCTTCGTCAACCGGTTCGGCGTTTTCGTCGTGCCGTTTCTCACGCTATTCATCACGGCGAATGGCAACACAGCCGCGCAGGCCGGCTATGCCGTGGCCGCGTACTCACTGGGCGGCTTTATCGCCGCGTGGATCGGCGGGTGGATGGCAGACCGGCTGGGACGGAATGTGACCATGGCTGTCTCGGCGCTCGCGGGTGCGGTCTGCATGATGGCCATGTCCCAGGCGGTGGACTGGCGCACACTGGCCGCGCTGGCCTTCATCACCGGCGCGATCAACGAGGCAGGCAGCCCGGCCGGTGCGGCGCTGGTGCAGGACATTGTGCCGCCGGAGCACCGCGTCACCGCTTATGTGGTGCAGAGATTTGCGGTCAATCTCGCGTGGTCCCTCGGGCCGGCCGCCGCGGGCTTCCTCGCACAATACTCATCCTTTTTCTGGTTGTTCGTGGTGGATGCGACCACATCGGCGGTGTTTGGCGTCATCGCATGGATGTTTCTGCCAAGGGGGCGCCGCACCCCGCGTGAGCACGCAGGCTGGGGCCATGCGTGGCGGTCCATCCGTGCCAACCACGCCTTCCTGGCTCTGTTTGGCGCCTGCGTCTGCGCGGCCTGGGTCTTCCGCCAGACAAACACCACCTTTCCGCTGCACTTTGAGCGCAGCGGGCTGCCGCTGGATCTTCTGGGGCTCGTGCTCGCGCTGAATGGCGTGATGATCTGCCTCTTTGAAGTGGCGCTGGCGAATGGCATGCGCCAGTGGCCGGTCAGGTGGGTGCTTGGGCTCGGCTACATCCTCATGGGGGCCAGTTTCCTCACGTTCCTGATCAGCGGGTCGCTGACGGCGTTCACGCTGATGATGGTGGTGTTCACCCTCGGGGAAATGTCCGCTTTTTCGCGGCAGCAGGCGTACTCGGCGAGTCTCTCGCCGGAGGACATGCGCGGGCGCTACGTGGGCTTTTTGAGCCTGGCCTGGTGCGCGGGCAATACCGCCAGCTCCGCGCTCGGCATGATGCTCTATGATCATCACCCTGAAGTGCTGTGGGTGCTGAATGCCGTGCTCGGCCTGGTGGCGGCGCTGCTGATTCTCTACACACGTAAAACCCAGACGCATGAATCCTGACAAACCCTCTGCCAATGCGGTGCTCAGCGCCGTGGTCGCCTTCGGCCTGTGGGGCGTGCTGCCGGTGTATTGGAAGCAGCTCGGCCACCTGGGCAGCGATGTGGCGCTGGCGCAGCGCGTGGTGTGGACCATGGCCACCGTCCTGCCCGTGCTCGCTCTCTGCGGTGAGTGGTCCGGCTTTCTGCGCTCACTGCGGGAGGCGCGCCTGCTCAGGGCGCATGCGTGGTCCGCCTTTCTGCTGGCCATCAACTGGGGCGTCTTCGTCTGGGCCGCGCAGCATGGGCGCATCATTGACTGCAGCCTCGGCTACTTCATCAATCCGCTGCTGAATGTGCTCATCGGCAGCCGCATGCTGGGAGAGCGCCTGACCGCGCTGCAAAAGCTCAGCATTGGCTCCGCGGCGTTTGGTGTGCTGACCCAGCTCATGCTGGTGGGCAGGTTTCCATGGATCGGCCTCCTGCTGGCGGGAAGCTTTGCGCTCTATGGTCTGGCGCGGCGGCGTTCACCGCTGGGCTCCTTGCCGGGGCTTGCGGTGGAAACCGTGGTCGGCGTGCCTGTGGCGGTCACCTATCTGATCTGGACGCAGCAAAGCGGCATGCCCATCTGGGGTGCGGCCACGGCGCATGACCTGTTCCTTATCGCGGGGCTTGGCATCATCACAACGATTCCGCTGCTGGGCTTTGCGCATGGGGCGCGGCAGCTTCCGTTTGCCCTGCTCGGCGTGCTGCAGTTCCTCGCTCCCACCGGCCAGTTTTTGGTGGGGGCGCTTCTGTATCATGAACCAGTCAGTGCCGCGGCGATGGTCTCGTTTGGCCTGATCTGGCTCGGGGTGCTGCTGTTTTGCAGCGATCTGTGGCTGAGGAAACCACGCAAGGCCTGAGCCACTCAAGGCCGTGCGGCAATCGAAAGCTCGATGATCTTCGCGCACAGATCCGGGAACTCGATGCCCACGGCCTTCGCGGCCTTGGGCAGCAGGCTGCTGCTGGTCATGCCAGGGATCGTGTTCACCTCCAGCACAAAGGGAGCCTGGTCGCTGTCACGCAGCATCACATCCACGCGGCCATAGACTTCGGTGCCGCAGGAGATGAAGGCTTTCATGGCGGCCTCCTGCACGGCCTTGGTCACCTCGGGGCTGAGGGCGGCAGGGCAGTTGTAGTTCGTCTTGCCGGTACCGCTCATCCACGGGTACTTGTTGTTGATGTCGTAGAAGCCCTCGACGGGTTCGATGTGGATGATCGGCAGCACCTGATCGCCGAGAACGCCGACGGTCAGCTCTTTGCCGGCCACGTAATCCTCGATCAGCGTGTCGTTGCCAAATTGCTTCGCGTCCTCGATGGCGGCCTCAAATTCTGCCTGCGTATGACAGATGTGCACGCCGACGCTGGAGCCTTCACGCGGTGGTTTGACCACGAGGGGCAGCGAAATGGCCAGCGGCTGACTGCCATCCAGCGGGTAGGTCTGTGAGCGCGGGGTCGGCACCCCGGCGGCGAGAAAGCGCTCCTTGCTCAGCAGCTTGTCAAAGGCGATGCGGCTGCTCTCCACGCCTGCACCCGTGTAGGGAATGCCGTGGCGTTCCAGAATGGCCTGAATCTGCCCGTCCTCGCCAAAGGTGCCGTGGATCAGGTTCATGGCGATGAAGACATCTTTGGGCACTTCGAAGTCGGGGCCGGTCACGTCCACCTCGACCACGGTGGCGCCTTTGCTGCGCAGCGCCTCGGCCACGCTTTCAGCCGTTTTCAGGGAAACTTTGCGTTCGGAGCCGGGGCCGCCCATCAGCAGGGCGATTTTCTTGTTCGTGAGGTCGAGCATGGTGCAGAGATATGGAATGCGGAGGCCAGATTGGCAAAAGGATTCCTGGCAATGTCCGTGCCATCCGCCACGTCTTTCCCTCACCCCCATGAGTCTTCGCCTCCTTTTTTCCCTGCTGCTCGCCGGCCCCGCCCTGGCGGCGGATTTTGATCTGCTCATCACCCATGCGCAGATCGCGGACGGCAGCGGCGGGGCGCTGGCCGCGGGCAGCATCGCCGTCAAAGGCGGGCGCATCGTGGCGGTGGGCCAGGTCGAGGGATCGGCGGCGGAAGTCATTGATGCCGGCGGCAAGGTGGCCGCGCCGGGCTTCATCGACGCGCACACCCATTCGGAGGACATCTGCCTGATTCCGGTGGCGGAGAATTTCCTGCGCATGGGCGTGACGACCATCATCACGGGAAACTGCGGCCACTCGCGCACGGATGTGGGGAAGTTCTTTGAGGAAATCGAGGAATCAAAAGTCGCGCTCAATGTGGCCACGCTGATCGGCCACGGGTCCGTGCGCGAGCAGGGTATGGGCGGGAGCTTCATCCGGGCACCCAATGCGGAACAACTGGCGACGATGACAGGTCTCGTCGATCAGGCCATGAAAGATGGCGCTGTCGGCCTGAGCACGGGCCTGATCTATGTTCCCGGCTCATTCGCCAAGACAGATGAGCTCATCGCGCTGGCAAAGGTGGCCGCCGCGCACGATGGCATCTACGTCAGTCACATGCGCTATGAGACGGCGCGCATTTTTGAAGCGCTGGATGAGATCGTCCGCATCGCCACGGAGGCAAAAGTCCGCGCTGAAGTCTCGCACATCAAGCTCTCCGGCCCCACCGCCTGGGGAAAGGCCGGCGAAGTGCTTGCCGTGCTCGACAAAGCGCGGGCGAAGGGATTGAAGATCACGCACGATCAATACACCTACACCGCCTCCAGCACCGGCCTGCGCCAGACCCTGCCAGACGCCGCACTGGAGGGCGAGCATGCGGACTTCGTGGCACGCATCAGCGATCCGGAGAAAAAAGCCGCGATCATCGCCAGGATGGCCGAAATGCGCACCCGCCAGGGGCGCAAGGACTACAGCTACGCGGTCATCGCGCGCTGCAAGGCCGATCCTTCGCTCAATGGCAAATCCATTCCTGAGGCCGCGAAGATTCGGCGCGGGAATGATGCGCTCAATGACCAGATCGAAGTCATCCTGGAGATCGAAGCGCAGGGCGGAGCCAGTGCGATTTTCCACGGCATGAATGAGGAGGACCTGCAGATATTCATGAAGCATCCGCTCACCATGATCGCGAGCGATGGCGGTCCGCGCCGCCTGGGCGAGGACGTGCCGCATCCCCGCAGCTATGGCAACAACGCGCGGGTTCTGGGCCGCTATGTGCGGGAGCTGAAGATGTTCACACTGCCCGAGGCCGTGCGCCGCATGACTTCACTGCCTGCACAGAAGTTTCACCTCAAAGACCGCGGCATGATCAAGCCTGGGGCGCATGCGGACATCGTGATCTTTGACCCCGGGAAAGTAGCGGATCCCTCCACCTTCAGCGATCCCCACCACTACGCGGAGGGATTTACTGAGGTCATCGTCAATGGCGGCGTGGTGATTCGCGACAGCAAACTGACGGAAGTACGAAGCGGCGGGCCGCTGCGCATGAACCGGTAGCGGCTCAGGGCTTGCTGGTATCAGCACCCAGATGCCCGTTGCGGAAGAGCCATGAGGCGGATTGATAAAGCGCAATGGTGTCGTCCAACCGGGACTGCAGTGCCGCCGATTTTTCTGGCGTGATCGTCCCCGCTTTGAGATCGACTTTGCCCAGAGTGAACTCCTGCTTGGGCTTGAGCATGGCAAAGTCCCCCTGCGTGATGTAGGCGATCTTTTGGTAGTTGGAGACATAGATGCGCTCCCTGTCCGGCGTGTAGCCAGCAGAGAAGACGTCCTGGCCAAAGGTGCGCGTGGTGTAGCTCCAGTTCATCATGCCAAACAGCGTGGGCACCACATCGATCTGGCTGCACAGGCGGTCATAGGAGCGCGGCTGGATGAGCTGAGGATTCCAGATGATGCAGGGGATGTGGTACTTGGTCACGTCCAGCTCCATCCTTCCGGCGCTGCCGTGGCAATGGTCCGCCACCACGATGAAGATCGTGTTGGCAAACCACGGTTTGGACTTAGCCTTTTCCAAAAAGTCGCCGATGCACCAGTCCGTGTACTTCACGGCGGCCTCGCGCGAGCCTTGCGGCATGTCGATGCGGTTTTCCGGAAAGGTGAAGGGGCGGTGGTTCGACACCGTCATGACGTGCATGAAAAAAGGCTTGTTCGCCGCATGGTTGGTGTCCGCCTCCTGCATCGCCCAGCGGAAGAGATCCTCATCCGCCACACCCCAGGCGTTTTGAAAAGTGATCTCGCTCTTCGGCTTGGTGCCGCGGTCAATCACGCGGTAGTTGTTGCGGGAGAAGTAGGTGCGCATGTTGTCAAACATGGCGTCGCCCCCATAGACGTAGCTCACATCATAGCCGCGGCTGCGGCAGACGGAGCCGGAGGTGAAGAGGTTCGTGTTCAGCGGCCGCCAGACGATGGACTGCCCCGGCGTGGGCGGCACGCTCAGCGTCAGCGCCTCCAGGCCGCGCACGGTGCGCGTCCCCGTGGCGTAGAGATTGGTGAAGAGGATGCCCTCATCCGCCAGACGGTCCAGATTCGGTGTCAGGTAGGAGCGGATCTTGAAGTTTACCTTGAAGTGGCTCATGAAGGCCGCGCTCAGGCTCTCCACGGAGACAAAAACGATGTTGTGCCGCTTCTCCGGACCTTCGTGTTTGATCACGCGGCGCAGATCCCGCGGGTCATCGCTGGCGGGCGGCGTGTCAGCCAAAATCAGAAGCTCTTTGGCACGAACAAGCGCTTTTTCGATGGGGAACTTTAAATAGAAGCGTTCGAATTCGATCTCACTTTCCCAGAAGGCTGCACACCAGGCATAAGGGCCATTTTTGGCTAGCTCACGATTGAAGTTGTTGCTGAAGCGCGGGAGCTGAGACTCTGAAAAAACATTGGAGATGCCCACCACCAAAGCGGCGATGCCCAGAACGGGCACGATGCGCAGCCTCCAGGCGGGATCTCCCGCGCAAATCCAGCGCACCGTGCCCAGCCGCCACGCCACCCAGACCACGCCGGCCCCCGCGAGGGCCAGCCCGGCATAGATCAGCGGCATGGGGTAGGACTGCTGAATGTTGTCGATCACCTCCTGGGTGAAGACCAGATAATCCACCGCGATGAAATTGAACCGCACCTGGAACTCATCCCAGAAGAACCACTCGGCCACGCCGATGAAGATGAAGACCACCGCGTAAAGCAGCAGAAGCAGTGACACCACCCAGCGCGCCGCCCTGCTGCGCCACAAAGCGGCCGGCAGGAGCAGGGTGAGCAAAAACCAAGGCACCACCGCGTAGCAGGCCGCCAGCAGATCATACCACAGACCCAGGCCGAAGGAGCCCAGCAGCGAGGCATCCCATGCGATGTCGTGCCGCCCTTGAGTCATCAGCGCAATGCGGGTGAGCAGCGCAACCGCCAGAAACATGACGGCGGCCACCAGGGCGCCGCGGGCAAGGACTGAGCGGGGAGTCAGGCGCATGACTGAGGATTGCTGGCACGGGGTCATGGAAGGAGGCGGCGGTCGGCCGAAGAGTATCGGGCCCCGATGAAATGCCGAATGATGAAACGGCTTTCAAGATGAAAAAGCTCTCATCAAAGCCCGCGCCGAGGGACCGCATGACAACTTCATCATTTGCCGTCATGGTGGTGCGCGCTTCCTTGCATGCCATGCACATCCTGATCGTCGAAGATGACTCCAAGACCGCCGCGCTGCTGACCAGCGCGCTGCGGCAGGAGGAGTTTGAGGCCAGTCATGTGGGAGATGGGGAAAGCGGCCTGCAGAAGGCGCTGAGCGGAGGTTTTGACGCCCTGCTCGTGGACATCATGCTGCCGCAGCGCGACGGCCTGAGCCTGGTGCGGGAGCTGCGCCGGCAGGGACGCGGCACGCCCGTGATCATGCTTTCCGCCCGCGGCGAGGTGGAGCAGCGCGTGGAGGGGCTGAATGCGGGCGCGGATGATTATCTGCCCAAGCCCTTTGCCATGTCCGAGCTGCTGGCGCGCCTGCGCTCGCTGCTGCGGCGGAATGTGGCGCTCAAGCCCACGGTGCTGGGCATCGCGGACCTGACATATGACACCGGCACGCGCGAGACGCGGCGCGCGGGCAGGCGCATCGAGCTCTCCTCACGCGAGAGCCTGCTGCTGGAGTGCCTGCTGCGCGCGGAGGGCCGCGTCGTCAGCCGGCGTGAGATCATTGTCAGCGTGTGGGAGTATGACTTTGATCCGGGCACCAATCTTGTGGACGTGTATGTGCGGCGCCTGCGGGAAAAGATTGATCGCACCCACTCGCCGGTTCTCATTCACACCGTGCGCGGCCTGGGATACGCGCTGAGCCTCCAGTCATGACACTGCGCCGCCGCATCCTGCTGCACTACGCCGCCACGCTCAGCGTGTCCCTGGTCATCGTGGCGTTCTGGAGCTGGTTTGAATTCACCGAACAGCAGGAGGTGGCCAGGCATGACGGGCTGGAGGCCAGCCTGCGGGAGTCGCCTCTGAAGGAGACGTTTGAGATCATCCTCTTTGGCGGGCTGCCCGCGCTGCTGCTTGGGATCATCGGCGGGAGCCTGCTCATGCGGCATGCGCTGCGCCCGATGGAGGAGCTGACGGAGGCGCTGGAAAAAACCACGACGTCCAACCTGGCCGAGCCCGTGGCACGCAGCGGCAACGGGGATGAACTGGACCGCATGGCCGCGGTTTTCAACGGCATGAAAGAGCGCCTGGGCGCCTCCTTCACCCAGACACGCGAGTTCACCCTGCATGCGTCTCACGAACTGAAAACACCGCTCACCATCCTTCATGGCACTCTGGAGCAGATGATGAAAGACAGCGCCACTCCGGCGGCGCAGCGGGAGCGCATCGCCTCCATGCTGGAGGAGGTGCAGCGGCTCTCGGTCATCGTGAGCCAGCTCGCCTTTCTGGCCAAGGCGGATGCCGGCATGCTGGAGTCCGCGCATGGCGCTGTGGCCCTGCATGACCTCGTGCGGGATCTGGTGGAGGACCTCACGCTGCTTTCCGCCTCGCAGCACATCTCCGTCACCCTCCAGGCATGCCAGCCCGCGCAGGTGACGGGAGATCGCATGCGTCTGCGGCAGCTGCTGCTGATCCTGGGGGACAATGCCGTCAAGCATAACCACAGGAATGGCAGCATCGTGCTGGAGCTGCAGGTGGAAGGGGACCGCGCCGTTTTTCGCATCACCAATACCGGGCCGGTGCTGCCCCCTGAGCTGCGCTCCCGTGTGTTTGAGCGCTTTCTTCGCGGAGATGCCTCCCATGGCAGCACCGTGGAAGGCAGCGGCCTGGGCCTGAGCATCGCGGAATCCATTGCCAAATCACATCGCGGCAGCCTCGCATTTGAAGTTTTGGCGGAGGAGCGCACCCGGCTTGTTCTGAGTCTTCCGTTCAGTAGGTTCTGAGCCCATTAATGACAACCTTTTCACTGGTGGGTTGTTACGAATTTAGCTTGGGTGGAAGACGTTCGTCATGAAATGCTTTTTGTCCTGGCTCACCCTCTCCGCCGCTCTCTCGACCTCATGCATGAGCTATCGGGCGCGTCCCCTTTCGGCGGAGGCCTCTTCGGCGGCATTTGCCGGACGTTCCTTGAGCGATCCCGGCCTCCGGCAGTTTCTGGCAGAGCAAAAAGCCGGGCAAGGCGCCTGGGGCGTCAACCGGCTGGCTCTGGCCGCGACGTATTTCCACCCGGATGTGGCTCTGGCGCGCGCCGAGGCGGACGAAATGGCAGCCGCCATCAAGACGGCGAAACAGCGGCCCAATCCCATCTTCACCTTCGGGCCGCAGTATGCCAGCTTTCAACGCAACAACCTCACGCCCTGGTTCCTGGCGGGAAACGTCTTCTACCAGATCGAAACCGCCGGCAAACGCACGCGCCGCACCGAGCAGGCGCTGGCAGCGGCGGAGGCGGCCCGCTGGCGTGTCTCTGCGCGCGCCTGGGCGGCACGCTCGCGGGTGCGTGCAGCCATGCTGGAACTGCACAGCGCGCGGGAAAACATCCGCCTGCTGGAGACAGAGCAGCGGCTGCATGACGAGGCGATCAAGAAACTCACGGCGCAGATGGAGGCGGGGGATGTGTCGCCGTTTGAGCTCACGCAGGCGCGCCTGGCGCTGAACCGCACACGTCTGGCGCTGCAGGATGCCCAACGTCTCGCGGCTACCGGAGAGGCGAGGCTCGCTGCTGCGGTGGGAGTTCCATTGTCAGCTTTGAAAAGCGTCTCGCTGGACTTTTCCAGCTTCACGCGCCTGCCGGCACAGAGCACCAGCAGCAGCCGGCGTCTGGCTTTGACTCAACGCGCGGATCTGATGGCGCTGCTGGCGGACTATGCGGCGGCGGAGTCTGCGCTGCGGCTGGAATACGCGAAGCAGTACCCTGATGTGCGCCTTGGTCCCGGCTTTGATTACAACCAGGGGCAGAACCGCTGGCAGCTCGGCGTGAGTTTTGAACTTCCCATCAATGGCAACCGCGGCCCCATCGCGCAGGCGGAGGCGAAGCGCAAATCGGCCGAAGCGCGCTTTCTGGCGCAGCAGGACACGATTCAAGGCGAGCTGAACATCGCGCTGGCCGCCTACGAAGCCTCGCGGAAGAAGGCGCAGACCGCCGCCTCATTGTCCCAGGAGGCCGGCGCTGCCGCAGGCACGACGAAACGCATGGTGGAAGCCGGGGAGCTCTCGCCGCTGGAACTCACGCGCCGCCAGATTGAAGCCAGCACGGCGAATCTTGCCCGCATGGCCGCGGAGATCGAGGCGCAGACCGCCGCCGGAGCGCTGGAAGACGCCATGCAGGCCCGCCTTTGATTTTTCACCCGAGCACATCATGAAAATCTTCATCCCATTCGCACTTCTCTTCGCAGCGAGTTTGCTGCACGCCGCAGATTCAGGCGGTGCTGCTCCTGCCGCCGTGACCAAGGAGGGCGACCTTGTGGTCGTCACGCTCAAGCCTGATGCCGAGCAGAAGCTGCGGCTGAAAGTGGTGCCTGTGGAAAAGAAGCGCGTACCAGGCTCACGCCTGTTTTCGGGCGAGGTCGTTTATCCGCTCGCTGGAGAAGGCAGCGGCGTCGCCCCTGTGCTGGGTGGCACACTCGATGAGGTGCTGCGTCTCGCAGATCTGCAGGCCGCTGCGGATGGCCGCATCCTCCAGGCCAAGGTGCAGATCGAGGCGGCGAAGATCGCCCTGGAGCGCGCGCAGAAAGTGCTGAATGCCGAAGCTGGCAGCGTACGTTCGGTGGACGAAGCGAAGACGGCGCTTTCGCTCGCCGAGAGCGCGCTGGCGACCGCGAAAGCCCAGCGTGACATCCTTGGAGATCCCGTGGGCAAGCCAGGTGGCAGCAAACGCGCCTGGGTGCGCGTGGCCATCTACAGCGGCGAAATCAACCTGCTGGATGCCACGGCCTCCGCGAGCATTCGCATGCTGGGAGCTGATGCAAAGAGCCAGAGCGCGGAGCCCGTGACCGGACCGCCCACGGCCAACGCTTTGACAAATACCGTGGACTGGTATTACCAACTGCCAGCGGACAACACCCTGCGTGCCGGAGAGCGTGTGGCTGTGGAGATTTCCACGCGGGGAAATCAGGAGGAGCACCTCGTCATTCCCTTCAATGCGGTGCTGAACGACATTAATGGCGGCCAGTGGGTCTATGTGCAGACCGCCGAGCACACCTACACACGCAAGCGCATCCAGGTGGCCCGCATCTCAGGTGCTGAGGCGGTGCTGGCCAGCGGCCCGGCCGTCGGCAGCAAAATCGTGACAGACGGCTCTGCGGAGCTCTTCGGAACGGAATTCATGACGGGGAAATAACGCCATGCTGAATTCCATCGTCACCTGGGCGCTGAACATGCGCGTGCTTGTCGTTGCCGCTGCGCTCGCGCTGCTGCTCGTCGGCATCAATGCCACGAAGAACGCCCCGCTGGATGTCTTCCCTGAATTCGCCCCGCCGCTGGTGGAGGTGCAAACGGAGGCCCCGGGCCTTTCCACCGAAGAGGTGGATGCACTCGTCACCGTGCCGCTGGAAAACTCGCTCAACGGTCTTCCTTTCCTCAAAACGCTGCGCTCAAAATCAGTGCTGGGGCTCTCCTCCGTGGTGATGATCTTCGACACCGGCACGGACATCCTCAAGGCGCGTCAGCTTGTGCAGGAGCGCTTGAACCTCGCGCAGGGCCGCCTGCCCGCCGTGGTGAAGCCTCCGGTGCTCATGTCGCCTTACTCATCTTTGAGCCGTGTGCTGAAAGTGGGCCTGACATCCAAAACGCTCTCGCAGATGGAGCTCAGCGAGCTTTCCCGCTGGACCATACGCCCGCGCCTGATGTCTGTGCGCGGAGTCGCCAATGTCGCCATCTGGGGACAGCGCGACAAACAGTTCCAGGTGCTCGTGGAGCCCCAACGCCTGCGCGCCGCCGGTGTCACGCTGGATGCGATCACCAAAGCCGCAGGCGATGCGGCGGTGATCAGCGCAGGCGGATTTGTGGACACACCCAATCAGCGCCTCAGCGTGGCGCAGCTTGCCTTGATCGTCACGCCGGAGGATCTCGCCCGCACCGTGGTGGAGTTCCGCAATGGCGCTCCCATCCGCCTGGGGGATGTGGCCGAGGTGAAGATCGGCAATCCCGCACCGATTGGTGATGGCGTCATCAACGACGGCCCGGGCATTCTCCTCATTGTCGAAAAGCAACCCTGGGGCAACACGCTGGATGTGACCCATGGCGTCGAAAAAATGCTGGAGGAGCTAAAGCCCGCGCTGCCCGGCGTGGAGGTGGACAGCACCATCTTCCGTCCCGCCACCTTCATTCAGCTTTCCATGGACCACCTCACCGAGGCGCTGTGGCTCGGCTGCCTTCTCGTGGTCGTCGTGCTCGCGCTGTTCCTCGGCGACTGGCGCACCACCATCATCAGTCTTACCGCCATCCCGCTCTCGCTCGCTGTGGCGCTGCTGTTTCTGGCGTGGAGAGGAGAAACGATCAACACCATGATTCTCGCGGGTCTCATCATCGCGCTCGGAGAAGTGGTAGATGATGCGATCATCGACGTGGAAAACATCCTGCGCCGTCTGCGGCAGAATGCGGTGCTGGCAGAGCCGAAGTCAAAGCTGCGGGTCGTGCTTGAGGCGTCGCTGGAGGTGCGCAGTGCGGTGGTATACGCCAGCGTCATCATCGTGCTGGTGTTCATTCCGGTGTTCTTCCTGCCGGGTCTGGCGGGCACCTTTTTCAAGCCGCTGGCGCTTTCTTACATCCTCGCCATCAGCGCCTCACTCGTCGTGGCTCTCACAGTCACACCCGCGCTGAGTTTGATGCTGCTGAAAGTCAAAACAGGTCAGCATCGCGATGCCCTCGTCGCTCGTGGGCTCAAGGCCATGTATCGCGCTGTGCTCCCCGTGTTTGCACGCAGTCCTTGGCTGGCTCTGCTCATTCTCATCGGTACCTTCGCCTTCACTGGATTCATCTGGCACACGCAGCTCAAAGAAGAGTTCCTGCCCAACTTCAAGGAGCGCGACTTCCTCATGCACTGGCTGGAAAAGCCGAACACTTCGGTCGAGGCGAGCACGCGCATCACCATCGCCGCCAGCAAGGACCTGCGCGCCATTCCCGGTGTGCGCAATCTCGGTGCGCACATCGGCCGCGCGGAGGTCGCGGATGAAGTCGTGGGCCCCGATTTCACCGAACTCTGGATCAGCCTCTCCCCCGACGTCGATTACGATGAGACCATTCACAAAGCGCAGGCCGTGGTGGATGGCTACCCTGGCCTCACCCGCGATCTGCTGACCTTTTTGCGCGAACGCGTGAAGGAAGTCCTCACCGGCGCCAGCGCCAGCATCGTCGTGCGCATCTTCGGCTCGGATCTCGATGTGCTGCGCGATCGCGCAGCCGCCGTCGGCGCCGCATTAAAGGATGTGCCCGGTGTCAGCGCGCTGAAGGTCGAATCCCTCACGCTCGTGCCGCAGATCACCGTCAAGCTGCGACCCGAGTCTGCCGCGCTGCACGGCCTCACCGCTGGCAAGGTGCGCCAGGCGGTCACCACGTTGATCAGCGGCAGAAAAGTCGGCGAAGTGTATCAGGACCAGCGCGTGCATGACGTCACCGTGTGGAGCCTGCCCGCCGTTCGTGCCGACTACACCACCCTGCGCGATCTTTTGATCGAAACACCCGCGGGCGGCCACGTGCGCCTCGCCGATGTGGCAGATCTCGCCATCGTGCCCACGCCGAATGCGATCAAACGCGAAGGCGCTTCACGCCGCATCGATGTGACCTGCAATGTCACCGGCCGTGCTCTCGGTGAGGTGGCCAAGGAAATCGAAGACCGGGTCGGCAAGGTTCAGTTCCCCGCGGGCTACCATCCCGAAATCCTCGGGGAATGGGCCGAGCGCCAGTCCGCGCAGAGCCGCCTGGGCTGGCTCGCACTCGCATCCTTCGGCGGCATTCTCATGCTTCTGCTCGCTGATTTTCAATCACCGCGTCTGGTGGTGCTGATCGCCCTCACGCTGCCGTTTGCGCTCATCGGCGGAGTCATGGCGGCCTGGCTGGGCGGGGGCACCCTGTCCCTCGGTTCTCTCGTTGGCTTTGTCACGGTGCTCGGCATCGCCGCGCGCAATGGAATCCTGCTCGTCAGCCACTACCGTCATTTGCAGACGGATGAGGGCCGCGCCTTCGGTCTCGATCTCGTCTTGGAAGGCAGCGCTGAGCGTCTCGTTCCCATCCTTATGACCGCCTCCACCGCCGCGCTGGCGCTGCTGCCGCTGGTGCTCAAGGGCAACGTGCCTGGCAATGAAATCGAGCGTCCCATGGCCCTCGTCATCCTCGGCGGCCTCGTCACCAGCACACTGTTGAACCTGTTCCTGCTTCCGGCCCTGTACGCACGTTTTGGCAAAGTGAAAAATATTGCATGAGCACCTCCAAGACGCCGGCTCTTCGTCAGCGCCTGCCCGCCACCGTCTGGGCGCTGGGCTGGGTTAGCTTTTTCACGGACGTCTCCACCGAGATCATCTACCCGCTGCTCCCGATCTTTCTCACGACCACGCTTGGCGCCAGCATGGCGTTTGTCGGATTGGTGGAAGGCATCGCAGAGTCCACGGCCAGCCTGCTCAAGATCGCCAGCGGCTGGTGGTCGGACCGGGTGAAAAAGCGCAAGCCGCTCATGATCGCGGGTTATGGCCTCAGTGCGCTCACGCGTCCCTTGATCGCCCTCGCAGCCACAGGCGCGCACGTGCTGGGCGCGCGCTTCATCGACCGCATTGGCAAAGGCATCCGCACCTCGCCGCGGGATGCGTTGCTGGCGGCCTCGGTGCCGCCGGAGCAGCGCGGCGCAGCCTTTGGTGTGCAGCGTGCCATGGACAACGCGGGCGCCGTATTCGGCCCCCTCATCGCCTGGATCATGCTGCAGTGGTTCACGAAAGACTACCGCCTGCTGTTCTGGATCGCCGTGATTCCCATGGTCGGGGCCATGGCCAGCCTGATCTTTGGCACGCGGGATCAGGCCCCCGCTGCGGCACCGGTTGAAGAAAAAGCCCACGTGGCCTTCAAGCTCACACCCGGCTTCAAAAGCTACCTCGGCGCGGTCCTCCTCTTCACGCTGGGAAATTCCAGCGATGCCTTCCTGCTGCTGCGTGCGCAGGCGGTGGGAGTTCCTGTCAGCAGCCTGCCGCTGCTGTGGCTGGCGCTCAGCCTGGTGAAGTCACTCAGCAGTTATCCCGCAGGAGTCTTGAGCGATCGCCTCGGCCGTCGCGGCCTCATCATCGGCGGCTGGTGTGTGTATGCACTGGTGTATGTCGGCTTCGGCTTCGCCAGCCAGCCCTGGCACATCTGGGCCCTGTTCCTCGCGTATGGCCTCTTCTACGGCATGACGGAATCCACCGAGCGCGCCCTCGTGGCCGATTTCTATCCCGACGCCCAGCGCGGCCGCGCCTTCGGCAGCTTCAATTTCATCACCGGCATCGGCGCCCTGCCGGCCAGCCTCCTCATGGGCTGGCTCTGGACGGCCTATGGGCCCTTGGTTGCCTTTGGCAGCGGTGGCGCGCTCGCCCTGTGCGCCGTGATCTGGTTCGGGCTCAAAGTTCCGCGCGCATGAGAAAACGATGCTGCAAATTCAGGACAGATATTTTTCGCCCTTCGCGTAGTCTCACCACACCCACATCCTCATGAAAATCATCCTTGCCCTTCTTTTCACCCTCGGTCTCGCTCATGCCGCCGACACCAAAGCTCCTGAAGGCATTCCCGCTTCCTACCCGCTGAAAACCTGCGCCGTCTCAGGCGAAGCCTTCGGCGGCGAAATGGGCAAGCCCGTGAAGGTCACCCACGAAGGCACGGACGTTTACCTCTGCTGCAAATCCTGCCTGAAGGACTTCAAGGCCGACCCCGCCAAGTACGTGAAGATGGTCAAGGACGCTGCGGCAAAAAAGTAAGCCGCCGGACCACCCATTCGCCCATGTCGCGTGCATCTTGATCCTGCACGCAGGCATCACGCTGGCATTCCTCAGCGCTGAATTCCGCCCGGGACGCGATGCGTCCCGCTTTCCAAACATGCACGGCCACCGGATACGGCCCCACCTTGCGCGGATCACTCCAGGTATGAATGCCGAGCGTCTGCGGATTCACCGCCGCCGCGATGTGCATGGGCCCGCTGTCCACGCTGACGCAGAACTGCGCCCGGCGCATGAGCCAGATCAGCTCGGGCAGGGAGGTGCGGTTGCTCCAGTCATGAATGTGGCCGCCCGTGGGCCGGGTCGCATCTGCGGTCATGCCCACCAGCACCACCGGATGCGGTGCCAGCGCATCGCACAGCGCCTGCAAGGCAGAATTGGAAAGCGATTTCCCCTCGCCCCGTGACCACGGATGCACCGCGATAAAACCCGTCAGCGAATCCGGCCAGCCAGCCGGTGCGGTGCCGGGCGTGAGCTCAAAAGCCACATCCTCCGGCTCAATCCGTATGCCCAAAGCACGTGGCATTTCCAGATACCGGTCCACCGCATGCGCTCCGGCATCCACCGGCACGACGTGATTGTAAAAAAAGCGCGATCCTTCACGTGCATCCGAAAGGCCGATGACGGATTTGGAGCCTCGCCAGGTGCTCACAAGGCCGCTGCGCAGCAGCCCCTGAAAATCCAGCACGATCTCCGGTTCCTCTCGCGGCAGCGTCATCCAGGTGCGGCGCCAGTTCCAGAAGCGCAGCAGTCCCGCCAGGCCCCGGAAGGTTTTGCGGGGGAAGGAGAGCACTTCATCGAGCAGCGGGCTGCCCTGGAGGATGGGCGTCCACTCGGTGTTGGCCAGCCAGCGGATTTTGAGCTGCGGGTGCGCGTCGCGGAGGGCTTTCACCGCAGGCAGAGTGTGGACAATGTCTCCCAGGGAGCTGGGTTTGACGATCAGCGCGGAGCGGAAATCGCGCAGGCTGGGAAGCTGGCGCGAAGAGCCGCTCATTTGCCCAGGGCCAGGCGGTCCGCCAGCAGGGAGGGCAGGCCGGCGGCGCGGATTTTGCTCTGCGCGGTCTCGATGTCGTATTCCAGCCGGCGGATCGAGATCGTCTGCGCCTGCACGTCGTAGATGGCGTAGGCGGCGCGCCAGTCGCCATCACGCGGCTGGCCCACGCTGCCCACGTTGACAAAGTACTTCACCCCGCGCTGCAGCTGGATGTCCGTGCCACGGGCGGCGCGAACGGCGTCGTCCTTTTCAAAAATGCGGGGCACGTGGGTGTGGCCGTAAAAGCAGACCTGGGTAAACTGGTAGCTGAAGCTCGCCATCGCGTCGAAGCGGTTGGTCACGTAGCCCCAGTTGCCGGGGGAGTCGAGCGTGGCGTGGACGATGGTGAAGTCCCGCACCTGGCGCACCAGCTTCAGGTCCCGCAGCCACTGACGCTGCTCCCCGGAGAGCTGTTCACGTGTCCAAAGCAGGGCGTTCTGCGCCAGGGGGTTGAGCTCTTCCAGCGAACTCTCGCAGGCGGCGCCTTCATCGTGGTTGCCGCGCACCACGGGGCAGCCCATGTCCTGCACGGTTTGCAGGCACTCGGCCGGATTGGCGGCGTACCCGACGATGTCGCCCAGGCAGACATAATTGGAGCAGCCCTGCTCCTGAGCGTCCCACAGAACGGTCTGCAGGGCTTCAAGATTGGCGTGGATGTCTCCGAAAATGGCGAATTTCATCGTCTAAGGTTGGCGGCGATCAGCCGCACCTTCGGGACATGCGCAGGGAAATCAAGCATTTCGGCATCAGAAACATTCCTTCCATTAAGGGGCTGCTGAGGGGTGGTCGGTGGAAAAGCAAACGGGGCGGATCACCCGATCCGCCCCGTCGCTTGATAGAGAGTCCAACAGCCAGAAGGAACCACTATTTGAAAGTTGTGACTGAACCGTCTCCAGTTCGTTGTCTGCGGGTATTCTTCCACACATCGAAAACGATGCGTCAGGCGCTCGTAAATGAGTTGTAAGGCAGTTGTAAATCGGCCTTCAGCGATGCTTAAAGTCGTTCGTAATACCGAAATTCTAAGCCCTCTGCCTGGCCGACGACCTCCTTGAGCCGGAAGAGGTGCTCAAAAGGCGGCAGGAGCACATCGCCCTCGTAAGGCTGGGTGATCCAGGTGAGGTAGAGCCCGTCGCACCGGGGCAGCAGCTCTTCGAAAACGCGTGCCCCGCCGATGACGAAGACGGTCTCCGCCTCGCCGCACACCTGCGGGAGTTCAGCGGCGCTGCGAATCACGGTCACTCCCTCGCGCGGCTCCATGGTGTGGCTCAGCACGATGTTCTGGCGCCCGGGCAGCGGCCTGCCGATGGAGTCGAAGGTGGCGCGGCCCATCAGGATGGGGTGGCCGAGGGTGGTGCGTTTGAAAAACTTCAGGTCCTCCGGGAAATGCCACGGCAGTTTGCCCTCGCGCCCGATGACGCGGTTGCTGGACATGGCGACGATGGCGATGAGGCGCATGGAGGGAATGACGAAACCCGAATGTCTAATGACGAATGTTTGCCTTACCAGAGGTCGATGGGTTGATGCGGCTCGGGGCGGATGATCTCGGTTTCGGGAATGGTTTCGTTGAAGCGGTTGGTGAACCACATCTGCGCGGGTTCCTCGCCATGGACGAGCAGGAGCTTCTTGGGCTTCACCTTCTCGATGTATTCGGCGATCTGCTCGCGCGAGGCGTGGGCACTCAGGTCAAAGCTCTCAATGCGGGCCCGCAGCTCCACGGCGGGCAGGTCCCTGGCCAGCTTGATCTTGGTGCCGGGGGTGGCCGTGCGGATCTTGTAGCCGGGAGATTCGGGATCGGTGTAGCCCACGAAGCAGACGGTGTTGCGCGGGTTGTCCAGGAACTTCTGGGCGAAGACATTGGAGACGGTGTGCTCCGTCATCATGCCGCTGGAGAGCGCATAGAGTGTGCGCGGGCTGGAGACGAGCTCCTGGCGCTTTTTGTTTTTCCGGGGCACGAGCATTTTCATGTCGTCCAGCAGGCGGAAACCGGGGTAGCTGCGGCGGCTGCGGGAGGCGTAGTGGTCGTAGAGCACGGTGATCTTGGTGCTCAGCCCGCCGATGTAGAGCGGCATTTCGGGAATGAGGCCCTCCTCATTGAGCTCGTGGAGCATCATCATCACCTCCTGCGTCTTGCCCAGGGCAAAGACGGGGATCATCACCGCGCCGCCGGCTTCATGCGTGTCGCGGATCACGCCGGCCAGGCGTTCCTTTTCATTCTTGCGGGAAAAGCCCTCCGGGCGCGCGTAGTCGCCACGGGTGGTCTCGGTGATCATCACATCGATGCCGCTGGTGGGGAAATCCGCGGCGCGGCAGATGGTCTGCGCTTCAAAGTTCACATCGCCGGTGTAGAAGAGCGTGTTGCTGCCTTCACGGATCAGCACGCCGGTGGAGCCGAGGATGTGGCCGGCGTCAAACATCGTGGCCTCCAGATTGGTGTCCGGGAGTTCAAAGGGGCGGTCGATGTCGCGGTAGATCCACTGGGCGCGGATCTCATCCAGCTCCCGGTGGGTGAAGAGGGGGTATTCGGTGATGCTCTCCTCCTCGCGCTGCTTGGTCATCACATTCACGGAGTTGTGCAGCATGGCGGAGGACAGCTCGCCGGTGATTTCCGTCATGAGCACCGGCGTGTGGGGCTGCTTGCGCTGCAGCACCGGCATGGAGCCGATATGGTCGTGATGCGCGTGGGTGATGACCACTGCCTGGGCCGACTGGTGCGGCAGCGGGCCGAAATCTGGCAGCGCGCCGTAGCCTGCCTGCTTGGGGTGCATGCCGGAGTCGAGCACGACGCGATGTTTACCGGCTTCGAGGAGGTAGGAATTGGCGCCGATCTCACGCCGGCGGGTCAGGTTGCGAAAACGCATGCAGTAATTTTTTGGGGGAGGGGGAGGCGGACACTAAGGGGCCGCCTGTGTTCCACAAGAGCTATTTAGACCTCTGGTGCCCGCTCTGTTATTCGGTTGTCGTCAGCCTTTCTCGTTTCATTTTGCGGCATCATGCGCCACCAACTGCACCGGCTGCCGGGGATCTCTGTGAGTGTGTTTTACCTCTGTCTGGCCGGTTCGGCGCTCCTGGCGGCCGAGCGTGTCTGGAAGGATGCCAGCGGCCAGAACGAGGTGCGTGCCGAACTGGTCAGCCACAAGGGGGGCAATGTCCTTCTTCGACGTGCGGACGGGATCGTCATCACCGTGCCGCTGGGCAGTTTGAGCAAAGAGGATCAGGAGTTCGTGGTTGGCGCTCCTCCGCCCGGGGAGGTTGACGTCTTGGTCGGAGAACTGGAGGAAATAGTGCTCCAGATCCCCAAGCCCATGTTCATCAGCGCCCCCGTCGTAGATCTAGGACTTCCCAACATGGAGAAGTTCGACGCCTCCAAGCGCATCAAGAGTTTCATGGCGCTTAAAGGCACCGTGAATGTGGCCAGGGGGAAAAAGGTCACCGCTTCGGATGCCGCGCCCATCATTGGCACGCTGGACCTCGTGACTGATGACGACGCCGATGGCGCCGACGGCAGCTTCGTGGAGCTGGCCCCTGGCAAGCAGTGGCTGCAGATTGACCTGGAAGCCGCGCACACACTGCAAAAAATCGTGGTATGGCATTATCACAGACAAGTTCGAGCCTACCTGGACGTGGTCATTCAGGTCTCGAATGATCCGCAGTTCAAAGAGGGTGTCACCACCCTGTGGAACTCCGATCATGACGACACCTCAGGCTTTGGAAAAGGCAAGGATCCCACGTATGTCGAGACCAACCACGGCCGCATCATTGAAGGCAAGGGTGCCAAAGCCCGCTATGTCCGTCTTTGGAGCAACGGCAACACGAGCGACGACATGAACCACTACTGCGAGGTGGAGGTCTTTGCCGTTCCGGTCAAGTAAGCGGCTGTGTCTGCTCCTTTCGCCCCGCGATCCGGGCAAACACTGCGGATACGGCCAGCAGGGCCGCGGGAAGGGTGGGCGGGCACCAGATCATGCTGGACTGAAAGGCCAGAAAGCATGCCACCAGCGCCGCGAAGATGCACAGCATGCCGCGCAGCAGGGCCTTCCGGCGGGGAACGAAAACGGCCAGGCACACTCCCACAAGGCTGGCGGCGCCCCAGATGATCCATTGCGCCCAGGTGGGAAGCAGCCGCAGGCGGGGCAGGGCCAGCACCTGGGCGAGCGCCTGCGCGTGCAGGCGGGCCAGGCCGTTCGGGCTGCCGTCATCGGTGCCGATCACGATCACCTTGTCCCCGGAGAGATGAGCCTTGTCCTGTGGCGAAAGGGCGTCAGCCAGTTCGGAGGTCATCAAATTGAGCGCGTCCACTTCAGGCACGGGCTGCTTCGGGTTCACGGTGAATTCGCCCGCGGTCGAGAGCGGGACAAAGGAACCGTTGGAGAGGTAGGCTCCCGCGCCAGGGCCCAGCAGCAGGCGCTGGGCGGCATAGGGTGTTTTGGATATGCGTGCCAGAGACTGGGCCAGGACGGTGGGCAGCAGGCGGCCGCTTTCCTGCACGGCGTAGGGCAGCCTGGCGGAGCCCTTGGCATCCGTTGGGATGGAGACGCCCAGCTCCGCCTGCCTCCGCATGAGATCATCTGGAGGTGAAATCAAGGCCCCCAGAGGAGGGACGGTGGCGATGTCTCCCCGCACCTTTTGAAAAGGAGGCAGCGAGTCTTCGAGCCCGCCCAGAAAGGCCGGCTTCCCAGGGCTGGCGGCGAGCTGGGCCTCCACACCCAGAACGATGCTGGGAAAGGGCGTCAGCGCCTGGGCGGCCTCACTCACAAACTCCGGGGATGGACGTCCCCAGAACAGCGTTTCGGGAATCACCAGCGCCGCAGGATTGTAACCCTGCAGGCCTTTCAGAACCATCTGCCAGTCCAGCGGGCGCGGCGGCCATCCGGCGTACTCCGCCTTGTCCGCCGCACGCATTTTCACCAGGACGACCGGCGAGGATGCGCTCGCGTCATTTCCGGGTGCGACAAAACGATCCCGAGCATTGGCGACGAGGAAGTCCAGGAACAGCTCATCCACCCGCTGAAACCGCCCCGCCCGATGCTCGCGATCCAACCACCAGCCGAGGCTGCCGAGGAGGATGACGAGAATCAGGGCACGGATCATGGCATGCGGTGCCCGGTGAAGTTCTCCCGTTTAGGGGGCGGGCGTTTCCGCCGGAACGTCCGTGATTTCGCGCTTTTCAGCGGCAAATTTCAGACGCTTGGTTTCTTCGTCATGCGAGACCTTGACGATGTCGCCCTCGCGGATGTCGCCGCGCAGGAGATGTTCGGCCAGAGGATCCTCGATGTTTTTCTCCACCGCACGGCGCATCGGACGCGCGCCATACTGCGGATCAAAACCTTCCTTCATGAGGAACTCACGGGCGCTGTCATCGAGCGAGATGTGGATGTTCTTCTTCTTGAGGCGGGTGACCACCTTGCTGACTTCGAGGTCCACGATCTTGTTGAGCTGCTCCTTCTCGAGCATGCGGAAGATGACGATGTCGTCCAGGCGGTTGAGGAACTCAGGCTTGAAGAACTTCTTCGCGGCTTCGGTGATCTTGCCCTTGATGCCGGCGTTGTCAGCGGCGTCTTCCTGCATGGCCATGAAGCCCAGGCTGGTCTGGCGCTTGATCTGCTCCGCACCGATGTTGGAGGTGAGGATGACGATGGTGTTCCGGAAGTCGATCTTGCGGCCGAAGTTGTCGGTCACCTGGCCTTCTTCCAGAATCTGCAGCAGCAGATGCATCACATCCGGGTGCGCTTTTTCGACTTCGTCGAACAAGATCACGGAGTAAGGGCGGCGGCGCACGGCCTCGGAAAGCTGGCCGCCCTCTTCATAACCGACATACCCCGGAGGCGCGCCGATCAGACGGCTGGCGGTGTGCTTCTCCATGTATTCGGACATGTCGATCTGGATCAGCGCCTCGGCGGTGCCAAACATGAACTCGGCCAGGTTCTTCGCCAGGAAGGTCTTGCCGACACCGGTCGGGCCGAGGAAGAGGAAGGAGCCAATCGGACGGCGCGGGTCCTTGAGGTCCGCGCGGGAACGACGCAGCGCCTTGCTGATGGCGATGACGGCTTCGTCCTGGCCGATGACCTTGCCCTTGAGCTCGGTTTCCATCTTGAGGAGCTTCTCGGCTTCGGCCTGCTCCATGCGCTGAAGCGGCACGCCGGTCCACTTGGACACGACGGACATGATGTCCTCTTCGGTCACATCCACGATGCGTTCCTGATTGTTGGAGCGCCAGGTTTCCAGCACGTCGTCAAAACGCTTCTTCGCGTTCTTCTCGCGGTCGCGCAGGTGGGCGGCTTTTTCGAAGTCCTGCTCCTTGATGGAGCCTTCCTTCTCGACACGGATCTCCTCGATCTCGGCTTCGATCACCTTCAGCTCCGGCGGGCGGGTCATGGCGGCGATACGGGCCTTCGAGCCGGCCTCGTCCATGATGTCGATGGCCTTGTCCGGCAGGAAGCGGGCGGGCAGGTAGCGCGAGCTCAGGTTCACGGCGGACTTGAGGGCGTCTTCCGTGTACTTGGCCTTGTGGTGCATCTCGTATTTGCCACGCAGGCCAAAGAGAATGCGGATGGCGTCCTCCACGGAGGGCTCCTCCACCTTCACGCTCTGGAAGCGGCGCTCGAGCGCGGAGTCCTTTTCGATGTACTTGCGGTACTCGTTCAGCGTGGTGGCGCCCACGCACTGCAGCTCGCCGCGGCTCAGCGCAGGCTTGATGATGTTGCTGGCGTCCATGGCGCCTTCAGCACCGCCGGCGCCCACGATGGTGTGCAGCTCGTCGATGAAGAGAATGACGTTCTTGTTGCGGCGGATTTCATCCATCACCGCCTTGATGCGCTCTTCAAACTGGCCGCGATACTTCGTGCCCGCGACCATCAGGGCGAGGTCGAGGGTGATCACGCGCTTGTCGCGCAGGATCTCAGGCACATTGCCGGCGGCGATCTCCTGGGCCAGGCCTTCCACGATGGCGGTCTTGCCCACACCGGCTTCGCCGATGAGCACCGGGTTGTTCTTGGTGCGGCGGCAGAGGATCTGGATGACGCGGGCGATTTCTTCCGAGCGGCCGATGACGGGGTCCATCTCGCCCTTGATGGCGAGTTCGGTGAGGTCGCGGCCAAAGGCTTTGAGCGCCGGAGTCTTCTCGTTCTTCTTCTTGTCGCCGGCCGGAGTGTTGCCGGTGGGGCTGACGGGTTCGCTTTCCTCCTCTTCCTCCCCTTCGTTCTGGGAGGAGAAGTTGGGGTCGAGTTCCTTGAGGATCTCGCTGCGGGCCTTGTCGAGGTTCACGTCCAGATTGCGCAGGACCTGGGCGGCCACGCCTTCGCCTTCGCGCAGAAGGCCGAGGAGAATGTGCTCCGTGCCGACGTAGCTGTGGTTCAGCGCCTTCGCTTCCTTGGAGGCCAGGGCCAGCACCTTCTTCACCCGCGGGGTGTAGGGGATGTTGCCGACCATTTTGGTTTCAGGTCCGGAGCCGACCTGCTGCTCCACCTGCATGCGCACGGTCTCGAGGTCGAGCCCGAGCTTGGTCAAAACGTTCACAGCGACACCCTGGCCGAGCTTGATCAGACCCAGGAGGAGGTGCTCCGTGCCGACGTAGTTGTGGTTGAATCGATCGGCCTCCTTGCGGGCAAGGGCCAGGACCTGTTGGGCGCGTGGGGTGAAATTATTCATCATTGGGGGTGGAGGGGCTGCCTCCGGGGTTGGATTGAGATGGTGGAAAGCTACCCGGCCCGTCGATGGATTGCAACCGGGCACGGGTTAAATCAGCGCGCATGCTGTCGCGCTCTTCAGGGGACAATTCACGCGCAGCATTGAGCTGCAGATGCGCGGGCTGGATTTCAAGAAGAAGCATGTCGATCAGGCTGCGGTCGCAGTTCCCGACGAGGTCGAGATCAGCGCCCAGACGCAGCATGGAAAGCAGGTTCAATGCCTCTTTCGAGGTCAGGATGTGCGCATAGCGCAGAATGGCGAAGGCCCGGCCGATCTGGTCCCGCAGCATCGTCTGGTGGTCTTCCTTCAGCTTGGCCCGGGCCGTCACTTCGGAGCGGACCACGCCCTCGATGACTTTTTCGATCTGGGCGATGATCTCCGGCTCCGCCTCCCCCAGCGTGTGCTGGTTGGAGATCTGGAAAAGGTTGCCCAGGGCTTCCGTGCCCTCCCCATAGAGACCGCGCACGGCCAGGCCGATCTTGCCGATGGCCTTGATCACCGGGTTGATCTGCTCCGTGAGCACCAGCGCCGGCAGGTGCAGCATGACGGAGGCGCGCATGCCTGTGCCGAGATTGGTGGGGCAGGCGGTGAGGTAGCCGAGCTTCGGGTCAAAGGCGTAGGGCAGCATGGCTTCCAGCTCCGTGTCCACGCGGTCCACCACCTCAAAGGCGCTGGCCAGGTTGAGTCCGGGGCGGATGCCCTGGATGCGGAAGTGGTCCTCCTCATTGATCATGATGGAGATGCTCTGCTTGCGGTCCACGACCACCGCGCAGCCGGAGGACCGCGCCGCATGCTCGCGGCTGACGAGATGGCGCTCCACCAGGACCTGTTTGCGGATCTTGCTCAGGTCCGTGTAGTCCTCGCTGTAGCCGTCCCGCATTTCCGGCAGGTCTTCCACCACGGGGCGCGCGCGCTCCAGCAGCTCGATGCGCTGACGCTCCTGGCTGAATCCGGGAAAGGGGTAGCCGCGCAGATTGCGGGCCAGCCGCACGCGCGAGGTCATGACGACGTCCGAATGAGGCCCCGTGCCCTTCATCCAGTCGGCAGGGTTCTTGATCAGGGTGGCGAAACGCATCATGAGAGTACGAAATGGGACGTTGCAGCAGAGATACGCGTTGAATGACGCGGATGGATCATTCCACCTGTGGAGCCCTTCATTTGGAGGCCTTGGGCTGGAGATTTTCGATCTCGGATTTCAATCTGGCGGCATCCTCGTAGCGTTCCTCTTTGACGGCCAGATCGAGCTCGGCGCGGAGCTTGGCAATGTCCGGCGGCGGCACAACGGGAGGAGGCGGCGGCACAGGCGCCTGAGGGGGCGGCTCCTTCAGGGGGGAGATACGCTGCCGTGGCAGCATCTGTGGCGCCGCGGGGCTGGTGTGGCTGGGGCGCTTGCCCACATGCCGCGTGCCCTTGTGCATGTTGCGCAGCAGACCGTCCAGCCCTTCGCGGAAGGCGGTGTAGCATTCCGGGCAGCCCATGCGGCCGATCTTTTTCAACTGGGACGCGGTGAAGCCGCAGGCGTCGCAGACGATCTCCATCGTGTCTGTTTCCGTCCGGTGAGACGGGCTGAGAAAGGCCTCCGCGAGACCGAAGCCGGTCTCCTCGGTCACGCCCTTGGCCTTCGAGCAGGTCTCACACAGGTTCACCGTGGTCATCTGACCGTTGATGATCTGGGTGAGAAACACCGTGGCCTCATTCTCGCAAACGTCGCATTTCATGGAAGTAATCGTGCATGCCTTTCATGCCACACTGGGTGATACGAACGGCAGCACGTACTGGTTATGACAGGTATTCGCCCCCGTCAACCGATGCCCTGAGCCTCCAGCCATTCATCCAGCTCGGCCTGAAGCTGGGAATGCTTCGCAAAACTGTAATGAAATGTCCGAAAACCCAGACGGGCCGCCGTGGCGATGTTGGGCTCCAGATCGTCGATGTAAAATGTGCGGGCGGGATCGAGGCCGAGCTGCGCCGCCGTCTTGAGAAAGATCTCCTCGCCCGGCTTGGCACAGCGCGCCGTGTGCGAGTACACGCCGTTCTGGAAGTGCTGGAAGATGGGGAACTCCCGCAGGAAGTAGGCCTTGTGCAGCTCGTTGGTGTTGGAGAGCAGGTGCATGGGCAGCCTGCCAGCCAGGGCGCCCAGCGTCGCATGCATCGGCTCATTCTGGGTAAAGATTTCGCACCAGATCGCCTCCATCTCCGCGGGCGTGCCGCGGAAGCCGGTGCGCGCCATGCCCTGGCGGATGAACTCCGCGTCATCCATGTCGCCCACTTCATACGGGGCCTTGATGTCGTCAAACAACGTCAGCACCGTCTCCGCGGGGTGGTCGCACTGCTGCGCCAGCCGCCGGGCGGCGATGCTGAAGTCGAAATCGATGAGAACTTTGCCGACGTCGGAAAGGATGGCGGGCTGGGGCATGGCTGTAAATGCGCGCTGGAAATACGGTGCCAGATTATTTCATCAGCTCGGCCAGCTTCGGACCAATGGCGTCAGCCCAGATCTGGTAGCCGGCCGCGGAGAGGTGCAGGAAGTCGGGCATGATCTCCTTGGTCAGCGCGCCGTCGGGCTGCGGGAACTTGCCGCCGATGTCGAGGAAGAAAACGTTCTTGCCGTCATCCAGCTTGGCGATGATGGCGTTCACCTGCTTGAGCTTTTCGTTGGCGGCGCCTAGCTTGCCGGTGGGCTTGTCGCCGCGCGGGAAGACGGCCAGCAGGAGGACCTTGGCCTGCGGCTGTTTTTCACGGATGGTTTTGACGATGGCGGCGACTCCTTTGGCGATGCCTTCGGCGGGATCGGAACCCACGTTGTTCGTGCCGATCATGAGCACGCAGGCCTTTGGCTTGAGAGGCGCCTCAAGCTCACCGTTTTGAATGCGCCACAGCACATGCTGCGTGCGGTCCCCGCCGATGCCGAAGTTCGCAGGTTCGTACTGGCCGAAAGCCTTGGACCAGACGTCCTTGCCATTGCCTGCCCAGCCCCTGGTAATGGAGTCACCGAGGAAGACGACCTGAGCCTTGCCCTCCTTGGCGACGGCCACGAATGACTCATGCAGCTTGGTGAAGTCGGGGTTGACCTTGCCGTCCTTCCCATACTTCTCCGCGGGCACGTCAGGCGCCTGGGGCGGCATGGCCACCGCGGGAGCGGCCGGAGCTGCGGCGCCTTCAAGGCCGCGGCCACTTTGAGTTCCAATGATGCCGCCAACGGCTGCACCGCTCAGGCCGCCTATGACAGGACCTTGAGCCGGAGTTTGGGCCCGAGCGGCCGCGGAGATGAGAAGAAGGGTGGAGAGAGCGAATGATGTAATTTTCATGCATGCGCATTGTGGCGGGCTGCTCGTGCCGAGGCAATGCGAAAGAGCATGGGGCTCCATTCGTTTAGTCACCCCGGCGCTGCCAGCCTCTCCCGGCCCCTGCATCGCCGGCTTCTGGCGGCGCGTGTTTTTCCTTCACCAAGATTGACGTGATCCGCCGGTTTTGACTAGCATGACCGGGAATTCCCAAAATTCAATCAACCACAACCACACACTATTATGCCAAGCAATCAAGGTGTCGCCTATATGGGGACCGGTAAGGTAGAGGTTCAGAGCATCGACTTCCCAAAACTGGAGCTGCGCGAACAGAAGCGCAAATGCCAGCACGGGGTCATCCTCAAAGTCGTCAGCACCAACATCTGCGGCTCCGACCAGCACATGGTGCGCGGTCGCACCACCGCTCCCCAGGGCCTGATTCTCGGCCATGAAATCACCGGCGAAGTCATCGAGACCGGCCGTGATGTGGAGTTCATCAAGAAAGGCGACATCGTCAGCGTGCCCTTCAACATCGCCTGCGGCCGCTGCGCGAACTGCAAGGAAGGCAAGACTGGCATCTGCCTCAATGTGAATCCTGCCCGCCCCGGCGCTGCCTACGGCTACGTGGACATGGGCGGCTGGGTCGGCGGTCAGGCCGAGTACGTCATGGTGCCCTACGCTGACTTCAACCTGCTGAAGTTCCCGGACCGCGATCAGGCCATGGCCAAGATCAAGGACCTCACTCTCCTCTCCGACATCTTCCCCACCGGCTACCACGGCGCCGTTTCCGCCGGCGTTGGCCCGGGCGCGACCGTCTATGTCGCAGGTGCCGGCCCCGTCGGTCTTGCCTGCGCAGCCTCCTGCCATCTCCTCGGCGCCGCCGTCGTCATCGTCGGTGATTTGAACAAGGAGCGCCTCGCCCAGGCCCGCCGCTTCGGCTGCGAAACCGTGGACGTTTCCAAGAGTGCCTCCGTGCAGGAGCAGATCGAAAACATCCTTGGCGTTCCGGAAGTGGACTGCGCCATCGACTGCGTGGGCTTTGAAGCCCGCGGCTGCGGCCACAACCACAGCAAGGAAGTTCCCGCCCAGGTGCTCAACAGCGTTATGGAGATCACCAAGGCAGGCGGTGCCATCGGCATCCCCGGCCTCTACGTCACGGGAGACCCGGGTGCCGTGGATGAAGCCGCCAAAGTCGGCAGCCTCTCCATCCGCATCGGTCTCGGCTGGGCCAAGAGCCACACCTTCGTCACCGGTCAGTGCCCCGTCATGAAGTACCATCGCCGCCTCATGATGGCGATCCTGCATGACAAGATCAAAATCGCCAAGGCCACCAACGTCCAGGTCATCTCCCTGAAGGGTGCTCCGAAGGGCTACACCGACTTCGACAAAGGTGCCGCCCGCAAGTACGTCATTGATCCGCACGGCATGATCAAAGCCTGATCTTTTCAGTCCTGATTGGTTGCGAAGCCCTCCTTGCTGCAAAGCAGGAGGGCTTTTTTCTTCTGGAGTACGATGGGCACTCCTGCCCGTCGATCAACGCTCCCGCCACCTCCCTCAATCTGCGAGACACAGCAACGTGTCGTCAAGGCCGTAGGTCAAGCGCGTGCGCATGCTGACGACACCTCTCCCAACCCCACGCTTCGTCACAGCGTCTGAATAAACTTGTCCGCCTCCGCAATCGACCGGTTCATCTGCTCCAGCAGCCGCTGAATGTCTCCCTGGATGTTGTCCGCCGTGCCACGCAGCGAGCCGATGGCCGCGGCGTTCAGGTTATGCTTCAAATAAAGCACCTGATCATGAAACTGCCGCAGCACCGGCTCCATCGTTGCCTCTGCTGCATGGAGTGAACGCGACAGCGGCTCAAACCGGCTGCGGGTGTCCGCCAGTTTGCGGCGGCTGTCCGCGGCCAGGGAGGCGCTCTCATACTGGCGGATCTCGCCTTCCCATTCGCGGAAGAGATCGCGCGCCACCGTGTCCACCTCGCGGATCTGGCTGCGCACCCGGTCTGCCTGGGACACGCAGTCTTCGTATTCGCCTTTGAAGCGGTTGTAGGCGGACTCTAGGTTGCCGCCGCTGTAGTTGGTCAGCTTTTTGAGCTGGGTCAGCGCATCCTGGAACTGCGCTCCCGCGTCCTTCTGCTCGCCACGGGCCTTTTTGACCGCGCTCTTGAGCAGGTCA
Organism: Prosthecobacter sp.; assembly: GCF_044227185.1. Taxonomy (GTDB): domain Bacteria; phylum Verrucomicrobiota; class Verrucomicrobiia; order Verrucomicrobiales; family Verrucomicrobiaceae; genus Prosthecobacter. The sequence continues at coordinate 21,800 of NZ_JBGAFO010000004.1, read as the reverse complement.
CGCTTTTCGTACCCCAGCTTTTCCCATGCGGCATAATAAACGGTGCTGCAGGCCGTGAGCGCGGCAGCCAGCGCGAAGAGGAAAAGCCGGGAACGCATGCGGAAGCGGATCAGAATCAGCCGACGAATTTCAAGGTGCCCACCTGGCCGGCGGCCATGGCCGCGTGCTGGGCGTCGGTGCAGGCGGAGTTGGTCGGGGCATCGGCGGGGGCCTCGTTCTTTTCCAGCAGGCCGTTCTCGCTCATCCAGGCCTCCACTTCAGCGCCGCTGATGTCGGCCAGCATGGTGCCGTTGATTTCCACGCAGGGGGAAAGCGGCTGGCCGCTCTTCTGCTCCATCTCCCAGCGGAACGCGGGGTTCTTGATGATGTCCTTCTCTTCGTAGGGGAGATCGTATTTGCGGAAGATGGCGCGGACGCCTTCGCTCCAGCCACAGTAGGTTTTCAGGTAGGCGGTGATTTTGGGTGTTTGCATAGCGCGTTGGGTTACGCCCCCAGCCTAGCGGACGATGCAGCGAATGCAAATGCGCTGTCCGGTTGGAAAATTCCCTTAAAATTCTCCGTGACGAGTTTCTCCATCGGCCCTTGAGTTGCACCATGAACGAACGCAGCGCTTTCGCCATTCCCGGCATCCTCGTCATTTTTGGGGCCCTGGGCCTCACGGCCTTCACCGTCTACAGGGATCCCCAGTTGATCCCCGCCATGGCGGTTCCGGCGGCCATTCTCGGCATTGTGGTCATCAAGGGGATTGCCGTTGTCTCTCCTAATGAAGCCCTGGTGCTGACCTTCTTTGGCAAATACAGCGGCAGTGTGGTGGAGAACGGCTTCTGGTGGGTCAACCCCTTTGCCGGACGGCAGAAGATCTCGCTGAAGATCGCCAATTTCCAGAGCGAGCAGCTCAAGGTGAATGACGCCCATGGCAACCCCATCGAAATCGCCGCCGTGATCGTCTGGCGTGTGGTGGACTCCGCCAAGGCCACCTTTGCCGTGGAGAACTGCAACAACTTCGTCCGCCTTCAGGGAGAGACGGCGCTGCGCCATCTCTCCAACCTCTTCCCCTACGAGCCTCATGCGCCGGGAGAGATCGCCCTGCGCAGCCACCCCGCGGAGGTGGCCAGCCAGCTCCGCGCGGAGCTGGCGGAACGCACCAGCGTCGCGGGCATTGAGGTCCTGGAGGCCCAGCTCAGCCACCTGGCCTACAGCCCGGAAATCGCCCAGGCCATGCTGCGCCGCCAGCAGGCGCAGGCGGTGCTGGCCGCGCGCCAGATCATCGTGGATGGCGCCATCAGCATGGTGGAGATGGCGCTGCGCAAGCTGGAAACCGACGGCATCGTGCAGCTCGACTCCGCCTCCAAGTCCACCATGGTGAACAATCTGCTCGTCACCCTGGTGTCTGAAAATCACATCCAGCCCGTGCTTTCGACTGCGTCGATGAAGGGCTGAGGGCCGTGTTCCGTCACAGGGTCATGCTCTTGACCGGCGTCTCCTCCCAGCCGTCCGCCTGGTTCAGGACGAGGCTCAGTGTGGTCATCACGGTTTGCGCGGAGTAGGGCTTGGGCAGGAAGTGCCGCACGCCCATCTCGGCCACCTTGGCGGGACCGCCCAGGTGCGAGACGCCGCTGGAGGCGATGATTTTCACGTCAGGGTTGATGCGCTGCAGCATCTGGATGGTCGCCGGGCCGTCCATGACCGGCATCATCATGTCCGTCAGCACCACCGCGATCTCTGCATTGTGCTGGGAGTAGAGCGCCACCGCCTCCACGCCGTCAGCCGCCACCAGGGTGCGGTAGTCCAGCGCCTCCAGCGTCTGCCGCGTGGTGGTACGGATGGCCTCCTCGTCATCCACGATCAGAATCAGCTCGCCGTTGCCATGCGGCATCGGCTGCTCCTGGACTGGCGGCTGCTCCTGCGCGGGCGGCGGCAGGCTGCATCTGCCGGTGTTCGGCACGGCGGGCAGGCAGATGGTGAAGGTGGTCTCCTGGCCTGGCTCGCTGGTGACGGTGACGAAGCCGCCATGGCTCTTGGTGATGCTGAGAACGGTGGAAAGGCCGAGACCCGTGCCCTTGCCGACTTCCTTGGTGGTGAAGAAGGGGTCGAAAATCTTGTCCACCACCTCGTGGGGGATGCCGCTGCCGGTGTCGCTCACGCTGAGCATGACATAGGCTCCGGGTTTGGCGTCCATCTGCTTGGCGGCCGCGGCTTCATCCAGGATGGCGCTGCGCGCGGTGATGGCGATGGTGCCGCCACCGGGCATGGCATCCCGCGCATTCACGCACAGGTTGAGAAGGATCTGGTGCAGCTGCGTGGCATCGCCCAGGAAGGAGGGCAGGTCCTCCGGCAGGCTGCTGATGCAGTGGATGTTCTTCGGGAAGGTGTCCTGGACGAAGTGCTGGATGTCCTTGATGAGCGGCCCGGCGTGCAGCTCCGTACGCTTGCCCTCCACGCCGCGCGCAAAGGTGAGGATCTGCCGCACCAGGTCCGCGCCGCGCCGGGCGCTGGCTTCAATGCCGCCCAGAATGGCAAGCGTGCGCTCATTGGTATGCGTGAGCCGCAGCAGCTCGATGGACATGAGGATGGGCGTGAGAACGTTGTTAAGGTCATGCGCGATGCCGCCCGCCAGCGTGCCCACGCTTTCCAGGCGCTGGGCGCGCAGAAACTGCTGCTCCAGCTTTTTCTTTTCCGTGACGTCCGTCACGATGCCGAGGAAGCCGGTGACCTCGCCGTCGTCGTCCAGCATGCAGGTCATGCTGAGGGACACTGCCACGCGGCTGCCGTCCTTCCGCACATAGCTGCACTCACGCTCGCGGATGATGCCGCAGTTCGCGTAGGCCACGTAGATGTCGAAGCCCGGCGCCACCGCCATGCCCGTCTCCCGGGCGAGGTCTCCCGCCATGCGCTCCAGCTCGGGCGAATCGTGAAACAATTCCGGCGTGAGGCTGCCGACCACCTCCTGGCGTGAGTAACCGGTCAGCTTCTCGGCGCCGCAGTTGAAGGTGGCGATCAGGCCCTTCGTGTTCATGCTGATGATCCCGCAGGCCGCGCTCTCCAGCACCGCATTCTGCAGATAGGTCAGCTCCTGCACCCTCAGGCTGGTGTCGATGAGCCGCTCCATCGTGGAGATCTGGCCGCGCGTCAGCAGCAGCGCCGTGCCCAGGGTGATGCCTCCTGTCACGGCCATCTGCAGCCAGTTCAGCAGGGTCAGGTGCTCGTTGATGTCGGTGTTGACCACGATCATCTTCTGGGCCGCCTGCTCCAGGAAGCCCGCCATGGCATCGCAGTGCTCCGTCAGTTTTTCGCCCATGCCGCCGAGCAGGGTCACGGTGGCGTTGGTGCGGGGGTAGAGCTTCTTCATCACCCCGGCCGCTTTCAGATAGCTGGCATGGGCCTCCTCCAGCTTTTTCAGAATATCGGCCAGTTGCCTCCCGGTGGCGTGCCTCACCAGCGTGCCGGAATGGATGGACTCCTCGCAGGTGTTCATGAGACCCCACACAAGGTCAATGCGCCCCAGGTAGTAGGTTTGCAGCGGCTGTGTGCTGCGCTCGGCCTGCAGCATCAGGCGGCTCAGCACCTGGCTGTCCGTGCGCTGCCGCCCCAGCAGGTTCACGGCGTTCACCGTGGAGGAGCGCTCCTGCTCCAGGCTGGCGCCGATGCTCCCAAACACCACAAAACTCAGCACAAGCAGCAGCGCGCACCCGCCAAAGATGAGCCACAGACGTCTGAAAAAGTGCCTCAGATTGGGCAGCTCCTGGCGCGCCGGCAGGGAGAATACGGGTTTCTTCAAAAAATTGGTCACGCTCATCGCGTGATACCATAGGTGAAGCGCCGCTGGCATCCCTTGGCAATTGATTCAAAACCGCCTAAGCCTTTGCCGGGTCACCGCACGCGCGCCTCCGAGCCTTTTAAATGCCGAAATTCACTTCCACCCCAGCTTCTGCTTCAAGAACTCGAACGTCCCCACGCCGTGGATGGTGTGCGGGCCGTCGAAGTGCTCGATGGTGGTGCGGTCGCCGATGAGGAGCTTGTTGTACAGGCGGCGGACTTTGGCGTACTCGTAGTTGACCCATTCGTCGATGCCCACGCCGTCATTGTGGCCGCGCTCGACCATGAAGGGGCGCGGGGCGATGAGGGCGGCCATTTCGGCGTAGTTGAAGGTGCGGCCCATGTTCCATTCCCAGATTTCATACTCATGGGTGTGGATGTAGCTCATGGGCATGTCGCTGCTCACGCATTTGCGCACCCATTCATTGAAGTCGCCGCTGCAGATGCTCAGGCAGTAGTCCTTGAGCACGGCGGGCGTACGCATGGCGGATTTGCCGCCGTAGCTCAGGCCGTAGAAGGCGATCTTCTCCGGCTGGGTAAAAGGCTGCGCCTTCAGCCATTCGAGAATGCGCTGGTGCTGGCCGTTGATGACACTGTAAAGCGTGAGCCCCAGCGGGTTGAGCTTCCGCTGCAAAGTGCGGAACGCATCCTTGCCACGGTAGGGATTGTGCGGGGCGAAGGTGATGAAGCCCTGCTCGGCCAGCCGCAGCGTGAAAGCCTTGTAGGGAGCATACGCCTTCTGCGTCTCATCCGTGGTGATCGTGTCCTCCGGAATGCCCTCCAGTCCATGCTGGCAGACAACCACAGGCCGCTTCTCCCCGGGCTTGAGGTCCTTCGGCAGGCACAGCCAGCCCCAGGCAAAGACATCCTCCCACACATCCATCGTCACCTCGTAAATCCTGACCTTGTCCGTCTCGCGCACGAATCTGCTTTTGGCATTCACCGGCAGATTCGGATCCGGCAGGCGGCCGATGACTTCATTCCAAAAACGGTCGCGTTCGCTGGCGGTGTGCTTTTCAAAGTCCGCCACGGATTTGAGCGGCAGCTTGTCCCAGAACTCCTTTTTACGCTCCAGTTCCGTCGTCACCAGCAGGCGCTGCGTGAAGGCCTCCAGCTCACGCACCATGCGTTTCTGGCGCGTCGCGTCCACCTTGGCGCGCTGCTCGTTTTTCTGCGGCATGATCGGCTCGATGCGCTTCACAAGCTGTCCCGCCACATCCGCGGGCAGCAGATGAGTGACCACTTCCTTCAGGCCATGCTCCTCGGTCGCCAGCATGAGCCAGTCGCCCGGCACGAGGGCTTTGGCACGGGCGCCTTCCGCCTTCACAGCTTCGAGCGAAGGTTTGGTGACTTTGCCGGGCGCGGCGATGTTGCGTTCCCCCGGCTTCGCCTCGGGCGGCCCCTGCACATTGGGGAAGCCGAGGTTTTGCACCACCAGTGGGCGCGGCCCGATCAGAGAGGCCACTTCGGCATCGCCAAAGTCGCGCAGCAGATTGAAGACATTGCGGTAGATCGGCTCGGCCCACACGCCTTCCCGCGGTTCAAAGCAGCCCCAGACATACACCGAGCTGATGCGCTCGTCGATGGCACCGGAATACAGGGCAATCAGGCCGCCTTCGCCGAGTCCGGCCACCAGCAGCGGCAGCTTGGGCTGCGTGCTGAAATAATCGACCAGTGACAGCATCTTCTGCACTTCGTAGCCGATGATGTGCCGCCCCAGCTCGTAGGACTGGCGGTAGATCCACTCACGGTGCGGCACGTTCGTCTTCACGCCAAACTTGTCGTTCGTGCTGAACTCGCTGCCGCGGCTGACGATCGCCGGAATGACGATTTCGCAGCCGCTGTAGGCCAGCATCGCATCATTCGCCAGCTTCTCTGGATCGGTGTCGGCATCCGGGATGTAGATCACCCGTGCCACGGGCTTGTCTTTCGGCTGAATCAAAATGCCCTCGCCATGCACGCCGTCAAAGACTGGCCAGCGCACCCGCAGAATGCGTGCGGCGTCGGTTTCTGCGAGCAGCGCAGGAGATGAGGTGTCACCCACCAGCTCCAGCGCCGTGATGGGCAGGCGCTCATCCACGGCACCGAGGATGGCCTTCAATTTTTCGCGCGTCGGCTTGCGGCCTGTCTTCGACTGCTCGATGAGGCGCAGCGCCATCTTGTCGATGCCAGCCACCATGGTGGCGGAGAAATCAGGATTGGGCTCCAGCGGCTGCGTGCCCGGCAGAATTTGCGCCTGCAATGATGATGCGATGAGAAGGGAGAGGAGGAGAGGTCGGATCATGGAAGATCAAACGCCCTCTGCGCCCGCCGCCTTGCGGCTGCGTCTTCACTCATGGCTGCTTCTGCTCAAACAGCCACGTCCAAAAGTCTGGATTGTCATAGGTCCGCGTCCACGAATCATGCCCCACTCCGGGATAGATGGTGAATTTGACGGGGGCGTCGATCTTTTTCAGGGCATCGTAAATCTTCTGGCTGTTCTCGATGGGAACGGCGCCGTCCTTGTCGCCGTGAAAAATCCAGCAGGGCATGTGCTTGAGACGTGCAGCCGTGACCCAGCGCACTCCTGCGCCGCCGCAGATGGGAGCAATGGCCGCGTAGGTGTCCGGATACTCAAACGCCGTCTCCCAGGTGCCAAAGCCACCCATGCTGATGCCGGTGAGATACACCCGCCTGGGGTCCACGCTCAGCGTTTTGATCAGATGATCCGTCACCGCTTTGACGCCGTGCGGATTCCACAGGTGGTTGTTTTCACACTGCAGGCTGGCGATGACGGCCGGAAACTTCTGCCCTGCGGCCAGCAGCTTTGGCGGGCCATGCTTTTTGAGCAGTTCCAGATCATTGCCACGTTCGCCGGAGCCGTGGAGAAAGATCACCAGCGGCCATTTTTGATCCTTGTTTGCTTCGTAGCCGTCGGGCTTGCTCAGAAGGTAGCGGTAGTTGACCTTGATGACGAAATCGCCGGTGAATGACTCCGGCGTCTGGGTGTCCGCGAGCAGGAGAGAGGTGGAGGCGAAAAGGAGAAGAGCGGCGATTTTGAACATGGAAGCACCAACGTGACGCATGCGCGATGACTTGCCAGTCAGATCACTGCGGCCGCATCTTTCCAGTGCCGGGCAGGGCGCTGAAGAAGAAATAGCGTGGAGAGCGCAATAGATCTCCGACTTCACGGATGGCCATGCAGAAGAGCAGTTCATCCAGCCGGCCGGCGGCCTGAGGGTGGTTCTTGAGATGCTCGTCCAGAAAACGGCGCAGGCGCTTGTTGGCGTTGAATTCGGAGGGCAGGCTGCCGAGGTTCAGCAGGAGCAGCAGCACGATCACGCAGGCGGCGACAAGGAGGGCGTTCCGGCCGATCAGAATGCGGCCGATCATCAATCCCACGATGACGAAAACAGCGGCCATGGGTACATAGCGGCTCATGCGGATGCAGCTCTGCCGCCATTTGAATTCGCCGAGGGCATCACCCGTTTGCAGCGCGTGCGCCGCCTCATGCAGGGCGATGGCCCAGGCGGACAGGGTGGTGCCCTGTGCGACGTCACGGTGCAGAAACAAACGGCGGCGGGTGGGATCGAAGTAGTCTGTCACGAGGGCGTTGTGCTCCACTATCTGCACATCCTCCACGCCTTCGGATTTCAAAAACATGAGGGCGATTTCACCGCCGGTGTGCGCCGTGGGTGCATTTGCACGGGAACCCTTGAGCATCATCGAGGCATGCCGGGCCTGCGTCCAGCGGGCCAGGGTGATGCCAAGTACGAGAGCAGCGATGATGACAAGGAAGAGCATGGGAAGAGGCGGGGATCACCCTCGCAGCAATACGGGGGCTGGCAAACCCTCCATGCGTTGATCTTGCGTCAGGGCAGGGACCGTGATTGCATGCCTGCATGATTCGCTTCGCCATCCTCTGCCTGCTTGCCGCGGGTCTCTCCCATGCTGAAGACATTTTGGGACAAGGTGACTTTCGTTACCGCGTCGTACCCAACTGGGGACGTGAGGCGCTGGCGCAGGTGCATGTGAAAAACGGTCATGCCGTGGCGTTCGATGCGCAGGGGCGGCTGCTGTTTTTGACGGATGATGCGCGGAACAATGTGATCATTCTCGATGCGAAGACGGGTGCGCTGATCAAGCACTGGACGGCGCGCATGCCGGGAGCGCATGGGATGAGCGTGGTGAAGGAAGGAGGGCGTGAGGTGCTCTTCATCACGGACACGCAGCTGCATGAGGTGCGCAAGCTGACGCTGGATGGCGAGGAGCTGGCGCAGTATCCGTGGCCGCAGGTGGCGAAGCTGCATGCGAGCGCGAATGAGTACCGGCCTTCGAAGACGATCCATTTTCCGAACGGGGAGTTTTGTGTGTTTGACGGGTATGGGAAGGACTACATTTTTCACTACAAGGGTGATGGGACGCTGCTGAGGTGGTGGGGTGGGAATCTGGGGGAAGGGGAGGATCAACTGAAGCATTGGGGGCCGCATGGAGGGGCTTTGAATGTGTCGGATTCGGCAAAAAAACGCATCATCATCGCCATGAGCGATCAGCAGGAGATTAAGAGGTTTACCGAGGACGGGCATTTCATTGACAAAATCGCGATGCCGGGCGGGAATCCGCGGGACATTGTGTTTTGGGGAGAACATGTGATTGTGCCGCATCTGGGGGACCAGTGGCCGAAGGACAAGAACTCGCCGGGGTTCATTTCGATTGTGGACCGGGAGTATCGGATTGTGTCGAACATCGGGGCGCCGGGGGCGGTTTATGAGGGCGGGGTGCTGCAGGTGATGAAGAGTGACGGGAGGACCTTCATTCATCCGCATGGGGTGGCTGTGGATGCTGAAGGGAATCTTTATGTGGCGCAGTTTGCCTCGGCGGCGGCGCCGCTGCTGAAGCTGGAGAGGGTGAAGTGAGTTTGGTAACGGAGATGACGGCCTACGGAACACACGGAACAAACGGAAAATGACCCTGTCCCAAGCCTTTTCGGAGTATTCCGGGTGTGGCCCAGGCCATCTGTTCTGGCTTTTAAGGTGGATGCAACTTTTGGGCGGTGCGTGGGTTATTAGCTGCGATGAACACGGAGACCAGCTATCAGGTTGCCAAGAAGACGGAGCGGCGGAAAATGGCCGGCATGCGTCTTTTGGTTCTATTTTTTGCGCTCGCCACGGCGGCTGTGGCCCAGTCTGAAGGAGGGGAGAAACCCACGCCGCCGCCACCCCCGCCGCCGAAGCCGGGGGAGCCGCCGCCACGTTCTGAAGGGGACCGCCATGGCGGGCCGGGGATGATGCATGGGAGAGGGGGGCCGCCGCGGGGGTTTGACGGGTTTGAAAAGCTTTCCGATGCGGAGAAGGCGAAGGTGCGCGCGGCGTTTGAGAAGGCGTGGCAGCGGCCGGAGGTGATGGAGGCGCGGGACAAGGCGCTGCGGGCGAACGAGGAGATGCGCAACACGCTGCACGGGGCGCTGAAGGAGATTGATCCGGAGGTGGTGGGGATTTTGGAGAAGATCAAGCCGCAGTTTCCGATGGACCAGCGGGGGCTGCCGGAGATGCCGAAGCCGGACTCTCCGCAGTTTGCGCAGATGGCGGCGATTCGGATGGGGGCTGAGCTGCAGTCGATCTCAAGGCCTGAGCGACGGGATGAGGCGCGGGGATTTCATGAGCGGCTGATGCAACTGCCGCGGGTGAAGGAGGCGCTGGCGAGGATGGATGCGCTGCCTCCTGGGGAGCGGCTTGAGGCGTTCAAGAAGTTCCGTGAGATCTATCGCGAGGCGGCTGGGCAGGAGTTTATGAAGTTCCGTGAGCGGATGGGAGGAGAGTCGAAGGAGGGGGGATTTCGTCGTCCGCCGGCGGAGCAGGACAACAAGCCGGGGCCGCCGCCGGGGCCTCCTCCGGGGCCGCCGCCTGGGGAGCCGAAGAGGTGAGAGGGAGGGGAAGTTTGCGGTCCATCCTTCGCTAAGCTTCGGAGGAGACCTTGTTGCGGTGGTTTGCGATTGTTGGCTGTGGTTTGTCCGGAGTTCCGGAGGTTACAACGCAGAGATTAGAAGACCGCAGAGTGGGGGAGGGGGAATTGGCGGTTGTTGGCAATGGTTTTTCCGGAGTTCCGGAGGGATGGCCGGACTGGGAGATGTGGTGGCGGTGGGAGGTTCGGGTTTGCCGCAGTGGGGCAGAGAGGCAGAGGGGGCGAGAGAGAGGAGACAATGAGACCATCAGATGGCCGAAAGAGCGGAAAGAGGATGAAAAAGTGGGGGACGGAGACTGGCGGACAATGGTTGGGGAAGCGGGAGAGGGAAGACCGTGAGACGATCCGATGGGGAGACAATCGGATGGCCGAAATCCGTGCTTCGCCCTTTGGGCTACGAAGGACGGAGAATGGGAAAGAGAGGGAAAAAAAAGAAGAGGATCAGGCTGCGGGCTGTCAGATGATCCAGAGGGGCAACGCCCATCCACGGAGGGCAGCCAGAGATTGGGAGAACGCGGAGAGGGCTGTTGAGGAGTGACTTGATTGGGGGCTGCCCGTCCTTCGCTCTTCGAGCTTCGGAGGGTGCGCTTCGCGCAGAGGCGGCTTTGGGAGGCTGCTGATGGGGATGAGGTGGGTGAGTTGAGGAGATGCGGGTGTCGTTCGCTAAATTTTCTGCACCCCGCCCCCAACTATCCCGTTTAATACCTCATGGCTTTCGATGTGGCGTCCCGGACAAACCTGTCTCTCCACCAGTGCGAATGGTTTACAAAAAGCATGACAAATCCGCTGCCTAGACGCAGCAATTTCTTGCTATTCAATGGGCCTCCGCTTTCTTAACCGATATCCCTCGTTCCGGACCCAAAGAATGCCTGACGATCTCCAGTTTGATGTCTTTCTGAGCTACAGCACCAAGGACAGAGAGGTCGTCTACGGCATCGCGGAACAGCTTAAGAGTGACGGCGTAAAAGTTTGGTTTGATGAATGGCAAATCAAAGTGACGGAGGGTGTAAATTTGGGTGCCAAACCCTCTCTTAAGGAGAGGGCTGCTGCAAAGCTCAGGGATGAGCTAGATAGAAAGAAAAAGATAGAGGAAGGATTGGAGCGTTCACGTATGCTGGTGCTCTGTATGTCAGCCAATGCATTCGGGACCGATTGGGCAGAATTGGAGCCTTACACCTTCCGCTTCCGCGACCCACTGAACAAGGAACGTCGATTTTTGCCTTTGCGCCTCGATGATACTCCAATTAAAGCTTCATTAGCACAATTAGTTTATTTGGATTGGAGAGCGTCGTCCAGTCCCAAAGAGTATGAGAGATTTGTGCGATTTTGTGTTGGGACACGCCATAGCGCATCACAGTTCAACATTGATAAACATATCCCGTTTTGCATTGGTCAAGCCGCGGCTATAAATTGTGTGGAAATAAGAAAGTCGCATAGACAGATTATTACTGGTTCAGCAGATGGCACCATTCGCTTATGGGATGGCCGAACAGGGCAATGTCTACGAATCATGGAATGTCATCAAGGTGCCATCAGGTGTTTGGCTATTAGTCCCGACAGTGCAAGCCTTTTGTCAGGTTCAACAAACGGAAGCGCGCTCCTATGGGATCTTAACAGCGGCGTGTTGGTTCAGGAGTTCGAAGTTAATGATGGATGGATCGTAGGTGTTCAATTTCTCGATGATGGGCACAGGGCCGCAGCAAAATCTTATAATGGTGATGTCTGGCTACTGGATCTAGACACAGGGCTTGCCTCTGCGTCGGCTGGGGGAATGTTTTCTTATGCTGTGTTTTCAAAAAATTCAGGTAGCTGGGCTCTTATCGACTCGGTAAGGCTTGGGAAAACATTGGAAGTTACAGCTGGCACTTGGGCGGAAAGTAAAAAGGACAAAAAAAAGAGTTATTGGATAGAAAACAAGACTACCCTGAAAGGCCACTCAGCCAAAATATGGTCTATTTCGTTTAGTAAAAGTGGTCGGAATGCCGTTTCGGTTTCCGTCGATCGAACTGTGCGGTTCTGGGACCTAGATCGTCAGATGTGTCGTGGCATTGCAAAAACCGATTCGTTTTGTTCCGTGCTGAGCCTTGGCAGCGAAAGTGACATGGTGGTGGTTGGCTCACTAAGTCAGACAGCTACATATTGGGATATACGCAAAGGTGAGATTGTTCGGAAGTTCAAAGGGCACAAGAAAGGTTCTGGAATTCATGCTAGCGCTTTGTCGTGTGACAATGCGTTTGCTGTCACGGGAGCGGAACATGGTGAAATGTTGATGTGGGAAACTGCATCTGGGAGGCTGCTCCATAGGTTCGAAGGTCATGAAGACAATATCGGTATTATCGCCATAGCCGAGAATGGAAAATTCGTTGTTTCAGGTAGTGATGATTGCACGGTTCGAATTTGGTCGTGCGAAGACGGAAGTCGTCTGCACATACTCAAGGGACACCAAAAACATATTACATCGATTGCGGTTGATCGAAATTGCCAGCGTATCGTTTCCGCTTCTGTCGATCAAACATTACGTGTCTGGAATGCACAGTCAGGGGAGTGCGTTTTCGTCTTGGAGGGACATAAGTCAGGTGTTTGGTCTACGGCTATTAGTAAAGATGGCCGCTGGGCTGTGTCCGGCTCCGGAAGTGAACAATTGCTTCAGGATTACATTGTACGTGTTTGGGATCTGAACTCTGGTTTATGTGTCAAGGAACTTGTCGGCCATACCGACGTAGTGATTGGCGTTCAGATACTCAACAATGGAAAAATTATTTCTGGCGGCGGTAATGGATTGGTTTATTCATGGGAATATACTCTTCCTTGCGATGAAGACAGCTTGACTTCGAGATGGGATGACCAGGTTCAATATTCCAATGCTAAAGTCCTGCTTGTTGGGGAAACTCACGCGGGAAAAACCGGATTAACAAATCGTCTAGCGAATGGCGAATGGAAGCCGAGCGAAGATTCCACAGTGGGAGCATGGTCCACACAACTAAAGTTGAAAGACGATAACATCGGGCAGGGGGTAGATCGGGAAATTTGGTTATGGGATTTCGGTGGGCAGGCGGATCAGAGGCTCATTCATCAGCTCTTCATGGACAGAGCCGCGCTTATATTGTTGCTGTTCAATGCTGATCAGGACGATGTCCTCCCAGGACTGCGTGACTGGCAAACGGCTCTACGACGCAGCGTAAAGGAGAAAATCCCATGCTATCTTGTAGCTGGACGAATTGACACCGGTTTCAAGGCGAGCCGAGGAAAACTACAAGCCTTCGCGAGGGAACAAGGTCTGGTGTACCACGAGACAAGCGCGAAAACGGGGGAGGGCTGCGATCAACTACGTATAGCTATGATTTGTAGCATCCAGTGGTCACAGATGGAAAGGCGGACGTCGCCACGCATCTTTAAACTGATAAAAGATGAAATCCTGAAACTGCGGGACGAAGGGCTGGTGCTACATACATTCAAAGAATTACGTGAATTATTGTGGCGGCGCCTCCCCGACGAACCACGCTTTACTGATGAAATATTACAGACTGTTGTTGTTCTTTTGGACGGCCCTGGTGTGTTGAAGGAACTTGATTACGGGACTTATATTTTGCTCGCACCAGAATGGATTAATGCATACGCGCAAGCCGTGATTCGCACTCTACGTAGTGCGGAGAATGATTTGGGCGTTTTGCCAATCCGAAGCATCGCGGAAGGTAAGTTAATTTATCAAAGCATAGGACGCGACGGGACTGCGGTGGAGATGAAACGTCTGCCTCCTCCCGAGGAGCGCATCGTTCTAAGCGAGATGGAGCGCCAGCTAGAGCGGCGAGGCCTCTGTTTGCGCCAAGGAGATAAGCTCGTTTTTCCGAGTCATTGCGGACGTGATCGTCCAGCCGTAATAGAGCACCCATCGGTCTTTGTGAGCTATGCGGTGAAGGGATTTCTTGATGACATCTATGCAACGCTGGTGGTGAAGCTGGCGGATAGCGAGTCTTTCAAACTCAAGGAGCTCTGGCGCGACGCTGCGGACTTTGTAACGCTAGCCGGCGACTACCATATGGGAATTAAACTCACGCGTGAGAGCGGCAGTGATGGAGATATCAGTGTGTATTTCGGAAAAGGCGTCACACAAGAAGAGCAGGTGATTTTTGCAAATTATATCGATGCCCATCTTGGGCGGTCTTGCGAGGAAGCTCAGCGATTGCGGCATTACGTTTGCCCTCATTGTAACGCTCCCAAAGGCAACTCTCAAGTTTTGATGAGAAAGTTAATGGAAAAAAAGCAAGACGCCGACACGGAATGCGATGGGTGTGGCAAGCGATTTCTTCTGTGGGATGCTTTAGAGAAAAAATTTGCCAGTGATGAAGTGATGAAACAGGTAATTGAACTGCAAGTTGTTGATTCCTTGAGGCTCGATTCACGTCGCAAAGGTAAGTTGCTCGCTCTTGAAGTTGGTGCACGCATCACTAGCGCAGACCAAAAATGTTTCGAGATACCTGCCACCGAGGATGAAGGTATCGATATGGAACTGGAGTTCACGGACGACGAGGGAAGAGGCACGGGCCAACGCCTTTACTTGCAACTCAAGTCTGGTAACTCATACCTTGAAAAGCGAAAGAGCGGCACGGAGATTTTTACAATTAGAGAACAAAGATGGGTAGAGTACTGGTTGGCGCAATCCAATCCAGTGATGCTGGTGATCGGCACATTCTCCGAGGGCGGTGTGAGAGCTGCGGGAAAGGACAAAGTGGAATTCTCTGATGTGCGCTGGATGGAAATCAGTAGTGTTCTCAAGCGAGAAAGTGCGAACGGAACAAAACCGGTTAAACAGATCGAGTTTAAAGGTGAGCGGCTGGATATGAGCAGCGTGCGGCGGTGGCGGGAGAAAATGCTGAAAGTCTGACGAGGCCGTCCAAATAGAAGAGTCTTCGCTATTTGGAGTGGGTACAACACGGACGCTGCCATTGGAACGAAGCATCGTCCACCAGGGTATTAAGTGTCAAGGAACTGCCTGAGGTGGGTAGGACTGTGCTCTTCTCGAAGCCCATAGCGACGGCTTTCCGAAGGGCAAGCTGCTAAATGGCGCGGTGTGGTGGAGAAAGCTTTGAGTTTGCTTTCCGGAGGGGGCGTTTTTATCCAGGGGTGGCGCTCCTTCGTCGCTGACCCCTGGCTACCTTCTTGATTTGCCTGCGGCTGTCTTCGCTTCGCTACGGCTCTCCGGGATCGAAGAGCGGTCGTGCGATGCTACATGCTAAAAAAGAGACAAGCCGAGCTTGCCGCTTCCGCGAAGGCTGTGGTTCGCGATGATCTCGCAGTCAGAACAGCTGATGCTGTGAGATAAGGGCGGTCTTTGAAGAGGGGGAAATCGGGATCAATCTCCGCCGCCGGCTTCTTTGCGGGTGTTGCCGAAGGCTTCTTTGATGGAGGCGGCGGCGTAGTCGCGGTTGAGTTTGGTGATCCAGCGGACGCTGATGCCTTTGGGGCAGGCGGCTTCGCATTCGTATTGGTTGGTGCAGTTGCCGAAGCCTTCCTTGTCCATCTGGCGGACCATGCCGAGGGTGCGGCGGTCTTTTTCGGGGCGGCCCTGGGGGAGGGAATTGAGCTGGCCGGCTTTGGCGGAGACGAAGAGCATGGCGCTGGCGTTTTTGCAGGCGGCGACGCAGGCGCCGCAGCCGATGCATTCGGCGGCGTCCATGGCGGCGTCGGCGACTTCTTTGCCGATGGGGATGGCATTGGCGTCCTGGGGGGCGCCGGTGCGGACGGTGACGAAGCCGCCGGCCTGCTGGATGCGGTCGAAGGAACTGCGGTCGATCATGAGGTCCTTGAGGACGGGGAAGGCGCGGGCGCGGAAGGGCTCGATCCAGATGGTGTCTCCGGTGCGGAACTTGCGCATGTGGAGCTGGCAGGTGGTGGTGGCTTTTTCGGGGCCGTGGGGGATGCCATTGATCTGCATGGAGCACATGCCGCAGATGCCTTCGCGGCAGTCGTGATCAAAGGCGACGGGGTCTTCGCCTTTGGAGATGAGGCGCTCATTGACGATGTCCATCATCTCCAGGAAGGAGGCGTGATCGGGGATGTCCGGGGCGTCGATGTCCTGGAAGTGGCCGGGCTGGGTGCCGTTCTGACGCCAGACTTTGAGGTGCAGATTGAGTTGAGACATGGAGGGGCAATTATGAATGATGAAAATTAGGCGGCGAGGGCGATTTCGTGGCTGATCTGCGCCAGGTTGAGGTGGATCCAGCGCGTTTCGCCGACGTAGTGGTCGAGGGCTTCAGTGGCGCGGGTCTGGAGCTGGGCGACAGTGAAGCGTTTCAACTGCGCCAGGGCCAGAATATCGGCCTGATCGTTGGAGGAAAATCTGGAGAGCTTGGAGACTGCGAGGTCAACGGGACAGAAGACGAGCAGGTGGATGAGACGACGCTCGTTGCCGATGCCTTCCCATGCGATGCAGCTCTCGCGATGATCGGGATGCAGGAGGGCGAAGGTATCGTTGTAAGTGGTGTCGAAGTAGATGCTGGAGCGGGTTCCCGTCTCGCGCATGTAATCGATGACGAGTTCTTCAAAAGGCAGGATCAGGCGACGGGAGAAGGTGGCGTCCACATCATCCGTGTAACGTGTGCCGCAGTAGTAGTGAACGGCCATGCCACCAGCGAGATACATCTGGACGGGCTCGCCGGCGTAGCCGCTCTCGCGCAGGAAGCCGTCAATGCGGTCCATCATTTCTCCCATGGCACGGGTCAGATCTGGATGAAGGCTATGCATGACGCAGCCTCCTTTTGAGCGAGTTGGCGAACCGTGGGGTGTCGAAGCGGAGGGAGCGAGCGAGGGTGCCGAAGGTGGTTTCGGCTCCGTTCAGCAATTTGCGAGCGGCGGAGCGGAGGCCTTGCTGATGGCCGAACCAGTCCACGCCGGCGAGGAAGAGGCAGACGGCGGCCATCTCCTGCTTTTCGATGGGGGCGAAGGTGGTCCACGCGTCTTCGCGGAACTCCCCGCGCTGGGTGGCGCAGAAGTGGAGGAGTTCGGACTCGGATTCGCGGGTCATTGCCTGGCGGAGGATGATTGCCTTACTTGTAGCTGCGGACGGCGAGGTGGACTTCTTCGAAGGTGAGGGGCTCTTTGTTGAGGATGGGCTGGCTGAGATTGCCGGTGTATTCCCAGGCGGCGGCGTAGCTGAAGTTTTCGTCGTCGCGCTTGGCTTCGCCATCGGGGTACTGGTACTCGGAGCGGAAGTGGCCGCCGCAGCTTTCTTCGCGGTGGCGGGCGTCGAGGCAGAGGAGCTCGGCGAACTCCATGAAGTCGGCGACGCGGCCGGCTTTTTCGAGTTCGGGATTGGTGAAGTCGCCGCTGCCGGGGACTTTGACATTTTGCCAGAATTCTTCGCGGAGCTCGGGGATGCGCTTGATGGCTTCGGTGAGGCCTTCGCGGGTGCGGGCCATGCCGCATTTGTCCCAGACGAGGAGGCCGAGCTCGCGGTGGAAGCTGTCCACGCTGCGCTTGCCGTTGATGTTGAGGAATTTTTTGGTCTGCGCGGTGCAGTTTTCGACGGCCTTTTTGAACTCGGGGTGCTCGGTGGTGATGCTGCCGGGCTTCTGGCCGACGAGGTAGTTTGCGATGGTGGTGGGGATGACGAAGTAGCCGTCTGCGAGGCCCTGCATGAGGGCGGAGGCGCCGAGGCGGTTGGCGCCGTGGTCGGAGAAGTTTGCTTCACCCAGCACGTGGAGGCCGGGGAGATTGCTCATGAGATTGTAGTCCACCCAGAGGCCGCCCATGGTGTAGTGGACGGCGGGGTAGATGCGCATGGGGCGCTTGTAGGCGCTCTCTCCGGTGATGCGCTCGTACATGTCGAAGAGATTGCCGTAGCGCTCGGCGATGGTTTTGGCGCCGAACTGCTGGATGGCTTCTGCGAAGTCGAGATAGACGCCGCGACCGCCGGGGCCGACGCCGCGGCCGTCATCGCAGGCTTCTTTGGCGGCGCGGGAGGAGATGTCGCGGGGGGCGAGATTGCCGAAGGAGGGGTATTTGCGCTCGAGGTAGTAGTCGCGGTCGGCTTCGGGGATTTGATCGGGGGCTTTGCCGCAGTCTTCTTTTTTCTTGGGGACCCAGACGCGGCCGTCGTTGCGGAGGGACTCGGACATGAGCGTGAGCTTGCTCTGGTAGTCGCCGCTGACGGGGATGCAGGTGGGGTGGATCTGGGTGTAGCAGGGATTGGCAAAGAAGGCGCCTTTGCGGTGGGCGTAGCCGCCGGTGCAGAGGAGCACGGCATCGCCGGCGTGGGACTCGATTTTGCCGGTGACGAGGTCGCGGGTGACGATGCCTTTGGCGTGGCCCTCGACGGTGACGAGGTCGAGCATCTCGGTGCGGGGGTACATCTTGACGCCGCCGGCGGCGATTTCCTTGTTGAGGGCGGAGTAGGCGCCGAGGAGGAGCTGCTGGCCGGTCTGGCCGCGGGCGTAGAAGGTACGGCTGACCTGGGCGCCGCCGAAGGAGCGATTGGCGAGCATGCCGCCGTATTCGCGGGCGAAGGGGACGCCCTGGGCGACGCACTGGTCGATGATGTTGACGCTGACTTCGGCGAGGCGATGGACATTGGCCTCACGGGCGCGGAAGTCGCCGCCTTTGACGGTGTCGTAGAAGAGGCGGTGGACGCTGTCGCCGTCGTTCTGGTAGTTTTTGGCGGCATTGATGCCGCCCTGGGCGGCGATGGAGTGGGCGCGGCGGGCGCTGTCCTGGAAGCAGAAGCATTTTACCTTGTAGCCGAGCTCCGAGAGGGTGGCGGCGGCGGAGGCGCCTGCGAGGCCGCTGCCGACGACGAGGACGGTGAACTTGCGCTTGTTCTTCGGATTGATGAGCTTGGAGTCCTGCTTGTGCTTGGACCACTTCATGGCCATCGGGCCGGAGGGGATGTTGGAATTGAGGGACATGACTTTTGAAATGTCGAAGGACGAAGGGCGAAGGACGGGGGCCGAATGACGAAACCAGAATGAGGAATGACGAATGCCGGAGGGATCAGCGGCCGTAGTGGAAGAAGTAGATGGCGACGGGGATGGAGCAGTTGCCGATGAGGATGAGGAGGGCGAAGAGGTAGCCGAGCTTTTTGAAGAGGGGCTCTGATTTGTCTGTGGAGATGCCGAGGGTCTGGAAGAGGCTGCTGAAGCCGTGGCTGAGGTGGCTGGTGAGGAGGACCATGGCGATGATGTAGAACGCGACGGCGGGGAACCAGGAGAAGCCGGCGATGACCATGCGATAGACGTCATGCACGGTGTGGCCTTCGAGGGTGGTCTTGTAGGTGCCGTAGTCGTTGCCGGCGTGGATGGTGAAGTGGAGGAGGTGGTAAACGATGAAGGCGAGGATGGTGAGGCCGCTCCAGATCATGATGCGGGAGGAGGGGCTGCAGACCTGGGCCTTGTGCTGGGCGTAGGCGGAGGTGCGGGCGGCGCGGTTTGCCCGGGTGAGGGAGATGGTGGCGACGATGTGGATGAGGACGGCGAGAAGGAGGCCGAGGCGGGCGAGCCAGACGCCGGTGCCGTGGAGCATGGTCTGGAGCATGTGGCCGTATTCATTGATGGCGTCGCGGCCGACGAAGATCAGGAGATTGCCGATCATGTGGCCGACAACGAAGCCGAAAAGGATGAGGCCGGTGAGGGCCACGAGAATCTTTTTGCCAATGGAGGAGGCGTAAAATCGGGAAAGGGAGTCAAAAACAGCGCTCATGTGGGGAGGGCTTTCATCATGAACATACGAAGGGGCTGCGCAAGCCGGAGCGTGCATTTTTCGATGGGGGTGGCTGCTGCGAAGGGGTCTCAATGGGGGGGGGGTAAGCGCGATGCCTAGCGGGGCTGGATGCTGGATGCTGGATGCTGGATGCTGGATGCTGGATGCTGGATGGTGGATGGTGGATGGTATCAGAGGCGAATGCGGAATTTTGGGGATGCCTGTGTCGTTTGAGCCAGTGATCATCAGGTGGATGCGGGAGAAGCGAGGGGACAGGCTGGCGGCATCACGGGGATGTGAACCGCGTGTGCGATGGGTCTGGAAGGGAAAGGTGGTGCGCCGTGGGCAGGGCTGTTTTCAGCCCACAGGGCGAAGGCGCAACTGACGCAGGCTGTAGAAAGGTGCGGCTGATTCTGAAATGCGCCTGGCTCCGTGCTTGCGACGTGGGCCGAAGTGATCGCGGTGGGTGGTGAAGATGTCTTCGACGAAGGCTTTGCTGCCTAGGACGAGGCCGTCGGTGAAGTAGCGGACGCGGAGGCGGACCAGCTCTGCGGGGCTGAGTTTGCCTTTGGCGGCGAGGACTGCACGGGCGGAGTCGGCGGTGATGCCGCGGCGCATGATGGTTTCGTTTTGGGCGTCGCGCACTTCGCGGCCTTCGTCGTGAAGGAGGCAGCGGTAGGCTTCGGCGGCACCGGCGGATCGCCAGCCGTCCACGGGTTTGCCGAGGGCTTTGCAGAGACCGCGCTGGGCTCGGCGGCTACCGCTGAGGGCTTCGGCGTAGCCGCACCAGCGGTAGTCTTTGGGGTCTTTGACAAGGCCGGCGCGGACGGGGTTGAGATCGATGTAGGCGGCCATGGTGCGGAGAGGCTCGCCTTTGCCTTCGACGAGGACGCTTTTGAAGCGATCCATCCAGAGGGTGCCGCGGCGGGAGTGGCGCTTGTTGTACCAGCGGCTGAAACGCTCTTTGATTTCTTTGACGAAGAGGGAGAGATCGCAGAAGCGTTTTTTGAGGGCTTCGATGCGCTGGGAGGCGAGGGCAGCCATGCCGCGGGTGCGGAGGTCGGCGAGTTCGTCGCGGAGGAGGGCGAGGTAGGCGCGGCTGTAGAGGATGCTGAGGTGATCGAAGAGCTTTTTTTCGCCGTCGGGGCCTTCGAAGCGCTGGAGCCAGGTCTGGCGGTGAGGCACTTCGGCAAGGAGGTGGAAGTGATTGCGCATGATGCAGTAGGTCACGACTTTGATGCCGGAGAATTCCGCCATGCGCCAGATGATGCGGCGGAGGGCTTCTTTTTCGACGTCGTCGAAATGCACTTCGCCGCCGCAGGTGCGGGACATGACGTGGTAGCAGTAGGATTCGAGGGGGCCTTTGCCGAGGATGCGATGCCTGCCGCCGGACCAGGAACGCGCGGCAGGATAGAGGCCGGTTTTGGCATTCACGCCGACGAGTTGCTCCTCAAGCGGGAGGGGCTGAGGATGAGGGGATTGGGGGAGTTTCATGGGGTGGAAGGTGGGAGGGAAGTGAGTGGAGTCAATTAACTAAATGCCTGGCATTATTTTATTGTCGCGTTCTGGCTGCGCAGGCCGCGCCGCCACCCACCGCAACCTTGCCGGCCAAGTAACCCGAGGCACAAAGAGGACGGGCATTTGGCGGTTGTTTATTCTCGACCTAATCAAAGGTTCGAATGTAGGCGTTCTCATGCAATCCCTTCTTATCTATGAAGTAGTTGAGAAACCCGCGCGCTACTGGCTTACCTTCATAACGAAGATCGCTTTCTGTCACCTCAAGAACGGCTCCGTCCTCAAATGTTACCGTGAAGGGCGGTGAAAGAGAGAGCTCTCCAAACTCTGCGGTGCCTGCGTCCCACGTCTTGCCTTTACACACTCGAAGATACGACCAAAAGTGCCATTCTACCGCCCCATTTACCACTTTCAGATGCACGTGTGGGGGTGTCGGACGACGCTTCTGACAACACACTAAAATGGGTGCAACCCAGAGGGCTCCAAAGCGGAAGAATTCTCTGAGTTTCATGTGGGCATGGGGTGCTGTGAGAATGATCTCAGGGGGAGTCGCGTTCGATGGCGAGGGCGATGCCCATGCCGCCGCCGATGCAGAGGGAGGCGATGCCGCGGCGGAGGTTGTTGTCTTCGAGGTGGTGGAGGAGGGTGACGAGGACGCGGGCGCCGCTGGCGCCGATGGGGTGGCCGAGGGCGATGGCGCCGCCGCGGGGGTTGAGCTTGGTGGTGTCCAAGTTCAGTTCTTTGGCGCAGCCGAGGGCCTGGACGGCGAAGGCTTCGTTGATTTCGATGGCGTCGATTTCGTGGAGGTTCCAGCCGGTGAGGGTGCAGAGTTTTTTGAT
>NZ_JBGAFO010000024.1:0-17820 GCF_044227185.1 Prosthecobacter sp. | reverse complement strand
ATCGTCGAACCACGAACCGAAGGAACGCCGCAAGGCGGCCCGCTCTCACCACTGCTCTCCAACATCCTCCTGGATGATCTGGACAAGGAGCTGGAGAGACGCGGCCACCGCTTTGAGAGGTATGCCGACGACTGCAACATCTACGTGAAGTCGAAGGCGGCGGGCATGCGAGTGCTCGCCAGCGTCACGAGGTTCGTGGCAAAGAAGCTCAAGCTGAGGGTTAACACTGCCAAAAGCGCGGTGGACCGGCCGTGGAACCGTAAGTTCCTAGGCTACAGCATGACCAGCCACTACAAGCCCAGGCTCAAAGCAGCAGGGCAGAGTGTGGCAAAGCTCAAGGACAAGGTCCGCTCGCTCTGGAGAGTGAGCCGGGGCCGCAACCTTGGGCGCTTCATCCGAGAAGATCTCAACCCCGTGCTGCGGGGCTGGGCCGGATATTACCGGCTGGCGGAAGTCAAAGGTCACTTCGAGGAACTCGACGCTTGGGTGAGGCGCAAGCTCAGATGCAGCCAATGGCGGCAATGGAAACGCGGAGGCACCCGCAGGAAAGAACTCATCAGGCTGGGGGTGGAACCCGAGCGGGCGAGAATCGGAGCGTTCAACGGACGAGGTCCCTGGTGGAATGCCGGGTCTTCGCACATGAACGAAGCCCTCCCCGCGAAATGGTTCCGCCAGCACAGCCTGGTGTTCCTGCTCGAAACCATCCAACGTTGGCAGCGTCAGGTCAGACCATGAACACAAACTCTTCATCTCAACCGCCGGATGCGGAACCGCACGTCCGGTGGTGTGGGAGGACGGCGGGGGAAACCCCGCCTCCTACCCGATCGGACGGGAGGCGATGCACGTTGCTTGAAGTGGTCCGCACACTCCGTGTGCGGTTTTGGCAGGCATTGGGGTGCGCGGAAAGCGCAAGTCATAGCGTTTTCCAAAACGGATTTCCGGTCAGCGGCGCTTGGAGACGTTCGGCGGAGGCTGGAGGACCGGCCTCCTCACCTCGCTGCAGGCATGCGAGTGCCCAGCGCAGGCAGGGCTGGCTGTCCTCAGCCAGCCGCCGTCGAAGCCCATGATCCGCGATCAAGAAACAGCCCGCTCAACGGAAATGAGTTTTGCGAACCGCTATGGGAAGGGGCGCTCTTCTTCTTGTGGAGAAGGGAGCATAGGGCCGGACCCTATTCGGAGAGCGCGGCTCACTTCGCGCTGGGGCTTTTCAGCCTTTGGTCTTGCTCAGGTGTTAAAAAATGACTGGCATTTGATATGTTTTCCAATGCCTTATCCTTCATCCTAATATCAATCTATTCTCCATGAAGTCACTGTTGGCCATCTTCTTTATCTGGACCTTCATGTGCTCTGGCGCAGATACCCCGGCAGCAGTGGATGCCAACCAGAAGGCGTATGATGCTGCTGCTGCTCTCTCCCGGGCCGGCAGGTATGCCGAGGCGGAAAAAGCGTTTCAGGCGCAGGTAGATGAACTCACGAAAACGCTCGGCCCTGAGCACCGCGACACGTTGCATGCAAGGATGGGACTCGCAGCCGCCATGTCAGGGATGGGCAGGCATGCAGCCGAAGAAACTGAGATGCGGGATCTGCTCCCAAGAATGACGCGTGTCCTGGGTGAGGAGGACGCCCTCACCATGAAAGCACGTGGTAATTTTGTGGGAACCTTGATCGAGCAGCGCAAACTCGTCGAGGCCGAGTCTGAACTCCGCCAGCTCCTGGCTGTCAGTGAGCGTGTGCTCGGCCCGGAAGACCGTCAAACCTTGATAGCCAAAGGCAAACTGGTATCACTGCTGGTCTATCAGACAAATGTTGCTGAAGCAGAGGCCTTGTCTCGTGCTTTGATCGCCACCAGTCAGCGCGTGCTGGGTGCGGAAGATCCGGACACTTTGACCTTCCGATACAATTTGCCCCCCATTTTAATGGGGGCCGGAAAATATAGCGAGGCGGAGCAGGAGCTTAGGAAGGTGATCGTCATTCAAGAGCGCGTTCTCGGACCTGAAAATCCTGAAACTTTGTTCAATCGGGTTAATTTAGCCATAGCCCTGCAAGCACAGGACAAAAAGGCGGCTGCCGAA
This sequence comes from Prosthecobacter sp., assembly GCF_044227185.1. Classification (GTDB taxonomy): domain Bacteria; phylum Verrucomicrobiota; class Verrucomicrobiia; order Verrucomicrobiales; family Verrucomicrobiaceae; genus Prosthecobacter. The sequence continues at coordinate 15,748 of NZ_JBGAFO010000024.1, read as the reverse complement.
GCGGAATTCCGTGCTGTGCTCGCGATGCGGGAGCGGGTTCTTGGTCCCGACCATCCAGATACCTTGGTCACCTGCTACGAATTCGCTTCGTGTCTGGAGGGTGCCAATAAGATCAAGGAAGCTGTGTCCTATGCCAAACGAGCCTATGCAGGCCGCCTGAAAGTTTTCGGCAAAGACGATCCCCAAACAAGGAGGTCCCAGCAGCAGGTGGAGCATCTGGCAGGTACAGCGGCGGACCTCACGACACTTTTGGAAAACACCCTGGCCAGAGCCGATGCCGGCGATGCCGATGCGCAGTTTCAGGTGGGCATGGCCTACTTGAAGGGCAGTGGCGTCGCCAAGAAAGCAGCCGAGGCTGTAAAGTGGTTTCAAAAATCTGCAGACCAAGGGTACAGAGAGGCGCAGGCAATCCTGGGTTACTGCTATTACCAAGGTGACGGCGTTGACAAGGATGCAGCCAGGGCTGTGAAGTGGATTCGGCTGGCCGCTGAACAAGGGGAGAGCAATGCGCAGCGCTATTTGGGACAGTTCTGCTTCGAAGGTTTTGGCGTCGCCAAAAACGAGGTCGAAGGGATAAAGTGGCTGCGGGAATCGGCGGAACAGGGCAACCCCTATGCGGAATTGGATATGGGTCTCCGGTATTATCGCGGTAGCGGGGTCGCGGAGGATTGGACTGAGGCCGTGAAGTGGTTTCGCCTGGCGGCCGACGCCGGCAACTCGAACGCACAATTCTCTTTAGGCCAGTGTTACTGTGAAGGTCACGGTGTGGCCAAGGATGCCAACGCGGGGCAGGAGTGGCTGCGGAAATCGGCGGACCAGGACAATCCCTATGCGCAAACCGAGCTGGGCCGGCGCTATCTTGAAGGTGACGGATACGCGCAGGATGCAACTGAGGCGATCAAGTGGTTTCGCATGGCGGCCGAACAGGGATATGCCCGTGCACAGTTCCTTTTGGGCCGGTGTTTTTTGAGAGGCGCAGGTGCTGCCAAAGATGTGATCGAGGCGGTGAAATGGTTTCGAAAGGCCGCCGAACATGGAGATGTCGATGCGCAGCGCTACCTGGCCTGGTGCTGCAAATTCGGCAAAGGAGTGGCCAAAGATGCGACCGAGGCGGTGAAGTGGTATCGCATGGCTGCCGACCAAGGGGATACCCTTGCGATTTTTTCCTTGGGCGAGGCCATCCGCAAGGGGGAAGGCGCCCCCAAGGACATGGCCAAGGCGGTGCAATTGTTCCGCCAGTCTGCCGAGCGGGGCTACGGCAAGGCACAGCTAGGGCTGGGCATCCAGTATCACAGGGGAGAAGGTGTGGAGAAAAACCTGGTGCTGGCGGACATGTGGATCCGTCTGGCAGCCAGGCAGGGCAATAAAACCGCAGAACAGTATCAGCCTAGGCTGGAGCTGTTCATGACGCCGGAGCAAATCAAAGCGGCGGAGAAACTGGCCGGCGCGTGGAAGAAAAGAGAAGCAGGTGTGCCGAGCGAAACGACACCGAACGCCGAGAAACCAGAGAGCGGAAAAGAGAAACGGATTCACATTGACTAAGCCAGATGGCTTCAAATCCAGAGGTTTTTAAATACCAAGGCATCTACCAAGACCCAAAGTGCCAACGATATGGCCACTCGAATCATGGGGGGAAAAGCGGGATTAAACGACGGGCATTGGTTGCGAACGCGGAGGGGGGGCGGGGTGTGGGCGTGGGCGGAGCCGGTGCGGCATCGGAGTGTCGCACTCTCAGGGGGCGTCAGCCTTTGGTTTTGCTCACGAGCTTGATGCCTTCGATGCGCATCTTTTTGTCCGCGGCTTTGCACATGTCGTAGATGGTGAGGGCGGCGACGGAGACGGCGGTGAGGGCTTCCATTTCGACGCCGGTGGGGGCGACGGTGATGGCGGTGGCGGTGATGTGGACGGCCTTGGGGCGGAGTTCGAAGTCGAGCTGGACTTTGCTGAGGGGGATTTGGTGACAGAGGGGGATGAGGTACTGCGTCTGCTTGGCGGCCTGGATGCCGGCGATGCGGGCGATGCTGAGGACGTCGCCTTTTTTGACCTGGTTTTTGCGGATGAGATCGAGGGTGGCGGGCTGGAGGAGGATGCGGCCCTCGGCGATGGCTTCACGGCGCAGCGGGGGCTTGGCGGAGACATCGACCATGGCGGCTTCGCCGCGGTTGTTGAGGTGGGTGAGGGAGGGCATGGGGGGGGAAGGATGCTAGATGCTGGATGCTGGATGCTAGATGCTAGATGCTAGATGCTAGATGCTAGGGACGAGGGGGCGTGGGGGAAGTGGTTTTTTGGTTCTGAGTCTCTTCGTGTGGGGGAGGGCACGTGAACCAAAGGCCTGGCATGAAGGGTGCTCGGTTAAGGGCGGGATGTCGTCCTCTTGCCGCTTTTCCTTCAATGGGCTTCTGTCTGCATGATGCGGTGTGGGCTGGCGTTTAGGATGGGAGGGCATTCTCAATTGCATGAATTATCGTCTCGTCATCCTGCTCGCTTGTGTTCTTGCGACTGCTCGTGGTCAATCGCTGGAGTTCAATCGTGACGTGCGCCCCATCCTCTCTGACAACTGTTTCAAATGCCATGGGCCGGACAAGGTGAAGCGGAAGGGGGATCTGCGGCTGGACGTCGAAGCGGCGGCGAAGGCGGCGCTGGAGGGGCGCTTCGCGATTGTGCCGGGACAGCCTGACAAGAGCGGGATCATCGCACGAATGGAGAGCACGGATCCGGATGAGCACATGCCGCCGCACGACTCGGGATTGCAGATCACGCCGCGAGAGGTGGCGGTGCTGCGGCAATGGATCGAGCAAGGCGCTCCCTGGCAGGCGCACTGGTCCTTCATCGCGCCGAAGCGGACTGCGCCGCCTGTGGTGAAGGATGCTGCGTGGTGCCGCACGCCTGTGGACCGGTTCATCCTTGGCAGGCTTGAGCAGGAGGGGTGGAAGCCTTCGCCGGAGGCTGATGCGGCTGCGCTGCTGCGTCGCGTTTCGTTGGATCTCACGGGGCTGCCGCCGACACCCGCCGAGAGCGACGCTTATTTTGCTGACCGCAGCGAGGTGCGCTATGAGCGGCTGGTGGACCGCCTGCTGGCTTCTCCACGCTTCGGAGAGCGTATCGCGAGCCGCTGGCTGGATGCGGCGCGCTATGCGGACACCAATGGCTACCAGAGCGATGGCGAACGCTCGATGTGGCGCTGGCGCGAGTGGGTGCTGGATGCCTGCAACACGAACATGCCCTTTGATCAATTCACGATTGAACAGCTCGCGGGCGACCTGCTGCCCAAGGCCACGCTGGCGCAGCGCATCGCCACAGGGTTCAATCGCAATCATCGCGGCAATGCGGAGGGTGGCATCGTGCCCGAGGAGTTTGCCTGTGAATATGTGGTGGATCGTGTGGACACCACGGCGACCGTGTGGCTCGGCCTGACGATGGGATGCGCGCGCTGCCATGACCACAAGTATGACCCGATCACGCAGCGCGAGTTCTACTCGATGTTCGCCTTCTTCAACAACGTGCCGGAGAATGGCAGGGCGATCAAAATTGGTAACTCCGCGCCGGTGCTGACGGCACCGACCGATGCGCAGGCCAAAGAGCAGGCCGCTCTGGAGCGCAGGCTGGCGGCGGCGGAGGCACGGCTGCACGAGCGGGAGCCGCAGATTGCCGCGGCTCTTTCCGCCTGGGAGAAAGCCGCGCCAAACTCACCGTGGACGATCACGCGGGGCCTGCAGGCGCGATTTGAACTCAATGGGAATGCGGGGGCTGCGCACTTCGAGGCTGGCGAAAGCGCGTTCAAGGATGGTGGCGCGGAGTTCGACGGAAAGCGCTATATCAACTGCGGCGACCAAGGGGCCTTCGGGTTCTTTGACAAATTCACGCTCGCCGCCTGGGTCAATCCTCGCGGCCCGGATGGCGCGATCCTCTCGCGCATGTCGGAGGCGGATGATGACTCCGCCTTTGCCTCGGACCAGGACGGCTACCGTGTCTTCCTGAAGGATGGCCGCGTGCAGGTTCATCTCACCAAACGCTGGCTGGATGATGCCCTGCGCGTGGAGACTGCGGCGGCGCTGAACAAGAACGAGTGGCAGCATGTGGCCGTGGTCTATGACGGTTCACGCGTGGCGGCTGGAGTAAAAATTTACGTCAACGGCCGGCGGCAGGAGCAGCGCGTGCTGCTGGACCAGTTGAACCAAACCTTCCTCACCCAGTCGCCTCTGCGCATCGGTGCGGGTGGCGGACTGGAGAATCGCTTTCAAGGTCTGGTGCGTGATGTGCGGGTGTATGCACGCGCGATTGATGACGAGGAGGCGGGCATCATTGCCAATGCACAGTCGATGACTGAGCTGGCATGGATTCCGCGCGATCAACGCACGCCGTCTCAAGCGGCCGCGCTGCGCGTGTGCTTTCTCACCGATCATGCAGGGCCGGCCTTGCGCAAGGCCTATGCTGAGACGCTGGCGGCGCGTGAGGAGCTTGCGGCCTTCGTGGAAAAGCTGCCCACCGTGATGGTGATGGAAGAGATGCCGCAGCCACGCGCGACGTTTGTCCTCACGCGAGGGGAGTATGACAAACCTGCCGAACGGGTGAGCGCCAGCGTACCTGCGAGCCTGCCCGGCCTGGACGCCGGCACCACGCCGAACCGCCTTGCCCTTGCGCGCTGGCTGGTCGCTCCGACCCATCCGCTGACGGCACGCGTGGCGGTCAATCATCAATGGCAGATGCTGTTCGGCATCGGCCTGGTGAAAACGACGGAAGATTTCGGCGCCCAGGGTGAAGCGCCCAGTCACCCGGAGCTGCTCGACTGGCTGGCCACGGAGTTTGTGCGCACCGGCTGGGATGTGAAGCGGATGATGAAACTGCTCGTGATGAGCAGCACGTACCGGCAGGCGGCGCGGCGGAATGAAGCCGCTGGCGCGGACCCTGAGAACCGCCTTCTCTCGCGTGCTCCGCGCCTGCGTCTGCCCGCGGAGATGATCCGCGATCAAGCGCTCTCGGCGGCAGGACTGCTGGTGTCGGAGCTGGGCGGCGCCTCCGTGAAGCCCTACCAGCCGAAGGGCCTGCAGAAGGATCTCAGCGGCACCGACTATGAGCAGGACCACGGCGACAAATTATTCCGCCGCAGTCTCTACACCTTCTGGAAACGCACCAGCCCGCAGCCCACGATGATGACCTTCGACGCCGCAGGCCGCGAGACTTGCTCCGTCCGCCCCAGCCGCACAGACACCCCTTTGCAGGCCCTTGCTTTGATGAATGATGTGACCTTCGTCGAGGCCGCGCGTGGCATCGCCCAGCGCATGATGCGTGAAGGCGGCGGCACGGTGGAGTCGCGCTTGAGCTACGCCTTCCGGCTTGTGCTCACACGCCCACCGAAGCCTGATGAACTCATGGTGCTGACGGCGGGCTATGCTGAGCATCTCGCTCATTACCGTGCGGACCGGAAGGCGGCGGAGGCGCTTGTTCATGCCGGTGAGTCGCCCGTGGATGCCACGCTGGACGTGGCTGAACTGGCCGCGTGCTCGGCGCTGGCAGGGCTGATTCTGAACCTCGATGAAGCCATCACCAAACAGTAAGCCAGCCACCATGAACGCCTCTCCCTTCACAGAAGCCGCGCTGGCATCCACACGCCGGCAGTTCTTCGGCCGCGCCGGACTCGGCGCGACGGCGCTGGCGTCGCTGCTCAGCGAGACGAGTTTTGGCGCGGTGGACAACGGCGGCCTGCCGGGGATGCCGCACTTTGCCCCGAAGGCGAAACGGGTGATTTATCTGTTCCAATCCGGTGCGCCCTCGCAGCTTGATCTCTTTGATCCCAAGCCAGCGCTCGGCGCGCAGTTTGGCGCCGATCTGCCGGATTCGATCCGGCAGGGGCAGCGCCTCACCGGCATGACGGCGGGGCAGGATCGCTTCCCCATCGCGCCCTCGAAGTTCCGCTTTGCCCAGCACGGGCGCAGCGGCGCATGGCTGAGCGAACTGCTGCCGCACACGGCACGCATGGCGGACGAAATTTGCTTCATCAAATCGATGCACACCGAGGCGATCAATCATGATCCGGCGATCACCTTTTTCCAAACCGGCGCCCAGCTCGCGGGGCGGCCCAGCATGGGCTCGTGGGCGTCGTATGGGCTTGGCAGCGAGAACCATGACCTGCCCGCCTTTGTGGCGCTGCTTTCCAATGGCACCGGCAATCCGATGGATCAGCCGCTCTATGACCGCTTGTGGGGCAGCGGCTTTCTGCCGACCCGGCATCAGGGCATCAAGTTCCGCTCCGATGGCGACCCTGTGTTGTTTTTGTCCAATCCGGAAGGTCTCGGCCGCGGCGAACGGCGGCGGATGCTCGACGACTTGTCGAAACTCAATCAGATGCAACTCGCCGAGTTCGGCGATCCCGAGATCGCTACGCGCATTGCGCAATATGAACTGGCGTATCGCATGCAGACCAGCGTGCCGTCATTGACCGACGTGTCCCAGGAGCCGGACAGCGCCTTTGAGATGTATGGGCCGGAAGCGCGCAAGCCCGGAACCTTCGCGGCGAACTGCCTGCTGGCCCGACGACTGGCAGAGCGCGGAGTGCGTTTCATCCAGTTGTTTCATCGCGGCTGGGATCAGCACACGAAGCTGCCCCGGCAGATCGCGGGCCAATGCCGGGACACCGATCAGCCAAGCGCGGGATTGATCGAGGATTTGAAGCAGCGCGGCCTGCTCGACGACACGCTTGTGGTCTGGGGTGGGGAGTTTGGCCGCACGGTTTACAGCCAGGGGCGTCTCACGCATGAAGACTACGGCCGGGATCACCACCCCCGCTGCTTCAGCATCTGGATGGCCGGTGGCGGCATCAAGCCGGGAATCACCCACGGCGAGACCGATGACTTTGGTTACAACATTGTCCGCGATCCCGTGCACGTGCATGACCTGCACGCCACGATGCTGCACTGCCTGGGCATCGACCACACCCGGCTGACGTTCAAGTTCCAGGGGCGTCATCATCGGCTGACCGATGTGCATGGGAATGTGGTGAGGGGCGTTCTTGCTTGAGGCTGTTGTATTTAAAAGGCTGCGTCTCCTCCTTTGCTCTGCCCATTGTTCGCCAAAGCCACGAAGGACTGGCTGAGTTGGCGATCAGTTGATTGATGCGGCGAATGTTAAAAAATGCCTGGCATGAATGGCACTCGGTTAAGGCAGGGATCGTGGTTTTCGGTCCTGCTGTGCGCGGGCGTACAGCGGAGCGTATTGCAGACGCTGCTGGCAGCCGGCAGACTCCGGCGAAGCGATGGGTTTGCTTTCCGATTTGCATGCGGTAACCCAGGGTCGCCTCGCTTAGGCTCGGCTGACCCTGGGCTATAATCCGCAGCCCTTTCAGGGCTGGCGCGAGAATTGACGCAGTCGTGGCAAAGAGAGATTCTACTGTCAAAGACGCTATGCGATGGGGGGGGCAAGACTGACGACGCAAGACCTTAACCGAGTGCCATTCATGCCTGCATTATGTATGCAGGGGCGTCATCATCGGCTGACCGGATGTGTACGGGAATGTGGTGAAGGGCATTCTTGCTTGATGGCGTTACATTCGAAAAGCTGAGCGAAGCTGCCGCTTTCGAGTGTCTCGTCGCAGAGGAGAGTGATGCAGTTCACGCGTGGCCATGGCTCTGCCTTCGTGCGGTTTGAGGTCTGCGTTCCTTTTATCGGCCAGCGGAAAGCGGTAGCTGCGGTCGTGCCTCCCTTCGCGACCGCACTCCAAATTTGCAGCGCGCTCGCGGGGGATTAACCGCCGATGGCGATCATCTTGCGGTTCGGCTGGTAGTTGTGGCGGAAGTCGTGTTCCTTGGGTTTGCGGAGGACGACGTTTTGGAAGAAGGCGGCGAGCTCGGAGTCGGTGCAGCCGGCGCGCAGCACGCTGCGGAGGTCGAACTCGAGGTAGCTTCCGAGGCAGGGGCGAAGCTTGCCGTCGGAGGTGAGGCGGAGCTTGTTGCAGTTCTCGCAGAAGTGGAGGTTCGTCATCGCGCCGATGAAGCCGATCTTCTGGCCGGTGGCGGGGACGCGGTGATAGACGGCGGGGCCGTTGGTGCGGAAGTCGGGGGATTCGATGAGAGGGCCGGTGGTCTGCTCGACGAGTTTTTTGGCGGTGGCGACGGGGAGGAAGGTGTCCTCGCTGAGCACGTCCTGGGTGCTGACGGGCATGAGCTCGATGAAGCGGAGGAGGGCGTTTTTGCGGCGGGCGTAGTCCACGAGGGCGGGGAGCTCGCGCTCGGTCTGGCCTTTGATGAGGACGCAGTTGAGCTTGATGGATTCGAAGCCGGCGGTGATGGCGGCGTCGATGCCTTCGAGGACGCGGGGGAGGAGGTCGCGGCTGGTGGTGCGCTGATAGACGGCACGGTCCAGGGAATCGAGCGAGACGTTGGCGGTGCGGACGCCGGCTTTGACGAGGTGCTCCGCGATGGTGATGCCGCCGTCGAGCTTGGCGAGGAGGGTGCCGTTGGTGGAGATGCCGATTTCGTCGATGCCGGGGATGCGGGCGAGGTCGGCGCAAAAGGCGGCGACGCCGGGGCGGGTGAGGGGCTCGCCGCCGGTGACGCGGAGCTTTTTGATGCCGAGGGTGGCGCCGACGCGGACGACGCGGAGGAGCTCGTCGTAGCTGAGGGTTTCGTCCTTGGCGAACCAGGTCTGCTCCTCCTCGGGCATGCAGTAGCGGCAGCGTTCGTTGCACCGGTCGGTGACGGAGACGCGAAGGTAGGAGATGCGATGGCCGAAGGGGTCTTGCACAGGGAGGGGTGAGTTCTAACCACAGAGTACGCGTGTGCTCAAGGGCTGGGAGACATTGATTGAGAGGATATGGGGCGGGGCAGCAGGGGGGCTTTTTGAGATTTTGGTTGTCGGCGGAGGGGGGCTGGGGATAAAACGGGGCACTGCATGCTGCGTCTCTTTCTCCTTTGTCTTCTGTTTTTCTGCCAGCTTTCACTGGCGGGGGCTGAGGCGCCGCAGGAATTTGAGCGGGTGCGCGGGGTGGTGCAGATCACGCGGACGTGGCGGGTGGAACTGGCGGATGAGTTTGCGAAGCGGTATGTGGAGGGGGAGAACGGCACGGATCTGGTGCTGTGGAGGCCGGGTATCACGTGCTGGACGAATGCCTATGGGCCGAAGGAAGGGGAGACGCCGGAGCAGACGCTGGCATGGCGCAAGTCGAAGACGCCGAAGGGGGCGGTGAAGGTGTTTGAGGCGGTGGAGAAGAAGCCGCTGCGGTATGGGTATCTTCTGCGTGAGACACCGAAGGGGGAGGCGGAGCGCTGGGGGCTGTACACCTTTACTTTTGGTGAGAGCGGGCATGTGATGATGGCGATCTATTTTGACCAAGAGAAGGACCTGAAGACGGCCACGGCGATCTGGATGAGCGTGGAGGAAAAAGAGCCATGAGCGTGTCTGAGAGCTGAGCATGCCCCTATGAAAAACGTCATCCTGCATGTGTTAGTCCTGAGCCTGAGCCTGAGCCTGAGCTGCATGCTGAGCGGCTGCGCTGCGAAGACAAAGTCTGCCGCCACTCAGCGTCCGGTGATCGAGCCTGTTCGCTGGAAGGCGGACGATGCCAAGAGGCCCTTTTATCTGGATGCAGATGTCGAGCAGATCGCGGTGGTGGAGCGGATTTCCTATGACCAGCATGCGCAGGCCTTTCGCATGCTGGAGTCCAGAGGCTTTGTGCGCGTGACGAATGCCAAAGCCGAGGAGCTGATGGGGCATGCCTTTTCGGCGCGCAGCGCCATCCTGAAGCAGGCGGAAGACCATGCGGAGCGTGCGGCCTTTTTCGCGGAGCTCTGCCTGGAAAATCCGAAGGATACCAGCCACAGGGATGCCAGGGACGAGGAGCAGGCCACGGCCCGGAGGCTGCGCTCTCAGAGCGGACATCTCAAGCCCTACCTGATGCGGGCCATCGGTCTCTATGGCTGCGGCACGGGCGGCTTCGGTGCGCTCCGCCATCACGATGAAATTTGGGTTTCATTTGTCGGTCTGGGCAGTGGATACACCCCGGAGACGCAGGCGGTGATTGTTTATCTCGACCGTCCGCCCCGAGCCGCGCATGTGACGACTCCGGGGACCTGCCTCTGATGGCCTGGGAACAAACAGGCGGGCACACCAGCCTGCCAGCGGCCGGCGAGGTTGAACCTACGACTTGCGGGAGCGCAGGGCGGGTGTTGCAGACCGATCATGGTGGCGTGGAAAAGAAAGGAAGGATGGAATGGAAAATGGCTGAAGCCCATTCGTCCGAGAGCGGTTTTTTCCTTCCCGGCTTTGCGGCTTGATCCCGATTCTGGAACTGGTGAAGCGCCTGCGTGTCGCGCCAATGCTTGACTTGCATCCGCTTTTTCAATTTCATGAAGACAAGCATGAAAATCTTCTTTGCAGCGATTCTTGGTCTGTGTCTGGCGGCACCCGGCAGCGCCACTACATCTGCTTTGGTGCGAACCTATCAGCCGTTCGGATTTGGCAGCATCACCATCGAGCCTGTGACATGCTATGCATGGAATGCTCAGACCTACCTGGGTGACGCCCTGCGTTACATCTCGGCCAAAAACATACCGCCCAATTTTGAGAAAGAGCCGGGCGAAAATCTGAATCTGGCGTCCACCAGCCAGCTCTTTTTTGACAACGATTACGGGTCAGAAAATCCGCGGAGGCTGTTCATGAATGCGGACAAGTTCGTCATCACGGAAGGCTATGCCCGCGAAGACATCGTGAAGGCCTGCCTGGAATGCGTGCGCCGGGTGCTGCCCGCCGCCTATCTCAAGACGCCGCTCACCTTTTCAGCCTCTCCCGAAAACAAGGAATGGATGGGCAAGATCGTGGACGAGTTTAACCGCCATGACCGGAGCAAGGTGTTCTATGGGCCAACGCCATGAAAGACCATCGCAGACGGTTCTTCTTCTGGCTCGGCGTCTTTGTGCTGCCGCTGTTCTGGTCGTGGTTCACGCTGTCGAGGAAATTTACCTGGCGTGAGCGCGGCACGGCGTTTCTCTGGCTGGCGGTGTTTGTGGCGTGGCTGCTGCACCAGCGCGCGGCTGCGATGGACCGGTTTGAAAGCGTGGCGTTTGCCTATCCGGTGATTTTGGGATGGGTGACGGTGGCGCTGTGCGTCTGGCTGCTTTTCCGTGCGGGCTTTCCTGCCACGATCATCGAGATCCTTGTGCTGGTGGATGTGCTGGCGGTGGCGCATCCTTCCATCTTGTTTGTGGACCGCCTCGGGAAGCCGTTTGAGTGGTCGTGGGTGCTGGTGCCGCTGGCCGCGGCGCTGGGGCACATGATCCCGGAGTGGCGGCGCTTGTGCCGGCGGGCTGGTGCTTCCCTGCCTCAGGCGCCTTCCGAAGGATGATGAAAGGTCAGACCCAAGATGCCGCCGAGGCACGAAGAGGCCTGCCCGAAGCTCTCCGGCGGGCGGCTGCGCATTTGAGGGAGAAGGGCGATTTTCATTTTCTGAACGATGAGCCCGATCTTTTTACCACAGATGAACTGGCGGCCCGGATCGAGCAGTCTGCGGATCGTCTCGCGATGGGGGATGAATCGATGGGCAAGTGGCTTTGGATCGCTTTTGCACCCACCTGCACGTGGGACGACGCTGGCGGAGATTCGCGACTGGGACAGGAGGTCTTTGAGCTTCTCGACCGTTTCTTCCGGCCGGCATAAAGGCTTGGGTGGTGCGAGGGCGGGGGGGCTGGCGGGAGAGCGCTGATCGACAGGCTGGAGAGCCTATCGTACTTGGTTTTGTCCGTCTCATTGGCAGGGCGGAGGCGTTCTATCGGGAGGTGTGGTTATTCTCGTTTTCGAGAATAATGCCAATGTCAAAAAACTTACTTTCTGTGGAGTATGATTTGGCATAAATATCATTGAATCTGATCCGAATCAGAACCGCAAATCGGGTTTCATTGTGGAAAGTCCAGAATCAACATCGCCAGCACCAGTGCCGTCCGCTATGGGCCTGCCTCCGGCAGGGCCGCAGGGGGAGGGCATGAATCCGTTCGCGGATGATGTGTGCGCGGGACCGTTTGGCGTGGAGGAAAACCGCTCGGTGCCGGGATTGAACGGGGATATTTTGGAGCAGCTCACGGTGACGATCGATGAGCGGCAGAGCAGCGCGGGGCGCACGGGCGGGCAGCCTCTTTTGCTGCTGACGGCGCCGCGGGCGGGCTATGGGAAGACGCATCTGCTGGGCCGGCTGGCGGCGGCGGCGGGCGGGCAGGTGGTGCTGGTGCCGCTGGCGTTCCGGCTGGAGGATGAGATCGGGATTTCTGCGGTGGCGGTGCGCGGGCTGGAGTCGATGGCGCGGGCGGAGACTGCGCGGGAGGACTGGACGCGGCTGCGGGAGGCGTGCGCGGGTGTGTGCGCGACGCTGGTGCGGCGATTGATCGAAAACGGGACGCTGCCGTGTGCGAATCCGGAGCAGGCGCTGCGGGTGCTGAGCGGGGACCCGGCGGAGGTGTTTGATGAGAAGGGGAATGCGCGGCTGATCGGCGAATGGGTGCGGCGCTTTGAGGCGCAACTGCGCAAGCCGATGACGGAGCAGGCGATGAAGCGGGTGCCGGCGATCCCGGCGGCGCTGGAGGCGTGGGTGAATGCGATGCTGAACCACGCGCTGGACGGCGGCATGAGCCATGTGGCGGTGCTGCGCGCGCTGGCGGCGGATGAGGCGAACGAGGGGCCGGTGACGTGGCTGCGGCTGCTGGGCCTGTGGCGGCCGGTGGTGCTGCTGGTGGACCACCTGGATGCGTACTACCGGAACCCGGAGGCGGGGCTGAGGATTGCCTCGCTGCTGCTGGACATGTCTGAGATGGACGGGGTGCATGTGGTGCTGAGCCTGAACCAGGATGTGTGGCAGGCGACGTTTGGCCACCACCTGCCGAGCGCGATGGAGGACCGGCTGACGGCTTCGCAGATGCTGCTGCGCGGCATTGGTGAAAGTGAAGCGGCGACGCTGCTGAAGCTGCGGCTGCAGCACGCGGGCATACCCGCGGACAAGGCGCGTGAGTTTACGACTTTCCTGGATGTGAAGCGCTATTTCCTGGGGCGGCCGCTGGGCTCCGTCTCCGCGCGGGCGTTTCTGCGGCATGCGGCGAAGCAGTGGGATTTTTTCCAGCAGACGCTGGCCTCTCCGCCACCGCCGCCGCCGGTGATGCCGCTGACGGCGGCCCAGGAAGGACAGGGAGCGGGCACGCTGCCGCTGATGACGGACGAGGTGCCGGAAAATGCGGAGGCGGAAAATGCCACGGCGCCGGGGGAGATTTCGATTTTTGATTCGAGCACGGCGGCGCAGATGAAAAAGATGGCGGAGGGACTGGCGGAGCCGACGCCGGCGCTGCCGCAGCAGAGCGAGGCGCCGCTGCTGCCACCGCCTGCACCGCCACCGCCATTCGTGCCACCGCCGCCGCCACCAGCTTTTTCGCCCTCGGCGCCGCCGCCGCTGCCGCCTGCGGGGCTGAACGGGAATGGGAACGGGAAGTATCCGAAGCCGGTGCCGCCGCCCGCGCCGCCTCCGCAGCCGCCGGTGGCGGAGGCGTCGGCCGCACAAGAGGGGGAGGAGGCAGCGCCGCAGTTTTCGCCGAGCTCCGCGGGCGCGTTTGAGAATCTGCGGGAGATGCTGGGGAAGCTGCGGCAGCCGAGCGCGGGTGCGCCGCATGCCGCGCCGCCGCCATCTGCTGAAACGAACGGTGCGCACGCGGTGGCGGAACGTCTGGCGGGTGTGATGAGCGCTGCGCCCGCGGTGCCTGCGCCGCCGCCGCCGTCTGCATTTGCACCACCTCCGCCGCCTCCTTCTCCGCCCGTTGCCGCGCCCGGGCTTTCGCCTGCGGCTGCGCCTGCGACCGGGGGTCTGCCAGCGCCGGCTTTTGCGGCGGCTCCGGCGAGTGTGGCACCGCCGCCTCCGCCTCCGCCGCCACTGCCGCCCTCAGGGCTGAAGGCGGTGCCGAATCCGGAGCGTGATGCGCTGCTGGGACGCTATGAGGCGCTAAGGCTGCAGATGGCGGCGGAGGCGGTGTCGCTGCCGCTGGATTTCACGAAGGTGGCGGATCTGATCCGGCTGGCGGGAAGGCGCTTTCCGCTGGTGCGCTTCAGCGAGCATGAGCTGCCGGGCATGACGGGGCGCTTTGCCATGTGCTGGTCGCTGCAGGGGCTGGAGATTGTGTTTGGCCTGGCGAACTTTGCGGATGGCTCCTACTGGCGTACGCTGGCGGGCTTTGCGGCGGGGCGGCTGGCGGAGCTGAACCAGGAGGCGCAGGCGACGGGAGTGGCGGCGCCGAAGCTGAAGATCACGACGTTCAAAACGGAGCGGGAGCAGCAGAGCTGGGCGATTTTGCAGCACAGCACGGCGTTTCCGGAGGTGCTCAAGACGCACGTGGATGCGATCCATCTGGACACCCAGAATGTGGCGGCGCTGTATGCGATGCAGCGGATCATCAAGGAGTCTGAAACGGGCAGCCTGCAGGCGACGCCTGCGCAGGTGATGAGCGTGCTGGCGAGGGAACTGGACTTTTTTTGGAAGAGAGTGACGCGCGCGTAGGGGGAGGGGCGGTGGTTTGCGGTGGTTTTCGATTGTTTGCGATTGTTTGCGGTGGTTGACGGAGGTTTTTCTTTGGCGAGGGCTTGGGGAGGTGGGAATGATGAATGACGAATGGGGTATGAGTTTTTGCGGAACTGGAGGGGGGCGGGGCGCTGGGGTCGAGGACGAGTTCGAGTAGGAGGACGAGTTCGAGGACGAGAACGAAATCGGGATGGTGAATGATGGGGGGATTTGAGATTTTGTGTGCGGTGGGGGAGGCTTGGTTTTATGGGGGGGAATGATGAATGACGAATGTGGTGAGGAGGCGGGGCTGCCGCTTTTTGGGGGGCGGTCTTGGGCGGTGGCGGGGAGCGGGCTGGGGGGCGGAGGCTCTGTCGTGCCGCAAGTGACCGAGGGACTGGAGCTGTTCCAGGCGGCCCCTGCGGCGGAGGCGGAGGCGGAGGCGGACGGCTACGCGGCGTGGAAGTCTGAGATGGCGGCGGAGAAGGCGGCTGCGGAAGAGCGACGGCGCAGCGTGGAGCTGCCGGTGCATGCGGGAGAGGATGGTTTTGCGCGCTGGAAGGAGGAGGCGGAGGCGGCGCGGCGGGCCTTTGAGAAGCGCTGGGGTGTGCCGCTGGGGAAGCGGGTGCGTGTGCAACTGCGCGGGGAGGCGCGTGAGCGGGAGGGACTGCTGCGTGTGGTGGAGGAGGCGGAGGGAGGCCCGCGGAAGGGGCTGCGGCTGACGCTGGGCGGGGACACTTTTGCGGCGGGGGAGATTGAGAGCGTGGTGCGGGTGTGAGGGGGGGATGCTGGATGCTGGATGGTGGATGCTGGATGGGGGAGACTGGTGGACTTGCGGGGGGGTGGAGATGGCGGGGCGAGTTGATCGAGGACGAGTTCGAGTAGGAGGACGAGGACGAGGACGAGGACGAGGGTGGGGGCGGGTTGGAGGGGGGGAGAGGGCGTGGGGTGTGGCGAAAGCGGCGCTGAGCGCCGCAGTACGGGGACGCTGGGGCGTGGTTTGGGGGAGCGTGCGCGGCGCTGCGGAAGGGGCAGCTTTGCTGGCGGAATCTGCTTGGCGGCGCGTGGAGACGTTCGGCGGAGGCTGGAGGACCAGCCTCCCTAGTGTGCTTGGCATGAACATGAACTAATCAGATGAAAGGAACTGATCGGAAGCGATGGAAGCTAACCGTAGCCGAAGGACAAGGCAGCGGCCGCGAGGCCGTGGCTGAAAGAAGTCCGAGGCAAACTCTCGACCAT
>NZ_JBGAFO010000003.1:0-672178 GCF_044227185.1 Prosthecobacter sp. | reverse complement strand
TCAACGCCTGCTTCAGACGAGCACAGTGCCTGATACGCCCCAACCGTTCCCTGCCTCGGCCTAAAAGGCCAAAACGCATGCCTCCTTCAGCTTATAAAATGTTGTGACCCGCTTAACTTAACGACATTGATTCCTCATTCGTCATTCGTCACTCCGCCGCCTGCTTCAGCGCCTTGATCGACGGCGCTCCCTTCAGCTTCTCCAGCTCCGCGGCCACAATCTCCGCGCGCCGCGCCGCCTCCAGCCGGTCCTTCGCCTTCGCCAGCACCGTCGCATGCTGTGCCGCGCGCAGCTTCTCCGCGGTCGGAGACCCCGGGTTCTTGTCCGCTCCCGTCGCCGCCCAGTCCTCCGCAAACGAGTTCACCATCCGCGCCAGCTCCGCATCCGTCTGCTCCAGCTTCTGCATCACCTGCCGCACCTCCGCAGGCGTCGCCTCCCCTCCCGCTCCGGCAGATGATCCATGCCCGCCCCCATGGGATGAAGGCCAGAAGATCAGCGCCAGCAGTCCCCCCATCACCACCACCACCACGCCCAGCAGCAGCATGAGCTGCTGCTGCTGCGTCAGCCGCACCGCCGGCTTTTGGGGCGGCGCCGGCGGCCGCTTTTCCTTCTCCTTCTCCGGCGCCGGCGGCGCCTCCTTCTCCGCATGCTGCTTCATCGCCGCGTTGATGTACGCGCGCAGCTCCCCCGCATCCTGGTAGCGCTTCTCCCGGTCCGCATGCGTCGCCTTGGCAATGATGTCATCCCAGCGCGTCGAAACTTTCGCAAACTCCGTCACCGAGCGCCGCGGCTCCTCCGGCACCCGCCCCGTCAGCATCTCATACAGCACCACCCCCGCCGCATAAATGTCCACCCGGTGGTCCACCACGCTCCCGCCGCGGATCTCCGGCGCCGCATAGTCCGGCGTGCCAAACGGATTTTCCTCCTCCGCCTCCCCCGTGTTCGGCCGCGCCAGCCCGAAGTCCGCCACCTTCACATGGTCCGCGTCATTCACCATGATGTTCCCCGGCTTGATGTCCCGGTGAATGATCTGGTGCTCATGCGCAAAGCTCAGCGCCTCGCACAGCTGCATCGCCAGGTTCGTCGCCTTCCTCAGCGAAAGGCTCCCCTTGTGAATCAGGTCATGCAGCGACTTCCCCTCGATCCACTCCATCACCAGGTACAAATGCCCGCCGCCCGTGATCCCAAAGTCATACACCCCCACAATGTTCGTGTGGTTCAGCTTTGCCATCGCCCGCGCCTCCACGCGAAACCGGTCCGCAAATTCCTTTTCAGCCCCAAACTCCGGCGGCAGAATCTTCACCGCCACCCGCCGGTCCAGGCTCTCCTGATACGCCTTGTACACCGCCCCCATCCCGCCGCAGGCCGCCAGCTTCTCAAACTTAAACTGCGGCAGGTACGCGCTCATGGCTTCGATGCTCGGAACATCAAACGACGGTGGCTCAGCGGAGACGGTTTCTTCAGGCATGGCCGCCACTCATACCCGCCCGCCCTCGCCGCCGCCACGAAAAAAATCCTAGCGCGCCACCTGCTAATGCACGCTCACAGACAGCGCGCCCCCAGATCCCCCGTCCCTCCAAATCACGATCAAATCCTCGCCTTCAGCCCCCCCCGGCCACCATCACTCCCCTTCCGGAAATCATAAATCATAAATCATAAATCGTAAATCATAAATCATAAATCATACATCCCTCACTTCACCGGCTCCGCCATCGTCGCCCCCGCCGGCGCTGCGGCCGCTCCCGCCGTGCCAGACACATTTTGCTTCAGCGCCTTCAGCGACGGCGCCGTCTTCAGCTTCGCCAGCTCCGCCGCCACCGCCTCCGCCCGTTTCGCCGCCTCCGCCTTGCCCGCTGCCGCCCTCTCCCGCGCCGTCTGCAGCACCAGGTCGCACTGGTCTGCGCGCAGCTTCTGCGCCGCCTCGTCCGCGCGCGTCTGGATCGCCTCCCTCTGCGCATCATACGTTTTGCGCAGCGTCTTCAGCACCGCCGGCCACAGCAGGTCAGGTTCTCCCAGCGGCTCACGGTTCGCCACGTGCGAGATCTCGCTCAGCACAAAATCACGCTGCTGCAGCACCACCCCGTTCAGGCTCCGCTGCAGCGCCGGGATGTATTTGTCCGCCAGCTCCTTCATCTCCCCTGTCATCTGGATCTTCTCGTCCGCCGCCCACTCCGCCTCGAAATCCACCACCATCTGCGCCAGTTCCGCATCACGCTCCTCCAGCCGCAGGATCGCCTCCAGCGGCGTCTCCGGCGCCGCGGGTTTGGCCGGCGCGCTCGGCGCCGCCACCGCAGGCATCGGTGCAGGTGCGGGCGCCGCTGGCGTCGGCGCTGGCTCTGCAGGCGCAGGCGTCGGCGCGGGCACAGGCACAGGCTCCACAGTCACCATTTTCTCCGGCTTCGCTTCAGGCTCCTTCGGCTTTACCTCAGGCTCCGCCGCCGCCGGTGGCGCCACCACCACCACAGGCTCCTTCTTGGCCTTCTTCTTCGGCGCCTTCTCCGCCGGCTCTTCCCCCGGCTCCGCAGCTTCTTCCCCCGCCTTGCCCTTGGCCGTCGCCACCTCCTTCTGCTTCTCAGCCACCGGCGCGTCCGGCCCTCCTTTGAAAATCACTCCCAGCACCACGGCCGTCACCACCACCGCGCCCATCAGCGCCAGGTTCAGCGGCTTCAGCAGCCCCTTCAGCTTCGGCCCCTCCTCCACCACCGCCACCACGCCCACCGCCTCCGCCGCCTGGTTGATCAGCGCCGCGATGCGCGCCCTCAGCTCCCCCACATCCTGAAAGCGCTGCGCCGGCTCCGCATGCATCGCCTTGTCGATCACCTCATCCCACTTCGTGGAAAGCGGCGCATACTCCTTCACAGAGCGCCGCGGCTGCTGCGGCACCCGCCCCGTCAGCATCTCATACAGCACCACCCCCGCCGCAAAAATATCCGCCCGCTGGTCCACCGCTCCCTTCCCCAGAATCTCCGGCGCCGCATAGTCCGGCGTACCATACGGATTCTCCTCCGCCTCTCCCGTGATCGGCCGCGCCAGCCCGAAGTCCGCCACCTTCACCTGATCATCCTCGCTGATCATGATGTTCCCCGGCTTGATGTCCCGGTGCAAAATCTTGTGGTGATGCGCAAACGCCAGCGCCTCGCACAGCTGCATCGCCAGCGTCGCCGCTTTGCGCACCGGGATGCTCCCTTTCTGGATCAGCGTGTGCAGCGTCTCCCCCTCCACCCACTCCATCACCAGGTACAAATGCCCCTCGGAGGTGATCCCGAAATCATACACCGCCACGATGTGCGTGTGGTTCAGCTTCGCCATCGCCCGCGCCTCGGACTTGAACCTCTCCGCAAAGTCCTCCTGCCTTCCAAACTCAGGCGGCAGTATCTTGATCGCCACCAGCCGGTCCAGGCTCACCTGCCGCGCACGGTACACCGCCCCCATCCCTCCAAACGCCGCCAGCTTTTCAAACGCATACTGCGGCAGCAGCGCGCCCATCTCCTCGACGCTCGGTACGTCAAATGGCGGCTGGTGCTGGGCGGGGGTGTTCTCGGACATGCGGAAAAAGCGGCGGATTGTTACCGATACGTGCCTTCTCGGCGAGTAAAATCACCGCCTCATCGCTTTGCCATCCTTTGAGCATGAACCCCATGCCTCGCCCGTGCCCGCCCCGCACAAAAAACGTCTTCGCACGAAAAGCGCCGCTCATCGTGCCCCCCTCTGGTACTTTTATCCTTCGCACACAGGCCCGGCACGTTTTTGGCGCGGATTATGCATAGCACTTCAGTCGCGCCAAATCCCCCGGTGCACGCATCTCAGTCGCACACCTCCTCATCCCCCTTCTCGTCCTATGCCACACTCCCCTGTCTCAGAAGAAAAGCTCGTCGGCTTCCCCGCCCGCTGTCTTTCCCTCCGCCAGAAGCTCCGCGTCTCCAGGCCAGAGCTCGCCCACTGGCTCGGCGTCGGCCGCAGCTACATCACCGTCATGGAAAAAGGCCGCCAGGCCCCTTCCCGCCCCGTGTTCCAGTTGATCGAAAAACTCGAAGCGGCCGCCAACCTCAAACAGCTCGCCATGCACATGCCCCAGCCCGACTCACCCGCCCCTTCCACCGAAATGGCAGGCCTCCCCCCCGCGGCCCTCGAAGCCCTGGATCGCCTCGTGCAGGAGCAGCCCCCGGAAAATCCCGCCCCCTCTTTCTCCCCCGCACCCGCCACTGCCATCACGCCCCCTCCCGCGCCCGTGAAGAAACCCATCACCCGTGAAAAGACCGCCTTCGCCCTCCGCGTCGCCGCCCTTCGCGAAAAACTCGGCCTCTCCCGCCCAAAGCTCGCCCAGCGCCTCGGCGTCTCCCGCCAGTACGTCACCAAGATCGAAAACGGCGCCCACGCCTCCCTCCCCGTCATCAAGCTCATCGAAAAACTCGAGGCCGAAGTTCAAAAAACATCCGCCCCATCCACCACCACCATCACCGCTTCCGCACCAGAGCCCACCATCACCACCAGCAGCGCAGCACCTCAGCCCGCCCCCGCGGACACCCCCGCCTTCTCCATTCCCGCCCCGCCGGCCCCCGCTCCGGTGCCAGGCATCCCGCGCATCACCGCCCTCCCCGTGCTCACCATCCCCGCCGCGCGCGAGCTCACCGCCCCCTCCCAGGCCGCCTTCTCCGCCACCGAGCACTTCGCCTTCACCGTCAGCGACCCCGACGCCTTCGCACTCCGCCTCGCCGGAGACGCCATGCTCCCCCAGCATCACGACGGCGAGCTCGCCGTCCTCTACCCCAACAGCCTCCCCCACACCGGCAACCGCGTCATCGCCCGCCTCCACGACTCCCTCGGCGGCGATGTCCTTTTCCGCATCTACAGCACCGCCGACCACGGCCACTCCATCGTCCTCTCCAGCCTCAATCCCCTCTACCCTCCCGTCACCCTCACCCCCGCCGAAATCCTCTGGCTCTACCCCGTCGCCACCACCGTCCGCCAGATGCTCATTTAGCTCCGGCCAATTTGAAATTCTCAGTTTTCAGTTCCCAGTTTACAACCTTCAGTCCTTCGAAGCCTTGGCGTAGAAGGATCCCCACCGCCCTCTTGCCGTCCCCGGCCTTCAGCGCGAATAAGTGCCCATGCTCCCGCGCACTCTCGCCCTCCTCTTCCTCTCCGCGGCCTCTCTCGCCTTCGCCTCAGACGTCGGGTTCCCCGTCGTTTCAGACGTAATTCTCTCCCCCTCGGGCCCCATCAAAACACCCCAGGCGGCCCGTGACGCCGCCCGCCCCCTCCCCAAGCCCGCACGGATCATCGTCTACTCCGGCACCTACACTCTCACCGAACCCCTCACCCTCGGTCCAGCCGACTCCGAGGTACACTGGAGCAGCGCCTTAAGCGACGACAACCCCACCTTCACCGCCGGCAAACCCATCACCGGCTGGCAGCAAACCAACGACGGCAGCGGCCTCTGGAAAGCCACCCTCCCAGAAAAAGACAAAGCCTGGACCTTCGAGCAGCTCTGGATCAATGGCCGCCGCGCCACCCTCGCCCGCTCGCCCAACAAAGGCTACTTCCACATCACCGAAGCCGTCGGCGCCGGCGTGTTCCCAGACCTCAGGGAGAACATGAACTTCCACGCCTTCTCCATCGCCCCGGAGCAGTACGAAGTTCTCAAATCCATCCCTCTCCCCGAGCGCGACTCCGTCCTCCTCACCGTCACCCACGCCTGGGCCGTGGGGCAGTGCCGCATCCAGGACATGAACGACGACACCCTCGCTGTCCGCATCAAAGGCCGCTCCCGCTACCCCTTCGTCGAGTTCGAGCCCGACCAGCGCTGGTGGGTCGAAAACTTCCGCGCCGCTCTCGACTCCCCCGGCGAGTGGTTCCTCGACCGCGCCAAAGGCGAAGTCCTCTACCTCCCCCTCCCCGGCGAAGACATGACCAAGGCCGAGGTCATCGCCCCCGTCGTCGATAAATTCCTCTCCATCAAAGGCGCGCACGATGTCAGCTTTGAAGGCATCTCCTTTCAATACAGCAATCACCTCTACCCCGCCGACGGCCTGCACGACACCCAGGCCGCCACCACCACTCAGGGCAGCATCGAAGTCGAAGACTCCAGCAGCATCCGCTTCATCCAGTGCGAAGTCGCCCACACCGGCCTCCATGCCCTCTGGTTCGAAAACGGCTGCTCCAGTTGCTCCGTCACCCACAGTCACCTCCACGATCTCGGCGGCGGCGGCGTTTACGTGGGCGAGACCGCACGCCCCGCAGACGAGCGCGTCAATCACCACATCACCATCACCGACTCCATCATCCAGCACGGCGGCCGCCTCCACCCCAGCGCCTGCGGCGTCGTCTTCACCCACACCCAGCACTGCGCCGTCCGCCATTGCGACATCGCAGACCTCTACTACACCGGCGTCAGCGCCGGATGGAACTGGGGCTACGGCGACACCGCCTCCCGCGAGACCACCGTCGAAAACAATCACATCCACCACCTCGGCTGGGCCTACCTCAGCGACATGGGCGGCTACTACGGCCTCGGCACCTCTCCCGGCACCATCGTCCGTGGCAATCACGTCCACCACGTCGCCAGCCATCGCTACGGCGGCTGGGGCCTCTACAATGACGAAGGCAGCGCCGACACCCTCATGGAAAACAACCTCGTCCACGATACCTGGAACGCCGGCTTCCACCAGCACTACGGCTACTTCAACACCGTCCGCAACAACATCTTCGCCTTCGGCCACACCGCGCAGATTCAGGCCTCCCGCAACGAAGCCCGCCTCCGCTTCCGTTACCTCAACAACATCGTCGTCTGGGACCCCGCCTCACCCCTCCTCGACGGCGGCGAATGGAACTGGAAATTCTTCGACAAAACCGACCGTGGCGATCCCAAGGACAGCCTCGTCTTCCGCAAAAATCTCTACTGGCCCACCGACGGCAAAATCCCCGCCACCCTCACCAAATCACACTTCACCTGGGACGAATGGCGCAAGATGGGCCGCGACAAAGACAGCCTCTTCGCCGATCCCCTCTTCGAAGACCTCGCCGCCCGCGACTTCCGTCTCAAGCCCAACTCCCCCGCCGCAAAGATCGGCTTCAAGCCCTGGGACCTCACCCTCGCCGGCGTTCGCAAAACCGACACCGCATGGCGCTCCCTCGCCGCCGAAGGCCACACCTACCCCACCTGGGACACCGACGCCAAACCCTGGCCCGCACCACCCTACAAAATCCAGCAAAGCTTCGAGACCACCGCCCTCGGCGCCCTGGGCATCCGCGGCGCCAAATACACCCACGAAAACAAAGGCGAATCCATCGGCGTCACCGATGAAGTCTCCTCCCCGCTCTCCCTCGGCTCCAGGCGCTGCCTCAAGATCCAGGACGCCCCCGACCTGAAGCACAGCTACGATCCCGTCCTCGACATCTACCCCACCACCTGGGACGCCGGCACCTTCCACATCGAGTTCGACGTCATGGCCCAGCCCGGCGCCGACTGGTTCTTCGAAATGCGCGGCAAAAACGGCGACTTCGGCAGCGGCCCCTACCTCCGCTGGCAGAAAGGCCAGCTCGCCGCCAGCACAGACGGCAAAGTCCAGCTCACCCAGATCCCCGCCGGCGAATGGTTCCACGTCTCCCTCACCGCCACCACCACCTCCGGCACCTGGTCTCTCGAAATCACCCGCCAGGACGACACCAGGCAGTCCTTCCCCGACCTCAAGTGCAAACCCACCTGGACCTCCGCCAGCTACCTCCTCTTCAGCGCCCTCGGCACCACCAAAACCGCCTTCTTCCTCGACAACCTGAAGTTGGAGCAGCTCAAATAACAACGAGCAGCCAAACGCCAGTCATGCAGATCCCTGAATCAAGCCCACCCCCATCGCGGCTTTCATAGACTGCCATCTCAAAAGAAACGCGACAGCGTCTTGGACTGCGGTGGCAAAGATGACTGGGCATCGCGAAGGCGACAGCAAAGTGGTCCGCACAGTCCTCTGTGCGGTATCTGGGCCGCCGTGCACGCTCGAACCGCACAGAGGACTGTGCGGACCACTATGTGCGCCAGCCTTTGGCTTGGAAAAGCCTGTGCAGGTCCGCAAGGCTATGAAATAATTTTAAATGCTCTAGGATGATCGGGGCACCTTATGCCACCACTCGCTGTGAACATCCGCCCGCACCTCGCGAAGCGCGCCGGAAAGCAATCCTCTGTGCAGCTCGCAAGACCGCTGACGCACGAGCCCCAGCCTCTCCGCAAAACCAGTTCCATCATCCGCTCATGAGGTAAACAGAAGCTCACGACAAATCACGCATACCATCCTCACCGAACCGCGTAGCGGTGGCATAACCGTAGCCGTGGGTGCAAACCCACGGTTTGCGCATTCACGATCGTTTCCAATCCGTGGAACCGCGTAGCGGTGGCACAAATCTCCGAGTTCGCCCAGCGCATAAATGCCATTCCCAATAAGTTGCGCCCATTCGCGTTGGAAACTTTGGATCCTTGACATCAATCCGGCCTCATCAATCCCCATCTCCCAGCCATCACAAAACGCCGCGTCCTCTCCGTCCTTCTTGTCCTTTTGGTCCTCTCCGTCCTTGAATAAGCGGTCCTCTTCATTCCACGCGCTGAAGGTCCGCAGTCGGCAAGTTCAGGACTTCTTGCCCCTCGCTCACCTCCTTCAAACGCGCCCTGAAGGGGCGCAGGACTCAGCCCAGGGCGCCGTCGCGCAGCGACAAGCCCTGGGTCCGCACACACACCACACCTTCCCCAAGGTCGCGCCCTGAAGGGGCGCGGGAAAACGTCCGCCACGATAGAACGTTATCGGCTCCCATCCCGCCTTGCCATTTTCCCCGCTCCCGATTTATCATGCCCGCAGCGGTATAAATCATCCATCCCAATCGGCCCAATCATAAAACCCCGCACCCTCAAACCCATGCCAGCAAAAAAACTCGCATGCGCCCTTCTGGTACTGGGGACATTTTTATCCGCCAAGCTCAATGCCAGATCTTTGGCGCTGAATTCAATTGAGTCACTAACTTGTGCGTCTCAAATCGTGGCAATCGGCACACTCAAGGAAATCAAATCGGTCAAAGGCCCCGACAACAGGGTTTTCAAAGACTATGTCTTAACTGTGAGCGAAATAATCAAAGGCTCTCATGCCAAGGAGATCTCGTTTACGTACGATGATCCATACAGCATGGATGGGAAATGGAGGAAACCTGACCAGCCATTGCTCGTGTTTTTACGCCAGCAACAGGATCACCTCACGGATGAACAGGACCGTCCACCGACTGAAGACCATGACTTCCGTGAGACACGACTCCTCAAGCGCCTCATCCTTGTTAGTGACAATTTCTTCCCGAGTGTGATTCCCCTCGCGGATCTCCCCGGA
Organism: Prosthecobacter sp.; assembly: GCF_044227185.1. Lineage (GTDB taxonomy): Bacteria > Verrucomicrobiota > Verrucomicrobiia > Verrucomicrobiales > Verrucomicrobiaceae > Prosthecobacter. The sequence goes on along the minus strand of NZ_JBGAFO010000003.1, from coordinate 662,822 downwards.
TATCTTTACGACAAAGACAAACACCAAATCTCGGATGGCCAAACGCTGCTTGCGATCTGCCGTCAATGGGCCTCCTCACCCATCAAACAAACGGTTCGGTGGGTCCAGGTCGACCCCGATGTGCTCAGCCCATTCATACCTTACTCCCTGATTGTCCCCGCCGAAGAAAAACACCGCCTGCTTTTTCTTCAGCACGCCAAATCCGATGATCCCACCTTGCGCCAAACCGCCGCCGAAGAGCTATGGAAGTTTCCCGGCGATGAATCCGAGACCGCGTTGCGTTCTCTGCTCAATGACACAACCGAAAGCATCTGGTCTCTAGGACGTGGCTATATCAGTCGCATCGAATACCGAGTGCGATCAGCCGCCGTCTCCAGCCTGAAAAAACTTGGCGAACCCGTTCCCGACCTCCTTCTGCAAAGGCCGCCAACCGCCGAAGAAAAACGCAAGTATCGACAGGACGCGTGGCAACAAAGCTTTCAGGGTGCCCTCGCTAAACAGCCCTGGAAAGTAGCCGCTCTTCGCAATGGCGAAGTGCACACCAAAGACTCAGTCGATTGGACCATCCAGGAGGTCGATCTCACCCAGGGCGAAGACAAATGCACCCTCCGCCTCGTGCCAGACACCTTCGGCACCGGTTTCGGCGGCACAATGAAATATATCGGCAGGGAAAATCCATCCAACTCCTGCTCCCATCTCTTCTACGCCTCTCCATCCATCTCACCCGATCTCGAAAAAAAGCTCGTTTCCTATTTCGGCCTCGAAGCTCCCCACTGATTCGCTCAACACAGGCAGTTAATTCGAAACATAGCCCCATTTATCGGCGCTGCACCCCAAGCCCCGCCCCCTCAAAAATCAAAAATCGATTGCTCATCAATCGCCAATCACTCCCACCCACCATCCTCACAAGCCCCCTGCACTAACGCGCCCCCTTTCCTCCCCAGCAGCGAAAACTTCCGCCCCTCCCGCGTGTTATTCGCCACACACCCACCGCGTACCACCGGCTCCCCAACAACCGTCAACCACGGTAAACAACCGTAAACTCCCCCCTCCCCCCTCCCCCCACCTCCCGCCGATGATCCGCAAACTCCTCTTCTGGTCCCACCTCATCATCGGCCTCCTCACCGGCCTCTTCATCTTCCTCCTCTGCCTCACCGGCGCCATCCTCGCCTTCGAACTCCAGATCGTTGACTACGCCGAGCGCGAGTCACGCGCCCTCCCGCCATTCCCAAACGCCCAGCTCCTCTCCCCCCAGGCCCTCCTCACCAAACTCGACCGCCAGACCACCGGCCCCATCCAGTACGCCGAATGGTTCGCCGACCCCGGCATGCCCGTCCGCATCGTCACCAAAAACCGCACCGTCGCCCTCCTCAACGGCTACACCGGCGCATCCCTCGGCAGCGGCGCCACCACCCTCCGCGCCTTCATGCTCTGGACCACAAAACTGCACACGAACCTCACCACCGGCCCCATCGGCAACTGGCTCATCTCCATCGCAAACGCCGCCTTCGCCTTCCTCATCCTCTCCGGCCTCTGGCTCTGGTGGCCACGCCAGTGGCGTTGGAAGGCCCTCCGCAACTCCCTCGCCATCCGCTTCGATGTCACCGGCAAGGCCCGCGACTGGAACTGGCACAACGCCCTCGGCTTCTGGTTCCTCATCCCCCTCCTCTTCATCTGCCTCACCGGCATCGTCATGTCCTTCCGCCCGGTCGATCAATGGTGGCGCAGCTTCGGCGGCACCCAGGTTTTAGGCCCCTCGATCGCCCCCACAAAACCCGCCCCGCACCCCGAACCCGCCACCACCTGGCCCGCCTGGATGCACCGCATCCAGCAGCAATACCCCGGCTGGCGCTCCATCCTCCTTCAAAACGGCGCCAGCCCCAATCAAAACGGCCTCCTCGCCCTCACCGTCAAATACGGCACCTTCCGCCAGGTCACACGCTCCCTCGACATCAAGTTCGACACCCGCGGCGGCCAGATCATCGAAGAACGCGGCTGGAGCAGCGGAGACGGCTCAGGCCGCGCCCGCTCCATCGCCCGCCTCGGCCACACCGGCGAATTCTTCGGCACCTGGGGCCAGTGGGCCGCCCTCCTTTCCTGCCTCGCCGGCCTCGTCCTCGTTTACACCGGTCTCGCCCTCTCCTGGCGCCGCTTCTTCCGCCCCGGAGCCCTGGCACAGTAAGCAGCATCCCGCTGCCACGTCCTGGTATCCCCCCCCCGGCGCCTCCGCCTTCCCGCAAATTCGATGCGCCATGAACACAGCCCCCGCTTTCAGTGGCTCATGCCGCTCATCGCCGGCGAAACGTTTTTCCAGCACCCTCCGCCATCCTGGCATCTTGCGCCCCTGCCGCGTCCGCCTACTCTGCCGCACGCATGAAGAAAAAGACCCCGCCCGCCCCGCCACCACCCGAGAAATCATCGGGAAAGGCCCTGCTGGTCCTCGGCGGGCTGGCAGCAGGCATGGCAGCCTTGGTCGCGTGGGCGCTCTGGCCTGGGCAGCAGAAAAAAGACACACCGGCCCCCGCGTCAGCCCCCTTCGTCCTCTCCCTCGCCAAGGTGGCCCCCTACACCATGCCGGACGAAAAGGCCGTCTTCGCCCAGTACGCCGGCTCCGAGAGCTGCCGCGAATGCCACGCCGGCCAGTTCGCCAAATGGCAGGGCTCCCACCACGGCCTCGCCGAACGCCACCCCGACCCGAAGCTCGACGACCCCGCCTTCGTCCCCACCCGCACCTTCACCCACGGCACCCAGACCACCGAGACCCGCAAAAACGGAGATGCCTACGAGATCGTCGCCCTCGGTTTCGAAAACAAAATCGCCCCCTACCACGTCGAGCGCGTCATCGGCCACGATCCCCTCCGCCAGTTCCTCGTCAGCGGCGGCAGCGGTCGCCTCCAGGCCATGGAGGCCTGCTTTGATCCAAAGAAAAACGACTGGTTCAATGTCTACGGCAGCGAAGACCGCAAGCCCGGTGAATGGGGCCACTGGACCGGCCGCGGCATGGTCTGGAACCAGATGTGCGCCACCTGCCACAACACCCGCCTCCGCAAAAACTACGACGCCAAAACCGACGGCTACCACACCACCATGGCGGAGATGACCGTGAACTGCGAGGCCTGCCACGGCCCCATGAAGGCCCACAACACCTGGCAGCACGCCCACCCCCGCGCCAAGGGCGATCCCACGCTCACCAAAATGTCGCGCGACCAGCACATCGAAAACTGCGCCGGCTGCCACGCCCTGCGCAATGAAGTCACCGGCGACTTCGTCCCCGGCGAATCCTTCTGGGACCACTTCCGCCTCAGCATCACCGACCAGACCGACACCTTCTACCCAGACGGCCAGATTCGCGGAGAAGACTACGAGTTCAGCTCCTTCCTCAGCAGCCGCATGCACAATGCCGGCGTGCGTTGCATGGACTGTCACGACATGCACAGCATGAAGACCCTCCTCCCCGGCAATCAGCTCTGCATGCGCTGCCACACCCCCGGCGGCTTCCCCAATGCCCCGCCCATCATGCCAGAAGCTCACAGCTTCCACCAGACCGCCAGCACCGGAAATCAATGCGTGAACTGCCACATGCCGCAGACCGTGTACATGCAGCGCCACGGCCGCCACGACCACGGCTTCACCATCCCCGACCCCCTGCTGACGAAACAGTTCAACATCCCCAACGCCTGCAACAAATGCCACACCGACAAATCCACCGACTGGGCCCTCGAAGCCACCCAGAAATGGTGGGGCCCAAAGATGGACCGCAAGACCCGCACCCGCGCCACCCTCATCGCCCAGGCGCGCCAGGGAAATGACGAAGCCCGCGCCGGCCTCGTGGACCTCCTCGGCAGCGATGAAATCCCCCACTGGAAAGCCAGCGCCACCCTCCTGCTGGACCAGTGGATCGACCACCCCGAAGTCCAGTCCGCCGTCACCGCCCAGCTAAAGCACGCCCACCCCCTCGTGCGTGAGAGCGCCATCCGCACCCTCGAGCCCATGCTCCAAAACGGCTCCGTCCGCACCGCCATTGAGCCCCTCCTCACCGATCCCGCCCGCAGCGTCCGCGTCTCCGCCGCCTGGGCCCTGCGCGAAAGTCTGCACCTCGACTCCCCCGCCGGCAAAGACCTGCAGCACATGCTCCACTGGAACGCCGACCAGCCCAGCGGCCAGATGCAGCTCGCCCAGTTCGAGTACTCCCGTCGCAACACCACCGGCGCCATCCAGCACATGGAAACCGCCATCCGCTGGGACCCCAACTCCCCGCCCTTCCATCACGACCTCGCCATGCTCTACAACGCGACCGGCCAGACCCAGCTCGCCATCGCCAAGCTCCGCGACGCCATCAAGGTCGCCCCCAATCACGCCCAGTACTATTACGAGCTCGGCCTCGCCCTCAGCGAAACCGGAGACATGCCCGCCGTCATCCAGGCCCTCCAGGACGCCACCCGTCTCGATCCCCGCCTCTCGCGTGCCTGGTACAATCTCGGCCTCGCCAAAAACAGCCAGGGAGACATCCCCGGCGCCCTCAGTGCCCTCCAGCGCGGCGAGCTCGCCAACTCCCAGGACCCCGCCATCCCCTACGCCCGCGCCACCATCCTCGCCCGCCACAACCGCCGCCAGGAAGCCCTCGCCGCCCTCGACCGCGCCCTCACCATCTCCCCCGGCTACGGAGAAGCCCTCCAGCTCCGTGCCGCCCTCATGCAGCGCTAGCACCATCGTGGATGGATGTGGCTTTAGCTCTTCCGTCCACAAGCGTATGGCAATGCCCAATGCATACACAGCCTGCAGACCAGGCTTGGGAAAATTTTCTGTATAACGTCATCTCGCTTCAATCCCCCCGCAGCCCCCATGAACCTCAGACACCTCATCCCTTCGCTGCTCCTCCTCACCTTTACCTCCTGCTCACTCCTCCCGCCCCGGGAGATCAGCCTGCTTGAAACCGCTCCCATCATCGTCACCGAAGACAAAACCCACGCATTGAAACTTCGCGTTCGCGGATGTCTCATCTCCAGCGTTGACGTCGTCACCAGCGTCCGCTCCACCGTGCACGGCCCCACGCTCGACCTCACACCCCGCGCAGGCTGGGTGCGTTCCGGTTACGACTTTCACTTCGACTGCGAATTCCTTGTGCCAGACACCGTGAACGAAGTCCGCTTCGGCACCACCCACGCACTCATCTGGGACCGCCGCACAGGAAACAAATACCCCGCCACACGACTGGAACCCTTCTACAAAAACATCCGGCATCCCAAGGAGTCCCAAATCGACAAGCTGCTTCAGTCAGGCGTCTATGTCTTCGACTGGAACGCCTGGCTCAAAGGCACCAGCACACATCCGTTCACCCTCCCTGTCCCCGGCAAAGTCAGCCTCCGGAGCACCTCCAACGAAGATGATGTCTGGATGAAAACCAAGCCCTCAAAGTCCCTCTCCACCAAGGCATCCCAACCACCCAAACCACCCCATAAGCTCCGGCCATGACTGCCCATGACTGTTCGATGAGTGATTAAAGACCTCCCCTCCAAGCCATACGAATCAGCGCCTGCGGTGCAAACCTCCGGGCACTCCTTTGCCAGAAAGCAGGCTCCACCTCTCCCCACGGCCGCCCCCTCGCACCCCCAATCCACCCGCCCTGAGTTCAGAGACTCCGCAGCCACCTCGCCCCTTCATTCTTTTGCCAGAAACGGCGCCCATCTTTAACATGGCCACCGCCGTCACCCCCGTTCCACAATCCGAACTCCCAAATCATAAATCAAAAATCGTAAATCATAAATCCCTCCCCCTTCTACCCATCCGCCTTCTTCCACTCCTCCCCCTCCTCATCATCATCGTCCCCGCCAAAGCCGTCGTCATACTCATCATCACCCTTCCCCGGCTCAATCCCCGCGATCGTGTTGATGTCCTCATCGCTCAGCTCCTCGATGTCGTCGTCCTCCTCATCCTCCTCCGTCGTCGCCTCGGCCGCCTGCTGCGCCTCCAGCCCTTTCTTTTCAATCTGCGCCAGCGTCTCGCTCACATCCTCCACCGTGTCCCACACGTTCTTCGCCACAAAAATCGGCGCGCTCTGCTGCACCGCCATCGCGATGCTGTCGCTCGGCCGCGCATCCAGCTCGATCACCTTGCGCGTCGTCTGCAGTTCGTTCTCCGCGGAGATGATCAGCCGCGCGTGAAACACGCTGCCGTTGATGTTGTTGATCACCACCCGCTCCACCCGCGCCCCAAACGCCAGCAGCAGGTGCCCCACCAGGTCATGCGTCAGCGGCCTCTCCTTGGACACCCCCCGCATGAACATCGAGATCGCCGTGCCCACCGACTCGTCGATGTAGATCACGAAGACCTTTTTCTCATTCCCCAGGAACACGGCAAAGCTGCCCTCCAGCGGCAGCACCGCACGCACCTGCACTTCGATGACGTCCTTGTTCATTGCATGGAATAAAACCCCCGCCCCGCCCGATGGCAACCCGCACCGTGGGGTTTTTCTGCGCCTGCCTTGGTTGCCCTACACCGGCGCTTGTGGGATCTCCACCACCCCGCCGCCCAGCCCCATCTCCCGGTACCTCCGCGACACCTCCACATACTTCAGCGCCAGCTTCGCATTCGCCTTCTGCTCCTCCGCGGTCAGCGCACGCACCACCCGCGCAGGCGAGCCCACCACCAGAGACCCCTCCGGGATCACCGCGTTCTTCGTCACCAAAGCTCCCGCCGCAATGACGCTCCGCGCGCCGATCTGCGCTCCATCCAAAATGATCGCCCCCATCCCCACCAGCACCTCGTCCCCCACCGTGCACGCATGCACCACCGCGCGGTGTCCCACCGTCACACGCTCCCCCAGCACACAGGCGCAGTCATCGCTCACATGCAGCACGCTCCCGTCCTGCACATTGCTCTGCGCCCCCACCACAATGCGGTTGATGTCCCCCCGCAGCACCGCGCCATACCACACGCTGGACTGCTCCCCCAGCTCCACCGCCCCCAGCACCACCGCACCTTGTGCAATAAAGACATCCGCGGCCACAGCAGGCCGCGCCTCCGGAAGCAAGAATTTCTTTAGTGTTTCCATGGCTCGAAGAAAGATTTTATGATTGTGGATCGGAACGGAAAGCGCCATAAAAAGCGCCGCGCCGCGCCGCATTCATTCTGGAACGGACTCACCTTCAATCCAACAACGAATCTCACCCACGTTCATGAACAAAGCTCAACTCATCGACGCAGTGCAGGAAATCCTTGGCGGCGACACCTCCAAACGCGCTGCCTCAGACGCGCTCGATGCCGTCCTCCAGGCCATCACCAAGGCCGTCAAAAAAGAGCAGGTGCAGCTCATCGGCTTCGGCACCTTCAAGCCCGTCAGCCGCAACGGCCGCATGGGCCGCAATCCCAAGACCAAGGAACCCGTGGAGATCAAGCCCTCCAAGACCGTCCGTTTCGTCGCCTCCGCCGCCCTCAAAAACTCCCTCTAGCCCCGTAGGCTCCGGCCAGTTTTCAGTTCTCAGCATATACCATGAACAGTTGAAGAGGGGTCTGCATCCAAGACGCTCATTGAGAGCCCTTTTCGCCCTTTAGACGCTTCGCTCCGCCTCACATCAACCCCAAAGGGGTTGCGGAATATAGCCCAGGGTTGCCGAGCCTTGGCGAGGCTACCCTGGGTTAACCAAGCCACCGCCCGGGAAGCAAATCCACCACTCCGCAACACCCCAGGCTCGCCAGCAGCGTCTGCACAGAACTCCGCCGCGCTTTGGCTCCGCTGTCAGGTGGTGCTCCTCCTCTGCTAAAAGAGTTTCTTCGAGCGAGAAATGGACTCATTTTCAACAGATCGTGGTATCACAATCCGCCTGCGCACACCCTCTCCCTTTCAGCTCACGCTCCACCAGCCCCCCCTTCTAGTCCTTCAGCTCCTGCTCCATCCTCTCGCTCAGCCACTGCTTGATCATGCTCTGATAATTCAAATACCGCCTTCTCGCCACCCGCTTGATCCGGCTCAGCATCCGCGGGTCAAACCTCAGCGTGATCGTCGTGGACTCCCTCACATCCGAGCGGTGGATCGACGCCTGCATCAGCCGCGCATCCAGTTGGTGCGCCGCCCAGTACTTCCCCTCCGCCTCCTCAGATTCAAAGGCAGGCACATCCTTCCAGGCTCGGATCAGTTTCAAATCAGCAGGTGCGGTGTCCATGAAAGTAGTGATGCGTGGGTTCAGAGCTCCTCCGCCTTCTTGCGCTCAAAAAATTCATGCTCTCCAGGCGTCATCAGCCGCGCGTAAATCACCCGGTAGTGCTTGCCGTCGGTCCAGAACACACTGTACACCGGCTTCCCCTGCAGCGACTTCCCCAGGTTGTAATACCGCGCCTCCGCATTCTCCGGCTGCGTGTCTGGCAGCAGCTTGATCGAAAACGGGTCCTCAAACGACTCCTCAATATCCTTGGGAGGAAGTTGGGAGAGGTCAAAGGCGGCGCCGATCCAGTCGAAGTCCATGCGGGTTCTTATTTAACGAGATTATTTCCGGTATTCGATCAGTTCTATCTCATACCCCTCCGGCGCGTCAATAAACGCAAACACCCCGCTCGAGCTCGGCGTCGGTCCATCCGACAGCGGATACCCCAGCGCCGCCGCATGCTTCGCAAATTCCTCGATGCTCTCCACCTCAAACGCCAGATGCGTCAGGTCGCTGCAAAACGTCACCGGCCCGCTCGCCGGAAAGCTGCAGATCTCGATCAGCTCATCACTGTTCGGCGTCTGCAGAAACACCAGTTCCGAGCCCCGCGGAGACTTGTGCCGCCGCACCTCCTTCAGGCCCAGCACCTGCGTGTAAAAATGCACCGTCTTTTCGAGATCATTCACCCGGTACCGGGTGTGGAGAAGTTTTTTAACCATCCCCCAGCCTATGCCACAGCCTGCCCCGTGGCAAATGATCCTCCACCCGCCGCCATTCCCGGTCATTCGCAGATATTCGCGCCCATTCGCGTTGGCAGCTCTGATCACCACCACCCTCCGGGAAAAAAATTTTCTGCCCCCAATCTTTTTGCCCTGACTCCGGACCGCCCAAAACCCAGCGCCCCCTCATCACCCCATCCCCAAATCCCATCCGGCATCCGTGTCAATCCGTGCCATCCGTGGTTCCCATTTCCGGCCCTCTCTGCGTTCTCGCCAGCTTCGCACCGATCAAACCTCGGCCATTCCCTTGCTCCTTCATTCCTTTGTCAAAAAACAGCGCCCCCTTCTGCCACTGGCCTCCATCGTTACTCCCCGTTCCACGATCCATCCGCCTCGATTTCAGGTGCTCCCGAATGACTCACACCGCTTCGGCACGTCTCTCATTCAGATCTCTGCGCCCGTCCATTCTCTGCGGTTTCCTCATCCCTCTTCACCGCTGCGCCCCTCGCGCAACGCGCAAAGTGCCAAGCCCATGCCTTCCCATCACCGCCCATTCCCTTGCCAAAAAACAGCGCGCCGCCTCCTCCCAGCCCTCTCAAACACCCTCCACCGTTACCCTCCATTTCTCACTCCAGCCACCTCGAGTTCAGATGCTCTGCGGTACAAACCCCCGGCCATTCCTTTGCTCCTTCATTCCTTTGCAAAAAAACAGCCCCCTTTCACCACCCCACCTCTGATCCCCTTCCGTGTATTCCGTGTATTCCGTGTGTTCCGTAGGCACTCAAATCTGAAATCCCTCAGACGCGCTCGCTCCGCCCCACGGAAAGCTTGAACTCCCCAGCCCCGTCTCGTAAAACCTCCCCCATGATTTCCATCGATCTCACCGGCAAAGTCGCCCTCATCACCGGCGCATCCCAGGGCATCGGCTCCCAGGTCGCCCGCACCTTCCATCAGGCAGGCGCCACCGTCGTCATCAATCACCTCGGCACCCCCGCCACCACCGCGGACGCCCAGCTCCTCGCCGACCAGCTCAATCTCCTCCGCACAGACAGCGCCAGCATCATCGCCGCGGACGTCGCCAAGCCCGAGCAGGTCCGCACCATGATGGGAGACGTCCAGGCCCGCCACGGCGGCCTCGACTTCCTCATCAACAACGCCGCCATCATCAAAGACCGCACCATCTCCAAGATGACCCTCGATGAATGGGACTCCGTCATCGATGTGAATCTCTCCGGCGTCTTCCACTGCTGCAAATACGCCCTCGAAATCATGCGCGACCACGGCGCCATCGTCAGCTTCGGCAGCATCGCCGCCATCCAGGGCTTCTTCGGCCAGGCAAACTACGCCGCCGCCAAATCCGGCGTCCAGGCCATGATGCGCGTCCTCAGCCGCGAAGCCGCCCGCAAACAGATCCGCGCCAACGCCATCGCCCCCGGCGTCATCGACACCGCCATGGCCGCCACCATCCCCGAAAACGTCCGCGCCGAGATGATCAAAAACGTCCCCCTCGCCCGCTTCGGCACCACCGAAGAAGTCGCCAGCGTCGTCCTCTTCCTCTGCTCCCCCCTCGCCTCCTACGTCACCGGCCAGACCCTCGAAATCAACGGCGGCTGGCGCGGCTAGTCGCGCCCGCGTCAATCTTCCTCCTCCTCTTACTCCTGCTCCTCCTCCCGGAGCGAAGCATCGCGTCGTCCACTCTCGGTCACTCATTCGTCATTCCTCATTCTGGTTTCGTCATTCCATCCCCTTCCGCCCACGTCCCTGCGGTGCCAATCATACCAAAAACTATTGATACCCGGTCGATGCTCTTGCCTCCTCAAACTCCCCGCCCGGCACCAGCCCCAAAGGGGCGTCGGATTCAGCCCAGGGCGCAGCGAGGAACGAGCAAGCCCTGGGTCACCCACGCAAAATCCGGGGAAGCAAACCCAGCACTCCGCCACACCACGTCGGGTTCCAGCAGCGTCCGCACCGCGTCCCGCCGCACTGCTGCACCGCAGGCATCCATCGCTCTCATTGAACGATTCGCCCTATCCCCCGCGCCCCTTACCTCCGCCTCCAACATCAAAACTCATCTCTGCGGTCTTCTAATCTCTCGCGGTGTTAAATCCGTTTTCCTTACCCTCCGCAGTCTCTGAAACATGCGCGCCCCCGCCACCCTCGCCACCGCAGACGAAGCCATCGCCGCCATCCCCAGCGGCTCCACCGTCGCCATCAGCGGCTTCGTCGGCTCCGGTCATCCGGAAATGCTCACCCTCGCCCTCGAGCGCCGCTTCCTCCAGACCGGCACCCCCACAGACCTCACCCTCTTCTACTGCGCCGGCCAGGGAGACCGCATCGAGCGCGGCATGGGCCGCATCGCCCATCCCGGCCTCCTCAAACGCATCGTCGGCGGCCATTGGAATCTCGCACCCAAACTCGGCTCACTCGCCCTCGCCAACCAAGTCGAAGCCTACAATCTCCCCCAGGGCGTCCTCTCCGTCCTCACCCGTGAGATCGCCGCCAAACGCCCCGGCCTCTTCACCAAAGTCGGCCTCAATACCTTCATCGATCCCATCCACAGCGGCGGCATGCTCAATGCCCGCACCACCGAGCCCCTCGTCGAGCGCATCACCCTCGATGGCGAAACCTGGCTTCGCTACAAGTACATGCCCATCCACGTCGCCCTCATCCGCGCCACCTATGCCGATCCCCGCGGAAATCTCAGCATGGACTGCGAAGGCATCATCAGCGAAGTCCTCCCCATGGCCCAGGCCGCCAGAAATCACGGCGGCATCGTCATCGCCCAGGTCGAATCCGTCGTCGATCAATTGCCCGACCCCAAGTCCGTCCGCGTCCCCGGCCTCCTCGTCGATTACATCGTCACCTCCGGCGGCCAGTATCACGATCAAACCTTCGGCGAAGTCTTCGTCGAAGACTTCGTCGTCACCAGCCCCGGCTCCTTCACCCTCCCCCCCATGGCCGAGTGCGACCGCAAACGCATCGGCGCGCGCGCCCTCCAGGAAGTCCGCCGCGGAGACATCGTCAATCTCGGCATCGGCCTCCCCGAAGCCGTCGCCATGGTCGCCGCCGAAACCGGCCGCCTCCACGAGTTCACCCTCACCGTCGAAAGCGGCCCCACCGGCGGCGTCCCCGCCTCCGGCCTCAGCTTCGGCTGCAGCCACTTCCCCGAAGCCATCATCGACCAGCCCGCCCAGTTCGACTTCTACGACGGCGGCGGCCTCGACATCGGCGTCCTCGGCGCCGTCGAAATCGATGCCGAAGGCAGCGTCAATGTCGCCAGCTTCGCCGGCCGCTTCGCCGGCGTCGGCGGGGCCAGCAGGTCCTCTACATCACCGAACGCGCCGTCTTCGAACTCACCCCCCACGGCCTCCGCCTCATCGAAATCACCCCCGGCCTCGATCTCCAGCGCGACGTCCTCGATCAAATGCAGTTCACCCCCATCCTCGGCCTTCATCGCTCCTGAAGGGAGCAAAGAAATGAGCCGGTGGTGCAGCGAAACCGCGAAGCGGTGCAGCGTGAACCACCGGATGCCGCCCACGATCACATTCCCGCAAAAGGTCGCATGCCGGAGGTATGCGGGAGGCACTCGGCCACACAGCGTGAACTTGCCCGCTAAATAAGGCTGGCTCTCGCAGTGCACATCAACGATCACTCATCAAAGCAAACTGACCATGAGTGACCTTGCTGACAGATTGGCCGCAATGCATAAGGACTTTGCAGAAAGCGCCGGACTGGACTTGATGGCCGCAGAGTATTCCCCCGAATTTGGTGGAAGCGTATGCCTCAAATATTCCGACGGCGCTGTGTCTGTAATGGTAACGAAAAGCAGGGATGGATAGAGTACTTTTGTGCGGATGGTGATTGGCAAAAGGCCGGCTGGTACTCGTTGGACATCATTTGGAATTACTTGATGCGGAATGCCCGATACAAAAAAATGAAACCTTCACACGACCTCTCATTTCTTCGGGAAAATTTTACCCGCATTGCTGATATTTTTCAGCAGCCGGAGAAATGCCGTGCTGCATCCGCGATTCACCAGTTGGAATTAAGTCGCAGTCGATGGTTGTTCGGGCGATGAAAATGAACCCGCGCTCTGACCAATAGCGCTGAGCTTGCCGGCTTGTTGGGAATTTGAAATCAAGCCGTTTCTCGACTCGCCTCCCCCGCTTTCGGCCATCCCACTCCGCCCATTCCCTTGCCAAAAAACTCCCCTGCCCAAAAACAACGCCCCACTTCCGCCCCCGGGCCTCCATCCACACATTCCACATTTAAAAACTCTGCCCCCTCTGCACCTCTGCCTCTTCTGACTAACTACGCCTCAAATCTCCGGCCATTCCTTTGCCAAGAAATTCCTTTGCCAAAAAACAGCGCCCCCTTTCGCCACTGGCCTCCGTCGTTACTCCCCGTTCCACAGTCCATCCTCTTGGAGTTCGGCTGCTCTGCGGTGCAAATTTCCAGCCATTCCTTTGCGAAAATGAGCGCATTCTTTCTAGAACAGCGTCCGCCGTTGCTCCACGTTCCACAATCCAGTCGCCTCGAGTTCAGGTGCTCTGCGGCTAAATCGCACGTCCCCATCACTTCCTCCTTCCATTCCTTCATCCACCCATCCCATCGTTCGCACCCAGACCACACCAAAAAAGCGCAACACCCCGCCCTCCCTTGTTACAAAGCACCGCTCCAACAACTCCATCCTCATCCCTCCTCTCATTCTGGTTTCTGTGTATTCCGCGTATTCCGTAGGCCACTCAAAAATCCTGCTCCCTCCGTGTATTCCGTGTCATCCGTGGTTCCAAATTCTGATCCTCTGCGTTTATCAAATTTGCCTTCGGCTGCTTCCGCTTCGCTCCAGAGCTCACCCCTCAAAGGCCCGTCAGACCCCACAAACAAAAAAAGAAAAACCTCTGCTCCCTCTGCCTCTCTGCCCCTCTGCGGCAAAACCGAATGACCCCTCGCCCACCTGAAAACCCAGGTCCTCCGGCCTTCCTCTCCCCCATCTCCACATCCACCACGGCCTCCCCCGCCACCCTCATCCAGCAGCAGCTCGACGCCTGCAACGCCCACGACCTCGACGCCCTCCTCGCCACCTACGCCCCGGACGCCCGCCTCTTCGAACACCCGTCCCCCCTCGCACCGGCACCGCCCAGCTCCGCGAACGCTTCGCCTCCCGCCTCCCGCCTCCAGGATCCCCATCTCCTCAACCGCCTCATCATGGGCCGCTTCATCATCGGCCACCAGCGCGTCACCCGCACCTTCCTCGAAGGCCCCGGCACCCTCGAACTCATCGCCACCTACGAAGTCTCCGCCGACAACAGCCAAATCATCAACGCCTGGTTCCTCTCCGGCCCCAAAACCCTCGACCCTCAATCCTGAGATATAGCGGTTCGCAAAACTCATTTCCGTTGAGCGTGCTGTTTCTTAATCGCGGATCATGGGCTTCGATGGCGGCAGGCTGAGGACATCCAGCCCTACCTGCGCTGGACATTCGCATGCCTGCAGCGAGGTAGGGAGGCTGGTCCTCCAGCCTCCGCCGAACGTCTCCACGCGCCGCTAACCGGACATCCAGTTTGGAAAACGCCATAACCGCCCAAACAACTTCCCACTCCAGCTTCCCGACCTCTTCCCCATCGTTCATCCCAAACGCAACCAACTCACTCACTCCGCACCCGCCATCACCACTCTCAGCACCAAAGGTGCGGCCTATCGCAGCCCAGGGCAAAGCGCGTCAGTCCTTCGTACCTCGTAGAGCGAAGGAGGAAGCCTCAGCGAGCGCCGCCCTGGGTTTCCAACAACCACTCCGGGAAGCAAACCCATCATCTTCTAAACACGCCGCGCCCACCAGCAGCGTCTGCAACGCCACTCCGCACCGCCCCGTTACCGCCAGCATGCAGTCCTCAGTTCACCCCTTGCATCCCCACCTCCCCATGCCACCCAAAACCGAAAACGCCGACCTCAGCAACGCCGAGTTCCTCAACACCCGCCTCAGCTCAGCCACCTTCAACGACGTCAATCTCTCAGCCGCCCGGTTCGTAAACGTGAACCTGTCCTCCTCGCATTTGGAGGACGTCAATCTCACGGGAACCGTCATCTCCAACGCCAACTGCTCCCACATGAGCATCTCCGACGCCTGCTACGAAGGCATGCGCATCAATGGCATCCTCGTCACCGACCTGCTGAATCTTCATCGGAGCCAGTCATCCTCATGAAGACCACCGGCTGGACTCTCCTCCAAACAGAAGACACCTCGGCACCCGGCTGCGACCTCGTCCGCCAGTGGCTGCGCGAGCACAACTGGGCCGTAAACCCCGCCTTCATGGAGAAATGGCAGCAGCCGGAAAACGCAGCCCGCCCTCTCATCCTCCTCGCTCATTCCGGTGATGCCGTCGTCGGCGGCCTCCTCGCCGAAACCCAGCTCTCCTGGCTGCGCATCTCCATCATGTCCGTGCATCCCGACTGGCGCTCCAAAGGCATCGGCGCCGCCCTTCTCACCGAAGCCGAACGCCTCGCCCTCGAACGCGGCTGCAAGTACGTCTATGTCGATACCATGGACTATCAGGCCCCCCGCTTCTACCGCTCCCACGGTTTCCAAATCGTCGGCCAGATCCCCGACTGGGATTCGCATGGCCACAGCAAAATGTATCTCTCCAAGTCATTATTGAGACCCCCAAACTAGGGTGGCACGTTGCAACGCCGCTCATGCGGTCCTCTTGTCACTATTGAGGATTGCATATAGCGGTTCGCAAAACTCATTTCCATTTAGCGGGCTGTTTCTTGATCGCAGATCATGGGCTTCGACGGCGGCTGGCTGAGGACAGCCAGCCCCACCTGCGCTGGGCACTCGCATGCCTGGCGCGGGGTAGGGAGGCTGGTCCTCCAGCCTCCGCCGAACGTCTCCAAGCGCCGCTGACCGGAAATCCGTTTTGGAAAACGCTATAATAGACAGACTGCTTTGTCTCGAAGGCCAGCGGCCTTCCGGAAGACAGCCCAGGGGTCCCGAGCTTTAGCGAGTGCTCCCCTGGGTTTTGGGAGCCAGTCCAGGAAGCAAACCCAACACTCCGCCACACCCCAAGCCCACCAGCAGCGACTGCAACAAGCTCCGCCCCGCTAAAACCTCGTCGCCAGCTCCAAAACCCACGATTTACTCCCATGCCACCCAAAACCGAAAACGCCGACCTCAGCAACGCCGAGTTCCTCAACACCCGCCTCAGCTCAGCCACCTTCAACGACGTCAATCTCTCAGCCGCCCGGTTCGTAAACGTGAACCTGTCCTCCTCGCATTTGGAGGACGTCAATCTCACGGGAACCGTCATCCGCAACGCCAACTGCTCCCACATGAGCATCGAAGACGCCTGCTACGAAGGCATGCGCATCAATGGCATCCTCGTCACCGACCTGCTGAATCTTCATCGGAGCCAGTCATCCTCATGAAGACCACCGGCTGGACTCTCCTCCAAACAGAAGACACCTCGGCACCCGGCTGCGACCTCGTCCGCCAGTGGCTGCGCGAGCACAACTGGGCCGTAAACCCCGCCTTCATGGAGAAATGGCAGCAGCCGGAAAACGCAGCCCGCCCTCTCATCCTCCTCGCTCATTCCGGTGATGCCGTCGTCGGCGGCCTCCTCGCCGAAACCCAGCTCTCCTGGCTGCGCATCTCCATCATGTCCGTCCATCCCGACTGGCGCTCCCAAGGCATCGGCGCCGCCCTTCTCGCTGAAGCCGAACGCCTCGCCCTCGAACGCGGCTGCAAGTACGTCTATGTCGATACCATGGACTATCAGGCCCCCCGCTTCTACCTCTCCCACGGTTTCCAAATCGTCGGCCAGATCCCCGACTGGGACTCGCACGGACACAGCAAAATGTATCTCTCCAAGTCATTATTGAGACCCACAAAATAGGGTGGCACGTGCAACGCCGCTCACGCAGTCCTCTGTCACCAGGCCGAGTTTGAAACACCTTTGCTGAATGGCCATGGCAAGTACATGCCATCTTATGACATGCTTCAAGCCGCAAGCCTCTCCCTCCGAAAGCGCGTAGCGCTGGCACAACCGTAGCCGTGGGCGCAAGCCCACGGAGCCGAATCACCCATGCCTCCCGTTTCGTGGAACCGCGTAGCGGTGACACAAACCGCCGCCACACCCAAATCTCACCCCACAAGCGCTGTCGCGGGTTTTCAAACACCGCCTGATTCGTGCATTCGCAACCGGGGGGCATGGAAATGAGCCGGTGGCGAAGCGGGGCTTGCCGGACGAGAACCACCGGATCACGTGATGCAAGCATGCAGGATCAAGGTCGCATGCCGGAGGCATGCGAGAACCGTGCGCAGATTCATCGGGACCTCTGCGTTGCTTGAGCTTCTCGCCAGCCTCCGGCACACGGCTCTGAACATGTTGATGTCGTCTGACTGCTCCGCTGGCCGGCGGTTGTCCACCAGCGCCTTGTTCGTCCCCGTTTGGCCGTTGGCGGCATTATGAGTGACGCGCTTCCAGCATCATCCGATTCTCAGGTGTGGATACAGGGCCCCAATGCCCTCATCGAGTCGCTCCATGAGACGTGAATACTCATCCTCCGTCAGTCCTGCGTCAGTCAGGAGGTGGCGGTCGAGTGCTATCCGCCCTCTCCGGTGGAGAAGCAAATGCAGCCTCCCGTGATACCCCCGGCCAGACAGCGAACCAATCTCTGTCCATGGATAAAAGCGACGACCATAATGGACTCCCTCTGAATCGATCCGTAACTCCAGGCGAAAATCGGTCAGATAGTATCGAATCAGCATGGCGCCGAGAAAAGCGAAGAAACTCAAGAATCCCATGGGTAGGAGGCCAAATACGAACTTTCTGGGATCATGCCAGACGGCAATCCACTGCGGGAAAAGGCGGATCAGAAAGAAGGAGCAGAACGCAAACAACACCATCCCCGTGATCAATATTGGAAGACGCCGATAATGGCGGGTCCCTGTATGATAGACTTCTTGCGTCACGGTGGGCCTCCATCATCCTTTTCGTGCAGACAAACATGAGGATGGATCGGAACCACTTCTCTGCGGAGCTCTCCAAACAGCACCGCAATCTGTTCAGCACCCAGCCCTCGGGAAAGCAGAAGCTCGACGACAAAGGGATTCAGGGCTGTCGTGCAGTAAAGATCCTTCCGTCTCGTGTATTTCTCCATGATCCCGATCTCGGTGATGTCTTCCCAACGATACTTCTTCGACCCGTATGAAAGCCCGTCAGACGTGATCAACAGAACCGTCTTCGCGTTCTTGACGATCTTGGACAGGAGAAACATCCCGCCACCGAGAAATACAAAAATAAAAAGCAGGCCGCAGAGCGTGCCCATCATGTGAGTCATGCCCGTTGGCAGAATCATCTGCGGGACCCACATGCAGGCCAGACAAAGTCCAGCCGCGGTCAGAACCAGGCAGCCAGCTATCGTAGCAGGACGCCTGGCGGAAAATTCTCCTGTAAAGTATTGCTTCACTGCCTATGTCTAAGCTGTGGCGACGGCGAGCGCAAGACTTCGCTGACACGACAGACAGCCTTCGAGCCCCCTGCCTGCATCCGTTTTGTTCGCCCTTGGTTGGCCGTTAGATGTGATCTTCATCTCGTATTTTTGTCGTCCTCTCAACTGGATCAAAATAGACTGTTCGACGATGGTCGGAACTAAGCCATGTGCCCGTCTGCGTGCAGGCGATCATGGAAACCAATGATGGCAGGTGCATGGAGATACAGTCAGCGCGAATCTGGTGGCGAAGATCGCTTGGCACGGCGCAGACGTATAGAAACCAAGATGGACGAAAGCGCTCACTGTGTCGTGATACAGCAGTCGAGGCCCAGTGCCCGCTGCTGTAGCGGACGCTCAGAACTGCACATGGCCCATAAACATCGTGAAGCCAGTGGTCTCGCTCCAACCGATTGCCATGCATGAACCGCTTGAAGCGGACTAATACCGTAGGCTCTATCGAGGAGCCGAAGCCCCCGTCTATGTCTGATCGCTTCAGGCAGTATGCAAAGCCAGTGGGAATCTTCTCCTTGGACTCAGCGTATTCGAGGGGCATTTGCGACGGACTCTATTTGTTGGGCGAACGTCTCGGATCAGGCGACGGAGAGCGCAAGTCGTTGCAGACACGACAGATAGCCTTCGGGCCGTTGCCTGCATCCGTTTTGTTCGCCCTTGGTTTCTGTTGTTGGTGTCGTCTCAGGATCGCCATACGTTCACTATGGATAGTGTGGTAGGAGACTCGAAACTCCCGCTGTATGTGCAAAGGAAGCCCCAAGCCCACAAAAAACCTCGATCAGCAGTGCAGTATAGCATATGGCCCTCATCGGTAGGCACTGAAGCAGAAAACGAGAAGACGATTTGCTGATGCGAGTCGCGACGTAACTCGCAATAGCGGTCAAACTCCAATTCAATCATCTCACGCTCAACAAGGTTGGCTCTAGAATCGAGATGAAAAAATGGAGCCCAATCTGTAGCCTCACGAGATTGGAGCAGCTCTTTGATGGGATAATCAGGTCGATCTGCGACTCCCGTGAACCACTGTCCGAAACTGGAAACATCTATAGACTGCCTCCGAACCAACAGGCGGGGAGCTGTCGTGCCGCCGCTTCTGGCAATCTGATCGCTGACGAGCTGCTCAAGAATGTTGAAGCTGCTGGAATCGACAGGCATCACGAGTGACGTGTTGGGGTGGGTGAACTACTTGATGAAAAACAATTCTGTCGAGTACGTCAACAACGTTGTTGGGCGCAGATTTGTCGAGTACCACGGGGTGGCGAGTTCATGGGAGTTGCTTTTGGCGCAAGGGCGCGTCCCAGGCAACACCCTTGTTAAATATATGACGCGCGTGAACCTCATGTTCTGACACCGGCGACAGGTGCTGTGGCATAGGAAAAGGCACCGGCCTTCAGCCTATGAAAACTCACGCGCGGATGCAATATCGGGAGGTTCTCACGTCGTTGAGATGGCCCATGCCACTCCCGGACCACCACTGGCTCGAAACCGAGCGCACCCGCATGCGCCCTTTCGAGGAAGAGGATGCCGGGCATGCCTTCGCCTGGTTCTCCGACCCTTCGGTGATGCAGTTCATCCCCGGCGGTGCGGACCTCACGCCGGAGGACTCCCGCCGCCGCATCCATCGCTACCGCGAACATCAAAGACATCATGGTTTCAGCAAACGGCTGATCCTTCATCGAGAAACCGGCAAGCCCATCGGCGACAGCGGCCTCTATCACCTTCCCGACGGCAAACGCATCGAACTCGGCTTTCGCCTCGCCAAACCCTATTGGGGACAGGGTTACGCCAGTGAGGTGGGCCGCGCCTGGCTCGCATGGTTCGACACCCACCACCCCGGTACACCACTGTTCGCAGACGTGCACGCCGACCACCTGCGCTCCCGCCGCGTGCTGGAAAAACTTGGCTTTGACCTGTCCCATTCGGAAACCATTCTCGGCATGCCCATGCTGATTTACCGCCGCCGCTAGTTTCCACCACCCGCCCCGTTCTCTACCCACCATGAAACACCTCCTCCCTTTCCTCCTTCTCGTCACCTCATCCGCATGGGCCCAGGACCTGGCCGCCCAAAAACAGAACGCCCAAAACGTCGCCGAAAAAAATCAGGTCGAACTCCGCCTCGACCAGCCCTACGCCGGCAACGACAACCCCAAGCAAAAGGTCGATCTCTACCTCCCTAAAAAACGCAACACCGACAAGCCCCTCCCCGTCGTCGCCCTCATCCACGGCGGCGGCTGGGTCAATGGCGACCGCCTCGGCTACGCCGCCGCTGCCATCCAGTTCGCCCGCACCGGAGACTACGCCGCCGTCGCCGTCGGCTACCGCCTCACCAAGGAAGCCCACTGGCCCTCCCAGATCTACGACTGCAAAGCCGCCATCCGCTGGATCCGCGCCCATGCCAAAGAATACAACCTCGACCCCGACAAAATCGCCGTCATGGGCAGCTCCGCCGGCGGCCACCTCTCCTCCCTCATCGGCACCAGCGGCGACGTCAAAGAACTCGAAGGCGCCCTCGGCCCCAACACCTCGTTCAGCAGCCGCGTCCAGTGCGTCGCCAACCTCTGCGGCCCCGAAGACTTCACCCAGGCCCTCATGTTCGACAAAGACGACAAGCCCATCGCCAAAGACGACGCCGTGATCGGCCTCCTCGGCGGCACCTATGAAGAAAAACACACCGAAGCCCTCGCCGCCTCCCCCGTCACCTACGTCACCAGCGACGATCCCCCCTTCATCACCTTCCACGGCACCGCCGACAAACGCGTCGCCTTCCTCCACGCCGAAGCCATCCACGCCGCCCTCAAACAAGCCGGCGTCCCCTCCCTCCTCGTCCCCATCACCGACGGCGCCCACGGCTCCGTCAACCACCCCGAAGTCATCGCCCGCGCCAAAACCTTCATCGGCAACGTCCTCCTCGGCCAGGACACCCCGCTCGACATCACCCCCATCCCCGCCCTCCCCGAAAAGGAAAAGGAAAAGGAAAAATAGCCGCTTGAAATGTACACCCCCGGCCATTTCAAAATCGAGGACCTCGGCACCCTGCATGCATTCATGCAGCGCCACAGCTTCGCCACCCTCGTCACCCACGACGGCAACCTCCCGCATGCCACCCACCTGCCCTTTTTGCTGAATCCGACACAAAAGTCGCACGGTACTTTGATTTCCCACATGGCCCGCGCCAACCCTCAGTGGTCGCATTTCACCAAGTCTGAAGTCCTCGTCATCTTCACCGGTCCCCACGCCTACATCTCCCCCGCCTGGTACGCCACCGAGCCCAATGTCCCCACCTGGAACTACACCGCCGTCCACGCCTACGGCATCCCGCGCATCATCACGCAGCACGACCGCTTCGCCCAGATGCTTCACGACCTCGTCGAATTCTACGAATCCGGCCGCCCCAACCGCTGGAACGGGGAGCTTCCCCCCGAGTTCCGCGACGGCCTCATGAAAGGCATCGTCGGCATCGAGATCGAAATCACCCGCCTCGAAGGCAAGTTCAAGCTCAGCCAGAATCGTCCACAAGATGCGCCAGGAGTCATCTCCATGCTGCAAAACAGCACCGATCAGACCGACCGCGACACCGCCAAAATGATGCAGGAAACTCTCTGATGTCCCGCCACACCGCCACCGTCCGCTGGAAAAACCAGGGCCCTGACTTCCTCAGCCGCCGCTACTCCCGCGAACACACCCTTCACTTCGACGGCGGCGCCACAATTCCCGGCTCTCCATCCCCCCAAATCGTCCCTGCCCCCTGGTCAAACCCCGCAGGCATCGACCCCGAGGAACTCTTCATCGCTTCCGTCTCGAGCTGCCACATGCTCTGGTTTCTCCACGTCGCCTGCGACGCCGGATTTTGCGCCGAGAGCTACGACGACGCAGCCGAAGGAATCATGACGAAAAACGAACACGGCGCCCTCTGGGTCAGCCAGATCACCCTTCGCCCCCGCATCACCTGGAGCGGCGAAAAGCATCCTGATTCTGCGGAGATCGAACACCTGCATCACCTTGCCCATGAGCAGTGCTTCATCGCCAGTTCCATCAAGACAGACGTCATGGTTCACTCCCGCACCTGAGATGAAACCCCAGCCCGCCCCCCGGATTTTCGAAGGCCGCTTCGTCACCCTCACACCTCTCGATGTGGCTGCGGATGTGACAGAACTCCACGCCATTTCGCATGTCGATGAATCAACCCCCAAACTGTGGCGCTTCATGCCTCGCGGCCCTTTTGCTGATGTCGCAGACCAGGCCGCCTTTCTCCGCGAATGGCAGGCCACGCCCAATGTCATCGCCTTCACTGTACGCGCCACCGGCGCCGGCCACCCCCTGGGCAGCATCTCGCTCATGAGCATCCGCGCCGAGCACGGCGTGGCGGAGCTCGGAAACATCTGGTATTCCCCGGCAGCACAGCGCACCAAGGCGAACACCGAGTCCTGCTTCCTGCTCCTCCGTTACTGCTTCGAGCAGCTCGGTTACCGGCGCATGGAGTGGAAATGCGATGCACGCAATGAACCCAGCAGGAATGCCGCCCTGCGCCTCGGCTTCACCTTTGAAGGCATCTTCCGCCAGCACATGATCATCAAGGGCGAAAACCGCGACACCGCCTGGTTTGCCATGCTGGACCACGAGTGGCCGCAGATCTCCAAGGCGATGCACCGCTGGCTGTACGAAGACGACTCGATTTCGCTGGGGCGATTGATCGCCAGCAGTCGGAGCGTACAGGCAGGTGCATGAAGCCCATTTGTTTCCTCCTGCTCAGCACCTCCGCCGTCTTTGCCGCAGACGCGCCGAAACCAAAACCCAAGCCTGAATTCCAGTATCAGACAGAAGGCATTCAGGTCAGTCTGCCCCGGGCTGATGAGCCGAAAGTGAAGGCCTTTGGCCCTGAGACCATCAAAGCCGCCGCCAAATACCTCGACGATGGCGCCATCTGCTGGGTGCGCGAAAAGACCTGCGTGAACTGCCACACCACCGGCCCCTACCTCAGCGAACGCCCGGCCCTGGCCAGACAGCTCGGCATGCCTCTGGAGGAAGTGCTGGCGGACTTTGTGAAAACGGTGCCCGCAGAGGTCAAGCCGCAGAAAGAAACGGAAAAGGATGGCATCAAATACTACGGCGGCTCCTGGACCAGCATCTGGCGCTCCATCGGTCTCGCCGAATGGGACAAGCATGTGACAGGAAAGCTTTCTGCCCACACGGAGCGCTCCCTTCAGGAAATGCTCATGCGCCAGTCCGCCGACGGCTCCTTCGTCAGCTACGGCGAAGTCGAAATCCCGCACATCACCACCGATTTTGAGCTCACCCTGCAAGCCGCCCGCGCAGTGACCGCGGCGCCCGCGTGGCTCAGCAGCCTCAAGGACCCCGAGCTGCTCGCGCGTGTCGAGAAAATGAAGGCATGGCTGCGCAATGCACCGCCAAAAAATGACTTTGACCGCATCCTGCGCCTCCAGCTTGCATACTACATGCCCGAACTCGTGCCACAGCCCCAGCGCGATGCCGCGCTGTCTCTTCTGTCTTCCAAACAGCATGCCGACGGCGGCTGGTGCCTGCGGGACATGTCGGCCCTGAACGACTGGCATTTCAAAATGAGCGACACGGTGGTGAAACTCATCAGCGGTCTTCCAGACGCTGCCAGTCCGGAAAGCGACGCCTACATGACCTCCTTCGCCATCGTGCTCATGCGGCAGAACAACGTGCCGGTGAGCGACGAACGCATCCAGCGCGGGCTCGCCTGGCTGAAGCGGGAGCAGCGCGTCTCCGGCCGCTGGTGGATGCAGTCGCTCTATCGCGGAAACTACAGCTACATCACCTACATCGCCACGGCCCAGGCCATGAAGGCACTGGCCCTGTGCGACGAGCTGCACTGAGCCTCACCGCCGTGCACGCCGATACGCCGCCGGCGATTCGCCCATGCGCTTGCGGAAGTGCTGCGTGAAGCTGCTCGCGTCCACAAAGCCGCACTGCTGCGCCACCTCGCTGGCGGTCAGGGTCGTTCGCTCCAGCAGACGCACCGCCGCCAGCACCCGCGTCTTGATCAAAAACTCCTGCGGCGTGATGCCAAACGCGCTCTGAAACCGGCGCTGAAGCTGCCGCAATGACTGCCCGCAGGATTTCGCCACGTCTTCGATCAGGAGCGGTCTGGCGTAATCATGGCGTATGATCTCCACCGCCTGTGCCACGGTTTGAAACACCGGCAGCCTGCGCTCCGCTTCGTCCGGACGCCTCAGCGTGCCCATCACCCCCTGCACCCGGCGTTTGGCATCAAAAAGCGGAAGTTTCGTCACCAGAAACCAGTCGGGGATGCCCTGGGAGTCCCACCAGAGCTCAACCCGTTCGATCACGTCCGCTTTGCCCGCAAGAAGACGCTTGTCATCATCCACATAGGCCTGCGCCATGGTGTCGGGATTCAGGTCAAAGTCCGTGCGCCCGATGATCTCCGAGTCATCCGGCATCTGGTAGCGCTGCATCAGCCCCTCGCTGGCAAACATGAGATGCCCCGCCTTGTTCTTGGCAAAGAAGTAAACCCCTGGGATGTGGTCAAACAGCCGCTGAAACAGCAGCGTCGGCTCCAGCGCGGCCATCCATGCCGCACGCTGCCTCCGCCAGCGCGCTATTTCCGCCGCCGGGCGCTTGGGGCGCACGCGGGGCTTGAGGGGTGTCGCATTTCGCATCATCTTTGTCGTGACGACGATGCATGGTTCTGCGTTAGTCTGCAACCTACCAACCGCCCATGAAACCCATCGTCCAAATTTCCCTCGACCTCACCAACATCGACGAAGCGCTCGAAACTGCCGCGCTGGCCATGCGTGCCGGAGTGGACTGGCTGGAGGCCGGTACGCCGCTGATCCTCGCCGAAGGTCTGCACGGTGTCCGCGCCCTGCGCAAGGCTTTCCCGAATACCCCGATCGTGGCCGACCTCAAGACGATGGATGGCGGCTACCTGGAAGCCGAGATGATGGCCAAGGCCGGTGCCACCCACGTCGTGGTCATGGCCCGTGCGCATGCGGAAACCGTGAAATGCGTGGTAAACGCTGGAAAAGACTTCGGCTGCAAGGTCATGGGCGACAACATGATCTCCGAGGACATGGTCGCCGGAGCCAAATGGCTGGAGGATCTGGGCTGCGACTACGTGATTCATCACATTGGCTACGACGAGCGCCGCGGCATCGCCGCCGCCGGCAAGCGCATGCCCAGCCCGCTGGACCAGCTTCGTGAAGTCGTGAATGCCGTCAAAGTGCCCGTGCAGGCCGTGGGCGGACTCAGCCTGGAGCAGGCCATCCAGTGCCCGAAATACGGCGCTCCGCTGGTGGTGCTGGGTGCTCCGCTGACCATTGATGCTGACGCGTTTAAAACGGCGGACGGCAATCTCGAAGCTTCGCTGCGCATGATTTGCGAGGCCGTGCACGCTCAGGACGTTCCTGCTTTCTAATTCCATCTCTTTCCCAACCCATGAAATCCGCCGCCGTCGTCAATTACGCGCCTGAAAAAGGCTCCGTCGAAGTCCGTGAAATCGAAACGCCAACCATCGGCAGCGAGGACGTGCTCCTCGAAGTGGCCAATGTGGGCGTTTGTGGCTCCGATCTCCACCAGTGGACCGCCGACCACTCCTGGCCGGTGAACTACCCCGTTGTGCTCGGCCATGAGTTTGGCGGACGCATTGTGGAAGTGGGCAAGGAAGTGGAAGGCTGGAAAGTGGGCGACCGCGTGGTTTCCGAAACCGCCGCCATCATCAGCCCGAACAACCCGATGACCAAGCGCGGGCTCTACAACCTGGACCCCACCCGCAAAGGCTTCGGCTACGGCGTGAATGGCGCCATGACGAAGTATGTGCGCGTGCCCAGCCGCATCCTGCACCATGTGCCGGACCAGCTTCCCTTTGAGCAGGCGTGCCTCACCGAACCCTGCTGCGTGGCCTACAGCGCCGTGGTGAAAAACGCCCGCATCGAGCCCGGCGACCGCGTGGTCGTTCTCGGCCCAGGCACCATCGGCATTCTCTGCGCTGCCATGGCACGCCTCTGCGGTGCCCAGGTGGCCATCGTCGGCCTTCCGCAGGATGCGCATCGCCTGGAAATCGCCAAGCAGTATGGCTGCGAAGTCATCATCGGCGATGCCAAGCCCTGGGCCGCCGCCCGCGACGGCCTGGGCTGCGACGGCGTGATCGACGCTGCAGGAGCGAGCATCACGCTGAAAATCGCGCTCGACATCGTGCGCCCGGCCGGATGGATCAGCAAGGTGGGCTGGGGTCCGCAGCCTCTGGGCTTCAACCTCGACCCGCTGGTGCAGAAGAACATCACCCTGCAGGGCAGCTTCAGCCACAACTGGCCCATCTGGGAACGCGTCATCGCCCTGCTGAGCAGCGGCCAGTTTGATGTGAAGCCGATCATCGGCGGTGTCTGGCCCGTGACCGAATGGCACGAAGCCTTTGAGAAGATGCACAAGGGCGAAGTGGTGAAGAGCGTGCTACGTCCGGTGTAATCACCCCCCTTCAATCTCATGAGCATTCGACTCCTGACAGTTTTGGTGCTGTCCGTCTGTGGCTGCGTAGTCTCGGCTCAGGCACAGACGCCCAAGCCCTCGGTTTGGATCAGTCCGCCGGGGCAGGACAAGTGCCTGGCATTCCGGCAGCTTTTTGAGCAGCCGGACGCATGGAAGGAAACGAGGGCGCATACGGATGTCCTGTTCATCACAGACCTGAACCTACAGCGCCACTTCAGAGACGACGAGCTGCGCAAGTGGTTCGGCATGATGAAGGAGTGGAAGCTGCGGCTGGCGATGGAGGTCGGCGCAGTCAAGCCCTGGGGCAAGACTGGCGAAGCGTGCTTCAACGCCGAGCGCAAAAACTGGGAGCGGCTGCAGAGCCTGGGCGCGAATTTGTATGCCATCGCCATGGATGAGCCGCTGGTCTGCGCCCGGGAGCAGATTCATGAAAGCGATGAGTATGCGATGAAGGAGACCGCCAATTATATCGCGCTGGTGCGCCAGCATTTCCCGGATGTGCTCATTGGCGACATCGAGGCCTACCCGTCTGCCACCGTCGAGGAACACAAAAAGTGGATCGAAGGGCTGCAGCAGCAGCTTGCCGAGAAGAAGGTGCGTGGACTGGACTTTTACCGGCTGGATGTGGACTGGCTGCGCTTTAACGTGCAGCAGAAGGGCTCGTGGAAAGAGGTGCGGCAGCTTGAGCTTTACTGCCGCCAGAAAAAGCTGCCCTTCTCACTGATCTACTGGGCCTCGGGCTATCCCGGCATGCTGAAGCGCGGGCTGGCAGACGACAGCACCTGGTACACCTCCATCATGCAGCAGGGCTACGACTACGCTGCGGTGGACGGCAGGCCGGACCAGATGGTGATCGAGAGCTGGGTGAGCGCGCCTTCCAAGTGCCTGCCTGAAACCGGCGAATGGACCTTCACGCGCTCGGTTTTGGACTTTGCGAAGAAGTTCGTGAAATAGCTTGTGTGATGGGAGGCGGCCTGCCGTACTTGCCTCTCTCATTCCACACCCGCCATGAAATCCCTTCTTTGCCTCGCCCTGCTCTCCACGGCAGCTTTTGCCGCTGATTATCCGCGCGTCATTTTCTCCGACGATTTTAACGCCGACGGCTTCGGCAAGGCCTGGGGGCACTACAAGAGCTCCAGTGTGGTCAAAGGTGGCGTCCTGGTGGGTATCACCGCGCCGGAGTCGGATCATGCGGCGGTGGATGTGATCCGGATCGCCCCAGAGACAGATCTGGAAGTGTCGGTGAAGTTCCAGTTCGTCAGCGATCAGGCCAAGGGCTTCAACATCTGGCTGGATGACAAGGACTACAAAGGCTCGCACGCAGGGCACATCTGCAGCATCTCGGTGAATCCGAAGGCAGTCGTGGTGGCCGATGCCAAAGCCGGCACCTTCAGCAACGACATTTATGAACGCAAGAAGGCGGTTCCGCCTACGCTCACCGCCGAGGACAAGGCCAACATGCTCAAGTGGACAAAGTCTGTGCCCACCACGGTATCACTCAAAGAATGGCACACACTGACCGTGCGCACCCAAGGCGACGTGGTCGAAACCAGCATCGACGGCAAGGTCGTCAGCACTTTCCAGTCCCCTGGCGTGGCGCATGATCACAAAACGGTCGTGAGCCTCACCACCAACCGTGTTGACGTGATTTACGACGACTTCAGCATCAAGGGCGTGGCGAAGTAAGCGGACTCACCAGTTTTTGACCCACCTGGCACCGAGGCTGGCATTGGCCTCGGTGTCTTTGGATTTGGCCATGATGTTTTTCTCGTCCTCCGCATAGGACCAGAGGTCGTAGCTGGAATTGATGGTGTTTTTCTTTTCGCTGTCGGCTTTGATGTACTGAAACGGGTGACCAAAGGCATCGACGAGAAAGTAGCTGCCGCCCACCTTGCGCCGCATGCCCTCCGGCCAATCCTGCATGACGACATTCCTGATTTCCTCCGGGCCGACTTTTCCGTCCGATGAATTGTTCCCAATTCCCTTGATGGCGTCGCTGCCGTCTCCTGTCAGCGCCTGATACAGGCATCTGGCGGCGCCGATCCGATAGACTTTTCCGGGCATGAGCTCAGCCGTTTCCTCGGTGTTCACAGGTTCGGGATATTCGCCATATTGCGTCTGATAGCGCTCCAAGGCGGCCTCGATCGCCTGCCTGGTGCTTTGCGTGATCTGTCGTTTGGAAGATCCGCCATTTCCGCTGCCGATCACCAAGGCCGCCAGGAGGGCAATGATGCTGATGACGACGAGCAGTTCGACCAACGTGAAACCACGGCTGAGACGGGCGATTTTCATGGTGAAATTATATCCTGAAGGCCGGTATTTCCCCAAGCACAAAAATGCTGACGCATTTCGCACAGACTTTGTCGTGGAAGTGCCAGGCATGCCTCCGTTATGCTCACAGCCATGAATCCCAGCCCAACCAGCAGCGATCAACGCACACGGCGCTCCTTTGTGAAGGCGTCTGCCGCCGCGGCGATGACGCCCATTGCATCCACGCTGGCCGCAGATCAGGTGATGACCAAGGCGCCGATGCGCGAGATCGAGACGGACGTGCTGGTGTGCGGCGGCGGCTGCGCAGGCACGGCGGCGGCGCTAAGAGCGGCACGCAATGGCGCGAAGACGCTGCTGGTGGAAAAGGCCCCCTTTGCCGGCGGCATCATCACCAGCGTGGGCCTGCCGTATTTTGACGGTATTTCGGACATCAAGACGCACCGCGTGGTGGTGCGTGGCATCGCGCTGGAACTGCTGGCGAAGACAGGCGTGTGCAAGGCGGACGCGAAGGAAATCAAGCCGCACAACCCCACGATCCCGAACACCTTTGAGTTCAAGGTGCTGCTGGACCGCGAGCTGCAGGCCTGCGGTGACAGGCTGACCGTGCTTTTCAATTCCTTCGCCTGCGATGCGGAGTCGTCCAATGGACGCATCACCTCGGTGGTGGTCGCCAACAAGGACGGGCTGGTCCGCATCAAGCCCAAGGTGGTGATCGACTGCACCGGAGACGCCGATGTGGCCGCCTGGGCAGGCGCACCGACCGAACAGAGCGCCGAGGTGCAGCCTCTGACGCTGCATTTCCGCATCGGCAAAGTGCAGAAGGCGCCGGACATCGGCAAACTCTGCCGTGCTGCGCTGGTGAAAGCGCAGGAGCTTGGCGAGCTGCCGCATTTCTACGGCCCGGGAGTGATGTTCATGTATGCCAATGATGAGATCTACATCCACGGTGTGCGCGTGCCAGCCAACCCGACCGATGCCGCCGACCTGAGCCGCGCTGAGATGCAGGGGCGTGCCGATGCGCTGGCCATGCACCGTGCATGGAAGCGCGACATCCCTGCCTTTGCGGATTCCTATTTCCTCGAAGCGTATCCGTGGATCGGTGTGCGTGAGTCGCGCCGCCTGATCGGCCAGCATGTGCTGAATGAGAAGGAGGTGATGCAGGGCCGCCGGTTTGACGACGCGATCGCCACCGGCTGCTGGTATCTGGATCTGCACCCGAACAAAACCGTGGTGGGCAGTGCGAATGACTTCAATCCTGAGAAAGTGCAGCCCGGGCCTTATGACATCCCTTATCGCTCGCTAGTGCCGCAGAAGATCGAGAATCTCCTCGTGGCAGGCCGCTGCCACAGCGCCACGCGTGGCGCGCACGCGTCCACCCGCGTGACCGTGACCGCCATGGCCCTGGGAGAGGCGGCGGGATGTGCGGCCGCCATGAGTTTGACCGAGAAATCCGCCGTTGCCTCGCTAAATGGCCAGCGCGTGCGTGAAGCGCTCGCCCGGCAGAATGCCGGACCTTTTACTGATTCCTAAACTATGTCCCGTCTTCAAAACAAAGTCATCATCGTCACCGGCAGTGTCACTGGCATCGGCAAGGCCATCGCCAAACGCTGCGTCGCAGAAGGAGCCAAGGTCATCATCCACGGCCTGGAGCAGGATCTGGGAGAGCAGACCGTGGCCGAACTCGGCGCGGAAAATGCCGCACTCGTGATCAAGGATCTGGCGGACGAGGCGGCCCCGCAGCTTCTGGTAGATGCCGCGCTGAAGGCCTTTGGCAAACTGGATGCGGTGGTGAACAACGCCGCGCAGGTAGGCACGGGCAACATCCAGACCACGGACGGCGCGTGGTTCCGCCGCATGCTGGAGATCAACTGTGTGGTCCCCTACCTGATCACCCGTGCCGCATTGCCGCATCTGAGCGCAACGCATGGCAGCATCATCAACATCGGCAGCGTGAACGCCTACAGCGGCGAGCCCAACCTGATGCCCTACAGCGTGAGCAAAGGCGCGCTGATGACCCTGACCCGCAACCTGGGCGACACGCTGATGCGTGAAAACGGCGTGCGCGTGAACCAGATCAATCCCGGCTGGGTGCTGACGGAAAACGAAGCCAAGCGCAAACGCGAGCACGGCCTGCGCGAGGACTGGTATGCCGACCTGCCCAAGGTGTACGCCCCCGCCGGACGCATCCTCTGGCCCGACGAGATCGCCGCCTGCGCCGCGTGGCTGCTGGCCGACGAGTGCGGCCCGGTCAGCGGCCAGGTCTTTGACCTGGAGCAGCATCCCTTCATCGGCCGCAATCCGCCGAAAGACGCCTCCACCATTCCTTCCAAATAACACCCACCATGCCCAAGCTCGCCGCCTTCCCCAAAGCCTTCATGCAGGCCCTCTGCAAAGAAGGAACCATGACCGTCTCCGAATGGATCCAGCTCGCCTCCAAGCTCGATGTTCAGGGCCTGGAATGGTACGCCGGTTTCCTTGAAATGGCCGATGAGAAAAACTGGCCGCGCTTCCGCAAGGAAGTCGAGGACACCGGCAAGGTGATCCCGATGATGTGCTGCTCGCCCGATTTCACGCACCCGGACGCCGCCTTCCGCGAGAAGGAGATCGCCAAGCAGAAGCGCTGGATCGACATGACGCACACGCTCGGTGGCTCCTACTGCCGCGTGCTCAGCGGTCAGCGCCGCCCGGAGCTGAGCATTGATGAAGGTGTCAAACTCGCTGCTGAATCGATCTACGCCTGCCTGCCTTATGCGCAGGAGCGGGGCATCACGCTGATCATTGAGAACCACTACAAGGATGACTTCTGGGAGTATCCCGAATTCGCGCAGAAGATGGACGTCTTCTGCAAGCTGGTGGATGCGGTGAACCATCCGAACTTCGGGGTGAACTACGATCCTTCGAACACCTACCTCGCGGGCGAGGATCCGATTGAGCTGCTGAAGCGTGTGTCTCATCGCGTGGTGACCATGCACGCCAGCGACCGTTACCTTGCCGAAGGCACCATCGAAGACCTGCGAAAAGAAGAAGGCGGCGCGCTCGGCTATGCGAAGCGCCTGCGCCATGGCGAGATCGGCAAAGGACTCAATGATTATGACGCCATCTTCACCGAGCTGAAGAGCAAAGGCTTCAACGGCTGGATCAGCATCGAAGACGGTGTGGATGGCATGGAGCAGCTCGCGCGCAGCGTGGAGTTCCTGAAAAAGAAGATCGCCCTCCACTGGCCGCAGTAGTCCCTCCGCCACATCACCCTTTTGTTTATGAAAACAAACCCAACCCATCACCTGGGAGGCCTCTCCCTGCTCATCTCACTCTGGCTGACCGCGGCCGCACTCGGCGCGGACAAGCCCCTCCCCGCCTGCAACCGCCTGCGATTCGAGCCTCTTCCCGGAACGGAGCAGGCCATGGTGGGAGCGAAGCTCGAAGGCTCCAACAGTTCGCGCACGGAAGGTTATGTCACTCTGGCGACGGTCAAAGATGCCCCTGCCGCCAAGGCCTGGACCGAGGTGAAGTTTGACAACGCGAAGCTCTACCGCTGGGTGCGTCTTTCCATGCCTGCGGGTGCGACGGTGAAGATGGGAAAGGTGGAGGTCTATGCGGGAGACCAGCTTCTCGCAGGCAACGAAAACAGGGGTGCTATTTTCACCCCTTTCATTGAAGGCAAGGATGCGGTGAATGAAAGCGCGATCGGCTTTGACCTGTTTGCCACCGCCACGCCAGGCCGTCCTGGGTTTACACCAGCGGGGAGCGATCTGGACCAGCCCGCGGATGTGAAGCTAAGCGGACCGCGTGACGCCGTGATCCGCTACACCCTGGATGGCAGCACGCCCACGGCCGAGCATGGAGAGACATACACCAAGCCGATCCATGTGGAGAAGAACACCACGATCACAGCGGTCACGATCGATCCCAACCGCGCAGCGCCGAGCCTGGCGGTGCCGGTGACGTATCTGCTGAAGGGGCAGACAAAGCCGGGGCTCTTCACCGCTCATGTGGGCAACAGCCTCACCGGCACCTGCGGGGGCTTCTGGCGCTATGCGCGCACGGCGGGCTATGCGCACCATCAGGAATCGTTCCTGCGCCCCGGTGCGCTGACACGCGAGAACTGGGCCGTGGCGACGGGTGACTACAAAAATGACAAGCTGGCGAATGCCAAGGAGACGCAGGCGCTGAAACGCGGCACCGCAAGCTGGGACGACTACTGGAGCAAGATTGGCAAGGTGGATCTCATCACCCTTCAGCCGCGCGATTTCGATCTGGACAAGGAGATCGCCGCCGAGATCAGCTTCATCCGCAAATTCCGCGAGAAGTCGCCGGAGCTGCAACCGTGGCTTTACTGCGAGTGGGTGGAAATGAAGCGCGCGCGCCCGAGCGACCAGGGCGCCGTGCCGAGCTACCAGATGAAGAAGACCTTCCCCGCGCTGACCTGGGAGGAATCCATGAGCGCCATGCTGCTCTATGTGGAGGAACTGCAGCACCGGCTGAACCCGCAGATCGCAGATGGCAAACCGGCGCGCATCATCCCCAGCGCACTGGCCATGGGCTGGATTAAAAACATGATTGATCACAATCAGGTTCCCGGCGTAAAGCCTGGCTCGTTCTATCCGCTGCTCTTCAATGACCAGGTGCATCCTGCTAGCGGGCCGATCCATAATTCGGCGAACGGTGCGTATCTGGTGGATCTCACCTGGTATTCCGCTTTTTACCGTGAAGCGCCGGAGGGCAAAACGCTTCCTATTGAAACCACTTTCAAGCCGGAGCAGGCCAGGATCATCGAACGCCTCGCCTGGGATGTGGTGAAGAACTACCCCGACTGCGGCCTGTATGAAGAAGGAAAGGAGCCCTGCGGCAAACCGGAATTCAGCAACGACGGCAAGATCATCACGCTCAAATCTTCCACGTCCGGCGCCTGGTTCCGCTACACGCTCGATGGCACCAGACCCACACGTACGCGTGGCTATGTGTACTGCGGTGCGATCAGCGTGCAGCCTGGCATCAAGGTGCAGGCGGTCGCGTACAAAAGCGGCATGGCAGACAGCGAACCCGTGGAGATGCAATGATGAACACACGCCATGTGAGACACCTTCTGGTGGCGGCGGCTTTGGCGTGGCAATGCGCAGCGGCTGAGCCTGCCGCATTGCCGGTCAACCGCGTCCGCTATTTCCCTGCAGCGGGAATGGAACAGGCGATGGCCGGTGGGAAGATCAGCGGTTCCAATGTCTCCGACCGCGAAGGCTTCGAACCGATTGCCACCATCGCCACCGCACCCTTGGCAGGTCAGTGGAGTGAGGTCACTTTTTCAAACACGAGGCTCTACCGCTGGGTCCGCTACGAAGCGCCGCCGGGATCTCACGGCGAAGTGGCGGAGCTGGAGTTTTACTCTGGCCAGCGGCTGCTGCTGGGGAAGACCTTCGGCTCCTTCGGCTGGAAGGGATTGCACAACTGGCCACGCGCCTTTGACAAGAAAACCGACACCTATTTCGACTCGGACATCGCCGACGGACAATTTGTGGGCGTGGATGTTGGCGAGCTGGCCACGGCTCAAACGCCACGAATGGATCCACCAGCGAACGCGGTGAAGACCAGCGGTCCGCTTGACCTCAAACTAAGCTGCAACACACCCGGCGCTGTGATCCGCTATGCGTTTGATGGCACACCGGGGCCTGACAGCGGGCTCGTCTACGACAAGCCGATCCACCTGGACCGGCTTTCCACGGTCTTTGCAGTGGCATTCAAAGAAGGCCTGCCCCCGAGCCCCGTGGCCAGCGGCACCTATGCAGCGGGCATCGCCGCAAAGGCCGGCTTTCATTCCATGCATGTGGGCAACAGCCTTACCGCCTCGCTGCTGCCCTTTCCCAATTACGCCCGTGCTGCCGGCCGGACACACGACTTCCACTCCTGGCTGAAAGACGGCGGCAACACCACAGCCATCTGGAACAACACCCAGACCAAAAGCAAGGCCGACTGGGACAAGGAAATCGCCTCGATGCCCGTCATCGATCACTTCTCGGTGCAGCCACGCCTGCCGGGCTTCACGGATGCCGATCTCGCCAATGAGGCCAACCATGACGCGCTGTTTTTCGAGCTCATTCGCACCAAGTCACCGCAGGTGCAGCCGTGGATTTATTCCGAGTGGCCTTCGCGCAGGCCGGGGTTCAACGGGTGGGTGCCGCCCTTCACCACCTATGAAGAAGCCTGTGCTGCTTTGATGATGAGCACCGAGACCATCCAAACCAAAGTCTCCGAAATCAGCAAAGCAGGCAAACGCGTGCGCATTTTGCCCTGCACACTCGCCGTGGTGCATCTCAAGAACCGGCTGGAGCAGGGACTGATCCCTGGCCTCGCTGCACGCGATTTCGATCCCATCATGTTTTACGACAACGTCCACCCCGGCGATGCCGGCCGCTACCTGCTGTGCATGGTCTGGTATGCTGCCTTCTACGGGGAGTCTCCGGTTGGGAAGATGCCGCCTGTGAATGCCAGCCTCACCGCGGAGCAGGCCGCCGCCTTGCAGCAGCTCGCCTGGGACGTGGTGAAAAATTACCCTGACTGCGGCCTGTATGAAGATGGCAAGAACGAATGCGCCAGCCCACAGTTTGGCAGCGACGGCAAAACCCTCACGCTTTCTTCGTCCACACCCGGCACGTGGTTTCGCTACACACTCGACGGCTCCACCCCGACACGCACGCATGGTTACATCTACTGCGGCAAAATCACTCCGCAGCCGGGCATTCAGATCAAGGCCATCGCCTACAAAAGCGGCATGGCGGACAGCGCCGTCACCTCTCCATAAAACTCCACCCCCATGAAGATCCCCGCATTTATCAGCCTTCTCGCATTCGCAACGCTTTCACATGCGGAGAGCCCTCTCCGGCCTGTGCTGCAGTCTCTGGTGGACGGGCACATCGCTCCCGGCGTGGTCACGCTGGTCGCCAGCAAAGACAAGGTGCTCGACCTTGAGGCCGCTGGCTGCGCCAGCCTCATCAACAAGACCCCCATGCGCAAAGATGCAGTTTTTTGGATCGCCTCCATGAGCAAGTCTCTCACAGGCGCCGCCCTGATGATGCTCGTGGACGAGGGCAAGGTGAGCCTGGATGATCCGGTGGAAAAGTTTCTCCCCGAATTCAAAGGGCAGCAGGTGAAGGCTGCCGATGGCTCGCTGCATCCACCGAAGCACCCGATCACCGTGCGCGAAGTGATGTGCCACACCAGCGGACTTGTGCTGGCGAATGAGAAAGGGCTGAAGCAGACCCAGTCCCTGCAGGAAAACGTGGGGCTCTATGCCAGATACCCTCTGCGCCAGGAGCCGGGCACCAAGTACGAATACAACAACTGCGGCATCAACACCGGAGGCCGCATCATCGAAGTCATCAGTGGCATGGGCTACTCTGACTTCATGCAGAAGCGCTTGTTTGATCCGCTCAGCATGAAGGACACCACCTTCTGGCCGAATAAAGAGCAGGCGTCCCGCCTCGCGCACACCGCGCGCTTCACAGCTGACAAAAAAGGCCTGGAAGAGATCAAGCAGGACAAGGATGTGGAGCAGCGCATCATCGACAAATGGAGCGAAGGCGTGCATGTGCCGCGTGCCATCACCGCAGACATGGGAGCGGGCATCGCCTTCAATTACGCCAAACACTATGGCGAACCCGCCGGGGGATTCTTTTCCACCGCGTCTGATGTGGGAACCTTTTGCCGCATGCTGCTCAGCGGGGGCTCTCTGAATGGCACGCGCTTTCTCTCTGAGCATGCTGTGAAGCAATTGTCTTCCATTCAGACGGGCGACACCCCGGTGAGCCCTGATTCGGCTTATGGCGTTGGTTTTTCCATCAAGCTCAAGGATGACGAAGGCCCCAGTGTCGGCAGCTTCGGCCACCGCGGCGCACGCCGCACCGCCATGTGGATCGACCCAAAAAACGGGCTGGCCATGGTGATTCTCGTCGAGCGTTTCGACATGACCGGCGAGGAGCAGAAAATCATGTACGGCGGCTTCATGAAGGCGGCGGTGGCGGCCTTTGGCAAAGCTGAAAAGAATCGCCCCTGACGACGTTGCCCTGGGATCCACCATGAAACTGCTGCTCATCCTAGGTCTCTCCGTTTTGCTTCTTCCGCAGTTCTTGCAGGCGGAGGGCAGGCGCCCCAACATCCTCTTCATCCTCGTGGATGACATGGGCTGGAGCGATCTGGGCTGCTATGGCGCGGATTTGCACGAGACGCCACGCATCGACCAGCTTGCAGCCGAATCGGTGCGCTTTACCAACGCCTATGCCATGTCGGTGTGCTCGCCCACGCGCTCGACCCTGATGACGGGCAAGCATGCAGCGCGGCTGCATTTCACCATCTGGTCTGAAGGCGCGCAGGAGGGCGGTCCCAAAAACCGCAAACTGCGCGATGCGCCGGCCATCTGGAACCTGCCGCGCTCGGAGACCACGATTGCGAAGCATCTGCACGACGCCGGCTATCTCACTGCTCTGGTGGGCAAATGGCATCTGGGCGACTGGCAGCATTACCCGGAAGCCCATGGCTTCGACATCAACATCGGTGGCACGAACTGGGGCGCACCGCAGACTTTCTGGTGGCCCTACAGCGGCAGCGGACGTTTCGGAAGCGAATTCCGCTATGTGCCGCACCTGGAGTTTGGCAAGCCGGGCGAATACTTGACCGACCGCCTCACGGATGAAGCGATCAAAGTGATGGACCGCGCGGGTGAGCAGCCGTTTTTTATCTACCTCGCCCATCATTCGGTGCACACACCCATCGAGGCCAAGGAGGCCGATGTGAAGCACTTTGATGAAAAGCTGCGCGAGGGCATGAACCACAAGCACGGGGTCTATGCCGCGATGAACAAGAACCTCGACGACAATGTGGGGCGTGTGCTGGATCATCTGAAGAAGAGCGGTCTTGATAAGAACACCCTCGTCATCTTCGCCAGTGATAACGGCGGCTACATCGGCTCTGACAAAGCCGGCGGGCGCGACATGCCGGTGACGAGCAATGCACCGCTGCGTTCCGGAAAAGGATCGCTCTATGAGGGCGGCATTCGCATCCCACTGATCATCCGCTGGCCAGGGATCACGAAGGCCGGCGTGTGTGACGAACCCGTGGTCACCATGGACCTCTTCAACACGCTGCTGGGCGCCGCCGGCCTGCCGCCTGAAAAAAACGATGGTCTTGATCTTTCCCCTCTGCTGAAGCAGCCCGCGACAAAGCTGGGCCGCGAGGCATTGTATTTCCATTACCCGCATTATTACCATACCACCACGCCGGTGAGCGCCATGCGTACCGGCGACTGGAAGCTGCTGGAGTTTTTTGAAGACCAGCATCTGGAGCTCTACGACCTGCGTAATGACCCCGGCGAGCAGCGCGACATGGCGAAGCAGATGCCCGAAAAGGCCGGTGCCCTGCGCGATCAGCTTCATGCCTGGCGCGCAGCGGTCAACGCTGCGGAGCCGGTGCCCAATCCCGACTTCAAACCCGGCAAAGGAAAGGCCAGACCATGAAACCCACCACCACCCGCCGTCATTTTCTTCGCAGCACCGGCACCGTCGTTGCGCTGCCTGCGCTGGAGTCCCTGGGATTTCGCGCCTTTGCCGCTCCAGCACCTGCGGCACGCCCGAAGCGCGCGATCTTTCTCGGCTTTGGCTGGGGCGTGACAGAGGAAACGTGGATGCCGGATGCCAAAACGACGGGCCCTAGTTACACCCTGCCGCCGGGCCTGGCGCCGCTGGCGCGGCATCAGAAGGACATCACCATCGTGCAGGGACTCTCCAACAAATTTGCCAATGAAGCGCACTGGGGCAGCACCTTCTGGCTCACCGGAGCCAACCGATATGCGGAGCCGGGCCAGAGTTTTCACAACAGCATCTCCGCGGACCAGGTGATCGCCGCCGGGCTCGGCAAAAACACGCGTTTTTCCTCGATCCAACTCAGCAGCCCGGACGGTGTGGCCAATGGCCATGGGCCCGGCCTGTCGCTGGCCAGGGATGCCCGCGGCAAGCCGGTGGCAGGAATTGACAGTCCGCTGCTGGCCTACCACCGCATGTTTTCGGATGAGACCATGCCGCTCGCGAAGCGGCAGGCTTTGCTGGCGCAGCAGCGCAGCGTGCTTGATGCGCTGATGACGGACGCAAAGCGTGTGAAACGCGGTCTCAATCAAACCGACAACGACAAGCTGGACGAGTATTTCCAGGGCATCCGCGACATCGAGACCCGGCTCTCAAAGGATGAGCAATGGCTGGGCGTGCCCAAGGCAAAAGTGCCGCTGGATGAACCCAAGCCGGGCCTGTCCGGACGCGATGAGATCCAGCCCACCTTTCACACCAAATGAGAAGCCAAATGCGCAAAAGACTCCGCCCTTCGCTGCATCAGTTCATGATCTGCGTGCTCACCTTCGCAGTGTGCCTGACAGTACGCGCCGCAGAAGTTCCCTCAAAGCCCAACATCTTGTGGATCATTGCCGAGGACGCCTGCAGAGACTTCGGCTGCTACGGTCTCGATGCGGCGCGCACGCCGAACATCGATCATCTTGCCTCCGAGTCCTGCCTGTATCGGAATGCCTTCGCCACAGGTCCGGTGTGCTCCGCCTCGCGCTCTGCTTTCATGACGGGTCTCTACCAGACGCGCATCGGAGCGCACAATCACCGCAGCCACCGGACGAAGGAGTTCACGCGGCCCGCAGGGGTGAGACTGATCACCGAGCGACTGCGTGAGGCAGGCTACTTCACCGCGAATGTGCGCACACTGCCACCGGAACTCGGCTTCAATGGTGCGGGCAAAACCGACTGGAATTTTTTTGAAAACGGCAAGGCTTTTGACAGTGCGAAGTGGAGCGATTTGAAGACGCGCCAGCCATTTTATGCGCAGGTAAATCTTCACGAGACTCACCGCCCCTACTACCGCGCGGCCAAGGACCCGACCGATCCCGCCAAGGTGGATCTCCCGCCTTATCTCGCCGATGACCCGATCATCCGCGCCGACTGGGCCGCTTATCTCGACGAAGTGGCGGTGCTGGACGAAAGAGTCGGCGCGCTGCTGCGCCTGATCGACAGCGAAGGCATGCGGGAAAACACGGTGGTGTTCTTTTTCTCCGATCACGGACGAGAAGATTTTCGGGGCAAATATTTCCCTTTCGAGCAGGGGTTTGAAGTACCGCTCATGGTGCGCTGGCCTGCCCTGCTGAAGCCTGGGAGCCACAATGACGACCTGGTGTCTCTTCTCGATGTACATGCCACTTCGCTATCCCTGGCAGGGGTGAATGCCACGGGCCTTGATGGAGCTCCCTTTTTTGGACCGGGGGCAAAGAAGCGCGCGTTTATCTTCGGCGCCCGCGACCGCATTGATGACACGCCTGACCGTGTGCGCACCGTGCGTGATGCGCGTTTCAAACTCGTCCGCAATTACGAGCCACAGCGCCCCTACCTGCAGCGCATGGCCTACGCAGAGCTGACGAATCCGACCTACAATCGCATGCGCCAGCTTTTTGCCGAAGGAAAGCTCAACGCCGACCAGGCCAGATTCATGGCCTCCGAACGCCCTGCCGAAGAGCTCTACGACCTTCAAAACGATCCCTTCGAACTGCACAACCTCGCCGCTGACCCTGCGCAAAACAACACACTGGTGCGGCTGCGCCAGCAGCTCGATGCCTGGATCTCCGACACGAATGACCAAGGGGCCGTTCCCGAGGATCCCAAGACCGCGGCAGAGGATCTGAAGCGCAATGAAAAGACCGACGAAAAGCTGCGCGCAGAATTCGGCCTCGGCCCCAATGAGGTACTGCTGAAGACCTTCGAACGCCCTGTCAAAACACACTGATATGCGCTTTTTCTCCCGTCTGATTTTTCCAACCCTCCTTTTCGCCCTGTCCGTCCAGGCGGCTGAGCGTGCACCCAACGTGATTCTCATCGTGGCAGATGACCTTGGCTATTCCGATGTCGGAGTGTATGGCGCGAAGGGCTTTGCAACGCCCAACCTGGACAGGCTGGCGCATGAAGGCGTGCGCTTCACAGATTTCCACGTCGCGCAGGCTGTGTGCTCCGCTTCGCGCGCGGCCATCATGACCGGGTGCTACCCCAACCGGGTCGGCATCGAGGGGGCGATGGAGCCTTGGTACAAATTCGGCATTCATGAAAAGGAGCTGACGATGCCCGGGATGATGAAGCAGAAGGGGTATGCCACCGGCATGGTGGGCAAATGGCATCTGGGCACACCCACGGAGTTTCTTCCCACGCATCGCGGCTTTGATGAATGGCTGGGCCTGCCTTACTCGAACGACCAGTGGCCGCTGCATCCGGAAAAGCCCGGCAAATTTCCCCCGCTGCCCCTCTACGATGGTGACAAAGTCATCAACCCCGACGTGAGCCATCGTGACATGGAGAAGCTGACGGAGCAGTACACCGAGCGCGCGGTGAGTTTTATTGAGCGGAACAAAGACCGGCCGTTCTTTCTTTATGTGGCGCACACGATGCCGCACGTCCCACTCGCAGTGAGCGAAAAGTTTCGCGGCACCACCCAGCGCGGCCTCTACGGTGACGCCGTCTCGGAGATCGACTGGAGCACCGGAGAGATCCTCTCCGCCCTGAAGAAGAACGGCCTCGAAGACGACACCCTGATCATGTTCATGTCTGACAATGGTCCCTGGCTGCTCTTCGGCAATCACGGCGGCTCGGCGCAGCCGTACCGCGAGGGCAAAACCACCGCCTGGGAGGGAGGCACGCGTGTGCCTTTCATCGCTCGCTGGCCGGGCCACATTCCTGCCGGCAGCGAATGCAAGGAGATGGCCTGCGCCATCGACCTGCTGCCCACTCTGGCCAACCTCACGGGAGCAAAACTGCCTGAGCACAAAATTGACGGGCAGGACATCTGGCCGCTTTTTGCCGGCACGAAGGATGCCAGAAACCCGCATGAAGCCTATTTCTTTTACGGCGTCCCGTTTGGCGGCTGGACTGGCGCTGAGCTCGAATCCGTGCGCACACGCGAATGGAAGCTCGTGCTGCCGCACAACTACCGTACCCTGGGCGGCCACAAGCCCGGCATGGACGGCTGGCCCGGCGAGTACAT
Organism: Prosthecobacter sp.; assembly: GCF_044227185.1. Lineage (GTDB taxonomy): Bacteria > Verrucomicrobiota > Verrucomicrobiia > Verrucomicrobiales > Verrucomicrobiaceae > Prosthecobacter. The sequence goes on along the minus strand of NZ_JBGAFO010000003.1, from coordinate 620,650 downwards.
GAAACAGCCCGTCACCGAGCCCGAGCTCTACAGCATGGTCAGCGACACGGAAGAGAAGCACAATGTCGCCGCGGAACATCCGGACCTGGTTAAAAAGATGCTGGAACAAGCCGAGCAGTGCCTCGCCGAACTCGGCGACACGACGCTCAATCGGAAGGGTACTGGCGTGCGCGAACCTGGCAGGCTGCCCGAATGATCCTCCTCCCTGCCGGCCTCCGCTTGTGACTTTCTCCACCCTTTCGAACACCGCATTCCTGAGTGAAGCAGCCGCCCATGCCTCTTGACGTTTTATGCATCGGTCATGCGGCCTGTGATGTCAGCTTCTTCGTGGACCAGCATCCGCAGGAAAATACGAAGTGTGAAACGCATGAGTCTTTGGAGGCCTGCGGCGGACCGGCGGCAAACGCTGCGTGGCTGCTCTCATCATGGGGACTTCGCACCGGATTCGCCGGTCTGGCAGGCCACGACGCTCATGGCAGGCGCATTCGCGAGGAGTTTGTCTCTGTCGGCACTGATGTCTCACTGCTGGAGCTGCGCCCGGGACATCTGACGCCTCTGTCAATGATCCTGATCAATCGGCAGAACGGCAGCCGAACCATCATCAATCGCAAGGAGAAGGGAGCCTTCTTATCCGTGGACACCATTGCTCTTCTGCCGCTGAAGCCACGAGTGCTGCTTTTCGACGGCCATGAGCTTGAGGCCTCGCTCGCTGCCATGGAGGCATTTCCAGACGCCATCTCGATTCTGGATGCGGGCTCATGGCGCGAGGGCACCGCCGCCCTGGCTGGCAGGGTGAACTATCTCGCAGCCTCCGAGCGCTTCGCCCTGCAGGCCACGGGCCTGCCGGATTTGCAGGCCGATGCCAGCCGGCGCCAATGTCTGGTGGATTTACGAAAGCAGTTTGCCACACGGACGATCATCACACTGGGGGAGCGCGGCCTGATCTATGACGAGGGTCACGGCTTCAATGAACTGCCCGCGTTTCCAGCCCATGCCCTGGACACCACCGCCGCAGGAGACACATTTCACGGAGCTTTCGCATATGCCATTTTCTGCAGCATGCCTCTGCCCGACGCGCTGCGGTTTTCATCCATGGCGGCGGCACTGTCGGTGCGCAAAGCAGGCGGCAGAACGTCCATTCCCACCCTGACCGAAGTGAAGGAGGCGCTGGCGCATGTTTGAAGGTTCATCGCTCCGCGTCGTCTGCAACATCAACCGCGATGTGAAGACTTCGCCGCTCCGTGCAGCAGGCATCTGCAATGCGGTGAAAAATCCCCCCTCGTTCTCATTTCGACGCTTGTCGGCAAGCGTTCCACTGTTCGCATGAAAGCCTTTCTCCACCTCTTCGGCCTCTGCCTTCTTGCCGCCAGCCTGCATGCGGCCCCTTCCCTGCCCAACATCGTCATCATCCTTGCTGACGACTACGGTTACGGCAGCGCCGGCTGCTACGGGGCGGATGCCAGGCTGGTGCGCACGCCTAATATCGACCGCCTCGCGGCGGAGGGCCGTCGCTTCACGGATGCGAGCACCCCGTCCTCGGTATGTTCACCCACGCGCTACGCGCTGCTCACCGGGCGTTATTGCTGGCGCACCTCGCTGAAGTTTGAAACGCTCAGCACCTTTGCGCCGCTGCACATCGAGCCCGGCCGCCTCACCATGGCCTCAATGTTGAAGACGCGCGGCTATCAAACCGCCGCCATCGGCAAATGGCATCTCGGCTATGGCCCCCCGGGCAAAGATCCCAAATGGCGGACCGACTACACCGCAGAACTCAACCCAGGCCCGCTGGAGCTTGGGTTTGACCACCATTTTTCCGTCCCGCAGAATCATGGCGATGTGACCGGCGTGTTTGTGGAGGATCATTTTGTCTATGGCCTGCGTTCCGGAAAAATCCCTGCCGGCTTGAAACTTCCTGGCCCCGCTCCGGACGATGACCACTTTGCCACCGGATATGAAAGCGAAGCCCAGCAGAAGCGTGGCAAAATGCCCCTGGACCTCGATGCACCGCACCGCAAAGACGAGCATGTGATGACTGTGCTCACTGAGAAAACGGTGGCATGGATCGGGAAACAAAAGGCGGGCCGTCCCTTCTTTCTGTACTACACTCCCGTCGCCGTGCATGAGCCGGTCACACCACCCAAGGACCTGCAAGGCTCCAGCGCCGCTGGAAAATTCGGTGACTGGATTCATGAACTGGACCGCAGCGTGGGAGAGGTGCTCGGCGCCCTGAAGAAAAACGGCTTCGCTGAAAACACGCTCGTCATTTTCACCAGCGACAACGGCGGCATCTTTGAGCCAGCCAATGCAGCAAGACCCGAATCCCAGGCGGTGGCTGCCGGACTCAAGGTGAACGGCACCTGGCGCAGCGGAAAGACCCATATCTATGAAGGTGGTTTTCGTGTGCCTTTCATCGCACGCTGGCCGGGCCGGATTCCAGCAGGGACTGTCTGCGACGAGATGGTGAACGTGGTGGATCTCCTCGCCACAATCGCGGCCGTTGTGGGTGAAAAGCTGCCGCCTGGGGACACCGTGGCCGAAGACAGCCAGAACATTCTTCCCGCGCTGCTGGGGACTCCGAATGCGCCGCCATCTCGTGGTGACATGATCCTCCACAGCAATGACGGCGTCTTCGCCATCCGCAAGGGCCCCTGGAAATGGATCGAAGGCGTGCCTGCGGAGCGTCTCCCGCCGAACATGCGCAAATCCCACGCGAAGGAATTTCAGCGCGCGCTTTACAATCTTCATGATGATCCCGGCGAAACCCAGGATGTCAGCGCAGCACACCCGGAGATCCTCCAGGAGCTGGAAGCCCTGCTGAAGGCCCGACGCGGTGCCGGCGCCGCGCCGTAGGAAAGCGCCAGATAGATTCGTCACCTACGTTCCTTCTCCCAATCCCTCATGCCCGCAAAACTTCACCTTCTCCTCTGTGCGCTCGCTTTGATCACCTGTCCTGCTTCCGTTCAGGCTGCGGAGGCCCGTAACCCAAAACGTCCGGACATTTTGTTCATCATGACCGACCAGCACCGCTGGGACTGCATCGCGGCCAATGGCAACAAGCTCATCAAGACGCCCAATCTCGACCGTCTGGCGGCGCGCGGCGCCAATTTCACCCATGCCTTTGTCTCCTCGCCGGTGTGCGTGCCTTCGCGCATCAGTTTCTTCACAGGACGTTATGCGCATTCGCATAAAAACCGTGTGAACTACACACCGCTGGATCGAAATGAAGTCCTGATGCAGGCCCGTTTCAAGGAGGCGGGTTACCGCACGGCCGCGGTGGGAAAGCTGCACTACTACCCGCCGAACAAAGAGGAGGCCTTTCGCACCGGCTTTGAGACAGCCGAGTTGCATGATGGCTCCGGCATTACCGACCTATGGTCGGATTACGTGAAGTGGCTGCGGCAGCAAAATCCCCAGTTGAAGCCCTATTATCGGGCGACAGCCAAGGACATCGCTCCGGGCAGGAACCCGTATCGTTCAGTGCTGGATCTCAAATGGACCGACACCGCCTGGACCGGCGAACGCTCCCGGGCCGTGCTGAATGATTTGGTGAAGCAGGAGCAGCCGTTCTTCTTCTACGTCTCGTTCTGGAAGCCGCACTCGCCTTATGAAGTCGCGGCACCGTACGACTCCATGTATGACGATGTGGAGATTCCGATCCCCGCCACCGTCAGTCTGGAGACGGTCAAAGATCTGCCGCTGCCCGTGCAAAAGCTCGCCATGCGCCATGGCGGCCCCAAGCTGGACCGCGAGCGCCTGGAGTGGGCCTACCGCAGCTACTATGGCACCATCACTCACGTCGATCACGAGATCGGTCTGCTGCTGGATGCTCTCGAAGCCTCCGGCAGGGCGGCAAACACTCTCATCGTGTTCAGTTCGGATCACGGCGACCAGTTGTTTGAGCACGCCATCACGGACAAGAACTGCTTCTTTGATCCCTCCGTGCGCGTGCCCTTCATGGTGAGCCTGCCAGGCCGCATCAAAAGCGCGCGGTACGACCAGCTCATCGAAACCGTCGATCTCCTGCCCACGCTGCTCGAGTTTTCCGGTCTTCCCGAGCCCCGCGAAGTGGAGGGCCGCAGCTTTGCCCCGCTGATCGCCGACATGGGCCGGACCTACGAGCCGCACACGGAAGTGTTCAGCGAAAACATCATCCCCGAAGTGATCACCGGCGGGAAAAACGACATGCCCTTTGAAAAAGGCCAGGGCGTGGGCGGCATCCGCCATCCCGATGCCAAGATGGTCCGCACCGAGCGCTGGAAGTACTGCTATTACCCTTCCGGCTATGCCGAGCTTTATGACCTGCAGGCAGATCCGCTGGAAACAAAAAACCTCGCCGGGCAGACGGACAAACGTGAGGTGGAATTTGATCTGCGCACGCGGCTGCTGAACTGGCTCATCAACAGCCAGGAGACGGATCAGATCCAGAACCGCTGGCTGCTGCCGGAAAAAAAGTGAAACCAGCCGGCCGCTTTCCTCATTACATCGCATGATGAAAATCTGCCTCAGCTTGATCTGTGTGTTTCTTGCCACTGCATGGCTGCGGGCGGACGAGTTCACCTCCAGCGGTGTGAAAGTTTTCTACGCCGTACAGGGCAGCGGCACTCCGGTGGTCTTGATTCATGGCCTGCACTCCAGCGGCGCTATCAACTGGACCCTGCCCGGCACCACGGCGGCGCTGGCGCAGAAACATCGCGTCATTGTCATGGACTGCCGCGGTCATGGGAAGTCTGACAAGCCGCAGACGGAGGCAGACTATGGAGTCGCGATGGTGGAGGATGTGGTGTCGCTGCTGAACCACCTGGACATCCGGAAGGCGCACATCGCCGGCTATTCCATGGGCGGCATGATTGCGCTGAAGACGGCGGTGCTGCATCCCGAGCGCGTGCAGGGCCTGCTGCTCTGCGGCATGGGCTGGCTGCAGGATGGCAGCGCGCTGCAGGGCTTCTGGCAGCACATTCCCGTGCGGGAACGTTTGATCGGTGGCAGCAGCGGCAGCGCCTGCATGAAGGGCATGGCACGCCTGGCAGTGAGGGAGGCGGAGGTGAAGGCGCTCACAATGCCCGCCGCCATCATCGTGGGAGACTGGGATCCAGTGGAGAAGCTCTACGTCCTGCCCCTCGTGCATATCCGCCCCGGCTGGCCTGTGTCAAAGATCGCGGGGGCAGGCCACCTCACCTGCGTGATGAAGCCGGAGTTTCGAGATGAGGTGGTGAAGGCGATTGCGGCCTTTGAAAAGTAGGGCACTGCTCTGCACCCGACCATGAAACACCTTTTTTACACCTGCCTTGTCCTGCTGAGCACCTTACTGCATGCCCAGGAGCCGGAGCGCATTCGAGATGTCATCTACACCAAGCATGATGGCGTGGCCCTGACGATGGATGTCTTCAAGCCTGGGAAGCCCAACGGCGCGGGGATCATCAAAATCATCAGCGGCGGGTGGAAGTCGAACCACAACGGCATCAACGACGGCGGCTGGCCCAAGGCGGGCTACACCACGTTCGTGGTGGTTCACGGCACGCAGCCGCGCTTTCAGGTGGAGGAGATCGTGGCGGACCTGAACCGCGCGGTGAGATTTGTGCGCGCGCATGCGGCGGATTACGGTGTGGATCCGCAAAAGCTCGGCGTCACGGGCAGCAGCGCGGGCGGGCATCTGAGCCTGATGCTGGCCACGCGTGGCGGCCCGGGAGATGCAAAGGCGGCCGACCCGATTGACCGCGAAAGCAGCGCGGTGAATGCCGTAGCGTGCTTTTATCCGCCGACCGATTATCTGAACTGGTTCGAGCCGGGAGACAATGCCGTGGGCATCGGCAGGCTTTCGGCCTACGCCGCGGCCTTTGGTCCGAAAGCGGCGACCGAGGAGGGACGCGCAGCCCTGGGCCGTGAATTGTCGTCGATCTATTGGGTTCATAAAGGCCAGCCGCCCATCTTCATCGTGCATGGCGATGCCGACCCGCAGGTGTCCATCACCCAGTCGCAGCGTTTTCTGAAGCGCTGCCACGAAGAAGGAGCGGTGTGTGAACTCGTCATCCGCGAAGGCGCAGGGCATGGCGGCTGGCAGGAAATGCCGCAGGACACAGAGCGCATGGTGGAATGGTTTGACCTGCAACTGCTGGGCAAAAAACCCGCCAAGGCCTTCACGCTGGATGTCACGTTCCTGCCCAGCACACCGGTGAAGAAAAAATAAAATCCACGCCATCCTGCCATGAAGTCCCTGCTCTGCCTTCTCCTGCTCACCACCGCTGTTCGGGCGGATGATTCAGCCGTGCTCACGGAACTGCTGGCCAAAGGCGGCGTGGTGATGATTCCGGCAGGTGATTATCATCTCGATGGTGCGAAGCCGCTGCCCCTGGCTTCAAACATGACTGTCTTCGCACACGGAGCCAGGTTCATCCTGCCGGACACACTGCCGGACAAGGCGCGGGTGGTGCTGTTTGCGGGCCAGGACATCTCACACCTCACCTGGCATGGAGGAGAGTTTGTGGGGCATGTGTTTGACCCGGCGCAGAAGGAAAACCTCTGGGAGCCGAATGCGAACACGAAGGGCATCGAGATCACCACCAGCAAGGAAGGCGGCACGCATGACATCCTGTTTCGCGAGGTGAAATCCTCCGGCATGGCCGGCGCGGTGATCGGCGTGCATGGCCTCGTGGGAAAACGCAGCGAGAGCGAGGTCACCGCCTATGCCGAACGGGTGGCGGTGGAAAGCTGCACCCTGCTGCGCAGCGGAAAGTTCATGTGGGACTACGGCTACCTGTGGCAGATCATGACCTTCCCCGAGGCCTATGACCCCTGGGAGGTGGAGCGGGCCCGAAAGTATTTCCGCACCGATCTCGTGCGTGAAGTGGCCTTCAGCGAAGATCTGGTGAAGTTTGACAACACGAACCGCCCGCTCGCCGTCAGCGAAACTGATGATCCCAAGGAAGCGCTCACTTTCATGGGCGCGGATCTGCCAAAAAACATCGTCCGTGGCCGGCAGTACTTTGTGGTCGAATCCACCCCCGATCACATCAAGATCGCCGACCAGCCCAAGGGCGCGCCGATTCGCTTCGAAGGCGGAAGCGGCGGCAGCCTCGCCTTCAACATCAGCGGCACTTATCTGGGCGCCTATGCACCCACGGGCAGCGGCCCTGGAAAAGGGGCCTTTGACATCGTGGGGGCAAAGAACGTGCGCGTCACCGGCTGCCAGCTCAGCGCCGTGGGCGACACGATGCACATCCAGCGCTGCCGTAACGTGATCTTTGCCAGCAACCACATCCTCGGCAGCCGCATGGGCGCGTTTTTCCTGGCGGAGTACTGCCAGAACGCCGCCATCACCGGCAATCTCGTGGACGGCACCAACGGCTCCCGCGTGATCAGTGTGGAAAAGAGCTGCACAGACGTGACGATGACGGGAAACACCTTCCGCAACGGTGGCCGCGGTGCCTGGATCAACCAGCCCGTCAATTTCATCATGACGGGGAATGTCTTCGTGAACAACACCACGAAGAACGAGCCGGACATGCGGCGCGGCCGCATCGCCTACCGCACCGCAAAGCCGGGGCAGTTCCCGGAGCTCTATTTCACGATTTATGAGCCGGGAGCGACCTACGGGCCGGTCATTGTGCGTGACAACATCTTCATCCTTGGCGACTCCGCCCCCGCTGAAGCCGTCACTTTCGCGCCGAACGGCCACGACCTGCAGTTCACCGGCAACACGTTTCAAGACAAGGCCGCCACCATTGTCGTGGATCCCACCTGCAAAAAGGCGCTGGTCGAAAACAATCCAGGCGCCACCACCGTCAGCAAGCCGGTGGATTTTAATCATGGGAGGCGATAGGAGTCGGCACACGAATCCGCTCGAAAGGCGCGGGTGCCCTGTGCTATAGGCAGCTTCATGGCTCTCACCCGCATTTATCTCATCCGTCATGGCGCCACCATCCTGACCGCCGAGGACCGTTTTGCTGGCGCAACCAACGTGCCGCTCTCGGATGAAGGCCGCTCCCAGGCCGGACGTCTGGCTCAGCGCCTCAAAGGTTTGCCGGTCACGGCGGTTTATGCGTCGCCGCTGGACCGCACCATGGAGACAGCACGCATTCTGGCCGCCGCCCATGAGCTGGATGTGCATCCGCGCGAGGGTTTGAAAGAGATTTCACACGGCCATTGGGAGCAGCTCACCCGTGCTGAAGTGGAGCAGCAGTTCCCCACGGAGGCTGCCGCATGGGACGAAGACCCCTACACCTTCGCGCCTGAAGGCGGAGAAAGCGGCCTCGCGGTGACAGCCCGCGCCCTGCCGGCTCTCATGGAAATCGTGCGCCAGCATGAAGGGGAATCCATCATCGTCGTTTCACATAAAGCGACGATCCGCCTGCTGCTCAGCTCTCTGCTGGGATTCGATCCACGGCGGTACCGGGACAATCTGGATCAAAACCCGGCGGCCCTGAATGTCGTGGATTTCAAGGATCCCGTGCGTGCACGCTTGATGCTCTTCAACGACACCTCTCACTACTCCGAGGACACGCTGATCAAGCCGGACACGCCCAAGGCCTGCCTTTCGAGCTGGTGGGCGAAGTAACGATCCGCGTTATTTCTTCGCCGCACCAGCTTTGAATTTTGTCAGCAAGTCCTGCACTTTTTTGCGCAGCTCCACGGCTTCGGCGCTTTTGCGATCCATCCCCTGAAGCTTCGCGTTCAAGGTTTTGATCTCCGTGGCCAGCGCACGGCGTTCCTCCAGTGCCTTGTCCGCCGCCGAGGGTGGCGGAGCGGCTTCCACGTCATTCCAGTCGTCCGTGCGAAAGACAGAGGCAGGGAGCCCATCGCTGTTGATGAGATTGGCCCCTTCGGGATTTGCCGCCCACGCGTAGCGCACAGCCACCGGAGCCTTCACTTCGGTGCTGCTGAGGATGACGCTGTCTTTGCCATCCACTTTGGCATCTGCCCAATGCCAGACATGATCCGCGCCTGCGATCTCAAAGCGCTTCAATTCGCCGCCGTCGCGAGACTTCAATCCAGCGCCGGTCTGATCAAAGGTCACACGCACCGCACCATCCTTCACCTGGCTGGATTTGTACAAAGGTCCGCTGTAGATGATGTCGCGCCCGTAGTCCTTCGCCAGCGCCCAGCGAGCAAGGCGTTCTCCCGGAGTCTTCTTGTCCTTCGGGTGAATGTCATTCGCCTCGCCCACGTCGTTGATGATCGCCATGCCGGTCTTCGGTGTGGAAGTCAGGACATGGCGCATGCGATCCTGCAGCAGCGCCCACGGATCAGGCGTGCCCGGCGCGGTGGAGGGCGCGTGGAAGTTCGCCAGCTGCACAAAGTAGAAGGAGAACTCATCGCCCCAGCGCTTGCGCCAGTCATTGATCATCAGCGGCAGCGTCTGATCATACGGCACCGCTCCGGCCTTCGCATTGCCTTCACCCTGGTACCAAATGGCGCCGCGCATCGTGTAACCGGCAAAGGGGTTGATCATCGCATTGAAGAGCACACCCGGTTTGCCCTCGGTCTCCAGCGGTGGTTTGGGCTCGGCGGGTTTCTTCGGCAGGCGCCTGCGCTCCTCGGCGGATTTTCCCTTCGCTGCCGCCATCGTGGCCTTCCACTTTTCCAGACTGGCCTCGTAGGCAGTCTTGGCCTTGGCAGGGTCATACGCCGCGGCGTCCGCCATGAGCTTGTCCACCATCGCCTTGGTGCCTGGCAGCGTGTTCAGCGCCTCCCGGCTGGTGAAGGTCTCCACCGGCTTGCCACCCCAGGCGGTTTTCAGCACCCCCACCGGCACGCCCAGCTCCTGGTGCAGTTTCAGCGCAAAGAAAAATGCCACGGCGGAATAGCCGGGCACGGACTGCGGAGTGCTGGATGTCCACTCGCCCGCAATGTCATCCTGCGGGTCCACGGCCGTGACCAGCGGCGCATTGAACATGCGCAGGCCCGGATGCTCGGCTTTGGCAATGAGCTCCGCATACCCAGGCGTCCGGTTCATGGTGTAAAACATGTTTGACTGCCCCGAGGCCAGCCAGACCTCCCCCACCAGCACATCCTTGATCGTCACGCTGTCATCACCGGCCTTCACCGTGAGCACCGCCCCCTGGGCGTCAGCCTTGCCGGTTTCGATGGTGGCATGCCACCGGCCTTTGTCATCCGCAGTGGCGGCTCCGGTTTTGCCTTTGAACTCGATCTTCACCTCCGCCTTCGGATTCGCCTTTCCCCAGATCGCCGCCGCGCGCTCGCGCTGCAGCACCATGTGATCGCTGAAAAAATGCGGCAGTGAAAGTTCAGCCGCCAGACTGGCGGGCAGCCCCAGGCAGAGGGCGACGACGAAGAGATGCGGGAGTGATTTCATGGGAATTGGGCGGGTTGAGAACGATCTGGAAATCCCGGCCTATCGCGAAGATCGTTGCGAAATGCCCCTGCATCCCGACAGTCCGGCACCGATGAACGACGACCTCCTGCGCGACACCGAGCGCTTCCTCCATGAGCAGATCCCGCTCACACGCGCCATGGGCGTGCAGATGGAAAGCTACGATGGCTCGCAGCTCGTGGTGACAGCGCCGCTGGAGCCCAATCACAATCATCTCGGCACTGCCTTTGGCGGCAGCCTCAGCGCCCTGGCCACCCTGGCCGGATATGCCATGCTCTGGCTGCAGCTCGGCGACCGCCATGCTCACATCGTGATCCGCGAGAGCACCCTGCGCTACAAGCGTCCGGTGCGCGGCACCCTGCGCGCCGTATGCCTGCGGCCGGACGACGCCTCCATGACAGCCTTCAGAAACACCTTCGCAGACACCGGCAAAGCGCGGCTCGCCCTCCAGGTTCAGATCATTGACGCAGATCAAATCTGCGTGCTGTTCGAAGGCACGTTCGTAGCCTTGCGATAGTTCTCACAGATCCTGCGTCACGATTTTGCCGTTTTGAATGGAGCGCCGGCGTGTCTCCTTGCGGCGTCCTTCTCGCAGGTCGTAGTAGGTGTAGACAGGCAGCCTGCCGCTCCAGTCGATGCTGAATCCCTGACGCCCATCGTTGACGTCGAGCACCTGATCCGCCGAATTAACGAACGGGCTTTCTCCAATCGGCCAGTGCTCGAAATCGAGCTTCGCACCATTCACCGTTGCTTCCGGCAGCCACGTCCCTGGCACAGACTTCACGCTCAAGCGATGACCACGCGTGCTGGTGTAGGCCGCGGTTTTGGCCGAATGAAGCTGTGTGAGATCCAGAGCAGCCGCAGAAACGCGGGGCCGCATCGGAAACCCTGCCGTCATCTGCGGCAAAAGCCGGCAGCACGCCATAAGATCCGGCCAGCCCGCCAGCTGTGATTTGCGCTAGAAAGCTGCGACGCGTGAGAGAAAAGGCATTCATGGGAGCTTGAGGGCACCTGGTTTCACGAGGCCGCTGCCCCGCCGCCCTTCGAACGCGGAAAGAGGCGGAAAAAATCACGCAAATGAGCGCCGCTGCCGCTTTCAGCACCGCATTCGTGATGGAGAACAGCGGATGCGGCGTAGAAACAGGATGCGCTACCTGACTGCACTGCTGTTTTTCCAGCTCTCATCCTTCCTCCTCGCCGAAGGGGCCTTCACGCTCACCGTCCTTGAAATTCCGGACATCCAGCGCGGAGCGGGGCTCGCCATCGTCATGCAGACTCCGGAAGGCAGAACCTTTCTCTATGACACCGGCTCCGCCTACCCCTCACGCGCATCATCGGATGGCTGGGAGGCAAACTTCAATGCCGGCAGAGACCTGATCGATCCTTTTCTCAAACAGCAGGGCGTGAAGCAGCTCGATGGCGTGCTCATCAGCCACGCGCATTATGATCACTTCGGCGGCCTCATCTGGCTGGCAGATCATTTTCCCATCACCAAACTGATCGACTCCGGCTATGTCTTTCCCGGCACCGCCGACGGCAGCTATACAGGCGAGCTCGGCCACTACAACCAGCTTCGCGACGAATTCAAAAAGCGCGGCGCCTATCTCCAGGCCAACGCGGGCGACTCCATCACTCTGGATCCCGCGCTCAAGGTGGAGGTCATCGCTCCGCCAAAGACCTGGTTCTCTGAACCGAATCCTGAATCCCGCCCGAAGAATGATCCTCCTGCGCACTATCTCGTCAATTCCAACTCCCTCGGCATCCGCATTCAGCATGGCGACATCGTCTTTTACCTTCCAGGCGACATCCAGAGCGAGGACATCAATCAGAGCCTGCTCAAGTCGGTCGATCCGGCCAAATTGAAATGCCACGTGCTCATCGCCCCGGGTCATGGCATTCACTGCACGAAGGAATTCGCCGAGGCCACCAGTCCGGAGGTTTCCATCGCCAGCGTCTTCCCGCGCTACGCACGCGGTTTGAAAAGCACGCCCATGCTGAAAGCCGTGGGCGCCAAAACTTACATCACGGGCCTCAATGGCCGTGTGCAGGTCGTGTGCGATGGTCAAAGCTACCGTGTCATCACAGAACGTGACGACACCCAAAAGCCTGCTCAGTCGGCCAGGTAGTGGGCACCCCTTGTCGCTTTCGCCTCGCCCACCCGCTCTGCGTGGCTGCGCTTTCATTCTTAGCCACGGCACCGCGCACATGCGGACTTGCAAGAAGGAACGACAGGGAGCGTTGAATCGCTCCCATGATACGCACGACATTCCTATCCCTCCTTCTCGGCACGGCTTCCATCGCCGTTGCTGCCGAGCCCCTTCCTGAAAGCGCCAAAGTCGGCCAGTTCTACGCCGGCTGCCAGGCCTACACCTTCAAGGCCTTTGACCTCATGACGGCGCTCGAAAAGATCGCCGCCTGCGGTGGCAAGACGGTGGAGTTTTTCCCCGGCCACCTGATGTCCAAGGATGATCCGAAATCCAAGTTTGACCACAACACCACCGCCGAGCAGCGCGCCCCGGTGAAGGCCAGGCTCAAGGAGCTGGGACTCACCCCCGTGGGCTACGGCGTGGTGCGTCTGGCCAACAATGAGGCTGAGTGCCGCAAGATCTTTGACTTCTGCAAGGACATGGGCGTGGGCATCGTGGTCAGCGAACCCGCTGAAGACGCCTTCGACCTCATCGAAAAACTGGTGAAGGAATACGACATCAAGATGGCGATTCACAACCATCCCAAGAAGCCGCTCGACCGCAGCTACCGCTACTGGGATCCTGAATACGTACTGAGCCTGGTGAAGGACCGCGACCCCCGCATGGGTTCCTGCGCGGACATCGGCCACTGGGTGCGCTCTGGAGTGAAGCCCACCGATGCCATCAAAATCCTCAAAGGCCGCATCTTTGACAGCCATATCAAGGACCTCGACGCCTTCGGCGTGCGTGAGGCCAAGGACATGATCTGGGGCACCGGCCAGTCGGACATTCCCGCCGTGCTGAATCTCTACGCGGAGCAGGGCTTCTACGGCCCGCTGGATGCCGAGTGGGAAAAGGACTGGGAAACCAGCCAGCCTGATGTGACCAAGTGCCTGGAGTTCGTGAAGAATTTCAAGCCCACGACCACGAAGTAAACGTCATTCAGCAAATCAAAGAAATCCGGCGGCGAAGGGTCATGCATCCTTCGCCGCTTTCCTTTGGAGTCACGGCGTCGTGGCCTTCACATCGTCAAGCCAAAGCTTCCGGCCCTGCCCGACGAGAAACACCAGGCGCGACTTTGCCACGTCAAGCACCGTTCCTTTCGCCTCCAGTTTCTGTGCGTCGTTCACCGTCACGGTCACCTGATTGCCCCTGAGCACCACATCCAGCTTGATCCATTCGCCGGGCCTGGCCTGCAGCGGCGCGCTGGCCAGGCGCTCGGTGCGGTAGTATTTTGGATCCGCCAGTTGCTCCGGCGTGGGCGGCGGCACTTTTTTGCCCTCCTTGGCCAGCGCCGCGCGCAGTTTTCCGTGTTCGATGTGCGACTGCGGCGAGCCGCGGTCCTGCGCAATGGCCAGCGTGCCACCATAGATGGACACCCGCAGGAGGTGCGCCTGACCACCAAAGGCGGACTCGCCATCGACGAGCATCAGGCAGTTGCCTTTTTCATCCAGCTTCACCTTGCAGCTCAGGTCCAGATCACAGCCTGAGAGCGGAGCAAAAACGGCCGGCCCGTGGTCGTCATCCTTGGCACATTCGCCTTGCAGCATGCCATCCACCACGGTCCATGAGCTGGCGCGGCCGCCCGTGGTCCAGCCTTTGGGCAGTGTGGCGGCGGAGAAATCTTCGTGGATCAGTTCATTGGCAAAAGCAGACGTGCAAAACGCAAGAGCTAAAAAGTAAGGGCGCATCAAACCGAAACGACCTGACTTTCGCGGCTGTTGCGATCCACGCATGAATTATGTCCGCGGCCGGCATCCGGCATTGACCATCACACGCCAGCCCCCAAGATTCCCGGCATGAAACTCCGCAGCCTGCTCATCCCGTTTCTTCTGCTCTGCCTTGGCGCCACAATCATCCGCGCCGAGCAGTTTGTGCTGTTCGATGTCACCTTCACTTTCACTCAGGAAGACGCGTTTAATTCGAAGCCCAGCCAGTCCCACTACTATGTGAAAAGCGACCGTCTCAATCCCGCACGCCCCAAGGACTGGACTTCTCCCGTGGACTATCGCAATGGCACCGTGCATCTGCGCCTCGAAGTTCTGGAAAAGCCCGCCGGTGACCAGCCCACCTCCTGGAGCGTCTGCTACATCCCCTACAAGGGCCAGAACCATGGCTACGGCTGCATCGGCACCGGCGCCTACACCACCACCGGCGTACATGAAAAGGATCTCTCCATGACCACCTTCTGGCAGAACAACGACATCATCTGGAGCGAGGGCATCAAAGAAATGCACCTCGTTCTCAAAGACGATCACAATCTCCACGCGCACAAACGGCCGGATCCCGGGAAGTTCTTTCCCACCAAGGTGCGCATGACCCTGATCCAGGTGTCCAAAGGCACCACGTATGATCCGAAGCAGGTGCCAGAGCTGCAGACGGCAAAACAGAAGTAGCAGCCATCAACTCTTACCGGCCTGCTTTCTCATCTGGCGTCCTTTGCGTACAAGCAGCACCAGAGGCACAAACCAGACCAGATTGAGCAGGCTCGCGTAATGCATCGCCTTTCGGGTGAGCTGGAAAAACGTGCTGTGATTCAAAGCGGCCTTGGCCACGGCATCATTCACGTGCCGGGCCACAGCCACTGCGCCCAGGGCGTGATGACGTGCCGCTACCATGCCCCCCTGCACCGCCTCCCAGCCCACCGCGCAGCCGCCGTAGGCCTTCCAGCCAAGAGCACAGCCGCCAATGGCCCAAACCCCCAGGCCGAGGCCGCCCCAGCAGACCACTCCGGCAGCCAGCCCGCCCAGTGACAGCAGTCCGAATGCACAGCCCCCCAGGCTAATGGGAGCGATGGTGCAGGCACCGAAGGCACCAATAACACCAACAGCCAGATCCCCTGCGGCGAACCATGCCTTCACAGGACGGATGCGCTCACCGCGCTTTCTGCCAAAGCGCATGTGCACCAGCGGCAGGCCCAGCAGCGTGACCTTGCTGCGATACTCCAGCTCTGGCACTCCCCATTTGCCTATGGGAAGGCTTTCAGAGGATGCCTCGCCTGCTTCCTTCACAGACACGTTCCTGCTCTGCCGGAAACCCCATGCCAGTCCGCCGACACAAAACAGCTGGCATGCCGCAATGAGCCCACCCAGCAGGGAGACATACGCTCCTGGCTGCTGACGCGCCAGAGAAGGCCCGGCGAAAATCAGCGAAGTCATCAGCGTGCAAAGAATGACGATGACCGTGATGATGAAGAGGAAGAACCGCCGGATCATCCGCCGCTCCTCCATGGAGCGCGCGCTGTCCATGCTGACCTTGTAGCCGATGCCTGCGGCCACAAAGGCCAGCAGCGGACTCAACACCCCGTTCAGAAGTGAGATGAAAAAGGCCTTCCCTCCCGCTCCACCTTTGGCCAGCGTCACCCCGGCAGTGGCGGCGGAGGCAGACGTGGTGGCCAGAGGCAACGCGGCAAGCACGCAGCAAGTGAAGGCGGCTGTGGGCATGCTCTGACGCAAGGTGTTTCCCAGCCTGCGCTCCACCTGCTCCGCCAGCATGGCACGCCCACGTGCCAGCCGCTGCTTCACCGCGTCTTCTGAAAGCCCCAGAGACTCTGCTACGGCTGCCACAGATTCATTCTGGCGATAGAAGAGCACCATCGGCTCACGGTAGTTTTCAGGCAGGCTCTGCAGAGCACGCCAGAGCATCGCGCTCTCCTGCTCATTGATCGCGCATTCATCCGGCGAAGGTTCATCCGAAACCGGCGGGATCACCTCGCCCAGCTCCGCCGCCATCGCGGTCGGCGTGCGCTGCTGCTTGCGCAGGAAGTTATGGATCACATGCCGGGCGATGCCGCAGAGCCACCCGCGCAGGTTGCCTCTCTCGCGCAGATTGCGCAGTTGCTGCCAGGCGGTGATGAAGGTCTCCTGCGCCAGGTCCTCGCTCACATGTACATTGCCGCAGGCGCTGTAGGCCAGCCCGCAGACCAGCGACTGATGCCGCTCCACGATGTTGCCGAAAGCCCGCGTATCGCCACGCAGGCTGAGTTCCACGAGCTGGGCGTCGTCTGAGGTTCCGGGGATGAGGGTTGCAGTATTCATGTCATCCTCCAGTGGTCGGCTGCGCGCCTGCGGTGACAAAAAAGATGCGTTTTTTCGCCATCGCGTCAAATGGCGGCCTGCTCCCGCAGCCATTCGATCCGGCGCTGGAGCCGCGCCTGACGTTCCGCATTGGGATTGGGGTAGAGAATCGGATACCAGGCCGTCATCACCGCCGCACGGCCGATGAGGCTGCACTCCAGCGCCCCGGCATCGATGCTTCCTCCCGCTGCCCTGTAGGCCTCGCAGACCGCCTCCACCGTGGCGTGGTCCTCCTCCAAAATCTGCGTATTCCAGATCACCGAGGCCACATCCCACTCCACAGGCCCGGCGAAAGTATCCTCCCAGTCCGTCCACAGCAGTCCCCGCGTGGTGTTCATGAGATTGCCCATGTGCGCATCCCCATGCAGCGCCTGCTGCGGATGCTGGCTGAGCACCGCCATGGACGCCGTGAGGCGGTCCGTCAGCATCTGCTGCACCGTTTGCGGAAACAGCTCGCGATCCTGCAAAATCTGGAGGCTCTCCGTGATGATGGCCAGATGCGGCAGCGGATCCGGAAAACGGCTCATGATCTCATGACACTGGCGCAGCGTGCGGCCGATCTCACCCGCCTCAGGCTCGGCATCGATGCGCGTGACGAACTCCCAGAAATTCATCGGATACCCCAGATGCTCATGCGGGCCCGGCGGCAGATCAGGATGCAGCGGAATGACAGGGGCGCCATTCTCCGTCAGATGCCGGGCGATGGCATTTTCCCGTGCAAACCACTCCGTGCCCTGCCTGGGGCCGCTGGTGTCCTGCACCACACGCGCCACCAGTGTTTCCGTCAGGCGCAGCACCAGCGTGCTGCCGTTTTGCAAAACATCGCAGCGGTCCGGCACGATGCCGTGAGCGATGGCTGTTTCAGTCGCGGCGCGAATGGGAAGATCCGTGGAAGGCATGGTCAAAAACGAGGGGGGGTTAATCTACCAGCTCACACGATTTCACGCGGGCTCCTCCCAGCGTCGCCGCCCAGCGCACGCGCCATCCGGCGATCTCCGTGGCATACTCCCGCCCGGCATCTTCGTGGTAAGCCGGCTGCGGTTGCAGAGCCAGCGATTCATCAATGATCACCCGCACCCCATCCGGCACGCAGCTCTCGCAATCCCAGTGCACAGGCATCTTCTTCGGCGCTTCGTCAGCGAATCCGCTGCGTGCATCAGGAACGGAGTCGGCATACCGCACATACGGTTTGATGTCGAGCACCGGCGTTCCATCCACCAGATCCACGCCCGAGACAAAGAGTCGTGGCGCCCCCTCGCCTTCCACTTCCACGCGGTCCAGCTTCACCACGCTCAGCGTCAGCCGGTTTGGCCGGAAAGGCGAGCGCGTGGCAAACACCCCGCGACGTTCATTTCCCCCCAAGCGTGGCGGCCGCACCAGCAGCGAAGCTGGCTCGCTCTCCACCAGATGAAACTGCGTGATGAGCCACAGGTGGCTGAACTGCTCGATGCCGCGCACCGCCTCCGGTCTTCGATAAGCCGCCTCAAACTCAATGATCCCCCACGCGCTCGGCGCCAGCCCTGGCTGCCTCGGCACGCCGAACTTGTCCGTATAGCACGTGCGCAGCGTGGCGATGACGTTCAGAGAAATCATGCCGCAAGTAGGTCAATGCCGACTCAGCAGCAAGGCGGGATTTGCATCATCGGCCATCCCTTTGAAGGCAGGAAGGCCGTTTCCCGATGCCCCGGGGCTACTCCAGCACTTTCACCTCGCTTGGCAGCAGCTTCACGCTTCTGGGGAGTTCCGGAAAAAGCCGCCAAAGCAGTTCTGGATCCTTGCTGACGCTGCCGTTGTCCAGAAACGTCCATTTCCCGTCCTCCAGCACACAGATGAAGAAAGCCACAACGCTGACCCGCTTGCCCTGCACAAGAATCACCGACTTCCGTGGCAGGAGGCAGAGCTCGCCGTCCTTGATCTTCCAGCATTCAGTGGGCTCACCATCTGCAGCGGACTCAAATTTCACATCTTTCATCGACGCCATTGCCTGACGTGTCAGCGCCTCAAACTGCTCCTGCGAAACGATCTTCGTGATGGCCTTGTTGGTCCCCCGGATGATGGCGTCCGCATCGCCGTTTTCAAAACCCTTTTGCAGCGCCGCCGCGGCTTCCAGCAGGGAGGCACGTTCCGCGTCCGTCAGCTTGCGCGATTCATCCGCGGCAGCGGCATACAGATGTGCCGCCACAAACAGCAGCCCGAGAATTCGCCCGATGTGTGTCAATAAAGAAGCGTTGTGCATCCCGCCCATTCGAGCGTCTCGTCAGCAGCACGTCAACTCTGGAAAACGGATCCCGCCGTGGCTTTCGCTTCACCCCTTGCTGAATCCACTCACTGGCTCATCTTCACCCTTCATGTGTCTCACCCGCCGGCTGCTCCTCCTCCTGCTTCTCTCCATTCCCGCCCATGCAGAAAACATGAGCTGGCTGGAAAACGACCGCCTGCGTCTCGGAGTGGATCTCGATCTCGGCGGCGCCATCACCTTTCTGGCCGGAACCAAGGACAGAGCGAATGTGATCAACAACTTCGACCTCGGCCGTCAGGTGCAGCTTTCCTTTTTCTCCGGCCCCGTCCCGTTTGAAGCAAACGGGCAGAAGCCTTCCGAGCACTGGCGGCACATCGGCTGGAACCCCATTCAGACAGGCGACGATTTCAAAAACGCCAGCCGCATTCTCGCGCACGAGAACGATGGAAAACGCATCCACCTGACCTGCGTCCCCCTGCAATGGCCGCTCAACAACATCCCAGGCGAGTGCACCTTTGAATCCTGGCTGGAACTCGACGGCGCGGTGGTCAAAGCCCGTGCCCGGCTCAATAACGCACGCTCCGACCATACTCAGTACCCCGCGCGCCTGCAGGAACTGCCCGCCGTGTATGCCAACGCCGCCTTTCCCCGCGTGGTCAGCTACACCGGCACGAAACCCTTCACCAACGACGCCGTTTCCCTCATCCCGAAATCCGAAACCAAGCACCCCTGGACCTTCTGGACCGGCACCGAGCGCTGGGCGGCCCTGCTTGATGACACCGACCACGGCCTGGGTCTCATCACGCCCGGCCGCGTGCATTTCACCGGCGGCTTTGCCGGCAAGCCGGGCCCCAATGACACCCGCGGGAACAGCACCGGCTACCTCGCCGGACAAGGGCTGGAGATTCTCGACCACAACATTGCCTATGAGTTCCGCTACGAGCTCGTCCTCGGCAGCCTCGAAGAAATCCGCCAGCGCGCAGCCACCCATCGCCCACAAGTCCCGCCCGTCTGGACCTTCACACAAGACCGCCAGGGCTGGCACTACCAAAACGCCTCTGACACCGGCTGGCCTGTGAAGGGCCATCTGAATCTCCTCCTGGAAGAGGATGATCCCCAGCTCATCAGCCCCATGGATTTCTGGCAGGCCGCGGAAGCTCCTTATCTGGTGCTCGATGCCGCCTTCCACACCACACAAAAACAGGGCGTGCTGATGTGGCAGCCCCACGGAGAGAAAGGTTTCCTTCCCGCCCATGCTGTCACCTTTCCGCTCGTTGCCGATGGCGAATTTCACCGGCACATCATTCCCCTCAAATCAAACTCCGCCTATCAAGGCGCCATCCTGCGCCTGCGAATCGATCCCATCGGCAAGGGCGAGCCCGGGGCCTGGATGAAAGTGCACGATGTGCGGCTTTCAGCTTCGCCTGAGTGACTTCCCGGCATGAAGGCGACATGCGCGGAAATCTTTCTTCCCTCACGGCGTTTCTGAGGAATGCCACGCCTCCACTTTATTGCTTTCACCTTGGTGCTGTCGTTCCCTGTTTTGGGGCTCGCCGCTCCCGCAGCCACACCCACCTTCGCCGACATCGTCTTCGCAAAAGTGGGCGATCATGAATTGAAGCTCGACCTTTACCTGCCGAAGGACATAAAGAAACCGCCGCTCGTCGTCTTCATCCATGGCGGCGGCTGGAAAGCGGGCTCGTACAAGAATTGTTCCACCTCATGGCTCACGGAGCGCGGCTTTGCCGTCGCCAGCATCAGCTACCGTCTTTCCCAGGTGGCCGTGTTTCCTGCACAGATTCATGATTGCAAAGGCGCTGTGCGATGGCTGCGCGTGCATGCGGATGAGTATGGCTATGACACCACGCGCATCGGCGCGGCAGGCACCTCGGCGGGCGGTCATCTGGTGCTGCTGCTGGGAACCACCGGCGGCGTGCCGGAGTATGAAGGCACCGTGGGTGGAAACCTCGACCAAAGCTCCGCCGTGCAGGCCGTGGCAGATTACTTCGGACCCAGCGATTTCATCCTGCGCTCGGAAAATCAGCCCATCAAAACGGAAGACCCCAAATCAACCGTGTTTCTTCTCCTCGGCGGTCCGGTGAAGAAAAATCTCGAACTCGCCCGCTTCGCGAGCCCCGCTTTTCAAGTCAGCTCAGGCGACGCCCCTCTCCTCATCATCCACGGCGACAAAGACACGACCGTTCATCTCGATCAGTCCCAGCGCATGGTGGACCTCTATCAAAAAGCTGGGCTCGAAGTCGCCCTGCAGGTCGTGCCCGGTGGCGGTCACGGCGGCAATGCCCATTTCACGCCTCCGCTTCGGGAGACTGTCGCCACGTTCTTTACCAAGCACCTGCGCCCGGCCGCACCTTGATTCAAGCCGAGAGCCGCCACGTCAGCTCCATTCCCATACCCGCCGGCAGCGGTGTCACCGGCCCCGCGGGCGTTTCGAGCAGCTCCATCTTTTGCGCCGCCCTCTCCAGCGTAAACCGCTGCGCTGAGGCCGGAAATCCGTAAAACGCCGGGCCATTGAGACACAGGAAGCGCTCAAACAGCGCCCGCCCTTCGGCAGTTCCCAGATCCGCGCCCGCCTCTTCAAACGCCATCGCATAAAGCTGCGGTGCGCAGCCTCCGGTAAAGCAGCCCGCCGCGCAGCCGCAGGCCGTCGCCTTCGTCGTATGCGGCGCGCTGTCCGTACCCGCGAAAAATTTCGCCTGCTCCGCCGTCATCACCACCGCGCGCAGCGCCTCGCGATCATCCTGAAATTTCACAATCGGCAGGCAGTACAGATGATACTTCAGCCCCTGAATCAGATGCCCCAGCGTGTACAGCAGGTGCTGCGGCGTGATCGTCGCGCCCACATGCTCCGGCGCAGCTTTCACAAACTCCGCCGCCCTCCGCGTGGTGATGTGCTCGCACACGATCCGCAGCTTCGGATGCGCCGCCAGCAGCCGCGGCATGCGCTCCGTGTAAAACCGCGTCTCCGCATTCTGCTGCGCATCGATGTAGTCCGGCCCGCTCAGCGCATGCTGCTCACCGTGGATGCACAGCACCACTCCGCACTCCTCCATCGCCCGCAGCACTTCGCCGCCGATCAGATCGTCCATCGGCACGCCATGCTCTGAATTCGTCGTTCCATGCGGCGGATAGTATTTGCAAGCCCGGAGCAACCCCGAAGCCGCGCCCTCACGAATCATCGCCGCTGTCGTCTGCCGAGTCAGATACAGCGGCACAATAAGCTGCTCAAACCCGTCCGCCCCCGCCGCCCGTAGTTCCGCCGAGTAACTCTCGATCGACCAGCCATCGCTCTGCGCAGGCCCTGAGACTCGCGAAACCGGCGGCTGCGTGTTTGGCATCGCCAGCGCCCCCGCGCAGCCCATGTCCCGGTGCGCCTTCACATAAGCGGCCATCGCGGAGCCTTGGCGAAAGTGGATGTGCAGATCAAACCAGCGGGGAAGCGTGAGTATCATGCCATTTCGTTAGCGTGGGGTGGCCGCGACAGCAAGCAGGGGAGCGCCGCCGCCTAAACATTGATAAACAAGCCGCCCGCCCGTTCGTTTAGAAATGCCTCACCTCATCCCCCCCCATGCTCCGCACCCCTCTTTTCTTTGGCCTGTCTTTGCTCGCCATCACGCTCCCCCTTCGGGCCGAAGACCCACCGGAAGGCTTCACCGCCATCTTCAATGGCAAAGACCTCAGCGGCTGGAGCGGTGGCAGCACCTGGTGGTCCGTTGAAGATGGCTGCCTCACCGGCGTCACCGATGGCAAGCTCGACTACAACCGCTTCATCACCTGGAAGGGCGGCAAGGTGAAGAACTTCGAGCTGCGCGTGAA
Source organism: Prosthecobacter sp. (assembly GCF_044227185.1). GTDB lineage: Bacteria > Verrucomicrobiota > Verrucomicrobiia > Verrucomicrobiales > Verrucomicrobiaceae > Prosthecobacter. Next base: position 597,988 of record NZ_JBGAFO010000003.1, on the reverse strand, counting down.
GGTCAAAGTCACCAAAGGCGGCAACAGCGGCCTGCAGTACCGCGGCCTGGAGCGCCCAGACCTCGGTGAATGGGTCGTCACCGGCTACCAGTGCGATGTCGTTCCGGACAAGGACGACTACAACGGCATGCTCTATGAAGAGCGCGGCCGCCGCATCCTGGCCCACACGGGTGAAAAAGTCATCATCGACACCCAGGCCCAGCCCTGGGTGGTGGGCAAGCTGCCCATTCAAAGTCATCCTGCCGGGCAATGGCACGACTACCGCGTACTCGTTGAGGGAAATCACCACCAGCACTGGATCGACGGCGTGCAGACCGTGGACGTCATCGACCTCGATGAAAAAGGCCGTGCGCTGGAAGGCGTCATCGCCGTGCAGGTCCATCGCGGTCCGCCCATGAAGATTCAGTACAAGGACTTCCTCCTGAAGCACCTCCCCGACAATCTACCCCTCATCACGCCCGCGCAGGCCCCGGTGCCTGCGGATGCTGTGAAGGTGGTGCCTCAAGGCGGACCGCCAAAGAAGGCGGCCAGGTAAGCGGCCCGCGAAATCACTTCACGCCGTAGGCGTTGGTCAGGTAGTCGATCAGCGCCGTGTTGTCTTCAGGCAGTGGCGCGGCGTACTTGTCCTTCATCTTTTTCACCGTCGCCTCCCAGAACTTGCGGGGCAGCGGCGGCTGGGTGGACACATACTCGGTGGAGTGGCAGGTGATGCAGAGACCCTGCGCCAGCTCCACACCCGCGCCGGGCTTGTAGGTGCCGCTTTCCACCGGCCACACAAAGCTGGAAAAATCCGGCTCACCGCCGGCGGCAGCGGTCTTGTCTGCGGCGGAAATGCGGGCGGCACTGGCCGCGATGAGGAGCAGGCTGAGAAAGATCTTGTTCATAATGCAGCGGAGAAAAGATGGAGGGTGAATGATCAGGCCACGGTCACATGGGTGGTCTCCACCACGTTGCGCATGTAGCCCTGCGGGTTCCACAGCGGCTCCAGCGCCTGGCTCTCGCCAATGCGGTTCACTGCACGCACCTTCAGCTCGCAGGGGCCTTTTTTCTGCGGCTTCCAGGCGAAGGTCCAGGGGCGGAAGGAGTAGCGGCCCAGATCCTTGCCCAGCTCCGCAGCCTGCCAGGAGCGGCCGCCGTCGTCAGACACCGCCACTTCGGTGATGCCTGCGCCATGATCAAAGGCGATGCCGCTGAGCTGTGTCACCGCACCGGCCTGCACCTGCGCACCATCCAGATGGCTGGTGAGGAAGGAGCGCACCTTGAAGCGTGTGATGGGCACCGTGCTTGTAGGCGTGGTGCCCGGCTCCACACAGCCGCCGGGTGTGGTGGCGATGCGGTAGCCCGTGGCCATGAAAAATCCCTCAAACGCATCCTTCACCACATTCAGCTCGTTCAGGTGCTTCACCCAGTAGGTGCCGTAGTAGCCGGGTGCCACGAGGCGCAGGGGGTAGCCGTTCAGCAGCGGCAGCGGCTCGCCATTCATTTCGTAGGCCAGCAGGATCTCGCCATCCAGCGCGTGGTCCATTTCCAGAGCTTTGATGAAGTCCGGCGTCTGCGGCAGCGTGGGAGTGTCCAGCCCGTTGCACACCACCTGCTTCGCCCCGGCCTGCACGCCGGCTTTGGTCAGCACATCCTTCAGCCGTACGCCGCGCCACCTGGCATTGCCCATGGCGCCGTTGCCGAGCTGGCCGCCGCCCACGCGCGGCTGGAAAAATCCCCGGCTGTTCCCGGAACACTGGTTCACCGCCACCACCTCCACCTGCTCATACTGCGTCTTCAGCTCCTTCAGGGAGAGCTGCAGCGGCTTCTCCACCAGCCCCTTCACCTCCAGGCGGAAGGCGGCTGCGTCCACACTGCGCGGCACATTGGCCAGATGGTAGCGCACAAAAAAAGCGTCGTTCGGAGTGATCACCTCCTTGAAGACCTCCATCGGCGTCTCGATCTGCGGCGGGCGTGTTGTCAGCAGGATGAGCGGGCGCTTCTGCGGAAACTGCACCATGCGCCGCTCCCCATTGGCAAAGGGCAGCGTCACGCTCTGCTCGGCACCGGCTGCACGGCTCAGCCCCAGACCGGCCACGGCCGCACTGGCCTGGGAAAGAAACTGACGGCGGGAGGAGCGTGGCTTTTGGATCATGATGAATGGGAAACGATTGAGTGGTCGGATGAGGGACACAAGGGGAGCTGGAGAAGTCGCGTCCTCATCTCCAGCACCGTGCTTAGAACCAACGCTCCACATGCATTGAATTCTATCAAGTCCTGCCGACGTTCGACCACGCATTCGCACCGTTTGCGGCTCTCAGCCCACCAGGCTCCAAGTCAGCTCCAGCCCCATGCCCACCGGCAGCGGCGTCACGGGACCTGCAGGCGTCTCCAGCGGCTCCATCTTGGAAGGCTTTTTCTCCATCACAAAACGCTGTTCTGACGCCGGAAATCCATAATACGCCGGGCCATTGAGACAAAGGAAGCGCTCAAACAGCGCCCGCCCTTCGGCAGTTCCCAGATCCGCGCCCGCCTCTTCAAACGCCATCGCATAAAGCTGTGGTGCACAGCCTCCCGTAAAGCAGCCCGCCGCGCAGCCGCAGGCGGTCGCCTTCGTCGTATGCGGGGCGCTGTCCGTGCCCGCAAAAAACTTCGTCTGCCCCGCCGTCATCACCGCAGCCCGCAGCGCCGCGCGATCATCCTGAAACTTCACAATGGGCAGGCAGTACAGATGATACTTCAGCCCCTGAATCAGATGCCCCAGGGTGTACAGCAGGTGCTGCGGCGTGATCGTCGCTCCCACATGCTCCGGCGCAGCCGCCACAAACTCCGCCGCCTTCCGGGTGGTGATGTGCTCGCACACAATCCGCAGCTTCGGATGCGCCGCCAGCAGCCGCGGCATGCGCTCCGTGTAAAACTGCGTCTCCGCATTCTGCTGCGCATCGATGTAGTCCGGCCCGCTCAGCGCATGCTGCTCACCGTGGATGCACAGGCCCACCCCGCACTCCTCCATCGCCCGCAGCACCTCACCGCCGATCAGATCATCCATCGGCACACCATGCTCTGAGTTCGTCGTTCCATGCGGCGGGTAATACTTGCACGCTCGCAGCAGCCCCGAGGACGCGCCCTCACGAATCATCGCCGCCGTCGTCTGCCGCGTCAGATAAAGCGGCACAATCAGTTGCTCAAACCCACCCGCCCCCGCCGCACGCAGCTCCGCGGAGTAACTCTCAATCGACCACGCATCCCCCTGCGCCGCCCCCTTGACCCGCGCCACCGGCGGCTGCGTGTTCGGCATCGCCAGCGCCCCGGCGCAGCCCATGTCCTGGTGCGCCTTCACATAAGCAGCCATCGCGGGGCCTTGGCGAAAGTGGGTGTGAAGGTCGAACCAGCGGGGGAGGGAAAGTGTCATGGAAATCCGTTAGCGTGGGGAGAGGAGCAGAGCAAGAAGGGAGCGCGGACGCGCCCTTTCATTCAGAGTTTGGCGTGACTTCATGCGCGGAGTGTGGCAAACACATGCCCGCAACCGCCCCACTCAACCGCTTTCCGAACCCATGACATCGACTCCGCTTACACGCCGCAGCTTTCTTGGCACCGCCTTCGCCGCCGCCACAGGCCTCACCCTTCCCCGTTTTGCTTCCGCCGCGGACAAACCGAACTCCGTCTTCGGCGGTGTGCGCATCGGCTGCATCACCTACAGCTACCGCAGCATGGCCAAGACCGCCGAGGAGACGCTCAAGGCGCTGCTCGAAGACGGCCTCAGCGAGACCGAGCTCATGGGCGGACCGACCCAGCTTTACGCAGGCATCAAAGGCGGCAAGATCACCGACGCCGAGCGTGAGCAGGAGCTCGCCAAGTGTGCCGAAATGCGGAAAATGTACAACGACGCAGGCGTGAACATTCACATTCACAAGATGGGCTTCGGCCAGTCGGATGAGGAGATCGAGTTCAACTTCCTCGTGGCCAAGGCGCTGGGCTGCACCGCCGTAACCACCGAGCGCAACGCCATCCTCGCCGCGCGCCTCGCGCCGTTCGCCGACAAGCACAAGATCTGGGTCGGTTTTCACAACCACACCAACAACCTGCCGGAGATGGACAAGTTCGACTCCATCCTGGAACTCGGCCAGTACATCGGCTTGAACGTGGACATCGGCCACTACGTCGCCGGCACGAAAGGCAAGTCCCCCATCCCCGTGCTGGAGAAATATCACGACCGGATCACCAACCTTCACCTCAAGGACCGCACCGCCGACGGCGGCAACGTGCCCTGGGGCCAGGGCCAGACCCCGATCAAGGAAGTGCTGCAGCTCATGAAAAAGGAAAAGTGGACCTTCCCTGCCGAGATCGAACTGGAATACAAAATTCCCGAAGGCTCCGATGCGGTCAAGGAAGTGGCCAAGTGCGTGCAGTACTGCAAAGAAGCGCTGGCTTGAGCAAGCCTTACTCCTTTCAGCAAGTCACGGCCTCGGAGTTGCTTGATGCGGCCCCGAGGCCTGTTGTTTTGGAGAACGCCGAAAGGTGCAGGGCGGCGAGACGCTCGGTCACGGAATCTTGAGCAGTTCCTGTTCTGTCCACGAATCGGTACGTCGCGCTTCCTTTTCGCGGACCGCTTTGAGAAAGTCCGCTGAGACGGGCTCCGCACCATGCTCCCACTCACGTCGGAGATAAGTGAGAATGGCCGCCAGAGGTTCATCGCCCAAAGCGCCCAGCGGAGGCATGTCGAGCTGGTAACGCCTCTTTTTGACCGTGATGTAGCCGCGCACGCCGTGGAGAACAATGCGACCGAGCCGTTCGGGCGAGCCATTGACCCATTCGGAATCAATCAGCGGTGGGGCGATGCCATCGAGGCCTGAACCACTTGGCTGATGGCAGCCAGCGCAGATGCCGGAATACAGCGCCTTGCCCATCTCAAAACGGCTCTGCTCATCAGACGTCAGCGGGCGCGGCGGCTTGAACCCTGCGGGCACAGGCTTGCCCGGCCAGGTCAGCATGGCCGCCACCTTTTCGGTGCCGGGAGTGTCGAGAAGAGCAGGTTTGGCTTCGAGCTTCACCTTCCGGCGTGTGAAGTCCGTCGAATTGGCGGTGAAGCCAGCGAGCAACGTTTTGCGAGGCGTGGCACCGGCCTTTTCCGCGAGTGCCAGGAACCGTGAGACACGGGCTGGATTGCGTTCGCTGGCCACACAGCCCGCCAGGCTTGGGATCAGAGTCTTGCCGCTTCCAGAGGCAAGGCAATGCTCCAGCAGTTCCAGCTCGCGGCCTTTGACCCCGCTGAGGATGGCTTCCGTCAGATAGGGGTGATCGGGCACGCGGCTGGCCATCGCAGCCATGGCCAGATCGGCCGCCGGGTCCTGGCACTCGCCAAGCGTCAGGGCGATTTGAGTCTGCACCTGCGAATCCGGTTCGGTGGTGGAGAGGGCGATGAGCCTGGCCACCACAGCGGCGCGCCCTTCCCCGGCCAGGAACACTTCAGCGATGCGCACGGCACTGTTGCGCACGCGGGCATCGACATCAGCGAACGCTGCCTCGATCACCGGCCAGGTGGTCTTGCCCATGCCATCGAGCGTCCACAAGGCATGCAGGCGGCCGAGCGCGACATCGCTGTGCGTGAGAGCTTCCAATGCGGGGACAACCCCTGCATCCGCACGCTCGACCAGCAGGCGCTGGGCGGTCTCCCTGTGCCAGGAATTGGGGTGAGCGAGGATGGGGACGAGCTCTGCATTGCCAAGCTTCGCCAGATTGGGTGCAGGACGTGTCCCGGCATTTTCAGGAACGATGCGCCAGATCCGCCCCAGGCCGCGTGGATTCACAAGATCGTGCTCCTGGATGTATTTTTCCAGATAGGGACTGAGTGAGATGCGGTGCTGGATGATGCCCCGGTAAAAATCAACGACGTAAAGCGCTCCATCGGGCCCCGTGGTCATGCTGACAGGACGGAAGCGCTCATCCGTGGACGCTAAAAACTCACGCTGATTGTAGGCTTCACGCGCCACGAGCCTGCCTTTTTCGAGGGTGACAATGTCTCGCTTCACCAGATGCAGAGCCGGCTCGCAGGCGAAGGCATTGCCAAGAGCATCCGTCGGGAAGAGATCGCCCCGGTAAATCCAGGGTGAGCACGCGGCGGTAAAGTTCTTCAGTTTGTAACCCGCCATGTTTTCAGGAATGTAGGCGCGGTTCGTGCCGGGGGTCACACGGATGGGCCACACGGCCTGGTTCACCGGCGGGGTGATGCGGCCTCCTGACTTCTCATAGTGCGGATTGCGCAGACGGTACTGCGAAGGCCACATGTCACCCAGCAAGTGGCCAGAGTTGTAGTTGTAAAAGAGACGGCCAAAGTCATCCTGACTGAGCCCATATTGGCCACGCACGGATGAGAGGCTGCGTTCGAAAGTGCCCGCGCCACGCCAGCGAAAACGCGCCGCGTATTCCGCAAAGTAGATCCAGTTGTCCAGCGCCCAAAGCGGCGAGTTCGCGCCATGTTCCGGGTTCGCCAGTTCGGGGCGGCCAGGGATGGTTTGTGCACATGAGTTGATCGAGAAAGACCTTGCTTTCATCGAAGCGCCCGTCGCCATCGGTGTCCTTGAGAATCACGATCCGGCCCACCGGCTCATCCTCACGATTGCCCTGAATGTCCGGCATGTACCCGAGCATCTCCACCACCCAGAGCCGCCCATCCGGACCAAACTGCGCAAAGATCGGATCCCCCACCAGCGGTTCACTGGCTGCCAGTTCCACCCGGTAGCCCGGTGCCACCTGAAAGGTTTTCAATTCCTCATCCGCAGACAAAGCCCGCGTGTCCGGAACAAGCTCCGCCGGCACCAGCGAAGGCGGCACCTTCCCCATGGCGTCCCCATTTTGGCCGTAGACCGTTGAGACAAAAAACAAGACAGGCAGAGCGAGGATCCGGGAGAGAGGGGTGCGTGTGGAATTCATGGATGGCTGCGAACGCGGCGTTCATTGCAATACGACCATGCACCCTATGATCTTTAGCACCATAAGCCAATCGCAGTGCATCTGGACGCTTCAACGTCCTCTGGGGCCAAGGTCAGACCGCGTGCTGCAGTTCATGAAAAAGAAAAAGCGGACCTTTCCTGCTGAACCGAAGCGCCTCGAAGGTAGCCAGCTGCAGGCTGGCCGAAGGGCAAGCGCAGCAAGGCAAATTGAGCTGGAATACAAGCTCCCCGAAGGTTCCGACGCGGTCAAAAAAGTGGCCAATTGCGTGTGTGACGCTGATCGAAAACAGTCAGCTTGTTTCTGCCATGACGAAGCACCATAGATGCCTCCAAGTATGAAGACCTTTCATCAACTTTACGATCAGGAAGCACCAATCTGGAATATATACCTCCAATTCGTCTTTTCAGATCTTGAAAATGAAGCTCCTCCATCATTGGAAAGAGCAATCGAGTGGTTTCGACAATATCCGGGCTTTGAAGGCTTCCCAGGCGAGACAAACAAAGAGCTGATCAGCCTGACGAACGTGACTGCAGAATCAGTCGAAGAGCTCAGCCCTGAGCACGGGATCGAATTTCTGGAGAACACCATCACGGAAGCCATCCACTATTCCACTAGCAGACGGCTCGAAACTGGTGGCGCAAGAGTGCTGGCCGAGTCGTTTATGGCTGAATTCAAATCGCCTCGAGTTTTTTCCAACTGGACTCGGGGCACGGGTCCCTATCATTGGGGCGGATGCTGCGGTTACGTCACTAGAGAAGACGGGAGTTGGACTCTCGAATATTTTCTTTGCTGCATTGACCGCAAGAGAATCGGATTTGTTTTCTCGTTAAACAATGAGTGAAGAACGAAACCGGCCAACAGGGGAACTCTGCCGTTAGCCGCTCAAAAACTCAGCATGAGCTGCCGACCCAATCCTTGCTAATCCCCTCATGCGCCGCCGCCACAGCCGCGTCACGCTCGCGGGCCTGCGCATAGCGCGCCGCAAAACTCCCCGGCTCCTCCGAGCCCATGAGCAGATGCTTTGACTCCGCCACAAGCGCATCCATGCGTTCTTTAGTCACAGGGGGCTTCTCCTCCATCGCCTCGTCCATCATCACCACGAGCTGTGAAAGCTGGCGCAGCCAGGCAAAGCGCTCATGCTCCATGAGCAGCTTCAAAAACTCCATCGGCGACCGGATCTCATTCCCCTCCGCCTCATACGCCGCACGCTCGGAATTCATGAGCAGCTTGTGCAGGCTGAGAAGTTGATTACGGAGGGTGGGCAGAGGATGATCGTTCATGGTTGTTGCTCCAGCCCATCAGGCAGCAGCCTGGGCAGGCTTCCGACGACGGAGCGGTTTGTTAGGGGTCACATGATGCTTGTTTCCCAGCACCCCAGGGAAAACATCACTGTCATCCAGACCACGCGCCAGCATGCGGGCTTTGAGCGCAGCTTTTTCGGCGAGCGTCATCTTGGCGATTGGCTTGTTGATTTTCATGATTTTAATTTATGGCTCAGGATGCTTTCCAGCAACCTGAAGTTCGATCACCCGATGCGAACATTTTCAAGACTCGCTGAGAGCCGGGCGATTTCTGCAGTGCTGATCGTAAATTGGTCATCCACCGGTTCTTCGAGATATCTGCGATAAAACGGCGCTGAGTCCTGGGTGGTCTCTCCCCACACCCGTTGACAGCCCAGAGCATGAGCAACCACACAAATGCCTTGCAGCAACTGCACCCCCACGGAACGCACGTCAACGAGCTTGCTTGAGATACGCGGATGCACAAAAAGAAAATCCAGAGCGAGGTGATGATACCATGTGCGACGAACCATTGCTCCTCCCAAGCTGCCCGGAAACCAGTCTGCGGTGACTTTGAGATGAAAGCAAAACTCCCCTTCAGCATCCTTGGCGATCATGCGCTGGAGTTCAGCAATGCTCCGAGCAGTATTGTGTATATCGCGATAATGCCGCCAACGCTTGGCCGCAAGCAGAGCAAACTCTCTCGAATCGGCAGCACGAGACCTCATGACAGGATCCGCCAGCTGAGGCACCCTCCAGCGGGTGGTTAATGCCACATCCGTGTTGTTAGCAAAGTTCAATGTCACCTCGGCAGGTTCACCGCTATGTAAGACGGCAAACCTGACCGGAAGGAGTGACTTAAATTGGGGCATGAGTCCCGTCTGTTTTACTTGTGATACTCCTGCAGCGCCCGCACCTGCACCTCGCTCCCTTGCAATGACTTGATCGCCCGCAGCGCGGCATCGGCGCCGCGCAGCGTGGTCATGATGGGGATGCGGTTCTGCATCGAGGCCGTGCGGATCTTGATCTCGTCCTCACGCGGGTTCTTGCCGCTCGGCGTGTTGATCACCAGGGCCATGTCCTTGTTCTTCATCAGGTCGATGACGTTCGGACGCTGGCCGCTGGCGAGTTTGGGAAGGATGTTCACCGCAATGCCGGCTTCCTTGATCACGCCACCCGTGCCGCTGGTGGCGTAGAGGGTAAAGCCGAGGTCGGCGTAGCCTTTGGCGATGCGCACCACGTTCGGACGGTCGGTTTCCTTGACGCTGATGAAGACATTGCCCTTCGTCGGCAGGGTGCCGCCGGCGGCCATCTGGCTCTTGGCAAAGGCCATGCCGAGATCGTCGTCGATGCCCATGACTTCGCCGGTGCTCTTCATTTCTGGTCCGAGGATGATGTCCACGCCTGCGAATTTGCTGAAGGGAAAGACAGCCTCCTTCACACTGTGGTGCTTGGGATGCACTTCTTCGGTGAAGCCCAGTTCCTTGAGCGTTTTGCCCGCCATGATCTTCGCCGCCAGCTTCGGCAGCGGCACACCGATGGCCTTGCTCACAAACGGCGCCGTGCGGGAGGCACGCGGGTTCACCTCGATCACATACAAATCATCGCCCTTCACCGCGAGCTGCATGTTCATCAAACCGCGCACGCCCAGAGCCTTCGCCAGTTTCTTCGCGGCATCGCGGATGCGGTCCTGCATGGCAGGCGTGAGGCTGAAGGGAGGGATGACGCAGGCGCTGTCGCCGGAGTGGATGCCCGCCTCTTCGATGTGCTCCATGATCGCGCCGATCACCGTGGTCTCGCCGTCGCTAATGCAGTCCACATCCACTTCCGTGGCGTCTTCCAGGAAACGGTCCACCAGCACCGGACGGTCTGGCGTGGCCTCGACAGCGTTCTTCATGTAATGCGTCAGCTCAGCATCACTATAAACGATCTGCATGGCGCGGCCGCCCAGCACGAAGCTTGGGCGCACCAGGCTCGGGTAGCCAATTTTCGCGGTGATGGCCAGCGCCTCCTCCAGCGAGGTGGCAGTGCCGCTCGGGGCCTGGGCGAGACCGAGATCGTCGAGCAGCTTGGCGAACATCTTCCGGTCTTCCGCCAGTTCAATGTTCTTGGGCGAGGTGCCGATGATGCGGACGCCGTTTTCTTCGAGTCCCTTGGCGAGATTCAGCGGCGTCTGACCACCGAACTGCACAATAACGCCGAGCACCTGATCGTGGCGGTTTTCGCGTTCGTAGATGTTCAGCACGTCCTCCAGCGTGAGGGGCTCGAAGTAGAGCTTGTCGCTCGTGTCGTAGTCGGTGGAGACCGTCTCGGGATTCGAGTTCACCATGATGGTCTCATACCCCAGCTCGCGCAGGGCGAAGGAGGCATGTACGCAGCAGTAGTCGAACTCAATCCCCTGCCCGATGCGGTTCGGGCCGCCACCGAGGATCATGACTTTCTTCCGGTCATTGTCCCGCACCTCGTCCTCGATGCCGTAGGTGCTGTAGTAGTAGGGCGTGTAGGCTTCGAATTCCGCCGCGCAGGTGTCCACGAGGCGGTAGGTGGGGGTGATGCCGAGAGCTTTGCGGGTGGCCCGAACATCGAGAGGGGAAACACCTTGATTGTCCTTGATGCTCTCTTGGCTTCCATCCGCTTTATAAACCATGACGGAATTGTTGCGGCTTTGCTGGCTGATCTGAACGTCAGAGAAACCAAAGCGCTTGAGGCGCCGAAGCTTCTCGCGGCTCTGCGGCACAGTTTGGGCAAGATCAGCATCAGGCTTCGACTCACGGACCAGGTTCAAGGTGTGAAGGACATGACGTTCTGAATTGGCAGCAATGACGTCAGCATCTTTGATATTGAGCAGACCAACATCTGTCCAGTTCGTCAGCTCCACCTGCTCCTTCACAATCTCCTCAATCTGCCGCAGGAACCACCGGTCGATCTTCGTCAGCTCAAACACCTTGTCCACGCTCCAGCCCTTCGCAAAGGCCTGGCCGAGGAAGAAGATGCGTTCGGCATTCGGCACCGTCAGCTTGGAGGTCAGCGTCTCGTCATCCACTTCCTTGTCGGCGCCATCACCGATGAGACCAAAGCGTTTGATCTCCAGGCTGCGAAGCGCCTTCTGCAGCGACTCCTTGAACGTGCGACCGATCGCCATCGCTTCGCCGACGGACTTCATCTGCGTGGTCAGCGTCTCATTGGCACCGGGGAATTTTTCAAAGGTGAAGCGCGGCACCTTGGTCACCACGTAGTCGATGGACGGCTCAAAGCTCGCCGGCGTCTCGCGGGTGATGTCATTTTTGAGTTCATCCAGCGTGTAGCCCACCGCCAGCTTCGCCGCGATCTTCGCAATCGGGAAGCCGGTGGCCTTGGAGGCCAGCGCGGAGCTGCGGCTCACGCGCGGGTTCATCTCGATGACGATCATGCGCCCCGTGTCCGGATGCACGGCAAACTGGATGTTCGAGCCACCCGTCTCCACGCCGATCTCGCGGATGCAGGCAAAGGAGAAATCGCGCATGATCTGGTACTCGCGATCCGTCAGCGTCTGAATCGGCGCCACGGTGATGGAGTCACCCGTGTGCACGCCCATCGGGTCCAGGTTTTCAATGGAGCAGATGATCACGCAGTTGTCCGCCTTGTCGCGCATCACCTCCATTTCAAATTCCTTCCAGCCCAGCAGCGATTCCTCGATGAGCACTTCCGTCACGGGCGAGAGATCCAGACCGCTGGCCGTGATGGTTTCAAACTCCTCCTTGTTATACGCGATGCCGCCGCCCGTACCACCCAGCGTGTAGGCCGGGCGAATGATCAGCGGCATGGTGCCGATCTCCTCGGCAATCGCCCGCGCCTCCTCGATCGTGTGGGCCACGCCGGACTGCGGCAGGTCCAGCCCGATCTTGAGCATGGCGTTCTTAAACAGCAGGCGGTCCTCGCCCTTTTCGATGGCGTCCGGCTTCGCACCGATCATGCGCACACCGTGCTTTTCCAGCGTGCCCGCACGGTGCAGGGCCATGGCGCAGTTCAGCGCGGTCTGGCCGCCCAGCGTGGGCAGCAGCACGTCCGGCTTTTCCTTGATGATGATCTTCTCCACCATCTCCGGCGTGATGGGCTCGATGTAGGTGCGGAAGGCGAACTCCGGATCCGTCATGATCGTGGCCGGGTTCGAATTGATGAGCACCACTTCATATCCTTCTTCGCGCAGGGCCTTGCAGGCCTGGACGCCGGAGTAGTCAAATTCACAGCCCTGGCCGATGACGATGGGGCCGGAACCGATGACGAGGATGCGATGGATGGTGGTGTCTTTGGGCATGGGGAGGGGAAAATGACGAAATCCGAATGCGGAATGACGAATGTCGGAGGGTTGGAGTTGAAAGCGTATGATCTGGGCGCTTTCGGAGCGAAGGAGTCACTGGCGGCAGGCCAGTGCTACGGCATCGCGGGGCCGGAAAGCCCGGCATCTTGCACAGTCGATGCGGTGCGTCAAACGCGGGGGTGCAAAAGTCGCGAAATAACGCATGAAGCGTTTAGCAACGGGAGGGAGTATTCTGGGAGGGCCAGGTTTTTGCCGGTGTTCATGCGCAGCCCTGCCGACACGCCTGAGGAATGTGACTTCCCGCCTGGCGGAGTGCTCGCGTATCCCCAGGCGTTGAAATAGTTGAAACGGTTGAACTTCCGGCGGTGTCCCCTTCATCCATATATGGTATTTTGCACAGCGAAAGCATTCCAAGACGCCAAATTCTATTCCCCATACTCAGTCGCTCCATTCATGCGTAAACCCCGAAATAGCCCCCATGAAATGCGCTATTTTCGCGATTTTTTCCCTCCTCAGCTCAGTCCACCGAGATTTTGACGCCGATGCTCTTGTATGCCTCGGTCATTTCCTTCGCGATTTGTGAATAACTCCGCCCGTCCAGCAGCAGGTCCAGGTGCTTGAAGGGCGCGGAATCAGGCTTCATGTCCGGCGGCGGGAAGTTCGTCGGGTAGCTGAAGCGCCCGTCTGGAAAATGCTTCACCCGCGGGTCTTTGAAAAAGGTGCGCAGCGCCTCGGTGTCGCCATACACGGCGTCCATGAACTTGATGAAGCGCAGGCCCTTCTTGTCCTTGTCACCGTCCAGGTGGCAGAAGAAATACACCGCCAGCACGGAGCGGAAGTAGAGCTCACCCATCTTCCGGTTCGAGGTGTTGGCGATGCCGGACCATTTGTCCCGCCGCATCGTCAGGTGCTCCTCCAGACTGCCTATCTCCACGGCATACCCCCGCTTCTGCATTTCCTGAATGTGGTCCTTCATCCCCTTCTGGTGCGCATCTGCACGGAATTTCCCCGCATTGTACGGCAGCATCTCCGTGTACTCGGCGGTGCCCTCGATCACCCACACTGGCAGAAAGGTCAGGTAGGCGTCCATCACCTGGTGCGTGATCTCATGGATCAGCGTGCCGCCGTCGTAGTTGTCGTCCTTCGCGTAGGTCTTCCCCAGCAGCTTCAGGCCGATGCTGGGAAACGGCACGCGGAAGATCTTGTCCCCGCTCATGTACACCCCGCCGGAGTTTTCCGGCCCGCCTGCGGCGATGTAGTCCTTCCGCGTCTCAAACAGCTCCGCCTTGTAGCGCTCAAATCCCTCCGGCGGCTTGCACACCACTCCCCAGGGCAGGGAGGAGACCAGCGTCTTCGTGGCCTCAAAGGTCCGCGCCACCTCCTTCATCACACTTCCCGCCAGCTTGGCCTGCGAGTTGAATTCAAAGCCTTCAGAGCGGTAGAGAAACTTCCGCGCCGCAGGGTTTTCCTCCACAACCTGAATCTCAATGGATTTGGTGGGCACCACCACATTCTCCGGCCAGGTGCGCTTCTCCACAGGCAGCCGGTCCAGGGCAGGCGCGACCACGGCAGGTGCCGCCTTTTGGGTGGCGACCGGAGCCGACATCTGGCTTTTCACGAACGCCTGGTCCTCTGCACACAGGCGGGTCAGCGCCAGTTGGTGCTCCCTTCCATCCGCCATCCTCAGCGTCACGCTGTCCGCGGTGGCGCTGACAAAGGTGGCCTGAATGACCCTTCCCTGCGCATCCTTCCACGGTCGCAGTGCGGCCTCCTGCGCACAAACACTGGCGGCGGCGAAAGCTGCCGCGATGAAGAGGCTGCGGTTGGCGGGCTTCATGGTGGCAGTGAATATCACGAGCCTGGAAATTAGGCAAGACGGGTCTGCAATTCATGCGAGAATCAGCCCGTGGCCCGCGTCCTGCTTGGCAAATGCCCGGCGCTGGTTTCTTTGCTCCCCACTTTTCGATGGTTCCTGCCACCCCCCATTCACCCCGCGCCCTGCTGCATGTCTTCAATCGCTACCTCTTCCGAGGCGGGGAGGACCTCATCGCGGACAAGATCCACGCGGACCTGGCCACCTGCCATGACATCACCTGGTGCCAGTTTGACAGCGCGGAGTGGACGGGGGAAAGCGCCCCCTCCAGGCTCGAGCAGGCGCGGCGCCTATTCTACAATCGCGATGCGCGGCAGCGCTTCGAGTCCGCGCTGGAGAGCTCCGGCGCGGGTGCGGCCGTGTTTCACAATGTCCATCCGGTGGGCTCCCCTTCCCTCTACCACGCCGCCAAAAAGCGCCGCCTGCCCGTGGTGCAGTTCCTTCACAACTTCCGCCCCTTCTCCGTCGGCGGCACGCTGCAGGTGAAGGGCAAACTCACCCCCGATGCCCTCTACGGCAGCTACTGGAAGGAGGTGTGCGCCGGAGCCTGGCAGGGCTCCGTGGTGAAGAGCGCCCTCTTCGCGCTCATGCTCAAGGGGCTGCACCGCAGCGGCTGGCTGAAAAGCGTGAAGGCCTGGATCGCTGTGTCGGATTTCATGCGGGAAAAGCTGGTCAGCACCGGCGCCCTGCCCGCGGCACGGGTGCACACCCTGCGCCATTCCTGGAACCCCATGCCCCAGCCACCCGCGATCGAAGACGCCGGCTACTACCTCTATATCGGCCGTCTGGCGGAGACCAAGGGCATCCTCCCCCTGCTGGATGCCTGGGACGAACTGCACCAGCGCCTCGGCAAAAACACCCCGCTGCTGCACATCGCCGGAGAGGGCCCCCTGCACGTCACAGTCCAGCAGCGCCTGCGCACCAATCCCTACATCGGCCAGCTCGGCCACATCGGCGGCGAGACCAAGCGCGAAGCCCTGCGCCGCTGCCGCGCCGTCATCATTCCCTCCACCTGGTGGGAGCCCCTGGGCCTCGTGGTCTATGAAGCCTACGACTATCGCAAGCCTGTGCTCGCCGCGAGATCAGGCGGCCTGACCGAGATCGTCCAGCACGGCGTCACCGGCCTGCAGCATGAGCCCGGAGACGTCCAGGCCCTCGTGCAGGACGTCCTCTCCATGGAAGCCACCCCCGGCACCGCCCGCCTCCTCCTCGGCAGCGCCGGCCGCCAGTGGCTCCTCCGCGAAACCAGCACCCAGGCCTGGCTCCAGCGCTTCGAGGAAATCCTGGCTCAAGCCGTGAAGAGTTGACGGTGGTTTACGGTTGTTGACGAGGGTTGACCGTTGTTTTCCAATCTCTCCTTCTCGTGCGTGACGGACCACAAGATCACCCATCGCTCCCGCGCTCGCCCTTCCGGCAAACCACCGTCAACAATCGTCAGCCACTGTAAACAACCGTAAACGGTTTGGCCTCCCCTACCGCATGATCGTCACCCGCGCACCCACCGGAGCGTGCTGAAAGATCGTCTCGGCCATGTCCCGCGGCAGGCGGATGCAGCCGTGTGAGGCCGGAGATCCAGGATTCGGAATGGGGCCCGCATGCATGCCCACACCATAGCCGGTGATGCGCATCCAGTACGGCATGCTGGCTCCCACAAAACGGCAGCCTGGCGGGACGCGGGAGACGCCCGCCGTCGCGTTGCTGTTCACCACATTTCCATGGCTGTCCACGATCATACCGTAGCGGTTCGAGCGCTTGTTCACGATTTTCTCCATGATGCGGAACGTTCCCGTGGGCGAGGCAAAACCACTCCGGCCTGAGGCGACATACGTCCAGCCGACGTTTTCACCGCCTTTGAAGAGGTAGGCCTTCTGCTCGCTCAGGTCGATGTTCACACTCAGCGGACCGGGCCTGCTGCTGCCATGCCACACATACATCACCGGCTGGGAGGAAAACGGCGGCATGATCATCATCGGCCGTCGCACCACTTCGGAGCGCGAAGAGAACAGCGGGAAGTCCGAAATGGCGCACTGGCTCAGGAGAAGCGCGCATGCGGCAGAAATGAAAAGTCGTGTGGCTCTCATAGCGGGTATGAGTTTATGAGCACATCCCGCGCCCTTGCAACCCGACTCCTAGTCCCTACAACCCCTATTAAATTTCACTGGCTTCGCTGATTCCAGTAAATCTTAACATTCTTACTACGACGGCCCGCGGCGATCACTTCCAAATCGCGGTCTCCATCCAGATCGGCACAAACGGCGTCTTCACAGGCCATGCCACCGTCATCAATGAAGGCCTCCTGCCACCCGCTGCCGTCCTCTTTCGTCGTCCAGAACAGCTTCACCGCCACCTTGCCCACCTTCTGCTGCGCACGCCAGCCCACCACGATCTGCCGGTTGTTCAGCCCCAGCAGATCATGCGTGGCGATGGCATGCCCGTCCACAAGCTGGTCGCTCAGCACACGGCGCTGCCACTCGCCATTTTTCGGTCCGCCCGGCTTCGGTGTGTAAAGCACCAGCTTGTCTCCATGCATCGGCTCAATGGTGGTGACATACGGCTGACCGCCCGCAAAGGCACCCCAGCGCACCTCGCCCGCCCCCTGCAGCTCGGTGGAGTCTTTGGGGTGCTGCGTGATCCACTGCTCCTTCCAGCCGTTGTCGGTGTGGTCCAGCCGCACCACTCCTTCACGTCCGGCGAGCAGCAGGCTCTCCGCCTCAGTGCCCGGAGCGGGAATGATGTCCAGGTTGTGCGTCTTGTGCATCGTCCCCTGCACCAGCGTGGTGTTCCACTCCTTGCGCGGATCGTCCGGCATGTGGTAGGCCAGCACCCGCACGCCCGCGCCTTCCCCGTTCTTGTCATTCCCGCGTCCATGCAGCGGCACCACGATGAGGTCATAGCGTCCGCCCCGGTTGCGCACCCATTTCATGCGGTGGGTAGTTGGCTCGTGCGTCAGTCTCACCGGCTCCCACTTCTGCGTGCGGTCCGCCGGCGGGATCAGGTAAAACACCGCGCCGCTGCCCACCGTGTCTCCGGGGTTCCACTCCGCCCCCACGGCGATTTCGCATTTTCCATCACCATCGATGTCACGCGCCGCGAGGCACACATGGTCCTTCTCCGTCAGGTGCTCGGCGATGATGTGCTTCTTCCACGTCGGGTTCTCATACCACACGATCACCTTGCTGTCCGCCAGCAGGATGTCCTGCCGCTGGTCCCCGTTCACATCCGCGATCGCCAGCCCGTAGCCGATGCCCACCGCATCATCAATCTGCTGCTCTTTGAAATTCGGAGTCTGCGCCTGCACAGCGGCGGCGGCAAAAAGGGAGGCGAGAAGGAGAGCGTTTTTCATGATCACCCAGCCTAGACGTAAACGCCGGCGGAAATCAATCGCGCAAACTCAAACCTCCGCGACTTTGCGCCGCCACCTCATCCCCAGCGCCACGCTCCACTGGTACTTCCGCGCATGCTCGCGGATCAAAAACGGCATGTCGCAGGTCTTGGACAAATCAAAGTGCGGCTCCAGCAAAGACGTCAGCCATTCCCGCGTCGAGCCCTGCGGCCAGTTCCCACGCGGCGTGAAGTCCTCCAGCCACGTGCATGGCGTCGTCAGCAAAAGCTGCCCGCCCGGCCGCACCAGGCTCGGCAGCCGTTCGATCAACTTCAGTGGATCCGTCAGCCGGCACAGCAGATTCGCCGCATGCACGATGTCATAGTCGCCAAGGTCGCTGCGCAGGTTCATCGCATCCCCCTGCTCAAAGCGCACCCGGTCCCGCCGCAGGTTCTCCGGCACGCGGGCCACCAGCGCCGTCCGCGCGCTGCCTTCATCCACGCGCTCGTAGTTCATGCTGCCATCCCGCGCCAGCGCCGCCGCCGCATCCACAAAACTTTGCGAGTAGTCAATGGCCAGCACCCCCACGCCGAAAGTCGCCAGCTCAAAGCTCGAACGTCCCACCGCGCAGCCGAGGTCGAGCGCAACGGCCTCGCAGGGCGTGCGCGGAAGATCAATGAGCTCCATGACCGTGCGCACTGGAAAACCCAGCGCCTCCCGCGGGCCGCTCTCCCAAGGCAGCACTTCGGAGGGCTGGCCGTAGTGGAAGAGCAGGTATTCGTCGAGCAGGCGACGGGTCTCGTAGATGTTGGCGTGGGTTTCGGCGGTGGTGATGGTGGACATGCAGGAGGAAAAAGGAAGGACGGCCAACGGCTCGGCTTCATCACAACAACCTGATCAGAAGGGCCGAGATCTTCTCTCGCCGTGCGATCATGCCGTGCATGAAACCAGCCAAACCAGCCGGTCAGGTAGATACGCGGCCACCAAAAAAAAGCTGCCAGAATCTCCCGCCACACTTCCTCACGAAATACCCCAGCGTTCACAACTGACGCTTCGTTGCCCACAATGCGGGCAGGGCATTTGCCTCTCACCTCCACTCAGTGGGCGGAGACGAGTTGCGGCACAAGCGGGACAGCCTCTGAGGCGCAGCGCGGCATTGCGGGCCTGCCATCGTGTCTTGTTGCGACGGTCGAGAAATAAGCCCGCTCCGAACATTGCAACAAACCCCGCCACAAATGAAACGGGCAGCGACATGCCGCCTCCAAACGAGGCAGCAAGCACCGCCAAAACTCCAACTGCCGGAGGCAGCCCGCAACCTACGACGTGCGCCACCCGCAGATCCTGGGCAAGAGTGCCACATTCGTCGCAAGTCATGACGGAACCCGCAAGTATTCGCCCTTGTGATGCCGCAATGCCCCAGTCCTCTCCCATCCCGGCAAGGGCGCTGCCCTCCCCGGGATGCGGCAGCGAGAACATGTCGCCTGAAGGCGACTCAAAAGCCGAAAAGGTGCTGGAGACAAGCGGCCCGTTCGCATGCTCGCCCACCAAAGACTTGCACCGCCGTTCGTAGTGCGGCGCCTGCTGACAAGAATGACAGCTGATGTGAAGTATGATCGGCACCTTGCGGTGAGCTTTGCCCAGCCCTTATGCCGTCGCAAGCGCCTCCAGCAAATACTTCGACGGCTGGAAATGCTCATTGAGCACTGTCACCGCTCCATCGCGGTACATGCGCGTCTGCTTGATGTCAAAGTTCGGCGTCTTGTGCGGCGCAAACAGGATGTCATCATGCGTCGCGTTCTGGTGCCGCTTGAACTGCGCAGGCGTGATGTGCCCGCCGAGATGGTCGTCACGACCCGTGGCCAGATGGCAGGTGCCCAGCACCTTCTCATCCTGGATGTCCGCGCCCGAAACCGGCAGCACCTGCGTGCCAAAGCCCAGCTCTCCCAGCACGCCCGTCATCGGATCATCCGCCAGCTTGGCATTGTGCTCGTCGATGGTCTTCTGATTCCCGGCGATCAGCTCCGCCTTGATGATGCAGCCTTTCGTCACGGTCAGCTTGCCCAGCGTGCCGTCTTCATACTTCAGCGGGAAAGTGCCCTCGGCGCCCGTCGGCACAAAGTAAACTTCACCAGCAGGCAGGTTGGCAATGTCGGGCGCATCTCCTTGGCAGAGGCCATGGCTTTTCTGCGCTTCCTGCTGACCAAGCTCAAGGCGCACCGTCATGTCGGGGCCGTTTTCCACCGTGAAATCGATCTCCACCGCATCCGCGCGCGTCATGGCTTTGCGCAGCTTTTCAGCATCCTTGCTCACCACTTCGTAATCGACGGCGAGACCGGAGTTGAGGATGACATCATTCACTCCGTGAAGAGTCGCGCCGCGGAAGCCATACTGCTTGGCAAAAGCCGTCAGCGGCGCCGTGGCGGAGAAGGTGGAGATGCACAGAATGATGTCGTAGTTTGGATACACATCCTTCTCCAGGCTCAGCTCCCTGCCACTCATGTCCACGCACAGGTCGGGCAGGTCCAGATTGCTGCCCGTCGTCTGCTTGTAGGCGTACATTTCTCCGCCCTTGAGCGCCAGCTCCTCGGCCACGCCATTTTTCAGCCCTTGGTAAAAGTGGTCATGCGCACGCTTTTGGATCGGACGCGCCGGATTTTTCAGGAAAGCATAATCTTTCGCTTCGGCGAGATCTGGCAGGTCGATGAGAATGCAAATCTTCCGCCCAAACGTGGGCTTGAATACGGTACCGAGCAGGCGCGAGAGATCGAATTTAGGAAACTGACGCCCTTGGGCAGTGGTTTGGACAGTGGTCATGGGAGCGGCGATCATAGGCATGGGAGAGTGACAGGCAAATACGCCCTGCATTTTCAGACGGATTCAATTGTTTGGGACCGACCCGTCCTCCTTGAATGATTGAGAGGCCTTCAGTCTTTCCCCCGGGGCCAATGACTATGCCTTTCGATCGAATGCGCTATACCCTCGGCATAGCCCTGGTCCGTTCGCAGATCTTCGAAAAATGTCCATCCCACGCCTTCGTAGCGGGCCCAGCCTGCATCCCCCGCGGGAACGGAACGATGGGTGAGAAACAACCGCATCTTGAACAACCGCAAGTTGTAGCAAATCCCCTCTTCGGTGTATGTCGGTTTGTCATCGTCTGAGCTCCGGCAGGGCCCTCCGTCGATGAACAGGTCCCCATACCCCAGCCCCTCCTGCCAGGTGACAATCTGCGGCCGCCATCCCCGCGTGAAAGGCAGCCCGTCTGTCAGCACATGAATCGTCAGCGCATCCATCAGCGCCTTTCCCGTGGCGATGGCCCTGCGGCGCTGCTCGGCACACAGAATGCGCAGCGTCTGGTAGTCATCTCCGGTGTGCATGGAGACAATGCGCACATCCGGCCGCGCCACGATTTCCCGCAGCCTGTCGTAGTAGGCACTCGTGCGCCGGGGGCTGACAAGTGAATGCGAAGCAGCGCCAGGACACGTGATCTCCACCGGCGGATTCGGCTGTCGATCCAGGTGGTGAGTCTGCTGGTCGATGCCGCGCAGTTCCGCCTGGATCAACACATCATCCGAATGGCGCAGCTCATCCTGGGCCTGCCTCACTTCCGCATACAACGTGTTCAAAGTCTCGTTAAACTCCGCCCCCTCCCGGTACGTCAGCCATGTGGAGGACTCAGGCTCAGTGTCGTCCCAGGCCCAGTAGAAAAACGAGTCAAATTTCAGCAAAGGCAGGCAGCCCGCAGGCCATTGCCTGTCCGCCGCATCACGACAGCGGGATGCCACGGAGCGCGGCACATTGATCACACGCACCCAGAGGTATTTCAGCACATCACCCGGCCTGCGGATCATCATCAGCTCGTAAAGACGATGGCACTGCCGCGCATCTGCCACCAGAGTATGCAGAGTGTCCCGCAGCAGCTCCACGTGAAACGGAATGCTGTCATTGCGCCACTGATGACAGCTCAGCTCGATCTTCACCGGCACCGGGACACCGTGCAGCTGCGCCAGGATCAAGGCACGCTTGTCTTCGGGCATTCCCCATCGCTCCATCAGCCAGGCAAGGCAGCGTGCACTGCCGCCATGCGCCACTGCAGCGTAATCCGCCGTCGTCAGTTTCAGAGACAGCCCCAGTTCTGCCAGACGCTCCAGCCGTCCCACATCATCCGCCTCCAGCAGAGACTCAAGCACCGTGTGCCACATGCCGCCCTGACCATTGCCTTCATAAAACCATGAGACATGGTCCGGCGGCACGCATGGCAGCTCTGCCGCTAGCCGACGCGCCAGCTCCAGCTCCTGCGGTTGGAAAAACACGCTGAACGGACCGCAGCTCTCAGCCTTTTCCTCCGCGTTCATCGCTTGAACCCAGGTCGGCACCTCATCGTGCTCAAATGCCACGCCCTTGGCGCAGAGCACTTCCACCCACTTGTCGTGCGTCTTCCGCAGCGCCCACCACAGTGCCACGGCCTGGGCGGGGCCGGCCTCGATACCCGGATGGTTCAGCAGCAGTTCCACAAACTCAGGTTTGCACAGTCGCATGGCCAGACTGAGGCCCGTATGCCTCTCACGGAAGCTGCCCTCCACCCGCAGCATCCGCGCATTGGGATTTGCCCCATGCTCAAGCGCCAGTTTCACCCCTTCCAGGTTCTCGGATTTCACCGCCACCTCCAGCACCAGATCAATCACCCGCCTGCTGGCCCACGCCACGTCTGCCGCCAGCCCGCTTTCACGATCACGAGACCACTGCACCTCCGCCGCGGGTTCCATTCGTTCCACCTCGTCTTGCAGACGGCTCTTTCCATGGTCGAGCACGGCCCTGAGTATTTCTAATTCGGGCCTGTAACTCTGCACTGCGGCACAGGCCACCTCAAGCACCCCTTCGGCGCTCAACTCCGCTTCACACATGTGGGACAGAAGCCACTCTGAGTTTATCCCATATCTCTCCCCCTCGCTGTAGCCTGCCAGAAAATGGCCGCGCGTCAGCCGCTCCATTTGGGACCAGCACTTTTCTGCCAGATGCTGCAGCTCCAGCCTGCCCGCCTCCCAGGCGTGCCGACGGAATACCGCGAAAACAGCCTCGCTCAGGCACGTCGGTTCCATCTCGATCCCAAGACTGAGGTTTTCGAGATCGGCTGTATGAGGCCACTCAGGCCTCCAATGCCTCTTCATCCAATTCCCATGGTGGGTCCACCGAAATTCACCACGCGGGATTTCTGGCAACGCCGCAGCCAGACGGTTCAGCATCTCCTCCCACCCGGGAAAAAGCCTCTGACCAATCCAGTGGCGCGCAAAATCATCAAAACACACGGGCTCTGCCAGCGACGCCCCTTCGATGCGCGGACGCTGCCCTTCGGTTCGATGATGATTCAGGACGCGTTGCAGGGACGGCTGGCTTTCATGAAGACTTTCCAGCTTGCGGATCACCGACGTGCGGCAGAAGGACTCAGCCTCCTCCAGCGTCGCATGCATCTTCTCTTTGCCTGAAATGGGGCGGTCCCACCGGTCAACAAAGACCACCCGAAAAGCGCTGGCTTCAGTCTGCATGCTCATATCGTGCACTGGCTCGCAAACTCGCTCCCGATCCGCAAGCGGGAAAAGATCCCCGTCTCTCCAAACGAATCCGGCTGGCTTCCATAGCGCGCAAAAGGCTCCGCTGCCACGTCCTGCCTCCGGTGCAAAAAACGACGTCTTCAAATCCACTTGCATTAACAGTGTTACTGTCATAATATCCCTTTGTGAACCTGACCGTCGATGCTCTGGCCGAGAAAGTCACCGCTTGGTGTTCGAAGCACCGTGTGGTTCCCGCCAATGGCCAGGTTTCCATGGACACCCATGTCCGCACGCTCCGCTACTACCGGACCATGGGTGTGCTGGACGCACCCACGGAGGGTGGCGGCAGCGGCTATGGGGAGCGCCACTTTTTGCAGGCCTGCTGTGTGCGCGTCCTGCAGTCGGAAGGCCTGCCGCTCACCCGCATCCAGTCCCTCCTCTTTGGGCGCAGCGACGCGGACCTGCGGGAGATCATGAGCGGCCGCACCGTCGCCACTGCCGCTCCCGCCGCGCCTCCCGCGCCCATGCAGCCGGAATCCTGGCAGACCTGGCCGCTCGGCCCGGAATTCATGCTGGTCGCCCGCCGCCCCGGCTTCAGGCTCACCTCAGAGCAGATGGAGGCCATTCAGAAGATCCTGAGCCAGGCCACGCCCTGACACCACCTCATGCCCTTTCAGCAGTTCGTCTCACATCCACTAACCCAATCCAGCTCAGCCATGAATCACACATCCTTCGGCCTCATCGCCTGGCTTTCGTCCACACGCATCCATCTTCCGCTTTCCCACGTGGAAACCCGTTTCCGCGTCACCGGAGAAGTGGCCGTGGTGGAAATGGAGCAGGTCTTTGAACAAACCGCCCGCGATTCCCTCGACGTCACCTACACCTTCCCGCTGCCGGGCAGCGCGGCGGTTTTTCGCTGTGAAATGATCATCAACGGCCGCGTCACACGCGCCGTGGTCATGGAGGAGAAAGAAGCCCGCCGCGTGGTGGAGGAAAAGAAGGCCGCGGGCCACCGCACCGCCCTGGTCGAAATGGAGCGGGACAACCTCTTCACTCTCCAGCTCGGCAATGCGGCGCCAGGAGATACCATTGTGATCCGCCTGGCCTATTTCGAAACCCTGGACCGCCTCGGCACCCGGCTCAGCCTGCGCATTCCTTTCAGCCCCGGTTTTCGTTACATCCCTGGAAAGCCTCTCCTGCGCTCCAATTCCGGACGCGGCAGCACGGATGACACTGACCAGGTGCCGGATGCCTCCCGCATCACACCACCGCGCATCGCTCGCACACATCCCGACGCCGCCACTCTGTATGTGCATGGCATCTTTGATGCTGATGAAGTCTCCACCACCTCCCTCACCAGCCCCACCCACCCCGCTGTGGTCTTCCCAAAAGGCGAGCAGGTCGAAATCGAACTCGCGCTGGCGGAAGAAGTCCCGGACCGCGACTTTGTGCTCCGCTGGGAGGAAAAGACAGCCATTGAACCACAACCGCGCGCATGGACCTCAGTCCAAAACGGGGAAACCCACGCCCTCCTCCAACTGCGCGCGCCCCAGGCCGCCGATGTTTCCGTGGCGGGGGAAGACCACGTGCAGGACATCTATTTTCTGCTCGACCGCTCCGGCAGCATGCAGGGCCAGAAGTGGCAGAAATGCGCCGAAGCCCTGCACGCCTTTGTGCGCGAGCTAGGCGCCCGAGACCGCATCTGGATCACCTGCTTTGAAAGCGCCTATCAGGACTTCGCCGAAAAACTCATGCTGCGGGATGAACTGCTGGCAGACCGCGGGTTTCAGACGCTGGCACGCCTGGGCACCGCCGGCGGCACCGAACTCCTTCCGGCTTTGGAACATGTGCTGAAAGTCCGCAAAACCCACGGCGCCTCGAAGACGGCGCGCCTCATTCTCATCACGGACGGCCAGGTAGGAAACGAGCCAGCCATCCTGGACCTCCTGAAAAAGCCCGCTCATTCCACACTGCCCGTCCATTGCTTCGGCATCGATGACGCCGTGAACGACGCCTTTCTGAAAAGCCTCTCCCGCCAGACGGGAGGCCGCTGTGCGCTCATGACGCCCAAGGACGACATCCCCGCAGCCGTGCGCTCCCTCGCGGTTTCGCTGCGCCGCCCAGTCCTCACCGACCTCAGGCTGGAAGGTGAAGCCCCCCCTCCCCAGCGAGGACACCACCTCCCTCGCGGACCTGCACGCAGGCGAAGTCATTCTCGTTCCCGTCCGTCTTCGCGAAAGCCAGCATCCCCATGTCGCCATCACGGCCCGCCGCACGGATGGCAGCCTGTGGCGCCAGTCTTTTGACCTTCACATCCACGCCGCTGCATTCACCTCACCAGCCCCGCGACTGCTGTGGGCACAGCGTCACATCAGCCATCTCTTGGACCAAGGGCAGAAGCCCCGGGCCGTGCAAACAGCCATCGCCAATAACCTCGTTTGCGCAGGGACTTCCTTCGTCGCCTGGGACGAGGCGGAGAAAGTACCCGTGGCCACCCGCGAAGTCTTTCAGCCATCGCTGGAGCCGAGCACTGCCGTTTTAGTCTGTGCCAGCCCCATGGTTCACTTTAGTGCTGCACGTTCCGTGTCATCAATCTATGAAGAACCGTTGGCCCGCGCTCCTGTGGGCAGCGGACCGGTTAGCAGCCCGAAGCGCTCGCTTCCAGGAGCTCTTAAGCCCATGTGCAAAGTCAGAGAAGCGGCTCCCTTCGATGCAAGCTTTGCGGAAGTCAGCGCCTTGCTGGCTGAACTAAGCGCACGTTACGAGACGTGGGATCTGGTTGTCGCCTCCAAGTCCTCGGACTGGGCCCTTTCCTTCCGTCATCTCCTCAAATCCTCAGGCCTGTCGCTGGAGGCTGCCACGGCCGCCGTCATCATCCTTCATGCCTGGATGAAGGAGTCATCATCACGACATCTTCAGTTGGAAAGATTGGCCGTTTCCATGGCCTTGTCCAAAACGCCTCAGGTGGAGCTTGGCGAGTTCATTGAAACACACGTCACCGCACCTCATCTCGATGATCTTCGTCGCATCCTCTCCTGGCTGGCACAGTCCACCCCGGAGACTGCCACCAATTTTTCGACTCCTTAAATGCGGGGCGGACTACATCCCAAACTGATCCCACAGCAGCTTCGCCACCATCGCCAGCACCACGCTGATGAAAATGACCCGAATGAACGGCGCCCCATGCCGGATCGCCATTCCCGCCCCAAGCCTTCCCCCAATGAGCTGTCCGGCGATCATCGCCGCGGCGATCTCATAGTTCACTCTCGCGCTGATCACAAAAACGATCAGCGAAGCCGCATTGCTCGTCAGATTCACCACCTTGGTGAAGGCCGTCGCACGCGTCAGCTCCAGCCCCAGCAGCGAAATGCAGGCCAGCGTCCAAAAGGTGCCCGTGCCAGGGCCAAAGAAACCGTCATAAAAACCCAGCACGCTGCCCGCCAGACACGCAAAGGCCCCCAGGCTCAGCCGCGCCTTCGCCGCCGTTCTTCCCAGCCCCGGACTCAGCAGCACATACACCGCGATCCCCAGCAGCATCCACGGCACGATCTTTTTCAGCACCTCATTGCTCACCTGCGTCACCGTCCACGTCCCGAGACAGGCAAACACAAAGGTGAAAAGCACCGTGAGCCGCACCTGCGGCCACGAGACAAACCCCGCCTTCGCATACTTCCGCACCGCCATCAGCGTGCCCCACACCGCCTGCATCTTGTTCGTCCCCAGCGCCACCTGCGGCGGCAGGCCCGCCCAAAGAAGCGCAGGCACAGAAATCAGCCCGCCACCTCCCGCCACGGCATCAATGAAGCCCGCGCTCAGGCCCGCGAAAAACAGCAGCGCAATCGTCTCCCAGCTCATGATTTGCGCCCGAGAATGCGGTCCAGCGAATCCGACGTCTGGTAAATCAGCGCCTCCGGATAATGCGCATACGGATGGAAATACTCAAAGGTCAGGAACCCCTCGTAACCCGTGTCCGCGAGCGCATCAGTCACCGCCGGCCAGTTCGTCGTGCCATCCAGCAGCGGACGGAAAGTCTCCAGGCTGAAGTCCGTCCCCTTCTTCGTGAACTCCTTCAGGTGCACGTTCTTCGTGCGCTTGCCCAGCACTTTGGCCCAATGCTCGGGAAACTGAAACATGCTGATGTTCCCTGTGTCGAAATGCACGCGCACATGCTCGCTGCCAAAGCTGTCCACAAAGGCGTTCATCTCCATCGGCGTCATCAGGTAGCCGTTGAAAAAGATGTTCTCAATGTTCAGGCACACCTTCAGCTTCTCCGCCTGCTTCGCGAGCTGCCCCACCGCTTCACGCGCACGCTGGTCGCACACATCATTCGCCACCGGCTCATGGTCCGTGCGCCACGGGATGTGCACCGCCCCCGGCACCACCAGCACATTCTCCACGCCCAGATCATGCGCACATTGCGCGATCTTCCCCGCCAGCTCCATCCCCTGCGCCCGCTTCGTCGCATCATTGCTCGTCAGCGGATACGGCCAAAAGAGAAACGAGCACAGCCCGCTGATTTGAATCCCGATCTCATCCGCCATCTTGCGGATCTTCACGTAGTCCGCGGTGCCATGCTTCGGCGAGAGATCATTGTCCAGATCGTAGTTCAGCTCGATGCCGTCAAACCCCGCATCCTTCGCCAGTTGCAGGCACTCCCGCAGCGTCATCCTCTCAGGATATGGAAACGCCCACAGGTTGATCGATTTCTTCATGCTGTATTTTTTCACCGCTCCCCGCCGCGCATCCGGCGCAGCCGCGGGAGCCGCTTGGGCAGGCTCAAACGCCAGCGCCCCCAGCCCCACGGAGGCGATCGTGGCTTTCAGGGCATCTCGGCGGGACAGGAAGTCGGAAGGCGGATTCATGGTGTGGATGCAATCAGAAGCAGCAAACGAAGGCAAGGGGAAGAAACTCGCTTTCCCTCCCCAGATCAGGCGAGCATGATGAACTTGCCTTTGGCTCCCGTATTTGGACAATCGCCCGCCATGAAGCTGCTCATCCCCGCCTTTTTCGCCGCCCTCTCCCTCGCCGCCACCGCCGCCGAGTCCGGTGCACCCGTCAGCAAGTTTCAGCAGCTCGACCCCACCATTCCCACGCCCTCCGCCCAGCGCAATGCCTCCGGGGCCCCGGGCACCGCCTACTGGCAAAACCGCGCCGACTACGACATCACCGTCGAGCTCGATGACGTGAAGCGCTCCATCACCGCCGAGGCCACCGTGACTTATCACAACCTCTCCCCGGATCCTCTCACCTATCTCTGGGTCCAGCTCGACCAAAACTACTTCTCCCACAATGCCGACTCGCGCGCCGTGCCCAACACCAAGCGCGGCATTGATCCCGCCAAGATCACCTACTCCGCGCTCGACCGCCTCCTCGCCTACGAAAACTACGACGGCGAGATGAAGATCACCAAGCTCACCGATGCCAAGGGCGCTGATCTCCCGCACGCCGTGGTGAAAACCATGCTGCGCCTCGACTTGAATGAGCCTCTCGCCTCCGGCGCCGACTTCGTCTTCAAAATCGCCTGGAGCTACCCCATCAATGACTGCGAGCGCATCAATGCGCGCACCGGCTACGAGTTCTTCAAGGAGGATGGCAACACCATCTACACCATCGCCCAGTGGTTCCCGCGCATGGCCGCCTACACCGACTACGCCGGCTGGATCAACAAGCAGTTTCTCGGCACCGGCGAGTTCACCCTCGAGTTCGGCAACTACACCGTCCTCCTCACCGTGCCGGACGATCACATCGTCGCCGCCACCGGCACCCTGCAAAATCCCGAGAAGGTCCTCACCCAAACTCAGCGCAACCGCCTCAAGCAGGCCGAGAGCGAAAGCAAAAAACCTCTCTTCATCGTCACGCCTGACGAGGCCAAGGCCGCCGAAAAGAGCAAGCCCAAGGGTAAGAAAACCTGGATCTTCCAGGCCGACAACGTCCGCGACTTTGCCTTCGCCTCCTCACGCAAATTCGTCTGGGATGCCATGGCCGTGGAAGGCGCCAGCGTGAAGGGCAAACCCGTCATGGCCATGTCCCTCTACCCCAAGGAAGGCATGCCCCTGTGGGACAAGTATTCCACCCACGCCATCGCCCACACCATCCAGACCTACTCACGCTACACCTTCGAGTATCCCTACCCCGTCGCCTGGTCCGTCAATGGCCCCATCGGCGGCATGGAGTACCCCATGATCTGCTTCAACGGCCCGCGCCCCGAGAAAGACGGCACCTACCCCGAGAGAACCAAGTACGGCCTCATCGGCGTCGTCATCCATGAGGTCGGCCACAACTATTTCCCCATGATCGTCAACAGCGACGAACGCCAGTGGACCTGGATGGACGAAGGCCTGAACTCCTTCGTCGAATTCCTCACCGAAGAAGAATGGGAAAACGACTGGAAGCACCGCCGCAACGAGCGTGGCATGACCGACTACATGCGCCTCAAGGACCGCGCGCCGGTCATGACCAATTCCGAATCCATCGCCGATCTCGGTCCCAATGCCTACGGCCAGCCCACCGTCGCGCTCAACATCCTGCGGGAGCACATCCTCGGCCGCGAGGCCTTCGATCACGCCTTCAAAACCTACGCGAAACGCTGGATGTTCAAGCGCCCCACCCCCTCTGACTTCTTCCGCACCATGGAGGAGGCCAGCGGCGTCGATCTCGACTGGTTCTGGCGCGGCTGGTTCTACAGCACCGACCACGTCGATGTCTCCATCGATGAAGTGAAGTGGCTGCAGCTCGACTCCCGCGATCCCTCCATTGAAAAACCCAGGAAGAAAAAGGAAGAAGACGACCTCCCAAAAACCACCACCCGCGAGCGCAACTACTCCCTCTCCAAGCGCATCGACCGCTACCCCGAGCTCAAAGACTTCTACGACAGCTACGACAAGGCCACCGTCCTGCCCAGCGAGAAGAAGAAGTTCGAGTCCCTCATCAAGGAGCTCAAGGAAGAGAAGATCGACCCCGCCCTGCTGCAGACGAAGCACAACTTCTACCTCATCGAGTTCAGCAACGTCGGCGGCCTCGTCACCCCCGTGATCCTAAAAGTCGAATACACCGACGGCAGCACCGAAGAGCTCAAGCTCCCTGCCGAAATCTGGCGCTTCAACACCGAGAAGGCCGCCAAGATGCTCTTCACCAAAAAGGAGCTCAAATCCGTCACCTTCGACCCCCGCCAGGAACTCGTGGACACCGACATCGAAAACAACTTCTGGCCCCGCCGCCCCGTGAAAAGCAAATTCCAGCTCTACAAGGACGAGAAGCCCGTCAACCCCATGCGCGAGCTCACCAAGCCTGACAAAGAAGAGAAGGATAAGGACAAGGAGAAAGACGAAAAGAAGTAATCACACTGCCGCCTCTCATCCGCAATCCTTTGAAACGAGCCTGCATTTAGACAAATCAAGCTCTGCGCTTTGACTTCAGCCCAGCCTCTTTCACTTTCTGAAATGATGCACCGCGTGGCCCGCAAACGACCCGGAGGCGTCGCAGCCGGCAGCCCGGGGTCAGCTCGCGTAGCGAGGTCCACCCCTGGATCACGCACGCGCCTCCGGAAAGCAAAGCCAGCGCTTCCTTGACCACACCGCCCCCTCCCGCAGCGCCTCACCGCTCCGCCGCATTCGCCACGACCTACACCGGTGGCCCGCTGTCCAGAAGCTGCAAGATCCCCCGCACCGGCACATGGATCCATTGCGGCCGGTTGTTCAGCTCGTAGCGGACTTCATACACGGCCTTCTCCAGCACAAACGCGTCCAGCAGCACCTTCAGCGACTTCTCGGAATCCGGCAGGAAAGAGCCGCCCTTCGCCGCGCTCAGATAGGCATCCAGGAAATGAGCGCTGACCGTCTTCACCCAGATCTCGGTCCACCTGGCCAGGTTCTCCGGTTCCCCGGCCTTCAGTCCCTGCTGCCGGCCCAGCGCGGTGTACGCCGCATAATGAAACGAGCGCAGCATGCCCGCGACATCGCGCAGGGGCGAGCGTTTCATCCGCCGTTCGCTCAGAGGCCGCGCGGGCTCTCCCTCGAAGTCGATGATGCAAAAGTCCCGCCCCGTGTTCAGCACCTGGCCCAGATGGTAGTCCCCATGATGGCGGATGCGCGTGGCATTGATCTTTTGCGTCAGAAGTGCCGACTGCCGGCTGAGAATTTCACCCTGGCGCTGGAGCAGCGCGGCGGCCTCTCCCTGATAGGCTTCAGGCAGAGATTCCAGCCCCTCCTGCAGCAGCTGCGCCATGCGCCGCGTCCCTGAGCGCATGGACTGATAGAGAGAGCGCTGGTACAAACCGGTGATGGGTTCCGGTGCGAAATGAGGATCTTCCGTGTCCGCCGCCAGCGCCAGGTGCATCTGCGCCGTGCGCTCTCCCAGTTGCCGCACACGCTCCGGATACACACCGCCCACAACCTCGTCGATCAGTTCCGGCGTCACTCCCTCAGTGCCTCCAGGTGGCAGCGCGAGCACCCGCTCATTGGTCAGCACCCGCTCATAGTACCGGCCCAGCGTCCCCTGGGTGTACTCCCAGGCGTCTCCTTCGTTCGGCACATTTGCCACCAGCAGCGCCAGCACCCGCGCCTCCGAGCCCCGCACCCGGTGCTCAATGGCTCCGCAGTAGCCGGGGACATTTGCAAATTTCTGCCGCTCGCTCAGGAAGCGCAGCACCTCCGCGTCTGGATTCTGCCCCGGCTCCACCTTGCGGTACAGCTTCAGGAAATAGCGGCCGTCGTAGATGATCGAAGAATTGCTCTGCTCGGCACGCAGCGAGCGTGAAGGCAGCGGCAGCTTCAGCTCCCCCGCCTGCGCCTTGAGCGCCTCGCCGCAGGTGCCGGCGAGTTCCCCTGTGCCACCGCGCAGGCGCTTCTCGTTGAGAATGATGTCAAACAGAGCGGCCCGGAAATTCTCGTCGTCCAGGGCGTCCACCAGCACGCCCTCGCCTTCAGGTGAAGTCAAACGCGCCACCACAGATTCGCCACCCTGCCCGGCGGTGGTCAGCTGCAGTGGCAGAACATACGTTTCCGGCGACACGGCAAAGTAGTTCGCCTGGAGGAAGCCCAGCAGCCCGGCGTCATTCCCCGTCGCTTCGGCTCCCAGCGGCACGGTTTCCAGCACCTGCACACTGCGCAGCGCATGCGCCTTTCCGCCAAACCAGCGGCAGTGCTGCAGGCAGTCTGGCAGCGTCTCTTCCTCAAAAGCGTGGCTGTGCAGCGTGGCCAGCACGTTCGGCCAGGTCGGTGCCAGCTCCACCTGGGGCGGTGTGAAATTCTCTCCGATTCGCAGCGGATCAGCCACCGTCTCCAGCGTCAGCCACAGATAATCATGCGGCCCCATCGTGAGAAAATAGGGCGCCGTGCCAATGACTGGAAACCGGTTGTGGCTGAAGACCTCCATCGGTCTCAGGCCTTGCCAGCGTCCCAGCTCCAGCTCCACCGCCTGCGCAAAGCGGGACAAATTCACCACCACCAGGATTCTCTCATCTTCATACTCCTTCACGAAGGCGAGAACCCGCGGATTGTCCGAAGGCGGAAACTCCATCGTGCCACGTCCGAACGCCTTGAAGCGCTGGCGCATGGCCACGATGCGGCGCGTCCACCACAGCAAAGAAGACGGGTTGTATTCCTGCGTCTCCACATTCACGGCCTCATAGTGGTACTCGGAATCGATGATCACCGGGAAATACAGCTGCTGCGCGTTCGCCCGCGAAAAGCCCGCATTCCGGTCCATGCTCCACTGCATCGGCGTTCGCACCCCGTTGCGGTCCCCCAGGTAGATGTTGTCCCCCATCCCGATCTCATCGCCATAATAAATGATCGGTGTTCCCGTGAGTGAGAGCAGCAGCACATTCAGCAGCTCGATCTTGCGCCGGCTGTTCCGCAGCAGCGGCGCCAGCCGCCGACGGATGCCCAGGTTGATGCGCGCCCGCTGATCCGCCGCATACATCCGGTACATGTAGTCACGCTCCTCGTCCGTCACCATTTCCAGCGTCAGCTCATCATGATTGCGCAAAAACATGGCCCACTGCGAGTTCGCGGGAATCGCCGGCGTCTGCTCCAGAATGTCGATGATCGGAAAGCGGTCCTCCATCTGCAGCGCCATGAAAAGCCGCGGCATCACCGGAAAGTGAAACGCCATGGAGCACTCATCCCCGTCTTTGCCAAAATACGCCGCCGCCTCCTCCGGCCATTGGTTGGCCTCCGCCAGCAGCATGCGGTTGGGGAAGTGCCGGTCAATGTGCGCCCGCAGCCGTTGCAGGATGGCATGCGTCTCCGGCAGGTTCTCGCAGTTCGTGCCGTCCCGCTCAATGAGATACGGCACCGCATCCAGGCGCAGCCCGTCCACCCCCATGCCCAGCCAGAAGTCGATCGTCTTAAACATCGCCTTCTCCACCTCCGGATTCTCCCAGTTCAGATCCGGCTGGTGGGAGTAGAAGCGGTGCCAGTAGTACGCATTCGCCACCGGGTCCCAGGCCCAGTTGGAGTGCTCGAAGTCCTTGAAGATGATGCGTGCCTCGCGGTAGGGCTCCGGGGTGTCGCTCCACACATAAAAATCACGCTCCGGCGATCCCGGCTTCGCCCGGCGCGCCCGCTGGAACCACGCATGCTGGTCGCTGGTATGATTCAGCACCAGCTCCGTGATCACCCGCATGTTCCGCCGGTGCGCTTCATTCAGAAACTCCTGAAAATCCGCCAGCGTGCCATACACCGGATTCACAGACATGTAGTCGGCCGTGTCGTAGCCGTCATCACGCAGCGGCGAAGGGTAAAACGGCAGCAGCCAGAGCGCGGTCACGCCGAGCTGCTCCAGATAATTCAGCTTCGAAATCAGCCCGCGAAAATCACCAATGCCGTCTCCGTCTCCATCACAAAAAGCCCGCACATGGAGCTGATAAATGATGGCATCTTTAAACCAAAGGGGATCATTCATGCGCGCAGCTTCAGCAGCCTGCCCACGGATGCAAGGCACCTTGCTTCCATCCGGCGCATCTCCTGCGAAGCCCGATGCACCGGGCCGGGTGAAACCTGACTCCCCCATCGGGCCCATCGCTCACACTCACGCATTTGCATAAAGAGAGGCGGCCGTTTCCGGCCGCCTCCACGATTGGCTCTGAATGACTGCGCGAATTCCCGGCGCGATTACAGGTAGTCGTTCACCAGGTTCTCCATCATCTCCTGACGGCCGCTGCCCAGCAGAGGCTCGCCGTTCGCGAGGACGTGCGCTTCCAGTTCGGCAAAGCCCACTTCGCCCTTCTCGATCTTCGCGCCGATGCCGCTGTCAAACGTGCTGTAGCGCTGCTTGATGAAGGTGTCGATGCGGCCGTCCTCGATCATCGCGTGCGCAATCTTGAGGCCGCGTGCAAAGGCGTCCATGCCGCCGATGTGCGCGTGGAAAAGGTCCACCGGTTCAAACGACTCACGGCGGCACTTCGCGTCAAAGTTCAGCCCGCCCGTGGTGAAGCCGCCCATCTTCAGCACTTCCAGCATGATCTCCGTGGTCAGGTAGATGTTCGTCGGGAACTGGTCCGTGTCCCAGCCGATGAGTTCATCACCGGTGTTCGCGTCCACGGAGCCCAGCGCATTCGCCGCCACCGCCACCTGCATCTCATGGCGCATCGTGTGCCCGGCCAGCGTGGCGTGGTTGGTTTCCAGGTTCAGCTTGAAATGGTCCAGCAGATTGTGCTCGCGCAGGAAGTTCAGGCAGGCCGCCGCGTCAGAATCGTACTGATGCGTGGAGGGCTCGCGCGGCTTCGGCTCGATGTAGAACTGCCCCTTGAACCCGATCTTCTTTTTGTAATCCACCGCCATGTGCAGCAGGCGCGCCAGATGGTCGATCTCGCGCTTCATGTTCGTGTTCCACAGCGTCGCGTAGCCTTCGCGCCCGCCCCAGAAGGTGTAGCCCTCACCGCCCAGGCGGTGCGTCACATCCATCGCCTTCTTCACCTGCGCCGCCGCATAGGCAAACACGCCGGCGTTCGGGCTCGTTGCAGCGCCCTGGCAGTAGCGTGCATGAGAGAAAAGGCAGGCCGTGCCCCACAGCAGCTTCTTGCCCGTCTGCTTCTGCGCTTTCTCGAGTTCATCAGCCACGGCATCAAACGCCGCATTGCTCTCCGCCAGCGTGGCAAGCTCAGGCGCCACGTCACGGTCATGCCAGCAGTAGTAGTCCACGCCCAGCTTGTCCATGAACTCAAAGCGCATCTGCGAACGCATCGTCTTTCCGCCAACGATTTCGTCCGGGTTGTAATGCTTGAAGGAAAGCGGGTTGCGGCTCTTGGGTCCTTCGTACTGGATTTTGGGGATGTCTGGGAAGGCGTCGTTCATGGTAGGGCAGCCAAGGGAGACGAAACGCGCCGCTCTGCAACTGGTTCGTCAGTTCCCGAGTAGACACTTTTTGGGCCAAATAAGACACGCCGCTGACGCGGAATGACGAATGAAGTCCGAATGAATTCGTCATTCGCCATTCTGGTTTCGTCATTTTTTAAAGCGCCTTCCGGTTCGTCTCCTCCGCCAGCCACACGGACACCAGCGTGATCACGCCCATGCAGATCAGATACACCGCCACCGGCCACGGCCGGCCTCCGCTGTACTCCAGCAGCGCCGTCGCGATCAGCGGCGCCAGCCCGCCCGCCAGCGGCGAGGCCAGCTGATACCCCAGCGACGCCCCGCTGTATCTCACCCGCGTGCCAAACAGCTCCGAGAAAAACGCCGCCTGCGGCCCATACATCGCCGCATGGCCGATCAGCCCGATCACCACCGCCGTCACCACCATCCCCATCTGCCGCGTCTCGATCATCCAGAAAAACGGAAACGCAAAGAGCAGCAGAAAGAGAGCGCCCCCCAGATAAACCGGCCTGCGGCCAAATCGGTCAGACAGCATCCCAAACAGCGGTATCGCGATCAGTTGCACCGCCGATCCCGCCAGCACCGCATTTAAGAGGTCCTCATTCTTCATCCCTAGCTGCTGCGAGCCATAGCTGAGCACCAGCACGGTGAAAATGTAGAAGAACGCATTCTCCGCAAAGCGCGCCCCCATCGCCACCAGCACATTGCGCGGGTGATCCTTGATCACAGCCAGAATGGGCACCTTCGGCCCTTCATCCTCCGCCTTCGCCTGGGTGAAGACCGGGCTCTCAATGATCTTCAGCCGGATGAACATCCCCACCGCCAGCAGCAGCACGCCAAGCAGAAACGGCACCCGCCAGCCCCAGGAGAGAAAGGCCTGCGACTCCATCGACGAGGTCACCTTAAACACCGCATTCGCCAGCAGCAGCCCCACCGGCACGCCGGCCTGCACCCAGCTCGCATAATAGCCGCGCCTGCCCGCGGCCCCGTGCTCCACCGCCATCAGCACCGCTCCGCCCCACTCGCCCCCCACCCCGAAGCCCTGGATGAAGCGCAGCAGCACCAGCAAAATGGGCGCCCACACACCGATCTGCGCATACGTCGGCAGCAGCCCGATCAGCACCGTCGCCACTCCCATGAGCATGAGCGTTGTCACCAGCATGGACTTGCGCCCCAGCTTGTCGCCGAAATGCCCGAACACAATGCCCCCCACCGGCCGCGCAAAGAACCCCACCGCATACGTCGCAAACGACGCCATCGTCCCCGCCAGTTCGTCAAAGTTCGGGAAGAACAGCTTG
Source organism: Prosthecobacter sp. (assembly GCF_044227185.1). Classification (GTDB taxonomy): domain Bacteria; phylum Verrucomicrobiota; class Verrucomicrobiia; order Verrucomicrobiales; family Verrucomicrobiaceae; genus Prosthecobacter. The sequence continues at coordinate 561,125 of NZ_JBGAFO010000003.1, read as the reverse complement.
TTGAAGACCAGCGCCGACGCCGTGCCGTAGAGAAAAAAATCATACCACTCAATGGTGGTGCCAATGAAGCTGGCGATGACGACGCGGCGGGTGCTGTTGGAATCGGACATGATTGAGCCCGTCAGGCTGAAGGTTCGGCACGCCCATGACAAGACGAAAAGCATTTTCCCTGAAGGGCGGTCGCCCGTCTCCAATGAAAGGTTTTTCATGTGATTCACACGCCCTGCGCCCTTTTGATCCCGCCGTCCCGCCGCTAAATTTGGGCACGAAGTGAATCCAAACGGCCGCGGCGGGGTTCCACGCTCACCATGAAGACAACCATCCTCCTCTCCCTGGTCTCCCTCCTCGGCGCAGCCACCCTGCGCAGCCAGTCTGCCGACACCCCTGTCGATTTCGCCAAAGCCCGCCAGCTTTTCGAAAAGCGCCAGAGTGGCGCCACGCTCACCGCGGAGGAATCCGCATACATCGAGCGCGCCAAAGCCGCCCACGCGGCCCAGCAGTCAAAATCGGACAGCAGCACATCTTCTTCGCAAGGCCAGGACGGCATCGACTGGCGGAAAGCCCAGGATCTCCACCGTCGCGAACAAAGCGGCGAAAAGCTCAGCGAAGCCGATCAGAAATATCTCGACCACGCCAAGGAAGTCCGCGGCCGCGGCAACAATCGTGGCGGTGGTGGCCGCCCCACCAACCAGCGCAAAGCCCCCGACTCTCTCAAGCCCCTCACGGAAATGACCGCCGACGACAAGTACGAAGGCGAAGACGGCGGCCTCTACGGCAAAGGCAGCAATGAGCCCCCTGAAGCCCTCAAAAAATCCGCCGAAACCGCTCTCGCCCAGATCCAGCCTCTCGATAACGAGGGCAAACCCTCGGAAAGCGGCAAGATCGCGTTCGTTTCCATCAGCATGTCAAACGCCACTCAGGAGTTCTCCGTCTTCAAGACCATCGCCGACAAAGATCCACGCAAGTCGGACAAGCTCACCATCGTGGACTGCGCCCAGGGCGGCCAGACCATGGCAGCCTGGGCCCAGCCCGAGGGCCGCCCCTGGCCTGAAGCCATGAACCGCCTGCAGCGCGCCAATGTCACCCCGCAGCAGGTGCAGGTCGCCTGGGTCAAGCTCGCCAACGCCGGCCCCTCCGGCTCCAAGACCGAGCACCTCGCCACGTTGGAGGCAGACACCATCAAAGTGCTCCATCTGCTCAGAGAGCGCTTCCCCAATCTCCGCATCGCCTATCTCGGCAGCCGCATCTACGCCGGCTACGCCACCTCCGGCCTCAATCCCGAGCCCTACGCCTATGAGGGCGCCTTTGCCGTGCGTCACCTCATCCAGCAGCAGATCAGCGGAGACGAATCCCTCGCCCTCAGCAAGTCCCCCCTCCTTGTCTGGGGCCCCTATCTCTGGGCCGACGGCGAAAAAGGCCGCAAGCTCGACGACCTCAAATACACCAAGGAAGACCTCGGCCCCGACGGCACCCACCCCAGCAACTCCGGCCGCGAAAAAGTCGCCCACCAACTCCTCGAATTCTGCGCCACCAGTCCCCTCGCCAAAGGGTGGTTCGCGAAGTGACCCCAGGCGTTGCCAAATCGTCATGGTTGCCCCCTTCTCAACTGTTAAATCCCCTGCATGAACTCAGCCGCAATTGACATCACCAGTCTCGATCACGAAAAGGAACTGTCACCCGCTTGGCGTGCGGAATTGGATGCCCGTGTGTTGCGCCGTGTGAAGGGTGAGACTCGCCCCCACACGCGCGAAGAAGTTCACGCCGAGATAGAGGCCATCCTTGCGTTCTGAGCTACTGGCGCAAGCGCACTCCGTGAGATACCAATCACCTCCCCGTCAGCTTATTCCACAGCTTTCGTGCCGTCGAAGGCGCCTGTGCATCACGCTGAGACGCCTGCCCCTGTGGCCTCTGCGACCCACCGGATGATGAACGGCGCTCACCGCCGCCCTGGCTCCTCCCACCGCCACCCTGGCCGCTCGGACGCCACTCGCCCTGGCCACCTTGACCACCCGGCCGGCCACCTCCTTGGCGTCCACCGCCACCGCCACCGCCACCGCCCTGCCCATGCCGCTGCTGCCCGCCCTGCCCCTGTGGCCGGCGCTGCTGAAACTGCCGCTGCTGCTCACGCCGCTCCAGCCGTTCATCGCCCGTGGGAGCCGGAGCAGTGGCGCTGTAATCAAAACCCTCCGCACGCTTGCGCACCAGCCCGCGGTTGATGAACTTCTCCAGCTTGCGCAGATCCGCCGCTTCATCCGCCGAGACAAAGCTGATCGCGTCTCCGATCGCCTGCGCACGTCCCGTGCGGCCGATGCGGTGCACGTAATCCTCCACGATGTGCGGAAAGTCGAAATTCACCACGTGCGAGATCCCGTCCACATCAATGCCGCGCGCCGCAATGTCCGTCGCCACCAGCACCCGCACCGTCCCGTTTTTAAAGTCATCCAGCGCACGCAGCCGCTGGTTCTGCGAGCGGTTCGCGTGCAGCGTGGCACACTTCACCCCTGTCTGCTCCAGCTTCCGGGCGATCTTGTCCGCGCCGTGCTTCGTCCGGCTGAAGACCAGCACCATCTGCATCTTCTCATCCTTCAGCAGGTGGGAGAGCAGGCTCAGCTTCAGGTGCTTCTGCACTTCATAGACAAGCTGCGTCACCGTCTCCGCCGGGTTCGACCGCTTGCCGATCTGCACGATCTTCGGCGAATGCTGAAACTCATGCGTCAGCGCCTCGATCTCCTTCGAAAGCGTCGCCGAGAACATCAGCGTCTGCCGCTTCTTCGGCAGTTGGTTGATCACCCGCCGGATGTCCGGCAGAAAGCCCATGTCCAGCATGCGGTCCGCCTCGTCCAGCACCAGGTACTCCAGCCCGGAAAAGTCCGCGCAGCGCTGCCCCATCAGGTCCAGCAGCCGCCCCGGGCAGGCGATCACAATGTCGCTCCCCGCACGCAGCGCATCCTTCTGCGGCTTCTCGCCCACACCGCCATACACCTTGGCAATCTTCAGCGGCAGATGCTTCGCATACGCCAGCACGTTTTCCTCGATCTGCGCCACCAGCTCACGCGTCGGCGCCAGCACCAGCACCCGCGAGCGCCTGCGCTGCCCCTGCGGAATCGGGTTGGCCGCCAGGCGTGTCAAAATCGGCAGCGTGAAGGCCGCCGTCTTGCCCGTGCCCGTCTGCGCGATGCCGATCACATCCCCGCCCTGGATCACCACCGGAATCGCCGCCGCCTGGATCGGCGTAGGCTCCGTGTAACCGGCTTCTTGAATGGCTGTGAGGATGTGTGGGTCGAGACCGAGAGGCTTGAAAGACATGAACCGCCTCCTTAGCCGCCGATAGGCCTCTTAGCAATGGCGCGTTTGCTCATCGCCATGAACCCCACGCCCGCACGTCGTCTTGAGAATGTCCTGGTTTACAGCAAACCCTCCTGGTATGTGCATCCCACGCTCTCCGCCACCAATCACTGGTTTCTGCACTTCGGCTGGGACATCGGCGTGAATATCGATCAGACCGACCACACCGGCGTCTTCAATCTCGATGACCTCATGCGCTATCAGGTCCTCGTCCTCAACAGCACCACCAACTTCGGTCAGGATCTCGACACTCAGCAGCGGGCCGATCTCATCACCTGGTTCCGCCAGGGCCACGGCATCGTCTCCGTCCATGCCGCCGCCGTGCATCACAGCGCCTGGGACTGGTATGCAAACCTCGTGGGCTGTGATTTCACCGCAGACTCCGTGCGCACTCCCGCCCGTGTCGTGATCGATCCCGCCAATGCCGGTCACCCCGCCGTCAAACCCTTCGCCCCCGAAATCTGGATCAACGAAGAATGGCTCTGCTACGACCGCCCCGTCACCGGCCAGCCGGATGTGAAGGTGCTCATGCGCCTTGATGAATCCACCTTCGAGCCCGTGCGTGAAAAATTTCAGCAGATGAATGTCCAGCCCATGGGGGCCGACCACCCTGCCGCCTGGACCCGCGAAACCGAAGGCGGCCGCTTCTTCTACACCGCCATCGGCCACGATGCTCGCGTGCTCAATACCAGCTTCGGCCGCCGCCACATGCTCGAAGCCCTCCGCTGGGCCGCCGGCGAGACACCATAACAGTCTCGTCCTCGCATACAGATCTCAAACCCGTTGACGCATGCCGGACCGTAGGATGGGTGTGGCTTTAGCCCGCCCGTCCATCAGCGCGTAAAAAACACCCACGCATCCGTCGGGCCACGAAAGGCATCTCTCCGCTATCCAGGGTCACCCCTTCGCCGCATCCGCCGCGCGCCACAGGTACCACGCCGCCAGCGTACGGTGCGGCTGCCAGCGCTCCGCCAGCACCCGGAACTCCTTCGGCTTCGGCATCTCCTCCAGCTTCTTCGCCACCCGCCACCCGTTGCGCACCCCGTAGTCGTCGCTCGGAAACACATCCGGCCTCCCCAGCGTGAAAATAAGCAGCATCTCCACCGTCCACCGGCCCACGCCCCGCACGGCCACCAGCCTCTCGATCAATTCTTCATCCTCCAGCTTCAGCGCCGCCGCACGCCCCGGAATCTGCCCGCTCAGCGTCTTCGTGGCGATGTCCCTTATCGCCAGAATCTTCCCCATCGAAAAACCGCAGCCGCGCAGAGCTTCGTCTGTGGCATCCATCACTTCCCCCGGTCGTGGAAAGCGCGACTTCGGAAACAGCGCCTTGAACCGTTTCAAAATCGCCTCCGCCGCGTTCGCATGCAGTTGCTGGTGCGCCACCGCGCTCACCAGCGCCTCATACGGCGAACGCCTGTGCGGCACCAGCGGGCACGGCCCGTGCGCCTTGATCAGCCGGCGCATCACAGCGCAGTTCTTGGAGAGATGGGCTTCGCCTTCAGCATGCATGCCCGCACAGATTGCGACATCGAAACAAATGCAAGATTGATTCAACGCCTCGCCTCGACTTTGTTCCCAGTCTCCCGCAGTCACGATTCTCCTCCGCAGCCATGGCAAAACTCACTTTTGTTCTCGAAGACGGCCAGGAGATCGTCGTCCCCCTGGCGGAGCACATCACGCTCGGGCGTGGGGAGGACAATGACGTGGTCGTGGATGACGAGCGCGTCTCAAAGCGCCACGCCGAGCTCGTGCTCAATGCGGACGGCACCATCCAGTTGTTTGATTCCGGGTCCACCGCCGGCACCTTCGTCAATGGTGAGCGCGTCCGCAGCCGCACCATCCGCCATGGCGACAGCCTCGCATTCGGCCCCCTCACCGCCGTCCTGGATCTTGAAGAACACACCGCGAACGGAGCCAACGGCGCCTCCCCCGCTCTGGAGCTTCTCGGTTCGGACACTCAGGTCGTGGCCATCAGCTCTCCCGTGAAAGCCGGCAAAGTCGGCACCCGCAAAAAAAACCGCGGCGGCAGACGGGACCTCGCCAGTGAAGAGCAAATGGCCAGGCAGCAGGCCGAGCATAAAGAGGCCGTCTCCCGCTTCGAGGCGGAGAAAGCGCGGCTGCAAAATGAAGTCGCTGCCCTGCAGAAGGAAATGCGCGACTCTCAGGAGAAATCAGCCGCGGAGCGCGCCATGCACCTGGCCCGCGTGGAGTCCCTCCGCGCCGAGGAGCAGCGCCTCGCCCCCGTCAAGGCCGCGCTGCAGGAGGCCGAGGCCGCGCATGCCGAATGGCTCCAGTCGATCCAGACTCTGGACGCCCGCCATGCAGAGCAGACCGCCGCCCTCCAGCTTCTCGCCTCCCAGCACGCGCAGAAGACCTCCGAATTGCAGCACCTCACCCAGGATCAGGCCGCCGCCAGAAGCGAGATCGAGGGACTGGCCGCCCACCGCGAGCAGGCACTCGCCCATCTTCAGCAGATCCGCGGCGAATGCGCCCATGACGAAACCGTTCTCGACGACCTCCGCCGCCAGCTCGCAGAGCTCGAGTCCCGCTCCCAGCACAGCAAGGAAATCGCAGACGTCCGCGAAGACCAGGTGAAGACCGCTGAAAAGAAACTGGAGCAGCTCTCCCAGCAGCGCGCTCAGCTCGAGGCCCACATCCACGATCTCACCGGCATCGAGGAAAAGCTCATGCAGACTCGCGCGCAATGCCGCGAAGCCGAGGCGCAGCAGGCCGCCCTCACCGCCGCCATCGCGGCGCTCGGGCAGGATCAGCAGCGCTCCGCCGCCGCGGTCAGAGACCTCGAGTCCCGCATCATCACCTTGCAGGCCTCCCAGCAGGACGCCGCCAAAGCCACCGCGGAGGCCGTGGCCGCGCGAAAGCACGCTGAAGATTCTCTGCGCCACACTCAGGAAGAGCTCGCCGCCCGCGAAAAAGATCTCGCCACCCGCAAAACCGAACTCGCTGAAGAAACCCGCCGCCTGGCGGAAACTCAGGCACGCCGCACCGAGCTTGACCATCAATGCCAGGAGCTCGCTGACACCGGACAAAAACTTGCCGGCATGAAGTCAGACCTCGCTGCCGCCGGCCAGCAGCTCGCTGGCGCAAACACCGACATCGCCTCCGCCGAATCGCAGATCACCGAGAAGAAAGCCGCCCTTAAGGCTCTCTCAGGCGATGAAACCGCCATCAAGGGCCGCATCGAAGTTCTGCACGCTCGGGAAAACGACCTCCGCGCAGAGCTCGCCCAGCTTGCCGCTGCAGAGCGCACCCAGCGCACCCGCTTTGAGGAGGTCCGTCAGCTTGTCGCCGAGGTGGAAAAAGAGCACGCCGCACGCCAGCAGCAGCTCACCTCCGAGCTCGAAACCGCGCGCAGAGACCTCGCGGACATCCTCTCCCGCCTCCAGCCTCTGCGCGACTGGAAGGAGGCCATGGACCAGCTCTACGCCCGCCTCGCCACCCTCCCGCAGGATTCCCCCGAAGCCCGCGATCTCTGGCATGAGATCGAAAAGGAAAAGGCCGGCCTCCACGAGCTCATCACCACGGCCCGTACGCAGGCGCATGCAGCCACGCCCGGCGCGGCCCATGGCGGCTCTTCTCCCCGCTCCGCTCCACCGGCTGAGACCTTTCCCAGACCCCGCGTCGGTGGCGCCGCTCAGGAGCTCACGCTGCGCTCGCGCCTCAGCCATCTGCGTGAAAATGTGCAGCGCGAAGAGTCACGCCTCGAGCAGCTCCGCCTGGAGCGCACCCGCCACGAGTCGCCGCATCGTTCCAATCTCGCCGCCGAAGCCATGCTGCGCGAGCAGAGCCGCCACCTTGAGGCCAAAATCCGCCAGGAGCAGGAGCGCCACCACGCCCTGCTCCACAACATCGAACTCTCTCAGGCTGAGGAGGAAAAGCGCCGCGAACGCCTCTGCGAGCTCGAGCACCGGCTCGCCGAGCTGCGCACCGACATCGTTGAGGCTGAACGCCAGCGCGGCGAGCTTCGCCAGCAGGCCGACCTCGCCCACACCGAGCTCAAAAATTTTGAGGCCGCGCTTGACCGTCTCTCTAAAAAAACAGCGGATTGAGGCATCCTTTCTGCATTCATTTTCGGATACATCCAAATGCCTGATTGATTCCGCGCATTTCATCGACTTTGCTGCATGCGTCTCAACGCCTAATCCCCCATGGCCAAACTCACTTTCGTTCTCGAAGACGGACAAGAAGTGGTGGTTCCTCTCAAGGAACACACCACCATTGGCCGTGACGAGGACAATGACATCGTGGTCGATGACGAGCGCATCTCCCCACACCACGCCGAAATCGTGCAGAATGCCGACGGCAGCCTCCAGGTCTTTGATCTGAAATCCACCACCGGCACCTTCGTCAATGGCGAGAGCCAGCTTAGCTGCACCCTCCTCCATGGCGATGCCGTCGCCTTCGGCCCGCTCCGCGGCACACTCGATCTCGAAGACGAGGCATCAGCTCATGACGTCGCTCTGCCTCCCTCCTTCACCGAGCCCTCTCCGCCTCCATCTCCCGCGCCAGAAAAGCCATCTTCCCCGCCCGAAGAGCCCCCTCCTGCGCCTCCGGCCTCCACTGCACCCGAAGCGGAGCCCAAACCGGCACCCGCAGCCGAGCCCGCACCCGCACCCGCAGCCCCTGCTCCGGCCCCAGGCCGCATGCCCGATCAGGCTCTCGTGGACGCCGTTACAAAACTCGAAGCTGAGAAATCACAACTCGAAGAGGAAAAATCACATCTTGAGGCGGAGAAAGCACGCCTGAAGGCAGAGGTGGCCACGGCCGAAAAAGAGCTGCTCGAATGGCAGCAGCGCGCTGAAAAAGAGCGCGCCCTCCATTTTGCCCGCGTGGAGACTCTCCGTGCCGAGGAGGAAAAACTCACACCGCTGCAAGCCGCCGTTCAGCAGGCTGAATCCGCCCATCGTGAGTGGCTGGAGTCCATCAGCGCCCTCACCGGCCAGTACGACGATAAAACGACCGCCCTCGAGCGCCTCAACACTCAGCATTACGAGAGGTCCACCGAGCTCCAGCGTCTCACCACCACCGCCAACGACCTCCGGCAGGAAATCCAAAACCTCAACGCCGAGAAGGACCAGGCCGCCGCACGCCTCAATCAGATACGCGATGAATGCGAGCAAGACGAGGCCCTCTTAAATTCGCTGCGCCAGCAGATCATCGAGCATGAGAAGCGCATCGTTGAAGAAGAGGCCAGGCACGCCTCCCTCAACACCGCCACCCAGGCCCTCAGCACCAGGCACCAGCGCGATGAAGCCGCCGTCAAAGATCTCGAGTCCCTCCTCATGACTCTTGAGCAAAAAGGCGCCGCTGCCGAAGGCTCCCTGCAGCGCCTCCAGGCAGATCTCGCCGCGCGCGAAAAAGACCTGGCCGCACGCACGGCCGAGCTCGCCGCCTGTGAGAAAAACATCGCCGCTCGCACCGCCGACCTCGCCGCCGAAACCAGGCGCATCGCCGAGGCCAAGGCCCGGCGCGATGAGCTCGAGCAGCAGAGCCGCGAGCTCGCCTCCACCAAGCAGCAGCTCGCGGATGCCCGGCAGCGCCTCGCCGCCGTCGAGCAGCGCTATCGCGACGCCCAGGCCAACGGCGCCCCGGCCGGGTCTCATCTCGCTCCTGCCCGCCGTCCGGCCCCTCAGGAAAATGGCTCAAAACCAGCCGCCTCACCAGCGCCCTCGCCTTCTCCTGAACTCGGCGAGGTGAACGCCCAGGTCGAGGCCGCCCGTCGCGAACTGGCCGAACTCGAGGCCAAAATCGCGTCTCTGCGCGAAGGGCAGCCAGCCCCTGCGGCAGAAGCCCCCGGGACCGCGCCCGCCTTCCCCCCGCCCCTCATTGTTCAAGTCGAAACCATCAAGCTCGCTCGCATCCCCATCAAATCCGAGCGCACCCGTGGTCCCGGCACAAAAACAGCCTTCGCGGACAAAAAGTAGCAGCACGCCATCCACCGCTTTTCAGCCGCCTGCGCGTTCCCCGTCCCGCGGACTTTGAAGAATGCGCATCCACGTTTCCATTCTTCTGACCCTCGCAGTGCTCACCCACGGCCTGCACGCCGCCCCGAAAGCCACGAGACGCTCCAACATCATCCAGTCCCGTCTCCGCCTGCTTCCTCGCGTCAATTTCCAGCGCTCCGGTCTCGGCGAAGAGGAGGCCGGGACCATCACTGCTGGCATGGGATGGTATGAAAAGCTCAGCCGCATTCTCTCCATGCAGTTCCGCACGAGCTCCATGTTCTCCGTCACGGACAATGTCTTCAACACCCAGTCGGATGCGCAGTCGGACACCCAGTACGCCCAGTTCGCCGGCCTCTCCCTCGATGCCGAGTTCAGCGAGCACTGGGCTTTCTCCAACACCTTTGATGAATCATGGTTCTACTATGGCCGCGCGGACAATGCCTCCGAAGACTTCGTCTCCAGCACCTTCCGCCAGATGCTCAGTTACGACCGCGTCTTCTTTGACAAGAAGCTGGACGTGAACCTTCCGCTGAGCTGGGAGTTTTCGCGGCTCTTCAACCGCGCCACCGGCGCACGCACGCTCGACAGCCACACCTACCGCGCCGCGGCGGAGTTCTCCTGGTTCTGCCGCCCCTGGTTCACCCCAGCCTGGAGCTACGAATACTTTTACCAGGACAATGGCAGCCCCACCGACTTCGTGCCCGGCAAGCACAAGCACAACCTCAACCTCGGCGTCACCTTCACCCCCTTCAAAGGACACAAGTTCTACCTCATCCCCTCGGTGCAGTACTCCGTCGAGCAGTTCATCCACGTCGTCCGCACCGACAGAATCTGGACCCCCGCCGTCACCATGACCTGGCAGCCGTTCAAATGCCTCGCCTTTGACGTCATCGGCACCTACACCAGATCCGCCTCCACCCAGGACGACTCCAGCTACAAAGTCTTCTCCACCACCATCTTCGCCCGCCTCTTCTTCGACTGGTAGCCCAAGGAGGGGGAGTCTCCGACTCCCCCAAAGTTCCCGAAGGGATCAAAACCCGCAAAACACCGCGCCACTCATTCATTTCGCCGAAGCCCCCTGCGCCCTCCCTGATCCCAGAGGGATCACAGCCGGTAGCCAGGGATAAGCTCGCGTAGCGAGCGCCACCCCTGGAAAAAACGCCGCCCATCAGGCAAGCAAAGCCAGCGCTTTCTTCGCGCGCCGCGCCCTCCAGCAGCGTCTTATATCATGAACAGTTGAAAACGAGCCTTCGTCCGCGGCGCATAGGATCGGCGGGGAGCCGGAGATGGATGATAGAGCCATCCTCAGGGAGTATAGACACCCATGACAGCGCGAGAGCGCCAGCAAAGTGGTCCGCTCAGTCCTCTGAGCGGAACGAGCGAGCGTGTGGCGAACAAGCCAGGAAAGAAGAGGTTCGGACTGTGAGTGTCAGGGAGGCATGCGTCGGCTTTGCGGCCTGCGTTCCGCTCAGAGGACTGAGCGGACCACGTTGAGAGCCAGCCTGCGGCTGGCACATTAACAAACCCGTTTTCAACTGTTCTTGGTATTACCGCGCCATCGCCGCACTCACCGCCCCGCCACCGAACTTCTCCACGCCCCCTTTGCTCTGATGTCGCTCAGCCAGGCACGCGCGCAGGTGCCGCTTTCCACGAGCCAGCCTGCACACGCATACCAACCCGCTGTCCGAAATCATAAATCATAAATCGTAAATCATAAATTCCCCCGCCTCACCCCACATGCTTCTTCAAAAACCCCGCCAGCGCCTGCGCCACATTCGTCACCTGCCTCGCCGTCCGCTCATCCTTCAGCGTCCCCTGTTCATCAAACGCCTCATGCGCCTTCGGCACCGCCACCTGCTCCGGCAGCACCATCACGCCCAGATTGCCCAGAATCGCCCGCACGTGCACCAGCCCCCGCAGCCCGCCCAGCGCTCCCGGAGACGCGCTGATCAAAGCCGCCGCCTTGCCCTTGTACGCCACCAGCGCCGGCTCATCGTCCGTCTCCGCCCGTGACACCCAGTCGATCGTGTTCTTCAGCACTGCGGTGATCGAGCTGTTGTACTCCGGCGCGGAAATCAGCAGCGCATCATGCTCGCGAAACAGTGCCTTCAGCTTCTTCGCATTCTCCGGCAGCCCCTGCGCCTCCTCCAGGTCCTCGTCAAAAAGCGGCATCGCATAGTCGCGCAGATCCACCAGCGTCACCTCGGCCCCTGCGGCGCGCGCGGCCTCCGCCGCAAAATGCACCAGCTTCTTGTTGTACGATCCGGTCCGCGTGCTGCCTGCAAAAGCGAGAATTTTGGGAGTGCTCATGGCCCATGCATACAGTCCCGCCACGAAACCGCCAGCCCGGAGTGAGCATTCCGCATTGTCAGCCCTCGTTTTTCTGACGAAGGTGTCTCACCATGAAGATCGACGCCCTGGCCCGTCTCGAGCGCTACGCCAAACGCATCGCGGAAATCGCCGCCGTGCTCGGCAAATACGGTCTCGCAGACCTCTTTGGCGGCTTCAAGTACGCATGGCTCCAGGACCGCCTCAAAAGCGCCGACGGCCAGTCCCTCACCATCGGCGTCACACAGGCCGCGCGCATCCGCATGGCGCTCACTGAGCTCGGCACCACCTTCATCAAGCTCGGCCAGATGCTCAGCACCCGCGCCGACCTCCTCGGCCCGGAGCTCACGGAGGAGCTCTCCCAGCTCCAGTCCAATGTGCCGCCAGACGCCTCCGCCCTCGCCCGCGCCACCATCGAAAAAGAGCTCGGCCTGCCCATCGCCGAGCTCTTCGCTGTTTTTGATGACACCCCTCTCGCCGCCGCCTCCGTGGCCCAGGTGCACGCCGCTCTGCTCCATACCGGCCAGAGTGTCGTGGTCAAAGTGCGCCGCGCCGGCGTGGCCGAGCAGGCCGCCACGGATGTGGAGATCGTCCAGGCCCTCGCCGAACTTCTCGAAAAACACTCCCCCGCCCTCCGCTCCTATCAGCCCCTCGCCATCGTCCGCCAGTTCCGCCGCACCCTCCTGCGCGAGCTCGATCTCACCTACGAGCGCCAGAACCTCGAGGAGTTCGCCCGCAACTTCGCCGATGACCCCACCGTCTGCATCCCCGAAGTCTTCGGCTCCCTCTGCTCGCATCAGGTCGTCACCATGGAGCGCCTGGACGGCATCATCGGCGCCGACATCGAGAGGCTCAGGCAGTCCGGCGAAGACCTGGGCGAGTTCGCCAGACGCGGAGCCAACATGTATTTGGAAATGCTTTTTCGCGATGGTTTCTACCACGCCGATCCCCACCCCGGAAACCTCCTCCTCCTGCCCGGAAACATCGTCGGCGTCATCGACTGCGGCATGGTCGGCCGCATCGATGAAGACCTGCGCGATGAAGTCGAGGCCCTCCTCCTCGGCATCGTGGAAAATGATTCCGAACTCGTCTCTGAGCAGGTCCTCCGCCTCGGCTCTGTGCCCGCCGACTGTTCGCGTGAAAAACTCCGCGCAGACCTTCAGGAGTTCATGGCGGACTACACCGGCCATCCCCTCAATGACATCCGCGTCGGCGCCGCCTTGAGCAATCTCGTCGAAATCATCCGCGGCCACCACATCGTGCTGCCGCCTTCCCTCGCCCTGCTGCTGAAGACCCTCATCGTGCTGGAGGGCACCTCCCGCCGCTTCAGCCCGGACGTCAGTCTCGCCGGCCTCATGCAGCCCTACTGCAGGCGGCTCTTCATGCGCCGCTTCTCACCCGGCCGCATCGCCAAACGCGCCCGCCGCACCTTCCGCGTGTGGGACCGCCTCCTCACCGCCCTGCCACGGGACCTCACCGACCTGCTCGCCCGCTTCCGCGACGGCTCCCTCACGGTGCATCTCGACCACCGCCATCTCGATCCCATCATCAACCGCCTCGTCCTCGGTATCCTCACCGCCGCCATCTTCCTCGGCTCCAGCGAGCTCTGGAGCCGCCAGGCCGCCCCGCTCCTCTACGGCGTCTCCGTCTTCGGCGCCCTCGGCTACGCCCTCTCTCTCTTCCTCGGCTGGCGCCTCCTCCGCGCCATCCGCAAATCCGGAAACATCCAGTCCAAGGACTAATGCCATGATCGATTGAATCCAGGCCTCTATCCGTTGAAACTTCTGCCGCAGCCTGCCCCTCCTTTCTTGAAGGCCAACGGCCTTCCGCATCATAGCGAAGGGATGCCGAGCCTCAGCGAGGCTTCCCTGGTACAGGCGTCACCCGCCGGGAAGCACACCCAAAGGCTTCTTCACACATCGCCCTCTCCAGCAGCGTCTTCTCGCCGTCCCGCCCGGTCTTCTAAGCTCCAGCGCATCAGAGCCAGCCTGCGCCCGTGCCCCCCCGGGTGCAGATCTCTTTTCAAAGGCTCATGGTGAAACGTCTCCCCGGCGCATGGCCGGATTCTCACGAATCATGTCCGATTCTTGACAGCTTGACCTCTTGACCTCCCCTCCCTCCCCACCGTAAACCTTTCGTCGCTTCCAACCCCTTCCCTTTCCCACCATGTATTTCCTCGGCATCGACAGCGGCACGCAGAGCACCAAGGCCATTGTACTCGACTTCGATTCGGGCAAAATCATCGCCACCGGCCACAGCTCCTACGATTTGATCGAAGGCCTCCCCCCCGGCCATCTCGAGCAGGACCCCCAGTCCTGGCTCGATGCCGTGGACGCCTCCGTGCAGCAGTGCCTTGAGCAGATCGGCAAGGACCGCACGCGCATCACCGGCATCGGTGTCAGCGGCCAGCAGCACGGCCTCGTGGCCCTCGGCGCGGACGACAAGCCCGTGCGCCCCGCCAAGCTCTGGTGCGACACCTCCACCCAGCCGCAGTGCGCGGAGATCGCCCACCACTTCGGCGGCCAGCCCGGCGTCATCGCCGCCGCCGGCAATGCCATGCTCCCCGGCTACACCATTCCAAAGCTCCTCTGGCTCAAACAGAACGAGCCGGAAAATTTCGCGAAGACCAAAACCATCCTCCTCCCGCACGACTACATCAATTTCTGGCTCAGCGGCATGAAGCGCATGGAATACGGAGACGCCTCCGGCATGGGCATCCTCAATGTGAACACCCGCCAGTGGGCCTATGACATCTGTGATTTCATCGATCCCAGCGTGCGCTCCATGCTGCCTCCTCTCGGCTCTTCCAAGGCCGTTCATGGAACCATCCGCAAGGATCTCGCCGTCAAATGGGGCCTCAACTTCGACGTCATCATCAGCGCCGGCGGCGGTGACAACATGATGGGCGCCATCGGCACCGGCAACATCAAGCCCGGCGTCATCACCGCCAGCTTCGGCACCAGCGGCACCCTCTACGGCGTCGCCTCATCTCCCGTGGTTGATGGCCAGGGCGAAGTCGCCGCCTTCTGCGACAGCACGGACCAGTGGCTCCCGCTCGTCTGCACCATGAATGTCACCGTCGTCACCGAGCAGGTGCGCGAGATGTTCCGCTGGGATCTCCGCCAGCTCGAGGCCGCCGTGAAATCCGCACCCGCGGGAGCAGACGGCGTCATGTTCCTCCCCTATCTCAATGGCGAGCGCACGCCGAACCTGCCCAACGGCACCGGCGTCATCCACGGCCTGCGCCCCGCCAACATGGCCCCCACGAACATCGCCCGCGCCGCCGTCGAAGGCGCCACCCTCGGCCTCGCCTACGGCCTGAAGCGCTTCCGCGATCTCGGCATGAACCCCACTGAAATCCGCCTTACCGGTGGCGGCAGCAAGAGCAGCGTCTGGCGCCAGATCGCCGCGGACTGCTTCAATGCCGAAGTCGTCACCCTCAGCACCAGCGAAGGCGCCGCCCTCGGCGCCGCCATCCAGGCCATCTACGCACGCGACAATCAGGGCGGCGCTCAACGCCTGAGCTACGAAGACCTCTGCGCCCGTCTCGTGAAGCTTGATGAATCCACCCGCTGCAAGCCCAATGCGGACAATGCAGCCCTCTACGCCGCCCAGCTCGAACGTCAGATGGAGCTCACCGGCCGCCTCAATCAAACCGGCTGGCTCTGACCCTGACCGCCCGCTGCCTCCATGAAACCCACCGTCATCACCCACCCCGGCGCCGTCGTCATCGCGCTCGAAGGCGAGGCCGATCTCGCCACCGTGCCCGAATTCCAGAAAGTCGTGCGCGAGCAGATGAAGGCCGGCGTGAAGCGTCTCATCATCGACTTCTCCAAGGTCACCTTCGTCAACACGCCCGTCTGGGCCGTCGTCGTGGAGTACTTTCAGCACGCCAGCGGCGCAGGCACGGAATTTGCGCTCACCGGCATTCAGGGCCGTGTGGATGCCTCGTTCAAAATCGTGCGCCTGGGTGATTTCATCACCCATCTGCCCACCGTGGACGAGGCATTGAGCGCGCCCGACCTCACCAGCAAACGTTAACCCTTCCGGCTCCTCTCGACGCCGTGAGTAATCCTCAGCCCATCTCTTCACGCCAGGGCGTCCTGCTTGAGGTCGCCCGCCGTCTCAGCAGCACTCAGAATCCCGTCGAGCTCGTCGATCACATCCTCCAGCGCTCCCGTGAGGTCATGGACTGCGAGGTCTGCTCCATCCTCCTGCCAGACGGCCCCAGCGAGGACCTCCTCATCCGCTCCACCCTCGATCCCATCAATGCCATGGACGTCCGCGTGCCCAAAGGCCTGGGCATCGCCGGCGACGTCTATGCCACCAGGAAAGCCGTCAATATCGCGGACGCTCTCAGCGATCCCCGCCACTTCCGCCCCGCTTCGGACAAATCCGACCTCGTCACCCGCGCCATGGTCACCATCCCCATTCTTGAGGGCGACCGCTGCCTCGGCGTGATGCAGGCCATCAATCCCAATCACGGCGCCGCTTTCACCACCCAGGACGTCGAAATCTTCGAGACCTTCGGCAGCCTCATCGCCGTGACGCTCATGCGTCTCGAATCTCAGAAGAAGGCCATCCTCGAAGCCGAGACCCGTCAGCAGCTCTCGCTCGCCACCGAGATTCAGAACTCCTTCCTCCCTGCTGCCGACGTCCGCCTTGGCGATGTGCTGGTCGAAACCTTCTACCAGCCCGCCAGCGAGGTCGGCGGCGACTTCTATTTCTGGCATCAGATCGACGACGGCAAAATCCTCCTCGGCGTCGGCGATGTCTGCGGCAAGGGCCTCCCCGCCGCGCTCGACATGGCCCGCGGCACCACCCTCATCGCCTCCACCGCCCATCTCTGCGTCTCCATGCCCCTCGCTGAATGGATGACCACGTTGAACAAACGCCTCTGCGGCGTCATGAAGGCCGGACGTTTCATCGCCATCAATGCCATGCTCGTCTGTCCCAAAACACGTCGCGTCTGGCTCTGCTGTGCCGGCCTGCCCGCCGCCCAGGTGTTCGAAGGTGCCGCGTGGAAGGAAGTCGCCGCTCCCGGCAATGCGCCCCTCGGCATCAGTTGCTTCGCGCGCTATCACGAGCTCGCCCTTCCCCTCAGCACCGGCCGCCAGTGGATGCTCTACACCGACGGCATCCTCGAAGTTCAAAACAGCGCCGGTGAATACTTCGAAGACAAGGCCTTCACCTCCGTCATGCAGCACACCGGCGGAGACGGCTTTCTAACTCATCTCGTCTCCCGCTGGCGCACCTTCGCCCACGGCGCCGCCTATCAGGATGACGCCACCGTCCTCGTGGTCACAGATCATTCTGCGCCACCGCCGGAGTCCATCGCCCTCACCTGCCATCCCGACACCCTGCGCCTCGTGCGCCAGTTCATCGAGTCATGGGCCGCCTATCACGGCCTCGCAGATGATCTCACCGGCCTCATCGTGCTCGGCTGTGATGAAGTGATGAGCAACATCTGCAAATACGCCTACTGCTCCACCAGCACAGACCGCCCCGCCACCTGCCGCATGCAGTCAGGCCCGGACTCCGTCCGCATTCTCATCGAGCACTTCGGCTCCGGCATCACCAACGAGGATTTCCAAAAACTCGTCGCCCCTCCCACTGTCGGGCACCGCATCGGCGGCCTCGGCCTCCACGTCATCAGCGAGATCTTCGACCGCGTCGATTTCCGCCGCGAGGCAGACCGCTCCGTCATCGAATTGGTTAAGGCGGTTCAATAATCCGCCACCGCGGCATTCGCATTGACCCTTTCGCCTATTTTGGATAAAACGGCGGCCTAATTCCAAAATTCAAACCATGGAGACTTCCACCAAGATCAAGCTGTTTGCGATCATTGCCATCCTCGCCGGCCCTTTCGTCACCTACTATGGCCATCAGGAAAAAGAGCGGCTCACGAAGCTCGAAAAGGAAGGCGTCACCGTGGATGGCTTCATCGAAGGCGGAAACTGGAAGACAGGCAAGGGCAGTTACCACCAGTTCGATGTCTCTTACACCCCGCAGAACGGCGCCCCCACCAAACAGACTTTCAAAGTCACCTCCGACTATTTCTCCGCCCACGCCAGCGAAACGACGAAACTGGTCACGAACCCGGATGTCAAAGTGCGCTACCTTCCTTCCGACGTTCAAGGCAGCGCCATCCTCGTCGGCGGCTCCACGGACTTCACCGCAGGCTTCAATCTCGGCATCGGCGCCTTCGTCGGCGGCCTGCTCACCCTCGGTATCATGACCATGCGCAAGAGTTAGCGGCGGCTGCCACACAGCGTTGAAGTGATTTCGCGGGGGGAGAATTTCTCCCGCCTTTTTCATGCCCTGCGCCCGCATCCCTCATCTTGACCGCGCCCCGGATCACCGCCATGCAGTGCGCATCCCCTCATGGCAAAAATCCGCATCAAGTCCGCCGGCAAAATCATCGCATGGATCATGCGCGCCCTCGCCGCCACCTTGCGCTGGCAGATCCGCGATGACGCCGGTGTCTTCGACGCCCACCGCCGCGGCTGCATCTGGGGCTTCTGGCACAACCGCATGTTCCTCATCCCCTGGACCCACCAGGAGTGGTTTGCCAACATTCCCGGCACCATCCTCACCAGCCCCAGCGGAGACGGCCAGATCATCGCGGACCTCTGCGCCAGCTTCGGCATCGAGGCCGCCCGCGGCTCCAGCTCCAAGCCCGAGAAGGGCATGAGCGCCCTCATCACCCTCGCGGAAAAAGCACGCGCCGGCCATGAGATCGGCATCACCCCGGACGGCCCCCGCGGTCCCATCTACCAGGTTCAGCCCGGCATCATCAAGCTCGCCCAGCTCACCGGCGTGCCCCTCATCCCCGTGCACATTCATTACAGCCGCGCATTCCATTTCAAAACCTGGGACCGCTTCATGCTGCCCCTCCCCTTCTCCACCATCACCCTCGTGCTGGACCCGCCCATCCACATTCCCCGCCGCATGACCGAAGAGGAGTTTGAGCAGAAGCGCAAAACCCTCGAAGACGCCCTGCTCCGCGGCAACGACCCCGACTACCTGCGGCAGCGCCTCGAGGCACCCGTGCCCGCCTCCGAAAAGCCCGCACTTCCCCACTGGTGATACAAGAGATGCCGCTCTTTGGAACCACCCTTGAAAAATTTCAGCGCTCCCGCTAGCCTCGCGGCATGGAAACGCTCTCCGTCCGTTGCAACCACTGCGGCGCTCCGCTGCAGGTCGCTGACAAAACGCGCTTCGTCACCTGCCAGTTCTGCCACAGCAGCCTCGAGGTAAAGCGCACCGAAAATTCCATCTTCACCGAGGAAGTCGCAAAGATCGCCGAAAACACCGGCAAGATGGCCGGGAGCCTGGAGATCATCACCCTGCAAAACGAGCTGGAAAGGCTCGACCGCGAGATGGGCGTGGAGCACCTGTCTGCCGCCATGAACAAAAACAAAAGCGGCTCAGGCACCGCCGGACGTTTGATGGGCACCTTGTTCGGCGTTTTTTTCACCGTCGTTTGCATCGTCATGGGCACCGGCTTTTTAAAAGCCGGTGCAGGCATTTTCGCCATCGTTCCCATCGGCATGGCGTTGTTCGGCGTCGCCATTTCCGTCGCATCATTGCGCGCTGGCCTCAATGAAGACACCTCGCGCGCCACCTATCTCACCCGCCGTGAAGACCTTGAGCGCCAGATCGCGGCCTTGAAGCAAAAATAAATGCTCATCGCCTTCTATAAACCCTTCGACGTCCTCTCCCAGTTCACCCAGGAGCACCCCTCCCACCGCACCCTCGCCGAGTTCGGCTTCCCTCCAGACGTGTACGCCATCGGCCGCCTCGACCGCGACTCCGAAGGCCTCCTCCTCCTCAGCGACGAAGCCCGCTGGACCGACCGCCTCCTCAATCCCCGCCACGCCCACCCACGCACCTATCACGCCCAGGTCGATGGCACCATCACCGACGAAGCCCTCAAAAAGCTCCGCTCAGGCGTCGATCTCAAAGACTTTCACACCCTTCCCTGCAAAGCCCGCCGTCTCGACCCCGAGCCCGCCCACCCGCCGCGCATCCCTCCCGTCCGCTTCCGCAAAAACATCCCCACTTCCTGGGTCGAGCTCACCCTCACCGAAGGCAAAAACCGCCAGGTCCGCCGCATGACCGCCGCCGTCGCCCACCCCACCCTCCGCCTCATCCGCGTCAGCATCGGCTCACTCCATCTGCCCGATCTGGCCCTCAGCCCCGGCCAGTGGCGCGAATTGACCTCCAAAGAACAGAATCAGGTCCTTGGCGCATGAGCGCTTTCAGACCCTTCTAAAATTCTGAATCCCCCCCCACGCCCCCTCTCCCTCCGGAAACAACCGCAAACCATCGCAAACAACCGCCAACCACCGCAAACTCCCCTCCCCTCCCCAAATCCCCCCTTGCGCACCCGCCCCGCCATGCCATTTTCCGCGCCCTTTCCCCAACCCCCAGCATGGCCCTCATCGTCCAGAAATACGGCGGCACCTCCGTCGGCAATCCCGAGCGAATCCGCAATTGCGCACGCCGCATTCTGGAAACCCAGCGTGCTGGCAATCAGGTCGTCGCCGTCGTCTCCGCCATGTCCGGCGTCACCGACAACCTGATCAAGCTCGCCAAGGAAGTCTCCCCCGAGCGCGAACCCATCGAGCGCGAGATGGACGTCCTCCTCGCCACCGGCGAGCAAACCACCATCGCCCTCACCGCCATGGCCATCAATGCCCTCGGCGGCAGGGCCGTCTCCCTCACCGGCGCTCAGGCAGGCATCTCCACCGATGGAGTCCACACCAAGGCCCGTATCGTCAATATCACCCCGGACGCGGTGAAAAAGATGCTCGATGAAGGCAACATCGTCATGCTCGCCGGCTTCCAGGGCGAAACCGCCAGCGGCGAAATCACCACCCTCGGCCGCGGCGGCAGCGACCTCACCGCCATCGCCATGGCCGCCGCCATCAAGGCCGACCTCTGCCAGATCTACACCGACGTGGACGGCGTTTACACCTGCGATCCCCGCGTCGTGAAGACCGCCCAGAAGATCCCCGAGATCAGTTACGAAGAGATGCTCGAAATGGCCTCCTCCGGCTCCAAGGTGATGCAGAGCCGCAGCGTCGAGTTTGCCAACAAATTTGGTGTGCGCTTTGAAGTGCGCAACAGCATGAACAACAACCCCGGTACCATCGTGAAAGAAGAAACCCCCGGCATGGAGTCCGTCGTCGTCCGCGGCGTCAGCCTCGAGCGCAATCAGGCCAAGGTCACCATCGACGACGTCGCAGACCGCCCCGGCATCAGCGCCGCCATCTTCGGCGCCATCGCCTCCGCCAACATCACGATCGACATGATCGTGCAAAACGTCAGCTTCGACGGCATCACCGACATCTCCTTCACCCTCAGCGCCGCCGACCTTCCCAAGGCCGAAGCCGCCCTCAAGGCCCTCCTTCCCGGCCTCGGTGAAAAAGCCCAGCTCCGCACCCAGAGCAGCATCGCCAAGGTCAGCGTCGTCGGCATCGGCATGCGCAGCCACAGCGGTGTCGCCGCCAAGATGTTCAAGGCCCTCGCCGACGCCAAGATCAACATTCAGATGATCTCCACCAGCGAGATCAAGACCGCCGTCATCGTCGAAGAAGCCGAAGTCGAAAACGCCGCCCGCGTCGTCCACACCGCCTTCGGCTTGGACGCCTAATCAGTAAGTGATGCGGGCACTCTTGCCCGCAACCTCGATCGTCCTCGATCCTTCTGCCTCGCCTCAACCTCAAAGCGAGAATGGATGGCCTGCCGACCGCCTGGAATATTCGAAAAAAGATTGCCGAAACGGCCAGTCCAAAGGTGAGGCGTTTAGGTTTGAATATTTGTCTGATTTTCCGTGTGTTCCGTAGGCTGCTATTTCAGTTTCTAGGTTCAACTGTGATTCTCTAGAACTCGCAGCGTGAAGGGATCGCGATTCAGCATTAGGGTCACTTCAATCAAAGGAGTCATGAGCGAGGACCTTCATCCATATCAGCCTCCGCAGTCCTCTGCTCCACCCGCGCCGGCCACCCACCCCCGCAATCGCCTCACCGGCTGCATTCGCGGATCTCTCGGCTGCGGCTGCTTCGTCCCCGCCGTGCTATTCTTGATCGCAGGCCTGTCCCACGACATGGGCGGCCCTCTTTTCTGGCCTGTCCTCGTAGTCATTGGTACACTCGTAGGCGCGGCCATCGGCGCCCTCTTCGCCCCTCAGAGAAAGGGACCAGAGTAAGCCCCGGTCCTTTCTGTCCTTCTGAGTGGCACATCTCCCCTTCTGGACATTCCCTTGCCAGCTCATTCCTCTGCCAAAAAAATAGCAAACTCACCGCTAAAAAACAAAACCCCGATCCCGCGTCTTCACGCGAAACCGGGGCAATGAAAAAACACCGACGTAACGGACTACGCGCTGCGCTTCAGATAATACTGCTGGTACACGTTCTCGTTCAGCTTCAGCTTCGCGCGCAGGCTGTCCACCGCGGCAGGCTCGCCGTTGAACTGAATGTTGATGAAGTGGCCGCCTTCCACGTGGCGTGGGTTGAAGGGGAACTTCCGTTTGCCCATGTTGTCGATCTGCTCCAGCTTCAGCCCGGACTTCTCCATGTCCTTGCTGATCGTGCTGACCAGCGAGTCAACGGTTTCTTCTTTGCCTTTGGTGTCGAGCACGATGAGTGCCTCGTATTTGCGGTTCATAGGTGTGTATTTTCGGGGGTTGTTTAATTAAGATTCGGGTTGCTGTCGGTTGAAGACATTCATGGCTGCTTCCAGCCCGCGATCAACTGCGGAAAGCACCGCATCTGCGGCGCGCTGAATCACGGTCTGCAGCGCCGGCTGCTCCTCCGCGCGGAATTTTCCCAGCACGTGGCCCACCATGCGTTCTCCGGCGGGCCGGCCCTCGGCCGGTGCGATGCCCACCTTCAATCGCGGAAACTCCTGCGTGCCCAGCGAGGCGATCAGCGAGCGGATGCCATTGTGTCCGGCGGCCGAGCCGTTGGTGCGAAAACGCAGGCGCCCCAGCGTCAGGTCCACATCGTCATACACCACCAGCGTCTGCTCCGGAGAGGCCTTGTAAAAATGCCCCACGGCCTGCACGGAGCGCCCGCTCTCGTTCATAAACGTCAGCGGCTTCAGCAGGTACCCGCCGGCAAACTTCGCCACCATGCCAGCCCAGCGCTTTTCTTCGCGAAAGGCGGCTCCCAGGCGTCGTGCGATTTCGTCCAGCACCATAAATCCGATGTTGTGGCGTGTGTCGCGGTAGGTTTCGCCGGGATTGCCGAGGCCCACAATGAGTCGCGGCGCGTTCAAGCCGCTGCTCGTTGTTTCCGCGCCGGAAGCCACATCGTGGAAAGGGTGCGGAGGTGATTACTTCTTGGCGGCGGGCTTCGCGGCGGCGGCGCCAGCGGCAGGCTTGGCACCGGCAGCAGGAGCGGCGGCACCGGCGGCGGGCTTGGCGCCAGCGGCAGGGGCGGCGCCGGCGGCAGGAGCAGCAGCGGCGGCTGCAGGCTCGGGCTCGGCTTCCACCTTCGGCTCTTCGCACATCACGATCACCACATCACCGCCCAGGCGGCAGGTGACACCTTCAGGGAACTTGATTTCACTGACGTGAATGCCCTGGCCCACTTCGAGGTTCGTGACGTCGATCTGAATGCTCTCCGGCAGGTCCTTCGGCAGGCAGCGCACTTCGATTTCATGGTGGATCGCCTCCACCAGGCCGCCGTGCTTCTGGCCCTTGGCCTCGCCCACCGTCACCACCGGCACGTTGGCATGAATTTCTTCGTCAGCAGCCACCGCGTGGAAGTCAATGTGCAGGATGCCGCCGCGCAGGTAGTCGTGCTGCACTTCCTGCACCAGCGCCAGCTGGTCTTCGGAGGAGCCCGCGATCTTCAGCGACACCAGGATGTTGTCAGAGGCGCTGCCTTCGAGGAGCTTCGAAAAGGTCTTGCCATGCACCTGGATGTTGGAAGCCTTCACCTTGCGACCATAGAGGGCGGCGGGAATGTTGCCTGCTTTGCGCATGCGTTTGACGGCGCCGGTACCGGACTCGGTGCGGACTTCTGCCTGGAGATCGAGAATTTTAGCCATGGTCGTGTTTCCTCAGGGGAGGAGGTTTAGTTTTGGAAAAAGGGCGCGGAGGATACACGCCTACCCTCGTGTGTCAAACAGGGATGTGACAGACTCGTTCCCGTGAATCCGGGCGATCGCCTGCGCCAGCAGGGGCGCGATGTCCAGCGCGGTCACTTTTTCCCCCGCCGCCTGGGGGGTCGAATTCGTGGAAAGCAGCTCCACAATCGGCGATTTCACAATGCGGTTCAGCCCCTTCTCCCCCAGCACCGCGTGGGAGACCCCGGCATAAATCTTTTTCGCCCCGTGCTTCAGCAGCAGGTCCGCCGCCGCCGTCAGCGTCCCGGCCGTTTCCGTCAGGTCGTCCACCAGCAGCACGTTTTTCCCCGCCACATCGCCAATCACGCTGTGCGCCTCCACTTCCTCGGCGCTCACCCGGTTTTTCGCCACGATCGCCATCGGCGCGCCCAGCGCCTTCGCAAAGGCGTGCGTCATCTTGATTCCCCCCACGTCCGGAGACACCACCACCAGGTCCTTGATCTCCCGCTCCCGGATCGCCTTCATCAGCACCGGCGCCGCGTACAGGTGGTCCACCGGAATGTCAAAGAACCC
This sequence comes from Prosthecobacter sp., assembly GCF_044227185.1. Taxonomy (GTDB): domain Bacteria; phylum Verrucomicrobiota; class Verrucomicrobiia; order Verrucomicrobiales; family Verrucomicrobiaceae; genus Prosthecobacter. The sequence continues at coordinate 536,832 of NZ_JBGAFO010000003.1, read as the reverse complement.
CTGAATCTGCCCGGCGTGCAGGTCCACCGTCAGCACCCGGTTCACCCCCGCCGCCACCAGCAGGTTCGCCACCAGCTTCGCCGTGATCGGCACCCGCGGCCGGTCCTTGCGGTCCTGCCTCGCATAGCCAAAAAACGGCAGCACCGCCGTGATGCGGGACGCGCTCGCTCGCCGCACCGCATCCACCATGATCAGCAGCTCCATCAGGTTCTGGTTCGTCGGCGGGCACGTCGGCTGCACAATAAAAACGTCCCCCCCGCGGATGTTCTCATGGATCTGCACAAAAGTCTCGCCGTCCGGGAAAGTGGTCAGCTCCGCTGCGCACAGTTCCATATTCAGGTTCTTGGCAATCGCCTGCGCCAGCGTGGGGTGCGCCGAGCCGCTCAAAATCTTCAGACTTTCATTCATGGGGCGCGGAGTTAGGCGAGTCTGTCACAGAAATCAACCTATCGCGTCATTCTCTGCCTGAATGCTTGTTCTGCGTGACAACTTCCCGTACGTCGGGAGGTTATCCTGCTGTCTGCCCTGCCCGTCTTTTTCCTAGCGCCGCCATGAGTGATTTCACCCCTTCCGTCCCCCCGCCGAAGACCACCGGCGGCGGCTGGCGCTGGGAGCCGCCCAGCCCCGCGGAGCTGCAGCAGATCCTCCCCCAGTACGAGGTTCACATGCTCATCGGCCGCGGCGGCATGGGCGCTGTTTATAAAGGCACCCAGCTCAGCCTGGACCGCGCCGTCGCCATCAAGCTCCTCCCCCCTGCCATCGAGCAGCAGGATCTCGCCTTCGCCGAGCGCTTTAAAAACGAGGCCCGCCTCATGGGCCGCATGAACCACCCCGCCATCGTCAGCGTCTATGACTTCGGCCGCACCTCGGACGGCCAGCTCTACTTCGTCATGGAGTATGTCGATGGCACCGACGTCCAGCGCATGATCGCCCGTGAGGGCAAGCTCCCTCCCGAGCACGCCCTCGCCATCACCGCCCACCTCTGCGATGCCCTCGGCTACGCTCACAAGCAGGGCATCGTCCATCGCGACATCAAGCCCTCCAATGTCCTCATCGATCTCGAGGGCCGCGTCAAAGTCGCCGACTTCGGCCTCGCCAAGCTGGCGGACAAAGGCCTGAACTCCGGCCTCACCCAGACAGGCATGGCCATGGGCACGCCCGACTACGTCGCTCCCGAAACGCTCACTTTCGGTTCAGACGTGGACGGCCGCGCGGACATCTACGCCGTCGGCGTCATGCTCTACCAGATGCTCACCGGAGACATCCCGCGCGGCATGTTTAAAATGCCCTCGCAAAAATTTCAGAGCATCGATCCCCGCTTCGATGCCATCGTGCGCCGCGCTCTGGAGCACGACCGCGAGGAGCGCTACCAAAGCAGCCATGAGCTGCGCCTCGCCCTGGACGTCATTCTCACCACTCCCCGTGCGGAGCCCGGCCGCGAATCCAGCGCCGCCCTGCCCAAACAGTCCCCGCCCCCGCACACACCCGGCCGCACCGTCGTCCCCTCCTCGCGCAATCCCGGCTCCTCTCCGCAGCAGCGCACCGCGCCGCAGCCCCCGCCCTACGAGCCGCCGCCCCCGCGCAAGCCCGAATCCTCCTCCACGCTCCCCTACGTCATCTTCGCCCTGCTCATGCTCGGCGGCGGCGGCTGGTTCATCGTGCATCAGCAGCCCTCAGGCACCGCCCCCGCTCCATCGGACTCCGGTGACACAGCGTCCTCCTTGTCTTCTTCATCGTCTTCATCTGAGCCCAAAAAAACCGGAGCACCTCCACCAAAGCCCGCACCCGCTCCGCCCAAGGGCAATCCCGCGCCGGTGACACGCCCTTCCACCAGCGGCGGCTCCTCCTCCACCGCTTCGTCTGCATCCCGTCCCACCACTCCCGTCCCGCCCACCCCGGTTCCCACCACCCCTCCCCCGGCGGTCACACCTCCTGCGACAACGCCTCCTGCCTCCGGGAATGAATCCATCGCCTCCCGCCTCTCCCAGCTCGAGTCCCAGTTCCAGAGCGCCTTCGAGCGCGAGGTGAACGTCTCCTACACCGAGCAGCTCTCCACCCTCGGCACCGGTTACCTTTCCGCCCTGGATCGCGCCACGCAGGACGCCACCAAGGCCGGGCGCCTCGATGAAGCCGTCGCCCTGCGCGAAGAAAAACAGCGCTTCACCGATCACAAGTTCATGCCCTCCATCGACCCCGCGAGTCTGCACAAGACCGTGGTGACTCTCCGCAATGCCTACCGCAGCGCGGAAAAAAAATACGCCCAGCAAAAAGACACCTCCTCCCTTCCGCTCTACGACCGCTACATCGAAGTCCTCAACGCCTTGGAAAAAGAAGTTCTCACCCAGGGCCGCACCGCCGATGTCACCGCCGTCCGCACCAAGCGCGACGACGTCGTCACCCGCCGCAAGCAGCGCGCCGCCAAGGCCCAGACCGGCGCCTCCACCACTCCCCCGCCATCTCCCGCGTCCGCAAAGCTCGCCCTCTTTGACGGCCGCACTCTCTCCGGCTGGCGCATCCTCGGCGATGCCGATTCATTCATCGCCGTCGACGGCGAAATCCGCAGCAACTCACGACCTGGCAATCTCGTCTATGTCGGTCCCAGCGGGGTCGCCCCCTTGTGGAAGGATTTCTCCCTCGAAATCAAAGTCAAATGCCAGGACAAGTCCAATTCAGGCATCTGGCTCCACATTCCCGACCCCATCACCATCCTCAGCCGCAAGGTCTCCGCCTTTGAGGTCAACATCGACGAAAGTGCCGACCAGACAGGCTCCATCTTGGGCGCGGTGGAAATGAGCACCGGCGCGCCCCTCAACAGCAGACTGGAACGCGGCGGGGACCGCTTCGGTTCCTCCAAATCTTTTTCTGACTCGCAAATGAATCAGTGGCTCTCCATGCGCGTCACCAGCAGGTCAGGTCTGGTGACGGTGTGGATTGATGGCAGGCAGGTCAACCAGTGGTCGCTCCCATCCGGCTGGGCGCCACCTCCTGAAAAAAACTACCTGCAGACTTTCCAGGGCACCATAGGCCTCCAATCCATGAGTGGCAGAGTCGCCTTCAAAGACATCATCCTTGAGCTGCTTTGAAAAAGCACGCTCCACATCACCGCCGCAGCGTAGTTCTTGTTTGACACCATGCCCTGGCTCCACCTCATCATCGCCGGACTCCTCGAAGTCGCCTGGGCCATCGGCTTGAAGCAGACTGACGGCTGGACCCGCCTCTGGCCCAGCCTCATCACCGTGGCGCTCATGATCGCCAGCTTCTTCTTTCTCTCCCTCGCCCTGCGCACCCTTCCCCTCGGCACCGCCTACGCCGTCTGGACCGGCATCGGCGCCATCGGCACCGCCCTCATCGGCATCTTCATCTTCCACGAGCCCCGCACCACCGCCCGCCTCATCTGCATCCTCCTCATCGTCTCCGGCGTTATCGGTCTAAAACTCGCCTCCTCCCCCCACACCTGACCCAGCATCCATCTCAATAGTTCTCACAATCCTCCTCTTCCTCTTACTCCTCCTCTTCCTCCCTTTTCCGAGAGTAGGCGGAAGAGTAAGAGAAGGAGAAAGATTCCCAACAACCGTTCAGCCACCGTAAACAACCGTTAACAACTGTAAACTCCCCTCTCCATTGACAACTCCCCCCCCCGCCTCTTCATTCCCATCATGACCCCCAGCTCCTCCTCAGATTTTCCCTCCGTCATCGCCCCTCAGTCCAGCTACATGGTCCCCACCGTCATTGAATCCGAAGGCCGTGGCGAGCGCGCCTATGACATCTACTCCCGCCTCCTCAAGGACCGCATCATCTTCCTCGGCGGCGAAGTGAACGACACCATGGCCTCCATCATCATCGCCCAGCTTCTCTTCCTCCAGATGCAGGACCCGAAGAAGGACATCAACATCTACGTCAACAGCCCCGGCGGCAGCGTCACCGCCGGCCTCGCCATCTATGACACCATGCAGTTCCTCACCTGCGATGTCTGCACCTACTCCATCGGTCTCGTCGCCTCCATGGGTGCCGTCCTCCTCGCCGCCGGCACCAAAGGCAAGCGCTACGCCCTGCCCAACTCCGACATCATGATCCACCAGGTCTCCGGCGGCGCCCGCGGCACCGCCAGCGACGTCGAGCGCACCGTCGAATACATGTTCGGCCTCAAAAAGCGCCTCAACCGCATCCTCGCCCACCACACCGGCAAATCCGTCGAGCAGATCGAACGTGACGCCGACCGCGACAACTACATGTCCGCCGCCCAGGCCGCCGAATACGGCCTCGTGGACAAAGTCCTCGAAGGCAAAAAGGACATCCCCTCCGACTCCAAATAAACAACACTCCCTTTCAAAAGGGCGGGACTCACACTCCCGCCCTTTTTTGTGCCCAAAAACCGGTCCCACAACATCGCATAGCCTCAAAACGAATCCCCTCTCCCCACCGATGATAGGCACACACGCCCAAAAATTCCTTTGGGGAGAGGTCGGGTGAGGGGCCACACAAAATAATCGCCGCATGGTCATCGCAACCCCCCGGCCTTCTCTCCAAGTCTGCCCCTCAAAAATCAAAAATCCTTGCTCATCAATCGTCAATCACGCACACCCATACCACCCTTGCACCAGCGCGATTGCCGATTGTCGAACCATCGATTTTCGATTTTTGAAGCGCCTGCCCTTCCCCCGACTGAGCGCGTCTTGATAAGCTCCTCGTCCAATGTCCGATATTGGTCATTCATTCGTCATTCCTCATTGATTCACTTCGTTCACCCTGCGGGCTCCCTTCGGTCGTCTGTCTCACTTCGTTCGGCTCTGGTTTCGTCATTTGCATTGCACCTCCCCACCACCCTTTGACATCTTCTTTCTCATGAAATTCGGCTTCGTCACCGCCATCCTCCCCGAGCTCTCCTTCGACAACGTCCTCAACTTCGCCCGCCACGAAGGCTTCTCCACCGTCGAAGTCATGTGCTGGCCCGTCGGCAAAGCCGAGCGCAAATACGCCGGCGTCACCCACATCGACGTCACCTGCCTCACCAAGACCAAGGCCCAGGAAATCCTCGGCCAGTGCGATGACCAGGGCGTCAGCATCAGCGCCCTCGGTTACTACCCCAACATGCTCGACCCCGATCCCGCCGTCTCCCGCCCCGCCGTCTCCCACTTCAAAAAAGTCATCGCCGCCGCGCCCAAACTCGGCGTGAACCTCGTCACCGGTTTCGTCGGCCGCGACTGGACCCAAACCATCGATGAAAACTGGCCCCGCTTCCTCAAAACCTGGCAGCCCATCATCCAATACGCCGAAGACCACGGCGTCAAAATCGGCATCGAAAACTGCCCCATGTCCTTCACCCGTGATGAATGGCCCGCCGGCAAAAACCTCATGACCACCCCCGCCATCTGGCGCCGCGCCTTCAACGACATCGACTCCGGCTCCTTCGGCCTCAACTACGACCCCTCCCACTTCATCCTTCAGGACATGGATCCCCTCAGCCCCCTCGCCGAGTTCAAGTCCAAGCTCTTCCACGTCCATGCCAAAGACGTCAAAATCAACCGCGCCGCCCTCAACCAAGTCGGCCGCTTCGACTTTCCCCTCAACTGGCACCAGCCAAGAATCCCCGGTTACGGCGACATCAACTGGCCCGCCTTCATGGCCGAGCTCACGCGCATCGGCTACACCGGCCCCCTCTGCATCGAAGTCGAAGACGACACCTTCGGCAAAACCCTCGACGGCCGCCTCCGCGCCATCAAAGTCGCCCGCAACATCCTCGCCCCTTTCTTCGGCTGACCAAGCTCCCTTGCGCCCCATCGCCACCGAACCTGAATCGTCCTCGTCCTCCTACTCGAACTCGTCCTCGAACCTGCCGCTTCAGCACACCCAACGTTTCCCCTCTCATATCGTCCACTCCTCCCGCCTCACGCCCCCCATCTTCCTCCTCCTCCACCTCTTACTCCTCCTCCCTGAACGACCGTCTTCCTCGTCCTCGTCCTCCTACTCGACTCGTCCTCGATCAAAACGCCCCGCAGACACCCACGCCTCCGCAAACCACACCCGCACCAAGCCCGCCCCTCTTCGTATTGTAGTACCGGCTTCAGCCGGTCCGGACTCCCCGTTCGTAGTTCGGGCTTTAGCCCGTTCCGAAATCAGTCCCACGAAATCCCCCATGCGCCCGGCCCTCATCACCGCATCGCTCCTCACCCTCTCCGCATGCGGCAAGATCCCCACAAAACTCACCACCCCCCCGCTGCCCAAAGTCGCCATCGCTGACATCCCCGCCCCACCCGCTCCCACCATCATCGTCGAAAAAGGCTCCACCCTCCGCGACATTGCCGCGGCAGCCTACCACAGCGACACCTTCAGCGGCTTCGTCGGCCAGCTCAATGGCATCCCAAAACCCGAGCTCCTGAAAGCCGGCGCCACCCTCAAAACACCCTCCCTGCCAGTCGCCCTTCGCGACGCAGGCCTCGATCCCCAGTATCAGCCCGCCGCCAACGCACTCTCCAAAGCCTGGGCCGATCTGTCCGCGATCCTCCCAGACTACCTTCGTGTTCGCGATGCCTCCGGCATCAGAGACGGCGGCAGGTTCGCTCTCCCAGAAAAAATAAAAAAGGTCCTCCTAACCTGCGCCGAAACACTCGACGCCGCGATCAATGTCCTCCAGCACCCGGGCGCAGGACACGTGGCGCCGCGCGCCACCATCGGCAGCTTCAAAGAGGCATCTACCACCCTTCAGTCCATGGCAAAAGGAAACGTCGAAAGCTTCGACTACGAGACTTTCATCCTGGAGCAAAAATTCGGCCGCGGCTTCACCAACCTCCTCCTCTGGGTCCAGAACCACCACAAGTAATCCGTCCACCCGTCTTCATCCAGAGACTCATTTCCCTCGGCGCGCACCCTCATGCACAGGATCTACCACGACTTTAACAAGCTCCTCCCTGGCAAGGATGAGAAGTCACGATCTGCTCCCCTCGTCTGCCGCGGAACAAAGAACGACCTTGATGCATTAGGACTCACTCTCGCAGACGGCATGGAGGTCCTCCTTTATCAGCCCGACGGCGAAGCACCAGATGGCAACTCCGATAGCCTGGAAGTCAGGGCCACCATTCGCTACTCACCCCAGGAAGCCTGCTTCGTCGCCGACTTCATCTGGGATGACTTGATGTATCATTCAGAAGCAGAGGCACTGGGACGCCATTAACGTCCTTCACTCTCATCCTCCGCCCCCTCTGCCTCTCTGCCCCTCCGCGGCAAAACCGAGCATCCCTCCACCTTCGCAGCCACACCCCACAACCATCAATACCACAAACTACCACAAACATCCCGCCCGTCTAAACCCCAAGGACTGGGGGTCTCCGACCCCCGCGCCATCACTCCCTCAACCTCTTCCCCGTCTCCCCCTTCACAAACCTCATCTCCCTCTTCCTCCCACCACCGCTCCTCACCTCCACCAGCGTCACCTGATCCGTAAACAGCTCCTCAAACACCGAGCACCTCAGCGTCGCTCCCTCCACGCCCCCCGGCATCTCCACCTCAAAAAACAGCACCACAGCCGGATCTCCGCTCTTCTCACTCGCCTTCTCCATCTCCCTTCCCACCCACTTCATCTTCGCCACCTTCCCCGCCGCGTCCGCCACCACAAAATGCTTCGCCAGATACACCTCGATCTGCGCATCAAACTCCGCCGCTGGCGTCTTCTCCATCCGCATCTCCCTCTCGCTCTGCCGCACCAGCGCCAGCTCCAGATCACTCACAAAAACCGTCAGGCTCACCTCCAGCCTCTTCGTCCCTTCATCATACTCCACCTCCCCCGTCGCCATGTGCACCGCATGCCCATGCCCCCACGCACACGCCCCAAATAAATAAAAGATGACCCACAAAACACGCACGACACACGAACCTTAGTCCCCAGCCCTGCCTCGATCAAGCCACGCTCTCTCCCTTCAGGCTCAGCACTTCAAAAATCAAAAATCAACTGCTCATCAACGCGTTCTCCGAAGCTCGCAGAGCGAAGGATGAATCCTCAATCGCTCACACCCATCACCTCTCTCCCTCCCATCCCCCGCGCCACCCGCCCACATTTCCAATTCTCAGTTTTTCAGTTCTCAGTTTTCAATAAATCCTCCCACCCACCACCGCCCTCATCCCTCATCCCTCATCCCTTGTCCCTTATCCCTCATTTCCAATCCCACTCCCCCGTGGCGCACAGCCCGCCCCATGATACTCTCCCCTCATGAAGCCCTCCCCGCCACCCATGTCCAAACGCCGCCGCCTCTGGCGCTGGACCTGGCGTCTCGGGCTCCTGGCCTCCCTCCTCCTCACCATCCTCCTCTCCTGGGCCTGGCACCAGCGCGTCCCTCTTGCCAATGCCCTCCTGCATCGCCTCGGCGATGACGTCCGCCTCAAAATCGTCTCCCTCGAATGGCAGGACGGCGCCCTCCATGTTGGCGAGGTCAGCACCCACCACCGCCCCAGCACCCAGCAGCTTTCCCGCGTCGGCCACGTCGAATGGCGTCCAAACTGGGGTCAGTTGCGCTCCGGCAATCTCGGCGGTGTGAAAGTCGCCGATGCCGTCGTCGATGTCCCCCTCTCCTGGCTTCTCCCCTCGCCTCCCCAGCCCGGCGCACCCGTACCACCATCCGAATCCAAGCCCTCCTCCTTTCGCTGGCATCTCGACCTCATCGATATGGGCCCAACCAAGATCATCCTGCGCGATGCAGACTGGCGCCCCCTCTTCAGCGTCCTCGTCACCCAGAAAGTCGAGGCCTTCGAAATCGGCGGCAGCAAGTCCCCCTCCTTCCACACCGTCGTCACCGACCTGCAGCAGGCCGAGTGGCAGGGAAAGACCGTCTTCAGCCAGGCCCATCTCGAGTCCGTCATGCATGGCGATGACATCGGGCTCAAAAAAATCTCCCTTCACGGCGGCACTTTCGATCTCGACTGGCTCAAACAGCTCAGCCCCGCCCTGCATGCCGCCCTCCCACCGCTCCACGGCAGCGTGCAGATCGAGTGGGAAGGCCGCGATGCCAGGCTCTCCGGCGGCGCCCTCACCGCCTCCGGCACTCACGATCTCCATCTGAAAAATCTCCACGTCCAGCCCCTCACCGGCTCAGGTCAGATCTCCGCCACCGCGCTCCATCTTCAGGCCTCCCAGGACTCCGCCGGCCTCTGGCATCTCCGCCGCACCCAGCTTCTCCACCCCGTCATCCACTGGACCCCCGATCTCGAAGCCGCCCTCTTCCCCAAAAGCGAATCAAACGCCCCCTCCTCTTCCTCCTGGAAGATCATCCTCGACGCCCTCGACCTTCAAGACGGCGCCGTCACCCTCACCCCCACCCAGCGCAGCCCCCTCACGGGCGCTTTCACCTTCAGCACCCGCCTGCAGGCCCTGGAGCTCTCCCCCGCTTCGCTCCACTCCACTGCTCAGCAGCAGCTCACTGTTGCAGACGTCTCCCTCACCTGGGGCATCCTCAAAGACCCGTCCCCCTTCCTCCAGATCAAATCCGCCTCGCTCACAGCCGTCCCAGACAAACTTTTCCCCCTCTGGCAGGTGGACTCCCTCATTCTCACAGAGCCCCGCCTCGCCTTCGTCCCCGAAAACGGCCCCTGGTTTCACGCTGACACCACCGCCTCACCGCCGCCGCCACCTCACCCGGCACCACCACAGCCACCCGCCCCGTCTTCCTCCGCCCCCCCCTGGTGGCAGCAGCTCCATTTCGATGCCCTCACCGTCACAGACGCCACGCTGGATCTCGCCATGCAGCTCCCCGAACGCATGGACACCTCCATCCGCTTCGGCATCACCACCGCCCAGGCCAGGCAGCGCCTCCACATCACTCAGGCCCAGGTCCGCGTGCCGAACCGCGCCAATCTTCCCGTCCTCAGCTTCGAAAATGTCGCCGCCGTCGCCTCCCTCCCCCAGATGTGGCAGCAGCACCGGTTCGATTCCCTCACCCTCACCGGCGGCCAGGTGGAATTCGGCGACGCCTTGATGACCCTGTTCGGCCCCACACCAGAAGATACCACTCCGTCCTCCACCAGTGCAAGCCAGCCCCCTCCGCCGCAGCCCCCCGCCTCTTCTCCAGAACGCTGGACCGCGGACCAGATCGACGTCTCAAAACTCGGCGTCACCCTCACCAGCATCGCCCCCGGCCTCCCTCCCGTCCGCTTCGATGTCAACTTCTCCGCCACCGAGACCCCCCTCGATCTCAAAGGCCTCGCCGAAAATGTGAAGCCGCAGACCATCGTCCTCACCCGCCTCCGCATTCCCTCCCCTCATGAGCCCCTGCGCACCGTCGCGGAGATGGACAAGATCGATGTCACCTACACCCTCGATGGCCTCCTCCACCGCCGCATCGATCGCGTGGAAATCATCTCCCCTCTCCTCTACGTCGGCGAAGATCTCTTCTGGTACGTCGAGACCTACCGCAAGTCCATCAAAGGCGAGCCTCCCATCCCGGACGCCACCTTCGGCCCTCCCGCACCACCCAGGCCCGCCGCCCCCGCCTGGCATGTGGACACCCTCTCCGTCTCAGATGGCCGTCTCATCCTCGCCCCCAAAGGCGTCCCGCTCAAAGGCTTCAGCAAACCCTTCCCCTTCAGCTTCACCTCCAAGCTCGAAAGCGGCCAGCTCGATGCCGTCTTCGACATCCCCTCGGACAACTACACCCTCGAAGAATACAAGCTCGAGTTCCGCGGCATGAAAGGCCACGTCCGTTTCAATCTCCCGATGAAGGACCGCAACAACAACCTCACTGAAACCTTCACCGTCGAGCAGCTCCGCTACAAGCAGCTCCACATCGAGAAAGCCCACCTCAGCGTCACCTACGATGCCCACGGCATCTACGGCCTCTTCGGCGGCGCCGCCTACTCCGGTTATGTAAATGGCGCCTTCGACATCTACCTCGACGACAGCTACACCTGGGACGGCTGGGTCGCTGGTGAAAAGGTCGATCTCGGCCCCGTCACCACCGTCATGTTTCCCAGCTACTTCCTTCTCAAGGGCAAAGTCGCCGGCAAAATCATCGCCACCGGCAACAAAAACGAGCTCTACCAGGCCGATGGCGAGTTCAACAATCGCTCCCCCGGCAGGTTCAGCATCGCCTCCCTCAATGACGTCATCGCCGCCATGCCCAAGGCTCTCTCCGGCACCATCGGCGATCAAATTAACCGCATCGGACTGGAAACCCTCCGCGATTTCGAGTATGACAGCGTCGATGGCAGAGCACGCTTCTATGGCCGCGAAGGCCGCGGGCACCTGCGGTTCACCGGACCGTACGGCGCACGTAAGATTGAGATCAATGTTTATGACCACCGCTGGAAAGAGGAACCACGCAAACCCAAGACCGCTGATGCAGTGGAGTAGCCTCCTCCCCCTCTCCCTCCCCCTGGCGGCACTCGCCCTCACCGCCTGCAAGACACTCCCCGCCGTCCCCATCACCACTCCCAAGCCCCTCGAGGTCAATCTCAACATGCGCCTCGATGTGTATCAGTATCGCGGCGACGAGCCCCTCGACAAAGAGGCCGCCAAAAACGCCACCGAAGCCACCGACCGCATGCGCAACCGCATGCAGGAAATCCAGACCCTCAAAAACAACCAGCTCATCGGTGAAGATCATCGCGGCCAGTTGCTCATCCGCGAGGTCCCGCCTGGCGACTGGGGCGTCCAGATGAAAAAAGCCGTCGCCGCGGAAAATGAAGACCGCATGCTCCTCATGCGCAAAAAAGCGAAGGACTCCAACCGCCCCCTCCACGAAATCGAAGACGAACAGTGGCGCCTCCGCACCCAGCAGGCCGGCACCGGCGAATGGATCGAAGTCCCAGGCGCCTCTCCCGGCTCCTTCCAGTGGAAGCGCGTCGGCGCCGCCACCACTCCCCCCGTCCCCCAGCCCGCCGTCCCCACCACCACCACCACCACCACCAACACCACGCCAGCCACTCCAGCCACCCCAGCCTCGCCGTCCGCCACTCCAACCACGCCCAAGCCATGAGACTCATCATCTTCCTGCTCATCTCGCTCTTCGTCATTCTTGCCCTCACCAATCCCAACGAGGCCGAGTTTCGCTCCTACATGCAGCAGAAATATGGCATCGCCGGCTCCCTCAGTTTGAAAGTCGCCTCCATCTTCTCCGCCGGCACCAGCACCGGCGTCCATCGGGACAACTACATCCTCTTCAGCCGCTACTACATCGGCGGAGACGGCATCCTCCCCCGCACCGACCTCGCCTGGGGCGTCGCAGGAAAATTCTTCGACATCGAAGAACCCGCCAAAAACTAAGCGGTGTCTTCGCAAATACCATGCTCTCCGGAGAAATGTGCCATCAGGCATAAGGGGCATGTGGAAAGGGGGAGAGTGACGGGACTGCAGCGCGTGCTGGGACGAGGATGCTTGGGACACGACACAGCGCGTCCCTACCTTCCTTGCGAGTGCCATGGGTGCCGTGAATGCCGAAGGGCTGGTAGGGAACCGCTGCGTCGGGTCCGTAGATGAGGGTCTATGGCGCCGAGGGCGATGCAAAAAGGTGCGCCGTCCTTATTCCCTCCGAAAGGCAGATGGGGGCGGGCGCTCTTGCCCTGACCGCATGAGGGCCTTTGAATTGCAAAGACACCGCCTAGTCCCTCACGCAGAGAGCCACAGATCTATTTTTCAATAGCGCAGGATGGAAGTCTTCCAATCTGGCAAAGGAATGGAGGAGCAAAGGAATGAAGAATTTCCGGCCAGGAATCTCCATTCCCTTGCCCCTCCATTCCTCTGTCAAAAACCAGCCCCCCCCCGCAGCCCTCAAGCATTCACAAGAAAAAGGTCCTTGTTCAGTGATAGCGTTTCCCAAAACGGATTTCCGAAAAATGGGTTGGGCGACGGTCCCCTTCGGGTACGATGGAACACTCAATTTTACCGCAAAGAGGCAGAGAGGCAGAGGGACCAGAGAATCGATACAAGTCTCTGCCACCTCTGCACCTTTGCCCCTCTGCGGCAAACCGAACCTCCAAAGACTCGCCTTACCGGAAATCAGTTTCGCGAATCGCTATAGCGGTTCGCAAACTCATTTCCGTTTATCGGGCTGTTTCTTGATCGCGGATCATGGGCTTCGACGGCGGCTGGCTGAGGACAGCCAGCCCTACCTAAGCTGGGCACTCGCATGCCTGCAGCGAGGTGGGGAGGCTGGTCCTCCAGCCTCCGCCGAACGTCTCCAAGCGCCGCTGACCGGAAATCCGTTTTGGAAAACGCTATAAGACCAGACCCGTGTCCACCAGATCATGGTATGACACCACGAATTCTTCCACAACGAAGAACCCCGCCAAAAACTGGCCCCTGCGGCAAAGGCACAGATCTATTTTCAATAGCGCAGGCGGAAAGCCTTCCAATCTGGCAAAGAAATGAAAAATCTCTGATCCGGCATCTCCATTCCTTTGTCAAAAACCAGCCCCCAGAACATCCACGTTCTCCCCTTTCCCCACGACCGCCCTGCACACCCGCTCCAGCCCCATTTTGATCCCCTCAGGGCCCAAGCAGCCCGCAGACCAGCTCGGAGTACAACACCGCGATCCCTTCCCTACACCTCTGCATCCTTCACGCGGCCTGAAGGGCCGCTCGGGCCCAGCCCAGGGCGCAGTCGCGCAGCGACAAGCCCTGGGTCTCGCCCCCACCACCACGGCTGACTCCGGAAGCGCCCTGAAGGGGCGCGGGAACACACCCTTTCCTGCCAGCAGATAAACCTGCCCCAAGGATCACTTTCCAAGACGAATTCAGGCTCGACGCCATTCCCGGACTCCCCGCCCCACCGAACTCGCGCTGCTCACCCGTCACTAAAAAAACCATTTCAAAAATTCCCGAATTGGCATCACATCCGCGATCAAAACTCGCCTGCATTTTGGAACCCGCTCTCCAGCCCCCCGTTCAGCGAGCGCCCCTCACCCACCCTCACCTTCCACGCCTTCCTCCATGCGCCTGCCCGCTCTGCCGCTGCTCCTGAGCCTCCTCCCCGCCTGCACCCTTCTCCATCGCACACCCTCCCCGCCCCCGCCGCCGAAGCCCGTCTACCACATCGACTCCTCCCTCGCCGCAGCCCTCAAGCCCTCCGCCGCCAGCATCGAAATCGACCTCACCAGGCAGGAGATGCGCCTCCTCAATGCCGAAAAGCAGCCCGTCGTCACCACCCAGATCTCCACCGGCCGCAACACCACCCCCACTCCCGCCGGCCATTTTTCCGTCCTCGAAAAACTCCCCACCAAGTTCTCCAACCGCTACGGCAAGTACGTCAAAAAAGACACCCGTGAAGTCGTCGTCTGGCGCATCTGGGAGCACAAAGGCCCGCAGCCCCCCGGCACCGAGTATGAAGGCTACGAAATGCCCCACTGGCTCCGCCTCACCTGGCCCGGCGTCGGCATCCATCAGGGCGAGTTCAAGCCCGGCGAACTCTCCAGCAAAGGCTGCATCCGCACCCCCGCCGAGCCCCAGAAAGTCATCTGGGAACACTCCCACATCGGCACCCCCGTCCACATCCACGGTACCAGCACCCCCCACCCCGACGCCCCCTAAAAATCCTCCTCTTCCTCCCCCTCTTCCGCACAGCCGCCTCCCGCCTCAAATTCTTCTCCTCGTCCTCGTCCTCGTCCTCGTCCTCGATCCCAGCGCCCCGCAGCATCCCCATCTCCGCTCCCACTAAATCCTCCTCTTCCTCCTACTCCTCCTCTTCCTCCCCCACCCCATTCCTCATTCCTCATTCCTCATTCCTCATTCCCTCCCCCCTCGGCTCCACCTTCTCCTCCCCCTCCGCCTTCTTCACCACCGGCAGCTCCACCGTCACCCTCAGCTCCCACGCCCGGATCGTGATCAGCCACACCACCATCCCCACGCCGATCAGCCCCATCAGCACCAGATGAATCATGCACCCCGTCCCGCAGCCGATTCCTTGAAACGAATCGCGATAAGTGCGGATATTGGTTCTGGCGGAGTCCCCCATGCATGCCACCCTGTGTCATCTTGGATTGGACAGCCAGCGATTGTCGTCGATTTTTGATCCTCCTCCCGATTCCTTCCACCCGCACCTTCACGCTCCTCCCATGTCTCGTCGCGCCCAGTCCGGAGTCCGTCCCGCCCATTGGCTGGGCTTGATCGCCATCCTCGCCGTCGTCGGCGGCGGCGGCTTTGCTTTGATGAACCGCACCATCGATCCCATGACCGGCATCACCGAGCTCAGCGCCGGAGAGTTCATGGAAAACGCCACCGCCCTCAGCGGCAACGAATACAAGGTCGAAGGCATCGTCGATGACCGCCTCGACAACTGGCGCAGCGCCGACGGCCGCCTCTTCAGCCTCCAGATCAGCGACGGCTCCGGCAGCACCTTCCTCCCCGTCTGGGTCCCCCCGGACTACAAAGGCGCCAATATTCAGCGCCGGCAACGTTACATCTTCAAGGTGCGCGTCCTCGAAACCGGCGTGCTCAAAGTTCTCGAACTCATCAAAGCGTAATCCTCACCGCACACCGCACACGTCATGAAGCGCCTCCTCCTCGCCTCACTCGCCCTGGTCTCCCTCTCCCCAGCCGGCGCCCAGGTGCTCCCTGGCAGCACCGGTGTCGGCGCGCCTCCCCCCGCCACCACCACCAATTCCAACAACAACTACCAGATGGTTCCCGGCAGCGCCGCGGACCGCCAGACGGACACCCAGACCGCCCTCACCAACATGCCCATGGGGGACCCCGGCTCCGAAAACGTCTCCTTCAATGGCAAGCTCTGGAACATCACCAACAACCGCCTCATGCGCTCCCGGTTTGAGACCTACCTCACCACCCCGGAAGCCAGTGGCCCCGAAGACCAGGCCTACCGTGACATCATGGCCCAGATCATGGAGCTCCTCTCCCCCAATCACAAGCAGGCCCCCGACCCCGTCACTAAGCAGCAGGCCCGCGGCCCCGAAGTCATGAAGGCCTTCGCCCTCCTCCCCGAGGCCGGCGCCGCAAAGATCGACGGCGGCCTCTGCAATGCCGTCGCCAATGCCGTCTGGGACGTCTGGACCTCCCAGCGGCGCGTCAACGACCGCAAGCTCGCCAACGCCGCCATGATGGAGCGCCGCAAGCAGCTCGAATGGAACGCCGAAATGGGCATGACCAGCCAGCCTCTCTCCAAGGCCGGCGCCACCACCAGCAAAAACGCCGGCCAGCAGACCGGCCAGCAGACCCAGGACAATGCCACCAGCGCCACCGTCGGCCGCACCTCCGGCTACATCAAAGGCATCGCAGAAATCGAAGCCCGCACCAAGCTCAACGAGACCGCCATGGGCCTCTCCGAGATCACCAGCAAGACCCAGTTCCAGGCCCTCATCATCCAGATGTTCCTCCAGCGCCGCTTTGAGCACGCCGTCATCGCCTGCCGCTTCTACCCCAATCTCTTCCGCGACGGCGAAAGCATCCTCCAGCTCGACAAGGACAGCGACGTCCAGAAAATCCTCTCCAGCAGCTTCGGCGTCCCCCCCACCGTCTCCATGATCGACGGCCTCTCCCTCGAAGCCATGCGCAGCGTCGATGAATCCCTCGTCTCCTTCGAAAACCTCGTCGCCCGCCGCGATGTGGACAGCGCCAGCAACCGCCTCCTCGAAGCCTACGGCATCGGCGAATACCTCCCCCGCGTCCGCCGCCTCCCCATGTCCGAGAAGACCAAGGTCCTCGACTTCGTCCGCAAGAAAAACAAGCTCCTCTCCTTCCTCGAAATGAAGGACTACACCAGCGCCGAGACCGTCGTCATGGAGCTCCGCTCCGCCTCCGACGACTTCGAGTACGCCAAGCCCCTCGCCGCCATCCAGACCGCGAAGACCATGAGCAATCTTCACGTCAACAACGCCAACGCCGCCATGGGCAGCAAAGACGCCGCCACCGTCGAAAAGGAAATGAAGCTCGCCGCCGAAATCTGGCCCACCAACCCCCGCGTCACCCAGCTCAGCGAGCACATGATGCAGACCACCGACATGAAGTCCCAGGCCGTCATGGAGTTCGACCGCCTCCTCAGCCAGCGCAACTACCGCCAGATCTTCGAAAACCAGGCCCCCTTCATCGCCGCCGTCGCCGACGACCTCACCCGCAAGCAGCAGCTCGAAAAAGTCCTCAAAGACATGGGCCGCCTTGAGCTCATCCTCACCGGCGCCAAGGAAATGGCCGCCAGCAGCCCTCCCGCCGCCTGGGAAAAAGTCGAAAAAGAATCCAAGCTCTACCCCGACGACCCCGTCCTCAGCAAGCTCCGCGCCGACCTCGGCGTCAAGGCCAGCGAGTTCGTCACCGCCATCGAAAACGCCCGCCAGCAGGAAGAAAAGCAGCAGGTCGGCTCCGCTCTCGCCTGGTACCTCAAAGCCCGCAGCATGCACCCCCTCAGCGAGATGGCCCGCGACGGCATCAAACGCCTCGTCGAATTCGTCAAAGCCGGCGACCAGCCCCCTCCTCCTCCCGAGCCCACCTCCGCCCTCAACAACTGAGCACAGTACAGCAGCCATCTCGCTCCACCGGGATGAGCCCAGCGCGCCGCCCCCTTCGGCCCACCCATTTTTCAGTTCTCAGTTTTCAGTTCTCAGTTTTCAATCCCCCCCACCGCGAGACCACGCCCCCGGCCCGCCTTAGCCCCTCCAAATCGCACACCCTGGAAAATCGAGGTTCAAAAGGACAGGATTCAAACACAACATCCCGCCCAGGATTCCCAATCCAAAAATCCTGTAAATCCCGTCATCCTGTAAATCCTGTCAAATCGGCGGCCCGACATCACGTTCGCATACCCGTTCAAACCACGTCATGGTATCACCATGCCCAAAATCTCCAGCATCCAGCATCCAGCATCCAGCATCCAGCATCCAGCATCCAGCATCCAGCATCCAGCATCCAGCATCCAGCATCCAGCATCCAGCATCCAGCATCCAGCATCCAGCATCCAGCATCCAGCATCCAGCATCACCGATACTTCGACAGCCCCTCCAAATACCCCCTCGCCATCTCCGTCTTCGGCCTCTCAAAAAACTCCCCCGCCGCGGACGACTCCTGCACCTTCCCCGCCGCCAGAAACACCACCCAGTCCGCCACCTTCCGCGCAAAGCTGATCTCATGCGTCGCCAGCACGATGCTCTGCCCCACCTCCGCCAGTTCACGGATCACATCCAGCACCTCCCCCGTCATCACCGGGTCCAGCGCCGAAGTCGGCTCATCCAGCAGCAGCAGCCTCGGCTTCGGCGCCAGCGCCCGCGCGATCGCCGCCCGCTGCTGCTGACCTCCCGAAAGCTGGCTCGGCCGTTTGTTCTCATGCCCCGCCAGCCCCAGCCGGTGCAGCAGCTCCAGCGCACGCTCCTGCGCCCGCGCTTCATCCATCCCATGCACCTCCTGCAGCGGCAGCGTGATGTTCTGCAGCGCCGTCAGATGCGGAAAAAGATTGTACCCCTGAAACACAAAGCCGTTCCCCCGCCGCTCCTTCAGCGCCCCCTCCTCATCATGCGGCAGCGCGCGCCCGTCCACGCTCACATGCCCGTCATCCGGCACCAGCAGGCTCCCCAGCACTCGCAGCAGCGTGCTCTTCCCGCCCCCCGAAGGGCCCAGCAGCGCGATCACCCGCGCCTCCTCCCCCGTCGCCAGAGACGCCCCGTCCAGCGCCGCATGCGCCCCATACCGCTTCGTCACCCCATGCGTCTCAAGTCTCATACGCAAACCTCCCTTCAAGCCGCCGCGCCAGGTGCGAAAGCGGCAGCGTGATCACCAGGTACGCCACCGCCAGCGGCAGGTACCCCTCCAGCGGCAGATACTTCGCCGCATTCATGATCTTCACCTTCTGCACCAGCTCCTCGATCCCGATCACCGACAGCAGCGACGAATCCTTGATCAGCGACACAAGCTGCCCCGTCGTCCCCGGCAGCGCACGCCGCAGCGCCTGCGGAATGATCACAAACCGGTACGTCTGCGCCCGGCTGAAGCCCACCGCCCGCGCCGCCTCAAGCTGCGAAGCGCTGATGCTCTCCACCGCCCCGCGGAAAATCTCCGCCAGATACGCCCCCTCAAAGCACCCCAGCAAAACAATCCCCGTAAACAGCGGGTGATCAATGTTCATCGCCTGCGCAATGATGTAGTGGCCAATGAGAAGTTGCACCAGCAGTGGCGAGCCCCGCACCAGCTCCACCACGCCCCCGCACGCCATCCTCACCGGCAGCCACGGCGCCCGCCTGCCCAGCATCAGCACAAACCCAAACAAGATGCTTACCACCATCGCCACCAGCGAAAGCCCCATCGTCGTCAGCCACCCCTGGCCAAACTGATAACGGTACTGCCACACCCCGCTCCAGTCCCACCGGTACTCCACCGCCGAAAACACCCCGTAAAACACCCCCGCCGCCACGACAAGCAGCCCCACCGCACACAGCAAGTAGCGCCCCCTCGAAACAGAACTGGCATAAGCATCACCCAAGCCCCCACCCCTTACACCACCACCCCACCACACCCAAAGATCATTCCCAAAAAAATACACCTCCTCCCCCACTCCCCACTCCCCACGCGCCAGCGTCCCCGGACTGCGGCGCTTTCGAACGTCCCAGCCCCGCCTCTTCGGATTGTAGTCCCGGGTTCGCTCCGCGGCTCCGCAGCAGCCGGCTCCGGAACCCCCGCAAACTCCCAAGCACGACAACCACCCAAACCCTCAACAATCGCAAACCACCGCAAACTACTGCAAACCACCGCAAACTCCTCCCCCACCCATCCCCTCCCGCACCCGCCAGTCCCTCACCCATCCCACAATCTCCTCCGGCGTCGCATACGGTGCCCTCTTCACCTCCTCCGCCCCCGCGCGCCCCTCCGTCCGCACCCCATAAAGCTCGCAGAGCTGCTTCAGCGCCCGCAGCCGCACGCTCATCATCGGCGGCTTCGGTATCACCGCATCCACAGTCCCCGCAGCCAGAGCCGCGGCCGCCGCTTCACCACCACCCGCTGCCCTCGTCCCCTCCTCATACGTCGCCTCCACCGTCCGCCACAGCATCAGACTGATCTGTTCCCGCAGCGCCGTAAAATCCGCCTCCGACTTCGGCGCCTGCTCCTGCAGCGCCGCCCGCCCCTCCTCCCAGTGCCTCTCCACCTCCTCCACGCTCACCTCCAGAATCCGTGAGATCTGCAGCAGCGAAAAGCCCCGCTGCACATGCAATTCATACACCACCTCCGGCACCGTCCTCCCCCTCTCCCTCACCATCTCCACACACACGCTCTCCGGCCTCCCCCTCCTCCCCGCCCCCGGCCGCGCCCCACCCCGCTTCCCCGGCCCCGCCCGCCCCTTCCCAGCCCCTCCACGCACCTTTGGAGTCCCCCTGCCAGCCTTGCCATTTTTTCCCGCACGAGAAGAAGAAGAAGAAGAAGAAGTTCGAGCCATAATCGTCAAAAAATAGAATTAAGTGGTATTCACTGGTATTAAAAACCAGCCTCACATACCTGATTGGGCCCGCATTTCCAAAATCAACCCCTTTCCTCAAAAAAAACACCTCCCCTCCCCCACACTTTCTCTCCACCCACCATCCCTCTTACTCAAAACACCAGCACTCCAGCCTCCGCGCTCAGTTCAGCCTCTGAAGTTAAAAACTCTGCCCCCTCTGCCTCTTTGCCCCTCTGCGGCAAACCCGCACCTCCCATCGCCCCAATTCGCCATCGCCATCCGTCACTCCCCCCCATCACACCCCGCGCCATCCAGCATCCAGCATCCAGCATCCAGCATCCAGCATCCAGCATCCAGCATCCAGCATCCAGCATCCAGCATCCAGCCTCCGCGCTCAGTTCAGCCTCTGAAGTTAAAAACTCTGCCCCCTCTGCCTCTTGGCCCCTCTGCGGCAAACCCGCACGTGCCATCGCGCCAATTCGTCATTCGCCATTCCCCCGCGCCATCCAGCATCCAGCATCCAGCATCTAGCCCCGCGTCTGCAAAAACAGCACCACCCCCCGCGCAATTCCCCCCGCGATCCTGTCCCGGTACCCCGCTTCCTTCAGCCGCACCACCTCCCGGCTGCTCGTGATGAACCCGCACTCCACCAGCACCGCCGGGCACGCCGCCCGCGCCACCACCGCATAGTCACGCGCCTTCGTCCCCCGGTTCTCCGCCAGCGTCTCCCCGCAGACCATCCGCTGCACCATCCCGGCAAACTCCGCGCCCCCGCTGCCCTCCCGCGACGCCGACACCGGCACCGCCCCTCCCGCCTGCCGCGCAAACAGCCCCCGCCCCTCCGCAAAATACGTCTCGATCCCCTCCGCCCCGCTCCCCTCGCCGTCCGTGTTCAGGTGCACGCTCACAAACGCGTCCGCCCCCTCGTTGCCCGCCAGCGCCGCCCGTTCATCCAGCGTCAGAAAGCGGTCCTCCCTCCGCGTCATCACCACCCGCACCCCCGCGGCCTCCAGCTCCCTCTGCAGCCGCTCCGCGATGTCCAGGCTCAGGTTTTTTTCAATCACCCCGTGCGCCACCGCACCCCCATCATGTCCTCCATGACCCGCATCCACCACCACCACCGGCGCACTCTCACTCCACATCCCCTCCCGCGGCAGAGGCACCGCCGCCCGCTGCCCTTCCAGCCACACCAGCGCAAACGCGCTCCCCCCCAGGGCCGCAAACGCAGCCACAGTCCGCAAACTCAGGGCAATGAACCGGCGAAATTTCAAAAAATATTCACATGTATAAAATATTTATTTGAATTAACAAACGGATATTTCTATAATAGCCATATATGAAGACGCCCTGCCCCGCCTCCCGCATGCTGAGCACTCTCGTGCTTTCCTGGGCACTCGCCACCGTCACGGCGCTCCCACTCTCCGCCCAGGTCTCACACACCTACACCCAGCCCCCGCCTCCCGGCTACCCTGCCCCCGGCGCACCCGCCAGGTCCACCACCACCCGGCCCACCTCCACCAAGGCCCCCTCTTCCAGGACCACCCGCCAGTCCGCCGCCGCCATCCAGACCCCCGTCACCCATCCCCAGTACCCCACCACGTACCCGCCACCTCCCGGCTACACCTACCCGCCGCCCCCCCCAGGCTACGGCACCGCCCCCAGGACCTCAGCCCCCAAATCCTCCGCCTCCAAATCCACCGCCTCAAAGACCACCACCACCGGCAAGTCCAGCTCCACCAAGTCCACCTCCCCAAAGGCCGGCCCCCCGCCCCCGCCCAAAGTTTACGGCCCCACCGGAGACCTCACCAATCAGGTCACTAAAATCCGCGACAGCGACCGCGTCCAAAACATGCGCATCGGCGACCTCGAGCGCGACGTCTCCAGCATCAAGCGCGGCGGCAAAGGCAGCACCCGTTATGACGGCGGCAGCGATCTCCCCGCCTACACCACCTACGTCACCCGTCCCGGCGACACCCTCTGGCGCATCGCCTCCACCCATCGCGTCTCCGTCGGCGAGATCCAGCAGCTCAACCGCATGACCGAAGACGAAGTCCACGTCGGCCAGACCCTCCTCATCCCCTCCCCCCACCGCGCCGCCTCCTCCGCAGCCACCACCCAGGCCAGCTACACCCCCTCCACCCCAGGCGGTGCCCCCCCGCCCCCCCCGTCCTCCGCAGGCCCCGCCGCCACCACCACCGTCAAAGTCACCGCCCCCCTCTACTACACCGTCAAAAAAGGCGACAGCCTCAAAGCCATCGCCCTCCGGCACAAAATCGCCCCCACCGCCCTCGCCAGCGCCAACAAGATCAAAGACGTCAACAAAATCATCGTCGGCCAGCGCCTCAAAATCCCCGGCCGCACCACCACCAGCACCGTCACCGTCGCCGCCAAAAGCAAAACCCCTTCCCGCACCGAATCCACAGACACCGTGCCCCTCCCCGGCTACGGAGTCGGCGTCCCCGGCGCCCCGCCCCCCCCCGCCTCCGGCCTCGGCCTCACCGCCGCCCCCGCGCCTGCGGCAGCCCCCGCAGCACCACCCGCACCAGCCCCCGCCGCAGCCACTCCCAAATCCCCCGACACCACAGACTCCCACCGCGGCATCCTCGCCTACCGCGTCGATCGTTCCGACACCATCGAAACCATCGCCACCCAGTTCACCACCACCCCCGACAAAATCCGCGAAATGAACCGCCTCACCCCCGGCTCCACCCTCAAGCCCGGAGACGAAATCATGGTCCCCGCCATGGGCGCCGTCTCCGTCAGCACCCGCTGATCGCCCGTTGCAGCCCAGCGAGAGGTAGGGCGGCTTGTCCTCAACCCGCCGCCGAGCGTCTCCGCGCTCGCTTTCCGGAACTCCCTTTCGCCAAACGCCACAGCTTACGGAGCAACGTGTCCTTCGCAGCTCGTGTCCTCCGTAGCTTCAGCGAAGGATGGATTTAGCGAAGAAGGAAGCAAGCCGCCAGCCCCTCCCTCCAGCCTGGTAGGGAACCCCTGCGCTGCGTCCCAAATTTCCGGTCTCTCACATCGCAGGCATTGAAAAAGGCACGCCGTCCTTGGAATCTGGAAAGGCAGCGGTGGCTAACGCCCGACGCATATCCGCGATACCGCCGCCACGCGCCCTCTCCAGCAAATCATAAATCATAAATCCCCTCCCCCTTCAGCCCTTGCCATCCGAACCTTTCCCCGCTTGGATAGGTGAAATCCTACATGGCACGAAAAGCATCCAGCAAACCCAGCCCCGCCTCCGGCTCCCCCTCCTCTCAATCCTCCGCCACTATCGGCTTCGAGGCCAAGCTCTGGCTCGCCGCTGACAAGCTGCGCAACAACATGGACGCCGCCGAGTACAAGCACGTCGTCCTCGGCCTCATCTTCCTCAAATACATCTCCGACAGCTTCGAAGAGCACCATGCCAGGCTCGTCGAGGGCAAGGGCGACTACGAAGGCGCCAATCCCGAAGACCAGGACGAATACAAGGCCGTCAATGTCTTCTGGGTTCCCCCCGCCGCACGCTGGGCCTACCTCCAGTCCAGCGCCAAACTCCCCACCATCGGCAAGATCATCGACGACGCCATGGACGCCCTCGAGCGCGACAATCCCCGCCTCAAAGGCGCGCTCAATAAAAACTACGGCCGCCCCGATCTCGACAAGCACCGCCTCGGCGAGCTCATCGACCTAATCGGCTCCATCCAGCTCGTCGATGTCGCCAGCAAATCCAAGGACGTCCTCGGCCGCGTCTTCGAGTACTTCCTCACCCAGTTCGCCAGTGCCGAGGGGAAAAACGGCGGCCAGTTCTACACCCCCTCCTGCGTCGTCCGCCTCCTCGTCGAGATGCTCGCCCCCTACAAAGGCCGCATCTACGATCCCGCCTGCGGCTCCGGCGGCATGTTCGTCCAGTCAGAAAAATTCGTCGAATCCCACGGCGGCCAGCTCGGAGACATCTCCATCTACGGCCAGGAGAGCAATCCCACCACCCGCCGCCTCGCCATCATGAACCTCGCCCTCCGCGGCATCGAGGCAGACTTTGGCAAAGAGCACGCCGACACCTTCCGCGTCGATCAGCACCCCGACCTCCGCGCCGACTACGTCCTCGCCAATCCCCCCTTCAACGACTCCGACTGGCACCGCAAAGACGACGACGTCCGCTGGCGCTTCGGCGTCCCGCCGAAGGGCAATGCCAATTTCGCCTGGGTCCAGCACTTCATCCACCACCTCGCCCCCCACGGCACCGCCGGCTTCGTTCTGGCGAATGGCTCCATGTCCTCCAATCAGTCCGGCGAGGGAGACATCCGCAAAGCCATCATCGACGCCGATCTCGTGGACTGCATGGTCGCCCTCCCCGGCCAGCTCTTTTACACGACGCCGATTGCCGTGTGCCTGTGGTTCTTGGCGAAAAATAAGCATCCCGCAAAGATGAATGATCGTCGTAAAAAGACGCTATTCATCGATGCCCGCGCGCTTGGAAACATCGAAGATCGGAAATACCGCGTTCTTTCTGACGAAGACATCAGCCACATCGTCGTCACCTATCAGAGTTGGTGCGGCAAAGCAGGAGCGAAACCGTATGCTGATATTCCAGGCTTTTGCGCCTCGGTTACGACTGAGGAAATCGCACGACACGAATACAAACTCACGCCGGGGCACTACGTCGGAAATGAGCAACTCGAAGTCGACGAAGTTCCATTTGACGAAAAAATGAAGGCCCTCGTCGCAGAGCTTTCCGCCCACCGCAAAGCAGCCGCAGAGCTTGATATAAAGGTTCGTGTAGCCCTGAACTCCATCGGATACGATGTCTAAGCTCGACAAACTGGAACCAGCCTTCCTTGGAGACCTTGCCTTCGAAAGTAAGGTTCGTGCGTCAGACGTGCCTGACGCCGGTCTGCGCGTTTATGGCGTAGATCGCACTGACGGACTCACCCCGGACGCAAAATACACTTCAAAGGAATTGAGCCGCTACAAGGTCTTGCGCCCCGGAATGTTTGCTTACAACCCGATGCGTCTGAATATCGGGTCGATTGCCGCCTGCACTGAAAAACATGCAATCGGACTGGTTAGCCCTGACTATGTTGTATTCGGATGCAAGCCCGATGCGCTCGACCCTGCGTTTCTCGGCTACGCCATTAAAGGCCCAGAATGGCGGCAATGGACAACGGCGGCAGGTGTTGGCTCTGTACGAGTTCGTATCTACTTTCGCGAACTGGCAAGAATGCCAATGACAGTCCCACCCCTTGCCGAGCAAAAAGCCATAGCGTCAGTGCTGGGAGCGTTAGACGACAAGATCGAGCTGAACCGCCGAATGAACGCCACGCTGGAGTCGATGGCCCGGGCGCTATTCCAGAGCTGGTTCGTGGATTTCGACCCCGTCCGCGCCAAGCAATCCGGACAGGGGTTCAACTCCCCTCGCCGAAAGGGAGAAGCCAAGGGGTTCGAATCCCCTGACCTCCACCTCTTCCCCGACTCTTTCCAAGACTCTGATCTCGGCCCGATTCCTACGGGATGGGAAATCAGCAAACTCAAGAACCTGACCTCCAAAATTGGGAGTGGCGCAACCCCTCGCGGTGGAAGTGAAGTTTACGTTGAGGAAGGCATCGCCTTCATACGCAGCCAAAACGTTTACGATCATGAATTTCACTGGTCAGGTCTGGCGCGGTTGACAGACAAAAGCGCGGATGAATTGAGAAATGTAGAAGTCATGAAGAATGATGTGCTTCTAAATATCACGGGCGATTCTATATTAAGGACCTGTGTGGTTGATCCATCCGTGCTGCCCGCACGTGTAAATCAACATGTTGCCATCATTCGGGCGATCAAAGGCATTCCACCTCGCTATCTTCATCTCTACTTGGTGCAGCCTGCGATCAAGTCACTGCTGATCGGAATGAGCGCCGGGGCAACACGCCATGCCATTACCAAAGGCCACCTGGAGTCCATGGACGTCTTGCTCCCTCCCTCCGATGTTCTGGAAGCTTTCGAAAAAATCGTTACCCCTTGGTTCGATCAGATCGATCTCAACCGCATCCAATCTCGCACCCTCGCCACCCTGCGCGACACGCTGCTGCCGAAGCTGCTGAGCGGAGAGTTGAATTTGACAAAATCCACCCCAACAATCTGACATCAACCGCCATGAGTGAAATCCAGTTTACACGCGGGGTTAACCGAAAGCCGGCAGCCTCGGAAATACTCGAACAAGCTTTGAAGAAGATCTCCAATTTGTCGGGGGAGTGCTTCTTCGGATACCCCCTCGTAGCTACGCCAGAAGGCAAATACTCCATTGATGCAACATTAGTAAGCGCTCAGAAAGGCATCATCTTGTTCGATATCGTCGAAGGAACCAACGTAGGCGATTACGATTCTCGGCAAGACGACCTCGCAAACAAGATTGAATCAAAGCTGCGGTTGCACAGGGAGCTCGTTCAAGGGAGAAAGCTCGTGCCACCCCTCCAGGTGATTACCTTCGTTCCTGCTCTCAACGATACTTCAGCAGTAGTGGTTGACGGTTATCTCATTGCAAATGAACGAAATCTAGATGCTGCAATCGAGTCTGTGGATTGGAGTGGATCTACCCCCGAATTGTTCCGTTCGACTCTGTCTGCGATTGAAAGCCTGTCGTCCATCAGGAAAGGACGATCAAAGCGTGCTGTTGAAAAAGCCGATTCGAGAGGTGCGCGGCTTAAGGAGCTTGAGGATTCGATTGCCACACTGGACCACCGCCAGAATCGTGCGGTCATCGAGACAGTCGAAGGTGTCCAGCGGATACGCGGTTTGGCAGGATCTGGCAAAACCATCGTCCTTGCCCTCAAAGCTGCCTACTTGCACGCGCAGTATCCTGACTGGAGAATTGCAGTCACTTTCAACACTCGCTCGTTGAAAGGGCAGTTCAAGCGTCTAATCAACGGATTCTGTATCGAACAAGGAGGGGAGGAGCCTGATTGGAACAAGATTCGAATCGTCAATGCATGGGGGGCACCGGGTGGAGTTGAAAGAGACGGCATCTATTACGAGTTTTGCCGCTCGACGGGAGCAGAGTTCTTTGACTTTAAGGCTGCGAGTTTCAAGTTCGGTGGGAGTGACAGCGCTTTCGACGGTGCCTGTCAGGCAGCTTTGAGCGCCGTATCGGAGCCGCCAGAACTCTACGATGCTATCCTCGTTGATGAGGCGCAGGACTTCTCTCCAAGTTTCCTGAGAATGTGCTATTCAATCTTGCGTAAGTCGAAGCGGCTCGTCTATGCATACGACGAGTTGCAAAGCCTTTCAGGTGAGTCCCTGCCTCCGCCCGAAGAGATATTTGGCTACGACACCGCACACAGGCCATTGGTGTCTTTTGGCGGCGATACTCGCCGCGATGTAATCTTGCAAAAGTGTTATCGAAATTCGCGCCCTGTTCTGGCGGCAGCCCATTCGTTGGGATTTGGCGTATATCGACCTCCTCAGGTTAACGAGATTGGACTGGTTCAAATGTTCGATCAGCCTGCACTTTGGAATGAAATCGGATACCGAGTTTGCGAAGGTGTCTTGGCAAAAGGGAAGCGTGTCGTGCTTGAGCGCACTGAGGAAACCAGTCCACGGTTTCTAGAAGTGCATTCGCCGTTGGAGGATCTTGTGCACTTCCAGAAATTCGAGAACATGGCACAGCAGAATGAATGGCTGATTGCTCAGATTCTCCAAAATCTTCAACATGATGAGCTTCGGCACGATGATATTATCGTGATCAATCCTGACCCGATGACGGCACGACGCCGCTTTGGTGCCATACGGAGTGCGTTCTTTGAAATGGGAATTCAAACGCATATCGCCGGGGTGGATACCGATGCTGATGTTTTCTTCAGAACGGATACTCAGTCGATAACGTTTACCCACATTTACCGGGCAAAGGGAAATGAGGCTGGAATGGTGTATGTGATAAACGCTCAGGATTGCGACGGCTGGGGAGTTGGTCTTGCCACTCTCCGTAACCGACTGTTTACCGCAATCACTCGAAGTAAAGCGTGGGTCCGTGTTCTTGGGTGGGGCGATGGCATGCAGAACATCCTCAATGAATACCGCGCTCTGCATCAGCACCGCATGCGTCTCGATTTTGTTTATCCTACAGACGATCAGTTGAGTAAATTGCGCGTCGTGCATCGTGATCTTTCGCCGGCGGAAAAGGCTCGATTGCAGAAAAAAATTGCTGGTTTTGACCAAGCAATCGAAGGGTTGGTGGCTGGTGATCTAGATATTGAGGACGTTGCTGCATCGCTGGGCAGGCTTGATCCTGCAAAACGTGCTCAACTTCTCAGAATTCTTGGGGGAGGTGAGGATCGATGAGCCGAGCAGCGCGGTCAATCAAAGTGGAGATGGATCAGATTCTATCATCCTTGATCAACCAGGGGATTGCAGATGACCAAAACTTCGCATCTTTGCATGCGCTCGCTTCTGGCTGCTTTGAAGTGACGTTCTCAGGAGCAGAACATTTGTCAATCGCCATGGACGATGTTTCTTATGATGCGATCTATTCTGAAATCGCTGCCAGACGGTCCTATAGCATCAAGCTTGTAGATGGTGGAGTGTTGCAACTCTCATATTTTTTTGAGCGTGAAGAGTTGAAAAAGCATCGGTTGGCTTACTACCCATCCCCCTCACTAAGACCATTTCAGGAATGTCCCGAGGACTACCTTTCCGACAAGCTGTTCTTGGAAATCGTAGCCCGTAGGATAATTCCGTTCCCTATTCGTTTTGATTTCGATCCAGCCGCAGCAAGCGATGTTACCCATCCTGTCTGTCACGCCACTCTCGGTGATGTCCTCGGCTGTCGGATTCCAGTTTCTAAAGGCCTGACACCCCGTGTGTTTTTCGACTTTGTCCTGCGGAACTTCTATTCGGCAGGGGGCTACGATTTTTGGAAAGTTTTACCGGCTGAGAACCACACTT
The DNA here is from genome assembly GCF_044227185.1 of Prosthecobacter sp. Classification (GTDB taxonomy): domain Bacteria; phylum Verrucomicrobiota; class Verrucomicrobiia; order Verrucomicrobiales; family Verrucomicrobiaceae; genus Prosthecobacter. The sequence goes on along the minus strand of NZ_JBGAFO010000003.1, from coordinate 507,589 downwards.
TTGATGCTACAATCACTAACAATGAGCGAGCGGTAGTTCATTTCGTTGCGCCGTAATGAAGGGCTCTATTTAAGCTTTAGTTTTTTAAAAGTAGATGAGTCTCACCGAATCCATCGTCGAAGACGCCGCCCTGACGTGGTTCGGGGAGCTGGGCTATGCGGTAGGGCACGGGCCGCAGATGGCTCCGGGCGAACCGGCTGCGGAACGGGATTCGTTTGGCGAGGTGGTGCTGGTGAGGCGGCTGCGCGAGGCCTTGCGGCAGTTGAATCCCGCCATCCCCGAGGAAGCGCGGGAGGAGGCGCTGAGAAAAGTGCTGCGCGTGGCGATCCCGTCTCTGGTGCAGACGAACCGAGCCTTTCACCGGCTGCTGCGCGATGGGGTAGATGTCGAGTATGCCCGGCCGGATGGCAGCACGAAGAATGACAAGGCCTGGCTGGTCGATTTCTCCGATGTGCGGGCCAACGACTGGCTGGCGGTAAACCAGTTCACCGTCATCGAAGGCCAGCACAACCGCAGACCGGACCTCGTGGTCTTTGTCAATGGCCTGCCGCTGGGCCTCATCGAGCTGAAGAACGCCGCCGATGAAGACACCACCATCTGGAGTGCCTACCAGCAGTTGCAGACCTACAAGGCGGAGATCCCCAGCCTGCTCCAGTACAACGCTGCCCTCATCGTCAGCGATGGCCTGCAGGCCCGCATCGGCTCGCTGACCGCCAATCAGGAATGGTTCAAGGTCTGGCGCACCATCGATGGCGAGAGCGATGCCCCCAAGAGCGCGCTGGAACTGGAAACCCTCGTGCGCGGCGTGTTTGAGCGTCAGCGCTTCCTCGACCTCCTGCATCACTTCATCGTCTTTGAAGAAGATCCGGACAGCGGCGCTCTTCACAAGATCATTGCCGGTTACCATCAGTTCCACGCCGTGAACGCCGCTGTCGAGGAAACCGTGCGCGCCAGCGGCATGCTGTCGGCAAGCCGCGTGCAGGAAAGCCCCGGCGGCTACTGGAGCGGTCGCATGCACGGCGGCAGGCCCGGCGACCGCCGCGCGGGCGTGGTCTGGCACACCCAGGGCAGCGGCAAGTCCTTCTCCATGCTTTTCTACGCCGCCCGCGTGGTGCGGCACCCGGCCATGCAGAACCCCACGCTGGTGGTGCTCACAGACCGCAACGACCTCGACGACCAGCTCTATGGCCAGTTCCAGCGCTGCGCCGACATCCTCGGCCAGATGCCCGTCCAGGCCGCCAGCCGTGACATGCTGCGCGATCTCCTCGCCGTCGCCAGCGGCGGCGTGGTCTTCACCACCATTCAAAAGTTCCTGCCGGAGAAGGGCGAGAAAATGCCCGAACTCTCGCCCCGCCGGAACATCGTGGTGATCGCCGACGAAGCCCACCGTTCGCAATACGACCTCATCGACGGCCTCGCCCGCCACATGCGCGACGCGCTGCCGAATGCGAGCTTCATCGGGTTCACCGGAACGCCCATCGAAAAGACGGACGCCAACACCCGCGCCGTCTTTGGTGACTACATCAGCATCTACGACATCCAGCGTGCCGTCGCAGACAAGGCCACCGTGCCCATCTACTACGAGAGCCGCATTTCCAAGCTCAGCCTCAATGCCTCCGAGCTGCCGAAGATCGACGACGAATTCGAGGAGATCACCGAAGGCGAGGAACTCACCAAAAAAGAAAAGCTCAAAACCAAGTGGGCCGCCCTGGAAGCCCTCGTTGGCGACCCCAAACGCATCGCCCTCGTTGCCGCCGATCTCGTTGCCCACTTCGAGAAGCGCCTCGAAGCCATCGACGGCAAGGCCATGATCGTGTGCATGAGCCGCCGCATCTGCGTCGATCTTTACAACGCCCTCGTCAAGCTCCGCCCCGAATGGGAGCTCGAAACGCTGAAGGTCGTCATGACCGGCAGCGCCGAAGACGGCCCCGAGTGGCAGAAGCACATCGGCAACAAAACCAAGCGGCGCGAACTCGCCAATCAGTTCAAGGACGCCAAAAGTCCCTTCAAGATCGTCATCGTCCGCGACATGTGGCTCACCGGCTTTGACGCCCCCTGCCTGCACACCATGTATGCAGACAAGCCCATGCAGGGCCACGGCCTCATGCAGGCCATCGCCCGCGTCAACCGCGTCTTCCGCGACAAGCCCGGCGGCCTCGTGGTGGATTACCTCGGCCTCGCCGACCAGCTCAAAAAAGCCCTCGTCACCTACACCGAAAGCGGCGGCCAGGGAAACCCCACCTTCGACACCGCCCAGGCTATCGCCGTCATGCTGGAGAAGCACGGCATCGCCTGCGACATGCTCCACGGTTTCAACTGGGACAAGTGGACCACCGGCAAACCCGCCGAACGTCTCGCCCTCCTCCCCACCGGTCAGGAGCACATCCTCGAACAGGACGACGGCAAGAAACGCTGGCTCCAGGTGGTCACCGAACTCTCCCGCGCCTTCGCCCTCTGCGCCGCCAGCGATGAAGCCACTGCCATCCGCGATGACGTGTCTTTCTTCCAGGCCCTGCAGGCCGCCCTCAACAAGCAGAGCGGCACCAGCCGCAAGACACCGGAGCAGATCGACGCCGCCATCCGTCAGCTCGTTAGCAAGGCCATCACCACCGACGGCCAGGTCATCGACGTCTTCACCGCCGCCGGACTTCCCAAACCCGACATCAGCATTCTGAGCGACCAGTTCCTCGCCGAAGTACGAGGCCTCAAGCACAAGAACGTCGCCGCCGAACTCCTCGAAAAGCTGCTCAAAGACGAGCTCAAAGTCCGCTCCAAACGCAACCTCGTCCAGAGCCAGGTCTTCAGCGAGAAGCTGAAAAGAACGCTAAACGCGTACCACAACCGCGCCATCTCCACCATGCAGATCATCGACGAGCTCATCAAGCTCGCCAAAGATCTCGACGCCGCCACCAAGCGCGGCGAAGACCTCGGCCTTACCGACGACGAAGTCGCCTTCTACGACGCCCTCTCCGCCAACAACAGCGCCGTTCAGGCCATGGGTGATGCCAAGCTCAAAGTCATCGCCGCCGAGCTCATCACCCAGGTCAAAAAAAGCGTCACCATCGACTGGACCCTCCGCGAGAGCGCCCGCGCCAAGATCAAAATCATGGTCAAGCGCATCCTCAACAAACACGGCTACCCGCCCGACCTTCAAGAAGAAGCCGTCAAAACCGTCCTCGCCCAGGCCGAGCTGCTATGCGCGGAATGGGTATGAGACGTGGACGTGTCCCAGGCCGCCGCGCATCCGCGCCCCAGCATCCAGCATCCAGCATCCAGCATCCAGCATCTACTCCTTCACAAACTCCCGCATCTCATACAGCTTCGGGTCCCGCACCGGCTCCTTCTTCGCCGCCTTCGCCCGCTTCAGCATCTGCGCAAACAGCGCGTCCCCCGCCTCGCCCTCGTCCATCCCCCCAAACTGCTCCTCCAGCTTCTCCGGGTCCTCGCCCGATTCCAGCCGCCGCACCATCTCGCGCAGTTCCGGCGGCGTCTTGTCCCCCATCAGGTCCGTCATCTTCCGCATGAAGTGGCCCAGTTGCCGCGGGTCCGGGTTCTCCTCGTCCATCCCGCCCATCTCCCGCTCCATCTCCGCCATGAAGCTCTCCATCTTCGTCTCATCCACCCCCGCAAACGGATCATCCCCCGTCTCCTCCTTCGCCTTGCCGATCACCGCAAACGCCGACACCCGCCGCTCCATCTTCAGCCCTTCCCCATCCGGGCACACCGGCACCTTGTCACGGTACGCCAGCGAGCGCGCCAGGAAAGAATACAGCTTGTTGTTGTCAGGGCAGTAGAACTCGTAAATCGGCATGGTGAGGGAGGAAATCAGGAAAACGTTCCCCACACTATAAACGCACCCAGCAGAAAGCCAGTCTGCTTCACCCTCAGTAAATCTTTACCTGACAGCCCGGCTTCCGTTTGTTCCGCGCTTTCCGTAGGCCATCCAAAGTTTGGTTCACCCTCAGCAAATCTTCACTTGGCAGACCCCGGATTCACCGGCACTCCATGCCCGGTGCCAGCCCTCTTCACCCCCCCAGACCACTTCCGCGAGCTCACCCGCGCCGAAATCTTCCCAGACACCACCCGCCCCCTCGAAATCGACCTCGGCTGTGGCGATGGCACCTTCCTCACCGGCATGGCCGCCCACCACCCGGAGCGCGACTTCCTCGGCGTCGAGCGCATGCTCGGCCGCGTCAGCAAAACCGCCCGCAAGATCGAGCGCCAGCACCTCCCCAACGCCCGCATCATGCGCCTCGAAAGCGCCTACACCGTCGGCTGGCTCCTCCCCACCGCCTCCGTCTCCCGCCTCCACCTCCTCTGCCCCGACCCCTGGCCCAAAAAAGGCCACGTCACCCGCCGCCTCGTCAACCAGGCCGAATTCCTCGACGGCCTCCACCGCATCCTCAGCAACGACAACGGCGGTGGCGAATTCCTCCTCAAGACCGACGACCAGCCCTACTTCGAAGACGCCCTCGCCAGCTTCGCCGCCCGCCCCCACCAGTTCACCCCCCTCGACTGGCCCGCAGACGCCTTCTTCTATCCCACCACCGACTTCGAGCAGGACTGGCTCCACCTCGGCCGCACCATCCACCGTGCGAGATGGCGCAAAATCCCACGTTAAAGCCCCCGCCATGCTCCGCCGCACCTTCCTCCTCCTCGCCCTTTCCTTCAGCATCAGCACCTCCCACGCTGACGAACCCCGCACCAAAGTCGCCCTCGCCGGAGACTCCACCGTCACAGACACCGCCGGCTGGGGCGCCGCCTTCGCCAAGCTCCTCGGCCCCAAGGCCGAATGCCTCAACTTCGCCCGCGGCGGCCAGAGCACCAAAAGCTTCCGCGACTCCGGCAACTGGAAAAAAGTCCTCGACTCCAAGCCCGCCTACATCCTCATCCAGTTCGGCCACAACGACATGCCCGGCAAAGGCCCCAACCGCGAAACCGACCCCGAGACCACCTACCGCCAGAACCTCATCACCTTCATCGACGAAGCCCGCGCCATCGGCGCCCAGCCCATCATCGTCACCTCCCTCACCCGCCGCGTTTTCGACAAAGACAAGATCCGCGGCGAGCTAAAACCCTACGCCGACGCCGCCACCAAAGTCGCCGCCGAAAAACAGGTCCCCCTCGTCGATCTCTTCACCCGCAGCGTCGACCTCCACAACAAGCTCGGAATTGCCGAATCCGACACATTCAATCCCCCCGGAAAAGACCCCAAAACCACCGACCGCACCCACCTCAACCCCCACGGCGCCGAAGTCATCGCCACCCTCATCACCGAAGAACTCCGCAAAACCGCCCCCGACCTCGCCAAACTCCTGAAGTAAAAACCCTGCGCTTGGCGCTCCCTGCAAAGACGTATATGATCGCAGCGTGAAATTTGCAGGCCAGTTGTTCAAAGTGAGGCGCCTCGCGGTGGCGTTGTCTCTTGCATGGGTGTTGCAGGCCCACGCACAAACCACGCCAAAGCCCTGGGCCGAGCGCGAGACAAAGCTGGCAAACGAATATCTCTCACTCCTCGTTCAGCAGCCGGAATACGGCCGCGTGCTGGACCTCCTGTGGGCGCTGTATGAGAAGCACGATGCCACCACCCTGCTGGTGGAAAACGTCTCGCAGCAGGCGGAGCAGTCCAAATTTGAAGCCGTCAAAATCGTTGAGGCTCACCTCATCCGCCGCAGCGGAAATCTGAAACGCGCCGCGCAGCTCTATGATGAACTCCTCAAGAAGGACTCGAAGAATCTGATCCTCCTGAAAGCACGCGCCGAAGTGGCGCAGGAGCTGCAGGATCCCGCCACGGCCTACGCCCACATCAAACGTCTCACCGAGCTCATTCCTCCCACTGATCCCATGGGACCGCAAATGTGGCTGCAGATGGGAGGCTGGGCGCTGGCCGTCAAAAAAAATGAAGAGGCCGCGGAGGCCTATGAACACGCCGCACAGATGCGTCCGCAGGACATTGATCTGGCACGCCAGGTGGCGCAGCTGCTCCTGCAGGCCGGCTTTCCAGAACGCGCGGCCAGTTTCCTTTCCAAGCTCACCGAGCAAAAAGATCCCAAGCTCAAGCTGGACGCGCTCTATGATCTCGCACGCATCTATGAGCACAGCGATCAATTTACCAAGGCGGACAAGGCGCTGACGGACGGTCTGGCCATCCTGCATTTCCGCGATGGCCGTTATCTCGATTTCTTCCGCCGGCGGGTACGCCTGCATGAGCACTACGGGCAGTTGGACGAGCTGCAAAACGCCCTCGTCACCGCCGCTAAGAGCACGCCTCCTTCCGAACAGGCCCTGCTGGATGCCGCGCGCTTTTTTGAGCTGACGGTCGGGCTGGACGAGCATCTGCACTGGCTGCGCGAGCTGGTGAAGGCCGTGCCCCAGGTGGAGGATTACCGCTGGGACCTGGTGCATGCGCTGCTGGACCGCGATGGCGCAGACGAAGCCGCCAAACTGCTGGATGAACGGCTCAGAAACGACGGCAGCGACCTGCCCGCGCTGGTGCTGCTGCGCTGCGAAGTGGATCTCCGAAAGGGCGATGCCGGCGCCGCCACCCAGCGGCTGATGAAGCTGCTGGAGACACAAAACTCGTCTGACGTGGAGAAGCAGGTGCTGGTCTATACCCAGACCCGCGCTTTGGACTCCGTGGTGGAAAAGATCCTGCGCATGCGCGTGGAGCGCGATCCGCAGAAAGCGGAGGCGGTCTTTGATCTGGCGGGTTTTTTCCGCGCACGCCGTGATGTGGCGGCGGAGGACAAGCTGCTGCGCGGCTTCACCGAGGGTGCGGCGACCCAGGAAGAACGGCAGAAACGGCTGGGCGATGCCTCCACCTTTCTCGCGGCCAGCAACAATCTCGACAGCGCCATTATCCTCGCGCGCGAAGCCGTGTCCAAACCCGGTGCGGGCCGCGAGGCCTGGCTGCATCTGGCGGAGCTTCTAGCCGAGCAGGCGGAGAATGACGAGGCCGCGGAGTGGATCGAAAAAGCCTGGCATGCCAGCACCACGGACGAGGAGCGCGTGGATGTGGATGAACGCATGCTTTCGATCCTGATGGGAGACACAAAGGCGCCCGTCAAAGCCACGGCAAACGGCGAGTTTAAACTTCCCGATGCATTCACCGGCACCGGCTTCGCGAGCGATGACACCGAGGGCCCGAAGCGTGAGAAGCTGCCGGAGCGGGTGACTGACTTTGCCCAAAAGGTCATCGCCACCGCCAGACAGGCAGACCCCAAAGCCGCGGATGCGCAGGCGCTCACGTTTCGCGGAGGCTGGTGGGCGACTCGCACAAACCAGTTCGTGGACGCCTATCAACTGCTCGACGCCCTGGAGTTTGATCCCGTGACAAAGAAAAAGCTGCCCGTCTCCCTGGTGGTGGAGCAGTTGAAGCTGGATCTGGCGCAGGAGGATGAAAATTTCGCGCTCATGGAGCGGCAGCTTCGGCGGCTGGCGGAGATGGACGCCGGGGGGCGCGTACGTTACACACTGAGGCTGGCGGAGCTGATCATGGAGACCGAGCGGCGGGTGGATTCTGAGACAAGCAGCCCCGGCTGGAAGAGCAACAATCCGCTGCCAGCACCGGGCGTGGCGTCGGCGAAACTTCTGGAGCAGGTGTATCGCGAGTTTCCAGATTCCGGACAGCTTCTTTCCGCGCTCTCCCAGATTTATTTCCTGCAGCGCCGCGCGGATGATGCGCTGGCGCTGTGGAAGCAGGCGGTGAAACGCGTCGAAGGTCCGGCGGCGATCCCGCTGCTGGAAAACTATGCGGACATCCTGCTGCGGCAGCACCGCATCACCGATCATGTGGAGGTGCAGGCGCAGATTCTGGAGCGCGAGACGGATGTGAAGCGCCGCCGCGAAGTGCTGCGCCGCTGCATCGACCGCCTGACGTTTTCAGACGCCAGCGGCGGCGAGCTGGCGCCCACCGTGGCGCGTGACCGCCTGAAGATGCTGGAGCGGGCCCTGCTGGAGCGCGTGCAGCGCCATCCGTTTGACGGTTTTTACCATGAGGCGCTGGCGCAGGTGTATGAGCGCGGTGGAGACCATGTGAAGGCCTTTGCCAGCATGAAGCAGGCGTACTACACAGCGCCGGACACGCCGTTTTCCCTGGATCAACTGCGCGATGCCGCGCTGAAGGTCGCGGATTTGAAGTCGGCCATCTATTTCCAAAAACAGATCGCCGCGATGGCTCCGCCGAAGGAGATCGCAGCCGAGTCACGGCGGCTGGTGGAGCTGCTGGAGCAGACGTTTCAGATCACGGAAGCGGACCGTGTGCGGCGGCGGCTGGAAAGCCGGTTTGCGCAGGACGCCACCGCGCTTGAGGAGCTGGCAAAGTATTATCAAAGCTCGGGTCAGGACGAGGCGGAGCGCCGCGTGTATGAGCAGATGACGCAGGTGCGCGCCTGGGACGGCCGCGCACGGCTGCGGCTGGCGCTGAAGTGCCTGCGCTTTGCGGATGAGGCGGAGGCGGAGACGCAGCTCCAGGCGGTGATGGCCGCGCCGGTGAAGGTGCGCAACTATGCCACGAGCGGCGTGCGTGCACCGCTGCCGCTGACGGACACGCGGCGCACAGGCGCAGGTGTGACGACGGGGGATCTTGTCTCCCTGCTCGATTTTGCCCCGGGTCTGGAACGCAAGGAGCTGGACACCCTGCGGGCCTTCCTGGGCCAGCCGCGCGCGGAGTTTGCCGAACTGCCAGACGACGCCGCGCTGGTGCGGCTGCGGGCGATCGAAGAACTCGCGAAACTGCGCCATGCGCATGGCGGGGACGCCTTGCGCCAGTGGATCCAGCAGTGGAGCACGGATGCGAAGGCGAATGACGTGGAGAAACTCTGGGCGCTGTTTTATGCCGGTGCAGGCACGGAATTTCGCGTGGTGCTGAAGCGGGTGCTGCCGGACACCAGCAAGCTGGAGGCGCAGTTTGCGCTGCTCTGGCTGACGCTGCACAGCCACGGCATGGATGAAGCGGTGCAATGGGCCGGTGAGAAAGGCTGGGCGCCCGAAGTGATCAAAGCACGCGCCACCCTGCTGCAGGCCTGTGTTTCGATGCTGGTGGATGTGAGCAGCTTCCGCTTCCGCCCCGGCGCCCTGGCCCTGCTGGGCAGCTCCCGCGTGCTGGACAACCCCACCATCGTGGGACTGGCGCGCAAGCTGCAGGACAAGCAGCGCTATGACGAGGCGCTGGCGCTGGGCGCCTGCCTGCCGCTCAATGCGCCCTTGATGGAAATGGACTACTCGCTGTTTCTGGCGCGCATCGCCGAAAGCGCAGAGCGCTGGGAGCTGGCGCGGCAGTACCTGGATGCGGCGGCCCGCGGCCCGGTGGCGGCGGAAGACTACCGCTCCACCTATGATCCGTTTTTGCTGAGCCTTTCCTCGCTGAGCCGCATGACGAGCTCCGAGCAGCAGCGGGAGGAGACGCTGCGCAAAGCCTGGCGCAGGCTGCAGCGCACGCAGCCCTCCGCGCTGACGGCCATTCGCAAGGCGGCGGTGGCGGGCATGGCGGGTGCGGATCAGAAGGGCGCGGAGACTCTGGGGCGGTTTCTGTCCGGCCCTTTCATCGCGCAACGTGAGATGTCAGACACCAAGGGCAGCCTGCTGCCGCAGGGTTCCTCCCGGTACGATGAAGCCCCGCACCTGCGCAGCCTCTGGGAGGAGACGCGGGAGATCGAGGCCCTGCTGATTCAGCAGGGGCTGGGCGGCGTGGTGAAAGGGGCGAACACCGCCCTGGCCCGGCAGTACGAGGCCACCATGCTGGGGCCGCGTTCGGATTCGGAGTTCGGCGAGTGGCGCGTCAACGAGTTGCTGGGCAGACTGCGCAACGTGGACTACCCGACGCGGCGGCGGCTGATCCGCGAGCATCTGGCGGCGGTGGATCTGCGCACCGAGCACTCGGTGGACACACTCGGCAATCTGGGCAGCCGGCTGGAGAGCGCGGGCATGGTGCGCGAGGCGATTGATATTTACAGCATGCTGCCAGACCGCGCGCCGTCGAATCCGGACTATGCACTGTGGCTGCTGCGCGTGTGCGAGACGTCGATGGAGATCGAGCCGGGACTGAGCTTTGCGCTGAAGCTGCTGCTGGCCGAGCCGCCGCTCAAGCCGCCACAACCCGGAGACGACACCCTGCGCGAGAAGCATGCGCTGTTTCTGGCGCGCAGTTTTAATGTGGATGAACTGCGCCGCCAGGGCTTCCGCGAGCAGTTCTCACAGGTGCTGGAACGACGCCGGCCGCATGAGGTCTCCTACCTGCGTGAGCTGGGGCTGCTGCAGGAGCGCATGCAGAATGAGCAGGCGGCGCTCTCTGCCTGGGACCGCCTGCACGCCGCCTATGTGGCGAATGACCAGGCGGGGACCGACATCGATGTGGAGGCCAGCCTGCATCGCGGCCAAATTTTGCAGCGTCTCGGACAGCCGGAGGCCGCGCTTAAAATTCTTCGTGAGGTTCCGCTTCCTGAGCCTCTGGATCCGACCGCACAGGACGTGCTGAAGCTGCGCTGCCAGATCGCGACAGCGACGGGCGCCTGGGATGACGTGCGCGATCTGATGACGGTGTGTGTGGAACGCAAGTCCCTGCCCTGCGTGGTGGCGCTGGCCGCGGGCCTGCGCACTCATGACCGCTCAGCCGAGGCGCTGAACCTCCTGACCCAGGCGGACCGCACGATCAAAGGGGACCACGAGCGCTTCACGCTGCGGCTGGAGCAGCTCAAGGTGCTGGCGGCTTCCGCGGACTGGGCGCCGGAGCGCGGACGCGCGCAGATCGCGGCGCTGTTCCGGACCACCACGCGGGACCGGGACACGCTCAAGGACATGCACGCCTGGCTCAAGGGGCTGGCCGAGGGCAGACAGGCCGCGGGGTGGATGGCGATGCTGCGCACCGAAGCCCGCGCGAGCACGGACCGGCCTTTGGCGGCACTGGCTCTGAGCGCCTTTACCACCGGCCTGCCACAGGAGGCGCAGGCGGACTTCCTCACCGCCTGGCAGAAGGTGGAGGAGAAAGACCGCGTGTGCATCGAGCTCGCCGCGGAGGAAATGCTGCAGGCAGGGCGTGCGGCCTGGGCCTGGGACGCCTGCGAGATCGTGGCTGGCATCCCCACCTTTCGCGAGCAGGGGCGCAAGCTGCCGCTGGCGGTGCGCGTGGCGCATGCCATGCATGATGAAGCGGCGGTGCAGGAGCTTTTCAGCGAAACACTGCGGCTGCCCTTCCCTGGCGGCGCCCAGACGATCGAGTGGGCGCGCGCCTTTGAAGACACCGGCCATGCGGGGCTGGCGCAGGAGCTGCTGGCGGCGGCGGTGCAGCGCCTGCAGGACACCGCAGCGCTGCAGCCGGAGCTGTTTGCCGCGCAGGCGCGCTTTCTGGTGCGCCGGGGGGATTTTGAAGCAGCGGAGACTTTCCTCATGCGCATGAGCTGGACCATGCCGGCCGAGTCGGCCAAACTGATCTTTGAACTCTATCAAAGCTGGGGCAGATTGAACGGCATCGAAGCAGAGCTGACAAAGTTTCACCTGCCGGGCGGCGTGAAGCAGGAGATCCTGTTCCTCACCCGCCAGCCCGCCGCCAAAACCACGCCTCAGCCATGAATCCATCCGCAAGACTTCTGATGTGCCTCAGCGCAGGTGTGCTGCTGTGCCAGTGCTCCGGCCCGGAGGAAAAGAAAAAAGACATCTCCTCCATGAAGCTGCAGGAGCGCTCCATGCTGAAGCCTGACCAAAGCAGGCGCAGCTCGTTTGAGAAATACATGAACGACCCGAAGCTCTCCAAGGGCAGCACCGGCGGCTACTATCAAAGGCAGGCGCACAACGCCAAAGGCTTCAACGGCGCGAACTCGTATGCGGGGCAGAAGCAGTTCAAAACCAGCCAGAGCCTCTTCAGCAAAAAGGCCACCGGAATGGACATGACCTACGCGCTGGGAGACAAGCAGGCGGGAGGCACGAAAAACAGCTTCAAGGCGGATGCGTCCCGCCTCAGCAGCCAGCAGGCCCGCGAAGGCAGCACCTTCTTCAGCGGAGCGGACAGCACCTTCAAGACCGGGCTCGCGCTGCCACGCTCCAAGGGCATCGGCAAGGGGCCGAAGATCATCGAGAACTACAACGACCGGGGCGATGGCAAAAAGAGCGCGTATTCCGAGGATGAAGTGCGCAGGCTGCTGAACCGGAACTGAAGCCCGCCGCTGCCGGAGAAGACGCGCCATTTCCAGTGATGACGGCGCTTGCAGGAGCGGGCGGCCTTCCTATTCAACTGCATGCGCATTCTCCACACGGCAGACTGGCATCTCGGCGCCCGGCTCGTCGAGCGCGACCGCCTGTCCGAGCATGCGGCGTTTTGCGACTGGCTGATCGAGACGCTGCGCAGCGAGAAGATGGATGCACTGCTGCTGAGCGGGGATGTCTTTGATGCGGCGAATCCGCCGCAGGATGCGGTGAGCTTGTATTTTGACTTTCTCAAACGTCTCGCTGACCTGCGCACGGTGAAGGCGGTGATCACGGGGGGAAATCATGATTCGGCCTCGCACCTGAATGCGCCGCGTGAGCTGCTGAAGCGCTTTGAAGTGCATGTGTTTGGACATGCGGGTGAGAACGTGGTGGATCTGGGTGATGCGGTGGTGGCGGCCGTTCCCTTTCTGCGCGAGCGGGATCTGCGGCAGGCCGCCGCCGGTGAGGTCATGGCGGAGGTGCAGGCGCAGGTGCGCACGGCCATCCGGGAGCACTATGCAGCGCGGCATGCGGCGTGCCGGGCAGCGGCCGGCAAGCGCCCGGTGATCGCGATGGGGCACCTGACCGTGCTGGGCGCGACGACGTGCGACAGCGAGCGGGACATTCACATTGGCAACCTGGGTGCGGTGGGCGCGGATGTGTTTGCAGGCTTTGACTACACGGCCCTGGGGCATCTGCACCGGCCACAGAAAGTGGGCGGGCAGGAGAGCGTGCGGTACAGCGGCTCGCCAGTGGCGCTGAGTTTTTCGGAGGCTGGAGACAAGAAGTCGGTGGTGGTGATCGACACGCAGGGCGGAGTGAAGATCGAAATGCTGCCGGTGCCCGTGAAGCGTGTGCTCACCCGTGTGAACGTGAGCCGGGCGGCGCTGTCGGCCGACCTGGGCAGCGTGCCGCAGGAGAGCTGGGCGGAGGTGACGGTGAAGCTGGAGGCGCCGGAGGCGGATCTGGACCGCCAGGTGCGCGAGGCCGCGGGCGGACGCTTTGAAGTTCTCAAAGTTCTTGCGGATCTTCCGCCCAGCCAGACGAGCGCCTGGCAGCACCATGGGCCCGCCCTCAGCGAACTCCAGCCGCGGGAGGTGTTTCGGGAACTGATGAAGGAGAAGCAGATCGAGGGCGAGGAGCTGGGCGCGGTGTTTGATGAGCTGCTGGCACTGAGGGAGCAAAAGATCACCGCCTGACCTCATGCGCCTCCTTGCCGTACGACTTCAAAACCTCAACTCCCTGAGCGGGACGCATGAGGTGCGGTTTGATGCGGTGCCGCTGAGTGCGGCGGGGGTGTTTCTGATCACGGGGGCGACGGGAGCGGGGAAATCCACACTGCTGGATGCGATGACCCTGGCGCTGTATGGACGTGCGGCGCGGTATGGGAATGACCGGGCGGATGAGATGATGAGCCGGCACACGGGCGAGTGCCTGGCGGAAGTGGACTTTGAAGCGGGCGGCGAAACGCTGCGCGCCATCTGGCGCCTGCGGCGCGCGCGTGGCAGGCCTGATGGGAAGCTGCAGCCGGTGGAGCGGCGGCTGGCGAATGCGGTGACGGGTGCCATCCTCGCCGAAAAGGCCGCTGAGATGGACCGGATCATCGAGGAAAAGACGGGGCTGGATGCGCAGCGTTTTCTGCGCTCAGTGCTGCTGGCGCAGGGGCAGTTTGCGGCGTTTTTGAAGGCGAAGCCCAACGAGCGTGCCGAGCTGCTGGAGAAGATCACGGGCACGGAGATTTACAGTGACCTCTCGAAGCTGGCCTTTGAAACGCACAAGGCGAAAGATGAAGGCGCGCGGCTGCTGAAGGAGCGGCTGGGCGCGGTGATGGTGCTCGACGCTGAAAGCCGTGCGCGGCTGGAAACCAGCCTGAGCGAAGCACGCGCGGCCGCCGAGAAACTGCAGGGCGAAAGCACGACTGCGGCGCAACTGCTCCGCGACCAGCGCGAGCATGCGGGCATTGCCGCGGAGATCGCAAAGCTGACAGCGGAGAATCATGCCAGGCAGCAGCCGCAGGCGAGTCTGAAGGAAGAAGTTTCCCGAGCGCAGACGGCTGCCGAGGAGACCAGGCAGCGACGCACAAAGCGGGAGCCGGTGTGGGAGCAGGCGGCGGGCATGGCGGCGCAGAGCGAGCAGCTTGAGAAGCAGCTCGTCGAAAGCCGGAGCACGTTTGAAGTCTGGCGTGCTGAGAAAAATGACGCGGTGGCGCGGAGATCGTCTGCCACGAAGGCGCTGGAGGATCACGCCAAAGCGACTGCGGAACTGGAGGCGTGGCTGCAGGAGAACGCAGGCGCTGGCGAACTCGGCGATGCCCTGCCCAAACTGCGTGCGGCCGTGCGCGAGTGGCGCGGCGCTTTTGAAAAGCTCGCGGAAGGGCGGAAGCGCCATGCGGCGGCGCAGGATCTGAATCAGGGTCTTGCCAAAGCAGAGGCGACGCTGGCGGCCCTGCTGAAGCAGGGCGCGGAGCTGACTGCCAATGCAGCCAGGGACCGCGCGGAGCTGGAGCGACTGAAGAAAGCCCATGAGGCACAGCGCGAGGTGACGCGGCATGCGGAGCAGGTGGCGGGCTATGATGAGCAGCGCCAGGATTTGAAACCCGGCGAGGCCTGCCCGCTGTGCGGAGCCCTGGAGCATCCGTTTGCAACCGCGGAGACTCATTTCGAATCCCAACTGCAGGCCGCCCGAAAGCTGCTGACAACGCTGGAGAAGCAGTGCGAGAAGGCGAATCGTGACCTGACGCTGCTCGAGCGGGAGCTGACGAAAAATGAAGCGGAGCTGAAGGCGGAGAGAAAGCGGATCGAGGAAATGAAGCTGAGGGCGGAAAAACTGGACGCGCCGACAGATGGAGTGGTGAAGGACTGCAGTGAGGAGGAGGAAAGGAAACGTGAGGAGGTGCGGAGGAGCCCAGTGGCACAGCAACTGGGCAACCTGACTTCACCTGATGCGGCGGAGCTCGAACTGGATGCGCTGGAGAAGCGCGCCACCGCCTTTGGCAAGAGACAGCGGGAGGCTGTGCAAAAGCGTGGAGAGCGGCAGAAGATCGAGGCGGACATTCAACTCGCGCAGCAGGAGGAGGCGGCGAAGACAAAGCGCCTGGAGGAACTCAAAACCGAGGGCGTGTCTCTGCGGGCCAGAGCGGACGCTCTGAAGGCGCAGCTGAACGAACTCCTGGGTGGCAGGACTCTGCATGAAGACCGGCAGCAGCATGAAGGGCTGGTGGCGGCGGCTGAGAGAGCATGGCGCGATGCGGAAGCGAAACGCAACACGCTGCAAACACAGATCGCCGCGACGCTGGCGAAGCTGGAGCAGCTTGAAGCACGCCGGGAGCGGTTTGCAGGACAGAGTGCGCTGGATGCGCAGGCGCTGGACGAGCTGGAAATAAAAGCGAAACGATTTGCCGATGAATTTGCGCAGAAGCGCACTGAGCTTGGCTCGCTGGAGCAGCAGGTGCGCAATGATGATGAGGCAAAAAAACGGCGCGAGTCAGGAGGCGCGGAACTGCAGGCGGCGGAGGCTGAGGCGCTGCGATGGGGACGGCTGAAGGAGCTGATCGGCTCTGCGGATGGCGCGAAGTTTTCGCGCTTCGCGCAGTCGCTGACGTTGCGGCAGCTCATCGGGCTGGCGAACGAGCATCTGAAAGTACTGGCGGAGCGCTATCGGCTGATGGCGGCGGAGGGGGATGAACTGGACCTGCGCATTGTGGATTTGTATCAGGCAAATGTGGACCGGCCGATGGAGAGTCTTTCAGGTGGCGAGAGCTTTCTGGCGAGTCTGGCTCTGGCACTGGGCCTGAGCGAGCTGGCGAGCCGGCATCACCCGATTGACTCGCTGTTTATTGATGAAGGGTTTGGAACGCTGGATACGGAGACGCTGGAGGTGGCGCTGAGCGCGCTGGAGAATCTGCGATCGCGCGGGAAGACGATCGGGCTGATCTCGCACGTGGAGCTGCTGAAGGAGCGGCTGACGACGCAGGTGCGCGTGGTGCGAGGCCCCGGGGGAACGAGCCGGATCGAGATGGCGGAGTGAGGGTCACTTTTTTTCAAACACCACTTTGCCGCCGAGCCAGGTTTTGAGGACTTGGGTTTGGGTGAGGTCGTCGATGGGGCAGGTCAGAGGATCGCGGTCCACAAGGATGATGTCGGCGAGCTTGCCGGGTTCGAGGCTGCCGGTGTTTTTTTCGGATTTGAGAAGGAAGGCGTTGTTGATGGTGTAGAGACGGATGGCTTCCTCACGGGTGAGGGCGTTTTCGATGTGTACGGGCTGGTCGAGCTTGCGTGCTTTGCGTGTGATGGAGGTCCACATGCCGAGCCAGGGGTTGTAGGGATTGATGCTGCGGAAGGAGCCGATCTTCTGCATGTGATCGCTGCCACCGCCGACGATGACTTTTTGGTCGAAGCAGGCGCGGAGGGGCTGGAAGCGGGCCATGCGCTGCTCGCCGAAGTGGCCCATGAGGGTGCGGCCGTCCATGTGCAGCCAGATGGGCTGAAGATCAATGCAGACGCCCAGCTTCGCCGCTTTGGCGATGGAGTCGGGGTGCATGAAATTGCAATGCGTGACGCTGCTGCGTGCGGCGCGGACGCTGCCGGGATTTTGCGCATCGACGGCTTCGTAGGTGTCGATGAGAAGTTGCACGGCGGCATCGCCAACGCTGTGCGCGGTAAACTGCAGACCGGAAGCGGTGACTTTTTCGACGAGCTGTTTGAGGCGCTCGGGAGTGATCTTTTGCACGCCGCGATATTGAGGATCGCTGATGCCGTAGGCTTCGCTGATGCCCCAGGGTTCGATCATGAGGGCGCTGCCGGTGAGCATGCCGCCGTCGAGATAGACCTTGGTGCCGATGATCTGGAGCATGGGGTCGGGCCTGGTGAGCGGATGCCTCACCACTTCTTCGATGGCTTTTTCACAGGCGGGCCAGAGGCTCATGCTGGGAATGCCGGGCGAGGGACGCATGCGAATGGTGAGCTCTCCCTTGGCAAGCATTTTCTGGTAAAGCTCGCACTGCTTGAGGCTGGAGTCGCGGTCTGCGACGGTGGTGAGGCCGACGGAATTGTAATCGTGAAAAAGATCGAGGGTGCGGCGGTAGGTGTCCTCGGCGGTAGGGGATTTTGTGGAGGTGGGCGCCTTGACGTTGTGACTGAGGCTGCGGAGGAGGCCGGTGGGTTCGCCATTGGCATCCACCTCCATCACGCCGGCGCTGCCTTGGGGGACTTTGTAGTCGCGGGAGTATCCACCGAGCTTGAGCGCGAGGCTGTTGAGCATGGAGTCCGGGCCGGTGGAGAAGACAACGGGATTGGCGGGCGCGACGCGATCGAGTTCGGCACGCGTGGGATAGCGCTTTTCTTCGAGGCGTGTGATGAAGATCTGGCGCACGCTGATGAGTTCGCCGGGCCGGGAGGCTTTGACCCGGGTGCTGAGGTAGGCGAGCACGTCCGCGATGGTTTCCATCGTGGGGATTTCGTGATCGAACTCGATCATGGCGGCACCGGGATGGACATGGGAGTCCATGAGGCCTGGGAGGACGGTTTTGCCGCCGAGGTCGAGAACTTCGCTCCCCTCCCCTTTCAATTTCAGGACTTCGTCGTTGCTGCCGACGGCGGCGATGCGCCCGTCCGCATTGATGGCGATGGCTTCTGCGATGCGAAAGTTTTGATCGACGGTGACGATCTTGCCGTGATGGAGAATGAGAGCGGGGGCGGCGTGAAGGAAGGGGGCAAGAAGCAGGGTCAACAAGAGGGCGAGTTTCATCGGCATACCAACGTGGCACAATCGAACAAGTTTCCGCTTCTCCGAAGGGGCTGCACGTGCTCTGCTTCAGCTCATCCCATGGCCATTTCGAATGTTGAAAACAAAGAGTCTCAGATCCGGGTTTATGATGCCCAGGGCCAGTGCGTGGGCCGCATGCCGAACACCCGTGTGGAAGTGGCGGGATTTACGACGGACTTTTTCGTGACGGTGGAAGGCGGCTGGATCCGCACCTACGACCCGGAGTGTGAGCGGCTGGGCAGCATGAGCGGCATTGGTGTGAGCGTGCGAAGTGTTTCTGGCGGAAACTTCACCACGTCAGCAGCGGGGGATGTGAGGACGTATGACCGGCGGTGCAAAGAGGTGCGGAAGCGGGGCGACTGAACGCTATACCCACATCGCCTGAAGGCGCTTGACGCTGACGGGCTGGGCGGTGCCGAGTTCCTGGGCGAAGACCTGGACACGGTATTCCTCCATCATCCAGCGGAAGGTTTCGTGCTGGGACTTGGGGACGTGGGTCTGCCAGCCGTCGAAGTCGGCGATGAGGTTGTATTTTTCGATGTCCTTGGCGGGATTGGCGAGGCAGCGTTCGTTGCGGATCTGGATGGCTTTTAAGTAACGCGGGAGATGCTGAAGCTGCTCGTGCGTGGTAGTGGCGAGAAGATCGGCGGGGATGAGGCGGGCGACGTCCTGCTCGAGGCCGGGGTAGCGTTTGGGCAGGGCAAGGAGCTTGGTGCGGAGATCGTGAAGCTGGGTGAAGAGGGTCTTCACGCGATGAGTGACGGCGGGAAGATCACGGCGGACGGTTTCGCAGAGTTTGAAGAAGCGCTCCTGCGTCAGAGGGAAAGTGGGCTGCAGGCGCAGCATGTGGGCGAGGATATGCTCGTGGGCTTGCTGGGCGAGATTTGAGATGGGAGTGGCGGCAGGGGTGTTGAGCTGATTGAGAGCGGCCTGGAAGCTGGCGGGCTGCTGAGGTTTGGTGGTGGTGCCGCCGATGCTGCGGAGTTCTTTGGGGAGCCAGGCGAGGTCTTTGCTGAGGGTGTTTTCGGCGAGCTTGCGCACAGCGGCGGGTGTGCCACGGGCGGCTTCGGCGGAGGTGCGGAAGAGGCGGACGTCGATCTCGCCTTCGCGCAAAACGAGGCCGAGGTAACCGAGAATGGGTGTGCCGTTGAGTTCTTCGACGACGATGGTTTCGGGGAGGTCTCCGAAGGACCAGGATTTGTGAGCGAAGCGTTCGACACGGGGCAGGAGCTTGTCCCAGGCATCAGAGCGCGGGGCCTGCTTCTGCATGGTGGTGCGGATGGTATCGAGATCGCGGCTGGCGGCGATGACGGTGTTCTTTTTGGGATCGAGCACTTCCACGCGTGGCTGCAAATGCGCGGGCAGGCTTTGTGGCGGCCAGTCTTCGGCGCGGACGTGGATGCGATAGTGGCGCGTGATGAAATCGGCGAGGGCGACGAGGAAGTCATCGCGGCCAGGATCGAAGGAGCCAGCGATTTCGCGGGCCTTGGGATCGATGGGCATCAACTGGCGGCGGATGACCTTGGGAAGCGCACGCAGCATGACGTTGGCGAGTTCTTCGCGGATGCCTGGGACCATCCACTGGATCTGACCGGTGGTGAGATGGCCGGCGAGCTGAGCGGGCACGCGGACGGTGACGCCGTCGGTTTCTTCGCCGGGCTGGTAATTGTAGGTGACGGGGAGCGCGGTGTTGGCGAGCGCGACCTGATCGGGGAACATCTGCAGGTCGGCTTCAAAGTCTTCGCCAGCGGTGAGGTCGTTCTCGGTGGCACAGAGGAAGTCGGGCTTCTCTTCGATGTGCTCTTTGACGAGGCGGTTGAGGGCGTGGATCGACGAGACGTTTTTGATGCGGGCATCGTAGAAGCGGAAGAGGCGCTCCTCGATGGCATAGACGCGATTGCTGCGCACGCGGGTGAGCATGGTCTCGATCTTCTGACGCAGCTTGTTGTTATGCGTGTAAAAGCGCTGCGTGATGGGCGCCTCCTGGGTGTCAATGAGCGCAGCGCGGATGAACATCTGCGTGGCGGCAACGGCATCGACCTTGAGGAAGTCGATGTGCTGGCGGCGCACTTCCAAACCGTGGATGAGGACGCGCTGGGTGACGAGGACGCGACCGGCTTTGAGGTTCCAGTGAGGCTCGCTGTATTTGAACTGGCAGAGATGGGCGCCGAGTTCGGCGATCCAGTTGGGGTCAATCTTGGCGAGTGTGCGAGCGAAGAGCTGCGAGGTGTGGACGATTTCTCCAGCAACGATCCAGAGTGGCTGGCGGCCTTTGTCCTGCCCCTGGCCGGGCTTGCCCTTGCCATTTTTTTCGCGGCGTTCGTAGAGGTTGGAACCGGGGAAGACACAGACTTCGCGGTTGCCGGCGGCCTTGTAGAGATTGCGCTCCTCCTTCATGGCAATGTGGCCGAGCTGAGCGGCGAGGATGCTGCGATGGATGGCGTCATCAGTGGCAGGCGGTGTCTGCTGGCGCAGATCTTCGCTGAAGGAGTCGCAGAGCTGCTTCCACACGTCGCGCCACTCCTGCATGCGCGTGAAGGAGAGGAAGCTGCCTTTGCAAAATTTGCGAAGGGCGTTGCGTGAGTTGCCAGTTGGCTCGGGGGAGGCGTTCCAGATTTTAAGGAGGGTGAGGAAATCGGACTCGGGTGCGGCGAAGGCTTTGTGGGCGGCGTTGGCGAGTTCGCGTTTTTCCTCGGGGCGCTCGCGAGGATCTGGGATGCTGAGGCCGGCGGCGATGATGAGCAATTCGGGCAGGGCTTTCTCAGTGCGGGCCTGGAGGAGCATGCGGCCGAGAGTGGGATCGAGAGGGAGGCGGGCGAGTTCACGGCCGAGTGGAGTCAACTCGTGAACTTCGGTCAGGGAGCCGAGTTCGTGGAGGAGATCGTAACCTGCGCGGATGGCGGCGCTGACGGGGGGATTGATGAAGGGGAAGTCCTCGATCTCGCCAAGCTTGAAGGCTTTCATGCGAAGGATGACTTCAGCGAGATTGGCGCGCTGAATCTCAGGCATAGTGAAGCGGTCGCGCTTTTCGAAATCCTCCTGCGAGTACAGGCGGATGCAGATGCCGTCCTGCACGCGGCCAGCGCGGCCCGCACGCTGATTGGCACTGCTTTGGGAGACGGCTTCGACGGGCAGGCGCTTGGTGCGGGTGCGGGGATTGTAGCGGCTGATGCGTGCCAGGCCCGTGTCCACCACGTAGCGAATACGCGGGATGGTGATGGAGGTTTCAGCCACGTTGGTGGCAATGACGACGCGGCGCTTGCGCCCAGGCTGGAAGATGCGCTGCTGTTCGGCGGAGGCCATGCGGCCGAAGAGGGCGAGGACTTCAAAGCCCGCGCCGAGGCGGCCATCGAGCAGATCGCGCGTATCGCGGATGTCGCGCTCGGTGGGCATGAAGACGAGGACGTCGCCGTCGTCGGTTTCGATGAGGGCGTTTTCCACGGCGGCGACGGCGCCGTCAATGAAGCCGTAGTCGTCTTCGCTGCCGAGGAGCGGGGCGTAGCGGATATCGACAGGGTAGAGGCGGCCGGAGACTTCGATGATGGGAGCACCACCAAAGGCGGCTGAGAAGGCCTCGGTATCGATGGTGGCGGAGGTGACGAGGAGCTTGAGGTCGGGGCGCTGTTTGAGCAGGCCGACGAGGTAGCCGAGGAGGAAGTCGATGTTCAGGGAGCGCTCGTGCGCTTCATCGAGAATGAGGACGGAGTAGGCCCGGAGCATGGGATCGCTCTGGATCTCGGCGAGGAGGATGCCGTCCGTCATGAACTTGATGCGGGTGTCGCGGCTGGTGTCGTCGCTGAAGCGCATTTTGCAGCCGACTTCCCTGCCCCAAGGTACGTTCAGCTCTTCGGCGACGCGTTTGGACACGCTCATGGCGGCGACGCGTCGTGGCTGGGTGCAGCCGATCTGGCCGCGCACATCGTGCAGCGCTTCCAGGCACATCTTGGGGAGCTGCGTGGTCTTGCCGGACCCAGTCTCTCCCGCGAGGATCACGACCTGATTTTGACGGATGGCCGCAATGATCTCCTCACGGCGCGCCGTGATGGGAAGGTCTGCGGGGTAACTGATCTGCGGCATGGGGGTGGCGACTTTAGGCAGAAACCGAAAATCGCGAACACCGATTATCGTTTTGCCATCATCGATTCCACTGCCGCAACGGCTGCATGCATGCGCTGCTCCCAGGTGCCGCTGATTTTCACATAGGGGCGGTTTGTGGCGATGAGCGCCTGCTCGCAGCGCTCCAGGAACTTCGCGCCGTCATTGGGAAGATAACGCACCACATCGGGCACCCAGGGCACATCAACATCGGTGAGAAGATAGAGGTCAGCACGGCGTGATTCCGCCAGAGAGGTAACGGCGGGATCGGTGTGGCCAAACATGAACTCAGACCACACGCAGGTGGCGAGGGGGTCAGTGTCGGTGAAAAGGAGGCGGTTGGCGTGGGGTGCGAGAGCGTCCTCGCTCGCTGCCTGACCGCGCGCAATGTCCGGGAGGTCTGCGGGGTCGAGCCTGCCGTCACGCCATTCGAGCAAGGTGCGGGCGTATTCAGGCACGGCGAGGGTTTGGAAGTGGGCGGCGAGGTTTTGTGTCAGCGTGGACTTGCCGGTGGACTCGGGGCCGAAGATGCAGATGCGCTTCGCATACCAGGCACGCACTGGAGGCGGGATGAGATCCCAGTGTTTGAAGGGATCCGCACGCACGGCGGTGCCGCTGACAGGGCGGATGCTGCGCTCAGGATTGACCGGAATGAAACGCCCGCCGAGCACCTCGGCGAGTTTTTGTCCGTAAGGTTCGGAGGCAAAGATGACTTCGGGCCTGCAGGGCAGGATGCGCTGCAGGGCAGTCTGCCACAGATGCCAGAAGTCCGGGTGCTCGGAAGGATCCTGCGGCAGCTCCTCGTCCAGATGCACCACATTCACACCGGGAAAAAGCTGGCGCATCCACTCGAAGCGCAGATGACCAGGAATCGGTTCACGCTGGAGCGTGCCGACGACAATGGTGAGCTCTTTGACAAAGTGCCGGGCGAAGTCGCCGAGATAGACATGCCCGTAGTGTGGCGGGAGAAATTTGCCCAGCAGCATGCCGGTCTGTGCGGGTGGTGTCATGGGGTGGCGGAGAGTTCTGCATGGCGCAAACACCTGCGCAAGTAGTCGGTGGTGATGTTTGGAAACTCGATGCCGCTGCCGGCGATGGCCTGTGCCGTGCCGGACATGTCAAAGCGCACGCCAGTGCTTTTGAAAAGATGGAGCGAGCGGTGCGGACTGCGGCCGGCCAGATAGGAGAACGCATTGGCGGGCCCGGCAGCCTGCAGCGCGGTGAGTTCTGCCTGCGTCGCGGGCCTGGGGTTGGCGATGTGAAAGATGCCTTCCGCACCGCGGAGGATCAGGTGGCCCATCACCCGCGCAGCGTGGTCCACGGGCGTCAGATCAAACTCCAGCCCGTCATCCAGCGGCATCTGCACCAGTCCTGGCAGCGCCAGCGTCAGCCAGTCATGCGCAGGCCCCAGTCCGGTTTCTGTGTCCAGAGAGAGAAGGCCCAGCCGGTGCACCGCAGCGCGCAGTCCACGCTCGCGCGCCTGCAGCACCATCTGCTCGGCCACCCATTTCGTCTGCGCATAGCCGCCGTGCATGTGGGAGATGTCACGGCGCAGGTCGTCCTCGCGGCAGCATGTCTCCGGAGGATCCGCATCCACAAACACCGAGAGAGTGGAGGCGTAGTGCAGGGTCTTGGCCCGGCCCGCGGCGCAGAATTTCAGGACGTTCAGCGTGCCCGCCACCTGTGTGGGCTCCAGCTCTGGATACGGCGCGAACAGGCGCACATCCGCCGCCAGATGAACGACAGTGTCCACCTCGTCGGCGAGCTGCCGCCAGCGTGTTTCATCCCAGCCAAAGTGCACCAGCCGCACATCGCCGCACAGGCCACCACTGCGTGACATGGCGAGCACGCGCCCTGGAAGCCTGGGCAGCAAAGCCGTGCCAAGAAACCCCGTGGCTCCAATGAGCAGAATGCACTGCGGTGACGAGGCAGCCGCGGAGTAAAAGGTCAGAGGCATGTGCACACGCTGCTGAAGCTCTGCGCTGGACATCGCCTCGCCGGCTCCTGCACAGATGAGGCGAGCCACACCGGCGACGCTACGACCACGATGCACCGCATCGGCGGGCAGAGGCACCCCGCGCTCGGCAGCAAGAGCCATCAGCGCGACCACGGCCAGGGAATCGCCGCCAAGATCCATGAAGAAGTCTTCATGCAGGCCAACGTCATCAAGCTGCAGACTTTGAAAAAAAAGCTCCCGCACGCGTTCCTCCTCCGGGGAGAAGATCTGGGCATCCTTCACGCTCGTTTTCTGCGTCAGAGCCGCAAGCATGGCAGCGGCATCGGGCTTGCCATTGGGCAGGCACGGCATGGCAGCCGTACTGACGAGCCAGGCCGAGGGTATCATCCACCTGGGGAGCTGCTGTTCCAGCGCAGCACGAAGGGCGTCGGTGCTCTCGCTTGATTCCACGCAGGCAGCCAGCAGCACGCGGACACCACGCCGCCAGGGAAAAACATGCACCCGTTTCACCCGGGTGTTTTGCAGGAGCACGCGCTCCACTTCCTCCGGACAGATGAGACGGCCGTTCAGCTTAAACTGCCGGTCCACCCGGCCAAGAAACTCATAGCCGCCGTCTTCATGCTTCACCACAAGATCGCCGGTGCGGTAGGTCCGGCCGTCATCCACAAAACGCTGGGCGGACACCTCTGGAAGCCATGGATAGCCCAATGCCACGGCCGAGCCGCTGATGCGCAGCTCTCCCGCAATACCAGGAGGCAGCTCGCGGCCAGAGTCGTCGCACACACGATACACGATGCCTGGAATGGGATCACCAATCAAAGGCCTCTCCCATTTCTCATCGCACACGGCCATGCTCGTGCAGATCGTGGCTTCCGTAGGGCCATACACATTGATCAGTCTTGTGCGTGCAGCCCATCGGCGAATCACCGCTGGCGCGCAGACCTCACCGCCGATGATGATGGTCTGCGGCATGGCGTGCTCGTCCAGATAGGGCAGCAGTGCTGGCGGAAGATCCACATGAGTGATGCCCATGCGTTGGATCAGAGCCAGATCATGCGGGTGTTCTTGGTCGAAGCACAGCGTGGCACCAGCCAGCAGCGCGGTGCCAAGATCTGAGAGGGAGGCGTCAAAGGCTGTGCCGTGCATCCAGAGGCAGCGGCTTTGAGAAGTGATCCTGAAAAGCTCAATCTGCGCGGCCAGCACCGCCGTCAGTCCCGCGTGAGAGACGAGCACTCCTTTGGGCCGCCCGGTGGAGCCGGAGGTGTAGATCAAATACGCCGGGGCGCTGAGCCGGGCCTGCGGCACCGTCTCACGAATGGTTTGCGTGACGACCTGCTCATCCGCGCACAGGACGTGGACGGGCCTGGCTTCCTCCAGAATCTGGTCACGCCGAAGAGCGGGCGTGTGCACATCCAGCGGCAGCGCCACCGCTTCGCAAAGCCAGATGGCGATCATGCCGGCCACAAAGTCTGGCGAGCGTGGCAGGCAGAGCGCTACGGCGGAGCCTGGCGTCACCCCATGCGACTCCAGATGAGCGCGCAGCTCCAGCGCACGGCGCCAAAGGCGGGCATAGTTGAGCGTCTCGCCCTGCGCCGTTTCGATGGCGGGCCTGCCGGCCCACTTCTCCACCACGCGGGCCAGATTCCAGACCAGGGTCTGGCTGACATCAAGGCTGCACATAATCAGGAAGAGTGCTGCCGCGCGAGCGGTTGTCCGCATTCGGCGCTCCGCGGCCCGCGGCCACGTCATCCAGATGCACCACGCGGAAGTCCAGGCTGTACCGCGTGCGCTCCAGATCGTGCGGCAAGGTTTTGTGATAGTGTGCGCCGGAGAAGATGAGCTGCTCGGCTGCACGGCAGGAGAAACCTTCTGCATGCTCAGGCATGGTCTTTTCCAAAGAGCCAGGATAGCGCGCAGTGATGCCGGAGTCGCGCTTCTGCCAGCCGATCTTCAGAGCTGGACCGTCCTTGATCCAGTCGGCGTAATCGAAGATTTCCGAGTCATTGGCCACGGGCTGTTTGAGCTGGTCTGGATAAAAGACAAAGGTCTCCTCGGGCACGAGATCATGCAGCGGCACCCACCAGACGATCATGCTCTGGGAATGCGCATACCAGGTGTCGCGATGCGGGTAGTACACAGGCGCCGCCAGCGGATTACGGTGCCCGCCGGGCTGCACCACGCGCAGGCGGATGGGATCAAACGCCACGCGGCCGGGGTCCAGGCCGCACTCCGCCACCACATCACGCACACGTTGGTGAAACTCCGCCTCCAGATAGACAATGCGCCGCAGCGCTCCGATGCGCGAAAACATTTCCTCCGCGCTCCAGCGGAGGTGGGCCGTGCGGATGTCCTCCATCTCCAAATGCTCCTGCATGAGGCCGATGACACGCGCCACGAGAGACCGGGAGGCGGTGTCCGCCGGCTTGAGAAACACCGTGCCGTCAAAGACACGCTGGCGCATGGTGAGATTGTCCGCGGGAAGCTCGGTTTGGAAAAAGGGGCTGTTCATGGTCAAAGCGGTTTGCGCGCGCGAACAATGCAGCGCGGGCTCTTCAGGGTGAGAGGCGAGGCATCCACATCGCCGAAAAAGGTCACATCAGTAAATCCGGCTCCTTCAAAGAGCCGCCGCAGCGCCGCGGGATCATACAGCCGCACCGCGCTGTCATGCACCACGCGGCGGCCGTCCGGCAGGAAGTAGGTCCACTGCTTGCGGATGACGTTGGCAGGCAGGTCGAGCGTACTTTCGCGAATCAGTGTGACCTCGCCATTTCGCGTCACGACGTGCGGCAGGAAGTGCCGGTAAAGACCGGGCACGTTCATGAAATCGAGCGCGTAGAAGCCACCTGAGCGCAGTGACTCCCAGGCACGGCGGAGCATGAGCTGGTTGGTTTCATCTGCGTCCGAATAGCCAAAGCTGGTCCACCAGTTGAACACCGCGTCGCAAGGCGGGTCGGCTTTGAAAACAAAAGCGTCCGCCACTTCAAACCGCGGGGCATTCTCCACGGTGCTTTCCCGTCTCCGCGCGCGCTCGATGTAGGCGGGAATGAGATCCATGCCGCGCATGGCATATCCCCGCAGTGCCAGCTCCCAGGCCAGACGCCCTGAGCCGCAGCACTGGTCCAGCACGGTGGCGCCGGGCCGCAGATGGAGCTGCTGGATGAGAAAGTCCGCGGCGCTTCTGATCTCTGCAGCACTGGTTTGCTCCAGCAGCATGTCGGCGAGATTTTCGTCATAGAAAGTTTCCCACCAGGGCGGCGGCGGGGTTGGGGCTGGGTTTGTGTTCATGTCATGCGATAGGTGTGGTGCAGCAGCGTTGCGGTGAGGATCTGCATGAGCACGGGATCGAGCCGTGCACGTTCGGCATCGGGCAGCGTTTCCAGCCGGGTGCTCCAGGCCAGAACAGCGCGGTGGTCCAGCAAGGGCAGATCCCGGCAGGCCATGCTGTGGACAGTGTCTTGAATAAAATCACGCACCTGCGGGTCGTGCCCCAGAGTGGGGGCGAGAAAAGGATGCTTTGGCCGCATGCGCACGGCTTCCGGCACCAGGCCGCGCAGGGCCTCACGCAGCATCATCTTGGAGCCGTCGGCACTCAGCAGCGCATCCGCGGGAATGCGTGCCGCGAGCTCAAAAAGTACGTGATCCAGAAAGGGCAGGCGCGCCTCCACCGAGCTGCCCATCTCCGCGCCATCTCCCAGTGTTCGCAGAATGTACTGAGCCAGCGCCATGCGCGTCCACAGCCACGCGCTCTGCCTTGCGCAGGAAGCCCGCTTGGTTGCGTCCATTTCTGCCAGTGTGCCATCGAGGATCTGCTGTGAGTCAAACGGGACCCGAGTGAGCCCGGCGAAGTGCCGGCCGGTGGCCAGCTTGGCATGCAGAAAGGTAGGAAGAGCTGAAAGCCAGGGAGGAGTTCTCCAGGGCTCTTCAGCTTCGTCCGCAGCGGGGAGCATGACTCCTCGCTGCAGAGCAAAGGATGCAGCCGTGCCGGTGTGGTCTTCCTGCAAATGCGCGTAGCCCAGAAAGGCCTCGTCCGCCCCCTCTCCTGCAAGCACCACTTTGAAGCCTGCAGCATGGATGGCACGCGCGAGCAGGTGTTTGCCCACGAGCTGGCCATTGATGGCCAGGCCTTCGGACTGCCGCACCGATTCCGCAAGGTGTGAGACCAGATCACGCCGTGTGACAGGAACCTCATGCACGCGGAAGTGCTCCAGCGCATCTGCCCGCACCTGGGGGCCTTCATCGTAGCCGGGGGCATCGAAACGAACACAGAAGCAGTCCATCGCCCCGTGCTGTGAGGCCAGAGCGGCAACCGCGGTGGAATCCAGACCGCCGCTCAACGTGCAGGCTACCGGCACATCGCTTCGCAGCCGAAGACTCACCGCTTCCTCCAAGGCAGCCCGCACCTCAGCGCTCGTGATGCCTGCATCCGGTTCAAAGCCGGGCCGCCAGTAGCAACTTTCATGCGCGCCGTTTTCATCCATCACCAGCACATGCGCCGGCGGGATCTGCCGCACACCGGCAAAGAGAGTTTCACGGGGACGGAGGTACTGATGCGCGAAGGAATGGAGCAGGGCTGACTCATCCCAGCGCGCTTCGACTCCGGCGGCGATCAGCGCTTTGATCTCCGACGCAAACAACCACTCGGCGCCCCGCCGCGTCACATGGAGAGGTTTGATGCCAAAGCGATCACGCGCGGCAATAAGGCGCTTGTTAGGCTCATCCCACAGAAGGAATGCAAACTCTCCGCGCAAGTGACGCAGACAGCCCAGGCCGTGCTCCTCGTACAAATGCACGAGCAGCTCGCTGTCACTGCGGGTGGCGAAGGCATGCCCGCGTGATTCCAGGCCGGCGCGCAGACGTTCGAAGTCGTAGAACTCACCGTTCACCACGGCGTGGATCGTGCCTGACTCATTCGCAAGCGGCTGCCGGCCATCCTCCGGCCCCATCACCGCCAGCCGCACGGAGCCAAGTCCCAGCCCCGACTGCGGCGAGAGCCAGATGCCCGAGCCATCCGGCCCGCGGTGGCGCATGGCCGCCAGAGCCGCCTCCAAACGCGGCTGCAGCACATCTCTCTGGGCGCTGTGAATAGCCACGATGCCGCACATGCCTTTTCAGCCGTTGGGTTTGAAATAAATTTTCTGCGCCTCGTCCGCACAGGCGGCGGAGAAGGCCTGATCATGGTCCTCCAGCGACCATTCACTGCCCACAAAGCCGGCCAGCTTCTGCGTCCACTGGCCCACGTAGCGCAGTGCGCGCTCAAACTCGGCATAGTGCACGGCCTGCACCCGCAGCCGGCGCGTGATGCAGAGAAGCGGCGGCAGCGCCAGCAGCGCGGGCATGCGGCTTTTCAGCACCAGCAGCCCGCCCGGACGCAGCATGCCCAGGATGTCTTCTGCATTGGCGCTGCACAGGTCTGTTTCCACCACCGCATCAAACTCGCCCGCACGACCTGCCGGCACCGCCACTTTTTCTGTGGAATAACCATGATCCTCCAGAACAAAGTGCGTGAGCTCAGCAATGCGCCCCCGGCCGGTGACAGCGATCTTGCCATGCGGTGGGAGGCCCGCATCCAGCACCGCCATCGTGGCCGCCAGAGGTTCCGCATAGGCGCCGATGGCATCGTCCACGTAGTCTTGCAAACCATGCACCTGAGACTCCGGCACCACGATCTTCTGGGCAAACGCGCCGTCTTGATGCAGGCCCAGAAAGCCGGCGTTCGCGCATTCATGCGGCCGCCCCTGTGCACAGTCCGCGCACGCGCCGCATGGCAGCAGCGGATTCACCACCACGCGGTCTCCCGTTTTAATGCGCGACACATCGGCACCAGTCGCCTCCACCACGCCTGTGAACTCATGCCCCAGCACACGCCCATCGGCCACGGGGATGAGTCCCTGGGCCGCAAACACATCCGTGCGGCAGATCGCGGCGCGTGACACTTTGATCAAAACATCCCCGGACTTCTCCACCCCGGGCACGGGCTTTTCCAGGCATCTCAAGCCTGCGGCGGTCCTGACCAGCGCCTTCATCCACATGCACGTGACATGTAGCAAAAGCTGCGGTGCAGTCACGCTGTTTCGCAAGGTAAATGAGCCGTACACTTAGTGTAAAAGTGGAGCACATCGGAGCTTTAAGAATGACGAATTCCGAATGACGAATGTGCGGGAGATGTATTGTCCAGGATGGAATCCACCCGGACCAAAAACTCTGTGCAGGGCGCATGTGCCATCACCGGCAAGTCGCTGCCAATTTCCAAACTGCTGGTGATGAGGGAGCTGCGGCCGAACATTGCGCAGACTCTCCGAAACCATCATCCCGACCTGGCCGATGATGCGAGAGTGAGCAGCGAGGCGGTGAATGCGGCACGGCTGGAGTATGTGCGCAATCTGCTGGAAACGCAGGTGGGCGACCTGACGCGGCTGGACGAGGAAGTGGTGGAAAGCCTGCACAAGCACGAGGTGCTGAGCGAGAGGCCGCTGTCTGAGATGGAGGAGGTGCAGCAGCTCACCTTTGGCCAGCGGCTGGCGGACAAGATCGCGGATTTCGGCGGGAGCTGGAAGTTCATCATCCTGTTCTGCTCCTTTTTGCTGGTGTGGGTGGTGATCAATGCCGGGGTGCTGCTGAAGCAGCCCTTTGACCCCTACCCTTTCATTTTGCTGAATCTGATGCTGTCCTTCCTGGCCGCGCTGCAGGCGCCGGTGATCATGATGAGCCAGAACCGGCAGGAGGCGCGCGACCGCCAGCATGCCGAGGGAGACTACAAGGTGAACCTGAAGGCGGAGCTGGAAATCCGCCACCTGCACGAAAAGATGGACTACCTGCTGCACCAGCACACCACGAAGCTGATGGAGGTGCAGCAGATCCAGCTGGACCTGCTGCGGGAAATGACGCACGGGCGGGGCAAGCCCCACGCGTAGCGCCGCAGGGCCAGATCAGACGGAGCGAGGCAGCGGCCCCTGGGGCGTGAGCCTGACGTTTTGCGCGGGGAGCGGCGCACCCTTTTTGATCCAGTCGCGGAGGATTTTCATGTCTTTGCTTGAAATGGCATGGCCGCTGGGCGGCATGGCGCCGGGGACCTCATCCGCAAAGGTGACCACCTGGAAAAAGCGGCTGAGCTCCGGTCTGCCGGGGACGATCCAGCGGGAGCCGATGAGTTTGGAGATCGCCTGGGTGTCATTGATCGGCGGCATGCTGGAGAGGCGGTTGTCTCCATGGCAATGGACGCAGTTGTGCTCCAGAACGGACAGGGCGCGGGCCACGCCAGCATTCAGCTTCGGGCGCAGGGTCTCCAGGGGATCGGTCTCGTCAGGCTGAGAACAAGCGGCGAGAACCACGAGGCACGCGGGGAGGAGGAGTCGCTTCATGGCTCAGCGTGCCAGCGTTTTGAGATCTGCAAATCTCAATGGCTGTGCCGGGATTGGCCTATTCCTCGCCTTTGAAGTAGTCCACCTCCTGCATCTCGAAGACTTTGCGCTGCGGCTTGGTCAGCCATTTGCCGGAGTCCGGGTAGTGAATGATGTCGGCCTGCGGCTGGTCGGCCACGACGATGAAGGTCAGGTCTTCGGAGCCGGTGTTGGTGAGCTGATGGGCCTCCCCAGGCGGAAAGACGAGGTAGTCTCCGGCTTTGACCGCCTCCTTGCCTTTGGGGGTGCGGACTTCGCCGCTGCCACTGAGGATGTAATAGGCCTCCCACTGCGCGGCGTGCTGGTGCAGGGGGAAATTGACCTTGCCGGGGGAGACGCGGTGGATTTCCAGGTCAAAGGGGTGGCCGCCACCCCAGGTGCCGATGTCCTTCTGCCCTCCTGCGGCGATGGACAGAGAACGGCGGGCCACGCCATATTTGCCCTTCGGGGAGTTCTGCTGGGTCCAGGGGAGGTCTTCGGCGTGGGTGCGGGTCATGGGAGGAGGTTGTAGCATGGGGCCGGGGCTTTGGCGTGGCCTGGGACAAAGAATTTTCGGGGAAAACGGCATCCCCGCTTGCCAAAGGGCCGTACCCAATCCAGTTAGAATCATTCTAATTCTAAAACACCCATGCCGCCCCCCCCTTCCCGCACCCCCGCCAAACCTACCGGTCTGGACTGCCGCCTCGCCGTGCTGGGTTCGGACGTACGCCTGACGCCGCACCGGCGCGAGGTCTTTGAAGTGCTGGCCTCGTCCACGGATCACCCCACGGCCTACGACATCCTGGACCGGGTGAAGAGCCGCAGCCCCGGCATGTCCCTGGCCACCGTCTACAACTGCCTGGAGCACCTGACCACTGCCGGCCTGATCAAGCTGGTGCACCTGGAGCGCGGCCAGTCCCGCTACTGCGCCAATCTGCACGAGCACGTCCATTTCCACTGCGAGACCTGCGGCAAGGTGATCGACGCCCACCCCAGCGCGGACTTCGACCCCGCCAAGTTCTGGAACCTGCCCGCAGGGACCAGGATCGCCCGCACCGACCTCGCCATTCACGGCACCTGCTCCGCCTGCGCGGGCAAACAGCCCAGCGATGCTGGACTGCTCTCCAAATCATAAATCAAAAATCGTAAATCATAAATTTCCCTCTTTCCCCCACATGTCCCTCGAAATTAAAGCCCTCCACGCCCAGATCCCCGGCCGCGAAATCCTCAAAGGCCTGAACCTCACGATCAACCCCGGTGAAGTCCACGCCATCATGGGCCCTAACGGCTCCGGCAAGAGCACGCTGAGCAAGGTCCTCTGCGGCCACGAAGACTACGAAGTCACCAGCGGCGAGGTGCTGCTGGACGGCGAAAACATCCTGGACATGGCGGTGGATGCCCGCAGCCGCGCCGGCCTCTTCCTGGCTTTCCAGTATCCGCACGAAATCCCCGGCGTGAGCAATGCGAACTTCCTCCGCGCCGCGCTGAAGGCCCGCCTGCCGAAGGGCGAGGACATCGACGCCATCAAATTCTACAAGCAGCTCTACGCCCGCATGGACCAGCTTGAAATGGACCGCAGCTTCACCAGCCGCAGCGTCAATGAAGGCTTCTCCGGCGGCGAAAAGAAGCGCAATGAAATCCTCCAGCTTATGATGCTGGAGCCGAAGTACGCCATCCTCGACGAAACCGACTCCGGCCTCGACATCGACGCCCTCAAGATCGTCTCCCGCGGCGTGAACGCCATGCGCAGCGAGAACCGCGGCTTCCTCGTCATCACCCACTACCAGCGCCTGCTGAACTACATCCAGCCCGACATCGTGCATGTGCTGATGGACGGCCAGATCGTGCACACCGGCGGCAAGGAGCTGGCGCTGAAGCTCGAAGAAAAGGGCTATGACTGGGTCAGGGAGGAGCTGATGGCGGCGGCGTGAGTCTTTCTGCTCGTGTCACTATGACGAACCATTCCACCATCAACATCCTGGCACATGCTAGACAGCATGCCGCATGGTTGTGGCTTCTTCTCGTCATCTCGTCATGTGCACACAAGCCTGCTGAGCCATTGCAGCCCGTGTATGCTGGAAAGCTCAGCTATCCCATCACCGAGTTCAGATTGCAGCACGGGCTGTCTCTGAAGCATGTCTCTGGCGCTCCGTGCACTGATGAAAGCCGGCCTGAAGTTGGCACTTCTGATGGGGAACGGACGTTCTCGGTTTATCATCTGTTCGATGACTCAGGCAAAAAAATTTGCGAGAGCCCGTCGGGACTCTCGGATCCAAAGTTTGCTGGTGAGTTTGAATCCTATCATCGGGAGAATGACAGGGTAAGTGTGAGGCAAAGCCACACAGGCAACACCATTCTTATTGCTGAAGACCGTTCTCCTGCATTTCCGCGAATCGCCCTCCTGTTAATGAGGAAAGACGCAACGGGCGTCTGGCATTCCAGTGAGCTGCTGGCGCCGCACATGCCTGGTTCACCTCCCAACATCTACGGTCACTATCTGGAGGCGGCCGACATCACCGATTCGCACATTCGATTTAGCACAGGCCACAAGCAGTGGTCGGAGACCTTTGCGAAAGTCACCAAGCCTGCTGAGCCCAACATACACCCCACCCAGCTTTAATTTTATGGTCACCGCCCCTGACACTACTTTAGAACTTCATCCTTCCGAGGTGCCGGACATCTCCGACATCAAGGTCGATTCCGTTGGCGATTTCACCTTCCCTGAGCGCAACAAATTCGACTCCGGCTTTGGCATCACCGACAAAACCATCGATTACATCGCCGATGTGAAGGGAGATCCGGACTGGATCCGCGAATTCCGCCACAAGGCGCTCAAGGTTTTCAATGAGAAGCCCATGCCCACCCATTGGGCCACGAAGGACCTCGAAAACATCAAGTTTGACGAGTTCCGCTACTACCTCAGCGACGGCCAGAAGCCGAAGCGCTCCTGGGACGATGTGCCCGAGGACGTGAAGAAGACCTTTGATCGCCTGGGCATTCCGGAGCAGGAACGCAAGTTCCTGGCTGGGGTGGAGGCGCAGTATGACTCCGAGGCAGCCTACTCCAACATCAAGGCGGCCGTGGAGGAGCAAGGCGTCATCTTTGTGAACAGCACCGAAGGGCTGCACAAATACCCTGAAATCTTCCGCAAGTGGTTCGGCAAGGTCATCCCCACCGGAGACAACAAATTTTCCGCGCTGAACAGCGCGGTGTTCTCCGGCGGCTCGTTCATTTATGTGCCTCCCGGCGTCAAGGTGAGCCATCCGCTACAGGCCTACTTCCGCATCAACAGCGAGCAGTTCGGCCAGTTTGAGCGCACGCTCATCATCGCAGATGAGGGTTCCGAGGTCATGTACATGGAAGGCTGCACGGCGCCGAAGTTTGAGACCGCCACGCTGCACAGCGCGGTGGTGGAGCTCGTCGCGATGAAGGGTGCGAAGATCCAGTATGTCACCGTGCAGAACTGGAGCAGCAATGTCTTCAACCTGGTGACCAAGCGCGGCATCGCGCATGAGGACGCGGAAGTTCGTTGGATCGACTGCAACATCGGCAGCCGCCTCACCATGAAATACCCCGGCGTGATCATGAAGGGCCGGCGTGCGCGTGGTGAAGTGATCAGCATCGCCCTGGCAAACAGCGGCCAGCATCAAGACACCGGCGCGAAGATGGTCCACGCCGCGGATGAAACGACGAGCAACGTCATTTCCAAATCCATCTCCATCGGCCAGGGCCGCAGCACCTACCGGGGTCTCGTTCACATCCCGAAACACCTGAAGGGCTGCAAGAACAACACGGAGTGCGATGCGCTCCTGATCAATGCCAACAGCCACACGGACACCTACCCGGCCATCAGTGTGCGGGGCAACCAGCACTCCACCCAGCATGAGGCCAGCGTCAGTCAGGTGAGCGCGGACCAGATTTTCTACCTCATGCAGCGCGGCCTCACCGAGGCGGAGGCCATGAGCCTGTCCGTGAACGGTTTTATCAACGACCTCGTGAAGGAGTTCCCGATGGAATACAGCGTGGAACTGAAGCGCCTGATCGACCTCGAAATGGAAGGAAGCGTCGGCTGATCCGCCGCCCGCATCAATACCACCGTCATTCATCATGTCCGCCACTCTCGCACCCGCACCCAAAAACACTCCCGTCCCAGTGTCCCAAGACTCCGACTCTCTCGCTCCATCCGGTCTCGAAATCACCGTGCCTGTGCGCGATGAAAAAACTGCGCCGGGATGGTTCCTGGCCCGCTCTGAAGCAGCGTGGGCCGAGTTTCAAAAGCTGCCCATGCCGGGGCTGAAGGATGAAAACTGGCGCTACTCAAACTCGAAGCAGATCGAGCTGGCGGATCACACACCTGCGGCTGCGCCGACGAAGGAGAACATTGAGGCAGCCCTGGCTGCGACGCAGGGGCTCAAGGAGCGTGCGGCGCGGTTTGTTTTTGTGAACGATGTGCTGGTGGAGTCTGAAACGAGCAGCCTGCCTGCGGGTGTGGTCTGTGTGACCTTTGCCGAAGCGCTGCGCGACCATGGAGACGTGCTCAAGCAGCACTTCATGCAGCGCGAAATGACGCTGGGCTCCGCCAAGTTTGCGGCGCTGCATCTGGCGCATGTGAAGGCGGGCACGGTGGTCATCGTGCCGAAGAATGTCGCCGTGGACAAGCCGGTGGAAATTTTCCACTGGGTGGTGGGCGACCATGCCGCCATCTTCCCGCACACGCTCATCGTCACCGGCGACAATGCCGAGGTGAGCGTGGTGGATCACTACCGCAGCCTGGATGGCGAAGGAGGGCTGAGCATCGCAATCGCCGACCTTGTGGGCGGGCGTGGCAGCAAGATCACCTACGCGGCCTGCCAGGAGCTGGCGGACGACGCACAGGCGCTGCATCTTTCCAGCATCGTGGCCGGGCGCGACGCCGCCGTGAAGAGTTTCCAGGTGCAGCTCGGTGCCAGCTTCAGCCGCAGTGAGAGCGTGAGCGACCTCATCGGCGAAGGCTCCCGCAGCGACATGCTCAGCGTGTCCCTGCCCATTGGCCAGCAGGTCGTGGACCAGCGCACGCTGCAGAATCACAAGGCCCCGCACGCCAGCAGCGACCTGCTGTACAAGAACGCCCTCTATGGGAAGTCCCGCAGCATCTTCAGCGGCCTCATCACCGTGGATGAAGGCGCGCACTACACGGACGCCTACCAGACCTGCCGCAACCTGCTCAACAGCAACGAGGCCGAGGCGACGAGCCTCCCCGGCCTCGAAATCAGCGCGGACCAGGTGAAGTGCAGCCATGGCGCCACGAGCGGACCGATCAGCGATGAAGAGCTTTTCTACCTCAAAGCGCGCGGCATCAGCGACAGCGAAAGCCGCAAGCTCATCATCGAAGGCTTCCTGGCCGGTGTGATCGAGCGCTTTGGCAACGGCGAACTGCTCGACACGCTGGTGGCGCGCATTGATGAGAAGCTGGAGCGGGCTGAGTAAATCAGACGTAAACGCGCGGCACCCGTGCGTTGATGTTGGTCAGCACCTCATAAGGGATGGTGCCCGCCCAGTCCGCCACGTCCTGGGCGGTGATGGTTTCAGCGCCATCGCTGCCGATGAGGGTCACCGCGTCGCCATTGTAGGCGGTGCCCCATTCCAGATTCACCATGAACTGGTCCATGCACACGCGTCCAGCGATCGGATGACGCTGGCCGCGGATGAGCACCTGACCGCGGTTGGAGAGCGCGCGAAAATAGCCATCGCCATAACCCACCGGCACGGTGACGACGCGCACCTGATGATCCGTGGTCCACGTACCTCCATAGCTCACGGAGCTGCCGGGCTGCACGACCTTGAAATACACCACCTGAGACTTCCAGCTCAGCGCCGGTGTCAGCGCCACGGTGCGGCGCGCCTCTTTGGAGGGATACACCCCATAGAGCATGATGCCCGGACGCACGAGGTCGAGATGACTCTCCGGCAGTTGCAGGATGCCGCCGGAATTGGCGATGTGCCGCAGCGGCGGGCGCAGCCCGCGTTTGGGATAAAACTCGAGGGCTTCGAGGAAGCGTGAGAGCTGCTCTCTGGCGGTGGAGAGGTCCGCCGCATCCGAACTGGCGAAGTGCGAATAGATGCCGGCCACCTCCACATTCGCGAAGCTCAGACTGGCCTCCAGCAGCTTTTCCGCGCTGTACCAATGCATGCCGATGCGCTCCATGCCGGTGTCGATTTTCAAGTGCACACGCGCCTTGGTTTTCACCGCGGCGGCGGCTTCATCAATCTGCCGCAGTTTGTCGATGGAGGACGCCGCCATCATCAGGCCATGGGCGATGAAGTGGGGAATCTGCCGCGTGGCCACGCCCCCGAAGACAAGGATGGGAATCGTCACGCCGGCTTGACGCAGGGCGATGGCTTCTTCGAGAAGAGCCACCCCGAGGCATGGCACGCCATGATTCATCAGATGCCGCGCCACCTCGACAATGCCGTGGCCGTAGGCGTTTGCCTTCACCACGGGCATCACCTGAGCCGCGCCCACATGGGCGCGGATGGCGTCATAATTCTGCGCGATGGCGCCGAGGTTGATTTCGGCGTGGGCGGGTCGGATGGCGTCGGCTGGATTCAAGTGAGTAACACTCGACTAGCCCAGGATCGCTTTCAACTGTGCTGACACATCCGCAAAAGCAGCATCACTCAGCGCAGGCGTCGCAGCCGCGGCGAGAGGCAGGCCCTCCTCCGGCAGGGTGATCCATGACCGGCAGCCGCCGTAGCTTTTGGCATACGGGAAGTGCCAGTTTTGCGGCAGCTTGTAAGCGCGGACGAGGGCGACGTGCAGGCAGGTTTCGTCATCGTAAACGAAGCGCTCTTTGACGATGTCCTCATTCCAGATGTGCAGCGGGGCCAGGGCCGCGACTTTGTCCCAGTCGGTGACCTTCCACACCTGCTCCAGGGTGGCGCAGCCGTCGATGTCCACACTGGTGCGCTGTTCCTCCGGCGGGAAGTCGCGCTGGGTGTTTTCCGGCACCCAGCTCAGCTTTTCGGCCTGGTTGTGGAACCACGTGGGAAACAGGAAAAACTGGCGGTGCTTCCACTCAAAGCCGCCGCGGCCTTCATGGATGCCGCCTTTGCGCAGAATGAGGCTGAGGCGGCCCTGGGCGAGGGCGTCGCAGACGAAGGACCATTCTTTGAAGCCAATGGGGGAGGTGAGGTTGGGCATGGGTGTGTACAGTGCGGATACTACGCCGCAAAGCCGCCCGCAAGTGCTGGCAGAGCGCGGAAAGTGGGGCATGCTGTGCCACGTTTGATTTCCAGCATGGCTTCTCCTTTCAATCCCACGGGTGCCTGCACCCGCATCAGCCGCCGCCAGCTTCTTTCGGCAGGCGGTCTGGGCATGTTTGGCCTGACGATGCCGCGCTTTCTGCGCGGTGCGGAGAACCAGGGAATGGAGAAGCTGGTGGCGCGGGCGAAGTCGGTGATCTTCTGCTTTCAGTGGGGCGGGCCGAGCCATCTGGAGACCTTTGACATGAAGCCGGACGCGCCGGAAGGCATCCGCGGCTTCCACAAGCCGATCAAATCGAATGCGGATGGCATCTGGGTTTCTGAGAAGCTGCCGAAGACGGCGAAGGTGATGGACAAGGTGACGCTGGTGCGGTCCGTGCATCACACGATGAAGAATCACAACAGCGCCGGCTACTATGCGCTGAGCGGCAACGCCCCGCCGAGCGATGACCAGCGGCTGAAGGATTCACCGGACCTGTTTCCCGCCTACTCCTCCGTGGTGGACAAGATTGCGCCGCTGCGGGGCGAAATCCCCACCTCCGCCACCTTTCCCTACATCGTCAGCGACGGCTCGGTGACACCGGGCCAGCGCGCGAGCTTCCTGGGCAAGGAGCACGATCCCTTCATCGTGCTGCGGGACCCCAGCGCGCCGGGATTTGCGCTGCCGGAACTGAGCCTGCCCAGCGGCGTGAGCTTTGAGCGGCTGAGCGCGCGGCGTGAACTGCAAAAGCTGGTGGATTCCCAAACGCGGCTGCTGGACTACTCCGCCGAGGCGCGTGGCATCGAGAGCTACTATGACAAGGCGCTGGCCATGCTGCACAGCGAGAAGCTGCGCGCCGCCTTTGATCTCACCAAGGAGCCGGACAAGGTGCGCGATGGCTACGGACGCTCCCCTTACGGCCAGAGCCTGCTGCTAGCACGCCGGCTGGTGGAGGCCGGAGTGAAATTTGTGACGGTGAATTTCGCCCAGAGCATCGGCGGGCAAAGCACCACCGAAGGCGGCTGGGACACGCACGGCTTCAATGACACGCGGATGTTTCCGATCATCGAGAAATTCCACCTGCCCATCACCGAGCAGACACTGCCGACCTTGCTGACCGATCTCGATGAACGCGGCCTGCTGGATGAGACGCTGGTGGTGTGGGTGGGTGAATTTGGCCGCACACCGAAGATCAACAAGAACGTCTCCCGCGACCACTGGCCCCAGTGCTACACGGCGCTGCTGGCGGGCGGCGGCGTGAAGCGCGGCTACGTGCATGGTGCCTCTGAC
This sequence comes from Prosthecobacter sp., assembly GCF_044227185.1. GTDB lineage: Bacteria > Verrucomicrobiota > Verrucomicrobiia > Verrucomicrobiales > Verrucomicrobiaceae > Prosthecobacter. The sequence continues at coordinate 467,709 of NZ_JBGAFO010000003.1, read as the reverse complement.
AAAAACGGCGAGCACCCCGCCGACAAACCGGTGAAGCCGGATGATCTGGCCGCCACGATGTATCACCTGCTCGGCATTCAGCCCGAAACGGAAGTGCGCGATGTGGTGAACCGCCCCGTCCCCATCAGCTACGGCAAAGTCATCCAGGAAATCATCGCATGAAAACACTGCTCACCACCCTCTGCCTGCTGGCCGCCGCCAGCCTTCCGGCCAAGGACCTTGGCGTCAACCCCGTCTTCAAACACTACATCGGCACCTGGAAGGCTGCCGGCGAACTGAAGGGCGAGAACAGCACGCTCGACGTCAAGGAGGAGTGGACTGGCAGCGCCGACGGGGACAATTCCTTTGTGGTGAAAGGGACCCGCACGATCAACGGCGACACGCAGCCGTTTCAATGGACGATCACCTACAACGAAGGAGCGGACAGCTATGACGCGCTGCTCACCGGCGCGGAAAGCTCGCAGGTGATCCACTTCGAAGGGCATGTGTCCGAGGTGAACCTGACCTTTGAGCTCAAGGCGATCACCGGCAACGGCGAGAGCAGCATCGTCATCACCGAAGCCTTTGCGGATGAGGCAAAGGAGGTGATCGAGAGCAAGGTGACCTTTACGGGTGACACGGGACAGACCACCCTGCAGGGTGTGATCAAACACGAGAAACAGAAGCTGCCGTAGTGAACATCACCGACTGGAACCAGGCCTATCAGGAAAACTTCACGCCGTGGGACAAAGGCCTGCCCGCACCGCCGCTGGTGGAATGGCTGGCCGGCCACACGCTTTCAGGCCGGGTGCTCGTACCCGGCTGCGGTCTGGGGCATGACGTGGCGCACCTCGTCTCGCTGGGCGTTGATGCGTACGGGCTGGACATTGCGCCGACTGCCGTGGCACGCGCCAAGGAGCGCCATCCCGCCCTCGCGGAGCGTTTCGTGTGCGCGGATCTGTTTGAGTTCCGCGGGCAGTATGACGCCATCGTGGAGCACACCTGCCTGTGTGCGCTGCCGCCCGAGTGGCGCGCGAAATATCGGGATGCCGTGATTTCCCTGCTGAAGCCGGAAGGCCTGCTGGTGGGAGTGTTTTACATCAATCCAGACATGGACCCAGGGGAAACCGGCCCGCCCTTCGGCATTTCCACGGAGGAGCTCACCGCCCTGTTCGCGGAGCGCTTCCAGATCGTCGAGAGCCAGGTGCCCGCGGCGGCCTATCCCGGACGGGAAGGCCGGGAGTGCCTGCGCGTGCTGCGCCTCACTTCACCTGCGTGCTGAGCTCCTCCGCCAGCGGCGCGGGCGGGTTCTGCATGCGCCGGGCGCTGAACTCCTGCGGCACGAGCTGTTTCACCGTGCCTGCGATGATGTCTTCGATGCCCGAATCAAAGCGGGTGGGCCGCCCATAATAGATCATGGCACCGCCCGCCTCGTAGCCGCCCTCCTGCCAGACACGCTGGGAGGGGATGTAGCAGGGCACGTCGTTCGTGTAACTGTTCACCCACGTGCGCGCGGGGTCGAACTCGTTTTTGAAGCGCAGGCTGTAGTCCACCACCACCTCGCCCGGGAGATTGATCGTGAGGAGGTCGCCGCCGTAGTTCCAGACCTGGATGTCATAGGCCAGCGCGGGCGGGATGTTTTCGCCGCGCTCCAGCATGGCCAGATGCTGCCTGGCATGATAAGCCGTCCATTTGTTTGGGTCGGCGGCTTTGGCCTGCCATTCGGCCTTGGTGGGCAGCCTGTCGTATGGCAGCATGACCTCCCGATGCACACAGTTCAGCGGACCTTCCAGAGGCTGCATGGGGCTGTTGATGACACGCACGATCTCCTTGGCAATAGTGACACCGTGGTCAAGGGCGAAGCGGCTTTCCGTCCGCGGGTAGGGGTTTTGATCCGCCCCGCAGCCGATGGCAATGAGGCAGACGGAGTCGGGGAAGCGCAGCTCCAGCTCCTCATGCGCCAGGCCGGCCCAGTCACCATGGATCTCATTGGCGCCGAGGGTGGTGCAGTGGCAGGCGTAGCTGGCATGCGTGGCGATGAGCCTCTTTCCATCGGCAGACTTGACGCACAGCACCGGCAGGGCGCGGTCGGTCGGCCCGTTGAAGTTTTGGGCGTTTTGCACTCCTGTGTCGGTTTTCAGCCGGCGGTTGAAGGCGAAATAAACCTTTCCCACGCTCCATTCCAGCCGGGCGGGCTCCATTTTGTCCATGGCCCGGCCGACAATGCTGACGAGGTGCGCGGTGAGGTCCTCGGTGTAGCGCTCGATGCGCGTCATCTGGTCCGCCGGAAGGTCTTCCCCGAAAAGGAACGGCAGCACCCCTTTGAGCATGGGGGCGGAATGCGTGTGGGTGGAATGCAGGGCGAAACGCTCATCGGCGAGCTTTCTGCCCTGGGCGCCAAGGCGTTTGAGCACCTCCGCACGCACCGCCGCGGGCACACCGCAGTTGTCCACGCTGACGATCACGGCGGGCGCATCATCCTGCCATTGCAGGACGAGGGCGTTGGCATGCAGCCGTTGCGCCACCTTTTGGGTTTCGGTCGTGCGGCTGCCGTAGCCGCTGAGACGCACCGGATAGGCCGGTGTGATGTCCGCATCAGCCGCGCCAGCCTTCCAGGACGACGCGGTCTGCGCCACCAGGGGCGCCTGAACGAGCAAGAATATCGGGAGGATGATTCGTCGCATTTGTCCAATTATGGACAAATGCGACGTGTACAAACAAGTTTAATTCAAAAAGTAGTGGAAACCCCTACATGTTAGCGTTCGCCCAGTCGATGGCTGCACGGCAAATCTCCCAGAAGCTGCCGGGCTCCATGCTGGCGCCGCCCACCAGGGCGCCGTCCACGTCCTTCTGGCTGATCAGCTCGGCCATGTTGCCGGGCTTCACGCTGCCGCCGTACTGAATGCGGATCTTGGCCGCCACGTCTTCCCCAAAGAGTTCTCCCAGCACCTGGCGGGTGAAAGCGTGGGCTTCCTGCGCCTGCTCGGGGCTGGCGGTGCGGCCGGTGCCGATGGCCCACACGGGCTCGTAGGCGATGACGCAGTCGGTGATGCGGCGGGGACCCACATCTGCGAGCGACTCGCGAAGCTGGTTGCCCAGGACGTCTTCGATCTGGCCGTTGTCACGCTCGGCGAGGGTTTCGCCAATGCAGAGGATGGGATGCAGGCGGGCCTCAAGGGCGGCGAGGACCTTCGCATTCACGATGGCGTTCGTTTCGCCATACAGGCTGCGGCGCTCGCTGTGGCCGAGAATGACGTGCTTGCAGCCGCACTCTTTGATCATGCGGGCGCTGATCTCGCCGGTGAAGGCGCCGGCAGGCTGCGCGCTCATGTTCTGCGCGGCCAGCTCCACGCTCTGCTCGCGGGCATTCACCAGCACGTCCTGGGCCTTGGCCAGGCTGACGAAGGGCGGAGCCACGACGATCTGCACAGGAACCTTGTCCGGCACGAGACGGGCGAAGGCGCGGAGAAAGTCGTCCGTCTCCTGCGGAGTCATGTGCATTTTCCAGTTGGCGGCGATGATGGGTTTGCGGAAGTGGGCGAGGGCCATAAGAGGGGAAGAAGTTTGCGATTGTTGGCGGTGGTTTGCAGTGGGTTGCAATGGTTTTTCGGAGGGCTGGGAGGGTCTGGATAAACAATCGCAAACCATCGCCAACTACCGCAAACCATCGCAAACGGCTTGAATCATTTGTCCTTCAGGCAGGCGACGCCGGGGAGGACTTTGCCTTCGAGGAGTTCGAGGGAGGCGCCGCCGCCGGTGGAGATGAAGGTCATCTTGTCGCCGAGCTTGGCCTTCTTGACGGCTTTCACGCTGTCGCCGCCACCGATGATGGTCTTGGCGGAGGAGTTGGCCGCGACGGCTTCGGCGACGTCGAAGGTGCCTTTGGAGCTTTCCTTGATTTCAAAGACGCCCATGGGGCCGTTCCAGATGACGGTTTTGGCCTTGGCGATTTCCTCGGAGAAGAGCTTCACGGACTCAGGACCGATGTCCACGCCTTCCCAGCCGTCCGGAATGCTTTCGCCGGCGGCGGTGAACTTGGTGTTGCCGAGCTTCTTCGCGTCGAAGTCGAAGGCGTCGGTGATCATGGCATCCACGGGGATGAGGATCTTCACGCCACGCTCCTTGGCCTTGTCCAGAGCCGCCTGGGCGATGGGCTCCCACTCGGGTTTGTAGAGGCTTTTGCCGATGGAGATGCCCTCGACGATCTTGCGGAAGGTGTAGGCCATGCCGCCGCCGATGATGATGGTGTCTGCTTTTTCCAGCAGGCGGTTGATGACGCCGATCTTGTCGTTCACCTTGGCACCGCCGAGGATGACGACGAAGGGGCGCTCAGGGTTTTCGAGCTCGTCATGCAGCCAGGTGAGCTCCTTTTCCATGAGGAGGCCGGAGACGGCGGGAAGATAATCCGCAATGCCAGCGGTGGAGCTGTGGGCGCGGTGGGCGGAGCCGAAGGCGTCGTTCACAAAGACTTCCGCGAGGTCGGCCATGCCTTTGGCCAGTTCGGGGTCGTTCTTTTCTTCACCGGCGTGGAAGCGGGTGTTTTCAAGCAGGAGGACGTCACCGTTGCCCAGGGCGAGCGCCTTGGACTTGGCTTCTTCACCGACGCAGTCGCTGGCAAAGGCAACGGGCTTGCCAATGAGGGCGCTGAGGGCGGGTGCCACGGGGGCGAGGCTCTGCTTGGGATCCGGCTTGCCCTTCGGGCGGCCCAGGTGGCTGGCGAGGATGATTTTGGCACCTTTTTCGATCAGGAACTTGAGGGTGGGCAGCGTCTCCTGGATGCGGGTCGCGTCGGTGATGACCATCTGGCCGTCTTTCTCTTCGAGGGGGACGTTGAAATCGACGCGCACAAAGACGCGTTTTCCGGCGAGGTCGAGATCACGAATGGTCTGCTTGGGCATGGTGTTTTTGGATGGGGGTCAAACGGAGCCGCGGGGCGGCAGGGGGCGGGATTCCTAGCACAGAGCGTGCTCGTTGCGCATGGATTTTTTTCAGTGTGCAGCGCAGGCTGTCGCACCAGTAGGACGAATGCCTAGCGCTCATTCAGATCGAGGCGATGGATTTCGAGAGGGAGCTCCTGCTCCAGGTACTCAATGAGGCTTTTCACCCGCTGGGGCAGGTGCTCGTGTGCAGCGTGGGCGATCTGAAGATCAATCGGGGCGAGGTGCCAGTCTGGCAGGAGCTGGACAAGACGCCCGGCGGTGATGTCCCGCCCGGCCATCCACTCTGGAAGAATGGTGAAGCCAGCGCCCTCAATGGCGGCCTCACGCAGCGCGGTGACGGTGTCCAGCAGCATGACCGGGGAGAGCTTGAGCTTTTTCACCTGCCGGGAGCGCTCCAGCTCCACGCGGTCGCGTGAATAGAAATGAGGCTGAAGAATTCCCAGCCAGGGCATGCGGTACAAGTCATCCGGACGGGTGGGGAGGCTGTGGTATTTCAGCAGCGAGGGGGCGGCAACGAGGCGCCGGTGAATCTGGGCGATCTTGCGAAGGGTGACGCGGCGGTCCGTGGGCGCGCCGACCATGATGCCGCAGTCGAAACCCTCTTTGATAAACTTGGTGGGCCGGTTGATGAGGTGAAGCTCCGTGCTCACGCCCAGATGAAGCTTCTGGAACCGTGACAGCACGCGCGAGACGATCCACTGGCCCACATCCACCACGGACACCATGCGGAGGTGCCCGCGCAGGGCGCGGCGCTCCGACCGGAGACGGCTGCCCATGCGGTCCGCGAGAGTGAGGAGCTCACGGGCATCCGAAAGGACAATCATGCCGGCGTCAGTCAGGCTCATGGAATGCGTGTCCCGGCGCACGAGAGGAGCGCCGATCTGGGCCTCCAGCGAGGCGAGATGGCGGCTGAGCGTGGGCTGCGCCATGCCCAGAACTTTGGCGGCGCCGGAGATGCTTCCGGAGTCGGCGATCTGGACGAATTCGCGGATGTAATGGAGGTCGGAGAGGCTGGTCATGCGGAAACTGTATAACCGATATGTCCATTATGCACTGTTTAAGAGACCGCGGTGTACGTAACTCTGACCATGCAACGCGAACCGCTTTTCCCTATTTTCTGCATCCCTATGCGGAGGCATGCCATGGCGGGAGTCCTTATGCTCGGCGCTCTCACCGGCTGCAAACGGGATGCCGCGGGGCCTGGTGGCGCCCCGCCGGCGGTCGTCCCGCAGGTCACGGTGGCAAAGCCCATCGCGCAGCGGCTGAAGGACTGGGACGAGTTCACGGGACGGCTGACAGCGCGTGAGCGCGTGGACATTCACTCCCGGGTGTCCGGCTACATCACCCAGGTGAGTTTCAAAGAAGGCACGGAGGTCAAGGCGGGAGACCTGCTCTTCACCATCGATCCGCGCCCCTATGAGGCCATTGTGGAGCGTGCCGAAGCCATGCTGGCCCAGGCAAAAACAGCCGCCGAGCTGGCCGGGGTGGAGGCGAAAAACGCCACGGCTCTGCGGCAGGGGCAGGCGATTTCCGTGGAGGAGGCGGAGCGCCGCCTGAAAAGCGCCACCGGAGAGCAGGCCGGCGTGCGCGGTGCGGAAGCCGCGCTGCGTGCCGCGAAGCTCGATTTGGAGTTTACCCAGATCCGCGCCCCCATCAGCGGGCGCATCAGCGATGCGCGTGTGACGGAGGGCAATCTGGTGACCGGAGGCACGCAGGGGGCCACCCTGCTGACCACGATCGTGGAGCTGGACCCGATTTACTGCGAGATCGAGGCCGATGAACGGTCCGTGCTGAAGTACCGCGAGATGCACAAGAACGGCGAGCGCACGAGCGCGATGTTTGAACGCATTCCCGCGGAGATGGCGCTCATCAACCAGGAGGGCTGGCCGCACCATGGCGAAGTGGATTTCGTGGACAACCAGATCAATCCGGCCACGGGCACCATCCGTGCGCGCGCCGTGTTTCCGAACGCCGACCGGCTGATGGCGCCCGGCTTCTTTGCCAAGGTGCGCATTCCGGGAAGCGGCGAATACGACGGCCTGCTGATCCGCGATTCTGCCGTGGGTGACGATCAGGGCAGCAGCTTCGTGTGGATCCTGGATGCCGAGGACAAGGCGGTCTATCGCCCCATCACCCTTGGCCCGCTCCTCAATGGCATGCGCGTGGTGCGCAGCGGCCTGAAGGCGGAGGACAGGGTGATCGTGCTGGGGCTGATGAGCGTGCGCAACGGCGCCAAAGTGAAACCCACCCCCACGGACATGCAGCCGGCGGCGGCGGCCACCAAGTAACACAATCATGAATTTCGCCCGCTTTTTTGTGGACCGGCCCATCTTTGCGGCCGTGCTGAGCATTGTCATCACGATGCTGGGCGCGCTGGCCTACGTGGCGCTGCCCATCGCGCAATACCCGGAGGTGATTCCGCCCACGGTGGTGGTCTCCGCGACGTATCCCGGCGCGGATGCCCGCACGCTGGCGGAGACGGTCTCCACCCCGCTGGAGCAGGAGATCAACGGTGTGGAGAACATGCTGTACCTCTCCTCCTCATCCACGAGCGACGGCAAGGTGCAGATCACCGTGACCTTCCGCCTCAACACGGATCTCAACGAGGCCCAGGTGCTGGTGCAAAACCGCGTGAACGCCGCTGTGTCCCGCCTGCCGGAGGAGGTGCGTCGTCTCGGCGTCAATGTGAACAAACGCTCGCCTGACCTCACGCTGTCGGCCCAGTTTTACAGTCCCGACGGATCGCGTGATGTCTCCTATCTGAGCAACTACTGCACCCTGCAGATTCAAAACGAACTGGCCCGTATTCCCGGCGTTGCGGAGGCCTCCTCTCTCGGCGGTCTGGATTACTCCATGCGCATCTGGCTCGATCCGGAAAAAGTGGCCGGCCTGGGCCTCACGGCTGGTGATATCGTGCGCGCCATTCGTGAGCAAAACGTGCAGGTCGCCGCCGGCTCGCTCGGCCAGCCTCCCGCCGCAGAAGGCTCGGAGTTCCAGTACACCATCACCGCCCCCGGCCGTCTGAAAAAGGCGGAGGAGTTTGGCGACATCGTCCTCAAAACCGGCAGGCAGGGAGACGTGGTGCGCCTGGCCAATGTGGCCCGCATCGAGCTCGGCTCCCGCGACTACTCCAGCCGCACCTACATGGACGGTTACAATGCGGTCTCGCTCCGCATCTTCCAGCTCCCTGGCAGCAATGCCATCTCCACGGCCGATGCTGTTTACAAACGTCTCGGTCAGCTCAAGGAACGCTTCCCGCCGGGCATCGATTACAAGATCAACTACGACACCACCAAGTTCGTCCGCTCCTCCATCGAGTCCGTTCGCCACACGCTCATGGAGGCCATCCTCCTCGTCGTCTTCGTTGTCATCGTTTTCCTGCAGAGCTGGCGCGCCTCCATCATTCCGCTGCTGGCCGTGCCCGTGTCGCTCATCGGCACCCTGGCCGTCATGCAGGCGCTCGGTTTCTCGCTCAACAATCTCTCCCTCTTCGGCCTGGTGCTCGCCATCGGCATTGTCGTCGATGACGCCATCGTCGTGGTCGAGAATGTGGAGCGCAACATCGCCAAAGGACTTTCCCCGCATGATGCCTCCGTGCAGGCGATGAACGAGGTGAGCGGCGCCGTCGTCGCCGTGGCGCTGGTGCTATGCGCGGTGTTTGTGCCCACGGCCTTCATCAGCGGAATCACCGGCCAGTTCTACCGCCAGTTCGCGCTCACCATCGCGGTTTCCACCGTCATTTCCGCCTTCAATTCCCTCACGCTCAGCCCCGCGCTCTGCGCCATTCTCCTCCAGCCGCACGGGGCCAAGCAGGACTGGTTCAGCCGTCTGTTGAACCTGCTGTTTGGCTGGTTCTTCCGCGCCTTCAACCGCGTGTTCCAGTTTGGTTCTGATCTCTATGCCGGCATGGTCGGCAGGCTCATCCGTCTGGCCGTGCTCGTGCTGGTCGGATATGCGGCGCTGATCGGTCTGGCAGGCAAGTTGTTTCAAGATGTGCCCGCCGGGTTCATTCCCTCCCAGGACATGGGCTATGCCATTGTGCTCGTGCAGCTTCCGGATGCCGCCTCCTTCGAACGCACCGATGCCGTGGTGCGCAAGATGGACGCCATGGCGCGGGAGATTCCGGGCATCGCCCACACCTTCGCCATCTCCGGCTACTCCTCTGTGCTGCAGGCCAACCAGCCCAACGTCGGCGCCGCCTTCCTGGTTTTTGATGAGTTCGCCAAACGCCCGGCTCCCGAGCTCAAGGGCGATGGCCTGCTGGCCGTCATCCGCAAAAAATTCTCCACCATTCAGGAAGGTCGTGTGCTGGTGCTGCCCCCGCCGCCGCTGCGCGGCCTGGGAAATGCCGGAGGTTTCAAAATCCAAGTGCAGGACCTCAACAACGCCGGTCTGCCGGCGCTCGAAGCCGCCACGCAGAAACTGCTCGCTGCCGCCCAGCAGGAGCCGGGCCTCATCTCCCTCATCACCGGATTCCGCGCCAAGACACCGCAGTTCAAGCTGGAGATCAACCGCGCACAGGCGAAGACCATGGGCGTCTCCCTGGCGGACCTCAATGAAGCGCTGCAGATTTATCTCGGTTCCGTCTATGTGAACGACTTCAATCTCTATGGTCGCACCTATCAGGTCACCGCACAGGCGGATGCGACCTTCCGCAAAGACCCGGCGGACATCGCCCGCATCAAAATTCGCAATCACAATGGCGAAATGGTGCCGCTGGGCGCGCTGGTGAAAGTGGTCAAGACGGGCGGCGCGGACCGCGTGCAGCGCTACAATCTTTACTACTCCGCGGACATCAACGGCAACACCCTGCCGGGCGTCAGCTCCGGCCAGATGATCGAAAAGATCGAGCGGCTTGCCAAAGACAACCTGCCCGTGGGTTTTGCCATCGAGTGGACGGACCTCACCTACCAGCAGATCCTTGCTGGCGACACGCTGATCTACATCTTCCCTCTCTGCGTCATTTTTGTCTTCCTGGTGCTCGCCGCGCAGTATGAAAGCTGGAGCCTGCCCATGGCCATCATCCTCATCGTGCCCATGTGTCTGCTCTCCGCCATCGGCGGGGTGTGGCTGCGGGCGCAGGACAACAACATCTTCACCCAGATCGGCCTGGTCGTGCTGGTGGGGCTGGCGGCGAAAAACGCCATTCTCATCGTCGAGTTTGCCAAGCAGCTCCAGGACCAGGGCATGGACCGGGTGAAGGCCGCAGTCGAGGCCTGCCGCCTGCGTCTGCGCCCCATCCTGATGACCAGCTTCGCTTTCATCCTTGGCGTGCTGCCGCTGGTGCTCGCCAAAGGCGCGGGCGCTGAAATGCGCCAGGCGCTGGGCACGGCGGTTTTCTTTGGCATGATCGGTGTCACGCTCTTCGGCCTGCTTTTCACGCCCGTGTTTTATGTCATCCTGCGCGCCTTCGTCGAACGTCGTGAACGTCGTCGTCAGTCAGCCGCCCCTACTCCAGCGCTTCATGAAGCCCATTAAACCTGTTCTGTTTCTCATCTGCGTGGCCTCCGGCTGCAACGTGGGGCCGAAGTTCGTCAAACCGCAGCCGAAGATGCCCGGGGACTTCGCATCGCGGGCAAACGTGGCCAGGGCGAAGGAGGTGGATGCCGCGTGGTGGCGCAGGCTCAATGACAGCACGCTCAACGATCTGGTGGCCACCGCCGACGCGCAGAACAAAGACCTCGCCGCCGCCCGCGCGCGCCTGCTGGAGGCCCGCGCCCTGTGGCGTGAGTCCCGCTTCAATCTCGCCCCCACCGTCACCCTCGGCGCGGGCTATGACAGCGTCCGCAGTGGCGCCACTTCCTTCTCAGGCCTGCGCACCCGGGACTATGAACTGTACCGCGTCGGCTTCGATGCGGACTGGGAGCTGGATTTCTTCGGCCGCATCCGCAATTCCATCAAAGCCGCCAGGGCCACTTCCAGCGCCGTGGATGCCAATTTGAATGACCTGCTGATTTCGCTGCAGTCAGAGATCGCCATCAACTACCTCGAACTGCGCGGCTCCCAGGCACAGCTCACGGTGGCCAATGAAAACGCGCACAATCAGCTCGATGCTCTGCACATCGCCGAGGCCTCGCTCAAAGGCGGGCGCGGCACCCAGCTCGACGTGGCCCGCGCCAATGCGCTCTGGAACGCCACGCAGGCGCAGATCCCCACCTACCAGGAAAACATCGCCAGGTCCATCCACCGCATCGCGGTTCTGTGCGGGCAGAATCCCTCGGACCTCCGTCCGCGGCTGCAGCCCAGCAAAAAGCAGCCCGCCGTGCCTTCCCAGATCAGCATCGTCAAGCCGGAGGAGCTGCTGCGCCGGCGTCCAGATATTCGAGTGGCCGAAGACACCCTGGCGGCCGAGACGGCACGCATCGGCGTGGCGGTCGCGGACTTGTTTCCCCGCATCACCTTCAGCGGCCGCGTCAATCTCGAAGCATCCACGCTGGCCTACTTCACGGACCGTTCAGGCGCGGACGCCTACACGCTGGGCCCGCGCATCAGTTGGGCGGCCTTCAATCTCGGCCGCGTGCGCCAGCAGATCGCCGCCGCCGGAAAGCGCGCCGACACCGCGCTGGCCCGCTACGAGCAGACCGTCCTCCTGGCTCTGGAGGAAATGGAGAACTCGCTGACCTCCTACGACCGCGAGCGCGTGCGCCTGCACCATCTGGAGGCTTCCGCGGGTTCCGCGCGTGAGGCGGCGACGCTGGCGCGCAAACGCTACCAGGACGGCATCGCGGATTTCCTCACCGTGCTCGATGCCGAACGCGTGGCCCTCAATGCGCAGAACGACATCGTGCTGAGCCGCACCCGCGTGGCGACCGCCTGGGTGCGCATTTACAAGGCGATGGGCGGCGGCTGGAACGGCTGAGTTCCCGCCGCGGAAGTCTGGAGGATCAAGGTCCTACCATGATGACCGGGCCTTCAGCCTTGGGCACACCGCCTTTTTTCTCAACGCTGATGGCGAACTTCGCCTCCCCGGTCACGGGCTCAACGGGTTTAAAAGTGGTCTTCGAGGCGCCTTTGGAGTCCACGGCCACCACGCCGGCGCTGATCGGATTCGGCTTGGCGGGATCGACGACCCAGAGCTGGTAGTCTTTGTCAGACTCCACCTTGGGCATTTTGTCGAGCACGACGACTCCCTGGCTGCGCTTCTCGTCCCAGACCACGAGCATCTCGCTGCGGCGGTATTCCCAGACTTTGCTCTGCAGAGTGGCGATCTGCAGTTTTGACTCCTGCTCCTGCTGTTTGAGGGCGGCCAGCTCGGCGGTGACCTTCGCGGTTTCCGCCTTGGCGTCGGATTCGCCTTTGCGCAGGACGTCGATCTCAGCCTGAAGCGCCTTCTTCTGCGCCTCAAATTCATCCCGCCGCCTTTTGAGCTCCTCTTCCAGCGTGCGTGCCTTGCCGTCATCCACCACCGGCGTGGCCGGGCTGTTCACAGGGGCGATGGCGCGCGAGGCGGCCTCAAGCTGCTGCGTCATCCCGGCACGTTCCCGCCACAGCCAGACTGAAGCCACGGCAAAGGACGCGGCGAGCGCCCAGCCGATGCCGCCGATGACAAAGCCGCGTGAGACCCCGGCCCCTTTGACGCCAGTGGCGCGCATCTTGGCACGGATGCGCTTTTTCATGTTTGCCGGCGGTTCCACCGGTTTGACGAGAAGGCCCAGCTCCGCGGTCGCCTGGTCCAGCTCCATGCTGAGCGCGCGCAGCTCCTTGTCGCGCGCGATGGCGCCGTCCAGGGAACGCTTCTCGTCATTCTCCAGCATGCCGAGCGCATTCATGGCGGCCAGTTCTTCAAATCGTTCCTGTTCCATCACGCGCCCCCTTTCAAAAGATCGCGCAGGCGCATCAGCCCGCGGCGGATGTTTGTCTTTACCGTGCCGAGCGGAATGCTCAGCGATTCAGAAATCACATGGTGGGTCAGCCCTTTCAAAAAGGCGAATTCAATCATCTGGCGCTGCTCCTTGGGCAGCTCGTTCAAGGCTTCGCGCACCACCATGCCGCGTTCGGCCGCCTGCACTTCGTCAACCGTGCTGGCATGAACGGAGGCGGCCAGCGTGGTCTGCTCCACCACCGCGCCGTCCACCAGGCGGTTGCGCCGGCCCAGCATGCGCATGCGGTCGATCGCCTTGTGGCGGAACAGCATGACGGCCCAGGTGAACGCCTTGCTGCGGTCAGGATCAAAGGTGGAGGCGCGCTCCCACAGCAGCACAAAGCCGTCCTGCAAAATGTCTTCGGCTTCACGCTCATCATACAGCATCTGGCGCAGAAGCCCGAAGAGCCGCGGGGCGAAACGGTCATAGAGCTGGTCGAACGCGCGCGTGTCCCCGCGTCCGGCACGCTGGAGCAGGTCTTCGTCGCTGAGTTCTGGCTGGCTCATTAAAGGAGGGGGCACGAATCGCGCCTGAAAGGCTGCGAAGCGCGGATTCCATGCCAGAGCTAATGCGGTCACACAAGTTTTTGCGTCACCAAACGGCGCCTGGATTCAAAAAAAAGTCACTTTACGTCCACCAAACGGCAGCTTCTGGTGAAGAGCAGGGACGAATGAATCCGCTCCATCTTCAGGCCCGTCAGCCGCGCCAGCGCCTGCCGGTAGAGCACGATCTGCGGGCGGTATCCCGCCACTTTTTCAGCCAGGGCCGCCTCGTCCGCCGCTTCATCTGTCTTAAAATCAATCAGTCGCACCGAGTCGTGCTGGATGATGACCCGGTCAAACACACCGCTGATCCAGCTCCCTTCGTGGATCAAATCAAACGGCCGCTCCCTCCAGGCCTGGGCCTCGGGTGAAGGCCTGCCAAAAACATAAGCTGCCGCGGCTGACCGCAGCACGGCACGCACCATCTCCACGGCAGTCCCTTCCACCGCCTCCCCGCGCAGCAGTCCGGCCTCCCGCCAGCGTGATTCCAAAGCAGTCATGCTGCCCCCCCCATCCCACCATTCCACCTGGGCGAGCAGTTCGTGGACGAGATTCCCCAGCCTGCGGCCCGGCTCCCTCCCTGCGCCAAAGAGCATGCTGCCTTTGATCTCAAAGGCCTCCTCTCCCGAGGGAGTCACACGTCTGGCCAGCGGCTGAAACTCCCGCAGCAGATCCCCCAGAGGATGCACCGCCGGCGGCGTCGGCGGCGGCTGGGGCGCTGTGCCCGCACACGCGGCAAACCACTGCGCCTCGCCTGTCTCCCACTCTGCATGGTAGGCAGCGCCGGGCTCAGCCTCTCCGCCCTCGGGCACGTCGAGCATCCGGCGCAAAAACTGCGCCTCTTTCATGGCGGGCTCTTTGGCCTTGGGCGGCGGCTCGGCGATCAGGTACAGCCCGCGCTTGGCCCGTGTCATGGCCACATACAGACGGCAGAGCGACTCAAAACCCGACTGCCGTTCCGCGGCCTCCCTTTCCTCATGCAAAGCCTCATGCAGGGGCACAAAAAGACGCGGCGGCTCCTGCAGCACCCAGGAGATGCCCCGCGCATCCCGGTTCACGATCAAGGAGCGCCGCCGCACAGCGTCCATCGCCTCGCCATCCAGATCGGGCAGGATGACCACGTCGAACTCCAGGCCCTTGGCCTTGTGCACGGTCATCACCTGCACCGCGTTTGCCGCGCCGCGCACCTGCACCGGCATCTCGTGGGCATGCTGCAAAAAGGCGTCCACATCCCGCGAGCCGCCGGCATCGAACTCGGCGGCCATTTCGCCAAACTGACGCAGCCGCAGCTCGTGAAAAGCGTCCATCTCCGGCAGCAGCGTGCGCAGGTGCCGCGTCCACACTTCCGTGAAGCCGACGAAGCCGCGCTCAAACACCTCCTCACGCACCTGATGGCAGGTCTGCAGCCAGCTCTGCCGTGGAAACTCGATGAGCTGCCACAGCGGCGTCATCTTGAGATGCTCCAGCGCCAGCGTGTCCCCCGGATGCGCCGCAAGCTGCAGCAGGGACAGCAGCGCCAGCGTCACGGCATTGTCCGTGGCGGGATAGATCTGGGATTCGCACACGATCTCCATCCCCGTCGTCGCACGAAGCTCTTCGGCGATGGCGTTGGCCGTCTTGTTGCCGCGCACCAGCACCGCGCAGGTGAGTCCGCGCTCCAGCGGCCGGATCTCATTCAGCAAAGCCGTCACCGCCGTCGTGGTGGAGGCGCTGCGCTGGCCTTCTTCATTCACCACGCTGAGCAGCGCGGCATAACCGCGCAGCTTCCGGTTCCGTTCCGCCGCCTCATGGGCTTTGAAGGCAAAGCCAGCGGTGCAGCCGGGAAGCAGCGCCTCGATGCGCGCCGGATCCGCAAAGACCGCGTTCACGGCATCCAGCACGGCCGGAGCGCTGCGGAAGGACTGGCTGAGCGTCTGCGGTTCCAGCCCGTCCTCCCCCTGGTGCGGCCATTCGCCCAGCACATCGTCAAACAGCCCCGGCTCCGCCTGCCGCCAGAGGTAGATGGACTGCTTCGGGTCACCCACCGCGTAAAAGCTGCGCCTGCCGGAGTCATCCTGCATCACCTCATCCACCAGGCCGCGCACCACATTCCACTGCACGCGGCTGGTGTCCTGAAATTCGTCAAACAGCCAGTGATCATAGCGCCCGTCGAGCCGGAACCACAGATCCCCGCTTTCGCCGTCCGCCCATCCCGCGCCATCCGTGGTCGCCGCCGCCAGCAGCCTCTGCACATCGGCAAAGGACAGGCGCCCGCGTGAGCGCACGCGGCGCGCATACTCGGCCTCGTACAGTTTCATCAGCGCGGCCATGCCCTGGGTGCGCTGCGCGCGGCAGACGAGCTCCAGGTTGAGGATTTCCACCGCCACACGCATCCAGGCGCGCGCTGTTTCTCCGGTGAGCTCGGTTTTTTTTCCGCGCCCCCAGGCGATTTCCGCCCTGCCCGATTTCAGCTCCTGCCAGACGGCGGCTGTCTTTTCCAGAAAGTACTTCACCCGGCGCGGCACGCTGGTCCCAGGCTTCAGGGTGGAGGCTTCGGAGATCAGTTCCTGGATGTAGCCCGCCCCTTCATCCGTGCGCGGCACAAAACGATTCCGCAGATCATCGAGCGCCGCCGCAAGGCCGGTGCTGCTCTCCAGCACCAGACCTGGCAGCGTGCCCCAGGAGGAACCATCCCCGCTGTCCATCCAGGTCGCGTGATGATTGTCGATCCAGGTTTCCAAGCTGCCCGCCGCACTGCGCTCCTCAATGCCGAAGGTGGCCTGCTTGAATCCTTCCAGCAGCGCGCGGCCTGCATGCTCATCCTGCGAGGAATGGATGCGCTCCAGCAGGGCGTCCAGCGCCTCCCTCCGCGCCTGCGCCGCTTCATTTTCAGCCATCACACTGGCGCCCAGCGGCAGGCCCAGCTCCAGCGGAAAGCAGGCGGTGATGCTGGAGAAAAAGCTGTCCATCGTCCCGAGGCGGAGGCGGTGAAGGCGCTGCGTGACCCTGCGCAGCAGCACGACGAACTCCGGCCACTGCGCCGGCAGCGGCGCCATGCCCGCGAAATACTGCTCCGGCCTTTCATCATGCTGCGCCAGCACGGACAGCCGCTGCAGAATGCGCTGAAAAAACTCCCCCGCCGCCTTGCGTGTGAAAGTCATGGCGGCAATCCCCTCCGGCGCCTGCCCGAGCGCGAGCAGGTGCAGATGCCGCCGGACGAGCTGGTAGGTTTTGCCCGAACCTGCGGAGGCGGAGACGAGGATGTGGCGGAGGCGGTTCACAGGCACCTGCGATGCAAGCCCACGTGGCGCGCCATGTCCAGCACTCTCACCGCTCCACCCAGCGCCTGATCCATGGCAGAGCGAGCACGACGGCGATGATGACCGCCGCGCCCAGGTAGAAGCCCGCGCTCATGAACTCAGCCCTGCCAAACACCAGTGCCGCGAGCACGATGCCGTACACCGGCTCCATGTTGTAAACCACGTTCACCGTGAAGACACTGACGCGGCGCAGCACGTCCATGAAGCCCGCATACGCGGCCACGGTGCAGACCAGCGCCAGCACCGCGAGCGAGAGCGCGGAGGCGGCATCTGGAAAAGCGGGGAGGCCCCCCTTCTCCAGCAGGGGCCGTGCAAGCAAAGCGGCCAGGCAGGCCCCGCTCATCTGGTAGCAGCCCATCACGCTCCAGTGCGTGCAGCGGGCGACCTGCTGTTTGCTCAAGGTGGCAAAGAACGCGGCCAGCACCGCAGCGGCGATGCCTGCGGAAAAGCCGGCCCAGTAACGGAACTCCACCTGATAGATGAGCCACACAGCGCCCACCATGACCGCACCCACGAGCAATTCAGAGAGGCGCCAGCGCCGCGAGCCATCGATGAGGGGTTCCACCAGCGACGCCCACAGCATGGAGGTGGGCATGGCCGCCAGACACACGGACGCAGTGGCCAGCCGCGCGGACCAAAAGAACAAAACCCAGTGCAGTCCCAGAACCGCCCCCACGGCGAGCATCGCCAGAACATGCGTGCGGGGCGCCCGCAGCGAATGCCCCAAAGCCGCGGCCACCCCCGCAAAGCAGAATGCGGCCAGGGCCGTGCGCCACACCACCACATCCACGGGCGGAAGCAGGATGAGCTTGCCCAGGATCGCCGTGAAGCCCCAGGCCAGCACCACCAGATGCAGTTGGACATAATCGCGTGCGTGGGAGCGGCTCATGGTTTGTGACGAAACTGTTTCTTCAACCACCCGGGTCCTGAAAGCATCCTCTTTGCGGGCGGAAGCAGGATAGAAATGGTCCAGAGACACCTTTTTTCACCTTCTGGCTTGGAAAAAGCTGAGTGGATGCCCTTAGAACTTACGCCTTGACGTGGGGCGGCGCGGAAGCAGTAATGCAGGCTTGTCGTGCCCCGGTCTGGGCGTGCCTTGCCGCCCAGTCTTTTTTCCCGTCCGCCCACTCTGCCATGCCTATGAATTACGGAATCTCCCTCCTGTCCCGCCTGACACTTATTTTTGCAGTGGCTGTCGCTGTCTTGACAGTCATGCCGCGGCAGGTGCAGGCCCAGGCAGGCATTCCGGCCGCGCCCACGGTCAAGAAGATCGTGCAGGACGTTCAGATCATCCAGAAAGGCGCGGTGAAGCTGGATGAAAACCGCATTCGCAGCCAGTTGTCCACCCGGGTGGGCCAGCCCTTTTCCAATGACGCGGTGGAGCGCGACATCCGCGCTCTCTACAACACCGGGGCCGTGGAAAACCTGGAGATCAACGCCGTGGATGTGCCCGGCGGCGTCAAAGTGATCGTGGAAATCGTGGGCCGCGGCGGCATCGCTGAAATCAATTTCATCGGCAACACCGCCATCGAAAACAGCAAGCTGCGCAAGGAGATCGGCGTCAAAGTGGGGGACCCCGTGGATGACATCAAGCTTTCCGCCGCCCAGCAGAAGATCGTGGAAGTCTATGAAAAAAAGGGGTTCTCCGATGTGACCACCAGCTATGACATCACCCCTTCGGCCCGTGAAGGATTTTCCACGGTGACCTTCAAGGTGGAGGAAGGTGCGCGTGGCATCATTCACGACATCCGCTTTGAGGGCAACACCGCCATCAAGTCACGGGTTCTGCGCGGCAAGATCAAGTCCCAGGAGCACCACATCTGGAACCTGTGGGGCAAAAAGGGCAAGCTGAACAACCAGGACCTGCAGGAGGACATCAAGAAGCTGGAGCAGGCCTTTCAGGACGAGGGCTACATGTACGCAAAGGTGACCGAGATACGTCGGGAGCCGGTCTCCGCCAAGCAGATGGACCTTGTCTATGTGATCAATGAAGGCGCCAAATACGACATTTCGGCCGTCAAGCTCTCTGGAAACACCATTTTCAAAAACGACACCTTGATGCAGGGCATCCAGACCGAGCCCGGATTCCCTTACAAGGTCAGCTTTATCAAGGGCGATGAAAAGATGATCCAGGATTATTATGGCTCCCGTGGCTACGCCGATGCGCGTGTGGAGACCAGCACCATCGAAACCGGCGCCGGACAGGTGGCCGTGGCCTACCACATCACGGAAGGCACGAAGTCCTACATCAGCAAGGTCAACATCTCCGGAAACTCCATCACGAAGGACGAGGTCATCCGCCGCGAGCTTCCCTTTGCCCCCGGTGAAGAATACAACACGGTGAAAGTCGAGGCCGGCAAAAGCCGCCTGCAAAACCTCAACTACTTCAGCACGGTGGACATACGCCCCACCCCCACCACCGTGCCGGGATACAAGGACGTGGACATCAATGTGGCGGAGCAGTCCACCGGCACGGTGAACTTCGGCGCGGGCTTCAGCTCCATCGACAGCATCACCGGCTTCATCCAGGTGACCCAGACCAACTTTGACATCAGCGACTGGAAGGATTTCCGCGGCGGCGGCCAGCGTTTCAACACCAACATCCGCGCGGGCGCCCTGCGCCGTGACGTGACCGTGAGCTGGACGGAACCGTGGTTCCTGGGCCGCGAGCTCTCTCTCACCATGGAGGCGTTCTTCCACAACCTCTACTACCTCTCCAACTTCTTCAACCAGACCAACGTCGGTATATCGTCCGGCCTGCGCAAACGGCTCGGCGAACACGCCTACATTGACACCACCTACACTCTCCAGCAGATCAAGATCGGCAGCATCGCCAGCGGCGCCTCCACCCTCATCGCCCAGGAGGCCGGCTCATACCTTCAGAGCAAGATTGATGCGAGCTTCGTGCATGACACCCGCGACAGCGTCTTCATCACGCGCAGCGGTCACAAGATCGAGGCGGGGCTGCTGCTCTCCGGTCTGGGCGGGGACGTCCCCGTGTATGGCGGCAGCATCAAGGGCCAGCAGTATTTCAACCTGCCGGGAGACACCATCCTGAGCTTCGAAGGCATGTTCCAGACCGTTAACAGCTGGAACGGCAGCCGGGTGCCCATCTTTGAGCGCCTGTTCCTCGGCGGCGCCAACAACCTGCGCGGCTTCACCTACCGTCATGCCGGTCCGAAAGACAACACCGGTGAGCCCATCGGTGGCCGGACCTCCATGTATGCCACCGGCGAATTCTCCGTTCCCGTGAACATCACCGCCAACACCGAGAAGGCGCCGCGTGTGGTGTTCTTCGGCGACATCGGCACCATCTCCGGCGCCACCGGCGCCACCACCGGCAACGGCTTGATCTACTCGGACGCCGGCATCGGCCTCCGGCTTTTCCTCCCCGTCGGCCCCATCCGTGTGGACTACGCCGTCCCCATCGGCAAAGACCCCTCTTCTGGCAGCGGCGGCCGCTTCCAGTTCAACATGGGCTACAAGTTCTAGCTCTGTGTGCCGGACATTTTGTTTGTCCGTCCCCCAATCCCGTTCAAACCTCCCCCTCCTCCTATGATTCGCAGCGTTTTCACCGCCCTCCTCCTCGCCACTGTCAGTCTTCCGGCCGCCGATCTTAAAATCGGTGTGATCGACATGTCCAAAGTCTTCCAGGAGTTTCACAAAACCAAGACCGCCGCGGAAAAGTACAAGGCCAATTTCGACAAGGCCGGCCAGGAGATGAATGAGCGCCAGGAAAAATACAAGGTGCTGGCCACTGAAATCCAGAAGCTTCAGAAAGTCGGCCAGGATCCCATCATCACCCCCGAACAGCGGGCGAAATACAACGCGGAGCTGAACGAGAAGGTGAAGGAGATCCGCGCTTTGGAAATGGAGATGCAGGAGTTCGCCGAGCGCCGCCACCAGCAGCTCAAGCAGGAGGACATGACGATCCGCAAAGGCCTCTATGAGGAAATCCTCGTCGTCGTTCGCGCCCAGTCCGAAAAGGGCGGGTATGACTTCGTCTTTGACAAGACCGGCGTCAGCCTTTCCACCGTGCCGATCCTCGTGTATGTCAAGCCGGGCTCCTCCACCGATCTTACCGACCAGCTCATCGTCGAGCTGAACAAGGATGCGCCGCCTCCCGGGGCCGAGCCCAAGAAAGAGGACGCCGCCGCCGCCCCGGCGCCCAAGAGCGAAGAGCCCAAGAAGTAGCCCGCGGCCGACCAATCTCCCAAGGCACGCCGCAAACCGTTGCGACGTGCCTTTTTTTGTTTATTCCATTCATCAGCCTGCATCATGAGCTCCATCACCCTGCAGAAACTCGCGGAACTCGTCGGAGGAACCCTCTCCCTGGGGGGGGCGGACTCGGTCATCACCGGCCTGAACTCCCTTCATGAAGCCGTGCCTGGAGAAGTCACCTTTCTGGGGAATGCGCGCTATCTGCCGGGGCTGAAGACGACGCGCGCCTCGGCGGCTCTCGTTCCTGAAGATCTCGATGGCGAGCACGCGCGGGAGGGCCTCTCGCTCATTCGTCTGAAAAACCCCACGCTGGCCTTCTCAAACGTCATCCGTTTCTTCGGCCCGCCCCCCGTGGAATTTGTTCCTGGAATCCATCCCACCGCCGTGGTGGCTGCTGACGCGGCCTGCGACCCGCAGAAAATCAGCGTCGGCCCGAACGCCGTCATTGAGGGCGGCGTGCAGATCGGAGACGGCTGCACCATCGGCGCCGGCGCCTACATCGGCCGCGGCGTGAAGCTCGGCGAAGGCTGTGTCATTCACGCCAACGCCGTCATCAAGGAGTACTGCGTTCTCGGGCGGCGTGTCATCCTTCACAGCGGTTCCGTGATTGGCAGCGACGGCTTTGGCTACGAGATGGTGCAGGGCCGGCATCAGAAGATCGACCAGGTCGGCATCGTGCAGATTGATGACGATGTGGAGATCGGCTCCTGCACCACCATCGACCGCGCCCGGTTTGGCCGCACATGGATCGGCGAAGGCTGCAAGATCGACAATCTGGTGCAGATCGGCCACAACTGCACGCTGGGAAAACACTGCATCATCGTTTCACAGACCGGCATCTCCGGCAGCACGCGCCTGGGCAACTACGTCACCATGGGCGGCCAGGTGGGCGTGGCAGGGCATCTGGAGATCGGAGACCAGGTGATGTTCCTGGCCAAGTCCGGTGTCACGAA
Source organism: Prosthecobacter sp. (assembly GCF_044227185.1). Taxonomy (GTDB): domain Bacteria; phylum Verrucomicrobiota; class Verrucomicrobiia; order Verrucomicrobiales; family Verrucomicrobiaceae; genus Prosthecobacter. The sequence continues at coordinate 445,913 of NZ_JBGAFO010000003.1, read as the reverse complement.
GAACATTCTCGAAAAAGGAGCCTACACCGGCTACCCGGCGCGCCCGCTCATGGAGGGCCGCAAAATGCTGAGCCTGCCCGCCAAGATCCCCGACCTGCTGGAGCGTGTGCGCGAGCTGGAGAAAAAGCTCGCCGCACTGGAAAAAAGCGCGGTCCAGTCCTGAGCCGGGGGGCGTAACTTGGCCTGAAGCCAGCGCGGGCATTGCCAAGGGCCGGTGTTCGCTCTATCTTCGCCTCCCCCATGACCGCCGCCTCCATCCTTCCGCTTCCCGTGATGCCAGACAGCCACGGCCATTTTGGCCAGTACGGCGGCATGTTCGTGCCTGAGACTCTCATGGCCGCGCTCTCCGAGCTGACCGACCACTATGAGCAGGCCAAGGCGGACCCGGCTTTTCAAAAGGAGCTGGACGGCCTGCTGCACGAGTACGTCGGCCGTCCGACGCCGCTCTACTTTGCCGAACGCTGGACCGAAAAGCTGGGCGGCGCGAAGGTTTACCTCAAGCGCGAGGACCTGCTGCACACAGGTGCGCACAAGATCAACAACGCACTCGGGCAGATCCTGCTCGCAAAGCGCCTGGGCAAAAAGCGCATCATCGCCGAGACCGGAGCCGGCCAGCATGGCGTGGCCACGGCCACGGTGTGCGCGCGCTTTGGCTGCGAATGCACCATCTACATGGGCAAGGTGGACATGGAGCGCCAGGCGCTGAATGTGGCGCGCATGCGCTTTCTCGGCGCCAAGGTGGTCGCCGTCACCGCCGGCCAGGCCACGCTGAAAGAGGCGGTGAATGAAGCCATGCGCGACTGGGTGACCAACGTGCGCACCACGCATTACATCCTCGGCTCCGCGCTGGGCTCACACCCCTTCCCCATGATGGTGCGTGATTTCCACCGCGTCATCGGTGTGGAGGCCCGCCGCCAGATTTTGGAGCGCGAAGAGCGCCTGCCGGACCTCCTCGTCGCCTGCGTGGGCGGCGGCAGCAACAGCATCGGCCTTTTCCACCCCTTCCTGAATGACAAGGACGTGCGCATGACCGGCGTGGAAGCCGGTGGCGACGGCATCATCCCCGAGCGCCATGCCGCGCGCTTCCAGGGCGGACGTCTTGGCGTGCTGCAAGGCACGAAGACCTGGCTGCTGGCAAATGCGGACGGGCAGATCGAGCTCACTCACAGCGTCAGCGCGGGGCTGGACTATGCGGCCATCGGGCCGGAGCACGCCTGGCTGCACGACCAGGGCCGCGTCACCTACAATTACGCCACGGATGAAGAGGCGCTCGGCGCATTCCAGGAGCTCAGCCGCATTGAGGGCATCATCCCCGCGCTGGAGAGCAGCCATGCCATCGCTGAAGTGCGCAAAGTGGCGCCCACCATGCGCAAGGACCAGATCATCCTCGCCAACCTTTCCGGCCGCGGGGACAAGGATGTGGCCCAGGCGGCGCGCATGATTTTCGGGGAGGAACTGAAGTTCTAGACGCATGCCATGAAGCTGTGGAGCATCGTCTTGGGTCTGCTGGCCGTCGTCTGCGGCGGCAGTGCTTTGGCGGCGCCAAAACGCATCCATGTCTTCGTGGCTCTCGCTGACAATGCGAGCCAGGGCATCGCCCCGGTGCCGGCAAAGATCGGCAATGGTGACGACGCGGACGCCAATTTGTACTGGGGCGCCTCCGAAGGCTTCCGCTCCATCTTCGGCCGCAGCAAGGCCTGGAAACTCGAAAAGGCCGAGACCAGTCCGACCGCGGAAATTCTGGACCGCCGCAGCTACCGCCATGCGGACAAAGACTGCATCCTCGTGGCCGAAGCGTGGCGCGGAAAAAACATCCACGAATGCCTGGAGGCCTTCTTCGCCTGCCTGCGCGACCGCCGGGGCGATCTCACGGCCTTCATCGGCCACAACGAGCTGATGGACGCGCCCATGGCGGTATCCGTCCTCAGTCCCGGGGCGCCGCCCACGGACGCCATCATCCTCTGCTGCGTCAGCGGAAGTTTTTTCAAAACGCCCCTCGCCGCCCTGCAGGCACGCCCCGTTCTCACCACGGAGCAGCTCATGTACCCCGGGGCCTTTTTGCTGCGTGACGCCCTGGAAGTCTGGCTGCGCAACGGCTCCCGGCCCGAGATCCGCATGGCCGCCGCCAGAGCCTATGCGGCCAATCAACACATCTCCGTCAAAGCCGCCTCGGGGGTGTTTTCCAAACTGGAGTGACATGATGAACCCCGACCCTTCATCCTCCGCACTCATCCAGCCTGGAAACGTCATTCAGCAGGACATGGCCAGGCTGAAATCGCTGCTGCATGATTCCCTGGCTCCTCACCTGCCCGCGGAGCAGAAGGACATGCGCATCCTCAACCTCGCCTGCGGGCGCTGTGATGAGGCGGAGACCCTCATCCAGGTGGGCTCCGAGCTCACGCAGGGGGGCGGAGTGGAGATGATCGGCGCGGACATCCGCATCCGCGAGATCCGTCAGGCGCGCGAAACGCACGGGCATCTCCCCGCGCAGTTTTTGATCGAGGACGCCACCAAGATCGACCAGCACAAAGAGCTCAGCGATGACTTCAACATGGTCTTCCTGCGCCACCAGAACTTCTGGCACGGGCAGGAGCTGTGGAAGAAAATTTTTGACCAGGGCATCGCCAAACTGCGCCCGGACGGCATGCTCGTCATCACCAGCTATTTCGATGTCGAGCACCGGCTCGCGCTGCGGGCGCTGGAGTCGCTGGGCATGGAGGTCGTCAGCAACCGGCGCAACAAGGAAAGCCGGGCGCTGAAGGACGCCCCCGGCAAGTCCGTGGACCGCTGGGTGGCTGTTTTGCGCCAGCGGCGGGCCTGAGACAGGCCGCCAATAACATTTACAAGGGCCTCGCAAGGCGGTAAACTCCTTGCCCCTTCCCCAATTTAATTCATGAACCGTCTTTTTTCCGTCCTCATCCTCATGGCGGCGTTTGCCCTGGCTGCACCGGTGTTGCGTGCCCAGTCCGTTGATGTCAGCAGCGAGGTGGCGGACCAGTACTTCCGGGGCTTCGTCCTCAACAACGAGGCCGCCAAACTCGAGGCGGCGGGCGACTTCACGCTCGCGCAGACCAAATTCAAGCAGGCGGGGGAGATCATGGACAGCATCGCCCGCAATTACCCGACCTGGCAGCCGGAGATGCGCGCCGCACGTCAGCAGAAGATTCAGGACGCCCTGGCACGCCTGCAGGTGCGCTCCGCGCAGACCATGTCCACCGCCGTGCCAGCCTCCGCGCCCGCGCCTGAACCTGTGGCTGCTGCGGCTCCGGCCCCGGCCATGCCCGCCGCCGTGCCTGCACCCGGCCTGCTGGCACAGCCGGCCCCCGCCGCCCCCTCGGCTCCTGGTTCCCTGCCGAGTCTCAGTGATATTTTCAACCAATACGAGCAGGCGTACAAGCAGCGCATCGGAGAGCTGGAGGCAAAATCCAGCCAGCAGCAGGTCGATCTGGGCAAATGGCAGAACTGGTACCAGTGGGCCTCCGGTGAGATCACCACCGCGCGTGAGCAAAACTCCATTCTCAGCCAGAAGGCCTCCGCTCTGGAGCAAAGCATTCTGGCCCTGGGCAGGGAGGTGGAGGCAGGCCGCGCCATGCAGGGCCAGATGAGCAAGCTGATGGAGGAAAAAATGGCGGTGGAGCTGGAGATGCGCAAAAACGCCCAGCGGATCACGAGCTCCGAAGCCGCCGCCAAAGACGCCTCCGAAAAGCTGGCCGAGGCCTCCAACCGCATGGCCGCCCTGGAGCAGGAGCGTGACAAGGTTCTCAAAGAACGCGAGAACCTGGTGAAGGAACGCGACAGCGCCATCACCCAGCGTGACGACGCGGTGAAGCAGCGCGAGACGGCCGTCAAGGAACGTGATGCCGCAAGCGCGCGCAGCCTGGGGCTGCAGGCGGAGGTGGACGACTTGAAAAAGAAAACCAGCAGCGCCGAGATGAAGCGCCTCATCGCGGAGAACGAGGAGTTGAAGCGGAAGGTCGCCGAGGCGGAGAAGCAGGTGGAGACGCTGCGGGCGGATGTGGGCCGCAAGGACAAGGAGATCGCCGACCTGCGCGGCCAGCTCACCGGGCTGCAGGGCCAGATCGCCGAGCTGCGCAAGGAGAGCGCCGGCTACCAGACCCAGGTGGCGGAGCTGACCAAGCAGCTCAAGGAAGTGCAGACCGGCGGCATGGAGGGCAAGATCGCCGCCACTCCTGAGCTCACCCGCGAAAATGAAATGCTGCGCGGCATCATCATGCGCCAGTTGCGCGCCCAGCACCGTCAGCAGGCCGCAAAGGACCTCATGATCGCCGAGCTGCAGAAAATGGAGAGCGCCTCGAACGATCTCGTGAAGCAGGTCGAGGAGATGAAGAACGCACGCATGATCCTCACCCCGGACGAGGAGAAACTCTTCTCCGACCCCGTCGTGCGCGAACTGCTCGGCCCGCAGGGAGTTCAGGCCACCCTCATCGCCAACGCCTCCCCTGAGAGCGACAAAAAGGCCGCGCCCCCTCCCCCGACCTCCGTCGAAAAACTCATCAGCGAGGCCAATGAGTCCTACATGAACAAGAACTTCGAGAGCGCCGCCAAACTGTACCAGGACGCGCTGCGGGCCGAGCCCAAGAACGTCACCGCGCTCATTGGCCTGGGCATCACGCGCCAGCGTGAAAACAAGCATGCCGACGCCGAGGTCTCCCTGCAAAAGGCGCTGGCCTATGATCCGGCCAACGAGCCCGCCGCCTTCGCCCTCGGCGTCACCTACTTCAAGCAGGAGCGCTGGAAGGATGCGATGACCTACTTTGAGAAGAGCCTCGCCAAGCGCCCCGACAACGCCAGCGGCAGGCATTACCTCGGCATCATCGCCACGAAGCTGAACCTGATCGAACGTGCGGAGCGCGAGTTCAAGACCGCGCTGGCCATCGACCCCGACTATGGCGAGGCTCATTTCAATCTGGCGGTCCTTTACATCACCTGGGATCCGCCGAAGTGGGACAAGGCGCGCGCGGAGTACAGCGAAGCGATCAAGAAGGGCGTGCGCCCCGACGCCAACCTCGAAAAACTGCTCGAAGGCGGCAAGGTTTCGCAGCGTTAAGGCAGACGGCGGCCGCATGACTGCCGCCGCTCCTCTGCCATGAAACCCCTGCTCTTCCTCCTCTGCGGAATCTCCAGTCTCACAGCGCAGACCTTGGTGGAGATCGGCGGGAAGGCGGACGGTCCCGTCATCGAGCTGCGCTACACCACGGCGGACAACTTTTTCAAAACGGCCTTCTACCCCGCGCAGGCGAAGGCTCTGCTGCGCCCGGAGACGGCGGCGAAGCTGGCGCGAGTGCAGGCCGAATTGAAGTCCCAGGGGCTGGGCCTGAAAATCTGGGATGCCTACCGTCCCCTCGCGGTCCAGCGGGCGATGTGGAAGGCGCTTCCAGACGAGCGTTATGTGTCGGATCCCGCAAAAGGCGGCCGTCACACCCGGGGCGCGGCGGTGGATGTGACACTCGTCGATGCGCGCGGCGAGGAGCTGCGGATGCCGACGGCGCATGACGACTTCTCCGAAAAGGCGGGCGCACGCTTCAAGCTGCTGCCGCCTGAAATTTTCAAGAACCGCGAGAAGTTGCAGCAGGCGATGACGAAGCATGGTTTTGTGGTGCTCGAAAGCGAGTGGTGGCATTTCGATGATGCGGACTGGCAGCGGTATGAAGCCCTGGACCTGCCGCTGGAGAAGGTGCGGCAGAAGCACCTGATGCTCGACTCGCGGCTGGTGGAGGAAACGGGGAATGCCAGGCTGGTTCTCGGCACGCCGGAAAAGCATCCGGCCAATCCGTTGTTCCAGGCGGACAAGCCGTGGGAGAATTCCATGAACAATCTCTATCCCAATGTGATCTGGGATGAAGAGGCCGGGCTTTTCAAGCTGTGGTACAAGTGCGTGCTGGCAGACAAGGAGGTCATCGCGCAGATGGATCAGCCCGGCACCGTGCACGATGTGGGATGGTATCTGCTGTATGCCACCTCCAAGGACGGCATTCATTGGGACAAGCCTGAACTGGGCATCCACAAGTTCGCGGGCAGCGGCGCCAACAACATCGTGGCCCGTGACTGCCCCAACGTGGGCGTGTTCAAAGACTTCCGCGATGCTGATCCGCAGCGGCGCTACAAGATGGTGAGCGATGTCGGCCTGGGCAAACCGCAGGTGCGCTTCTCCGCGGACGGCATCCATTGGGGCGAGGCCCTGGCGGCGCATGGCTTTGGCGCGCAGAACGGCGACACCCATAACAATGCCTTCTGGGACGACCGCGGCGGGAAATACCTGTGGTTCACGAAGCTGTACCTCGGCGAGCGGCTGGTGGCGCGCTTTCAGAGCGATGACTTCATCCATTGGAAAAACGACGGCCTGGTGCTGCGCTCCAGCCTGGAGGAAGGCCGCGCCAGCCAGACCTACTGCATGCCGGTCTTCCGCTACGGCAGCCTCTATCTGGGGTATGTGATGATGTACCACGTGGGCAGGGGCCGCACGGTGGACTGCGAACTGGCCTGGAGCCATGACGGCCTGCAATGGCAGCGCGTGCTGCCCGGCACGCCCTTCATTCCGCGCGGAGCGAAGGGGAGCTACGACAGCGAATGCATCTACGCGATGGCGGGACCCCCCATCCTGAGAGATGGCAGGCTCATGATCTTCTATGGCGGCGACGACTTTCCGCACACCGGGTGGAAGCGTCATTGCCTGCCCTGCCTGGCCATGTTGCGGCCGGATGGCTTCGCCGGCTATGCGCCCGTGGAGCCCGGCAAGCCCTCCCACGTCCTCACCACTCCGCTGCGACTGACGGCGGAGCCTGTGTGCATCACCGCGGATGTGGCTCCTGGCGGCAGGCTCCAGGTCTCCGCGGTGGATGAGCAGGGCGCAGTGCTGGACGTGGCGGAACCCATTTCATCCTCCGTGACCGATGCGGCGCTGAAATGGAACAAGGGCGGGCTCAAAGTCTCAGAGGCGCGTTTGCGCATCGCACTGGATCATGCGTTGATTTATGCTGTCAGCGGCTGCGAACTGGTGCGGCAGGAGCCACCATCGCCGGAAAGCCCGTTGAAAAAGCCGGGCCGCGAGATGCACCCCACCGCCACGCGGACGATTTCATTTGATGCGGACGCCCAGGGCTGGAAGGGCGTGGACAAGATGGAACACCGTGCCTCTGATGGCGCGAAGGGCGGCTACGTTCATGTGTCACGCAGCGGCAGGGCGCTGCCCATTGCTTTCTCACCCCTCACCGCCAGCGAGTCACCGCTGGCGGGAGACTGGACGAAGATCATCGGCGGCCAGAGCGCGGAGATCACCTGCGAGGTGCGCTCCCTGAAAGCGGGCGGGCGGGTGATGATCGAGCTGTTCGCGAACGACGTGGCGCAGTGGCAGTTTGAAACGACGACCGCCTTTTCCCACGCCTGGCGCAAGGCCTCAGCCACCCTGCGCTATGACTGGGACGATGACGAAGCGCGGGCCGCGGGCTGGAAACGCGCGGTGAACGGCTTCTCCTGGGCGGACACGATCCAGCACATCGGCAAGGTCGTGGTCGTCCCGAGCGCCGCGGGAGCGCAAGAGAGCTTCGATCTGGATGAAGTGAGCGTCAGCGGCTCCGCCCCCTGAAAAATCAGGGACGGATTTCCTCGCCAGTGGCCGCGTTTGCCAGGGTGATCTGCTCGCGGTGGAAGGCGGGATCGCTGCGGAAGGTGAGGCGCGCATGATACTTGCGCTCCAGATCCACCAGCAGTTCGCCGTCTTCGGTTTTCAGACGGTTCAGCACTTCGGGATGCACGATGACGATGAGGCTCTTCTGGTCCTCCTTGGCACGGCCCAGAACGGCGATGAGGCGGCGCTGAAGCTCCACGCTCATGGTCAGCGGGGTTTTGACCTGGCCGTGGCCCTTGCAGTATGGGCAGGGCTCATAAAGCGTGGTGCCGAGGCTTTCATTGAGCCGCTGGCGGGTCATCTCCATGAGGCCGAACTGCGAGATCTGCAGCACCTGCGTCTTGGCCTTGTCGCGCTTCAGATGCTCGATCATCAGCTTGTACACGGCCTGCTGGTCGCGGCGGTGCTTCATGTCGATGAAGTCCACCACGATGAGGCCGCCCATGTTGCGCAGGCGGAGCTGGCGGGCGACTTCGGCGGCTGCTTCGAGGTTGGTTTCGAGCAGGAGCTTATCGACATCCTTGTGGCCCTTGTTGCGGCCGGTGTTGACGTCGATGGAGACGAGGGCCTCCGTCTGGTCGATGACGATGTAGCCGCCGCAGGGCAGCCAGACCTGGCGGTAGAACGCGTTGTCGATCTGCTTCTGGATGCCGTAGTGCTCAAAGATGGCGGTCTGGCCCTGGTAGTAGTTGATGCGGCGCTTGGCGCGGCCGGAGATGTGGGCGGCCATGCGCTGCATGCGCTCGACGGTGGGGGCGTCATCGCAGGCCACTTCATCGATGTCCTCGGTGAGGAAGTCACGCACGGTGCGCTCCACCAGATCCGGCTCCTGGAAGCAGCACACGGGGGCGTTCTGAGCGTCGCGCTTGGCGACGATCTGGTCCCACTCGTCCAGCAGGATGTTCAGATCCCGCACGATGTGGCGCGCGCGCTTGCCGGAGGCCTCGGTGCGCAGGATGATGCCCATGCCTTCCGGCAGGCTGATTTTTTCGATGATCTTGCGCAGGCGGGAGCGCTCCTTCGGATCTTCAATCTTCCGGGAAATACCGCAGGTGTCGTTCAGCGGCATCAGCACGAGCAGGCGGCCCGCGAGAGAGATGTTGGTGGTGACGCGCGGGCCCTTGTTGCCCACGGGGCCCTTGGTGACCTGCACCATGATTTCAGAGCCGATGGGGTAGAGGCTGGGGATGTCCTTCGCCTCGATGCGCTTTTTCTTTTTGCTGCCGCCGCGGTTGATCTCCTCCAGGCCGGCGTCCAGCGCGGCGGGGATGGCGTCCCAGAAATGCAGGAAGGCGTTTTTGTCGAAGCCGATGTCAATGAACATGGCCTTGAGGCCCTGCTCGATGTTGCGGATGCGGCCCTTGAAAACGCTGCCGATGAGGCTCTGGGTGCCGACGCGCTCGATGTTGTACTCCTCGACGACGCCCTTGTCGAGCAAGGCCACGCGGTTCTCCAGTTTTTCGCAGTTGATGACAAGGCGGACGCCGCTTTTGATGTCGCGTTTGCCAGTAAGCAGTTCTTTGATTCTTTGAACGAAGGTCAATGCCATGGTGTAAAATCTCCCCTAAAATAGTGCAGTTCTTCAGCGGAAGATTCTGCGGAAAAATCCGCCGCCGCTGGGAGCGGGATCGGATGGTTTGCTGTCCTGGGAGCCTCCCCGGCTGAAGATACCGACCCTGCGCACTGGCACGGCCCTAGGCACATTCTGTCCGGAGCTGGTTCCGGCCGATCCCGCTGAATCGGCCTTCCGTTGGATGTTGGGCGTCGTGTGCACACGAGGCTTGTCAGCATCATCGGGTTCTGGCGCGGACACACCCGTGCCCGTGTCACCGTCCTCATCCGGACCGAGCGCCTCGGCAGGCACCGCGGCATCGACGTATTGGACGGATGCGATATGATTGAAATGACCTTCCGCGGGCTCCATCGGCTCGGGCACCACGGTGAACGTTGAATTGGGATTATCCAGGGCCAGGCACTGTTCGAGCACACGCCGCGCCACAGGCGCCGCGCAGCCGCCGCCAGACTTGCCATTCTGCACCAGCACGGAGACGGCGAAGCGCGGATTCTGATAAGGGGCAAAGCAGATGAACCAGGTGTGGTTGTCATCGTGTTTGTGCCGGTTCTCATCGAGGCGCCAGTTCTGGGCGGTGCCGGTCTTGCCAGCCACCTCCACACCGGTGATGCGCGCGCCCTTGCCCGTGCCTGAAGGATCATTGACCACCTTCCACATGCCTTTGCGGATGACTTCGATTTCTTCGGGCTTCACGCTGGCGGAAAGGTCGCCACGAAGGCTGGGCGGGTTTTCCAGCACCGCCTTGTCGTGGTCCATCACGCGCTTCAGCAGATGGGGGCTCCAGGCCTTGCCGCCATTGGCGACGGTGGCGCTGACGGACGCCATCTGCAGCGGGGAGGCGAGCACCATGCCCTGCCCGATGGAGGTGTTGGCCGTGTAGCCATCACTCCAGCGTTCCGCAGGGCGGTGCGCGCGCAGCCAGTCGGGATTGGGCAGAATGCCGGGATCTTCGTCTTCCAGCTCGATGCCGGTCTTGGTGCCCACGCCGAGGATCTTGCCCACCTTGGTGATGTTGCCAATGCCGGCCGCATTGCCATAGCGGTAGAAGAAGCAGTTGCAGGAAAACTTGATGGCATCGCTGAGGCCGAGCGTGCCGTGGGAGCCGCCGCTCTGGCGCTGGATCCAGCACTGCATGGCCTTGTTGCCGTAGGTGACGCTGCCGCTGCAGTTGAACCGGCTCATCTGGATGCCGGCGAGGCAGCCGGCAAAGGAGATGGGAATCTTGAAGGTGGAGCCCGGCACATGACCTTTCACCGCGCGGTTGAGCAGCGGCACCGTCTTGTTGTTCAGCAGCGCATCCCAGTCCGACTGCTGGATGCTGGGAATGAAGTTGTTGGGATCGTAGGAAGGAACGGAAACCATCGCCAGCACTTCTCCGGTGTTGGGGTCGATCACGGTGACGGCGCCGCGGCCGATCTTGGCATCGCGCAGAGCCTTGTCCGCAATGATCTGCATGCGGGCGTCGAGGGTGAGGTAAACATCGTTGCCCTTGCGGGGTTCTTCGTACTCTTCATCCACTTCACCCACGGGTCTGCCGCGCTGGTCGCGCTGCATCACGCGCACACCGGGCTTGCCGTGCAGATACTGGTCAAAGCTCTTCTCCACACCGGCGCCCCCGAAATCATCCGGCACATAATAGTCCCAGCCCTTGCGGTCTTCGGCGGAGGCACGCTGATCGTCCGGCAGACGGACGTAGCCGAGGATGTGGCAGGCGACGGATTTGAGGGGATAGACCCGCGAGGCACGCTCGGCGACAGTCACCCCGGGCAGGCCCAGATTGTGCTCGGCGATGCGGCTGAACTCGGCAAAGGTGAGGTCATCCCGATAGACCCAGGGGACAGCGCCGCCAAAGCTGCGATAATGCACCTGCAGGGACTCCTTGGAGTACTCCTTGTGGACACCCATCTCGATCATCCGCCGGGTGATCGTATCTTCAAAGATCTTGTGGATGTCGAGTTCGGGCTTCTGCCGCTTGATGCCCTTTTCGACAATATCAAAGGTGATTTCCGGAACGGCCGTTTTGTTTTGCTTGGCGAGCCGCTTGTACTCCGCGACGACCTCCGCCAGATTGATGCGGACCTCGAAGCTGGCCTTGTTGGTGGCGAGCACGACGCCGTTGCGGTCCTTGATCTCTCCGCGGGGGCCGGGAATGCGCGCACGCTCCTTCTTCGCCCCGGGGATCATCTTGGCAAACTCCTCCCGGCGGTCGATCTGCAGCGACCACAGCCGGAACACGAGCAGCCCAAACCCGCACAGCATGGCGAGGGTGAACAGGTAGAGACGGAAGCGGTATTTAACGACCATCGAAACGGTACCTCAGCCCTTCATATTTGATTTCATAGCTCGACAGGCGGGCAAGCGAGTACAGGAGCAGGAAGATGAGCGGAGCGGCGAGCATGGCAAGCAGGCTGTCGGTGATCATCTTTGACCATACGCCCACCGGAAACTGCAGGGAACCCCGCAGGAATGTAATGATGAGAAACTGCGAGAGCAGCCACACGAACACAGCGATGCCGACCATGAGCACCGGCAGCTCAAGACGCCCCCGCTTGAACAAAGGGCGGATGCCCTGCAGCAGGGTGCCGAGCATGCCGAAAAGCACGATGGACAGGCCAAACGGCAGCGGATGGCTGCCCGCGCCCAGCTCCACATCCGCGCCCGTGCCAAACACATCCTCGCCACCCGGGAAGCTTTCCACAACCCCCTGAAGATGGCGCGCATCCCAGAGAAAACCGGTGATGAACGCGAGCAGCAGCATCATTGAAAACGGCGCCGCCACGGAGGCGCTGAAGAAAAACACCGCCGGCAGAAACAGCGTGGCAAACTGGGCGATCTCCAGCCCGGGAATGAACTCCTGCACCATGAAGGTGAGCAGCAGCAGAATGATGGAGATCGGGTGAAACAACATGGCGGCTCAGGGCTTGGCGCGTGCTGGTGTGGGTGCGGGTGCCGGCTCCGGCGCGGGCTCGGCCGCCTGCATCTCAATCACAAAGACGTAGTCCAGAGTGGAGAAATCTACGGCGGGTTCGATGACGGCCTCTCCGGATATCTCACGGTTTTCAAAACGCTTCACGCGGCCCAGAAGCAGGTTTTCCGGAAACACGCCGCCCTCTCCGGAGGAATAAACACCGGCGCCGGCATTGATGTTCGAATTGCGGTGGAGGAAACGCAGGTGCAGTTCGGGACGCACCTCCAGCGCGGCGCGTTCGCCACCGAGGATGCCCTGCTCCAGGGTGCCTTCGATCTTGGCGGACACGCGGCACATTTCGTCCGTGAGCAAAATCACCTTCGCCATGTGGGGGGCGAGCGTGGAAGTCTTTCCCACCAGGCCGACGGAGGTGATGACCGGACTGTCCGTGCCGATGCCATCCAGCGAACCTTTGTCGATGATGAGGCTGTTCCACCAGGTGCTGGAGCTGCGGCGGATCACCTTGGCGGCGGTCATCTTGAAAGGAGCGGACTGCTTGAACTCGATGAGCTGGCGCAGCTTGGCATTTTCCTCAATGATCTGGTTGTACTTCTGCTGAATGATGCGCAGGCGCTCAAGCTGGACGCGCTGCTGTTCATTTTCCTGCTTGAGTTCAGCGGGATTCACCTGCGGAGCCACGGCATTTTCAGCAGCCTGCTCCATGGCGGCGCTGCTGTGGATGAACGGGGACAGCAGGCTCATGACACGGGCCTGGATCCGCCGGGTGGTGGCCGTGTCAAAGGTGAACACGGCCACCAGTCCTGCGATGAAGATCAGAAGCGCGAGGATGTTGAGCTTTTTCATGAGTGGCCTTTCCTCCGGGCTGCATGCGGCGCTGGTCGGCAGACACCTTCAAGCGAACGCAGTGCGGCGCGAAATGGTCATCAGACTTCAGTCGTGCTGACTTTGCGCAGGAATTCGAGTTCACTCAGCACGCGGCCGGTGCCTTCGCCGACGGCGCTGAGCGGATCCTCCGCCACATGCACGGGAAGCGCGGTTTCTTCCTGCAGCAGCTTGTCCAGGCCGCGCAGCAGCGCGCCGCCGCCGGCCAGCATGATGCCGCGGTCCACCAGGTCCGCGGAGAGCTCCGGCGGGCAGCGCTCCAGCGTGGTGCGCACGGCGTCGATGATGGCATTGAGCGGCTCCAGCATGGCTTCGCGCACTTCCTGGCTGGTGATGGTGATGGTCTTCGGCAGGCCGGCCACCATGTCGCGTCCTTTGACTTCCATGGTCGTCTCCTTGCCCAGCGGGAAGGCGGAGCCGATGCGCAGCTTGATTTCTTCCGCGGTGCGCTCGCCAATCATGAGATTGTAGGCGCGCTTCATGTAGTTGATGATGGCTTCGTCGAGCTCATCGCCGGCCACACGCACGCTGCGGCTGTAAACGATGCCGGAGAGCGAGATGATGGCCACCTCCGTGGTGCCGCCGCCGATATCGACGATCATGTTGCCCGCGGCTTCCTGCACCGGCAGGCCCACGCCGATGGCCGCGGCCATGGGTTCTTCAATGAGATAAACTTCACGCGCGCCGGCCTGCTCCGCGCTTTCCTTCACCGCGCGCTTTTCCACTTCCGTGATGCCGGAGGGCACGGCGATGACCACACGCGGCCCGCGCATCTTGCGCCCGCCGCCCTGCACCTTTTTGATGAAGTGGCGCAGCATGGCCTCCGTGACGCGGAAGTCGGCGATGACACCGTCTTTCAAAGGACGGATGGCCGTGATGCCGCCCGGGGTGCGCCCCAGCATGCGTTTGGCGTCATCACCCACAGCCACCACTTCGTTGGTGCCGGTTTTAACCGCCACCACCGAGGGTTCTCTGAGGACGATGCCGTGATCTTTTACATAAACGAGGGTGTTTGCCGTGCCGAGATCGATGCCGATGTCTTGGGCGACGAAGCCAAAAAGTTTGCCGAACATTGAGAATAAATGGGAAAAGTGTTGATGCGATCAGGGTTGGGAATCCAAATGCGCGGCGGAGAATTCCAACTGTTTTGAGAATCACGAAAAGCAACGCGGCGCACGGCATTCCAACCCACTTTAAAGCTAAAACCGCCTGAAAATGCGTCAAGGGATGTTTGTAAGAAGCTTGGAATTGCCCATTTCGGGCCATTTCGGGTCAAATTTCCCGCCTTTCAACCCCGGACCCGGCTGAAAGCGGCCCCCTCGACCCCGTACACCCTTCCCGCCAGCCGGTCCGTCTCCACCCAGTCCAAATTCGTGGTGGTGATGATCTTCTGCGTTCCCGGAGGCAGGCAGGACAGCAGGGCCCGGCGGCGGTGGGCGTCCAGCTCGCCGAAAACATCGTCCATGAGCATGAGTGGGGGCGAACCACAGGCATGCTCCAGCACCTGGGCCTGGGCCAGCTTCATGGCCAGGGCAAAGGACCGCTGCTGCCCCTCCGAGGCAAAGGTGGTGGCATCCAGGTCATTCAGGCGCATGCCGATGTCATCCCGGTGCGGACCGAAGGCGGTGGAACGAGAGCGCGCCTCCTCCTCCCGGGCGGTCAGCAGCGCCTCAAACAGGCTCTGCTGGGGATCGCTGGTGGGCTGAAAGGTGATGGAGACCGTTTCCGAGCCTTCGCTGAGCTTTGCATGGGCCAGGGACACCTCCGGGGCCAGAGCCGCACATAGCTCCTGGCGCCGCAGCCAGAGGGTGTGGGCAAAGCCGTTCATCACCCGTGCAAAGGCGTCTGCCTGCTTCCAGGCGATGCTGGCGTCCCGTTTCAAAACATGATTCCGCCCGCGCAGAGCACGCTCATAGCCGCGCAGCGCATGCAGGTAGTCCGGAAACATCTGGCTGGCGGCGAAGTCGAGAAACCTGCGCCGATGCTCCGCGCCGCCGCGCAGCAGGCTCATGTCCCGGTGGTCCATCCAGACCACCACCCCGGAGGCGGCGAGATAGTCTGCGGACCTGCCGCACACAGAGCCTTCCACCGCGAGGCGCCGTGTGGTGGCGGACTGGGCATAGCGCAGGCGTTTGCCCCGCCAGTGTGCCTCCACCAGGCAGGTGGAGGCGCCGAAGCGCACGAGCTCGGCGCGGTTTGAAGTGCGGGGTGACTGCAGACGCAGCAGCACGCAGGCGGCCTCGATGAGGGAGGTCTTCCCCTGGGCATTGCGGCCGACCAGGAGCGTGACATCGGGATGCAGCTCCACCTTCGCCTCGGCGAAGCAGCGGAAATCGCGCACAAACAGGTCGGAGAGCATGCGGGCAAAACACTTCCGCACGACGCCGCATTTCCGGTTGCGTACACGTTGCGCATGAAGATCAATCCCGCCCTTCTATGGCCTCCATCCAAACAGTCAATGGCTTTCGCGAATTCTTCCCTGAAGAATGCGCGTTGCGTAACTACATTTTCGACACCTGGCGCGCAGTGGCCCGTCGTTACGGCTTTGTGGAGTATGAAGGCCCGGTGCTGGAGCCGACGGACCTGT
Source organism: Prosthecobacter sp. (assembly GCF_044227185.1). GTDB lineage: Bacteria > Verrucomicrobiota > Verrucomicrobiia > Verrucomicrobiales > Verrucomicrobiaceae > Prosthecobacter. The sequence continues at coordinate 430,297 of NZ_JBGAFO010000003.1, read as the reverse complement.
TTCGCAAAAAGAGCGGCGATGAGATCACCAGCCAGCTTTTCTGCTTCACCACCAAGGGCGAGGACGACGTGTCTCTGCGTCCGGAGGTGACCCCCTCCCTGGCCCGCATGGCCACGGCACGGCAGCGTGACTTCAAGAAGCCCATCAAGTGGTTTCAAATCGGCTCCTGCTTCCGCTATGAGACACCGCAGAGGGGCCGCACGCGCGAGTTTGTGCAGTTCAATGCGGACATCCTGGGTGATGCCTCTCTGGCCACAGATGCGGAGCTCATTGCTCTGGCGATCGACACCATGCGTGAGTTTGGCGTGAGCACAGAGGATTTTGAAATCCGCCTGAGCAACCGCGAGATCTGGAACCTGTATCTGGCGGAGCGGAACATCGCGCCGGAGCAGACCTCGGCCTTCCTGCAGATCATCGACAAGATCGAGCGCGCGAAGCCGGAGGACACGGAAAACAAACTCGCCGCCATCGGTCTGAGCCTGGCAAATGTGCGGGCTTTCATGGCCTCCGCGGATGAGAACAATCCCGCCTTTGCCGCACTGCGTGAGAACCTGGCCGCGCGCGGCCTGTGGCAGTACGTGCGGATTGATGCGACGATTGTGCGTGGACTGGCCTACTACACCGGAACGGTCTTTGAAGTCTTCGACAAAAAACATGGCCTGCGTGCCGTGGCAGGCGGCGGCCGCTACGACAAGCTGTGCGCACTGATGAGTGACGGCAAGGTGGACATGCCCGCCGCCGGCTTCGCCATGGGCGACGTGGTCCTCGGCATCCTGCTGTCGAAAACTCCAGGCGCGCAGATGAAGCTGACCAGCGCCCTGCTGGCCGCCAGCAGCATTGATGCGTTTGTCGTCGTCGCGGATGAAGCGCAGCGTGGAAACGCGCTGGCCGCCGTGCAGGCCCTGCGCGCCGCAGGCGTGCGTGTGGACTACAGCTTTGGCCCGCAGAAAGTCGGCAAACAGTTCCAGGCCGCCGAGGACCGCAAGGCGCGCCTTGCCATCACCTTTGGGGCCGAATATCCCGAGGTGGTGATCAAGAATCTGCTGGCTCGCTCGCAAAGCGCGGTGGCGGTGGACTCCCTTGTGGCCGAGGTGCAGAAGCTGCTCGCAGAGCCCGCGATTGGGCCGCTGATCGCCTGAGGATGGCAAAGAATGCTCTCGACGATTTTCTTCCTATAACGTAATTTTTTCGCGTTATAGGAAGAAAATCATGTTTGTCGGAAGAAGCGAAGAAACAGCCCGTCTGCGTGCTGCCATCGAGGCGCGCACGGCGAAGATCGCGCTCGTTTACGGGCGCCGGCGCATTGGCAAGACTTCGCTGATCCGGCAGGCGGTGGGCCGTGAACCGGCGCTGTTCATCGAAGGCCTGGAGAACCGGCCCACGCAGGCTCAGATCGCCAGCTTCCTGCAGCAGGCCTCGCATCAACTGCGGAAAAAACTGCCTGCCGTAACCTCCTGGCAGGAGGCGCTGATGGCGCTGGACAAGGCCCTGGCAGGGCGGCGCATGGTGATCGTGCTGGACGAGTTTCAGTGGCTGGCAAACTACCGTCAGGAACTGGTGTCCACGCTGAAGATGGTCTGGGAAAACCACCTTTCCCGCAAACCGGGCCGCACGCTGGTTTTGTGCGGCTCCATCGCCTCCTTCATGACGACGAAGGTGCTGAAGTCCAGCGCGTTCTACGGACGAACCGATGTGGTGGTGCACCTGCAGGGTTTCAGTCTCACGGAAACCGCGCGCATGCTGCCCAAACGCGGCGCACAAGAGGTGCTGGACGCGCAGTGCCTCACGGGCGGCGTGCCCAAGTACCTGGAACTGCTCTCCAGCGCACCCTCCATCATGCTGGGGATGGAGAAGGAAGCCTTCCGCGCGGAAGGCTATTTCGTCGAAGAATACGAACGGGTTTTCATCAGCCATTTTGGCGGCAACAGCGAGTTTCAACGGCTCATCCGCGCCCTGGCCGCCGCACCGTATGGATTAAACCGCCGCGACCTGGCCGCCGCCGCCGGTGTGGATGAAGGCGGCATGCTGAGCCAGCGGCTCTACGATCTGGAGGCGGCGGGCTTCATCTCCTCCCAGCGGCCCTTTGACAAAGGGGCCGAGACACGCCTGCTGCGCTATCATTTGAGCGATCCGTGGATCAGCTTTTACCACGCCTTCATGCGCACGCGCCTGCGCCAAATCCGTGAGGGCGGGCGGCGCGATCTCTTCACCAGCATCCGGCAGACCGGCGCTTTTCGCGCCTGGATGGGCCGCGCCTTTGAACTCGTGTGCATGCGCCACTGCGACCAGATCGCCCATCTCATTGGCTTCAGCGCGGTGGACTATGACGCAGGCCCGTGGTTCCGCGCACCGCGCAAAGGCATCAGCGGCGTGCAGATCGACCTCGCCTACGACCGCAAAGACGGCGTCATCACCCTGTGCGAGATGAAGCGTCAGACCGCGCCGCTGGGCCGCGCCATCATCGCTGAAGTGGAGCGCAAGGCGGAGGTGCTGCGCACAGAGCATCCGCGCCGCACCATCCAGCCTGTTCTGGTGGTGGACGGCCCGGTCTCGAGGGAAATCGAGGCTTCCGGATACTTTTTCCGGATCATTCAGGCTGTCGAACTCATGAAATGATTTTCTTCCTATAACGCTTTTTTTTGGCGTCATAGGAAGAAAATCATTTCCCATGAAAACATGCTCCTGTGGCGGTGTGGCAAGGAATCGCGCTCACGTCCCGTTTGCTGAGAGCTCTATGAAGTCCCTGATTTTCTTCCTGTTCTCAGCCCTGGCGGCCACGCTCCATGCACAGCCTGTTTTCCGCGCGGGCGTCTCCGCCATCGACATCACGCCGACGACTTTTCCGCGCATCATAGCGGGCGGGTTTCTCGAAGGGCGGGGTGAAAAGATCACGGACAAGCTGCACGTGCGCAGCTTTGTGCTCGATGACGGCAGGACGAAGATCGCCTTCGCCATCGTGGACACCTGCATGATGGAGCAGACGCTCATCGATGAAGCCAAGGCGCTCGCTTCAAAACAGTGCGGCATTCCGGTGGACCGCATGATGGTCAGCGCCACGCACACCCACTCCGCACCCGCGGCGATGGGCTGCCTCGGCACACGCAAGGACACCGAGTATGGCAAATTCCTCACACCGAAAATCGCCGAGGCCATCGTCGCGGCGGACAAGGCCCTGCAGCCCGCACGCATCGGCTGGGGCAGCTTTGACGACTGGGAGCACACGCACAACCGACGCTGGATTCGCCTGCAGGGCAAGGAGGTGGTGGATCCCTTCGGCGAACCTACAGGGCGTGCCAACATGCACCCCGGCTACCTCAGCAAAGACGTCGTCGGCCCCAGCGGCCCGGTCGATCCGCAGCTCTCCGTCATCTCCCTGCAAACCACCGACGGCAAACCGCTCGGCGTTCTCGCAAACTACTCGCAGCACTACTTCGGCAGCGGTCCCATTTCATCCGACTACTATGGTCTCTTCTGCAAGCACCTCGCCGCCAAAATAGGACAGCCGGGCGATGGCAACGGCCCCTTCGTCTGCGCCATGTCCCAGGGCACCAGCGGCGACCAGATGTGGATGGACTACGGAGCGGAGAAGAAAAACATCACCCTGGATGCTTATGCCAGCGCTGTGGCCGAGAGTGCAATGCTGGCGCTGAGGACAGTAAAGTATCACGACCATGTGCCACTCGGCATGGTGGAGAAGACGCTGGAGCTGGCATACCGCGTACCGGATGAAAAGCGGCTGGCATGGGCGCGGCCCATTGCAGCGAAGATTGTGAACGATGTTCCGAAGAACAAAGAGGAAGTGTATGCGCGTGAGGCGCTGATCCTGCATGAGCGCCAGAAGACGAGCGTGAAACTGCAGGCCATCCGCATTGGTGACCTGAGCATCGCCACGCTGCCAAACGAAGTTTATGCAATCACGGGGTTGCAGTTGAAGTCCGTCAAAACGTCGATCAGCCATTTCAACATCGAACTCGCCAATGGAGCCGAGGGTTACATACCGCCGCTCGAACAGCACGCACTGGGAGGTTACACTACATGGCCGGCGCGAACCGCCGGCCTGGAGGTGGCCGCCGAATCAAAGATACGAGAGGCTCTCGTGAGCATGTGGGAGGAGCTAAAGCCGAAGTTTTTCGGCGCACTGAGCCATGAACTGGCCCCCTACTCGAAGGAGGCAATACACTCAATGGCTTCAACCCATGTGGATTTCCAGGATGATGGCTACGGCACGATTGGTTCAGGAGCCCCCTCTCAAGACATGCCCCAGGTGGCCATCAAAGGCCCCCATGCCTTATGGGTGCCTGGAATCAATGCCGGACGTGGCTATGACGATGAATCCGCCCTCAAGCCGGAGGTAAAAACCCGGCCTGACAAAATCAACCGCTCCATTCACCTGGCCGGAGGCCATATTGAAGTCACCAACTTGAAGCGGGGAGCTCAGGCTTCAATCGCCCTCTGGTTCTGGCTCGGCCACGAAAGCGGCGCGAGCGATCGCACGGGTGAGTTGATCAACGCACTCGGTGTCAGCTTGAAAGCGCACCAGGACGCGAGACACCACGTGCGTCTTGCCTTGGGAGGCGAGGAGTCGAAGGAGGAGCTGTTTGCAGACGACTGGCATTTCGCCGTTCTCATCCGTGATGGCGACACCGTGCGTGTGCACATTGACGGCGCGGAGAAACCTTCGCTGGAAGGCAAAGCCGGCAAGGCGGCAGCAGAGGCAACTTTTGGCAAAGGGCTTCAAGGTCGGCTGGACGAACTTACCGTCTGGGATCGCGTCATTGAGCCCTCTGTCATCGCCAAACTTTGGGACATTTCGAAGGTGGCCGAAGACAATGCGCGGCACGCGGTCAAACGGGCGGAACGAGCGAAACAAGCCCAGGTTCAAACCTCGGCCATTTTAAAAGGACATGAAAAATGGTCGGCCTCTCTGCGCTTCCGCAACACAAAAGCGAACGACGCGAGCCCCGTGACCGCCTACCTCATCTCCCGCGGCCCCAAGGGCGATCATCAGGCTCCGGGAGATCATCTCGGCATCGGCGGCCATTACAAAGACTCGCAGCCCGGGCGCCTGTTTGTCTTTAACGGCAATGCCGCGAACCAGATCGTGCGTGGGCAAACCGTCATCGCCCCCGGCTCGTGGAATGACGTGAAACTGGAGCGCACCGGGACACGCGTGAAGGTCATGCTCAATGGCAAACTGGAGATCGACGCCGAGCTTCCCGTCACCGCGCCCGAAGCGACCGGGTTGTTCTTCGGCAGACGCTGCGATGGCTTCGCCCCGCTGGAGGGCGAGTTCACAGATGTGGCCGTCACCGGTTTGGAAAAACCTGCATCAACAACGAACGTGGAGCTCGCCTCCCAGCCGCTCTCTCCCGAGGAATCCGCAAAAAAGTGGCACGTGCGTGAAGGCTACCGCATCGACCTCGTCGCCGCAGAGCCTGTGGTGCTGGACCCCGTGGCATTTGACTGGGATGACAAAGGTCGCCTCTGGGTCATCGAGATGGCCGACTACCCCCTCGGCATGGATGGCAGCGGCAAAGCAGGCGGCCGCGTGGTGATGCTCGAAGACACCGACGCCGACGGCCGCTACCACAAGCGCAACGTGATCGTGAACGACCTCAGCTACCCCACCGGCATCCTGACCTGGCGCGATGGCGTGCTGGTGACTGCCGCGCCAGACATCTTTCTCATCAAGCCCAATGGAGAAAAGAAAGTGCTCTACACCGGCTTCAGCACCGGCAACCAGCAGCTCCGCGTCAACGGCCTGCGCTGGGGCATGGACGGCTGGGTGTACTGCGCCGCAGGCGCGCACCACGGCGGCTACAACAAGGGCACCCAGATCGAATGCAAGCTCACCGGGCAGAAGATCGATCTCGGCAGCCGCGACTTCCGCTTCAAGCCCGACACGGGCGAGTTTGATCCCCAGAGCGGCCCCTCGCAGTTTGGCCGTGCGCGCGATGACTGGGGTCACTGGTTCGGAGTGCAGAACAGTTTTCCCCTGTGGCACTACGTCCTGCAGGATCACTACCTCCGCCGCAATCCCTACGTCATCCCGCCAGATCCGGTTCATCAGCTCTTCCCGCGCAATCCGCCGGTGTATCCCGCCAGCAGCATGGAGAAGCGCTTTCACAGCTTCGATCAAGCAGGCCGCTTTACCAGCGCCTGCGGCATCGAGGTGTACCGCGACCGCGTGCTGTTTGACGATGGCAAAACCCACGCCTTCACCTGCGAGCCGTTTCACAATGTGGTGCAGCATCACGTGCTGGAGGACGACGGTGTGACCTTCAAGGCCACGCGCGATCCCGCGGAGTCGAAGATGGACTTTCTCGCCAGCGAAGACCGCTGGTGCCGCCCCGTGATGGTGCGCACCGGCCCGGATGGCGCGCTGTGGGTGGCGGACATGTACCGCTACATGATCGAGCACCCGCAGTGGCTGCCGCAGAACGGGAAGGAAGAACTGCTGCCGCATTACCGTGAAGGGGATGACAAGGGACGAATTTGGAAAGTGAGCCGTTCTCAGGAACCGCCTAAAGGCGGGACTACAATACAGGGCCTGGGCGCCGCGAATGGCTGGCAGCGCGACAAGGCGCAGATGATGATCGCATGGGGAGTTTCGAAAACCGAGGTCCAAACGCTGCTGACGGACAAACTAGCGCAGACACGGGCACAAACCGCCTGGGCCTTGCTCACAAACGGCAAACTGATCCCAGCCATGGGATTGAAACTGCTGGTTGATGATTCGCCACATGTTCGTGAGCAGGCGCTGCAAATGGCGGAGAAGATGAAGTGGCTTGAAGACAACAGCGAGTTGCAAAAGGTGCTGGCCCGAATGGCAGACGACAAGGATGAGAAGGTGAGGCTGCAACTGGCCTGCACGCTTGGCGAGCTGAAGGGCGACTGGGCGGCGGACTTGCTGACCGCACTGCTGCAGACAGCTCCCGATGGCTCGCCTCTGCAAGGCGCGGCCATGAGTTCGCTGCTGCCGCATCTGGAACGAGTGTGCTCGCTTTTCCCTGAAGGCGACAACCGCGTCATGGGCATGCTGTTCCGGTGTGCGCTGGCGGTGAAAAATGAGACCGCGCTGGCGGCTTTGCTGTCGCGTCCGGACTCACAGAAACATGCCGCCGAATTTCTGGCGGTGCTGGATGGGAACGGGCTCTCGCTGACGAAGTTCATGGAGCAGACCACTTCAGCCGAAGCGCAGAAAGGATTGAAGGCCATGGCTGAGATGCTCGCCAAAGCGGTGACGGCGGTGAAATCGGCGCAGGCCTCGCCACCGATGGCGGAGCTGGCGCTGCTGGCTTCTGACCGCGGACATCGGGAGATGGTGCGGGCGCTGCTGCCGGAGCTGTGGGGAAGATCTGCCAGCCCGGAGGTGCTCAGATTGGTGGGGAAACTGCAGCCGCAGAGCGGCGTGGAGTTTTTGCTGGCGGAATGGAATGAACGAACGCCTGCGGTGCGGTTGCAGATCATCGAGACTCTGCTTTCCAACGATGGATGGACTCTCGCTCTGCTGAAGCGACCGGAGGCGAAAGGCTGCGATGCGGCGACTCGGGCGCGGCTGGTGAAGCATCCGAAAAAGGAGATCGCCAAACAGGCGGCGGCGGTGTTTGCGGATTCCACGAGCGCCGCGCGCGCCGCCGTGGTGGAAAAGTTCAAACCAGCCCTGAAACTCAACGGCGACGCCGCAAAAGGAAAGACGGTGTTTGCACAGGTGTGCATCAGCTGCCACAAGCTGGACGGCGTGGGCCTCGAGCTCGGCCCGGACCTGCGCAGCGTCGTGCAGCATGATGCGGAGAAGCTGCTCAATTCCATCCTCGACCCGAGCGCGATCATTGAGCCAGGATTCATGGCCTACCACTGCACGCTGAAAAATGGCGAGCAGCTCTATGGAGTGATCACCACGGAGACGAGCGCGAGCCTCACCCTGAAGATGGCGGGCAATGTGACGAAGTCGGTGCTGCGCAGTGAGATTGAAAAGCTGCAAAGCACCGGTGCCTCCCTGATGCCCGAAGGCCTCGAGGCCGCGCTCACACCGCAGTCGCTGGCGGACTTGATCGCCTATCTGCAAACGCCGAAGTAATTTTCGGATTCGCACTATGTGGCTAGAGAGCCCTCTTCTGGCGCGTATTGGACCCCGATGTCTTCTCCCGACCATCAATGCAGCGGCCATGGCGGATCGCACGCCTTCGGCTTCATGAACCCGCGTGTGCGGGATGGCGTGGTCGTGCACAGCAGGCGCTCGGTTTTGAAAACAAGCCTCGCAGGCCTGGGCGGTCTCACTTTGCCGGCGCTCACAAAACTGCACGCGGAAGGAAAGACCACCGGGAAAGGCAAAGCGGTGATCCTCCTCTGGATGACCGGCGGCCCCTCTCAAATCGACACCTGGGACCCAAAGCCTGAGCGGCCACGCGAGATCCGCGGCCCCTTCAAAACAATCCCCACCAAGCTGCCGGGCACGCACATCTGCGAGTATCTGCCGAAGCAGGCCGCGATGCTGGACAAGTTCACTTTGATCCGCTCAGTGGACTGCCGCTTCAGCAATCATGAGCCCAACATGGTGATGCAAACGGCAAACCTGGCCAATGAGCCGCGCACCAATGCCAAGGCGAAATACTATCCGTCCTTTGGCAGCATTGTGGCGAAGCATCATGGCCCCAATCATCCCGCCATGCCGCCCTATGTGGTGCTGAACATGAAGTCGCGTTCCCACGTGGCCTGGGGCGGCTATCTCGGCACGCAGTATGATCCCTTTGACGGCAGCAGCGCCACCAAGCTTTTCCAGCTTCCCGCGGGCCTGACCATGGACCGCCTGCAGTCGCGTCTCACCCTGAGCCAGCAGATGGACGGCTTGCGTGCCGGCATCGATGCCAGCGGCATGATGAGCGCGATGGACAGCTTCTCCCAAACGGCCTTCGACATCGTCGCCGGCGGCCGCGCGCAGGAGGCCTTTGATCTGAACAAGGAGCCGCAGAAAGTGCGCGACCGCTACGGTGAGCATGATTGGGCGAAGCAGGCGCTGCTCGCGCGGCGACTCGTGGAGCGCGGCTCCTCGTTTGTCACCATCGACCTCAGCAACCACGGCGCCTCCGGCACTTGGGACAATCACGGCGACAACATCCCTCCCTACGGCGGCATCTGGAACGGCCTTCGTCCGCTGCTGCCGGTGTTTGATCACGTGATCACCACCCTCGTGAGCGATCTCGCTGAGCGCGGCATGCTCGATGACACGCTGGTCATCACCATGGGCGAGTTTGGCCGCACACCCACGCTCGGCACGCAGGGCAGCACGGACGGGCGCAATCACTGGCCGCATGTCATGTCCATGTCTCTCGCCGGTGGCGGCTTCCGCCACGGCCAGGTCATTGGCGCCTCGGACAAAGACGGCGCTCAGATCGATGAACGCCCCGTGACACCCGGCGATCTCGCCGCGACCATTTATCACCACATGGGCGTGCCGCTGGATGCCACCTACACAGATCATCAGGGGAGGCCGAACTTCATCGTGGATCAGGGCGCGCCGCTGCGGGAGCTCATTTGAGTCCGGGCAGGCCGTTAAGCTCCGCCCCGTTAGGACCGTGGCCTATCGCCCACGCTCCTTTCATTCTTTACACGATGAGGGCTAGATGCCAGTCTCTACCATCGTTCGTGATTTCGCATGCCGATGACTGTTGTTGTTCCCAAAGAAACCCACGCAGGAGAAACGCGCACCGCCCTGGTGCCCGAGCATGTGGCGAAGCTCACCGCCCTGGGAGCCAGGATCGAAGTCGAGTCCGGCCTCGGACATTTCTGCGGCCACAGTGACATCGAATACACCCGGGCAGGAGCCACGGTTCACACCGACCGCGCGGCCATGCTCGCAAATGCAGATGTCGTGCTGCAGGTCCGCAAGCCATCCCTCGAAGAAGCGGGCGCCCTGCGTGCAGGCGCGGTCTGCATCGCGCTGCTGGATCCTTTTCAGTCGCCGGAGCTCATTCGTGCGCTGGCATCACGCGGGGTCAGCGCCATCAGCATGGAAATGGTGCCGCGCAGTACCCGCGCGCAGAAGATGGATGTGCTCTCCTCACAGGCGAGCCTGGCCGGCTATGCGGCGGTGATCGCAGCCGCGGCGGAGACCGGAAAGATTTTCCCCATGATGATGACACCGGCAGGCACCATCAAGCCGGTGAAGGTCTTCATCATCGGCGCAGGCGTCGCAGGCCTGCAGGCCATCGCCACCGCGAAGCGACTGGGCGCGAAGGTGGAGGCCTTCGATACACGGCCCGTCGTCGAGGAGCAGGTGAAATCCCTCGGTGCCAAGTTTGTGAAGATCGACGTGGGCGAGACCGGCCAGACCGAAGGCGGCTACGCCAGGGCCCTGACAGACGAGCAGCTCAGGCTCCAGCGCGAAGGCATGGCGCGCATTTGCGCCGAGTGTGACATCGTCATCACCGCAGCGCAGGTGTTTGGCCGGCGCGCGCCCCTGCTGCTCACCGGCGAAATGCTGGATGCCATGAAGCCCGGCAGCGTGGTGGTGGATCTCGCGGTCGAGAGCGGCGGCAATGTGGAAGGCGTCGTGGCGGACCAGATCACCGATCGCAAAGGCGTGAAGATCATCGGCACCGCCAGCCTGCCCTGCCGCGTGCCGGTGCATGCCAGCCAGATGTATTCCTCAAACATCACCGCGCTGCTCACGGAGTTCTGGGACAAGGAGACCCAGGCGCTGAAGCTGAAGCTGGAGGATGACATCCTCAAAAGCTGCGTAGTCACCCACGGCGGGCGCATCCTGAATGAAAAACTCGCCACCACCACCTGACATGCCATGACCGGGGAAATGCTCATCTTTGTCATCTTCGTGCTGTCGGTCTTTCTCGGCTTTGAGCTCATCTCCAAGGTGCCCTCCATGCTGCACACGCCGCTGATGTCCGGCACCAATGCGATCCACGGCATCATCCTGCTCGGCGGCATGCTCGCCCTCGCTGAGTCCGACGGCTTCATCCAGACCACCGCCGGATTTCTCGCCGTAGTGCTCGGCTCCGCCAATGTCTTCGGCGGCTTCATGGTCACCGACCGCATGCTGCAAATGTTCAAACGCAAGAAGTGAGACTGCCGCCGCCATGATCACCTCCTTCGCCTTTCTCATCGCCGCCGTTCTGTTCATTCTCGGCATCAAGATGCTGGCATCCCCCAAGACAGCGCGTCGAGGAAATCTCGTGGCAGGCCTGGGCATGCTGCTCGCGCTGCTGGCGGTGCTGCCGCATCTGCACGGCTCGCATGGCGGCGGCGTGCCAATGGGGAAATGGTTCCTCATCTTCACCGGCATCGTGCTCGGCCTGGTCGTCGGCGCGGCGGGTGCCTACAAGGTGAAGATGACGGCCATGCCGCAGATGGTCGCCCTTTTCAATGGCGCCGGCGGCGGCGCGGCGGCCCTGGTCGCCGCCATCGAGTTTGCCCATCTCTATCCGGGTTCGAGCCTGAAGTTTGTGGTTCCCATGCTGTGCGCCGCCATGATCGGCGCCGTGTCCCTGTCCGGCAGCGTCATCGCCTTTCTCAAGCTGGAGGGCCACTTTGACAAACCCGTCACCTATCCCGCGCAGCAGTGGCTCAATGCCGCCCTCTTCGTGGTCAGCCTCCTTTTGGCGTTCGCCATGGCCTCGGGCTCGCACAGCATGGTGCTCATGGGCCTCTTCCTCGTGATCGCCCTCGCCCTCGGCGTGCTGATGGTCATGCCCATCGGCGGTGCGGACATGCCCGTGGTCATCTCCCTGCTGAATTCCTTCACCGGCCTCGCGGTGGCGGCGGACGGCTTTGCCATCGACAATGTCGCCATGATCATCGCCGGCACGCTCGTCGGCTCTTCCGGCACCATCCTTACCCTCGCCATGTGCCAGGCCATGAACCGGCCGGTCACAAACGTTCTCTTCAGCGCCTTTGGCAAAGCCGATGCCGCCTCCGGCACGGGTGCCGCCGCCACCGGCAGTGTGAAGTCCGTGCAGGCAGATGAAGCTGCCCTGCTGCTCAGCATGGCAGGACGCCTCGTCATCGTCCCCGGCTACGGGCTCGCCGTGGCCCAGGCGCAGCATCAGGTGCGGCAGCTCGCGGATGAACTCGCCAAAAAAGGCGTCGAGGTCACCTTCGCCATCCATCCCGTGGCCGGTCGCATGCCCGGCCACATGAATGTCCTGCTCGCCGAGGCCGATGTGCCCTATGACCAGCTCGTTGAAATGGAAACCATCAATCCCGAGATGGACCGCGTGGACGTCTGCCTCATCATCGGCGCCAATGACGTGGTGAACCCCGCCGCACACGAGGACAAGTCCAGCCCCATCTACGGCATGCCCATCATCGAGGCCGAGAAAGCCGGCACCGTCATCGTCATGAAGCGCAGCATGGGCAAAGGCTTCGCCGGCATCGAAAACGCCCTCTTCCTCCGCGACAACTGCCGCATGCTGTTTGGCGATGCCAAGGCTTCCCTGCAGGAGCTGGTGACACTGGTGAAGGCTGGGTGAGCCGGGAGCAATGACGAATGTCGAATGACTTTTCCGATGATGGCCCAAATTTGTTTACACCCATGAAAACAATGACCGTCGCTGCAGCATCCCGAAACTTCAGCTCCATTCTGAATGATGTCGCAGCCAGCCAGGAAGAGGTCGTGATTGTGCGTAATCGTAAACCAATCGTCCGGCTTGTTCCGGAACCTCAGGCTCAAAACGCGCTGGAAGTTTTCGGTGACCTCTATGGCACACTCGATGATGAAACGGCGGAGGCCCTGGCTGACGCAGTTCATTTCAGCAAAAATGCCCAGGCTGGCCCCCTCAACGAGCTCCGCGACCCTTGGGATCAAAAATGAACCATGAGACTCGCATAATAAGAGGGTGACAACAGTCGCCCAAGATCAGCCCCCCTCACACGCAGTCTTGTCCAGAGCTCCCGGAGGGAGCAGAGAAGGTAGCCGGTGGTGAAGCGAAACCGCGCAGCGGTGCAGCGGGAACCACCGGACTGAGGCAGTGCGCCACATCCCGTGAACGGCGCATACCGGAGGTATGCGAGAAGCCTGCTGCCAACCAGCGTGGACGTGGAGTCCGCGTACACCTCTCGCATGCCTTCAGCATGCGGCCTTGGGCAAGAGGGCTCCATGCACGTAGTCCGGTGGTTCTCGCTCGCCAAGCCTCGCTTCACCACCGGCTACCCTCTTTGCTCCTTCCAGGAGCAGGTAGCAGGCCTCCCTTTGAAGGGAGGTCACCAGCCAGCACTGAAGGGTGTCACCCCATTTCGCAAGTCTCAATAGATGCTTTAAAACTGCCCCGCTTGGAAATCCCCGCCCCGCATGCTACAGGCATCCATGCGCATCCATGTGGTCAGCGATCTCCATCAAGAATTCGGCGAGGTTTCTCTGCCGAAGGTGGATTGTGACTGCGTCGTGCTGGCGGGCGATGTCTCGACCAAGACCAACGGCTTGAAGTGGATCCTGCGCGAATTCCCCGATGTTCCAGTGATCTACATCTGCGGAAACCACGAGTTTTACGGCGAGAACTATCCCAGCCTGTTTGACAAGCTGCGCGAGCAGGCGCGGGGCACCAACGTCCACTTCCTGGAGAATGAATCCGTAACGATTGGCGGCGTCCGGTTTTTCGGTGCCACCCTTTGGACGGACATGGCGCTCATGGGCGACTGGATGGACGGGGCGGCCGTGGCCGGTCCCGTGATGAATGATTATAAGCGCGTGCGCAACTCAGCCCGTGGCTACAAGCGCCTCTCCCCCCGTGATACTCGTCTGGCACATCTGGCCTCGGTTCATGCTCTGAGAAACTTCCTCGGCAGCGGCGATCCCCGGCAGTCCGTGGTCGTCACTCATCACGCCCCTTCGCTTCTGTCACTGCCCGAACGCAGGCGCACTGAGGAGATCAGTTGTGCCTACGCTTCTCATCTCGATGCCTTGATTCAGGAGTTTCAGCCGCAGCTCTGGGTGCATGGTCACATTCACCACAGCAATGACTACCGGATTGGAGAGACTCGTGTTTTAGCCAACCCACGGGCCTACCCCGACAGTCCCAACAAGGGCTTCATCCCTGACCTCACCATCGGGCTCACCGCTGCAACGTCCCTCCCAGACCGAGCGTAATGCCATTCCCCGCCACCTTTCCCTCCCCATGCGCCTCCTCCTCACAGCTTTCCTCTTCGCCATCACCCTCCACGCCCAGCAGCCCGCCGCGCCGAAGCCGAAGGCCTACACCGATCCGGCACAGACCAACGAGGACTTCCCGATTCAGGGCGAGTACGTCGGTGAGATCGACGGCAAGACCTACGGTGTGCAGATCTGGGCGCAGGGCGGTGGAAAGTTTGAGGCCGTGAGCCACCTGGGCGGCCTGCCAGGCGCGGGCTGGGATGGAGACCGCTCAACCATGACGCGGGTCATTGGCACACGGGCCGAAGGCGCAAAGAGTGCCTCCTTTGAATCTCCCGACGGTTCCATCAAGGCGGAGGTCAACGGTGCAAGCATCTTGGTGAACAATTCGGACGGCGTGAAGATCATGGAGCTCAACCGCATGAACCGCGAATCCACCACACTCGGAGCGCCAGCGCCGGCGAATGCCGTGGTGCTCTTTGACGGCAAGGGCGTGAACCGCTTTCCCAAGTCACGTGTCGATGAAAAGGCAGCCGCTCTGATGGAGGGCATCACCAGCGAGGACACCTTTGGCGACTGCAGCCTGCACGTGGAATTCTTCCTGCCCTACATGCCCGAGGCCCGCGGTCAGGGCCGCGGAAACAGCGGCCTCTACCTCCAGGGCCGTTACGAGGTGCAGATGCTCGACAGCTTCGGCCTCGAAGGGAAGGACAATGAGTGCGGCGGCCTGTACAAGATCGCTGCGCCAAAGGTGAACATGTGCCTCCCTCCCCTCACCTGGCAGACCTACGATGTGGATTTCACCGCCGCGAAATACGACGCTGCCGGGAAGAAAACCGCGAACGCCAGGATCACCGTCAAACACAACGGCGTGGTGATTCATGACAATCAGGAACTCCCCGGCGCCACGACCTCCGCCCCCAACAAAGAGGAGAACACCCCTGGGCCGGTCTATCTCCAGAACCACGGCAACCCCGTGCGTTACCGGAACATCTGGGTGCTGCGCAAGTAACGCTGACACCGCTTCCAGCGCACAAACCTAAGCTTTGTCTTAGCCCGAAATTGTGAACAACCTACGCCTTTGTGAATACAAGGGCCGCATTTTTTCGCGAATAATTATGGCAAACGGACTGAGATTCCTTTATTTAAGGCCCATTAACTACCAATCCCGCCTGTGTTTGGGACTGGACTTTCAGTTCGCCTGCTCATGCCTGCTGCCAAGAATGGCTCCAAAAAATCAGCCAAGCGCTCTCCTTCCAAGCGCAAGGGAGTGGGCACCCACGTCATCGACTACGAACCGGAATCCCCCGTCATCCGCAAGCACGAGGCCGTGGAGCGCCGCCGCCGCGGCTTTCGCACCGCCATGTGGCTGATCACCGCCATGCTCGTGATCGGCGTCGGCTGGGTCACGTGGCATGAGGCGCTGGAGAAAAATTCGCAGTTCCTCCTGAAGACCGTGGAGGTGAACACGGCCGGCACCCTCACCCGGCAGCAGATCGTGGCCGCCACCGGCCTCACCGAGGCCACCAACCTCCTCACCATGAACCTGCGCGACGTGCGCGCCAGGATCGAGCGCCTGCCGCAGGTGAAGTCCGCGGTCATCCAGCGCGACTACCATGGCAAGCTCACGCTGGATGTGGTGCAGCGCCTGCCGGTCGCCTGGATCGAATGCCCGAAGCACAAGCTCATGTCCCCGCTGAGCGGCAAAGGCTGCCTCATCGATGCCGAGGGCGCGCTGGTGCCCTGCAATGTCATCACCAAGGAATACCTCGCCATGCCCCGCATCCAGTTCGCGGCGCTCAGCGAGGCCACCCCCGGCGTGCCCTGCAAGGATCTGCAGATGCACGCGGCCCTGCGCCTGATGGAGAAGCTGCAAAGCCGCGGGAAGGACGACCTGCCCGCCCTGGAGTCCATCGAAATCCCCAATTCCTGGTCCCTCGTCGCGCATTTCACAGGCGAGGCCAGGATCACTTTCGGAGTGGATGATCTCGATCCCCAGCTCGCACGCTTTGACCGCGTGATGCATGAAGCGCGCGCGCGCCAGTGGCGCATTGCCACGCTGAATCTCATCGCCAGCGTCAATACTCCCGTCACCTTTCATGAAACGCCGGACATCGCCGGGCTGAATCTGGCGGAGACCGCCCCCACCCCACCTGCACGCTGAATCCCATGGCCAAAAGCACCATCTACGCAGGACTCGAAATCGGAACGCACAAGATCTGTGTCGTCGTGGGGGAGGCCAAACGCGACGGCGCCATCAAGATTCTCGGCGTCGGCCAGGCCCCCTCGCGTGGCGTGCGCAAAGGCGAAATCGTCGATTTTGAAAAGGTGCAGACCTGTGTGAACGATGCCCTCGTGCGCGCGGAGGACCGCAGCGATGTGATGATCCGCAATGTCTTCCTCGGCGTCACCGGAGCCCACATCGAGAGCTTGAACAACCGCGGCCGCCACCGCCTGCCGGACGAGCAGACGGAGATCGGCGAGGACGATGTGGAGGAGGCGAAGGAGATCGCCCGCAGCGTCTCCATCCCGCAGTCGAATGTCTTCCTGCACAGCGTCACGCGCCAGTACATCGTGGATGGCCAGGAGGCCGTGCGCCAGCCCATCGGGCGCGAGGGCCGCGTGCTGGAGGCGGACTACCACATCATCCACGGCGTGCGCGGCCGGGTGCAGAATGCCATCCGCTGCGTGCGTGAGATTCCGCTGGAGGTGGAGGACGTCGTTTTCAATCCCGTCGCCGCGGCACAGGTCGTGCTGACCCGTGAGGCCAAGATGCAGGGCGCTCTCATGATCGACTTCGGCGCCGGCACCTGTGACTATGTCTTGTATGAAGACGGCATGATCACCGCCTCCGGCTGTGTCCCCCTCGGCGGCGACCACATCACGAACGATGTCTCCATGGCGCTGCAGATCCCGAACGGCCGCGCCGAGCGCCTGAAGGTGGAGGAGGGCAGCGTCCTCTATGAAGACGTGCCTGAGGGCGAGATGCTCAGCATCGAGGACGACACCGGCCTCATCCTCGGCGAGATCGAGCGCGCCTTCCTGAACGAGGTCATGAACCTCCGCACTAAAGAAATATTAACCCAGGTGCGCGTGCGGGTGGAGGACCACCTCGGCCGTCTGGGCGCGGGCATTTATCTCACCGGCGGCGTCAGCATGATGAAAGGCGTTGACGTGGTGGCCCGCGAAGTGTTTGGGATCAAGGTCACGCGCGCAGGTTCGGCTCCCGTCAGCGGCATCACCGCCACTTTCGAGAATCCGCAATACTCCGCTCCTATCGGCCTCATCCGTTACGCGCAGATTCTGGACAGCGAGAAGCCCTTTCTATCTCCCCTCAAGCGCCTCGGCCGCCGCATGCAGGAGCTCCTTTCATCCATCACTTTTTAAAGCAAGCACTCCATCCTCAACCACCCACGATTATGGTAGAATACGACCGCTCCCAATCTCCCGAAGGTGCCAGCTCTGCAGCACCTCGTATCTGCATCGTCGGCGTCGGCGGCGCGGGCTCCAATGTTGTCGATCGCATCACCCTCGACCGCATTGTGGAGGCCACCCTCGTCTGCGCGCACACGGATGTGCGGGTGCTCGGCCATTCCATGGCCCCGGTCAAAATCCAGCTCGGTGCCGAGCTCATGAAGGGTATCGGCGCCGGTGGCGACCCCGATCTCGGGCGTGAGGCCGCCCTGTTCTCCCGCGAGCAGATCCGGCAGTCGATGGAAAACCACGACATCATTTTCATCAGCGCCGGTCTCGGCGGCGGCACCGGCAGCGGTGCGGCCCCCGTCATCGCAGAAATCGCCAAGAACACCGGCGCTCTCGTGCTCGTCGTGGCCACCATGCCCTTCAGCTTTGAAGGCCGCCGCCGCCTGGCCCAGGCCGAGGAGGCCCTGGAGCTCCTGCAAAAGCGCGCGGATGCCCTCGTCCTGTTTGAAAACAACCGCATGGGCGAGCTCATCCTGCCGAAGGACGGCATTCAGAAAGCCTTCAATCAGGCGGACCAGCTCATCGCGCAGAGCCTGCGCGCCATCTCCACCATCACCACCACCCCGGGGCTGGTGAAGCTCGGCCTCGACGACCTCACCTCCGCCCTGGCCAACGCCAACGGCCGCTGCCTCTTCGGCTTCGGCGAAGCCCGCGGCCAGAACCGTGGCACCGAGGCGCTCAAGAAAGCGCTCAAGAGCCCCCTCATCGACTCCGGCCGCCTCCTGCATCAGACGAAGAACCTGCTGGTCCACGTGGCTGGTGGCGAATCGCTCACCTTGGTGGAAGTCGAAGGCGTCATGAAGCAGCTAGGCCGCCATGTGCCGGATCAGACCCACATTCTTTTCGGTCTCGGGGTCGATGCGAAGCTCGGAGACGCCGTCGCCGTCACGCTTATCAGTTCGCTCGGCCTCAACCAGCTCAACGCCCACGCCACCGCTGCTCCGCCTTCAGAAATGCTGCAGCCGCGCATTGAGGCGCCAGCGCCCGCACCCGCCGCGCTTGCACCCGCCCCAGCTCCGGCACCTGCTCCCAAGCGCGAGCCTGCCGTGAGAAAAGCCCATTCCGCCTACGCGCCGCCGCCGGTGGAGTCTCCGCCTGATCTTCTGTTCAAGTCCGAAGAATTTGTCTCCGTCCCCGCTGTGGGAGAGGCCTTCCCTCTGGGCAGCCTCCAGGCAGACGCCGCCCGTGTGCAGCCCCAGCCTCTGCCTCAGGCCCCTCCCCCACCTCCACTCCAGGAGCAGCCGGTGGCGCAGGTGGAAGAAGAACACCCGTTCATTGAGGAGGAGCCCGTCGTCGCCCCCGCTCCGGTCGTTTCCTCCACCCAGGAAACAGCCCGCATTCCGGTGCGCACGCCGGCCGCCAAGGAGCTGGCAGATGCCGCCCGCAGCAGCAAGGAATCCACCCTCGCCGCCGTCGTGGCCCGCAGCGTCACCCTGCAGACCGAGCCGGCGCCCGCGCAGGATGATCTCATTTCCTTCGACGAGCCTGAATCCGAAGCCACCACCATCAGCGCCACCACCGCCGTGCTTGCCCGCCCCAAGGCCGCCGCCGAAAGCCAGCAGACCTTCAGCCTCGGCGAAGAAGACCGCGGCCGCTTCAAGGACACCGAGCCCTCCATCGTGCAGGGTGAGGACCTTGATGTCCCGACCTGGATGCGCCTGAAGAAGAAGCTGCGCCGTTAAAACACGGGCTCAGGCGCGTTTGTTCTCACGCATGAACGCCCCTTTCTCCCGCCGCCGCCTGCTTCAATCACTTCCGCTTGCCGCATGCGCGGGCGGTTTCCACATCCTCGTCCGCTCGCAGGAGGCCAAGAAATCCTGGATCACCGGCAATCCGGCCATCGACAAGCCCCGTGAAATCGCGCTCGGCCTGCTGAAGCCCACCCAGGCGCAGATCGAGCACGCCTGGGAGCTCCATTTCGGCTCCGTCGTGTTTGAGAGCTACGGCTTCGCCCCCCGCTGCGCCATCGACGCCGAGGCCATGAACGAGGCCATCAAAGCCGGCGCCGGCGCCGCCGAGATCACCGACCTGCGCGAGTCCATGTCCATGAACCGCAACGCCACCAATGAGCGCGAGCGCAAGGAGTTCCTGGATGCCTTCCACGCCGCCGGCGTCACCTGCATTTTCCAAAACACCGGCGAGGAAGGCAGCGACCCCATGCGCCTGATCAAACGCTTCGCTCATTTCACCAAAGCCACGGATTTGCTGAAGCCCGCGCTGTCCAAAGTGGTCATGGCGGATGAAATTGTGGCGTTGAAGAAGGCGGGAAATGTCGGCCTGTGCTTCACCACCAACGGCGTGCCGCTGAAGATGGACTGGGAGAGCGTGCGCGATGAACTGCGCTTCGTCCGCATCTTCCACGAACTCGGCGCCCGCATGATGCACCTCACCTACAACCGCCGGAACCCCCTGGGCGATGGTGCCGGCGAACCCCACGATGGCGGGCTGAGCGACTTCGGCCACGCCGCAGTGAAGGAGATGAACAAGATCGGCGTGATCGTGGATGTGGCGCACAGCGGCTGGACGACGGCCCTCGACGCCGCCAAGGCCAGCGCCAAACCCATGGTGGCCAGCCACACCACCTGCTGCGGCGTTTATGAGCACTTCCGCGGCAAACCCGACGCCACCATCAAGGCCATCTGCGACACTGACGGCCTCGTGGGCATCTGCTGCATCCCGCGCTTCCTCGGCGGCAAGGGAGACATCACGGCGATGATGGATCATCTGGATCATCTCATCAAAAAATTCGGCGCCAGCCATGCCGCCATCGGTTGCGACGTGGCCTACACCTCCCGCTTTGACAAGGAGGAGCGCGCCAAGCTCCTCAAAGCCCCCGGCGGCAGCGCCGACAGGTGGGAGCACCTCTGGCCGAAGGATGATTACGTCACCACCATCGAGGCCGAGCAGAGCGTCGCCTGGTCCAACTGGCCCCTCTTCACCCTGGGCATGATCATGCGCGGGCACAGCGATGACGCGATCCGCCAGGTCATCGGCGGGAACATGCTCCGCGTGCTGAAGGCAAATCAGGTCTGAAAAGTGGCAAAAACCGCACTTTTGCCCCCTGCAAGGTGGCACAACTGCTGCGCGTATGGATTTTGGCGGGAAGTGGTGTAGAGTCGCTTTCCGTCGAACCCCCACATGACCCTCCGCCTCCAGTTTCCCTCTCTCGTTTTGGGCGGCTTTGCCGTCGCCGCTTCCCTCGCGCCGGCCGCCGAGACCTTTCCGCCTGACCAGATCGAGTTCTTCGAGAAAAACATCCGCCCGGTCCTCGCCGAGCGCTGCTACGAATGCCACAGCGCGCACAAGCACCAGAACGGCCTGCGCCTCGATTCACGCGAGGCCATCATCCGCGGCAGCGAGTACGGCAAGGTGGTGGAGCCTGGCAATCCAAGTGCAAGCAAGCTGGTGAAGGCCATCAATCACGTCGCCGGTGTCGAGTCCATGCCCAAGAAGGGCGGCAAGCTGCCCGCGCCGCAGATCGCCGCGATTGAAAAATGGATCAGCATGGGCCTGCCCTGGCCCGTGGAAGCCACGGTGGGCGAGCACCCAAAGGCCGACCCCATGCAGCACTGGGCCTTCAAGCCCGTGCAAAAGCCCGCCCTGCCCGCCGGCTACACCGGCAATCCCATCGACGCCTTCGTGGGCGCTAAGCTCAAGGCCGCCGGACTGGATTTCGCCGCCCCGGCCGACCCCGCCCTCCTCACCCGCCGCCTCTACCTCACCCTCACCGGACTGCCGCCGAGCTATGAAGTTCTGCAAAAGAACCCCGCCCCGCAGGCGGTGATTTCAGAGCTGCTCTCCCAGCCCGCCTATGGCGAGCGCTGGGCGCGCTTCTGGCTGGATGTGGTGCGCTACGCGGACACCAACGGCTACCAGGTGGCGGGCCGCAGCAACTACTACCCCTTTGCCTACACCTACCGCGACTGGATCGTGAAGGCGCTGAACGATGACATGCCCTACGACAAGTTTGTGAGCTACCAGCTCGCGGCGGACCGCATCACCGCCGCCACGCCAAACTCCCCCGACCTCGCGGCGCTGGGCTTTTACAATGTGGGAGAGCGCTTCATCAACGACAAGCTGCTCATCACCGATGACCGCATCGATGTCATCGGCCGCGGCCTCATGGGCCTCACGGTCGCCTGCGCGCGCTGCCACGATCACAAATTCGACCCCATCCCCAGCCGCGACTACTACGCGATCTACAGCATCCTGAACAGCAGCGAAGAGCCGGACGACACCGTGCTGCCCATCATCGGCAAGGCGGCGAACGAAAACGATGCCAAGGACTACAACGCCAAGGTGGCGGAGATCGAGAAGAAGGAGCTCGATTTCAAGCGCACCGTGTATGACGAGTTCCGCAAGCCGGAGCGTCTGGCCGACTATCTGGCCTTTGCGCAGGAAGAGGCGGACGTGAAAGACAGCACCGTCTTCAAAGGCAAGGCCGGCCAGGTGAAGCTGCGCGACCGCGTGGCCAGCCAGTGGCGCGAATTTCTGAAGCGCTACGCCCTCAGCGCCAAACCACATGCCACCATGATCGCATGGAGCCGCTTTGCCCAGATCCCCGCGGCGGAGTTTGCCGCCAAGGCGCCGGCCATCGCGCAAGAGCTCGCCAAGCCCGGCAGCGGCTGCACACCGGAAATCGCCGCTGTCTTCACGCAGACGCCGCCGAAGTCCATGAAGGACGTCGCGCTGGCTTATGCGCGCATCATTCTCGAAAGCAAAGTGGAGCCGGTGCGCCAGCTCATGCAGGACAAGCTTTCGCCCATGTCCGTGCCGGTGGAAGGGGCCAATGTGTTCTTCACCCGCAAGGACAGTGAGACGGTGGTGCGCCTTAACAACGAACGCACCAAGCTGGACAGCACCCACCCCGGCGCGCCGCCGCGCGCCATGGTCATGGTGGACAAACCCAAGCCGCAGGATGTCCACGTCTATATTCGTGGCAACCCCGGGAGGCAGGGCGAGATGGCGCCGCGTGCCTGGCTCACGATGTTTGGAGGTGAAAAATTCACCGATGGCAGCGGCCGCCTGGATCTCGCCAAACACATCGCCAGCAAGGACAACCCGCTCACCGCGCGCGTCATTGTGAACCGCGTGTGGCTGCAGCATTTCGGCAAGCCGCTCGTCTCCCAGACCAGCGACTTCGGCGTGCAGACCGCAAAGCCGGTGCAGGCGGATCTGCTCGACTACCTCGCCGCCACCTTCATGGAAAGCGGCTGGAGCCTGAAGAAGCTGCACACGCTCATTCTCACCTCCCGCACCTTCCAGCAGAGCAGCCATGCCACGCCGGAGAAGATGGTGAAGGACGCGGAGAACGACCTGCTCAGCCGCTTCAACCGCCAGCGCCTGGATTATGAAACCATGCGCGACTCCATCCTCTCCGCCTCCGGCGAGCTGGACACCCACCGGCACGGCGGCCGCGCCACGGAGCTGAACGCCAAGGATGCCGACACCCTGCGCACCGTGTATCTGAAAGTGGACCGCTACGACCAGGCCAGCGTGCCGGCCATGTTTGACTTCGCCAATCCCGACAGCCACAGCCCGCAGCGCTTCAACACCACCGTGCCGCAGCAGGCGCTCTTCCTCATGAACAGCCCCTTCATGCGCGCCCGTGCCGATGCCATCGCCAAGGCCACCCCGCTGACCGGCACCACGCTCGATTCCGAGGCCATCCGCGCCATGTATCACCGCGTCCTCGCCCGCGATCCCAAGCCCGATGAAGTCGAGCTGGCCCAGCGCTTCGCCGCGGATGCCACCGCGCTGAACGCCGAGAAGCCTTTCCGCTGGAGCTACGGCACCATGAAGTTCACCCGCACGCCTGAGGGCAAGCCCGGCTTCACCGACTTCCTCGCCTTCACGCAATTGACCGATCGCGGCGGCGGTGGCCAGAAAATCTGGAGCCCTGCGCCAAAAATCCCGGACCCCGTGTGGGGCCACGTCTTCTGGGCCAACTACGGCGGTCATGCCGCGCCCAGCGGCTTCGTCGTCACCGCCCGCTGGCACGTCCCCGCGGACATGAAGATCTCCATCGACAGCACCCTTTCCCGCAGCAGCGATCGTGGCGATGGCGTCCGTGCCTGGATCTACAACCTGCGCACCGGCATCCTGGCCGAGCAGCTCTGCACGCCACAGAACAAGAAGGTCCCCATTCAGCTCACCACCGAGGTGAAGCGCGGAGACACCCTCTGCTTCATCGTCCACAACGAAGGCGGCACCGACAGCGACAGCTTTGACTGGCAGCCCACCATCAGCCGCGCCGACACCGGCGAAGTCCTCACCAACTCCAAAAACGACTTCTGCGACGCCAGCCGCTGGCCCATCGGCCGCGCCAGACCCCAAAGCGCCCTCAGCCAGCTCGCCCAGGTACTGCTCATGAGCAATGAGTTCATGTTTGAGGATTGAGTCAGGCGCGATGGGCGCTCGAGTCTGTCGCCCCGCGCCCCGTCCCCAGCAGGCAGGAGGTGTCTGGCGCGATCCCAGGCATTTCAAAATGTCTCGACACCGCTCCGGCGATCGCGGTAGCATACCTCCATGAATTCGCCACGTGCCCGCCTTTGGCTGCGTTGTGCCGTCGTCTTTTCTTCGCTGAGCCTTCTCCTCGGCTGCGCCTGGTTCGCGCAGAAACAATCCAACCCAGCCATGATACCGGGCTCCAAGAGCGGCACCTTAATCATGTCTGGCAGTAAATCTTACACCGGCGGGACCACGATTGCCGGAGATGCCTTGCAGACCAGCAAGTCGCAGCCACCGCCTGCCAAGCCGTGAATGGGACACACGCGCATCCTGCTGCTTTCCTTCAGCAATGAAGACTCGCTCTAAACTCGTCCGCCTCGCCGTGCTGGCCTTGTCACTCGCCCTGCTGGCCGCCTACGTGATTTATGCCCAGTCCAAAAGCCGGACGGCGAAGCAGGAGGCCAGCGAGGAGTTCATGCTTCCGAGTTCCAAAGCCCTCACCCGCCCTGTGTTTGTCACGCGGGAGACTGAGACCACGGCAGCGGATGAAAAAACAGCCGAACCAGCGGTCCAGGCACCTTCTGATCCATTTGCACCCAGGCCATGAACTCCTCTGGCATCGCACGCTTCGCAGCTCTGGCTTCATCGGTCACGCTCCTCACTTGCTACGTGGTGTACTCACACCGCTCGGCCAAGCCTCTGGAGGACCACGCCGACACAGAGACGGAATGGCCGCAGCCAAAAACTCCATCACCGCCCCCCGATCCCATCGCCGCACTGGCCGCCACTGATTCCCGCCCCCACCAGATGCAGCCCGCGCTTGCTGACGTGGCGGTGGGAGACCTCCACCCGCCCGGCTCCGCCGAGCCTCTTTGGAAATCACCCATGAACGCGCGGGTTCTGGGAGATCATGGCAACGGCCCCGAAAACAGCGAACGAATGACGACTCCCGCAAAACTCGCAGCGAAGTATTTCCATCGGAGCCGGCAGATCATGCCGGGGTCAAAATCGGCCGCCGTGTTCGCGCCGCCGCTGGCCATCACTCCGTCGAATCTCCCTCCGGAGCTCGAAATCTTCCGCTTCGAATCTCCGGCCAGGACCGAGTTCTCGACCGGCCTCCCTTTACTCACAGATCAACTGACCTGGTATGCTGACGCCCTTCCACCTGACCCGCCCGGCTCGCTGGAGCAGCCGCAAAACATCCAGCGCATTCTGGCGAATGATGGCCGCGAGACCCGCCCGCAGCCCGACTCCCTTCAATCATCCACTCCGCCCGACCCGCTGGAGCAGCCAACTAACATCCAGCGCATCCTCGCGGATGACGGCCACTCAGCGGACGAGAGCAGAAAGGCCATTGCTCCTGCAAGGCTCGCCGAAGTCAGGCTCTACGAGCAAACGCCGGTCCCGGTCTATACGGGCATGTGGTTCGGCCAGAGGCCGAAAGAGGTGCCGGACAGTGTCTTTTACCGGCCTTTGTTCCAGCTTCTCACGCCCCTGACCATCAACGAGCCTCCCACTCCATCACTTCATCAAGACTCACGGCTCCCGCGCAAATAACCAGGAGTCAGGCACTTCCCCTGTGACCATGCGCACTCGCTTCCAAGTCATCCGCCTTGCAGCGCTTGTGTCATCACTGACGCTGCTGACCGTCTATGTGATCAATTCACAATTCAAACGTCGCACGGTGATCCATTCACATTCCAACTATCCCCCGGCGAACGATTCACCATCCACACATCGCACGGTGACACCTGCCGATGAGAGGCGTCTGATGCTTCCGGGCTCCAAAGTACCTCTCGAGGCCGTTATCCCCGCTCAGCAGCTGGAAAAGATTTCCACCATATGGGTCTTCCCCATCGTGCCCGACACAACCAGCGGCTCAGCAGGCTCCGCCACCACTCCACCGTCAAAGCCATGAACCTTCCCGCCATCATCCTTTCCACCAGCCTGAGCCTGCTCTTTCTCGTGGTGCTCTTCCGGCCGCTGGAAAAGCTCTTCCCGGCGCGCGAAGGACAGAAGTTTTTCCGCCCCGCGTTCTGGACGGACCTGTGCTTCCTCCTCGGCCAGTATCTTCTCTGGAGCGGCCTGGTGTTCTGGGCGCTGAACCACTTTCGCGGCTGGCTGGATGGCATCGTGCCCGCGCATTTCCGCGCCGGTGTCGCCGCTCAGTCGTGGTGGCTGCAGGCCATCGAGATGGTCGTGCTCAGCGACTTCCTCATCTACTGGGCGCACCGCCTTCAGCACACGCTGCCCTTCCTCTGGCGCTTTCATTCCATCCACCACAGCGCGGAGCACCTGGACTGGCTGGCCGCGCATCGCGAGCATCCGCTGGATACGATCTACACGGTGGGCATCATCAATCTGCCCGCCTTCATCCTCGGCTTTCCGCTGGAGACGCTGGCGGGCTTCCTCGCGTTCCGCGGGCTGTGGGCCATCTTCATTCACTCCAATGTGCGCCTGCCCATCGGCCCGCTGGGCATGATCCTCGGCGCGCCCGCGCTGCACCACTGGCACCACGACAAGGCGCGCGACGCCGGCAATTACGCCAACATCTCCCCGCTCATGGACATCCTCTTCGGCACCTACCGCTGCCCGGACCACGAGCCGGAGGCCTTCGGCATCCACGAACCGATTTCCAAACACTACCTCGGCCAGCTCTGGCACCCGTTCCGGCGCAAAAAGCGGAATACAGCATGATCCCCGCCCGGAGCATGGACTTTCCTGCCCAGGCCCGGCCTTCTACCCCCAAAATGGCAAGATCAGCACTTCCTTGTCGTACATGCCCCCGATATTGACCTTCCATCTCAACTCCTAGCACACCATGTTCCGCATCCCTGGCGTTCCCGGCAAAGACCTTTGCGACAAAAACCTCGGCTTCTCCCGCCGTGACATCCTGCGCGTGGGCGGAGGTTCCATGATGGGCCTCACCCTCAACAATGTGCTCCGTGGCCAGGCCATGGCGGCGAACTCTCCGAACGCGGGCCGTGCGGGATGGGGCAAGGCCAAGCACGTGCTCATGATCTACCTCCAGGGCGGCCCCTCGCACCTGGACCTGTGGGACCCCAAGGAAAACGTGCCGGACAAGGTGCGCAGCGCCTTCAAGACCATCCCGACGAAGGTTCCTGGCAAGCACTTCACCGAGATCCTCCCCGGCCTCGCGAAGGTGAACGACAAGTTCACCATGATCAATTCGATGAGCTACACGCCGAATGGTCTCTTCAACCACACGGCGGCGATCTACCAGATCATGACGGGCTACACCACGGACAAGGTCAGCCCCTCCGGCCAGCTCGAGCCGCCGAACGCCAAGGACTTCCCGAACTTCGGCAGCAACATCGTACGCCTGAAGCCGCTGCAGGAGCCCATGCTGCCCTTCGTGCAGCTTCCCCGCCCGCTGCAGGAGTCCAATGTCGTCGGCAAAGGCGGCGGTGCAGGCTTCCTGGGCAAGGCCTACGATCCCTACACGCTCTTCCCCGATGGCGATGACCTCGACATGGGCAAGATGGACCGCATCAAAATCGACGACCTCCAGCTCCGCCCGGACCTCTTCAGCGTGCGCCTGGAGCGCCGCGCCAAGCTACGCGACGCCATCAATGACCAGATGCCGCAGATCGAAGCCGCGGTGAAGGACATGAGCCTGGACAGCTACTACAGCCAGGCGCTGAACCTCATCTCCAGCGGCCGTGCGCGTGATGCCTTCGCCCTGGACCGCGAGCCTGCCAAGCTGCGCGACCGCTACGGCCGCAACACCTTCGGCCAGAGCTGCCTGCTGGCCCGTCGTCTGCTGGAGGCCGGCACCCGCGTTGTGGAAGTCATCTGGCCCAAGGTCGCCAACTCCGACAATCACTCCTGGGACCACCACGTGGGCCTGACTGAGCGCATGAAGAACAAGTCCGGCCCCATGCTGGACCAGGGCCTCAGCGCGCTGTTTGAAGATCTGGACGCCACCGGCCTGCTGGATGAAACGATCGTCGTCGCCCTCGGCGAGTTCGGCCGCAGTCCCGAGAAGGGTGTCTCCACCAGTGGCAATGGCAACAGCGCCGACGGCCGCGACCACTGGCCTTACTGCTACACCGCCGTTGTGGGTGGTGCCGGCATCAAGCGCGGTTACGTCCATGGCAAGTCCGACGCCACCGGCTCCGCACCTGCCGAAGACGCCGTGCATCCCACCGAGCTGCTCGCCACCATCTACCACGCTGTCGGTATCGATCCCGAGACGATTGTTTACAATCACCTCAATCAGCCGCGTGAACTGGTGAAGGCGAAGCCCGTGACGAAGCTGTTTGCGTAAATCAGCGCAGGTCACACTGCCCGTTGTGCAGAGATTCCAAACAGGCATGCTACGGCATGCCTGTTTCATTTCCGACGCTTGATGGCCGCCTCGCATTCCGCGAGCGCCCGCTGCGTGCGCACGTGATGCACCAGACCTGGGAAAGCCTGCTCTTCCTGCACTGGCGCTGGGACCCGGCGGACATTCAGCGCACGCTGCCGCCAGGTCTGCATGTGGACACTTTTGAGGGAGAGGCCTGGCTCGCCATCGTGCCCTTTTACATGCGCGGCATCCGTCCGCGCTTCCTCCCCGCCGTGCGCGGCGTCAGCGATTTCCTCGAACTCAACGTGCGCACTTATGTGCATGATGAGCAGGGCCGCCCCGGGGTTTGGTTTTATTCGCTCGACTGCAATCAACCGCTCGCCGTCTGGACGGCGCGCACCTTCTTCCATCTGCCTTATCAGCATGCGCGGATGAGCGCTGAGGCCAGCCATGGCTGGATCGACTACCGCTGCCAGCGGCGTGGTCACTCTGCAGAATCCCTCTTCCGCTATTCACTCGCGGAAACGTCACCGCCCGCGGGGCCCGGCACGCTGGCGTTTTTTCTGGCAGAGCGCTATCTGCTCTTCTCCCAGACACCCCGCGGCATCCGCTGTGGGCAGGTGCATCATTCACCCTACCCGCTTGCAGAGGCCGCCTTGGAGGCCTGGGATGTGAACCCGCTGCTGCAGGCCGGGTTCTCAGATCCGCAGCGGCCGCCGGATCATGTTATTGGTTCGACAGGCGTCGATGTGGCGGTTTATCCTCTCACCGCATGAAGGCTTCCTTTTTGACTGGCTTGAGCACCTGCGGAATTCTCGGCACGGCTTTCTGTTTCCCGCTCACGACTTTTGCGGGCTTGCAAGTCGCCAGCGATCCTCCCCGCCCTCGCACGCCGCTCGATGCGCGCAACGCCTTCTTCGCCGGCATCATTCACTGGCTCCTGCTCGTCACGGCAGCGGTCGCGCTTGCCTGGCTGGTCTGGTGGGCGCTGCGGTTACGCCGCAAGTAAAAGCGTGAAAGTCACCGCATGAAAACCGAGATCCCCTCATCCACGAGAGGCTTCGCGGCGCGCAGTTGCTTGTCGGTGGAGGAGAGCTGTTTGTCGCCGCTGAGGTACGCCGGAATGTTTTCCACGGCCGGGCTGAAGCGGATGCTCACCTTTCCTGCCAGCTTGCCGCCTTCAAAGTTCGCGTAGCCGCCGTAGTCCCATTCAAAGCCCGCGATTTTGAAGGGCTTGCCGTTGATCTTCTCCACTTCCGCCACCGTCATCCCGGACTTGAGGCCGTTTTCAAACACCCACGCCTTGCCGATCACGCGGATGTCGAACACCACCTTCTTCTTTTCGTTGTCCGGGTCCCACACGATCTCCAGTTCGCGGTCGGTGTCTGGAAAGAGCTTCGCTCCGTCGATTTCCTCGCCCTCCGCCCCAGGGATCTTCTGCAGCTTGAGGTTTTCCTTGCCATAGGCGCGCTCGATGTCCGTGGCAGTCATGCCAGGCTTGATCAACCCGACCCGTTTGCCCAGCACGATGGTGTTGTCTTTCGGATCAAACTCATCGGCACGAAGGAGCGCCGTCAACAACAGGAGGCAGGAGAGGATGCGATTCATGCCTCAAATCCTTGGGTCGAGGATGATTAAATCAAGCGTCTTTTACGGCTGAAAACGGCCAGCGGCGGCTTCTCCAGCTCCAGCCCAGGAAAACCAGCGCGCCGGTCAGCAGCGCGACGAGGCCGCCGCCCAGCAGCACGCGGTCCGTCGTCAGCAGCAGATACGTCCAGCCGGCTAGCGCCAGCAGGGCGGGCAGCGGGTAGAGCCACATGCGAAACGGCCGCTCCATCTCCGGCTGAGTGCGTCGCAGCAAAATCAGCGCCCCGATCTGCCCGGCAAACTGCACCACGATGCGCGTGGTCAGCAGCGCATCGATCAGCGTGCCCAGTTTCACAAACGTGGCCGCCGCCGCGAGCACCCCCACCACGACCAGGGACACATGCGGAAAGCCCAGGCGCGGGTGCAGGCGGCCGAAGACCTTGAAGAAGCTCCCGTCCCGCGCCGCGGCATACGGGATGCGTGAATACCCCAGCAGCATGGCAAAGCAGCAGGCCGCCATGGTCCACAGCACCAGCACGGTGAAAAGCTGCGCAAAGTCGTTCCCGTAGATCTTCGCCATCATCATCGTCACCAACGGTTTGCTCACTCCCTCCTCACTCACAAACTCCCGCCAGGGCACGACACCGAGAATGGACAAATTTACGGCAAAGTAGATCAGCGCCACCAGCACGAGGCTGAGCATCACCGCACGTGGGATGACTTTCCCCGGCTGCTTCACCTCGTCACCGATGAAGCAGATGTCGTAGTAGCCCAGGTAATCATACATGCCGATGCGCGCCGCCGCCCCCAGCGCCGCCCATTTCATGCCGTCGAAGTTCCAGGCATCCGCGGGAAAATCAAAGGCCAGCTTTGCATCGAAATGCAGCGCGCCGGTGACGATCACCACGGCCATGGCCAGCAGCGCGCCGCCCCACAGCGTGACCATGATTTTGCCGATCGACTCGATGCGCCGGTAAAGCAGCAGAATGATGCCCAGCCCCACACCCGCCCCCAGGCAGAGCCGCGTGAATTCGCTGCTCCGCGGCCACAGCGGCTGCACATACTGCGCCACGCCCACATAGGCCGTGGCCAGCTCCAGCGGCCCGCTCAGCATGAACTGCCAGATAAAGAGGAAGCCCATGAAGCGGCCCCATTTTTCACGCCCGTAGCCTTCCCGCAGATAGACATAGGAGCCG
The DNA here is from genome assembly GCF_044227185.1 of Prosthecobacter sp. Lineage (GTDB taxonomy): Bacteria > Verrucomicrobiota > Verrucomicrobiia > Verrucomicrobiales > Verrucomicrobiaceae > Prosthecobacter. The sequence goes on along the minus strand of NZ_JBGAFO010000003.1, from coordinate 399,168 downwards.
CCGGATTTTTGCAGCGCCGCCCCCAGCTCGCTCCACACCAGGCCGTCCGCCAGAGCCAGGACCAGCGCCACGCCCCAGCCCAGCATGGACTGCGGCCCGCCCATGGTCAGCATCAGCGCCGGGATGGTGATGAACGGCCCCGCGCCGAGCATGTTGGACATGTTCAGCGCGGTGGCCTGCAGCAGGCCGAATCGGCGCTGCTCGGGAACATGGGAGCCGGGCGGGGAGGCGTTCATTTCATGCGTGACTCGATCCACTCCAGCAGGACTTCCGGGGCCGGCGCCTGCCGCAGCCTTGCCGCGCACGCCTGCGCAGCCTGATGGATCGCAGGATCGTGCAGCAGATGCTGCAGCTCCCGCCCCACACGCTCCGGCGTGAACTGCCGCACGCTCAGCCCCCTGCCCGCCCCGAGGCGCTCCAGGCGGTCCGCGTTGTCGGGCTGGTCATGCGCCATAGCCATGATGAGCTGCGGCACTCCGGCGCCAAAGCCCTGCGACATCGTGCCGACACCTCCGTGATGCACAAACGCCGCCGCATGCCTCAGCAGCGTGCTGAATGGCGCATAGGCCACCGTGAGAATGCTCGCAGGCTGGTCTGGCGGCACCTGTTTCGGCTCACGCGTGACAAACACCGCACGGCAGCCAATACGCCGCACCGCCTCCGCGGCCACGGCGAAAAAGCGTGCCGCTTGCACGTTCGCGCTGCCAGGCGTGAAGACCACCGGCCGCTCGCCGTTTTCCAGAAAGGCCCGCAGCTCCGGCTCCAGCACCTGCTCCTTGGCCAGGTCCTCTAGCGGAAAGGTCCACTGCAGCAGGTTCGCCGGCCAGTCCGGCTGCGGCGGCGCAAACCATTCGGGAAAGAGCACCAGCACACCATCGGGTGAGTCCCACCACTCCCGCCACAGGCTGCGCGGCGGCCTGACGCCATTCGCCAGGCAGATGCGGCGGACTTTCGGCAGTGCGAAGAGATCCACCGGATTCGGCAGCGCAAGAACCGCTTTTTTCAACCACACCGGCAGCTTGTTGAAGAACCGCATGGCCGGGTGCAGCAGGGGCGTCTCATGCACGCTTAGAAAAACCGCGGGCTGCAAATGCACCGTGATCAGCGGGATGCCGTGCTTTTCACGGGCCAGCCGTCCCGCGAATGCCGTCATCGGCGCGAGCATCAGGTCCGCCTTCCCGCAGCTCTCAATGGCCGCGAGGTAGGGCTCCACCGACTGCGCGGCGAACTCAAACACGACCTTTGTGCCGATGCCGGACTTCCAGATGCGCGGGTCGCGGATCATCTTCTCAAACTCGTCCTGCTCTCCCAGCGGAATAAACTCCAAACCCGCCCTCCTCGCATGGTCTTCAAACAAGCAGGCCGTGATCATCCGCACCCGGTGCCCCCGCGCCGTGAGCTGCCGCCCCAGCCAGATGAAGGGAAACACATCGCCGGCGCTGCCGAAGGGGAGGAGTAAAATGTCTGCCATGTCGGGTGGTCAGGGGCAGCATAAATGACGAAACCAGAATGGCGAATGACGAATGAATGACGAAGCCACAAGCCCTCGCTCATTGGGACTTCATTCGTCATTCCTCATTCTGGTTTCGTCATTCTTTTCCGCTCCACCGCTTCAGCAATGCGGGCAGCGCCTGCGGACGCGACATCGTCACATACACGCCTCCGATGATGGCGCTGCCGCCGCAGAACCAGAAGATGTCTCCGGGCGTCCAGCCCAGGCGCATGTTCAGCTCCTTTTGCAGCACCGCCGCCGCGCTGATGCCCACCCAGGAAAGCCACGAAGCCGCGCCCTGCACCGACCCTTTGCGGTCTGCGGGCGGACGATGCTGCAGCACCGCGGCCAGCGGCACGATGAACAGGCCGCCGCCGATGCCCAGCAGCGTGAGGCAGATGGCGAATGCGGACTTGGAAATGCCCGCCCACCCAAGCGCGAAGCCCATGGCCGCCATGAGGAAAGCTCCCACCGGAATGAGCCCGTACTCCACATGGTCCCCGCTCAGTTTTCCCGCGAGCAGGCTGCCAGCAGCCATTCCCACAGCCAGCGCCACCTGCAGCGCGCTGTTTTCCATCGGCTCGATGTGCAGCACCTGCTCCGCATACAGCACCAGATTCATCTGAATCAGCACGGCGATGAAGAAGAAGCCCGTGTTGCCGAGATTGGCACGCCACAGATCGCGGTCCGTGCGCATCCACCGAAACTCGCGCCAGAGGTCGCCGAGGAAGTTGATTCGCAGCGGCTTGTCGGGGCTCGCGGCAGGCACCCGCGTGATGCCCAGGCTCATGAGCCAGCCGAGCATCGCCAGCCCCAGCAGGATGCCGCCGGACCACGCCGGCCTGCCCGCAAAACTCTCCGCCAGCCACGCGGCGGCCAGCGTGCCAAAGATCGCCGCCAGAAAGGTGAGCATCTCAATCACGCCGTTGGCCCATGAGAGCTTCGCTGGAGGCACCAGCTCGGGCAACGACCCATATTTGGACGCCGCAAAAAACGCGCTGTGCACGCCCATGAGGCAGATGCTCACCAGTTGCAGCCCCATTCTCCCGGAGGCCAGCGCATAGGTGGCAAAGATCATGATGCCGATCTCCATCGTCTTCACGCCGATCATCACGCTCCGCTTGCTGAAGCGGTCCGCCATCCACCCGCCCAGCATGGACAGCAGCAGGAAGGGAATGGCAAAATACATCCCCGAGTCCGACACCAGCGCATCGAGCTGCTCCTTCGGCAGCTTCTGCGCGATCACCAGGTAGATGACCAGCCACTTGAGCACATTGTCCGAAAACGCCCCCTGAAACTGCGTGCCCATCAGGCTCCAGAAGCCGCGCTTCCAGCGGGTGTCGATGGCGGAGGAAGAAGGATTCATGCGCGTTTGGCGGCGGCTTGTTCAGGCGTGGGGCAGAGCTTCTTCAGTAGAAAGTGTGTGGGCACAAAGACAACCATGATCAGCAGCGCAAGCCAGGCCACCAGATAAAGCTCCGGACTCATCCAGGTCTGTGGCCGCGCATCGTCCATGCCAAAGACGTAGTTCACATTGCGCGGCAGATTGGGGTCCGCCAGTTTCGCCCCCGCCTGCGGCAGCCAGAAATACGCCACCAGGCAGAGCCCTCCGGCCGTGCTCGTCCAGCCTTTGAGCGCGCGCTTGTCATAGCCCAGCCTGAACACCAGAAACAGCACCAGGAAGGGCAGCCAGCCATGGAACAACGAGAGGCTGCGCAGAAACAGCGGCCGCTGCGCATCAAACATGTACGCCGTCATCCCGGTGAGCCTGACGCCACAGAGCTGCACGAAGTAGTCCACGCACCACAGCGCCTGCGGCAGCAGGATGCCCACGGCGGGCAGCGAGATCAGCAGCGGACTTTCCAGCCACACGCCCGCCAGCGTCAGCAGCAGCGCGACGTCGCAGAAGTAGAGGAAGTTCGTGGGGCCGTAGTGATACCAGTAAACAGGAATCAAGACCGCCATGAAGGCGGTGTAGGCCAGCTTGAGCCAGAGGGGAATCGCAGGTGCGGCAGTCGTTTTCATGCGGGAGAAGCTTCCTGCCTTCCTCTCACTCCGGCCAATCGACCGTCTGTGAGATTGCATTGAGAAAATGCATGATCACTGGACGCTTAGGCACTGCATGTCGCCAGCGGCATTACGCACGTAGATGCGCCCGTTCGCCAGCACGGGCGCCGTCCAGCAGCGGCCCGTGAGCACGGGCGTGCGGGAGATGGCCTCAAACTTCGCCGGGCTGGCCCTGGCGATGATCAGCTCTCCCTTGGCGCTCATGATGATGAGCTTGCCATCCGCCGCCATGAGCGAACAAAAACCCACTCCGGCATCGCTCCACTTTTCGGTGCCCGTGGCAAAATCAATGCACTTCAGGCTGGCTCCCTTGTCTGCATCGCCATCGCTGCCGTAAAGATGACCGTCGATCAGCACGCTGGAGTTGAACTGATTTTTCATCACCCGGCTGCGCCACACTTCTTTCGGCTTGGCGGAGGCGAGATCCAGCACGGCGCATCCTTTGTTGTAACCAGACGAGATGAACAACTTCGTCCCGCTGAGGATCGGATCAGCCGCGTTCACCCCATAGCTGGTGGACCAGGTGTACTCCCAGATCTCGCTGCCGTTGGTGGGATCAATTCCCTTGTACGCACGACCGGAACTCAGCACCACCTGCGGCTTGCCATTGACGGTGATGGGGTAGGGCGTGCAGTAGCCCGCATTCGCCTTGTCACTGGTCCACACCGTCTTGCCCGTGGCCTTCTCCACCGCGGTGCCGCCCTTGCCGACATTCACGATCAGCAGCTTTCCCGAAACCAGCGGCGAGCCCGCATAACCCCAGTCAGGAATGTCCGCGCCGGTTTCCTGCTGAATGTTTTTCTGCCAGACGATCTTGCCGGTGGCGGCATCGAAGCACATCAGGTCTCCCCAGCGGCTCAGGTGGTAGGCCCTGCCGTCTTCGATCGTCGGCGTGGCTGAGGTGCCGCCTTCATAATACTTGTCCCCCAGATCAGCGGCGTAGGCGTGCTTCCAAACCGGCTTGCCGCTGGTGGCGTCAAAGCAGAACACGGTGTCCTTCCCATCCGCGTGCCCGGTGGTGTAAACGCGCCCGTCAGCCACCGTAAAGGAGGCAAAGCCGGTGCCAATCTGCGCCTCCCACAGCTTTTTCACCGTCGTGCCCGCCAGTTTCTCGCTCGAAATGCCATCATGATTGGAGCCACGCCAGACGGGCCAGTCGGCGGCTTGTGCGGCAAGAGTCAGAGCGAGGACGAAGAGGGTCGTTTTCATGCCTGGGAATGGAGCGGGCCGGACGCCCGATGGCAAGCCTGTGTTTTGCCCTCGCGATCCGCCCGTTCATGTGCTTTCTGCACGGTCCATGCCAGCCACCGCCACGATCACCAACATCTCCTGCTACCAGTTCGCCGAGCTTTCCGAGTTGAAGGACCTGCGCGCGCGCCTGCTGGACCGATGCAAAGGCCTGGGCCTGAAGGGCACCATTCTGCTGAGCACCGAGGGCATCAACCTGTTCGTGGCCGGTGTTCGCGAAAACGTGGACGCGCTCGTCGATGATCTCCGCGCCATCCCGGGGCTTGCCGCGCTGAAGCCCAAGTACAGCGAAAGCGCCGAGCAGCCCTTCCGCCGCATGCTGGTGCGCATCAAAAAAGAGATCATCGCCTTCGGGGTCGCGGGCATCGAACCGGCGAAATACACCTCCCCGCGTCTGGAGCCGAAGATCCTCAAGCAGTGGCTGGATGAAGGCCGCCCCGTGATCCTGTATGACACGCGCAACGACTACGAAGTAAAGCTCGGCACCTTCAAAGACGCGGTCGTTGCCGGCGTGGATTCCTTCCGCGAGTTTCCCGAGGCGGTGCGCCGCCTGCCCCAGGAGATGAAGAAGGCCGAAATCGTCTCCTTCTGCACCGGCGGCATCCGCTGCGAGAAAGCCGCGCCCTTCATGGAACGCGAAGGCTTTCAGCACGTCTGGCAGCTCGAAGGCGGCATCTTGAAGTACTTTGAAGAATGCGGCAGCGCGCACTACGAGGGCGAGTGCTTCGTCTTCGACCAGCGCGTCGGCGTCGATCCCGGCCTGCACGAGACCGCCTCCTCCCAATGCTTCGCCTGCCAGACACCGCTCACCGCCGAAGAGCAGGCCGACCCCCGCTACGTGGAGCACGTCTCCTGCCCGTATTGTTTCAAGACCACCGAAGAGCAGCAGCGTGAAAATCTGGCCCAGCGCCATGCAGCGCTCCGTGAAGCCGTGACGCCGCTGCCAGGCAGCCTGCCCTATGACCAAACACGGCCGCTCAATGTCCCCGAAGCCTGTGACCAGGGTACGATTCTGGACTGCCTCTGTCACGTGATGCCCCACATCCCCCGCGAGCAGTGGCAGGCCGTGTGCGATGAAGGCCGCATCGTCACCGATGACCGCGAAATCATCCCCGCGCACCACATCGTGCGCGCAGGCGAGCGCTACCTGCATCTGAAGCCCGCCCAGCAGGAGCCGGATGTGAATGCAGACATCCGCGTGCTGTTTGAAGACGAGGCCGTCATCGTGCTCAACAAACCCGCGCCGCTGCCCGTGCACGTGGGCGGCAGGTTCAACCGCAACACGCTGCAGTTCATCCTCAACACGGTGTGGCATCCGCTGAAACCGCGCAGTGTTCATCGTCTGGACGCCAACACCACCGGCGTGACCGTGCTGTGCAAAACACGCCACTTCGCCAGCTTTGTGCAGCCGCAGTTTGAGCGCGGTGAAGTGGAAAAAATCTACCTCGCCCGCGTGAAGGGCCACCCGCCGCAGGATGAATTTGTCTGCGATGTCCCCGTGAGCGGCGAAGCCGGCAAACTCGGCGGCCGCACGGTGGATGCCGAGGGCGGCCTGGACGCCCGCACCGAATTCCGCGTGCTGCGCCGCGATGCCGATGACACCGCGCTGCTGGAGGCCCGCCCCCTCACCGGCCGCACCAATCAAATCCGCATCCACCTCTGGCACCTCGGCTTTCCCATCGTGGGTGATGCCGCCTATCTGGCCGGTGGCGAAGTGGGCGAGACGCAAACGCTGGCCCTGGGCGCTCCTCCCCTCTGCCTCCATGCACTGCAGATCGCCTTCACGCATCCTTTGACGAAGGAACGCGTGACCTTTGCAGCGGAGCCGCCAGAATGGGCGAAATGAAATGAACCGCACGCTCGCAGACCCCGCCCACCGCCAGAGCCTGAAGGCGCTCTACCGAGACACGCTGCTCAAGGACGTGATGCCGTTCTGGATGCGGCATGGCATGGACGCCGAGTTTGACGGCATCATCACCTCTCTGGACCGCGACGGCGCCATTCTCGACACGGACAAAAGCATCTGGTTTCAAGGACGCGCCGCCTGGACACTTTCGACGCTGTACAACACCGTGGAGAAACGCAGCGACTGGATCGAGGCCGCCGGCTCCTGCCTGGCCTTTCTGGAGAAGCACGGCTACTCCACGGATGGAAAGCTGTTCTTCACCGTGACGCGTGAAGGCAGTCCGCTGCGCATGCGCCGCTACGTTTTCAGCGAGGCCTTCGCGGCCATCGCTCACGCGTCCTATGCAAAGGCCACCGGAGACGAAAGCTACGCGGCGCGGGCAATGAAAGACTTCGCCACGTATTTGAAGTACTCGTTTGAGAAGGGTCTCATGCATCCGAAGATCGAGCCCAACACGCGTCCGATGATGGGCATCGGCGCGCTCATGATCGGCATCGCCACCGCGCAGGAGCTGCGCGTGAATCTCGGAGATGTGAAGGTCTCCGGCCATAGCTGCTCGGAGTGGGCGGACCGCTTCATTTTGGAGATTCAGCAGTTTTTCTTCAAACCAGACCTCGGGGCGCTGATGGAGGTCGTCTCGCCAGACGGGTCGCTCATCGATCACTTCGACGGTCGCACGCTGAACCCCGGCCATGCGCTGGAGTGCGCGTGGTTCATCCTGCATGAGGGGCGCTGGCGGGGCGAAAAAAGCTACATCACACTCGGCCTGGAAATCCTCGACTGCATGTGGCGGCGCGGCTGGGATGCGGAGCACGGCGGCATCTTCTACTTCCGCGATGTGCAAAACAAGCCGGTGCAGGAATACTGGCACGACATGAAATTCTGGTGGCCGCACAATGAGGCCGTCATCGCCACTCATCTGGCATGGCACATCACCGGAGATGCCAGATACGCGCAGTGGCACCAGCAGGTGCATGACTGGAGCTTTGCGCACTTCCCTGATCCCGCCTACGGCGAGTGGTTTGGCTATCTGCACCGCGATGGCACGCCTTCCGTTCACCTGAAGGGAAACATGTGGAAGGGCCCCTTCCACCTGCCGCGCATGCTGTGGTACTGCGGTCAGTTGCTGGAAGAACCCGGCATCACCGAAGATTCTGCGTAACAAAACCCTGAGTGCAGGCTTGAGCTCATGGGCACCGCCCGCTAGCTTCCGTACAACCATGGCCATCACGCTCGACGACATCCTCCAAGCCGCCGAAGACCACCAGGCGAGTGACATTTTTCTCCAGGAAGGCGAGGTGCCGCGCATGAAGATCGCCGAGCAGCTCATGATTTTTGGCGATGATCCGCTGCTGCTGCCGCAGATGGCCGGGCTCTGGCAGGCCTGCGGCGGAGACACCCTCACTGACACGGACCGTGACTCCGGCCTCATCTCCCGCACTCACACACGCTTTCGTGTGAACCTGCACAAAGTCCTGGGCCGCATGGCGGCCGTGCTGCGCCGCATCCGCACGGACATTCCGGCCCTCCACACCCTGGGCGCGCCAGACTGGCTGCTGCAGCGCTGGGCGCAGAAGCAAAACGGCATGATCCTCGTCACCGGCGCCACCGGCCAGGGAAAATCCACCACGCTGGCGGCGCTGCTGCAGTGGATGAATGAAAACATCGCCCGTCATGTGGTGACGATCGAGGACCCGGTGGAGTACATCTTTTCAAACAACCGCTGCCTCTTCACCCAGCGTGAGGTGGGCCGCGACACACCCACCTTTGCCCGCGGGCTGCGCAGCGCCATGCGCCAGGCGCCGGATGTCATTTTCGTGGGGGAAATCCGCGACCACGAGACCGCCCTCACCGCCCTCCAGGCCTGCGAGACCGGCCATCTCGTGCTTGCCTCCATGCATTCCGCCACCGTCTCAGACACGATGGAGCGCTTTGTGAACCTCTTCCCGCCGGACCAGATCGGCATCGGCCTTCACCTGCTGTCACATCAGCTTGTGGGAGTGCTGTGCCAGAAGCTGGTGCAAAATGTCCACGGCAAGCTCTTCCTGCTGGCGGAGCATCTGGAAAACGGCGGCGCCTCACGCGACTGGATCGCGAAGCGCAGCCTCGCGGACGTCTCGGACTACATGAACCGCGGCACAGACCCCGGCACGCGCACCTTCCTCCAGTCCACCGTGGCGGCCTACCAGGGCGGCATCATCTCCGAATCCGAAGCCGTCGCCGCCGTCGGCAACGAGGCTGAATTCCGCCGCGCCGCCCGCGGCATCTCCTGAACCTCTGTTTCCGTTTCATCATGCGCGACCACGATCTCATCGAATACCTTGCCATGGTCATAAACCAGGGCGGGTCTGACCTGCACCTCAGCGTGGGCGCGCCGCCCACCGGGCGCCTCTTTGGCCAGCTCCAGCCGCTGACGGATGAAGTCCTCGACATCGGCGACATCCGCGAGCTCGTCTTCGGCGTGCTGAAGGAAACACAGCGTGCCAAGCTTGAGCAGGAGTGGGAGCTGGACTTCGCCATTCAGGTGGAAAACCTGGGACGCTTCCGTGGCAATGCCTGCTACGTGCTCGGCCGCATCGAGGCCTCCTTCCGTTTCATTCCAGACCAGATACCCGAGCTGCGCGACCTCGGCCACGGCCCCACCGTGGAAAGCCTCTGCAATCTGCGCGACGGCCTCATCCTCGTCACCGGCACCAGCAACTCCGGCAAGACCACCACGCTGAGCTCCATGACCCAGCACATCTCCCGGGAGCGGCAGGCCAACATTGTCAGCATCGAAGACCCCATCGAGTACGTGTTCAAACACTCGCGCAGCCTCGTGCGGCAGCGCCAGGTGGGCAGCGACACCCACAGCTTTGCCCAGGCCCTGCGCAGCGCCCTGCGCCAGGATGCAAACATCATCATCATCAGCGAGCTCCGCGACCTCGAGACCATCCGCACCGCGCTGACCGCCGCCGAGACGGGCCACCTCGTCATCAGCACGCTGCACACTCAGGATGCGCCTTCCACGGTGATGCGCGTGCTGGACGCCTTCCCGGAGGATCAGCAGGACTTTGTGTCCTCGCAGCTGGCCAACTGCCTGCAGGGCGTAATCTGTCAGAACCTCATGCCGAGGCTCGATCAGGATGGCCGCGTGATGGCCTCGGAAATCATGGTCAACAACCAGGGCATCGCCTCCTGCATCCGCTCCCGCCGGCTCCAGCAGCTTCCCAGCCTCATCCAGATCGGCGCCAATGATGGCATGCACACCATCGATGACAGCGTGACCCATCTCGCCATTCACGGGTTCATCTCCATCGACGACGCGCTTCTGCGCGCGCGTGACAAAGACTTCGTGCTCACCGGCTATGAGCGCAAGATGCACGAACGTGAATCACGGAAGCGCTAGGGACGCAAAAAGGCGGGGCCAGTTTCCCGGCTCCGCCTTTTCAAACATTCAGCGCATCAGCGCCTCAGCGTTTACTTGTTCTTCGCGTCGAACTTGGCTTTGCACTTTTCGCAGCAGAAGGCCACGGTCTTGCCGTCTTTGCCGGTGCTGGTGATGCTGGAGTCAGCAGGCTTGCCGCTGATGGGGCATTTGTCGGCGGCCATGGCGGCGGAGGCGAAGGAGAGGGCGCAGATGGTGAGCAGTGTTTTCATCGAGTTGTGTTGGGTATGGGGTGCGGCCGGCAAAATCACCGGATAACGCTCAAAACGTATGAAACCGGGCGTTTCTTGTCGATCTTTAATCCTTCCTTGTGCGACCCTCCGCATGGATTTTCCGCCCATCCCACCATGAGTTTCCTCTCCCGAGAAGCCACCGTCGCCAAGCCTGGATTCAGCCGGTGGCTCGTCCCGCCCGCCGCCATCGCCGTGCACATGTGCATCGGGCAGGTGTATGGCTTCAGTGTTTTCAAGAAGCCGCTGGCCATGGCGCTGGGCATCACGGCGCCTGCCGCCGGAGACTGGAGTGAAGCGGATGTGGGCGTCGCCTACTCCATCGCGCTGGCCCTGCTGGGACTCTCTGCCGCCTTCTTCGGCAAATGGGTGGAGCGCAGCGGCCCGCGCAAGACGATGCTGGCCAGCATGCTCTGCTTTTGCAGCGGTCTGGTGCTCACCGCGCTCGCTGTTCGCTGGCATCAGCTCTGGCTGCTGTATGCCGGCTATGGCTTGATCGGCGGCATCGGGCTGGGCCTGGGCTACATCGCCCCGGTCTCCACTTTGATGAAGTGGTTTCCCGACCGCCCCGGCATGGCCACGGGCATGGCCATCATGGGCTTTGGCGGTGGGGCCCTCATCGGCGGGCCGCTGGCGGAGGACTTGATGCAGCACTTCTCCGCCGTCTCCTCCGGCACCTCCGTCGGCGCCGCCGAAGCGCTGCTGGTGATGGCGGGCCTCTATGCGGTTTCCATGATTTTCGGCGCGCTCATCGTACGCGTCCCGCCGGAGGGCTGGTGTCCTCCGGGCTGGGTGCCCAGGGAGCATGCCTCAAAACTGGTGACGACCGCCAGCGTCTCCGTGGACGTTGCATGGAAGACACCCCAGTTCTGGATGCTCTGGATCGTCCTCTGCTTGAACGTCAGCGCCGGCATCGGCATCCTCGGCCAGGCCTCGCCGATGATTCAGGACATGTTCAAGGTCACCCCCAAGGCCGCGGCCGGATACGTGGGCCTGATCTCGCTCTGCAATCTCGGCGGCAGGTTCTTCTGGTCCTCCATGTCCGACCTCATCGGGCGCAAGGGCATCTACTGCATCTACTTCATTCTCGGAGCGGGCCTGTATGCCAGCGTGCCGTGGATTCAGGGCCGCGGCAGCGTCACGCTGTTTGTGGTCGCCACCGGCCTCATACTGACCATGTATGGCGGCGGTTTCGCCACCATTCCCGCCTACCTGCGCGATCTCTTCGGCAGCTATCAGGTGGGCGCCATCCATGGCCGCCTCATCACCGCCTGGTCAGTGGCCGCCATTCTGGGCCCGCAGCTCATGGACCGCCTTTCTGTGGCAAATAAAAAAATCATGCCGCCCGAGCAGGCCTACAATTCGATCTTTCACCTGATGGTCGGCCTGCTGCTGGTCGGCCTGGTCTCCAATCTGCTCGTCCGTCCTGTCGATCCCAAACATCATCTCGCACCCGCTGCCCAAGCCTGATTCGCCCATGAAATTCCTCACCCTTCTCATCGCCTGGACCTGGATCGCCGTGCCGCTCGGCTGGGGTGTGTACCAGTCCGTGCAGAAATCGCTGCCGCTGTTTGGCATCACGGCAGTTGCGAAGTAGCACAGGCATCGCTTTGTTGGGCACCGCATGCTTTCGAACGCCACCCTCTTCCTCGCCCGCCGCTACCTGCGTGCCAGGCGTTCGTTTGTCTCCGTCATCACCATCATCTCTATTCTCGGCGTCGCCCTGGGCGTGCTGGCCATGATTGTGATCGGCTCGGTGATGAAGGGCTTTGAGGGCGAGTTCCGCAAGACCCTCATCGGCTCCGAGCCTCACATCCTGCTGCATCCCGAGGGGAGCAAGCCCGTGGACGTGAAAGCCACCGCCGGTCTCCTCGCCAAGGTGCGCCAGCAGCCAGAGGTGCTGGCCGCCTGCACCTACATCCGCAGCGTCATGTTTGCGGAGCATGGTCACGGGCAGTCGGCCATGTCGGTGCTGGGCCTGCCGGAGGATGGCGCGAAGTTTTACATGGCAAAGATCGCCAGACACAAGCTGGAGGGCTCGCTGGATCTCGTGCCTGGCGGCCTGGTATGCCCGGACTACCTGACGGCGGAGATCAATGCGCATCCCGGAGACACCCTCAGCGTCTATGCCTCCAGCAATGTCACCAGCGCCGTGAACCGCTTCCACGCCGCCTCTGATGAGCAGGACGAGACCAAGCGCCACGCCGCCTACAAGGAGATCAAGCTGCACCCGATGGATGCCAGACTGCTGGGAGCCACAAAAACAGAATCCGCCGGACCCAGCGGCTACTGCTCCCTCGAAACCGCGCAGCAGATCTTCGGCCTGGGTACGCAGGTGAACGGCGTGCTGATCGAACTGAAGCAGCCCGGCGAGGTGAAGGCTGTGATCAAACGTTTTGAGGAGGCCGGCCTTGTCCCCGCCGGCTGGAGCCATTCCCTGTGGACGGACGAGGGCGAAGCGCGGCTCGCCGCCATGGGCAATGAGCGCGCCATGATGAACATCGTGCTCCTCATCATCTTTGTGGTGGCGGCCTTCTCCGTGATGAACACCACCATCACCGTGACCACGCAGAAGCGCCGCGAGATCGGCGTGCTCACAGCCCTGGGCTCGCGGCAGAGCCAGATCGTGGGCATCTTCGTCTCCCAGGCCGCCTTTGTCGGCATCGTGGGCACGCTCATCGGCCTTGTTTTCAGCGGCCTTGTTTTGCACTTCCGCAACGAGATCCGCATGGGCATCGCCGTGGTGAACGGTGGCAGCACGGATGTGGACTCCGGCATGTTCCTGGCCACCATTCCCGCGCAGATCGAGCCCTGGTTCATCGTCGTCACCTGCCTGGGTTCCGTCATCCTCTGCCTGCTCGCCGCCCTGCCCCCCGCCTGGCTGGCCGCACGCGTCGATCCCGCCGTCGCGCTCCGCGACTGATTCGTCCTCGTCCTCCTACTCGAACTCGTCCTCGATTCCACGGCTCCTCACTTCCCCAAAACTTCCGAACTCACGCCAACATACCTGTCCTGATTCTCCAGCCTCTGTTCCTTTCGAAGCCAGATGATCGAGGAAGAGGTCGAGTAAGAGGACGAAAAGGAATCCCCCAACAGCCCATGACCAGCGCCCCCCTCTTTCTCGCCGTGCGTTACCTGCGGCCCACGCGTTCGTTCATCTCGGTCATCACCGTGATCTCGATGCTCGGCGTCATGCTCGGCGTGGGCGTGCTGGTGTTCGTGATGTCGGTCTTCAGCGGCTGGCAGCGCGAGTTCCGGCAGTTGCTCATCGGCTTTGAGCCCCATGCCATGGTGCAGCCGATGAGCATGCAGGAGGGTGGGCCCGACGGCCCGAAGCCCGTGGACTGGCGCGAGCTGCGCAAGACTCTGGCCCAGCGCCCCGAAGTCATCTCCGCCGTGCCGGTGGCCACCGGGACCGTCGTCGTCGAAAACAACGGCAACCTGCAGGGCGTCGATGTCATCGGCCTGACCGATGAGAAGGACAACGCCCTGGTGCAGAAGCTCAGCAAACACATCAGGGAGGGCCGCTTTGATCTCACGGATGACACCATCATTCTGAGCGACAAATTCGCGAAGGAGCTCGGGGCCAAGGTGGGGGACACCCTCGTTGTACATGCCGCCGAGAGCGTGAACCAGTTCATCCAAAAGTACCGCGAAATCCCCGAGGATGGAGACGAGAAAAAACGCGCCGAGGCGCTCGACAATGTGACGGTGCTGTCCAAGGACCTCAAGCTCGTGGCCACCCTGCGCGCGGACACCACCGGCCTGCGCGGCTCCACGCGGGGATATGTGCCGCTGCATGTGGCGCAGGAGTTTTTCAATCTCGAAAGCAACGTCAACGGCATCGAGCTGGAACTGAAGGAGCCCGACGACGTGGAGCGCGTGATGGGCCGGATCTACCGCTCTGGCGCCGTGCCGGAGACCTGGGGCTACCGCACCTGGATTCAGGAGCATGAAATGATGCTCGAGTCCGTCAAAAATCAGCGCACGATGATGTGGTTCATCCTGCTTTTCATCATGCTCGTGGCCTCCATCTGCGTGATGAACACCACCATCACCGTCACCGTGAAAAAACGGCGGGAGATCGGCATCCTCACGGCCCTGGGCACGCGCGCCTGGCAGATCATCACCATCTTTGTCTCGCAGGCCGGCATCGTCGCCCTCTTCGGTGTCGTGGCCGGGCTCGCTGGCGGCTTCTTTGTCCTCGGCATCCGCAACTGGCTGCGCGACCAGATCGCCAGCTTCACCGGCCGCGACATCTTCCCCCAGGACATCTACTTTCTCTCCAGCATCCCCGCTCACACCGACTTCAGCGACCTCCTCGCCATCTGCGCCACCGCTGTCGTGCTCTGCCTCATGGCCGCGCTGATCCCCTCATGGTTCGCCGCACGCGTGGACCCCGCCGTGGCCCTGCGGGACGGAGGGTAGGATTTGATCAATCCAGCCAGTTCTCAAACTGCAGTCCAGGCACCTGTTGAAAATCCACGGTGTTGCGTGTCAGCAAAATACCGTCGTGAGCAATAGTGATGGCGGCAATTTTGAGATCCTGCGTCCCAACACGAATGCTTTGTTTGCGCAGAGCGGTGAAGACACGGACAGCATCAGCATCCCACGGAAGCACGGTCCAGGCTGCGTGCAGTTCCACCTGACGGACAAGACGGGCATAGTCGAGGACTTGATCTGACGGATCGGCATGTCGTTTCAATGCGGCCAGCCAGCCTCGAAGCTGTTCTTCGACTGTGATCGCCGTGATCACTACATCAGATTCCGTCTGGTCAAACCGAGAAAGCAGCCGGAGGCCGGCAGCAGAGCGAAATCCCAGCTCGCTGGCATGGTCCGTGTCCAGAATGAACATGCGATTAATCCTCGGCCCCGTTCCGCCGCCACTCCGCACCGAGCCGCTGCGCCTCACGCGAAAGCTCATCATCAGGCAACATCCCGACTGTGCTCCGCCAGTCCTTTCTCACAGGCTTGGTGCCAAGGACACGATCTCGCAATGCGGCAAACTCTTTCTCTAGAACGTCGAAGCGCTGCCGCAATGAAGCGAGTTCTTGAATGGCCTGACTCATGATGCACCAGTCTAACCGATGGCTCTTCAAAAGCCAGTGGCTTTTCACCCCCGCTTCCGCCACTCCTCGAAGCGCTCCGCCAGGGTCTCCGCGGTGACGGATTCGGTGATGCCATCGACGAGGGTGCGCTTTTTGTTAAAGATCGTCTCCGCCCGCACGCGGTAGTAAAACTTGTTGCCGGACTGCATGTTCGTGTCGTGGCTGAACCCGGTGATGTGGCGCGGCTCCAAGCTTTCACCCCAGGAAAAGAAGGGGCCGAGGCGGTTCGCGATGTGCAGCCCTCCCGCCAGGATTTCCACGCGGCGGCTGTGCAGCAGTGTCCAGACGCCGCCTGCAAAAATCAGCGGCGAGGTGATTCCCCAGAACAAGCGGAAAAGCAGCGGCGCGCCCTGATGGCACAGGAAAGCGAATCCCCCGGACCAGATCGCCGCGAAGACCAGCAGGAAGATGCCTGCGCCGCGAAACCGGGCCGCCGGACAGTCAATCACCAAGGGAATGCCGCCGGGTCCGAACTCCACCTGGAGCCCTCGCGCCTGCAGACGCGCGGAGAGATCGTCCGAGGTGAGAAGCGGGGGCCCCGCCTCCTGCTGCGCGGCGTGCTCCTCGTCCACGACCGTATTTCCCGTCGCAAAGACCGGCAGCGGAAACTCCACCGGTTTGCTTCCTGGCATTTGTTCAGAGCTGACTTTCAGCGTCCACACATGCCGCTCTCCAGGGGAGTTGTCGATGGACTCCTGATCCACAGCCGAGCTGGGCAGTCCGGCAGGAATGGCAATGCTCAGCGGCAGCGTGGTCCCATCCACATCGCGCCTGGCCATGGCCGAGGACAGCGTTTCGGTGTGCTCCCAGATCGTCTCCTCCACCGTGGCGTGGGAGTCACCGCTGTTGCGGGTGATGTGGCGCTCGCACAGGATGCGCGCCCGGAGCACCTCCGAGGGAGCCAGCGCTCGCGCAAACTTCAGCTCTCCCGCCAGCGGCTGGCCCGGCGACAGCGGAAGTTTTTTCAGCCTGAGCTCCGGCTGCCCCAGGGCCCTGCGTGACCGGATGCGCTTCCAGGCAAAGTACAGCGGAATCAAGGCGAGCAGGGATGGCAGCAATGCGCACGCAGCCAGGGGCGATTTGGCCATTTCTCCGCCGAGCACCACCGCCAGCGCCAGCGGGAGCTGCACCAGGAGAATCCAGCCCGCCACCGCGAGAATGAACGGCAGACCGTCCGGCGAGGGCCGGATGGCGTCTCCCACCCACTCCGTACGCCACCGCCAGGGCTCGCCGGGGTGCCGCGCCTCCAGACCCGCATTTTTCGCCGCCTTGCGCGACTGCAGCCCCCCGCCTATCGCCACCAAGGCGCCCGCCAGTGGAAACAGCGTCGGAAAAATCGACATCAGGAGCAAAACTCCCCAGCGCAGCTCGCGAAACAGCACGGCCTGCTCCGGCCGGGATGGATTCACATAGCAGTGAATGGGCCGGCCTTTGTTCTTCGCCGTCTCGAGTTCCCGAAACGCCTGCTGCTGAAAATCGCCCATGTTGTCAGATCCGCCAAAGAAGCTCACCTGGGTGCCATGGTAGCTGTGACGGTGGAATTCGTAGCGATAAACGGCCTCCACCCGGTAGCTCGTGCCGCCTTTGCTGCTGTGCGAGGTCTTGAGCTCCGCCTTTTCAATCCAGCACGGAGCCTCCTCCCAGCCACGGGCTGACCACCATGAAACAATCGCCGGCATGTATAAAAAGCCCGCAGCCAGGCCTCCCAGGATGAAAGGCAGGCCGAACAGGACGGCACAGCCGCCGCTGAGTGGTTTCGAAGAGCGGGAGGAAGAATGACGGCGGCGCAACATCCCCGCACCATGCCACAAACCGACTGACTTCCGCAACAGCCGCGTATGATAAGCGCCTGCATGATGCCCGTCCCGCCTCCCGCCTTTCACCCCTTCGGCCCATCTCACAAGGCGGTGCTCGCCATCACGCTGGCTTTGTTCATTCTGATGATGCTGCTCGCCCGCACGCGCTGGGCGGTGCTCTCACAGCGGGTCCTGGGCGCCGTGCTGCTGGCCTTGTTTCCCCTCGGCCTTCTGGTGCACGCGAGCTACGGATCGCTCAGCATGCAAACCGCGCTGCCGCTGCAGTACTGCGACGTGGCCACGCTCGCGGCCGTGATGGCGCTGTGGACGCGCCGCCCCTTCTTTTGCGAGCTGGTGTACTTCTTCGGCATCGCCGGCACGCTCCAGGGGCTGCTCACTCCCGCGCTGGTCTATGAATACCCGGACCCGCGTTTCTTTTTGTTCTTCATCATGCACGCAGGCGTGCCCATCACCGCGCTCTACGTCGTCACCGCCATGGGCGTCCGCCCGCGCCCTGGAGCCGTGCAGCGCATGATGGTCTTCTCCATCGCCTGGTATGCCGCGGTCGCCGTGGTGAACTACGCCTTCGGGGTGAACTACGCCTTTCAATGCGCCAAACCCGTGCAGGCCAGCCTGTTTGACCAGCTCGGTCCCTGGCCGTGGTACAATCTCAGCACCATCGGTCTCGGCGTCCTCTTTTACTCCATTCTCTACCTCCCCTTCGTCTTTCTCAAATCCACGCCCGGATCCCTTGACGATGATCTCTGACGGGCGGCCCGCCGCACACGTCTCCGAGATGTCGCTTTGCATTTCCAAATTTCCCCCCATAATCGCGGCCCCCCAAATCCCCACCCCACACAGCCCACGAAAATGAAATCCCCCGCATGGACCACCGAAGACAGCGCCGAGCTCTATGGCATCCGCGAATGGGGTCATGAGTATTTCGACATCTCGAAGACTGGCGAAGTCGTCGTGAACCTGAAGGATGGGAAAAAGACCAAGCCCGTCTCGCTCGCCTCCATCGTCAAAGGCCTGCGCGAGCGCGGCACCCAGCTCCCCCTGCTCATCCGTTTCGGCGATCTGCTGCGCTGGCGCATCGACGAACTGAACGAAGGCTTTGCCGCCGCCATCAAGGAAGGCAAATACCAGGGCGTCTATCGCGGCGTCTATCCCATCAAGGTGAACCAGCAGCAGGAAGTGATTGAGGAGATCACCCGCTACGGCCGCAAATACCACTACGGCCTGGAGGCAGGCAGCAAGCCCGAGCTCATCGCCGCGCTCAGCTACATGCACGATCCGGAGGCCTACATCGTCTGCAATGGCTACAAGGACGAGGAGTTCATCGACCTCGCACTCTACGCGCAGAAGATGGGCCTGCAGGTCATCCTGGTGCTGGAAATGCCCACGGAGCTCGATCTCATCCTGGAGCGCTGCGAGAAAATGGGCGTGCGCCCCACGCTCGGCGTGCGCTTCCGCCTCAGCGCGGAAAGCGCCGGCCACTGGAGCGGCTCCGGCGGTGACGCCAGCGTCTTCGGCCTGAACATCTCCCAGCTCATGCACGTCGTCGATCACCTGCGCGACAAAGGCATGCTCGACTGCCTGCGCATGCTGCACTACCACCAGGGCTCGCAGATCCCCAACATCCGCGCCATCCGTCAGGCGGTCACGGAGGCCACACGCGTTTACGTCGGCCTCGTCCAGGAAGGCGCGCGCATGGGCATTCTCGATCTCGGCGGCGGTCTGGCCATCAGCTATGACGGCCTCAAAGGGGCCAGCGAAGCCAGCAGCAACTACGGCACCAAGGAATACTGCGCCGACATCATCGAGGCGATCACCGAAGTCACCGCCGAGGCCGGCGTGCCGCACCCCGATCTCATCACCGAGTCCGGCCGCGCCATCGTGGCCTACTACTCCGTGCTGATCATCAACATTCTCGACATCAACCGCTTTGAGCCTCGCAAGAGCATCGCCGATCTCGAGATCGACAAGGACGCCCCTCCCCTCCTGCGCAATCTCTACGAGCTGCGCCTGGATGCGGAAAAACACGCCGCCAGGACCTCCCGCGACCGCCTGCAGGAGATCTACAACGACGCCATCTACTACCGCGACAAGCTCCGCAGCGAGTTCAACTACGGCAAGGTCAACCTCCGCGAGCGCGCCCATGGCGAAGAGCTCTACTGGGACATCCTCACCTGGGTGGCCAGCATGAAGGAAAGCTGCGAGCACGATGGCAGCCAGATGGATCGCCTCGATACCATCATGACCGACTTCTACTACGGAAACTTCAGCGTCTTCCAGAGCCTGCCTGACCTTTGGGCCATCGACCAGATCTTCCCGGTCATGCCCATCCACCGCCTCAAGGAGAAGCCCACGCGCAATGCGGTGCTGTCAGACATCACCTGCGACAGCGACGGCAAGATCGACAAATTTGCCCATTCCCACGGCATCAATCACAGCCTCCCGCTGCACGATCCGCAGATCGAGAAGGGTCACGAATACATGCTCGGCATCTTCCTCGTCGGCGCCTACCAGGAAACCCTCGGCGACCTGCACAATCTCCTTGGCGACACGAACGTCGTCAGCGTCCGCGTGGAAAACGGCAAGGTGAAGTACAGCCGCGAGCTCGAAGGCGACAGCGTCTCCGAAGTGCTCACCTACGTGGAGTATGACCCCAAGGACATGCTCACCCGCTTCCGCAACCTCGCCGAAAGCGCCGTCATCTCCAAGCGCATCACCGCCACCGAACGCCGCGAGATCATGGAAAGCTTCGAGGCCGGCCTCCGCGGCTACACCTATTTCGAGAGCTGATACAGCTTCACATAAACGTCGCCTTCCTCAGAATCGCCCGCTGCAGCAGCTCCAGATACTGCACGCAGGGGATCTCGTGCCCGCCAAACATCGCCAGGTGCGGCGTGGTCCACTGCGTGTCATGCAGCAGAAAGCCACGCGCATGCAGCCTCCGCTGCAGGCAGGTCAGCGCCACCTTGGAGGCCTGCGGCTCGCGGCTGAACATCGACTCGCCGAAAAACGCCCCGCCGATGCTCACGCCATACACGCCCCCGCGCAGCTTGCCGTCCCGCCACACCTCCGCGCTGTGGGCAAAGCCGATGCGGTGCAGCTCCTCATACGTGTCCATGATCGTGTCCGTGATCCACGTGCTCTCACGGTCCGCGCAGCCGCGGATCACATCGCCAAAGGCCGTGTTCCACCGCACTTCAAAGGGATGATCTTTGAGGTAGCGCTCAAACCGCCGCGGCACATGAAAATCCGCCACCGGCAGAATGCCGCGCATCTTCGGCCGGTACCACGAGATGGAGCCGTCGTCCTCCCCCATCGGGAAGGCGCCCTCACAGTAGGCGTTTAGAAGGTCCACAGGCTCGATTCGCGGCATGAATCCAGTTTCAAGTTTCACCCTCAAAGTTTCAAGCCGCGTAATTCAAACTTTGAACTTTAAACATGAAACTTTAAACTGATCCCCGGATGAACCTCGCCAATCAGATCACCATTTTCCGCATCCTGCTGATCCCCGTCTTCATCGGGCTGGTGATCTACTATGGCGACAGCGCCCGTGGTGAGCACCCGGATGAGGCCCTGCGTCTCTGGGCCGCGGCCGTCTTTGGCATCGCCGCCATCAGCGATGCCATCGACGGCTGGATCGCCCGCCGTTTCAATCAGCGCACCCGCCTCGGCGCCATCATTGATCCGCTGGCGGACAAGCTCCTCATGCTCTCCGCCATCATCCTGCTCAGCTTCACCGCATGGCGGCAGCACTTTCCGTTGTGGTTTCCCATCCTCGTCATCGGCCGCGATCTGCTGTCCATCGGCGGCGCTTTTCTCATCGACCACTATGCGGGCAAGGTCCAGATCCACACCCACTGGACCGGCAAAACGGCCACCTTTGCCCAGATGGCGGCCATTCTGTGGATCCTGCTGGACCTCAAGCCGGAATGGCTTCTCGGGCCCACGCTCTTTGCCGCCACCTTCACCGCCCTGTCCGGCATCCTCAATCTGGTGGACGGCGTCAAGCAGCTCCAGGCTGCGGGACAAGATTGACGCGGGGGGCGCAGCGTGCTCTCTGAACAATGCTCAAAACCGTCGCCATCGTCGGACGCCCCAATGTGGGGAAGTCTGCCCTGTTCAACCGCCTCGCCGGCAAAACCATCTCCATCGTCCATGATCAGGCCGGGGTGACGCGGGACCGCATCGTGGCGCAGTGCCGCCGCGGACCGGCATGGTTTGAGATCATGGACACCGGCGGTATCGGTGCCAGCACGGACGACGTTTTGACCGACCAGGTGCAGACGGAGGCCTCCATCGCCCTCGATGTGGCAGACCTCCTGCTCTTCGTCGTGGATGTGGTCGATGGTGTCACCACCATTGATCAAAGCCTCGCCCGTGAGCTTCGCCGCACAAACAAGCCCGTCATCCTCGTCTGCAACAAGGCCGACTCCCCCAAGCGCAAGCTCAATGCCGGCGAGTTCGCCCGCTTCGGCTTTGCAGACACCGTGGAAGTCAGCGCCGCCCATGGCCTCGGCATCGACGAGCTCGTGGCTCTGATCTCCACCCGTCTCGACCTGAAGGAATCCACGGAGACGGAAGACGCCATCGCACGCCAAAATACGCGGCCGCTGAAACTCGCCATCGTCGGCCGCCCAAACGCCGGCAAGTCGTCGCTTGTGAACGCCATCCTGGGCAAGGACCGCGCCATCGTGAGCGATGTTCCAGGCACGACACGTGATGCGCTCGACATCAAGGCCACCTACAACGGCAAGCACTATCAGCTTATCGACACCGCCGGCATCCGCCGCCGCTCCAATCTCGACACCGTGGTGGAAATCTCCAGCGTGGACCGCAGCCTGCAGAGCATCAAGCGCGCGGACCTCTGCCTGCTCGTCATCGACTGCGCCGCCGGCGCCAAGATGCAGGACCGCAAGATCGCCCAGCTCATCCTGGAGGAGCGCAAACCCTGCATCCTCGTCATGAACAAGTGGGACCTCTTCCACCCGGACGCGAAGCAGAAGGACCGCCTGGAGCATCTGGACGAGCTCATGCGCCGCGAGTTCTTCTTCCTGAACTACGCCCCGCTGGTGGCCATCTCCGCCAAGAACAAGGACCACATCGGCAAGCTCTTCGTGCAGATCGAAAAAGTGCGCACCGGCGCGCAGAACCGCATCAGCACCGGCGCCCTGAACCGCCTTCTGGCCAATGCCATTGAAAACACCCCCGGTGCCCTGGGCCGCAGCACCCACAGCTTCAAGCTGCTCTACGCCACCCAGGTGAACGAGGCCGAAGGCTTCGCCATCCCCGTGCCACACTTCGTTCTCTTCGCCAACCGCGCCTCCAAGCTCACCGAAAGCTACATGCGCTACCTGGAGAAAGTCATCCGCGACGAATGGGACGCCCCCGGCGTCCCCTTCAAAATGAGCGTGCGCGGCAAAGGCCCGAAGAACGCGAAGTAGTGGCTCTTTGCCACTCCCCTCACCCCGCCTCTCCCCGAAGTAAACTTTGCACGAAGAGAGCTGGGACGGGGAGAGGAGTGACGCGCCAAGGCTCCGATTCAGCTTGGAAGAGACCCAACGCGAATCTCCTCTCCCCGCCCCAGATTTCGCAGCTCTGAGTATTCTTCGGGGAGAGGCCGGGTGAGGGGTGTAGCAAAACTCCAGGGAGCAAGTTCGCTCTACTTTGTCGAATCCTGCCTGCCTTTGGACTTTGGCACTCACGGCTTCCACCGCCTGGAGATGCTGACTAGTCTGCCCCATGGCCACCATCCAGACCACCACCGTCGGCTCCTATCCCGTCCCCGAATGGCTCAGCGCGCTGCCCAGCGAAGCCGCCGTCATTGACGCCACACGCGTGGTCTTCGACACCCAGCGTCAGGCCGGCATTGACCTGCCCACGGATGGCGAGCTCTACCGCTTCGATGTCAATCATCCCGACACCAACGGCATGATCGAGTACTTCGTGCACAAGCTCGGCGGCATCGACAACCGCGTGGGCCGGGCGGATGCCGCCGCATTTCGCGCCAAGCATGAGATGGCCTTCCGCAGCAAGCCCGCCGCCGTCGTGCGCGGCCCCATCACCGAAGGCGTGCTCAATCTGGCCGAAGACTGCGCTCGTGCGGGCAAGGTGGCCGGCGGCCCCTTCAAGTTCACGCTCACCAGCCCCTACATGCTGGCCCGCACGCTGCTCGACACGCATTACAACGACTTCGCCGCGCTGAACATGGCTATCGCCGACGCCCTCGCCGCGCAGGCCGCCGATCTGCAGTGCGACTGCGTCCAGGTCGATGAAGCCAACATCCCCGGCAACCCTGCCGACGCCCCCATCGCCGCCGCAGGCATCAACCGTGTGCTGGATGCCGTCAAAGGCACCAAGGCCGTGCACTTCTGCTTTGGCAACTACGGCGGCCAGACCATTCAAAAGGGCGAATGGGCCGCGCTCATCACCTTTCTCAATTCCCTCCATGCCGACCACCTCGTGCTGGAGCTGGCTCACCGCCCCGCCGCTGATCTCGACGCGCTGAAGGAGCTCGATCCCAAAATCGGCGTCGGGCTCGGCGTCGTGGACATCAAGGTGAACCACATTGAAAGCGCCGATGAGATTGCCCGCCGCATCGAAGCCGCCGAGAAAAAGCTCGGTGCCGGCCGCGTGAAGTTCATCCACCCCGACTGCGGTTTCTGGATGCTCAAACGCAGCATCGCCGACCGCAAGATTGAAGCGCTGGCAAAAGGACGTGACAGGTTTGAGGGAAAGTGATTGAGTCACCCCGCCCATGCACCGCACCCTGCTCCTCTCCGCGTTAATCCTGGCCTCCTGTGCCGACATGATGAACAGCCACCGCATGATGGCGGCTGAGCGAAAAATGCTCGAGACACGCAAACTCCAGCAGGCAGGCCGGTGGGATGACGCACTGGCCATGGCGGAGCGCATGCACGGGAGCGTGGCCAGGACGATCCAGAGCGCCCCTTCGCAGAAGTCCGCGCAAGGTGGCAGGATTGACGTCACGCCGCTGCTTGCCGCATGGGAAAAAGGTCCCTTCGCGGAGCTCAAAACGGCCCTGCAGAAACGTGACGCCACCCGTTCCGCGGCAGCCTTCCAGTCGCTGCGCCAGCAGTGCGTGAACTGCCATGCGGTGCTCGGAAAGCAGCACATCCGCCTCGCCGAAATTCCGTAGCACTCACACCAGCCCAAACAGCTTCTTCAGCACGCTCACGTCGGCCGTCGTCGCCAGAAGGAAGGTCTGGTTGCCGTCGCTCCAGCTTGCGGTGTTCCATTTTTTGCAGGCCTTGAACTGCGGCTGAAGCTGCGGCGGCACATCCGGCAGTCCGGTGCTGTCCACCACCACCAGGTGCGCCTCTTTGCCGGGGGCGATCTCAAAGCAGATGATGGAGGCCGCATGCCCCGCCACCTGGATGCATTTGCAGGCCCGCACAGGCATGGCCTCCACACTGCCCGGCAGATGAGCCGGAGTCGGACTCTGGTCGGCCACGAGCATCTTTTTGATGGATTCGAGGTCATGTGCCGGATGCACACTGGACACGCCGTACTCGACCTTCGTCACAGCGGCGAGCGACTCCGCCTGCCACGCTGGCATGTCGCTGGTCGCGGGCCAGAAAAGCGTCCAGCCCACGGCCACCGCCGCGGCGGCTGCCGCCACCACAGGCAGCACCCAGCGGACGCGGGGCCGGGCGGGCCGCCGCGCGTTTTTCAAAATGTCCTCGCGCAGTCCCGCTGGAATGGTCGCGGCGAAGGCCTCGGCCACCTGCTCGTCAAAGGCCGTGCGCTTCTCCAGCCACGCCGCCAGCTCGGGATCGCTCCCAGCCATGGCACGCGCCTCCGGCGACGCATCCTGCGGACGGAGCGTCGTGGCATCGAGTTCGAGTCTGGCTTCTTCGCGGTTCACGAGGCGGTGAGGGAAATGATGTTGGAGGCGGCGGAATCTTCAAGGCGGCGCAGGATGCTGCGCAGGCTGTTTTTGGCGCGTGAGAGGCGGGACATCACCGTGCCGATGGGCACTCCCAGCGTCTCGGCGATGTCGCGGTACGATAGCTCCTTCAGGTAGAAAAGCACCAGCGGAGCGCGGTAGTTTGGCTCCAGCTCATTGAGCGCGACCTGCAGCGTGGCGCTGTCCACCCGCGGGTTTTCCCCGTCGTCGTCCTGCTGGGCGGCTCCGTGCTGGTCGGCTTCAAACTCCACCTCCTCGTATTTTTTCTCCCGGCGGGCGACGGCCAGCCATTCCCGGTAGATCGTGGTGAAGAGCCAGGTCTTCACCTTGGAGGCGTCCCGCAGGGTGTGCCCCTTCTTCGCCCACTGCAGGAAAGTCTGCTGCACCAGGTCCTGGGCCGTGGCCTCCCGCCGGCACATGCTCAGGGCAAAGCGGTAGAGGCCCTGGTAGTGGGCGTCCACGATCTGCTCGAAGCTGGGCACGGAATCGGTCACGCGTCGAGGTATCGGGCGGGTTTCAGGCAGTTCAATGCCAAATTGAAGGGCAAGTTCCATGAACTCATGGGGCGGGAATACACGTGGGAGGCGGGTCTGCGGCGTTTATTCCCACGTCTCGTGCTTTTTTCCACCGGTCCTTCAGAGCAGCCGGTGCTCTCCGGTTTGGGCATGGAGCCGGCGGCCGTCCAGGGCTTCATGATTTGCGCGAAGCCCTGATGAACCAGCCAAGCTGGGAAAACTCGGTGAACCAGTCACGAATCTGCGCAGGCCAGTCGTTTTCCGGACTGGCATGGGCCAGGGCTGTCTCAAGGGCATCCGCCAGTGTGAGACCATCCCGCAGCGCCGAGAGCATCAGGCAGGCCTCAGGAGCGAGGCGCTTGAAATAGAGCTGGTTGTCATGGCGGTGGATGGCCAGATGCACCCGCTCCCGCTTCAATTTCGGCGCCCTCGGCACGCGGCGGCTGCGGCGGGACGCCCCGGCCATGGCCTGGCTGGCGGAGCCACGCACGTCGGCCGCGGACTTTTTCATCCCCGCAATGAAGTGATCCACGGCATGGTCTGCCTGCAGAAGCACCACGCAGGGTTGGAGCCCCAGATGAAACGTCGCGGGATCTGCCCCGGCCAGATCTTCGATCCGCAGCGGTTTTTTCGCCGCCTCGTCAAAGGCCTGCGTCTGCGCCCATTCAGCCCGGGCGATGTCGCGGGATTCAAGATCCGTGATGAATGCCGGGAGCTCCGCACCGAGGTTCCGCAGGGTCCATGACGTGCTGGGATGCCGCGCCAGATAGTCCCGGCACAGCCGGTGGAAGCGGCGCTCGCCAAGAAAAGCGCGCAGCGCGGGGTAGTCATCATAAAGGCAGTCGAGCAGACGAAACCAGTACTGGCGCGCATAGATCTCCAGGCGCTCAAAGCCGCTCATGCGGTCGTTCGGCGCAATGAAGCCTGCCTGCGTGCCTGCTCGCAGACGGTCCTCGCCCACCAGCGGCTGCATGAGCGCCGCAGCCATGGCGCGCTGCAGCCGGCGCAGATCGGCGTTGGTGCGGAGCCTGCTAGGCGGCATGTGCTTGCTCATGCAGAAATTGGCGGGCTTTCAGGGCTTCATCATGCACTTCCTCAAAGCTGGGAATCTTGTCGTCCCATTCGAGGAGGGTGGCGGTCCTGCCGCAGAACCGGACGGCGGCGGCGTACAACTCCCAGACAGGATCAGGCACCGGATGATCGTGCGTGTCGAGAACCACGTGATCCAGCCGCGTATGCCCGGCGATGTGAATCTGCCCGACCCGATGATGCGGCACGGCGCGCAGATACTCAAAGGCATCGAAGCCGTGGTTCTGCGAAGAAACGTGGATGTTGTTTACATCCAGGAGGATGCCGCAGTCGGCGCGCTCGACGACTTCGTTGAGGAACTCCCATTCAGTCATCTCGTTCTGGGTGAATTCCGCATAGCTGCTCACGTTCTCCACGCAGATGGGCACTTCGAGGAAATCCCGGGCCTGCCTGATCTTCCTGGCGGTGTGTTTTGCCACGCTCATGGTGTAGGGCATGGGCAGGAGGTCGTGGGTGCAGCGTCCGTCCACACTGCCCCAGCAGAGGTGGTCGGAGAGCCACGGCGTCTGGGTACGCTTCACCAGCCGTCTGAGCTTTGTCAGGTGGCCGCGGTCCAGCGCATCCGCGTTGCCAAAGTACAGCGAGACTCCGTGCTGCACCACGCGGTACTGCTCCAAAATGCTGTCCAGCACCTGCAGGGGGCGGCCGCCATCCACCATGAAATTTTCGGAGATGATCTCGAACCAGCCGCATGCCGGCTTTTTCTCCAGAATATGCTGGTAGTGCGGCACGCGAAGGCCGAGGCCGATGCCCAGATCCGTGTGACCATTGTGGGGATTGACGGGCATGAGGAGGGAATCGAGTTCGGAAAAGAAGAAGAAGAAGAAGGAGGAGGAGGAGGAGGAGGAGGAGGAGGAGGCGTTGCGCCTGGATTTCATCCTCCCGGCGGCATGCAGGAGGCCGGGACACCCCGGCCGCCTGCATTCCTTCACGGGGTTCTTATCGGGGCTTCTTCGGCATGGTGTTGCAGCCGCCCTTGCCCTTGCAGGAGTTTTTGCCTTTGCAGCCGTTGTCGCCAGACTTGCAGCCGCCCTGTCCTTTGCAGTCGTTGTGCCCCCGGCAGACGTGCTGGCCTTTGTCAGCCATTTTTTCGATGCAGACCCCGGGGCTGGCGGCTTTCTGGCTGCTGCTGGGCTGGACGGCGTAGGCACCGGAAAGGAGTCCGGTGAAGGCGGCGGCGGCGATGATGTGTTTGGTGCTCATGAGAGGTGTGGTGGTGTGCTGTGGTTTGTTTGTCAGTTCGGGCTGGCTGCAGGGGGGACGGCCATCGCAACGTTTGAGCCCACGCCGCCGCGATTATTCCTGCCGAACTAAACTTTCTTTTAGCAGGCGGCTGGAAGGCCTGCTTTAGTTCCCGCCTGGCGTCTGCTGCCTGAACCGGGCGCCTCTCCTCCATGGCATCTCCCAAGCACATTCATTTCATCGGCATCTGCGGCACCGCGATGGGCTCCACCGCAGTGGCGCTGCGCGCCCTGGGCCACACCATCAGCGGCTCAGACAACCAGGTCTATCCGCCCATGAGCGATGTGCTGCGGGATGCCGGCATCACCGTCACGGAAGGCTACAAACCCGAAAACCTGCCCCTCAAGGCGGACGTGTATGTGGTGGGCAATGCGATCTCCCGCGGCAATCCGGAGCTCGAAGCCCTGCTGGAAAAAAAACTGCCCTACGTCTCCATGGCGGAGATGCTGAAGCGCGAAGTCATCCAGGGCAAGCGCAGCTTTGTCATCAGTGGCACCCACGGCAAGACCACCACGACCACCATGCTGGCATGGATTTATGAACACGCGGGCAAAAACCCCGGCTTCATGATCGGCGGCGTGCCGGAGAATTTCGAATCGGGCGCGCGCTTCACGCATTCGGACCTCTTCGTCATCGAAGGCGATGAATATGACACCGCCTACTTCGACAAGCGCAGCAAATTTCTCCACTACCTGCCCGAGTGCGCCATCGTGAACAATATCGAGTTCGACCACGCGGACATCTTCCGCGATCTCGATGAAATCCTGCTCTCCTTCCAGCGCTTCCTCAACACCGTCCCTCGCAACGGCCTTGTGCTCGCCAACGGTGACGACCCCAACTGCCTCTCCCTCCGCGTCAAATGCCCCGCCCCCTTCAAGACCGTCGGCCTGGGTCCGGACTGCGACTTCCGCATCACCATCACTGGCACCACGCCTGAGAGCACGCGGTTTGAAATCAATGGCGTCGCCTTCGAGGTCCCCATGGTCGGCGAGTTCAATGCACGCAATGCCGCCATGTGCGTCTGCGCCGCCCGCTTCGCCGGGCTGAGCGATGACGAGATCCGCGCCGGTCTCTCCAGCTTCCGCGGCATCCGCCGCCGCCAGCAGGAGCGCGGCGCCGCCCACGGCATCACCATCATCGACGACTTCGGCCACCACCCGACCGCGATCCGCGAGACCCTGCGCGGCCTGCGCCAGCGCTACAGCGGCCGCCGCCTGTGGGCTCTCTTCGAGCCGCGCTCCAACACCAGCCGTCGCAATGTTCTGCAAAACGAGCTGATCGACGCCCTGACCGAAGCCGACGGTTCCGTCATCGCCGCCGTGGCCAATCCCGAAAAAGTCGCCGCGGACCAGCGCCTCGACACCGCCAAGGTGGCCGAGTCCGTCACCGCCCGCGGCAAGCCCTGTTATTTCGAGGCCAGCACCGAGGCCATCGTCAACCGCCTCAAGCAGGAAACCCGCAGCGGCGATGTCATCGTCGTCTTCAGCAACGGCGGCTTCGACGGCATCCACGACAAGCTGCTCAAAGCGCTGTAGCCGTTGACGGGCCTCCGGCTCCTCAATACACAATTTCCACTTCGTCGCCCACGCGCACCTGGCCGAAGAACTGTTTGGCCTTCTCATAAGGCAGGCGAATGCAGCCGTGGGAAGCAGGCTGCCCCGTGACGTAGCCGCTGTGCAGGCCGATCGCCCCGCAGTTCAGGCGCATGAACCACGGCATGTTCACATGGTAGAGCGTGGAGACGTGGGAGGTGTGCTTGTCCGTGATGACGTAGCGCCCCGCCGGAGTGCCATAACCCTCACGCCCCGTGGAAACCATGGTGTGGTTGATGATGCGCCCCTGCTTCGTCACCCAGGCACGCTGGCTGGAGAGATCCACCGTCACCAGCGTGTCCGGCTCCGAATCCGGATCGCGGCCCAGCAGCACGCGCATGAGGAAGAGGTAGCCCTGCGTGGCGGCAAAATTGATGGGGTAGCGATGGTACCGCGTGGTTCCCATGCCAGGCCTGCCACCGGCCCTCATCAGAGTGACGGCGCCTTCCACATCTCCACGTGCCGAGCAGCAGATCAGCGGGGTGATGCCGCGGTCGCTCTCCATGGCGTTGCGCAGGTCTTTGATCGAGCAGCGGTCGATGAGCTGCTTCTGCACCGGGGTGTTGAAGCGCGTGTTAGGATCCACCCCAAAATCCAGCAGCGTCTGCAGGACGGGCGTGTTGCGGCGCAGTGAAGCCAGGGCGATCGGCGGCTGCTTTTCATGCGCAGACTGGTTCAGGTTCACCCCGGAAAGAGCCAGCACCTGCACGCAATCCGCACGCCCCATGCGCACCGCGGCGCACAACGGCGTATCTCCGCCCAGGGTCATTTCGTGGGGTGAAATTCCCATCGCGATCAGCCGCGCCAGATGAGCGGGGTCATCATTCAGCACGGCCTGGTAAGCCTGCGGCAAGGCCTCCGTGCGCGGCATCAAACGCGTCCAGTGCTCCGTGATGGGATCGATCACCGGCCGCCACACAGGCTTCGAAATGACAACGGCCGGCGCCGGCTTCACAGGCTTCCTGGCAGCAGCCACCGCAGGTTCCGCCTTCGGCGCCTGGGCAGGAGGCTTTGCAGCCTCAGCCGCGCGTTGCAGGGCGGCTTTCTCGGCGTTCGGCTGCGCCGGGACTGGCAGCGCGCGCACCGGGTCAAAAGCAGCGTCAACAGGCAGGGCCGCACGTATTTCGGCGCCGGTCTCGCTCAGCTTCCCCTGCCTCACCCGGCTGGCCTCGGCCGTGGGCGGCGCCACCGCGTCCACCCGGAACATTTCATGGTTCTTCAGAAGATGGATGATGCCTCCGCATACCCCGACGCCGACTAGCGGCGGGAGCACGCAGGCACCCAGCATGCTGATCCATCTGTTTTTCATTTTTGCGTCACAAGCCCGCCACCCATAACAAAAAGGACCAGAGTGTCGAGCATGGATTTCACCAAGCGAAGATCACGCCATTTGCAAAACCCATTTCACCGCCTCCAGCAGCACAAATCTAGGGTTATTTAGCAGACTTTTATGGAAATTTTAGAGTTCCGCAGGACAGTACCTGATGTTCATGCCCTTCAAAGCATCCACTACCAGAGCCCCGCTCCTCCTGCGCGCCTCCCTGGCATGGCTGTGTCTGACCGCCGCGCCATGCAGGGCAGTCGTCTTTGAAGCCACGGCAGATCCCACCCACAACACCACCGCCCCCACCGGCATCTTCGCAGATTCAGGCTGGCAGTATGAAGGCAGCTATGGCGCCTACCTCGGCACTATGATCGCGCCGCAGTACTTCATCACCGCGCAGCACTTCGGCCTCCAGGGCAGCACCTTCACTCAGAGCAGCGTTTTCAACGGCAGCGCAGATATGACCTACAACATCGACACCGCCGCCAACGGTGGTCTCGGCTACTGGGACATCGCGGGCACGGATCTGCGCATCTTCAAAATCCAGGAAACCTTTTCCACCTACGCGCCTCTCTACACAGGGTCTTTGGAAACGGGCCTGACGATGGAGATCAACGGACGGGGCGGTGCACGCGGGGCCGATGTACTCGTGGGCGGCGTCCTGCACGGGTGGCAGGACACCACGCCGGACGGCACCGCACGCTGGGGCACGAACACCGTCAGCGGCATCTATTCCAGCGCCATCGGCGACCTGCTCACGGCTTCATTCAGCGCGAGCGGGACCGCTGAAGAAGCCACTCTTTCCAACGGCGACTCCGGCGGTGGTGTCTTTGTCGATGACGGCGGAATCTGGAAGCTGGCGGGTGTGAACTACAGCATCGACGGCATGTTTGACACCAACAACGTCATCGGAGACGGCAGCGACTTCAATGCGGCGCTGTTTGACCGTGGCGGCCTCTATCAGGGCTCGGACTCCTTTGGCTGGACCTTCATCCCCGATCTGCCGGTGGACAATCCCTCCAGCATGTACGCCTCGCGCATTTCCACCAGCGCGGACGCCATCACGGCCATCACCATGGTTCCGGAGCCGCACTCGGCCCTGCTGGTGGCGCTGGCTCTTGCGGCGGGCCTGTTGCAGCGCCGGCGTATCACGCGGCCGGCTTGATCTCGGCAAACACCAGGCGGCCCGCACTCGTGGGCAGGGTGCCGGAGACCACCACATCCACCGTCTGGCCGATGCGCGCGGCGGCATTGTTCACCACAATCATGGCGCCATCTGGCAGATAACCCACCGCCTGGTTCTTGTCCTTGCCCGGCTTGGTCAGCGGCAGCCGCAGTTCATCTCCCACGCTGAGTTCTGGATTCATCGCGGCGGCCAGCTCGCGCAGGCTCAGCACGGTGATGCCTCGCAGCCGGGCGACTTTCGCCAGATTGTCGTCGGTGGTCAGCAGGCGGGCGTTCAGCTCGCGGGCCTGTGTCACCAGGCGCACCTCCACCGGCACATCGGACACCCCGTCCTCGTGAATGGACACGTTCATCCCCGGCCTGGCCCGTAGTTTTTCCATCATCTCCAGGCCCCGCTTCCCGCGCAGAGACTGCGCCGGGTCCGTGGAGTCCGAAAGCTTCTGCAGCTCATTCAAAACACAGCGTGGCACCACCACCGCGCCGCTGAGAAATCCGGAGGCAAAGACTCCCGGCAGGCGGGCATCCATCACGGCGTTCGTATCCAGCAGCAGCGGTTCGCCCTCCGAGCCATCGCGGCGGAAGCGGATGTAGGGAATCAGGAAGGCAAACTGATCGCGGTCGCTGCGCAGCGCAAAGGTGACGCCGAAAAATGCCAGCGTGCCGTAGATGCAGATCTCCACCACGTTTTGCAGCGCCATCCCCTCGTCATGATTTTGGAAGTAGGCGAGCTGAAAGACGCCGATGCGCGTGATCAGCCAGGCGCAGAAGAGCCCCACCGCCAGCCCCAGTGTGGCGTGGGAAAAATCCCGCAGGGTGAAGTGTGCCAGCATCACGTCCAGCACCACCAGCAGCCCCATGAACACCGCGCCGGTGAGCGCGCCCACCCAGGCGTCCTGCTGCAGGCCCAGGGCGATGGCCATGCCGATGAAAACGGAAAACGCAAAGAACAGCGCGCGCACAAGGCGGATGGGCCAGGAGGTCTTCATGGAGTGCGCAGGGATTAAGGGCAAAAACCAGACGGGGCAAAAGGATTCTCCCCCAGAATGATCATCAAGGCCGGAATGCCAGACCACCGCGCCGCGTAAACTGCAGCTCCACTCCCGCCTCCGCAAACATCCGCCCCATCTCCCGTTCCAATTCTTCCACGCTGCGCCCCGCCAGGATGAATTCCCGCACGGCGCGCTCCTCGGTCATGCCCTGCCCCATGGCTTTGACGAGCGACTTCACCCCCGCGCCGTCTCCGGCACGATCCAGATAGGAGAGGTAAAACGTCAGCAGCATGGCGGAGGCACGGTTCTCGCCGGCGGCGGGCGTTTCCAGGCTGGCCGCCCAGGCTTTGGGCTCCATGGCCAGCAGTTCGGACAAGTTCAGCATGGCAAAGCGTACCGCCAGCCCCATCTGCCGCGCGCCCGCCTCCCGCAGGCTCTGCCGCAGCCGGTCGATCGTCTGCGCGGGAGAGAGCCCGGCGTTCTTGCCGTCCGCAAATTCCGGGACATCCCGCATCAGCCAGACCGGCAGCACCGCGGCCGTGGCCGTGGCCGGCGCCTTGTCCGCCGGCGGCGGCACCGCTGGGGCGGCAGGCGCAGGTGCAGGCGCGGTCACAGGCACGGGGCCTTTTTGCAATCCATAGGGGGCCAGCGCGGACGACTGCGCGGTTTGTAACGGGGACTTCAAGCTGCGCGCCTGGACCAGCGGCGATTCACGCACTGCAATGGCGGCACTGGGGTGCGGCGTCTCCTGCTTCAGCCACACCGCGAAGACCGTGACACCCAGGGCAGCCCCGGAAACAATGGACACACGCATCACCGTCATAAAGCCCGGACGGCCACACCGGTGCCGCTTTCGAACGACTTCGGTCTGGTCAACCAGCGCTACGGGAACGCAACTGGGAGCAATGGGATGCATGACACACGGTACTGACCGGGTAAAACCCTCATCCGTCAAGCCCGTCTGACTAAGCCATCCTTCAAAC
Source organism: Prosthecobacter sp. (assembly GCF_044227185.1). Taxonomy (GTDB): domain Bacteria; phylum Verrucomicrobiota; class Verrucomicrobiia; order Verrucomicrobiales; family Verrucomicrobiaceae; genus Prosthecobacter. The sequence goes on along the minus strand of NZ_JBGAFO010000003.1, from coordinate 365,030 downwards.
AACGTCTCATAAACGCGTCTCACTGCATCATCGCCTGCGCTTTTTCGCTAATCACCGTCTCATCCCGAAAGGCCGCCAGCGCCGGACGCTGCAGGTGCGGATCTTCGTCCAGCGTCCGCTCGGCAAGCTGCCGCGCCAGCCGCACCAGCCGCGTGTCTGCCAGCAGTTCGCCAAACAGCAGGGGGGCCTGCCCGCTCTGGGCATGGCCCAGCACGTCCCCCGGGCCGCGCCGCCGCAGGTCTTCCTCGGCGATCTGGAAGCCGTCGCTCGTCTCCTCCATGATCGCCAGCCGCTGGCGGTTTTCCTCGTCCTTGTCCTCCACAAACAGGACGCAGTAGCTGGTGTGCGCCCCGCGGCCGATGCGGCCCCGGAGCTGATGGAGCTGCGCCAGACCAAAACGGCCCGCATCATGAATGAACATCACCGTGGCATTGGGCACATCGATGCCCACCTCGATCACCGTCGTCGAAACAAGAGCGTCCAGTTTCCCGGTGCGAAAGCGTTTCATCACCTCCTCCTTTTCCTCCGCGCTCATCCGCCCGTGCAGCAGGCCCACCTCGCAGGGGGCGAGCAGTTTGGACCATTCCTCATGCCCCTTCGTCGCAGCGCCCGCCTCCAGCTTTTCGGATTCATCGATGAGAGCATACACAATGTACCCCTGCCGCCCTTCCTCGATCTGCTCGCGCAGGAATTTCGCCGCCTCCTTCAGCTTGGTCTTCGGCCTGACTTTCGTGACGATCTTCACCCCGTCGCGAGGCTTTTGCTCGATGGTGGAGACGTCCAGATCTCCGTAGATGGTCAGCGTCAGCGTACGCGGAATGGGCGTGGCCGTAAGCACCAGCACGTCCGGTGTGTCCCCTTTGTGAATCAGCTTCGCGCGCTGCGCCACGCCGAACTTGTGCTGTTCATCAATGACCACGATGCCCGTGTTGTGCATCAGCTCCGCGTCATGCAGCAGCGCGTGGGTGCCGATGACGATCTCGGGTTTCTCAAGGCTGCTTTTCCCACGCATCAGTTCGTAGTCATCCCCGTCCTCGCGTTTCGAGCCCGTGCGCAGCGCCACGCGCAGGCCCAGCGGCTCCAGCCACTTGCGGGCATTGCGCGCGTGCTGCTCCGCCAGGATCTGCGTCGGGGCCATCAGCACGGCCTGCCGGCCTGACTCCACCGCGCGCAGCATGGCGGCAAACGCCACCACCGTTTTCCCGCTGCCCACATCTCCGTGCAGCAGGCGGTTCATGGGATTGCCCGAGGCCATGTCCCGATGAATCTCATCCAAACAACGCTGCTGCGCCGCCGTGAGCTGAAACGGCAGCTCATTGAAGAAATCCCGCAGGAGCTCGCCCGTGCCGGCCTGCCTTCGGCCGCCGGCCTCGATCACGCGGCGTTTCCTTCGTGCCACACGCAGTTGATAGCCGTAAAACTCCTCCAGGGCCAGATACCGCCGGGCCTGCTCCAGGCTTTCCTGACTCGTGGGGAAATGCACCTCGCGCAGCGCCTTGGAGCGGGACATTCCGGCGAACTCCCCTTCCCCGCTCGGAGGGGGAAGAATATCCCCCGTAAACGCCTCCGGCAGCGCCTGCAGCACATGCCACGCCGCCACGCGCAGCGCCTTCTGCGTCATGGCTCCCCGCAGGCGGTAGATGGGCGTGATGCGCCCCGTGTGGATCTGTTCCGCATCGTCATCCGCACCGCCTTTGACGATCTCATACTCAGGATGCGCCATGCTCAGCCGGCCCTTCGTGTCCTTGATCACCCCATAGACGATGAGCTCCTGTCCCTCCGCCAGAACCCGGCTCATGAAGGGCATGTTCCACCACTTCAGTGTGAGCTGCTGCCCCAGCAAGCCGGTGGCATGCCGCGTCACCGCCTCAAACACGCCCGAGCGCCTGCCAAAAAACTTGTTTCCTGTCTTCGTGATCAGCACGTGATGGCAGGTGGGCAGCAGCCCCGCCTGAAATGCCAGCGCCTGCATCTGCCGCCGGTCCTCGTGGCGGGATGGCAGATGCCAGACCACATCCGCCGCCGTCTTCACGCCCTCCTTGGCCAGCAACCGCGCCGCATGCGCAGGCATGCCGGGAACTTCAGCGAGGGAGAGGTCGAGGGGGATCACTGGGTGAGATGGAATGTGCGATCAAGGGTGTCAAAGGCGATCTCGAATCACACCGCCTTCTCCATCACGTAGTCATCCATCACAAACCCGCTGCCGATGTCGCTCACGATGTCTTCAATGAACCGGAAGCCGGCGCGGAGGTAGGCGCGGATGGCGGGGGCGTTGCGTTTGTTCACACGCAGGCGCACGGACTTGCAGCGCATCTCACGGGCGCGGTCCTCAGCCCAGCCGAGGGTGATGGAGCCGAGGCCGTGACCGTGCACCTCCGGCAGGAGGTAGAGCTTGTTAATGAAGAGCACGGGCTCAAACAGGAGCTTTTCAAACGAGATGTATCCCACGGCCCTGGGGCCGGCGATTTCGACGAGCGCATACCACACCTCCCGCGCCTGCATCTCATGCGCCATGGCGCCAGGCTGATACCAGATGGAGAGCATGTAGCGGATCTGCTCCAGGCTGATGATCCCGGGATAATACGCATGCCAGATTTCATGCCCGAGCTGCTGCACGGTGGGGAGCTCCTGAGCACCGATGCGGCGGATGCGTGCGGTGAGCGGCTCACGATGGGCCCGGGGCGCCTGGATCGTGCTCACCGCCAGCTTCCAGGTGTCTTCATCACGCGCTGGCGAGAGACGATGCAGGTGGGCGGCGATCTCCCCCTGCGTGGGCTCTACGAGCTGCTCCTCACGAATCTGCTTTTGATCCGAAGGAAACTCCGCCTCCGGCAGGATCAACTGCGCGAGGTACCAGCAGGCCCAGGCGCGCCAGGTGCGCAGCTCCTTGTTCGGCTCCACCATGCGCGTGGCCAGGTGCTGCCAGTGGCGCCGCGGATTGCCGATGAACTGCCCTTCCACACGATGCTGCATGATCCACACCAGCGCCTGATAAGGCAGCGGCCATTTCGCCAGGACAGGCTCCTCCGCACTCAAGGGCAGTGAGAGAGCGCGGTTGATGATGAGGATGCTTTTGGCAGGAAAGCCCTCGCGCCACAGGCTCTGCGCATAATGCAGCGCGGTTTCGTAAAAGAGGGGTCCGCGCTCATGGTTCAATGCCTCAATGTCCGTGTGGTCGTAGTGCCGGTTTTCCTCTGGCAGCAGCGGGCAGGGCGGATTGATCCACGCGGTGTGTTTCACGCCGATTTTTCCTCCCATCCCTTCGCACGACCCAGCGCCCGGCTCCAGCCTGCCGTGATGCCGGCTCGTGCGGCGGCTTTCATGGCCGGTTTGAATTTGCGGTCCACCTGCCAGTGTTTGGCGATGTCGGCGAGATTTTTCCAATAGCCCACGGCGAGTCCCGCGAGGCAGGCGGCACCCAGGGCCGTGGTTTCGTTGACTTTGGGACGCACCACAGGCACGCCGAGAAGGTCGCACTGCAGCTGCATGAGAAGGTTGTTCACGCTGGCGCCGCCATCCACGCGCAGTTCTTTGAGCTTGATGCCTGCATCCGCCTCCATGGCTTTCAAAATATCCATGACCTGAAGGGCAATGCCCTCCAGCGCCGCACGCGCAATGTGCGCGGCGGTGGTCCCGCGCGTCATCCCCACCAGCGTGCCGCGCGCGTACGCATCCCAGTGCGGAGCACCGAGACCGGCGAACGCAGGCACGAGATAGACGCCGCCGGTGTCAGGCACGCTCGCTGCCAGCGCCTCGACCTCCGGTGACTGGCGGATGATGCCCAGGCCATCGCGCAGCCACTGGATGGCTGCGCCAGCAATGAAGACGCTGCCTTCCAGCGCATATTCGGTGTGCCCTTGGATGCGCCAGGCGACCGTCGTGAGCAGTTTGTTTTTGGAAGTGATGGGCTTCGTGCCGGTGTTCATCAGCATGAAGCAGCCGGTGCCGTAGGTGTTCTTCACCATGCCGGGCTTCGTGCAGATCTGGCCGAACAAGGCCGACTGCTGATCTCCCGCGATCCCTGCGATGGGAATGGAACCACCGAGCAGCGCGGTGGCGCCAAATTCACCGCTCGAGTCCCGCACCTCCGGCAGGATGGAGCGCGGCACGCCGAAGATTTTCAGCAGTTCGTCATCCCAGGCGCCTTTGCGGATGTCATAGAGCATGGTGCGCGAGGCATTGCTGACATCCGTGGCATGCACCTTGCCGCCGGTGAGATTCCACAGCAGCCAGGAGTCGATGGTGCCAAAGGCGAGCTCTCCCTTCGCGGCACGGGCTTTGGCCCCCTTCACGTTTTGCAAAATCCACTGCACCTTGGTGGCGGAAAAATAGGCGTCCACCACGAGGCCCGTCTTTTTCTGAATGAGCTTGTCCAGCTTCTGCGCGCGCAGCCTGTCACATGCCGGGGCTGTGCGGCGGTCCTGCCAGACGATGGCGTTGCAGATGGGCTTGCCGGTCTTGCGGTCCCACACCACGGCGGTCTCACGCTGGTTGGTGATGCCGATGGCGGCCACATCCGCGGCCGTGGCATGGGCTTTGTGCAGGACTTCGGCGGCCACCCCGGCCTGCGTGGCCCAGATTTCCTGCGCATCATGCTCCACCCAGCCTGGCTTGGGGAAAATCTGCCGGAACTCCTTCTGTGCTGTGGCCACGATGCCACCGTCGTGGCTGAAGAGGATCGCACGGGAGCTGGTGGTGCCCTGATCGAGAGCGAGTATGTATTTCATGGTTATTTGAGATGTTCCCAAGACCGGCGGGTGGAGTCAATGCCTTACAAACTGCCGGGGAACATGTAGGTGGCATTTTTTCGCTCAAATGAATACTCTTGGGCGGAAAGCATCCAAACTCACCACCATGCAAACCATCCCTGACACCGCAGCACCCGCCGCACCACGGGCGCGTTCCATGAAGAAAGCCGTGTTCATCACCCTCGCCGTCATTCTCGGCTGCGCGGGCATCGCCGCCGCCACTGGCGCCATCTGGGTCAAGCGAACCTTATACCCTTCCGCCATGACTCCCGTGAGCCTGACTGCGGCGGAGAAGGCGGAGTATGACAGCAAGCTGCAGGTTCTGAACAATCCTGCCGCTGTACGGCCCGATGAGGCAAACCGCACCCTCGTCATCAACGAACGGGAAGTGAACGCCTACCTCGCCCAGCAGGAGCTTGGCGAAACGGTTCAGGTGAAGTTCGGCGAGGGCCAGGTCTCCGCTGCCGTCATTCTCACCGCCCCGGAAGACTTCCCTCTCGTGCCGAATCAAAAGATCCGCCTGCGATTCACCTTCGGCACCAGCCTTTCGCCGGAGCATAAGCTGTCCCTGAAGCTTGATGACGTGAGCCTTGGCGGCATCTCCCTGCCCAATAGCTGGCTCGGCGACATCAAGGGCGTGGATCTGGTGGCCTCCAATGTGGAGTCTGATCCGGCGCTGCAGAAATTCCTCGCGGGCATCCAGTCCATGGAGGTGCACAACGGCTCGCTGCGTCTCGTGCTGAACAAGTAGCTGCTTCAGAACATCAAAAAAGCCGCAGGAGAATTTCCTCCGCGGCTTTTTCGTTTGGATTTAACGGATTACTTCTTCGCGTCAGCTTCGGCGAGGATCTCCTTGGCTTCGTCTGCGCCGATGTCCCGCACCTTCAGATTGCGCCAGCGGATCTCACCGCCGTGGGTTTGCAGCATGATGGGGCCCTTGGCGGGCAGGGGCTTCGTCTTGTCCCAGAAGTTTTCCATCACGTTGCCATCCACGACGAGCTTGTCGTTCAGCCACACCCAGGTGCGCGCGCCGATCTGGCGGATGCGGAAACTGTTCCACTCGCCAAAGGGCTTGTCCGCCACCACCAGCGGATCACGTCCGGGAGTGTCGGGGGTGTTGTTGAACAGGCCGCCGGAGCCGAGGTGGGGCTTGCGCGTGGGTTTGGCCGGGTCAAACACCTGGTTCTTGTCCCAGATCTGAACCTGGGGTGTGCCACGCAGGTAGATGCCGCTGTCCGCACCCGCCACGGTCTTGTACTCAATGAGAAACTCGATGTCGCCGAATTCCTCCTCGGTGGTGGCGTAGGGACCGTGGCCGTCATTGACCAGTTCGCCGTTTTCAACCTTCCAGTCGTTGGCGAATTCCTCGCGCATTTTTTTGAGAGCCTCGGCTTTCTTCTCACCTTCGAGTTTGACGACGGAATGGGGATTCAGCCCATACCAGCCGGTGAGATCCTTGCCATTGAAGATCGGCCGGAAGGCAGAGCCGGCAGGTGCCGCGGAAGGCGCCGCAGCCTTGTCCGTCTTGCCGCAGGAGGCCAGGCTCAGGCAGAGCCCCAGACCAATGAGGGAGAGTGATGTCAGTTTCATGGTTGTGAATGGTGAACGCGGTCCTGATTCACTTCGCCTCCTTGAGCTTGGCGATCAGGTACTCAGTGGTCGTCTTGTACTTCACATCTGTGGCGCCCGGATACACCACGTCACAGGCCACGCCTTTTTCTTTGCAATGCTCCTGCAGCTTCACGCCGAAGTTCGCAGTGTGCGTGGGGTCCTTCTCTTCCTTGCCAATGGCCGGAGGCGCGCCAAAGGAGCAGTACACCGGCGGGTCGTCTGAAGTCACCAGAGCATAAGGAGAGTATTCCTTGATCCAGGGCAGAATGCGCTCACGGGCCGCCACGAAGTCGTCGAAGTTTTTGAACTCGCCGGCCTTGCTGAAGGCGTGGCCGCCGTACTTGCTGTTCGGCGTCCACTCGCGCATCTGCTGGGGGTCCAGCGTGGTCTGCGGTCCGTTCACAGCGGCCGTCAGAAGGCGGGTGGATTCGCGCTTGATGGGGTCGCTGCTCTTCGGGTCCGCCATGTCGTCATGGAAGGCCAGCCAAAGGCTGCTGCAGGCTCCGGCGGAGCCGCCGCTGGCCGCGATGCGCGTCTTGTCGATGTTCCACTCCGCCGCCTTGCTGCGCACGGTCTGCAATGCCAGAGCCGCATCCGTGAGCGGCGCCTTCACCGGCGGCACCACGTCCTGCGCCTGCGAGATGTAGCGGTAGTTGATGGACACCACCGAGATGCCCTCCTTCAAGAACGGCTCCACGGCGATGCCGGCCTTGTCCCCGCCCATCCAGCCGCCACCGTGGATGAAGAACAGAACCGGCGTCGGTTTGTCAGACTTGGCCTGCCAGAAGTCGAGCACATTGCGCTCAAAGGGCCCATATTTGAAATTCGCCACAGTCGGCGCCGGATTCTTCGGATAGTTTTTCTTAGCAGGAGCCTTGGCTGCGGGAGCGGCGGCTTTTTTGGCCGGCGGCGTGATTTTCTGCGCCGGTGCGTCGGCGGCAGAAGCGATGGCGGTGAACAGGAGGAGGGAGAGGACGAGTTTCATGGAGCAGGTAGAACGCACTCTGACCTGCTTATCTGGCTGCAATCGTGACGATCCTGCCATCTCGCAGCCATGCCATGACACGGCGTGAGATTTACTTCTTCAGCGTCTCGATCAAAAAGTCCGCGATGCTCTTGTGCTTCACATCCGGTGCTCCCGGGTACACGAGTTCACACTCGTCGCCGATTTCGCGGCAATGCTCCTGGAGCTTCACGCCGTAGTTGGAGGTGTGCGTGGGGTCTTTCTGCTCCTTGCCAATGCCCGGAGCGCTGGTGTAGTACAGATAGACGGGCGGGTCGTCCTTGCTGACGAGTTCGTAGGGCGAGTACATCTTGATCCACTTCAGCACGGACTCGCGTTTTTCCAAAAATTCGGCGAAGCGCGTATCGCGGGTCTTGCGGTCGTTCGGGTCCATGAAGCCGAAGGCATGGCCGCCGTAGCGGCTGTTCGGCGTCCACTCTTTGAGCTGCTTGGGGTCGAGCGAGGTCTGAGCACCGCTCACCGCCGCGCACCAGAGGCGCGTGGATTCACGAGCAATGGGGTCGCTGCTCTTCGGATCGGCCATGTCATCGTGGAAAGCCAGATAGAGGCTGGAGCAGGCCCCGGCGGAGCCGCCGCTGGCGCCGATGCGCTGCTTGTCGATGTTCCATTCCAGCGCGCGGCTGCGTACAAACTGCAGGGCGCGCGCGGCGTCCTCCAGCGGCCACTGCACCGGCGGCATCACGCCCGCGATCTGAGCCTGCCAGGAGTAGCGGTAGTTGATGGAGACCACGGAGATGCCGGCCTTGAGGCAGGCTTCGAGCTCACCCACACCCGACTTGTCTCCCGCGACCCAGCCGCCGCCGTGAATGAAGAATAGCAGCGGCGTGGGTTTGGCGGAGTCGGCCTTGTAAAAGTCCAGCACCTGCCGCTCATGCGTGCCGTACGGGACGTTCGCCACGGTGGGCGCGCGCTTAGGTGTGGGAGCAGGCTTGGTGGCAGGAGCAGGGGCGGGCGTCTGCGCATGGACAGTCGCTGCGAGGAGCAAGGGAAGAAGGACGAGTTTCATGGTGAGTTAGTTGTATATGGAGTGTGGAGTCACTTCGCAAACCGATCGGTGGCGGTCTTCTGAAAAGCAGGGAGAATTTTCTTTCCTTCGTCGGTTCTCCAGCCGCTGTGCTGCACCATGAACACCATCGCGATGCCTTTGGCGGGGTCGATGCTCATGTTGGTGGCATAGGCTCCGCCATGGCCAAAGGCGGTGCCGTTGAGCTGATAACCAAGGCTGTAGGCATTGAGACCTTCGCCGGTCTGCTTCGTCTGGAGTTGTTTAAGCGCCGCCTCGGAGATGTAGCGTTTGCCGCCAAGCTGGCCGCCATTCAGCAGCATCTGGCAGAATTTCGCCACATCGGCGGCGGTGCTGTACAAGCCACCCGCGGGCATCGGCTGGCGGATGTGGTCGTGCAGCGGGTAGTGGAGCTGGCTGACCTGAATGGCCTCCAGATCCGTCTTGTCCTGGTTGGCCTTGTAGGCAAGGGCGATGCGTTTCTCCTGCGCCTCGCTGGGCCAGAAAGTGGTGTCCACCATGCCCAGCGGGGTGAAGAGGCGCTGCTGCATGAAGTCCTCATACTTCAAGCCCGACACGACCTCGATGATGCGGGCGGCGGTGTTGATGCCTGCGTTGGCATACTGGTATTTCGTGTCCGGTTCGAATTGCAGAGGGGCGGCGGCGTAGCTGAGCACGGCGACGCGCAGCGGCAGCATGTCGAGCGTGGGGTCCTCCACAGCGGATTTGAAGGCCAGACCGCTGGTGTGGCTGAGCACATTGCGCACGGTGATGGGGTGTTTTGGCTTCTTTAAAAGCACATGTTTTGTGTCTTTTTCAGCAATGACCATCTGCCCTTTGAACTCCGGCAGGTATTTTTCGACCGGATCATCCAGTGACACTTTTCCCTCATCCACCAGCATCATGAAGGCCGTGGCGGTGATGGGTTTGCTCATGGAGGCGATCCAGAACAGGGCGTCCTTGGTCATCGGCTTTTTCGCGGCGATGTCCGCCCAGCCGACGGTGCTGACTTCGAGCACCTTGTCCTTGTCGGCCACCAGGGTGACGGCTCCGGCGAGCACCTTGTCATCCACAAACGGCTGCAAGGTTTGGGCGACGGGGGGCGGGGTCTCGGCATGAAGGCCGGCCAGGGCAATGAACAGGAACGAGGCGAGGTGTTTCATAGTCGGGAGGCAGACCAAACGTATCCTGAAAGCCGTTTGATCAAACAAAAGCGGGCGGAGCCACTAGGCCAGCACCTGGGTGATCACCCGCCGGTCCTCCACGCCCGTGAGGCGCTGATCGAGCCCCTGATGGAGGTAGCTGAGACGCGAGTGGTCGATGCCCATGAGATGAAGGATCGTGGCGTGCAGGTCGCTGACATGGCAGCGGTCTTCGACGGCCTTGAAGCCCAGCTCATCGGTCGCGCCGATGGCCTGGCCGCCTTTCACGCCGGCGCCGGCCAGCCACATGGAAAAACCGTGCCAGTCGTGGTCGCGCCCCGGTTTGCCCACGCCTTCGCTGGTGGGCGTGCGGCCAAATTCACCGCCCCAGACCAGCAACGTCTCCTCCCACAGGCCCGTACGTTTTAGATCGGCAATCAGCGCGGCGATGGGCTGGTCGGTCTCTCCGGCGTGCAGCGTGTGGTTGGTGATGCAGTCGTTGTGGCCGTCCCAGGTGTCTTCGATATGGCCGCCACCCGAATAGAGCTGGATGAAGCGCACACCTTTTTCGATGAGCTTGCGTGTGATGAGGCATTTGCGGCCAAAGTCTGCCGTGCGGGGATGGTTCAGTCCGTACATCTCGCGGGTGGCGGCGTCTTCGCTGTCCAGATCCACCACGCTCATCGCCTCGGTCTGCATGCGATAGGCCAGCTCGTAGGACTCGATGCGCGCCATCAGCTCCGTCTCTTCCGGATGCCGCCTGAGGTGCTCCTCATTCAAAGACTTGAGCAGGTCCAGGCTGCGGCGCTGGGTGCGTTCGGTCGTGCCTTCCGGTGTGGCGAGATCGAGCAGTGGCGAGCCGCCGCTGCGAAACAGCGTGCCCTGATACGCCGCGGGCATGTAGCCTGCCGTCCAGTTGGAGGCGCTGCCGATGGGCCCGCCACGTGGGTCCGTCATCACCACAAAGCCGGGCAGGTTTTGATTGGCTGACCCGAGGCCATAGTTGAGCCAGGAGCCGAGGCAGGGCTTGCCGATGAAGATGCTGCCGGTGTTCATCTGCAGGCAGCCAGAGGCATGCGCCGCGGTGTCTGCATGCATGGAGCGGATCACGCACAGGTCGTCGGCATGCATCGCTGTGTGCGGAAACAGGCTACTGATCTCCAGCCCGCTCCGCCCGTGCTTTTTAAACTCAAACGGCGACTGCATCAGATGCCCCACCGCACGCCCGTTGGAGCCCACCTTCGCGTCTCCCGTGTAGGGCATGCCGTGGTATTTCTTCAGCGCCGGTTTCGGATCAAAGGTGTCCACCTGGCTCGGCCCGCCATTCATGAAGAGGAACACGCAATGTTTCGCCTTTGCTGCGAAGTGGGCGCGCTTTTCAGCAAGGGGTGACGCAGCCATCAAATCCGCCAGCGCCAGTCCGGTGAAGCCGCCGGTGGCACGCATCAGGTATTCGCGTCGTGTGAGAGGGCGGTTCATGGCTATTCGGGATAGACGAACTCGTTCAGGTTTAAAATCACGCGGCAGGCCTGCTCCAGAGGCTGCTCCTGAAGGAAGGCGTGCATCTTCGTCGTCTCGTCGGGCGAAGGTTCGCGGCCGAGTGCGAGCCGCCATGCCAGGGAGATCTGTTTTTCGGGATCATCCCCGGCCTCGCGCTTGAGGCGTTCCGCGAAATGGCGCGCCTGCTGGTTGACGAACTCGCCGTTAAACAAACTCAGCGCCTGCGGTGCGACGGTGGTGACCTGGCGCTGCGGGCAACTGCTGACGGTGTCGGCGAGGTCCAGTGTCTCCAGCATGGGCACGACGAGGCCGCGTTTGATGAAGGTGTAGATGCTGCGGCGCGAGGCTTCGTGCTCGTCGGAAGGCTTCCAGATTTTGTCCTTGTCGGTGTTGGCTTCGAGCGCGGCCTTGGGAATGGCGGGCTTCATCGCGGGGCCGAAGCGTTTCGGATTGAGGCGGCCGCTGACGGCGAGCATGGAGTCGCGGATGGCTTCGACTTCGAGCCGGCGGTAGCGCATGAGCGAGTCCGGCGTTTTTCTCATCTGCCAGGCACGGCTGGTGAGGATGAGGCGGTGCAGCTTTTTCAGCGACCACCCGGCGTCATGCATGAACCAGTGCGCGAGCCAGTCGAGCAGTTCGGGCTGCGTGGGAGCAGCGCCCATGAGACCAAAGTCATTGGCGGTGGTCACCATGCCCTGGCCGAAGTGCTGCTGCCAGACACGGTTCACAATCACACGGGCCGTGAGCGGATTCTGCTCGTTCGCGATCCATTGCGCGAGCCCAAGGCGGCGCTGTGTGGTCGCGGCATTCGAGGATGAAAACGCCGGCTGCTGTCTGACGAGAATGGCAGGCACCGCGGGCTCCACGAGATCGCCAAAGCGTGTGGGCGAGCCGCGTATGAGCACGTGTGTTTCCGGCGCCTTTGCAGAGGGTTCATTCCAAGTGTAAACCTCGGTGCCATCGACGGGTACGGTCAGCTCCGCACGGCCTTTGGCGGGGCGTTGCAGCGGATTGAACACGGCCACGAGGCTGTAGTAGTCCCGCGTGGCGAGGGGTTCGAACTTGTGATCATGGCAGCGAGCGCAGCCGATGGTGAGGCCGAGAAAGGCCTGCCCGGTGGTGCTGACAATGTCATCGAGCTGGTCGTAACGATCCGCCGCGGGATCCGCAGGCTCGTCATCCCAGTGACCGAGACGGAGAAAGCCGGTGGCGATCACAGAAGAGAGAGAGCGGTCGGGCAGTTCATCACCGGCGAGCTGCTCCATGACAAATCGGCTGAAGGGCTTGTCCTGATTGAGCGACTCAATGACGTAGTCGCGATAGCGCCAGACAAAGGGTTTTTCCGCATCGCGCTCGTAGCCGTTGCTGTCCGCGTAGCGCACCACATCCAGCCAGTGCCGGGCCCAGCGCTCGCCGTATTCGGGGCGTGCGAGCAACGTGTCAATGACCGCGGCGAGATCCCCGGACTTCGCAAAGTTCTCCTGCTCCTGAAGGGTCGGCGGGAGACCGGTGAGATCGAGATGCACGCGGCGCAGCAGCGCTGGAGGAGCCGCCTGCGGCGCGGCATCACCTTTGCCGAAGACAAAAGCATCCAGTGGATGGCTGAAGGCGGATGCGGGGACGGGAGGACGCCGCACCGGCTGAAACGACCAGTGCTCGGAGGGCTTCTTCGGAATCGCTTCATCCGATGGGAACGGTGCGCCGGCGGCGATCCACTGCCGCAGCAGGTCGATCTGTTCCGTGCTCAGGCGTTTGCCTTCCGGCGGCATGCGCTCGTCCTGATCGGTGGCGGCGATGCGCTGGAGCAGTTCCTGATGCACGTCCTTTGAAATCAAAGCCCCCGCGTCCAGCCGCAAGTCGCCCTTTTGTTTCACGGTGCCGTGGCAGGACACACAGCGCTCCTTGAGCAGAGGTTTGATGTCCTTTGTGTAATCGACCGCCAGAAGAGGCTGCGCGAGCAGGAGCCCCATGCACGCCTGCAAGCCCGGAGCCAGGAGGCTTCGAAGACAGGGAACAGGCTGGCGTGAGGCGGGCATAGATCGTCTGTCATACCAGTACGGTCATTCCTTCCTGCTCCAAATTGAATGTTTGACCTCATTCATGCATCTTTTGACATGGCCGACGCACGTGACCCCAACCTCTATTTTAACATTCCAGGCCCCTGGAATCTGAACGCGACACGGCCTGTGCACTGCGACCTGGGGCAGATCGTGTATGCGGGCACGAAGTGGAACAGCCAGGCCACGTATGCTCATGCGCCACCGCCGCACTACCTGCGCCCCACGCCCAATTACCTGCTCGTCTTTACCCTGGAAGGCAGTGCCGACTACCTGGATGACACCGGCGTGCGATGTGTGATGAAGCCCGGCACGCTGGTGTGGTCCAGGCCCGGCATCAATCAAAGCTACGGTCCGCAAAAGGGCGTGCGCTGGAGCGAGATGTTTCTGTGGTTCAATGGCAGCGTCTTTGATGCGTGGCAGTCCGCGGGCCATCCTGGAGAGCGCAGCCGCGTGCTGGAGCTCAGCCCGCTGCCCTACTGGGTGGACCGGCTGCGCCGCATTCTGGAACCGCCGCCGGACGCCCCCGCGGAGACGGCGCTCTCACGCCTGTGCCATTTCCAGCAGTGGCTGGCGGACGCCCTGCAGTATGATGACGCACGGAATCAGACCACGGAGACCCTGCACTGGCGGGAAGCCGCGGAGCGCATGCTGGCGGAGGGCAGGCTGGGCGCGCCCTCGCTGGAAGAGATCGCCGCGACGCTTGGCATGTCCTACAGCGCGTTTCGAAAACGATTTGTGCAGATGACCGGCAAGAGCCCCGGCGAATTTCGCGCTGATGCGGTGGTGCTGCGCGCCTGCGCGAGGCTGCTGGAAAGCAGCCACACGCTGGGAAGGATCGCCGATGAGCTGGGCTTCCACGACGCCTTTCATTTCTCCCGGCGCTTCAAGCAGGTGGTGGGGATGTCACCGAAGGATTTCCGCAGGCAGCATGCGCTGCGCTGAGGGGCATGCCATACGCCGTCGAACTTCGGAAAAGTACGCATGGCAACTCGCGGTCCAGCTGCGGCGGGATGACGAGGCAGACGCTGCTGGCAGGCGCGGCGTGTTAAGAAAGCGCTGGCTTTGCTTTCCGGAGGGACGGGCTTTATCCAGGGATGGCGCTCGCTACGCGAGCTTATCCCTGGCTACCGGCTGTGATCCCTACGGGATCAATGGATTGCAATGCAGCGCTGTCATGACAAGAGGGGAAAAGTTCTGAATCGCTCCGAAGCCGTGAATTTGATTGGACCGAATAGAGAACTTATCAGGCGCTCGTTGGATTACACCTCCGGCAGTTCAAATCCGGCGGCGTATTCCTCCTGGGCGAGTTTGTTGGCTTCGGCGGCAAATTCGCCGGTGAAGACTTCATTCACGGGGTCGAAATCGAGCCATGGGCCGACGACGACCTGCTCGGCCTCGGTGTTGATTTGATTTGCGGCGAGGGTGGCAAGCATGGCCTCAAACATTTCCTGGCCGAACTTGTCTCCCTGCAGGCGCTCCTTGATCTCCGCGTTCTTCATCCCCTTGCCGAGGCGGTAGGAGGTGTTGGCGAGATGGGCGAGTGCGGCCGCCTGCTGGCCATGGTGGATGTGCAGCACGTCCTTGGTGTATTTGCCGGCGCGCACGGAGTCGATGAAGTTCTTCATGTGATCCGGACCGGTGAGGAAATTCTCGAACTTCGTGATGGTTTTACCCTCGTTGTCGTAGGCCTTCGATTCGGCCACGTAGCCGCCTTCGCAGTGAATGATGTTGCCGGTGCGGATGCCCTTGCAGGGCGGTTCGCCGGATTTCTTGTCCATGTTTTTCATGGGCAGGCCGAACATGTCCATGAGCAGCGGCACGGGCTCATAGGGGTGGAAGGCGAGCTGGCAGTTCGCCGTCTGGCCGTCATCCACATAACCCCAGCGGTGCCCCAGGCTCATGACGCGCTGCGGCAGGGTGGCGGGGTCATTGAGCGCCCAGCGCGCGACGTCGTACTGATGCGGCCCCTGGTTGCCGATGTCGCCATTGCCGTAGGCCCACTGCCAGTGCCAGTCGTAGTGGAACTGCCTGCGCATGACGGGCAGCTCGGGCCTGGGTGCGGACCACAGCTTGTAGTCCACCGTGGCCGGCGGCTGCTGCGGAGCGCCTACCTTGTCGATGCTGAGGCGCATGCCGTGCACAAGCGCATGGGAGAGCTTCTTTTTGCCGATGTGGCCCTCGTTCACCCAGTCCATCGCGGCAGCCCAGCCGAGATCCGAGCGGCGCTGCATGCCATGCTGCACCACGATGCCCTTTGCCGCGGCTTTCGTGGCAGCGGCCATGAGCTTGCGGCCTTCCACGAGATTGTGGCAGACGGGCTTCTCCACATAGACGTGCTTGCCATGCTGCAGGGCGGTGAGCGCGATGAGCACATGGCTGTGGTTCGGTGTGGCGATGGTCACGGCATCGATGTCCTTGTCCGCGCAGCATTCGCGGAAGTCGCGGTAGGTCTTCACGGTGATGTTTTTCTTCGCGAGCTCCGCCACCTGCTTGTCGATGACGTCCTGATCCACATCACAAAGCGCCACCAGCCGCACGCCAGGCACCTGCAGCAGCTCCTTGATGTGACCGCGCCCGCGCCCGCGGAAACCGATGGTGGCCACGCGCACATCGCCATTGGCGCCGAGCGGGGCAGCCCATGCGGGCATGGAGACCATTCCAGCGAGAGAAGTCTGGAGAAAACGACGGCGGGTGGTGGTGGGAGTGCTCATGATGCGGCTCTTAACGTCGGCTGCGGGCTTGCCTTTGCGAAGTTCATGCCTAGCCATCCAAGATGGAGCCACTGCCAACCCTCAGCGAAATCGAAGCCGCCAAGGCGCTCATTCGTCCGCACATTCACGAAACGCCGGCGTATCGGTGGCCGCTGCTGGAGGCGGGCCAGGGCTGCGCGCTGTGGCTGAAGCATGAGAACCACACGCCGGTGGGCGCCTTCAAAATCCGCGGCGGGCTGGTGTACATGAACGAGCTGAAGCAACGCCAGCCCGAGGTGCGCGGTGTGATCGCGGCCACGACGGGAAACCATGGCCAGTCCATCGCCTTTGCCGCCAGGCTGAACGGGCTGCGCGCCGTGATCGTGGTGCCGCATGGCAACAACCCCGAGAAAAACGCCGCGATGCGCTCGCTGGGCGCGGAACTGGTGGAGCATGGCCGCGAATTTCAGGAGGCGCTGGAGTACTCGCGCGAACTGGCTGCCAAGGAAGGACTGCATGCCGTGCCCTCGTTTCATCCCTGGCTGGTGCGCGGCGTGGCCACCTACGGACTGGAGCTCTTTCACGCGGTGAGTGACCTGGATGTGGTGTTTGTGCCCATCGGTCTTGGCTCCGGCTTCTGCGGCATCGCGGCGGCGCGTGAAGCGCTGGGACTGAAGACGAAGATCATCGGCGTGGTGTCCGAGCATGCGCCCGCGTATGCGCTGTCGTTTCAGCAGCGGCAGTTTGTCGAGCAGCCGAGCACGACACGTGTGGCGGAGGGCGTGGCCTGCAAAACGCCGAACCGGGAGGCGCTGGAGCACATCATCCGCCATGCCCATGAGATCGTGACGGTGAACGATGAGGAGGCGGTGGCGGCCATGCGGGAGATCATTCAGGCCACGCACAACATCGCCGAAGGCGCGGGCGCGCTGGCCTATGCAGCGCTGAAGAAGCGGCGGGAGGAGTGGAAAGGGAAGCGCGTGGCGTGTGTGCTCACGGGCGGGAATGCGAGCATGGAGATGCTTTCGAAGGCGCTGGGGGCGTGATGAAATGTGACGGCGTTCCGGGGTAAGCTGGAGCCAGCGGGCTTACTTGGCGGAGGAGGGCGTCGTCCCCTCACCCCAGCCCTCTCCCCGAAGGAAAAACTGGTCGGCTCGCGATTTTCAGGGGCGGGGAGAGGGAGAGGCGTGGTCGCGCCTCCGGGCGTCCTCACCTTGCGGGCACGACTGGCAGCACGATGTGCGAGGGATGCTCGCGGTCGTGATGCACTGTGTTCGTCGCGGTCACTGTGCGGCGGTGCTGCTGCAGGGGTTCGCCGGTGTTTGGGTTCACGTCGAAGCGCGGGAAATTGCTGCTGCTGATGTCCACGCGGATGCGGTGGCCTTTTTTGAAGACGTTGCTCGTGGGGTAGAGCTTGATGGTGAAGGGATAGACCTTCCCCGGCTCCATGAGCTTTTCCTCCTGCAGGGAGTCGCGGAAACGTGCGCGCACGATGCCGTCGGTGAGATTGAGATCAAAGCCATGCGGCCAGTCGGCTCCCGGAGGATACACATCGATCAGCTTGGCGGTGAAGTCGGTGTCCAGAGCATCGGATGAAGCCCAGAGCTTCACCTCCATTTCACCGGTGACTTCGGTGTCCTCCGCCAGCGGCTCGGTCTGGAACACAAGCACATCGCTGCGCGCCGAGAGCGGGATGGGCTTCGACCAGTTCCAAAACTGGTCGCTCCCACGCTGATCCCACGCGCCCTGCTGCATGATGCCGTCTCCGGAGGAAATGTTGCCGCCGAGCGTGGGCACGGGGTTTTTCGGGTCAAACTCATAGGTCGTGGCGCCGCGAGCCTTGTTTGACTTCGCACTGCTGAGCAGGCCTTCGGCGTGCAGATAAAAGGGTGTGAGCTTCGCACGCTGCAGCGGCCATTCGTTTTCGTCCCGCCACTGCCCGCCATGATTGAGCCGTCCGTCCTTCGTCCTGCTTCCATCTCCCGTGCCCATGACAAAAATGCGGACTTTTTTGGCGAAGGGTGCTGCCTTGCCCACGCTGTTGTCGAGACCCTTCATCCAGTGGTCGAACCATTCCTTCCGCCAGGCGAGTTCATCGGTGATGGCGGCGTCTTTGCCGAAGTCCACCTGGCCATGCGCAGACTTGCCCTGCGCACCATGAATCCACGGGCCCATGATGAGGTACACGTCGCTTTTCAGCGTTTTCGACAGCGCCTGAAAATTCGCCGAGGTGTTCCCCGCCCATGAGTCATACCAGCCGCCGACGAGATAGACCGGCATGTCCTTGTAGCGCGTGGGACTGGCGAGGATGTTGTTCTGCGCCCAAAAGGCGTCGTCCTTGCCGTGGCGCATGGCCTGGATGAGCCAGTCCTCGTATTCGGGCGCCAGCTTCAGCGGCGTGGAGCCGGGACGTAGTGGGAGGAGCGAGAGATAGTCCCAGCGATGATCGGCCATCTCCTTGAGCTCAGTCTGCGTGGCGGGATCCAGCGCGGCATTGCTGCCTTTGCCGGCATTGAGCATGATCCAGTTCCAGAAGCGCATTTCAAAAGCACCCGCATTGCGCATGCTCTGCCGCCCCATGTTGGACACGGCATCCACCGGAATGACGGTGGTGAGCTGGGGCACTTTTTCCAAGGCCATCGCATGCTGCGTGCCACCGACATAGGAGGTGCCGACCATGCCGATCTTGCCGTTGGCCCAGGGCTGGGCGGCGATCCACGCGGCGCAGTCGGCGCCGTCCGGGCCGTCATCGGTCATCCAGTGCCAGACTCCCTGGGACGCGTAGCGGCCGCGTGTATCCTGCGCCACGAAGGCGTAGCCGTGTGCCGCAAAGTACTCGCCGTATTTTTTGGTGCCGGCCTTGTTGTAAGGCGTGCGGGTGAGGATGACGGGCAGCTTCTCCGCATGGCCCGCCGGCAAATAGACGTCGGTGGCGAGCTTCACACCGTCACGCATCGCCACCATGACGTCGTTTTCGACCTGAACGGACAGCTCCTGGGCATGCAGCCAGGTGGTGGCCAGAACGGCTCCGATAACGGCAAATCGAGAGATCATGGCCTTATTCCTTATTCCGCCAGCAGCTTTTTGACCTGCGCCTCCAGGCCCTCAAAGGCCGTCGTGCTCACGACCACGCCTTTTTTATTCAAGAGCCACATAGTGGGAATGGATTCGAGATTGAACCTGACGAACAGCTCATTCTCCGTGCCTTTGCCGTCGAAGTACTGCGGCCATTCGACGCCCTTCTCTTTAACAAACGCCTCCAGCTCCGCCTTGTCGCCATCAAGCGAGACGCCAATGACCTCAAAGCCCTGGGCGTGCAGTTCTTTGTAGAGCTTCAGCACGGCGGGAAGCTCTTCGACACAAGGTCCGCACCAGGTGGCCCAGAAGTCGATGAGGATGACTTTGCCCTGCAGCTTGCTCACATCCACCTCGCGGCCGTCCACCGCGGTGAACTTCAGGCCGAGCGGTTTGGTCTTGAGATTGACCTCCTGCATTTTGACTTCCACCAGCCTGTTCAGCTTCTCCTCAGGGAAATCCTTCAGGTGCTTCTCGGCCTTGGCGACCCATGCAACGGGGTCTCCGCCCGGCGCCAGCGCCGTGTCAGATGCGATCATGACCATGGCCACACTGGCCTGTGACCTCGTCTCGGGCTTCGCGTCCGTGGCTTTGATGACCTCCTCCAGACTAACGAGCTCTTTCTCAGGCGCAGGGGCGCCGGCCAGCTCGCGCACGCGTCCCAGCATCGCGGCAAACAGCGCCACATCCCAGCGTTCCGGGCTGGTGGGCGCTGCCTTCATGGCGGCGGCATAAGCCGCGTCAAAATCCGCCAGGCTGTGCTTCAGCATGATCCGCGCCGTTTCACTCGTCTGCGGGTTTTCCTTCGGGTTCTTGATGGTTTCGATGATCTCGCCGACCTTCTTCCATTCGGCATCGCCGTCGGCGGCACGAAGAGATGGGGAAACAGCCAGGACCAAAGTCGTGACACCAATGCAGAGATGACGGAAGGCGTTCATGGGGGAAGGGGCAGTCTAAACGGACGGAACCCCAGCCACCAATCTTTTTACGCGAAGATTTCCGTCACGGCTTTTCCTTTGCCGTCTTCCGTCACGTAGAAGGGCCGGCCTTCGATCTCAAACTCCGTCTTGGGGCTGATGCCCATGGCCGTCATGATGGTGGCGTGAAGATCCATGACGCTCACGGGATTCTTCGTGGCGATGAGCGGACGCTCGTCGGCGGTCTCGCCATAGAGGTGGCCTTTTTTCACGCCGCCGCCAAACATCACCACGCTGGTGCCGCCGGTGAAGTGGCGGTGCAGACCGTAGTGCTTCATCTCGCTGAGCGTGTCCACTTTGAAGGTGGTCTGATCATTGGCGGTGGAGCCGGGCTTGCCCTCCATGAGCGCATCGCGGCTGAACTCGCTGGCGATGACGATGAGCGTGCGGTCCAGCAGGCCCTTCGCCTCCAGATCGCGCACGAGCTGCGAGATGGGCAGGTCGATCTCCTTGTGCATGGCATCCACGGTCGTGTGGCCGTCCTTGTGCGTGTCCCACTGGAAGAAGGGCACGTATTCGGTGGTCACCTCGACAAAGCGCGTCCCCGCCTCGATCAGGCGCCGTGCCAGCAGGCAGCCGCGGCCAAAGCGGCCGGTGTCATACTTCGCGTAGCTCTCCTTGGGCTCCAGCGTGATGTCGAAGGCCTCGCGCTCCTTTGCGCTGAGCAGGCGGTAGGCGTTGTCCATGCTGCGCAGCATGGACTCCTGCTGGTAGTCGCTCATGAACTCGCGCTGCGGGCTTTGATCGACCAGCTTGCGGAAAAGGCGGTCGCGGTTGGCGAAGCGGTTCGCATCCATGCCCTTCGGCGGCTTTACGGACTGCGCGGCCTCCTCAGGAAACGGGAGGTTCATGGGGCCAAACTCGCTGCCAAAAAATCCCGCGGTGGTGAAGGCCTTCAGCTCTTCGCTTTCGCCCACGCCTTCCAGCCGCTGGCCGATGTTGATGAAGGCGGGCATCACCTGATTGCGCGGGCCGAGCACCTTCGCCATCCAGGAGCCGATGTGCGGGCAGGCCACCGTCTGCGGCGGCACGTAGCCGGTGTGCCAGTGGTACTGATGGCGTGAGTGGAGAATGCTGCCGAGGTCCGGCTGCACCGCGCTGCGGATCAGCGTCGCGCGGTCCATCACCTGCGCGATGTTTTCCAGGCCCTGGCAGATCTTGATGCCATCCACGTTCGTGTTGATGGCGGGAAAGGTGCTGAGCATGCGCTTCACCTCCAGGCCCTTCTCAAAAGGAAGGTAGCCTTTCGGATCAAAGGTATCCGGCGCGGCCATTCCACCTGCCATCCAGAGGAGAATGCAGGCATCAGCCCGTGCCGGAGGGTGCGTGACTTTTTCACCCGTCTTGGCCCAGATGGCGCGCGGCTCGCCGGTCATCCACGCGGCCGTGCCCGCGGCGGCGAGCTTCTTCAAAAATTCGCGGCGGACGAGGTGTTCGGGGAGGCTGGGATCGATGTCGTGCATGACAGTAGTTAAAACGCCTGATGAGAGGGAATTTAGTCACGAAGAAGCGTCATCGCCTCGATGCTGGGAAAATCTCCCGCTCTCAATAACATGCGCCGCTCCAGCAAGCGCTCGCGACTGTTAAATCCGAAAATCTTGCACGTAACCTCTCCAACCTCAGTGATGGGATGGATCGCTCCGTTGTCCTCCAGCCGGAAGTGCTCGCCCCATTGGTCCTTGCGCGGATGGTAAAAGCGGATGAGCGAACCCTCATGGCGGGTGAGGGACCCGAGATCAGTGCCCTTGGCGTTGTTACAGATGGCACATGCGAGAGCGAGATTTTCGAAAGCGGTTCGTCCGCCGTGTTTGCGGCTGATGATGTGATCGATTTGATGCGAATACCAGGCCTGCCGCTGATGAATGAGACAGTATTCACAAACGTTGTATGCCCTGCTCATCACCCTCTCGCGCAGGGCGGCTGGCACAGCATCTCTCATGCTGAAACGGACATTTGACGAGCTCGCGCCTTGGCCATCCTCATCATGTGTTCGATTTGCAGGCAATGATCGAGCTCGGCTCGCTCCGCCTTCGTGATTTCGCCCTCTTTGCTCTTCTGCACGAGCAGCTCAACCCTACGGGAGGCGGCCTTCGAGGGACGGAAAGCCGCCAGTTTCTCCGGCCCCGCCGTCTTGGCGATGAAGGTGGCGATTTCCTCGTACAGTTTCATGGCTGAAGCTTAACAGAACACGCCTCAAATTCAAGACCTGGATACCGGCCGCTCTGCATACGCACGTCTTCTTTCCCGGCCTCGCCAAGCATAATGGCTTGGTCTTCGATGCGTCCGGCAGGCACCTTGCCCTCCTCCCGCCAGGCTGCAGAAAAAAGCCGGAAAATGGCACAGGGCAGCGGCAAACGACGACATGCGGCGTAGACTGTCATCAACATCCCCAAGATTCCGGGATTGACGTGCGTCTAGCCATCGCCATTTCCATACCCTTGTGCTGATCAGTCTCCACCACCTGCTGTTTGTGCTGCTGCCCCTCGCCCTGGCGGTGCGCGTTTGTGTCAAACCACGGCCGGCCCTGCTCGATGTGGCGCAGGGGGTGATGCGCTTCTGCCTGGGGTTTGGCAAAGGGGCGCTGCTGGTCGCTCCGCTGTGGGATCTCGCGGCGGTGGTCTTCCGCGGCGGGCCGGAGAGCCTGGGAACCAGCGTGGCCTGGATGGGATTTCTGGGGCTGCTGCTGAGCTCGTATTTCGCATTCACCGCTGTGGGCGATGTGCTCGCCGGGCTGGGCGGGATGCTTGGGTTCAAGGTGCCGGAGCCGGTGCAGGAGGCGCTGACGCTGCGGCGTTTCACACGGGGAAACTGGCTGCGGCTGATCCTGCTCCTGCTGGGCCTCACCGTCGTCGCAGCCCTGGTGCAAACTTGGTCGTTCGGAAACACCTGGCTGCACCTGAAGGCATTGTTTGCGCCTCCACCACGCACGGTGGCCACTTTGATTCAGCAGGCGCGGGTGCGCACGGATTTCCATGTTCTCACGATCGTCGCCGGACTGGTCTGCTTCATCGCGCTGCCGCATTCGCGCGACTTTGTGCGTGAGCCGGCGCCATGGAAGGCGACGATCTGCCTGCTCCTTTTCACCTTTGCCGTGGCGATGCTGTGGACGCACGCCGCCCCCATGTCATGAAGCCGACGCCGCCACCGATCCTCCCCGTCAAGCGCACCGTGGTGCCGGCCGAGCCGGAGCTGAGTTCCCGGGCTGCGCTGAACATTGTGCGCATCTTTGTCGTGCTGTTGATCATTCCGCTGCTGTTTGAGGTGGCGTCCTGGTTCAGCGCGTCCAAAACGAATCTGGCCGCCGCCACGGTGCGCAGCGGCATGCAGTGGGTGCTGATGCATGCGCTGACGGAGGGCAACCGCGCCGTGTTTCTCGGGCGCGAGGGCTGGCTGTTTGAGCAGGGTGAACTGGACCGCTGGGCGCACGCCACGCGCCCTGGCAATGATGTGAAGGCTGATTTGATCAAGCTGGCGGCCCGGCTGAAGGCGCAGGACACGCCGCTGATGGTGGTGGCAATTCCGGACCGCATCACGATTTACCCCGAGCAGATCCGCCCCGGCCGCTTTCTGGATGTGGTGCGCATGAAAGATGAAGCGGGAAGGCTGGCCGAGCTGAAGGCGGCGGGCATCGATGTGATGGACATGACCGAGGCGCTGTGGGAGTTCCGCGACAGGCAGCCGGTCTTCTTTCCCCACGACAGCCACTGGACCCCGGAGGCGATGAAGGGCGTGGCGCTGGCTGTGAACCGGCACATTCAGGAGAAGTTTCCGCGGCTGAGCAGCACGGACACTCCCGTGATCAATGCCACGATCCTCGGCCACAGCGACGCGGGTGATCTGGCGCGCCGGCTGGATCCGCTGCATGCGGCCGGGATGATGGGCGTGGAAACCGCCGACCTGGTTTCGATCCAGGGCATTGAGCCGGACGAGAATTCCCCCATCGTGCTGCATGGCGGCGAGCTGATGCGTGTTTATGATGACGCCCGGCTCAGCTTTGGGGGCGGCGGTGATCCACCGAACGCCGGATTTGTCACGCAGCTTTCCACTTTGGTGGGACGCCCCCTGGATGTGCGGGATCTGCCACGGGCGAATGAAAGCTACGAAGACAAGAAGCTGGTCATCATTCTGTTGCCGATGGCGGAACTGGTGCCGTAAGGTGGGCCGAACCATGCTGCGACTTGTCCTTCACTTCTTTTTCGGCGGCGTCTTTGTGTACGCCGGAGTTCTGAAGGTGGCGGACCCCATGTCGTTTCTGGATGACATCCGCAGTTTCGACCTGCTGGGAGATCCCTGGGCCGCATGGCTGGCGATGGGGCTGCCGTGGCTGGAGATCTTTGCCGGACTGGCGGTGATGAGCGGCTTTCTGCGCTCCGGCGGGCTGCTGATCCTGAACGGCTCGCTGGTGGTCTTCCTCGCGGCCATCGGGATTTCATGGTGGCGCGGCATCGACATCCGCTGCGGCTGCTTTGGCCACGCGGACGCCACTTCGAATTATTACGACCTTGTCCTGCGCGACATCCTCCTGCTGCTCGCAGGGATTGTGCTGGCGTGGCATGGCAAACCGAAAGCCAAAGCATGAGTGTGGGACCCAAATATCATTTCGCCTCGGACAACACCTCCGGGATCTGTCCCGAAGCGTGGCAGGCGCTGGAGGAGGCGAACGCGGGCTACCAGCCCAGCTATGGCGCCGACTCCACCACCGCGGAGGCCTGCGAAACGTTCCGGCGTTTTTTCGAGACGGACTGCGACGTGTATTTTGTCTTCAACGGCACGGCGGCGAATTCGCTCTCGCTCGCCACGCTGTGCCAGAGCTACCACAGCATCATCACCGCGCAGGAGGCGCATGTGGAGACGGATGAATGCGGCGCTCCTGAATTCTTCAGCCATGGCTCCAAGATCCTGCTGGCCCGCAGCCCGCTGGGCAAACTGGATCCCGCGGATGTGGAGCGTCTGGCGACGAGCCGCAGCGACGTGCATTTCCCCAAACCCCGGGCCCTGAGCATCAGCCAGAGCACGGAGCTGGGCACGGTGTACCGCCCCGGCGAGGTCAAAGGACTCGGCGCGGTGGCAAAAAAGCATGGCCTGTCGATCCACATGGACGGCGCGCGGTTTTTCAATGCGCTGAACGGACTCAACTGCGCGCCCGCGGACATCACCTGGCGCGCCGGCGTGGACGTGCTCTGCTGCGGCGGCACCAAGCTCGGCATGGCGGTGACGGAGGCCGTGGTGTTTTTCAACAAGGAGCTCTCCCAGGAATTTGCCTACCGCTGCAAGCAGGCGGGCCAGCTCTGCTCGAAGATGCGCTTCATCTCGGCGCAGTGGCTGCGCCTCTTGAGCGATGACACCTGGCGCAGGCATGCGCAAAACGGCAACACGCTGGCCCGGCGCCTGGCCGATGCGCTGGGTCACCTGCCGGGCGTGCAGATTCTCTACCCCGTGGATGCCAATGCGGTTTTTGCCAAACTGCCTGACCGGATGAAGGAGGGGCTCAAGGAGCGAGGCTGGGTGTTTTACAGCTTCATTGGCGGTGGTTCACGCCTGATGTGCTCATGGCGCACCACCGAGGCCGATGTGGATGCATTTGTCGCAGATGCGGCGGCGCTGGCGTGAATCACAACGCCTCCGCCATCTGATCAAGTTCGCTGTTAATGCGGTCCTTCCACTCCGAGGGGATGTCGAGCTGAAGCACCTGATCAAAGGTCTCGATGGCCTTGATCTTTTTGCCGGAAGCGAGGAGCGCACGGGCGTAGGCCTCAAGTAGATTGGCTTTGGAGGTGACACTGGTGACCTTGGTGAAATCGGTGCCTGCAAAGGCTTTCACGGCCTCTTTAGCCCTCTGGCTTTCGATGAGCAAACGCGAGAGCGAGACGAGGCTTTCGACCCGCCAGGCGTAGTTCGCGGGCGTCACCTGGATGGCCTGACGGAAATGCACCTCGGCTTCTTTGGTTTTGCCCTGCTTCAACTGAAGCACCCCCATCTCGCGCAGCGCGCGCCCGCGCACACCGGGCTCAGCACCGGGTGCGTCCGCGGTGAGCTGCCATTGCTTCAGTTCAGCGGCGGCGTCCTTTCTGGCGTGATAGATCCCGGCGAGAATGCTGTGCGCCTGACTGCGGCAGCGCACGGGCCACGCCTCGATGTCCTTGTCTTTGACGGACGCGAGGGCCTCATCGTAACGCTCGAAATCCGCAAGCACGCGCAGCTTCGCGAAATCACGATGCGCAGGATCTTTGACCGCGGCCGCAAGTGCCAGCGACCGCTCTTGATTTTTGAGGGACTCCACGGCCATGTCGATGGCGTAGTCGAGATAGGTGAAGTTCTCCGCAGCGTCGTCGGTCTTCGCCGCCATGCCTTCGAGCTTCTGAATGGCTTCGTCGTAGCGCTTGTCCGCACGCAGGCGTTTCACGGCGCTGAACTGGGTGTAGTCAATGGCGTGCGCGGCGGAGACGCCCAGCAGCGCGAGCGTGGCGGCGAGGGTGATGATTCGGGTCATGACAGGATCATTTGAAGGTGGCCTTGCCGAAGGAGGCGTCCCCAGGGATGTGCGAGGCGTTGAGTTTGCCGGTCCAGGCGGAAAGTTCGCGGCCGGTCTTCTGGCCTGAGGCGTCCAGGAAGTGGACGCGGCCGACATTCAAATACCAGGTGTCCCCGGACTTCGGCGGCTGGGTGCGCAGCGTTTCAAAGGGAATGACGGCCATGGATTCCCAGCGCTTCTTCGCGGGCACCAGTTTGGTTTCGAAGGACCATCTGCCGTTCCAACTCTCGTCGTTCCACCCGTAGCGCGGGTGCAGGTAGTCGGCGATGAAGCCGTGCTCCGCCTCATTGAACGAGGCCGGCTCGGGCTCATACGCAAAGTAGAAGTAGCGGGCACGATCACCCACGGGGGACACGTTGATGACGATGCTCTCCTGCAACCACAGCTCGGCATCGTGACCGCGTGGCGAGAAGTTCATCTTGTCCGCCGGCTGCTCGCCGCTGACGCGCACGTAGAGATTGGCGTCGTCACAAAGCACGCGGAAGCTGGTGGGTGCCTGCAGGTTGTCAGCACTCCCGCCCGGCAGCAGCGCATGCGCCTCGGCCTTCTCCCAGCGCGGTGAGTCGAGTGTGAGCGGCCCGCTGACACGCTCGATGGCGAGCGTGGGGCTCTTTTGCAGCAGCGCGTCGGGGGTGGCGCGCATCTTC
Source organism: Prosthecobacter sp. (assembly GCF_044227185.1). Taxonomy (GTDB): domain Bacteria; phylum Verrucomicrobiota; class Verrucomicrobiia; order Verrucomicrobiales; family Verrucomicrobiaceae; genus Prosthecobacter. The sequence continues at coordinate 338,021 of NZ_JBGAFO010000003.1, read as the reverse complement.
GCCGTGTCCCAGTTGAACGGAGCACGGTCCAGGTAGCGGCCCGCATACTTCAGGTCGTTCTCCTTGGCGAAGCGATAGGCTGGATTCTTCTTTTTGGGATACTTTGCATCGCCATTCGCGACGCTCGCAATGAAGGCGTTCCGTGCGTCAATGGCGTCGAGAAGCTGCGTGATGGAAGCAGCATTGTTCATGGCCTGATGATTACGCCAGGCATTCACCACGAGGGAGAGGTGCTTGAGGAAATCGAACTCGTAACGCACGATGTCGATCCTGCGCCGCACTTCAGGCAGCTGCACGCTGCTCTCCGCCGCGGCCAGATCTTCCTCCAGCGAGTTGATCACATCCGGTGTCCACAACGTTCCGAGCGCGAAAATCGGATCACGACCGGATTGATAGGCGTAAGTCCGGATCATCTGCCACAGCTCCACGCGCTTTTGCAGGCTGGTGAAAAAGCGGTGCATCGGGTTCTCACACTCGCGGAAGGCCGCCTGCAAATACTCGTCGAAGAGCTGGCTCGCGGTCTGGCGGGTGGGATCAATGCCGAGCCGCAGATACACATAGATGTTCGGCCCTTCGAGCCCCCACTGGCCGCCACCGGGGCTGCCATTCACCTGCACGGAGTGCACGTGATTGCTCACCAGCAGACGATTCTGCTCCGCGATCATGCCCACGGTGGTCAGCGGAGTGAGGCCCACGAGGTGGAAGTTGCCCCAGTTGTAAAGATAGGCGGAGAAGCCTCCGGGCACCTTGAGCTGATGCCACGCTTCGAAGGCCTCGGCGTCGGAGTGCATCATTTCAATGATCGTGTTCTCTGGAAATTCGCGGAAGGTCTGCGGCGGCTGAATGGTGGGACCGTAGGAGGTCATCATGATCTTCTTGCCGGGCCGGTCCTTCAGAAGGCGCAGCGCCATGCCGCGGTGCATGATCCACAGCTTCTCGCCCCAGGCGCGGTCATTGTGGTAGGCGATGCCATCGGTGGGTTTCGTCGTCGGCTTGATGCCATACAGCTCCTCGCATTCCTTGCACTGGCATGGGCGGAAACCATCTGCCTGCCCGAGCTCCACAATGTCAAAACCGTCATCGCACCGCGCGACGATGTGCTTGTAAATCAGTTCCTGCACCTCCTTGTTCGAGAGGCAGAGCTGCCCGTCGCCCGCGGAAAGCGCCGGCTGCCGCACCCCGGCCGTCATCATGAAGTACTCCGGGTGCGCCTTGCCATACTCTTTCATGGGCACCGCCGACGGATGCTGATGCCCGAAGCGCGACCAGATGCGCATGAAGCGGCGGGCATGGTTTGCGGTGTAGAACAGCTCCTCCCCATCACGCATGTCATGCTCCGCGAAATGGGGCGCGCTCCGCACATCGAGCGCCGGTGGCACATGGATGATGGACTGCGGTACGAAGGCCGTACCCGCCACTTCATCAGGCGAAAGAAAACGCGCGCCGACGTAATGATGGACAAACTCCGCGACGCCAAACAGCGTGCCTTCAAATGGTCGGGGCACGTCCTTCCCCGTGCTGCGTTTGCCAAAGAGTGAGTCTGGTTCGTCATGCCCCGCGATGATGACATTCGCGCCGACAACCTTGTGCGCATAGTCCCAGCCGCTGGCCTTCGCCATGTCCACGCCTTTCGCCGTCGCAAACTTCGTCGCCCCCAGGTAGAAGCCCGGGCGCCCTGCATCCGCCTGCGATTCCTTCACCACTGGGAGCGTGATCTTGTTCGCGGCGAACGCCTGCTGCAGCAGCTCCGCCGCCCGCGTCACGGATGATTCCGCCACTGCGTTCGCCGCCACATCCGGCACGACGATCTGATACTTCGACCTGCCACGAAACCCGAGGATCATGTCCTCCGGCGCATCATCGTCATCCGCATTGGCCTTGATTTGACTGAAGGAAGTGGCCGCGAAGGCGAAAACACAAACGAGCAGGATGAGCAGGCGCATGGGAGAAAGTCGTGAACAATGAGATGGAGGCCCCTGCAAACGAAGCCGCCGACGGCCCTTTGTCTTAAACTATGCCATATTCGCTTACCCGCGGCTTTTACCGGGTGTGCCACCTGTTGCGGGTGTGATGCCCTCACACACCTTCCGGCGCGGCGTCAGCGGCGGCAGCCTCTGCCGCAGCGCTGGAGAGGCGCTTGAAGTGAAGTTGCAGCACGCGGCGCAGATCGGCCTTGGTGGTGGTCACCTCGTAGTCCTCGATGGTCACTTTTTCTCCGACCTTGGGCAGATGGCCGAGAAGGTGCGTCACGTAGCCGCCGATGGTGGTGACTTCGTCGCTCTCCAGCTCGATGCCGGTCTGGTCGGCCAGTTCGTAGAGGTTGTAGGTGCCTTCCACGGTGAATTCACTTTCATTGATGCGGCGGAACTCGCTGACTTCGTGGTCGAACTCGTCCTGGATGTCTCCCACGATTTCCTCGAGGACGTTGTCGAGCGTGACGATGCCGACGGCGCCGCCGAACTCATCCACGGCGAGGGCCACATGCACGTGCTTGTCCAGGAAGAAGCGCAGCAGCTTGTCGATGGGCATCATCTCCGGCACCATCTGCAGCTCGCGTTTGATCTTGCGCAGGTCGGGCTGCGGCTTGCCGATGAGACCGAGCAGATCCTTGATGTGGATGGTGCCGATGGCGTGGTCGAGATGGCCTTCGACGAGCGGGTAGCGCGTGTGCTTGGAGTCGATGGCGATCTTGAGGTTGTCCTCAAAGGTTTCATCTGCGTCCAGCGAAACGACCTGGTTGCGCGGCGTCATCACATCGCGCACACAGCGGTCGTTGAGGGCCAGGGCGTTGAGCAGGATGTCCTTCTCCGTCTCCGTCACCTCCTTGGATTTCTGGCTCTCCGCCACGATGTGGCGCAGCTCTTCTTCGGAGTGGGCGATCTCGTGCTCAGACACGGCGGTGATGCCCAGAAAGCGCAGCACCACATTGGTGCTGGCGCTGAGGATCCAGATGGCGGGCTTCAGCACGATGTAAAACAAATGCAGCGGACGCGCGATGAGCAGCGCGGTTTGCATGGATTTGCGGATGGCGAGCACCTTCGGCGTCTGCTCCCCCAGCACGACGTGAAGGTAGGTGACGATGGCGTAGGCGATGCCCGTGGAGGTCCAGCGGACGACGGTATCGCTGACAATGCCGAATTTGAAAAGGACGGGCTGCACCACGAGGGACACAAATGGCTCCCCGAAAATACCCAGTGCGATGCTCGTCAGCGTGATGCCGAGCTGGCCGGCGGAGAGGTAGGCGTCCAGATTCCGCGTCACGGTCTGGGCAAACCTGGCGCCGCGAGTGCCTTCATCAATGGCGGCCTGGAGCTGGCTGTCCCGCACTTTGACAATGGCGAACTCAGCCGCCACGAAGAACGCATTCAGCAGCACGATGGCCAGCACAATGACGGACTGCCAGAAGACTTCCGCAGAAGTAAAACTCCACTCCCGAACGAGTTCGGCGGAAGCATTGGCGAGCAGGGGTGTCATGGGGCGACGCTTTCAGTCAGTCACAGCTTCTCATAGTTCCCATCACAGCGCTTTTCGAGGATGGTGAAGCCGGCGGCTTTGGCGTCGGAAACAGAAAGGGGTTTGGTGATCTTCGGCGTGTTGAAGCCGGAAATGAGTTTTTTGACCGGCTGCTTGCACAGCGGGCATGCCTCCAGGGCGGGCCTGCTGATCGGGCGGCGCAGGTCGAAGCCTCTGCGGCAGGCAGGGCACCCTTTTTCAGGGTCTTCGGCGATGTAGGAGTAGGTAGGCATCAGAAGAAGAACGCTCCGCCTCTCCATGCAGCCGGAGTTATCCCACCCCGGCTGCAAGTTCGGTCAAATTTCTACCAGCTGGACTTCGTCACCCCTGGGATCATTCCCTGGGAGGCGAGTTCGCGGAAGGTCATACGGGACATCTGGAAGCGGCGGATGAAGGCGCGACGACGGCCGGAAACGCGGCAGCGGTTGATGAGACGGGTCGGGCTTGCATCACGGGGAAGCATGGAGAGGCCGACGTAGTCGCCTTTCGCCTTGAGTTCAGCACGCAGCTTTGCGTACTTTTCGACGGTTTTACGTTTGCGCTTGTCGCGCTCGAGCCAGCATGTTTTTGCCATAGGGGCGCGGAGTCTGCCCCAAAGCCTCCTTTTCGCAAGAAGAAATTTCTGCTGGCGGACGCCCTGATTCGCGCTAAATGCGCGGTCACTATGGTCATCTTTTACGGAATGTGTATCGCAGCCGCGCTGCTTTTTGGCGGCGTCATCGTCTTCACCTACCTGGTGAAAGGCTGAAGCCAGGCCCTTATCAGGGCTGCTGATACAGAAAAGTCGTCAACGGGCTGGTGGCTGAAGCCTCCGCCATGCCTTCGCTCAGGCCGATTTCGTAGGCGCTGCGGCCGGACTCCACGGCCATTTTAAAGGCCTGGGCCATGCGCACGGGGTCAGAGGCCACGGCGATGGCAGTGTTCACCAGAACGGCATCCGCACCCATTTCAAAGGCTTCGGCCGCATGGCTGGGTGCTCCGATGCCGGCATCCACCACCACCGGAACGGTGGCCTGGGTGAGGATGATTTCGATCTGCCGGCGCGTGGTGATGCCCTGATGAGACCCGATGGGCGAGCCCAGCGGCATGACCGTGGCAGTGCCCACGTCCTGCAGGCGGCGGGCCAAAACGGGGTCGGCATTGATGTAGGGCAGCACCGTGAAGCCCTCTTTGACCAGGACTTCCGCTGCCTTGAGCGTTTCGATGGGGTCCGGCAGCAGGTAGCGCGGGTCGGGGTGGATCTCCAGCTTCACCCAGTTCGGCAGGCCCGCCGCCACGGCCAGCCGGGCCAGGCGCACCGCCTCCTCCGCATTCATGGCCCCGCTGGTGTTTGGCAGCAGCAGGACGTTTTTCGGGATGAAGTCCAGGATGTTCGCAAAAGGATCGCCCTTTCCCGACAAATCCGCCCGGCGCAGCGCCACGGTGACGATCTCCGTCTCCGAGGCCACGATGGCGTCCCGCATCAGCTCCCCGCTGGCAAATTTGCCCGTGCCCAGCATGAGCCGGGAATGGAACTGACGGTTGGCGATGGTGAGGGGCTGGTTTGGCATGGGGCAAAAATTCAAACTTCACGCAGGCGACGACGAATGGTCTTGGGATCCCGGCGGTGATCCAGTACCGCCCGCACATGCACGCCGTCCAGTTCCATCGAATAATAAATGACGTAATAGGGAAACGTGCCTTGCACCACCATTTGGTGGAAACCTTGATGCCGAGGGTGCATGCCCCCAGTCAATTCCAGTTCCACTATTTTGGCCTGCAAAAAATCCATCACCTGATCCCCCAGGCCTTCCTCTTGAGTGTCATAAAATCTCCCCGCCTCAAAAAGATCTTCCAAGGCAGTTGGCCGCACATGCACAATCATGATGCCGCCTGACGTTCCTCGCGAAGCCTTGCGCGAATCTGCCTGAAAGCCTCTTCCACTGGAATTGCCTGGTCCAGTCCTTGAGCGTGCAGCTTTTCACGTTCCTGTAAAATTTCCCAATGGCTTTCAGGGATGATGGCTTCCTCAGTCGATTGAACGATGGTTTCGCGCACACGCTCCTTTTCGTTAACCGACAAGCTCTGGAATAAATGAAGCAGCTCCTGCGCAGCCGGTGTGAATGTGGCAGTGGAAGTCATAGGGCAAAATATGCATTGCCACGTACAAATCAACTCAGCATCACCCGCTGCAGCAGCTCGCCCGTCGGGGTCTGGATGCCGATGTAGAAGTCGCCAAATTCACCATACTGGGTGGTGACTTCGTCAAAGCGCATCTCATAGACGATGCTTTTGATCTGGAACATGTCGTGCGCGAAGAGGGTCACACCCCATTCGTGGCTGTCCAGGCCGGTGGAGCCGGTGATGAGCTGGCGCACCTTGCCGGAGTACTTGCGGCCCGTTTTGGCGTGGCCGCCCATGAGTTCACGGCGTTTGGCAAAGTCATTGGCGTACCAGTTCGCGCCCACGTTGCGGCGCTTGCTCATGGGATAGAAGCAGAAGACCTGCCAGTCGGGCATGTTCGGGTAGAGGCGGTCGTTGAAATACTTCGTCATGTGGCCCTTCCATTCGGCCAGGCGTTTGTCGAAGGCCTCGGTGCCGGGCGTGAGATTCTCCGCCTTTTCCAGCTGCACCTTGAACTCCTCCTCGCTCTGCGAGTACTCCGTCCACTCCGTCATCGAAAGGTAGCTGTAGGCCGGGGTCAGCACATCCGCGCCCAGCGCCAGGGTGATCTGCTTTTCAAAGCGCTGGGAGTCGTGCAGGTCCGGGGTGATGAGCATGAAGCCCAGCTCCGACTTCGGCGAAACCATGGCAAAAGCGAGCAACTGCGTGCCGGGGTGCTTGCGGATGGACTCGATGGTGCGCGTGAAGTTCTCGCGGCGCTCCTGGCGCTCCTCGGGGGTCAGCGCCGCCCAGTAGCCGTGATCGATGTTGAAAAACAGATGCTGCACCACCCAGCCCTCCTGCGCGATGAGCGGTTTGGATTCAGCGGGGCCGTTGGACGTGGGGAAAGAGGTGGGGAAAGAGGTGGGGATGAGCATGGGGGTGATTGGAGAACCGCTCCTCCCATACGCCGGAAATTCAACGGCTCAACGGGCGATCCTTGGCTTTTACTGCGCCCTGGCCCAGGATGTGAACGGCAGGAGCCGCAGAGCCCCGCGCTCATTCTTTCCGGCTCTTCATCAACGGGCCACCATCTCCGGCACTGCGGCGGTGCCGAGAAGACAGACAGCAGCAAGAATGAAAGTAGCGCTTTCCATAGCTGTAATTAGCATAGCCGCTCATGTACAAATCGTCGATCTCTTTCCTTCTGCTTCTCCTCACCCTCAGCCTCTGCCCCGCGCAGGAGGCCTTTGACCGGCTGACGTTTCATGCGGCGCCGAAGCCGCTGGCGAAAGAGGCAAAGACGAGCGACTGGCCGCGCGTGCTGGGGCCCACGAATGACGCCTGTTCGCCGGAGACGCATCTGCTCAAAACCTGGGCCGCAGGCGAACCGAAGGCGATGTGGGAGGTGCAGATGGGCGAGGCGTACAATTCGCCCGCCATCAGCGGTGACTACTGCGTGATTTTCCACGCACTGGAAGGCAAGGAAACGATCGAGTGCCTGCACCGTGAAACCGGCAAGCGTTTCTGGTCGCAGGCCTATCCCATTTCGTATCAGGACCGCTACGGCTTTGGCAACGGGCCGCGCGGCAGCCCGGTCATCGCCGAGGGTGTCGTGGTGACCTACGGCGTGACGGCTGAGCTGCGGGCCTTCGACTTGAAGACGGGCAAGGCGCTGTGGGAGCATGACCTGCGCAAGGAATACCACGTGCCGCAGGACTTCTTCGGCGCAGGCGGCACGCCGCTGATTCTCGACGGGCGGGTGATCCTGAATGTGGGCGGGAAAAAGGCGCCGATCGAAGACAGCGAAGGACTGCGCGACCGCAAGGAGCGCCTGGCCGAAGCGGGCGTGAGCGTGGCGGCGTTTGATCTGAAAAGCGGCCAGGTGGTGTGGACCGTGGAGGACGCCTGGGGAGCCAGCTATGCCTCGCCCATTCCTGCCACGCTGCATGGGCAGATGAAGGTGCTCATCTATGCCGGCGGCGAAAGCGATCCCGCAACGGGCGGTCTCATGTGCATTGATCCTGCCAGTGGAAAGCTGCATTCCAAATTTGCATGGCGCAATGAGGACTACATCCAGGCCATCGGCTCTTCGCCGGTTGTGGTTCCGGAGAAGAACCGCGCCTTCATCACCACCGCGTATCCGAAGGGCCGCCCGCTCGGCGGTGTGATGGTGGAGTATGATGCGGAGTTTCAGGCGAAGGAGGTCTGGCAGTCCAAAAAGCTCGGTGTGCACTGGATGAACCCGGTGTATCACGAAGGGCATCTCTACGCCATCGATGGCGAGACGGAGCCCAAGTCGCGCCTTGTCTGCGTGAATGCGGAGACCGGCGAAGAAGTGTGGGAGCAGCACATCGAGTGGGCGGACGCCGAATTCAGCAAGCAGACCGGCCGCGCCAATCCCACGCGCCTGAGCATCCTGCGCGCGAGCCTCCTGCGGGCGGACGGCGCCTTCCTCTGCCTGGGCGAAACAGGCTCCCTTCATTGGCTCGATCTCAGTCCCGCTGGAGCGAAGGTGCTCGCGCAGGCGCAGCCTTTTTATGCGCTCAATACCTGGAGCCTGCCTGCACTCAGCCACGGGCTCCTGTATGTGCGCCAGCAGGCCCCTGATCTTTTGCGGAAATCCGGCCCCCGCATTCTCTGCCTGGATCTGCGGGGTGAATAGGCCGGTGGCGTCCGGCCTCAACAAGATTTCGTGGGGACATCCCCGCACCTGTGGTGGCCTGCTCCCACAGAATGTGGTTCTTAAGGCGACAGCAATCTGCGTATGCCACGCTACACCTCTACGGAACCGCCGCCTCCGCCGCGCGAAAAGCGCCCGCCTTCCTCCTGAACCCGGACTGTTCGGCCCCATGCAGGCGCGCTGTTTTGTAGCGGAATATCCTACGTCAACAAATTGATTCCGCCACATCCTTCCAGCCGGTCAAAAAAGGCCGGTGCGAAAGCCATGATTTGCCCGGCTTTCACGGCGTTTTTCCACATGGCACATCAAATGCTGATGCATTCTCTCATGACCCCCTGTGAACCCATCATTGAAAAAAACGCCGGCCTGCGGGCGCTCGCCTGCCTGCCGCTTCTTCTGTTCATGATTTCATGCGGTGAAAACAAGACTGCCGTGAGCCATGAGCCCAGCAAATCCTTCCCCGTCATCTCCGGAGTGGTGATGGACGTACCCCACGGGCAGGAATACGTTGCGAGCATTCAGAACTCGAACTTCATCGAGCTCCGCGCGCGCGTCGGCGGGTACCTGGAAAAAATCTCGGCCGATGAGGGCCAGCATGTCTCCGCCGGCCAGGTGCTCTTCACCATCAGCAGCCATGGGTTTCAGGAGGAGCTGAAGCGCGCCAACGCCAAGCTCAAGGCCGCCATGGCCGAGGCCAAAATGGCGGAGATCGACCTTCAAAACAACCAGCTCCTGCTTGAAAAAAAGATCATCGCCAGGTCCGAATGGGAAATGGCGAAGGCAAGGCTGGACACCGCCATGGCCAAGGTGGACGAGACCAGCACCACCGTGGCTGATGCCGAGCGCAACCTCAGCTACGCGGAAATTCGCGCGCCGTTTGACGGCGTCATCAACCGCATCCGCACCAAGACCGGCAGCCTCATTTCTGAAGGAGACCTGCTCACCTCCATCTCCAATGACGGCGATGTCTATGCCTACTTCAATGTCTCGGAGCCCGAATATCTCGAACTGGCCAAGCGCAAGGACCTTGGCGTGGAGGGCAGCGTCATTCTGGAGCTGGCCAATGGGGAGATCCACCCGTACAAAGGCCGGATCGAAACCTGGGAAAGCGTCATTTCCAAAAGCACTGGAAACATCGCCTTTCGCGCCCGCTTCCCCAATCCGGAGCACGTTCTCAAGCACGGCTCCAGTGGCAAAGTGGTGGTGCAGTCGGAGCTGAAAAACGCCCTGGTCATCCCGCAGAAATGCACCTTTGAAGTCCAGCATAAGACCTGCGTGTTTGCGCTCAATGCGGACAACAGCATCCAGCTCCGCAGCATCGGCACCAAGCTGCGCCTCCCCAATCACTACTACGTGATCGACTCCGGCCTCAAGCCCACGGACCGCATCATCTTCGAAGGCATTCAGGTGGTGAAGGAGGGGCAGGTGATCGCCCCGGACTTCAAGGCCCTTGCGGAAGTCGCTCCGTTCTGATGCAGCCCGTCCGCCGCCAGATTGTGAAACAGCAGCAGGTGCGGGATGGCGGTGGGAAACACTTCCCCCACCTCCTGATGCCGCGCACCAAACCGATGACCCGAACGCCTGAATGATCCGTGAGTTTATCCGCAGACCCGTGTTGTCGATGGTCATTTCCATCATCATCACCTTCCTGGGTCTGCTGGCGCTTTACCAACTGCCCATCACGCAGTTTCCGAGCATTGCACCACCCGAGGTGAACGTGACGGTGGAGTACATTGGGGCGAATGCCGAAACGCTGACCAAGGCGGCCATCGTCCCGCTGGAAAGATCAATCAACGGCGTGCCCGGGATGAAGTACATGTCTTCACGCGCGGCCAATGACGGCGTCGGTGTCATTTCAATTGTCTTTGAAGCCGGAACCGATCCGGATGTGGCGGCCGTGAATGTTCAAAATCGCGTGAACAAGATGATGGGCGAGCTGCCGGAAGAAGTCATCAAGGCCGGCGTCCAGATCGCCAAGGAGGAAAAGGCCATGCTGATGTACCTCGATGTCACCAGCACCAATCCTGAACTCGATGAGATGTTTTTGTACAACTTCGCCGACATCAACATCCTCACCGAGCTCAAGCGAATTGAGGGTGTGGGTTTCGCGAAGATCATCGGGGTCAAGGAATACTCCATGCGCATCTGGCTCAAACCGGACAAAATGCTTACCTACAACATCTCGACGGAGGACGTGCTGCTCGCCTTGAAAGAGCAGAATGTGGAGGCAGCGCCAGGGAAGGTGGGGGAAAGCTCGGACAAGACCGAGCCGCACCTTCAGTACGTGGTGCGTTATGCGGGCAAATACCAGAATCAGGAAGATTATGAAAAGATCCCCATTCGTTCCAATGACGAGGGCCAGGTGCTGCGCATCAAGGACGTGGCCGAGGTCGAATTCAGCACCCTTTACTTCGATGTGGAGACCCGGTTCAATGGGAGGCCAACGGCCGCCATCCTTCTCAAGCAGCTGCCCGGCTCCAATGCCAACGAAGTCATCGCCAGCATCAAACAGCGCATGGCTGAAATCAAGGAGGCCACTTTCCTCCAGGGCATGGACTATGACATCAGCTACGATGTCTCCCGCTTTCTTGACGCCTCGCTGCATGAGGTGGTGCGCACGCTCGCAGAGGCCTTCCTGCTCGTGTCATTGGTGACGTTTGTCTTCCTGCAGGACTGGCGCTCCACGTTGATCCCTGTGATCGCGGTGCCGGTGTCCCTTGTGGGCACCTTCTTCTTCATGCAGTTGCTGGGCTTCTCCCTGAACCTGATCACGCTGCTGGCCCTGGTGCTCGCGATCGGCATCGTGGTGGACGGAGCCATCGTGGTGGTGGAGGCGGTGCATGCGAAGATGGAAAGCACCGGTGCAGGCCCGCGCCAGGCCACCGAAGAGGCCATGGGCGAGATCGGCGGCGCCATCATCGCGATCACGCTCGTGATGGCAGCCGTCTTCGTTCCCGCGTCCTTCATGTCCGGCCCCTCGGGCATCTTCTACCAGCAGTTCTCCCTCACGATGGCGATAGCGATCGTGCTTTCGGGCTGCGTTGCACTCACGCTCACTCCGGCGCTGTGCGCCCTCATGTTGAAAAACATGCATCATGCGCCCAGGAGCAAGAGCCTGCTCAACCGCTTCTTTGGCCTCTTCAACCGCAGCTATGACAAGGTCTCGGGCACTTACACGCGGTGGATTTCGGCGCTGGCAGGCAGGCGCACATTGAGCTGGGGCATCCTCCTCGGCTTCTGCGCGGTCATGGTCTTCATGGGCGGCAGGCTGCCTTCCGGATTCATTCCCAATGAGGACCAGGGCGCGTTTTACGTGGGTGTCACCACCCCGGCCGGCTCCACTCTGGAGCGAACCAAGGCCGTGGTGGATGAAATCCAGCACTGCTGTGAGGGCATCACCGCGATCTCATCCGTCTCCACTCTCGCGGGCGTGAACATCATCACCGATGCCAGCGGGGCCACCTATGGATCCTGCCTGATCAATCTCACCGGCTGGCATGAGCGATCCGAGTCTGTCAGGGCCGTGATGGACGAACTTCTTCGCAGGACCCGTCACATCAAAGATGCCGAGATTGAGCTGTTCTCACCACCCGCCGTGCCCGGATACGGCAACGCCAGCGGCTTCGAACTCCGCCTCCTCGACCGGACCGGAAGCGGCGATTTCAAAAACATGGAAAGCGTGGCCGCGAAGTTCATCAACGACCTGGAGGCACGGCCGGAGATCGCCAATGCCTTCACCAGTTTCGACGCCAGCTTTCCGCAATACCTGCTGCATGTGGACAGCGACATCGCGGCTCAGAAAGGCGTGACCACCAACAATGTGATGAGCACCCTGCAGACCATGCTCGGAGGTAAATACGCCACCAATTTCATCCGCTTTGGGCAGCTCTACAAGGTCATGGTCCAGGTGCTGCCGGAGTACCGCGCACGCCCTGAGGACATCCTGAAACTTCATGTCAAAAACGACCAGGGGGAAATGGTCCAGCTCAGCACGTTTGTGGAGCTGGAAAAAGTGTACGGGGTGGATCAGGTCACACGCCACAACATGTTCACCTCCGCTGAGATCAATGGCGAACCTGCCGCAGGATTCAGCAGTGGCGCGGCCATCCAGGCCATTCAGGAAACGGCCAGGGAAAAACTGCCGAAAGGCTTTGGCATCGACTGGGCGGGCATCACCCGGGATCAGATTCTCGCAGGAAATCAGGCGGTGTTCATCTTCCTGATCTGCCTCGCCTTTGTTTACCTCCTGCTCTCCGCCCAGTATGAAAGCTTTCTGCTGCCGATGCCGGTCATCCTCTCGCTGCCCACAGGCCTGCTGGGCGCTTTTGTGTTTTTGCTCTGGATGGGCCTTGAAAACAACATCTATGCCCAGGTGTCCATGATCATGCTGATCGGGCTGCTCGGGAAAAACGCCATCCTCGTGGTCGAGTTCGCCATCCAGCGGCAGCGCGAAGGCTGCACCCCGCTGCAGGCGGCCGTGGAAAGCGCCACCTCGCGCCTCCGCCCCATCCTCATGACGTCACTCGCCTTCGTCGCCGGTTTGAGTCCCTTGATGATGGCGTCGGGTGTGGGTGCTGCCGGCAACAGGACCATCGGCGCCTCGGCCGTGGGCGGCATGATCTTCGGCACCGTGTTTGGCATGCTGCTCATCCCCGGCCTCTACGTCATTTTTGCCTCCATCACTTCAACCTCCACACCCCCCAAGGAACCGGAACATGCGTGACATCCTGCATCTGAGCTGGCCTTTTCTAAGCGCGTGCTTCTCGCTCGTGCCGCTGATGTTCACCAGTTGTGAAGATCTGCGCCGCTTCGGGAAAAAGTCCGCCGCGCCTGCCGCCGCGCAAGTGCCGGATAAAACGGGCTCGTTCACCGGCGTCAGCCAGTGGCGCAGGCATTTCACGGATCCCCAATTGCAGGCGCTCACGACCCAGGCGCTGGAGAACAACCGTGATCTCAAGATTGCACTCCAGCGCATCGAGATGGCAAAGGCGCAGATCACCGCGGCGCGCAGCGTGCTGGCTCCCAAGGTCTCCGGCGTCGCCGGCGGCGGCCTTCAGCGCTACGGCCTCTACACCATGGACGGCGCCGGCAACAGCACCACGCCCATCTATGACGGCCGCATTGTGCCGCGGGACCTGCCGGACTACATGGTCGGCCTGCAGACGAGCTGGGAGATCGATCTGTGGGGAAAGCTCCGCAGCAAAAAAGCCTCCGCCACCGCGCGCCTGCTGGCGAGCGTGGAGGGCAGAAACCTGGTGCAGACGCGTCTGATCGCCGAACTGGCCACGGCCTACTATGAGCTGCTGGCGCTGGATGCCGAGATCATCAACATCGACGAGACCATCAAGATCCAGCGTGACGCGCTTGAGACCGTGCAGGTGCAGAAGCAGGCGGGGGCGGCCAACGAACTGGCCGTGCAGCAGTTCGAGGCCCTGCTGTTCAATCTGCAGGGAATGAGGATGGACACCCAGCAGCAGATTGTGGAGCAGGAGGGCATCATCTGCAGCCTGCTCGGAGATCCGAAGCGGCCCATCGCGCGCAGCAAGACGGGGCTGCAGTCCGCGCTTCCGCACCTGCCCGCCAGCGTGCCGGCTGACCTGCTGAGGAACCGCCCGGACATCCGCCGCGCTGAGTTTGAACTCACGGCCACGAAGGCGGACGTGAAGGCGGCAAAGGCGGCGTTTCTGCCCTCGGTATCCATCAACGGCATGCTGGGCCTGCAGGCCTTCCGGCCGAACCTCCTTTTCAATGTCCATTCGGCGACCTATTCCGCGCTGGGAGGGCTGGTGGCGCCCCTGGTCAACCGCCGGGCGATCCAGGCCGAGTTTGACCACGCCAGCGCCTCGCAGCTTGAGGCGCTCAACGCCTATCAGCAGTCCATCGTCAACGGCTACGTCGAAGTCCACAACCAGCTCGCCTTCATCCGCATCTTAAAGGATCTGCATTCCGTCAAAACCCGGGAGGTGCATCTGCTGATGGAGTCCGTGGGCACGGCGGCAGACCTGTTTCGCACGCGCCGGGCCACCTATCTGGAGGTGCTCAATGCGCAGCAAAACGCCCTGAAGGCACGGCTGCAGTTGATCGGTGTGACGAAGCGGCAGTTCCAGGTGCAGGCCAGTCTTTACCGGGCCCTGGGCGGAGGCTGAGGGGCGGCCGCCAATTTCGTGCTTGGCGGGAGACAGTCGGTTTGATAGCCTCGCTTTATCCCGAATCATGAACACCGCACTTGTCATCCGCATTTGTGTCGTCGCGCTGGTCCTTCTTGTCATCGCTTTGCTGTGGCACTTCGTGAAAGATGCCGGAGACGGCATGAAGCTGGTGTTTGTGATACTGCTGGGGCTCGCCGGCGGGCTGCTTGCGGTGAAGTATCTCATTCCCTGGCTGGGAGATGTGATGGGAGAGGCGGTGTTCTCCTCCGGCGAAAAAGTGGAGCAGGACCACATGACCAAGGCGGCCGCGCGCATCGCGCAGGGCGACTACCAGGGCGCGATCGAGCACTATGAAAAAATGCTGGAAGACAAGCCGGACGACCCCTTCCCCGTGGCTGAAATCGCCAAGGTGTACGCCGAGCGCATGCACGATCCGCAGGCGGCCTTGAAAGCGCTCGAAGATCATCTGCAAAGCAAGGACTGGCCGGTGGACGACGCCGCCTTCATCATGTTCCGCATTGCGGACGTGCATCTGACCCAGCGCCATGACTTCGAAACCGCGCGGGACATGCTGGAGCAGATCATCGGCAACTTCCCGAACACGCGCCACAGCGCGAACGCGCACCACCGCATGAGCGAACTCGAGCAGATGCAGTACAAGCTGCTGATGGAGCAGCGCGCCAAGGCGGGGGCTTCCGGCGCCACGAAGGCGTGATGGTTCAACCAGAGGGCCGATGCTCGCGAAGCTCCAGCTTTGGACCCGGGCCAATCCGCTGATGGCCCTGGCTCTGGCGGCCGTCTGCGGCATTCTGGCCGCGGAGATGGGCTGGCTTCCCGCTCACGCCACGTGGCTCCTCATGCTCACCACGGCGCTGCCGGGCGCGGCGCTGGTCAGCGGGCGTTCGTGGCTGCTGATCCCGGGCGCGGCGCTGGTCTTTGCCTTCATTCACACCGTGCGCACGGATGAAACCTTCCGCCATCCGCTGCGTCTTGCCTTGCAGGAGCAGAGCCAGCCGCTGCAGGCGCTGATCCGCGGCAGCCTGCTGCCGGAGTATGACAACACCACCGACGGCCGCGCCCACGCGCTCTGCACCACGCAGAAGATCGAGGTTCCCGCGGCGGGCCTTGCGCTGGAGCAGCCGGCCACCCTGCTGGTGCGGCTGCCCAAAGACGTCCGCTTTCCCGGCGCGGGTGTGTATGAGCTGCGGGGCACCCTCTACCTGCCGCGCACCGCCTCGAACCCCGGCACGTTTGACGCGCAGGAGTACTCCCTGCGCATGGGCCGCGTGGCCCGGCTGGACATCTCCCACATGCGGCGCGTCGGCGGCAGCAGCGAGGGCTGGTACTGCGCTTTTCTGGAGACGGCTGAAGACTGCAGGCAGTGGATCAGCAGGCAGCTCACGCAGGATCTGGAGGAAGATCCGCAAACCGTCGCGGTGCTGCGCGCCATGGCGCTGGGAGTGTCTGCCGAGGCGGATGACGAGATTGAAGACGCCTTTCGCAACAGCGGCACGCTGCATGTCTTTGCCGTCAGCGGGCTGCATGTGGGTCTGCTCGGCTTCATCGTGCTGACGGTGCTGCGGCAGACCGGCACACCGCGCAGTGTTTCGCTGTGGGTGGCGGTGCTGGTGGTGTTTGCCTACGCGTTCGTCACCGGCTGGCGTCCCTCCGCCGCGCGCGCGGCCTTCATGGTGGCCATCTACCTCAGCGCCACGCTGCTGGACCGCGAATCGTCTTTGCAAAACAGCCTCGGCGCCGCCGCACTGCTGCTGCTGGCCGCGGATTCACATCAGCTCTTCATGCCGGGGTTTCAGCTCTCGTTCGGTGTGCTGTGGCTCAGCGCCGTGGGCTCCGCCCCATTGCTCAAACGCCTGCTGCCATTCACGCGGCTGGACCCCTTTCTGCCGCCTCAGCTCGCCAGCTGGCGGCAGCGCGCCTGGAGCCGCTGCCGGCTGTGGCTGGCCACCACGCTGAGCGTTTCCTTCGCCGCATGGATCGGCAGCCTGCCCTTCATCCTCGGCCATTTTCAATCCATCACCCCCGTGGCCGTGATCGCCAACTGCGTGCTCGTACCTCTTTCCTCCCTGTGTCTCGGCGCCACCTGCCTGGGCCTCTGCGCGGCGGCGCTGCATCTGACTGGCGCGCAGATCCTCTTCAACAACGTCAACTGGGCGCTGGCGAAGGCGATGGTGGCCAGCGCGGTCTGGTTTGCCGGGCTGCCGGGCGCGAATTTTCATTTTCAGCCACGCACCTTCTCCACAAACGCCCCCGCCGAGTGGCGCGTGCTGGAGCTGCCCTTTGGTGGCGCGGCGAATCATCTGCGCATTGGCGGCACCCACTGGCTGTTTGACACCGGTGATGACGAGAGCTTCCGCCGCGTGCTGCGTCCGTATCTGCATGCCAGCGGTGTGGACACCGTCGCGGGTGTGTTTCTCAGCCACAATGACGCGGGGCACATCGGCGGCGCCGCGCAAGTCGTCGCCACGTTTGGCGCGCCCGTGCTGTTTTGCAGTTCCCAGGAGCCGGGGCGGCATGATTCCTCACGCTCCACCCTGCGCCGCCTGCTTGAGTCATCCCCTCCGCCATCGCTGCGCAAACTGCAGGTCGATGAACCCGTCATGCTGTCCGAGGCGCCGGCGCTCAAAGTCGAAGCCCGCATGCTGTACCCGCCCGCGCAGGTGCAGAACGACCGTGCGGATGAC
Organism: Prosthecobacter sp.; assembly: GCF_044227185.1. GTDB lineage: Bacteria > Verrucomicrobiota > Verrucomicrobiia > Verrucomicrobiales > Verrucomicrobiaceae > Prosthecobacter. The sequence goes on along the minus strand of NZ_JBGAFO010000003.1, from coordinate 320,892 downwards.
CGCACCATGGCCCTCATGGTCCGCCTCGGCCCCTGGCGCGTGCTGTGGCTGAGCGACGCCGGCTGGCGTGCCGAGAAGGCCCTGTGCGCCAGTGCCGCCGATCTGCGCTGCGATGTGCTGATCCGCAGCCAGCATGAGCTGGACCTTTCCACCAGCGCGGAGTTCCTGCTCCGCACGCAGCCGCAGCTCATCCTCTGCGGGAGCGACCCGCGCACCGTGGAAACCGCGCTGCCCGCCCCGCTCGTTCAACAGGCCAAAGAGCAGAACATCCCGCTGCTGGACACCTGGAGTTCAGGCAGCATCGACCTGCAGTTTCACCAGGATGCTCTTCACGTCCTCGCCAGCCGCTCCGGCAAGCGCTGGGTGCTGAAGCCAAGATAAGAGTGGAGCGCTAAGGGCCCGCGTCAGGTCTGGCCCCGAGCCGGGCGATGATGTCGCCCTTTTGTTTATTGCGGATGACTTCGAGCTTCACCTCACTGCCGGGCGGCTGGGTGCGGATGATCTGCAGCAGGTCCGCCGGAGAACGGAAGGCCATGCCCTGAAACTTGGTCACCACATCCCCCTGGCGCAGGCCGGCCTCGGCGGCGGGTGAATTGTCCCCGATGTCCGTGACCAGCGCACCACGGCGCGAGGTGCCCCAGACGGGATCGATCTCCACCGCTTCGCTGCTGACCCCCAGCCCGAGGTAGCCCCTGCCGGTGAGACTGGTCACTCCTGAGATTTGCTTCGCGCTTTCCTTGAGCTTTGCCTGGATGTCTTCCACCACCAGCCTGGCTTCATTGGATGGCACGGCCAGCCCCACGCCCTGCCAGCTCCTCACCGTCGCGTCCCCCCGATAAAGGGCAACATTGATGCCGATGACCTCACCGCGGATGTTCACCAGCGGCCCGCCGGAGTTTCCTGGATTGATCACCGTGTCCGTCTGCAGGTAGTCATACTGGCTGTCGCTGAGATGGCGGTCACGCGCGCTGATGATGCCCTGCGTCACCGTGCCGCTGAGCCCGAAGGGATTGCCCACCGCAAGCACGATCTGGCCCACCCGGGCGTCATCGGAATTGCCAAAGCTCAGCGCGGCAAAGTCCATCCGCGGACTGTCGATTTTCAGCAGGGCGATGTCCCGCTCCTTGTTGAAGCCCAGAATGAGGCTCGGGTAGGTTTTGTTGTCGTTGGTGGAGAGCTCGATGTCGGCCGCCTGCACGCCTTCGACCACGTGATAGTTGGTGACCACATGCCCTTCCTTGCTGATGATCACTCCGGAGCCGAGGCTGGGCTCCATCTGCTCCGCGGCGGCGCCGGTGCCTTTGAAGGGCTGCCAGTTTGGCTGCCCATGGCGGACGTTCTTTTTGGTGGTGATGCTGACCACGGAAGGCTGCACGGCGGCGGAAATTTTGGAGAACTCGTCATTCAACCGCGTCAGCAAAGGCAGCTCATCCGGCGCGATTTTCGGCTTTTTCGGCGGAGTGATGGTCACAGCTCCGGGCTTTTCTCCTTTGAGGAGATTCAGCGCGCCGTAGCCCCCCTGCCCATGGCGCCACCACGCAAACAGCAGCGCGGCCACGACGAACACGAAGGTGGCAAAAAGCAGGCGGCGGAGGTTTTCCATGAAGTACCAATGCGCCAGCGGCTGCGAACTTCAAAGTTCAAAGTTACGGGCAGCGCGCCCCGCCCACGCGTCAGGCCGCGCGCTTGGGGCACAGAATGATGAGCTTCTGCCGCGGGAGAGGCAGCGGCTCGGCAGGCTCGCTGAGCGCGCGGTTCACCGCGCTTTTGATCTCGTCCGGCTCGAAGGGTTTGGTCACGTAATCACAGACTCCGCGCCGCACCGCCGTCACGATGTCACGCGTTTCGGAGCAGGCGGAAACCATCACAAAGCGGGTGGCGGGTGAGGCCTCGCGCGCATCGCGGATCATATCCAGTCCGTCCATTTCGCCGAGCCGGCGGTCCACCAGCGCCACATCTGGAGTCATTTCGCGAATGGCGTCCAGGCCGGCCCGGCCATTGTCGAAAGCCATCACTTCGTGTCCCTCGGCCCGGCAAAGGGAGGAAAGGAGCTTTAAAACCGGCGGATGATCCTCAATAACAACAATATTTGCCATATTGAATCGAATTCTAGCACCGCTGCCACCATCGGCAAGGAACATGTAAGAAACTTGTAATGGCCTCCTTCCCCCTGCGGCTTCCCGTTTGCTTCGAGGCTGCAATCCGGCATTTTAGCCACCCACCATGTCTTCCCCCCTGCTCCGCTACTGCCACGACCTCTACAATTATCAGCGCCGCGAAACGCGCCCGGTCATGGTGGGAAAGGTGCAGATCGGCGGCGGTGCCCCCGTGGTGGTGCAGAGCATGCTGACCAGCGACACCCGCGATGCCGCCGCCTGTGTGAAGGAGGCCCTCGGACTCGCCGAGGCGGGCTGCCAGATCGTCCGCGTCACCGCCCAGACGCGGGTCATCGCCGAAAACCTGCAGCACATCCGTGATGGCATCCGCGCCGCTGGCTGCGATGTGCCCCTGGTGGCTGACATCCATTTCAAACCCGACGCCGCCATGGAGGCGGTGAAGTGGGTGGAAAAAGTCCGCGTGAACCCCGGCAACTACGCCGACAAAAAGAAGTTCGCCGTCAAGGAATACACTGATGAGGAATACGCGGCCGAAGTGGCCTACATGGAGGAGCAGTTCGTCCCCCTGGTGAAGGAATGCATCCGCCTGGGCCGCGCCATGCGCATCGGCACCAATCACGGTTCGCTGAGCGACCGCATCATGAACCGCCACGGCGACACGCCGCTGGGCATGGTGGAAAGCGCGCTGGAGTTTGCCCGCATCGCACGTGCGCAGGGCTATCACAATTTCCTCTTCTCGATGAAGGCCAGCAATCCGAAGGTCATGATCGAGGCCTACCGGCTGCTCGTGGCGCATCTGAATCAGCTCGGTGCCGACTGGAACTACCCCATCCACCTCGGCGTCACCGAAGCCGGCGACGGTGAAGACGGCCGCATCAAGAGCGCCATCGGCATCGGTTCCCTGCTGGCAGACGGCATCGGCGACACCGTGCGCGTGTCTTTGACCGAGGACGCCATCTTTGAGATCCCCGTGGCCCAGCAGCTTGTGAAGCCCTACAACGAAGGCCTGCCCGCGCAGCACGAGCACATCCACAATGCTCCGGCGATCAGCTACGATCCCTTCGACTACAAGCGCCGCGAATCCGAAGTCCTCACCATCAACGGCGTCAAAACCGGCGGCCATGAGACCGTGCCCGTCTTCACCACACGCAAGAAGTGGGACGCCGTGGCCCATAAGATCGACAAGCTCGGCGACTACAAACCCGAGGTCGTCATCGAAGACAGCGGCGTGGTCGAAATCGACCCTCGTGATGATGCCGCCATCGCGAGCCTTTACGACAGCGCCTCGGCAAAGCTGGTCACCATCAAAGACGGCCTCAATCTCCCCGTCATCGCCGCCTACCGCCTGCTGTCCGCGAAGCTGCAGCCACGCCACCCCATCCTCCTCAAGGACACGCTCAAAGCCGCAGGCAGCGATGACTTCACCGAGAACCTCCTCGTCGCCGCCACCAACATCGGCTCGCTTCTTTGCGACGGCATCGGTGACGCGGTGATCGTCAATGGCGAGGCCGCCCCCGGCCAGGCCCTGCGCATCAGCTACAACATCCTGCAGGCCGCCGGCGTGCGCATTTTCAAGACCGACTACGTCGCCTGCCCAAGCTGCGGCCGCACGCTCTTCAATCTGCAGACCACCACGCAAAAGATCCGCGCCGCCACCGGCCACCTCAAAGGCGTGCGCATCGCCGTCATGGGCTGCATCGTCAACGGCCCCGGCGAAATGGCCGATGCCGATTTCGGCTACGTGGGCGGCGCGCCTGACAAGATCAATCTCTACGTCGGGAAGACCGCGGTGAAGTTCAACATTCCCGAAGAGGAGGCCGTGGAGCGCCTCATCGATCTGATCAAGGAGCATAACCGCTGGTTTGACGCCCCTGCGCCTGTGGCGGCGTAAGCACCCATTTCCCGGAGCAAAGTGGGGGCTATGCTGAAGCAAACAGCTCAGCCACGTTCACACTCACGGTGTTGAGCGCGGCGCATTGCAGCACCTCGCCTTCGGGCACTCGCTGGTGGCGTTGGTAGTGTCCGTTGACCGGGTCGCGATACACTTCGATGCAACGCTCCGTCGCATTCACGATCCAGTATTCCGCCACACCGGCTTCGGCATACACAGAAGCCATCTCGCGCTCCACCAGCAGGCTGCTGACGGAAACTTCGACCACGAGACGCGCGGTCACAGGGTGCGATTGATAATCATCGCGACGACCATCCACGATGGAGATGTCCGGTTCGGGCTCAGAATCCCGGAGGGTCAACGGCGCCTCCTGACGGATCCAGAAGGAGCCATTGACGGTCGCTCTCAAAAACTCGATCAGTACATCTGCGAGCTTGGTGTGAAGAAAGGGTTTGCTCATTTTTTCGATGATCACCCCACGAATGAGCTCCGCCCGCTCAGGAGCCAGACCATTGTCGATCATTTGATGCCATCCCGCGACAGAGAGCGGCAAAGCGCGCTGCTGAAAGTCAGGTTGTGACAGGATAGGCACCATGAGAAAACATGAGGTTCAGAAGCAAAACTGGCAAGCACTCTTGCAACGCCAGTCGCAGCGTGACAGACTCCGCGCATGCTTTTGCAGAAAACCCTTCTGCTTCTCCTGCTGCTGGCTGGACTCACGCCGGCCAGTGCGCAGTCGTTTGCCAGATCGGAAACCGCTGAAAGCTGGTCGAAGAAGCAGATGCAGCACATGCTGGCGGACCGGCCCGTCATGAAAACCTACCAGGTGGGCGGGCAGATCCAGTGGGTGCGGCAGCAGGACAGCATCTGGCAGTGGGTGGCCGAACGCTACGCGGGCAAGACCACCGGCATCAAGACCGCCTGGCACGAGGCCGCCCCCACCGATGGCTACGAGGCCATGCACGGTTACGCCGCGGAAAAGGCCTACATCTTCCTTCAGGATCGTTCCGCCAGAGCCGGTGGCGGCCACAACGAAACCTTCGAAAGCCTCTGGAGCGGCGTGGTGTTTGAGCATTTGAACCTGGAGAACGCCCGGGGCTTCCACCAGACCACGCTGGCGGCCTATCAAGGCAAATGCTCAAGGGATGACTATGCGAGGCAGATGGCAGCGCTCGAATATCGGGCTCTGGGCAAAGCGCAGGACTTTTACCAGAAGGTCTGGCTGCCCTGGTGTGAGGCCGGCGGCTTTGTCTCAAACCCTGACATCTGGGCGCACGGCTATCTTCCGAGCTTTGACGCATGGCTGGCGCAGTATCCGCAGGGCTCCGCGTATCCCTGGGAGTACTATGGCAAAGCGTATGACATCCTCAGGCAAAAAGCCGGTGAAGCCGCTCAAAAGGCGCAGGCGCTGGAGAAGCAGCCCGCTGCATCCGGCCCGTGACCTCAGTCCTGTTTCCCGGCCATGTCCTGCCGGCTCCTCACCGCTTCAGCATCTGGTCATACTCCGCGTGCGAGCCGATCCAGACCCACTCCACACCGCCATCTTCCAGCTTCCAACCAATGGCACGATAGTGCTCACCGACGCGAACCGAAAAGCGATGCCCCGCACCCGCCAGTCGTTTGAAGTGCAAGGATGGATGCTGAGGGTTAAGACGCCAAAGCTGATCATTCTTCTCCGCCAATTCTTGTACGTCCTTTGGCAAAGCCCCGAGCAGGCTCCAGAAGCGTGGTGTCGCCGTCGATTTCACGCCTTTACCGGCCAGGGTTGACTCAGGCCCGCAGCCCGCGAAGCAGCCGCCTCTTCAAAAAGAAAATCGAGCCGGCCTGCTTCGGCATCCTGCCCCATCTGCTCATCCCAGGTTTTTGCTTTCACTTGATCAAACCATTCGGCCAGCTTCCAGAAGTCCTCCTTCGGCAGCCCTTTGATGGCAGATTCGATTTCAAGCACGGAACTCATGCCTGATCATACTCAGTTCCGAGCACGCTGGCAAGTTCAGGCGGCAACTGCCGATGTCCGCCACCGCCTCACCGCCTCCGCGTTTGACCAGAACGCAAACTCATCATACGCCACTTCGTCCAGCGGGCAGATGAGGCATTCGGACACCTCGGCGGCCTGCATCACCACGCCGTTGAAGTCTGGTACACGGGCCATGTAAAACAGGTCCAGCGTGGGCCAGGCGTAGCCTTGGAACAGATAGCGGTTGTTCAGCGCGAGGAAGTAGGTGAAGGCGCTCGCGGGCAGTTCCAGGCCCACTTCTTCATGCACTTCGCGGGCAGCCGCCATCTCGCCGGTCTCCTCGGGCTCGATGACGCCGCCGGGGAGTCCCAGCCTGCCAAGGCCGGGCTCATGGGCGCGGCGGATGACGAGCACGCGGTTCTGGGCGTCCAGCAGCAGCGCCACCGCGGCGGCGATGGGCGCTATGAAATGACGATGACCGCAGGCGGCGCAGACAAACTCGCGGTCACTCTTCGTGATCCATGCGCTGGCGCCGCAGTTGCTGCAAAACTTGTAGGGGGACTCAGCCATGCTTCTTTCCCTGCCGCCTCTGCTCCTGAAACGCCAGCAGAAACACCAGCACGCAGGCCGCTTTCATCACAAACAGCCACCAGGGCTCCCACCACGCGCCGGTGCGCGCCTCGATGAGATCGGAAATGCCGAACACCACAAACGAGAGCGGCAGCAGCCAGCGCCACGGGCGTTTCATTCGCAGCCGCATGGCCAGCACCAGCGCGATCACAAACCACAGCCCGGCCTCGATGTGATTGAACAAGGCGTGAATTTCCTGAGGGTCCATGATTCTCCATTCCCTGAGCTCTTGCCCGCTGGCAAGCTGCGATTTTCACGCAAGGTTCTTGGCTTGGCTGGCATCCTTTGTCAGAATACGCGTTAATACCAACCATGAGCCACAACCTCCTCCAGTCCTGGCTGCGCCTTTCCAACGGCGAGCGTCATGATTTGAATGGCACCTGCTCGATCGGTCGCGCACCGGACAACACGCTGCCGATTGCGGACAGCGAAGTCTCGCGCCGCCATGCGATCATCCAGGCCCAGGGCGAGCGCGAGTTCTGGCTGGTGGATCTCGGCAGCGCGAACGGCACCTATGTGAACGGCCGCCGCATCTCGCAGTCCGTGCGCCTGCACAATGGCGACCTCATCCGCGTGGCAGGCAACGAGATGGAGTTTGCCACGGAGATTCTCAGCGCCATGCATCCCGGGGGGCAGCAGGCCATGGCCTCCACCATGATCCACATCCGCCAGGCGCAGTGCTGGCTCATGGTGGCGGACATCGTGGGCTCCACCCGGCTTTCGCAGACGCTGCAGGGGGCGCAGTTTCCGCGCATGACCGGAGGCTGGTTCAAAAACTGCCGCCAGATCATCGACGAATGCGGCGGCCACATGTCCAAGTACCTCGGCGATGGATTCTTCTGCTACTGGGACGACACCGCGGACAGCGCCATCCAGGTGCGCCAGGCCGTGGCCAAGCTGCACCAGGCCCAGATCATGGGCAATCCACCCTTCCGCGTGGTCCTGCATTTCGGCGCAGCCGCGCTCGGCACCGTGCCCACGATGAACGAGCTCAATCTGCACGGACCCGAGGTCAATTTTGTGTTCCGGGTGGAAAAGGTCGCCGCCGCAGAAAAACAGAACGTGCTGTTCACGGAAGCCGCCGTGAAACGCATGGCGGCGGAGCAGGAGGTGCGCTTCGTCACGGAGTGTCCGGTGGAGAGTTTTTCGAACTCCTTCAAGTTCTACACCCTCAGCCACTGAGCCTGGTGGTGCAGGCACTCCCGCCTGCCCCGGTGATGCAGGCACTCCTGCCTGCAAGGGCGGGCATCTCAGTCCACCGCACTCGCCACGCCGTCGGCCTCCTTCGGCTCGGACGGCAGCAGCAGTGCGATGAATGCGGCGGGAATGAAGAGGTAGCTGGCGAAGAGCATCGCCTCACGCACGTTCGGCACGGCCTGATACACGCCGAAGAAGACCGTGCCGGCGGCGGCGATGATGCGGCCGAAGTTGTAGCAGAAACCGGCGCCGGTGGTGCGCAGCAGTGTGGGAAACAGCGGCGGCAGGCACATGGTAAACAGACCGAACACACCCTGGCATGCGCCAATGAGCGCGAAGAGCCATTTCATCGCATTCCAGGAATGCTCCCAGTAAAAGGTGGCGAACATCGCGCCAAAGTAGGCCAGCATCATCCAGAAGATGGCGTTTCGATAGCCCATCAGCTTCGCGAGACCGCCGGCAATGAAGTTGCCGATGACGGAGCCAAACATGATCCACATCAGTGCGGCCCCGGCGGCCTCCGCCTGGCCCTGTTTTGACATCGCCATGACTTCGGGCAGTTGCTTGACGACCTTGGCCTGCCAGAACAGGAACGCCCAGTGCGCGGTCAACGACACACCGCAGATGATGAGCACGCGCCAGGTGGTGCTTCGCACAGCAGGGCCGAACAGCTCGGCCACCCCCGGCGCGGGCTGCTTGCCACGGGCTTCTTCCCACGTGTCCGTTTCCGGCACTGCCTTGCGAATCCACACGGTGATCAGCGCGGGCAAAATGCCGACGAGGAAGAGGTATTTCGGCGGCTGGGAGGAAAGCATCCAATGAGCAAACACAGCCATAAGCACGCCGAAATTCACCGCGCTCTGCAGCACAGCGGCGATCCACGGCCGCCATTTTTTCGGCCACGTTTCAGACAGCAGCGACGCGCCCACCGCCCATTCACCGCCGATGCCCAGTGCCGAGAGGAAACGGCACACCATGAGATGCCACCACTCCGTGGCGAAAAACGACAGGCCGGTGAACAGTGCATACGTGAGGATGGTGAGAGTCAGCGCCTTGCTCCGGCCGAGCACATCGCCCACGCGGCCAAAAAAACCGCCGCCCACCGCCCAGCCGACGAGGAAGGCCGCCTGGATGATCGAACCCTTCACGCCGACATCGGCCGCGTCCTGCGGCAGGTCCATCAGCTGCGCCACAAACACCGTCCACACCAGGGTGTAGAGATGCATGTCAAGCCCGTCGAACAACCACCCGAGCCACGCGGCGATGCCTGACTTCCATTGATGCGGCGAGAGATCGCGAAGACGGGTGATTTCAGGAGTGGCTGGCTGGCTCATGCGGGCGCGAGTCTTTCGCAGGCCGCCCGGAATGGCAAGCACGGATCACTTGCTCTTCGCCAGCTTGTTGTACTTCTCCACCAGCTCGTTGAACTCGCGTGTGCGGGCGTTGAGCTTCGTGATCGCCTCGTTGCGCTCTTCGGCGAGCTGTTTGAGCAGCTCATTCTGCTTCTCCATGGCGCTGTTCTGCGAGGTGACGACCGCGTTGTGGTTTTTAATCGCGTCAGCCTCCTTGCCAAACGCACGCTGGGTCGCCTCCAGGCCGTGCTGCACCTGCATCAGCTCGCGCATGTAAATCGCGATGGAAATGCCGCGCGCCGCGGAGTCGGCGGTGAGATTGGTCAGCTCGCGCGAGACCTCCACCAGCTTTGCCTCCACCTCCGCGCGCAGCTCGGTGAGCCGGGCGATCTCCTTCTCATACTCGCGCACCTTGCGCTCCGCGTCGATGCGCATGGTGTTTTCCGCGTGCAGCCGTTTGACGAGGTCGTCAATGTGGTCGCGCAGGCGCGACTCGCGCCTCCACTGCACCACCATGATGACGCACAGCCCGAGGGAGATGAAAATCAGCAGCGTGGTGAGCAGGCGCTTCATGAATCAGGGTGCCGGCTTGGCCGCGTTGGCAGGTTTGACGTTCAGCGCCACCTTGGTGAAGCCCACCCGTTTGGCGGCATCAAGCACTTTCACAATATCCACGTAATCTGTTTTCTCATCCGCGCTGATGTAAACCGGCGTCGCAGGGTCCTTGCCGAAGCGTTCGGCCAGCTTGCGTTCCATCTCCGGCAGCGTGATCGCCGCCTTGTCGAAAAACACATCCCCCGTGGCGTTCACCGCCAGGTTGATCATGTCCGGCTTGAAGTCGGACTGAGCCGAGGAGGCCACCGGCAGGTTCACCTTGATGGTCTGCTGCTTGGTCATGGTGAGGCTGACCATCATGAAGGAGGCGAGCAGGAAGAACATCACGTCGATCAGCGGGATGATCTCAAGCCGCGTCTTTCGTTCGGGCAATGGCGAATGAAGTTTCACGGCGGGGATCAGGCCTTCGGGGTGACTTTGTCAAACCCGTGCTGCGCAGCGAGGATCAGCACATTGTTGGCGGCGGCCTCGAGCTCGAATTTCAGGGCGGCCAGACGCGAATGGAAGTAGTTCATCGGCACCAGCGTGCCGATGGCAATGCCGAGGCCCGCAGCCGTGGCGATCAGCGCCTCGCCGATGCCACCCGTGACCTTTTCCACCGCCAGCTCACTGCTGCCGATGCTGGTGAAACTGCCCATGATGCCCGTCACCGTGCCCAGCAGGCCCAGCAGCGGCGCCAGCGTCACGATGGTGTCCATCGCGCTCAGGTAACGGCCCGCATCCCGCAGCTCCTGCCCGGCGGCGACTTCCAGCGCCCCCTGCATGCTGGTGTGGCGGTGGTTGAGCCCATGGTGAATCATGCGCACCACCGGGTCCTTGGACCTGGCTGAATGGGCAATGGCCTGGGCCAGGTCTCCCGCCTCCAGCTTTTCATACACTTCATCCAGTTGTCTGGCGGACCGTTTGGCGGAAAAGCGCAGCCACCAGAACACACGCTCCACGAAAATGCAGACCGCCACAACCGTGACCACCGCAATGGGATACATGATGGGACCACCCTTGTGAAAGAGATCGACGACGGCGTTGGCGAGAATGGGCATGAAGAAGATCGGGAGAAGGAAGAGGAAAAAACGAAGTTCAGCGGAGGCGGAACGTGAGCGGCAGCGTGTAGCGGTGCGCTGTACCCGGAGGCCAGTGCCAGTTCCGCCGCACATGGGACGCCGCATAATCATCCAGGGAGCTGAAGCCCGTGCTGCTGATGACCGTGACGGCTTCGACCGCGCCGGAGGGACCCACGGTGATGCTCAGACGCACCGTGCCCTGCATGCCCGCGCTGCGCGCAAAGTCCGGATAGGAAGGCTGCGGAAACTTTCCTTTGCCACCGCTGCCGGCGGTGCCCCCGCCGCCCGCAGTCCCGGCCTGGGAGGTTGAGGCACCCGTGCCGCCTCTGCTGGCCACCGCCGCCGTCCGCGTGCTCGACGGAGCCTGCACCGGCTTGCGTTTGATCACGGGATCCACGGGCTGCAGCGCGCTCTCGATCTTCGGTGCGGTGGGAACCGCAAAGATGTCCTCCATCGTCATCGCTTCGGCGATCTCCGGCAGGTCCAGGTTTTCCGGCGGCGTCTCCACGACCTCAGGAATCTCCACCGGCAGCACCGGCTCGGTTGCAGCCGACACTTCCGTACTGGACTCCATCGACATCAGCTCCGCCATGGAGGTTTCCACCATCGGCAGTTCAGCCGCTTCATCGAGGTCTTCCAGCGTCTTCAGGTGGATGGGCGGCAGATCCGCGGCAAACAGGCCGATGATGCCCACCGTCAGAAAGCTGCTCGTGATGCCCACGACCCAGGACAGCGTGATGACCACCTGCAGCAGGCTGCTGCGCCGCCGCACCACGGGCGGAAGAGGGCCCGCGGCAGGTCCTGGCTTTGGAAGGTCGTAGCCCATGGTGGGCAGGGGGTTTAGCACTGAGGAAGTCATTTCACAAGACAGAGCGGGAGATCAGGATGAAACATAAGAACCGCATGTCAACTTGCAATTGCGACTCAGTCGCATCATTATTCACATCTTGCGCCTGACACTGCCTCCATTGCTCGCGACAGAGAACTCCCGAATGCCCCCTGCCCCCGACTCCACCGACACCTCTCCGGACGAGCGCAATGCTGCAGCCAAGGTCTGGATGAAACGCGGCATCGCTCTTCTCTCCTCCGGCGACACCGCCGCCCTGCCCGCCGCGTTGGACTGTTTTGACCAGGCCCTGGCCATACGCCGCGAGCTGCCGTTTGAGGAGAGCTCCTGGTTTCGCTGGCTGCTGACGGCCTGCTGGATGAACCGCGGGGATGTGCTGACACGACTGGGAAAACCGGAGGAGCTGGCCGCCGCCATCCAGAGTTTCGACGAGGCCATCTTCCACCTGCAAAAACTGCCCCTGGAGGAAGACTCCCAGTACCGCGGGCGGCTGGCGCTGGCCTGGATGAACCGCTCCCTGGCCCTGCGCGCCCAGGCCACTCCCGAGAGCCTGCAGGCGGCGCTGGCATCTCTGGAGCAGGGAAAAACGGTGATCGAAGACAGCGTGGCGGCAAATCTCCCCGTCAACAATGCCCTGCTCCCGACCCTGCTGCTCAACCGCGCCGCGCTGCTGCTGGAAGTTTCCCCACCCAGAATGCTGGAGGCCCTGCAGGTGGCGGAGGAAACCCTGGCCCTCTGCCAGGCCGGGGAGCACCTGAACCTGCAGGCCGCCGAGATCGGCCTGAAGGCACGCCACGTCTTCTGCCATGCCGTGGCCATGCTGCTGGAGACACCTCCGGTGGACACCACCCGTGCGGACGACTGGATCATGCAGGCCACGGACAAGGTGGATGAGGCGATGCACCTCACAGCCCGGTGGGAAAAGGAGGGAGCAGCCGGCGACTTTCGCGGCATCCGCCACGAGTTGTTTCGTTACGGCTGCAATCTCCTCCTGGCCTACCAGCCCCATTTCATGGCGGAGTTTCTCCTGGATGTGCTCGACCCCGAGCAGGGCTCCCCGCTCCTGGCGCAGGATGCCGCGCTCTACCAGGCTGGTCTGGAGGCCCTGGATCTGGCCGCCGCGGAACTCCGGCACCGTGGCCCCCTCGATCTAGGACTGCAGAAAATGGACCGCTTGATCGAGATGCTCGAGACCCTCAGCCGGGCCGCCGCAAAGATCAAAAAACGCGCAGACCAGGCCGTGATAGGATAATTTCTGTCCACATAGGGCATTCCCCGGGGGGATGCGTTGACGGTTTCCCGGCTTTTTCGATTACTCGGCTCCCGCCAAGGAAAAATCCGAAAATCGTTCCTCTCATCCTCCCATGTCAAAATCGCCCTCCCGATCCTTTCCCCGCCTCAGTGGCACAGAGGCCCTCTCTGTCACCACCCTGATGTACGCCGCAGGCAGCCTGGCCGCCCAAGGCGCTGACACAGCACCACCGCCCAATCTCACCGGCACCGCCTCTTCGACGGAACTGGACGAGATCCTGGTGGAAAGCCGTCTTTACAACCCCAAGCGCATGCAGTCTCCCAAGTACACGGAGCCTGCCCGCAACATCCCCCAGACCCTCACCATCATCCCCAAGTCGGTCATCGAAGACCGCGGCGCCTTCACCATGCGGGACGTGCTGAGAAACACCCCCGGCATCTCCATGCAGGCCGGCGAAGGCGTCAGCACCGGCTCCGGGGTGGACAGCCTCTCCATCCGCGGCTTCAGCTCCCGCAGTGACTGGTTCGTGGACGGCATCCGTGACTACGGCAACTACAACCGCGACCCCTGGAACACGGAGCAGGTGGAAATCGCCAAAGGTCCCGCTTCCACCACCATGGGCCGCGGATCCACCGGCGGCTACATCAACACGGTCTCCAAGATGGCGGGCCTGGACGAGTTCACCACCACGACCGCCACCATCGGCACCAGCAACCTCTACCGCGGCACGGTGGATACAAACCAGAAGCTCTCAGAGCACACCGCCATCCGCCTCAACGGCATGTGGAACTCCAATGACGTGGCAGGCCGTGACAATGTCTTCATGGGCCGCTACGGCATCGGCGCATCCATCGTCTTCGGCCTCGGCACGGACACCCGCTTCACGGTCAACTACATGCGGCAGGAAGAAAACAACATGCCGGACTTCGGGCTCCCTTACATTCCGAACAATGGCACCTTCGTTGCACCGGTGGGCTACTTGAACGGCTTCCAGAACCAGCTTCCGCCGGTGGACTACAGCTCCTTCTATGGCCGCCGGAACTACGACTATCAGAAGATTCAGACCGACATGATCACCGCGATCTTCGAGCATGACTTCTCCAAAACGCTGCGGTTCCGCAACACCACACGCTGGGCCCGCAACAGCTTTGACATGCTTGCCTCGGCGCCGCGTTTCATTGACACCGACACGGGCACGGGTGGCAATCAATACACCACCCAGCTCGTGACTGAGGATCAGCGACGCCGCAGCACCAACTCCATTTTTACCAACCAGTCCCTGCTCAACGCGGACTTTGACACCGGCCGGCTCAAGCATGGTCTGGTGATGGGTCTGGAATTCGCCTATGAGCAGCAGCTCGCCGCCACCCGCGCGGGCAACGTCAGAACCACCGACCTGTATGATCCCAGCGTTTCGGGAGGACTGACTCCAGGACAGCAGGCAGCCGCGCCAAACCGCACCACCACCATCGCCGGCGTCAGCCCCACCGATCTCCCCCCCTCGGCGGAGGCCCACCTGTCCACGATTTCGGTGTATGCCATGGACACGGTCAAGATCGGCAGGCACTGGCAGGTCAGCGGCGGCATCCGCTATGACCACCTGCACGCGGTGACGCATGGCTACTATCCCACCGGGGCCAACGACATCTTCGGCTTCAACGTTCCAGGCCCCACCAACAACGACGACCTCTTCAGTTGGAAAGGCGCCATCGTGTACAAGCCCGTGGACTACGGCAGCTTCTACTTCGGCTACGCCACCTCCTACAATGCCACGATAGACGGCGGCAACACCGGCCAGCTAGGCCTGACCACCAATGGCGCCGGCGGCACCACCGGCAACAACACCTTCGCGGGCTTGGATCCCGAACAGGCGACCAGCTATGAACTGGGCACCAAGTGGGATATTCTCAAGGAGCGCCTGTCGCTGACGGCCGCCCTCTTCCGCACCGAAAAGCGCAACGTCCGCACCACCAATGCCAACATCACCACCCCGGCCGGCAACCAGGTCGTGGACGGTGTGGAGGTCGGCATTGCCGGGCAGCTGACCAAGAGATGGCAGATCTTTGCCGGCGGTGCCCACATGGCCAGCAAAGTGAGCAATTCCTCCATCGCCGGGGAAATCGGCCAGTCCATTCCCAATGCGCCGGACTACACCTTCAATCTCTGGACCACCTACAATCTGACGGACAACCTCCAGATCGGCGGCGGCACCCAGTACATGGGCAAGATCATCGGCAACGCTGCGAACGCCTCCCGCCTGATTCCAGACTACTGGACCACGGACGTGATGGTCAGCTACCGCTTTACCGACAGCTTCAGCCTGCGTCTGAACATCTACAACATCGCCGACAAGCGCTACATCATGAGCGCCAGCAGCGTTGGCAGCGCCACCCCCGGACCGGGACGCTTTGCCGCACTGACAGCCACTGTTAAATTCTAAGCCTTCAGGTTGGGCATAGAGGTCGTGGGCCTTGGATTTGCCGAGAGGCGGTCCAAGGCCCATTTTTTTGCCCCGGCGGCACTGAGCCTCCGTGGGCATTTCTTATTCCAGGATTGTTTTTGCAATTTGTGGGGTTGACTCGTCCTGAAACTGAGACTTAATCGCAACTCGTTAATGAAACCGAATCTCATTAGCATTAATCCTCCCACTTTCTGACCGTCCTCTCAATGCAAAAGAAATCCT
The DNA here is from genome assembly GCF_044227185.1 of Prosthecobacter sp. GTDB lineage: Bacteria > Verrucomicrobiota > Verrucomicrobiia > Verrucomicrobiales > Verrucomicrobiaceae > Prosthecobacter. Next base: position 305,290 of record NZ_JBGAFO010000003.1, on the reverse strand, counting down.
CCTCCTATTCCCGCCGCACGGCTCGCTGGGCTGGCTCCAAAACACTCTCCGCCACTTCCCTGCTGTGCGCCGCCGGCAGTCTGGGTGCCCAAACTGCCGCCCCCAACAAGCTCAAGCCCCAGATCGAAGACGTGCCCATGGAGATGCCCGAGATCGTGGTCGAAGCCGAGGGTTCCGTTTACAACCCCCAGCGCCTGCAGTCCCCCAAGTACACGGAGCCCCTGCGTGACATCCCGCAGACCATCACCGTCATTCCCAGGGCGGTCATTGAGGACCGCGGCGCCTTCAGCCTCCGGGACGTGCTGAAAAACACGCCCGGCATCTCCATGCAGGCTGGCGAAGGCGGCACCGTCTCCGGAGACAATCTCTCCATCCGCGGTTTCAGCGCGCGCAGCGACATCTACCTCGACGGTGTGCGTGACTACGCCAACTACAACCGCGACCCCTTCAACACCGAGCAGGTGGAAGTCACCAAGGGCCCCTCCTCCTCCACCGTCGGCCGCGGCTCCACCGGCGGCTCCATCAACACCGTGAGCAAGATGGCCAATCTGACCAACTCCGTCCTCACCACGGTCAGCGCCGGCACCAGCAACCTCTACCGCGGCACGATGGACGTGAACGAAAAGCTCTCCGAGCACATGGCCTTCCGCCTCAACGGCATGTACCACACCGCCGACACCCCGGGGCGTGACAACGTCTCCATGGAGCGCTACGGCATTGCCGCCTCCCTGGGCGCGGGCCTCGGCACCGACACGCGCTTCATGCTGAACTACCAGCGGCTCGAGGAGAGCAACATCCCCGACTACGGCCTGCCATGGATCCCCAACAACGGCACCTTCAGCGGCTCCGGCGCCGGACTCACCTCCTACCAGAACCAGGCGCCGCCCGGGGTGAGCTTCAATACCTTCTACGGCCTTCCGGGCGTGGACTATGAAAAGATCCAGACCGACCACTACACCGCCATCTTTGAGCACGACTTCACCAAGGACGTGCGTGTGCGCAATGTGACCCGCTACTCCCGCAGCCACCGTGACTCCGTCAGCACGGCCCCGCGTCTTCGCGACACTGACCCGACGGCCGCCATCAACTACACCACGGCGCTGAACCGCCAGCTCCAGCGGCGGCAGCAGTTCACCGAGATGTTTGGCAACCAGACCAATCTCGTCGCCAATTTCGAGACCGGCCCGATCAAGCACGCGCTGGTCACAGGCATGGAGTTTTACCTCGAGCATCAGCAGAACGCCAACGTCGCCGGCATCGCATCCGTCACTGATTTGTATAACACGGGCGTCAATCTTCCTCCCAGCGCGGTCCCTGCGCCAAATGCCCAGGACATCACCACCGCCTACCCCGGCCTCCCCGCGCCGACCGAGGCCTATCTCTACACCTGCTCCGCCTATGTCTTCGACACGATGAAGTTTGGCAAGCACTGGGAGTTCAGCGGCGGCCTGCGGTATGACCACATGTATGCGACCGTGAGCGGACCGGGTGGCACCTCTGCCGGCGGATATTCCAATGCGGATGACCTTTTCAGTTGGAAGGCCGCCATCATCTACAAGCCCGTCAAACAAGGCAGCATCTACTTCGGCTACGGCACCTCCTTCAATCCCACCATCGACGGCGCCTCCGGCGCGGGCCTGGCCCTCGTCTCCGGCACCAACACCACGACGTCCGGCCTCGACCCGGAGCACACCTCCACCTACGAGCTCGGCACCAAGTGGGACGTGCTCAAGGAGCGCCTCTCCCTGACCGCCGCCCTCTTCCGTTCCGAGAAAACCAACGCCCGCACCACTGACGCCTCCGGCATCACCACTCTGGGCGGTGACCAGCTCGTGCAGGGCATTGAATTCAGCATGACGGGCAACATCACCAAAGACTGGCAGGTCTTCGGTGGCTACGCCATCATGGAAAGCCAGACCAAGGCCTCCACCGCCGCCTCCAGCGTCGGGCAGTCCCTCTCAAACGCGCCGCCCCAGACCTTCAACCTCTGGACGACCTACAACGTCCTGGAAAAAATGCAGGTCGGCTTCGGCACCCAGTACATGGGCTCGCGCAGCAGCAGCGACTCCTCCGCGGGCTCCCGCACCGCGCCCGGCTACTGGACGATGGACGCCATGGTCAGCTACAAGTTCAATGACAAGGTCAGCCTGCGCCTGAACATCTACAATCTCGCCGATGAGCGCTACATCGGCAGCGTGGGCGGCGGCCAGTTCGTTCCCGGCCCAGGACGCTCCGCCGCTCTGACCGCCAGCATCAAATTCTAGCCCCATGCAACCCCTCTCCGCTGGACAATCTTTGTCCATCGCCCCGGTTGCCGGGCTCCCTTCTTGACCGCCGTTCCCGCCGTCGTCATTGATCCAGATTCGTCCGCCCAGCCTTCACCCACATCCTTATGCTCATCGCCATTCCCGACGTCCTCACCCCTGAGCAGGTCGCCCATGCACGCAAGCTCCTCGACGCGGCCGAGTGGGTGGATGGCAAAGGCACCGCCGGCTACCAGTCTGCCAAGGCCAAGGACAACATGCAGCTCCCGGAGGAGAGCCCTGCCGCGCGCGAGCTCGGGGAGATGATTCTCACCGCCCTGTCCAAAAACCCCCTCTTCCACGCGGCGGCACTGCCCCTGCAGATCTTCCCGCCCTTGTTCAACCGCTACTCCGGCGGCCAGTCCTTTGGCACCCACGTGGACAATGCGATACGGCAGCACCGCACGCTGCCCGTGCGCATCCGCACCGATCTCAGCGCCACCCTGTTCTTCGCCGGCCCCGAGGAGTATGACGGCGGCGAGCTCTGCATCGAGGACACCTACGGTGTGCAGCGCGTGAAGCTCCCGCCGGGCCACATGGTGCTCTACCCCTCCACCAGCCTGCACCATGTCACGCCCGTGACACGCGGCGCGCGCATCTGCTCCTTCTTCTGGCTGCAAAGCATGATACGCGATGACAGCAAAAGATCGCTTCTCTTCGATCTCGATCTCTCCATTCAGCGCCTGGGCCGCGATCTCAAAAACAACCCCGTGGCCGAGCAGACGGCCGTGCAGCTCACCGGCGTGTACCACAATCTCCTCCGCCAGTGGGTGGAAATGTAAAACGTGAAGCCCACCTTCCATCGCCTCATCTTCTGGGGTCACCTCATCGCCGGTCTGCTCGCAGGCCTGGTCATTCTCTCCATGGCCGTGACCGGCCTCATGATTTCCTTCGAGGCCCAGCTTGTCGAATGGGCCAACCGGGATCTCCGCGTCACGCCGGGCGCTGCTCATCTCGACGTCGAAGCTCTGCTTGGCAAAGTCCGCGAAGCCAAACCAGATCTGCAGCCCACCGGCATCACCTGGAAGGCAGACCCCGCAATGCCCGTCACTCTCACCGTCGGGAAAGAAGGCGTCTTTTTCGCCAATCCCTACACCGGCGAGTTCCTCGGCGAAGGCCATCGCGCCTGGCGCGACTTCTTCCACGCCGCCACCGAATGGCACCGCTTCCTCACCGCCACCGGTCTTCCCAAGGAGACGGGAAAGGCCATCACCGGCGCAGGCTGCCTCGTCTTCAGCCTGCTGCTCCTCTCCGGCATCTACCTCTGGTGGCCGCGTCAATGGCGCTGGGCCAATGTGCGTGCGGTCATTCTCTTCAATCCGCGCCTCAGAGACCGCGCCCGCAACTGGAACTGGCACAATGTTTTCGGCTTCTGGAGCGCGCTGCCGCTGCTGTGCATCATTCTCACCGGACTCATCATGTCCTACGGCTGGGCCAACAACCTGCTCTTCACCCTCACCGGTAGTGAGCCCCCGCCCCAGCGCCAGGCAGGCGGCGGCAAACGCGAAGGCGCTCCAGCCGTACCTTCCCTGACCGGTCTCGATCCTCTCCTCGCCCAGGCACGCCAGCAGAACCCCGGCTGGTCCACCCTCAGCCTGCGCATGCCGCCAAAACCCGGCGAACCCTTTCCACTCATGGTAGATCGTGGTGGCCGCGGCCAGGTGCAGCTCCGCACCATGCTCAACCTCGACGTGCCCCAGGGCAAAGTGCTCCCCAGCCCGGATGACCTCCAGCAGCAAAATCTCGGCCGCCGCCTGCGGATGTACGCCCGCTTCCTGCACACCGGCGAGCTCTTCGGCCTCCTCGGCCAAATCATCGCAGCCCTCAGCACTCTCGCCGCCTCCGTCCTCGTCTATACCGGCTTCGCCCTGGCCTTCCGCCGCTTCTTCCCCAAACGCGGCCACGTGGAGGCGGCATCATGATTTGATCCTTGTTAGGTTGGGATCATGCCCTTGCGGGATGCGAAAGTGGTGTTCCGCACTCGCAAGGGCATCCAGCCCTCGTCATCACTTCCGAAACGGCGAGGCCGGAATGCCCGCGCCGTTGAAGAGCGTGGCCTTGGGATTGTCCTTCCACGCATACCGCACATGCTTGGGCTCAGGCACCGCTTTGGATGAAACGACAACCGTCTCTCTCTCGATCTTCGCCTCCGCCGGCTGCCACTGCCCGTCCGCACCGGCGATCTCAAATTCGGCGAGGTCCCCTTTCGCGTGCAGCCCTTTCGCATGTTTGAAGGTGAGCACGAAAGCCCCGCCCTTCACCTTCGCGGAGTCAATCAGCGGGCCTGAGGTGTCGGGAACATCCTTGTGATACACCGCGCCCAGCGCCCACTGCGCCAGACGGCGGCCCACTTCCTGCTTGTTGATGGGGTGAATGTTCTTCGCCTCGCCGAGGTCCAGCGCGATGGCCATGCCGCTGTTCGGAATGGTGCTCAGCGCGTTGAGCATCTGCTCGCGCACCACTGGCCAGCCCTCACCCTCCCGGGTGAAATTCGGCAGTTGCACCCAGGCGAAGGGAAACTCGTCATCCCAGCGCGTGCGCCAGTCTTTGGCCAGCAGCGTGAGCTGCGCCTGGTAAAACGGCGGCTTGGCGCCGTTGGTGTTGGCCTCGCCCTGGTACCATATCGCGCCACGGATCGCATAGGGGATGAGCGGCGAGATCTTGCCGTTGAACAATCCGCCCACATCGCCTTTGCGCTGGCGGGTGGAGATCGGATCACGCGGCTTGCGCGGCGCGGGTTTGCCCTCGGCCTTGGCCTTCTTCACCTCCTCCTCCCACTTTTTCACCTGACGCTCGTACACCGCCTTGACCTTGGCCTCGTCAAACTCAGCCTTCTCCTTCTTCATCGCTTCAAAAAACGGCTTCAGCTCCGCGCTGGCATGCTGCGCTTCCGGACTGATCCAGGACTCGATCGGCGTGCCGCCCACGGAGGAGTTGATCAGCCCGAGCGGCTGCTTGAGCACGTCATAGACGTTGCGGCCAAAGAAATACAGCGTGGCGGAAAAGCGGCCCACCGTCTCCGGCGTGCAGATCACCCACGTGCCTTTGCCCTGCGTCTGCGCCGTGGCCGCGGAGGGGCTGCCTTCGGTGAACACCCGGATCACCGGCACAGTCGCCGCTGCCTTGCTCGCCTCGTAATCCTTCGCGCTCTGCACGTTCATCCCCATGTTTGACTGCCCGGAACCCAGCCACACCTCGCCCACCAGCACGTCGTGGATCACCTTGTCGCCAATCGTCAGCGTCTGCGGCTCAGCGTTCGTGGTGAGCGCATCCAGCTTCAGCGACCACCGGCCGTTCGCGTCCGCCTTCGCCGTCTTCTTCTGCCCGGCGATGGCGACCGCCACCTCCGCATTCGCATCCGCCGTGCCCCAGACGGGCACCGGCTTGCCGCTTTGCAGCACCATGTGGTCGGAAAAAATCGCGGGCAGCGTCACAGCGGCCTGCGCGGACAGGGAGAGAAGAAGGAGGGTGGCGAGAATCTTCATGAGGGGTTGAAATGAGAAGAACCTTGTCAACGTCAGCACCCGCCCCATTGCTTCACAAATGTCTGCCGCCCTTTTTGCCGCCGGTCTTGGAGATGTGATCCGCATTTGTTACCAGAATGCCGCCTATCGCGTCCTGAGCGAAGCCACGCATCCGGTCCCCGTGATTGTGGCTTCGCACAATCCTTTCTCGATCGAGATTTTCCGCCACCATCGCAATGCGAGGAATTTCATCCTCTACGACCTGGCTCATAAATATGAGGAGTTCCTCAACGCCGGACTCCGCGGCCCTGAGATCAGCCGTGCCTTGTGCGGCTTTGCGGGAGTCGATTATGCCAGGCTCATACGAGGCCCGGCCGGCGGGCACGTGCCTTTGTTTGACGCACCGGACAATGTCAGCTCGCAGGGACACATCGTATTCCAGCCCTTCGCTGGCAATGGATCTCACCGTTCACTGCCGTCCGATGTGATTGAAAAGACGGCGCAGGTGCTGCGCAGGCTTCCCTGCCGGGTGTTTGTGGTTACGCGCAGTTATTTCCGTCCCGGCATGAAGGGGCAGATGATTCATTCTGGGGAGGACGCGCGAAATATCGAGGGTGGCAACATTACAGTTCTCGACAATCTCACGGTGCCTGCCACACTGAATCTCATCAAGACCAGCCGCGCCTATGTGGGAAGCTGGTCCAGCCTGCAGCAGGCGGCATGGTTTGAGAACAAGCCGGTCGCGGTTTTTTACCCGGAAAATCACCACAACAGAAATCAGCCCACCGATTATGCCTTCGGCATGAGCCGCGACAACACGCTGGGGCGTGAATACTCAAGAGTGGATGCGTCCGAGCTCGCCGAGTTCCTCCAGCGTTGGTGAGCTGGGCGGGATGTGACGGCGCAGCACCTCGAAGTGGATCGCGGCGGAGCTGGTGCTTTCCTCCAGATTCTCAAAACGGATTTTGTAGGGCGCATCCTCCAGCGTGATGAACGGCACGCCGTTCGTGCGCGAGAAGACCATGCCATGATAACGCCCGGTAATGACAAACCGTGACCGCGCGATGGTTGCAAACGCGGCCTGCGGCCCTGGAGAGTCGATGATCTGCGCATGGGGAAAACGCTCCGCAGCTTCAGTCAGCAATGCTCGATTATCCACCGGCGCCCCCATGCCCAGCCAGGTCACTGACATGCCGCTGGAGGCGAACTGCCGCAGGTAGTGGTTTATCAGCGCATTGCGCGCGTTGACGACGCCCGCGGGAATCAGTGTGATGCCTCGCATGTCATCGGGTGCCCCTGCGGTTTCAGGCCGGTAGAGATACGCGGCGTCCGGTGCAAAAACCACATCCTCGCGTCCGCTGAGCTCCTGCGCGATGCTCACACAGCGGGGGGAACGGAGGGTGATGAAATGTGCCTGCTTCAGATAAAAGGCCCACGCTTGCAAATTGGAGACATCATTTTCCCCGCCGTTGAACTGAAACTGAAAGCCACAGGAGAGAAACCCCCAGGGAATGCGACGCTGGATCGCCGCGTCCATGTAAAATCTCATGCAGCGGAAATGCGGTGATTCCCTGGAATCCTCTCCTTTCTTTCCATGGTTGTAAACAATCCCACCTCCTCCCATGACAAGCATGTCCAGATCTTCCGGCAGGGCCTTTGGAAGGTCGGAATTGTAGATGATCAGCTCGTGCTCCGGCAGTTGCTGGGCAAAAACTAGAGGATAGGTGTCATCACCGACATTCCCATAACCTGACGCTCCAACGAATGCGATTTTCATGTGCCGGCATCATACCACAGGGTCCGATCATAAGGACAGCCCGATGGAGACAGAACCGCCGAAAAAACACAGGGGAGAAAAATCCGCTTGTTATATTTAACCGTTTGGTTAACTATTACTCCGGTCACAAACCGCACACCCATGAAAACCAGTCTGCTTCTCATCACCCTTTCCATCCTCTCTCCAGTACTCGCCACCTTCGCCGGAGAACCCTTCAAACCCTACACCGGTTCCCCAGAGTTTGAAAAACTCAAAACTCTTGCCGGCACCTGGCGGGCAAAGGCGGACATGGGCCAGGGTCCCATGACCGTGACAACTCAATATCGCGTCATTTCCGGCGGCAGCGCCGTCGAGGAGCGCATGTTTCCGGACACCCCCAAGGAAATGGTCACCCTCTATCATGAGAAGGATGGCAAGGTCGTGCTTACGCATTACTGCATGCTCTGCAACCGGCCCAGCATGACCCTGGTGAAGTCAGATGACAAATCCCTCTCCTTCGACCTCGTCAAGGACAGTGAAATCAAGGTGGACACGGAGAAGCACATGCACTCCGCCGTCTTCACCTTTGTGGATGCTGATCATCTGACGCAAAACTGGACGCTGTTCGAAAACGGAAAAGCTCAGCAGGACCACCCCTTCCAGTTTGAGCGCGTCAAGTAAGCCCGCTTGCCAGCCGGGCGCTCAGCATCCACCCGTTTCTCCATGAGACGCGTCCCACAGCCTCTGCTCCTTGATCTCGTTTTCGCCGCACTCTCCGATGCCACCCGGCGCGGACTGCTCTCGCGCTTGATTGAGGGAGAGGCCACGGTCGGAGCCCTCGCGGAGCCTTTGCAGATGTCCCTCCCGGCCGTCTCCAAGCATCTGCGCGTGCTCGAGGACGCAGGCCTGCTCAAGCGCCGGATCGAAGGACGCACCCATTACATCAGCGCCAATCCCAAGCCCCTCCGCGAAGCCGTAAACTGGATCGAACGCCACCGCCAGATGTGGGAAGGCAGCTTCGACAGGCTCGCCGCGCTCGTGGAGCAGCCTTCGTCAGAACGACCCGACAAATCCAAAAAGTCATGACCTCTCTATCCCCCGCGCAGTCCCTCACGCTCACCCGCCGCTTCAAGGCGCCACGCGAACGCGTCTTTGCCGCCTTCTCCAGCGCCGAAGCCATGCAGCAATGGTTTGGCTGCGGACCTCCCCATGTCATCGAATGCAGTGCGGACTTCCGTGTCGGCGGCGCCTACCGCATCAGCTCTTACAATCCGGAAACCTCCAGGGCCGTCGTGGCGGTGGGTGTTTACCTTGCGATTGTCCCGCCTTCAAAAATCACTTTCACCTGGAAGTGGGAGGACGACGAGGACTGGGCCGGCTGCGAGTCGCTCGTGACCTTCGAGTTCAAGGCCCTCGGCGATGAAACCGAGCTTCACCTCACCCAGACCGGCTTCCCGAGTGACGAAAGCTGCCAGAAGCACACCTACGGCTGGACAGGCTGCCTCGACAAACTCGATGCCGTTCTCGCCGGACTCCCAGCGCCCTCCTTCAAGCCCTGCTGCTAAACGCCCTGGCAGAAGTTCCCTGCCGCCGCTTCGTCTGGCACGGCGCGGCGGCCAGCAGCGTTTGGAATTGCCCCGCCACAGTCTCCCAGCGGAAAGACTCGTCGCGCACATGCGCCAGTCCTTCTGCGGCCAGACGAGTCCTCCCGGCTTTGCTTTGGTATAAAGCCTGCAAGGCCGCCACAAAAGGCGCCTCATCCACGAGGCTGCCGGTGGTGTTGATCTCAGGATGAATCAGCACGCGCGAGCACGGAATTTTAATCGCAGGCGTGGCCCACTCACCCAACGCCGAGGAATCGGGGACAATCTGCGGAATCCCGCAGGCCATGCCTTCCATCGTGGTTAGCCCCCAGCCTTCGCCGAGTGTCGTGGTCATCTGCACGTCGAGGCTGCTGTACACGGACTTCAGCATGCTCACATCCTGCAAATCCCGGATGTCTTCAGCACCGGTCAGGATGAGACGGTCGGCCACCTCATAATAAGCGGCCACTCGGCGCAGATCCCAGCCCGTGTCCTTTTCCGCGCAGTGCAGGAGCAGATACGCATCGGCAACGTTGCACTGTTTGATCCAGGCGGCAAAAATCTGGATGGTGAGATCCAGCCGCTTGCGCGGTTGATTGCGGTTGACGTTGCCCACAATGAAAGAGCCTGCCGGAACGTCCAGCCCCAGGGCCTTTCTGGCGGCATGCCGCTCCACCGGCTGAAACAGTTCTGTGTCGATCCCATGAGGAATGACATGACGTTTCCCCGTGAAGCCCGCCGCCATGGCGGCACGATGACCAAAGTCCGTGTACCAAACCGCGGCGTGCAGACGGTTCAGCTCAAGCATCGCTGCTGTGTCGAGATTGCCGCCATCCACAGGCATGTAACCAATGATCGGAATGCCCGCAGGCGCGATTTTGGCAAATTCCGCCACGTTCCACCAGTCGTTGTTGATGATGACCGCCCTTGGATCAAACTCGGTGCAAAGATGCTTGAAGCGGTTCATGCCCCACATGTCCCCGCCTTGCCACGCTGGCATGACGTGGTACGGCAGGTCATGGGGCACCCCCTCATAATTAACCCCTGACACGACAACTTCCCAATCATGATGCAGGTGATTCAAAACCGCGTGCGTGACAGTGGCGAAGCCGGTCGGAACCAAAACATCGCCAATCCAAAGCAGACGTTGTTTGGATGAACGGGCCGGCTTCCGCCAGCCCCTTGTCCGCACCTCGGGCACCTGGATCCCGAGCGGGGTTGCTGCGGCAGTCACACCGCTGGCCATCACAGCCATGGACCTGGGAAAACGAGGGATGGCTTCCGTCTTGGTCACCGGCTTTGATTTCGTCCTCGTCGTGTTTTTTTTCTGCAGCCCCCCCGGGGTGCATCTAGCTTGCTGGCTTGCAGGTGCTCCATGGTTGTCTTGACGGCGGATCTTGGAAAGCGTGCTCATATCTGGTCTTGCTATGGTTTATCGTCGTAGTCCAAAATTTTACATTCAGGCATTAAAGTTGCCAGTTTTTCTACCACAGTGTTTTCTACCGGCATGCGATCTTTACTCACACGCAGGGCTCGGAGAGATTTGCACGCCACCAGATGCTCAATCGCCTCATCCGTTACAAGAGGGGTCCAGGAAAGATCCAGTTTGGTGAGCTTCGGAATGGACGCGAGATAAGCGAGCGCCCCCACCTGCACCTTCATGCCGCGCAGGCAAAGGTTGGATACCGTTCCTGCTTCGTGAGCAAGCTGGGTCAGCTCCTTCAGTTCCTCGTCCTTCTTGAGGGGCACTTTGCTCAGCGACACCCGCCAGACCGTAAACGCCCCTGGAGGCAGATCGGTCATGTATGCAATGTCGGCGCTTCCCCCCATCCGCTCCTGAGGGTGGGCGGCGGTCTTCACATTCAGGAAACCCTCATGTGCAAAGACCCATTCAGCCAGCCTTATCTGCTCAGGTGCCGCCGGCCCCTGAGTTTGAGTGGCAGGCTCCTCCGATTGATGAAAAGACACATCATTGCTCTGTTCGGCCTTCTGCCAGCCTCCTCGCATTGTCACAGCGGCTGTTCCGGCCAGAAATATCACCACGCCAGCGATCCAGACCAGCCTGCGCTTCGCCCCCACCGACAGCGGTTGTGGCATCCGAACCGTGTCCGCACTGGTGGGTATTCTCTCCGCCCCGCCCGCGGCGCTCATGGGATCCGTCCGCGATGGCCGCCGGAAGTTTTTCCAGTTGCCGCTGTTTTGAAAAAGCTTCTCCAGCACCTGCGTCATGTCCCTCACCTGCTGGTAGCGCTTCTCGGGGTTGTTCTGCATCGCCTTGCTGACCACCGCGTCGATGCCCTTGTCCGCTCCGGAGCGGATCGAGGGCGGCTCCCACACTCCCTTCGGCACATGTCCCGTGAAGAGCTCATAAATCATCACCCCGAGCGAGTAGATGTCCGCGCGGTGGTCGATGTTCCTGCTCTGATCCAGCGCCTCCGGCGCGATGTAGTCCGGCGTTCCGATCGTCACGCCCGTGGCCGTGAAATCCACGGACTGCGGCCCCACCACCTTCGCCAGCCCAAAATCCGCGACCTTCACATTGCCACGCTCATCGATCAGGATGTTCGCCGGCTTGATGTCACGGTGCACGATGCCGTGCTCATGGGCATACTGCAGCGCCTCGCAGACCTGGGTGATGATCTTGAGGATCTGCCGGGGCTCCGGCGGATCGCGCCTGAGCAGATGCTGCAGATCCATGCCGGAGACGAACTCCATGGCGTAGTACATCTGGCCGTCGGCGGTCTCACCAAAGTCATGCACCGAGATGATGTACGGGTGATTCAGCAGCGCCAGCGCCTGGGCCTCCCGCTTGAAGCGTTCCGCAAAGCTCTCCTTGTTCCGGTGCACCTGCGGCAGCAGTTTCACGGCCACCGTCCGGTTCAGGCTTTTTTGCACCGCCTTGTACACCGCTCCCATGCCGCCACGCTCGATGAACTCCAGGAATTTGTATCCCGTGATCAGCTCGTCCAGTTCCGCCGTCGAGGGCGGAATGAATGGCTCGAACTGAATGGCGTCCACCCCATTGTCATTCGCCGGCTGCATGCATCTGATATAAGAACATGACGCCAGTTTTAGCAAGGCGTCAGCTTTCCCTGCCCAAAATAATCATTAGAAAACTCTTCAAGCCGCCTGGTATGCCGCCAGCAGTTGTTCCACGCTGCGCTCCCAGTTCAGTTCTCGCGTCAGCCGCTCATGTCCGGCGGCTCCCAGCTTCTCGCGGCGGGCGTCGTCATCCAGCAGCGCCAGGATGGCATCCCCCAGTTTCTCGGCGGAATTCTCCATGACGTACACCGCGCTCTCCCCGGCGGAGTAGCGCCCTTCCACCGTGCCAAACATCACCATCGGCCTGCCAAAGGCCATGTACTCCAGCACCTTGTTCATCGTGCAGTGGTCGTTGTAGGCGTTGATCGGATCGCAGGCCACGCCAAGGTCAATCGTGCGGAGCGCGCGGCACAGAAACTCATCGCTCACGCGCCCGGGCATGCTGATGAAATCCGTCAGCCCCAGACGATCCCGCAAAGCCAGCAGGTCCGCATGCTCCGGCCCCGAGCCCATGAGCAGGAACTGCACATCGCTTCGCCCGCGCGTTTTCACGATGTGTTCAGCCGCATGCACCAGATAGTCCACTCCGTCGGCATTGCCCATGACACCCACGTAGCCCACCAGGTGCTTTCTCCCGGCGCGCAGCGTTTCGTCCGGGCTCGCCGCCGTGTTCATCCGGCTGGGCGCCGTGCGCACCACGTAGGCCTGGTCATCGCGCAGCCTGCCGCGCTGCTTCACCGCGCCCAGCACGCTCCGGTTCGTGGCGATCACCACATCCGCCAGCGCCAGCGTGCAGCGCTCAGCCAGGCGCACCGCCCAGTACAGCAGCCCGCGCCGGCCAAACTTCGCCTCAAACATTTCCGGCCACAGGTCATGCACATCAAAGATGACTTTGACGCCGCCCAGCAGCTTGAACGGCAGCGCCACCAGAAAGAGCAGATCCGGCGGGTTGCACAGATGAATCACATCAAAGCCCCCGCGCCGCCAGGCTTTCACCGCGCACCCAAACTCGCCCCACAGGGCGGAGGCATACTCCGTGATGAACCCTCCCAGAGACCCCGCCTCCCCGCTGATCCAGTGACGGTAGATTTGGATCCCTTCCAGCACCTCCTCCGCCTGCGTGTAGCCCCGCATCTGCGGGCAGATCACCGTCACCTCATGGCCGCCGTCCCGCAGCGCACAGGCCTCCTGCCACACCCGCCGGTCGAAAGGAACAGGCAGGTTCTCAACGAGGATCAGGACGCGCATAAGCAGCAGCGGAGGTTACGCTCCGGGAGCGGCCCGCTTCTCCTTCGGCAGCCACTCGATTTTCAGCTCCTTCTCCTTGCTGCCACCGCCAAAGATGTCGCCGGTGTCCTTGAAGGTGACAAAAATGAGAAAGCCAAACAGCATCAGCGCACAGGCGGTCTGAACGTATTCGAGAACCCGGCCCTGCGGCGGCTTGCGGCGCAGCGCCTCGGCAATGGCCATGGTGATGTGCCCGCCATCCAGCACCGGGAAGGGCATCATGTTTAGAATCGCCAGGTTGATGTTGAACACGACGCTGAACCACAGCACCAGCCGCCAGCCGTCCGGGTGTTCGAACAGCTTGTAGTACAGACGACCCACACCCACCGGGCCGCTCATGTGCGCTGGGCTGAGGTCGGACTTCGGTGAAACGAGCTTGGAAACCAGGTTGCCCATGTGCCGCACCGCGTCGCTGATCTGCTCCCACGGCGCGATGGTGGTGGGCGTGCGTTTGCCCTCCTGGTCCCAGACAATGCCGACCATGGGGTATTCCTTATGATCCTCGGTGACCTCCTTGAGATTGTTCTTGTCCGGAATGCGCGGCAGGATGGGGATCTGAATGACTTTCTTCTCTGTTTCGTTCACCATGCGTTCGACATCCAGCATAATGGTCTTGCCCGCGTTTTCTTTGATGTAGTCACCCAGGTCTCCCATGCTGCGCAGCGGTTTGCCATCAGCACGCAGCACCAGATCATTGGGTTTGAGGCCCGCCTCGTCGGCCGGGCTGTCCTTGTTAACTTTCCCCACCATCGGAGTCATCTGGCCTTCCAGGCCCACGGACCGCAGTTCAGGCCGCTTGAAGAGGGAGCGCCACCAGGAGACCGGCTCCTCCTTTTTCTTTTCATCTTTTTTCGCCCAGGCCTTGGGATCGACGTCAAATTTCAGCACACCCTGGCCCGGGCGCTCCACTTCAAAGGCAATCGTGTCTCCCTCGCTCGCCACCACACCCCAGCGTACGCTGTCCACCAGCCCTTCAAAGCGCTTCACCGGCTGGCCGTCCACCTTCAAAATCTTGTCCCCCGGCAGGATGCCCGCTGCCTTGGCCGGACTGTCCTTCGCCACATAGCCCACAATTGAAGTCGTATGCCCCTCGCTCTCCGGCTTGCCCACGATCCACACCGCCACGGCGAAGGCACAGGCCAGCATGAAGCTGAACAGCGGCCCCGCAAACGCCACGATCGCCTTGTCCAGCGGCGTGATGGGCGGCAGCACTTCCTTGCTCGACTCCCCTTCCAGCCCGCCCATCGGCGCCATCTGCGGCAGCGCCACAAATCCGCCCGCGGGAATGCTGCCCAGACCGTACTCCACTCCATTGATCGTCTTCTTCCACAGCGGCTTGCCAAACCAGATGTAGAACTTCTCCACCTTCAGCCCCCGCCAGCGCGCCGCCAGGAAATGCCCCCACTCATGAACAACGATCATGAGGTTGAAAACGAAGATCACCTCCAGGATGAGGATGGTGAAACGAAGGATTTCACCAAAGGTGCCGAGTGAGGAGAGCCATGCCATAAAGAAAAAGGAGATGTCGCGTAAAGCCCGGCGTCATTGCCGGAGCCGTCGAAAGACCAGACGGGAAAACTAACATCCCCCCATCATCGGCGCAAATGTTGCGGGGAAGTTTGTGTTGGGGGCAAAATGTGAAATATTTGCCATCTTTCACTCTCAGACGTATTCCGACACTGTTCCATGATGTTGATCCGTACCATCCTTCTCCTCCTTGTCCCCTGGGGTATGATCTCATGCCGCTCTGCCAAAAGCGTGGTCGCCGCCGTCAATGTCAAGCCCACTGCCTTCCTTCCACACGCCAAGGAGCTAAGAGAAGACCGTAAACGCTCCCCCTTTCTCGGCAACTGGTGGACCACCGACAGGCAGGTGCTGAAGGCTGCTGAGTCGGTAAAGTCCATCTACATCGCTCCCGTGGTCTCTGATGAGCTGCGGGCCATGAGTCAAAAATTTGCGCGCATGGAGTTCAGCCAGAAACGCCATGATTCCAAGGTGAAGAGCCTGATGACCTACACGCACGATAGATTTGTGAAGGCTTTCAAGGCGAACAAAAAATCACGCTACACCGTCGTGGACGCTCCTTCCAAGGACGCCATGACATTAAAGCTCTCGATCATCGAATGGGAGCCCAACACCCTCTCGGGATTGGTGGTGCGGGAAGCGCTGGATATGGCGATCCCGGTGCCTTTCACGCCCGTGGGAAGCCTGCTTGGGAAATCGGCGCGTCCCACCATCGCCATTCAAGGAGTCTTGACAGAGCCGAAGACCGGCAAATCCTTCTTCGAGTTTGCTGACAAGGAGGAAACTCGTCTGGCGGTGCTCCTTTTCTTTCCCAATGAACTGTTTCCCACCGGCCAGGCCAAGTATGCCATTCGTGAATGGGCCTCGCAGTTTGAAAAGCTCATGAGCACGCCGCCTGACAAGCAGATCCGCGACAGCCTTCCCATCCAGCTCATGGAATTCTAACTTTACCGAAGTTTTTCACAGCGGCGATCTTGTAAAATTCAGAACCACTCCAGCCGAGCGAAATTATACCCGTTCGACTCCCGGGTTTAGTCGTTGCCAGACGGGCGGAGTCCATGCGCTAATCCAGCGGAACTCCCGCTCGCCATGTCCTCGCCCTCTCTTCGCCCCCTTGCGCTTCTTCTCGTCGCCGCATCGTTTGCCCTCACTGCCTGCAGGTATCCCGACCACGCCTATGCCTACGATGACCTGGGCAGGCCCGTCGGTCGCGGCATCTTCCGGCCCGCCAGCACCACCGCCTACAGCCCGCTGGGAGCGGCGGCCAGCAGCGTGCTGGGTTCCAACCGTGACCATTATTACTACGTCATCAGCGGCTCGAATGCCGGCACGCGCTACTACTCGGCCCGTCCATACTACGGCACCGGCGCGCGCCCCGGTTACGGCAGCCCTGCCAGACGCCTGCCCATCTACCGCGTGACGTATGAGCGGCATCCATACTACTCGAATCCGCTCTACAGCAGCCCCTATTACAGCCGCAGCCCCACGTACTACGGCAGCTACAATCACCGTCCTTGGGGCGGCGGTTACGGCTTTGGCCAGCCCTACAGCCAGCCCCTGAACTGGGGCACCGGACTGGCCCTCGGCTCCCGCTGGTTCTGAACTCGCTTATTGCAGCTCGAAGATGCCCTCGATCTCCACGGCGATGTTGCCCGGCAGAGATCCCATGCCCACCGCGCTGCGCGCGCCGATGCCGCAGTCCTCGCCCCAGATCTGCGCAAACAGCTCGCTGCAGCCGTTGATCACCTTCGGATGATCCGCAAAGTCCGGCGCGCTGTTCACCATGCCCAGCAGCTTCACCACCCGCTTCACGCGGTCCAGGCTTCCCAGCTCGCTCTTCAGCGTGGCCAGCAGCGCCAGCGCAGTCTGCTTTGCCGCCGCCTTCCCTGCCTCCAGGTCCAGGCCCGCGCCCACGCGGCCCGTGAGGTATTTCCCATCGCCAAGATAAGGCCCGTGACCGGACACGTAGGCGATGTTTCCGACGATCACCACCGGCTTGTAAACCCCTCCGCGTGGCGGAGCGGCAGGCAGTGTGAGTCCCAGGGCGGTGAGTTGTTGTTCGGCGTTCATGGCAGGTCGGGTCGTGCGGGTGGAATTCGCTCAGGCATCGTTAAACAGGTGCCGGTTCTTCCAAAAGTAGCTGAATCCGGACACCAAAGTCAGCAAGGTGGTGAAATAGACGACGGCCGCGGCCACGATCCGCTCTGTGCCGGGGTTCGCCGTGAAGACCGGATGCATGAAGCCCCAGATCGGCTCGTTCGAAGCCTGGCGCATCATGAAATAAATCACCGTCAGGATCTGCCACAGCATCTTGTGCTTCCCCAGCCTCTCCGCCGCCAGCACCGCCCCCTGCCCCGCCGCCACCAGCCGGATGCCCGTCACAAAAAACTCCCGCGCCAGAATCACGATCGTGATCCACGCCGGCATCCGCGCCGCCTCGGGGATGTTCTGATCCGCCGACAGCAGCACAAACGCCGCCGCGATGAGGATCTTGTCCGCCAGCGGGTCAAACAGCTTGCCGAAATTGGTCACGATGTTCCGCGCCCGCGCGATCTTGCCGTCAAAATAATCCGTAATCGACGCCGCGCCGAAAACCAGCAGCGCCACGGACACCGTGTTCGCCCAGGGAATGTAAAAACACACCACAAACACCGCCGTCAGGATCAGGCGTGAGAGGGTCAGTTTGTTCGGCAGGTTCATGAGTCGGCTGGTTCCTCTGTGTAGCGACGGAATCCCCCCGCTGTCAATGACGGTCCTGCAACGAAACCACTTTGCCCCGTCGGCTCACGCCCCCGGCGGCTTTTCCAGCGTAGGCTCCCCCTTCAGCCACCCCAGCGAGGTCAGAAACTTGTCCGTGGCCAGCAGCGTCTCGTAGTAGAACTTCATCTTCCCCTTCCCGCCGGCATTAAAAAATCCGTGCCCCTGCCCCTCGTAGAACACCGCCTCGCAGCGCACGCCCGCCTTCTCCATCCCCGCCTTGAAGCGCTCCACCACCGCCACCGGGATCAGCTTGTCCTGCGTCCCCAGAAATACAATCGCCGGCGGATCATCCGCGCTGATGTTGTGCGCCGGTGAGTACTTCTTGTAGTGCTCCCCCACCCGGCTGTAGCCCCAGCCTTGGTCCGGCCCGTTGTCGAACACCGGATTGAACAGCGCCAGCGCATTCGCCTTCGGCGAAATTTTGAGGTCATCCTGCGGATCATCCAGCCCCTCCACCATCCCCACAAACGCCGCCAGATGCCCGCCCGCGCTGCCCCCGCCCGCCCCGATCCGCTTCGGATCAATCCCCAGCTCCCCCGCATGCCCGCGCACCCAGCGCATCGCCGACTTCGCATCATGCACACAGTCAATCGGCGGCCCCTCATCCCCCTTCTGGATCAGCCGGTACTCCACCTGCACGCACACCATCCCCCGCGTCGCCAGGTACTCGCTGTGCTGCGTAAACTGCACCGGCTTCCCGCCCACCCAGCCGCCCCCATGGAAAAACACCATCGCCGGCCGCTGATCCGATGCCTTCCAGTCCGGCGGATTCACAATCGTCAGCCTCAGCTCCCGCTCCCCCGCCTTCTTATAGACATGCGTGATCGGTTCGGCTGCAGGCAGCGGAACGGTCAGCAACAGCAGGCAGAAAAGGAGGCGGGGCATCACATTCAGATTCATGGCCGCTCTAACGTGGCTGACGAAAGCAGTTTGCAAAAGAAACGGAATGGCGGTCAATCCATCTCATCGGTATGAAAATCCTCTCCGACCCGGCGCTCCTCTACCTCCTCGGCGGCACCCTCGGCCTCCTTATCTTCGCCTCCGTGGCCGGATGGGTGCTCGCGAAACGCGCCACAACGGATGCCGCCAGAGTCACCGTCGCAAACCTCAATGCCCGCACCAAGGCCTGGTGGAGCATGGTCGCGGTATTTGCCGGTGCGCTCATGATCGGCCCCGTGGGTACAGCCGTGATGTTCTGCTTCAGCTCCTTCATGGCCCTGCGTGAATTCATCACCCTCACGCCCACAAAACCGGCGGACCACCGCACGCTCTTCTGGGTCTTCTTCATCATCACTCCGCTGCACTACTATTTCCTGGCCACGCAGTGGTACATCATGTTCCTCATCCTCATTCCGGTTTACGCTTTCCTCTTCGTGCCCATGCGTTCCGCTCTCGCCGGCGACTGCGACCGCTTCCTGGAGCGCACCTCCAAAATCCAGTGGGGCCTCATGATCTGCGTCTATTGCATCAGCTATGCGCCCGCCATCCTCTGGGTGGAACTTCCAAATTGGCCGGACAATCGCGCCAAGCTCCTCTTCTGGTTCATCACCGTCGTCGAGATGAGCGATGTCATGCAGTACGTCTGGGGCAAAACCTGCGGCAAACACAAGATCGCCCCCACCGTCAGCCCCGGCAAAACCTGGGAGGGCTTCGTCGGCGGAGGGCTGACCACCGTGGCCCTCGGCGCCGCATTATGGTGGGCCACGCCCTTTTCTCCGCTGCAGGCCGCCGTCATGGCGGCGCTCGTCGTGTTCATGGGCTTCTTCGGCGGACTCGTCATGTCGGCCATCAAGCGCGACCGCGGCGTCAAAGACTGGGGCGGTGCCATCGCCGGACACGGCGGTTTCATGGACCGGCTGGATTCGCTGGCCTTCGCCGCGCCGGTCTTTTTCCACGCCACGGGCTATTTCTTTGGCCGCTGAAGCCGGAAAGCCCGAGGGCGTGAGTTTCGTACTCAGTCCCCATGCTTTTTCGCGCCTTTCTCGTTTCCGCCACCCTCACCGCCACCGCCTCCGCGGCAGGGAAGCTCGACTTCAACCGCGACATCCGCCCCATCCTCAGCGACAACTGCTTCGCCTGCCACGGTTTCGACGCCAAGAAGCGCAAGGCCGATCTCCGCCTCGACATCCCCGAGGTCGCCTACAAGGCCATCGAGGGCGTCTTCCCCATCAAGCCCGGCAGTCCCAAGGACAGCTCCATCATCCAGCGCATCCTGACGCAGGACAAGGACGAGGTCATGCCCCCGCCGGAGTCCAACAAGCACATCACCCCGGCCCAGGTGGAAATTCTGCAGCGCTGGATCCAGGAAGGTGCGGAATACAAAAAGCACTGGAGCTTTGAGCCCGCCGTCAAAACCGCCCCGCCACAAGTCAAAGGCGGCACCATCCGCAATCCCATCGATGCCTTCATCCAGGCCCGCCTCGCTGAAGAAAAACTCTCGCCTCAACCCGAAGCCTCCAAGGAAACCCTCATCCGCCGCGTCACGCTCGATCTCACCGGCCTGCCTCCCACCCTCGCCGAGATCGATGCCTTCCTCGCCGACACCAGCCCGGACGCGTATGAGAAAGTCGTCTCCCGCCTGCTGAAGTCCGAACGCTACGGCGAGCACATGGGCCGCTACTGGCTCGATGCCGCACGCTACGCCGACACCCACGGCCTCCACCTCGACAACGAGCGCAGCATGTGGCCCTACCGCGACTGGGTCGTGCGCGCCTTCAATGCCAACCTCCCCTACGACCAGTTCACCCTCTGGCAGCTCGCTGGCGATCTCCTGCCCAATGCCACCGTGGAGCAGCAGATCGCCTCCGGCTTCAACCGCTGCAACGTCACCACCAGCGAAGGCGGCAGCATCCAGGAGGAGTTCATCTTCCGCTATGCCGTGGATCGCGCCGACTCCACCGTCGCCGTGTGGATGGGCCTCACCGCCGGCTGCGCCGTCTGCCACGATCACAAGTTCGACCCCATCTCGCAGAAGGAGTTTTACTCCCTCTACGCCTTCTTCAACAGCGCCGCCGATCCCGCCATGGATGGCAATATCCTCCTCACGCCGCCCATCCTCCGCCTCAGCACCGCCGAGCAGAAAAAGCAGATCGCAGAGCTCGATCAAAACATCGCCGCCGCTCAGTCTAAAATCCGCGCCGCCATCCAGACCCTGAACTACGTCGATCCTGCCACACAGACCCCGGCGCCGCCCGTGCAGACCAGCGAACTCGTCTGGTTTGAAGACGCCTTCCCCGTGAAGGCGGACTTCTCCGGCGAGCCTACACAAATCATCACCAAGGACAAAGGCCCCGTCTTCAGCGGCAGTGCCGCCCTCAAGCGCACAGCCACCGGCGTCGCGCAGGACTTCTTCGCCAATGGCACCAAGTATGACATCCCGCCAAACGGCAAGATCAGCGTGCAGTGCTACATCGATCCCGCCAACCCGCCCAAGGCCATCATGCTCCAGTTCCACACCGCCGGCTGGAATCACCGCGCTGTCTGGGGTCAGGAAGGCGCCATCCCCTTCGGCCAGGTGCGCACGCCTGAAAAAGTGCAGATGGGCGAACTGCCCAAGGCCGGCGAATGGGTGAAGCTCGAAGTCCCCGCGGAGCGCCTCGGCCTCAAGCCCGGCATCAAGGTCAGCGGCTACGCCTTCACGCAGTTCGGCGGCACCGTCTATTGGGACCGCCTGGCCATGACCTCACGCGTGGATCCCGCCAAAGATGCGCAGTGGTCCTGGAGCCAGTGGATCACCAAAAACCAGGGCAAGCGCGTGGCCGAACTGCCCAACGACCTCCAAACCCTCGTGCGTGGCAAGAAGCCCGCCGAGTGGCCCGAGAAGGACGCCAAGCGTCTCAAGGACTGGTGGTTCGAAAACGAGTACCAGGGTGCGCGCTCCCTCGTCGAAGGCGCCCGTGCCGAGAAGCTCGCCCTGGAGTCCAAAAGGAAGACGCTGGACGACGTCATCCCCGCCACCTTCATCATGGCTGACCTCCCTGAGAAACGCGAAAGCTTCGTCATGGACCGCGGCCAGTACGACAAGCCCAAGGACAAAGTCACCCGCAACACCCCCGCCATCTTTCCACCCCTCCCCCCGCAGGCCGACTACACGCGCCTCGATCTCGCCAAATGGCTCGTCAGCCCGCAGCATCCGCTCACCGCGCGCGTGCAGGTCAACCGCCTCTGGCAGCAGTTCTTCGGCATCGGTTTGGTAAAAACCAGCAACGACTTCGGTTCTCAAGGCGAACCTCCAAGCCACCCCGAACTCCTCGACTGGCTCGCCGTCACCTTCCGCGAAAACGGCTGGGACATGAAGGCCTTCGTCACCATGCTCGTCACCTCCCACACCTACCGGCAGAACGCGCAGTGCTCCGACCTGGTGATGCAGAAAGATCCGGAGAACCGCCTGCTGGCACGCGGCCCGCGCTTCCGCCTCGATGCCGAAGCCGTGCGCGATCAGGCCCTCTTCGTCTCCGGCCTGCTCAGTCCCAAAATCGGTGGCAAAGGCGTGAAGCCCTACCAGCCCGAGAACATCTGGGAGCCCGTCGGCTTCGGCGGCAGCAACACCCGCAACTACATCCAGGACCACGGCGAATCCCTCTACCGCCGCAGCCTCTACACCTTCTGGAAGCGCACCGCCCCGCCCCCCAACATGACCTCCTTTGATGCGCCCAACCGCGAGAGCTACTGTCTGCGCCGCGAGCGCAGCAACACCCCGCTGCAGGCGCTCACCCTCATGAACGACATCCAGTTCTTCGAGGCCGCGCGCAACTTCGCCCAGCACGTCATGCAGTCCCAAAGCGGCACCGACGCCCGCATCACCGCCCTCTTCCGCACCGCCGCCGGCCGCTACCCCAGCGCCCAGGAGGCCGAGATCATCCGCCAGTCCTTCGAGAAAGAACTCGCCTCCTACACCGCCAAACCCGAAGAGGCCAAAAAAGCCATCACCTACGGCGAATCCAAGCCCGACGAAAAACTCCCCCCCGCCGAACTCGCCGCCTGGACCATGATTGCCAATCTCGTCCTCAACCTCGACGAAGTCGTCACCAAGGGCTGACCAACGCTCGCAGAGAGCACGCCATCTTCCGCCCGGTCTCGCCACTTCAAAAATCAACAATCGATTGCTCATCAACGCGTTCTCCGAAGCTCGCAGAGCGAAGGATGAATCGTCAATCGCGCGCACCCACAGTGCTCTTGTCCCATAGCACAGCAGACCAATCCTTCGCCGCTCATTACCACGATCCGTTAAATACGGGTCCATTCTCCTCGCGCACCAGCCCCAACGGGGCGACGGATTTAGCCCAGGGCGCCGCGAGGAACGAGCAAGCCCTGGGTCACCCGCACACAACCCGGGGCAGCAAAGCCAGCGCTCCGTTACATCACGCCGGGTTCCAGCAGCGTTTGCAACGCGTCCCGCCACGCTTCTGCGCCGCAAGCATCCATCGCCCTCATCTCAGTTTTCTCTGCCTCCAAACAAATTCAGCCGCCCTTAACAGAGGGCCAGCCACTCGGACCGGTTTTCACCTGTCTATGGTATAACCCGGCCACCCCTCACTCAAACTCCGTCTCCCGGTCCGCCGAAGAAAAGCAGATCACCATCTCCGCATCCACGCCGTCCAGCGCCCGCGCATTGTGCCACTGCCCCGCAGGAATCGAGATCGTATCCCCCGCCTTCAGCACAAATTTCTGATCGCCCAGACTGTGCTCCAGCCTGCCTTTGAGCAGGTGCAAAATTTCATCGCAGTTCGGGTGCCGGTGCCGCGGGTTCGTCTGGTCTGCGGGAATGATCACATGCCCAAAGGTCATCGTGCCAGAGTTCCCCAGTTCCCGCGATGCCAGCCAGGTGAGTTTGCCCCAGGGCTGATCGATCAAAAGGCCTTCGGCAAACGTGCGTACGGGAGAGCTTTCCATGATACCTGTCATGATTCCCACGACACGCAGTTTGGCGACTGATTTTTGAGTTCTGTCAGCGAGGTAAGTTGTTTGTAAGCCAGCGCCTCGCGCATTGCTTCCAGCGGGTGAAACTCTATCGTGACAGTGTTCGCAGTTTTGAAAGCCAAACGCCCTCCTGTCATGCCCTCTGCATCACCCATTTCCCGGCCCCGGCACACGCGCTTCTCCTCCGGCCTGCTTTCAAAACTCGGCATCGTGAGCCTCTTCGGACTTCTGGGCCTCACAGGCATGGCGGCGGAGCTGCCCGCGTATCGCACTTTGTTTGTCGATCAATCCTTGCGGCCGGATCCCCGTTCCCTCGCCGCCTTCGACCTTTCCATTTTAAACCCCAAGGCGGAGCTCGACATGGAGCCCGGCCATGCGCAGGGAAATCATTACTACGCCCTGCTCGACATCGCCCACCTCCGCACCGGCTCCCGCGCCGCCATGCTCGGCGCCACCCGCCAGGTCTCCTCCAAACCTTCCGCCTCGGACCCGCAGGTTCGCATTGTTGATCCCACGCATCCCCAATGGGCCTCGTGGGTGATCGAAGCCCTCGCCGACCCCGCGGCAAAAAAAGGTTTCGATGGCTTCGTCCTCAGCCTCGGCGCTGAAAAAGCCGCCCCGGCTTCCAGCGCCGCCGTTCTCTCCCTCGCCGCCAGCCTGCGCCAGCGCTACCCGGACAAGCCTCTCCTTCTCGATCTCCGCCTGGGCCTCGGCGTCGAAGCCATTCACGTCGCCAGCGGTTTCCTCGCCCTCGGTGTTTACACCCGTGAGGGCAGAAACGGCGTGGTGGACTGGACTTCCATCGCTGAGGCGCAGCGCCTCACGCGCCTCATCCGCACGGTTCAGATGCAGGGCATGCGCGTCTTTGCCGTGGACTACGCCATGCCGGAAGACCGCACTGCCTGCCGCGAGGCCGCACAACGCCTCAGCAGCACGGGGGCCATCCCCTTCGTCACCACCCCGGCGCTCGATGGAGTGAATCTCGGCCCGCTGGAGGAGCTCTCCCGCCGTGTGCTCGTGCTCCATGGCTGGGATGAAAAACACGTAGGCCAGAAATCCTCCCCCACGGCCCAGACCGCCACCTCCCGCCTGCTGCGTCAGCCGCTGGAATGGCTGGGCTGCCAGCTCGAATTCCGCACGGCCAGCGGCGCGGACTTCCTGCCCGAAAACCATGATTTCGCCGCCGTCATTCTCGACTCCAGCCTCATCCTCAGCGCCGGGCAGCAGCGTGCACTGGCCTCCTGGCTCCCGTCTCTTCGCGCCCGCCACATTCCTCTGCTGCTCACCGGCATGCCCTGGACGGACGACCACGCCCGCTATCTGGCCATGCAGCATCTCGGTCTTGGCGGCGCGGCGCGGCCCGCGCCACGTCTCGTCCAGACGAACGTCGCCGCCATGGACTCCGCCCTCCTGCGCGCAAACACCAGGGTCGCCGCACGCTCGCTCGGCTTTCTCGATCTCGAGGCACCCGCGGACGCTCACATCGTGCTCGCCCTGCATGGTCAGGATGCCATGGGCTCCGCGCACCACTTTGACCAGGCCTTCCTCACCACCTGGGGCGGTGCTCTTCTGGACCCGGCCGCCGACTCCGCTGCCACTCAGCTCAATCTGCCCGCCTTTCTCGCCCGCTGGCTCGGCACGGAGCACGACTTCCCCGTGCCAGACACCACAACCCGCGAAGGCCGCCGCGTTTTCTACAGCCACATTGACAGCACCGGCTTCTCCGCTCCCTCCACCCTTCCCGGCTTCCCCCTGTGCTCTGAAGTCATGCGCGACCGCATCCTGAGCCGCACTGTACTGCCCGTCACCGTTTCCGTTTGCGAGGCCGACCTCCGCGCCTGGCTCCCGGGACAGCAGGCGCATGAAGCGGAGCGCCTGGAGCACATCGCCCGCAGCATTTTCGAAATGCCTCAGGTTCAGGCGGCTTCGAATTCCTTCTCACGTCCGTCTCACTGGACCGCCGGCGCCGACATCACCAGCAAGCTCAATGACCGCGCTCAGACCACCCGCCGCGACATGGAGCGCGAGATTGCCGGCTCCATGAGCTACATTCACCGCCAGTTGCTGCCCCTGGGCAAGGAGGTGAGTCTCATGCTCTGGCCGGAGAATGCCACACCCACCGCAGAGGCCCTGCGCTACTGCCGCTCCGTGAATGTGGAAAATCTCCCCGCCACATCCGCTGCTTCGCCCATGGCCGCTCCGGCAGCGGAGGCTTCCGCCCGCACAGAGCCTCTCGCCCTTCGCTGCAGCTTTGCAGAGGTCCGCACAGAGTCAGGCATCGCCTCCTTGGAAAAAAACTTCGCCGCCTGCACTGCGCAGCCCCTGCATGCCATGACTGCCGCCGCCTACGCCGCCAGCGTGCGCGATGCCCGCCACACCCGCGTGCTCCGTGTCGCCGCGGATCATTGGATCATCCTGAATGCCGGTGACTGCCGCACCCTCCGCCTGCCGGCCACCGCCGGCCTGCCTGACATGGCCCGCTGTCAGGGCGTCTCAGGCTACAATGTGCATCAGGGTCAGCTCTACATTCACACCATGGGCGTCGTGCGCACCGAACTCGTCCTCACCAAGGACAAGCCGGCGCAGCACATCCACCTCGCGGAGTGCAGCACCGGTGTGGAGTTCATGGAGCTCTCCTCGCGTCGCGCCACCTTCCAGGTTCGCGCTCTCCGCCCCGTGGACGTCGTGCTCGGCGGTTTCGAGCCCCGCGGCCAGTGCGCCTATCTCGAAAACGGCCGCCCTTACACCGTGAACGCAGATGCCCACGGCGTCGTGCGCCTCGAAGTCGCCTGCCGTTCCACCGTCTCCCTCCAGTCCCTGCCGCCCGCCACCCAGGCCGCCATGCGCTGATCCTCCTTTTTCTTCCCGCGCCTCATGTCTCGCAGTTCCCGCCAGGTTTTCCTGCTCGTCTTTTCCTACGCCACGCTCGCCGCGGCCTGGGGCTGGCGCCTGCATGCGAACGATGGCTCTCCCCACAAGACTTCGCTTCTCGACACCACCCGCACCGCCCTCGCCACCAGCCTCGCCCAGGCTCCGAAGCATCTGCAGCAGGCCGCCATCTTCCAGCTCGCGATGTTGCCAGACCCTGAGCTCCAGGCCCTCGACGTCTGGCAAAAGGCAGTGCCTGAGCAGCGCCTGCGCCAGCTCACCGTGCAGCAGGGCCCGCTTCACACGCCCTGTCCGTTGAACACCGCGCTTCTCTTTGTGGAGCTCACGCGCCCCGGTGCCCCGATGATCGATGACAGCCGCCTCCTCGTTTCCGCCGCAGGCGACCGCCTCGAAGAATCCCACAAGATCGAAGCACTCGAACTCCTCGCTTCCCAGGCCCTCAAAACTCAGGAGCTCAATCTCGCCGTCGAAATCCATGAACGCGCCTGCGAATTCCCCGCCGCCACCTGGCAGAACGTTCTGAATCTCACCGAGGCCGCCCGCACCGCCCGGCGTCCCGCCGCGGCCCTGCACGTCGTCAATAAATGGCTCGGCGCTTCACCACCGCGCCTTGATGCCGCTCAGCACGAAGCCGCGCTCGATCTCCAGACCACACTCCTCCTGGAAGGCGCCCGCCACGCCGAAGCCAGCCGCGTGGCCCTTGATGCACTGCGTGCCCTGAAACCCGCAGACCCCATTCCTGAACGCCTCATGCAGCGCGCCCTCCTCGCCACGCGCGCCGCAGGTGAATCCGCAGAGCTGCTTCCCTGGATCGAGCGCAGGCTGCGTTCCTGCGCAGATCACCAGCGCTCGTTGCACAGCCTCGCTTCAGAAAAGCCCGTCGAGCCCGCCTACCGCCGCTGGCTGGATGAAGGCGCCTGCATTGCCGATCTAAATCATCAGACCAGCATCGCCTGCGAGCTCTTCTTCCGTCTCGCGGCCATCGGCGAAACCCGCGTCCTCGCGCGTCTGCACGCTCTCGCCACACAGATTGGTCGTGGCAGGGAGCTCACCGATTTGCTCGCCCGCCTGCAGGATCGCCACTCCCCCGTCCAGCTCGCGCAGGCCCTGGCAGATGGAGACGCCCCCGCCGCCGCACGCCCTCTCCTCACCCCGCACCTCCAGGCATCTCCCGATGACCGCTCAGCCTGGTATTTGCTCACGCAGATCGACATCGCCCTGCGCGGATCCCCTTCCGCCCCCATGCTCTGGGAAGGCTTCCTCAAACGCTTCCCCGGCGACCTTCCTGCCTCGCAAAACCTCGTGCGTATGCAGATCGCCGCCGCCCAGTATCCCCAGGCCCTGCGCACCCTGCAGTCCATCCCCGCCGGACAGCTCGATGAATCCACGCTGCGCCAGATCGCCTCTCTCGCCCTCCAGCTTGATGACATTTCCGCCGCCCATCGTGCTCTGCAGCTCATCGTCGAATCTTCACCGCAGCCCTCCGTGCGCGATGTTCTCGCCCTCACCGGCATGACCTCTCAGCATCCTGACTCCGTCACCGCCGAAGCCACCCAATACAACGCCCTCGCCAAACTCCCTGCCGGCACCGCCTTTCACAAGACCCTCACCGCCACCCCCGGTTCAGGCGAAGCCGCCCCCTTCAGCACGGCTTCGCAGGCGAGGTGAAGACCGCAGTTGATTCACTCCGTGGCGGCATCACCTTCACCCCATGAATCTCCGCCACACCGCTCTGCTTCTTCTTTTCCTCTTCACCGCCGCCGGCTGCGACACCCTGCCGCGCGATGAGCACAGCCGCCGTCAGGTTTACGAACAACGTCTGCACAGCCTCGAATTCCCCGTCAGCCGCGCACGCCTCTACCGGACGCTCCATCCTGACTCCGCCGCTTCACCCACCGGCAGGACAGGCTCCGGCTTTCTCACCGGCAGCGAGTACTATCGCCTGGACGATGTCTTCGTCGTGGAAATGTCCGTCGTGTACAAGGCCGTCACCCGCATCGACGACTACCTCAACCCCGCACAGACCATCGGCGGCCAGGTCCGCTCCATCCTGGATGCCTCCCAGAGCATCGAAAACTTCATGGACCGCGGCACTCCCGAGCATCCCTCGGACATCATTCAAAAAGCCCGCATCGTGAGACGTCCCGCCATGCGCTACTGACCCTGCGCCCTCACCCGTGCTTCTTGATGATCTGAATAAAATCCGGCAGATACTCCTTCGCCTTCTTTTCCCCCACACCTCGGATCTTCAGCCCAGCCTCGATCGTCTTGGGCTTCAGCCTTGTCATGAACTCCAGCGTCTGATTGCTGAAGATAATGTAAGGCGGCACGCCCTCAGACTCCGCCAGCGTGCTGCGGTGGCGCTTCAGTTTTTCAAACAGTGCGTCGTCAAATCCCAGCTCGCGCGCGGCCAGTTCCTCGTTCATCGCCGTCTTGCCCTTCGGCTTCGCCGCCGGCGCATGCATGGAAGGCCAGCGCATCCGCACATTCAGGCCCTTCTTCATCACCTCCGCGCCGCGTGAGGTCAGCGTCACCTTCGGAAACTCTCCCGTGCTCGTTTCGATGAGCCCCAGCTTTTCGATCTCCGCGAACAGCGGATGCAGCGCCTGCGTGCCCACAGACTTGAGCAAACCATACGTCGTAAGCTGGTCATGCCCCGCGTCCACGATCTCCTTGGACTTGCTGCCCACCAGCATCTGAATGATGCGCCCTTTGCCAAAGCGCCCCTCCCACGTGCCGTCCGCATGCTTCGTGGACATGCGCGCGATGCCGCTCAGCGCCTGCCGCAGCATCGTCACCTCCTCCGCCGTCCCCTCGCGCGGCGGCTGCACGCCCTCCGCACGGCACACATCGCAGCTCCCGCAGGGCGTGCTTTCACTCTCACCAAAGTATCGCAGAATCTGCTCCTGCCGGCACGCCTTGTCATCGTAGCAGAGATCCACCATCGCCTTCAGCTTCGCGCGGTCCCTTCGGTCTTTCTCCCGCAGCGCCTCCACATCAAACTGCAGATCCCGCGTCAGCACATTCGGCTGCAGCAGCCTTGTCCCGCGGATGCGCTTCCCCGGAATGTCAAAACGCTCAATGTAGTCGTTCCGCACCAGCTGGCTCAGCGCGGAGCCGATCGCCATGCTGTTCTTGGCCCCCGTGCGCTCCGTGATCTCATCAATCGATGCCTGCACCTCGTGATTGGCGTCCGCCGCGTTCAGCAGCGTCTGGTACACACCGCGGATCACATCCACGCTCGGGTTGTTCCCGTCGATGAAAAATTCCTGCGTCTTGGTGTCCGCAAAATTAAAAAACAGATCGCACTGCGAAGGCTCCCCGTCACGCCCCGCACGCCCCGCTTCCTGATAATAAGCCTCCACGCTGCCCGGCACGTCAAAATGCACCACAAACCTTACGTCCGAGCGGTCAATCCCCATGCCAAACGCATTGGTCGCCACCGCCACATCCGCCTTCTTCGTGATGAACTTCGTCTGCCGCGACTCCCGCTCCTTGTCGTCCAGCCCGCCGTGGTACTCGATCACCTTCAGCTTCCACGACCGCAGTTCCTCCCCCACCTCCTCCACGCGCTTCCGTGTCGAGCAATAGACAATCCCCGTCTTGAACTGCGCGATGATTTTCTTCAGCCGCTCATACTTCTCCGCGTTCGATTTCGTCTGCGCGATGTTCAGGCTCAAATTCGGCCGCTCAAAACCACGGATCGTCACAAACGGATCCCGCAGCGCCAGCGTCTGCAAAATATCCCCGCGCACCTCCGGCGTCGCGGTGGCCGTCAGCGCCACCACCTGCGGCCGGTCCAGTTGCGCCAGCGCCTCGCCCAGCCGCATGTAGTCCGGCCGGAAATCATGCCCCCACTGCGAAAGGCAGTGCGCCTCATCCACCGCAAACAGCGCTATCTGCACCTGCCGCAGCGCATTCGTAAACGCCCGGCTGCGGAACCGCTCCGGCGCCACATACACCAGCTTGTACTCTCCCCGCCGCAGCGCCTGGATGCGCTCCTGCTGCTCCCCCAGCGAAAGCGAGCTGTTGATCAGCGTCGCGGGAATTCCCCGCCGTTCCAGTGCATCCACCTGGTCCTTCATCAGCGCGATCAGCGGGCTCACCACCACCGTGACTCCATCCATCACCATCGCCGGAAGCTGGTAGCACAGCGACTTCCCACCGCCCGTCGGCATGATCACCATCGTGTCACGCCCGCTCAGGATGCTCGCCATCACCGTTTCCTGCCCGTCCAGAAACTCACGGAACCCAAAATACTTCTGCAACGCCATCTTGGCGTCGTGAATCGGTGTGGAGGCGGCGGTTGGAAGAAGATCAGACACGGACGCCCCATCATGGATGCTGCCAGGATTGCCCGCAAGAACCCGCAAAAAATTAACAAAGATGCCAGTTTAGAATGGCACTCCGTCAAAGCACTCTGCGGTCATTCCTCCTTCTTAGCACCAAAGGTGCGGCCTATCGCAGCCCAGGGCAAGCGCGCGTCCTCCGTAGCTCGTAGAGCGAAGGAGGAAGCCTCAGCGAGCGCCGCCCTGGATTTGCCGAATGACACTCTGCCAAGACACCACTGCCTCCATTCCGCCTCTTCTTAGCACCAAAGGTGCGGCCTATCGCAGCCCAGGGCCAGCGCGCGTCCTCCGTAGCTCGTAGAGCGAAGGAGGAAGCCTCAGCGAGCGCCGCCCTGGGTTTGCCGAATGACACTCTGCCAAGACACCACTTCGTCCATTCCGCCTCCTTCTTAGCACCAAAGGTGCGGCCTATCGCAGCCCAGGGCAAAGCGAGCCTCAGCGAGCGCCGCCCTGGGTTTGCCACCAGTACTCCGGAAAGCAAACCCGGCACTCCGCCCCAGTCTGCCGGGCGCCAGCAGCGTCTTCATTTCCCTCCGCCACACGCCTGTCGCATGTCGCGCGCTTCAATGCTCGTCCTTCTTCTTCGCATCCTTCGCTTTCAGCGAAGGCGTGAAGCCATAATTCTCCCCCGCCTGCCGCAGGCATTTCACGATGTTCGTCTCCTCAAACTCCAGCGCCGCCTCCAGGTTCAGCCCGCTGGTCTTCGGCAGCTTCTCCGCCTTCCGCTCCCGCACCATCGTCAGCGTGCGCGCCAGTTCCGTGCCGCGCTTCTCCGGAAACGTCGCCCAGTAGCCCGGCTTCAGGCAGGGAATGTCCAGCGGATCACGCGTGATCATCTCCAGCAGGTAGTTCACCTCCGGATGGTACTTCTCAAACAGCGCAAACATGCGCGGCAGATCCAGAATCCCCTCCCCGAGCGGCACTTCGGAAAGCAGAAAGCCCGTCGCCGTCTCCTGCACCGCCATGTCCTTGATGTGCGTCGTCACCGCATAGGGCGCCAGCGTCTCCACCACCGTCATCGGGTCCTCCAGCAGCGCGATGCTGTTGCCCGTGTCCACACACGCCCCCATGTGCGGGCTGCTCAGCCGCCCCAGCATCTCCGCCAGCTCCGCCGCATGGAAGTCCTTGTGATTCTCGATCCCGATCTTCACCTTCTGCCGCCGTGCCACCGGCTCCGCGAGCTGCATGGATTTGAATGCCCCCTCCTTCCAGTGTTTGAACTCCTCCAGGCTGGAAAACAGCTCATAGCGCCGCCCGCCCGTCGCCGAGCGAAAAATCACCGCCCCCGCCTCCTTCGCGATCCTCACCTCCTGCTCAAAGCGCGCCACATCGTTCTCATTCTTCGGCAGCGTGATGCTGCCCTCCAGCTTCATGCTGTACGATTCGCACGTCGCCCTCACCTTCTGCGCAAACTCGCTCGTCCATCCTCCCACCAGCGTCTGCAGCGACCCCACCCCCAGATCCCGCACATGATCCAGCACATCCAGCGCATGCTCAAACGCCGGGTATTTGATGTCCGAGTACTTCCCCTGCCACCGCTTCCAATAAGAATGAATCACAATCCCCATCTTCTTGCCCCGCAACGCGGCCGATGAAGGCAGGGCGGCGGCAAAAGCAGTGGCAGACATGAGAAAAGCGCGGCGGGTCATGTGACAATCAGAGAACGTGCCCGAAGATGAAATCATTGCCACCACTTGCACAGCAATCTCTCTGCCTGATAAAAACACCCGTGTTTGAGGAACACCTGTATCAGCAAATCGATGTCGTCGAAAATTCATCAACATCGAGACTCGTGAAAGATACCAGCCACTTCCCGCTACAACCTTCTTCTTGCCTTTGAAGGCCAACGGCCTTCCGCATCACAGCGAAGGGTTGCCGAGCCCTGGCGAGGCTACCCTGGTACAGGCTCCATCCTTCCGGAAAGCAAATCCATCGCTTCATTCAAAGACCGCGTCCACCAGCAGCGTCTCCTCGCCGTCCCGCCACTTGAACAGCGCACTTCCGCCAGCTTACGGACCCGAGAATTCAGAAGCAATATCCTTCCCATAAGCCGCCAATGCGACGTCAAACCGTGCCGCCACATCACAGAATTCCCGCCCCCAGCCACAGCTAAGACTCACTTCTTGAATAGGACCTGTGGGACCATATAAACCAGCGAGATTCAGAAGATCAAAGCGCCGATTTGCTTCGATGTTTGCCATCAGTCGATCAAACTCGGACAACGCCTCTGTGGTGTCATCCCATCTTGACCAGGCAAAATCGTTGTCGGGACGCACCAGCAGTTCCCTCGTCTCTTTGAGAACGTTGAGCAGTTCCTCCTTGGCGTTGTGCATGGCCGTGTACCGCCCTCACCTCACCACCCCGCCCACCCACTCCGGCTGCCGCTTCGTCAGGCACTCTGAAAGCCACCGCACCAGGTCCGCCACGGAGTCATGCTTCTTCCGCAGCGTGTTCAGCGCCGCCCAGTCCAGCGTCGGCCGCGAGGTCGGCAGCGTGATCTTCTGAATGCGCAGCAGATTGTGCACCGCCTCAAACTCCGCCGCGCTCATGGCCCGCAGCTCCTTCGCGGAGGGCAGGTCGTCCAGCACCGTCAGCGGAATGCCCAGGCTGCTGATCCCCACGCCAAACTGATGCCCCAGGCTGCGCAGCGCATCCACCAGCGCCTCGTCATTCAGCCCTTCCGCGATCACGATCTCGCTCTGCAGCGTCCACCGTGTGGCGCTCAGCGCCTGGAAAAAGTCCGCGCTGAAAGTGTCCGGCGCCACGCTCAGCTTGAGCTGCACGCCCGAGAGCCCCACTTCCGGCCCGCCCAGGTGCCGGCGCAGATCCAGCATGGCGGCGTCAAAGCGCGGCGTGTCATCACTGCCCGCGTCGAGGTCCCAGTCCGCCACCACCAGATCAGGGATGTCCCACTCCCCCTCCATGCTCGGCGCGCCGCTGCTGTTTCGGTTCAGCAGGAAAGGATAGCGCGAGCGCTGCAGGCACAGCCGCTCATAGATCGCCACCACCCGCAGGTAGCGCGACCAGCACTGGTCGCTCTCGCCCAGCTCGCTGTCAAAGAGCCCCTGCCGCGTCACCCCGTTCCCGCCGCCCAGCGTCTTCTTCTGCCGCTGGTAGTACCCCTGCCCTTGGTCCACCTTCGCTATTGGCGAGGTCGGGTCATAGCTCAGAATCGAAAAATGATACCGCAGCGTCGCATCACTGTAGCCCTCCCCCAGCCGCAAACGCACCAGGCGGATGAGTTCGGTGCCCTTGATCGAGTCCGCAGGATCATGCGGAAGGATTTCGGGCAGCAGTTGTCGCAGTTGTTCGCGTAGGTTCATCCTGGGTGCTGTGTCACAGCATGGCTGCGAAGCGGTTGTTTCGTCAACAACAGAAAACGCCTCAGCCGCGCCGCTCCTCACGAATGACATAGCGGGTCCGCCGGCTGTTCAACCAGCGCACGCCAAACATGTCCATCGTCGCCCGCAGCGCGCGGTTGCCAAAGCCATACTTGCTCACGCCATGGATGCGCGGCCGGTGGTTCACCGGCATTTCCGTCACGCGCCAGCCCATGTTGCGGATCAGCGCCGGAATGAAGCGGTGCATGCCGTTGAAGAGCAGCAGCGCCTCGCGGCAGTCGCGCCGCATCACCTTCAGCGTGCAGCCGGTGTCGCGCACATGATCTCCCACAAAGCGCGACCGCACAAAATTCGCGATGCGGCTCTGCAGCCTCTTGAAGGTCGTGTCCTTCCGCTTGGCGCGGTAGCCGCACACCAGGTCATAGCCGCCGCCCTCATCCAGCTTGGCGATCATCGCCGGAATGTCCGCCGGATCATTCTGCAGATCCCCGTCCAGCGTCACAATCACATCCCCGGCTGCGGCGTTGATGCCCGCGTGCATGGCCGCGCTCTGCCCGCTGTTTTTCTCAAAGACGATCACCCGCACCCGCTCGCCGCGCCGCACCCGCGCCAGCGTCTGGTCCTTCGAGCCGTCATCCACCAGCACCAGTTCGTAATCACGGCCGCCCAGCACCTTGTCGATCTGCTGCTGCATCTCCACGACATTGTCCTCCTCATTATAAAGAGGCACGACGACGGAGATGGCGGGAGACGAGGGCATGGGCGGGTCGGAAAAAGAGCGTCAAAGGTCGGGCGTACGATAATCGTGGCAAGCGAAGATTTTCAGCCACCGCACCTCGTTCCCCGCATGCATCACCCTCGCCACAGTCAGGAGTTCCACGCGCTGAAACCTCTCTTTCAGCGCCTCCGGCACGGACGGCGCATCCCTGTCCTCCGTGACAAAAAGCGCGCTCCGTCCGGCGAAGGCGCGTAGATCACGCTCCGGCCACTGCACCGCCTCCGCCCCGCTCAGGTAATAATCCAGCTCCACGGCCAGCGCCCAGTCACTCGCCAGGACAAACCAGCCCCCCTCCCCGCCTGCCTGTTTCAGCACCGCCGAGACCACCCGGGCGCTCTCACGCCAGCCGCGCATCGTCCTGGAGGGGTCCCTGCTCAGGCTTCGTACACCGCTGCTCGCGGTGCCCCGGTCTGCTTCAAAAGGCCACCGCAGTCCCAGCGTCCGCGGCAGGTCCGTCTGCAGCAGAAAGGCGCTCTGCAGCGCCGCCAGTCCCAGCGCCACCGTGCGCAGGCTGATCTTTTGCTCGATCACCGCCACCCGCGCCACCACGCTCTGGTGTGCCAGCAGCAGCGCGGCAAAAAGCATCCACACCATGCCTCCCATCGCCGGCCAGCATTCACGCGGACCGTAAAAGAAATCGGCCACGGCCAGCGGCAGCAGCATGGCCACGGAAAGCCCGCGCCGCGACTTCACCACCGCGCCCGTGCACGCCGCGCGCACCGCCATCACAAAAAACACCAGCAGCAGCGGAGAGACGAGCAGGATCCAGCGCAGCAGATTCGGCAGCAGCCGCCACTCCGGCACCCACTGCCCACCGGCGAGAGACGGCCAGCCGTGCACGCCCTGCCAGACCATCCAGCACATCAGCACCGCCGACCATGCGACCAGCACCGCCCTGAAACCCGAATGACTCAGCAGATGTGGCAGCCTCCCCGGCAGTACCAAGACCAGCAGCACCGCCACCATCGCGGCGCAGGCGGGCGGCTGCGCCAGCGCCGCCGCTCCCACGCATGCCACCGCGGCATGCCAGTCCCTCCGGCCTGGGGCGGCCTGCCACTGCGCACGGCACACCCACAGCGCCGCCGCCGGCACCAGCACGCAGACAAAAATGGCCGGTGTCAGCGTCACAGCCGCCACGTTGAAGGCCGGCAGCACATTCACCGTCACCACCGCCCAGCCCGCGATCTGCTCGTCATGCAGCTCACGCGCCAGCCGCCAGATCAGCAGCGAGGCCCCCAGCGCCAGCAGCGGTGCCAGCAGCCTCACCCCGGTTTCATTCATCCCTCCCATCCACGTTCCCAGCCTCGCGCTCAGCGTCATCAGCGGCCCGATCTCAAAGAACCCTCCCCATTCCCCGTGTTTCACCCGGAAAACCGCCAGCGCCTCGTCCGGCGCGAGTTCCAGCGTCGGCAGCAGAGCCCAGCGCCAGAGCGTGAGCAGGCCCAGGGCGGCAAAGAGAAAGCGCTGGCGCTGCATGGTGGTTGGGCACATTGAATAGTGGTCGCCGCCCGCCTGTCAAAGTGTCGTCACCCATCCCCCTCATTCTTATGAAACGTCTCCTTCTGCTCCCCCTGCTGCTGGCGTCCGCTCTGCGGGCCGAAGATGCCCAGCCCAAAACCGCCGAGCAAATCATCCGCATCGTGCAGAACAGCTACGCCCTGCAAAACTACAAGATGAACGGCCAGCTCCGTGACGACGCCACCGGCCGCGTCGAGCCCCTGACCCTCACCATGCGCGACCGCGTCATGCGTTTCGTCTTCAAAAACCAGCCCCCTGAAATCGTCCATCTGGACATGAACACCTCCCCCGCCACCCTTTATCAGGTGCGTCCCGGCGGCTCCTCCGTCGTGCCAGACAGCCAGCACGGGAATAAAGTGCGCGGCATGGAGTTCAACTACGAGGACCTCTCCCTTGCCTTTCTCTACTGGCCGCGCCCCCAGCTCATGGGCGACGACCGCGTCAGCGGCCAGAAGTGCTGGCGCGTCCGCGTCATCAATCCCACCGGCGAAGGCCCCTATCATGCCGTGGACCTCTGGGTGCATCAGGGCAGTGGCGGCGCCGCCAAAATGCAGGCCTGGGACCGCAACAGCAAGATCGTGAAAAAATACCAGGTGACCAAGGTTCAGAAAGTCGAGGGCGCCACCACCCTGAAGGAGCTCCGCATTGAATCCATCAATCCCGCCAATGATTCCGTCATCGGCCGCACCTACATGACGCTGGAAGATCCGGTGAAGAACAACTGACGCGGCGCGCATCCACTCGCTGCGCCCCCTCCCGTACTTCCACCCCCATGAAGCTCTTCGTCACCGCCGCTCTGCTGGCATTGTCGTTCCTGGGCATCGCTGACGCGCAGACGAAATCGGCCGACGAAATTCTGGACCTCGTGCGCCAGAGCTACGCCGGGCAGAATCAAAAGCTTCAGGGAGAGCTTCGTGATGATGCCACCGGCCGCACCGAACCTCTGGAGCTCACCATGGGAAATCAGGCCATGGATTTCCGTTTCACCAATCCGCCCCCTGAGACCCTCCGTCTGGATCTCAGCACCACGCCCGCCAGGCTCTATCAGGTGCGCGGCGGTTCTCCCCGCCAGGTCCCGGCCGGCCAGATGGGCTCCAAGGTCCGCGGCATGGACTTCAACTATGCGGATCTCTCCCTCGCCTTCCTCTACTGGCCGCGTCCGCAGCTCATGGGCGAGGGCCGCGTCAGCGGGCAGAAATGCTGGATCGTGCGTGTCATGAATCCGGGCAGGGAAGGCCCCTACTATGCCGTGGACATCTGGGTCCATCAGGCCAGTGGAGCAGCCGCCAAAATGCAGGCCTATGACCGCGGCAGCAAGATCGTCAAACGCTACGAAGTCACCAAAATCCAGAAAGTGAATGGAGCGAATGCTCTCAAAGAACTCCGGGTCGAAACCCTCGACCCCGCCAGCGGCAAGATCACAGGCCGCACCTACATGAAGATGAACAAACCGGCGAAACCCTGACGCGACGCATGCAACAACCGCCGCGCAAATTCAATCCCCATCCCTTCGCCTACCACCAGGAGCTGGACGTCCGCATCGAAAGCCTCACCAACGAAGGCGCCGGTGTCGCCCGCGTCGATGGCTGGGTCGTCTTCGTCCCCTTCACCCTTGCTGGCGAACTCGTAAAGTGCCGCGTCTTCCGCAATCACAAGAACTACAGCGAGGCCGATTTCGTCAGTGTCATCGAGCCCTCCCCCATGCGCGTCACTCCCCAGTGCCCGCTCTTCGGCCAGTGCGGCGGCTGCCAGTACCAGCACCTCTCTTATGAGGAGCAGTTGATCTCCAAGCAGCGCCAGGTCGCCGATCTCCTCCGCCACATGGCGAAGATCGAGCACGCCGTCTCACCGGTGATCCCCTCGCCCGTGCAGTACGGCTACCGTTCCAAGATCACCCCGCACTTCCAGCGTCCGAAGGAGGGCGGCATCGGCGCCATCGGTTTCCTCCGCGCCCGCACCCGCAATGCCATGATCGATGTGGAGCACTGCCC
Organism: Prosthecobacter sp.; assembly: GCF_044227185.1. GTDB lineage: Bacteria > Verrucomicrobiota > Verrucomicrobiia > Verrucomicrobiales > Verrucomicrobiaceae > Prosthecobacter. Next base: position 266,786 of record NZ_JBGAFO010000003.1, on the reverse strand, counting down.
CATCGCCATGCCGCAGCTCAATGCCCAGCTCGCCGCCGTGCGCGAGCACGCCCGTGCCAATGCCACCGCTTTTAAAAACGGCGCCACCCTCCTCATGCGTGCCGCCAGCAATGGCGTCCTCACCCGCAACGATGAAATTGCCGTCGAAGACGTGGACGGCGTCCGCTTCGAATTCCAGGCCGGCGACTTCTTCCAGAACAATCCCTTCATCCTGCCCAAGTTCGTCCGCCACGCCATCGACGAAGCCAAGGCCACTGGCGCCAGATATCTCGTGGATGCCTACTGCGGCAGCGGCCTCTTCGCCATCAGCGCCGCACGCGACTTCGAGCAGGTCATCGGCGTGGAAATTTCCGAAACCGCCGTCAAAAAAGCCGCCCACAACGCCGAGATCAACAGCCTCACCAACTGCCGCTTCATCGCCGCCGATGCCCAGCACGTCTTCCGCGACGTGCCCCATGCTGGAGCCGACACCGTCGTCATCATCGATCCCCCGCGCGCCGGTTGCAGCCCCGAGTTCCTGCATCAGCTCTTCGCCTTCAATCCCAAGGGCGTCGTTTACATCTCCTGCAATCCCGCCACCCAGATGCGCGACCTCGTCCTCTTCACCGAGGCCGGTTTCAAGCTCGGCACCGTGCAGCCCTTCGATCTCTTCCCTCAGACCAAGCACCTCGAATGCGTCATGACGCTGAGCCGTTGATCCCACCTCAGTTGTAGCTCGGAGCCGGAGCGAAGCGGAGACAGCCGAAGGCAATTCCGATACCGAGACCGCTCCGCAATAAATCCGAAACTCCGCACCACCGCCCGCGCTTAATTGTAGCTCGGTATTCCGATACCGAGACCGCTCCGCAATCACCCCAAATCCCCGCGCCACCACAACCCTCGCACACCCAGGCCCATGAACCGCTTCGAATTCGCCACCGCCCAGCGCATCATCTTCGGCCGCGGCACCTCCCGCGAGCTTCCCGACCTCTCCCGCAGCTTCGGCCAGCGCACCCTCCTCATCACCGGCAGCCGCCCGCAGCAGTGGACGGACCGCCTTCCTCACATCGCCATCCACTCCATTCGCGGAGAGCCCGCCACCCAGGACATCGAAAGTGGTGTCGCCCTCGCCAGACAACACAGCGCCGATGTCATCGTCGCCATCGGCGGCGGCAGCGTGGTGGATGCCGGCAAAGCCATCGCCGCCATGGCCACCCAGCCCGGCGATCTCATGCGCTACATCGAAGTCATCGGCGAAGGCAAGCCGCTGGACGCCGCTCCCCTGCCCTACATCGCCGTGCCCACCACCGCCGGCACCGGCGCTGAGGTCACGCGCAATGCCGTCATCGCCAGCACCGAACACCGCGTCAAAGCCAGCCTGCGCCACATCTCCATGCTCCCTCGCATCGCCTTGATCGATCCCGAGCTCGCCGCCGCTGTCCCGCCATCCGTCACCGCCGCCAGCGGCATGGATGCCCTCACCCAGTGCCTCGAAGCCTTCGTCTGCTCCCGCGCCCAGCCCATGACCGACGCCCTCTGCCTCGATGGCATCCAGCGCGCCATACGCTCCCTCGAACGCGCCTTCCAAAACGGCCACGATCTCGATGCCCGCGAAGACATGGCCCTCTGCGCCCTCAACAGCGGCATCGCCCTCGCCAACGCCGGCCTCGGCGCCGTCCACGGCTTCGCCGCACCCATCGGCGGCATGTTTCACGCCCCCCACGGCGCCGTCTGCGCCGCCCTCCTCGCCCCCGTCTGGGAAACCAACTCCCGCCGCGTGCCCGACCGCACCAAGTTCGCTCAAATCGACTCCATGCTCGGCGGCGATGCCACTTCCTATCTCCACGCCCTCACCACCCGCCTCCACATTCCCAAACTCAGCCACTGGGGCATCCAATCCACCGACCTCGAAGAAATCGCCCGCAAATCCGCCGCCGCCAGCAGCATGAAAGCAAACCCCGTTCCTCTCACCCACGAAGAACTCCTCACCATCCTCCACGCCGCTCTATAGCACTCCGCCCAGCCCCCCGGGCTTTCGGAAAACCCTGCGGGACGTGAAGATGATCGCAGGCTGGAATGAGTTCACTCCAGGCTTTAAGCGAGGTTTCTTGAGCTTCACTTTCTGCTTCTTCCTCCTTGTGAAGAGACTGGGGTGAAAGCGGGGATGGCCTTGTTCCGCAGGAACAAGGCTGCTTTGCTTCGCCCGCTCGGCATGGTGATGCCGGAAGGATGCGTGTTTTGTTGGAGGGAAGATTGGACGGATTAAAACCCAGTCCAATCAGGGAGTGTTAATCGCGGCGCTTCAACTGCGGGAAGAGGATGACGTCGCGGATGCTTTCGGCGCCGGTGAGCATCATGATGAGGCGGTCGATGCCGATGCCGATGCCGCCGGCGGGGGGCATGCCGTGCTCGAGGGCGAGGATGAACTCTTCATCGATCTTCTGCGTCTCTTCACCGGCCTGGTGCTCGAGGCGCTCGCGCTGGACGATGGGGTTGTTCAGCTCGGAGTAACCGGGGCTGATCTCCTGGCCGTTGATGATGAGCTCATACACATCGACGATGGAGTCGTCCGCGGCGTTTTGCTTGGCGAGGGGGACGAGCTCCTTCGGGCAGTGGGTGACGTAGAGAGGGTCAAACTGCTTCGCCTCGATGAGGCGCTCGAAGACATGCTGGGTGACTTCGTAGTCTTCGAAGTTGGCGCCGATTTCAACGCCGAGCTCCTGGGCGCGGGCTTTGCGCTGCTCGGGGGTGTATTCGTACCATTTGGGATCGACGCCTTTGAGGAGGTCGGTGTAGCGGGCGCGCTTCCAGGGGCGGGAGAGGTCGATGGACTTAGTGACGGTGCCTTCTTCGTCCTTGTGCTCGATCTTGAGGCCGCCGCAGTAGTTTTCGGCGAGGTGGCAGATCATGCCTTCGACGAGGTCGGCCATTTTTTCGAAGTCGGCGTAGGCCCAGTAGGCCTCGAGCATGGTGAACTCGGGATTGTGACGGCGGCTGAGGCCTTCGTTGCGGAAGTTGCGGTTGAGCTCGAAAATCTGCGTGAAGCCGGCGACGAGAAGGCGCTTCAAATAGAGCTCCGGCGCGATGCGCAGGAACATCTGCTGATTGAGGGCGTGGAAGAAGGTCTCGAAGGGCTTGGCTGCGGCGCCGCCGGGGACGTCCTGCATCATGGGGGTTTCGACTTCGAGGAAGCCGCGCTCCTGCATGTAGCTGCGGATGGCGGCGACCATCCTGCTGCGGGTGACGAAGATCTCGCGGCTGCGGTCGTTGGAAATGAGGTCGAGGTAGCGCTGGCGGTACTTGATCTCCTTGTCAGTGACGCCGTGCCATTTGTCCGGCAGGGGGCGGAGGGCCTTGGAGAGAGGGGTGAGCTTTTTGACGTGGATGGAATTTTCGCCGCGCTTGGTGACGAAGGTGAAGCCTTCCACGCCGACGAAGTCGCCGATGTCGATGAGCTGATTGAACTGGACGTAGGCCTCGTCGCCCACATCGCCCTTGCTGAGGTAGCACTGCATGCGGCCGGTGATGTCGCCGATGTCAAAGAAGGTGGCCTTGCCCATCTCGCGGCGGGAAAGCACGCGGCCTGCGACCTGCACCTGAAGCTCCGCGAACTGGGACTTCATCTGCTCTTTGAGAGCGCCGGGCTGATGGGTGGTGTCAAAGCGGCCGCCGAAGGGATCGATGCCGGTCTTCACGAGTCCGTCGAGTTTTTCGCGGCGGAATTGGAGAAGTTCGGACTCGGAATGTTCAGGGGCGGCGGGCGGCGGTTGCATGGTCGTACGGATGAGTGGGCCGTGTTCATAGCCCTTTCCGGACGCTTTGCCACTGCAAATGCCGCGCGTGGTTCGGAGTTTGCCAGACCCGGGGATGAATGCCAGAATCCGCCCCCATGAAACGCCTGCTTCCTGTCTTTCTCTGCTGCTGCGCCCTTGCCGGGTCTGCCCACGGCCAGCAGAAGGAGTGGCCTGAAGTGGAAAAGTTTGCCGCCTCGATGACCAACGTGCTGTGGGACCTGCGCGGGACGAATTCGCTGAAGCACCTGCGCTATGATGGAGACAAGCTCTTTCCGGTCACGGGGAACGGGATGAACCAGAACCCTTTCAAAGAGCATGCGTTTGTGGACGTGGGGGTGTTTCAGATCGTTTTCAGCGACACCCGGGCGGCGTGGTATTTTGTGAGCGATGACCTGAAGCTCATCACGCCGGTGAACATCAGCGAGATGGTGGAGTTCAAAGCGGAGAGCGGGACGGCAATCAAGCCGGTGAAGAATTTTCCGCAGGACATCCAGAACGTTGTCTGGGTGGGGCGAAACCAAGGCGCGGAACTGAAGATGCGCTGGAACGGGAAGGAGCTGGAGGTGGGGGCGAAGAAGGATGCGTGGATCGTGCAGAAGGTGGATGCGGTGGTGGCGAACCGCCGTGTGCTGGAGACCGGGGGTGAAAACAATGCCTTGTTCTGGCTGGCCTTTTCTGAAGATGGCTCCGAGGCGACGTGGCTGAAGATCGAGGATGTCTTCGGCGGGCATGTGCGCGGCAACGCTGGCAAGGCGGCCCTGGCTGCGGGAGCGACGGGGCTTTCGCCGCAGCAGAATGATCTGGCGAACCATGCCGAAGACCTGCTGAGGGCCGGGGACAAGATGCGTGGGGCGACGCTGGTGCGGGAGCTGGTGCGCAAGAATGCGGCGAACAAGGAGGCGCTGACGAAGCTGCAGGCGCGGTTTAAGGCGCTGAATTGAGAGTGGGGCGTTCAGTGGGAGTTCCAGACGCAAACCGAGTGCGTGCGCTTCTCGCATGCCTCCGGCATGCGGCCTTGACCGTGAGCGAGAGATCACAATGAGGTCCGGTGGTTGCCGCTCGCCAAGCCTCGCTTCACCGCCGGCCATTTTCCGTGCTCCCTCCGGGAGCGCAGAGTGACGGCACCTTTTTCCGCAGGCTGTGGTAGAGCGTTTTCCAAAACGGATTTCCGGTCAGCGGTGCTTGGAGACGTTCGCCGGAGGCTGGAGGACCAGCCTCCCCACCTCGCTGCACGCATGCGAGTACCCAGCGCAGGTAGGGCTGGCTGTCCTCAGCCAGCCGCCGTCGAAGCCCATGATCCGCGATCAAGAAACAGCCCGCTAAACGGAAATGAGTTTTGCGAACCGCTATGGAAGTCGAGCTGAAGGCGGAACGAGAGCCTGGGTGTGATGTGTCCTGCTCCTCCGGTTTGCGCGGACGCTACTTCTCTCCGTAGAAGGGGAAGAGCTGGCGGATCTCGGCGGGGCTGGGGCGGCGGCCGTATTCGCAGACTTCGAAGGTCTCGGCGTATTTCACGGCGCTGCCCTTTTCTTCGCCGTAGAGCTTGATGAGGAGGGCGCGGTATTTTTCGGCTTCGCTGCTCTGGCGTGCGCCCCAGCGGCGTTTGAGCCAGGCGCGGCGGGCTGTTTCATCGCTGGCGGGCGGGACTTCTTTTTCCACGTATTCGGCGGAGCCGCTGGCGCCGCCTTCGTAGGCCTGGGAGGTGAGCTCGTGGATGCCGTCGAGTTTTTGCTCAAAGGAGTCGTCCACACTGACGGCGATGTCCGGGGTGAAGGGGTAGGGCTTCTGGAAGCCGTCGCTGGAGTAGAGGAAGACGGGGTTCTTTTTCAACGGCGGCACATCCGGAACGATGAAGGGGACGGTGACCATGAAGGCGGCATCCTGCAGCAGCACGCCGACATAGCGGTGGTCCGGGTGGTAATCCCAGGGGCGGTGAGCGATGACGATGTCGGCCTTCCACTCGCGGATGACGCGGGTGATGAGCTTGCGATTTTCGAGCGAGGGCATGAGCTCGCCATCGTGGATGTCGAGGACCTGGGAGGTGACGCCGAGTTTTTTGGCGCAGGCGGCGACCTCAGCGGCGCGGCGCAGGGCGAGGGGGCCGCCGGCCTCTTTCCAGTGGCCGATGTCCCCATTGGTCACGGAGACGAGTTTGACATGATGGCCCTGGCGCGCCCATTTCACGGCGGTGCCTGCGGTTTTGTACTCGGCGTCATCGGGGTGCGCGCCGAAGACGATGATGCGGAGCTTGCCGTCGCCTTTGTCCTCCGCGTGAAGGGTGAAGGCGGAGAGGCAGAGGATGAGAGATAGGATAGAGCGAATCATGGCGGCAGGAGTACGCCGCCATGATTTAGAGTCGTTCAGAAGCTGAGCGAAGAACGCCGAGCTTCTTTGCCAGGATGGCTTTAAGATTCCTCCGATTTCGGCTCCGGCAGCAGCAGGCCGACCAGGAGTGCGACGACGGCGATGCCGAGGCCGACGTAACCGGCGGCCTTGGCGAGATGGACGGGCAGGATCTTGGTGGGATCGCCGGAAATCATGGGGGCGATGAGATTGGTGGTCACAAAGGCCATGCTGGTGCCGATCATGCGGCCGCCGACATTGGTGGCGAAGCTGCCGCCGGTGCCGCGCAGGTGCATGGGGAAGACCTTGGGGAGATATTCACCGAAGTAGCTGAACTGGGCGACGGTGACGAGGCCGCAGAGCGCGTAGGCCCACATGAAGGTGTGGCCGCCGACATGGAAGAAGTACAAGTAGGTCAGAGGCAGCAGGATGAGGGCAGGAAGCTGAAACACCTTCAGCAGGGCCACGCGGCTGAGGCCGATGACGAGCAACAGGGCCAGAAGGACCCGGCCGACAAGACCGCCCATTTCCTGATAGAACTGCACGTCGTTGCCCACCTCTTTGACTTTTTTGTCCAGGGGGGCCATGTCTTTTTTGATGTCTGCCAGCGCGGTCTTGGCCGCGGCTTCCTCAGGTGAACCGGGGGCGGCCTTCTTGGCGGCGACGGCCTGCTCGGCGGCCTTTTTCCGCAGCGGAGCCATCTTCTTGCTGGTGTCTGAAAGCTCTGGCAGGCCGGGGGCGATGCGCAGGGGGGTGAGCTGCAGGGCGCCAAATGCGATGCCGTAGGCGCAGGCGGAAAGAACGGCGGTGACGAGCGTGACACGACGAAGCTCCGGGGCGAAAAGGGCGCCGAAGCTCGCGCGCTTCAGGGTGCCCGCGGCCTTTTTGTCCTTCCATGCCTTGGACTCAGGCACGAAGGGCAGCATCAAGGCGATGGGGATGGCGGGAAGGATGCCCGTCATGAGAAGGTAGCGCCAGGAAGAAATTTCTGGCAGGCCGAGGGAGGGCAGATCTTTGAGATGGGCCACGATCCACACATTGATGACGGTGACGAGGATGCCGCCGAGAGAGGCGAAGGCCTGGGTGATGCCCAGCCACTTTTCCTTTTGATGCTTGTCTTCAAAGACCTCCGCGAGCCAGGTGATGGCCGCGACGAACTCCACGCAGACGCCGATGAAGGTGAGGCTGCGGAAGGTGACAAACATGCCGAGCGAGGTGGAGTAGGCGGCGCAGAAGGGGGAGGCTGAGTAGATGAAGATGCTGGCGGCCATGACGAACTTGCGGCCCAGCTTGTCTGTGAGCCAGCCGCCGATGAGGCCGAAGAAACCGCCGCAGAGAGCGCTGATCCACAGCAGGCGTCCGGTCCACGCGGTCACGTCCGGATGGGTCATGTCGATGCCGAGCAGTTCCGCAATGGCGGGCGGAGCCGTGAGCGGAGTCATCAGCAGCTCATAGGTGTCAAACAGGAAGCCGATGCTGGCGATGATGATGATGAGCCAGTGAGTGGTGGTGAATTTGGGTGCGGGAGTGGACATGGCGGGGCGATGCTGTCAGGAGATGGGAGGCAAGTCAACGGGCGGCGTGGGCGGAATTCATCAAGCGGATGCTCATTGGCGGAAAGTCCTACATGTGTCGTATTTCAGGCTCGACAAATCCGACAAATGTCGTCAAACTCGCCGAATATGGCTAAAAAATCACTCCCATCACTTTCCGCGGCGGAGCAGGCGCTGATGGACATCCTCTGGAAGAAACATCCGGCGAGCGTGCTGGAGCTGCTGGAGGCCGTGAACCAGGGGCGGAGCGAGCCGGTGACGCGCAACACGCTGCAGACGCAGCTCACGCGGCTGGAGGCAAAGGGGTGGATCACCCGTGATGACTCGAGCCGCAGCCATGCCTATGAGCCGGCGGTGGCGGAGCAGCGGGGGAGGACCAGCGTGCTGGCGGATCTGAAGCAGCGCTTCTTTGGCGGGAGCAATCTGGCGCTGGTGCGCTGCCTGGTGGAGAGCGGCGACATCTCCGAGGAGGAGCTGGCGGAGTTGAGGAAACTCGTGCGCCACAGCAGCGGGAAGAAAGGAGAGGAGTCATGAATGCGGAGACGATCGCGTGTTTAAACTACGTCGTGCACAGTCTGGTGATCGGTTCGGCGGCGTGGCTGCTGGTGCGGTTTGTGATCCGTGATGCGCTGCGGCGCTGCATTCTGGCGAACCTGGCGGTGCTGATGTGTCTCTACACGCCTTTCAACGTCGGGATGCAGGACTTGATGCCGAAGCCGAAGGAGGAGGCGCCGGTGTGGACGCCGATCCGCGAGACGCTCAAGGCGGACTGGCGTGTGAGCGTGGCGCCGGTGAGTGCGCCAGAGGTGAAGGTGGTGAGTCAGGAGAGGCGGTGGGATGTGAATGATGGGATGAGGGGGCTGCGGTGGTTTTCGTGGAGTGTGACGGCGCTGCTGCTGCTGAGGCTGCTGGTGCAAAGCGTGCGCGTGCAGCGCTGGGCGTGGGGGCTGCGCGAGCCGACGCCGGCGGAGATGGACCTGCTGCCGCAAGATGCGCGCCTTGGACGGCTGCGTGTGTTTGAGACCGAGGGCACGCCGTGTGTGGCAGGGTGGTTTTTTCCGGTGATCGCGGTTCCGGCGGGTGCGTTTCAAAAGCTGACGCCGTGGCAGTGGGGCTGGGTGCTGCGGCATGAGGCGGAGCATCTGCGCCTGCATGATACGGTGGCGGTGATCCTGCAGAACATCGTGCGCGCCTGCCTCTGGTGGAACCCCTTTGTGCATGCGCTGGTGGAGGACTATGCCCAGGCGCGTGAGGAGATGTGTGATGATGCTGCGGTGGGTGAGCAGCGCGAGCACACGGCGTATGCTGACTTTCTGCTGGAGTGCGCGGCGAGGCCGGGGCCGCAGCAGGCGTGTGTGATGCCGATCGCGTATTCGCAGCCGGCACGGCGGCTGAAGGCGCGGCTGGTGGCGCTGATGGAGGCACGTGGCGTGCGAAAGAAAGTGGGGGCGCTGTTTGTGCTGGCGCTGGTGGCTTTTGCAGTGCTGGCGCCGGTGGTCGCGGCATCGTTTGGAGTGGCTACTGCGGAGGCGCAGGAGCCTGTGAAGACCAAGGTGGATCGTGGTCCAATGTACACACGGGCGTACAAGGTGGCGCCGGATTTTTTGAGCATGGGTGAGCCGCAGTCGGATCCCTTTGCGGGAGGCACGGGGGCCACAACGGCTGTCATCCGAAAGTCCGCCCGTGAACTTTTGGAGGATCGGGGCATTCCTTTTCCGGGAGGGGCCAGTGCCATCTACAATCCAGCGACCTCACAACTGATCGTGCGGCATTACAGGCAGGCACTCGATCAAATCGAAGCCATCGTTGACCGGCTGAGCAAGCGGACGCCTCTGGTGCACTTTCAGTGCAAACTGATTCAGGCTGACGGTTACTTTGAGACGCACGGAGGCATTTTAAAGCCTGATGAAGCCAAAGAACTGTGGCGGCAGGTGTCGCAGAAAAAGGGCATCGAACTGGCAACCATGCCAAGCACTACCGGGAAACTGGGAGCGGAGGCCATCGCTGAAGCCGTGCAGGAGGTGTTTCCGGAAAAGATAACGGACGCTAATATCAACCATGCCCTCAAACTCATCGGGCCGAGCATCAAGCTCACCGCCAGCCTGGCGGTGAATGGCAAAGCGCTGGTCGTGGCGAAAGTGGATCTGGGAGTTGATCTGGATGGAGCCTATCCGTGGCTGCCGCAAAAGGGCGACAAGCCGGATTGGAACCGTGTGGAAACCTACACATCATCCGCCAAGGCGGAACTGGCGAGCGGTGAGACGCTCGTGATGCATCTCCGGACCTCGAAAAAATATGTCACTGTGCTCATGACGGCCGAAGCGCTGAATCCGACCGGCCAGAAGGCGATCAATTTTGAATCGACCGCGACGGTGTTGCCATCCAGCACGGGGATCGACCTGCCCGACAAAGCTGCGAATGAATGGAGCCAGCGTGTTTACCGCGTTCCGCAGGGCTTTCCAAATGACAAGCCGCCGATGGAGGTGCTCCAAACAGCAGGCATTTCATTTGAAAAGAATGCCTCAGCAGTGCTGAGAGATGGCAAGCTCACCGTGCGCAATACCAAGCCGAATCTGGAGCTTATCGAGGTGTGGCTTGGGCAGCTCCACGAGGCTGCGGTGAATAAGCGTGTGGTCGTCAATGTGAAGGCGGTCGAGATGAAGGGGAATCTTTTGGAGCTGATGAAAGAGTGGGTGCCGCCCTTGCCTGATGCTCCAAAGCCAGCCGTGGTCACGGACCCGACGCTGCTGCTCCCTGCGGCGTCGCCACCAGCGGGAGAGATTTTGCGACAGTCCACTATAGCGGGGATCTTATCAGATTCTCAGTTTCAGACAGTGATGAAGAAGCTCGCCGTCACCCATATGAAGCTCGAAATTTTGAGACTGGATGACATATCGAAGAAGTACAAGCTGCCGGACACGATGGGTGGTCTGGAAGCAACGGTGGAATCAAAGATTGGTGGAGATGGAAACACGATTGAACTCATCATCACGGTTGAAAGTGTGAACAGATCCATCTCCACCGGGGTGAGCATATGGGACGGGCAGACAGTCATCATGGGCGCGCAGCCCTCGGATCATTTGACAAGGTGTCTGTTCATTACCGCGCATATGGTGTCAGACCTTCCCGCGCAGGTGGTGAAAGAAGAGGAGAAAAAGTGAAATCAGGTTTTGCCGCCGATGTGCGCCGCCTTCATCATGCGGCACCATGATGCACGACCTCACCTCCGCCCCGACCACTGATCCGACCAGCATTTATCGTTATCGCGACTGCCTGTATGCGGCTGACATGGTCACGGCGGCGCTGAGCGTGGATTTTTTCACCTGGCTGTCGGGGAATCCGTCATCGCTGGAGGGGATCTGCGGGCACTTTGGATTCACGGAGAGGCCGTGCGACACGATGATGACGCTGTTTGCGGCGAACGGCTGGGTGAAGAATGAAGGCGGGGCGTTTCACACGACGGAGGTGGTGCGGGAGTTTTTGTGCGCCGGAACGGTGTGGGAGGTGAGGCCGTATTTTGCCTCGCTGCATGACCGGCCGATCGCGCGGGATTTTCTGGAGGTGCTGAAGACGGACAAGCCGGCGGGCTGGAGCGGCGACAAGGCGGCCTTTGACTGGCACAAGGCAATGGAGCAGGAGGACTTTGCGCGGAAGTTCACCGCGGCGATGGACTGCCGCGGTGTGTATCTCTCGCAGGCGCTGGCGAAGAAGCTGGACCTCACCGGGCGGACGTGCCTGCTGGATATCGGCGCGGGGTCAGGGATCTATGCGTGCGCGATCACGGCGCAGCACCCGCATATGAAGGCGGTGGCGTTTGACCAGGCGCCGGTGGACCGCATCGCGGGGAAGCTGATTGAGGAACGTGGATGCGCGGAGCGTGTGAGCGTGGCGACGGGGAACATGTTTGAGGGCATGCCCTCGGGCTGTGATGTGCATCTGTTTTCGAACGTGCTGCACGACTGGGGCGTGCCGGAGGTGAAGAAGCTGCTGGCCGCCTCGCATGCGGCGCTGCCGAAGGGCGGGCTGCTCATCATTCATGATGCCATCATCAATGCGGACAAAACGGGGCCCCTGCATGTGGCGGAGTATTCATGCCTGCTGATGCACTCCACGCAGGGGAAATGCTACAGCACGGGCGAGTATGCAACCTTGCTGGATGAAGCGGGTTTCACACCGGCCGGGTATCATGACACGCAAATCGCGCGCGGATTCATGACCGCGATTCGTCGTTAAAAATTAAATTGTGCAAAGAAACTGATTTGTCGTATCGTCTGATTGTTCGCTTATGAAATTCATCACTCTGCTTTCCATCCTCGCTCTCACCGCGTCTGTTCGTGCTGAGACCACCATCACCATGACCGGCGTGCACAACTGCTGCGGCAGTTGCGCCAAGGGCATCATCAAGGCCGGCTCCATCGGCGAAGGTGTCACCATCGACGTTCCTGAAAAGAGCAGCACGGTGACGATCACCTCGAAGAAGAAGGGTGACGCGATGAAGGCCGCCGAGGCGATCATCGCCGGAGGATACTACGGCAAGATCGAAGGCGACGAATCCGCCTCCAAAAAATCCGCCAGCAAGCCTGCGGCTGCCGCCAAGCCTGAGGCCAAGATGACGAAGGCCACCGTTTCCGGCGTGCACCTCTGCTGCAAGAAGTGCGAAACCGCGGCAGCCAATGCCGTGAAGACGGTTCCAGGCATCACCAAGAGCGACATCGTCGCGAAGGCCACATCATTCACTGTCGAGGGCGAGTTCACCAAGTCTGAACTGGCTGCCGCCCTCAATGCCGCCGGCTTTGCCGGTGACATCAAATAACTACCGCAACCAACAACGAGCGGGGCCGGGGTTTGCGAAAGCGGCCCCGGCTTTCTTTTTTTATTCGCCTCGGTCCATGCTTTTGACGGGCCAATAGTACCCGCCAACCAGCCGAATTTTGTTCACTGCCACGTAGGTCAAGGATGAGAGAAAGAGGGCAGTCAGTGCAACGGCGGGAATTCCGCTGATGAGCCCTGAACAAAGTACGACGGCTCCCAGCAACGGCTTCAACCGCCAAAAGCGCAGCGCAGCTGCGAGGCTGACGATCACGGATGCCCCTAGTGCCCCGAGACTCATCGATATGCGCGTGGCAACCGGGCGTTCCAGGTCCGGATATTTGTCGTGGATCCAAATGCTGGCAAGGTAGGAGCAGGCCACACCAAGCGTGAACAAGAGCACAAACTCTCCAAAAAATGCCTTCCAGCGCGAGCTCATGAGGTTTGGTGCTACACCATCGCCAGCGCGGCTTCGACGCTCGCGCCTTCGTGCACCATGGCCATCAGAGCACGGGTGATGCCTTTGGGGTTGGGGTGCTGGATGACGTTGCGGCCATAGACGATGCCGGACGCGCCTTGTTCGAGGAGGCCCTGGGTGCGCTCGAGGATTTCGCGGTCGCTCACACGGCCGCCGCCGCGGACGAGGACGGGGATGCCGGAGGCGGCTTCGATGACTTTATGGTACTGGCTGACGTCGTTGGTGGGGTCGGCCTTGATGATGTCGGCGCCGAGTTCGACAGCCTGGCGCACGAGATTGGTGATGGTGGGTTCGTCGCCATTGACCATGTAACCGCCGGCGATTTCGTTCGGCTGGAACACGAGGGGCTCCACCATCATGGGCATGCCGTAGTAGTCGGCCTGGGGCTTGAGTTTGAGGATGTTTTCGATGCACTCGGCATGCACTTCGGGGGCGCCGGGGATCTGGAAGAGGTTCACGCAGACGCAGGCGGCGTCATGGCGCACGGCCTGGAGCATGCAGTCTTCGATCATGAGGCTGAAGCGGCGGTTTTCCGGAAGGGTCTTGCCGTAGATGTTTGCCACGTCGGTGCGGAGCACGAGGCTGGGCTTTTCGCGGCCGGGGATTTCCTGCAGGTGGCGGGCCATGCCGAGGGTGAGCTGGATGGCGTCCGGCGCGGCCTCGACGAGGGTCTTCACCACCTTGCGCATGTCTTCGATGCCGTTGATGAAGCCGGCCTGATTGAAGAAGCCATGATCGATGGCGACGTCGAAGCAGCGGTTGGACTTGGCGTTGAAGAGGCGTTTGAGGCGGAAGGATTTCATGGTGGCGCATAGTGAAGCGACATCGGGCGAGGTCAACTGGGGGCGGTGGTGCGCGTGGTATGCGTCTGAGCGGTCAAAAGCATCGCACGTCTCGGCGGCCACCTCGGCCGTAAAGGCCACGGCCACCCCGGGGCGCAGGTGCCATGGCAAGGCCTGAACAAACTCAACACCATCACTGATGTCTGGCGCAGGCTTCGCACTCAAGCACCTTGTGGGTAAAGCTCAGGCTTCAGCACCGCTTTTCGCGCCGCCCCACGCCCCTTCATAAAAATTCACGTGCCGTCGCCCGCGAAAGCGCGCACTCTCCAGCATGAGAAGAGCCCGCCTCCTCCTTTTCCTGCTGGCAGTCTCCGTCCCATCACTCTGGTCGGCCACCCCGGAATCCGCCGCCCATGCAGTGAATGCGTTCGGTCTCGACCTCCACCGCCAGATGCCGAAGGAGGGCAACCTCTGCCTCTCCCCCTACTCCATCCAGTCCGCCCTGGCCATGACCTACCTCGGCGCCAGCGGAATGACCGCGGACGAAATGGCCCGCGTGCTTCACTTCCCGAAGAATCAGCAGGCCTTGGGCGAATCTTTCGCCGCCCTCAGACAGGCCCTGCTCGAAGCCGAAGAAGCTTCTGTAAAACGTGTGGCGGAGGCAAAGAAATACGGCGGCCCCTCGGAACCTCTGACCCTGCGTGTGGCCAGCCGACTCTTCGGACAAAACACCTATGAGTTTCGCAAACCGTTTCTCGCAGAGGTAAAAACCGCTTTTGGCGCCCCTTTGCAGCCCATGAATTTTCGCAAAAACCCTGCAGCAGCGACGCACGAGATCAATGCCTGGGTCGCAAAGCAGACCCAAAACAAAATCCGCGATCTGATCGGCGATCCTCTGAGCGCCGACACACGCCTCGCGCTGGTAAACGCCCTCTACTTCAAAGCCCCTTGGTCCTCTGAGTCCGCGGAAGCCGACACCATGCCGAAGCCGTTTTTTGTGAATGGCGGCAGGCAGGCCGTGGACGTGCCCACCATGCAGTCAGACCTGAACATGCGTTACTACAATGGCCGTGGCTTTCAGGCAGTCACTCGGTCGTATGCAGGACACCAGCTCCATTTTTTACTCATCATTCCCGACAGCATCGGCGGCATCTCGGGTGTGGAGGCAAAACTGACGCCCGAAGTGCTTCTTGCATGTTCCAAGGCCGAATATCGGGAGGTCATTCTGCACCTGCCCAAATTCAAACTCACTCCGCCTACCATTCAGCTTGGCGACGTCTTGAAAAAGCTGGGCATGACCACCGCCTTTGATGACCCCCGTGGCAGCGCAGACTTCGACGCCATGGCCCCCAGGAAGCCAGAAGACTACCTCTACATTTCCAAGGTGTTTCACAAGACCTTCCTGGAGCTCAACGAAAAAGGCACCGAAGCTGCCGCCGCCACCGCCGTGGTGATGATGCCTGGAGCAATCGCCATAGCGCCAGAACGCCCCAAACCCATCGTCCTCAAAGCCGACCGCCCCTTCCTCTTCGCCATCCAGCACGCAGAATCCGGCGCCTGTCTCTTCCTCGGCCGTGTCACCGACCCGCGCTGATCTCTTCCCGCAGTTGAAGCGGAGGGCATATTGTGGCATGGCCTAATCGCGAAACATGAATGCTCTGCAACAAATCCCAGGCATCAAAAGCCAGACGGCCTTCAATTTGAAGCGCTGGGATGAGATTGGACGTGACCCGCTGGTGAGAAACTGGCCCGGCAAAGTAGAGACTGACCGCTACGGGCGGCCCATCATAATGGGCTACGCTGAATTCTCCCATGGAGGTATGCAGGTTGATCTTGCTACATTGCTTCGGGAGCATGCCCCCGCTGGCAAAGTGACCGTCGAATGTCCCATCTCGACCAGCGAAGGCGTGAAAGTCGCGGACGTCTGCTGGGTGTCAAAAAAGCGTCTTCTGCAGATAGGCGGCCATACGGCACTCAAGGGTGCTCCGGAAATCTGCGTCGAAGTCATTTCCCCTTCGAACAAGCGGGGAGAGATCGAAGAAAAACGCCGTCTCTACTTTGCAGCAGGAGCAAAAGAAGTATGGGTCTGCGACAAACGCGGTCGTCTCCTGTTCTTCGTCAAAGCCGCTCCTGAAGTGGACGCTGACAAATCATTGCTCTGCCCCGCGATGCCGAAGACGCTGGGCTCCTAAATTCACCTTCTTCCCGCCATTGAGCGGAAGAAATAAATTCATCCGGCCTCAAGCTATCCCCCCGCTGACAAACCGCGCCCGCGTCCCCGGATTCAGGCGCTTCAGCGCAGCTTTCGCCACACCCACCAGAACCAACCTCTCCAAAATCACCTTCCCCACGTCCCCACCCCCGATAAAAACATCTAGCCACCACACTTAAGATCTGTTAAATATCAGGCATGCGAAACTTCCTTCTCCTCCTTCTCGTTTCGACCGCCTCCTCACTCTGCTCAGCCGCCCCGCAGCCTCCGCAGTTCCCGTCATCACTCCCGCATTCGAAGAATGATCAAGAACCCCTTCCTGAAGGAGCCACGGCCGCGATGCAGGCGCTCAAACATTTCATGGAGGCCGCCACTTTGGATGAGCGTCTGCGCCACACACTGCACGCAGACATCCTGAAGCCGCGCATGGAGCAGTACTACAAACAGCCCTCCGAAAAACCCGTGATCGTGGACAGCGTGGATTTCGTGAGACTCGACCTGGATACCGATCTCGGCACCGGCCGTCACTGCATCCTGTCCATGGAAAGCAAAGCCTGGAAATTCCCGGTGCCCGTGATGCTGACAGAGCAGCCGGATGGCTTCAAGCTGGACTGGCCGGCTTTCGTGGAGTTCAAAGACCGGCAGTTGGAGAAATTCTTCCAGAACTACCAGAAAGAGCCCATGCGCTTCCATGTGGGAATCCAGCGCAACCACTTCTTTGGGCACGGCGTGCCCGACGTCTCCCACAAGGACTCCTTCTGCCTCAGCCCCGCACCTCCCGACTCTTTTCAAGGCAGTGCGTTCCTGCCGAAAGACACCGACTTCGCAGCGGAGCTGAAAACGCGCCTGCCGTGGGAAACCCATGTATGGGCCGTCGTGGAGCTGGAATGGAAAAAGCAGGGGGCGCAGCAATGGGTGGAGCTCAAAAGCGTGCCGCAGATGCACTGGTACTCGCTGCCAGAAGCCTCTCGTCCAGCCCCGCCTCAGCAGTAGCCTCTCCCATTCCGTTCAAATCCAGTCGGGTGGCCCGTCTTCGTTGGGAGGCTCCCCTTTCCATCAGGGCGGCATGGATGGCGCAAGCCAGACAGAATGCATCTTCTGCTTTCGCCTCACCTTTGCACCTTCGCGCTCCACGCGGCCTGAAGAGCAGCAGCACTCAGCCTTTTGGGGGCCCTAACCCGCATTTCTCATACCACTGGCAATCTGCGAACAGCGTGTTGCACGCGTGGATGTAGCTCGGAGCCGGAACGAAGTGGAGACAGCCGAAGGCAATTCCGATACCGAGTCGCGCCCTTCGCGGTATCGGGTTACCGCGCTGCATCGCCGCCTGTCAATGTTGGGAGTGCGAGAAGTGCAGCCTAATTCCCCCGAATAAATCTCCTGTTTTCGCTTTGCCCGTACACCTTCGCGCCCACGCGGCCTGACGGGCAGCAGCACTCAACCTTTTGAGGGCGCCAATTCCCCTGACACCTTCGTGCACCACGCGGCCTGAAGGGCCGCCGGACTCAGCCCAGGGCGCCGCGCAGCAAGCCCTGGGCAGCGCATGAAAGACACCCTTCCACCAAAAGTCGCGCTCTGAAGGAGCGCGGGAAAGGCGCCTTCAATTCCTCACCCGCCGCTCGTCGCACGAAATGTCCTGGCGCTGCAACGGCGCGGGTTAAAAAACCTCACTTCTTCCCCGCCTTCCCCGCATCCAGATACTCAATCGCCTTCTTCAGCCACTCCGCCTTCGGCGGCTGATGCCCCTGCCCCGGCACATTGATCATCTCCACGGCTTTAAAGCCCTCCTTCTTAAATCCGTTTTCAAACACCGCGCTCGTGTTCTTCAAATTGAAATCCTTCTCCCCCGTCACCAGCACATACCGGCAGTCGTTCTTCGCGATCCCCAGAATCTCGTCATGCGGAATGTACCGCGCTTCAAACACCTCCGTCTTGTCCGGCGTGACGATGTCCGTGTAAAAATTCACCCCCATGAACGCGATCGTTCCGGTGAACATCTCCGCATACGTCACCCCCAGCATGCTCGCCACGCGCCCGCCGCCGGAAAATCCCGAGACATACACGCGCTGGTCGTCGATGTCGTAGAGCTGCCGCATGTTGTCGTTCGCATCCACCGCCATGCGCATGCGGGCAAACACATCGCGCTTGTTGCCGGAGTTGTGCGCCCCCACAAAGATCAGCTTCTTCTCCGCCAGCACCGCCTCCCATTCAGGAGAAAGAGACGGCGCATCACTCGGGCTCACCCAGATGAAGAGCCCATGCGGATCTCCCTTCTTGTACTTCTTCGGCACGATGATGTCGAACTTCTCCATGCCGATGCTGAAGGGCGGCGGGGTCTCCGCCGCATGCATCCGCATCTTGAGCTGCTCATTGTCGGATACCTGCGGCGACTCCTTGAACGTGATGGGCGAACGCACCCCCGGCTTGATGGCGTCATCAGCCGCAAAACCAAGGGCGGCCAGGAAGGGAAGGATCAGGAGGGAGCGGAGCATGGCACCTCCGATCAAAGCGGCTGCCCCTGCCCCTGTCGATGCTGAAATCATGCAATCTCACACCTCTTCCTCACGTTGACCGGCGGATGAAGCACCTGCTCTGCCTGCTCTTCCTTGCCACGGCCCTCCCTGCCGCCGAACGCACCCCGAACGTCATCTTCATCCTCGCCGATGACCTTGGCTACACCGACGTCGCCTGCTTCGGCTCCAAATACTACGAGACGCCCAACATCGACAAGCTCGCCTCCCAGGGCATGAAGCTCACCCGCCATCACCACTGCCAGAACTGCCAGCCCACCCGCGCCGCACTCATGAGCGGCCAGTACGCCCCCCGCACCGGCGTTTACACCGTCGGCGGCATCGGCCGCTTTGAGTGGGAGTCCCGCCCCCTCCGCCCCGTGGACAATGTCACCGAGCTCCCTCTGGAAAAAGTCACCATCGCCCAGACCATGAAGAAAGCCGGCTACGCCACCGGCATGTTTGGCAAATGGCACCTCGGCGAAGACGCGGCGCACCACCCCGCCGCACGCGGCTTTGACGAAGCCATCGTCTCCATGGGCAGACACTTCGGTTTCAAGACCAATCCCAAGGTCGAGCACCCCAAGGACGAATACCTCGCCGACTTCCTCACCGACAAAGCCGTCGATTTCATCCAGCGCCACAAGGAGGCCCCCTTCTTCCTCTACCTGCCCCACTTCGGCGTGCACTCACCCCACGAGGCCAAGGAAAACCTCATCGCTCGCTTCAAGGACAAAGCCCCCGTCGGCGGTCACCACAGCCCCGTCTATGCCGCCATGATCGCCAGCGTGGACGAAAGCGTCGGCCGCGTCATGGCCGCCCTCGATGAACTCAAGCTCGCAGACAACACCGTCCTCATCTTCAGCAGCGACAACGGCGGCGTGGGTGGCTACGCCCGCGAAGGCCTCAAAAAAGGCGGCGACATCACCGACAACGCCCCGCTCCGCAGCGGCAAAGGCAGCCTCTACGAAGGCGGCACCCGCGTCCCCTTCATCGTCCGCTGGCCCGGCGTCACCCAGCCCGGCTCCAGCAGCGACGTCCCCACCATCCATGTGGACCTCTACCCCACCTTCGCCGAAATCGGCAAGGCCGCCGCACCCGCCGGCTATCCCCTCGATGGCGAAAGCCTCGTCCCCGTCTTCCGCGATGCCTCCGCCAGCCTGAAGCGCGACGCCATCTACCAGCACTTCCCCGGCTACCTCGGCGCCGGAGAAAACACCTGGCGCACCACCCCCGTCGGCCTCATCGAGCAGGGCGACTGGAAGCTCATGGAGTTCTTCGAAGACAACCGCCTCGAGTTGTACAATCTCAAAGACGACATCGGCGAGCAGAAAAACCTCGCCACCGCGCAGCCCGAAAAGACCAAAGACCTCCACGCCAAAATGCTCGCCTGGCGCGAATCCATCAAAGCCCCCATGCCCGCCAAAAACATGCCTTCATCCGCTGCGGTCAAGCTGAAGGGAGACGAAGTCAAAACGGACGATCAATCAGGCATCATCACGGCTCTCGGCAATGCCAGCGCCCGCTTTGGTTCCTTTTCCATCAAAGCCTCGCAGATTCGCCATGATACCAAGGCCCAAAAACTGACCATGGTCGCTCCGTTTGAAATCATCCATGAAAACAAGAAAGTCAGCAGCACAGATCCTGCGGCTGTCTCTGTGCTTGATCTGAAGGAGGAAAAAATAACCACCACTGGCCTTCATACGAACGAAATCATCGAACTCGCCCCAAAGAAGCAAGGAAAAGGCAAGGGCAAAAAGAAACAGCAGGCGGACAAGGCGGAATAAAACCGCCTCTTCACTCACGCCTTGCGCGCCAGATACACAAACGCCGGCGGCACATTCCCCCACACCACACGGCTGGTCTCCACCCCGTGCGTCATCTCATGCAGCAGCGCGCGAAACTGCCTCCCTCCCGGCAGCTTGTGAAAGCCCCAGTACGCAAACGTCGCAAAGCACCCGCCCGGCGCCAGATGCGGCAGCACATTGCCCAAGATCGCCTCCTGCAGCCCGCGCGGAAACGCCGTCCACGGCAGCCCGCTCACAATCGTGTCAAATTTCTCCCCCTCCGGCAGCACCTGCGAAAAATCAAACTCCTGCGCCCCCGCGCACTCAAAGCGCATCTTCGGAAACCGCGGCCTCAGTTGCTGCACAAACGTCTCGATCAGCTCGATCCCCACATACTCCGAATCATGCGGCATCGTCTCCGCAATCGCCGCCGTAAACGCCCCCGTCCCCGGGCCCAGTTCCAGAATGCGCTTCGCACGCCACACTCCCGCCGCCTCCATCATGCGCTCCGCCAGGGCCATGCTCGAAGGCGCCACCGCTCCGATGGTCTTCCAGTTGTGGCGCAGTTCTTTGACGAAGGTGACGGCGGACATTCGGCGCGGATGTTAACGAGCACCCGCCGTCTTGCGAGTGCTTTTGCAGCATACTGATCTGCCAGGTTCAGATTATTTCGGGATTTCCGCCGCCATCCTCACCCGGCACTCCTCCGCCGAATGCGTGTACGGATGCCCCGCCCCCAGTGTCTTCTTAAATCCCGCCCGCGCCCTCTCCATCATCCCCAGCGCCTCCTGAAATTTCGACTGCGCCTCCAGGCACAAGGCCAGGTTGAAACAGCTCATATACACATCCGCATGCTTCGCGCCCAGCACCTTCTCCCGCAGCGCCAGCACCCTGCGGTGCTCCTGCTCCGCCTCCGCATGCCGTCCCTCCTCTTGTAGCACCGCCGCCAGATTGTTCCGGCTGGCCAGCGTCTTCGGGTGCTGCGCCCCCAGCAGCTTCTCCCGCAGCGCCAGCACCGCCCGGTGCTCCTTCTCCGCCTCCGCATGCCGCCCCTCATCATTCAGCGCCGTCGCCAGATTGTTGCGGCTGTCCAGCGTGTCCAGATTCTCCGCCCCCAGCAGGCGCTGTCGCACCTCCAGCACCGCACGGTACTCCCGCACCGCTTCCGCATGCTTCCCCTGCTCCTGCAGCGTGGCCGCCAGATTGTTCCGGCTCAGCAGCGTGTCCGGGTGCTCCTTGCCTAGCACCTGCTGCCGGATCCCCAGCACCGCGCGGTTTTCCTTCTCCGCCTCCGCATACTTGCCCTCCTCCGCCAGCGTCGCCGCCAGGTCGCTCCGGCTGATCAGCGTGTCCGGATGTTCCTTCCCAAACATCTCCCCGCACGTCGCCACGATCACCCGCAGCTCCGCCTCTGCCTCCCCCAGCCGCCTCTGCTTGGACAGCGCCGCCGCGTTTTGATAATGCTGATGCAGCGCCAGCAGCCGGCTCGTCTCATGTGCCCTGGGCTCCTTCACCGGCTGCGCCCCCGCGCCACACCACGGCAGCAGCAGGATGGGCAGGCATAGGCGCATTTTATGCATGGGAGTGCTGGAATAATGCGGACGCCTCACTGCTGAGGCAAGCCTAAAACGCCTTCCCCGCCCGCCGCGCTGCTTCGTCACATACGCGTGGAAAGCCCATAAAGTTTGAACGGCATTCATGCGTCCGCATCCAAGCCCTCCGCTTGTTCATTGAAATCAAGACCACACCCACCATGAAAAACTGTCTTAAAGCCCTCGGCTCCTCCGCTCTCTGCCTTTCCACCGCATTGCTCCTCTCCCAGTGTGCCTCCCGCGCACCTCAGACCGCCGAGACCGTCCGCGCCGCCACGCCCGGTCCCACTCAGACCGGACAGGTCTCCATCAAAGCTTACGGCGACACCACCGTCGCCACCCGCAAGCTCATCCACCATCCCCTCACCAACAAGGACATCGGCAAAGTTTACGAGGAAATCACCATCGTTTCCCCTCGCGGCACCTCCGTCGAGGAACGCGTCATCGTCCGCGCTTATCCAAAGCTCGAGACCAACGTCGTCTCCAAATAACCCGTCACCTCCGGCGCATGTCCTCGTCCCCTGCGGTCTCACCTCCGCAGGCTGCGTGCTTGACGTGTGTGGTGCTTTGCAGCGAAACTTCGCTCCACACACGCCATGCCTTATCTTCTCGATGCCATCGTCATCCTCGGTTACTTCGCCCTGATCATCGGCATCGGCCTCTCCCAGCGCAGCAAAAGCGGCAGCGTGGAAGGCTTCACCCTCGGCGACCGCCAGATCGCCTGGTGGGCCGTCCTCGCCTCCATCCTCGCCGCGGAGATCAGCGCCGGCACCTTCTTCGGCGCCCCCGGTGAAGGCTACGCCCTGCGCAATTTCACCTACATCCAGCTCATCGTCGGCTACCTCCTCGCGCGCGTGGTCGTCAGCGCCGTCTTCATTCCCGCCTACTACCGGCACAATGTCGTCAGCATCTACGAGTTCCTCGGCACGCGCTTCGGCCCCCGCACCCGCCGCCTCACTTCCGTCGTCTTCCTCATCACCCGCACCCTCGCCAGCGGCACCCGCCTCTGGGTGCCCAGCATGCTCCTCGTCCTCGTCTGGCACCTGCAGTATCCCAATGAGACCCTGCACCCCATGCACGAGTTCTTCCTCACCGGCGGCGCCCTCGTCTTCGTCACCCTCGCCACCGCGCTCTACACCTCCATCGGCGGCATCCGCGCCGTCATCTGGACGGACGTCATCCAGATCATCGTCCTCATCTGCGCCCTCAGCTTCTCACTGATCTACCTCCTCGGCCACATCCCCGGCGGCTGGGCCGGCGCCACGAAACTCCTCACCGGCGAAAAAGACCTCCTCGTCTGGGACTGGGGTTTCAAAGCAGGAGCTGGTATCTGGGGCAACGTCAAAGGCATCCTCGAGCAGGAGTACACCGTCTGGGCCGCCTTCCTCGGCTCCACCTTCGTCACCCTCGCCACTCACGGCACAGACCAGGACATGGTCCAGCGCATGCTCACCGCCAAAAACAAAAAGCAGAGCGCCATGGCCACCATTCTCTCCGGCCTCGCGGATATCCCCATCACCCTCGTCGTCCTCGCCATCGGCATCCTCCTCTGGGTGTACTACCAGCAGCATCCCGACCCCGCCCTCCCGCGCAGCGACACCGGCATCGTCTCCGCAAACAAAGTCTTCCCCCACTTCATCCTCACCGTCATGCCCGGCGGCGTTCGCGGCCTCGTCCTCGCCGGCGTCCTCGCCACCGCCATGGGCTCCCTCAGCACCGCATTAAACGCCCTCGCCACCAGCTACGTGCGGGATTTCCACTTCCGCTGGTTCGGCGAGCCCGCCACAGATGCCGGCCGCGTGCGCGTCCTCCGTTTCGGCACCGTCCTCTTCGCCGTCCTCCTCATCTCCGTCGCCCTCGGCACCGCCTGGGTCACCGCGCACAATCCCACCCTCCGCATCCTCCCCATCATCCTCGGCATCTTCGGCTACACCTACGGCTCCCTCCTCGGCGTCTTCATGGTCGGCCTCTTCACCCGCTCCCGCGGCAATGATTTCGGCAATGCGCTCGCCATGCTCGCTGGCTTCATCGTCGTCGCCTACCTCAGTGGCCTCGACATCGATATCCTCAAACTCTTCAACCCCGACACCACCTGGAAGCACGCCGACTGGGTCCCCGTCATCGAGTTCCCCTGGCGCATCATGTTCGGCACCATCGTCACCTTCTCCATCGCCATCCTCTTCCCCTCTCGCCCCCCACAGGACCATCAAGCCTGACCCATCGCCCCTTCAATCTTCCTCCACCTCTTCCTCCTCCTCTTCCTCCTCCTCTTCCTCCTCCTCTTCCTCCCTCAATCGTCCTCGTCCTCGTCCTCGTCCTCGTCCTCGATCCTCCCGCCCCGCAAACTCCCAGCCCTCCGCTCGCCCCTCCCTCTTCGCTCGTAGTTCGGGCTTCAGCCCGTTCCGGAAACCATCCTCGCTCCCTCCGCTCAGAGTCGTTTCAAAGCGCCCAACGCCAGTCTCCTCTCCCCGCCCAAGATATCTTGGGCTCTGAGCCCCTTCGGGGAGAGGCCGGGTGAGGGGCTTAATCAAGGCTCCTTGAGCTGATTCAGCCCCTCAAGCCCAGGAGATGCCCACAAAAAAGCGCGGACCGTCTCCGATCCGCGCTCTGCACTTGTCTTGACTCTTTGACTCATCTTGACGGCTCAGCCGTCTTGACTCGTCTTACGAGTAGCTCGCCTGCTGGCCCTTGATGTCGCGCTTCTTGATCCACGGCATCAGGCTGCGCAGGCGCGCCCCGGTCTTCTCGATCGGGTGCTTCTCGCCGTCCTTCAGCAGCTTGTTGAATTTCTTGTAGCCGCCCGCCTTCGTCTCGCGCACCCACTCCTTGGCAAACTTGCCCGTCTGGATGTCCTTCAGCGCTTCCTTCATCCGCTTCTTCACCGACTTGTCGATGATCTTCGGTCCCACCTTCACGTCGCCCCACTTGGCCGTTTCGGAGATGGAGAAACGCATGCCCGCGATGCCGGACTCGTTCATCAGGTCCACAATGAGCTTCAGCTCATGCAGGCACTCGAAGTAGGCCATCTCAGGGGAGTAGCCCGCTTCCACCAGCACTTCAAAGCCTGCCTGCACCAGCGCGCTCGTACCGCCGCACAGCACCGTCTGCTCGCCGAAGAGGTCCGTTTCGGTCTCTTCCTTGAAGGTCGTTTCGATCACACCGCCGCGCGTGCCGCCGATGCCGTGCGCCCAGGCCAGCGCGATCTTCTTCGCCTGCTTGTCCGCGTTCTGATAGATGGCGATCAGTGCCGGCACGCCTTTGCCTTCCGTGTACTGACGGCGCACGATGTGGCCGGGGCCTTTCGGCGCCACCATGATCACGTTCACGTCCGCAGGAACCGTGATCGTCTTGAAGTGAATCGCGAAGCCATGGCTGAAGAGCAGCGTCTTGCCCTTCGTCAGGTGCGGCTTGATGTCCGCGTTGAAGACATCCGGGATCTTGGTGTCCGGCACGGCCACGAAGATGACGTCGGCCTTCTTCACAGCTTCGGCGGTGTCATAGACCTTCAGGCCCTTTTCTTCAGCCACCGCGCGGCTCTTGCTGCCAGGGTAGAGGCCGATGATCACGTTCACGCCGCTCTCTTTGAGGTTCAGGGCATGGGCATGGCCTTGGGAGCCAAAGCCGATCACGGCGCAGGTCTTGCCTTTGAGCGGTGCAAGGCTGGCGTCTTTTTCAGTATAGATTTTCGCGGGCATATGATTTCTGGTTAGAGGGGCGGCGATACTGCTTCAAGGGGGGGGCGGGGTCAAACGGCTTTTTCCCTCCCCGCCAAGGCTGCCATTGACCACCCCCCGCCACTGGGTAGTCTCCGCGCCTCATATGAAACCCACCACCGCCCTGCTTTGCGCCGCCTTCACGGCCGCGTCCCTCGTCCACGCCCAGGAAGTCAAGCCCGCACAGCCGGCCGCCGCTGCCGACGCCGCCGCCCCCGCCGCCACTCCGGCCGCCCCTGCCCTGCCCATGGATAAAATCAGCTACTTCATCGGCAAAAACGTCGGTGCCTCCATCCTGAGACAGCAGGAGAAGGTGGACATGAAGGAATTCGCCGCCGGCGTCAAAGAGGCCCTCACCGCCAAGAAAAGCTCCAGCTTCACCATGGGCTCCGGCCTCGGCCAGCAGTTCGTCAGCGAAGGCATCCCGATCGATATCGACAAGCTCATCGCCGGCATCACCTTCACCGTCGAGCACAGCTCTGAAAAACCCGCCTACACCGAGGAGGAGCTCACCACCGCCATGGCCTCCTTCGAGATCTTCATGAAGGCCAAGGCCGAGGCAAACATGACCCCCGAGCAGCGCGCCGAAGCCGCTGCCGTTAAGAAAAAAATCGCCGAAAACAAGGAGGCAGGCGTGAAATTCCTCGCTGAAAACGCCAAGCGCAAAGGCGTCACCACCACCAAGAGCGGCCTCCAGTATGAGATCATCAAGGAAGGCACCGGACCCAAGCCCGCCATCACCGACGTTGTGAAGGTGCACTACCACGGCACCCTCGTGGACGGCAAAGTTTTCGACAGCTCCGTGGAGCGCGGTGAGCCCGCCACCTTCCCCCTCCAGGGCGTCATCAGAGGCTGGACCGAAGCCCTCCAGCTCATGCCCGTCGGCTCCAAATGGCGCATCTTCGTCCCCGCAGACCTCGCCTACGGCGACGAAGGCCGCGGCGAAGATATCGGTCCCGGCGTCCCCCTCATCTTCGACGTCGAGCTCCTCGGCATCGTGAAGCAATAACTCCCGCCATTCCCTCCCCTCGGGGCAGGTCTTCGGACCTGCCCCTTTTTCATGCCCCCAAATCCACCTGCCCTCCCATCCTTCCCCATGCACCACACCCTCTCCCAAACAGCCTCCCCCCGTTCCACTCAGTCTCTGACATTTTTCTACCCCTAATTTTTCTACCTCAACTCCGTCACACCGCCCCTCTCTGCGTCCTCCAAATCTTCACCTGCCCTCCGTCGTGTCCTCCGTAGCTCGTAGAGCGAAGGAGGAAGCTCTAGCGAAGGATCGGCGGTGCAAATCTCCGGCCATTCCCTTGCTACTTCATTCCTTTGCCAAAAACAGCGTCCTCCAATCCCCCACAATTCCCCCTCCGCCATCCGTATCATCCGCGGTTCCACCTCCGGCCCCTCATCGCATCATCGCCCTGGCGCCTCCACCACCTGCAAAATCACCATCCTCACACCACCGGTGCAGTCATCCTTCCTTCTAAATTGTTCCGTACTCATTCCACCACATCATACCACGACTCATTAAAAACATCTCTCCAGGGAAAACTGAACAAACCCACCCCGCGGAAAATGCAAAATCCCAGAGCCTTGATTCAGAAGGTATTCTCTGCGGTCTTCTAATCTCTTGGCCTGCCTCCATAGCTTTAGCGAAGAGGGGCGGTGTTTAATTCAGGCTGCCTCCCCCTCACGGCGCCGCATGCCTCACCCGCAGATGCGCCAGGTAAATGTTCGCCGGATTCTTCCCCACCCCCTTCGGCTGCGGATGCTCATGCGAGGAATAATAACACAGCAGCACCTCCTCATTCCCCACCCCGTCCGCAAAGCTCTGGTACGCCCCGTCCCCGCCGCTCGGCATCACCCACGGCTTCTCCACCCCGTTCGCCGTCACCGTCCACACCTTGCACACACTCGGAAAGCCCACCGTCTCCTTCTCCGGCAGCGCCCGCGCCGCCAGCAGCATCCCGCCGCCCTTGGTCCGGTGCAGCGCCGGGCCGCCGAAATTCCACGCATCCGTTTGAAATGCCTTCCACGGCCCCAGCGGCGCCCGGCCCATCACCACCACGCCCGGGTTGCTGTTGCGGATCGCGCTCACCAGCGTGCCGTCCGGCGTCCACCCCACATCCGCCTCATGCCCCCAGCCCGACCCTCCCGCCTGGCTCATCCCGCTCGTCGGCCCCTCGCCATACGTGTGCATGCCCTTGAACTTCACCCCGTCCTCAGACCGGAACAAGATCAGCCCAAACGAGCCCCGGCTGTCCTTCCCGTGAATACCACAACGTGCCAGACTATAAAAGGCTCCATCCGGACCTTGGCGGATCCGAAACAACCACCGCCGCTGCGAAGTAAACGTCAGCCGGCTGTCAGCCTTCGGCTGCACAAACTCCGTCTCCAGCTCCCGCGGCTCGCTCCACGTCACACCATCCGCCGACTGCGAAAAAAAATCCTCCTTCGAGTGAAACACCACCTGCACCTTCCCCCGGTTGTCAAACACCAGCGGATCACGGCAGTCATCCTCCCTCGTGAACTCCGCCACCTTCTCCCACGCCTTCAGATCCTTCGCCGCCGCGCGGATCACCACGATCTTCGCCCTCGGCGAATCATGCGCCTCCCCGCTGCGAAACGTCACATAATAAAAATCCCCCACCCGCGCGATCCCCGGAAACCCATTGTGCTTCCCATCCGCCCACACCGTCTGCACCCACACACTCTGCACCTGCGCCCTCGGAAACGCCGCAATCTCCTGCGCCCGCAGTGAAGAACCCATCACCAGCACCAACAGCAAAACAGCAGACAACGTCTTCATCTCCCAAGAACGCCGCCACACTCCCCATGTTTCACCCTCGTCCCACGAACGCACCAGCGTCCTCCACGAGCGCGCCAGCGTCCCCGGACTGCGGCGCTTCAGCGCCGCTCTCGCCACCCCCACGCCTTCTCCACCTCCCCCCCCCTCTACAGCCCTCTCGTCCTCTCCCCTCAATCGTCCTCGTCCTCGTCCTCGTCCTCGTCCTCCTACTCGAACTCGTCCTCGACCCACCCGCCCCGCAACACACCTCACCCCGCACCACATAGCCGCCCCCATGCCCCTCGCCACCCAAGCCCCCCACATCTCCAGCCAATTTACAATTCTCAGTTTTCAGTTCCCACTTTACAATCCGCCTCACCCACGACGCAAAATCAGCTCCCACCCTGACCGCGCCCTAGCATCCACCATCCACCATCCACCATCCACCATCCACCATCCACCATCCACCATCCAGCATCCAGCATCCAGCATCCAGCATCCAGCATCTAGCATCTAGCATCTAGCATCTAGCATCCAGCACCATGCCTGAGTCCCCGCATTCCCTCTCCGCACCACGCCTCCTCTCCCTCGACGCCCTCCGCGGCTTCGACATGTGCTGGATCCTCGGCCTCTCCTCCCTCCTCACCAAGCTCCTCACCCGCGCCTTTCCCACCTCCTCGCTAGTTCCAGACATCACACTCCAGTTCACCCACGCCGCCTGGGCCGGCTTCCGCTTCTACGATCTCATCTTCCCCCTCTTTCTCTTTCTCGCCGGCGTCTCCCTCGCCATCGCCCTCCCACGCCGCGTCGCGCGTTCCGGACGTGGTTCGGCAGTGCGCCACCTCCTCGCCCGCGCCGCCATCCTCATCCTCCTCGGCATCATCTACTCCGGCGGCCTCAAAAACGGTTGGGATCAAATCCGCTGGCTCGGCGTCCTCCAGCGCATCGGCATCGCCTCCGCCGCCGCCGGCATCTTCTCCCTCTGGCTCGGCACCCGCGCCCTCACCCTCACCACCGCCGCCCTCCTCATCGGCTACTTCCTCCTCCTGCGCTTCGTCCCCGTCCCCGTCCCCGGCCCCGGCATCGGCATCAGCGCCGGAAACTTCGACGAAGGCATGAACCTCACCAACCACCTCGACAGCCTCTGGCTCCCCGGCCGCAAATACGATGGCGACCACGATCCCGAAGGCATCCTCAGCACCCTTCCCGCCATCGCCACCGCACTCCTCGGCCTCCTCACCGGAAAGTGGCTCACCAGCACCGCAGCTCCCTCACGCAAAGCCGGCGCCCTCATCATCGCCGGCCTCCTCATGCTCGCCCTCGGCTGGGCCTGGCATCCCTTCTTCCCCGTCATCAAAAAAATCTGGTCCTCCAGCTTCGTGCTCGTCGCCGCCGGATGGAGCGCCATCCTCCTCGGCTCCTTTTACTTCATTGTCGATGTCCTCCACTGGCGCCGCGGCCTCGCCCCCTTCCTCTGGGTCGGCGCCAACCCCATCGCCCTCTACCTCGCCTCCGGCCTCGGCTTCTTCCGCTCCCTCAGCGAGCGCCTCCTCTTCACCACCCCGCCCCCCTACGACTGGCTCCCCGCCGCCATGACCTTCGCCCTCATGCTCGCCACCGCCCAGTGGCTCCACAAAAAGCAGATCTTCCTCAAGGTCTGATCGAAGCAGATTCGCCACATCAACCACGCCGAAGCAGCCGCCCCATTTGGAGTGCGGTCGCGCAGTGAGGCACGAACGCAGCTACCGCTTTCGACGTGCCAGCCTGCCCTCTCATTCCACAAAACACCCAAAGGCGGGAGCGGAAAATGGTTTCGCCAGCACGACGGTCAACGCAGATCCAAAGCCCACCGAGATTCCCTCCACAATCATATCTCCGCGTTCATCTCCCGGCGAATGAACCTGCAGTCCAAATCTCCGCCTCAGAAATCTTTTACCGCCCAATCTTTTACCAGCTCTCCTTGGCAGCCTGATTGTCTCCCAGCCTGGCTTCTCGCCACCACTGCGAAAAATGGCGCCCCCCTGCGGCCAGCTAACAATCCCCATCCCCACCAGCCTTCACTCACTCCGCTTGATTCGGTCAGGCTCCCGGCAGGGAGCAGAGAGATGAGCCGGTGGTGAAACGAGGCTTTGCGAGCGAGAACCACCGGACCTCGAAAAATACACGTCACCTATCAGAGTCGCATGCCGAAGGTATGCGAGAAGCCCTCATCCACCCAGCATTCACAAGTAGCTTTCGCAAAACACTCGCATATGACATTCCGCAAAAGAGCGGGTGCAAACATAAGCTGGAGGTAAAAGCGATGAACATTCATGACATGCTGGCAGCATTCAAAGAATCAATGAAAGCCGCCTGACCAGGCCGCATCCACTTTTCCCTCCTGTTTACCAAGTTGTTGAGCCGCCAGAGAAAGAGCCAAGTTCGAAAATACCGACCTTGCAGCCTGGTCACTACCGGAAGATCACCCCATATCTCAGAGCTCGCTTCGAATACGCTGGCTCCTGGAAAAATGCTGACGGTGGTAATGAGTGGCTGGGGCTAAGGCAAATGGAGACTGCCCTGCGGGACCCAGACATCTTGGAACAAATCCGCGCAAGTCCTGAGATATGGACCGATTCACCCCTCGTTCAGATACCCCCATCCAGAATATCCTTGTTCGGTTTGTATCCCGAACAGCATGAGGAAATTGATCTGATTTGGCCGCTCGACGCTGATGACGACAGCGAGCCCGAAATCCTCTCGTAGGCGGGAAATGATGAATGCCAGTTTCCCAACTTTGCCGAATATCTGAAGTGTCTGATCGACGGTGAATCGTAACATGGGTGTTGTTATCTTTCGCCACTCCGCTCCCGCCACACACCAGCCCTGAAAGGGCTGCGTATTATAGCCCAGGGTCAGCCGAGCCTCAGCGAGGCGACCCTGGGTTTTGGCAGCCACTCCGGGAGGCGAACCCATCATCTGCTTCACGCGCCCCGTCTTCCAGAAGCATCTCCCGGCTATTTCGCCGCGGGAGAACTTGTGCCTCCGCCACACATCACGCCCCGGCTCCAGCCTCACCATTCGTGTCAGCCTGTTGGGCAAGCCTCAATAAAACACACCCCTCCGGAAAAGCACGATAGGCACTCCTGTCGACCAGCTCTCCCGCAAACCCCACAGCCCCCGGCCACCACAGGATCATACCACTCCCTGGTACCCAAGCCTCCCTCCCCGCCTCCGAAAGCCCGTAGGGCTGGCACAACCGTAGCCGGCGGTGCCAGCCCCCGGTCACCTGCCCCATTCCCCCTCACACCCCGGGGAACCGCATAGCGGTGACACAAACCTCCTGATCATCCGCACCTCCCATCACCACCCTGCCCTGTGGCCCCGCCCCCATCACCTCCGGCAATTTAAAATTTTCAGTTCTCAGTTCTCAGTTTCCAACCTCAGTCCTTCGAAGCCTTGGCGAAGAAGGATCCCCAGCACCCCGTCCCTCGAGGTGCTCCGCGCATCAACCACCCTCCGCTTCCACACTCCCCTGCTTCCCGCCCGTCAGGAGCGTCTGCGCGGGCTTTCTGGACCACGCCAGTTTTCGCGCATGGTCAAAAGGCAGGCTGAGACCACGAAGAACACTGCCCAGATGGCACTGTAGGACACAAAGCCACGCGGCGAGACCGGGGTAATCCAAGTCTTCCATTCTAAGGGCATGCTTTTCGGGCCTTGGAAGCCCGGCTCATGGGATTTCAAAATGAGGTCTTGGTAGATGACATGACCGATAACTAGGGCGGCAAACAAGGCGGTTCCGGTGAACAAACGCTTCAGTCTGGCAGGAAGCAGCACTCGCAACGTCTGCCAATCCTCAAGCCAGACCACGCCAGTTCCGTTAATCTCATGCAAGGCTCGGACAGCCGCGACAAATGGGATGAACACAACGAGATGCAGCGCATAAAAACCGACCCAGATGCCATGGTCGGGTCTGAACACGGCTGACAGGCAGACAGCAATCGAGCAGGCATAACCCGCCCACGCGAACATTTTGCAAAATCGCCTCCAAGGTGACATGGCGGATCAATTTTTGCCGCTCGCCCACTTCACCGCATTCGTCAAAATCTGCTGAAACGGCTTCAGATCATGCACCCGCGCATCATGCCCCAGCGCGATCCCCACGATCTTCGCCTTCGGATGCTCCGTGATCCACACGCTCGGATGCCCCGCCTTATACTTCTCGCTCGGGCTCGTCTCCGCCAAAACGGTGATCTTCGCCGTCCCCTCCGGAATCTTCTCCGGCTCCGCGTTCACATAGTACAGCTCGTCCTCCACCGTGAAGCTAGCAGGCACGCCCGCCATGATGGCGTGCTCCGCCTTCACCGCCTTCACATCAAACGGATGAATCTTGTCATGCCCCCGCGCCCCGCCGCCCACGATCTGCGCGTTCAACTCCGGCCATCCGCCAAAGCCATACCACGTCCCGGGATGCAGCATGATGATCCCCTTCCCCGCCGCCGCGAAATCCATCAGCGCCTTGCGATACGCCGCCGTGTCAAAAAACTTCCGGTTCACACTGATCACCGCCACATCCGCGATCGCCAGTTGCTCTGTCGCCTGATCCCGGTCCTCCGTGTAATGCACGGAGAAACCCGCCCCCTTCAGCGTCGCCACATCTGTCTCGCCAAAGAACTTCGCAAAGTTGTGCGAAGACCCGCCGCCAATGACGAGCACCTTCGTCTTCCCGGCCTCCCAGTTCACCGGCGTCGCAGCCGCCAGCGGCCCGTCGCCCTTGCCCCCTTCCTTGGGCCCCGTTTCAGCGCCCGAGAATCGCGCATTTCCTTCCCAGGCCCTGGGGCGCTTCCACGGCAGCTTGCCAGGCTCATTGTCCGCCGCAGCCGCACCGGCAGCTTCCGCCTTCACCGGCTTCGGCCCTTCCCCCGTGATGTCCGCCGTGATCGCAGCCACCACCGCCGTCACGCCGTTGTCCAGGCTCTCCAGCACCAGCTTCGTGATCGGCGCCGCATTCGCAATCGGCAGCGTGATACGCCGCAGTTGGCCCTTGTTCACCACACCCTCCACAAACGCGCTGCCAGGCACCTCGATCTCACGGTTGTAGTCCGCAAAGGCCTCGCCGTTCTTCAGCTCAAACACCTCCGGCGCTCCCGCGCTGTGGTTCACCGTCACCTTCATCGCCACCCGGTCATCCTTCGTCGCCGGGTATCCCCAGCCCGCGATGCCGCTGAGCAGATGAATCTGCTTCGCCGCCGTGTGCATCGCGATCTCCACCTTCTGCGGGTTCTGACTCGCCGCGTTGCCATTGCCGCCGCCTTTCAGCACGATCAGATTGGCTCCCGTCGCCGACTTCGCCGGGTCCATAATGAACCACGGCACCTGGTCCGCCGTCACATTGCCAAACTTCGAAAAATGCACCGTGTCGTTCGTGGCCTCCTCACGCGCAAACAACCCGCGCCGTGAGTCCGCCGTATACGCCTCGCGCAGATCCACCACCCGGAACTTCTGCTCCCCGCCGCAGATGAAGGCCAGGATGTCACGAATGTTCTCCGCACCCAAAGCCTCAAGGCCTTCAGGCATCAAACTCCGCCGCGTGTTTTCCCGCGTGGCGATGTCCGCCTTCTTGATCTCAAAATCACCGCCCTGATTCCGCAGCGTCAGGCTCGCCTGGTTCTCGCTCGCGATCACACCCGCAAAAGTCTCCCCCTTCTTCGTCGTCACATTCCACGCCCAGAAGCTCGGGTCCACCTCACGGTTCGGGTCGATCACATGCACCAGCAGCTCCGCCGGCCCATGCGCCCCCATCCCCACCAGCGGCGGCGCCACATCCTTGCCAATGTCTCCCAGCCGGTGGCACACCGCGCACGCCGCCGTGAAAAGCATCTTCCCCTTCTCCACATTGCCCGGCTGCTCCACCACCGGCGTAAACTGCGCGATCGTCTCATTCTTCGCCTTCGCATTCGGATTCAGCTTGTCGATCATCGCATTCGCCCGCGCCGCCACCTGCTTGTTCGGATGCGTCCTCAGCCGCGAAACATTCCCCGGCCCGATCTCCTTCGGATCCATCTTCCCCTTCTCAATTTCACTCAGCAGCGCCAGCGCCGCCTCCGGCCGCTTCAAAATCGCATCAAACGCCTTCGTTCGTAGTTCGGGCTTCAGCCCGTTCAGGCCCGCCACCAGATCACCAGCATTCCCCCCCTCATCCACGGCCGCAATGATCGCCGCCTGCAGGGCGGCGGGCGTCTCGGCATTGGCAAGAACCTTCACCGCCTGCTCGCCAGCCTCACCACCGATACCGACAAGCGCTTTCGCCGCGCCCACGCGGTCAGAAATCGCCGCCGCCTTGTCCTCCAGCTTGGCCGAAAGGCTGGCAACCTGTGCTTTCACTTCACCAGCCAGCGCCCCCGCCTTGTCCCACTTCACCACCAGCGGCAGCGCCGCAGCCGCCAGCGCAGGCTGTGCAAGAAGCTTCTTCAAAGCCGTCGTCAGCTCTGGCGTGAGCGCCGGTGTCACATTCGACTGCTGCGCGATGCCCTGGAGAATGATGATTTTCAGCGCGTCAGCCTTGGCATCCGCGCACGCGATGACCAGTTTCTCCGGCGACTTGGCAGACGGAATCAACGCATGGACCAGCGCCTCCGCTTTGCCTGGTGCCGCAAGCACCTTGATGATGACCTCGTCAGCATGATCAGCCGCGGCCGCAATCGCTGCTGAACGCATCCAATCATTCTCTGCCTGAGCGAAGCGCTCCACGATCAAAGCCCTGCCCGCCTCATACCGGCTCACCGCGGAGAGCGCCTTGAACCATTCCTCGGGCGTTTCGGGCTGGGCGTCACGCAGGCTTTTGGTGATGTGCGTGACATACTCGGCTTCGGTCGCCGGTGTTACCGGGGTGCCATCAATCGTTGGCGTACGCTCCGCCCAGTAATTGGCTGTCGCAAAATGAGCGTGCAGCCAGTTGCTCTGCCGGAAGTCTGCTTTGCCTTGTTCAGACCGTTCCTCTTCGGAGGCATAAAAGTCCTTGGCTTTCTGGACATCCCACAGCTTGTCGAAGCCAAAATTTTCACGCAGCAGCCTCCACGCCTGCTGCGCCGTCGGCCCGTTGTCATTGTGCAAAATCGCTCCCACGAGCCCCTTGGCCTCCTTCTTGTCGAGCTGCGCCACCTCCAGCTTCTTCGCCTTCTTGTGCTGCACCTTCCAGATGCGGCCAAAGTAGTGGTCGCGGTCAGGCCTCACCGCCGCATTCGCCGGGCCATGAAGCGGCCCGCGCGTGTCATTGTGAATCACCGCCTGATTATAAAAATCCACCACATACAGCGCCCCGTCCGGCCCCACCCGCGTCTCGATCGGCCGGAACCACAGGTCCTTGCTGCGCATGAACTCCGTCTCCTCGCGCCCCGCCTCCTTGTGCGCCTTGTACGTCACGCCATCCTTCTCCACAAACTCATGATGCACGATGTTCAGCGTCGGCTCGGTGGTAAAATAGCTATAGTCCCACTTCTTCGGCCACGCGCCGCCTTCATAGATCGCACAGCCCGCCGCTGCGGTGAACTCGCCTACCAGATCAATCTGCACATACGCCTGCTCCGGCCACGACATCGCCGGATAGGTCTTCTGATGCGTCACCATCCCGTTCCAGCTCGTCGTCCCCGGAACCTTCCCCTTCGCCAGCACATACTCCGGCAGTACCACATGGAAAAACACCGTGCCGCTCGTCGGCTGCGTGAAAAACACCTGCCCGTCCCACGTGATGTCCAGCCCCCACGTGTTGCCCCCGCGCGAAGAATACTGCTCAAACGCGCTGCCATCCGGCCTGAACCTCACCACCCCGCTGCCATCCGTCCCAAAGTCCTTCTTCCCGTCTGGCGAGACCACATGCCCTGAGCTGTACCCGTGCGTGGCATACACCCACCCGTCCAGTCCCCAGCGCAGGTTGTTGATCACCGCATGCGTGTCCCCGGTTCCGAGCCCCGTGTAAAGCACCGTGCGCTTGTCCGCCACCTCATCACCATCCGTGTCCTCAAGATACCAGATGTCCGGCGCGGCGCACGCAATCACCCCTTTCTTATAAAAACAGAAGCTCGTGACCAGCTCCAGCTTGTCCGCAAACACATGCTTCTTGTCCATCACCCCGTCACCATTCGTGTCCGTGAGAATGGAAATCCGGTCCGTCGGATCACGGTCGTACTTTTTCGTCCATGAGCCGCTGTCCTTCCACTTCTCCACATTCAGCTCACGCCTCCCATTCGGATACTCCGGCGTTTCGCACACCCACAGCCGCCCCTTCTCGTCCCAGTCCACATTCATGACCTTGTTGATCAGCGGCTCGCTGGCCACCAGCGAAAGATCAAACTCCGGATGCACCTCGATCTTCTCCGCCGCCTTCTCCGGCCGCGTCGGCCCGCCCTCCACATACCTCAAATTGTCCCCCAGCTCCTCCGGCCTGCACAGCTCATCCACATTCTCCCTCTTCCCCGCCCACGCGATCCCCCTCAGCAGCAGCGCCCGGAAATTCGGCCGGCTGAAGTTCGCATAGTAGTGCCCCGGAATGCACACAAACGACCGGTAGTTGTCCTTCTCATAAGTCCAGATCTGCGGCTGGATGTCATAAATGCTCACCTCCTTGCCCCCCTTGGTGATTTCCGCCGCCCGTTTCGCCGCCTTTTCATTCCGCGCCCCCGCCGCTTTCGGGGTGTAAGCCCCCGCCAAAATCCGGCACTCCGGCAGTACGTCCATGTCGTAGTAAATTTCGTCATCCATTGCGAAATTCGACACATTCAAAGTGATCGGATTCTCATGGTCCGTGAAGTACAAATGCATCGGCCCCTCCCGCCATTTCGTCTGCCCATGGTGCCACGACCCCCCAATGATGCCCTTGAACCAGTCATGATCCTTCGACACCGACGCCGCATGGATCGTCACAATGCCGCCCCCACGCTGGAGAAACTCCATCAGATCCTTCCTCTCCTGCCCGATCTTGATGTCCCCCCCGCTGTCCAGATGCAGGATGAGGACATCCGTTGCATCCAGCTGCTCCTTGGTCGGAAAAGCATCGCCACCCGTCGCCTTCGCCCCACGCTCATTCAGCAGCGGCACCCAGTCCCGCAGAAAAGAAGGATGATCATGCGCCCCCGGCCCATGCGACTTCGGCCCCGACCGGATGAAAACCCGTAGCGGCTCCGCCGCGCCAGTGGGATGCACGATGAGGCAGGACGACGCAAGCGCGAGCAGGAGGAGGAAGCGTTTCATGGTTGGAACAATGGTAGGCAGAACCAACGCATGATGGGAAGTCCGTTTTCGCACGGCACACTATCAGAAATGCACATGCTCCGCCCCCTTCCCAAAACGAAGGGCACGACTCTCGTCGTGCCCTTCGTGATGAGATTTAAAACTGACGAACCGCTTACTTCGGCTGGTTCGCTGGCGCAGGTGCCGGAGCAGCAGGAGCCTGCGTTGCCGCAGGGGCCGGCGCCGGAGGAGTGGTGGCAGGCGCAGACGCCGGAGCGGGGGTGGTGACCGGTGCTGGGGTCGCAGCGGGAGCTGGCGCCGGAGCGGGAGCTGGCGCCGGAGCGGGCTTCGCAGGAGCAGGTGCCGGGGTGGTGGCAGGTGCCGGAGCCGGTTTCGCCGCAGGGGCGGGTGTCGTGGCAGGAGCAGGGGTGGTCGCAGGAGCCGGCTTCGCCGTATTGGCAGCAGGAGCGGTCGTCTTGGCGGCTTCGCCTGCCTTGGCCTGGTCCTTTGCCTTCACGGACTCCTGAAGCTTTTCCGTCATCTTCGCCTTGGCCTGTTCTTCGGGCGAAAGCGCGGGGGCAGCCGCCGCAGCAGCAGCAGGGACCGCAGGCTCAGCCTTGGGTTCGCCAAAGATCGGCTTGCTCTTGCTGCCGGTCTGGTGGCGGCTCACCAGCACCGCCAGCAAAATGGTGATGCCAAAGAGAGCGATGGCCAGATAGACCGTAAACTTCTGCAGCACGTTCGTGGTTTGCGCACCCCAGACCTGGCTGGCGGCGGCATCGCCGAAGGAGGCGCCGAGACCTTCCTGACGTGGGCGCTGCATGAGCACGACGAGAATGAGCAGAAGGCAGACGATGACTTCGACTGCGGTGAGAATTCCAATGAAGATGTCCATAAGAGGGGGCGCGAATATGGGGGGACTTCCCCGCTTGGCAAGGGGGAGTTCGAGTTTGCAGTCCCCCTTCCAGATACGGTTTCTATGGCCGCTCAGGGCGTTTTTCATCCCCCGGCCCTTTTACCGGGCGTTTACAGACACCCCCTGCCACCAGGAACACCGTGGTGCATGAAGACGCTCCTTTGTGCCCTGGTTCTCGCCGCACCCCTGATGGCGCAGGAATCCCGCCCCCAGGTCTGGATTTCCCCCAGCTCCCGCACCATTCACGCCCAGCCGGTGCAGGTGACCCAGGTGGAGGCCCGCATCGACATCGCGGATCAAATCGCCACCACCACCCTCGACATCTCCCTGCGCAACCCGACAGGCCGTCCGCAGGAGTCCGAGCTGCTGGTACCCGTGCCAGGCGGGGCGGTGCTGAAGGCCTTCGCATTTGAGGGCGGCAGCGCGGAGGGCACGGCCAGGCTGCTGCCACGAGAGGAAGCACGACGCATTTACGACAGCATCGTGGCCCAGACGCGCGATCCGGCCCTGCTGGAGTTTGTTGGCGATGCCGTGGTCAAATCCAGTGTCTTTCCAGTGCCGGCCAATGGCACCCAGAAAGTCCGCGTGACTTATGAGCAGCTTCTGGAGGCCGACGGCGCCCGGCTGGACTACGTGCTGCCGCGCTCGGAAGCAGTGGAATACGCGGTGCCGTGGCGCCTCTCCATGCGTCTCAAATCCACTGCACGCATCGCCTCGCTTTATTCGCCCAGCCATGAAATCGCGGTCAAACAGCCTGGCGACCACGAAGCGAGCCTCTCCTGCGAAACCAAGGACCCGGGGGCCTTCCGCGTGTCTCTGCTGCGGGAGACGAAGGATGAGATGACCGCCTCGCTGCTGGCCTACCCCGACCCCAAAACAGGCGGCGGCTATTTCCTCCTCATGATTGCCCCCCCAAGGCCCAGGGCGGATGCCAGGCCGATGCTGAGGGAGGTGACGCTGGTGATCGACCGCAGCGGCAGCATGGCAGGGCCGAAGCTTGACCAGGTGAAGGCGGCGGCCTTGCAGGTGATCGAGGGGCTGGACGAAGGCGAGGGATTCAACCTCATCGTCTATAATGAAGCGGTCGAAATGTTTGCCGCAGAACCGGTGATCAAAACTGCAAAGACCACGAGGCAGGGGCGCGAGTACATCAACGCGCTGCGCGTGAGCGGCGGGACGAACATCCATGACTCGGTGGTGGAGGCGCTGCGGCAGAAGCCGCTGGAGGGGATGCTGCCAATCGTCCTGTTTCTGACGGACGGGCTGCCGACGATCGGCCAGACCTCGGAGAAGGCGATCCGCGAGGCGGTGGCGAAGGGAAATCCCCACCAGCGGCGGGTCTTCACCTTTGGCGTGGGCGTGGATGTGAACACGCCGCTGCTCGCACGCATCGCCCGCGAGACACGGGCCAGCGCGGAGTTTGTGCTGCCGAGGGAGGATGTGGAGGTGAAGGTGGCACGGGTGTTTGACCGCCTGCGCGGCCCGCTTCTCACCAAGCCCACCGTGAGGGTGGACGAGCCAAATCGTGTGAACGATCTGATCCCTTCGCCGCTTCCGGATGTGTTTCAGGGAGAGCAGATTTTGCTCTCCGGCGAGTATCGCGGAGAAGCGCCTCTGCATTTTCTGCTCACCGGCGCAGGGACGGAGGGAGAACGGAAGTTCGACTTCACGTTCAACCTGGACAAGGCGAGCACGGCAAACGCCTTTGTGGCGCGGCTGTGGGCGAGCAACAAGAT
Source organism: Prosthecobacter sp. (assembly GCF_044227185.1). GTDB lineage: Bacteria > Verrucomicrobiota > Verrucomicrobiia > Verrucomicrobiales > Verrucomicrobiaceae > Prosthecobacter. The sequence continues at coordinate 226,593 of NZ_JBGAFO010000003.1, read as the reverse complement.
CGCGGTGCTGAGCGAGGCAATTCGCGACATGGGCGCGGACGGCGGAACGGGAAACACGACCGAGCTTGTCAATGAGATCGTGCGGCTGTCCACGCAGTTTGGCATTCTGACTGAATACACGGCCTTCCTGGCTGAAGAAGGAACCTCCCTGGCGGCGGTGCCGGCGAGTGCGAAGGCGGCGGACAACTACGGAAACAAGGCGATGAAAACGCGCAGCGGGCCGGCGGCGGTGTCGCAGCAGGACAATCTGAAAAAGGGCGTGGAGTCCAAGCAGCTCAATGTGCGCAACCGCTTCCTGGATGAGAAGATGCAGGCGGTCGAAATCACCAGCGTGCAGCAGTGCCAGGCCGGAGCGCTCTTTAACAAGGGCAACCGCTGGATGGATGCGAGCGCGGCGAAGGCCGGGCGCGGGCCGGACCGCACCGTGGAGATCGGCAGCGCGGAGTTTGGCCGGCTGGTCGATGAACTCGCGGCCGACAACCGGCAGGGACTGCTGGCCCTGCGCGGGGAACTGCTGGTGGAGCACCGCGGAGAGCTGGTGCTGATCCGCTGATTTTTTTCGTCAACTCACTCAACCCAACGAATATCCATGAAAACACAACACATTGTTCTGGCCGCGGCTTTGACCGCGTGCCTTGCCCATGCCAAAGACGTGCAGCCGCCCACACCGGTGGTGGAAGTCACGAAAGTCGAACCGGCTTCAGACGCTCCTCTGGTGCAGATCGCCGTGCTGCTGGACACAAGCAGCAGCATGAGCGGCCTGATCGAGCAGGCGAAGACGCAGCTCTGGAAGCTGGTGAATGAATTCATTTCCGCGAAACAAGGCGGCAAAACACCCGTGGTGCAGGTGGCGCTGTATGAATACGGCAAGTCCTCGTTGCGTGCGGAGGAGAACTGGATCCGGCAGATCCAGCCGCTGACGCGCGATCTGGACAAGGTGTCCGAGGAGCTGTTTGCGCTGACAACGAACGGCGGGGAGGAGTACTGTGGCGCCGTGATCCAGCGTGCGACGAAGGACCTGGCGTGGGATGCGAACCCGAAGGTGTACAAGGCCATCTTCATCGCGGGGAACGAGCCGTTCACCCAGGGACCGGTGGATTCCAAGAAGAGCTGCCAGAGCGCCATCGCGAAGGGGATCATCGTGAACACGATTCACTGCGGCAGCGAGGCGCAGGGGATCGCGGAGCACTGGAACGAAGGCGCGCTGCTGGCGGACGGGAAGTATCTGGTGATCGACCAGAACCAGGCGATCGTTCATGTCGAAGCGCCGCAGGACAAGGAGATCGTGAAGCTCAACGAGCAGCTCAACAGCACCTACGTCAACTACGGCAGCGCGGCGCCGGCCGCCAAGGCGCGGCAGATTGCGCAGGATGACAATGCCGCCGCGAAGGCGGAGTCTGGAGCGCAGGTGCAGCGCGTCCTCACGAAATCCAGCGCCAACTACTGCAACAGCGCCTGGGACCTGGTGGACGCGTGCAAGCAGAAGGATTTTGACATCGCGAAGGTCAAGGAGGCCGATCTTCCCGAGGAGATGAAGAAGATGAGCCTGGAGGAGCGCAAGGCCTACCTGGAAAAGAAGACCGCCGAGCGCGAGGAGATCCAGAGGAAGGTGCTGGCGCTGAACAAGGAGCGCGAGGCCTATGTGGCCGCGAAGAAAAAAGAGGCCGCCACGACGGACACGCTGGACACGGCGATGAGCAAGGCGCTGCGGACGCAGGCGGAAAAGAAGGGCATCGTGTGGGAGGAAGAATAAGCTTCGCATCCAGACGAAAAAAGCGCTGTGTCATCACAATGGTGGCGCCGAACAGGCCAATGGCCGCCCGCTTTACAAGCCGTTTACAGACACGTGGCAGGGGCAGCGGCATGATTTTAGGCGTGCATTCTCCCGACCCACCCTCGAAATTACCTCATGCCCTCCACCATTCTCGTTGTTGAAGATGACGCCGCGATCCGGCGCGGCGTTCTGGATGCGCTCAAGTTTGCCGGACACATGACCCTGGAGGCGGGGGATGGTGAGAAGGGCATGAAGCTGGCGCTGGGCTCGACGTTTGACCTCATGCTGCTGGACCTGGTGCTGCCGCATGCGAGCGGTTTTGACATTCTGAAGGCGCTGAGGCGCGAGCGGCCCGGCACGCCGGTGATCATCCTCTCCGCACGAGGAGAGGAGAACGACCGTGTGCGCGGCCTGCGGCTGGGGGCTGATGACTATGTGGTGAAGCCCTTCAGCGTGCGCGAGCTGCTGGCACGGGTGGAGGCGGTGCTGCGGCGCGCCCCGGAAAGACAGCCGGTGAGCGAGACGCTGACGCTCACCGCGGCGACGATTGACTTCGGGCAGAGCGTGGCGCGCTTTGACAATGGCGAGAGCGCGGAGCTTTCCGAGCGCGAGCGGGATGTGCTGCGATACCTGGCTTTGAACCGAGGCAGGGCGGTGTCGCGGGAGGAGCTGCTGCAACGCGTGTGGCACATCGAAAACAAGCAGACGGAGACGCGCACGGTGGACATGCACATCGCGAATCTGCGCCACAAGCTGCGGGATGACGCCGAAGCGCCGCGTGTGATCGTCACGGTGCGGGGAAAGGGCTACCAGCTCGCCTGATTTCAACATTTCATGCGCAAACCCCTCCATATCTGGGTCACCTTCATCGCCTGCCTCGGGCTGCTGCTCGCGGCGATGGCGTGGGTGAGCTGGAACACGCTGGCGCTGGAGAAAGGGCGGGAAATGGCCGCGCGTGAAGCGGACCAGCAGGAACGTGTGCGGCTGGCGCTGTGGCGGCTCGACTTCCAGGCGAGCGCGCTCATGATCCGCGAGAATGCCCGGCCACCGTATGATTTCCGGCCGTTTCATGCGCCGGAGGGGCTGGTGAACAAGACCTATGGCAATGTGGCGAAAGGAGAGGTGCTGGTGCCCTCCCCGCTGCTGGCGGAAGTGCCCGAGAATGTGCTGCTGCATTTCCAGGTGGACTCCCGCGGGCAGGTTTTTTCCCCGCAGGTGCCGCAGAACGGCGAACGCACGCTGGCGCTGGCGCAGTATATCAATGGAGACGACCTCACCCGCAGCGAGCAACGCCTGAGCGGCCTGCGCGAGCTCCTTGCCAGGCCGGTCCATGGGATCAAGCCGCAGACTCCGCGCGAAGCCCGGCCCCACCCCAACGCCCGTGCGGCGGCCGCTGCTCCGTCCTCCCCCCCCATGCTCAACCGGCAGCTCCTGGCTGAGATGGCCTGCGTGGCCCGGTTTGATTTTGATGATTCGAAAGCCGCCGAGACCGGGAATGATGCCAATCTCCCACGCAATCCCGCGTGGAACGCCCAGCAGGACAAGGTGACCACCCAGCAGATGGCTCTGAACAACACTGAAAACCTCTCCCGCAGCCGGGCGGTGAATCTGCAGGCGGAGGAGTCGATCAAGCAACAGGGCGCAATCAAACTGAAGCAGGGGGCGGGCACCCTGGCGCTAAATAGCGAGAAGGAGGGGGAGGCCAAGCCCGCCCCGGCCAAGGCTTTGAAAAAAGAGAAGGAGCCGGAAACGTCCACGACCACCAGCAGAACGGCCTCGGGCATCTCCTCATCTGGTCAGGCTCCAGTGCAGACACCGGCCCTACCGGCCGCCTCGCTGCCCGCCGCGAAGGAGCCAGTGGCGGGCGCTGCCGCGAATTCGCTGGCCGCCGTGCCTTCAGCCGGCGGCATGGCACCGGCCGATCCTTTTGCCGGAGCGCCGCAGCCACCAGCGCCCGCTCTCAAGAGCGCCGCCTCCACGAACAGCTCGCGGCCTTTTCAGGGAGTCTGGCTGGACGGCAACCTGATGCTGACCCGCGAGGCCCTGGTGGATGGTGTGCGCATGGTGCAGGGCGTGTGGCTGGACTGGCCCGCGCTCCGCGAATCCCTGCTGCGGGAGATCACGGACCTGTTTCCCGATGCCAGACTGGAGCCTGCGACAAACGCGACTGCGGGCGCGCGCCCGGAGGACGATCCGCTGCGCTTTGCCACGCTGCCGGTGCGGCTGGTCCCGGGGGCGATCCAACTGCCACCCCTTCCCTTCTGGACGCCGCTGCGCAGGTCGCTCGGCATCGCTCTGGCCTGCGTGCTGCTGGCCGCCGTGGCGGTGGGGCTGGTGCTGTTTGGCACGGTGGCGCTGAGCGAGCGGCGCGCGGACTTCGTCTCCGCAGTCACACATGAGCTGCGGACACCGCTGACCACCTTCCGCCTCTACTCGGAAATGCTGGCGGATGGCATGGTGACGGATGAAGCGCAGCGGAAAACGTATCTGGACACGCTGACCGGAGAGGCGGGACGGCTGAGCCATCTCGTGGAAAATGTGCTGGCCTATGCGCGGCTGGAACGCGGCAGCGCGAAGGCGCGGGCCGAGACCGTCACCATCGGCGATCTGCTGGACCGCATTCTGCCGCGGCTCCAGCAGCGTGCGGACGCCTGCGGAATGACCGTGCGCCTGCAGGCCAGCGATGCTGACCGCAAAACACGGCTGCACGTGGACGCGGCCGCGGTGGAGCAAATTCTCTTCAACCTGGTGGACAACGCCTGCAAATACGCCGCACCGCGCTCGGCCGAGCCGGTGATCCATCTTGAAGCAGACACCAGCGGAAAATTTGCCATGCTGCGGGTGCGCGACCACGGCGGCGGCATCTCCCGCGAGGAGCGGCGGCGGATTTTCCACCCCTTTCACAAAAGCGCGGACCAGGCGGCGCATTCGGCGCCTGGCGTGGGGCTGGGCCTGGCGCTGTGCCGCAGACTGGCCGCGGCGCTGGGCGGGGCGATCATGCTGGACGTCACGCACAAAGACGGCGCGTGCTTCCTGCTGCGGCTGCCGAAGTAATCAGCGCTCCCCGGCTAGCGTGACGGCCCCTGTGAGGATGACATTGCCCGTGTCATCGCGGATTTCGCCGCTGACCTGTCCGAGGGTGTCCAGCATGCCCTGGAGTGTACCGCTTACATGGATCGACTGACCTGGGATGATGCTGCCGAGGATTTTGATCTGGCGCACCGCCGTGAGGCGGAGATTTTTCAGCGGAGCCTCCGCGGGGCGGGTTTGAATGAGGATGCCGCCGAGCTGGGCCAGCGCCTCGATCATCAGCACGCCGGGCATGAGCGGTGAACCGGGAAAATGGCCGCGGAGAAACTCCTCATTTCCTTTGAGCTGCCACACCCCTTTGGCGGAGATTCCCGGGATGAGCTCCACAAGCTCGTCGATGAAGCGAAACTCCGAACCGTGCGGCAGGGAGGAAAGCGCTTGAACTAGGTCGGGGGAAGATGGCATTCTACGGCCTTATTATTCAAGATTCACTGACAGAGCAATCGCCAAGATGCGTCTCAGCGGCGCCGCTGATCTGTCGTCTGCTGATGCAGATGTGGCATGCAGTCGTACTGCTGCTGAGCATGGCCTACTGGGCTGTGGGCGGCCTGCTGTTTGTGCTGGCCGGGGCGCTGCTGGTGCCGGTGCTGCCGGTGGAAAAATCCCGCGCCCTGGGCCAGTGGCTGCTGAGCATGGCCTTCCGCCTCTTCCTGGCGTGCCTACGGGCCTGCGGTGTGTATGAATGCGAATACATCGGCTTTGAGGCGCTGCGCGATGTCAAAGGCGGCCTGATCATCGCGCCGAATCATCCGGCGCTGTGGGACGCGGTCTTCATCCTGTCCAAGGTCCATGGCCTGCGCTGCATTTTGAAGGCGTCGCTGATGCACAACCCGTTTCTGCGGGGCGGCGCCAAGCTGGCGGGCTTTATTCCCAACAAGCCCGCGCACAAGATGCTGCAGCATTCCATCGAGGCGCTGCGCCAGGGAGACAGGCTGCTGTTTTTCCCGGAAGGCACCCGCACGCGCAAAGAGGAGACCTGCATCAATTCTCTTCAGGGCGGGCTGGGCATCATCGCCACGCAATCAAGCGCCCCCGTTTGGCCGGTGTTCATCGAGACCAACAGCGACTACCTCTCCAAAGGCTGGCCGCTGTGGCAGCTTCCGGACAAAAAAATCCGCATGCGCATCACGCTGGGAGAGCCCCTCGCGAGCCCGCCGGATGAAGGCGCGGCGGAGTTTACCAGGCGGCTGCAGGAGGTGTTTGCAGCCACGCTTGGCGGCGGACCGAAAACGTGATGGGAGGGATGATTTGCGGCGTTATGATCCCATGCGCGCGCTGCTTCTTCTCATCCTGACCCTCGGCACCGGTCTTCACGCGGCGCCAAACATTCTGCTGATCGTGGCTGATGACCAGCGGCCTGACACGGTGCATGCGCTCGGCAATGCGCTCATTGAAACCCCCACTCTTGACCGCCTCGCCGCCAGCGGCACTTCTTTCTCGCGGGCGTATGCGGGCTACCCCATCTGCCATGTGAGCCGGGCGCAGATTCTGACTGGCAATCCAGCTTTCAAGGCACTGCCGAAATATCCCGCAGGCGCGATCGATCCCCGCCTGGCCACGCTCGGCGGCACGCTGCAGAAGGCCGGATACCACACCTGCTACACCGGAAAATGGCACAATGACGGGCACCCCACACAGCGCGGTTACACGGCGACGAGCGGGCTCTACTCCAGCGGTGGCGGAAAAGGCGCCACGCAGCCGGACGTGGATGACCGTGGCCGTCCGCTGACGGGCTACCGCGGCTGGACATTCAAGGACGAGAACAACCAGGCGGAACTCGACAAAGGCGTCGGCCTTCAGCGGGACAACAGCCGCCACATCGCGGATGGTGCCATTCACGCGATTCAAACCGCACCGAAAGACAGGCCGCTCTTTCTTCACGTGAATTTTGCCTTTCCGCATGACCCGAGGCAGTGGCCGGAGGGCATGAAGGACCGCTACGCCGCCGCGAAGATGGTGCTGCCGGCCAACTTTGCGCCGCAGCATCCTTTTGATCACGGCAACATCAACGGTCGCGATGAGCTGCTGCTGCCGACGCCCCGCACGGAGAGCGCTGTGCGGGAGGAGCTCGCGATCTACTACGCCATGATCACGGACCTGGACGCCCAGCTCGGCCGCATCCTCGCCGCGCTGCCGGCGCCGGAGGAGACGATCATCATTTTCACCAGTGATCAAGGCCTGGCGCTCGGCAGCCATGGTCTGCTGGGCAAGCAGAACGAGTATGAGCACAGCATCCGCAGCCCGATGATCATCTGCGGCCCCGGTCTGCCAAAAGGTGAGCGCAGTGCTGCGCTGGTGAATCTGAATGACATATTTCCCACGCTGTGCGAGCTGGCCGGCGTGCCGGTTCCAGCGACGGTGCAGTCGAAAAGTCTCGCGCCGCTGCTGCGGCACCAGACGGAGCGCGTGCATGAGTTTGTCACCGGCGTTTTTACGGACACGCAGCGCATGATCTGCGATGAACGCTGGAAATTGGTGCTGTACCCAAAGGCGGGGCGCGAGCAGCTCTTTGATCTGCAAAAGGATCCGGATGAGCTGCATGACCTGAGCGCTGACGCCGCGCATGCGAACAAACGCGATGAACTGAAAGCCAGACTGGCGGAATGGCGGCGCGAACAGGGCGACCCCGACCTGGCGAAGAGCGCTGTACCGCGGTGAAAGGCCGCACGTGACGTGCCGTTCCTAGCAGGCCATGCACATGCCCACGAAATCTCTCTGCCTCGCGCTGTTTCTCACCGCCACCTTGCTGAGCGCCCAAGACGCCGCACCGGGCGTCAAGCCCGCCGCCAGGAAAGCGACGCCGGATGCCACGGATCAGGCGGCCGCCAAGCTCAAACCGACGCGCGTACTGCCCTATAAGAAGATCGGCGACAATGAGCTGCAGCTTCACGTCTTTGAGCCGGAGGGATTCAAAGCCGGTGACGGCCGGGCATGCTTTCTGGTGATCCATGGAGGTGGATGGACAGGCGGCACGCCCCAGCGCATGTATCCCTTCGCCGCGCATTATGCGGAGCTGGGCCTCGTGGGCATCAGCATGCAGTACCGGCTGCACAGCCAGAAGACGGGTGTCAGTGTCTTTGACTGCGTGAAGGACGCGCGCTCCGCCGTGCGCTACATCCGCTCTCACGCGGCGGAGCTGGGGATCGACCCGCAAAAAATCATTGTGAGCGGAGGTTCCGCAGGCGGACATCTTGCGGCGGCCACGGCTCTTTTTGACGGCGTCAATGAAGACACCGATGACCTCAAAGTTTCAGCCTCGCCCAATGCGCTGGTGCTTCTGTTTCCAGTGATCGACACCTCCAAGGAAGGCTATGGCAATGCCAAGATCGGCGAACGCTGGCAGGAGCTGTCCCCGGTGCATCACGTGCGCGCGGGCCTGCCGCCCACGCTCATCTTTCACGGCACGGGAGACACCGTCACGCCCTTTGCCGGCGCCAAGGCATTCCACGAGGCGATGCTGAAGGCGGGCAACCGCTGCGAGCTGGATGTGAACGAGGGTGGAGCCCATGGCTACCTCATGCGGAGCAAGGCGCTGCTCGACGACACGATGCAGAAGACGGATGTTTTTCTGAAGTCGCTGGGACTGCTGAAGTGAAGCGCCGCCGCCGTCCTTATTTATTCCTCGATCCACACCGGAGTGCCCACTGGCACGCGGTCAAAGAGGTCGATCATCTCATGATTCCTCATGCGCACGCAGCCATGGCTGGCGGGGCGGCCGATGCTGGCCTCGTCATTGGTGCCGTGGATGTAGATGTAGCGCTGAAAGGTGTTCTCATTGCGCGGCTCGGTGCCGTGCAGCCAGAGAATGCGGGTGAGCACAAGATCGGAGCTTGTTTCCATCCCCGGCCGCCAGTGTCCGACGGGCTGGCGTGCCTTGAAGATGGTGCCGCTGTCCGCGCCGGCGCCGTGCTTTTCTTTGACGATGAACCGGCCCAGAGGCGTCTTGTTGCTGCCCTCGGTAAAGCCGATGCCAAACTTCGAGGTGCTGCACGGCCACTCATGCACGAGCCGAAGGTCATCAAACAAGCGCAGGCGCTGCGTGCCAATGCTGACTTCGAGGTGGGGATTGCGGAGGCTCATACGGGGAAGATTCACCATGCCGGCCTTTTCTGCACGCTTTTTGGCAGGGGCTGAAAAAAGACTTTGACGAATTAGACCAATCAGTCTAATCATTCTCCCATCATGAGCGACCGAACGACCAAAGAACGCATTCTCGACGCAGCCGAAGGGCTGATGCTCGAGAAGAGCTTTCACTCGGTCGGACTGACTGAAATTCTGGAGGCGGTGAAAGTGCCCAAGGGTTCCTTTTACCACCATTTCAAATCCAAGGAGCAGTTTGGTGTGGAACTGCTGAAGCATTACGTGGCCGATGCCACGGCCTACAAGAAGGAGATGCTGCTTTCTCCCACGCCTGAGCCCGATCCTCTGCGCCGGCTGCTGAGCTTCTTTGAAGGGAACATCTGCCGCGTGCTGGAAACGAAGGGGAAATGCCCCTGTCTGGTGCTCAAGCTGGCGGCCGAGGTGGCGGACATGAGCGAAGGGATGCGCGAGGTGCTCGCGGCTGGAAATCGCGAATGGATCGCCCTCCTGGCGCAGGTGCTGCAGGAGGGCATTGATAAAAAGAAGATCGCCAAAAGCGTGCGCCCTGCTGAAGCAGCCGGCATCATTCACGACCTGTGGAACGGGGCCATGCAGCGCTCCGCTGTCTCCCGTGATGCCACTCCGCCACGCGAGGCGCTGGCCTTCATTCGCAATCTGCTCACGCCGTGATTTTCTTTTTGCCGCCTAATAAACCGACCGGTCTAATCTAAACCTGAACAAACCTATGAAACCCATCGCACTCACTACCGAAACTTTTGATGCCACACTCGCCAGCACTGACCAGCCCGTCCTTGTGGACTTCTGGGCAGAGTGGTGCGGTCCTTGCAAGATGATGTCGCCCGTTCTCGACCAGCTTGCCTCCGAGCAGGCTGGACGCGCCACCATCGCAAAGGTGGACATCGACGCCTATCCCGAACTGCAGGAGCGCTTTGGCATCCGCGCGATCCCCACGCTCATCGTCTTCAAAGACGGCCAGCCCGTGAACACCATCACCGGTGTGAAGAGCAAGGGCGTCCTGGAAGCCGCGCTGACCGCCTGATTTTTTCCCACCCAAAACCAAAACCAAACTCAAACACACCACCCTCATGTCCACCGACCTCACGCAACGTCCCCCACGCAGCCCACGTGTCCGCCTTGGCGGCTATGTGCTCCTGCCCCGCCTGCTCGACAAATGCCGCGCCGAGATCGCCGGCAAAAACGGCGAGTATCACTACAACTGCCCGCTGGATCAGCGCTTTCTCAGCTTCACCGGCATCGACCACGAAGCGCTGAAGACCGAAGCGGCCAAGGGCCTGGGAGACGCCGAGATGTTCTCCTGGCTCGAAAAGAGCGCGCTGTATAAACGCAGCGACTATGAGATCGCCCAGTGGAGCCGTTTCCGCGAAAGCGCAGTGCCGGCTGACAACGAAAGCCGCGAGTACATCAGCGCGCAGATTGCCAAATCAGGCGGCGAGGCGCGTGAAGATATCGGCACCTGGTTCGATTACCTCGACTTTGACGACTATGTCAGCTTCGGCGGCAAAGCTTAAATCCATCTCACTCCCAACATCCATCCCTCAGGACCAAACCCATATGCAAACCTCATTCCAAAACAAAGTTGTTCTCATCACCGGAGCCACCAGCGGCATCGGCAAAACCAGTGCTCTCGCCTTCGGCAAAGCCGGGGCGAAAGTGGTCGTCAGCGGCCGGCGTGAAGCGGAAGGCCAGGCCGTGGTGGCCGAAATCAAAGCCGCGGGTGGCGAGGCCACCTTCGTGAAAGCAGACGTGGCCAAGGAGGCTGACGTGGCGGCGCTCGTGGCTAAAACGGTGGAAACGTATGGCCGCCTCGATGTGGCTTTCAACAACGCGGGCATCGAACTCACCGGCCCGATCGTGGACGTCAACGAGGCGGACTACCGCCGCACCTTTGACATCAATGTGTGGGGTGTGATCACCTCGATGAAGCATGAGATTCCGGTGATGCTGAAGCAGGACGGTGGTGTGATTATCAACACGAGCAGTGTCGCCGGGCATATCGGCATGGGCGGAGCCAGTGTCTATGTCGCCAGCAAGCATGCTGTGGAAGGCCTGACGAAGGCTGCAGCCATGGAATATGCCAAGCAGGGCATCCGAGTGAACGCCGTGGCACCCGCTGTGATCGAGACCGACATGTTCGAACGCTTCACCGGTGGCAACGAAGAAGCGGCCAACTACATGCGCTCCCTGCATCCTATCGGCCGCGGAGGTCGTTCGGAGGAGATCGCCAATCCAGTGCTGTTCCTGGCAAGCGATGCGGCGTCCTTCATCACGGGTGCCTCCCTGAATGTGGATGGCGGCTTCCTGGCGCAATAACACGCCACCCCTCACGCCCGCGCTCCGCAGCCATGCTGAGCGCGGGCTTTTTTGTGGCCAGGTGAATCAACTTTGGATCACGGCACCTGCGGCCCGCATTTCCGCGAGGGCGCGGTCCACATCTCCGGGCTGGAGATTGACGCCGCGGCAGGCGGAGGTGAGGACGGTGACGGCGAAGCCTTCGGCGAGGGCATCGAGGACGGTGAATTTGACGCAGTAGTCGGTGGCGACACCGGCGACGTGGAGCTCGTGGACGCCCTGGGATTTCAGCCACCCTGCCATGCCGGTCGAGGCGCGGTGGCCGTTGTCGTAAAAGCCGCTGTAGCTGTCGATGCGCGGGTTCATGCCTTTGGTGAAGACGCGGGCGATGCTTTGAGTGTCAAGACCTGGAGCGAAGAGCGCGCCGCCCGTGTTTTGCACGCAGTGCACAGGCCAGAGCGTCTGCGGCAGGCCGTCGAGAGTGATTTGGTCAAAGATGTTTTTCCCGGGATGATTGGCGGCAAAGCTGCCGTGATCCGCGGGATGCCAGTCCTGGGTGGCGACAACGAGGTGGAACTGGGGAATGAGCTGGTTGACGATGGGGATGATTTCATCGCCGCCAGTGACGGCGAGAGCGCCTCCGGGCATGAAGTCGTTCTGAATGTCGATGAGGAGGAGGGTTTTCATGGAGGAGGACGTTCGGATTCGGTGCACCCTGTGCGGCACAGGTGGTCAACAAGCTTGAGCAAAGTGGGCATGCGGAAGCTGCCGTGCATGGAGTGAATGTGCTCCACAGCCTCCTGCTGTGGCATGCCGATGGTGGTGACAAACAAGGGACGATGGCTGTCGCCACGCAGGACGTGGGCGGCATGGGGCGAACCATCAAAAGAGGTTTTGGCGACACCGATGACCGGAATACCGGTGGCTTCATGCAGATGCCAGCCCAAGCCGGGCTCGCCAGGGCGAAGCCAGACGTGGCCATCCACCACGATGATGCCGGGTGGCTGAGGCAGGCGTTTGAGGACTTCAAGCAGGCATGGAAGCTCGCGCCGGTAGAAGTGTCCCGGTTCGTATTCTGCCACCTGCGAGATCTGGCACAGCTCCTGGGAGATGGGCCTGTCATCCGCCCACTTCTCAAACAAGACGGCGGCGGCAGTCGCGCCGTGTTCATGGTAGCAAACGTCCAGAGCGGCGATGAGAGGCTGCGTGGTTTGCGCGGGTGTGTTCACGTTCTGGCCTTCTGGATGAGCTGCATCTTTTGCTCGTACAGGGTGCGCTCGATTCCCGCAGGATAGGCATGCGGATGCTGGAGGCGCTTCACCGTGTCATGAAGATGAGCGAGCTGTTCACGGCAGCGTGTTTGGATCTGCGGCAGCGTGGGCAGAGCGGCGATGAGTTTTCCGGCGCGGAAAACTGGCTGCAGCAGGTCTTCGTGGGCGGCTCCTTCAGGGATGTGCTTGCTGCGGGTGGGATCGCTGGGGTGAATGATCTCCACGGATGCGGGGCAGCCGTGCTCTTCATCAAAAATGGCGTCGCCACGAAATTCGCCGTTCAGGGTGAAGCGGCGCACCTGCTGGATGCCGGGATTGCTGACTTTGACGGCTTGCTCGCTGAGTTTGATTTTCGGCTCCCATTCGCCTGACGCATTGCGGATGGCGCCGAGCTTGTAAACGCCGCCAAGCGCGGGCTGCGAACCACCGGTGACCATCTGGGTGCCCACACCCCACACGCCGATCCTGGAGCCCTGATGCTTCAGACTTTCAATGAGGTGCTCGTCGAGGTCATTGCTGGCGACAATGAAGGCATTTGGAAAGCCGCCTTCGTCGAGGATGCGGCGGGCCTCAACGCTGAGCCAGGCGAGATCGCCGGAATCGAGGCGGATGCCGGCGAGTTCATGGCCGCGATCACGCAAATGATGGCCGGCTTCCACGGCGTGGCGCACGCCTTCCAGGGTGTCGTAGGTGTCCACGAGGAAAACGCAGTTGTTCGGCAGGGCCTGCGCGTAGGCCTCAAAGGCTGCGAGCTCGGTGTCGAAGGACATGACCCATGAATGGGCATGCGTACCACGCACCGGAATGCCATGGGTCATGCCAGCGAGAACATTCGACGTGGAGGCACAACCGCCGATGAATGCGGCGCGGCTGGCCATCACCGCGCCATCCGGACCCTGCGCACGCCGCAGGCCAAACTCCAGCACCGGCTCGCCCTGGGCAGCGAGGCAGACGCGTGCCGACTTGGTGGCGATGAGCGTTTGGAAGTTGATCATGTTCAGCAGCGCCGTTTCGACGAGCTGCGCCTGAATGAGGGGCCCTTTGATGCGAATGAGGGGCTCATGGGGAAAGACGACGGTTCCCTCCGGAATCGCATCCACATCGCAGCGCCAGTCGAGCGTGCTGAGGTAGTCGAGAAAGCCGCGCTCAAAGAGCGGCCTGCCATCCCGCCCGGGCAGCGTGGCCAGATAGTCCAGCTCCGCCGCGCTGAAGCGGAAACCCTGCAGCCACTTGACCACATCCCCCAGCCCTGCCGCGACGGCATAGCCGCCTGAGAAGGGCAGCTTGCGAAAGAACAAATGAAACACCGCCTCCTGCTCCGCCTTGCCGCATTTCCAGTATCCGGCGGCCATGGTGAGCTGATAGAGATCGGTGAGGAGGGGGGAGGTGGTCATGTCAGTGATTAAAGTGTGCCGTCGAGGTAGTCAGCAAGGCGCGGATTGATCTGGCGCGCCAAAATACCGTGGTACCATGGCGAACGGATCTGCCAGATAATGACAAGGACCGTGACTGGCAATTGAAACAGCAGCGGCGACAGCCAGTTCAGCCTGCCGAAAGCGAGGTGCGTGGCGACATTGAGCACAAACACTGCGGCCCAGAGAAGCTCCCAGCGGCGCCAAACCAGGAAGACATTGCAGAAGAGAAAGAAGTGGCCTAGCGCCGCAGGCACGATCCACCAGAGCGGGAAGGACTGAGTGGCAAGCCACCAGGATAGGCATGCACCTGCCATGAGAATCACGGCGTCGAGCGGGGACATGCGAAATCCGCAGTTTCGGCTCGCGGGTGGCCTGAAATTCATAACTGTGGTTGGATGAGAGCCTCGTAACGCTGCCGGTCCGCCTCTGCAAAGCAGCAGAAGATGACCTGCTTTAGTGAGGACGGCGTGGCGAGGAAGTCGCGAACTGTCTCCACGGCAATCTGCGCCGCCAGATCGGGTGGGAAGCGATAGACGCCCGTGGAAATGCAGGGAAAGGCGATGCTGGCGAGATGATGCTCCGCCGCGATTCGCAGCGAGTTTGCATAACAACTGCGCAGCTTCTCTGGCTCCCCTTGGGTGCCGCCGTTCCAGACGGGCCCCACCGTGTGAATGATGTGCCGCGCTTTGAGACGGTAGCCTTGAGTCATCTTCGCTTCGCCGGTGCGGCAGCCGTTCAGCATGCGACACTCGGCCAGGAGACCGGGCCCGGCGGCGCGATGGATCGCTCCATCCACACCGCCACCGCCCAGCAGCGAAGTGTTGGCGGCATTGACGATGGCATCCACATCAAGGGTGGTGATGTCTGCCTGGAGGGCTTTCAGAGTGACGGCGGTGTTCATGCTGTTAAATCGTAAATTGTCACAGGAATGCCTCGGCTGCTGAGGCGGGAGAAAATCAGGGGCTCGATCTCGTCCCAGGAACCACCGGCCAGACCGCAGCCGATGCGTGGCATGTGCACACCTGCGTTTTGCCGCGAGGCTTCCTCCGCGACGCGGATCAAAGCCTGATCGATGGCGGCGTATCGAATGGGGGGCTGACCGGCAATGCGACGAATGCCGTGCTGACCGATCATGTTGGCCACGGTGATGTTTTCGCCCACACGGACAAACTGGACTTCGCCGAGTGCAAACGGTGCGGAGCCGGCGGCTCCATCATGGCGCCACTGGCGGTACTGCTGCTCAGGCTGTTTCCAACGCTTTGACAAGGCCAGGACGAATCCTGCTCCCCAGCCACCGGTGTCATTGCAAACATGTGCAACGATCACCTGCCCGATGGCATCTGGTTGTGTGGCATCGCCAACGATGTATTGAACGGGCACGAACTGGCTCATGGAAAGCGGATGAACTGCGGCGGCACGTGGTCCACGAGCCAGACGTTGTTGGTGCTGAGGTAAAAGCTGTGGCCTGCCTTGTGCATCTTCGTGGCGAGGATGGTGAGGAGGACGGGCTTCCCATGCCGTCCGCCAACTTCCATGGTCATCTTTGTTTCTGCTGCGAGGTGCACGTGATGGCGCTGCATTTTCAGAAGGCCCTGAGTGCGGATGTTTTCGAGGAAGCGCGTGGCGGTGCCGTGATAGAGGATGGCGGGCGGGGGCTTGGGTTCGTAGTTCAGATCCACCTCCACGGAGTGTCCCTGGCTGGCGCGGATGCGGGTGCCATCGGGACTGAACTCGAAACGTTTTTTGGCGTTGGTGGCGACGATGTGATCGAGATCGGCGCGGCTCATCGTGCGCCTGGCTTTGGCGCAGCCGGTCAGCAGATCTTCGACACTCACCCAGCCTGCGGTGTCGAGGGTGATGTGAGCGGTTTCGGGCTGATGGCGCAGCACCAGGCTGAGGAACTTGCTAGTGCGGGTTGTCTGTTCAGGGTTCATTCAATTTCTAAATAGGTATGTCCATCCATGGACGGAGCTTTTGCTGATTGTGATAGTTTGAGATGCGAAAGGTCAGTTCGCTGTAGGTGTCTGTGGTTTGAATGCGATCGAGGTAGCGGCTTTTGCGGGCCACGGAGTCGAGGTCGAAGGCCCAGTGCTGGCTCATGAGCGGATTGATAAACAGACGCGAGCCTTGGGTGCGGGTGGTGGTATGGACATCCCCGAAGAGGCCTTTGACGGCGTTGACGATGCTGCCGTTTACAATGCTGGATCGCCGTGGCATGCAGCCGTGAACGAACTCCACTGCGGCGGCATATTTTTGCGCTTCTGGCATCTCCCAAAGGAGGCTCCAGGTGCCGAGATGACCACCGATGGCTGAGAGCGCTGCGGCGTTTTCGAGGAAGTGCGCATGGCAGACACCATGATAAGCATCCACGCCAAGCCCAAGACAGACGACAAATTTTCGAATGTCCGAAGGCAATGAGTGAGCGGCGGCGAGAGACGCGATGTCTTCCTGCGGGGTGCCGAGTCCACATTCGTCTCCGCGCATGAGGATGTCCGTGCCGCCATCGATGAGGATGAGGGTGTCGAAGTTCAAGGTGGCAGCGAGCCATTCATAAGCTGCACGGACGGGCCGAACGCCGCCTGGCTGGAGGGCATGAATGGGAGTATCCTGGCCTTCGGATTCCAGCCATTGCGCGAGATACTTCTCAGGGAAGTATTCGGACGAACCGGAGGTGTTGCCACGGACGACAGAGAGTTGCGGCAGGGGTTTGTTCTCGCAAAAAGAGAGATCTGAAAAGGACCAGTTTGCAAGATGCACGGTTTTGCCCTGGCTGCGGAGCCAGAAGAAGAGCGGCAGGCCAGCGAACACATCGAAGCCGCCTCCTGCGCCAGCGATGAGAACATTTTTAGCGGGTTCGAGCTGAGTGAAGAAAGGGAGTTTCATGCTTTCTCCCCTTCCCCGGTGTTGAGATTCAGAGGTTCGCGGGAGGCGAGCCATTCGTCTGGAATTCCTGCACGGCCGGTGGCGAGTGCGACCAAGCTGCCGACAATGGCGCAGTTGGTATCCATATCTCCATACACCGAAACCGCAGCCCACAGGGCTTCGGTATAGTCGTCGAGATGGCGGCACGCGCACCAGAGACAGAAAGGCACGGTATCGGAAGAAATCACCTGGGAGCCATTGCCCAAAATCAGGGCGGCTGTTTTTGGTGAAAGATCAAGCGGCAAAGTCAGTGCTTTTTTAACACGCCAGTAGGTTTCGGTTTGAGGAAGATTGGCGAGAACGAATTTGATCAATTCATGATCTTTCTTTTTGGACGCATCATGCTGTGTGACCATCCAGGCTGCGGCGAGCGCCACAGCTATGGCGCCCGTCTGACCATCTTCATGGGCATGGGTGACTTTGGCGGAATCTCGGGCATGTGAGATGAGAAGCGTCAGATCATCCGCAAAATAAGCGCCAATGGGTGCAGCACGCATGGCACCGCCATTGCCGCAGGAGCCTTCACCATCAAAGACGCGGCCTGCGGCCTCCTGCCATGGCACACCTTCACCGATGGATTGCAAGATGCCGCGTGCAGTGCCGCCGTAACCGCGATCAGGCTCTTTGGCGTATTGCGCAGCAAACTCCAAAGCAAGCCAGCCAGGGACAATACCGTCATGCTGTTGCAAGCTGCGGACGATGGCGACAGCCATCACTGTGTCATCGGTAAAGAACCATGGAGGTGGCGGAATGAAACGCCCTTCAAGCCGCTGATCCGCAGTGACTGGGGTGACAAAGAAGAAACTCTGTCCGAACGCATCGCCGACTGACAAGCCGTCGAGAGACAGCAGAGCACGCTGGAGTCGTTCGTGATTGGAAGTGGCAGTCATGGGAACAGGATCAGTTGCCGTCGCTTTGGCCCCAGCTGAAGTGGAGCTTTTCGATTTCATCGAGGATGGAAGGGAGATGAGTGAGACGGTCGTTGTTGGTGACGAGGTCGAGGAAGGCGCGGGCTTCGTCGAAGTGGAAGAGGTCGCGGTCGGGGCCGATGTGGAAGGTCAGGTGTGCGATACCGGCCATCTTTGCGGCGAGCATCTGAAGCAAAGCCATAAGGGTGCGGTTGCCGCCGAAGGCTCCGCAGCCCCACCAGCCGGTGTGGATGGTGACCTGATCTGATGAGACGTTTTGGCGGGTGGATTCAAGCACTGCAGCCATGAAGCCGCTGCCGGCGGTCTGCAGAATATCGGTGATCTGCCTGCGTGAATAAGCGCCCGTGCCGGTGGGAGCGGAGATGGCGATGATGTTGGACGACCGATTCAGAACGGTGATCGTGCGCAGCACCTCGGCGGTGCTGGCGTGCTGAAAGGCATTGCCATACAGCGGGTTCGTTTTCACCCCAGACCAAAATGGGCTGACGAGGATCTGCCACCAGGATAATGCGACGCCCTTCAGTGCAGCAGCGCCGGAGAGATCCAAGGAGCACTGGCGTGGCACATTGGAAATAAGCACGGGGGTGCTGATGCCGTTTTCGCGTGTGAGAGCGGGCTGCTGATCATGAAGCAGTGCCTCGCGCAAGGAACCGAGCACGGGATGCTCGAGCACCTGCCATTCATCCTGCGCCATGAGCGGTGAGCCATAGGCGGCGAAAAGACGCGGGTCGGCGAAGTTGAGATGCCAGATGCCGGGTGCGGAATCGCGGTAGGTGAAGAAGCCGGTCTCGGCTTTGAAGTCGCATGCATGCAGCGGTGCTTCATCTGGCAGAGGCGCCAGCTCCCAACGGGTGTAGCGCAGGGTCCCGCCCGGGGCCTCGCCTTCAGAAAGCACGAGGTCATAGACGGCCTGCTTGTGAGGATGCCGCCAGACGGGCGGGAAATCCGACGCCAGACGGGCGATGTCGAAATCGATCTGCTGCTGGAGGGCGGGAGGATTCATGAATGGTTCACGTGAGTTTTGGCAGCAGAGTTTTTTTCAAACTGGCCCACGAGAATCTTTAGATCCTGCTGGCGCGGCAGAGCCAGGCGCCACTCCGCAGGAATCGCATCGAATCCGTAATGCAGCCCGGCAAGTCCACCGGCCACGCAGCCGGTGGTGTCGGTGTCGTCGCCGAGGTTCACGGCTTTGAGTACACAGTCAGAGAAGCTGGTGGTGGACAGCAGGCACCAAAGCGAAGCGGTGAGGGTGTCGATGACGTAGCCACTGGAGTGAATGTGAATCTCTGGCCGAGATGCGAGATCACTGTGGAGGAGATCGCGGAAGGTGCCGAGCTCTTCTTCATCAGCATAGAGACGTTGAAAATCTGCCTGAGCATTTGCGAGGGCAGATTGAGGATTTGCGCCCCGCACCAAGCCGCGGACCACGAGACCGTGGAAGACGCAGGCCATCTGCGAGCGCGGGTGTCCATGGGTGATGACTGACGCCTGCGAGATGCGGGTCATGAAAGTGTTGTCATCCTGCTCAAGGCTTGCCAGCGCGACGGGCAGAATGCGCATGAGGGAGCCGTTGCCGTTGTCGTAAACGCCACGACCGCCGGCCTGAAGCGCCGGGGTGCCGTTACGGATGCGGAGCAAGGCCTGCCGGGTGGCGATGCCGATGTCAAAGACGAGGCCGTGTGCGGCCCAGTGGCCGAGCTCGAACCACTGAAGAAAGCGCTCGCCCATGTCCTGCGCATCAAAGCCTTTTTCCACGAGACTTTCGACAGCGCAGAGCAGCAGAGAGCCGTCATCGCTCCACGTGCCGGCAGGCTGGTGGTGCACACCATAGGCACGCATGCCTAGCACCGGGTCTTTTGTTCGTGCCTCGCGTCCGGCAAACTCCACGGGGACGCCGAGAGCATCACCGACCAGAGAGCCGTAGAGGCCGCCGGGAATGCGTTGCTTGTTTATTGGGTGCGGTTTCATGGTCGTTCTTCTTTGGGCCGCTGTACCTCCATCAGGGCAAAACCGAGCAGGTTCAGCCTTTTCCCGGGGCGAGCTTGCGCATTCATGCTGAAAACTGGTCTTTGAATGCCTGCAGATTGGGTCCGCTGCCTGTGGGATCAAAAACAGCGAAGGTGATTGTTTTGAAATGACCGGACCATGGGCGGCCGGGCTGAAGGAGATCTGCAAAGGCGCGGGCAACCGTGCGTGGGTCGTTTCGGAAGACGCCGCAGCCCCAGGCCCCGAGGACCAGATGATCCACCCCGCTCAGGGCGGCCGCATGCAGCACCATTTCGGCGCGGCGGCGCAGGGCAGGCTCCACCTCCGGTTTTCGGTCAGGCTCATTGGCCATCACCGCTCCGGCATTGGGAGCCGGGGCAGTGATCACGCTAACCAGCAGCGGCTCTTCGAGCAGCAGCCCTTCGTCATCGCGGAAGAACGGCACCTCCGGAGTAGCGATAATGATGTCTAGATAAATGCAGGAGTGGTTGGCGCGGTTGCGGGCATAGTAGTCAGGCGCGCAGAGCAGGCAGTCATACAAAGCGCTGGCACGAGACAGGGCCTCCTCCTGTGCCTCAGCTCCGTTTAGGAAACCGCCGCCCGGGTTTTTGGCCGAGGCAAAGTTGAGACAGCCAATGCGGGCCGCGCCTTGCAGGCGCAGACGCTGCATGGCGGCAAAGGTGCTTTCAGCGGTGACTTCGATCTTCGCTTCAGCGCCAGGCTGCGAGGGCGCGCCCAGTCCCGGAAGCGGGGGTTCGTAAATCCGCGTGCCGAGTTTCGCTGCTTGCACCGATGTGGCGATGTCCACACGCTGCCCCGAGGGAGCCGTGTAAAATCCCTGTTCAACGATTTGGACGGTCTGGCGTGCCAGTTCCTGGCGGGTGCTTCTTTTCATATCTCAAAAAGGAATCCCTTCTTTTTCAGCCGCTCGTACCGCACGGGATCAAAGCGGAAGAGCTGGGCGGGACGGTGGGGGCCGTCGCGGTGTTGTTCTTTGAGGGGGACGAGGAGGTCGTAGCTGAGGACTTTTTTGCGGAAGTTGCGCTTGTCGATCGGTGCGCCGAGGACGCTTTCGTAGAGGCGCTGGAGCTGGGTGAGGGTGAACTTGGGCGGGAGGAGCTCGAAGCCGATGGGATGATAGATGAGCTTGCCACGCAGGCGGGCGAGGGCGGCGGCGAAGATTTCGGCGTGATCGAAAGCGAGAGCGGGGATGTCGCTGACGGGAAACCAGCGAGCCTCGGCGGCGTCCGTGGAGGCGGCGGTGGTGTGGTCGGCGGGCTTGGTCAGTGCGTAGTAGGCCACGCTGACGACACGCTCGCGAGGGTCGCGATTGACACTGCCGAAGGTGTAAAGCTGCTCGAGGAAGAGATCCTTGAGGCCGGTTTCTTCTTCGAGCTCGCGGCGGGCGGCGTCATCGAGGGTTTCTTCGACGCGGACGAAGCCGCCGGGAAGGGCCCAGTGGTCTTTGAAGGGTGCGATACCGCGACGGATGAGCAGCACCTGCAAGGCAGCCTGGTTGCTGTCAAAACCGAAGACGACGCAGTCCACGGTGAGGGCGGCCCTTGGGTATTCATAAGTGTGTTTCACACACGAAGTAGTGTGTATTTTTCACACGAAGTCAAGGCTGAGTTTTTTTGGAGGAGGAAGTCAAAGAGGGAGGGGCGGGGCGATTGGGCCTGAGTCTCCAGGGAGGAGGAGGAAGATGTTGCGGGAAGAGGAGGCACTGGGTGCGGTGGGGCGACTTGATCGAGGACCCGTTCTTCGCTAAAGCTACGAAGGGCAGGCTGAGTTCGAGTAGGAGGACGAGGACGATTTTGAGCGGGCGCCGGGGTGCGCTGAGCGCTGTTACCCCCTTGCATCTCGCGGGTGAGGACCTACTATGGCGGCCCCTTTGAACCAACCCCCTCGTTAGAACCGTTAGAATACCATGAGCACCCTGAAGAATGTCGCCATCGTCGGAGCAACAGGCGCTGTGGGCGCGGAGATGATCCGCTGCCTGGAAGAGCGCAAGTTTCCCGTCGGCCAGCTTACCCTCCTCGCCTCCGCACGCAGCGCCGGGAAGAAGCTGAAGTTCAAGGGTGAGGAGATCACCATTCAGGAGCTCACCCCGGACTCCTTCAAGGGCATCGACATCGCGCTCTTCAGCGCGGGCGGCGGCATCTCGCGCGACTTCGCCCCGCACGCGGTGAAGGCCGGTGCCGTGGTGGTGGACAATTCCTCCTTCTTCCGCCAGGACCCGAACGTGCCGCTGGTGGTACCGGAGATCAATGCGGCCGATGTGAAGAACCACAAGGGCATCATCGCGAATCCCAACTGCACCACCGCCATCTCACTGATGGCGCTGTATCCGCTGCACCAGGCCTTTGGTGTGAAGCGCATCTTTGCCTCCAGCTACCAGGCGGTGTCTGGCACGGGCGCGCAGGCCATCGAGGAGCTGGCGAACCAGTCCCGCGAGTGGGCCAGCCAGAACCGTGAGTGGGATGCCGCAAAGCTGGACAGCAAGCCGCATGTGTATCCGCACCAGATCGCCTTCAATGCGATCCCGCATGTGGATTCCTTCCTCGAGTCCGGCTACACGAAGGAAGAAATGAAGATGGAAAACGAAGGACGCAAGATCATGCACCACGACAAGTTCCGTGCGTCCGTGACCTGCGTGCGCATCCCGGTCTTCCGTGCGCACAGCATCGCCATCAGCGCCGAATTTGAAAAGCCTGTCACGGTGGAAGCAGCGCGCGAAGTGCTGAGCAAGGCACCGGGCCTGGATGTGCTGGATGATCCGGCGAGCAAGCAGTATCCGCTGGCGCTGGACATCGCCGGCCGTGACAACTGCGCCGTGGGCCGCCTCCGCGCGGACTGCGCGCTGGACAACGGCCTGTGCTTCTGGGTGGTGGGTGATCAGCTCCTCAAAGGCGCGGCGCTGAATGCGGTGCAGATCGCGGAATGCCTGCTGTAAAAGCGTCCGAAATCGATGATTTAAAAGGCGGGGCCATTTGGGTCCCGCCTTTTTCATGGTTGCAGGTCGCCTTTGAAGCCGCAAAAAAGCCGTCTTACAATTTCCTTACAACCTGCTCACAAGCTGCTGACTCATTTATTTTCACGCGTGCGAATTTAGCGGCAGATCACAGGAACGCGGCGCAGGCCGCAGACCTCAAAGATCATCCCTTTCTGAAGTGTGGTTATCCTTCTGGCTGTTGGAAACACCTACAAAGTTGCCGGGGCGGACTGAAGAGTCCGCCCCGGTCCTTTTTATGGATTTTATAAAATTTAGATGACCAAATAAAGCATGAGGCTAAATTATCCGCCTCGCGCATGCTTCAACGTCGCTCCACGATCCTGTTCATCATCCTGGTCATCCTGCCCCTGGCTCTGCTGGCGTGGCTGGGCACCTACCTGATTCGCGATGCGGAAAAGCGCACGGACGCCTCCATGCAGGCCATTCTGGCTGAGCGCCTTAGCTCGGCAGACCAGCACCTGCTGCATGACATGCGGCAGCTCACGGACCGGCTGGACACCTGGGGTGCGCAGAGCATTGGCTCCGCCCGCTTGATGTCCCAGCGGCTGGCCACACACCCGTGGATCGCGCAGACGTGGTCCGTGAGCGGAGAGGGCGAAACGGCTCCCATCGAGTCTTTTGAGGGCAAGGCGGGGTATCAGCCCGGGCAGATTTTCAAGGCGGAGGACCGCATCAAAGCGATCCAAGAATCGACCCGGAACCCTGACAGCATGCCGCAGTTTGTCTCCGTGCTGGAGGATGGCGGCCCGCCTTTTCAAAGGATCTACGTTTCGAAGCTTTCCACGCTGCAGCAGCGCTCCTCCCAGTGGATGACTTACATCAAGATGTTCGGCTACCACATCGACGATCGTCCGGTGCAGTCTGAAACCCCCATGTCGTGGAGCGGCTGGCATGTGGGGGATTCCGTCTTCATGTACTGGCACCGTTTTTCTGACGGCAGCCTGAGCTGCGCGCTGATGAACCCGCAGAGGCTGATGAACTCCCTGTTTCAGCGCCTGCCGCAGCCAGGGCTGGCCATTCCGCCCGGCCGCATGATGCTGACCACGGTCAAGGGCATCCCTCTGCATGAATGGGGCAAAAAACTGCCCGGCTCCGAGGGCTCGCCTGCCGCCCACCGTGCATGCTCGGAACCTCTCTCCCAATGGGAGATGGCCTATACGCCGGCGTATGAGGAGTTTCCAAAACCCTACCTCTTTCCCATCATCCTCGGCGTGAGTTCCGGCATCGTGCTCGTGTTTGTGGTCGGCTGGCTGTACTTCCACGAAAGCGCCAGCGAGATCCGCGTGGCGCAGCAGCGCGTGACCTTTGTGAATCAAATCTCGCATGAGCTGAAGACGCCGCTGACCAACATCCGCCTGTATGCCGAGATGGCGGCGCACCGCGCGGAGTCGCAGGGGGACAGCATTGCCAAGCGCCAGCTCGGTGTGGTGGAGGCCGAGACCTCGCGCCTGGACCGGCTGATCCAAAACGTTCTGAACTATGCCCGCCAGCAGCGCGACAAGCTCACCATCCAGCCCAAGGAGCTGGCCCTGGATCAAAACGTCTCGCGCATCGTCGAATTCTGGAAGCCCCTGCTGGAGAACAAGGGCTTTGAAATCGTGACCACGCTCAACGGCCCGGAGTCGGTGATGGCCGATCCTGACGCCATCGAGCAGATCCTGGGCAATCTCATTTCCAATGTGGACAAATACGCCAATTCCGGGAAGTGGATTGCCATTCGCACCGAGTATGACGAGCGCAACACGCGGATCATTGTGGAGGATCACGGCCCGGGCATTCCCTCCGGCAAACGGCGCACAGTTTTCGAGCCCTTTGAACGCCTGCGCTCCGACCTCGCCGAGGGCGTGAGCGGCACCGGCATAGGATTGACCATCTCGCGCGAACTGGCACAATTGCATGGCGGTTCGCTCACGGTGTGTCCTAATTACCGCGACGGCGCACGTTTCATTCTCACCCTCCCCAACAAGCCATGACTAAAATACTCATCGCCGAAGACGACGACCACACGCGCGATGCCCTGCGCGAGGTACTCAGCATGGAGGGCTACGAAGTCATCCCAGCCAGCGACGGCCTGCAGGCGGTGGACTTCTTCCGCGCTGAGAATCCGGACTTCGTGTGCCTGGATGTGATGATGCCCGGCCTCAACGGCTACGAGGTGTGCAAGCAAATCCGCCGCCAGGATGAGAAGGTGCCCATCCTCTTCCTCACGGCGAAGGCCGAGGAGATCGACACGGTGCTGGGGCTGGAACTCGGAGCCGACGACTACATGACGAAGCCCTTTGGCGTGAAGGAGATCATCGCGCGCATCCGCGCCATCCTGCGCCGCACGGCCTCACGCGGCGGTGGCAAGGGAGATGATGACTTCACCATGGATGATCTGCGCATCGTGCCAACGGAGCTGCGCGCCTACCGCGACAAGACGGAGCTGCCGCTGAGCCCGCGCGACGTCAAGGTGCTGCGGCTGCTCTATGACCGCCGCGGCAAGGTGATCGACCGCAACACCCTGGCGGACGAGGTGTGGGGCGTGGACTACTTCCCCGAGAGCCGGGCGCTGGACCAGCACATTTCCCAGCTGCGCAAACGCATCGAAAAAGACCCCGCCCAGCCGCGCATCATCCGCACGGTGCATGGCGCGGGCTATCGGTTTGAATGACAGGTGCATTAGGCTGCGTAGAATGACGCTTCCGTTGATTCGCTTCGCTCACCCTTCGGGCTAGCTTCGGTCGTTTGTCTCGTTATCACTCGGGTTCATCATCCGTCATTCATTCTCATGCTCACCTTCGACGCCCACCTCGACCTCAGCCTCAACGCCCTCGGCGGATTCAATCGCGACCTGCGCCTGTCGGCGCATGAGATTCGCCGACGTGAGGCGGGCATGACGGGCAAAGGCCGTGCCGGGGGCACCACGTGTTTTCCTGACATGCGGCGTGGGCAGGTGGGCATCTGCGTGGCCACCCAGCTCGCGGGCTGCATGCCGGGGCCGTCTCCCATCGCCGGGTGGATGTCTCCCGAGCAGGCCTGGGCGGAGACACAGGGACAGCTCTCGTGGTATCGCGCCATGGAGGAGCTGGGCGAGATGCGCCAGATCCGCAACATCCGCGAGCTGGATGAAATGGTGGCGCTGTGGAATGACACTTCGATTCCTGACGAGAAGAAAGCCATCGGCTACATCCTGAGTCTGGAGGGTGCGGACTCCATCCGCACTGTGGGCCACCTGGAAAAAGCCTGGGAGCAGGGACTGCGCGCCATGGGCCCAGCCCACTACGGCGTGTGCCGGTATGCCCTGGGTCATGACAAAGTGGGTCCCCTTCCCGCTGGCGGCAAAGAGCTCATCCAGGAAATGGACCGCCTGGGCATGATTCTCGATGTCACACACCTCAGCGACGAATGCTTCTGGCAGGCGCTGGAAATTCATCAGGGGACCGTTTGGGCCAGCCACAGCAACTGCCGTGCTCTGGTGCCAGATCCGCGCCAGTTTGACGATGACCAGATCAAGGCGCTCATCGCTCGAGGTGGTGTCATGGGTGCGGCGCTGGATGCGTGGATGATGATCCCGGGATGGATCCGCGGCAAAACCACGCCGCAGGACACGGGGCTGAAGCTGGAGGTCATCTGCGATCACATTGACCACGTCTGCCAGCTCGCGGGGAATTCCCTGCACAGCGGCATCGGTACGGATCTCGACGGTGGCTATGGCATCGAGCAGACGCCGGAGGATCTGGACACCATCGCCGACCTGGCGCGCATCCCTGCCATGCTCGCCAAACGCGGTTACACGGACGAGGACATTGCCAACATCATGCACGGCAACTACCTGCGCCTGCTGCGTGAGGCCTGGGCGGAGTGATGCAGAACAGCACCTCAGCGGCAGGTGATGCTTTTCACCCCTGGAGCCGGCTCCTCCACGGCAAACTTCACCGGCAGAAACTGCTCGATCAGCGCCATGTTCGTGCGCGTGTGGTCGCTGATGGCCACCGTGTGAAAAACACCGCCGCCCGCCAGCGCCATGGGCAGCAGGAGCTGATCCGCCAGATGCACCCCCACCGGCGCGGATGAGGCCAGATAGGAGCGCAGGCCCTTCGCCGCACCGGTGGCCACGGCTTCAGATGATTTGCCGAGCTGCGCGATGCCGCTGGTGATTTCGCACACATTCGCAAAGCGCGCGCCCAGGAAAACCGCATTGCCCGGACCAATGCTTTCGCGCGCATAACGCAGCTCAATGTGATGGGCAGGCCATTCCAGCAAGGCGGAGGCTGTCATGATTTCGCGCTGCGCGATATCGGATGGCAGATGCGCGTGCAGCACGCGGCCAAAGGTTTCCACCGCCGCGCCTCGCTCGGTCAGCTCGAACTTTTTCCATTGTTTGACGGGCCAGATTTCCGCGGTGATCACGCCACCTCCCGCCTGCATGAAGCCCACCTGCTCCAGCTTTGCCTTCGCGTCCACGCCCATGCTCCAGAGCATCGGCAGATAGCAGTGCTCGATGAACTCATATGGAGGAGCCATGGGGTTGTGGGTGCCGCCTTCAATGCGTACCGTGCTGGATTTCTCCGCATGCAGCAGCGCGGGCAGCAGCGTCTGCAGCACCAGCGTGGTGCTGCCGCCGGAGCCGATGGCGAAGGAGTAATCCCCTCCCACGATCTTGCCGGGGCGAAACACAAGCTCCACCGATCCCAGCTCCGCGCCATCGACGCACGCATCGCCCACTTCAGCCGCCGCCTTCACGCAGGTGAGATGCTGGCGCATCAGCCCCGGCTTCGGCCGCTTGCCGCGGATGTTGATCATGCGAAAGGGACGCCCGGTGACCAGGGACAGTGAGAGGGAGGAGCGCAGAAGCTGGCCGCCGCCGGATTCGCCGGAGATTTGGAGGATGGGGGTGGATTTGGTCATTGCAGAAAAGGATGAAGAAAGATAGCTTCAGAACATGTCAGCCGGACTTGCCAGCATTGAGGAAAAGCGTGCCGAAGATCGGCAGCGTGTGGCCGAGTACCTCAAGAACCAACGCCCAATCACTCGTGAAAATTGGATGGCGCAGCTTCGCGTGTTTGAATCAGCCGGACGCGACACGGCTTCCGCGTTGCCATTCTGGAAACGCTGGTCATGGCGGCGGAACTGAGACAAACCACGCTTCCATCTGGCTTCGGCCAGACACGGGGTTCGGAACATGAAGTATGGCTGTCGGAGGATCGCCTGCGTGTCATCAAGGCGACTCACGCAGGTGAATTCGGCCGCAAGTATGGACCAGAACGTTTTGCAAGCTTGGAGGAGTATTTGGAACGCATCCGTCTTTTGAATGAAGTTTTCAGCATAGGGTGGCAGGTGGAGGGCTGCTGCGGAGAAAACCGGGCGTTGCGCATCATCACTTCCCAGCCCGCATACTTCGGCAAGCCGCCTGCTCTGGCGGAAATCCGCAACTTCATGCTGGATCGTGGATTTGTGTTTCATCGCACACGTTTTGGTGATGCCTGGTTTCGCAAAGAAGATGGAATGCTGGTTTCAGATGCAGAACCCAAGAATGCCGCGCTCACGGTGAACGGGATCATGCCTTTCGACTTCCTTATCGCCCGGCCCACGTCAGAATTACTGACGCAGGCCGGGATTCGATAAGTCAATCATCCGCCTCCGCCGCATCTTTGATGACGAAGCGGGCCTTCAGTTTGCACACCTGCTGGGCCAGACCGGCGGCCTCCACGCTGCGGAGGACTTCTTTGAAATCCTTGTACGCGTTTGGTGCTTCGTCGATTGGGTACTGGCGGGCATTGAAAAGGATGTCATGGGTGTCAAAGTCGGCATCGACGCTCTTTTGATCGAGCGTACGAGCAGCGGCTTTGCGACCCATGCAGCGGCCGGCGCCGTGGTTCACGCTGTAGCAGCTCTTCACGGCATCGGGCTTCGCCACCATCACCACGGACCCATCGCGCGGATTTCCCGGCAGCAGGATCGGGTGACCGGTGCTGGCAAATGGCGTGTCCTTCAGGGCGTGGTGACCGCCTGGGAAGGCACGTGTGGCCCCCTTGCGGTGCACCCAGGAGAGCTGGTTATCCACCACTTCCTGGCGGGCGATGTTGTGGCTGATGAAGTACACAAGCTGCCCCGTAGTCCCTGGCAGCACCTCCTGGAAGGCCTCCAGCACCAGCGCATTGATCAGCATGTGGTTCACCGTGGCGAAGTTCGCCCCAAGAGCCATGTCATCCAGATACGCGTCCGCCTCGGGCGTCCCCAGCGGTGCATGGACAAGCTGCTTGTCCTCGGCTGGAAACGACAGGCCCCAGGTGCGGAAGAAACCTTCCAGCGCCTTGAACTGGCGCTGCGCCAGGATGTTCCCGAACCCACGCGAACCGCAGTGGCTCAGAAAGGCGACATGATTGTCCTGCAGGCCGAAGACTTCGGCCGTCTGACGCATCGCAGGATCCTCGGCAAGCTGCACCACCTCGCACTCACCGAAGTGGTTTCCACCGCCGTAGGAGCCGAGCTGCATCATCTTGTTTTCAAATCCGGCGAAGCCATTGAACGCACGCATCTTGTCCAGGCGCTCGTGGAGCGTGGAAATCGTACCGTCGTGCCCAAAGTGCGCGCTGTCCTCGCAGCGCAGCGCCCACTCCGGCGGGATGCCGAGTGCTTCGCACACGCTTTTGCTCGCGCCTTCCGTGCACACCTGCACACCGAGAGCCTCGGAAACGCGGCGTGATTTTTTGGCTTCGCGCTGACCACGGCCAGCACCCGTAGGCGTACGCTCCACAATAGCATCGATGAGACGACGACGGACCGTTTTGTCCACGATCGCATCGGCAGGAATGTTCATCTGCAGCAGCGACATGGAGCACTTGATGTCCACGCCCACCGGACCTGGATAGATGTGCGTTGGCGAAACCATCACGCAGCCGACCGGTGCGCCGTATCCGGCGTGCGCGTCAGGGTTGAGCACCAGGTCCGTCACCCCCGGAGCCGAACGCGAGTTCAGCGCCTGGTCGATGCAGGTCTGGTCAAAGCCGGAGCGGATGGCCTCCGTACCGATCACCGTGATCGGTTTACCCGCGTTGTTACGCGCAGGCAGGAAGGCTTCGGCCTCGTTGGTGATGTGGAATGAGGAGTCTGGCATGGTTGGAAAAGTCGTTGTAGGTAGAGTTGCTGTGTATCTTCGATTGTCGTTGTGGCGCTGTTCTCGCCTGGAGTCGGAGAACAACATTCCTTAATGCTAGCGGCGTGCCAAAACCTGGCACGGCGGGGTCCGACGAGGCTGGAGGCCTTGATAAATCAGGGAAAGAAAACTTTTGCAGAGTTCTCAGCGAGCTGTTCCCGCACAATTTAAATTCCATTTATTTATCCTATCCGCTAGTTATTTATCTGTAATGCCACACATCAAGCCCATCATCGCCTTCGGCTTCATCGGATCGACTCTGGACCGGGCTTCCGGTCCCGAAAGATGGTCTAAATGGCGGCCTACAGTGGCGATGTGTCAGCAGGAAGATCTGCTCATCTCACGTCTGGAGTTGCTGGCCGAGCCCAAGTTCATCGACCTGGCGCGGCAGGTGAAGGCGGACATTGAGAAGGTCTCGCCAGAGACGGAGGTGATGGTGCATGCATTCGAACTGAAAGACCCCTGGGATTTTCAGGAGGTGTATGAACGGCTCTATGACTTTGTGCGCGGCTACTCCTTTGATCCTGACAAGGCGGACTACCTGATCCATCTCACCACCGGAACGCACGTGGCGCAGATCTGCTGGTTTCTGCTGAACGAGGCAAACTTCATTCCGGCGCGGCTGCTGCAAACCTCGCCTTCACGCGAAGGCGGGCGTGATGACAGGTCTTCCGGGCGCTATGAAATCATCGATCTCGATCTCTCAAAGTATGACCGTCTTTCCACCCGCTTTGCGCAGGAGCAGGAGCGGACGCTGGACTTTCTGAAGAGTGGCATCGCCACGAAGAGCAGGGGCTTCAACAAGCTCATCGAGCAGATTGAACTGGTGGCCGTGAACTCGAAGGCTCCCATTCTCATCACGGGCCCCACGGGCGCGGGGAAATCGATGCTGGCCTCCCGCATCTACGATCTGCGCCATTCGCGTGCCGGACTCGGCGGCAGGTTTGTCGAAGTGAACTGCGCCACGCTGCGTGGGGATCAGGCGATGTCCGCCCTCTTTGGTCACAAGCGCGGCTCCTTCACCGGCGCGCAATCGGACCGGTCAGGCCTGCTCAAAGAAGCCGACAAAGGCCTCATCTTCCTCGATGAAATCGGCGAACTCGGACTCGATGAGCAGGCCATGCTGCTGCGCGCACTCGAAGACAAAACCTTTCTGCCACTGGGCAGCGACAAAGCGGTGCAAAGCGACTTTCAGCTCATCGCGGGCACCAATCGTGATCTGCGTGCCCAGGTGGCTGCCGGGAAATTTCGCGATGACCTGCTGGCCCGCATCAACCTCTGGACTTTCACACTGCCGGGCCTGGCAGAACGCCGCGAAGACATCGCCGCAAATCTTGATTTTGAACTGGAGCGCTTTGCCAAAACAAACCGGCGCCAGGTGCGCATGAACAAGGAGGCGCGTGAAGCCTTTCTGAAATTTGCACGCAGTCCTGAAGCGAAATGGAGCGCCAATTTCCGCGACCTTAATGCGGCGGTGACACGCATGGCCACGCTGGCCCCCAAGGGAAGAATCACCGTGGCATGCGTGGAGACCGAGGCGGCACGACTGCGCGAAGCCTGGCAGGACACCGGAGCACAGCCACCCCATTCCCAAAACACCACGCTCACTGCCGCCCAGCGGGCGGCGATCGACCCCTTTGATCTGGCTCAACTCGACTACGTGCTCCAGGCATGCAGGGAGAGCAAAACGCTTTCCGATGCCGGACGCAAGCTCTTCGCCATCTCCCGCACCAAGCGCGCCAAAATGAACGACGCTGACAGGCTCAAGAAGTATTTGGCCCGCTTCAAGCTGAGCTGGGATCAGGTGACGCAGTGACCGCTCACGCCTGCGGCTCACGCGACTTCAAAACCTCGTACTTTGTCAGTTCGCGCCATTGCCCCTTCGGCAGATTCCCCAGCACCAGCATGCCGATTTTCACGCGGACGAGGCGAAGGACTTCAATGTTGAAGGCTTCGAGCAGACGGCGGATGTGGCGGTTGCGGCCCTCATCCAGCACCACCTCCAGCCACACATTCTTTTCTCCCGTGCGCAGAATTTTGACCGCCTTGGCGGAGAGATGGCCGCCCAACTCTTCGTCAACGACACCTTGCCTGATCTGCGCGAGACGCTTCTCATCCACCGTGCCGCTGATCTGCACATGGTAGGTCTTGTCGAGGTGCGTGTCGGGATTGGTGATGACATCCGCCCAGACATTGTCATTGGTGAAGAGCAGCATGCCTTCACTCGCCTTGTCCAGCCGGCCCACGGGGGAGAGATGCGGCAGCCTGGAGCCTTCAAAGCAGGAGTACACCGTCTCGCGTCCGAGTTCATCCGAGGCGCTGGTGACGAGCCCCCGGGGCTTGTTGAGCATGACGTAGAGTCGTGGTGCCTGATTGATGCTGACATCGTCCATGATGATGACGTCCTTTTTTAGGATCACCGGAAATTCAGGATTCTTCCGCACCACGAGATTTACCTTCACCTTGCCCATGCGGATCAGCTCGGTGGCGCGGCTGCGCGAGCAAAAGCCGAGCTTTGACATGGCGCGGGCAAGGCCAGTGCGGGTGGGAGGTGGTGGCTGTGACATGGCGGCAGGCTACTTGCGCGGTTTCAAATCGCGCTCGATATCCTCGCGATCCACACGATTGCGCGCTTTGATTTTATGATCGCGCTTGTTGCGGCGTTCCACGGTCACCTGGCGTTTCTTGCGCTGTTTGCGCAGCTTGGCGATTTCATCCTCCAGCTTCAGGTAGCCCTCGTAGCGCTCGGCATCCAGCGTGCCGGCCTCCACGGCGCCGCGAATGGCGCAGCCGGCATCCGTGCCGTGCTTGCAGTCGCCGTATTTGCACTGACGGGCGAGTTCATCGATGTCGGCAAAGCGCTCGCGCAGCGTGGTTTCATTCGTCCACATCTGCACTTCCTTGATGCCCGGGTTGTCGATGATGATGCCGCCCTTGTCGAGCACCAGCAGCTCGCGCGCGGTGGTGGTGTGGCGGCCTTTGCCGGTGATCTCGTTCACCTCGTCCACCCACTGCCAGTCTTCGCCTAGCAGCAGGTTCACCAGTGCGGACTTGCCCACGCCGCTGGAGCCGATCACGGCGACGCTCTGGCCGCGCTTGAAATAATCCTTCAGCACCTTGAGACCCTTGCGCTTCTTCACGCTGGTCACATGCACGTCTGCATCCGCGTTCAGATCACGGATGGCCTGCGCCGCCTCCTGGTTCTGGCTGTCGGGATACAGGTCCGCCTTATTCACCAGCACCACGGCCTTTGCGCCGCTGCGGGCGATGAGGGTGAAGTAGCGCTCCATCCGGCGAAGGCTGTAGTCCGGTCCGGAATCGGTCACGACGATGACTGCGTTCACATTCGCGGCGATCACCTGCTCCTCCGCGCTGAATCCTGAAGCTTTGCGGGAAAAACAGGTCTGCCGCGGCAGGCGGGCGCGGATGATGTTGTCGCCGTTCTCTCCGCCTACCTCCAGCGCCACCCAGTCGCCCACGGCCGGCAGGTCGGCATCCGTTTCAGCATCGTGATAAACCTTGCCGCTCAGGATGACTTCAAACTCATCGAAGCCGTTCGCGCCGTCTTCAAGCAGTGCGCCGTAGCTGATTTTGTTGTCGCGGATGAGGCGCGCAGGTTTCCACCCCTGGGCGCGGCAGGGCTCAAAATGCTTCGCAAAGAAGTCATTCCAGCCCAGGTCGATGAGACTTAGCGACGCCATTGATACATCCAGCGTTCGGAAATGACCTTCTCCTTGTCCTTCAGCTCCATCATGATTTCCAGCAGGTTGGTGCTGTCAGGGATGTCCAGCTTGAAGAAGGCGCGCCAGCCGCCGGTCTCATGGTTGCGCATCACACGTTTGTCCAGAAGCTTCGCCTCACCGGCGCTGAGCACCACGTCAATGTCGGGAGCCCAGTCCTTGGGCTTGCCTTCGCCATTCTCCAGCCCTTTGCCGAAGTCGATGACATACAGGTGGTCGTCGGAATCCATGACAAAGCCGCGCCGTGAGCTGAGCACCCTGCACAGCACCCCTGGCAGGTGCTGGTCCAGCCAGTGCAGCTTGTACTCCACCTTCATCGCCTCCGCGGGTGTTGCGGGAAGCTGGTCAGGTTTCCACATGGCCACGATGTTGTCCCAGGTCTCCTCACCGGTGGAAAGCTCCACCAGAGTCACCGCCCCTTTGCCAAAGCCGCTCACCGGTTCCACCCAGACGGCCGGGCGGCGGTGGTAGTTGGCCTCAAGATCCTGGAAGTTGTTGAAGTCGCGATCACGCTCTGCGAGGCCGAAGCCTTTGAGCTTGTCCGTTTCAAAAATACTCAGGCGCATGTCGCGGCTGACATCCAGCGGACGCCAGATGGAGGGCCCGTCCTGAATTTCCACCTGCAGACCGTCTGAATCATGCACCTCCGGCCGGAAATCATAGGGCTTGGGGTGGGAGTTCTCGCCAAACCAAAACATGCTGGAGAAAGGCGCGATGCCGAGCATTTTGACCGCCTTGCGCAGATGCAGCGTGGATTTGATCCTCATCTCGGTGCTGATTCCGGGGGTGGACTCAAACTCATACGCACCGGTGATGCTGGGGCCATTGAGCAAGGCGAGCAGCTTGAAGGACTTGTCTCCGACTTTCGGCTGCTGAAACCAGAAATGCGTGAAGTCGGGAAACTCCTCCGGTTCGCCCCCGATGGTGTTCACCGCCACACCGCGCGCGGAGATGCCGTAGCCGAGCTGCGTGGTCACCGCCCGGTAGTAGCTGGCGCCCATGAAAACCATGAATTCAAAAGGCCGCTTCACCAGCGAGTCTGGCGCCAGCACGCGAAAGCCCGCGTAGCCCACGGGATTTTTCGCATCCGCGGGCACCTTGAGTTCGCCGTAGTCAAAGTGACTGCCATCAAACGGCACGCCGACAGTCTGGGGCTCCTTGATGTCATAAAAGACCACCGGCTTCTTGAACATCCAGCCTGGATGGAAGAACTCGACACGGAAAGTATCGCCCTGGTCGGCGAACAAGGCCTTGTCCCGCAGGAAGCGGATCTGCCTGTGGCCGTCGTACTTCAGCCCCTCGAAAAACGGGTCCAGCTGCTGCGTGGGTGCCTGGTAGGGCTGCATGGCCAGTTGCGCAGCCACTTTTTCGAGATCGGCAAAGCCTTTGACCGATTCAAGGGTGACCTGAGCCGGGCTCGGCGATGCGGACAGTACCAAGGCAGCAAACGGGAGGAAGTATTTCATGCGGGAGGGGTGCGCTAGGATGCAGCACACAGGATGCCAGTCAACCGGCGTGGAAAGAAGGCCTTGCCAAAGCTTTGGCCGGCATTGCATCCTTGCAGCATGTCTCCTTCCCCTGCCCCGAAGCTGCTGCCAGTTCTTCTGTTTAACGGCGCCTACATGGTCGCAGCCATCGCTGGAGCGGTCGTTCAAGGGAACCGCGAGTTCATCTTTTACATCGTGGTCATGCTCGTGCTGATCAGCGTCATGGGTGCTGTTCATCGCCGGGTGAGGCTCACCACACCGCTGCTATGGGCCTTTTCGGTGTGGGGACTGGCCCATATGGCTGGCGGCCTTTGTCCCCTGCCCGCAGGCTGGCCGTACAACGGGGAGCAGGCGGTGCTCTACAGCTGGTGGATCTTCCCTCACTGGCTGAAATACGACCAAATCGTGCATGCCTATGGGTTTGGTGTCACCACCTGGCTGTGCTGGCACCTTCTGAGCACCAGGCTGCGCCAGTCAGACGGAGGTGCCGTACGTCCGACGTTCGGCATGCTCACTCTTTCCGCGGCGGCGGGCATGGGTTTCGGCGCGCTGAATGAAGTGATCGAGTTCATCGCCGTGCTGACGATTCCGAACACCAACGTCGGCGGTTACGAAAACACGGGCTGGGATCTGGTTTCCAATCTCGTGGGGGCCGTCATCGCAGCGGTGATCATCCGCCGCTGCCACCGGGTCAGCCGCTGACCTTCAGTGAACGAAACTCCAGGGCTCCCGCTTTTTCACCTTCGGGACCTCCTGAATCCCCACCCAGCCCGAAGGTCTGCTTTTCCTCCGCAATGCAGGGATGGCTGGCGGTGAAGGTCTTTCCATCAATGGTGGCGGTTAGGGTTTCTCCTTTGAACTCCATCTTCACATGATGCCACTCGCCCGTGGAAAGGACGTTCGACTGCTTGAGCAGCTCCACATTCTCACCCTTTTTCGGGTGGGCCAAAATACGCACTGCGTCCTTGCCCATCACCAGATGTACGATGTGCCCGCGCTCCTGAGAGCCGTTGAAAATGATCCCGGCAAACGTCGCCTTGCCCTCCAAGCGGAAATCGCATTCGAGCACAGCATCCTTGAGCACCAGCTTGCGCATTTTCACCGGGCCATGGCGGCGCGTGCCCGACTCAAAACCGCGCAGAACACCATCCTTGGAGGTCCAGGTACCCAGACCCCAGAACCAGTCTTTGGAAAGCTCCGCGGTGAACTTTTCTTCCAGCAGCACCTGCGGCTCGGCACCCGGCAGTTCACCACCAGCCACGAACAGCAGGCCGAGAAAGCAAAGAAGGCGCTTCATGGCTTTGTCTCGCCGCTGATCTTGAGATTGCGCACCTTCACGGACTTCCCTGCCGCCAGCCAGCTGCGCGCTTTTGCGGTCGCAAAATACGGATGCTGCGCCTTCAGCTCCTGCCCGTCGAGATTGGCGGCCATCTGATCCCCCTGCCATTCCACACGCAGCTTGTGCCACTCGTTGGGCTTCACCGTCATCGGCAGCTTGGCGATAGTGTGCGACGGGGCCACGGTATCTTCCGCGATGCTTAGCTGCGTGGCTGTGACCACCACGCGGCCGACGTGCTTGGCGGAATCGCACCCCACGAGAAACGTTCCCGGTCCTTCGATCATAAACTCCACTTCGATGGTGGCGCTGGCCAGCCCTACTTTGTGATGCAGCACCGGGATGTGCTTCTGCTCCGGCAGGTCCAGCACACCGAGCACCCCGTTTTCGGGTGTCCACTTTCCTTTGGCGATGCTGAAGCTTGCATCCAGCGGCCCCTTGAAATCTGGCGCGGCGAGAACCGGCAGCGGGTGGTCATGCAGCAACGGTTTGGCCTCCTGTGCCCAGGAGATTGAAATGAGTGCAAAAGAAGCGGCGAGCAAATGACGGAGTTTCATGGTGGGTGGATCAAATAGGGGTTCCAGTGGAGCAAACGCCGTTCACGACGTTTTCCAGCAGCTCATTGCGCACTGCGGCAAGAGCGATGCGTGCGGAGGTGCTGCGCATTTCGATCTTGCTCTCCACACTGCAGAAGGCCGCGTGACAGGTGGCGATGAGGTTTGACGTGGCCGCTTCCTCCACAGTCCGCAGCGGCTCATCTTCGATGACATCCAGGCCCGCACCCGCAATGCGGTTTTCACGCAGCGCAGCGAGGATGGCGTCTTTTTTTATGACCCCACCGCGGGCGGTATTGACCACGAAGGCACCGGGTTTGAGCAGCGCCAGCTCACGCTCAGAAATCAAATGCCTCGTCTCTCCATTCAGCGGGCAGTGCAATGAGAGGACATCGGTTTGCGCGAGAAGCTCATCCAGCGTGCGGACGCGAGTCAGACCCACCGCCTTGTCCGCTCCGTTCGGAAGATAGGGATCATGGAAGATGACGCGGAAGCCAAGCGCCTTGGCACGCAGCGCAGTCGCCGTGCCGATGCGCCCCAGACCCACGACGCCAAAAGCGAGGGTGCTGAGGCGGCGGAGCTTGGGCGTGACGCGGATGTTCCAGCCAAGCTGCTTTGCCTCGGCATCCAGCGGCATGATTTGACGGCACAGCGCCATGGCGAGGGCGATGGCATGGTCCGCGACTTCTTCCGTGCCGTAGTCCGGCACATTGCACACGGCGATGCCGCGCTCCCGCGCCGCAGCCACATCCACGCTGTCGAAGCCCACCCCATTGCGGATGATAGCACGGCAGTTCTTGAGCTTCGCGATGCCTTTGGCCGTGAGAGGCATGTTGTGCCAGATGATGATGGCATTGGCCCCGCAGACTTCATCCGTCAGATCCGCATCGGTTTCACAAAGCGTGCGCGAGACGCGCGCCGCGTCCCCGATGATCTGGCGTTCGATGGTGGATTCAGGATCTCCCTGCGGCGAGGTGGTCCAGTCAATGATGGCGATGTGAGGCTGAGGCATGAGATTTAAGGGGCGTCCGGACCAACTTTGTCCGCGGTCAGCATGGCGTGTTTGGCGGCTTCCTGGCTGAACTCCTCAGCGCCGATGTCGGCGGGAGTTTTCCGTGCGTGACCAAAGATGTCGTCCGAAATTTTTGCAGCAGCTTCGCTGGCGGCATCGATGGCCGGACTCTTGGCGGTCAGACGCCAGGGCCCTTCACCCTTTTTCTCCAGGAGCGATTGCGGCTCTGCGAAGCGGAACCAACCAGCCCATTCAGCCGTCGACGCCGGTTCGACCGTGGAAGCCATGTTGCCTTGCGCCTTGAGATCACGCATCATCCCAAGGTTGATGAGCGGTGTGGACATGAGCTTGGTACGCACGATCAGGTTGTTGATGAAGATGCAGGCGGTGGGAATGTGCTGCCGCCCCTTCTCTTCTTTCTCAAAACCAAACTGCAGCGGCGCACAGTCCACCCAGGTGTTGTGGGCGATCCAGCACTTCGTCGGTGAAGTCGCGGTGTTGTCGTCGTACTTTTTGCCGATGTTCTCCGTGGTGGGCGTGTCATGCATGCCGGGCACCAGGGCAAACGGCGCATCGTGGCGTCTGCCGGTCAGGCCCTGGAAGTAGTTGTTGAAGACACGATGCTCATACCCGTAGAGCTTCACGCCGCCAAATCCGGGTCCATCTTCCGTGGCGATGATGAAATTGCCGGAGACTTCGGTGCGGTTCCCCAGGCGCATGCAGATCGCCCCCCGGCAGTTGATGAGAGTATTGCGGCGCACAATGTTGTCGGAAGACTTGAGGGACATGAGCTCGTCCTCGCCGCTGCAGTGCTCCAGGAGATTGTCCTCAATGGTCGTGAAGGAGCTGCGTCCCGATGCCCCGAGATCATTGCCTCCCGTGCGGA
Organism: Prosthecobacter sp.; assembly: GCF_044227185.1. GTDB lineage: Bacteria > Verrucomicrobiota > Verrucomicrobiia > Verrucomicrobiales > Verrucomicrobiaceae > Prosthecobacter. The sequence continues at coordinate 187,629 of NZ_JBGAFO010000003.1, read as the reverse complement.
TGGTCTCATGCCCGTTCTCGCCATTGGCAAACACCACATCCCGAAAATGATTATGATCCACGCGGTCATGTTGCGAGCACACCAGCGCCTCGTCATCACCGCGCACAAACACCGGGCTGCCGCGGTTGACTTTGCGCTCAAACAAATTGTGGTCGATGCGGTTGTCGCCGCTGTTCGCACCGTCCACGGTTACCCAGTGTTCCCAGTGTTTCGGCTTCGCACGCTCGACGGGACGAAACGTGTTCCGTGTCACCCGCACATGGTGGCAGTTTTGCAGCATCACCGACTGCTGGTCGGCATCGTGGATAAAAACAAAGCCTTCGAGAAGCACATGCTCGCAGCCTCTGAGAGTGAACCCGGCCGTGCCATCGATCAGCGCCTTGCCTCGATGCTGCGCACGGATGACGATGGGCTTTTCCTCCGTGCCCTTTTTCCCCACAATCTTCATTCCGCCCTTCGCCGTGTAAGTGCCGTCCGCCACCTCAACGACTGAGCCCGGAGCCAGTGCGGAGAAGGTTTTGCTGAACGCTCCGATCGAATCCACCACCTCGGAACTGGCCGGGCTGGAAGTCAGCAGCAGAGCCGCCAGAAGTGCGTGGGAGTGTCTCATTTCCATTCAGGGATGGTCACAAACTGAGATGCGCCGCCAGGTCTTCCAGAAAATTTGCGCCTTCAGGCAAGGATGTCTTCGATGACATGCCCATGCACATCGGTCAGACGGCGCTGGATGCCGTTGTTATACACGCTGAGCCTTTCGTGATCGATGCCCAGCAGGCGCAGAGCGGTGGCATGCAGATCATAGCAGTAGGCGGGGTTCTCCGCCGCTTTGGAGCCCAGATCATCAGTGCTGCCATAGGCCGTGCCGCCCTTGACTCCGCCACCGGCCATCCAGGCGGTAAAAGCACCCGAGTTGTGGTCCCTTCCCTTCCCCTGCGCCGCAGGCTGGCGGCCAAACTCGCTGGTGCAGATGATCAACGTGCTGTCCAGCATGCCGCGTGATTTGAGATCCCGCAGCAGCGCGGCGGCTCCTGTGTCCAGCACCTGGCCCCAGTAGCCGTGATCCCTCACCAGGTCTTCGTGGCTGTCCCAGTTCGGGCGGATCTTCTTGGCCGTGGTGTTTTCCGCCCCGCAGTAGATCTGAACAAAGCGCACGCCGCGCTCCACCAGCCGCCGCGCCAGCAGGCACTGCCGCCCAAACGGGCCGATGTCTTCGTGCTCGAGCTGATAGAGCCGCTTGGTGGCGTCCGTCTCGCCACGCAAATCGGTGACTTCCGGAGCGCTGAGCTGCAGGCGCGCAGCGAGTTCATAGGCGGAAATGCGCGCCTCCAGCTCCGTATTGCCCGCACGCTCGGCAGCATGGCTTCGGTTCAGCGTTTGCAGGAGATCCCGGCTCGTCTGCTCACTTTCACCGCGCAGTTGCGCAAAGTTCTTGGGAGGAAACAGATCCGCGATCGGCGGCTTTTCGGCATCGGTTTGCAAAGTGGTGCCTTGATGCACCGCAGGCAGAAAGCCTGCGCCCCAGTTAATCACCCCGCCGGGCGGCAGACCGCGCGAATCCGGCAGCACCACGAAGGCGGGAAGGTTTACACTCTCGCTGCCCAGCCCATACGTCACCCACGCGCCCATGCTGGGGAAGCCGGGCAGGATGAAGCCGGTGTTGGCCATGAACATCGCCGGCCCGTGCAGCGCGCTTTTGCTCTGCATCGAGTGGATGAAGGCCATATCATCCACGCAGCCCCCAAGCTGCGGAAAGAGATCGCTGATCCAGCGCCCGCACTCCCCATGCTGGCGAAAGGGCCAGTAGCTTCCCTGGCAGTTGCCCGGCTTGGAGGCAAAGAACTGCATCTTTCCATCCGGATCAAAGGGCTTGCCGCTGCGCTTTGCCAGCTCCGGCTTGTAATCCCACGAGTCCACATGGCTGAGCCCGCCGGGGCAGAAAATCTGAATCACCGCACGCGCCTTGGCCGGCAACGGCGGACGCCTGGCCGCGAGCGGATTGGTGGCCGCCTGAGCGTCGCTCAGCATCGTCGAGAGCGCGACTGCGCCCAGGCCACCGCCAAGTTCCCAAAGGAAATCACGACGTGAGACGGCTCGTTTGTGACGGCGGCAGGAAAAAGGAGACTTCATGGGGTGGGAAATGTCATTGTTACCGCACATTATTCTGTGCTACGATGCAGCTATGAATCTGGTTTTCGATCAAGACATCGTCAGTCTCACCGACTTTGCCCGCCGGACGCGCGAACACACGGTTGAATTGAAAAAGCATGGCAGACCTCGTGTTCTCACCCATAACGGCAAAGCGGCGGCTGTGGTTCTCTCCGTCGAGGCTTACGAGAAGCTGGCGCATGACGCCGAGGAACGTCGGGCCGACTTGCGGCTTAAGTCCGCTCTGGACAACTATGCCAAGGGGAAACGAGGCATGCCGCTTGATCAAGCTTTTGCACAAATCCAGCGGCAGGCAGCAAAACGGAGAGCGGCGCGATGAACTGTTCTGTAACCCTCTCATCCTAGGGGCAGGCGGACATTGTGGAACAAATCGAATGGTTTGAGTCCGATGAAAACCACGGTGGTGAAGATTTGGCACAGGCATGGTTGCTGAAATTGCACAAAGCTCTGGCGGGCCTCGGTCAGATGCCAGGCAAGCATCCTCCGGCACCCGAAAACGGGAGGTGGCGGCCTGAGTTCGAAGTTCGCCAGCTGTTGTTTCGTCCGTGGAAGTCAGGCATCGGCTGGCGGGTGCTGTTTGTGATCGACGAGCCAAAACGACAGGTGACCGTGCTCCAGATTCGGCACGAACGCCGACGCTGGATGTTTGAGGTGGAAGAATAAGATCAGTCCACATACACAAACTCGTTCGCATTGAGCAGCATGCGGCACAGGGCAAAGAGTCCCTGTTCCGAAACAAGGTGAGTCGCCGCGTTGAGCTCATCCGCTTTAGGTTCACGCTGGAAGCACAACTGAAACGCCCGCCGGATCCCAGCGGCGCGTGACTCGGTTTCATTTTCGATCCGCGTGGCGAGGCTCTGCGCCTGCTGCAGCATGAACTCATTGTTGCTCAAAGTGAGCGCCTGCAGCGCGGTGGTGGTCTGCGCGCGCGCGGGGGTGAGGTTGGCCGGGTCAGGACAGTCCAGCGTGGCCATAAACTGGTGCGGAGTGGTGCGCACGACGAACCGATAAATGCTTCGTCGCAGGAGGTCAGGCTTGTCCGGTGTGATGTAGTCGTAGATCGGCGCGTAGGCTTCGGTGAAATTGAAGTCGCGGTAGCCGGGGCCGCCCATGGCCGGGTTCAGCGTTCCGGCAGTGCTAAGCACCGCATCATGCATGGATTCAGCATCGAGCCGCCGCGGATTCTGCCGCCAGAGCAGGCGGTTCTGCGCATCCACGCGGCTCGCCCCATCATTCTTCACCACCGACTGCTGCCGGTACGCGGAGCTCATCACGATGAGCTTGTGCAAGTGCTTCAAGGACCAGCCGCCGCACAGGAATTCATCCGCCAGCCAGTCGAGCAGTTCAGGATGCGAAGGTTTGTCACCGCCAAGGCCAAAGTCGCTGGGTGTGGTGACAAGACCCTGGCCGAAATGGTGATGCCACAGGCGGTTCACCAGCACACGGCGCGTCAGTGGATTGTCGCGCTGCGTGATCCACTCCGCCAGTTTGCGGCGGCGTTCACCTTCCGGCGTTGCGTTGGTGCCGAAATCGCTGCTCGCGTGCGGGGCCCACGCAAACGCACCCGGCTGCACCTCCTGCTGCAAATCCTCCGCATTGCCCCGCCGCTGCACCTGGATCACGGCCGGCTTTGGCTCGCTCACCACCGCATAGACCTTCGCCTGCTCTGGCAGGGCTTTGAGAGAAGCATCCAGTTTGACCACTTTCGCACGCAGGTGCGTGAGCCGTTCCTGCTCGGCAGCGGAAAGCCGGCTGTGCTCCACCTGAGGCACCAGCCGCGCATCTCCAAGAAACAGCAGATCGCTGCTGATGCCATCTCCGCCATCCGTGGCAATGAGCGTGAGCGTCTTCGCCGTCGCCGGAACCGCGATGTCCAGGTGGGTAAACTCATCCTTGCGCATCTTGAGCCTCTGAAAGCTGCGCTCCGCATCCACATACACGGTGAAGTCCGCGCGCGAGGCCGCGGCACCCGCGTCCGCACCGAAGCCAAGGGCCGCGGTGAGATGCATGGCGCCAAGCCCGCTGCTCTGACGGATCTTTTCGAGATCAAAGGTGATGCCGCTGTTCGCATGCAGGCCCAGGATGGAATGATCCTTCTCTGCGTAATCCACCCCGCCAATCTTCGTGCTGCGCTGCGCGTTGAGCGCGCCGTTGCGGATGACGTCCCAGGTGTGCCCGTTGGTGGCGGGCAGCCCTTTGACTTCCTGCTTGGCGGCCACGGGCACCGGGTTGCGGCCATCCGGCACGAACACCCAGGACACAAGCCGCTCCGTGTCCTTCACCTCGGCGGGCCATTCGATGCGCTGCAGCCGGTTCGTCTGAATGTCCCGGTGATAGCCCAGCTTGCCAGTCGTGAGATTCCCGGTGCGCAAGTCGATCCCACGGCCTTTGACACCGGCTCCCACCATGTCCGCCAGATCGAGACCGTCTCCAGCGAGCTTCGCGATTTCCGCCCGCGTAGCCGCCAGCTCCTCCGTGAGTCGCGCCTTTTCTCCGGCGATGTGTTTCGCCTCGGCGCTGTCCACCTCCCGGTCACCACGCTTCACTCCGGCAAACACCGCCCACAGGCGATAGTACTCCTCCTGCTTGATGGGATCCAGCTTGTGATCATGGCAGCGCGCGCAGTTGATCGTGATGCCCATCGTGGACGTGATCACCTGCGTGACCATGTCATCGAGATCGCCCGCACGGGCTGCACGCTTGAGCATATCGCTTTTCGTCTCCACCTGACCGACATAGTCCCACGGCCCGGCGGCAAGGAATCCGGTGGCGATGACAGCCTGCGGGTCATTGGCCGCGATCACATCTCCCGAGATCTGCTCGCGGATGAACTGATCGTAGGGCTTGTCGGCATTGAGCGCGGCGATGACGTAATCGCGGTAGCGCCACGCATTGGGGCGCAGCTGGTCGCGCTCAAAGCCATGCGTGTCGGCGTAATGAGCGATGTCCAGCCAGTGCCGCGCCCAGCGCTCACCGTAGTGGGGAGAGCGCAGCAGTTCATCCACCAGCTTTTCGTAGGCTTTCGGATCCGCATCCTTCGCAAACCGCTCCACCCGCTCTGGTGCAGGTGGCAGGCCGGTCAGGTCAAAGCTCAGGCGGCGGATCAAAGTGCGGCGGTCCGCCTCAGGCGACATCGTGAGATTTTTCTCAGCCAGCTTCGCCGCGATCAGAGAATCAATGGACGCGCCCTCCACCCTGCGCACGGGCTGCACCGCCCAGTGCTGCAGCCGCTTGTCCACCGCAGCAGCCTTGTCCGCCGCGTTCTCTGGCCACACGGCTCCGGCGGCGATCCAGGCACGAACCAGCGCGATCTGAGTTTCTGAAAGCGGCTCCCCCTTGGGCGGCATCCGCTCGTCATCATCGGCGGAGGCAATGCGCTGAAGCAGCAGGCTGTGGGCCGCGTCACCGGCCACAATGGCCTTCCCCTCATGTCCCCCTTTGAAGGCAAAGACCTTCGCATCCAGGCGCAGCTCGCCCTTCTGCTTTTTCTCGCCATGGCACTCCACGCAATGCCGCTGCAGCAGCGGGCGGATGTCCTGGTCGAAATCGACGGCCAGCGCAGGAATCGCGGCCGCGAGGATGAAGAGAGCGGTTTTCATCGTTTGCCCTTCGCTTTGTTCCCGAGGTCACGCGCCGCCTCGTCCATGTGGTGTTTCATTGCCTCGGCGGCAGCGGCAGCATCGTGCGCAGCCACGGCATTCAGAATGGCGGCATGGTGGTCGATGGCGCGCTGCCTGCCCACATTGCCAATCGTCACGCGGCGGCTTTCGCGACCGAGATCCGCCAGCGACTCCAGCATGAGCTTCAAGATCTCATTCCCCGCGATGCGGGCCAGCGTGCGGTGGAAATCAATGTCCGCCTCCACCGCCTCATCATGTGACTCCGCCGCCAGGAGGCGCTCATGAATGCTCCGCAGCTGCTTCACATCCGCGGCCCTGGCCTTCAGCGCAGCCTGCCTTGCGATCTCGGGCTCGATCGCGCTGCGCGCTTCGATCAATTGGCGCAGCCTCTCCGGCAGTTCCGGAAGCAGAATCGACAACGATCCGCTCAGCGGCTTGTGCAGCCGGTTCACCGCCCGGATGCCGCTGCCGTGGCGGATCTCCAGCAGCCCCTGCAGTTCCAGCCTCTTTGTCGCCTCACGCAATACGGTGCGGCTTACTCCGAGCCGCTCGGCCATCTGCCGCTCCGGCGGCAGCCTGCCATCACCGGCTTCGACTTCATCACGCAACTGCCGTGCGAGGCGCGAGCAGACCTGCTCGACGAGTGAAGGGGAGGATTTCAGCGGGGAAATGGTCATGGAATTGGTAGGAGGTCATACCAATTACGGCAAACCAGCCCGGATCTTTCTTCGTTCCGCTTTTCACGACCGGCTCTGCATTCGCTTCCTTCCCGCACTTGAAGCTTGAGCACCCGCCCGAACGCGGGACAGTGCGTCCTACCCGTCGCCGCCCGCTCCGCATGCCTTTCCGTGACACCTTGCTCAATCTCGCCATCACCTGCGTGCTGGTGCTGATCATCGTGCTCGTGGCAGTGCTGCTGAAAGAGAGCCGGCCCGCGCCGCTGCAAGCGCTGCCCGTGGCCGTGGCCCAGGTGCCGCCCGGGCAGGCGGCGCAGGAGGCCAGCCGTGCCCCGCTGCAGAAGTTCAAGATCTACCCGAAGGCGAAATTGGTCGAAAGCCGCGCCAACGAGGCAGACACGCTTCGCGTCAAACTGAGCGACACCGAGGAGGAGCACATTTTCGTGCTCTATTATGTGGATGCGCTGGACGCCTCGCTCACCCACCCGCAGCGCGTGCAGGAGCAGGCGCGCTACTTTGGCGTGAGCAGCCAGCGTGTCATCGAGGAAGGACAGCGCGCCACGCAGTATGTGACGCAGCTCCTCAAAAAGCAGCCCTTTACCGTCATGACCCGCTGGGAGGAGGTGCCCGGACTCAGCCGATATTACGCTTTCATTCTGGTGGAGGTCAGCCCCGGCAGGCCGGTGTATCTGGCAGATCTCCTGGTGCAGCAGGGCTACGCGCGGGTGGCGGGTGTCACGTCCGGCCTCCCAGCGGACTCTCGCTCGATCAATGACTACGCGCTGGAACTGCAGAACCTCCGCCGGCAGGCGCAGCAGAGCAAGGCAGGCATCTGGGCCGCCTCAAAGCTCTGAAGGTGCCCTTTTCCCGCACCAAAACTCTGGCATTGATGTATCATGATGCGTTGATACGTTACGGGTAGCCTTGGCCTCCGTCCTTAAATCCCTCAGCCTCATTGCCGATCCCACCCGGGTACGGCTGCTTCTGCTGCTCAAGCAGGAGGAGCTGAGCGTGGCGGAGCTGCAGGAGGTGCTCTCCCTGCCCCAGTCCAACATCTCCGCCCAGCTCGCCAAATTGAAGACCGCAGGCCTGGTCAGCGACCGCCGCAGCGGCAAGAACCGGATGTACCAACTGGAAAAACCTGGTGCCAAGGACCTGCCCACCCACGAGCATTTTCTGGCGCTGCTGGATGCCGCTGGTGCGGAGCTGCGTGAAGTGACAAAGGACAGCGAGGCCCTGCAAATCGTGCTGCGCAAACGGGCTCAGACCGCGAAAGCCTACTTTGACGCACTGGCGGGAAAATTTGGCCGCCACTACATCCCCGGCCGCTCCTGGAAGGGCCTCGGTGAGACATTGCTCAAGCTCATGCCGCCGCTGGTCATCGCCGACCTCGGCGCGGGCGAAGGCACGCTTTCCCAGCTCCTCGCCGAACGGGCGAAAAAGGTCATCGCAGTGGATAACAGCGAAAAGATGGTGGCCTACGGCGCAGAGCTGGCCGCAAAGCACGGCTTTACGAATCTCGAATTTCGCCTCGGCGACATCGAGGCTCCTCCAATCCCGCCGCTGAGCGTGGACCTGGTCTTTCTCAGCCAGGCGCTGCACCATGCCCAGAATCCGGAGAAGGCGCTGAAGGCCGCTCTGACCATCCTTCGGCCCGGCGGCCGCATCGTGGTGCTGGATCTCCTCAAGCACCAGTTTGAGCAGGCACGCGATCTCTATGCGGACGTCTGGCTCGGCTTCTCCGAAAGCGACCTCCACGACATGCTTAGCACGGCAGGCTTCAAAAAAATCGAGACCAGTGTGGTGCACCGCGAAAGCAAGAGCCCGCACTTCCAGACCATCCTGGCTCTCGCCGAAAAAGAAAACCGCCTCACGGCTTCGGGGCACTGGTCGGGCTCTTGACGCGCGGCGCGGGCACCGTCATGCCATTTTGCAAAAGCGTGAGGCCGTTGATCTGCTGCTTGTCATCGCGGGTAAAAACAAGCACCGCCTTCACCACATCGTATTCAAAGCGGTCTGTAGCCGTTTCAAACACCGGCATCGCCGGCTGCCCCTCAAGCTGTGCAAACAATGTGCCTGCCACCACGGTGACGGTCATCGGCTTGAGCCCCATCAGCTCATATTTCCCCGCATAAGGCTGCAGCTCTTTGCCAGGGCGCAGCTTGTAGTCCGGTGGTGGCGTCTGGCTGCGCTTCGCCGTGATTTCATTGCCGTTTTGAAACAGCGTCAGCGACTGCACCGCGCCCTCATGGCGATTGAAGGCGATCTCCGCCGCCACGGCCTTGTAAAAGAAGCGGTCCGGCGCCCTGGCAAAGGCGCGCAGAAAGGGCTGCGCGGTCAGATTGACATACAGCTTTCCATCCCGCAGCAGCACGGTGAAGCGTGAGTCGCGGTCGAGTTCATACACGCCGGGGTACTGCTTCAGCGCCTCGGCAGGCAGGGTGATTTCCTTTTGGGTGGCCGGGTCCACCGGCTTCGTGGCGGCTGTGCCGGCGATCACCTGGCTTCCAGCCAGCTCGTTGCTGCTGATCAGAGCCACGCGCACGATTCCCTTCGCCGGGAGCACCTGCAGTCCGGAGCAAAAGCCTCCCGTGCCGCCATCATGGTACAAGGCGGCCTCCCCATCAAACTTCCCCATCAGCACCCCCAGGCCGATCTGCCCGCCCAGGGAAGGTGCTTCCGCCTGCGGCCGCAAAGCCAGCGCAAAGGCCGGCTTCAACGGTGTTTTGTCAGGATGAAGCAGCGCCTCGCCGAACTTCATCATGTCCGCCGCCGTGCTCCGCAGGGCGCCACAGCCTGCCAGAGCGGCAAAATGCCAGGGCTTTGTCTCCTTCCCGCCATCATGCGGCGTGGCCAGCCGCAGTCCGGCCTGCGGCTGAACGGCCGTGTCCTGCATGCCCAGCGGCCGGCAGATTTTCTCCGCCACCGCCTGATCCCATGAAATTCCGTACCTCTCTCCCAGCAGATGCCCGAGCAGGCCCATGCCTAAATTCGAGTAGCTGAAGGTGAAAGGCCCCTCACCCTCCAGCCTGGCGGAAGCCAGATAGCTCAGCAGCAGCTTTTCATCATAGCCGGCATACGGATCGTCCTCCAGCGCACCCGCCACGGCATTGTCCGGCATGCGCGGCAGCCCGCTGGTATGAGTGGCCAGTTGCTTCAAGGTGATCGCCGCGACACGGGGATCGCCAAACTTCACGCGCTCTCCGAGCAGAGTGCCGAGCGTTGTTTCCAGCGTCGTTTTCTTATCCACCACCGCCTGCGCCAGCAGCAGGCCGGTGAAGACTTTGGAAATGGAGCCAATTTCAAAGACCAGCTTCTCGGGCGGCACGCCCGCCGCTTCAGGCGCGGCGCCAGAAATGGCATATTTCACATCGTCGCCCACGCGCTCGCCCGTGACGACACACCCGGCTTTGAGCGGCCTGGCCATCTGCGCGGCAGCCTCCGCCAGGGTGCGTCCGTGAGCGGTGCTCACGATCATGCCGAGACCCAGCAGCGCCCAGAAAATGAATTTCATATACCGCAGGCTACAAAACTCCCATGCAAACAGCAAGGCGTCTCATTGACGCGGCGCGCTTTCCCGCCTCCAATGCCCTTCTGTGAGAGACACTTTGGAAGACATCGAAAACTTCGTCATCGACGTGGTGATCAACAACCGCCGCGGCATCCGTGCTTCGCTGCTGCGGCTCGTTTTCCGTGGCCTCTCGGGCATCTACTCGGCGGCGGTGCGCACGCGTCTCTATCTCTACCGTCACCGCTACATTCACGACCACCACCTCGGCGTGCCGGTCATCAGCGTGGGAAACCTCACCGTGGGCGGCACCGGCAAGACACCTGTGGTGGAGATGCTGGCCAAGGCTCTGCATGAACGCGGCCGCCGCGTGTGCATCCTGAGCCGGGGCTACAAGAGCAAGCGGCAGAAAAAACTGCCGTTTTCCAAAAAGCTGGCCGCACGCCTGGGATTCATTCCGAAGCCGCCGGAGCCCCTGCCCCGCATCGTTTCTGATGGTGAAAAAGTCCTGCTCGACTCTCACAATGCGGGAGACGAGCCCTTCATGCTGGCGAAGAACTGCCCGGGCATTCCGGTCGTGGTGGACAAAAACCGGGTGAAGGCCGGCGCGCATGCCATCCAGCGCTTCGGCGCTGACGTGCTCGTGCTCGATGACGGCCTGCAGTACCTCAAGCTCAAGCACCGCCACGACATTGTGCTGATCGACAAAACGGCGGCCTTCGGCAACAACGGCTACATGCTGCCACGCGGCACCCTGCGCGAGCCACCGCGCAGCCTGCGCCGCGCCAGCTACATCTTCATCACCAAGTCCGACGGGGACAGCGAGGACGTCATCAAGCAGATCCGCCGCTACAACCGCGCCGCCGAGATCATCGAGTGCCGCCACAAGGCCATGCATTTTGAAAACATCCACACCGGCGAGCGCGTGCCTATCGACGGGCTGCGCGACAAGTTTGTGGGCGCGCTGTCCGGCATCGCGGTGCCGGAGAGCTTTGAAAACGGCCTGCGCAAACTTGGCGCCAAGGTCGAGGTGATCGCCCGGTTTGCGGACCACCACCGCTTTCGCGGACCCGAGCTGAAGCAGTTCGTGGACCGCTGCGTGCGGCGGGATGTGCACTGCATGGTCACCACGGAAAAAGATTTCGTGCGCTTTTCCAAGCTGCCGGAATCCGACATCCCGTTTTATTTCATGCGCGTGGAGATCGAGATCATCCGTGGACGCGACGTCTTTGACAAGATGGTGCGCCTCATCGCCGAACCACGCCGGGTGCCCGCGGGCGTGCTGCCGGCGGATTTCATGGAGGCTTCGTGATGAACAAGGAGAATCCAGCCATGGCCTCCGTGCAGGTGCTCAAGGTGGGTCCTGCCAGCCACAGCAGCGAAGTCAGCGACGTCACCGCCCGGGAGGAACCTCTCGAAATTCGCGTGGAAGGCCGTTCCGTGGCCGTGGTCATGCGCACGCCAGGGCATGATGAGGAACTCGCCGCCGGATTTCTGGTCAGCGAAGGCGTGGTGAAAAATCCGCGAGACATCCTGGAAGTCTCACAGTGTCCCAGCACGAACAACGAGCATGGAAACATCGTCGATGTGCTCCTCGGTGGCGCGGTGGTGAACTGGGACTCCCTCACCCGCCACGTCTTCAGTGCCTCAAGCTGCGGACTCTGTGGCAAGACGAGCATCGAGAGCGTGTTCCAGCAGTTTCCCGCTGTGAAGGGGGACTGGCAGGTCTCGCCTGAGTTGATCGCCACCCTGCCCGCCAAGCTGCGTGCCGCCCAGGAGGCCTTTGCCAAAACCGGCGGGCTGCATGCCAGCGGCTTGTTCGACCTCGATGGCAATCTGGTCGTGCTGCGTGAGGATGTGGGCCGCCACAATGCGCTCGACAAGATTCTCGGCCACGCCTTGCAGCGCGGGCTGCTGCCACTGGACCGCCACATTCTCCTGGTGAGCGGCCGGGTGTCGTTTGAAATTATTCAAAAGGCGCTGGCAGGGGGCATCCCGCTCGTCGCCGCCATTTCCGCGCCGAGCAGCCTCGCAGTTGATTTTGCCAGGGAGGCCGGACAGACGCTGGTCGGCTTTTTGCGCGGTGAAACGATGAATGTTTACACGCATCCAAAGCGGGTGAGAATGACCTCATGAAACAAGCGCGTGTCATCGTCTTCATCATCTGGGGAGTGCTGTGCTTTTCCCTTCTTGGGTATGCGGTCGTGCTGAGCTCCATGACTTTTCTTCCGACCAAAGGGGGCGCGAATTCGGCCTCCCTGGTGGTGGCCCTGGGTGCTGGCAGCGCCACGATGCTCAGCTTCCTGCTGCGCCTGCTGTTCCTGGGCGGATTCACCACCAGCACGCTCAACCTGGAAGATCCTCAGCAACGCGGCCGGTTTGTGGCGGGAAACATCGTGGTCTTCGCCCTCAGCGAAGGCGTTGGCGTGCTTGGGTTCGTCAACGGCATTCTCTCCAACGGCCGCGGCGAGGCCTGGCTGCCCTACCTCGGCCTCGCGTTTATTTTGATGCTGGTTCACATCCCGCTGCCAGCGCGCTTCAAGCCTGCTGCATGAACGGCTACTTTGATCACAATGCCACCACACCGCTGCAGCCCGCCGCACGTGAGGCCTGGCTGCGCGCGAGCGAAAGGCACTGGCACAATCCTTCCAGCCTCTACCGCGATGCCGGGCTCGCAAGCCAGCAGCTCGAGGCGGCACGTGAAAGGCTCGGCACGCTGATCGGCGCGGATGCCGAACGCATCGTGTTCACCTCAGGCGCCACGGAATCCAACAACGCCCTCTTTGCCTCGCTGCCCGCGGACGCCACCGTTTTGATCTCCGCGATCGAGCACCCGAGTGTGCGTGAAGCGGCGCGTGGGAAAAACGTGATGGAACTGCCAGTGAATGCAGACGGCGTCATCGAACCGGATGCGGTGAAATTCGCCATTACGGCCCGGCGGCCTGCGCTGGTTTTGGTCATGGCCGCGAACAACGAAAGCGGCGCCCTGCAGCCCTGGCGGGAGATCGCCGCGGTGTGCCGCGAAGAGGGCGTGCCGTTTCACACGGATGCCGCGCAGTGGCTTGGCAAGCTCGATGCCGCGAACCTCGGCGAATGCGATTTCATCACCGGCAGCGCGCATAAATTCGGCGGGCCCAAAGGCTGCGGGTTTCTGGTGCTGCCCGGAGAAGACTCGCGCCTCGGCTTCATCCGCGGCGGACCGCAGGAGCATGGACGGCGTGCAGGCACAGAAAACTATCCGGCCATCGAAGCCATGGTGACGGCGCTGGAGATGATCTCGCCGCGCTTGGGTGAAATCGAAACCGCCCAGAGCCGGATGCGCGATGCATTCATCGCCGGGATGCGTTCACAATTCGCCTCTCTGCGAGTGATCAGCGAATCTTCGCCCCGGCTTTGGAACACCGTGCTCATGGTGATGCCGCAGCATGACAATCTGAAATGGCTCACGCGGCTCTCGCGCCGCGGCTTCAGCATCTCGACGGGCTCCGCCTGCAGCTCGGGCAAGGAAGGTTCTTCGGTCGTGGTGACCGCCCTCGGCGCCAGTGCGGAGGAGCTGAAGCGCGTGGTGCGCATCAGCAGCGGCTGGGACTCCACCGCGGCAGACTGGCAGGCGCTCGCTGCAGCGTTTTCCGAGGTGTTTCACGAGCTGAACAGTGGAGGCAAAGGCGCGGTGTAATCAGCGAAGCGCAGACCCCCGCGCTGCATAAAGTCCGTTACGCATTACGCCGCCGGCTTCGGCCGGATCAGCAGCACCACGCCGAGCGACACCACGCATACCAGCGCGAACGCGCCGAAGATGTAGTCAATAGGAACGCCGCGATCCCGCAAGAGGCCGTAGCCCTTGTCGCCCAGGCCGCCGAAGATCATGCTGACCATGTTCATGAGGCCATAGCCGGTTGCGCGGACTTCCGGCCGGGTGATCTGACTGAGGATGGGCATGTTGTTGCAGTCGAAGAACCCCCATCCCAGGCCAAACACCGCCAGAGAAGCGATGGCGATGGCGATCGACGGCGCATGCCCCACACCAACAAGCGCCGGGAGGAAAAGGATCATGCCCAGCGCGCTGGCAAAGATGCGTCCGCGCATGGTTTTGCGCATCAGCCGGTCCGCCAGAAGCCCGCCCAGCAGGGCTCCAAGGAGGGAGGCTACCTGCACGGTGAACACGGCCATCATTCCCGCCTTGCCCTGATCAAGCGAGAACTGGTCGCGCAGAATTTTCGGACCCCAGTCACGGATGACCCATCCGGCGATGGCTGGTAATGTGAAGTAGGCGACCAGCAAAAGAAAATTTCGGTTCCACAGCAGCTCGTGCAGGCTGGCGAAAGGCGAGGCCACCGGTACCGCTGCAGGATTCGGCGGTGGATTCTTGAGCATGGCAATCAACGGAACCGCGTAGATGATCCCCACCACGCCGCAGGTACTGAACATCCACTGCCAGCCGTAGCCGTCCGCATCCGCCACAAAACCAGCCAGCCCGCCAAGCATCTGCCCGGCATAGATCCCCGACTGGTGCACTCCCACGGCAAACGAGCGGGTGCTGCCCGTGTGAAAATCAGTGATGAGGGCTAGTGCCGCAGGTATGTAAAAAGCCTCGCTGATGCCCATGGCGGCTCGCGCCCAGATGAGCTGGTCCATCGTGGTGACGAGGCTGGTGAGCGCGGTTACCGCAGACCACGCCACCAAACTGAAGCCGATCACACGACGCCGGCTGAAACGGTCCGCGATGAATCCTCCGATGGGACTTAGGAAGGCGTAGGTCCACTTGAAGGCGGCAAGCACATTGCCCCAGGACTCCTCATTGGTGATCGTGGGGATGTCATCAACCATCGACTTCTGCATTGTGGCCAGCATCTGCCGGTCCAGGTAGTTCAGCAGCGCCACAGGAAACAGCAGCCCCACGATCAGCCAGGCACGGCGCATGAGGGGAGCAGGGATGGAATCGGGCGGGGCGGAAGGCATCCGCTCATTAACCACAGGCCGCCGCAGGCGAAAAGCCGGAAATCATGCTTCATCTTGACCGGCCATGACTGGGAATGAACAAAGGCACCGGCATGCCATAATAAAACTCTGTCTCCAGACGTTTCGACAGCCGGTTACAGTCGTTTCCAACCCAGCCATGAAATCCTTCATCCCCCTGCTCTGCCTGCTGTCCTTTGCCCCCGCCCTGGCCGAAGAGGCCCGGCTGGAATGGATGTCCGAGGGGTTTTTCAGCAAAGCCCGCTACTACTCGCCCAAAGCGGTCACATTCGTGCGGGAAAAACCCGCGCAGATCGTCAAGGTGCCGGAGGGACTCGTGAATCCCGAGTATGCCCTTTTCGAGATCGGTCTGAAGGGCCCGAACTCGCTGCGCGGTTTCATCCTCGACCAGCGCTCCCCAAAGGAGGCGCACGCGTGGCTGGATGCAAATGGCGACGGCGACCTGACCAACGACCCCGAGGTAAAATGGCAGCCCAACATCCGCAAGTCGGGTGACAAAGAGCTCATCTACTGGCAGGGCGAGGCGAACTTTCCGGTCAAATACCCGGATGCAACGCTGGACATCAGCCTGGCCTTTTACCGAAACGCCACCGCCAAAGGACCCGGCCCGGTCATGTGCCGGCGTGACTATGGACGCGCTGGCAAAATCTCATTCGAAGGCAGGGAGCTCTCCGCCTTTCTCAGCGACGACTCCAACACCGGCGATTTCACGCCCGAACATTGCAAGCTGGGCCTCGACCTCAACGCGGACGACCGCATCGACCTAAGGACGGAGCTCTTTCCGCTGAGCAAGCCGCTCGTGCTGCAGGAGGCGGTGTATGAAGTGCAGAATCTCGCGTCCGATGGCTCCCGCTTTGCTTTGGTGAAATCTGACAAAACCGTGGCGGAGGTGCAGCAGGGGGCCAGCCGGCTGGCGGCCGCCCGCATGGCTGAAATGCGTCAGGAGCAGGAGGCCTTCATCGGCAAACCCGCGCCTTCCTTTGAGACTAAAACCCTCGATGGCAAAACGGTGCGCTTTCCACAGGACTACAAAGGCAAGCTGGTGCTGCTGGACTTCTGGGCCACCTGGTGCGGACCCTGCATGCACGAACTGCCGGAGCTCACGCGGGTGCACGAAGACTTTGCCCCCTACGATTTCGCGGTGCTCGGTGTCAGCCTGGATCACGACGAGGATGTGGCCGAGCTGCCTGAGTTTTTGAAATCCAAAAAAATAACCTGGCCGCAGATCTGCGATGGCGGCGGCTGGCAGGGAGACATCGTGAAACAGTACGGCGTGCACTCCATTCCCTCCTGCTGGCTCGTCGATGGCGACACAGGCCACATCATCGCGGTCCCCGCGGACCTGCGTGGTGATGCCCTGCGCGGCACCGTGGCGCGCGCCCTGGTCAAGCTGGGCAAAAAAGTTCCGAAGGACATGGTGCCCGCCGCAGGTGCGCCCCTGGCGGCGAAAAGCCCGCAGGAAGACATGACGCCCAGTCCGCTGGCGCTCCGTGTGCAGGCGCTCGCCACTGAAGGCGGGCTGACTTCCGCGGAGGATTTCCGGGCGCAGCTTGTTCATCCCACAGCCGAGCGCATTGAACTTGCTCCGCCCGAGGTCGGGCTGCTGCGTGGTCGTGAGATTGCCAGACGTGCCTCCGCAGCCCACGTGCGGGTGGGCTGGGTGTTTCAATGCACCCGCTGCAACCGCTGGCACACCAATCTGGCGGGCGGCTATGCCATTGGCCCGGACATCGTGGTCACGGCACGCCACGTCGTGGCCCCGCCGGTCTCCATGAAGTCCGGCTCCGGCCACCCCGTGGTGGTGCGGGGAGAGACTGATGTACTGAACATCGATGCCGTGATCTTCGCCGATGAAAGCGCGGACACCGCCATCATGCGGGTTTCAGTCAAGGACCTCAAGCCACTGGCCCTGAGCCGCGATGTGCAGGTGGGAGACACTGCCTACTGCTTCAGCGATCCGCGCGATGTGCTCGGCCATTTCAGCTCGGGCATGGTGAACCGCCTGCACTCCCTGGCCACCGCAGACAAACCGGCAGGCCCGCTCCTGCAGCGCATGGACGTCAGCGCAGACTGGGCTCCCGGCAGCAGCGGCTCCGCCATTCTCGATGAGTATGGCAATGTGATCGGCCATGTGGCGCGCATCCGGCCGCTGTATGGCAGCCCCCAGGCTGCGAAGCCTGCCGCCCGGTCCGCTGCCCCGGTGCCACCCACGCTCATGACTTTGAATGAAGCCGTGCCGTCCAGCGTGGTGCTGTCATTGATCGAAAAGAAGCCGGAGCAATAGCTCGCTCACTCTTCCTCCAGGCGGTAGCCGATGCCCGGCTCGTTCACGATGCGCGGGCCGGCTTCACCGAGCTTTTTGCGCAGGTGGTTGATGTGCACACGCAGGCCCTCGCTGGGGTCGCTGCTCTGCCCGGCCCACACCTGTTTCATGATCTGGTTCTGCGTGACGATGCGCCCTGCGTGCTCCGCCAGCACTTTCAGCAGGGCAAATTCGGTCGGCGTGAGCTTGAGTGCCGCGTCATCCAGAGAAACTTCGTGATGCAGAAGATCCAGCTTCAATGGGCCGACAAGGATCTCGGCGCTCTGCCGGGTGAAACGGCGGCGCTGGATGACGGTGAGGCGCGCCAGCAGCTCAGCGGTGCCAAAGGGTTTGGTCACGTAATCGTCCGCGCCGAGTTCCAGCGCCTCGACCTTGATAGTTTCCTGGTCGCGCACGCTGAGGATGAGCACGGGCACGTCGCTCCACTCGCGCAGCCGCTTCAGCACTTCGATGCCGTTCATGCCAGGCAGCCCGAGATCCAGCAGCACGACATCCGGCCGGTGAAAGGCGGCCTCCTGCAGGCCGAGCTGGCCTTCCGCGGCCTCGCAGACTTCGTAGCCGCGCGCCTCCAGCACCATGCGCAGCAGGCGGCGCATCTGCTGTTCGTCGTCAATGATGAGGGCCTTGCTCATGTGGCGCTGCGTGTTTTCACCGGGAGGTGGAGCACGAACTCCGCGCCACCCGTGGGATGAGTGTGCGCCTCCATGTCACCTTTCATGGCCCGCATCAAGCCGCGAGCGATGGCCAGCCCCAGACCCGTGCCACCGGCAGGCGAATCGGGTGCGCGGTAGAATTTTTCAAACAACTGGTCTTCCGAACCCAGCGGCAGGCCGGGACCGTGATCGCGCACACGGAGTTCCAGGCTGCCACCAGTGAGCGCGGCATGAAGTTCGATCTCGGTGCCCGCGGGTGCATACCGTGTGGCATTGTGCAGCACATTGCCCAGCACCTGGGCCAGCAGGCGGCTGTCGAGCCGGAGCAACGGCATGTCCGCGGCGCCGGTGATCCTCAGCTTGTGCGCCGCCAGCTCCTGCTGGATCGGCGCGGTGGCGGCGTGCAGCACATCGCCGATCTCGCACCAGTCCGGTTGTGGCTCCAGCGCCTCGGATTCCACCCGCGTCATCTCCAGAAAGTTTTCCACGATGCGCTGCAGGCGGCGGTTGGCGGTCTCGATTTCCGCGGCATACACATTTCCCTGCCCCAGTCCGTCCAAAGCGGTGCGGATGATGGCGATGGGAGTTTTGAGCTCATGCGCCACGCTGTCCAGCAGCGTGCGGTGCAGGCGCTCGGACTCCGCCAGCAGCTCGGCGCGGTGCTTCAGCTCCAGCAGGTGCTCGCGCTCCTCGTGCTGCTGCGCCAGCGCCGCCTCCCGCGCACGCAGCCGCGTGATGAGGTGCCCCATGCTGAGCGCCACGACGAAAAACAGGCTGAACATCACCATGTCCTGCGGCTTGTCGATGTGCAGCGTGAACTGCGGCGGGATGAAAAAGTAATTCCACACCAGGGCGCTGACCACCGCCATCATCAGCACCGGCCCGCGGTTCCACCAGGTGCCTGCCAGCACGATGGCCATCAGAAGAACCAGCGCGACAAACAGATCGCCGGTGTAGGGCAGCAGCACCCAGCAGGCGGAGGCCAGCACAAACACCAGCGTCAGCCCGCAGCTATACTGGCCCACCTCCGCCAGGGAAACCGGCGGTGCGGAGGACTTGGGGCTGGAGCTCACGGCGTCTGGCATGGCAGTTCAAACCTTCGCTGCAAAGCGTGTTCACGCCAGTGAACAGCCGCGGTCTTCGCGTTAAGAAAGTGTAAAAAGAGGGCCTTCACTTCTCCTCCAGCCGGTAGCCGATGCCGGGCTCATTCTTGATCTCAAGTGTCGAGCCCTCGAGCTTTTTGCGCAGGTGGTTGGCATACACGCGCAGGTAATGGCTCTGCTCCTCCGCCTGCGGGCCCCACACGGCGCGGAGAAGCTGCTTCAAAGTGACGACTTTTCCGGCATGCCGCACGAGTTGCGCGAGCAGGGCGTATTCCGTGGGCGTGAGCTTCAGCGGCTGGCCGGCCAGCGCCGCCTCATGATGCACGGGATCCAGCGCAAGCGGGCCAAACTGCAGATTGGCCGCGTCATTGGCGCCCTGACGGCGCTGAATGGCGGCCAGCCGCGCCATCAGCTCCGCCGTGCTGAAGGGTTTGGTGACGTAATCATCCGCTCCGGCCTCGAAGGCGGCGAGTTTGACAGCCTCCTGATCGCGCACACTCAGGATGAGCACCGGCACGCTGCTCCATTCGCGCAGCCGCTTCAGCACCTGGACGCCGTCCATGTCCGGCAGGCCGAGATCAAGCAGAATGACGTCCGGTTTGTGGAAGATGGCATCCTGCAGCCCCATCTGGCCATTCTCCGCATCCCGTACGGTGCAGCCCTTCGACTCCAGCGCCATGCGCAGCAGGCGGCGGATCTGAATTTCGTCATCGATGATCAGAACATTCATGGAGTCGGAGGTTTGAATGTCGCTGTTCGATGGAGCTCGATCACAAACTCCGCGCCTCCCTCGGGATGATTTCGTGCGATGATGTCACCGCCCTGCGCCTGGACAAACCCACGCGCAATGGCCAGCCCGAGACCGGTGCCGCCGGCCGGAGATCCCTTTACTCGGTAGAATTTTTCAAACACCCGCCGCTCCGCGCCTTCAGGCAGGCCGGGACCATGATCGCGGATGACCAGGCGGAGCTTCCCGTCACGCAATGTGGCGCTGATCTCGATGGCACTGCCTGCGGGGGTGTAGATGGCGGCATTGTGCAGAATGTTGGCCACCGCCTGCGTGAGAAGGGCGTGGTCCAGCTTCAGCAGCGGAAAGTCATCGGCCAGATGCAGCACCACCTCATGCGCTTCCAGCGGCGCCCCGACGGCGTGCTTCGCGGCGCTGATGACGTCGCGCACGTCGCACCAGTCCAGGCTGGGTTTGAGCACGTCGGACTCCAGCCTCGTCATTTGCAGCAGGCCGTCCACCACACGCTGCAGCCGCTGCGTGGCGGTGGTGATTTCGGCGAGGTAAGGGCCTGCCTGCTTCCCGTCCATCCCTTCCAGCGCCGCGGTGATGACGGCGATGGGCGTCTTCAGTTCATGCGAAACGCTGTCCAGCAAGGTGCGGTGCAGCTTTTCCGACTGCGAGAGCATCTCCGCATGGCTGACGGCCTGCATGAAATGCTCCTTTTCCAAAACCAGCGCGATCTGCAGCGCAAACGCCTCGATCATCTGCCGCGTCACGAAGTCGAGGCGTGCGCTGTCTTCAAACTGCACGCCCAGCACCCCCATGGTGGCGGTGGCGGTCTGCAGCGGGAACCAGGTGGCGGCGGACTCCGGAAGGGTATCGGTGTAGCGGCCTGCGCACTGCTTGTTTTCATAGCTCCAGGCCACCACGCCCCATTCCTTAGGCGACGGATGAAAGGTGCTGGCCCGGTGCGCGGCCTTGGGCAGCGAACGGTCCTGCTCACGGACGATGAGAGCGGTGTTCGCATTGAGCAGCTCGTTGATCGTGCGCAGCGCCTCCGCCAGCCCCTTCTCCGGCTCCGCGGCGAGCGCGGCACTTTGCGTGACGCGCAGCAGCGCGTCCGTCTGCCGCAGCCGGCGGCGTTCGGCGACCTCCCGCATGCGCAGGCGCGAGGTGAGGCTGCCCATGCTCAGCGCCACGATGAAGAACATGCCAAACATGATCCAGTCCTCCGGCTTGCTAATATGAAAGGTGAAGATCGGCGGGATGAAAAAGTAATTCCAGCACACGGCGCTCAGCGTGGCCATCGCCAGCACCGGCCCGCGGCTGAAGCGCAGCGCCGCGAGAACGATGGCCAGCAGGAACACAAGAGCGACAAACATATAGCCCGTCAGTGCCACCAATCCCCAGCACACGCTGGCGATGGCAAAGATGGCCACCATGGCCCAGCTGTATTCGCCAATGATCGAATCCGGCAGCGGCTCCTGCAGCGGCACCCTGTTGCGCGCTTTGTCAGCCGCGGCCAGAGGCCTGACCACGCACACGTCGATGTCGCCGCTGCCAATGATGAGCGTGTCCGCCAGCGATTTGCTCCACCTTCCCGCCTTCTCCGGCTTGCCGACCACGATCTGGGACACATTGCGTTCGCGGGCCACCTGCAGCAGCGCCTCGGAGATGTTTTCGCCCGTCACTGAGACGATCTCGCCGCCAAGCTTGCGCGCCAGTCCCAGCGAACGTGTGAGCCGGTCCTGCTCAACGGGGGTGAGGACGCGGGAACCCTCCACCCAGACGACGAGCCAGGGGCAGTTCAGCCGTGTGGCGGCGCGGCGGGTCCAGCGAATGAGGCTTTCCGCATACGGACTCGGCCCCACGCCCACCATGAGGCGCGCATTGGTTTTCCACGGGCTGCTGACGCGTTTGACCCGGCGGATGTCCTCCAGATCCCGGTCCACATGCTCGGCGGTGAAGCGCAGCGCGAGCTCGCGCAGGGCCGTGAGGTTGCCCTCCTTGAAGAAGTTGCTCACCGCGTGCTCCGCACGTTCTCCCAGATAAACTTTGCCATCCGCCATGCGCTCCAGCAGCTTCTCAACGCTGAGGTCGATGAGCTGGATTTCATGCGCGATGTCGAGGATCGAATCCGGCACCGTCTCGGAGATGACCACGCCGCTGATCTGCCGCACAATGTCCACCTGGCTCTCGATGTGCTGAACATTCAGGGTGGTGTAAACATCGATGCCCGCGTCAATCAGCTCCAGCACATCCTGATAGCGCTTGGCATGGCGTGAGCCCGGCACATTCGTATGTGCCAGCTCATCCACCAGCACCAGTTCGGGCCGCTGCTGCAGGACGGCGTCGATGTCGAACTCCTCCAGCATGAAGCCGCGGTGCTCCAGCTTCCTGCGCGGCAGCACCCGCAGGCCCTCCAGCAGGACCGCCGTCTCATGCCGTCCATGGGTTTCGATGACGCCCGCCAGCACGTCCGTTCCCTCCTTCAGGCGCTGCCGGGCCGCCTGAAGCATGGCGTAGGTCTTTCCCACACCAGGACACATCCCCAGAAAAATGAAGAGCCTCCCCTGCTTCACACGGGCCTCGTCACGCTGCATCTCGGCGAGCAGCGCATCAGGGTCAGGTCTGTGTTCTTCGTTCATGGAATGAATGGCCGTTCACCCGTCTGGACTTTCGCCGGGCTGTCCGGGTGCGTAAACTTTGAACAGGGCTGATTTTTCGCCAGCCTGGCAGTCAGCGCAAACAGGAGCAGAAGCAGGCCCAGCACGGAGAAGTAAGCCGCCCACACACGCAGCGGCACCCGCCCGGCCTTGGTTGCTCGTGTGAAGAACATGATTTTGAATGGTGTGACTTTTCCGAACAGAGGCCGTTGGTGAAAGGGTGGATCACCTGGCGGCGTCCAGCGCCAGATTCAGCTCAAGAACATTCACACCAGCATCGCCAAACACACCGAGGCCGGGCCTGGCGGTGCTGGCGGCGATGAGTTCTTTCACCTTCTCGATGCTGAGATTGCGCGCCTTTGCCACGCGGGCGGCCTGCAGCTCTGCATTCTTCACGCTGATGTGCGGATCAAGTCCGCTGCCGGAGGCCGTGGCGGCATCCGCCGGAACTGCGGCATCGGCGGCGAGGCCATTGGTGGAGCGATAGGCGGCGATGCGTTCTTTGATGGCGTCATTCAGCTTCTGCGAGGTGGGGCCGAGATTGCTGCCGCCGGAGCTGGCCGCATCATAGCCGCTGCCTGCGGCGCTGGGACGCGGATGGAAGTACTGAGGAGCGGTGAAGTTCTGCCCGAGGAGCGCGGAGCCGCGCACCGTGCCGTCTTTGTCCGCAATGAGGCTGCCGTGGGCTTTCTCTTTGAACGCAGCCTGGGAGATGCCGGTGACAACCAGCGGATAGACACCGCAGGTGACGGCTGCGAGCACGAGCGTGGCGGCGATGGCTGGACGGAGTTCTGAAACAAGGGCTTTCATAGAATTAAGCGAGGTGAAGGGTGGCGACGACGACATCAATGGCCTTGATGCCGATGAAGGGGATGATGACACCGCCGAGGCCATAGATGAGCAGATTGCGCTGGAGCACGGCAGCGGCGCCTGCTGCGCGGTAGGGCACGCCTTTCAGGGCCAGGGGAATGAGGGCGATGATGATGAGCGCATTGAAGATCACCGCGCTCAGGATCGCGCTCTGCGGGCTGGAAAGGCCCATGACATTCAGCGGGCTGATGGCCGGGAAGGTGGCCATAAGCATGGCGGGGATGATGGCGAAGTATTTGGCAATGTCGTTGGCGATGCTGAAGGTGGTGAGAGATCCGCGCGTCATGAGGAGCTGTTTGCCGATCTCGACGATCTCGATGAGCTTCGTCGGATTACTGTCCAGATCGACCATGTTGCCGGCCTCGCGGGCGGCCTGGGTGCCGGTGTTCATGGCCACGCCCACATCGGCCTGGGCCAGCGCGGGGGCATCGTTGGTGCCGTCGCCGGTCATCGCCACGAGGTGCCCCTCCGCCTGCTCGGCGCGAATGCGGCGCAGCTTGTCCTCGGGTGTGGCCTGGGCCATGAAGTCATCCACCCCGGCCTCGGCGGCAATGGCGGCGGCGGTGAGCGGATTGTCACCGGTGATCATGACGGTGCGGATGCCCATTTTGCGAAGCTGGGCAAAGCGCTCCTTGATCCCGCCTTTGACGACGTCCTTGAGCTCGACGACACCGAGCACCCGGCTGTTTTCACACACGACCAGCGGGGTGCGTCCGGCACGCGAGGCGCCTTCCACAGCTTTGGCGATTTCAGGCGGGTAAACACCGTTGAGGGATTCCACATGGGCCTTGATGGAATCCGCCGCGCCTTTGCGGATGCTGCGGCCGTCCAGGTCCACGCCGCTCATGCGCGTCTGCGCCGTGAAGGGAACGAAGGCCGCGTGCGGGGCGGCGAGTTCACGGCCGCGCAGATTGAACTTTTCCTTGGCCAGCACCACGATGCTGCGGCCTTCAGGAGTTTCATCGGCCAGGGAGGCAAGCTGCGCGGCGTCAGCGAGCTCCTGTTCGGTGATGCCGGGCGCAGGACGGAAGTCGGAAGCCATGCGGTTGCCGATGGTGATGGTGCCGGTCTTGTCCAGCAGGAGCACGTCGATGTCTCCCGCAGCCTCCACAGCGCGGCCGCTGGTTGCCATGACATTGCGGCGGATGAGACGATCGATGCCGCTGATGCCGATGGCGCTGAGCAGGCCGCCGATGGTCGTGGGAATCAGGCACACGAGCAGCGCGATGAGCACCGGCGTGGAAAACTCCACGCCCGAATAGATGCCAAAGGGACGCAGTGTGATGCAGACGAGCAGGAAGATGAGCGTCAGCGCCGAAAGCAGAATCGTGAGCGCGATCTCGTTGGGGGTTTTCTGCCGCTTGGCGCCTTCCACCATCGCGATCATGCGGTCGATGAAGGTGTTGCCTTTCTCCGAGGTGATGCGGATGACGATGCGGTCGCTGATGACGCGGGTGCCTCCGGTCACGGCGCTGCGGTCGCCACCGCTCTCGCGGATGACGGGTGCGGATTCCCCCGTGATGGCTGCCTCATCCACGCTGGCAATGCCTTCAATCACTTCGCCGTCCGCAGGAATCACGTCGCCGGTTTCACAGACCACCAGGTCGCCTTTTTCCAGCGCGGGGGCGGGCACCGCGCTTTCGACGCCGTTTCTCAGCCGGCGGGCGATGGTGTCCTTGCGCGCTGCGCGCAGGCTGGCGGCCTGGGCCTTGCCGCGGCCCTCCGCCACGGCTTCGGCGAAGTTGGCAAACAGCACGGTGAACCACAGCCAGATGCTGAGCTGTGTGATGAAGCCGTGGCCGGCGCTGCTGGTGAAGATGCTCACGGTGGTGAGCACCGCGCCGACCAGTGTGACAAACATCACGGGGTTTTTCACCATCAGGCGGGGGTCCAGCTTCTTGAACGACTCGCCGATGGCGGGAGCGAGGATGGAAGCATCAAACAGAGAGGTGGGTTTGTGGGACATGGAGGTGTGGCTTCGGGCCAGTGGAGTTCAATGAATGAATGAGTGAGTGTCAGGAAAAGCGGATGCTGAAGGACGCCAGGAGAGAGGTGCTGCTGCGCACCAGGGAGTCACCGCGCTGAAAGGCCGGGGTGCTGTTGCGCAGGTAGCGCATCTCCACGCGGAAGAGCAGGTTCTTGCTGATCTGGCGGTCCACGTTGAAGGACAGGCCCGTGAGGGCGGTTCTGCCGGGCAGGCTCACAATGACCCCGGAGGCATCATTGTACTGCTCCACGCGAAAGGCCGTGGACCAGCGGTCGTCCGGCTTCCACCGCACGATGACATTGGGGGACCACCACAGGCTGTTGCCGCTGGTTGCGCGCTGCTGCCAGCCGATGTCGCAGCCCAGATACATGCTCACCGTGCTGCTCAGCACCATGTGGGCATACAGGTTGTTAAAGTAGCGCATGCGGCGCTGATCGTCTGGGAACTCGCTGCCCACATAGGTGCTCCAGTTCAGCGTCAGGCGGTCATGGGGCGTCCATGCCACCTTGGTGCCAAAGCCCGGCAGGCTGTTGCCCGCCAGCGGGCGCACACGCTGCCAGCCATCCACCACCAGGAATGCCAGCTCCCACTCTTTTTTCGGCTTCCAGGTCAGGCGGCCGCCGGTCAGGAAATAGGGGGAGTTTTCCGCCATGAGGCTGCGGCTCAGCGTGTAGTTGTCCGCCGAAACGGCGCTTTCAAATCCGATGTGCGAGCTGAACTCCCCCACGTCCAGCCACAGGGTGCGGCCGCGGTTCAGCGCCACGCCGATGTAGGTGTCGTAGAAGTGCTGCAGCAGCTCCGGCTCCGCCGCCAGATTCACCCGCGAGTAAGTACCCGCCATGAGGCCCAGGCTGGCGTGATACCAGCCTCCGTTGAGGTCGGCCTGGATGAGCGCCAGATTGACCGCCGGGGCATCGGTGGTGGTGTGGTTGTAGAGAAAGCCGGGCCTGCGATGGCTGACGGGTTCGTTGAAATCGTAGCCATAGTAGGTGTCCAGAAAGCCCTTGCAGGTGACGACTTGTGTGTCGTTTTCCGCAAAACCCGCCAGGGGCGCGAGCAGGAGCAGGCTGAGCAAGTGTGTTTTCATGGCGCGAAACCTCCGTGATCACTTCAAGGGTTTAAAACAAACGACCCTGGGCCGTGAGGAAGTGCTCGACGATGGGCCCAAGGGCGAGTGCGGGAAGGAAATTGAGCGCGCCGACGAGCAGAACGGTGCCAATGAGCAGCACGGTGAAGGTGGCGCCATTGACCGGGAAGGTGCCGGCGCCCGGGGGCACGGCCTGCTTGCCAGCCAGCGAACCCGCGATGGCCATGATGGGCACGATCATGAGGAAGCGGCCGATGAGCATGGCCAGGCCGAGGGTGGTGTTGTACCAAGGTGTATTCGCGGTGAGCCCGGCGAAGGCGCTGCCGTTGTTGCCGGTGGCGGAGCTGTAGGCGTAGAGCATTTCGCTGAGGCCATGCGGCCCGCTGTTGTTCAGACCGGCCACACCCCAGGCGCTGACACAGGCCCAGGCGGTGAAGCCCAGGATGCTGAGCGTCAGGATCAGCAGGGTGAGCATGGCCAGCTTCACCTCCCTGGCCTGGATCTTCTTGCCCAGATACTCAGGGGTGCGGCCCACCATGAGACCCGCGATGAAGACCGCGAGGATGACAAAGACGAGCATGCCGTACAGGCCGGCGCCGACACCGCCGATGACCACCTCGCCCAGCTCGATCATGAAGAGCGGCACCAGCCCGCCGATGGCGGTGAAGGAGTCGTGCATGGAGTTCACCGCACCGCAGGAGGCCGAGGTGGTGATGGTGGCAAACAACGACGAATTGAAAATGCCAAAGCGCACCTCCTTGCCCTCCATGTTGCCATCCGCGGCGGCCACGCCGAGCTGCTGGTGGATGGGATTTCCCACCGCCTCATAGTGGGCGCAGACGATCACCCCACCGACAAAGAGCACCATCATCGCAGCCCACACCGCCCAGCCGTGGGCCTGGTTTTTCACCATGCGGCCGAGGTAATATGTCAGGCCGCTGCCGATGGCGAAGATGGAGAGCATCTGCACAAAATTGGAAAGCGGCGTCGGGTTTTCGAAAGGATGCGCGGCGTTCGCATTCATGAAGCCGCCACCATTGGTGCCCAGCATCTTGATGGCCACCTGGGAGGCCACCGGCCCCTGGGCGATAAGCTGGTCCGCGCCTTCAAGCGTCTTCGCGTGAGTGTAGGCGTCAAAATTTTGAATCATGCCCTGCGAGACGAGAAAGATGGCGAACACGAGGCAGACCGGCAGCAGCAGGTAGCAGGTGACCCGCACGACATCGACCCAGAAGTTTCCGAGGGTCTTCACGGAACTGCGCGCAATGCCCCGCACCAGCGCGGCGGCGATGCCGATGCCCACGGCGGCAGAGGTGAAATTGTGGAAGGTCAGAGCCACCATCTGCGAGAAGTAGGACATCGTGCCCTCACCTCCGTAGCTCTGCCAGTTGGTGTTGGTGGTGAAGCTCACCGCCGTGTTAAAGGCCAGGTGCGGGCTCAGCGCGGGAAGGCCCTGCGGATTGAGGGGCAGCACATCCTGCAGGCGCAGGATGGCGTAGGTGAACACCACGCCCACAAGGCTGAAGGCCAGCATGGCAAAGGTGTACTGCAGCCAGGTCTGCTCGCGCTTCGGGTCAACACCGAGCAGTTTGAAGGTGAGCCGTTCCAGCGGCTTGAGAACCGGATCCAGCCAGGTGCGCCCGCCGGCATCGAGCACCTGCACGAGGTAGAGGCCCATCGGCTTGGTGATGAGTGCGAGAATGCCGAGGAAGAGGATGAATTGCAGCCAGTCGGTGGAGTGCATGGCGAAAGGGGAAGTTAGAATTTTTCAGGACGCAGCATCGCCACCGTGAGGTAGGCGAGGAGGGCAAGGGCGATGAGCCCGACGAGGATGATTTCCATGGTGGTCGGAGGTTTAGAGGGTCTCGCAGCCGCGGGTGTAGAGTCCGCAAAGGACGAAGAAGACGACGGTGATGCCGAGGTAGATGAGGTCGTTCATGGCGTGATGGAGTGTATCCACCGCCAAGATGCCCACTCCTCCCATCCTGCCGAGTTAAAGGCAGGACTTGCGGCGTCAAAAAAGCGTTAACGGGCGCGTCTAAATCTCCACCTGCTGCCCCAGCTCGATCACCCGGCCCACAGGAATTTGAAAATAAGTCGCGGGCTGCTGCGCCAGCTTGCTGGCGAAGGCGAAGAGGTGCTCGCGCCACCGCACCATGCCCGGTTTGGGGCTGGGCACGATGATCTCACGACCGAGGAAGAAGGTGGCTTTTTCCGCGGTGACTTCGAGCCCTTGATTGGCGCACTGGCGGAGCAGACGCGGCACATCTGGCTTCTGCATGAAGCCAAACCGGCCGGTCACGCGCCAAAATCCGTCCGCCAGTTTTTCCACCTCCACGCGGCGGCTCGGCGGCACCCACGGCGCATCCTCGGTGATCAGCGTCATGAAGATGACGCGCTCATGAATGGCGCGGTAGTGCTTCAGGCTATGCAGCAGCGCCACAGGCGCGCGGCCCTGCGTGCTGGACATGAAGATGGCCGTGCCCGGCACGGTGACCGGCGGACTGCGCCGGAGACTTTCGCAGAGCATCTCCTGAGTGAGAGCGCTTTTTTCCATGGAGGCGCGCACCAGGCGGCGGCCGGTGGCCCAGGTCGTCATGAGGGTGAAGATGACCACGCCCACCACCAGCGGGAACCAGCCGCCGTCGAAGAATTTCACCAGATTGGCGCTGAGGAAGGCCAGTTCGATGGCGGCAAACAGCAGGCAGAGCGGCAATGTCTTGAGGCGCGACCATTTCCAAAGATGCCGTGCGGCGAAGTAAAACAGGAAGGTGGTGATGAGCATGGTCATCGTCACCGCCACGCCATACGCAGCGGCGAGATTCGTGGAGTTGCGGAAAGCCAGCACGAGAGCCAGGCAGGCAAACATGAGCAGCCAGTTCACCAGCGGGATGTAGATCTGCCCGCGCGCATGCTCAGATGTATGACGAATGCTCAGGCGCGGCAGATAGCCGAGCTGCACGGCGCTGAGCGTGAGCGAATACGTGCCGGTGATGAGCGCCTGGGAGGCGATCACCGTCGCGGCGGTGGCCAGCAGCACCATGGGCAGCGTGGCCCACCCGGGCGCCATCTGGAAGAAGGGCGCGTGCGCCAGTTCCGGCTGTTTCATGAGCAGCGCCCCCTGGCCCAGATAGTTCAAGGCCAGCGCCGGAAGGACCAGCACGAACCACGCGCGGCGGATCGGCCCCGCCCCAAAATGGCCCATGTCGGCATACAGCGCCTCACCGCCCGTGACTGCCAGAAACACGCTGCCGAGAATGACAAAGGACTTATGACCTCCATTGACCAAAAAATGCCAGCCGTGCAACGGGTTAAACGCGGCCAGAATTTCCGGCCCCCGCACGAGGTGCGCAACGCCCAGCGCCGCAAGAGAGACAAACCAGAGCCCGGTGATCGGACCAAAAAAGCGCCCCATCCGCGCAGTTCCCAAAAACTGCACGGCAAAAAGCACGATGAGAATCGCCATGGTGATGCCCATGATCAGCCACTCCATGTGCTCATCCCAGAGCAACGCTGCGGCGGCATCCGTCGGCGGGGCGCCGAGGAGTCCGCCGTCCTTGAGACCTTCGATGGCGCTCAGAACAGAAATGGCGGGCGTAATGATGCCATCCCCAAACAGCAGCGCCGCGCCAAACAGGCCCAGCAGCAGGATCACAGCACGGCGCTTCAGCGTCTCCGACATGCCGTGCGAGGCCAGCGCCATGAGGGAAAGCACCCCGCCCTCGCCCTTGTTGTCCGCCCGCAGCACGAAGACGAGATACTTGACGCAGACGAGCACGATCAGCGCCCAGAGCACCAGAGAGACGACACCCAGCAGGTTCTCATGCGTGGCGGCCACATGGTGGGGGCTGTGCGGGCTGAAGCACTCCTTCAGCGTGTAAATCGGGCTGGTGCCGATGTCCCCAAACACGACCCCGAGCGCCGCGATGACGAGGGTGGTGGTGGAAAGCTTGTGCAGGCCGGACTTGTCTGTCGTGTCGTTCATGTCGGCGGGATGATCCATGAGAATGTCCCGGCCTCCAGTGAACGCGCTTGATGACGGTGTTAAGAATGTGTGAAGGAAAAATTGCCGCCCGTTAAAACCGGATCAATCCAGGAAAGAGCAGATGTACTCGCAGATGCCCTGCCCGACGCTGATGTCGAAACCGCTGCTGGCGGGCACGTCGAAGTACTGGCCGCCGGTGTAGCTCGTCTTCGCATCGCTTCCGTCCAGCTTCACCACGCAGTCACCGGCCACGATCTCCATGCGCTCCGCCTTGGCGGTGCCGAAATGGAAATCGCCAGGATAGATCAGGCCCAGGGTCTTCTTGCTGCCATCAGGAAAGAGGATGCTGTGGCTGACGACTTTGCCGTCAAAATAGACGTTGGCTTTGGTGACGGCGGTGACTCCGGAAAATTCGGCTGGAATGGCTGACATAGGAAGCGAGGGATAGGCGCGTTTTTCGCCTGCGGCAAGCGCCGACATCACTCCGCAGGCGCCCCCTGCTTCACCGGCACCCCTTGCAGCAGGCCCAGCGTGCTCCAGGCCGTGCCCCAGTAGGAGTAGATCATGGTGGCGTCCTTGAGGGACTTGGCTTTTTCCGGCTTGCTGCGATCGGTGGAACTGATCTTGCTGTAGTCCACCGGCCATCCGCCGTCCTCCTTCTGGTTCGCCATCAGCCAGCGCTGCGCACGTGAGATGGCAGCGGTGGTCGCGGGATCGGAAGCGGGTTGCAACGCGTAAAGCGCCAGACCGGTCGCGACGGAGTCGCTTGCGGGCTCTTTGATCTGCCAGCCCCAGCCACCATCGGCATGCTGGAGTTTGGCGATCTCGCCTGAGATGGCGGCCAGCTCCTCCGGCTTGCCGAGCCGGCGCGCAAACAGCGCGCGATAGGCGAGGGTCTCCACCGAGGTGGACGCCCCATCCTTCGCGAGAAACGGGGCCGCCCTGGCCACCGCTTCGTCACGGACTTTGGGGTCCGGATCCCCGGCCGCGAGCGCCAGCAGAAAGATGCGCGTTGAATTCGCCGCGGACTCCGCCTTCACCCGCTTCTGGCCGAGGAACTGGCCGGAGGGCATCCATGAGCCATCAGGCTTCTGCCCCTCCAGGATGATCTTTGTCAGCTGTGGCTGGGGCTTGTCCGGCATGGCCAGCTTCATGAAGGCGGTCATCTCGCGTCCGGCCTTGATGTCCGTCTTGTTTTCATCTGACCACTGCAGCCATTCGTCGAACTTCTTTTCATCAATCGTGAAGCCGCGCATCCGTGCCTCACGATGGTTCCACAGCACCTGGGGCAGGTGGTGGCAGGAGTTGCAGTTCTTTTCCGCCATCCATTCATCACTGCCCTTCGCGAGATACCCCAGCCCCTTGGTGATCACCGCACGGAGTTCGGGCTCGGTCGGCGGGGTCACATCATCCGCATGGCAGATGGTGAAAGCTGCGGCCACCATCAGTGCGCAGAGCGGCACGGTGCTTCGGGGCTGGTTCATACACGCACTGAACGCCCCGGGGGCGGGCCTTGTTGCAAAAGCGGCCCGCGTCCTCAAGGCGCAGCAGTATATTGCAAATCATCCAGAAATATCTTCACCATCTGACCACCGGCCTGCGAGGTGAAGAGGCCGAAGCGGTCCAGCTTCGCGCCCTGTTTCTTCTGCCCGGGCTTCAGCGCCAGCGTCACGGACTCCGCGCCCAGCGTCACACGCATCTCACCATTGCCATTGTTTGCTTCCGGATCATAAACCAGCGACCACTCGAAGAACTTGCCAGGCGTGAGCACAGGGCCCTGCTCCACCTTGCCCTTCGTTCCCGCAGCCGTGGCAAACTGCGGGATGAAGTAGTGACCGATGCGCGTGGGCCCGCCCACATGAACGCCCACGAAATTCCCCGCCTCATCCGGTGACTTGTCCTTCGTGGCGCTGCTGAACCAGCCGATGTGCATGTCCGAATCCGGCCCCGCGGTGACAAGCTTCACCTTGCCACGGGCTTCCAGGCGCTGCTCCAGATTCAGCGGGCCCACGCGGTCTGCATAGTAGCCGTACTCACCGCTGCGCCAGAGACCTCCGCCGATTTCTCCCGGCTCGCCACCGGCATGATTGGTTGCAGCGCTGAAGCCAAAATCATGCGCGCCCACCACCTCGCGGTCCTCATACGTCGTACGGTTTCCCACCGCCGTCCAGCCGGGGTCTTTGGCAAAATCCTCATCGCGCCCGTCAAACGTCACGTCATCAAAATACATCGTCACCGCGCCGCCGCTCTTCATCATGTTCTGGATGCCGAAGCGGTCAAAGGTGGCGCCTTCTTTTTTAAATCCCGGCGTGAGGTCCACCGTGAAGGTGCTGGTGGTGGGAAACCGCGCACGCTCCTCTGCCAGCGAGGCGGCGGGCAGGTTCGGATCGATCACCGGCATGGGATGATTGTCACTGCGCAGGCTGAAAGTGAACTGTCCGTTGCCACCCGCCCCAGCGGGATCGTAGGCCAGCTTCCAGTGGTAGCGCGTGCCATCGTTCTTGATGGGCGTGGTGCGGTATTTGCCCGGCAGATAGGGAGTGATGAAGGTGCCGCAGGATTTGTTGGTGTTTGTGATCAGCCGCGTCGCCAGGCGTCCGCCCTTTCCCTCAAAGTCAAAGTCCAGCCCCAGTGAGCCGATGGGCCGCCCGCTGCCGCCGGGCTGCCGCGAATTGAAGAAGCCAAAGAATACGCCGGCACCTCCTTCCGATTTCGTGATGGCAAAGCTGCCGGAGGCGGAGAACTTGTCTTCCAGCGTCTTCACCGGAATCTCCGCCGCATACGAGGCGGGAGTGGTGGAGCGCTGGATGCGCCCGCCGATCTCACCGGCAGCCTTGCCTGCGACGTTCGTGGCGCTGAAGCCAAAGTCCTGCCTCACCGTCAGCACCTGCTTGGGCACGATGTGGTTGTTGTGCCCTTCCCAGCCCGGGTCATGCTCGAAGTCCTCGGTTTTGAGTTCGGCGGCGGCCTGCCGCAGGATCAGCAAAGCTCCAAACAGGACAAGACGGCTCGTTTTCATGGCGGAGGATGAGTTATTTGGCTTCCCAGATTTTCACGTCATCGAAGAGCGCATCCTTGCCGCTGACGGCAAAGTAGAAGTCGCTCTTCATGGGATGTGCGATGCCGGAGGACTTTAGAAAACCCACGGCCTTCCCATCGACGCTCACACTCATGACATCGCCCACAATCTCGATGCTCATTTGATACCAGCGTTGCGGATCCAGCTTCATCGGGATGCTCTTGCCGCGCCCTGCCACGAGCTTCGCCACCTCGGCCTTGCGCGCCGGGTCTTTCTTCATCTCCTCGATCTCATGGCTCAGGCGTTCCTTGTCATCGGCCAGGAAGATCTGCCGTGGGGAGAGGGACACGCGGCAGATGTGCCCGCCATGCCCCTCCTTGAAACCGCTGTCGTTGCACACGGCATTGATGCCGGTGGAAGCACCGAGTTTGAACTTGAACTCGATCACCACATCCTTCGCTCCCACCGCCGTCATGCCCACGGCGCTGTGCTGCGGTTTCTCCTGGCTGATGTTCAGCGCGCCATCCACCACCGCAAGCGCGGGCCACTGCGCGCGCCAGGCCTTGCCCACTGCGGGCGCGGAGAAGTCGTCGCTGAAAAGCAGCGCGCCTTTCCTGGCGGGAGCGGGGGCATCCTCGGCGGTCGCCACACGCCCCGAGACTAGAGCAAAGACCAAAACGGCGATGAAGCGGGCGGGAGCGTGCATGGCCCCTTCAACGCCAGATTTCGGCCCCTATTGCCGGGAAAGCATGGGCCCTCCATCCTGCCAGCTCCTCATTCCCACACCCCCAGCTTCACGAGCTGTTTGGTGGCTGCTCCTGCCCAGTCGCGGTTGGCAGCCGGGCTGGCGGGGCTGGGGTGCAGGACGCGGCCGGTTTTGAAATCGGCGCTCATGGCCTGCTTCGCACGCAGGGCGCGCTCCTCGGCAAAGGCGCCCACGCCGATGACCCACTCCGGCTCCAGGGCGGCGATGACCGCGCGCAGGTGTGCATCGCAGGCGGCCTCCATGGCCACGGTTTCCGCGGCCGGCAGCTTGTCCGGAGTGAAGTTGCGGCCGCTAGCCTCAATGAAGACCAGCGGGCAGTAGTTGGCGACGAAGTGGTCTTTGAAAAAGTTTTCCGCCTTGCCGAAGCGCTGGGCGAAGAGGCCCCAGAGCCGGCGGCCGCTCACCTCGGACTGCGGGCAGTCAAAGCCCAGCACCGGGCGCTTGCGGTGCTCGATCTCGGGTTTGCCCACGGGCTCGCGGATTCCCATCCAGTCCCGCACGGCGGCGATTTCACCGAAGGGCACGCCGGTCTGCGTCATGCCAAAGGGGCCGGGGTTCATGCCCACCAGCACCACCTTTTTCTGGCTGCCGCCAAAACGGCGCAGGTAGGCCTCATGGGGTGCCCAGGCGTAGTCAAGCGGCTGATAGACATACTCGACTGGAGCGGCAAAACGCAGGGGGCGCAGGCTTTCACGCAGGGCCTGGGCGGCGGAAATGAGGGCATTGGCTGGCATCGTCCCATGAGATGCGCGGACATTCATTGAGTCAAGATATGCAAAAAGAACTCGTATCCTTAAACTCGTCCGCTAGAGTTCACGCCCGTGATGCGAAATAAACTGAGCTTCGGAGTCCTGATGGCGGCCTGCCTTGCGGCCTCATCCTTGCTGGCGGAAAACGTCAAAATCGTCCTCAAGAACGGCGCGGAACTCCGCGGCGAAGTGCTCAAGGACCGCGAGGACGCCGTGGTGCTGGATCTGGGCCACACCGTCCTCACCGTGCCGCGCACGGAGATTTCCATCATGGAAAAGGCGCTCTCCTCCGCCACCAAGGCCGCCGCCGTGCAGGGGGAGGACATTTATTATGTGGAGCCCTCCCGTGAAGCCATGACGGTGGAGAAGAATGTGCAGCGCGTGGCGGAGTCCGTGGTGCAGATCCAGACGGCCTCGGGCCTCGGCTCGGGCTTCATCATCAACAAGCTCGGCTACGTCATCACCAACCAGCATGTCATCGCCGGAGAACGCGAGATCACCGTGGTGGTGTACCGCAAAAAGCCCGATGGCCTGGAAAAGCAGCAGTTTACGAAAGTGAAGATCATCGCGATGAACGGCTTCCTGGATCTTGCCATCCTGCAGATCGACGATGCCGGCGTGGACAAGCTGCCCTTCGTCCCCATGGGAGACTCCGACTCGCTGACCCAGGGGCAGGACGTCTTTGCCATCGGCAGCCCGCTGGGGCTGGAGCGCTCGGTGTCCAAGGGCATCGTCAGCATCCGCGCGCGTGAGAGCGGCGGACGCTGGTACATCCAGAGCACGACGCAGATCAATCCTGGCAACTCCGGCGGCCCGCTCTTCAACGCGCGGGGCGAAGTGGTGGGTGTGAACAACATGAAGGCGGCCGGAGTGGGCGTGGAAGGCCTCGGTTTTTCCATCCCTTCCAACGTGCTGAAGCTCTTCCTGAAAAACCGCGAGGCCTTTGCCTTTGACCCGCGCAATCCCAACAGCGGCTTCCGCTACCTGCCGCCGCCCGCGCCGCCACAGGAAAAAACAAAGCCGGAATCTGTAACCACCGGCGGCTGATTTTTCAGTACCTGTTGCCCCCTTCAGTCATTCACATCTCATGAAACGAACCTCCCTGCTCCTTTCCCTGCTGCTCGCCAGCGCTCTTCCCGCCTTTGCCGCCGACCGGCTGGAACAATGGTACAACCTCATGCCGAAGGACACGGTCGGCGTCATCGCCGTCAAGAACGCCCCGGAGCTGCTGGCCGACTGGGACAAGAGCACCTACGCCAAGTTCATGCAGGACGACGAGGCCAAACGCTGGATGGCCCCCATGCGCAAGAACGGCGAGGCGCCGTGGGACAAGTTCTTCAAGGACACCTACGGCAGCGGCATGTATGACACGCTGAAGGACTACCCCGGCGCCCTGGTGAGCTACCTCGTGCTCACGGACTTCAATCAGTTCGACAAAGATCCGCCCAGCATCTCCCTCTATGAAACCACCGGCAAACAAAAGGAGCTGGAGGCGCACAAGCTCGCCGAAGTGGAGTCCAAAAAGAAAGAAAACTCCGACCTCAAAGTGAGGTCCGAGGACATCGGCGGCGTGAACGTGCAGATCGCCGCGGAGTCAGACGCCGCGGATGCGCGCTGGACCACGGCCTGGGCGGTGGTGGGAGATGTGATGATCGAGGCCAACACCCGCGCGCTCATGGAATACATGATCGGCGCGCTGAAAAACAACGCCGGAGACCCGCCCGGGCAGGCGCGGGAGCACCTGGCCCGCATCGGCCAGCTCACCAACGGCGGCGGAGACATGCTGCTCTACTTCAACGGGGTGAAGCTGCTCGATCTCGGAGAGAAGGCGCTCGCCGCCGCTGAGGCCAAAAAGAAAGGCGAGGGCAAGGCCGCCGCCGGCTTCGACATCAAGCCCAAGACCATCATGGACATGCTGGGCGCGCAGGAGCTGCAGGCGATCGCGCTCACCGCGGAGCTGACAGACACCCAGACTCGCGCTGACATCACCATCCTCCATCCTGAAAAGCCCACCGGCCTCCTTTCCATCATGCGCGGCTCCGGCAATGAAGTGACGCTGCCTCCCTTCATCCCGGCCGGCATTCTGACCGCCAGCGTTTCCCGCGCGGACTTCGGCCAGGTGTATGACTCCCTGCTCGGCATGATCGGAAAACTCGGGCCCATGGCGATGATGCTCACCATGCAGATTCCCCAGTTCGAATCCCAGATCGGCTTCAAGATCCGTGATGATCTCTTCGGCAGCCTGGCAGATGAAGTCATCCAGGTGCAGGATGGCAACGGCACCAAAGAGAGCCAGGTCATGGGCTTCAAGATCAAGGACGCCGCCAAGCTGGGCGGCGTGCTCGAAGGCGTCAAACGCTACGTGGGCGCCGGCTTCGGCGCCTTTGAAGAGAGCGACTACCTGGGCTTCACCATCAACACGCTCAAGATCTCGCAGACCTCCAATGCCGCCACCGAGGTCGCCTTCTGCAACACAGGCAAATATCTCCTCATCTCCGTGGGCAGCCAGGACACGCTGAAAAAGGTTCTGGGCCGCATCAAGGATCCTTCCGGCCCGAGCATCTGGGATTCTCCGTATGTGCAGAACCTTCTCTCCCTGGCCCCCAAGAACTACAGCGGCGTCGGCATCACGGACGCAGGCCGTCTGCTGAACATGATCGCCACTGCCGCCGCCACGCTCGAAAGCAAGGCCGGCGCGTCAAAGGCCAAGGCGGCGGCCAAAAAGAAAGGCCCTGGCAAAAAAGGCCTGGCACCGGAGGAGGCCGCCGCAGCGGCGGCCGGGAGCTGGTTCGACTCCAGCGCACGCCCTTCGGATGAAACCTTCGAGCGCTACTTCGGCAGCCTGCTCAGCGCCAGCTATTCCTATCCGGACGCCCTCCAGCTTCACTACCTGACCACGCCCGTCGAGGCCAAGTAAAGCCCTCTTCCCCCCCAGCCCGCCATGCGCCTCGTTTTCCTGCCGTTGATCTTTGCGACCAGTGTTCTCGCCGACAAGCCCGCTCTGTATTTCGACGGCCCGGAAGTGGTGAAGCTCGACTGGAACACCTCCAGCCCGCGCGCCGCTGATTTCAACGGCGACGGGCTGACCGACCTGGCGATCATCAATGGCGCGCGCGCGCGCATTGAGTTCCTGCTTCAGCGCAAGGACGGGGTGCAGCCCGGTGCGCCGGAAAAATCCGCCCGCGCCGACCGCTGGAACCCCGTCCTGGAGGTCTCCCGCTTTGACAAGCAGCCGCTGGTCATCGGCCATTCCGCCATGGCCCTCGTTGTGGGGGACTGGAACGCGGACAAGAAGGCGGACATCGCCTTCATCACTGATGAGGACAAGCTCGTGCTGCGCATGCAGGATGACAAAGGCGCCTGGGCGGCGAAGCGTGAATTCACGCTCGACTCCACCGCCGATGACAGCGAGGTGCTCGTCGCACGTGATCTCAATGGCGACGGGCGCGATGACATCGCCCTGCTGACCAACACGCGGCTGATGGTGCTGCTGCAGACCAAGGCGGGCGAATGGGCGGAGCCTCAAAACTACGCGCTGGGGGATGGCGGCAGCGCCGGGCTGGCCAGCGCGGATCTCAACGACGACGGCCGCGCCGATCTCTTTTACACCGCGCCGGAAGGCGATGCTTTGCTGGTCCGCCTGCAGCACGAAGGCACCACCTTTGGCGAAGAGTGGCGGCTGGAGATTCCCACCTCCCGCCACTGGCTGCATTCCATCCGCCTCGGCCAGAAGAAATCCGGCGTGGCCTGGATCCAGGATGACACCCAGATGGTGGAGGTGGCCAGGCTGACCCAGGGCGCCGCCGAGCCTAATGCCGACCGCGCCGCCACCATCCGCTACGCGATGCCGCCCACGGAGGGCAAAAACGGCGCCGTGGCTTATGGCGACCTCACCGGCGACGGGCATCCCGACGTCGTCATGTCCGAGCCCAAGGCCGCGCGCGCGTGGCTGTTTCAGGGCAGTGCCGCCGGCACTTTCAAAGAGGGACGCGAGTTTCCCTGCCTCAGCGGCGTGGAGTCCCTCTCCATCGCCGATGTGGACGGTGACAAGAAGGCCGACCTGGTGCTGCTCAGCCCCGGCGAGCAGTCCATCGGCGTGGCCCGCTGGCAGGACAACCGGCTGCTCTACCCCGAGATCATCTATCAGGCCAAGGAGGGCGAGACGCTGCTCACCCTGACCACCGACTCGGGCGTTCTTTGTGTCAGTGAAATCAAGTCCAAGCCGCAGCTCGTGACGCTGAAAAAAGCCGCGGGAGCCAAGGCCTTCACCTCCACCACCCAGGAGCTGGCTGTCAAGACCGGCCGCATCAACGGCATCCGCGTGGTCGATGCGAACCAGGACGGCCGTGGTGACATCGCCCTGTTTTCCAATCTTGGCCCGCTGCAGCTCCTGCTGAGCACCACGGACGCCAAGACGCCCTTCAAGCGCGTGGAGGGCATCCCGGATTCCTTTGTCAGCAAGCTCACCCCCGCCGCGCTCACCACCGGAGATCTCGATGGTGACGGCAAGGCGGAGATCATCATCGCCCATCAGCAGCTCGCCCGTGCCTTCAAGGTGGATGCGGAGGGCAAGGCGGCCATCGTGGAGCAGTTCAATGCGCCAGACGCTGCCGCCGAGCTGCACAGCGCCCTGGTCTCCCGCAAGAATGGCAAGGTCACCGTGCTGCTGGTGGACGCCACGCACAGCAAGCTGCATGAGCTGACCGCCGGCGCGGATCATGTATATCGCGCCGACCACACCCATGCGCTGCCCACCATGACGCCCGAACAGTGCGTGATCATGAACTCGGAGAAAAGCGTGAAGCTGCTGCTGCTGGGCAAGACCAGCTTTCAGCTCGCCCCTCTGGACGGCAATACACTCAAACTGGAAACCGTGGCCACCTTTGACAGCGAACTGAAGGACACCGCCCCCTCAGATCTCATCGCCGCATCGTTCTCTGGCGAAGATGTCGATGACATCGCCCTGCTGGACACGGCGAAAAGCCGTGTGGTCGAAATCTTCCAGCCCGCCGCCGGCCAGAAGTGGGAGAGCGCCATGTATTTCCGGGTGTTTGAGACCGACCCACATTTCCGCGGCAAGACCGGTCTGGAAAACGAGCCGCATGACTACGCTGCCGTCGATCTCAATGGCGACGGCCGGCTGGACCTCTGCCTGCTCACGCATGACCGGGCCCTGCTTTACGTGCGGAAGAAGTGAACGTGATGCGGGCACTCCTGCCCGCAGGACGAGCGTCCTGGGTCATTCGTTGCGGGCAGGAGTGCCCGCATCACCTGCAGCATCCGCCGCTCCCCATGATCTCATTTCACAGGCTTGCGCAGGCTGAAATCATGCCTGACATCATGGCTGCATGAAACGCCTCTACCGCAATGCCCAGATCGCCAGCGAAGACAGTCCGCAGCTCCTGACGGCCGATGTGCTCGTCGAAGGCGGCCAGATCATCGGCGTGGCGGCGGGCATCAGCGGCGTTGAAAATGCCCAGGTCATCGACTGCAGCGGGCGCATCCTGCTGCCGGGTCTGTTTGACATCCACGTGCATGCCCGCGAACCCGGGCAGGAAGACAAGGAGAACATCGCCACCTGCGCGGAGGCGGCGATCAATGGCGGCGTCACCGGTTTCGTCATGATGCCGAACACCGCGCCGGCCATCGACAACGCGGGCGTGGTGCGCAGCGTGCTGGAAAGCGCCCGACGCACCCGCATCGGCCCGGGCATCCACACCAGCGGAGCCATCACCAAAGGGCGCAAGGGGGAGGAGCTCGCGGGCATCGCCGGCATGAAGGCCGCCGGCTGTGTCATGCTCACGGATGACGGCTTTGCGGTGGACAACCCGCAGGTGCTGCGCCGTGCCATGGAATACGCGCGCGACTACGACCTGCCCCTGGCCAGCCACTGCGAGGTGAAGGCGCTCAGCGGCAAAGGCTGCATGCACGAAGGAAAGATCAGCTACGCGCTGGGCCTGCCGGGCATCCCCAGCATCAGCGAGGAGATCTGCATCTCACGGGACATCCGCCTGGCGGAATACACGGGCGTGCACCTCAACATCCAGCACGTGACCACCGCCGAGGGCATGAACACCATCAAGCGCGCCAAGGACCGCGGCATCCGCGTGACCTGCGAGATCGCGCCGCATCATCTGATGTTCAACCACGAGCACATCGGCGACTACGACACGCACTACAAGATGAACCCGCCGCTGCGCACGCCGGAGGACAACGCCGCGCTGCTGCAGGGGCTCAAAGACGGCTGGTTCGACGTCATCGCCACGGACCACGCCCCGCACACGCCGTTTGAAAAGAACCAGGACTTTGCCAGCGCCCCCTTCGGCATCACCGGACTCGAGACAGCCCTTGTCTCGCTTTACGACCGCTACATTTCCAAGGACATCCTGAGCTGGCAGCTCATCGTCAGACGCTACAGCGCCGAGCCGCGCCGCCTCATGAAGCTGGCGCCCGTGCCTGTTAAAGAAGGCGCCGCCGCCGAGTTTATCGTTTTCAATCCGGCCCGCACCACCACCTTCAGCCGCGACTTCATGAAGTCGAAAAGCAGCAACACGCCCTTCCTCGACAAAACGCTGCAGGGCATGGTGGAGCGCGTAATCTATCGCGGTGAAGAGCTGCTGGCCCGGTAGCTTTCACCCCAGCCCCAGCTTTCGCGCCTTGAGCGCCGCGCTGGTGCGGTCCGGCACCCGCAGTTTTTCCAGGATGCTCGTCATGTGGTTTTTCACCGTTCCTTCGGCGATGCTCAGGGCGACGGCGATCTCCTTGTTGCTCATGCCGCGCATCAGGTGCTGGAGGATCTCCACCTCACGCTGGGAGAGCTGGCTTGCCAGGCGGCGTTCCTCGGTGCTCAGGGAACTGGACCGCGAAAGACGGTTGAACTCCGCCACCACCTGGGTGGCCACGGACGGCTGCAGGTAGGTCCCGCCTCCTGCGACGACCTTGATGGCGCTGGCCAGCCGGACCGATGGAGTTTCTTTAAGCACGTACCCAGAGGCCCCGGCACGCAGCGCCTCAAACACATCCTCCTCCTGGTCAAAGCAGGTGAGCACCAGCACCCGTATTTCCGGGTGCCGGGCACGGATGAGCCGTGTGGCCTCGGTGCCACCCATCACCGGCATGCGCAGGTCCATCAGCACCACCTGCGGCCGGTGCTTCGCGCACAGGCGCAGGGCTTCCTCGCCATCCGCGGCCTCGGCCACGACTTCAAGCCTGCTGTCGAGTTCCAGCACGGTGCGCATCGCTTCACGAAACAAAGCCTGGTCGTCCACGAGAAGTATCTTGATGGGCGGATTCATGCGTTCAGGCGGGGATGACCATTCGGCAGAAGCCGCCGCCGTGCGGATCCGTTCCGGCGGTAAATTCACCATGCAGCAGCGCCGCCCGTTCATGCAGGCCTTTCAGGCCATGGCTGCTCTCCGGAATCCGGCTGAAGCCGCGGCCGTTGTCAGCCACACTGAGGACGACGCTCATGTCTGAAGTAAAATCGAGATGCACCGTGATCTCAGACGCCGCCGCGTGCCGGCAGGCGTTGGTGATGCCCTCCTGCGCGCAGCGGTAGAGGGAGATCTCCACCAACGAGGGCAGGCTGCGGGACTTCCCGGACTGCTGCAGAACCAGCCGCAGCCCCGGCCGCTCTGCGCTCGTGATCAGGGAAGTCAGCGACTCTGCCAGCGAGCGCTCCTCCTGCCGCCTGGCGCGCAGGGAGGAGACGGAACGCCGTATCTCCGCCAGGGCTTCGCGGCTGGCGCGCTGCGCCTTGCGGATCGACTCCAGCGCATGCGGAGGCGATTGCAGGATCATGGCCTCCGCCGCTTCGAGCTGCGCTCCCACCACCGTCAGGCTGTGCCCCACCGCATCATGGATCTCCCGTGCCAGCCGGGTGCGCTCCTGCTCCACGGCCAGCACCGCCGCCTGGTCCGCCTGCAGTTCGAGGCGGGCATTGGCGGACCACAGCTCCCCCGCCAGCCGCTCCGTGTTCAGGCGTTGGCGGGAGACCTGCGTCATGGCAAAACAGCAGCCCATGATGACCACACTGGTGCTGACCTGGCCGCACATCCAAAACACCGCCGGCTGCGGACCGTTGACGGCATATTCGTGCGTTGTGGAAATGGCCAGCGTGACGCCCAGTACGGCGATCATGTGCATGAGCCGTGTCAGAAGCACTCCGGCAAAACCGCAGATGGGCATCCAAAACCAATGCTGCATGCCGATGGGGTTGAAAGCCCCGGCCAGATGGGTGCAGGCCAGCGCCAGCAGAAGCTGAAGAACGAAAATCCCGGCGATCAGCCCCGCGCTGGGAGCCGGCTCCTGTTTGGCGCCCTCCTCCTGATAAATGTCGTACAAGAACCTTCGCAGAAGATAAAGATTTGAGCAGAAGGCCAGCAGGCCGCAGGCCGCAAGCTGCACCGCGGTTGCCACCATGGAATGGCGGACCATCAAAAGGCCAATCCACACCACCGGCATGAGGCTGATCCATGCGAGAATCGTCCCCGCCACCAAGACCATCCAGCGGGCGGAGAGGTATTTGCCCCTCCCTTTAACACTCCCCTCCAATGAATTAGACACCACTTTTGAAACCATGCAGAAGTTTATCTTTCACACAGGTTCCTGCAATTTGCGACTATTCCCCGCATTCCATGACTTTAGTCATGCTCACAGACGTTTCCACCCGACATGAGCCTCAATCGCAATAGGCGTTAGGAAAAGCGCGGCTTCCAGGCCTTCACGCAGGTGCAAAATAATTCCTGAAGTGGTTCACCTCCACCCGGGCAGCCCGCCATTAATCCTGCTTGAATTGAGCC
Source organism: Prosthecobacter sp. (assembly GCF_044227185.1). Taxonomy (GTDB): domain Bacteria; phylum Verrucomicrobiota; class Verrucomicrobiia; order Verrucomicrobiales; family Verrucomicrobiaceae; genus Prosthecobacter. The sequence goes on along the minus strand of NZ_JBGAFO010000003.1, from coordinate 143,942 downwards.
GGACTCACGGCTTCACAATGCCTCCATGTCTGATCTCAAAACCTACCTCGCCCAGCGCTGCCAGCTCGTGGACACAGCCCTCAACGGTGTCATCCCAGGCTCTGACACGCGGCCAACGGTGCTGCATCAGGCGATGCGGCACAGCGTGTTTGCCGGCGGCAAACGTCTGCGGCCCATCCTCTGCCTCGCAGCGGCGGAGGCCTGCGGCGGCACGGCGGATGATGCGATCTACAATGCCTGCGCCGTCGAGTGCCTGCACACCTACTCCCTCATTCATGACGACCTGCCCTGCATGGACGACGATGACATGCGCCGCGGCGTGCCCACCTGCCACAAGGTCTATGGCGAGGCCATCGCGCTGCTGGCAGGCGATGCGCTGCAGGCGCTGGCCTTTGAACTGGTGACGAAAACGCCGATGGCCGCGCGCCACCCCACGGCCGTGATGGTGCTGGAGCTGGCGCGCACGGCGGGCAGCCTGCACCTGGTGGGCGGGCAAGTGGCGGACCTGGAGGGCGAGGGCAAAAAACTGCCGCTCGAAGACCTACGCTTCATCCATGAAGGCAAAACCGCCGCCCTGCTGACCACCAGCGTGAAGCTGGGCGGCATGAGCGCCAACGCCAGCGCCCCGCAGATGCAGGCGCTGCATGAGTTTGGCATGGCCACCGGCCTGGCCTTTCAGATCATTGACGACATCCTCGACGTGACGCAGACGAGCGAGAAACTGGGCAAGAGCGCCGGAAAGGATGTGGCGGCGGAAAAGAGCACCTACCCCGCACTGATGGGGCTGGAAGCCTCCCGCGCGGAAGCGCACCGCCTCACCGAGGTGTCTCATCGCGCGCTGGATGTCTTCGGAGAAGCCGGCCTGCGACTGCGCCAGCTCGCGGACCACCTGCTGAACCGCGACTACTGAGCCGCGATCTTGTTTTTCTCCTTCTTTTTCGGCGGCTCCTCAGACTGTGTCTGAATCACTTCGCCACCGGAAGGGATCACCAGTTCATCACGCACCTGGGCAAAGGAGCGGCCCTCTTTTGAGGCGTGGATGTAGAGCTTTTGTTTGCGCTTCTTGAGGGTCTTGAGGATGAGCTTCATCTGGTCCGAGTCCACCCTGTCCATGAAATCGGCAAACCAGTAGATGGTATCCGCCTCCATGACCTCCTTCGACATGAGGGCCGTCGAGGCGTAGGTGATGCCGTTGAATTCGACGAACCAGGTGTTCCTGCGATTGATCATCAAGTCAAAGATCGCCTCCAGGGGCATCGGCTTGGCGGGATCGTATTTGATGTTTTTGCGTTCTTCGGCTGACATTTTGAGAGAGGCCCTCCCTTCCCAGTTCTGCCAGAAGGCGCGGAATTTGTCGCTGCTGACGGGATTGATCTCGTCTTCGAGCTTGGCGGGCGGCTTCATCAGTCCGCAGCCGAAATAGAGCACCAGCGGGCTGCCAAAGGCCACCTTGTCCAGCTCCTTGGCCACCAGGGGCAGGAACTTCGTCATGGAGCGGGAGACATCCATGACCACGGCCATCTTGCGCGTGTCCTTGAGCTCCTTGCCAAACATCATCAGGGGCTTGAAGGTCCGGCCGGACATGGCGCCCATGCCCACGCCGTTGCCAAAGCCGCCGCCTGCGCCACCAGTGCCGAAACCGCCGCTGCCCAGCTTTCCGCCGCCTGCCAGGGAGGAGATGTCCGGCATTTCCAGCGAGTCCGGCGGCGCCTCCGGCAGAGTCAGGCTGGCATTGATGCTGGTGGAGACGAGGCGCTGCTTCGGCGGGGTCTTCTGCAGTTTCTGCTGACGCTTCATCTGCACCTTGTGGGCCAGTTCCGCGGAGGCTTCCGCGCCCTGCTGCGTCCCGCCGCCGGGAAGGAAATCCACCTGCTTGTCAAAGACCTGCGAGGCCAGCACCACAAACCCGGCCAGGACGAGCAGACCGGCGTGAATCAGAATGCTCAAGGTCAGCGAGCCGCCGCCGATGGAGCGCCACAGACGAACAAAGGCATTCGGCCGCTTCACCGGCGCATAAACGGGCATGGGGACGGCGGCAGGATCAAACGATGATCCCTCCATGGACTCGGGGGTGTCAGGGGTCGGATCCATAGGCGTTGTCCGGTCTTAACGAAGCAGTCAGGTTTTTCTTGTGCTCATTTTCGCTACACCGCCAGTTCATTGATATTGAAACAGTTGCGGCAGATCACCGGTCAGTTTCTCCGGCGGACCGAAATGGAGAAGCAGGGTGGAGCCATCCCCCTGCACCACCCGGAAGCCGAGCAGCCGCCGCCCGCCGGGCTCGATCTGCATGTCGAGCTGCTTGAGGTATTTTTTGATGAGCAGCGGGCGTGGGATCATGGCCACCGTGACGAAATCCTTCTCCTGCTGGGTGACTCTGAGTGTGAAGTTGTTTGTCAGAGATTCGGCGTCCATCTCACGGCCGCTGAGAAATTTCATCCACACGCGCACCCGGCTGTCGTCCGCCTTCAGACTCTGCCAGGGGGCGTCTGTGCCCTCCTTGAGACGCACGGACTCTTTGTCAAAAAGAAGGATCATCGTGGCAGGGGAGCCGATCTCCAGGCGAAACCGGCCGTCTGCCATGCGCCAGAAGCGCCCGCTGGCGGTCACAGGCTGCTTGAGCGCGGGCGTGGTGCGCGTCTGCTGAAAGGCCACCTTGATGCTGCCGATGTCCTTTTGCACCGCCATCCACTGCCGCATGACGGGAGGGATGAGGGAAGGGTCTGGCGCCGCCTGGAGAAGCGGTGTCAGGCCAAGGGTTGCGGCGAGAAGCATGGGCCAGCGAATCACAAGGCAAGCCAGACACCAAAAAGCCCCCAGTCTCAAGCCCCTTCGCTGCCATGATTTTCCTTGCCCCCCCGTGCAAACCGTGTTCTCTGACCCTTCACCCCAACCCCAGAAACTACACACATGAGCGAACGTCGCGTCGTCATCACCGGCATGGGAGCCATCGCCCCAAACGGTAACAACAAGGATGACTTTTGGAAAAGCCTCGTGGCCGGCAAGAGCGGCATCCGTCGCATCCAGTCGATGGACACCGAGAAGTATGACTGCAAGATCGCGGGGGAAGTGGTGGACTTTGACCCCACGCCGTTTTTCAACAACCACAAGGACGCCCGCCGCGCGGACCGCTACTTCCAGTTTGCCATGGCCGCCTCCAAGATGGCCGCCAAGGACGCCGGCCTGAACCCGGACAGCCTCGACCCCCATCGCGTGGGTGTGATGGTGGGCAGCGGCATCGGCGGTCTCGGAACGCTGGAGACCCAGTATGAGATCCTGCTGAACAAGGGCCCGAACCGCGTCTCCCCCTTCCTCATCCCGATGATGATCACCAACATCGCCAGCGGCATGATCGCGGCGGAATATGGCTTCATGGGCCCGAACATGGTCATTGTGACCGCCTGTGCCACCTCCAACAACAACATCGGGGAAGCCTGGCGCATGATCAAATTTGGCGACGCCGATGTGATGATCGCCGGTGGTGCCGAGGCCTCCATCCGCCCCTGCGGCCTGGCCGGCTTTGCCAACATGAAGGCCCTGAGCCTGCGCAATGACGAGCCTGAGCGCGCCTCCCGCCCCTGGGACAAGGACCGTGACGGCTTCGTCATGGGCGAAGGCGCCGGTGTGGTGGTCATCGAAGAACTCGAGCATGCCAAAAAGCGCGGGGCCACCATCTACGCCGAGCTCGCCGGCTACGGCGCCACGGCTGACGCCTACCACCTCACCTCTCCGCATCCGGAAGGCCTTGGCGCCGCCAAGTGCATGGAGATGGCCCTGCGCCACGCCAAACTGACTGCGAACGACATCCAGTACGTCAACGCCCACGCCACCTCCACCCCGGTGGGCGACCTGTGCGAGCTGCGCGCCATCAAGCGCGTCTTTGGCGACTATGCCACCAACGGCCTCCTCGTTTCCGGCACCAAGTCCATGACCGGCCATCTCCTCGGCGCCGCCGGCGGCGTGGAGCTCGTGGCCTCCATCTACGCCATCAAGGATCAGGTGGTGCCGCCCACGATCAACGTGGACAATCTCGATCCTGAAGTGGATGTGGACATCGTGCCGAACACCGCGCGCCCCGCCAAAGTGAACGCCGTGCTCAGCAACTCCTTCGGTTTCGGCGGGCACAATGCGGCGCTGCTGATCACGAAGTTCTGAAAAGTAGTCCTCTCGCTCCTGCGAGAGGACCTCAGCGCTCCCGCAAGCTGATGTGTGGATTGCAAATGCTGCATGCTTTGCGACCACGCTCAGCTCATCTCGCGGAGCGAGATGGCTACTTTCGCGTCACCGCCAAGTCCACATCCTTCGCGCCTTCGGTGACGTCGAAAATCCACTCGCCCGCGCCAGGCTTCTGCTCTTTCGTCGTCACAGTGCCGTCCGCCGTTTCCAGACCTGGCACATCAGCGGCGCTGTAGCTCACCGTGAGCTTTACTTTGCCAACGACGGGGCCGGTCTTTTCATCGAGCTTGAAGCTGCCGCGCATGATGCGCGCACAGGCCACAGGAGCGGAAGGATCGTCCGAAGTGAAGATGACGCTGCCCCAGCTCACGGGCTGGCCGTTCACGGTGACCTTGCCGTTGATGGCGGTGCGCTTCACCGGCTTGAGGAAGCCCTGGTTCCGCAGCCAGTCGCGCAGGTGCATGCTCCAGGTGCCGAGCACGGGATCGCCCAAAAACAGGCCCACGCCGTGGGGGCCGGGGCGGTAGATGTGCAGTTCGGCGGGCACCTTGTTTTTGCGGCATGCCAGGTAGAACGCCACGGCGTTCTCCGCGGGCACCACGGTGTCTTCATCCGTCTGGAAGATGAAGATGGGCGGTGTGTTTGCGGTCACGCGGGTTTCGGTGCTCACGTGCCTTGCCAGTTCGTCGTTGTCGTTTGGCCCCAGCAGGTTTTTGCGCGAGCCTTTGTGCCCGTAGTTTTCGATCATGGAAATCACCGGATAAGTGGGCGCGGCGACATCAGGACGGGCACTGACTTGGTCAATGGCGTCATTCGTCATGCCGGCGGGTTTTTCATCAAACATCGTCGCCGCCATGGAGGTGAGATGCCCGCCGGCGGAGAAGCCGATGATGCCGATGCGATTGGGGTCGATGCCATACTCCTTGGCGTTCGCACGTACATGCCGGATGGCGCGCTGCACATCGATAAGCTGCGTGGGAAAATGGTAGCCCTGGCTGCCGAGGCGGTAGTGCAGTACAAAGGCGGAGACGCCCAGGCCATTGAACCACTTCGCCACCTGCACGCCTTCATGGTCCGCCGCCAGCCCGCCGTAGCCACCGCCCGGGCACACCACGAACGCCGCACCGTTCGCCTTGTCCTTCGCCGCCGGCCACACATTGATGAAGGGCTGGTCCTTGTCCTCCGTGCCCTTCGCTCCGGGAGCTCCTTCGGGCCAGAGCTTGACCTTGGTGGGCTCGGCTTGGAGTGACGAAATCGCGGCAGAAACAAACAGCAGGGTGATCAGCTTCATGGTGCCGCAAGAAGCCCAGCGGCACCGTTACTGCAACAAATCCTGAACGTCGATCTCAGCATCCGGAAACGCCACGGGCGCCAGCCTGCCGTCACGAATCACAGATTTCACCTCATAGCCCAGATAGTTGGGCTCGCGGTAAACTTCGATCTGCTTTTCCGGCACGTTTAAGATCCACGCTTCCTCAATGCCGGCCTTGGCCTACAGCGGCAGCTTGATCTCACGGTCCCGCCGCAGGGTGGAATCGGCAATCTCCACCAGTAAAATGACATCTTCGGGTGCCGGGTGAGACTGCTTGTATTTTTTTGCGGGAGGGCGGACGAGCATCAGATCCGGCTGCGGCTCGCTGTGTTCATCAATGCGCAGAGGATACTGGTTCCACACCAGCCAGCGCCCCTGCGCCAGGCTGGCAAACAAAGCGTTCAATTCAGAACCCGCTCCGGCATGAAAGGGACCTATCGGCAACATATCGAGAATCTCTCCTTCGATGAGTTCCACCCGTGCGTCCGGCTTCAGGATGCCCGTCTCGGCCATCCTGTAATAGTCCTCCACGGTGAAGCGGTGCGTGATTGACGCGGACATGACGGCGTCAATTTGCCAGTAGCATGATTGGGACGCAAGTGCTCAAATACCTGAGCAAATCCGCCATCCTCAGCCGTTTTTTCAACCGCCATGATCTCCCGCCGTCATTTTCTTTCCACCAGCCTGGGCGCTCTCAGCGTCTCCACCCTTCCCGCCATCGAGCCGATCAAGCGCCCCGGCAGAAGCCGCATGCAGCTCGGTGTGGCCGCATACAGCTTCCGCGAGTACTTCCAGTGGATGCGTGACAAGGAGCAGAAGCCCAAGGGTGACAAGCCGCAGTGGAGCATTCTGGACTTTGTGGACTGGTGCGCTGATCACAATGTGCCGGGTGCGGAGGTGACCAGCTACTTCTTCCCCCCTGAAGTCGATGAAGCCTACCTGCTGGAGCTCAAGCGCCATGCCTATCTCCGCGGCGTGCAGCTCGCCGGTACGGCGGTGGGCAACAACTTCGCGCTGCCGAAAGGCGAGAAGCTGAGCGAGCAGATCGCCTACACGAAGAAGTGGATCGACTACTCCGCCATCATGGGCGCGCCGCACATCCGCGTGTTTGCCGGGCCGCAGCCGAAGGACCTGAGCGAAGAGCAGGCTGTGGCAAACTGCCTCGAATCCTATCAGGAGTGCCTCGATTACGCCGCGAAGAAAGGCGTCTTCCTCGGCCTGGAAAACCACGGCGGCATCGTCGCTGAACCGGAGAACCTGATCAAGATGGTGAAGGCGGCGAAAAGTCCGTGGGCCGGCATCAATTTCGACAGCGGCAACTTCCACACCGAAGACCCCTATGCCGACCTCGCCAAGATCGCGCCCTATGCCGTGAACGTGCAGCTCAAGATGGAGATCAGCCGCAAAGGCTCCAAGAAAGGCGAAAGCGAGCCCAGCGACGTGAAGCGCGTCCTCCAGATCCTCCGCGACGCCAACTACCAGGGCTGGTTCACACTGGAGTTTGAGACCAAGGAAGACCCGTTCGTACGCGTGCCGGAGATCTGTGAGATGCTGAGGCCTCTGCTTGCTTGAGTTTGCAGTGGCTGGCGGTTGTTTGCGATGGTTTGCAGTGGTTGAATGAGTCCTCGGACGCGTGGTGCGTCTGAGATCATCATCGCTGCAAACCATGAGAAAAGAATTTCCCTTCGAGAAGTTGGAAGTCTGGCAGGACGCGCGGAAGTTGGTACGATCTGTGTATGAGTATGCCGGCTCATTTCCCTCGTCTGAGCGGTTTGGTCTGGCCAGTCAGCTCACCCGTGCGTCGGTCTCGGTGGCCAATAATCTAGCTGAAGGCAGCGGGCGCTCGAGCCTGAAAGACCAGGCGCATTTTTCCAGCCAGGCTTATAGCTCCCTTATGGAGACGGCGTGCGATCTGATTCTGTCCAACGACCTTGGTTTCACCGACAGCGAGTCCGCCGATCCCATTCTTAATCAGGCCTACGACCTTTCCGTCCGCATCCACAACCTCCGAGAATCCCAATTGCGCCGCGCCACTCAGGCTTGAAACCATGGCAAACCACTGCCAACAACTGCAAACCACCGCAAACTCCGTTATGTCCCACGCCCCTACCGTCGTCATTGAGAACTTCTATCCCTGCCTGGATGGCGGGAGGCACCCGGTCAAACGCATCGTGGATGAGCCGCTGGACATCTGGTGCGACATCTTCAAGGACGGGCATGACGTGATGAGCGCGGTGCTGCGCTGGCGCATGGCGGGCTCGCGGCGCTGGTTTGAGGCCCCGATGAAGCTGCTGGAAAACGACCGCTGGGAAGGCCAGTGCAGCTTTCCCAAAGCGGGGCGCTGGGAGTATGTGGTGGAGGCCTGGGGGGACACCTTCCGCTCGTGGAAAAAAACCTTTGCCGTACGCGTGAAGGCGCTGGATCCCGACGTGCCGGTGGAGGCGCAGGAAGGCGCGCGCCTGCTGCGCGAGGCGGGCAAACGCGCCCGGGCCGCCGGTGTGCCCACGGCGGGCACGCAGCTTGAGGATTGCGCCGATCTGCTCACCTCGGTGAAGCCCGCGGACATCATGGACGTGCTGCTCTCGGATGAAATGCAGAGCCTCATGGACCAGTATCCGGACCGCTCGCAGTCCACCACGTCTGACACTCTGCGCGTCACCGTGGAGCGCGAGCGGGCGCGTTTTTCAGCCTGGTACGAATTCTTCCCGCGAGGTGCCGAAGGCCGCAGCGACAAGCACTCCACCTTCCGCGACTGCCTGGGCCGTCTGGACCACGCGGCGCACATGGGCTTCGATGTGATCTACTTCCCGCCGATCCACCCGATCGGCGTCACCGCACGCAAAGGCAAAAACAACACGCTTACCGCCAAAGAGGGCGATGTGGGCAGCCCCTGGGCCATCGGCGGCCCGGCAGGAGGACACTACAACATCGAGCCCGCGCTGGGCACGGAGAAGGATTTCGTCTGGCTGGTGAAGGAGGCGAAGAAGCGGGGAATGGAGATAGCGCTCGACTTTGCCCTGAACTGCTCGCCGGATCATCCCTATGTCAAAGAGCATCCGGAGTGGTTCTACAAGCGCCCGGACGGCAGCATCCGCTACGCGGAGAACCCGCCAAAGAAGTACCAGGACATCTACCCGCTGAACTTCCACTGCGACGACTGGCGCAACCTGTGGAAGGAGCTGATCGAAGTGGTGCAGTTCTGGGTGGACCGCGGCGTGAAGATCTTCCGCGTGGACAATCCGCACACGAAACCCGTGGCGTTCTGGGAGGAGCTGATCTCCACCATTCAGCGCAAGGACCCGGACGTGCTCTTCCTGGCAGAAGCCTTCACCAAGCCGAAGATGATGAAGGTGCTGGGCAAGGTGGGCTTCACGCAGAGCTACACCTACTTCACCTGGCGCGAGGACCGCGCCTCCCTCACCGAATACGCCACTGAACTCACGCAAACGGACATGCGCTGGTATTACCGTGCAAACTTCTGGCCCAACACGCCGGACATCCTCCCCGGGCACCTGCAGAATGCGAACTCGCAGATGTTCCGCATCCGCGCCGCGCTGGCCGCCACGCTCTCCTCCTGCTGGGGCATGTATTCCGGTTACGAACTGTGTGAAAACGACCCGTATCCCGGCAAGGAGGAATACGACAACAGCGAGAAGTACGAGCTGAAGCAGCGCGACTACAACCAGCTCGGCAACATCACGCCCTTCATCCGCGCGCTAAATCTCGTCCGCCGCGACAACCCGGCGCTGCATCTCTACGACAACCTCCGCTTCCACAGCGCCGATCATGCGCAGACGCTCTGCTACAGCAAGGCCACGCCGGATTTCAGCAACCGCATCCTTTGCGTGATCAGCCATGACTCCTATCACCCCGCCATCGGCATGGTGCACCTGGACCTGGCGGCGCTCGGCCTGGATGGCAGCCGCCCCTTCAAGGTAACGGACCTGCTGCACAATCAAACCTACGAATGGCGCGGCGCGAACAACTACGTGGAGCTGCACCCGAACGGAATATCCATGCACATCTTCCGCGTGGAGCAGTGATGCACCATGAAAACCCCTGAGCTGCTGGTGCTGGCCCTGATGGCGTTGATGCTTGCTGGCCAGACTCCGTCGTGGCGGCTCGAGTCCACCTCCCAGGCGGCGCCGCTCGGGCATGAGGCTGTGTTTGTGGTCAAGACGATCAACGGCCCCGCGAAGGTGGAGATGAAGCTGGTCTTTTTCGATGAACAACAGTGCGCCCTGCGCGTGGGGGTCAATACCATACGCGCCACGGCAAAGCCCCTCAACCAACTCGGCGCAGAAGCAAAAGCGCTGGCCGTGTGCAATGGCGGCTACTTTCACGCGGGCGGTGATTTTGGCCCAGCCGGCCTTGAGATCGCCGGCGGCAGACGCGCGGCCACCTTTGTCAAAGACCGCGGCTGGGTGGGCGCGCTGATGGTGCGGCAGGCCAGGGCCTCGCTCATCCTGGAGCATGAGTTTCAAGACGCGCCGGACATGAGCGAATTCGTGCAATGCAGCCCGTGGCTGGTGGATCAGGGCCGCATCGCTCCGGTGCTGCTGCAGGGCCAGGATGTGCGCAATAAGCGCACCTTCCTCATGACGGATGGCTCAGGCCGCTGGGCCATCGGCATTTGCAAAGGCGCCGGCCTCCTGGAGCTGGCCCAGATCCTCCTCACGCCGGGCATCATCACGGAGATGAAAGTGAAGCGCGCGCTGAACCTGGATGGCGGCCCCTCCACCGGCCTGTGGTGCCGCAGCGCGGACGGACGCGAGCAGTTTGAAAAGCCCGGCTGGGCGGTGCGCAATGCGATCATGGTCGTGCCACGAAAGCCGGAGTGAGATGGCGGATGCGGCTCTGCAGATCAAAAGCCCACCACGTAAAAGTACTGCTGGGACACCAGCTCCGCTTCGGGGAGGGTGATCCAGCGTTCCTTGAAGCGTTCACCCCAGCTGTCGCTGAAGGCGATCTCGTTGGTTTCCTTGTTGTAGCCGATGATCAGAACCACGTGGCTGTGCTCCTTGTCCGGGCGCAGCTTGCTGGAGGCGGCCTCCGAGGTGATCTTGTTTTTCCACGTGCTCCACTCGCTGACCTGCTGGCGGTCCTTGGTGCGCTGGTTGGCGACGTCATTAAACTCGTCGGTGCTGTAGAGGCACCACATCAGCGGCACGCCTTTGTCGATGTACTTGGCAACGTCCTTCATCTTGAGCTCGCTCTTCCAGGCGTCAAAGGAGCGGCGCTTGCTGCGGATCTGCGGGGCGATGCCTTCGAGCAGGGCGGAGACGCTGGTGCCGCCGCCAAAGCCGGAGTTGCCGGCATTGGCCAGAATGTACATGTCAGCGGGCACGCCGAGGTGGCGCATGGCACGCTCGGCGGTGGCGGGGGCGCAGTAGCCTTTCGGGCCCTGGTCCACCATGGGAATGTCGCCGATGACCACGTCACCGTTCTTGCGTATTTCGAGGTCGGCCAGCACCTTCGCGCGGATGATCTTGTCCGTGGTGTCCTCCACTTTGCCGCCGGCATCGGCAAAGGCGGTGGTGACGATCTGCACGCCGACGTACACGCCCTTCGCCTCGGCCAGCAGAATGGCATGGCCGCGCCAGTCCCAGCGCTGCACGGTCAGGCGGCCGATGTTGCTCGGGCCTTCGCCAAAGCGCGCCTCCTTGGGCGCCCCGAGCTTTTTGGTAAGATTCGCAGTGATCGCCGTCAGATCCTTGTCCATGGCGGTTTTCACGATCTTCTCCGCCTCGGCGGGCGGAGTGTCCTTGTCGAAGTGCAGTTCAGCGCTGCCTTTGGAGCTGAAGAGGTCGCCCTTGTTGGCAAAAACGAGGGAGAAGCTCGTCACCTTGTCATTCTCCGCATACATGGCCACGGAGAAGGGATGCGCGCCAAACATCTGGTAGCTGTCTTCCGTGTAGGAGCGGTAGCTGCTGGTGGTCTTCGTCTTGGACTCCTGGCGGATGTTCAGGCGGGAGGCGACTTTCTCGGCGGAGGAGATGAAGAGCGGCTCCTCATCAAACAGCGGCTGCCCCACGAGTTCATTGACCGTGGCGGGATCAAGCTTGTCATTCGGCCCGGGCTTGAAGGTGTAACGCGGAGCGGCAAGGAACTGCTGGTCCGCGGCAGAAAGCGCGGTAATGGGAAAGGTCAGCCTCTGGCCGGCGGATGTTTCCAGCGTCACGTTCGGGCCGTTGACGCTGATGAGCTTGGCCTGCACCGTCTTGCCCTGGGCGCTGGTGTAGGTGCGGAGCTCCGACTGGGCAGACGCGGTGACGAGGGTCAGGCCGAGAGCGAGGAAAACATAGGTGGCATGCTTCATGGGGATGGTTGTAACGCATCCGGCCCCGGAGGTGTTAGCCTTTTTTTCAGCGGATCAAATCCACGTTCCCGAAGGGATGATGGCGTCTTTCGGCACGCAGACGATGCCGTCGCGGATGTAGAAGTTTTCGCCGTCCATGTTGTCCGGTTTGCCTTCGGGGGTGATGACCACGTTGTCGCCAATGTGCACGTTCTTGTCGATGATGGCGCGCTCGATGCGGCAGTTGCGGCCGATGCCGGGCGGCGGGCGGGTGGGGTCGGTGCCCACGGCGCCGGCGTAGTAGTCCGCCCCCATGATGATGCAGTCGCGGATGGTGGTGCCGGGCTCGATCTTGGCGCGCAGGCCGATGACGGCGGTCTCGATGTGGGCGTCCGTGAGCACGCTGCCGTCGGCAATGAGGGCGCCGCGGATGGTGGCGCCGTTGATCTTGGTGGCGGGCAGGAAGCGGGCGTGGGTGAAGATGGGCGCGGAGCTCTCGAAGAAGTCGAACTGCGGCACCAGACGGCAGAGGTCGAGGTTCGCATCGAAGAAATTGCGGATGGTGCCGATGTCCTCCCAGTAGCCCTGGAAGTTGAAGTTGAAGACGCGCTTGTTCTTGATCGCGGTGGGAATGATGTGCTTGCCGAAGTCGTTGAACGTGTTGTCCAGGCACTCGATGAGCACATCCCGGTGGAAAAGGTAGATGCCCATGGAGGCCTGGAAGCGTGCTTCGGTGGGATCAATGCCCATGGACTTCAGGGTGGAGGCCGGAATGCGCAGCTTTTCCAGCACGGCGGGATCCTTGGGTTTCTCCACAAACTCGTAGATTTTGCCGTTTTCGTCCGAATGCATGATGCCAAACGCGGTGGCGGCCTCGCCGTCCACGGGAATGGTGGCGATGGTGATGTCCGCATTCGTGGCCACGTGCTGGCGCATGAGCATGCGGTAGTCCATGCGGTAGAGCTGGTCGCCGCTGAGGATGAGGAAGTAGTCGTAGTCGCCCTCCAGGAAGTAGCGCAGGTTCTGGCGCACGGCATCCGCGGTGCCCTGGTACCAGCGCTCGCCCTCCGGCGTCTGCTGCGCGGCCAGCACCTCCACAAAGCCGCGGGTGAACTGGTCAAAGCGGTAGGTGCGGGCGAGATGGCGGTTCAGCGAGGCGCTGTTGTACTGGGTGAGCACGTACACCTGGCGCAGGCCGGAATTGATGCAGTTGCTGATGGGAATATCGACGATGCGGTACTTGCCGGCGAGAGGCACTGCCGGCTTGGCGCGGTTTTCCGTGAGCGGGAAAAGCCGCGTTCCGGCCCCGCCTCCCATCACAATGGCCAGCGTGTTTCGGCGCAGCAGCGTGTCCGCCTCGATGTGAACTTTGGAGGGTGACGGTGCCTGTGCAGTAGATGTTGTGCTCATGGTCCTGAGTGGTTGTCATTAATTCTCTGAAACAAGGAGAACAAGCAAGCGTTATCCCTGCCCCAAAAACTTAGCGGGCAGACGCGCCCCGCTCTCTTTAAGACCTATCACCCCATCCCACCTCATGTCCACCCCGGCGTTACGTTTCCCTAGCTTGATCAGTTTTTGCCTGATGGCGTCCTCACTCCAGGCGGCGGTCAACTTTGAAAAAGACCTTCTGCCCGCCATCACCAAAAAATGCATGGACTGCCACAAGGCGCCGCATGTGGAAAACGGCCAGAAGAAGGAGCCAAAGGCCGGCCTGCGCCTGGACGCCTCCTGGGCCATCCTCAAGGGCAGCGAAAACGGCCCCGTGCTCACCCCCGGTGCGCCGGACAAGAGCGGCATCTACGAGTCCGTGACTCTGCCGAAGGACGACGACGGCCACATGCCCTCCAAAGGCGAGGACATGACGAAGGAGGAGATCGCCCTGCTGAAGAAGTGGATCGAGGAAGGCGCAAACTTCGGCGGGTGGGTGGGCAGTGTGGAAGGCATGCCCGCCGGCGCGCAGACGGAGTCCGCCCGCCCCTACAAGCCCCGCCCGCATGACCTGTTTTACGCCGCGCTGGAAAAAGAGGTGAAGCCCCTCTCCGATGACGCGCTGGCCAAGGCCAGGGAAGCAGGCGCCCAGGTGGCCCCCGTGAAGGTGGAGAGCCCGCTGGTGCGGGTGGACTTTCTCACCGGTGTCTCGAAGTGCGATGACAGCAAGGTGGCCGCGATTCTGCCGATCAAGGAAAACATCGTGCAACTGGACCTGGGGCGCACCATCATCACAGACGCCGCGCTGAAGACGGTGGCGCAGATGCCTCGTCTCATCGCCCTGGACTTGCGCCAGACGAAGATCACCGACGCCGGTCTGGAAGCCCTCATCGGCCTCAAAAAGATCGAGTCGCTCAATCTTTACGGCACCGAAGTCACGGACGCGGGCTTGAAGCACCTTGCCAAGCTCAAAAGCCTCAAGAATGTCTATCTCTGGCAGTCGAAGGCCACCAAGGCCGGGGTCAAGCAGCTCACCGCCGCCATTCCCGGTCTCAAGGCCAGCATTGAATAATCCGTCCAACCTCCACCCCGTTCCCGTTTACCTTCCATGAAAACGCGCCGCCTCATTCTCACCCTCACCGCCATGTCCCTCCTCAGCTCCCTCTTTGGTACCGCCTCCGCCAGCGAGGGCAAAATGGTCAGCTATCCCGCGCCGGAGGTTTCCGGCATCAACCAGGACGGAAAAACGGTGAACTTCGCCGATGTGTACAAGAAAGGCCCCACCGTGGTCTTCTTCTACCCGAAGGCCGACACCCCCGGCTGCACCAAGCAGGCCTGCTCCCTGCGCGACGCCTTTGCCGACCTCTCCAAGCAGGGCGTGCAGGTGCTGGGCGTGAGCTTTGACAAGGCGGACGCGCAGAAAGCTTTCAAGGAAAAGTTCACCCTGCCCTATGACCTCATCGCCGATCCGGAAGGCAACATCGTCAAGGCCTTCAAGGTGGAGAAAATGGCCAAAGGCCTTCTCTCCCTGGCCAAGCGGAGCTGCTTCCTGATCAAGGACGGAAAGGTGGTGTGGGAGGACTACCAGGCCGCCACCGACCAGCAGGCCGCTGACATCAAGCGCGTGCTGGCCGAAGCGAAGTAAGGTCAGTCAGCATCGGGGCTCGAACGTCTCGCATCTGCTGCATTTGAGAACCGGAGGTCGGAAACGGCCTCCGGTTTTTGTTTGCCGACTTTGGCACACGACTCTTCCACCGCAGACGTATCCCTTTGCATGAACATGCGCACCGAGACCGACAGCATGGGGGAGATGACTGTGCCGGCGGAGGCACTCTACGGCGCGAGCACCCAGCGCGCGGTGCTGAATTTTCCCGTCAGCGGGCGCGGAGTGCCGCCGCCGGTCATTCACGCCTATGGCCTCATCAAATGGGCGGCCGCGCAGGTGCACCAGGAGCTGGGCCTGCTGCCGCAGGACAAGGCGGCGCTCATCGAGCAGGCGGCGCTGGAGGTGGCGGAGGGCAGGCACGACACCCACTTTGTGATCGACATCTACCAGACCGGCTCTGGCACGAGCACAAACATGAACGTGAACGAGGTCATCTCCAACCGCGTGTGCCAGCTCGCCGGCACAGCGCTGGGATCCAAGGACCCGGTGCACCCGAACGACCACGTCAATCTGGGGCAGTCGAGCAACGACACCTTTCCCACGGCGGTGCACATCGCCGCGGCGTGCGAGTTGAATGAGAAGCTGCTGCCCGCGCTGGCCACCCTGCAGCGGGCCCTGGCCAAAAAAGCCGTGGAGTTTTGGGACGTCCTCAAGATAGGCCGCACGCACCTGATGGACGCGACGCCGGTACGACTGGGGCAGGAGTTTCAGGGCTACTCGCGGCAGGCGGAGCTGGGGGTGAACCGCGTGCACAAGGCGATCAACGCCCTGCTGGAGCTCCCGCTGGGCGGCACGGCGGTGGGCACCGGATTAAACGCCCACCCCGAAATGCCGCGGCGCGCCATCGCCCTTCTCTCTGAAAAGACCAGCCTGTCCTTCCGCGAAGCGCAGGATCATTTTGAAGCGCAGTCCGCCAAGGACGGGCTGGTGGAGGTGAGCGGCCAGCTCAAGGCCGTGGCCACCAGCTTGTTCAAGATCGCCAACGACCTGCGCTGGCTCAGTTCCGGGCCGCAGTGCGCGCTGGGAGAGATCCTTCTGCCCGCCACGCAGCCCGGCAGCTCCATCATGCCCGGCAAGGTCAATCCCGTAATGTGCGAGAGCCTCATGCAGGTCTGCGCCCGCGTCATGGGCAACGACAGCACCGTGACCTGGTGCGCCGCCAGCGGCAGCCTGGAGCTGAACGTGATGATGCCCGCGCTCGCCGCCGCGCTGCTGGAAAGCATCGAGCTGCTGACCAACGCCACCAACCTCTTCAGCGCCCGCTGCGTCACCGGCATCCAGGCGAATCGCGAGCGCTGCCAGAGCTTTATTGAGCACAGCCTCGCCATGGTCACCGGTCTGAATTCCAAGATCGGTTACGACAAGGCCGCCGAGATCGCCAAGCTCAGCGCCAAAACCGGCACCCCCGTGCGCCAGCTCTGCCTGGAGCGCCTTAAGACTCTGGGAATCACCGAAGCCGAGCTCAACGAAGCCCTGGACCCCGCCCGCATGACCAAGCCCGACGCCACCAGCGTCGGCGGCGGAGGCGGCTGATTCCCCCTCCCGCTCCGCGTCCAACCGCGCGCCAAAAAGAAGACACCACCTTCGCATTCCCGCCACTCGGCGTCCAGCCCAACACAATCGACTGGTAATCATATCATTGAATGCGAATTGCCCCCCCCTCGATATGCCATCAAAGCGAGCGCCACCTTCTGCTAAATGCCTGGCATTTAGTTGGTATCTCGTGCATGCCTCATCATAACTTTGGGAGAGGCGCGGGATGAGGTGTTCCGGGAGTTTCCGGGCCTTTTCCTCCCCACCCCAGGCAACCCCAGTTTTCAGAGCGGAAGGGGGGCGGGCATGCCGCCGAGGGTTTTGGCCAGGGAGTCCGTCCTCTCGCGCCGGGGTTTCCGCGCCTTCACGGGGTGGCTCTGCGGCACCGTGACGCTGGGGATGACAAGCACGGGCCGGCTGGCGTGCTTGATGACGCCTTCCGTCACACCGCCGACGATCAGATGATACAGCGCACCATGACCATGCGAGCCCATGATGATGACCTCCGGATCGAGCAGGTCGATCTGCTCCAGCACGGTCTCCAGCAGCAGTCCGCCCAGCACCTGGGCCGTCGCGGTGACGTCCTGGCGGGTCAAGGTGTCACACATGGCAGACAATTGCTGCTGCCGGGAGAGGAGCACGTCCTGCGGCACGGCCGGAGGCTCAAAATCCACCACCAGGGGTTCCGGTGGCACGATGTGCATGAGCACCACGTCATGCCCGAAGGCCCTGGCAAGCCGCTGGGCTTGCTCGAGGACTTTCGTGCTGACGTCTGAAAAATCGATGAGGGCAAGAATGGTTTTCATGGCTTGAAAGGGTTGAGTGCTGCGCTCTGTGGAAGATCCTGACAGGGATACGTTTTTGTGCAGTGCCTGGGCGGCCCCTTCTGCGCCACGCAGGGGCTTCGGGTGCGCGCTTCAAAGCATGCACCAGTCCAGGCTCGTGTGCTGCGGCTTGAGCCCGGAGACCGCACGGTACGGCTGGCTGGCGAGGACGGCTTTTTCAAACTCCGCCAGATCACCCGGCAGGCTGCACTGCAGCGTGCCCTGGGTCAGCGCCTGCAGTTCCGGCGTGGGGGCGTATTCGAGCGTGAGGGAGAGCTGGCTCATGCCGTCCTCATCTTCATTGCCGGGCTCGATGAAATGGCGCACAAACTCGAGCTGGAAACTCTTCTCAGCGCCCTCCTCGTCATAAAGGCCCCACTGGCAGACGAGCGTGTCACCGTCCTCGTCCAGAATGCAGTTGTCCGCGCGCTCGTCGCGGTAGAATCCCGCCATCTGGGCCAGGGCGGCGCGGGCGTCCAGTTCCTCCACCGTCTTTCCGGTGGCGGCGACGGCCGACTGAAACGTGGCGGCTGAATCTGCGGGATGCATGGCTGCAGGATGTATCGCACTGCGAAGCAGCTCTGGCGGTATGGAAGAGAACCTGCGACCGTGCTTTTCCAGCAGGTGCCTTTTCATCCGCCGCACTCACGCCGGCTTTTTTTATCGCCTTTCCGGCCGGCATGGCCCACGCTTGGGAGAAATGAGCCTCTCGTCCCATCCCATTTTTGTGCTGGCTGCGCTGGGCATGGTGGCCACGCTGATCATGCTGGTCACGGTGTTTCGTGTGCGCAGCCGGGGCCTGAAGGTGCTGCTGGTGCTCATCGGTCTGGCGACCTTGTCTCCGGCAGTGCTGGTGCTTTACGCCATGCACCCGGAGTGGGTGGATGCGCGCTATCGCAGCTACAAGGCCTTCTACGAAGGAATCCAGATCGGCATGACGCGGGCGGAGGTGGCGGAGCTGCAGACCAGGTTTTACCCTGCCGGGGGCCCCCGGCGCACGCCCCGCATCATCATGGAGGATGACAAGAGCCTCACCTTCTTCATGGACCCGGAGCAGGCCGCCGAACCAAACTGCGAAGGCATCTTTCTGGCTTTCGCCAACGGCAAGGTGAAGTCCAAAACCTATTCACCAGACTGAACGGAACCAAAACCCCATGCCACTCTGGAAACGTCTGCTGCGCCTCGTCGCCCTGCTCATTCTCACGCCTGTGTTCTTCCTTCTTGGCTGCCAGTCCCGCCTCATCTACTTCCCGAACTCCTACCGGGCGGAATATGAGTCCCAGCTCCGCAGCGCCAAAGGTGAGCGCGTGCGCTTCACCACCTCCCAGGGTGCGCAGACGGCCTTTTACATTCCGCCGCGCACTACAGCCGGCGGGCTGCCGCAGACGGTGTGGCTCTGCTTCGCGGGAAACGGCTCCCTGGCGCTCGACTGGCTGGCATGGACCGATGACTGGGACCCGAACTTCGCCTATCTGCTGGTCGATTACCCCAGCTACGGCGAGTGTGCCGGCAAACCGAGTCCGGGGACCATCCGCGAGAGCGGCAAGGCCGCTGCGGAGGCCCTGGCCGCGCACCTCCACACCCCCATGACAGAGCTTCAGCCGCATCTGGCGGTGCTGGGACACTCGCTGGGCTCCGCGGCGGCCCTCATGACGGCGGAAGAGCTGGACGTCCACCGCGGCGTGCTGCTCTCCCCCTTCACCACGATGACGGACATGGGCCGCATCGTGCTGGGCTGGCCGCTGTGCCACCTGAACCTGCACCGCTTCGACAACCACAAGACCCTGCGCCATGCCGCCGCACGCCCGGGCGCGCGCTTTGTGATCTTCCACGGTGCGGAGGATGAGGTGATCCCCATGCGCATGGGCCAGGAGCTGGCAGCAGCGCACCCGCAGACGGTAACCTTCCACCCCGTGTCCGGCGGGCACCATAATGACCTCTTGAACCTCATCTCCCCCCAAATCGGGCGAGCCATGGAGGAAGTGACGCGCGAGGTGAAAAAGTGAGATCGGGATTCGGTCTTCCTCCCGGGCTCCGGCATGCGGCTGATGACCATTTTCGGCCCTTTACGCCCCCAATCCAAGGGAGGAGGAGCAAGAGGAAGATGGTCGGCGTGGGCCAGCAGTGCTGATCGGTGCTGACCGGAGGCATACAGGCGGTTGCTTTCAGGCGCTGCTGTGCTCTGATGACCTTTCCATCCCCCCAACCTCCAAGCCCCCATGTCCGCGCACCCCTCTTCCTCGGAAAAACCGTCCTCCATCTGGTCCCTCCTCAATGTGATCATCGGCACCGTCATTGGCGGCGTTGTCTTCCTCTGGGTGCTGGCCTTTGTGTGGGACGGTCTCGGCTCTCTGCGTCCGAAGGCGAAGGCGGAGCCCACACCCGCCGCCGCAGCAGCTCCCGCCCTGGCCGCTGCGCCGCAGGCTGTCTCCACCGCCACTGCGGCGCTTCCCACTCCGGCTGCCCCGGCCGCCGCTCCCGCCATTCCCGCCGCCGCCACCGCTCCCGCCTCAGCCCTTCCCGTGCTGGAGATCACCCTCAAGCCCGACAGCCCCAGCGGGATGGCTTATGACGTGAAAGCCATCGTCGCCAAGGCCGGCCAGAAGGTGAAGCTGACCTTCAACAACACCCATCCCGTGCCCCTGCCGCACAATGTGGTGGTCGGCAAGGCCGGTACGAAGGACAAGATGCCTGCCATCGCCACCACTGGCATGACGCAGCCGGACAAAGGCTTCATCCCTGACTCGCCGGACATCCTGGCCCACACCAAGCTGTTGCAGTCCGGACAGAGCGAGACGATCGAGTTCACCCTGCCCACCGCCGGCGAGTATCCCTATTTCTGCACCTTCCCCGGCCACTTCATGCTGATGAACGGCACCATCACCGCGCAGTAATTTTTACTCATCCCCAGCCATGGCTGTCTCCATCAGCGTTGACTACGAAGGCGGCCTGCGCTGCCGCGCCACCCACGGCCCCTCGCAGAATCAGTGCTTTACTGACGCGCCGGTGGACAATCACGGCAAGGGCGAGTCCTTCAGCCCCACCGACCTCGTGGCCACCGCCCTGGCCACCTGCATGGCCACGGTGATCGGCATCAAGGCGCAGCAAAAAGGCTATGACCTCCCCGGCATGAAGGTCAGCGTGGAAAAGCACATGAGCGCAGACAGCCCGCGCCGCATCGTGCGCCTGCCCGTCACCATCGAGATTCCCCTTCCGGAAGACCACCCCGACCGCAAAGTCCTCGAAGCCACCGCCCTCGGCTGCCCCGTGCACCACAGCGTGCACCCGGACATCGACAAGCCGGTGACCTTCGTCTGGAGCGGCGGGAAGTAGCGCAAGCGCCCCGCTCGCCTGACGGCATGGAGCAGGATGCAGCGCAACGTCCCGCTCTGTAGTGCAAGCGTCCCGTTTGCACGATGCCCGCAGCGTGTCGCAATGTCTCACAAAGCTCCCTCCCGGGACAAACCACGAGCGCCAGCGGCGCACTCTATCTCAGCTCAGGTCAACGCCCCTGGGGCGGCATGGTGAAGGACAAGGCGGAGCCCCTGAAAGCGCGGCCCAATTCACGGCGGCAGCAAGCCCCCTGCAAACGAGTCTCCACCCACGGAATGATCATGCGCGCCGAGGAGTAAGAACGCCTGGGAGCACTCCCTTGCTGCAGCGTTTTCAAAAACTGATTTGCGAAAACCTAACCTACCCCTACCGCTTCACCCAGCGCGCGCCGGTGGAAAGGCCCACATGCCAGTCGCGCAGGTGCATGTCAGAGTAGTCTGTCTTCCCTTGCGCCCCCACCATGAAGGTGCCGGTGGCGCGTTTCCAGGCCTTGCTGAAGCTCTCCGCCGTGTGGCAGCCCCAGCTCTGGCAGTAGGCCTTGCTGCTGAAGGCCCAGCGGCTGAGCTTGTGCAGATCATGCTCATGCAGCCACGCCGTGCTCGTGGCGTAGGTCTCCGAGCTGTAGTCAAACATGAAGCTGAACTTGTTGGAGTGGCCGAAGTACTCGAAGCCGGAGATCTTCAGATTGCTCCGCCCCGCCGGGCCGCCGTGGTTGATGTAATGGATCAGCTCGTCCGTGCTGCGGAACCAGACGAGGTTGATGTACGGATAGGCCTTCGGCACCGACTCCACGTTCTGCGTCAGCGGCTGGTGCTCCGCCGCGCCGCGGCGCACATAGGCGTCCCGGTACACCAGCCAGGTGATGCGGGTGCCGGGGGCCGCGCTGTTATGGATCTCCTGCATGCGCACGCGGGCGGTGCGGATGAAGTTTCCCCACCAGCGGTCGTGCTGCTCCCCGGGCCGGCGCAGATCCTCAAACTGCCTCACCGCAGGCCCGCCGCTGACGACGAGGTATTCGGTGTCTGCGGCTGCCTTGACGGCAAGGCCGAAGCTGAAAAGGAGGAGGAAAAGCGTGGGGGTGAGCAGGCGGATCATGATGCACTCAACAAAGCACGGCTACTTGGTTTCGACGAGCTTGAAGTTTTTGAACTGAACGACCATCGGCGGGCCGGCGTGGATCTGCAGCGCCAGCAGGCCTTCCTTCGGCGCATTGGCGGCGTCCTCATCCGTCACGTCGATGGTCTGCATTCCGTTGATGAAATGCTGCACATGGTTCCCTTTGGCCACGATGCGGTATTCATTCCAGCCTTCGTCCTTGATCGCGGCCTGGATGGCGGCGCTGTCTCCCACGCTGCCGGTCACTTCCACCACGGCCTTCTTGCCGCCGTCTGCGGCGGGCTTGATCACCGTCTTTTCACCGCGCTTGGCCAGGATGCCGCGGCCGCGCTCTTCGTAGAGGATGCCGCTGTAGGTCTTGCCTGCTTCGAAGTCGGCCTGATAGCCGCTGATGATGGGGCCGTTTTCACCGGCAGGCAGCTCCTTGCTGCGGTACTGCAGGCCGGAGTTTCCTTTTTCAATGCGGTACTGAAACGTCAGCTCAAAGTCGCCCACCGTGCCGCCTTTCCAGACGAGGAAGGTGTTGTGCTTGAGGATGCTCTTGACCGGGGCGTCAGGTTTGGCCGGATCAGCCGGAGCCGCCGGCGTCTTGCCGGTGATGGCGCCATCCTGCACGCTCCAGAGCTCCTTGTTACCCTCCCATCCGGTCAGATCCTTACCATTGAAGATTTCCTTTTCCTCCGCATTGACGAGGGAGATGGCGGCAAAAAAAGCGGCGAGAGCGAGGTGCGGTTTCATGAAAAAGAAGTGGGTCAGGTTGGTGAACGGGCGAGGAGTAACGCCAGCGCCGGAGCTTGTCTATCGGTTTGCAGGCAGCTGGCGGCAGCGGGCTTGGAATCGATCCCCAAACAACTGAAATGCCCGATCAGCCTGATCATTCGTCATCTGGAAATGGAAATGTCCGCGGATGCCTGCTATGGACGCCGCGCAGCATGAAACTCCCCGGCTTTCTCTTCACACCCGCTCTCTGGCGTTTTCTGGTGCTGCTGTGGTTTGGCACGCTGTACTGGCTTTCGTCCCAGCCCCACCTGCCCTCTCCCGCGTCGTTTGAAGGCGTGGACAAGCTGGAGCACACCACCTACTTCGCTCTCGGCGGCGTGTGCTTCCTGCTCAGCCTGCGCCTCGGCGGGCTCGCCCGCACACCGGTCGTCGCCATTGGGATGACCGTCCTGTTCTGCGGCCTCGTCGGCGCCTTTGACGAATGGCACCAAACCTTCACCCCAGGCCGCAGCGGCGGTGATGTGTGGGACTGGACCGCCGATCTCTCCGGCGGCTTTGTAGGCGCGTTCATCGTCCTCGCCGCCAGCCGCTGGCTGCCACGGCGGGAACCTCAGTTGCAGCACAACTGAGCAACCGTGTTCCGCCTCACTTCAGCGGAAACAGCCACATCAGAACCGCCGTCAGGAACACATTCGCCAGCGCGAGCTCGAAGAAGACCTTCCAGCCGAGGGCCATGAGCTGGTCAAAGCGGAAGCGGGGCAGCGTCCAGCGGATGACGATGAAGAAGACGATGAAGGCAAACACCTTCCCAAAGAACGTGGCGATGTGCAGGAGGCCGGTGTAGAGCGGCGTATGGCCGGGCTCGAAGTGAAGCTGAAGCGGAATGATCTTTTCCAGATACGGCCAGAAGGGAATGCTCCAGCCACCGAGGAAAAGCGTCACGGCCATGCCGGAGCCGATGATCATCGCGGCGTATTCGCCCATAAAGAAGAGGGCGAACTTCATGGAGCTGTACTCGGTGTGGTAGCCGGCCACGAGCTCCGTTTCGCACTCCGCCAGGTCAAAGGGCAGGCGGTTCGTCTCAGCAAACATGGAGACGGTGAAGATGCAGAAGGAGATGAAAACGGGGATCAGCAGCACCCAGCGGGAGAGGCTGAGGCCCTCGCCCCAGAAAGGCAGCAGCAGCCAGCCATTGGCATCCTGAAAGGCGGACATCTTGGTCATGTTCAGCTCGCCAAAGATCATCAGCACCGGGATGATGGAAAGGCCGAGCGACATCTCATACGAGATCATCTGCGCACTGGCGCGCACGCCGCCGAGGAAGGGGTATTTGGAGTTTGAGGACCAGCCTGCCAGCACGATGCCGTACACGCCGATGGAGGCGATGGCGAAGGTGAAAAGCGGACCCACGCTGAGGTCGGCAATCACCATCTTGATGGGCTCCACCACGCCGAGGAAGGAGAGGTTCAGCTCGCTGCCGAAGGGCAGCACCACGCAGGTGAGCAGGGCGGGCACCACCGTCATGCAGGGAGCCAGCCAGTAGTAAAAGGTGCGCACGTTCTTCGGCACAAAGTCCTCTTTGAGGATGAACTTCAGCCCGTCTGCCGCCGCCTGCATCAGCCCGCCGATGCCGAAGGGCTGCCAGTCCTTCTTGAAGCCAAACAAGGTCAGCGGGACGCCCACACGGTTCGGGCCCACGCGGTCCTGGATCACGGCGGAGATGCGGCGCTCAAAGTAAACGGCGATGGACACCAGCGGCAGGATGACGAGGAAGGTCAGGAAAACGATCTTCCCCAGCGAGGCGGCGAGCGCAATGAGATCGAAGGTGGCGAGCATGGGAGTGTACATCGGCAGGTCGATTATCAGGACGCAAACCAGAGGGGCAACCGCAATTTGTGAAAAATTTCACAAGCGGGCCCCCACGCCCCCTTGGGTGCCATTCCTCAGCGCACTGGGTCTGTAAACTTCCCCGACTTCGTCACAGGGCGCGCAGCGGGCTCATCGCCCAGCGGGGCCAGGTGGTCGGCGATGCGGAAGATCGCCAGGATCAGCTCAACGGTGACACGAGCCACGATGAGGTAGAGCAGGAAGGCCAGGGGGGCGGTGACCATCTGGAAGAGGCCGGTGAAGGTGCCGGTGGTGAACCCGCTGAACATGTAGGAAACAGCATAAAAGAGCGCCGCCAGCAGGCTCAGCACGTACAGCATGCGCACCAGACGGGGCGTCACGAAGCGCTTGAAGGAGAGGTCCAGCACCAGGTCAAGCACGGCGCGGATCTGCTGCCAGAGGCTGGAAAGCACGGAACTGGAGGGGGGCTCGGCGTTCATGCCGTCCAGAGTAGGCCCGGGTCCGGCGCGCGCAACCCGTCAGATCACCTGCAAACGGGAACCTTGGAACAGCGTTGGAATACTGGTTGCGTGTACTGGGAACCGCAGCCAGAATCCGCGCCTCTTTTTCCGCCCTGTGCCCAGGTGTCTTAAAATAGAGACGTTCATCGACTAACCCACCACCGTCAAAGCCATGCCTGCGAAATCCAAGAAACCCGCAGTTAAAAAGCCCGCTGCCAAGCCCGTGAAAAAAGCACCGGCCAAGGCGGTCAAGTCGAAGAGCAAAACCGTTTTGAAGAAAGCGGCTCCCAAAAAGCCCGCACCGAAGAAACCCTCCCCCAAGCCTGTGAAGAAACCCGCCCCTGCAAAAAAAGCCCCCGCCAAGAAAGCCGCTCCAGCAAAAAAAGCAGCTGCAAAAGCCGCACCACCCGCCAAGAAGCCCGCCGCCAAGGCCCCGGCTAAAGAAGTGAAAGCCGCCGCCAAGCCCGCCCCGGCACCCGCGAAGGCCGCCCCTGCGCCCGCGCCCGCCCCGGCTCCGGTCAAGGCCGGCAAGCCCGCCTCCAAGTCTGCCCCTGCGCCCCTGGCGCCCAAAGGCCGCATCTCCGGCTCCACCACCGGCACCCCGCGCTCCCGCGTGAACCGCGAAGAAGAAGGCATCACCATCGAGATCGCCAAGGGCCCGGTGAAGATGACCCCCTTCCTCAAAAAGCAGAAGCAGCGCCTGGTGGAGCTGCGCGACGCCTACCTGAACTCCATCGAAGGCGTGGCCAGCGAGACCATCCGCAATGAAAACGGCGACGCCTCCGCCTTCGGCATGCATCAGGCCGATGCCGGCAGCGACGCCTATGACCGCGACTTCGCCCTCAGCCTTCTCGGCAAGGAGCAGGACGCCCTCTATGAAATCAATGAGGCTCTCAAGCGCATCGAGACCGGCACCTACGGCGTCTGCGAAGGCACCGGCACCAAGATCCCGGAAGAGCGCCTGGAGGCCATGCCCTTCGCCCGCTTCTCCGTCGCCTACCAGGAAAAGATCGAGCGCAGCCAGATGAGCGGCCGCTGGAGCCGCCCGGTGCACTCCCTCTTCGGCCTCGACAACGCCGACGACGCCGCGGACGACGACAAGGACGAGGATGATGCCGCCCCGGCCTCCTCCAACAACAACTCCGGCGAATCGCTTGACTTCTCCAAGGAATAATCTAGCCTCCGCCCCCCAAATTTATGCCGCGAGAAATCATCACCCTTGAATGCACCGAAGCGAAAGCCGCAGGTATGCCGCCCTCCCGCTACGTGACCACGCGTAACAAGAAGAGCGTCCGCACCCCGGGCCGTCTTGAGAAGGTGAAGTTCAACCACTACATGAAGAAGCGCACGCTTCACCGCGAAACCCGCTAATTTTTACCCAAGACTGCCATGCAACCGAAGACCAAAGAACGCATGTCCAACTTCCGCCGCGCCAATCGCAAGATGCCGCGCCGCCGTGTGGACATCCCGGTGGAAAAGATTTCCTACACCAATCCTGAGCTGCTCGCCCGCTTCACCACGGAGTCCGGCAAGCTCATCCCCCGCCGCATCACCGGTCTTCCCGCCTGGCTGCACCGCAAGGTGGTGCGTGAGGTCAAGCGCTCCCGCGCCGTCAACCTCCTGCCCTGATTTGCAGGCCTGCCCGTGAAGGGTTTCTTTTGATCCGCTTCCCACTGCTGCCTTGTGCGGCAGTGGGAAGTTTCATTTCCAGCTCAGCCCATGTCCGCCCTTACCGACACCCAGAACGAACGCGATGACCGCCGTCTGCCCATCGACCGTGTGGGTGTGCGCAGCCTGCGCTTTCCGCTGAGCATCCGGGACCGCGACTCCGCCCTGCAGCACACCGTGGCCACCGTCTCCCTGGCCGTGGATCTTCCGCACCATTTCAAAGGCACGCACATGAGCCGTTTTGTGGAAGTGCTGCATTCCCACGGCAAGGAGCTCACCGTCTCCAACATCGTCGCCATGCCGCGCGAGCTCATGAAGAAGCTCCACGCTGACAAGGCGCACGTGGAGATGAAGTTCCCCTACTTCCGCGCCAAGAAAGCCCCCGTCACCGGCGCCGAGGGCCTGCTGGACTACGGCGTCATCTTTGAAGTGAACGCGGACAAAGGCAGCACTGACTTCGTGCTCACCGTGGAGGTGCCCGTGACCACCCTCTGTCCCTGCTCCAAGGCCATCAGCGCCCGCGGTGCGCACAATCAGCGCGGCACCGTGACCCTCGCCGTGCGTTTCAGCGAACCCATCTGGATCGAGGACTTGCTCGAACTCGTGGAGTCCAGCGCCAGCAGCGAGCTCTACAGCATCCTGAAGCGCCCGGATGAAAAACACGTGACCGAAGCCGCCTACGACAATCCCGTCTTCGTCGAGGACCTCGTGCGCAATGTGGCCATCAAAGCCAAGGCCCACCCGCGCATCACCTGGTTCCGCGTGGAGGCGGAAAACTACGAATCCATCCACAATCACAACGCCTGGGCGATGATTGAGGGGGGCGCCCCTCCCGCGGCGAAGGCGTGAGGACAACTGCGTTTTATGGGAGTCTTCGCACGCTCAGAAATTGTAAACTGGGAACTGAAAACTGAGAATTGTAAAATGACCTGAGGCCAGACGCTCGCGCTTTGCTCCAGTTTATTGCATCACCCTTCGTCTCCGGACCAATTTAGAATTTTCAGTTTTCAGTTCTCAATTTTCAGTCCTCCTTCGTTCTCTTCCCGCCCATGTCCACCTACGTCACCGCCGTTCTTCCCACCGACCAGCCGCCGCTCATGCACCAGGCCGTCGATGAAGCCGTGCGCCTGCTGCGCGAGGGCGAAGTCGTCGCTCTTCCGACAGAGACCGTTTATGGCCTCGCCGCGAATGCGCTGGATGCCTCCGCCGTGGCCAAAATTTTTGAAGCCAAGGAGCGTCCCACCTTCGACCCCCTCATCGTCCATCTCGCCAGCAAGGACCAGATCGACCTCGTGGCCGACATCCCGCCGGAGATCGCGCCGGCGGTGAAGAAAATGATCGAGCGCTTCTGGCCCGGCCCGCTCACCATTTTGCTGCCAAAGAAGCCCGTCGTGCCGGATCTCGTCACTGCCGGCCTGCCCACCGTGGCCGTGCGCGTCAGCTCCAACCCCATCTTCCGCCGCGTCATCACCGGTCTGGGCAAGCCGCTCGCCGCACCCAGCGCGAACCGCTTCGGCTCCATCAGCCCCACCTCCGCCAGCGCGGTGTTTGCCGAGCTGAATGAGCGCATCCACCTTATCGTCGATGCCGGCGCCTGCATGTTTGGACTGGAGTCCACCATCATCAAGATCGAGCCCGCCACGCCGAAGATGCTCATCACCGTCGTGCGTCCCGGCCCCATCACTCCGGAGGATTTGAAAGCCTACGGCAAGGTGCTCCACGCCAAACGCACCGTGGTGGATGAAGCCACCGAGGCCCCCGGCCAGCTCGCCTCCCACTACGCTCCCAAGACGCCTCTCCGCCTGCTGGAGCGCCCCCAGGATTTCATTCCCGAAGAAGGCAAGCGCTACGCCCTCATGAGCTACCGCGGCGAGGAGAAGGACGGCTACCTCAATCTCTGCGACTGGGAGGAAGTCATGATGCTCAGCCCCGGCAACGGCAAGCTCCCCGAAGCCGCCGTGCGCTTCTTCCACATCCTCCGCCGTCTCGACGAACTCGGCGTGGACGAAATCATTGCAGAACCGTTGCATGAACATGGCATGGGAATCGCCATGATGGACAAACTGCGGCGTGCTTCTGTCCGTCGCTACTCCGCATGAGTTCAGAAAAAAAAGACTCCAGCTCCCAGGCACGCTCCACCGGGATCGTCTCCATCGCCATCCTTTGCAGCCGTGTGCTCGGCCTTGTGCGGGACCAGGTGCTCACCGGCATGTTCGGCTCGTTCTTCAACGGCCTCTTCACCGCCGCCTTCCGCACGCCGAACATGCTTCGGGACCTCTTCGCCGAAGGCGCCCTTTCCACCGCGTTTGTCACCACCTTTTCCAAGAAGATCAAAAACGAAGGCGACGAGGCCGCCTGGCAGCTCGGGCGCAAGATGCTGGCCCTCTCCCTCTGCTTCATGTCCATGGTGGCCGTGGCCGGCGTGGCCCTCGCCCCCTATCTCGTGCGCCTGCTAAACATAGGCTGGGTGCTCAAAAAAGTGGAGAACCCCGTCAGTGCGCTGCCGGACGGCTGGACGCTTGAGCGCGCCACAGAGCTCACCGTCGAGCTCGCGCAGATCATGTATCCCTTCATCACCATCGTCTCCATCACGGCGCTGGTCATGGGCATGCTAAACTCCAAAAAAGTCTTCTTCATTCCAGCCGTAGCCTCCGCTTTCTTCAATCTCGGCTGCATTGTCGGCGGCCTCATCATGGCCTGGATCATCGATCCCGCTTTCCGCAATGGCGGTGTGGTGACAGACCGCGGGCTGGCCGGCTTCGCAGTCGGCACTCTGATTGGCGGCGTGCTGCAGCTCGCGGTGCAGATCCCCTCCCTGCGCCGTGTGGGCTTCCGCTTTGGGCTGGACTTCAAATGGAATGACCCGGGAGTGAAGGAAGTGCTGCATCTGATGTGGCCCTCCCTCATCGCCGCCAGCGGCACCCAGGTCTCTGTGCTGCTCAATTCCATCTTTGCCTCCTGCGTGGCCGGGCAGGGCAGCAATCTGACGTGGCTTTCCATCGCACAACGCCTGCAGCAGCTTCCGCTGGGGCTTTTTGGTGTCGCCGTGGCCACCGTCACACTGCCCATGCTCTCCCGTCTTGCCACGGAGGGGGTCACGCCCGCCTTCCGCCAGACGCTGGCCAAAGGCCTGCGCCTGGTGCTCTTCCTCACGCTGCCCTCCGCCGTGGGCATGGCGCTGCTGGCGCCGGAGATCGTCAGCGTCATTTTCGAGCGCGGAAAATTCACCAGCTTCGATGTGGCGCAGTCCGTCGGGCCGCTGCGCGCGGCCGCGTTTGGGCTGGTCTTTTACGCCTGCATCAAGGTGGTGCAGCCAGCCTTCTACACCATCGGCCGCCGCTTTGTGCCGATGCTGGCCAGCATCGGCGTCATCCTCTTCACGGCCACCGCCAACTCCATCACCGTCTTCGTTTTGGAGTGGGGGCATGCCGCCATCGCCTGGGCCACCGCCTTTGGTCTGCTGCTGAACTTCCTGACCCTTTACGTCTGCATGCGCAAGTTTGCCCATGGTCTGGAGACGGGCTCGCTCCTCGCCGGCCTGGTGCGCCTGATCATCGCCGTGGCCGCCATGGCCGGCGTCTGCCTGACCGCCAAATACACGATCCTTTCCGGCTGGAGCCACCTGCGGCTCCTGGGGCGCTGCGGAGTGCTCGGCCTTACCATCGCCGCCGCCGCCGCCGCCTACTTTGCCGTCACCCGGAAGCTGCGGGTGGAGGAATCCGGCGAATTTCTTTCGTTGCTAGGCCGCCGCTTTGGCAAAAGGTAGCCGGCCATGCCGCTCCAACGCTTCTGGTTCCAGACCGCCGCCTTCCTGATCCTCGTGTGGGCCGGCGTGGCCCTGGTCATGTGGTCCACGGAGGATTATGTGTTCTCGCCGGAGAAGACCCTGGCCCTCATGGAGAATGCGCCGTGGCATGCGAACGAAAACCTCTCCGAGGCAAAGCGCCAGGCCTACCTCGACAAGGTCATCCACTCCGTGCTCAAGCTCGACTTCAACCAGCGCAATGAGATGCGCGAGGACGGCCTGGAGACCATGGACCGCTTTTTCAAGTCCCTAAGCGTTGAGGAAAAGGGCGAATATGTGAACCGCACCGTGGAGGAAAACTTCAAGGCGGTGATGAAGGGCCTGGAGAAACTGCCTGCCGAGGACCGCAGGCGCATCATCGGCGGCATTCAGCGCGAGATGAAAAAGAAGGCTGCGAAAGACTCCGAGATGCAGATCATTCTGGACCAGAGCCCGGCGGAGTTTGAGAAATCCTTCACCAAGGACATGGGCCTCTTCTTCAAAGAAGCCCCTCTCTCCATGAAACTGGAGATGGCGCCCATGCTTGAAGGCATGCAGGGCCGCATGCAGGGCATGCGGATGCGGTGAAGCTGTCCAGTTGCGCTGCCACTGGAGTCTTGTTGCGGCGCAACAAGACTACTTCTTCCACCCCATCGGCTGCGTCCACGCCATCTGCATCTGGCCGGGGAAGGAAGGCTTCTCATACGGCTTTGAGGAAGTGATCACCGCGCGGAAGTACAGCTCCTTGCCGCTGGGCTTCCACACCACCTCCGTGCCTTCCACGGTGGCAAAGGTCTTGCCGATGTCATCGGAGTACAGCAGACGCGGCGGATGCAGGTCACCTTCCACGGGAGGGGCGGGCCGCGTCGTGGCATCAAACCCCGGCAGCGTGCCGCGGATCTCCGTGGTGTACTTGATCCCCGGCTCCGCATGAATGCGGATGCGCAGCTCGCCGTCTTTAAAGCTCACATCGTCCAGCGTCACGCCGGAGGAGGCGTAGAAGTCGCCGGCCTTCATCGCTTTCACGATCTCGGCGGGATCCAGGCTCGCCGCACGCACCATCACCCAGCCGCGGCCGGGGCCGTTTTCTTCGCCATGGTAGCGGTGGGAGTCATCCGTGCCCACGCCATACAGCGGCGGCGCCTTGAACTCGGTGATGCGCAGCGTGTTGGCCACGTCCCAGATCTTCTCATGGCCCATGCGGGAGGCATCGCCAGGGTAGTTGATGGTGGGATGGCCGTTGTAGATCTCCCAAAAGTTTTCCTCCAGCACCGCCGCGAGATCTTCCGCAGACAAGGCCCAGCGGAAGTTCGGATGATTAATATGCGCGAGCATCGGCACGCCCAGCCGTTTGGACTGCTCATTCACCATCTTCAAATTGGCCCGCATGACTTCTTGAATGCTCGTGAGGTCTTTGATGGGCGCGATCTCCTCCCGCAGATTCACCGCATTCAGATGAATCGGCACCTTGCCGATGCCGGCGCTGATCTCCTCCGCCTGGATGATGAGAAACTTCCCCGGCTCCTCAAACTTCGGGCGGTATTCCTCCAGCTTTTTCAGCCGCACCTCCGTCACGCCATCCTTCACGCGCGTGGTCACCCATTCATCGCCGAAGCGGGCGCGGTATTTTTCCATCGTGGTCTTGCCCAGGATGCGGCGGCGTTTCTCGATGGCGGGCTCGCTCATCCACACCTCTTTCGCCTGGAGCACGTTGTGGTCGGAAATGGCCAGGAAGTCATAGCCATGCTGCTTGTACCAGTCCGTGATCATCTCCGGAAAGTCATTGCCATCGCTCCACAGCGAATGCGTGTGCGTGTTGCCCTTGTACCACTTGGTTTGCTGGGCGGAGGCGGTGGAAATCAATCCGAGGGCGAGGAGGCAGAAAAAGGTGGGACGCATCCATTCCGAACGCAGCCAATCCGGCGCATCTCACGGCAAATTTGTGGCGGATTCTTTACCGCCCCCAGAGTTTTGCGAGCTTTTCGGGCACGTGGAGGTCACTCTTGCCGGTGGGAGAGAAGGCCGTGCGCTCCACCTTGCCGTCGCGCACACGGCTGCGGCCGAGATTGAAGTACCATGGGAAGAGTTCCTTGGGCCGGGAGCCATCAATGCCCGTGTTGGGATCCAGGACAAAAGCATCATCGCCAACGATCGGAAGCCTCATCTCGATGCTCCAGCGGTCCGAACCACGATGCACGGCGATCTTGGCGCCGCTGGTCCAGACGAGTCCGCGGCCGCCAGGGGCGTGGTCGATATCATACACCGCGCCGGCCGGGTTGATGGAGATCTCATAGTAGCTGCGCGAGGACGTCTCGATCAGAAGGGTCACATGGTCGCCCTTCAGCAGTTTGGGATCGTCGTTTTGGGTCGTGCTGGTTTGCAGCCCCTTCATGTCCGGCTCCAGGCAGACGATGCCGATGTGCAGGGTGCTGCCATCGCGCTGAATCTGAAAGCTGCCGCCGCATTTCGGCTGCGGATCTTCGGGCCGGAGCTTGATCAGCGGTGCGATGCGCACATCCCCCCACCAGAGTTTGTCCACATGGCCGTCGAGGGGTTTGCTGCCGAGCGGCTTTGCACCGGTGTTGGAAGTCTCAAGCACGCGGTAGGAGAGGTCGGTTTCATGCTTGCGGCTGAGCTGCAGGCGCAGGGCTGCCAGAGGTTTCATGGTGTCCATGATCTGCTGAATGCGGCGGCCCGGAAGGGTGGCCGGATCCGCGGCGGCCTTTGCCCTGGCGAGCAAGTCGAACGATTCACCGATCTTCACGGCATCAGTGTTCATGTGCATCCAATTGGCCTCGGCATGGGTCACAAACGCCCGCATCGCGTCTGCCGCCGGGCCGTAGTAGTTCGTGAAATAATCCGCCAGCATCGCATTCACATCCTGGTTCACATCCCAGTAGAGCCGCGCCGTGAGGTAGAGATTGAGGTGCTCGATGGCGAGGTCGTTGTAGCCGAAGGATTTCTCCGTCTCCGTGGGATGCGCGTAAACCTCCACCAGCTCTCCGAGGCTGATGCCTTTCAGTTCACGCAGGTCACGGCTGATCTGCTGTGTGTAAATCACCGGGCGTCCGACCTGCTCCGGGCGTGCATTGGTGCAGAAGTCCCAGCTGATGTACGTGCCGGATGGCAGCTTCTTCAGCCATTCGGCGCGCCATTGCCGGCGCTCCTGCCATTTCGCCTCGTCCCAGAACTCCTGCCGATGCCTGACATCAATGAGCGCGAGGTTGGGGCTCATTTTTTTAATCTTCAACGGCGGCTGCGTGTAAGCCCCGTAGGCCAGGGCGCTGACGAGCCGGTCTGGGTGGCTGCGGTTCAGCTCCAGAGCCACACGATTCAGGTAGCCCCACACGTGGTCGGACATTGTACCGCTCCAGCCGCGCTCCGGTGTGAGCTGCGCCATCCACGCGGGATCGTCGGAGGTCAGGCCGCTGTAGCCGTCCACGAGGTCGATGTTATGCATCGGCTCGCGAAAGTGATCAAACATCGCGCGCACATGCTTCACCTGTTTTTCAAACAGCAGTGGAGAGAGCAGATTGGGGATGCCTTCGCTGCGAGTGCTCCGTTTGCCCTCCTGAAGCAGATACATCTCCGGGTGCGCCTTTTTCATCTCATCGCGCATGATCACAAACTTCAGCCCGTGGCAGATCTGTGGGAAACCTGCGATCTCCGCGCCGAAGTTGAGGCCGAGCCGCAGATCCCAAAGAGCCCTGTCGCCAATGCCTGTGTGCTGCGTGTAGTAGGAAAAGCGGCGAAATCCGAAGTCGGGCGTCACTGTGCGGTCCACCTGCGGCAGCGGAATCGTCGTCACCTTCGGCACCACCTCGCCGATCTCCCCAGGTGCGAACCAGCGGCAGCCGAGGCCGCGCAGGAATTCATTCACGGCATTGAAGGTGCCTGCGTCATCCATTTCCCAGATGTCGAGCTCGGCGTGATAGCGCTGGTAGAGCTCGCTGGCGGCATTCCAAAAGGTGTCGCTGGTGATCTTGTCCCACTCGGCATTCACGCGGGCGGCTTCGTTTTTGTCCCGCTTCCGCCCCCAGGGCTCGATGGGCACAAAGTCCTTGTCTGCTCCCAGCAGGGCCAGCCAGCCTTCTCCTGAGGCCATCCGGAAGGCACCATGCTTCAGCGTATCTGTCGCAAGGCCGAGCGCATGGGTGTGGCGGCTCATTCCCACAAAGATCGCGGCCTTCCCAGGTGTGCGCTCCGTGACCACCGGCAGTGTCGCGCCGGACATTTTTGCCACATAGCTTTGCAGCTCTTTCGCCGCCAGCTTCGCCATCCGCGCGGGCTTTTCGCCGATGACAATTTCCGCCAGCGGCCTTCCATCTTCGACGATCAACGAATCTGCTCCATGCAGCGGGAGTGGCGAAGCAAGCAGGGCAGCGGCGAGAAAGGAGCAGACGCACTTCAGCATGAGAAAGGGTGAGATTGGGGTCTCACCAATACATCGACGAAGCAGAAATCTATCGCCTCTGTGCTTTGCGGACGATCCAAACGCTGAGCAAACCCAGCGTGACGAAACCCGCAATGATCCACAACGCGTGGCGCCGCAGCCGTGTCAGCTCCGCAAACGCCGCAGGGTCTCCGGTCACGGCAAGAAACCGCTGAGATATTAAAGGCGAGGCCTGCCGGAGCAGCGCCAGGTCGGCCTCGGTCACTTCGTCCGGCGTCAGCGCGAGGCGGCGCAGAATGTCCGGCAGCGCGGCGGTGCGTTCATTCAAAACCATGAGCTCTTCAGGATCGAAACACGGCTCCTTTTCGGAGAGGCGCAGCAGGAGCACGAGCCTCTGTCCCTTTTTGAAATGCCACAGCCTGCCCCAGTCGTCGTCGAGAGGTGCGTAGGGTGACTGCTCGTAGCCGGCCTTGAGCAGGGCTGTTTTCACACCGTCGAGCTCTGGCAGAGTGCCGAATGCGGACTCCACCTGCAGCCTGCACGATTCGGAGAGATGAGTCGCCTGCGGCTGCGGATCCACTTCAGCGGCCACCTCCATGACGGTGCCCACTAGAAAGGCACGAAACAGTTCTCCTTCCGGCACCCTCGGCGGGCCTTGGATCACCACCTCGCGCTGGCTGGTTCCCACCGCGATCTCAGGCAGGGGCCCGCCATAGCCTGCCGTGCACGCCGTCGTGCAGAGAAGGAGAAAGGCGGGCCAGCGCATCACCTCAGCCCCTCATGGCGCGCTGGCGCAGAAAATGATCTGCCAGCACCAGATGCACCATGGCCTCCACCATGGGCACGGCACGGGGCAGCACGCAGGGGTCATGGCGGCCGCGCGCAGAGAGCGTGGTGTCCTCGCCGGTGTTGGTCACCGTCTTCTGCTCCCGCAGCACGGTGGCGGTGGGCTTGAAGGCCACGCGAAAGACGATCTCCTCGCCGTTGCTGATGCCGCCCTGGATGCCACCGCTGCGGTTCGTGCGCGTGCGCACTTTGCCGTCTTCCATGTAAAACTCGTCGTTGTGCTGCAGGCCGGTCATGGTGGTGCCGGCAAAGCCGCTGCCAATTTCAAAGCCCTTCGTCGCGGGCAGGCTCATCATCGCCTTCGCCAGGTCGGCCTCCAGCTTGTCAAACACCGGCTCGCCCAGCCCGGATGGCACGCCACGCACCACGCACTCGATCACGCCGCCCACGCTGTTGCCTTCGCTGCGGATGTTCTCGATGAGCTCGATCATCTTCTCCGCAGCCACGGGGTCGCAGGTGCGGACGATGTTGGATTCAATCAGCGCGGAGGTCAGCTCCGCCGCCGCGGGCACCTTCGCCTCGATGTTCTGCACCGTCTTTACGTAGGCCAGGCATTCGTAGCCGCTGAGCGAATGCTGCAGGACTTTGCGCGCGATGGCACCTGCCGCCACACGCCCAATCGTCTCACGCGCGCTGGAGCGTCCGCCACCGGACACGGCGCGGATGCCGTACTTCGCATCATACGTGTAATCCGCATGGCTTGGGCGGTAGGCCTGCTGCATCTCGGTGTAAGCCGAAGGGCGCTGGTCCGTGTTGCGCACCAGGATGCCGATGGGAGTACCGAGCGTGAGGCCGTCCAGCACGCCGGAGAGGATCTCCGCCTTGTCGTCCTCTTTGCGCGGCGTGACGATCTTGCTCTGGCCGGGACGGCGGCGGTCCAGCTCCGCCTGGATGTCCTCCACCGTGAGCGGGATGCGCGGCGGGCAGCCGTCGATGACGACACCGACGCCGATGCCGTGGGATTCACCCCAGGTGCTGATGTGGAAAAGAGTGCCGAGACTGCTGGACATGGGCGGTCAACATGCGGCAAGACGAGGCAGGTTCAAGATGGTTGTGCGCCACCGCCAACTTGCTATCCTTTCACATGTCGCTTTTCCGCCTGTCTCTGCTCCTGGGCTGCCTCCTTCTCGCCGCCTCTCTGCATGGCGCGGAAACCATGGAATACGAGGGCGGGCGCTACCACCTCTACCGCGTGGACAAGGCGGACTGGCCGCGCCTGCAGCTCGCCTGGCTGGGGGACAACGGCAGGCCGCTGCTGGATTTCAACGGCCTGAGCCGGCAGCTCGCCGCCCATGGGCAGCGCATCGTCTTTGCCACGAACGCCGGCATCTACCAGCACGGCCCGGAGCCCTGCGGCCTGACCATCTGCGCGGGGAAGGAACTCGTGCCGCTGAATCTTGGCGCGGGCGAGGGCAATTTCTTCCTCAAGCCCAACGGCGTCTTTTACCTGGATGACAAAACCGGTCCCGGCGTGATGGAGGCGGCTGAATATTCCAGAAGCGGTCTCAAGCCACGCCTGGCGACGCAATCCGGCCCGCTGCTCCTGCGCCAGGGCGTCATGCACCCCGCTTTCCGTGAGAACTCACCCAACAAGCGCCTGCGCAATGCCGTGGGCGTGCGCAAAAAGGACGGGCAGATCCTCTTCGTGATGAGCGACCGGGACGACCGAGTGAAAGGCCGCGTGACCTTCCACCAGCTCTCACGCTTCTTCCTCCACCTTGGCTGCGAAGACGCGCTCTACCTCGATGGAGACATCTCCACCCTGCTCGTCGATCCCAAGCCGGGCGCGCAGTTCATCTCCAACACCTTTGCCGGGATGTTTTTTGTGGCGGAGCCCAAGTAGGCCGCCTCAGGCCTCCACCGGTTTTTCCTTCATCATCGGCTCCGGGGCTGTGGCCGGAGTGGGGGCCAGCCAGGTGCTGATCTCCGTCTTGATCCACATTTTGATCCCCGCCCACAGGAGCCTGGCGGCGGTGGTGTCTGGAGAGAGACTCATGTGGGGCATCCATACATGACCGTGGTTGCAGCGGCCGTAGATGCCCTTGCGCCGGCGCACCTCCGCCAGGCGCACAAAGCGGCGGTTGTAGAAAGCCATGAACCGGCCAAAAAAAGCGCCCGCCGCCCCCTCATATGGCATGAGCTTCCACTCCGACTCCGGACTCACATACACCCCCCGCACGGGACCGAGGAAGTAGGAGGAGAGGTCGAGCAAAAACGTGGCATTGATCAGCTCCGCATCGCCCATGTAGGAATATTTGTCCTTGTACAAGGCTTCGAACCACAGCCTCCAGGCCCGCGGGTAGGCGTTGTTCAGGTAGTCCGTGATCTCCTGGGTGTTTTCTCCCATCAGATTCCTTTTCACCAGGTCGGCCGCGGCAGAAACGGTGTAGCCCGCGAAGTCCAGCCCGTGGCTGTACAAAGGGTCCATGAACCCGGCGGCATCCCCCACCATGACCCAGCGGTTCCCCGCGATGCGCTCCGAGCGGTAAGCGAGGTTCTTGTAGTAGAAGGTGTCGTCCGCATCCGGCACCGCGTTTTCAAACATGAGCCTGCCGATGGGATGCGTCATCAGATGCGCCTGCAGGCGGGCCAGCAGGGACGGCCCCTCCGGCAGCGTGAAAAAACGCCGGTCCCACGTGACGCCGGCACTGTAGCTGCCGTCTGACAGCGGGATGATCCAGCACCACCAGCCATGGCCCATCAGGTGGTTCGTCGCCGTCGTGCGGAGCTGATACACGTTCTCCATCAGCTTCGGGTGCATCTTGCGGCTCTTGAAACTGTCCAGCCCGTTCACATTGCGGAAGCGGCACCAGATGGAGGAGGTGGGGTGCTCGCTCTCCATGCCGCGGTGGCACCCCAGCTTTTTCGCCAGCACGGCCGCCTTGCCGGAGGCATCGATCAGCCAGCGCGTGGTCACCGTGCGCATCTGGCCCTCCTGCGGCATGATTTCCAGCGTGTGCGGGGCTTCATCCTCGGAGAGGGTGATCGTCTTGATGGTGGCCGGGCGCATCAGTTCACAGCCGAAGTCACAGGCCTCCTTCAGCAGGTGTTCGTCCAGGATGGCGCGATCAAGCTGGAAGGTGGGCAGCCGCGACTGGTAGCGCGGGCCGATCTCGGTCAGGTCCGCCACATCGTCATGCGGAGTCTTGCAAAACCACATGCGCAGACCATGCTTCTGGTAATGAAACGCACTAAGATGGCTCCCCTGGTGCAGGACTCGGGTGAGGAAGCAGCCCGCCACTTCGGAAGTACTTTCCCCCACCTTGCGGTCAAACTGCACGGTGCGCTCCACGATGAGGATGCGCAGCTCCGGATGCTCCCGTTTGAGCAGCATCCCCGCCGCCGCGCCGGAAAATGCGCCGCCCATGATGACCACATCATAATCCGTGCTAAAAGAGGCCATGCATGCAAGTGGTGAAAAAGTCAGTTGTCGGAGGCGGTGTGACAGTCGAAACAGAACGTCTCACCCCTTCCGTGATACGCCTTTAAATAATGCCGCCCGCTGATTCTGCAACCCACGAGCCAAATGCGCACACCCCTCCCCCGCGCATGGGCCTGCATGACGCGGTCTGGACA
Source organism: Prosthecobacter sp. (assembly GCF_044227185.1). Classification (GTDB taxonomy): domain Bacteria; phylum Verrucomicrobiota; class Verrucomicrobiia; order Verrucomicrobiales; family Verrucomicrobiaceae; genus Prosthecobacter. The sequence continues at coordinate 104,921 of NZ_JBGAFO010000003.1, read as the reverse complement.
CGAGTGATCCTCTTTTTCATGCGCTGGCTGCCCGCGCCCGTCTTCACCGTGATGGCCTATCCGCTGGCGGCTCTGGTGTATGTCCTGGCCGCGGAGCCGCGTGAGGCGGTGCGCGCCAATCTCAGCGCCCTGATTCCTGGTCGGGGCGCCAGCTCGTGGGCGGGCTACCAGGTCTTCCTGCAGTTCGCCTTCACCTATCTGGACAGGTTGTGGCACCTGCATTTCCAGCGCGAGATCGACTGGGAGATCAACGGCAAGGAAGGCTTTGACGTGCTGCAAAAGCACGAGGGCGGCGCGCTCATCTTCACCGTCCACTCGGGGAACTATGACATCGGCGCCGGCCTCTTTGCGCGCAAATTCAGCCGTCCCATCCACACCGTCCGCGCGCCGGAGGCATCGGCCTCGCTGCAAGAGCTGCGCGGCGAAGAGCTGCGCGATGAAGAGCGCCGCGAGCCGAACCTGCACATTCATTACAACGAGCCCGGCGGCCATCTCGGCATGGAGCTGTGCCGGCTCCTCATGGCCGGCGAGGTGGTCTGCGTGCAGGGCGACCGCGTGATGGGAGACGTCACGCCCACCTATGTCGGCATCGACGGCGTCACCTACAAGATCCCGCGCGGCCCCCTGGTGCTGGCGGAAGTGACCAGCGTGCCCTGCTACCCGGTGTTTCTCAGCCGCCGCGGCCGCCTCGCCTACCGCATCGACATCGGCGAGCCCTTTTACATCGGCGGGCGCAAGGCCAGGGCCGCCGAGATCGGCGCCGCATGGCTGCCGGTCATGCACCGCTTTCTTTTGCAGCACTGGGACCAGTGGTTTGTGTTTGAAAGGCTCGTCACCCGCGACCCCGCATGAATGCCACCGTTCGTGCCCGCTGCCTGCGCCAGGCGTATCTCCGCTTCGCGCTGGCGCTGGCACCGCTGCCGGTGGTGGTCTGGCTGTTCTGCCACGGGCGGCTGCTGCCCGCCGTGCTGCTGTTTTGCACCGGGCTGACCCTCATCACTCTCGCCACGCTGGTGCCGCGCTGCGCCCTGTTTGGCCGCATGATCAAACGCCTGCAGCCCGCTGGAAACCAGGCGCTCCTCACCATCGATGACGGTCCGCACCCTGAGCACACGCCCGTCATTCTCGACCTGCTGGACCAGCACGGCATCAAGGCGCTGTTCTTCCTGATCGGCGATCGTGCCGCCCAGCATCCCCACCTCGTGCGCGAGATCATTTCCCGCGGCCACGAGATCGGCAACCACACACAAACTCACCCCGCCACCACCTTCTGGATGCTGCGCCCCGCGCGCATGTGGTGGGAGATCTCCACCTGTCAGGAGACGCTGGCCTCCCTCTGCCCCGGCCATGCCCCGCGTTTCTTCCGCCCGCCCGCGGGCCATCACAACATGTTCACCGCGCTGATCGCCCAGGCCCTGGGCCTGAAGATGATGATGTGGACAGCCCGCGGCTTTGACGGCGTGCAGACAGACCTGCCGGCCATCACCCGTCGCATCGCCCGGAGGTTGAAAGCAGGCGCTGTCGTGCTCATCCACGAAAACACCCCCGTCGCCATCCGCGTGGCCGAGGCCGTGACCTCCCTGCTGGCGGAAAGCGGCCTCCACTGCGGCACCCCTCCCGCCTCACTCGTCTTCGCCGGCTATTTGCCCGGCGCGAAAAACTGAAGCGCGCGCTTGGTCTTCGACTCACCGCTGGGCTCGCCCAGTTTCTGCGTTTTGGCCGTGCTGAAAAAATCTTTCACAAACGCGGCCAGCTCCTTTGCCGTCAGTTTCTTGCCCTTGGCGGAAACCTCCAGAATTTTTTCCTCAGCAGCGCCGTCTTTCGCCATGGACCAGTCTTCGACCGTCATCTTCTTCGTGATCGCGCCGGGAAACTTCACGTCCTTCCAAATGCGCGCGGCGATGGGACCGTAGCACTTCACGTCCTCCCACTTCAGGCCCTTCACTCTCTTTTCCACGAGCGCCCGCTGGGCTTCGTCGAGTGCGTCCCTGGCGCTGAGCGCACCCGTTTTCAAAGCAGCCGCCTGATCGTCGCTGAGGGGCTTTCCGCGGTCGATCGTGCGTGAGAGACGCGGCTGCACCTGGTCCACCCAGTCCTCCTCGACTTTCACATCATCGATCACGTCCGCCGCAGCCGCCTCCGCCGTCTTGTAGGTCAGCTTCACGATGGCATCTCCCGCGTTGTCCCCTTTCTTCCTCGCACGCAGGATGATGCCGGCCGCCTGCAGCTTCTGATCCGCTGTATCAAAAAAACACACCGTCTCCAGCTCAGGCTCCCCGCCGGCCGCCTCAAACTTCTCCCTCGCAGGACCCGCCAGCTCGCCGGGCACAATCAGCTTCACCTCCGCCTTGTGCAGCGGTTCAGCCGGCTCCGCTCCCAGCCGCGTCAGGCTCAGGAGGATGAGAGCGACCATTTTCACACGAAGATCAAAGCGGAATGGAAATGACATATGAGCGGGTGATTGAGGTTACGTTAAATCATTTTCAGCATTCTCAAGCCATATATACCTAAAATTTTAGCCGAGACATGCAATGTTCAGAACTGCGCTCCTCCGTGTCGAGCTTCTCGCAGGCCTGCCTTACGCTCGCTCAGCGACGATGAGGTGGTTGTTGAACGGCGTGCCACCCCACAGGGGCTGCACCCGCACCTTCAGACCTGCGCCGCCGAGCACGGTCTCAAACAATTCGCGCGTCGGATAGCACACCGGCGAGCCCTTCATCCAAAACGTCAGTTTCGCCAGCCAGTCTCCGGCCACGGTGATGCGAAAGCGGCGGGAATCATCCCGCAGGCAGGTGCGAATGATGAGCTTGCCCCCAGGCGACACGTGAGCCGCCACCGTGCTCAGCAGCGCCGTCTGCTCAGCCAGGGTGAAAAACTGCAGGATGTCCAGAATCACCGCGTGGCCGTTGCACTCGGGCAGCCCCTGGCGCGCATCTCCCGTCATGAAGCCCAGGCCGCCGTAGTCGCTGCGCGCCACCATGCTCTGCGCGCAGGCGATCTTCTTCGGATCATAGTCAAACCCTACGATGGGTGCTGCATAGCCCGATTCCCTCAGGTAAAACGCCAGCAGACCGATGCCGCAGCCGATGTCCAGCACCGGCAGGGTGGAGCCCGCCAGCTCCTGCGTCACCGCTGCATACACGGGGTCGGAGCGCAGCTTCATGATGGTGTAGCAGCGCTCCCAGCGCCTGGAGCGCAGGGTGCAAAGGCAGGCGATGCGCCACAGGGATTTGGATGGGAGGGGTGCTGTCATGGCCGGCCGATCCATTTGCGGGGCACCTCCCACGGCGCGAGCAGCGAGCAGGCCCTGATCTTGAAAGCGGGGTCGATCTCCGCCTGCGGCAGGTCCAGTTCCGCCACGATGTCCTGGCAGCGTTCCGGGTCACGGCTCCGCGCACCGTGAATGCGGACTCCGTCCAGCCGGGACGCACGCCGGATCTTCTCCGCAATCTCCGCGGGGCTCAGCTTGCGTCCCGCCACATTGATCCCGGCGCCCACGCTCTGCTCAAAGCACAGGCGCTCCCCATGCGGCTCGATCTGGTCGCAGGTGGTGAAAACTCCCGCGCCGTATCGTTCTCCCGGCAGCGGTTCATCATAGCCCAGGCCCACGGAGCTGCTCGCCACCACCAGGCGGCCCGCGTCATCCCTGCGCGCCTGCACACCGGGCAGGAGGATGCCGAGATCCCGCCCGTCTTCGCGCGGCCCGGGCGTCTCGTCCCACGAGACCGCGCCGCATTCGCTAGCACCGTAGAGGTTGTGAATCTTGAGCCCGTGTTTCTCCAGCGCCATGCGCTCCAGCCCCAGCGTGAGCGGAGAGCCCGCGGAGATCGCCAGGCTGATGTTGTCAAAGCGCACATCGCCCATCAGCCAGGACTTCCACAGGGCGGGCACACCCGGCAGAAACACCCGCGGGTGGTGCTTCATCGCATCCATCAGCGGCTGCGCAAAGGGCTGCGGCGCATGGCAGGTCGGCACGCCATTAAACAACGTCTGCAGCACCGTCATCGTCAGACCAAAGGAGTGCGCGCAGGAGATCGCCGCCACTCCCACCCCGCGGTCGCCCAGGTCCAGCGCCGCGTGGAGGCGGTCCACATCGGCGGCGATTTGATCAAAGGTGAAAAACTGGCAGCGCCGCACGCCGGAGCCGCCCACGGCCTGCTTGATCAGCGCCGTGCCGGCGGGCGGCGGGCAGGCGGGGATGCGGCGCGCGCGGTCCTTTTCCACCATTTGCACCGGCACCCCGTGCAAAAAACCCGCCAGCAGCAGGCGCAGGATCTGCGGCACATCCCCCTGCGCCAGCACGTGATCACCGCCCGGCTTCAGGGCACGCGCCTCGGCGTCCAGCTCCCGGAACGTGATGGCACGTCCGTCAGCCAGATACAGGGCGGCCTGCGCGCCGCGCTCAGCCACAATACGATCCCAGCGTTCACCAAACATTTGCAGTCCTTGTGGCGAAGCGTAAACCATGTGCAGCGCCGTGCCGTAGAATGAACACTTGCGTTGGCAGTTCAACCTTCCGCACCACGAATCTCATCCACACTTCACCTAGTGACTTTTCCCCCAGGCCAGAACATCACCATCACCGGAGCGGGGATCATCTCCCCTCTGGGCATGGGCTGGCAGGCGAACGAACGATCCATGGCGGCGGACCGCACCGCCTTCCGGCCGGTGGATCTGTTCGACACGCGTGAACTCATCGCCAAAACCGCCGGCGTGGTGAACCTCCCTGCGGAAAATCTCTTCCACCGCATCTCCGCCCACAAGCAGCCCTACATCGACCGCGGCACCCGCATGCTCCTGCTGGCGGTGCGCGAGGCCCTGGCGCAGGCGGGCCGGGAGAACATGGAGGGCATCGATGCCATGGTCATCGGCACCTCCGCCGGGGCCATGCCTCTGGGAGAAGCCTATTTTGAGCATGCCCAGCACGATGCAGGCCGCGTGCCCTCCCAGCTTTCCCGTGCGGAGCACTACCAGCCGCAGCGCCAGATGAGCAGCATCGCCGCCGAGTATGACTGGCACGGTCCGATCATCATCGTTTCCAATGCCTGCGCCTCCGGGGCCAATGCCATCGGCTGGGCTGCGGACATGATCCGCTCCGGCCGGGCCAGGCGCGTGCTCGCAGGCGGCTACGATGCGCTGGCACGGCTGGTGTTTGCCGGGTTCGACAGCCTCCACGCTCTGGCGCCCAGCGGCATCCCGCGTCCCTTTGATGCGCAGCGCGACGGCCTCGCTCTGGGCGAGGGCGCCGCCGTCATGCTGCTGGAAGCCGAGGACGCACGCCAAAGCCCCGCGCTGGGAGAAATCAGCGGCTATGCCACCGCCACCGACCTGCATCACCTCACACAGCCCGATCCCGAGGGCAAGGCCGCCATCCGCACCATGACCGCCGCCTGCACCCAGGCGGGTGTTTCGCCGGCGCAGATCGGCTACATCAATTCCCACGGTACCGGCACGCCCTTCAATGATGTGGCGGAGGCCGCCGCCATCGCCGCATGGGCGGGAGAGGCCGTGGGCCGCATTCCTGTCAGCTCCACCAAGTCCGCCATGGGCCACCTGCTCGGCGGCGCGGGCGCGGTGGAGGCCGTGATCTGCCTCATGGCTCTGCAGGGACAATGGCTGCCCGCAAGCCTGAACGTGCGCGAGGTGGACCCTGCCGTGCGCTTTGACCTGGTGCGCCAGTTCCGCCGTGCGCCGCTGGACTATGCGCTGACGAATTCCTTCGGCTTCGGCGGCACCAATGCCACCCTGGTCCTGCAAAGGAGGTCCGCATGAAAATGGCCCCGGTCCGGATCCGTGGCGTCGGCGCGGTGAGCTCCGCCGGCTGGACCGCCGCAGCCATGCATGAGGCCGTGCTGACCGGCACGCCGCTGCCCGCCACCCCCTGCGCGCGGCCCGGCGATGTGCGCGCCTGGCCCTGCGACTCACGCTTTGCCCCCGCCACGCCGCCTGAAAAAATCGCGCGCCACCCGCGCCTGCGCCGCTCCAGCGCCATCACCCGCTACTCCGTGGCCGCGGCGCTGGAGGCCCTGGCAGACGGCGGGCACGATCCCGCGGCTCCGCCAGCCAGGCTCGGCATCCTCTTCGTCATGATGAACGGCTGCGTGAACTACACCGGCCGCTTTTACCATGAGGTGCTGCAAAACCCCGCCCAGGCCAGCCCGCTGATCTTTCCGGAGACCGTCTTCAACGCGCCCGCCTCCCACCTCGCCTCCTCCCTCGGCGTGGATGGCGCGGTGAGCACGCTGGTGGGCAGCCCCAACTCCGTTCTGGAAGCGCTCAACACCGCCGCGTTCTGGATCAGCAGCGGCGTTGTGGAAGAGTGCCTGCTCATCGCCGCGGAAGAGTGCGACTGGCTCAGTGCCGAGGCGCTCACCTATTATCATCCAAAGCTCATCGCCTCCGAGGGCGCCGGCGCCCTGCTGCTCTCCGCACAGGGAGACGGCCCGCGTGTCAGTGAGGTCATCGGTCCGCTGGCCTATCTCTCCTGGCAGGAGCGCTGCGAGCTGCTGCCGGAGCTCGCAGCCCAAACACTGGCACATGTCCGCGGCCCCGCCACGCTCATCAATGATCGCACCGGCATCGCCAGGCTCGACCAGGCCGAAGAAGCCGCCTGGACCGGCACGCCCTGGAGCGCCGTGCTCAGCCCCAAATATGTCCTGGGAGAGAGCATGGGCGCCGGCAGCGCCCTCCAGCTTGTGCTCGGCGCCATGGCCGTGCGCCGCACGCGGCAGCCCGTGGTCATCTCCATGCCTGGGGCCAATACCGCGGCCTATGCTTGTGTGCTGACACCGTAGGTCACTTCCCGGCGCCGGGCATCTTCATTTCGTTGTAGTCCGCCGGCGCCACGAACTCCTTGGCGTCCACCGTCTCCTCTTTGGCGGAGACCAGTTGTGAGCTCACGCTCTTGCTCATCATGCTCACCTCGGACTTCACCACCATGCCGTCAAAGTCTGAGGCCTGCGGCGAGAGGCCGGACACCGCGCCGCCCACCACCTTGCCGAGCTTGTCGCTGATGGCGCTGATCTCCTTGTGCTTCGGAAAGTCCTTCGCCACCCAGAAGCGGCCTTTGCCCATCGGCCCTTCCCAGGTGTAGATCTCCGTGTCCCAGTCGCCGACTTTCTCTTTCTGCCCGGTCGCCACCGGTTTGGCCACCGGCTGCCCGGCGGAGCTCTGCGCGGCTTTTTCCAGGATCGCTTTCATGGTGGCCAGGTCCATCTTCATCATCGCTTTCTGGGCGTGCATCAGCATCGTCATGCCTTCCGCGCCCACGATGACGGTCATCTTGTCCCCCATGTCCACCCGTGCCTGCTCCCCTTTGATTTTCGTGGTCACCAGATTTTCCTTTCCGGCGGTTTCAGTTCGTTGTACGAGAACCCAGTCGGCCCGGGCAAAGGTGGCGGCCAGCAGCAGGACGATGAGGGAGAAGATGTTCGTTTTCATAGCGTGCCCCACGCTACTCGAAGGCGAAGCCGGTGGTCAATCTCGAACGTCTCCGGCCTTGAACTGTGTTTTTCCGTCCCGCATGATCGTTCTCTCTCCGCATGAGCCGCCTACCCGCCTTCATCCGCCATCACCTCGCCGGCTCCGGCATGCTCTTCGCGCTGCTGCTGCTCTGTGTCTTTTTCAGCATCGCCACCTGGACGCAGCAGAATCCGCAGAACGCCGCCGCGGCCAAGGACGTGGCCGGCCAGATCCCGCCGCAGGCAAAAGTGCTCATCGTCGTGCGGCCTTCCGCCGCCGACAGCGACTTCGCCGCCGCCCTGCAGGCCGAGCTCGGCGCGCGCGCTGAGATTCTCAAAGGCGAGCCCAAGGACGCCCGCGCCGCGCTCGTCCATGCCGCAGCCTCCGGCGGTGTGGATGTCATCGCCTGCAACAGGGCCACCGCCTCCTGGCTCGTCTTCAGCGATCTGGCGCATGACTTCCCCGCGCTGAAAGACACCCGCGTGGTGCAGCCCCGCCCGCATGCATGGCCGGTCTTCCTCAAGAGCGACAACCTGCTCAACATCGCCAACCAGATCGCCGTCATCGCCATTCTCGCCATCGGCATGACGCTGGTCATCATCACCGCCGGCATTGACCTCAGCGTTGGCAGCCTCATCGCCCTCTCGGCGGTCGTCACCACGATGGTGGTGCGCGACTACGGCGGTGGCGTGAAGGCTGGAGCCGGCGCCATGTTTGCCGCCTCGCTTGCCGGCATCGCCCTGTGCGGCGCCTGCGGCCTCGTTTCAGGAGCCTTTATCACACGCCTGCGCATGCCGCCCTTCATCGTCACGCTGGCGATGATGCTGGTGGGCAGCGGCCTGGCCTACCGCCTGGCGGAAAATCAGTCCGTCTATCAGGTGCCGGATTCCTTCGTCTGGCTGGGGCGTGGTGCGGACTTTCTCGGCCTGCCAAACGCCGTGGTGCTCATGCTGCTGTTGTACCTCGCCGCGCACATCCTCATGACGCAGACGCGCCTGGGCAGAAATCTCTATGCCGTGGGCGGCAATGTGGAGGCCGCGCACATCTCCGGCGTTCCCGTGCAGCGCGTCATCCTCATCGCCTATCTGCTCAGCGGCCTGCTCGCCGGCCTCGGCGGGGTGGTCACCGCCTCCCTGCTGAAAAGCGGCTCCCCCACCTATGGCCAGATGTATGAGCTCTATGTCATCGCCGCCGTCGTGGTGGGCGGCACCAGCCTCAGCGGCGGCCGCGGCACCATGCCCGGCACCCTCATCGGCGCCTTCATCATCGCCGTCATCCAGAACGGCATGAACCTCACCAACGTCGAAAGCAACACGCAGAAAATCGTCCTCGGCCTCGTCATTCTGGGCGCTGTTCTCGTGGACCGCGTGCGTAAATAGAGAAGCAAAAATCATGTTCAACTCCTGGCTCCCCGAATCCAAAGATCACCTGCCGCTGACGTGGTGGAAGCAGCAGCCCGTTTATCTGGCCGCCATCATCGCCCTCGTCGGCGCCGCGAGCATGGTGGTGTATGCCATCCTCGGCACGGGCTTCCTGGAGGCCTATGCCGCCTTCAGCTTCAAGATCGCTTTCAGGGACTGGCACGTGTGGACTCTGCTCACCTACCCGCTGGTGAATTTCCCCAGCTTGTGGACGCTGGTCGGCTGTTTCCTGCTGTGGAACTTCGGTGAGGCGGTGGAGCGACATCTGGGACGCCGCGCCTTCATCCGCCTGCTGCTCACCCTGGTGCTTTCCTCCCCGGTCTTCCTGACCTTGCTGGGCATGCACAACAGCCTCTGCGCGGGCATTCAAAACATCCAGTTCGGAGTCTTCATCGCCTTCGCCACCCTCTATCCTCGCGCCCAGATCAGCGTCATCATCCTCGCTCTCGATGCCTGGCTGCTGGCGGCGATCCTGGTCGGTGTGGATGTACTGATGTTTCTGGCCGTGCGGAGCTGGGTTTCCATCGTCCTCCTGGCCGCCAACGTGGGCACCGCCTACGCCTTCATTCGTTTTGAAACCGGAGCCTTGAAACTTCCCTCCCTGCCCAAACGGACGCCGAAGACCAAGAAGCCCGCCCCAAAGAGCAGCACTCCCACCGTCGATGACATCCTCGACAAAATCAGCCACCAGGGCATGCAGAGCCTCACCGCTGAAGAACGCCGCATCCTGGACAAGGCGAGTGAGGAGATGAAGCGCAAACGCTGACCATGAGACACCGTTCTGCCGCCGCCACCGTGCTCGCGCTGGTCCTGCTCTCGCTGGCGGCCGCGCCGGTGAATGCGCAGTCCACAGCCAGCTGGCGCAGTCTCGTGCCCGGCATTGAGCTGGGGCTTTTCCCAGCGCCAGGCGGGCAGGGGCAGATGCAGGTCGTCCGGGTGAATGTGCGCACCCATCCGTTGCGCCTGTGCTCCGCCTCGGCCGTTCAGCCCTCGCTCACCGCGGAGGAATGGGCCGCCAGGCACAAGCTCTGCCTCGTCATCAATGCGGGCATGTATGACAAGGACGGCAGCACCCACTGCGGCTACATGAAAAATCACCCGGTGGTTCCGTCGCCCACATTTCGCGGCGACTACTCGTCCGTCTGTGTCTTCTCGCCGCTCGCCAAAGAAGCCGCCCCCTTCCGGCTGCTCGACACCGATGATGCCGCCATCGAGAGGGACATCCTCTCCCGCTACGCCGTCGTCATTCAAAACCTCCGCCTCATCAAGCACCCCGGCGAAAACCGCTGGAAGCAGCAGCCCAAAATGTGGAGCGAGGCGGCGCTGGGAGAAGACAAGGATGGCAACGCCCTCTTCATCTTCTGCCGCACCCCTTCCACGATGCATGATTTCAACGAGCACCTGCTGAAGCTGCCCATCCACCTCGTCAGCGCCCAGCATCTGGATGGCGGCTCGCCCGCTTCCTTTTACTTGAACTGCGGGGGCGTCGTCATTCGTGGCATGGGCAGCTACGAATCAGGCTTCAATGAAACGAACAGCAGCCAGAAATTCTGGCTGCTGCCACATGTGATCGGCGTCCAGGCCCCTTGAGAAAGCAGGCCGCCTTCACCGCAGCACCACCCGGCATGGCGCACCGTCCGCGCCCTCCAGTTTCAACGGCAGGCAGATCAGCTCGTAGTAGCCGGGTTTGATCTCCGCCAGATTGAGGCCTTCGATCACCCAGATGCCCGCGCCGAGCATGATCTGGTGTGTTTCCACACCGTCTTTGTTGAAGCCTCCGATGCTGAGGTAGTCCACGCCCACGGTCGCCACGCCCTGCTCCACCAGATACCGCGCGGCATCCGCGCGGATGGAGACGAAGTCCTTGTCGAACTCGTTCATCGCCCAGCTTCGCGTGGAGTTGCGCGTTTTGAAGAGCACCCGCTGGCGCGGCGCCAGCTTGAGCTGTTTCAGGTCGTCTGCAGTGATCTGATCCTCGCAGTCGAGCTCAAACACGCGGCAGCGGCCGATCACAGGCTCCAGCGGCATCTGCTCCATCGTCAGGCCATCGGCCACAAAGTGCCGCGGCGCATCCATATGCGTGCCTGTATGGGCGCTCATGGAGAGGTGCGTGAGATTGCACACCGCACCGTCTTCCATGCGGCTCACGCGTTTGATCTGGCACGCGGGGTCGCCGGGCCAGTGCACCATTCCGTCGCGCAAAGCCACGGAGACGTCTTTCCAAGGTCTTTTCATAGAAATCTAATACGCGGCTCAGCGAAGACTCTACGCAAGAGCTTGATTTTGTTTGCGTTTTGCTCGGCATGTCCCAGCCCAGCCTCCCACGCCGCCAGTTTGTCAAAACCGCCGCCTCAGCAGTCTTTGGCTTTCAATTCGTTCCGCGTCACGTCATCGGCGGTCCCGGATTTACGCCACCCAGTGAGAAGGTCAATCTCGGCTGCATCGGCATCGGCGGGCAGGGCGGTGGCGACATCAGGGATCTGGATGATTCAGGCCTCGCCAACATCGTGGCGCTCTGCGATGTGGATCTCGACCACTCCGCCGGCACCATCAAAAAGTACCCGAATGCCAGGCTCTACCGCGACTTCCGCGAGCTGATCGACAAACAGAAGGACATCGACGCCGTGCTGGTGGCCACACCAGACCATGTGCATGCACCCGCGAGCATCATGGCCATGCGCGCCGGACGCCATGTGTATGTGGAAAAGCCCCTGGCCCACACCATCGCCGAAGCACGCGCCATGCGTGATGTGGCTGCGGAAACCAAACGCGTGACGCAGATGGGCAATCAGGGCCACGCCAGCGAAGGCATCCGCCTCACCCTCGAATGGATCCAGGCCGGTGCCATCGGCAAAGTGACCGAGGTGCATGTGTGGTCAGACCGCCCCGGCAAATTCTGGGACACTCAGGGCAAGGCCTATCCCACCGACACACCGCCCGTGCCCAAGAACCTCGACTGGAATCTCTGGCTCGGCCCGGCCAAGGAGCGCCCCTATCATCCCGACTTCTGCCCGCGCAGGTGGCGTGGCTGGTGGGACTTTGGCTGCGGTGCTCTGGGAGACATGGCCGTGCACAACGCCGACCCCGCATTCTACGCCCTCGATCTCGACGCCCCCGACTGGGTGGAGGCCGAGACCGGTCCAAACAACAATCAGTCTTACCCCACCTGGAGCATCATCACCTACCACTTCCCTGCCAAAGGCGACCGCCCTGCTGTGAAGATGGTCTGGTATGACGGCGGCAAGCTGCCTCCGCGTCCGGAAGGTCTCGAAGAAACCCGCAACCTCGGCGACAACGGCATCTATTTCGTCGGCGACAAAGGCTGCATCCTCGCCGGCGGCTGGTCCGGCACACCGCGCATCGTGCCTGAGACGAAAATGCAGCAGTTTGTGATCCCCGCGAAGACCATCCCCCGCTGCCTCAGCGGTCACCGCAAAGAATTCCTGGAAGCCTGCAAAACCGGCAACCCTCAGGATGCGAAGAGCGGCTTCTGGTACTCCGCCCCCTTCACCGAATCCCTCCTCGTCGGCCTCCTCGCCGTCCGCTTCGGCAAACGCGTCGAATGGGATGCGAAAGCCCTCAAGTCCCCCAACACCCCGGAGGCGGATGCGATCATCCACAAGGCGTATCGGGCAGGGTATGGGATTTGATAAAACGACTCGTCCACCGCAACCGAGATACCCGGCTCTGGAGCGCCAACGGTGCGATCTATCGCAGCCCAGGGCAACGCCCTGGGTATCAGATGACCCGCCCATCTGGGAGCCCTGAAGGGGCGGCCTAACTCCTATCGCACGTTCATCTTCTACCATGCCGCAGTCCCTCGCCAACCTTAACATCCACCTCATCTTTTCCACGAAGGAACGCACTCCTTACCTCACCCCGGCGGTGCGCCCAGATCTCCACGCGTACATGGCAACGGTTCTGGCCAATCTCAATTCCCCGGCTGTGCTCATCAACTCGATGACCGACCATGTGCACATCCTTTTCAACATGGGCCGCACGATCACTTTGGCCCAGGTGGTGGAGGACGTAAAAAAGTCATCCTCCAAGTGGGATCAAGACGCAGGCGGTCGCACTGGCTGACTTCGCATGGCAGGCGGGATACGGAACGTTTTCCGTGAGCGAATCCAACGTACCAAAGGTGGCCGACTACATCCGCGATCAGGAGGAGCACCACCGCGTGAAAACGTTTCAGGAAGAATACCGGGGATTTCTCGACAAACACAAAGTGGTGTATGATGAACGGTACGTATGGGATTGAAGTGTGGCGAAGAGGATTCTGGAGGATCGTAGCGCCGCAGGAGTTAGGCCGCCCCTTCAGGGCTCCCATGGTTTAATCCGTCATGTGCTCACAAACCCAGGGCGTTGCCCTGGGCTGCGATAGGTCGCGCCTTTGGCGCTTCAGAACGGCCTACCCCAGCAGCTTCGACACCAGCTCCCCATGCACATTGGTCAGGCGCATGTCCAGTCCCTGGAACTTCACCGCCAGCTTGGTGTGCTCAAAGCCGAGCAGATGCAGCAGCGTGGCGTGGAGATCATGCACATGCACGGGATCCTCCGTGACATTGAAGCCAAATTCATCGCTCTGCCCCAGCGTGATGCCCGGCTTCATGCCGCCGCCGGCGAACCACATGCTGAAGCAGTTCGGGTGATGGTCGCGCCCGTCGCTGCCGCCCTGCACCATCGGCGTGCGGCCGAATTCACCGCCCCAGATGACAAGCGTGTCCTCCAGCAGTCCGCGCTGCTTCAAATCCTGCACCAGCGCGGCGCAAGGCTGGTCGGTCAGGCCGCATTGATCCTTTAGGCCCTTCACCAGGCCGCCGTGATGGTCCCAAGCCTCATGGAAGAGCTGCACAAAACGAACACCGCTTTCAATCAGGCGGCGGGCGAGCAGGCAGTTGTTGGCAAAGGAGGCCTCGCCCGGCTTCGCCCCATACATGTCAAGGATGTGCTTCGGCTCCTTCGAAATGTCCATCAGCTCCGGCGCGGTCTGCTGCATGCGGTAGGCCAGTTCAAAGCTGTTGATGCGGCTGGCGATCTCCGGATCTCCCACCACGCCCAGGCGCTCCTCGTTGAGCTGCTTCAGCACATCCAGCGTGTCACGCTGCGTGGCATCGCTGACACCTTCCGGGTTGCTCAGGTAGAGCACCGGCTCGCCGCTGCTGCGGAAGGGCACGCCCTGATACACGGTGGGCAGGAAGCCGCAGCCAAAATTGCTCATGCCGCCGCTTGGCCCTTTCTGCCCGCTCTGCATCACCACATAGCCCGGCAGATCCTGGTTCTCCGTGCCAAGACCGTACAGCGTCCACGCCCCAAAGCTCGGCCGCCCGAAAATCTGCGAGCCTGTGCTCATCAGGATCTGGCCCGGGGCGTGATTGAACGCATCCGTCTTCATGGAGCGCACAATCGTCAGGTCATCCGCCATCTTCGCCGTGTGCGGCAGCAGCTCGCTCAGCTCCGCGCCGCTCTGACCATGCCGCGCAAACTTGAATTTCGGCCCCAGCAGCTTGCTGTTGGGATTGATAAACGCGGCGCGGTAGCCCTTGAGCAGATCCGCCGGCGGCAGCTTGCCATCCCACTTCGCCAGCTCCGGCTTGTTATCAAACAGCTCCAGATGACTCGGCGCACCGCCCATGAACAGATAAATCACGCGCTTCGCCTTCGCGGGATAATGCGCCCGCTTCTGCGCCAGCGGACTCACCGGCGCCGGTGCCGCGCCGGCCGTGCGCGCCACCAGATCCGCCGCCGCAATGCTCGCCAGCCCCACACCACAGTCTTTGAAAAACCAACGGCGGGTCAAGTAGCGGCCGTATTCGGCCTGAAGTTCGTGGCGGAGGGTCATGCGTGGCAGGATGAATTAACGTACAGAAATCGCTGATTGGCGACGCCGTCTATCCAGGCCAGCGGCGCAGCACAATTCGCGCGGCGGATTTGTCCATGGAAGACAGGGAATCAACGCGTAACGGGCACATCCAGCAGGAAGTCGGCCTCAGCTTCCGTGAAGCCCTGCTTCAGCAGGCCTTCCTTCACCTTCTCCACCGGCGCCCCGGGGAAGACATTGAGCACCTGCACAAAGAGCAGATAGCGCTGCCGGGGAAGAAAGGAGCGCAGTGCATTGGCGACTCCATTTTTTCGAGTTTCAGGCGTCATGCCTTCCGGTCCCCCAAACCTGGCCATACTGTTTGCCTCGCCTCCAGCGGCATCATATTGCCTTTGCAGGCTTTGCAGATTGGCGACCAAAGCATGGAGCAGATCCCAAAAGTTTTTGTCCAGCCGGCTTTGATCCTCGGTGCGGTCCAGGCATGCAGCGAGCCGCAGGGCCGTCGCCTCCGCAAACGAACGCTGGATACCTGCCCACATGGATGAGCCGGGCGCTTTGAGCGCCAGACGGTCCAGCTCGGGAAGGGTCTTGATGTAGTAGGGCAGGTCTGATGGCTGAGTCTCAGCCAGATCTTCAAAAAGCAGAAATTCCTCGGTGTAGATCTTGCTGCACAAGGCATCAAACACCCCCGGCTTGTCGGCCAGAGAGCTGAGGCTTTCGAGTTCAGCGCGCTGATTTTTCCGCTTTGTCTCAGCTTCCGCTTTCTGGTCCGCTGCCATCTTTGGCACAGGCGGGGCGGGATGCCGCGGCTCATTGATAAAAGCCCTGATCGAGACAGGCCCCTCGCCTTTGCCATACCCCACCATCAGAAGCGTGGGATTTCCGAAACGGTTGCTCACCCTGGCCGCACCTTTGATCTCCCATTCCACACTTTTGGCGCTTTCGGGCACAACGGTGAGCTCCACCCACTCGCCGGGTCCCCAATCCATGCGTATATCTGGACTGCCATCAGGCGCATGCGCCAGCGTGCGGGTTTCGATTCTCCACTTGGGCGCTTCTTCGCCAGTCAAAACTGGCTGCGCGCAGAGCACAAGCAGCAGCCCCCATGAACCAAGCAGCGCATGAATTTTCATCATCCTTCAGGTTATGCCGCATCCCCCGCCGCAGCGTCGAACTTTTTCCGCTCACACTACCTGCATCATTCCTGAAGGATCGCCACATCCGCCTTCGTTCCACCCGCCCCATGAAGCTCCTCAGCCTCTTCCTTTCGTCATTCCTCATTGCCTCACTCCGTTCGCTCCTTCGGAGCAGCACGCGCTTCGCCGTGCTGGCTGTCTCGCTTTGCTCGGCTCAGGTTTCGTCGTTCGCTGCGGAGCAGCGCCCCAACATCCTCTGGCTCACCAGCGAGGATCACGGGCCCCACATGGGCTGCTATGGCGACACCTATGCCACCACGCCGAATGTCGATGCGCTGGCGGCCAAGGGAATGCTTTTCAAGCACGCCTGGTCCTGCGCTCCGGTTTGCGCGGCGGCGCGCACCACCATCATCGCCGGCATGTACTCGCCCTCCACCGGCGGCGAGCACATGCGCAGCATGGTGGCCATGCCGAAGGGCAAGAAGATGTACCCGCAGTTTCTCCGCGAGGCGGGCTACTACTGCACGAACAACAGCAAGGAGGACTACAACCTGCAAAAACCTGAGGGCGTGTGGGATGCGTCCGCAGGCAACGCACACTGGAAAAACCGCAAGGAGGGGCAGCCATTCTTCGCCATTTTCAATGAGACGTGCAGCCACGAAAGCCAGATTCGCAAACGCCCGCACGTGGCCATTCACGATCCCGCCAAAGCGCGCGTGCCGGCCTACCATCCCGACACTCCCGAGGTGCGGCAGGACTGGGCGCAGTATTATGATCAGGTCACCCTGGCCGACGCCTCGGCTGGCAGACGCCTGAAGGAACTCGCAGACGCCGGCCTCGCGGAGGACACCATCGTCTTCTACTACGCCGACCACGGCAGCGGCATGCCGCGCAACAAACGCTGGCCCTGCAACTCAGGCCTGCAGGTGCCCATGGTCGTTTACTTTCCGCCGAAGTGGAAGCACCTCGCGCCCAAGGAATACGGAGCCGGCGTGAAGTCAGACCGCCTCGTCAGCTTCGTCGATCTCGCACCCACGCTGCTCAGCATCATCGGCGTGCAGCCGCCGGAGTGGATGCAGGGCCACGCCTTTGCCGGCCAGTTTCAGACCGAGCCGCAGCCCTACGTGTACGGCTTCCGCGGCCGCATGGACGAGCGCTACGACTGCGTGCGCAGCGTCACGGACGGCCGCTTCGTCTACCTGCGGAACTACATGCCCCACCTCTCCCAGGGGCAGCATGTGAACTATCAGTTTGAAACCCCCACCACCCGTGTCTGGCGCGCGCTCTACGATACCGGCAAAACCACGCCCGAACAGTCCATCTTCTGGAAGGTGCCGAAAGACCCCGAAGAACTCTACGACCTGAAGAGCGATCCCGATGAAGTGCACAATCTCGCTGCGCAGCCCGAGCATGCCGCCACGCTCGCCAAAATGCGCGCCGCACAGGAAAACCTCGCCCTGAAAATCCGCGACGCCGGCATGATCTCCGAAGGCGAGATGCACCACCGCTCCGAAGGCACCACGCCCTACGACATGGCGCATGATGACAAGCTCTACCCCATGGCCCGCATCCTCAAAGCCGCGGGCCAGGCCTCCTCCATGAAGGCGGACGCCATGGCCGACCTCAAAGCGGGGTTTGTCGACAAGGACAGCGCCATCCGCTACTGGTCCGCCATGGGCATCCTCATGCGCGGCGGCGATGGCCTGAGTGCGGCTCATGATG
The DNA here is from genome assembly GCF_044227185.1 of Prosthecobacter sp. Classification (GTDB taxonomy): domain Bacteria; phylum Verrucomicrobiota; class Verrucomicrobiia; order Verrucomicrobiales; family Verrucomicrobiaceae; genus Prosthecobacter. Next base: position 87,360 of record NZ_JBGAFO010000003.1, on the reverse strand, counting down.
AAATCCTCCAGGCCGCCAAAGACAGCTCCAGCGACGTGCAGGTCGTGGCGAACTGGGCCCTGGCCAAATACGGCAGTGAGTCCGAGCGCAGCGCCGCGCTGCCAGCGCTCGTGAATCTCGCCAACTGGAGCCAGCACGATGTCTTCACCTCCATCAGCGCGCTCAATGCCATCGGCGATCTCGGCGACAAGGCCGGGCCTGTGGCCGCGCAGATCAAGGCGCTGCCTGCCAAGGGCGAATCTCCCGACGGCCGCTTCAATAGTTATGTGCCGCGTCTCCTCGGCGACCTGACAGGAGAAAAAATCGCCGCTGATTCTGAAGAAGCCCCGGCCGCAAACAAGAAGGCGCGGAAGAAAGGGAAGAAGTAGGTGAACCGCTTTTCTCCCGCCTCATCTTTTCATTGCCGCCATGTTCATGTCCCTGCCCCGCCTCCTCGCCTGCCTGCTGCTCTTCATCAGCTCCGCCACCGCCGCGCCCAATGTCATCCTCTTCATCGCCGATGACGTGAGCCATGACGACCTCGGCTGCTACGGCAACGCCGCCGCACGCACGCCAAACATCGACAAGCTCGCCGCGAAAGGCCGCCGCTTTGACGAGGCCATCCTGGTGGCCAGCAGTTGCAGCCCCAGCCGCTCCAGCATCATCACCGGCCGTTATCCGCACAACAACGGCCGCGCCTCGGAGCTGCACCAGCCCATCGCCGCGCATCTGCCATGGTTCCCGCGCCTGCTGCGCGAGGCAGGGTGGTATACCGCGCTGGTGGGCAAACACCACATGACCTCCGACAAACCCGCCGCAGGCGAGCAGCCGCAGCCCGCGCCCTTTGACCTCGTGGACAACGGCATCGCCCCCGGCAACAAAGGCGGCCACGCCACCTGGGTGAAAACCGTGCGGGAGCGCCCAAAAGATAAACCGTTCTTCTTCTGGTTCGCCTCTCTGGACGCCCACCGCGCCTGGGACGCTGACAAGGACTGGAATGCCGACCTCTACGGCCCCAAGCATGATCCCGCCAAGGTCATCGTGCCGCCTTACCTCAATGACGATGCCGCCACCCGCGAAGACCTCGCCTCCTACTACAACGAAATCACACGCTGGGACCACTTCATCGGCCTCGTCGTCGCAGAGCTGGAAAAGGAAGGCACGCTCGAAAACACGCTCATCCTGGTCATGGCGGACAACGGCCGCCCTTTCCCGCGTGCAAAAACACGCCTGCATGACTCCGGCATGAAGACGCCCTTCATCGCACACTGGCCCAAAGGCATCAGCAAAGCGGGCACGCCCACGCAGAGCCTCATCAGCAGCATCGACATCGCGCCCACCGTGCTCTCACTCGCCGGAGTAGCCGTGCCGCCCACCATGCAGGGCCTCAGCTTTGCCCCGGAGCTGGCAGACCCCACCGCCACCACGCGCAGGTACGCCTTCTCCGAGCACAACTGGCACGACTACGAGGCGCATGGCCGCTCCGTGCGTTCGGAGGGCTTTCTCTACATCGTCAACTCGCGCCCCAACCTCGCCTGGCAGGGCCCGGCGGACTCCGTGCACTCCCCCTCCTTCCAGAGCCTGCGCGCCGTGCGCGATGCCGGAAAGCTCACTCCGCCTCAGGCGGATGTCTTTCTCTCGCCACGCCCGCCCGTGGAGCTCTACCGCACCGACGCCGACCCGCTGCAGCTTCACAATCTGGCCGATGATCCCAACTACGCCTCCGTGAAACAGCGCCTGGCCAACGCCATGGCCGAATGGACCACCGTCACCGGCGACTCCGCCCCCGCGAACCTTTCCAAAGACTCCTTCGACCGCGAAACCGGCAACAAACTCAAGCTCAAGGAGGCTGACTACCGCGGCACCCCGGCGGGCTGGGACAAGGATGCCGCGCATATCAATGCGCCGGGGCCGAGGTGAGGTCAGCCCGCGGTTTTGGCAGGCCCTTTCTGAGCGGTTGTTGGTGTCTTTTCCGCCGCCGGTTTGGCTTCGCCCCGCCAGAGTTTCCAAATAGGGAGGAGGCCGCTTTGCACGACCTCTGTGGCAGGGCTGGCACGCTCCTGGATCGCCACGTAGTCCGTGTTTGCGGCCAGTCGTGGGTCCTGTTTGAGATGGTCGAATAGCTTTTCATAAGCTTCTCTGGCTGCCTTGGCTTGTTTGTCGAGCAGCTGATACTGAGCGATTTTCGCCCCCATATGGAGTGCCTCTTTCTGCTTCTCAGCCATCTGAGTTTGCAGGATGGTCACCCTTCTGCGGCTGTTCTCCGCCCTTTGCTCCATTTCTTCCCTTAGAGGCTCAACAAGGGCGTTGAGCAGGAACTTCGCTTTGGCGACTTTTTCTTTGGTCGCGACCACCTCCGTGTGATCTGCCTTGTGAGTTTCGAGCAGATACTTCAGCTCATTTTCGAGGCGGCGAAGTTCGCTCTGGCTCTGAACATAATCTTTTTCTGTCTGTGTCAGCGGTTGTCCGCTGCTGACCCGGGTCTGAGCGATCGTCATCGCTGCCGGAATGCTGCTCAAGGCCAGCTCTTCTTCCGCAAGATTGGTCCGGGCCTCGTTCAACTGGGAGGCAAGCTTGCCCAGAAACTGCGCGGCCATGTCATTGCCATTGGTCAGTGTCAGGAGGTTGTTGAGCTTCTGAAATTCAGCCAGCGCGGCAAGCTTGTCCTCCATCACTTTTTGCGCCTTCACTGCTTCCTCAGCGAGCTTCCGCGTGTTTTGACCGGCGGCCTGCTCACGGACGGACTGCCTGAACCCGATGAACTCATCCAGCAGCGCATCCAGGAAAATCCGGGCGTATTTTCCGCTTTCGCAACGCGTCTGCACGCGAAACAAGGTGGAGCCCTTGGTCTGCGCCGCCTGAACCTCGACATTCTTGCCTTCCAGATTTGGATTCAAGACACGCACCCGCTCCAAAGCGCGACGCTTCATTTCGGCGGACTCCAGCGTTTCAACGATGGTGCCATAGAAGTCTTCATGCTGTGCCTGCCAGTTACCGCCCGCGTCCGGGAAACCTCCCGCCACCAGTATCGCCTCGCTCTGATAAACCGGCGTTTTCGGCTTGAACTCCACCTTCGTCGCGGCCAGCACCGCAAGCACCACCGCCACAAGGGCTATCAAACTCATCGCACCGATGCCGATGCGGCCACGCCATTGATTGCTCTTCATCAGCTCACGCACGCGCCGCTGCACGGACTCGCCGCCGAACATCGTCACGCCCGGCATCTTGCGCATTCGTGAGGGCAGGCCTGCGGCGATCTCCACCAACGTGCGAGCGTAATCTTGCGTGCTGCCTCCGGCGAGCACGGCGGCATCATCGGCTGCATGCTCGGTTTCGTTGCGAAGGCTGTGCCAGGCACGCAATGCCAGCGGCTGCCACCACCACAGGCAAACGGTGAGCTGCGCCAGCCAGTGCCACGCCACATCTCCGCGCCGCAGATGCGCCAGCTCATGCTGCAGTACCGCGCCCAGCCGCTGCTCATCCCAGGTGCTCGCCTCCGGCGGCAGCCAGATGACCGGCCTGCGCCAGCCGGAAAGCATGGGCGACTGAAGGCGCTCCGCCACGCGGCAGTGCAGGCGCGCAGGCGCATTCATCTCACGCAGTCTTTTGGAGATGTGCTCTGGTGCCGGGCGGCTGTGCTGGCGCAACCAAAACAGGCCCGCCCAGGCGGTGAGGATGCGCCGGCACAGCAGCAGCAGGGCGACTGCCAGCCAAGCTTTGACACTTTCACTCTCCAGCCAGGCCAGCCCGCGCTGCCACAGCGTTTTTTCCGGCAGGACGAATGCGGGGCTTTCTGACAGCACGGGAGCCATTTCAACAGGCGGAGCAGGGAGGTTCACGCGCCACTCCATCACCGCCACCGGTGGTGCGGCCTCCGGCATCAGCCGCCATGCCGCCACCAGCAGCAGGACCATCATTGTGATTCGCCACACCAGGCTGCGTGCCCGTGCGGAGCGGCGTTGCAGTTGCAGCGCCACGCAGCCTGCCACGCAGACCACGGCGCTGCTGGTCAGAAAGGCCGACACCATCAGCCCCAAGTTCGGGTTTCGTGTGAGAAACCGCAGCAGATCTTGCATCCAGTCGTTCATGGTTCACGCGCCTCCTCGATGAGTTGAATGAGTTTTTCCGCCTCCTCCTTGGAGAGCTTCACATTCTTCTGACCCAGCAGCGCCAGCGCCGCCTCCCCTGCGGAGTTTTCAAAGAACCGGCTCACAAAGCTCTGCAGCGCGCTGACCCGCGCCTTCTTCGGAGAAACCGGCAGCGAGAACCAGTCCCTCCCCTCCGCCTGGGTTTTGAGCAGAACCCCGCGCTCCACCAGCAGCCGCAGGATGGACCGCACCGCCGAGTAAGTCGGCGCCTCCGGCAGCTTTTCCTCAATCTCACGGGCGGAGAGCCGCCCATGCTTCATCACGATCTCCATCACCTGCCGCTCACGGCGGCTGAGCTCATTGGAATGTTTGTCGTCCCACATGGGTGCTGATTTTTCAACACCCGTTGCCATCCGTCAAGCCCTATGTTGAAATTTCAACACCATGCGGCTGCAGGGCGGCCTGAGCCATTCGTTTGTGCGCGGCGCTCCGCACCGCTCAAAGCCCCAGCAGCGCCCGCATTCTCTCCTTCGGAATCCCCCCGATCTCACGCCCGATCTCGCGCCCCGATTTGAACGCGATGAAGGTGGGAATGGGCCCCACGCCATGCTCACGCGCCAGCTTGGGGTCTTCATCAATGTTGATGCGGACCACCATCGCCTTGCCCTTCAGCTCCTTTGCCAGCTCGTCCACCATCGGCCCCACCACCTTGCACGGGCCGCACCAGTCCGCGTAAAACTCCACCAGCACAGGCACTTTCGAGAGCCTCACGGCGCTGATGCTCGTGGTGCTGCCCGCGCCTCCGCCCGCGGCCGGACGCAGCATGTCAAAGGCGATCCAGCCGATGTACAGCAGGACGGCCCCGGCAACCCACAGGACGATGTTTCCTTTGTTCACGCGGTACCATCCGGGTCAGAGCGGAGTCTGGCAAGCCCTGATGGATTCAATTATCCGCGCCTTTTCCGCTTTCCCGTTTCTGTTTCGCCGCCTCCACAATGGCCTGCTGCGTGAAATTCCCCAGCGGGTTGCCCTCCGCATCCGGGCAGATCCAGTCGGACACTTCCCCGACCGCCACCTCCACCTGCGATCCCATCCGCAGTTTCGTGGTGTGCATGGGATGATTGATCAGATTGCCATGGGCATATTCGGGCTCCAGTCCAAAAACCTGCAGCCACATGTGCTCCACACGGCCGTCCTCGCCAGTGAACGGCGCCTTCACGATGAAGCGCTCGTCGTCAGGCTGGCGCTTCTTGAAGGCCTCCACAAACTCCGGCCACCGCCGCCGCGCCTCGTCAATGGCCTTTTCGATCGTGTCGCCGTCAGGCACACCGATGACGGGCGCTTTGACTTCCTCCTGCAGCGCCTCCAGCGGAGACTCGCCACACAGGGTCTTTTCCAGCTCCGGGGACCAGAGGTTGAAGAAGTGATGCTGGGGACACAGGATGGCCATCACATCGTCATCCGCCAGCGCGGAGACGGCCTTGCCGATCAGGCGATAGGCTTCGTCCTGGTCGAGCTTGGTGTCCTTGGCCTGCATGAGGTCCACCGCCAGCCAGGCGCTGTGCTCGCGGATGATCTCGGCAAAGCGCAGGTTCGGCACCCGCCCGGCCGTCTCCTCCGGATCTTCAAAGTAGGCGCTGTCACGGTTGTGCACCATGAACATCGCGAAGGTGGGCTTGTGCACCATGACAATGAACAAAGGATTCTCCCCCGCGACAAAACCATCCGCCTCCTTCACATCCTCTTCCCCGCCGGCGATCTGCAGCCCCCAGGCTTCGGAAAGCGCATTGGCCAGCACCTGCGGCTCCAGATAGCGCTGCTGGCGGCGCAGATGGACGAGGGAGATGATCGGCTTTTCATGGTCCTCCTCGCTCTGCTTTTCCTGATCCGCATCAGGCTGGTCCTCCCCGGCGAAATCATCCAGGATGCCGCTGTCTGGCTTGGTCCACAGGTGATAGGCGATCAGGCCATACAGGGCGCTCCACATCGCCTGCTTCCAGGTAAACTCACGGGCCACCAGCCCATAGGCTTTAAAGCCGGAGATCCAGATCAGCATCGCCGTGCCGACCAGCCGCGTCCACCGCAGCCGCATCAGCAGCCCCAGCGCGGTCACCGCCATGAGAGCACCCATGATCCTGGAGGATTGATTGCGCATCCATGTCCCGATCATCACCCATGCCCAGGCGTGGAAGCCCAGCAGCAGGGCGGCGCAGGTCCAGTTTGAGGTAAGCCAGTTGATGATTCTCTTCATTTTCCTTCTTGTGGCATGCTCTCTGACTGTGGAGCAAGCCATTTCGCACAAGGCGCATCACGCAAGCCCGGACAGACGGCGTCCGATTCCCCCCAGTTTTCGACCTTGAAACCGCCCCCCGCACCAGTAAGGAAGGCGTCCCGTGCCTGGCCGCATCTGGCGCGTCTTTCGACCCCCTACCGACCCCGAATCCTCTACATGAACAAAACCCTCCTCGCTCAAGCTGCCAACGAAGCCCGTGGTCTCGCCATGGATGCCGTGCACAAGTGCTCCTCCGGCCACCTCGGCCTGCCCCTCGGCTGCGCCGAAATCGGTGCCGTGCTTTTCGGCCAGAGTCTCCAGTGCGACCCCGCCGATCCGAAATGGCTGAACCGCGACCGCTTCATCCTCAGCGCCGGCCACGGCTCCATGTTTCTCTACTCCTGGCTGCATCTCAGCGGGTATGACCTTTCCATCGATGAGGTGTCCAAATTCCGCGTGATGGGCAGCCACACGCCGGGCCACCCGGAGTCCTTTGAGACCGTGGGCGTGGAGTGCACCACAGGCCCGCTGGGCCAGGGCATCGGCAATGCGGTGGGCTTTGCCCTCAGCGGCAAGATGGCTGCGGCGAAGTATAACACCGCCGAGCACAAGATTTTGGACAATCACGTCATCGTCCTCGCTGGCGACGGCTGCCTGCAGGAAGGCGTGGCACGCGAGGCCGTGGCCTTCGCCGGACACAACAAGCTGGACAACCTCATCCTCATCTATGACTCCAACGATGTGACGCTGGACGCCATGGCGAAGGTCACACAGGACGAAGACACCGCGGCCATCTACACCGCCATGGGCTGGGATGCCGTGACCATTCCCGGCAATGATCTCGACGCCATCCTCTCCGCCCTCGAAACCGCCAAGAAGAACAACAACGAGAAGCCCAAGATCATCATCGCCCGCACGCTCATCGGCAAAGGCATCCCCGAAGTGGCCGGCACTGCCAAGGCCCACGGAGAAGGTGGCGCGAAATTCGTCGATTCCGCCAAGAAGGGCCTGGGCCTGCCTGAGGGCACCCACTTCTACGTGAGCGACGAAACGAAGGCTTACTTCGCCGATCTGAAGAACAAGCGCGCCGCCATCCACGGCGAGTGGAACAAGGTCTTCCTTGCCTGGAGCGCTGCCAATCCAGAACTGGCCAAGCAGCTCGACGCCGCCCGTGCGCACAAGCAGACCGCCGCCGACCTGCTGAAGCTCATTCCTGAATACCCGGCCGAGGGCAAGGCCGCCACGCGCAACAGCGGCGGCGAGATCCTGAACCATCTGGCCAAGGCGATCCCCTACCTCGTCACCGGCAGCGCCGACCTCTTCGGCTCCACCAAGAACTACATCAAGGACGGTGGCGACTTCGGTCCCACGAATCCCACCGGCCGCAACATCTGGTTCGGCATCCGTGAGCACGCCATGGCCGCCATCTGCAATGGCATGGCCTACGACGGCCTTTTCCTGGCCAGCGGAGCGACGTTCCTCGTCTTTGCCGACTATTGCCGCCCGAGCATCCGCCTCGCTGCGCTCTCCCGCCTGCCTGTGACCTACATCTTCACGCACGACTCCGTGGGCGTGGGTGAAGACGGCCCGACCCACCAGCCGGTGGAAACCGTGAGCGGCCTGCGCGTCATCCCGAATCTAGACGTCATCCGCCCCGGCGATGCCGAAGAAGCTGCAGCCGCCTTCGCCGCAGCCTTCAGCCGCAATGACGGCCCCACGCTTCTCGCGCTGAGCCGCCAGGACCTGCCGCACCAGGGTTCCGCCAGCGCCGCCACCCGCCGCGAAGGCACGCTCAAGGGCGGCTACATCCTCGTGAAAGAAACCGCTCCGCTGGAAGCCATCGTGCTCGCCACCGGCTCCGAAGTGCAGCACGCCGTGGCAGGCGCCAAGGGCAAGCCCGGCGTCCGCGTCGTCAGCATGCCCTGCTTTGAACTCTTTGACCGCCAGTCCGAAGAATATCGCAAAGAAGTGCTGCCATGCTCCTGCAAGAAGCGCATCGCCATCGAGGCCGGCGTCTCCGCCCTGTGGTGGAAGTACGTGGGCTGCGAAGGCCAGATCATCGGAATCGACCGCTTCGGCATCAGCGCTCCCGGAGACCAGGTCTTCAAGAAGCTGGGCATCACCGGCGAAGCCGTGGCGGCAGCGCTGGCGTAATCCGCCTCACAACACGAAGACTCACGAAGAGAGGCTGGAGACAGCCTCTCTTTTTTGTACGCACGTCTTCCCGCGGGTGCACGGCGTAACCTTTTTCCACATCAGACCAGAGAGGACCATTTGAGCAGATCCATGAAAGCGTACGAAGGAGAGCAAGCGAGGCATGACACCATGACGGAGGACCAGCCACCGCATGCGCGCGAAGGCAGCAGCGCCGCTGAGAATGCGAAGCAGACGGTCTTTGCGCTGCTGTTTGCCATCAGCTTTTCCCACATGCTGAATGACACCATACAGGCCCTGCTGCCCGCCATTTATCCTGTGCTCAAGGATTCGTATGGACTCACCTTCACACAACTCGGGCTTATCACGCTGACCTTTCAGGTCACCGCTTCGCTGCTGCAGCCGCTGGTGGGCTACATCACCGACAAACGCCCTCTGCCCTACTCACTGCCGGTGGGCATGGGTCTGACTCTGACGGGCCTGCTGGCGCTTTCCAAGGCGCAGAGCTTCCCCGCCATCCTCTTTGCTTCGGGTCTCGTCGGCTCAGGCTCTGCCATCTTTCATCCGGAGGCATCTCGCATCGCCCACATGGCGGCGGGCAGGCGGCGGGGGCTGGCGCAGTCGCTGTTTCAGGTGGGTGGAAATGCGGGCTCCTCCATCGGACCGCTGCTGGCGGCGTGGTTCATCGTGCCGCACGGGCAGGCGGCACTCTCGTGGTTTTCCATCGTCGCGCTGCTGGGCGTGGCCGTGCTGTGGCAGATCGGCCTGTGGCAGGCGCGGAATCTGTACCGCATCCAGCGCAAGCCTGCGCGCTCATCCACTGCCGCACGCCCGCATCCATCCTCCCGCCGCGTGGCCTCCGCCATGGCCATCCTGGTGGTGCTGATCTTTTCCAAATACGTGTACCTCGTAAGCCTGAGCAACTACTACACCTTTTACCTCATGGAGCGATTTCACGTCTCCGTGCAAACCTCCCAGTATTATCTGTTTTTGTTCCTCTTTGCCGTGGCGGTGGGCACCATCGTGGGCGGGCCGGTGGGCGACCGCATCGGGCGCAAGCGCGTCATCTGGTTTTCCATTCTGGGCGCCGCGCCTTTCTCCCTGTGGCTGCCGCATGCAGGCCTGTGGCTCACGGCGGTGCTGACGGTCATCATCGGGCTGATTCTGGCCTCCGCCTTCTCCGCCATCCTGGTGTATGCGCAGGAGCTGATGCCTGGAAAGGTGGGCATGATCGCGGGGCTGTTTTTTGGCCTGGCCTTCGGCATCGCGGGCATCGGCTCAGCGGTGCTGGGAAAACTGGCCGACCATGAGGGCATCAACTTCGTCTTCCACTTCTGCGCTTTCCTGCCCCTGCTGGGCCTGCTGACGGTGTTTCTGCCTGAGGTGGAAAGCGAGGCCGCGAAAGCGGGCCATTGAAGGGAATGCTCAGTCGAGCGACTCCAAAGTCTTCCTTCCACGCTCCTTGGTCTCCGGATCGTCGCGGTCGCGGTTCTTCATCGCGAGTCCTTTCTCAATGTATTTCCGCGCCTCTTCCTTGCGCCCCATCAATGCGAACGTTCGGCCAAGCTCGACGCAGTGAATAAGACGTCCTGGATTAAGCGCGATGGCTTTCTGAAAACACTTCACCGACTCGTTGTACGATGCGTTGGGCAAGGCGCCATAGACGATTTTTGCCAGGGCGCGCGTCATGCCGCCGATCTGCGCCAGCTCCTGGTTCCAGCGGCCCAGCAGATGCCACGCAAAGTCATCTTTGGGATTGAGCTTCGCCGCCGTCTCCGCCTCCGTTTTGATTTTGTAAGAGGCCTCGATGCCCTCCTTGTTGCCGAGCAGCGGGGAGAGCTTGCCAAGACAGATGGCGACTGCGAGGTGCGGGTCAGATTCCTTTGGAGCCAGCTTCACCGCGCGCTCTGCGTACGCGAGCGCAGTCCGTCCTGACTTGAGCTGTTCATCCTTGGAAGACAGATCCGCCATGCGGTACACATACTGTCGTGCGATCTTCACCAGCAGCGCAGCGTCATTTGGGTTCAGCTTTTCGGCGGGCAGATAATACTGAAGCGCAGCCTCAGGCTTGAACTGCCCATCATACTCATCTCCCTGCTTCACCAGTTCGGGGAAGCCGGCAAACGCGAGCCCGGTCAGCAAAACAAAGCCGATTGTCAGGAAGGTTCTCATGGCTTGATAAAACGATAATGGGAAACGATCCATTCCTCGCCGCCGCGATAGCCCCAAAGCTCGGCGCAGGCCAGAAAGAAGAGGCGCCACCAGACCCACCACTTGGTCACCTCGTCTTTGCCGTAGGTCTCGGCAAAGAGAGGCAGGATCTCCGCCTTGTGCGCGTCCATGTTGGCCAGCCAGGCCTCGCTTGTTTTGGAATAATGCTGACCGCTGACGCACCAGTGATCCTCGATTTTGAGATCGTCCTGGAAGTAGAGCAGCAAGTCGTCGCTGGGCATCTGGCCGCCGGTGAAAAAGTACTTGGCCATCCAGTCGTCATCGCTGCGCACCTCATAGTGGTAGGCGTACTCGCGGTGCGTGAAGATGTGCACGAAGAGCTTGCCGCGCGGCTTGAGCCAGGTGGAGACGCGGCGCAGCAGCTCCTGGTAGTTTTTCATGTGCTCAAACATCTCCACCGACACGCAGCGGTCGAAGATGCCGTCTCCCACACCCGGGAAGTGCACCATGTTGGCGGTGATGATGGTGAGGTTTTTCAGCCCGCGCTTCTCCGCCTCGGCATCGATGAAAAGCTTCTGCGTGCGCGAGTTCGAAACGCTGGTGATCTGCGCATTGGGATAATGCTCCGCCATCCACAGCGAGAGCGATCCCCAGCCGCAGCCGAGTTCCAGGATGCGCTGCCCATCCTGCAGTTCCGCGCGCTCGCAGGTGCGCTTCAGCATGGCGGCCTCGGACTCATCAAAGGTCGTGTTTTCATCCGGCCAGTAGCCGGAGCTGTATTTGAGATGCTTGCCCAGCACGAGCTGGTAGAAGCGCGTGGGCACCTCGTAGTGCTGCTCATTCGCCTCATCCGTGGCGATGGCCACGGGCATCTGCTTGAGATCCTGCACGTAGCGCATGAGCGCGGCGCGCTGGGCCTCAGCAGTGGGCTGCTTGTTTTCCCGCAGCGTCTCCGCCAGCCTCTGACGGATACCCAGACGGATCATGGGATCTGGGAGGATGTTCCTGGCGAGGATGGCGTTGATGGTGCTCATGCGTGTGACGGGTTATGCGATCTGTTGGGGAAATTGGATTCAGTTTTTTGGCGGCCACGGCACAAAGGCGCTCGTGGTGCGCTGGTATTCGCGGTAGGTGTCTCCCTTGCTCTTCACCGCGCACTCTTCCGTGAGCGGGATGCCGGTGACGCGCAGCAGAAAGTGGAGCATGAGCAGCGGCGCGTACAGCGTGACCCAGCCCCAGGGCGAGCCGCAGGCAAAGAGCCAGAAGCCCCACCACACCACGGACTCAAAAAAGTAATTCGGATGCCGCGAGTAGCGCCACAGACCCACCTGGCAGACCTTGCCCTTGCTGGCGGGGTCCGCCTTGAAGCGCTGCATTTGCGCATCGCTAAGGGCTTCTCCGGAGATGCCGGTCAGCCACAGCAGCGCGCCGGCGATTTCGATGACGTTGAGCTGCGGCGCTGGGTTCAGGCAGGCCAGCAGCACGGGCACTGCCAGCAGCACGATGAGCACGGCCTGGGCCTGGAAGAAAAAGAAGAAATTGCGCGCCAGGGCATCGCGCCATTTTTCGCGCAGCACCGCGTAGCGCACGTCTTCATGCGGATGGTGGCGTTTGACGCGGAAGAAAAGGTAGGTGCCCAGACGCACGCTCCACACCACCGCCATCGTCACGGCGATGATCTTGCGCTGCGTCCACCCGCCACCTGCCAGCGACGCATAGAGCGGTGCCACCACGGCGAGCGCGTAAGACCACGTCACATCCACAAAGCTGAAATTGTCCAGCTTGAGGCTCAGCAGCCAGGTGAGGGCAAAGAGGCCCACGGCCACCGCCGTACCTACGGCGGTCAGAAACCAAAAGTCATGTGTCATGATGGGGGAGGCGGATGTGTTCGTGCAGTTTCTCCACGAAGGGCCTGCTGATGAAATAAACCGACGCGATGAGCACAGGCGCCAGCAGCAGCCACACCACCACGCCGTAGAGACCGATCATGCCAAAGTCCTTCATGAACTGCCACGGCCCAGTAAAGAAGCGCTCCATCATCATGGAAATGGAAAGCGGCACATGTTCCGCACCAAACAACGACTCACCAGCGCGCATGAAGAGCAGAATGGTGGCGAGCTGTACCGGATACACCAATTGAAGAAACACCTGGAGCACCGGCTGATTGAGCTTCAGCCAAACGCCAAGTCCCAGCCCGAGTACCGTCGTGGTGCCCAGCAGCGGGAACACCCCTGCCGTCACTCCAAACGCGATGGCCTGCGCGATCTTGGACGGTGTCGTCCCTTGCTTCAGTTGCGCCACCACCGGCTTCACCACCCAGCGGCGCCACAGAGATTCGTGCTGAACGGGGTCATTCATGCCTTGCGGAGGAGGATGTCCTCCATGCGCGCTGTGGCGGGCACACAGAAGAGCAGGATGAGCATGTAAACGGCCATGGCGATGTTTCCGAGAAGGAGAACGCCAACCAGCCAGCCGAGGCGGGACAGCCACGAGCGCTCCTTATACGCCAGCCAGCAGTAAAAAGTGAGGAAGGCCCAGTAGGTATCAAACAGCGTGGCGATGAACCACGGATGACTTCCCACAGAGCCGGGCAGAGCCCACAGCGCACACTGGGTCGAGGCCCAGCTCGTGACTCCGAGCATGGACACCAGAACGATGCTGAAAAATACTCGAAAAAACCAGATCATGGTTCTAGAAGGAACGGTGAAGAGTGGTGTTGTTCGGGCGGGTGTACACGGCCTGCACCACGCTGATGTTCCGCGTGGCAAAGGCGGCCTCGCAGTACTGCAGATAGTAGTTCCACTTGCGCATGAAGCGCTCGTCAAAGCCCAGCGCCTTGACCTCGGCGGCCTTGGCATTGAAGCGCTCAAACCACAGGCGCAGCGTCTTCGCATACGAGGCGCCGAGATCCTCCAGGCCGTGCATGAACATCTCGCTGGTGCGGTTGATGGCCTCATTCACACGGCCGACGCTGAGCAGCAGCGAGCCGGGGAAGATGTGCTTCTGGATCCAGTCCACGCCTTTGCGCAGGTTCTTGTGCTGGCAGTCGGCCACGGTGATCATCTGAAAGGCCAGCAGCCCCTCGGGCTTCAGCACCTCGGCGCATTTGGCGAAGTAGGTCTCCAGATATTTGTCACCCACGGCCTCCAGCATTTCGATGGACGCGATCTTGTCGAACTGGCCTGTGATGTGGCGGTAGTCCTGCAGGCGGATTTCCACCCGGTCTGCCAGCCCCTCGCGCGCGACGCGCTCGGTGGCGTACTTGTGCTGCTCCTGCGAGATCGTCACCGCCGTGACACGGCAGCCATGATGTTTCGCCGCATGGCAGGAAAAGCCACCCCATCCACAGCCGATTTCCAGCACGTGGTCTCCCGGCTTGAGCTGCAGCTTCTGGCAGAGCGCCTCATACTTGGAGTGCTGCGCCTCCGCCAGCGGCTGGCCCGGATGCTCAAAGCGTGCGGCGGAGTAAGTCATCGTCTCATCCAGCCAGAGGGAGTAGAATTCATTCCCCAGATCGTAGTGCTCGGAGATGTTCCGACGGCTGGTGGTCACGCTGTTGGGCCGCAGCAGATGATGCACGCGGTTCACGACATTGAGCAGGTTCACAAACGCCACCTTGCTGGAGGAGGAGCTCCCGCCCTGGGTTTTGGAGAGATTGAGGATGAACCACTCGATCACCGCTGCGATGTCGTCGGTATCCCAGTCGCCCTCCACGTAGGCCTCGCCAAAGCCCACGTTGCCAAACAGCACGCAGTGTTTGAAAAACTCGCGTCTGCGGATTCGGATCTCGGCAGTTATCGGCGCACCGGGAGCTCCCAGCATCTGCGCCCGGCCATCCGGATGCACCAGGCGCATACCGCCATGCACGAAGGGCTTGAGCGAAAGCATGAAGAGCCGCTCGTAGAAGCCTGGCTTGGCTGCCGCCGCATTGGATACCAGGAGAGGAGTGTCGCAGGTGATGGTGTCGTTCATGATTTTCCGGGTGAAATGGATGCGTGGGGCCGCAGCACTCCGAGCTGCAGCGCGGCATTGGCCGTCTTCCGATGCCAGGGGATGCGCTTGATCCACAGCAGCAGCGCATGCCAGTGAATGAGAAAGATGACGCGCAGGGTCAGCAGCGGATACTTCACCGCACACAGCAGCAGCGTGGCATCCGTGAGCGATCTGCGGCTGCCAGTGAGCGAGGTAAGCAGCACACGATCATCTTTCTGCCGGTCATCGATGTGGATCTCCAGCTTTCCATCCGGGAGCCGCAGCTTGAAATCAAAGCTCAGATCCAGCGCGAAGAAGGGCGACACATAAAAGTGCTTGGGTGTGACGAGGCGGAAGCGCTGCGCATCCTCGACCGTCTTCAGAATGTAGGGCTTCTGCTCGTGGAAGGTGTTGGTCACTTCGGCCACGGCGCACACCGGCTGACCGTCGGCATCATAGGCGTAGTAGAAGCACACCGGATTGAAGATGTAGCCCAGCACACGGGGAAAGGTGAGCAGGCGGATGCTGGCGATGCGTGTGGTGTCCACGCCGTTCTCCGCCAGGTAGCGCAGGATGTTGGCCTTCACACCCTCCGCACCGAGATCAAGATGATCGCGGTCGAAAAACGAGAAGAGATTGAAGCGGTTGCGGCTGAAGAAGCGCAGCCTGCTGGAGAGGCTGTCGATCTCGTCGAGATCCAGCCAGAGATAGAAAACGTTGTAGTTGAACCGATGCACCTTGGGCTGCAGCCGGTGGTGCATGACCTTGCATTCGTAGATGGCGGATGAGTCAGGCATTACCAGGGTTCCCTTCCGAGGAGATCGCGGCACAGGGCCACCGCCGAACCAAAGGCGTCCTCGTGGAAGCCGTAGCGGAAGTAGCTGCCGCAGAAGTAGGTGCTTTGGTCGGGCGAAATTCGGTTGAGCTCGGGAAGCTGTTTCTGTGCATCAATGGCGGCCAGATCAAAGAGTGGGTGCTCGTAGTTGATGCGCTTGAGCACCTTCTCCGGCGCAATCTCATCCGCCGCATTGATGGCCACAAAGTAGTTCGTCTTGTCAGACACGCCCTGCAGGCTGTTCATCCAGTAATGAGTACTCGGCTCGATGCCGCCGTCCGCACCCTCACGGATGCGGTAGTTCCATGAGGCCCAGCATTTCTTCGTGCGCGGCATGAAGCGCTCATCGGTATGCAGCGTGGCGATGTTGGGCTGGTATTTGAAGCAGCCGAGCAGCGCGCTCTCGCGCTCGGTTGGCTGCGCCAGCATGCGCAGGGTCTGGTCGGCATGGCTGGCAAAGACGACCTTGTCAAAGGTCTCTGCGGCGCCATCGCGCGGGTAAACCTTCACGCCGTCGGCGCCCCGCTCCACACGCACCACCGGAGAGCCGAGACGAATGCGGTCCCGGAAGGGCACGGTGAGCTTCTTCACATACGAGCGCGCGCCATCCGTCACCGTCCACCACGGATGCTGCGTGTGCAGGCCGAGGAAGCCGTGGTTGTGCCAGAACCGGATGAGCGTGAGTGCGGGGAATTCCAGCATCAGCTCCGGCGGCGTGGACCACACGGCGGAGCTCATAGGGATGATGTAGATGTTGAGGAAATCGGAGCCGTAGCCCCGCGCCTCCACATACTCGCGCAGGGTCATGCGTGCGTAGCGTGCGTCGTCCAGCGCGGCCACCGCCTCGGCGTTGAAGCGGTTGATCTGCAGCATGAAACGCCAGAAGCGCGGGCGGATCAGATTGCGCCGCTGACCAAAGAGATGGTTCAGCGAGGTGCCATTGTATTCGATGCCGCTCGGCAGATGCGTGACGCTGAAAGACATGGAGGTCGGCTTGGTGGCCACGTCCAGCTCCTTGAAGAGGCGGGTCAGCAGCGGGTAGGTCACGTGGTTGAAGACCATGAAGCCCGTGTCCACCGGCAGCTCGCGCCCGTCTTCCCGCACCGTCACCGTATTGGTGTGGCCACCTGCGTAGTCGTTCTGCTCAAAGATGGTGAGATCAAAGTGAGGGTGCAGGAAATGCGCGCAGCCCAGGCCTGCGACCCCGGTGCCGACGATGGCAAGACGCGGGCGGCTCATGCTGGATTCCTCCCGTCAGAAAGTTTGAGCTGCTGCGCCTCACGGTACACGCTCGCGGGCACCACCTTGAGGTCCCAGATCAGGCCGGTCCATGACAGCAGCTTGAGCACGTAGTAGGAGATGTCGATCTCCCACCAGTAAAAGCCCTGCCGTGCGGAGCCGGCGTAGCGGTGATGGTTGTTGTGCCAGCCCTCTCCCAGAGTCAGCAGTGCGAGCAGCAGGCTGTTGCGGCTGTCATCTTCTGTCTTGAAGCGGCGGGAGCCAAACACATGGGCCAGAGAGTTGATGAAAAAGGTGGCATGCAGCAGCAGCACCGTGCTGATGAAAAAGCCCCATACCAACATCTGCGGACCGTTGGTTCCCATGCCCGGCATGTGCTTTTCCATCCAAGACCCTGCATACCAGAGCAGAGCAGCATACAGTATCGGCACCAGCTGGTCGTGGCGGTTGAGAAACACCAGCTCGGGAAATTTCTCCAGATCGCGGATGCGGCTGTAGTCCGTGGGGAAGTTTTTGGGGCTCGTCAGCCAGCCAATGTGGGACCACAGAAAGCCGCGCATGCGGGGAGAGTGCACATCAGGCGTCTCATCCGAGTGCTGGTGGTGGTGCCGGTGCACGGAGGCCCACCACAGCGCACCGCGCTGGCAGGAGGTGTTTCCCAGCACCGCAAAGAGGAACTGCATCCAGCGCGAGGTGCGGTAGCTCCGGTGCGAAAAGTAGCGATGGTAAAAAGCTGTGATGGCAAACATGCGCACCGCATACAGCAGCAGCGCCGCCACCAGCGCCGCCCAGCTGAAGCCCACCCACAGCACCAAAAGGCAGCCCAGATGCAGCACGATGAAGGGAATGCAGCGCCGCCAGTCGATGCCATCCGTCAGCTTGTCATCTCCCTGCCAGCCCGGCGGCCGGTAGTCGGAGTCATGCCACTGCCGGAGCATCACGGCAAAATGCCAGAGGAAGCTGCGCCGCTGAGGCTGAATGACAGGATTGTCGCTTTTCACGCCCCGTATTGCGCCTGTGCAATTCCGCTGGATTCAAAAAAATAACAAATCCTGGGCGAACGGCTTGTGCTGCGCGTGCAGGCCATGCTATGAAGCCGTATGAACGACTCCATCGCCCCTGGCGCGCGCGAGTTTCACACCACACGCTGGAGTCTGGTGCTTGCCGCCCAGCAGGGTGGCGATCCTTCCCGCATGCAGCAGGCCATGTCCGCGCTCTGCCGGGACTACTGGTACCCGCTTTACGCCTTTGTGCGCCGCCGCGGCCATGCCCCGCACGATGCGCAGGATCTCACGCAGGCGTTTTTTCTTTCGCTGCTGGAAACCCAGGCCGCCGCCGATCCCGCACGCGGAAAATTTCGCTCCTATCTTCTCGGTGCTCTGAAAAATTTCCTCGCCAACGACTGGCACCGTGCGCAGACGCAAAAGCGGGGCGGGGGTCAGAAGCTGGTGGAATGGGATGCGCTGGACGCGGAGGCGCGCTACGCCCTGGAGCCCGCGGAGCAGTCTGATGCCGAGACTTTGTATGACCGCCGCTGGGCCATGGAGCTCCTCTCCCGTGCGATGGAAACGCTGCGCGCTGAATTCGCCGCGAAGGGAGACGCGGAAACCTTCGAGCTGCTCAAAGGCACGCTGAGCGGGGCGGGCCCTGAGCGCGGGCAGCTCGCGCAGCAGCTCGGCATGAGCGAGGGCGCGCTGAAGGTGGCTGTCCATCGTCTGCGTCAGCGCTATCGCGAAGTGCTGCACGCAGAGATCGCGGAAACGGTGGATTCACCTGCGGAAATCGATGCGGAAATGCGGCACCTGGTGGCGGTCCTGCGGAGCTGAAATTTTTTTGTAACCCGCCTGCCGGAAACTTTCAGGAAGTCAGTGAACTCAAACATCCGCTCACCATGACTCCTGCCCAAACCTGCCCACGCTGCGGCGCCTCCCTGCCTGCTGATGCGCCCGCCTCCCTCTGTCCCGCATGTCTGATGAGCGGCGCGCTGCCCACAGATCCCGGCGCCACGATGATCATGGCGCAGCCCAAACCTCATGCCCTGCCACGCTCTGGCGAGGTGTTTGGCGGCTACCGCATCGAGCATGAGCTGGGTCGCGGCGGCATGGGCGCGGTGTATGCCGCGGAGCATCTGGAAAGCGGAAGGCGCGTCGCTCTGAAGGTGCTGAGCCATCAGCTCGACTCGCCGGACGCGCGCACCCGTTTCCTGCGCGAAGGACGCCTCGCCGCCTCCATCAATCACCCGAACAGCGTGTATGTTTTCGGCACCGAGGAGATCGATGACACGCCCGTCATTGCCATGGAGCTCATCGCGGGCGGCACCTTGCAGGACCGCATCCAGCGCGGCGGCCCGCTGCCCGTGGGCGGAGCGGTGGACGCCGTGCTGCAAATCATCGCCGGCCTCGAAGCCGCGCACAGCGTCGGCATTCTTCACCGCGACATCAAACCCGCGAACTGCTTCGAGGACCTCGATGGAACCGTGAAGATCGGCGACTTCGGCCTATCCATCTCCACCGCAGGCCGGGGTGACTCCATGCAAACACTTGAGGGCACCTTCCTCGGCACCCCAGCGTTTTGCTCGCCGGAACAGTTGCGCGGCGAGGAACTGAACGTGCGCTCGGACATGTACTCTGTGGGCGTCACGCTGTTTTACCTGCTCACCGGCCGCACACCTTTTGAAGGCAAAAACATGGTGCAGCTTCTGGCGAACTCGCTGGAGAAACCGGCTCCCTCTCCCGCACAGTTCCGGCCTGACATTCCAAAGGGCCTCGCGCGCATCGTGCTGCGTTGTCTGAACAAGCAGCCGACCGAGCGTTTCGGCAGCTATCAGGAGCTTCAGCAGGCGCTGCGGCCCTATGCCTCCATCGCGCCCACGCCCGCCACACTGGGCCTGCGCTTTGCCGCGGCGGTGATCGATCATCTCATCCTGAGTGTGGCGAATGTCCTGGCCCCGCTGTTTTTTCTGAGCTCACCCATGGATTATCTGAACCCTCAGATTCTCCGCTCCCCGGGCTTTCACTGGCTCATGGCGGGAATGTTTATCGCGCGGCATGTATACTTCGGCGTCACCGAGGGCATCTGGGGCGCCTCCGCCGGCAAGGCGCTGCTGGGCTTGCGCGTGGCCAGGCTCGACCGCAGCGCGCCGGGCATTCCGCGCGCCTTCCTGCGTTCGCTTCTGCTGCAGGCGGTCATGCTCATCGAAATCTTCCGCTACAGGATGGTGGATCCCACTCAGATCACCACCTGGAGCTACGTGTGGCTGTTTGTTCAGATCCTGTTCTTCCTGCTGTTCTTCGTCACCGCGCGGCGTCAGAACGGCTTTGCTGGACTGCACGACCTCTGGACCGGCACACGCGTGATTCAGAAAGCCGCGTACCAGCCGCGCGTCGCCATGCCGCACGCGGAGGATGCCGTCACCACCACGGAGGGCATGCGCAAGATCGGCCCCTTCCATGTCATCGCCACGCTGGCAGACTGGGGAGACCAGGTGGTGCTGCGCGGCTACGACACGCGGCTGCTGCGCCAGGTGTGGATCCGTCAGACACCCGCTGGCTCGCCGCCGGTTTCACAGACGCTGCGCAACATCGCACGCCCCCGCCGCCTGCGCTGGCTGCAGGGTGAGCGCGGTGAAACTGAATCCTGGGATGCCTACGAAGCCGTGGGCGGCACGCCACTGACGCAGCTCGTCACCACACCGCAGCCCTGGCGCGTGGTGCGGCACTGGCTGCACGATCTCGCCGCTGAACTGGACGCCGCCACCCGCTCTGGCTCGCTTCCGAACACGCTCGCGCTGGACCGCGTCTGGATCACCTCGGATGGCCGTGCCAAGCTGTTTGACTTCCCGGCTCCCGGCAGCATCCCGCCTTCTGCCGGCCCAGCCGCCACTCCGCAGGCCTTTCTGCATGAAGTCGCCTCCGCTGCGCTCGACCCTTCTCAAAAGCCAGGGCACACCGCCGTCATCACCGCGCCGGTGCCTCTTCCCGCACGCCGGACTTTGCACGGCCTCCTCCGCATCGCCGATCTGCGCACCATTGCCGCCCAATTTCAAACCTTGACGCAGCAGCCGGCGGAGGTTTCGCGCTGGCGGCGCTTTTCGTTGTTCATCGGCACCCTGGCACCTTCGCTGTTTCTCACGGCTTTCATGGCCATGGGCATGTCCTTCTACCATGCCTGGGCGGCAAAAAACCCGGCCTTCTCCGCCATCCGCGGCTGCCTCATGTCTTACGAGTCCATGCTCAAAGGCGAGCAGCAGCCGGGACTGGAAAACGTTCCGGTGGCCCAGGCCAGGGCCGCCATGGAGACCTACCTCGCGGGCACCTACGGCCCCATCGTGCGCGATCCGCAGCAGTGGGACGGCCCCATTGCAAAAAGCATCCTTCCTCCCCACCTGCGCGCCGCGCTGGAAAAGATGGTGAAAGACCACCCGCAGCCTACGCCGGATGAAGTGGCCCGGGCCGCGGCGCTGCTGCGGCCTCTGCTGGACACCCGCGTGGCGGAGCGTGCCAGGGAGCTCAGCTTCGAAGGCAAACATCATGCTGTTGATTTCATCACCGCCTCCGTGATGTGCGTGTACCTCCTTATCACGGCCGTGCTGTGCCTCTTCTGCGCCTTTGTCTTTCGCGGCGGCCTGCTCATGCACATTCTCGGCATTGCCGTGGTCACAAACCAGGGCGCGGATGCTTCACGGCTCCGCATGCTCTGGCGCAGCTTCATCGCCTGGGCGCCTGTGCTTCTGACACCCGTCATTTTCATCTACCTCGCTCCGCTGCTGCAGAGTCCGGGCGGTCATGACATGGCGCAGAGCCTCAGCCTGAGCGCGCTGCTTGTCCTGTCCGTAGCATTTGGCGTCGCCGTCATCGCCACACGCGGCCGTGGTCTGCATGACCGCCTCGCGCGCACATGGCTGGTGCCTCGTTGAGGTCCATGGGGCGGCTACAGCGCCACTTCACGCAGCCTCTCCGCGCAGCGCTCCGGCCGCATGCTGTTGATGTAGGTGCCGCTGCCCAGCTCAAACCCCGCGAGCTGGGAGATGCGCGAGACGACGGAAAGATACCAGTGGAAGCAACCCGAAGACACCTCCCCCACCGGCGCGGAGCGGATGGTGATGTTGTAGTCCGGAGCGCCCGCCGCGGCTTTCAGGCGGCGCAGCAGCCGGCTCAGCATGCCGGCCAGCTCCACGATTTCCTCATCGCTGATCTCATCAAACGCCGTCTGGTGCTGGCACGGAAAAATCCAGGTGTGGTAGGGAGAAAGCGCGGCATACGGCATGAAGGCCACGAACGAGGCCCCGGTCTCGATGATGCGCTCCTCCGCCAGCATTTCCTCACGCATCACCGCGCAATAAAGGCAGCCGCCTTCCAGCTCATGAAAGCGCCGCGCCTCCTGCAGCCGCATGATGACCTGGGAGGACAAAACAGGCGCCGCCATGACCTGCGAATGCGAATGCTCCAACGAGCTGCCCGCCCGCTGCCCCTGGTTTTTAAAAATCACGATGCTCTCCACCAGCGGATGGCTGCGCAGCGCCTGGTAGCGCTCCCGGTACATCCGCAGCACCAGCGTCAGATGCTCCGCGGACATGTCACAGATGTCCACGTCATGCCGCGGGTGCTCCACCACCACCTCATGCACTCCGGCCGCGGCCATGGAGCGAAAGATGCCGTTCTTCTTCCGCTGCAAGTCCTGCGCGGCATTGAAGACGGAGTATTTGTTGGGCACCACACGCACCAGCCAGGAGCCGTCCGCAGCGCTCGTCCGCGCGATCTCCGCCGGAGTCAGCGCCTCATTGCCGGTGCAGAAGGGGCAGCCGTCGCGGTGCTGCGGTCTCACCAGTTTCTCCGCCGCACGAACGAAATCATCCGGCCTGAGCGCACGCTCCGGAGCCATGACGACCCAGTCGAGCGTGATGGGATTGAAGCGCATTTCAGACATGATGAGGTCGGGTGTTACTCTAACGCACGGAGCAGGAATAGCTGGCAGAAAAATGCCATGGAGAAACATGATTCGTGCAACGCACCACCCCTTCCCGCGCCCCCGGGAATGAGAAGCCTTGACGATTCGGCCAGCCGGGGTGTTTTCACAGCGTGCAGTCATGTTCCAGCCTCAAGGAAGATCTCAAGCTCCTCGACCAGCGCGCCTATGCGCCACGACGCTGGTCAGAGGAGGCCTTGCGCGCCTATCATCGCCTTTCTCGTTATCTTAAAGGGTCTGATGGAGACCGTTTGCGCAAGCTGCACGACTGGCTGCTGGCCCCGATCACCCTCTGGCCTATTGAGATAGGCGATGCGCTTAGAGCCGCTCTCAGCTCCTGGCGCAGCTGCAAATCTCTCACAGAACAGCAACGGCTGCTGGTCGATCTTCTTCCCGCTCCGCCGGACAAACAGGCTTGTGAAATCGTGGCTCGCCATGAACATGAGGTTCAGCGCGGATTCTATGAGCATGTGACAGGCCCCTCTGCCAAATACGCGCAACGGGAGGCAGAATTGAAAGCCGACCCACAATTCAACGACGACTGGACCCGGCTCAAGGCCGCTTTCAAACCCAGCCGTTATGCTGACGGCAAGGGCGTACTGCGCCGCACCATGGGGATCGAAAGAAATCTCCGCCTGGATTGGCCAGGGCGCAGGCCCGGAAAGCAGGCGGCATTCCAAACGGCCTTTGATGCCTTCTGCATGCGCTGGCACCTTTACGGCATGCAGCATGATGCCCCCCTGCTGCTCAAACTGGCGGTGAACCTGACGCCGTTTGCCACCATGATCGTGATTCCGGCCTACTGGTCTTTCGATCCCAAGCGCGACATCCGCTGGAACGAAGTCGCCCGCCTACATCGTGCGCGGGCACGCCAACGGCAGGGTGCCGCCATCAAAGAAGGCCGTGAACAGAGGCGTCAGATGGCTCAAAAGTTGGAAAAACTCGTCACCAGAGCCGCCAAGCTCGATCTGCATGGGGAAGCACGACATGCGTTCCTCGTAAAGGAACTGGGCCTTTCTCCCAACACCAGTGATCGCACCCTGCGGCGGCTGCGGCAGGAGTTTCGCGCTGGGCATGATGCGGACAAAGATTGAGGACAAAACCGCTCCTCGTCCCATCCAGGTTCCCAGCCATTCGTTCCAGCATGAACGAAGCCCCCCATTCATCACCACACTCATTCGTCGTCTGCGGCAACGCTGAAACAGACTCTTTTGCTCCGACCTATCGCGGCCCTCACACTCCGGTGCTTGCCGCCTTTGGCGGTGGCTCCATGCACCGCTTCCGCATGAACGGGCACTGGGATTTGGAACGCGCAGCTGCGGAAAACACAGGTTCTCTGCTGCGCTCTCACAAGCAGTTCGACCAGAACAAACCGCTCTGGGATGACCTGACCTTCCAGTTTTCCACGCTTTCGTTGCTCTATGCAGACGAAAACCGCCTTGAAGGCTACGCCAGCTCTGCCGCCGAAGCGGAGGCCGTCGTGCGTCAGTTTGCGAAAAATTATGCCCGTCCTCCCGAGCCAGAAGCAGGCTCCTACTCTTTGATCCGAGTGGACAAGGACATCGGTCGCGTGAACGTCCCGCTCGCTGCTGAGAGCCTGCTTTCTGACGAGATCTTCACCCTGCACTATACCGAAGCGACGGTAGTCTGGCATCGCGATTTCGTTCAACGCCTCACCACGCGGAAAAACGGTCTCGCCATCCTCGAAGGCCCGCCCGGCACGGGCAAGACTTCGTACCTACGCCATCTCATGGGCGTGCTGCGGGAGTCCCACCGCTTCTACTTCATCCCGGCCTCCACGTTGCGGGTGCTTTCCGACCCCAATTTCATCGGCTTCTGGGCCGATCAGCGCCGTAGGTATCAGGACAAGCAGTTCGCCGTGATCCTGGAGGACAGCGACGCAGCGCTCATGGCTCGTGGTGCGGACAATCGTGAACAGGTCAGCGCCATCCTCAATCTGACCGATGGCATGCTCGCCGATTTCCTCCGCCTGCAAATCCTCTGCACCATCAACGGCCGCGCCACCGACATCGACCAGGCCCTGCTGCGCCCCGGACGACTCATCACCCATCGCGTCTTCCCGCGCCTGAGCCGCGAACACGCCAGCCTCCTCGCGGCAAATCTCGGCCGCTCGCTTCCGACCGCGTGCGACTACTCACTGGCGGAGATTTTTGCCGACCCGGAAACCTGCGAGGCCCGGAAACCACGAATCGGCTTTTCTGCCTGACATGACAGTCCAGCACAGCATTGATCCGTCGAGTCATGAAAATCGTCAGCCTGGATTTTGAAACCGCCAACTACAGCCGCATCAGCGCCTGCTCCGCAGGCATCGCTTTGTTTGAAGACGATCAGCTCGTCGAATCAAAGAGCTGGCTGATCAAGCCGCCCAAAGGGCACGGCTTCTTTTTGCCAGAGTGGACGCAGGACATCCATGGGCTGAACTGGTTCAGTGTGAAGGACGCGCCCGAATTTCCAGCTGTCGCATCCGAGATCATCCCCCGCCTTGTCCAGGCCGACATTGTCATCGCTCACAACGCGAGTTTTGACATGAGCGTGCTGGAGCAAACCCTCCTGCATTTTCAGCTTCCTTGCCCTTCCTTTCGTTATCTCTGCACCTGCCGCCTCGCGAGAGCCGTCTGGCCTGAGATGCCAAACCACCGGCTCAATACCCTGGCCGCCCGCATTGGGCACACTTTCCATCATCATGAAGCAAAGTCTGACGCCGTGGCCGCCGGCCGGGTCATGCTGGCGATGATGCAGCATTTGGGAGTTACCACCTTCGAAACTCTGATGAATAACACTGGCATCTGCATAGATGCCTTCCATTAAGCACATACCTTCCAACGGGCATACCCCTTGACCATTTAAAATATTATTTGCCGCACCGACTATGCCTAAAACCACATCATCCCACTCTCTCTCGTTATATGACATTGCTGCCTGGCAATTTTCTGACCTCCCATCAATCTCTGAAGCGACCTCCCGGAAAAATCCGGATGGAAATCATCGACCAGGCATCGTCGCCGCCATTCCTTCACTGCAACGCGGAGCCGTTTGGAAACCTGGGCAGGTAGAGATGCTATGGGATTCAATACTTCGTGGCTTTCCGATCGGATCGCTTGTGGTCTGCCGAAAGTTTGAAGGGCAGCATCACCATAGTGGAAAGCATGGAGGAGGCTGGGAGGACCAGGATGTGACACACTATTTGCTGGACGGTCAGCAACGCTGCAATGCAATCGCGCTGGGA
Organism: Prosthecobacter sp.; assembly: GCF_044227185.1. Lineage (GTDB taxonomy): Bacteria > Verrucomicrobiota > Verrucomicrobiia > Verrucomicrobiales > Verrucomicrobiaceae > Prosthecobacter. Next base: position 61,438 of record NZ_JBGAFO010000003.1, on the reverse strand, counting down.
TTTTTTGACGCAACTAAACTCATCAACGGGCAGGAGCCACCGGCGAGCCTCTGGATTGACCTTCAACCTGAAACACCCCGAGATTCGACACGAAAATTTGTTCTTCGCATGCTCACGACCGCGCACCCGTGGGGCTATACATTGGACGACGAAACAAAATTCATCGGAGTTGCAGCCGTTCGGTCTGCATTGAATGGCCATTACCAAGCTACCCACCAGAAGAACGATTTGCCGCATAACCGCAAACGTCCGCCTCTCACTGCATCGTGGCCGTATCATTGCAAACTTCCGATTCCATTTTCGTGGCTCACAAAGGCGGCATTCTCCAAACGAGAAGAGCATTTTTTTTGGGAGGAAGTTTTGAGATCACTGGAACTGTCGGACAAACAGCCTGGTAAATGGGCTCTGCAAGCAGGCGATATCATCCGGAAGCATGTGAGTGGCATTGAGCACATCCCCCATCTCTCTGATCTGTTCCATGGGCTGCAAAAAGCTTGTGATTTTCGTCTGATTGCCCTGGAGACTCCGCAAGATGTGCTGCTGGGTGAAGACTCTCGGGAAAAGACAATGCAGGTCGGCAAAGAGGGAATTCACAACGTAGAACACCTCTTCCAACGCTTGAACAGTGCTGGCACAGTTCTTCGTGGTGAAGAGCTTCTCTTCTCAATGATCAAAGCCTATTGGCCGGCCATTGAGACATCCTTCGGAAAAATAAGAGATCGGAATGGAAACTCATTCCTTCCCATGCCGGGGTGGCGTCTTGCAACCTTGGGAATTCGTGCGGCAAAAATGTCACTGTCTGACAAGCCCGCATTTGCCTCCCCTCTGAGCATTCCACAGATCAGAGATCTGGGCGTGCAAATCAGTGGTGAGAATGAACGCCTGAAACGTTATCTCGGCATCGCATCGGAACAATCGCACGACGGATTGACCCAGGACGCAGACTTGCATCTAAACCTCCGGCAAGTGGACGAATGGCTGTTGTATGGCGAGGAAAACAAGATTGGCATGCCGCCAGTGCTCCGCTCTGCCCTGGCCCGCGCTGATCCGGATGTTTACCTGCTTTTGCTTCAGATGGCTCAGACACATCGTAAAAGCCCGCAGATTCCTCCTGGCACGGAACTGACCAAGCGCATTCTAGGTGTCGCAACCGTGCTGCATTGGTTCGGCACTGATTCAGGTACGGCTGCACGACACATCCTCAAATCAATCAACGAAAAGGGGCTCCTGCCCACAACGTTTCGCGGCATCTTCGCCCCTGGCACTTCAGGCATTTTGCGCGTTTTAGCCCCTGAAGATGTAGCCGGCAAACACCTGCCAGCGTTTGATCACTCAAATGAAGACAGCCTGCGCGAATGGAGCTTTTGGAACTACTTTGTCGGGAATCGGAAGGATCCCGCTGAAAGAGCGCTTGCTGAAAAAGAACTCTGGCCCTTCATGCACACACTTCTTCACTGCAAGCCCCTGTTGTTGTACGCCCAAAAGGATTTCATGAACAGGGCTTTTGCCGGGTACGACCCTTCGTGCGTTGACATATGGGACGGCCATGATCGTCCCTGGGATTACGATCACATTCTTCCCTCGGCTGTTCTCTATAGAAGGCGCAACCAGACATTTAAATCTGTATGCGCCCACTGGCTGAACACGGTTGGCAACCTTAGGGCATGGCCGCTTGAAGCGAATCGCAGTAAAAGTGACGAAGAAGCCAACAAATCCATCACCACCCAGGAAGACCGAGACGCCAGCTTAATTGAAGACTTGGGTGAATGTGATGCATTTTCAATCCGCGAACGGGACATCGACAAACTGGAGAAAGTGATTCCTTTTATCAATGCAGTCAGGGCACGCATGCTGCGTCTCTACCGAGGCTGGTTCGACAACTTGGAAATTGCGTATCTTCTTACCAACCAGGAATGATACCCGCCCGATTCTTGTGGACTGCGCACTGCCGGGCGCGCCATAAAAAAAGGCCGCGCGGGCTTCCCCGCGCGGCTTCAAAGTAGCGTTGGTGCTGTGCAACAACGGTCAGCTTACTTCGCAGCCTTCTTCAGCGCGTCGGCCTTGTTGGTCTGCTCCCAGGTGAGATCGGGGTCGCCGATCTTGCCGAAGTGGCCGTAGTTGGTGCTCTTGCTGTAGATCGGGCGCAGCAGGTTGAGCTGCTTCACGATGTCAGCGGGCTTGAAGGAGAAGACCTTGAGCACGGCGGCGAGGATCTTTTCGTCGCCGATGGTGCCGGTGCCAAAGGTGTCGATGTGCACGCTCACAGGCTCAGGATGGCCGATGGCGTAGGCAAACTGCACTTCGCAGCGTGTGGCAAGGCCGGAGGCCACGACGTTCTTGGCGACCCAGCGGCCCATGTAGGCGGCGCTGCGGTCCACTTTGGAGGGGTCCTTGCCAGAGAAGGCGCCACCGCCGTGACGGCCCATGCCGCCGTAGCTGTCCACGATGATCTTGCGCCCGGTCAGGCCGCTGTCGCCCTGAGGGCCGCCGACGACGAACTTGCCGGTGGGGTTGATGAGGTACTCGGTGCCCTTGGTCAGCATTTCCTTCGGCAGCACCTTCTTGATGACCTGCTCGATGCAGAATTTTTCGATCTCGGCGTGGCTCACGTCAGCGGCATGCTGCGTGGAGATGACGACGTTCACGATACGGGTGGGCTTGCCGTCCACGTATTCCACGGAGACCTGGCTCTTGGCGTCCGGGCGCAGCCACTTGGCGGCCTTGCCAGCCTTGCGGATGCGGGTCAGCTCACGGCCCAGGCGGTGGGCGTACATGATCGGCGCAGGCATGAGCTCCGGAGTGTCGTCACAGGCGAAACCAAACATGATGCCCTGGTCGCCAGCGCCCTGTTCCTGGGTCTTCTTGCCATCCGCTGCGGCGGCGTCCACGCCCTGGGCGATGTCCGGGCTCTGGATGGTGAGGTAGTTGTTGATGAAGAGCTTGTCGGCGTGGAACACGTCGTCGTCATTCACGTAGCCGATGCCGCGCACGGCGTCACGGATGATCTTGCCGACGTTGATCACTTCGTCGATCGGCTTGGTGGTTCCGAGCTTCTTGTTCTGAAGCTTCGGGATGGTGATTTCACCGCCAACGACGACGACGTTGCTCTTGGCGAAGGTTTCGCAGGCAACGCGGCTCTTCGGGTCGATCGCGAGGCAGGCGTCGAGGATGGCGTCAGAAATGGTGTCGCAAACTTTGTCAGGATGGCCTTCGCCGACGGACTCGGACGAAAAGATGTAGCTACGGGACATGATGTGGATCGTGTGGGTTATATGAACGAATCATGATTTGATGATGCGTCCTTGAAAGCCGCATAGTATTCCCCAAACCGGGGGCGTCAATGTGGATTTAATGCCCGCCCCGGGCGTGGCCTTTGGATAGGTGAGAGCGGATTGTGGACGAAAAGCCGGGGAGCCGCGGGCGTTTACGTGCCCCATGCGTTGCCTGCTCCTCTCAGTGTTTCTCTGCTCTCTCTCCCTCTGTGGCTGGCTCCAGGCCGCCCAGAAACCCAATGTCGTTTTCATCCTCGTCGATGACATGGGCTGGGGCGACCCATCCTGTTTTGGCGGAAAAGTGTCCACCCCTCACATGGACCACCTGGCCCAAGAAGGCATGCAGTTCCGCCAGTTCTACACGGCCTCGCCTATCTGCTCCGCCTCGCGCTGCGGCATCATCACCGGGCAGTTTCCGGCGCGCCATCGAATCACCAGCTACCTGCAAACGAAGGCCGGCAACCGCGAATGCGAGCAGGCGGATTTTCTTGACCCCAAAGCCGCTTCCCTGCCACGCTCCTTTAAAGAAGCAGGCTACGCCACAGCCCACATCGGCAAATGGCACCTCGGTGGTGGCCGCGATGTGACGGACGCCCCCAAATTCGCCGCCTATGGATATGATGTCGGCCTCGGCACCTATGAAAGCCCGGAGCCTGCCGCGCCGCTCGGTCTGAAAACCACACCCTGGGAAACCAGGCGCGAGCCCCAGCAGGTGGAGCGCCATGACCGCACCCGCTGGACGGTGGATGAGACCCTGAAGTTCCTGCGCGAGCACGCCAGCCAGCCCTGCTTTGTGAATGTGTGGTTCGACGACGTCCACACACCCTACCGCCCTCTGGAGGGCAAAGATGAACGAGGGCTGCCGGAGAAGTATCGTGACGTGCTGGCGGAAACAGACCGCCAGATCGGCCGCCTCCTCGAGGCTCTCCCGGCCAGCACCTTCGTCATCCTCTGCGGCGACAACGGCCCCGAACCCACGCTGGACCACACCCGCACCAAGGGTCTGCGCGGCATGAAGTGGAGCCTTTACGAAGGCGGCATTCGCACCCCGCTCATCGTGCGTTGGCCAGGCGTGGTACCTGCAGGTGTGGTGAATGACTCCACCGTTTTCAGCAGTGTCGATTTCATGCCCACCCTCTGCGCCCTGGCGCAAATCAAAACCCCCGGTGCAGACCAGGACGGCGAAGACATGAGCGCCGCACTCCTTGGTGAGAAGGTGCTCCGCCACAAACCACTGTTCTGGGAATACGGCCGCAAACCCGGAGAGGCGGGCAAAGTGAAAAACGGCTTTCCTTACCCCAAGGAGCCGAACTCCAAATCTCCCAATGTCGCCATTCGCGACGGCGACTGGAAACTCCTCGTCAATGCCGACGGCACTCAAACCGAACTCTACAATCTGTCCAAAGATCCCAACGAGACCACCAACCTCGCCGAGAAGGAAAGAGACACGACTGAGCGCCTCAAAAGAGCTGCCTTGGACTGGCGCAAGGCGCTGCCTTGACCGCCCACCCCAAGATTCGCCGGGATTTTGCGTGCTGTTTACCAGCACATCCTCTTATGCTCCCGGCCATGAAGACTCGTCTTCTCATCCTCACCCTCACCCTGGCGGCATGCTTGCCCGCCACTGTCTCCGCTCAGCTTCCTGATGAAGCACTGAAATGCTTCAAGTGGTTCTCCACCCTCGGCTACCCGGATGTCAAAGAGGCCAGGTGGGCGGAAATCTGGAATGGCAGCTGGTCTTCCAGTGGCGGGCAGGATACGCCAAAGGCTCACACTGGCATGGGTTTCGTTACCAAGGAGACGAAGGTTGATTTCTCCACAGTGCGGCCCGATCTCACAACCGGCACCTGGAAAAAGTCGAAGCCAGGCACTCCGGACCACGAACGCGTCGGGTTTGAGGAGCGCCCGTTTCTGCCCATGATTGAGCGGAGATTAGACACACTGCGCCACCCGCCCAAGGACACGTGGAGCCGCTTTGGCGCGAAGCTGGGCGAGAAAGCGGAAGTTTTCTTCCTGGCCTATGTCTGCTGGCAGAGAGGCGAGGAAAAGCTGGCGGCACAGCTTTACACCGAGGCACAAAAACTGGCGGTCAGGCGTTCCGACACCCAGGCCGCCGTATCAATGCAGGAGGACCTGGAGATCGAGCTCTCCCACGCCGCCATGTGGGACGCTGTGCTGCGCTGCGGAGGAGGCGGGCTGAACACGAGCCTTTGGGGAGGCTCCCCGGGTGGAAAGTTTGAGCCACGCACTTCTCTGCTCGCTTCCTTCCGCCGGATTCTGAAACTGTTCCCCCACACCCTGCATGCCGAGCGGGCCAGACAATGCATCGCCATGCTGGAGCGCATGGTGAAGGAGGATGAAGAGCACCCCACGCTCACTCAGAAGCAGATCGACGAATTGCCGCAGGACAAGCGCATCGCCGAGCTGGTCTGGATGCTGCGGGACCAGAACGGCCATCAGTGGAGCCAGCCGGGCTGGTGCGATGTCTTCAGCATGGAAGAAAAAGGCACCACTCCCGCTCACCAGCTTCTCGCCATCGGCTACCCTGCCGCGCCCGCACTCATTGAAGCGCTCACCGATGACCGCTTTTCGCGGTCCGTCGGCTTTCATCGGAACTTTCATTTCTCCCACACCATTCTGACGGTCGGCGACTGCGCGCAGCAGATCCTCAGTCGCATGTCCGGCCAGAATTTCTACTCACCGGCCTCAACCTCGGGCTACATGTCCAATGAGGACAAGATGCTGGAGGTGCAGAAAGCCGCCCGCAAGTGGTGGGACGACTACCAGAAGAAGGGAAAAAAGCAGATGCTGGTGGACTCCATCGCCGCGGGCAGGACCTCTCCCGGTCCGCTCGTCCAACAGTTAAAGGAAGAAGCCCCGGAAGCAGTGGCAGATGCAGTGTTGCGCGGCACCAAAAAGGCTGACTCGGAATGGCTGCATCGCCAGTTCATCCAGCAGCTTGGCTTGCTCAAGAGCCCGGCAGCCACCGAAATGCTTCTCGAATTGATGGTGAAGAAGGGGGCCGAAACAGGAGTGCGTCTCGATGCCGCGGAACAACTTTTCAATCAGGACCATCCCAAGGCGCTGCCCGCCATCCTGCGAGAGTGGAGCCTTTTCTCCACCACCGCTCCGTATGACCCCACCAATGGCTTCGACCAGATGGCCGATCTGCTGATCGCCAGTGGCGACTCCCAGGCCATGAGCAGGCTTGTGGACCATTGGGATGACCGCCCTGTGTCGGAACGCTTTAAGATTGTGGAGAAGCTGGGCGAATCACTCGGATCTCCCGTCAGCGAACACGGATTTTCCAACCCCAAACGGCGTCCGGTCTCTCCCGAGGCGAGGGACACCGCCGTCGCGCTCCTGGCGCATGCGCTCGAAGACCACGAGAAACGCGATGGCATGAGCGGCAGCAACGGAGATTTCAGCTTCACCAATCCGCTCGTCTGCGATTTTGCCCTTTGGTCGTTGCACCGGATCGATGGCAAAAAATACGCCTTTTCCCCGAAAGCAGGCCGCCGTCAACGCGATGCGGAACGGATCGCCGCCGCAAATACATGGCGTCAGGAACACCAGAAACCGCTCTTGCAGCCACCTCCTCCGCCCAGGCCGCGGCTCACCGAAAAGGACGCTCTCAAAATCGTCGAAGTGCAGATCGAGCCAGCCAATGGTTTTGAAGAGATTCCCCTGATCAAGCAGGCCCTGGCCTTGCGCGACAGTCCGTTTGGCCCCAAGACCATCTCCGCTTTGCTGATCCGCTTTGCCAGCGAGGAAACCCCCGGCATTCGCGGCCTGCGCATCGAGGCCCTGCGCGAAGATGATCTCACTGGCGTGGAGCTTCACCTCCGCATCGAGCCAGGCAAATATCCTGCCGAGAACGGCCCGGGATGGAACACCCGGCATAGCGGCCAGATTGGGGCCAAATTCCTCAGCTCGTCCGGCGGTTCCTGCTCATTTTCCAGTGCCAGCGAGGCGGCTGCCTGGGATGACTTCGAGGAACAGCTCACCCAGGCCCTGAAATCACCGCCGGCCACCTCCTTTGAGTTTTCCGCAGGGCTCAAAGCATCCCACTGAGCCGCCCGCCCGGCTCGAAAGACCGCTCGGCGCCGCAGGGGGCCGCATTGCCGTGAAATTTCCCCTCGCCAGAGGAAAAAATGCCACTAGGATGCGCGCCCCCTTCCCCCAACCATGTCCGAACCCAAGAACATCCTCCGCCTGGGCCTGCCCAAAGGCAGCCTGCAGGAGCCGACGCTCGAACTGTTCAAGCGCGCAGGGTTCAACATCGTCGTCTCCTCCCGCTCCTACCGCCCCACGGTGGATGATGATGAGCTGGAGCTGCGCCTGCTGCGCGCCCAGGAGATCGGCCGGTATGTGGACCATGGTTTCCTGGACTGCGGCATCACCGGTCTGGACTGGATCGATGAAAATGGGGCGGACGTGGAGGTCATCACCGACCTGCGCTACAGCAAGGCCACCTCCAAGCCCACCAAATGGGTTCTGGTGGTGCCTGAGGACTCCCCCGTAAAGACCGTCAAGGATCTGCAGGGCAAGCGCATCGCCACGGAAGCGGTGGAGATGACGAAGAAATACCTGGCCAAGCACGGTGTGGAGGCCGAGGTCGAATTTAGCTGGGGCGCCACTGAAGTGAAGGTGCCCGAAATGGTGGATGCCATCGTGGACATCACTGAAACCGGCTCGTCCCTGCGCGCGAACAAGCTGCGCATCGTGGACACGCTGATGCTCAGCTACCCCCAGTTTGTCTCCAGCAAACCTGCCGCCCGTGATGAATGGAAACGGCAGAAGATGGAGACACTCTCGCTGCTGCTCAAAGGTGCGCTCGAGGCCCGCCACACGGTGGGACTCAAGATGAACGTGCCGGCCGAGCGGCTGCAGGAAGTGGTCGCCTGCCTGCCGGCCCAGCGCTCGCCCACCGTCTCCACCCTCGCCAGCCAGGAATGGGTGGCTGTGGAAACGGTCATTGACGAAGCCACCGTGCGGACAATCATCCCGCGGCTGAAGTCGCTGGGGGCCGAGGGTATCGTGGAATACCCTCTCAACAAAGTCGTCCACTAGATCAAACGCCAACCTACATAGGAGAACACGAACATGGGATCGCTCAAAAAGCGGAGAAAAACGAAGATCAACAAGCACAAGCGCAAGAAGCGCATGCGTGCGAACCGTCACAAGAAGCGTTTGCGCTACAAGTCGTAACCGCTAGCCTTCCCGGCATGGCTCCTCTTCGCAGTGCGATTCGATGGCATCGAGACGCAGGAAGCCTTGTCATGCCCGGGTACGACGCGGCTGGCAGGGCCCTGCGGCCCTGCCTGACGCTGTGCCTTGCCGTCTTGCTGGGCTCCCTGCATCCAGGCCGCGCCGCCACCGTGGCAGACCTGTCTCTGGGAGTCAAAGCGGCGGACGGCTCAGACCTCCAGCTTTCGCCAGACGCCGCCACCCGGGCGGACGTGCTGGCACACTTCAGTGCGGCGCTCCAGTTTGAGTCCGCCGGAAAACTGCGCCAGGCGCTGGATCATTACCTGGCTGTTTTCAAGGCCGATCCGGCCAACGCGGACCTCGCATCCCACACCGCTGGAATCGCCATGCAGTTCCAGGGGCGTGAGGCGGCGCTGAAAATCCTCCAAGATGCGGTGCGCGCCAGTCCACACAGCCCGGCACCGCTGCTCAATCTCGCGCGCTTTGCCAGCACCTACCCGCCCGAGGACCTCTTTGAGAAAGACGACGTCCCCTCCAAGGCCGTGGCCGAGGCTCTGGCAAAGTTCCCCTCCCATGCCGAGGTCTATGAGATGGCGGTCATGCTCCACCTCACCCACAACGAGCGGGACAAGGCCATCGAGGTCATGACTCAGGCCGCCAATCAAAACAGCCACGATCCGCAGTACTGGCTGGCCACCGGCCGCACCGCGGAGCGGGTCTGGCCGCTCGGGCAGGCGGAGTTTGGCATGGAATACCGCCAGCGCGTGGTTCCCTTCTTTGAAAACGCGCTCAAGGCTGCCACCAAGGCCAATGCCGAGCAGGTGACCCTCGAAGTCGCCCGCCAGTATCTGCTGACCAACGACCCCGAGCGCGCGCGCCAGCTCTGCGAAAAACTGGCCGCCGAGCACCACAACCTAGACGCCCGCAAGCTGCTCTACCGGCTCTACGTGGCCGCGGAGCAGAAGGAGAAGGCGCTCGCCACGCTGGAGCAGATCGTGAAGCAGGCGCCGGACGACCCCGAACAGCAGCGCCTGCTGGCCGCTGAGTACGACAAGCTCAAGCAGCCCGAGAAGGCCATTCCCCATCTCGAAGCCGCCATTCAGTACGGCGGCGGTGAAATAGGCGACTACGTCAAGCTCGGCTGGGAGCTCTACCAGACGCAGAAGTTTGACGACATGGTGCGCATGGGCCAGCGAAGCGTGCGCCTGTTCCCGGATTATCCCCTTGTCCACTACCAGCTCGCCATCGCCCATCGTGCGCGGGAGGAGTGGGGCCCTTCCGTCCAGCAGTTTGCCGAGGCCGAGAAGTCTGCCAGCTCCGCCCAGAACGAGCTGCTGGACTACCTCTTCTACTACCAGTACGGCATCACGCTCGAACGCCTGGCACGCTATGAGGACGCCTCGCGCATGCTGGAGAAATCCATCACCCTCACTCCGCGGGAGGAGTCCAAGGCCGCCGCCAACACCATGAACTTCCTCGGCTACATGTGGCTGGACGCCGGCACGCACCTGGACAAGGCGGGCGAACTCATCGCCAAGGCCAACGAGCTGCTGCCAGACCAGCCCGCCTACATCGACAGCCTCGGCTGGTTTCATTTCAAAAAGGGCAACTACCCCGGAGCGCTGAAGGAACTGCAGCGCGCCGAAGCCCTGATGAAATCCATCACTCCCGAAGACGCCGAAATTCTGGAGCACATCGGCCTCACCCATCAGGCGCTGGGAGACAAGGCGAAGGCGCTCAGCTATCTCGAACGCGCCGAAGCGCTCAAGACGCCGGACCTCAAAGCGCGGAAGCGCATCGAAGATGAGCTGAAAAAGTTCAAGAGCACGGAGCAGAAGTGAGGAATGGCCCGCTTCACTTCTCAGTCAGTCTCTCATCACTGTCGATGAACATCCAGCACAGCGCTGAGACCAGATAGGTCGCCGCTGCGACATAGAGCGGCACGTTCCAGTCGTCCTTCACCGCATCCAGGATCCAGATGACAGCCAGCGGAGCCAGCGCACCGCCAAAATTTCCCATCATGTTCATGCTGCCCGAGACGGAGCCTGCCAGTTTTCCGCCGATGTCCGAGGCCGCCCCCCAGGCACAGGGCATGGACAGGTCATTGAAGAAGCCGGAAACTCCCATCGCCAGCATGACGAAAGTCGGATCGGACTGCCGCGTCGCCACGATGATGCTAAGCCCGGCGCCCAGCATGCCCAGCACCGCCACCACTCGCCGTGGCCGGCTGCTGCTGCCGCCCCGGCGTCTCTCCAGCCTGCGCGCCATCACGCCGCCCAGATAGCAGCCGATGCCGCCGAAAAACAGCGGGGCTCCGCCGAGCACCGCGGTCATGGGATCGTCCATGTTCATCTTCAGCGCCTCCTTCATGTAAGTGGGCATCCAGGTGATGTAGAAATACCAGACGTAGCTGATGCAGAAGTAGTACAGCCAGAGCAGCAGCACCGAGCGCGTCGTCAGCAGCCGCTTCCAGGGAATCGTCGCATGGCTGTCCATGTTGTGTTTCGCCTCTTCCAGCAGCGCCAGCTCCGCCGCATTCACACGGGGATGATCTGCCGGATTGTCCCGAAACCAGCGGCTGAAAAGCACCACCCAGCCCACACCGAGGCAGGCAAACACCGCAAACGTCCAGCGCCAGCCCACCGCGCCGGAGACCGCGAACACCAGCAGCGGCGAAAGCGCGCCGCCCCAGCGTGCCGCCAGCCAGGTGATGCCCTGCGCCACGTCCCGCTCCCGGTGCGGCAGCCAGATGCTGAACATCTTTGCAATGTTCGGAAAGCCTCCGGCTTCGCCCACCCCGAACAAAAACCGGCACACAATCAGCGAGAGCCAGTTCCACACCGCTCCCGTGGCCGCGGTGAAGACGCTCCAAAACATCACGATGCGCAGCAGCACCCGCCGCGGCCCCCATTTGTCCCCCAGCCAGCCGCCGGGGATCTCAAACAAGGCGTAAGCTGCCACGAAGGCCGTAAACACCCATTTCATCTCCTGCTTGGAAATGCCCAGGTCGGATTGGATCGTGGGAGCCAGGCTCGAAATGCACACCCGGTCAATGTAATGAATGACGCCGAGCATCACGGCGAAAACGATCACGCCATAGCGCGTGCGGGAGGGGCGGAGGGTGGCTTCCATGAACGGTTGGGAAAGCGCGCATGCTGTCACGCCGCATGCCGTGCCGTCAACAACTCAAACCTCCCATCACGGCTCGCCAATCGTCGGATTTGGCACCACCGCCGCGCTCGCTTTCACCGCACGCGTCAGCACCTCCCTGGGCTGCTTGCCGCCCGGCACCCGCTCATAGGCCATGCCTTTATAGCGAAGCGGCTTGTAGCCGAGCGCCAGCAGCGCCGCCAGCGGCGCCTGCTTGAGGCCGGGCTTCCAGTAGTCGGGGGCGCCGCCGGTTTCATAATAATAGATCCACGTATGCTGCGGATCGTACCACCCCGCGCAGAGTATGACGTGCCGGTGCGGAATGTTCAGCACGTCCCCGGGCTGCAGCTCCTGCGCACTGGCCAGCTCCGTGCAGACCGCCGGCAGGTGGCTGGTGTCGTGCACGCTCGGCAGTTTCAGGCAGCGAGAAACGAAGCCGGAGCAGTCCACTCCTGCGGCCTGGCTGCTCACGGCCGCATTGTCCGCACGGCGCTTTTCGGGAGACGACACATCCCCGCCGGCGCTGCCATTGCCAATGGCGAGATCAAACGAGGCCGGATCATCAAAGCCGCCCCACTTGTACGGCACGCCGCTGTTCACCTCTCCCGGCACCCACCAGCCCTTGCGGTCCTGCTGTGGTTCGTGTGTCACATCCGGCGTGTTCACCAGCACGCCCGCCTTGTCCTTCCCGTGCAGGATGTTCCGTGCAAAGGGACGCCAGGTGTGGCTGGCATAACTTTGTGCAATCGCCATCGCCTCGTTCGGCGTGACCTGCGAGGGCGCCGTCGGATCTCCCGGAATGAGGGGAGCGGCCTCGGCGGCATGTTTCAAGCTGGAGCTGCAGCTCGTCACGAGGAGCATTAGGAAAGGGAGGGCACACTTCATCGAGGCGGATGATGCGAGGACTGTCCGGCGGGTCAAACGATTGCGCCTGTCCATTTGGTTGACCTGTGCGTTCCTGCTTGCAGACTGCCCGCCATGACCTCCCGTCTCTGCATCGCAGGTTGTCTGCTGCTGGCCGCCTTTGCCCTGCGCACAGATGCCGCACCCGCAAAGCCCGCCACCCGCACCGCCCTCGTCATTGGCAACGCGAAGTACGAAGCCGCCGTGGGTCCTCTGCGCAACACGGCCAACGATGCCAGGGCCGTGGCCAAGACTCTGCGCGAGCTCGGCTTCGCAGTGATCGAAAAACACGACGTCACCCGCGATCAGCTGCTCCGCGCCGTGGTGGAGTTCCGTGCCACGCTGCCCGGCGCTGAAGTCGGTCTCTTTTACTATGCGGGCCACGGCATCTCCGTGGCAGGCTCCAACTACCTCCTGCCGGTCAAGTCCGGCTACACCTCCGAAGGCGCCGATGATGTGACCCTGCGCCTGCTGGCCGAAACCAAGCTCTTCAATGTCGAGCAGGCCGTGGCGGACATGAAATCCGCCGGCGCTCTGTGCAATCTCGTCATCCTCGACGCCTGCCGCACCACCGCCGTCGCACGCACCGGCCGCACCCGCGATGCCGCGAATCCCGGTGGTCTCAGCGAGATGAAGCCGCCCGCCGGATCGCTCATCGCCTTTGCCACGGATGCGGGACAAACCGCGCTGGATGGCGATGGCACCAACGGCCTCTACACCGAGGAGCTGCTCAAAAACCTGCGCACTCCCGGATTGACGGTGGAGCAGGTCTTCAAACGCACCCGCGCCGGTGTGCTGGAGCGCTCCAATGGCGGGCAAATTCCCGCGGAGTACTCACGCCTCGTGGGCGATGACATCTTCCTCGCGGGTCCGGCTCCTGCGCCTGCACCGGTCGCCGCGCCCGCCGTGGCGGAGGCGCCGCCTGCGCCTTCATCTCCGCCACGCACTCCCGATTCACCACCAGCACCGCAGCTGCCCACCTTGAAGGAGATCGCAAAACTGGCCGCCGCAGGCAAAACTGCCGACTGTGTTGCTGCCATGCAGCAGTACGCCCAGGCCAAGGGTCCGGGTGACTTTGCCGCCGAGCCCATCGAAGTGATGCTGGAGCGGGTGAAGGAGGATCTCAAGGACGCCACCAGCGCAACGCCCGCCGTCGAATCCACCGCCACCACCTGCGAACTCGTCCTGCAGGCCCTGCGCGACTGCCTGCCACCGGCGCATGAAAAGAAAATTCCCTTCACCGCCAAGGCGCTTAACCGGCGCGGCGATGCGCTGCTGCTGCTCGGCCGTGCGGATGAAGCGCTGGACGCCTACAACGCCGCCCTGCCGCTCACGCCCGACGACGCCTACATCCTCTACAATCGCGGCCGCGCCTATCAGGCCCTGGGTAACAGCGACAGCGCCCGCGCAGATTTCACCGCTGCGGCGGACGACAAGGTCAAACAATCCGGTGCCCGGAAGCTCGCGCGGGAGGCGCTGGCAAAACTCAAATAATCCCACGCCATGCCGAAATCCTGGAGCGAAAAATTTGCCCACCCGCCCAAGCCGGACGTCTCCCGCCTGGGAAAGCCCTATGCCGGACATGGCGAAGGTGAAAAGATGCTGATCCCCACGCCCGCCGTGGTGGCCGCCTATGTGGCTAAAATCCCACGGGGCGAATCCCGCACCATGCCGCAGATGCGCGAGGATCTGGCCGCCGCACATCGTGCCGATTTCACCTGCCCGCTCACCGCCGGCATCTTTCTGCGCATCGCCTCGGAGCTTGCCTGGGAGCAGCATCAAAACGGCAAACCGCTCGATGAGATCACGCCCTTCTGGCGCGCGGTGGACGTGAAATCTCCCATGGCCAAAAAGCTGGCCTGCGGCGTGGATTTCATCCTCAAGCAGCGCAAGCGCGAAGGCATTGCGTGATCCTCCTCACTCCTCCCAGCCAATGCGTTCCCGGCTGGCGAGATACAGCAGGCCCATGAAGCGCGCGTGGGCGATCAGAAAATAGGCGGACACAGAGCACGCGATCAGCGCACGGACAAACGTGGCCTGCGAGGCGGGCAGCATGCCCCATACGATCTGAAATGACAGCGGCACCAGCACCAGCGTGGCCCCGCACAGCATGAAGGACGCGCCGCTTTTGATCATGGCAGGCACGATGCGGTGCGGCAGCACCTGGGAAAAATTGTTGAACACGATCAGGGCGATCGTGCCCATGCAGAAATACTCGCAGCCAAGCGCCGCCGTGATCTGGCAGACGAGTTCGCGCCACTGCGGATAGGGCGCCATCATTTCAGCCACCGCAAAGACCGGCACCCACGCGATGCACGCCAGCCCCGCCATGCTGAGCAAGGAGGACCACATGTCATCGGTGTCCATGGTGGTGTTCTGCCACTCCTCCTTGCCCCAGCCGATCAGCGTCTGCTCGATGATCGTGAAATAGCAGCGCACAACCACAGCGACGAGTGCCAGCGCCGCAAAAATGATGCGGCCCGAAATCAAAATCTTTCCCGTCTTTAAAGTGCTGACCGCCACCAGCACCAGAAACCCCGCCGCGCACAGCACCACCAGCAGAAACCAGCTGATCCTGACCAGCGGATAGCTCAAGGCATCGACAACAGCAGGAACCGGACGTTTTTCTTCAGACATGCGCGCCTTCTAGCCAGCATCCTGCGACCTGTCACTAAAAAAGAAGCTGTAAATCACCTCCACCCTCACTCATGCCACGTCCGCGCGATGCGCTCAATCTTGAGCGCCTTGCCGGTGGCGGGATCGATGGTGACCAGCGCGCCATTCACCCGCACGGCACCGCTGCCCACGCCAAACCGTGTGGGCATCATCGTGTGAAACCGCTCCAGCACCGGCTCGATCTGGCTGCCGATCACGCTGTCCATCGGCCCGCACATCCCGGCATCACTTTGAAAGGCGGTGCCTTTGGGCAGCACGCGTTCATCCGCCGTGGGCACATGGGTGTGGGTGCCGATGACCGCGGAGACCTTGCCATCCAGATGCCAGCCCATGGCGACTTTTTCGCTGGTGGCCTCGGCATGGAAGTCCACAAAGATCACCGGAGTCTCCTGCCGCAGCTTTTCCACACAGGCGGCGATGGCGGGGAAAGGATTGTCGAGCTGCTGGTTCATGAAGGTGCGGCCCTGCAGGTTCACCACGGCCACCTTGCACTTTTTGGACTCCAGCACCACGAAGCCGCTGCCAGGCGTGCCTTCCGGATAGTTCATGGGCCGCAGCATGCGCGGTTCATCGGCCAGATAGGGCACGATCTCCTTCTGGTCCCAGATGTGGTCCCCGCTGGTCACCACGGCCGCACCGGCGCGCATGAGGCTGATGGCGATCTTCGGCGTGATGCCGCGCCCGCCGGCGGAGTTTTCCCCGTTCACCACGATGAAGTCGAGCTTCAGCTCCTCCTTCAGCACGGGCAGCAGCAGGCCCACCGCCTTGCGCCCCGGCTCCCCCACCACATCTCCCAGAAAAAGCAGCCGAAAGAGTCCGTCCGCGCTGTCAGCCGTGTTGTCATTCATCGTGCCGCTACTTAGTAGATGATGAAGGCGGGGATCAAGTCTAGGATGCGATTTATGATGATGAAACGAACGTTGCGTCGCTGCCTGCTGCCAGTCATGCTCCCGCCTGTGATGGCGGTTTCGAGCGTGGCGCAGACGATCGCGCCCGTACCGGCCCCCGCTGCTCCGCTCAGTCCCGCGCAGGTGACGCCCGGCCCCATTCCTAGCCCGACCCCGGCCCCTGCAGCTCCCACGCCGCCCCCGGCCGTGCCCGCAGCTCCGCCCACAACGCCAGCCCCCCCGCCGGCCACACCTGCCACTCCGCCCGCCGCACCTGCTCCACCTGCTGCTCCACCTACAGCTCCGCCCGCCGCACCCGCTGCTCCGGCCCGCCTGGACCGCCTGAGCCCGCTCGGCTCCAAGCCCGACTGGCTCAAGCTGCAGTCATTTCACCAAACCCTTACCCGCGGCGAATTCGAAGCCGCCGTCCGGGATGTGTATTCGGATGGCTCCCCTTTTCCGCCACCATGGAAACTGGAGGCAGACGGCGTCGTCATCCAAACCGGCGATCCGCTCAAACCGGAGGCTCGCGTGGCCTTCGCCACCCATGCCGAGACTCCGCTGCCTGGCTCACGCACCTGGCGGGCTGCGGCCGAAATGCCACCGCTCAACGGCCGGCCTCTGCTGAGCGACATTCACATCGCCATCGATCCCGGCCACATCGGCGGCGCCTACGCGGTGATGGAGGAGCGCAGGCTCAGCTTTGCCCCCGGCGAGGCCATTCAGGAGGGCGACCTCACCCTCACCACCGCCCAGGTGCTGGCCGAGCGGCTGAAAACTCTCGGCGCCTATGTCTCCCTCGTGCGCGACCGGGCGGAACCCGTGACGCTGCAGCGCCCGGCCGATTTCGTGGTGCAGGCACGCCAGATCCTTGCCGATGCCGGCTTCCCGCAGCCGCAGGAAAATTACAACGGCGTCACCGGCGATGCAAAAATCCTCACGGTGCAGTGGCAGAGCGAAAAGCTCTTTTATCGTGTCAGTGAGATCCATGCGCGTGGCCAGAAGGTGAACAACACCATCAAGCCGGACCTGGTGCTCTGCCTGCACTACAACGCCGAAGCCTGGGGCGACGCCGCCGCGCCGCAGTTCTCACCGATGAACCACATGCATGTGCTGGTGAACGGCTGCTACGCGCCCGTGGAGCTGGAGCAGCAGGACGTGCGCTTCGAGATGTTTCGCCGGCTCTTCTCCCGCATCCACCAGGAGGAGCTGCCGCTGGCCGAGTCCGTGGCCAATGGCATGCGCATCGCCACCGGCCTGCCAGCCTACGTTTACACCACGCCCAATGCCCGCCACGTCGGCACAAACTCCTATGTTTATGCACGGAACCTGCTGGCCAACCGCATTTATGACTGCCCCGTCGTTTACCTGGAGCCTTACGTCATGAACAATGAGGAGACCTACCGCCGCCTGCTGCGCGGGCACTTCCTGGGCCGCACGCTCATCTCAGGACGCCTGCAGACCAGCGCCATCGAGGACTACGTGCAGGGAGTCGTCAAAGGCGTCACCGCCTACTATCAGAAACACCGCCAGCCATGAAGGTGATCATCGCAGGATGTGGGTTTGTCGGCGAGCGCACCGCTGATCTTCTGCATGCCGCAGGGCATGAGGTCATCGGTCTCACGCACTCGCCGGAATCCGCCGCACGCCTCGCCACGGTGAAGCCATGGCATACGGCAGCCTGTGATATTTCGCAATCCGCCGCCGTCACCGCGCTCGCTGGCACGCTGGCGGCAGCAAGCATCGACGCCGTGATCCATTGCGCCAGCTCCAGCCGCGGCGGGGCTGAAATGTACCAGTCGGTGTATGTGGATGGCATGCGGCATCTCGCCCAGGCATTCCCCGCCGCCTTTCTGCTCTACACCAGCAGCACCAGTGTTTATCCCCAGGCGAACGGCGAAGAAATTGATGAAACCAGCTTTGCCGATCCGGACCGCGACACCGGCCGGCTGCTGCGCGAAGCGGAAAACATCGCCCTGAATGCAAACGGCGCCGTCGCGCGCCTCGCCGGCATCTATGGCCCGGGGCGTTCCTTTGTTTTGAAGAACCTCCTCGAAGGCAAGGCCGCCGTCGAAGGCAATCACGGCCAGGGTCGCATCCTCAATCAAATCCATGCGGATGACGCAGCAGGCGCTCTCGCGCATCTCGTCACACACCGCCTCAGCGGCATCTACAATGTCGTGGATGACGCACAGATGACGCAGCGCCAGTGCCTGGAGCGTTTGTGCCCCCTCTTTGGCGTCAAGATGCCCGGCACGCGCGAGCCTGATCCCAACCGCAAGCGCGGCTGGAGCAACAAACGTGTGTCCAATGCAAGGCTGCGCGCCACCGGCTGGGCGCCGCGCTATGCCAGCTACTTCGATGCCCTGCGCGATGATCCCGAACTCGCCTCCTCGATTCTCGATCTGGTGCAAACCGCCGGCGAAGCTCCGCCGCCCCGGCAGCCCAACATTCTTCTCATCGGGCTCATGGGATCGGGCAAGACCACCGTCGGCCGCATCGTCGCGCAGATGATCGGCTTCAAGATGATCGATACCGACCACCTCATCGTGGAGGCCGCTGGAAAAAGCATTCCGGAAATCTTCGCCGCCGAAGGCGAGGCGGGCTTTCGCCTGCGGGAGTCCGCGGCCCTGCGCTCGCTGCTGGGCAAGCGCGGCTGCGTCATTGCCACCGGCGGCGGCATCGTCACCCAGCCGCGCAATCTTCCCATCCTGCGCCACCTCGGCTACACCGCCTGGCTGGAGGCGGACCCGGAACGCCTCGCACGACGCACGGCCATGAACAACAACCGCCCGCTGCTCAATGGTGAGGAGGATCCGAAAACCAAGCTGGAGCGTCTTCTCACAGAGCGAAAGCCGCTGTACAAAGCGCTGGCGGATCTGCGCATCCACACCGCCGGACTCACGCCGCAGGAGACCGCCTACGGTGTCATGGAAAGCGCCCGCGTCTTCTTTGCCAAGATGCGGAAATAGTCACGTCGTGACTCCCGCGAGCTTTCGAGCATAGGTCAGCGTGTCGATCTCTGCAGGCGTCTTGTCACGCCGGATGGCCTTGATGCGGGGGAAGCGCATCGCCAGCCCGCTGTCATGCCGGTTGCTCGCCTGCACCGAGTCAAAGGCGATCTCCAGCACGATCTCCGGCGTCACCGTGCGCACACTGCCGCGCTGGCTCACGGTGGTCTGTGTGAAGTGCTCGGTGAGCTCCTCGATCTCCGCATCCGTCAATCCGCTGTAAGCCTTGCCGATGACACGCAGCGCATTGCCGGCCTCCTCATCCCGCACGGCAAACGTGTAGTCGCTCAGCACATGGCTGCGTTTGCCATGCCCCTGCTCCGCCTTCACCACCACCACATCCAGCGTGGCAAAGGCCTTCTTCAGTTTCAGCCACGACCTGCCCCGCCGCCCTGGCGAATACGTGCTCAGTGCATCCTTGGCAATGAGTCCTTCATTCCCGCGCCGGCGCGCTGCATGGAAGGAGGTCTCGATCTCCTCCGCGCTGCGCACCTTCATCACCTCGATCAAACTCAGTCCGACGGGCAGTGCGATTCCTTCCAGCTCGGCACGGCGCGCCTCCAGCGGCTTTTCCAAAAGCGAGGCGCCATTCTTCCACAGCACATCAAACACCACGTATTTCACCGTCACATCGCTGGGCAGAAAAAGGTCCGCCTGATCCCGTCTCCCCAGACGCTTTTGCAGATCGAAAAAGGACAGCTTCTTGTCCTCCGCATGCGCAATGATCTCGCCATCCAGAATGACATCGTCAGGCAGCGCGGCGGCAGCACGCATGATCTCGGGAAACTGATTCCCCACCGGTTTGAGATCGCGGGTGAAGATTTCCACGCGCTCCGCCGTGCGGTGCATCTGCGCGCGGATGCCGTCATACTTGTCCTCCAGCCACACTTCGGAGGTGTTCAGCCGTTCCCAGATATCCTGCGAGGTTTCTTCGGGAGAGGCCAGCATCACCTTGATGGGCACAAAAGGCCGCGGTGTGGCTTCATGCAGCCGGTGCACGCTGGCCAGCGCGGCTGCATAGCCGATGTCTCCGCAGAGCATCGCAGCCTCGCGCACCGCATCCGCCGTGACCTCGAAGGCCGCCGCCACCGCTTCCTCAATGAGTCCCTCCTTGGACCCCATGCGCAGCTCGCTCGTCATCAGCCGCACCAGCCACGATCCGGCTGCAGCGGTCAGATTTCGCAGCCGGGTTTTAATGAGCGTCACGCGCTCCATCTGACCGCCCGCTTTGCTCAATTGGTCAAACAATGCCGCCACATCACTCAAAGAACAAGGCGTGGGAGAGAGCGCGGCCCGTTGCAGCACCAGAAACGCCGTACGTCCCAGGTCAGCCTGGGAACGCGAAATGACACGGTACTCCGCCTCATTCACGCCGCTAATCTCGATGAGTGCGCGTTTGATCAAAGACCATCCCGTGTTCAGCGGAGTGTCCCCGGTGCTTCCCGAAGAAAAGCGTGCGGCAAGAGGCAGTTCGTCTGCCACCGGCAGGCTGCGCAGCATCGCCGCCAGCAGCTCCACCTTCTTCAGACGAGATGCCACCTCAGCCGTCTGCGCGCAGGCCTCCGCCCATTGTGCAAAGCTTCCCTCTCCCCAGTCGTCCGCTTCCCTTTCCACTGCCGGACGAGAAACTGGAGCTGCGTTTTGCAGTGTGAGCTCAAGCTGGTCCGCCCTATCCAGCGTCCACGCTTCGAAACCTCGCAGCCGTAGATCGGCGGCAAACTCACGCGTGTAGCCATGCACCAGCCACACCCGCCGGGGCTTCACCTCCTCCACGGTCTCGATCAGCTCCGGATAATCGGCGTGATCGCTCAGCGGAAAAATTTCATCGACCTGATAACGGAACTTCGCCCCCGGCTGCAGCGCCCAGCCCGTGAGCATCGCCGTGCGGCACACCTTCAGCTTTTTGATCGCAATGGAGCGCCCGTTGCTCGGTGGGAAGAGCAGCACATGCCCCGCCGCATGCGCCGCATCAAACAGCTGGTACTCCGGCAGCCTGCCCAGCAGCGGCGCCACCGCGCGTGTCATGTCCCAGATGGACTTGTGCACCATCACCGGATGGCCGGCCTCCGCCAGCGCGCAGAGAATCTCCTGCGCCTTCCCCAGCGAGTAGCCCAGCAGCACGGGAATGCCGCCATCCTCCAGCGTTTCCTGCACAAACTTAAGCACCTGCGCCACCACCTGCGCCGTTGGCGGAAAGGTGAACTGTGGCAGACCAAAGGTGCATTCCATGATCAGCGTGTCCGCCTGCAGCAGCTCGCACTTTTCCGAGCTCAGCCCCTGGCGCAGCTTGTAGTCCCCCGTGTAAAGCAGCGTGGCCCCATCGGCCTTCCGCGTGAGATGCAGCATGGCGGAGCCGATGATGTGCCCCGCGGGCAGCAGCCGCAGCTCCCAGCCTTCCCATTCCACCACCTCGCGCATGGGCAGCACGCGCATCTCGCCTTCACTTTTGTAGCCATAGCGCGTCTTCATCAGGTCCCGCGTCACCTCGGAGCAGAAAGTCATCTCATGCCGCGCCACGTGGTCGCTGTGCGCATGCGAAATAAACGCCCGCTTCCCGCCAAAATGCGGATCCAGCCACAGGTCCGCCTCAGGCAGATAGATCCCGTTGGGGTGCGTGACTTGGATCAAGGACGGCATGCGAGTGGTGTATTTACGCTTGAGCAAGCGGTGCCGCCTTTCCATTCTGCACGCCCCCCGTCGTGTCTGTCCCGCCTCGTCTCATCCTCACAGCTCATCAAAGCGCGCTGATTGCTGAAAGCCTGCCGTACTTCACCAAGCGAAGCAGAAAGCAGGGCGCCCAGATGTTTGCGAGGCAGGCCGTACGGCAGGTGTCGTCTCCGGCACGAGACGTCATTCAGGCCGAGGTACAGGACGAAGAGCTCCACGCGGTCAGGCTGGAATTTGATGCCTCAGGTTTTAACGCCTGCTGCACCTGCCGCGAGCAAGTGGACTGCAAGCACGTGGTCGCCCTGATCTTGCAGCTTGAGATCTGGGCCGTAAGTGGTCGGGTGGCAGAGACAGGGTCGGCCAGACAACCGAAGCCACCCAAACCTGCCGCCAGCCAGCCGGACGCGGATTCCTTCGCAGGCCGCGCCGCCGCCCGGCTGGGCATCGCCCTGACCACCCCGCAGTTAAAATTTCTTCAGCAGGTCGAGGCGTGGTGGTCAGGCAGGCTGAGTGCCGTTCTGCAATCCGACCTTTTCCATCTCTGCGGCAGGCAAACTTACTGGGGCTACGGTCAGCAGCAGCTCTGGCCGCCAAAACACCCTCCCGCTGATGAGACCGAGTTCTTTGCCTGCCTGGGCGCGGCGCTGAAATCTTGCAAGCTCACGATGCCGGACGGCCTGGCAGGGCTGGTGGACGCCAGCGTCCAGGAGCGACTCATTCAAAAATGGAAACGCCTCCAACAAATCGACGAATGGCAGCAGCGTCTGGGCTCCTGGCAGGAGCCGCAGTTCGACCAGGCCACTGAAGCGCCGGAGCTGCGCCTCATGCTGCATCCCCAGAATGTCCAGATCCAGGTGCGCCACCCCGGTGACGCCGAATTCGGCAAGGTCACGCTCAAGCTGCTCAAGCAGTTTTGGGGAGCCTCCGTTTATCAGGGCAGCCTCCCGCAGAACCAGCTCAGCGCTGGATCAAATCTGGTGTTGAGAGCCGCACTGCAGGATTACGGAGACCTTCGTGCCAGCGAGATCCCGCCTCTCTCCGGCGCGCTTGCCAGGAGCTTCGGCCAGCTACTTTCCACTCCCCACTTGTTTCAAGCCCACGTCGTCACCGCCACCGGGGAACCTCTGCCCATTCTGGAGGAGCCTTTGCGCTGGGATCTGAAGCCGCCAGCCGCGGCAGGGGGCGATTACGAACTGCGCCTGCTTGATGACGAAGGCCGTACACCGCAGCCGCCGCTGGCCATCGTCTCAGGCTTCCCCCTGCGCTATGTCACACATGAGGCGGTTCACAGCGTGAATTACTGGCCCTTCGGGCGTGAAGCCCAGCGCTGGCCGGTCCGCATTCCAGCCGCGGCTCTGGAAACAAAAGAGGGCGTCAGCGCTCTTGCCAAACTCGGCGTGCCCGTGCCCCAGCGCCTCGAAGGCCGCGTTAAAATCGTTCGCGCGGAGATCGAGATCCGCTGCAAGATCCATCACTACCCCCACTCAAGCAGCAGCGAATACCTGCGGGCGCACACGCAGGCGAAATTCAGCGGTGAGAACGAAGTGCAGTTCTGGAACGGCGCAAACTGGACTCGCCCTGCCCGGTTTCTCAATCCGCGACACTCCTCGTCCCGCCCTGCCCCTGACGAAATCGTGCAGTATGATACATCTCCTCTGCCCCTCACCGGCGCGTGGCTGGCACAATGGCCCTTCAAGCTTGTTTACAACGGGGTGGCTGATCAGTGGCTCGAACAACGCATCCAGGGCAAGGACTGGCCGGAGCTTTTTCTCGCCTGGCTTGACCGGCGCCCTCAAGGCATCATTGTCGAACTCGACGCCGAGCTCGCCAGCCTGCGCGATGGTAAAGTCGCGGGCCATGTGCGTCTTGACATCGAGGAGTCCAAAACCGGCATCGACTGGTTCGACCTCAGCGTCGCCCTTGATGTCAGCGATTCCACCCTGACCCAGGACGAAATCGATCTGCTGCTGAAAGCGAAAGGCAAATGGGTGCGCCTTTCCGGCAAAGGCTGGCGCAAACTTGAATACCAGCTCAGCGAGGCGCAGTTGCAGGAGCTCGCCGACCTCGGCCTCGCGGCGCACGACTTCAGCGCGGAGAAGCAGCGCCTCCATGCCCTTCAGCTCGGCGCCCTGGCAGGAAAGGACACCACGCTGCTCAGCGCGGAGCGCGTGGCGCAGGTGAAGCGGCGTGTGGAGGAAATCCAGACCCGTGTCACGCCACCGCTGCCAGAGGGCATCACCGCCACGCTGCGTCCTTATCAAACAGAAGGCTTCCATTTCCTGGCCTACCTCACCGCCAACCGTTTCGGCGGTGTGCTGGCAGACGACATGGGCCTGGGCAAAACTTTGCAGACACTCACCTGGATCGCATGGTTGCGCAGCGAGCAGCAGGTGAAGGAGCCCCTTCTCGTCATCTGCCCAAAGTCCGTGCAGGACAACTGGCGCGGTGAGGTGGAGCGATTCTTTCCCCAGCTCAAAGTCGAAGTCTGGAACCGTGCCAGCGCTGGCAAGACCGGCCTTGGAGGCACCTCAGACCTCCTCATCATCCACTACGCTCAGCTCCGCATCCATGAAGAGCTGCTGCGCCAGGTGGAATGGGGTGCGATCATCCTCGATGAGGCGCAGGCCATCAAAAATCCCACCTCCCAAAATGCCCAGGCCGCCTGTGGCCTGAGGGCACGGCACCGCCTCGCGCTCACGGGTACGCCCATTGAAAACCGCCTGCTCGATCTCTGGTCCATCTTCGGCTTTGCCATGCCCGGCGTGCTCGGCACCCGCGCCGCTTTTGCCAGACACTTTGACGGCAAGGACGACCCGCTGGCCCGCCGCCGCCTCGCCGCACGCACCCGCCCCTTCCTGCTGCGCCGCACCAAAAACGAAGTCGCCCGCGATCTGCCAGATCGTGTGGAGGAGGACCTCCTCATTGAGCTGGAAGGCACCCAGGCCGCCCTGTATCAGGCCGAAATCAAACGGGCTCGTGCGGAGCTGCTGAAAGCCGAGACCAGCAGGCAGCTCGACAAACTTCGCTTCAACATTCTCACCAGCCTTCTGCGCCTGCGCCAGATCTGCTGCCACCCACGCCTGCTCGGTCTGGATGCCACCGAAGTTAAAAAAGGCCGCAAAAAAGCCGCCGAACCCACGAATGAAAGCGCCAAGGTCGCGGCGCTCATGGAGCTGCTGGAACCCCTCGTGGAAGAAGGGCAGAAAGTGCTCGTCTTCTCCCAGTTCGTGGAAATGCTCGCCATCATTGAGGCGGAGATTCAGGAGCGCGGCTGGCAGTCCTTCAAGCTTACCGGCCAGACCGAAGACCGGGGCACACTGGTCGGCGAATTTCAGAAGCACGTAGGGCCCGGCATCTTTCTCATCAGCCTCAAGGCCGGCGGCTTCGGACTCAATCTCACCGCTGCCAGCTACGTCGTCCTGTTTGATCCCTGGTGGAATCCCGCCGTCGAGGCTCAGGCCATCGACCGCACCCACCGCATCGGCCAGCAGCAGACCGTCTTCGCCTACCGCCTCATCGTGAAGAACAGCATCGAGGAAAAAATCCGCCAGCTTCAAAAACAGAAGGGTTCTCTGGCCAACGACATCCTCGGCGAGGAAAATTTCGCCCAGGCCCTCACCCTCGGTGATTTCCAGTTCCTCCTCGGTGGAGACGATTGAACGCCAAATGTGGCACAAGGCATGAAGTTGCAAGGCCGGGCATCCGGCCCCAAGAATGCGCATGGCTGTCCTCGCCGATCAACTCATCTCCCTCCTCGGTCCCTCGCGCGTCTCCGTGACGCAGGCCGACATCGCCACGCACAGCACGGACAAGTGGTTCGCGTCCAATCCGCCCGAGGTGGTCGTGCATGCGGAATCCACCGCCGAAGTTTCCGAAGTGCTGCGCTTTGCCAATGCGAACCGCATTCCCGTCACCCCGCAGGGTTCGCGGGTCGGCTACGTGGGAGGCTGCGTTCCGCTGAAGGGTGGCATCGCCCTTTCAGTGGCGCGCATGAACAAGATCAAGGAGATCGCCCTGGCGGACGGCGTGGCCGTGATCGAGCCCGGCGTCATCACCGGCCATCTGCAAAACGAAGTACGCAAGCTCGGCTGGTTTTATCCGCCTGACCCGGCCTCGCTCAAAGAATGCAGCCTCGGCGGCAACATCGCCACCAATGCCGGCGGTCCGCGCTGCCTCAAATACGGCGTCACACGCCACTACGTGCTCGGTCTGGAGGCCGTGCTGGCAGACGGCTCCATCGTGAAGGCCGGTGGCCGCTGCCACAAAAACAAAACCGGCTTCGACCTCGTTGGTCTAATGGTCGGCAGTGAAGGCATGCTCGGCGTCGTCACGGAGGCCACCCTTCGCCTGATCCCGCATCCACCCATGCGTGCGATGCTCTCAGCAGGTTTCAAATCCTTCGCAGAGGCCGCCAATGCCGTGCAGCGCATCCTCGGCAGCGGCTTTCTGCCCAGTGCACTGGAAATCGCCGACAAGTTCACCCTGCGCGCCGCGCGCGAATACCTCGGCGCCTCCGTCACGCCGGAGGGCGATGCCCACCTCCTCGTCGAGATCGACGGCCAGCCCGACTCCGTGAAAGGCGAGATCGATCAGCTCGCCAGCCTCGTCACCAGCCTCGGCAGCATCTGCCTGAACCAAGCCATGGGGGATGAAGCCTGCGAAGCTTTCTGGAAACTGCGCCGCGAATTCAGCTACAGCCTGCGCAACACCGGCCTCATCAAACTCAACGAAGACATCGTCGTCCCCCGCGGTCGCCTCGTGGATCTGGTGGATTTCGCCGAACAACTCCAAAGCGAAACCGGCTTCCCCGTCGCCTCCTTTGGCCACGCCGGCGATGGCAACATCCACGTCAACATCATGGTGCCCACCATGGACGACCCCGCCATCCGCGAACGCGCCGAGGTTGCCTTGGATAAACTCTTCCACCAGGTCATCGCCTGGAACGGCGCCATCACCGGCGAGCATGGCATCGGCATCGCCAAAAAACGCTGGTGGCGCGACGCCATCCCACCCGCCGCTCACGAAATGCACCTCCGCCTCAAAGCCGCCCTGGATCCCAACGGCATCCTCAATCCCGGGAAGTTTCTGGGCTGAGGCTAGTTGGGCTCTGCTTCAATGGAGAGCAGCTCCACGTCGTGTTCCGAAGCGACCACGAACCAGATGCGAACACGCAGAGGGGTTCCATCATCGCGTAGAAAGCGGGTGGATTCTGCCACACGCAGTCGTTCAGTCCCAGGAACAATGGGGAAATCATCCGCAAGCCTCGCAATCGCCCAGAGAAGACCGGCGAGGACATCATCCATCTTCTCAACCTCACCCAGCTTCGAGACCTGCCAGGCGTAAAGTTCGCTTTCGCGCAGTGTGAACAGATTAGACATTCCACCCGTGCTTGCGGATCAATTCGTGTGATCTGGCGACGGTTTCCGCACCCACTGGCTGGTCGGAGACATGCCTGACCTCTGCTGGAACTCCCTCCGTCCCGGCCCAGGCATCCGCCACGGCTTTACGCAGCCTTGCGCCCGGTTGCGAACGCCACCAAGTCTCCAGCACACCTCTTTCCTCCAGCGTGAGCTGGGAGATGGCAGATTGAATTTCACTTACGGAAGACATAATGGCAGTGTATGCCCAAGGATTGATTTTGCAAACAACTGCTGCCTGCAAGAACCTCCGTCTTCCCTCTGTTCCTTCCCTCTCACCATGACCAAACTGCTCATCCCTGCCCTGCTGCTCGCGCTTCCACTTTCCGCGGCCGATTTGAAGTTCAAAAAGTACACGCTCACCGAGGAGTTCGTGGCGGAAGGCGCGCACTTTGCAGACTTCGATCACGATGGTCAGAACGACGTCTGCTCCGGCCGCTTCATCTGGAAGGGACCGGAATTTAAGGAGCGTGTGGAGTTCGCACCCAAGTTCGAAAAGGAACCCTACGATCCTGCCAAGGGCTACAGCGACTTCTTCCTCACCTACACCTACGACTTCAACGGCGACGGCTGGAGCGACATCCTGGCCTACTCCTGGCCGGGCAAGGAGACCTGGGTGTTTGAAAATCCGCAGAACAAGGGCGGCGAATGGAAGCGCCACACCATCTTTGAAGTCACCGACAATGAGTCCCCCGATTTCAAAGACGTGAACGGCGACGGCAAGCCGGAGCTCATCTGCCACACCAATGGTCAGCTTGGCTACGCCGAGATCGACTGGAGCAATCCCTTTGGCAAAGCACGCTTCCGCCCCATCTCCCCCAAGTCTCCGGAGAACGACAAAAAATACTTCCGCTACACCCACGGCTATGGCGTGGGCGATGTGAATGGCGACGGCCGCCCCGACATCCTGGACAAGGAAGGCTGGCGCGAACAGCCTGCCGACACCAAGGCCGACAGCGACTGGGTCTTCCACCCGCAGCTCTTCACCGTGGCAGGCGGCCGTGGCGGCTCCTTCATCCTCGTCTATGATGTGAACGGCGACGGACGCAACGATGTGATCAGCAGCTACGACGCCCATGGCTACGGATTCGGCTGGTTTGAGCAAAAGGCTGACGGTGCCTTTGCGGAACACAAGCTCATGGGCGCCACGGTGGAGGAAAGCCCCGTGGGCGTCAAATTCAGCCAGCTTCACGCCATGCAGCTGGCCGACATGAATGGCGACGGCATCATGGACGTCGTCACCGGAAAGCGCCGCTGGGCCCACGGTCCGCTCAAGGATGATGAACCCAACGCTGCTCCCGTGCTCTACTGGTTTGAAATCAAACGCGATGGCAAGGAAGCGAAGTTCATTCCTCATCAGATCGACGACAACAGCGGCGTCGGCACCCAGGTCACCACCGGAGATGTGAACAAGGACGGCAAGATGGACGTCGTGGTCGGCAACAAGAAAGGCGTCTTCGTCTTCCTGCAGGAATAGACGGATCAGCCCAGCACATCACCCGCCTGCAGCGGGTGACCGCGCAAAAAGTCGGCGGCAGGCAGACGCCTGCCGCCTTCGATTTGCACCTCGCGCAGATTGAGCAGGCCCTTGCCGCAGCTCACGAGAATGCCGTCTGCATTCGCACTCACAATCGTGCCCGGCACGGGGCACGTATCGGCATCTGCAAGCACCTCAGCCTTGTGGATTTTCATCTGCGTGTCTTTGAACATGCAGGACGTGCCAGGCCATGGCGTAAACGCACGAATCAGACGGCTCAGCTCAACGGCCGTACGCGACCAGTCGAGGCGCCCATCCTGTCGCGTCAGTTTGCGCACATGAGTGACGCGGGATTCATCCTGCTTTTCACGAGGTGGATTTCCAGTGGCGAGGAGATCCAGCGCCTCCTCCAGCGCTGCGGGGGCCGCCAGTGCCAGCTTGTCATGCAGACTGCCGCCGGTGTCGTCATCAGCGATCGGCATGCGCTTCATCAGCAGGATGTCGCCGGTATCGAGTCCTTCATCCATGAACATGATCGTGACTCCCGTCTCCGTGTCACCATCACGGATCGCCGCCTGGATCGGTGCTGCGCCACGATGACGCGGCAGCAAAGAAGTATGCACATTCAGGCAGCCGAGCGGCGGCACATCCAGCACGGCGCGCGACAAAATCTGGCCATAGGCAACCACCACGGCGACATCAGCGCCAAAGGCTCTCAGGTCTTCCACTGCGTGCCGGATCTTCAGCGGCTGGATGACCGTGATGCCCGCCGCCTGCGCGCGCACTTTGACCTGAGGCGGGGTGAGCACCTGCTTGCGCCCCACGGGCTTGTCAGGCTGGGTGACGACGCCCACCACTTCGTGCTTCGGCGTTTCAAGCAGCCACTCCAGGGATGGGAGGCCGATGTCGCCGGTGCCAATGAACAGAACACGCATCGCGCCGGCTACACCTTCATCTTTTCCAGTTCCTTCCATTCCTTGAGCTGCATGACGCCGCCGAGGATGTCATACAAAACTTTGGCCGGCGCCTGGCTGGCATCAATGCCGAACACGAGGTCGCTGCCGTAATGGTCCAGGATCGGCTTCGTCTCCGCCTCGTACGTGGCAAAGCGCTGCTGGATCACGGCCTCGTTCGCATCGTCAAAGCGGTTGTCCTTCAGCGCGCGCTTGCGCAGGCGGCGGGCCAGTTCGGTGCGGTCCGGGCAGGACAGATGAAACACTTTCAGCACTTCAATGTGCGGCTCCATGAACTTGGCCTGCTCCACATTGCGCGGGATGCCATCGAGCACCAGGAAGTCGATCTCAGGCTTGAACTGATGAGCATCGATGCGCTGCTTCAGGTTTGCGTGCCAGAGCTGCACGGTGACGTCATCGGGTACGAGTTCACCGCGGCTGGAGTATTCGACGAACTTCTGGCCGATGGGTGTGCGGGTGTCGAGGGAACGGAAGACATCGCCGCAGGCGAGGTGGTGGAAGCGTGGGATGGAACCGAGGACCTTTCCCTGCGTGCCCTTCCCACTGCCGGGGGCGCCGAGGATGAGGAAGGCTTTGATGCGGGCGGCGGTGTGAAGAGCGTCAGACATGATTTTTGAGGAAGCTAGCACGTTACGATTTCGCAACAACTTGCGCGGCGGCCAAATTCACTTCTTCGACGCACAGATCGCCGATTGAATGTGTCGGATTCCGCAAAAACCGGATCCAGGGCTGCGGCGGGGCCCAGATGGCGGGGTCGGTGGGGCCGAACAGCAGGAGGGATGGGACGCCGCATGCGGCGGCGAGATGGGAGATGCCGCTGTCATGGCCGAGGAAGGCGGTGCAGGTGGCGAGGCGGGCGGCGAGTTCGGGGAGCGGGAGGGAGTGCCAGAGGGTGTGGCCGGTGGGGTGGATGTGGCGCTCGGCTTCGGCTTCGCCGGTGATGTAGATGATTTCGGCGTGGGGGAAGGTGGCGGCGACTTGCTGCCAGTTTTGGAGGGGCCAGTTCTTTTTTTCGGAGCCGCTGCCGGGGTGGATGGCGATGCGGGGGTGTGGGGCGGGGTGGTGGGGGAAGTGGGCGCGGTGGAGGTGCTCGTCTTCGAGGAACATGGCGAGCTTTTCGAGGCCCTGGGCGAGCTGGCGGGAGGCGTGGGGGCCTTCGGGCTTTACGAGGGGGGAGCACTCGATGAGGGTCTTGACGCCGATGCGCTCCATGCTGGCGCGGAAGTGGCCGTCGGGGTCGTAGAGGAAGGAGACGACGAGATTGAAGCTGCGGAGGTGTTCGGCGAGGGCTTCGTCGATGGGGGCTGTTTTGGCGAACAGCGGGGCCATGGTGCGGTGCTCGAGGCTGCGGATGGAGTCGGCGAGGCCGGCGGTGCGGGCGAGCTCGGCGATGGCGGGGTAGCCGAGGACTTCGAGATGGCAGCCGGGGATGGTTTCGCGCAGGAGGCGAAGGGCTGGGAGGGTGAGGATGAAGTCGCCGATGGCGCCGCCGCGGATGACGAGGACGCGGGGCTGGGGCTTCATCGGTAATCAGTAATCCGTAATCAGTAGCCAGTGGGCGGTTGGCAGTGATCAGGAAGGCAGAGGGCAGTGGCGGTTGCTGATCAGTAGAAAAGGATGGCGCAGGCGAGGAGGACGATGCCGTAGGTGATGCCGCTGTAAACGGCGAGGGTCCAGCGCTGGGGTTTGGCGAGGAACCAGTTCACCCAGTCGCGCATGAGGAAGGGCATGCCGATGAAGAACATGCCGACGATGATCCAGATGTAGGCGAGGATGGGCAGGAGGACGCGGCTGGCGGGGGGCTGCAGAAAGGCGGCGGTGAGGACGGGGCCGGCGATGAGGAGGAGGAGGGAGCCTAGGGCGCGGACGGCGAGGAATTCCTTCACGTAGATGAGGACGGCGACGTAGGCGCCGGCGACGATCATCATGAAGATGCGGCGCATGTTGAAGAACTCGCCCATGTCCATGTTGACGAGGGCGAACTCGGCCCAGAGGAAGCCGATGGTGAGGAGGATGGCGCCCCATTTGTAGTCGCGGGGGAAGGTTTTGAGGAAGGCCTGGGTTTTGGCGGTGTTTTTGAGGGCCCAGCCGTGGCTGAGGATGAGGGCCAGGGCGACGACGATGCCGGTGCCCTTGAGCGGGATGCCGCCGGTGGGTGCCAGGTGGTAGAGGTAGTCGTAGAGGTCTGGAAACATGCTGGGGAAAAGGGGCTGCACAGGTGGCGCAGGGGGGGCGGGGAAGCAAATGCGTTGTTCGAAGGGGAAGCTGGCGGTGGTTTGCTGTTGTTGGCGATTGTTTGCAGTGGTTGGCCGGACTTTGAGGCGGAGGGGGGGGACGGATTTTTGCACCGCGAGAGATGAGAAGACCGCAGAGATGAGGGTCTGTGTGTGTTCTTGAGGTGGGTGTCGTGGAGAGTTGCGGCTGTTTGGGGAACGGGGAGTCACTTGGGGGCTTGTTTGGGAGCCGCTTGTGCGAAGGGAGCTTCCAGATTCCGGCTGCTGCGAAGCCGCGAAGCGAACCCGGTGCTCCAATATCCGCGCGGGCTGGTTGTGAGTTTTGGATGATGCGGGGCTTCCAGAACGGGCTAAAGCCCGAACTACGTACTCAGACCAGACGAATATCCGCGAATGATCGCGAATGGTGGTTGCCTCGGCGGTGGGGTGGGGCAGTTTGGTGGGAGCTCCGCATGAAAGAGAAAGAGAAGAAAGAGAACATCCAGGCCTGGTACGTGGTGCATACGCGTCCGAAGTGCGAACACATCGCGGCTTCGCTGATGGGGGGGCTGGAGGGGGTGGAGACGTACTGCCCGCGGATCCGCTTTCAGAAGAACACGCGGCGGGGGAAGGTGTGGTTCGTCGAGGCGCTGTTTCCGAGCTACTTTTTTGCGCGGTTTGTGCCGGCGGAGTCGATGCGGGCGGTGAACTACTCGCAGAGTGTGATCAAGGTGGTGGATTTTGGGGGCAATCTGACTTCGGTGCCGGACTCGGCGATCGAGGAGCTGAAGGCGGAGATGAAGGACAAGGAGATCTGCGAGGTGGAGGTGGGGGTGAAGGTGGGGGACACGGTGGAGCTGACGGAGGGGCCGATGCGAGGGATGAAGGGGATCGTGAATGCGATGCTGACGGGGGTGGAGCGGGTGCGGATTCTTCTCGAATTCCTCGGGCGCGAAAACGCCGTTGAGGTTCCTTTGTCCAAAATTCTCACTGAGCACAAGCCGCGGGTGGTGGTGGCGCCTAGATAGTTCTTGGTTCGCTGTTCTCGGTTCGCTGTTCTTGGTTCTTGGTTCTTGGTTCTTGGTTCTTGGTTGGCGAGGGTTTGCTGGTGTTTGCAGTGGTTGAGACGTTAACAGGGGGAGAAGGGGTGTGGGGTGAGATGGGGGTGGTGGGACGTTTGATTTTGCCGCGGGGGGGCGGAGGTTGAGTTGGCAATGGTTTGCGGTGGTTTGGCGGGAGTTGCGGCGGTTTAAGGGGCCGCTTCTTAACGGGTGGGGGAAGCGGGGGGGAGCGCTTGGGGGAGGGGGCCTTTGAAGGAGGGATGCGCTGTTCTTCTGTGCACGGGTGAGTTGTTTGGGCTGATGGGGAGTGGTCAGGGGGAGGCCTTTCGTGGTTATCGGTGGGGGGCGGAAATACGACCGGGGTGGGGGCGGGGTCCGAATTTGCGGCTGAGGGCAGCGCCTTGGCGTTGTTCGAACTTCAAACCCTACACCTTTATGAAAACATTGATTCTTAACGCGATGGCGGTGATTTCTCTGGCTTCCTGCGCTACGGGGCCGGGCGCCCAGACTGGTTCTGTGCTCGGTGGCCTAGGCGGGGCGGCGGCTGGCGGCATCATTGGCAGTCAGAGTGGTCGCGGCCTGGAAGGCGCGGCGATTGGCGCGGGCCTGGGAGCGCTGGCTGGCAATGCGATGGGCAACGCGCAGGACCAACGGCGGTATTATAACGCTGGCTATGGTCCATATAACAACGGGCCGTATTACAACCAGCCCTACCGCGGGGGGCCTGCCTACTATCCGAACGGCTACTATCGTGGCTACTGAGGATGGGGCCCTGCGCTGCGGCTTGCGGCGGTTGAGCTGAATGGCGGCTGATGGGGGGCGAGGTTGTTTCAACACGCCCTTTTCAGCCTGCCTTGATTCTTGATTTTTGATTCTTGATGCATGGAGAGGCGCGGGGCTGCGTGCGCTTTCTTGATCCCATCCTGAGGGCTTTCGGTGTGGTGGGGATGAATGAGGGGAAAGGGCAAAAAGATTTTTCCGGAGGGGCAATCTTGCACCGCGGAGATTTGGAGAACGCAGAGAGGGCTGGGCGGTGGATCAAACCACGTCATACCAGAAAAATTTATTTGATTGCTTGCATTTGGGGGACCGGGCCCAATGGGTTTCTCATGAACTTGTCTGATTTGGTTTGTTTCAGCGGTGGGCCCAGGGCGTCGGGGATGAGGTCGCTGCTGGGTCAGGCGTTCGCTCTGGTGGTGCTGCTTTGCGGCCTGGGTGGCGGGTGCGTGCATGCGGCGGGGGAGATGAGGTGGAGGGCGTTTGAGGGTGGCTTGGGGAGTTCTCGAAGGGGTTCCGAGCCTGCGCAGGGGCGACGGGCGGAGGGTGAGAAGGGGCCGTGGCTGCTGCCGGCCGCCGGTGGCTTTTGCTGCGGCCTGGAGCGTGGGCGTGGCGAGAGCCTGGATGCTTGGGGGAGTTTGCCGTCGTTGAGGAGTGTGGGCACGGAGCTTGTGAAGGGACCTTATTTTGTCCCTACTCATTTGCTAAAGCTGGGGCGCGGCACCTTTTTCGGGCAGGGTTTTGATCATCCGGTCGAAGTCGGATTCGAACAGGCGATCTTGCACGATGCGGTATTTTTCAAATTCACTTTCCGCGTGGGCTTGGGCGATTTCGGCAGTCACTTTGCCGGCATCCTGCAAAATTTCCCGGTCGGTCGCGGCGATGAAGCGGTTGAGGCGGGTTTCCCAGTCCTGCATGGTCATGGGAATCTGCCGCAACGCCATGTCTTCGGCCACATCGAGGTAGGCGGAGACGAGGCGTTGCAACTGCGCCATTTCGTTTTCGGTGAGGTAGTTTTTCGCCACGCTGACATCGAACTTCTGAATTTTACCGGCGGGGGCGTCTTTCCAGGTGGTCAGGCCCATGTGGGTTTTGGCCGCATCTGCACGGGAGACGATGACCTCGGCGGCGGTGTGTCCGTGGATGGCCCAATGGAGGTTATCCCGCTGCGCGGGCTCTGCATCCAGGCTTCGCCGCTGGAATGCGCTATCGCGCCGAGCAGTGTTTTGCACGGTGGCAAAGAAGCGCTGAGTGGCTGCGGCGGTGACATCGTAGTCGATGGCGGTGGCGTAGATGTCGGTGATTTTCTGGTAGAACTTGCGCTCGCTGAGGCGGATTTCGCGGATGCGCTGGAGCTGCTCCTCAAAGTATTTTTTGCCGAGGATGGAGCCGTCGTTTTTCAGACGCTCGTCGTCCATGGCAAAGCCCTTGATGGTGAAGGATTCGATGATGCCGGAGGCCCATTTGCGGAACTGGACGGCACGTTCCGAGTTGACCTTGTAGCCGACGGCGATGATGGCGGCGAGGTGGTAGTGCTGGGTGTCGTAGGTTTTGCCGTCGGCGGCAGTTATTCGAAAATTTCGAATAACTGAATCCTCGGTTAGCTCACTGTCTGAAAACACCTTTTTCAGGTGGTAGTTGATGGTGTGGGTTTCGACATCGTAGAGCAGTCCCATCATTTTCTGGGTGAGCCAGACATTCTCATCGGCATACACGGCCTCCACGCCGCCCTGGCCGCTGGCAGCCACAAAGGTGAGGTACTCGGCAGCCGAGGAACGAACCAGCGAGGGGACGGTGTTCTTTTTGGAACGACCGCCGGGAGTTGGTTTGTTTTTGCTCATGGGTTTCTGCCGATTTTTGGCGCTGTGCCGCCTTCTTATACGCCACCGGCAGCCTTGATCTCAAGGGGCCTCTTTATCAACCGCAGAGCACTGGAACTCAAGGCGGCTTGATTGTGGGACGGAGGGTAAGGGCAGAAGCCGTGCGAAAAAGGGGACGCTGTTTTTTGGCAAAGGAATGGCCGGAGATTTGGACAGCCCACCCTTGCTATCCACTTTCGCTATCCATCCTTCGCTAAAGCTACGGAGGGCGGAGAGAGATTGGAAAGACGCAGAGAGGAGTTTCTGAAAAAGGCGGCTTGTTTTGTCAATTTTTTGCACCCTGACCCCATTTTTCCCCGTGGGCTCGGGGGTTTGAAGTGGGAAAAGACGAGGAGCCAGCGGCGTGCGTCTGCGGAGAGCTGGTCAAAGCTGGTTTTCCAGGTGATGAGGACGGGGCGTGGGGCGAGTTTGTCGGGACGCTCGTAGGAAATGGTGTGGCTGCTGAACCAGTTGAGGAGATTGGCTGCTTCTTTCTGGTAGGTCGTCACATATTGATCGAGGGTGCAGATCTGCTCATTGATGTATCCGGCGGCCTGATGCAGGGCCAGGGGCAGGCCGTCCATGAGAGTGGCGAGGGTAAGGGCCTGGGCGGGGTCGTCGTCGGCTTTGCGACGGTGATTGTCGGTGAGCTGCAGCAGGAGGGCGGTGGCGTCTGCGGGGCTGAGGACGGAGAGATCGAGCGCATGCACGTGGAGCGGCCAGAGCTTGAGCCGGGAGGTGATGAGGACGTGGCCGCTGCGGAGCTGGTCAAAGTGCGCGGTCAGGGCCTGGGCGGTGGCTTCGTCATCCACATTGTCCACGATGAGCAGCCAGCCGGAATGCGTGACCAGCCAGTGGAGGGCGATGCCCGCGCGCGCCTCTTCATCCGGCGGGAGATCGTCTGCGAGACCCAGCCCACGCACTTCGCACAGGGCGGCGAGGCTGCTCTGTAGCCGCTCTGGGGAATCGCCACGAGCAAAGAGCAGCGCCGTGTAGTCGGCGCGGTGCCGGTGCGCGTACTCCACGGCCGCATGCGTCTTGCCCAGACCGCCCAGCCCCTCCGTCACCGTGGCTGCAGGCCGCTGCACCTGCGTGATGGTCGTGGCATGCGTGCCCTGCGACTGCTTCAGCAGCGAAGAGCGCAGGTCCTGCAGAAAGGTTTCTCTTCCCACAAACGGCTGGCCGATGTAGCCGCCGGGGAGGTTGGAGGGGGGATTCGCGGTTGTGCGACTCGCCTGCGCCCCGCTCGTGTAATGATCCCTGGGCAGCTTCGCATTCAGCGCGAGCCGTTCCAAAATGAGGGTGACAAACTGCTCGGGTGTTTTTTCGTCGAGTTCGATGTAACCCGCGCCACGGAACAGTCCGGCCACCTTGGATTTGTCAAAACGGCTGAACAGCACCCTCTCGCGCTCACGCTGCTGCAGCAGATCGTGA
Organism: Prosthecobacter sp.; assembly: GCF_044227185.1. Classification (GTDB taxonomy): domain Bacteria; phylum Verrucomicrobiota; class Verrucomicrobiia; order Verrucomicrobiales; family Verrucomicrobiaceae; genus Prosthecobacter. The sequence continues at coordinate 24,449 of NZ_JBGAFO010000003.1, read as the reverse complement.
ACGGCCAGCCACTCCAGGCCGGTCCATTCCTTTTCGTCGTATTTCGGGCAAACCACCACCACGATGAGTTCGGCGTGCTCATTGTAAAGCTGAGGCAGGTAGATGCTCAGGTCATTGCGCGCAAACTCCGCCTCATGATACTTGTCGTAGAGAATGCCATCCTTTCCAAACGTCTTCGCCAGCAGCTCCGCCGTTTGCTCCACAAAGGGGCGTTTGTCTCCCGTGAAGGAGAAGGCGATGCGGAAGCGTTTGTCTGCCATGGCGCGGAAGAAATCAGCGCCTGCACCCAAGCTCGGCGCGGGGCTTTGGCGAGGAGAAAGTCAGGCCGCCCTCAGGAGGTGAAGGGAGGTACGGATGGCGTGGAAAAGGGTGGCTAGAGGGGATTTCAAAGAAGTGGAGGTGGTCGCCGCTGTTGTTTTGCTCCATGCGACGGAGGGATTCGATGTTTCCTTTCGCTAAGAGGTAACAGAGCAAGGTGCCTTGCCCGTTGTTTGTTCACGTGTGTGACGTGAATTAGGCCGCCCTTTCAGGGCTCCGGCTTTGCGTTCCGCATATCCCAGGGCGTTGCCCTGGGCTGCGATAGGACGCACCTTTGGTGCTGGCTGACGGGGAACCGCACTCGGAGAGTGCGGGCCACGCCGCGCTGGGCTTTCCTGGACCGATGTCTTTGTGGCGGAGCGCTCCTGGCGAATTCCGAAGCTGATTTCCGAAGAGGGAACTTGGGGACGTTCGTCGGCGGTTGGAGGACCAACCGCCCTACCTTTACGCTGTGCGCGGGCGCAGGGAGTCACGGGAGTGGGGCATGCTTGGCCTTGCAAGTGGCGTGGTGTGGGGTAGCTGGTCTGCTCCCTTTTTTCCTTTTTCCTGCCATGCTTACGATTCGTGATGTCACCAAGACTTTTAATGCGCGGACGCTGTTTAGTGCTGCGTCGATGACGATCAACTATGGGGAGCGGGTGGCGCTGGTGGGGCCGAATGGGGCGGGGAAGTCGACGCTGTTTTCGCTGATTTTGAAGACGGATACGGCGGATGCGGGGGAGGTGATCCGGGATGAGTGGACGACGGTGGGATTTCTGCCGCAGGAGAGCGAGCCGGTGGGGGATGAGACGGTGCTGGAGGTGGCGACGGGGAAGGCGGGGGAGATTGAGGCGCTGGAGAAGGCGCTGAGCGCGTTTGAGGCGGCGGGGGATGTTTCGAGCCCGGAGTATTTCGAGGCGCATGCGAAGCATGATGCGCTGCAGGACCCGCAGACGGAGGCGAAGGCGAAGCGGATTCTGAAGGGTCTGGGGTATAAGGAGGAGGATTTCTCAAGGCGGGCGAAGGAGTTTAGCGGGGGGTGGGTGATGCGGGCGCATATGACGCGGCTGCTGGTGATGGAGCCGGATCTGCTGCTGCTGGATGAGCCGACGAATCACCTGGACCTGCTTTCGCTGATGTGGTTCCGGAATTACCTGAAGAACTATCCGGGGGCGCTGCTGATCATTTCGCATGACCGTGACTTCATGGATGAGCTGGTGCAGCAGGTGTATGAGATCGAGGAGAGCAAGCTGATCGCCTACCAGGGGAACTACAGTGAGTACCTGAAGCAGCGGGAGGAGAACTGGGAGCGGGCGATGCAGGCGTACAAGAACCAGCAGAAGGAGATCGAGCAGATCCAGGATTTCATTGACCGGTTCAGGTCGGTGGCGTCGAAGGCGTCTCAGGCGCAGAGCCGTGAGAAGCAACTGGCGAAGATGGAGAAGCTGGAGAAGCCGCGGCCGCTGCGGAAGGGCTTCCGCTTTAACTTTCCGCAGCCGCAGCGGAGCGGGCAGCGCTTGATCGCGCTGACGGACATTTACCAGGCGTATGGGACGAAGCAGGTGTACCGGGGGCTGGACCTGGAGGTGGAGCGCGGGGAGCGGACGGTGCTGGTGGGGCCGAACGGGGCGGGCAAATCAACGCTGGTGAAGATTCTAGCGGGGGAGGTGCCTTTTCAGAAGGGTGAGCGGAAGCTGGGGACGAATGTGAAGCTGGGGTATTTTTCTCAGCACCGGGCGGATACTTTGGACCCGGACTGCAGTGTGCTGGAGGAGCTGAAGCGGGTGTCTCCGGAGCTGCGGGAGGATGAGGCGCGGAGCATCCTGGGGAGCTTTCTTTTCAAGCGTGAGGATGTGCACAAGAAGTGCCGGGTGCTGAGCGGGGGGGAGAAGAGCCGGGTGAACCTGGTGAAGTTTCTGGTGGACCCGCCGAACCTGCTGCTGATGGACGAGCCGACGACGCACCTGGACATCTGGGCGATCGAGGGGCTGATCCTGGCGCTGCAGAAGTTTGAGGGGACGCTGGTGTTCATCAGCCATGACGTGCACTTCATCCGGTCGCTGGCGACGAAGGTGCTGCACATCAATGAGGGGAAGGTGACGGCGTATGCGGGGGACTATGACTACTACCTGGAGAAGACGGGTGCGGAGGAGAATGCGCGTGCGGCGGTGATTGCGGGGTAGGGAATGACGAAATCAGAATGAGGAATGACGAATGAGGGGCGGGCGCTGGTCGATGGGCAGGAGTGACCATCGTCGTTTCCCGAGGATGCGGTGATCCTAGAGACGGAGATGGCAGCCTCCGGAATACACGGAACAAACGGAAAATCAGACAAAGCCCGTGCCTTGAGGGCTCACCTTTGGAGTGGTCGGCTGGGGAGGCCTTTTCCCCAGTATTCCGGGTGTTCGGCAGGCTATCTGTTCTCGTTTTAGGGTGATTGGTGGGAGAAGGGCTGATGAGAACCGCAGAGGATGGACGGACGCAGAGGTGTGTGTTTCGAGGACCTTTGCGCAGATGGAATCTGCGGACCACTCCAGGCTGGGCTGGCGGTGTGATTTTGACGAGAAGCGCGCGCTGGGAGACTGGCGGGCTGCGGCCACGCCCATTTTACAGGGGGTGACGTGGGAGTGGTGCGAGCTTGCGGGGGCGGTGGGCTCATCTCGGCGGAGCGAGATGAGTACTGTACGGAGCTGGCGCGCGGTGGGCTATTTGGGCGGGGTGGGGATGAGGAGTTTGGCGCGGGTGGCGGCGTCTTTGTCCTGGGGGCGGAAGCGGAGGAGTTCGCGGGCGGCGGCGGGGGAGCCCTGGCTTTTGAGGGAGGCGAGGTAATCGTCGAAGGATTGCTTCTCGAAGGGGGAGAGGGGGCGGGTGGGGGCGGGGGCGAGGAGCCAGCGGGCCCAGGTGTGGGCGGTTTCTTCGCCTTTGGCGGGGGTCTTGGGGATGGCGGCGACGGCGGCCTCGTAGTCGTCGAGGGGGACTTCCTCGATGTTGCCGGTGGGGGTGAGGCGGAGGCGGGCGAGTCCTTCCGCGAGCCTGAGGAACCACTCTGGCAGGACGGCGCCGCGGGGCGGCATGTCGGCCTTGAAAAAGCCGTGGCCGGAGACGCGGAAGAGCACGCTGGCACCGTCATCCGAAACGCGCGCGACGACGATGCCTTCCTCATCAATGCTGCTGCGGGGGGTGTTGCGGATGGCGGGAGTGAGGCAGTTTCCTGTGTGGAGGTCCCAGACGCGCATTTCGCCATCGTCCGTCACGGTGACGAGGCGCTGGTCGTCGGGGCTGAGGGCGATGACGGGCACGTAGGAGTCGTGCTGCATGGTGATGATGTTCTGGCGGGTGGCGATGTCCCAGACGCGAACGGCGCGGTCGCGCCCGGAGGTGACGAGGAGCTTTTCATCCTGGGTGAGGGTGACGGCACCGACGGCCGGGGGGTGGAGGATGGGCTTGCCGACGGGCTTGAGGGTTTTGGCGTCGTAGATGAAGACGGTGCCGTCCGGGTCCGCGGCGGCGTACATGGATTTTTGGCGGTTGGCGCCGCCGGCGTCCGACCGGCGCAACTGCTCGGGTGAGTTGTCCGGACCTTTGATGCGGGTGATGAGGTTTTTGTCGAGGACATCGACGAACTTGCGCTCTGACATGCGCTCATGGATGTTCCAGACCTGCACCGACGGGATGCCGGCGGGAGCGACGATGAGGAGGGAGCCGTCGCGGGTGAATTTGGCGTCGGTGATGGTGTTCTCGATGTGGTAGGAAAGAAGGGCGCCGGTCTGCATGTCAAAGACGCTGACATCGCCATGTCGTGAGATGGTGGTGAGGAGGCTGGTGTCCGCCGCCGGCATGGCCTTGAGGATTTCGCCGTCATGCCCGCGAGTGGGGAAGAGAAGCTTGCCGTCATTGAGATCCCAGACGTTCACGTAACCGCCGCCATCACCGACAACGATGGAGCCGCCATCCGCGCTGAAGGCGAGGGAGGTCACCGCGGAAGGATGGGAGAGCGGGGGGAGGACTTCGCCGCCGTTGCGGAAGCTGCCGATGAAGACCTCGCCTTTTTTCATGCCGAGGGCGATGAGCTCCTTGCGGGGTTCGATGGCGACATGGAGGAGGCCTTTGTCCACCTCGATGGGATCGCCGATGGACTGGCCGAGACGCAGATCCCAGGTGGTGGCAGCGCCATCGGGGCCCGCCGGATCGATGGGGTCGCCACCGAAGATGGAGGCGGCAAAGATGCCGTCGTTGTCCACGACGATCTCACTGACGACGCCCTTTTGTTTCATCACCCGTGCGGGTTCCTGGGGATTGCGCAGGTCCCAGAGCTGAATGGAGCCCATGCCGTCCTTGTCGATTTCACTGCCGGCGAGCAGCTTGGCGCCGTTGCCGGAGAATGCGATGCAGGTGACGAGGCTGGGCATGCGGGGCTGGAGGCTGCGGCGTTTGCCGTCCTTGAGGGTCCAGAGCTCCACGTTGCCGTCGTCACGCGCGACGACGACCTGCTGGCCGTCTGGCGTGACATCGAGGCAGGTGACCTCCACTCCGGGGGGAACGGGATGATCCGTGCGCTGGCCGGTTTTCATGTCCCAGGTGGAAATGACCTGGCGGCGGGGCGGAGGCACCGCACCCGGGGCCGTCTTGGTTTTAGGGTGGATGAAGCTGGCCGCCATGGCCTTGCCGGTCTCGTGGCTGACGGCCACCTTGGCGGCGTCTTTGGCGCCTTCCGGGAGGGCGAGCGGGGCGGTGTCCGGGCGGATGAGGTGGACGTTGGCGAGGAGGGAGAGGAGGTTGGTGGAGGAGAGTTCGTTGGAGGGATCCGTGCGCAGGGAGCGGGCGAGGTAGGCCACGGCGTCATTGTACTGGCCGCGCTCGGTGAACTGACGGGCCATGTGCTCGTCTGAACGGCTGAAGGACTTGCGGAGATTTTCGCGGCCGAGCTCGGCTTCGATGCGGTTGCGCTCGGCTTTGAAGTAGAGGGCGGTGCTGGTGATGCCGCCGATGAGGACGGCGAGGGAGATGGCGATGGCGGCGGCGACGCCGACGCGATGGCGGCGGACGAACTTGGTGATGAGATAACGCCTGCTGGGCGGACGCGCGGTGATGGGCTCGAAGCTGAGGTAGCGGGTGATGTCGTCTGCGAGATCGTCGGCGCTGCCGTAGCGGCGGTTGGGATCGCGCTCGAGGGCCTTGAGGGCGATCCAGTCGAGATCTCCCTGGACGGCGGGCTCGATGGTGGAGGGCTTGGGCGGGTCTTTTTCGGCGAGATCGCGGAGGAGGATGTGGATGGGCTTTGCGGCGATGTCCGCCGGAGTGATGAGGGCGCGGCCGCAGACGAGCTCGAAGAAGACGCCGCCGAGGGCATAGACGTCTGAGCGGGTGTCCACATGGGAGCTGCCATTTTCAATCTGCTCCGGGCTGATGTAGCCGGGGGTGCCGACGAGCTGATCGACGCCGGTGGCGATGGTGTGGCCGGAGCCTTCGCCTTCGAGGACTTTGGCGATGCCGAAGTCGATGACCTTGGGGACGGCCTTGCCGGCTTCGTCCATGACCATGATGTTGCCGGGCTTGATGTCGCGATGGATGATGCCTTTCTGATGGGCGTGGTTCACCGCGCGGCAGACGGGGATGAAGAGGGCGAGGCGCTGGCGGAGGTTGAGATCGTTCTGCTTGCAGTAGCTGGTGATGGAGCGGCCCTTGACCATCTCCATGACGAAATAGGGAGCGCCGATGTCCGTCTCGCCGGCATCGAGGATGCGGGCGATGTTTGGGTGCTCCATGATGGCGAGGGTGCGCTGCTCGATGGCGAAGCGGCCGAGGATGTCCTGGGAGGTGACGCCTGCCTTGACGATCTTGATGGCGACGATGCGGTGGATGGGTTTCACCTGCTCGGCGCGATAGACGACGCCGAAGCCGCCTTCGCCCAGCTTGTCGAGAAGGCGGTAGCGGTCGCCGATCCAGCCGTCATTGCCGGTGAGAGACTCCATGTGGGAGCGCGGCTTGGAAGTGGTGCCCATGGAGGCCATGGAGCCCGCGGTGGCGGCAGGGAGGCTGCCGTGGCTGTGAAGGGTGGCGGCACCGGGCAGCGTGCCCGGCTTGCCGGTGGGGATGGCAATGGTCTGATCTTCCGGCCCGAGGGTGAGGCTGCCCGTATCCATGCGGGATGACGGGGGAGGGGTGGAGCCCATGGTGGCCGCAGGCAGAGTGCGGCTGGGGTTTGGGATGGCGATGGTCTGGTCCTCAGGGCCCAGCGTGATCATGCTGGTGGCGGAGGCCGGCTCGTCTGAAGGCGGTGTGGGGGCCGAGGAAGAGGTGACGGGCCTGGAGGGCTTGACGTGGGGAACCGCGATGGTGACATCCTCCGGGCCGAGGGTGGTCATTCCCGTGGGAGTCTCTTCGGGGGACATGAATTTGGCATCGTCGCCGGAAGGGGAATGCGGTGCTGGCTTGGCCGGATCAGGATTCACGGGAAAAAGGGAATAATGGGAAATGTTTCAGAGAACGGGAGCACGGGCAAGCCTTGTGATGCCAGCGGGGCATAAATGTGAGACATGTCACTGGAACCGCCGCAGGCGCAGACTGTTCAAAATCACGGAGACGCTGCTGAGAGACATGGCCACGCTGGCGATCATGGGATTAAGCAGCCAGCCGGTGAAGGGATAAAGGATGCCGGCGGCCACGGGAATGCCCAGGCCATTGTAAACAAAGGCGAACATGAGATTCTGACGGATGACCTTCAAGGTGGCGTGGCTGAGGGCGAAGGCCTGGTGGAGGGCGCGGAGGTCCCCCTTCACCAGCGTGACGGGGGCGCTCTGAATGGCGACGTCCGTGCCGGTGCCCATGGCGATGCCGACATCCGCGGCGGCGAGAGCGGGGGCGTCATTGATGCCGTCTCCGGCGAAGGCGACGTGGCGGTCTTTGCCCCGGGCCTGATAGACGTGGAGGAGCTTTTCCTTGGGGGAGACTTCGGCGGCGACTTCGTCGATGCTGAGGTCTTTGGCGACGCGCTGGGCGGTGGCGAGGGCGTCTCCGGTGATCATCTGGAGCTTTAAGCCGAGAGCGTGAAGGGCGGTGATGGCGGAGGGGGCGGAGTCTTTGATCTTGTCCTTGATGGCGATGAGGCCGAGGGGCTTTTCATTGAGCACGACGACGACGACGGTGCAGCCTTCCGCCTGCATTTTCATGGAGTGGGAATGGCACTCCGCGCTGATGAAGACGCCGTTCTTTTTCAAGAAGGACTCCTGGCCGACGAAGACTTCGTTTTCACCCACGTTCCCGAGCACGCCGCCGCCGGTGACGGCCTGGAAATCCGTGACGGTGGCCAGCGGGATGTTGCGCTCCCTGGCGGCGGTGACGATGGCGGTGGCGATGGGGTGCTCGCTCATGGCCTCGACGGCGGCGGCGCAGGCGAGGAGATCGCGGGCGGAAAGGCCGGGCAGCGGGAAGACTTCGGCGACGGAAGGTTTGCCTTCGGTGAGCGTGCCGGTTTTGTCGAGCATGAGGATGTCGATGTCGTGGAGGCGCTCCAGGGTCCCGGCGTCTTTGATGAGAACGCCGAGCTGGGCGCCGCGGCCGAGGCCGACGGTGACGGCCATGGGGGTGGCGAGACCGAGGGCGCAGGGGCAGGCGATGATGAGGACGGCCACCGCATTGACCACGGCGAAGGCAAAGGAGGGCTGGGGACCAAAGCGCCACCAGAGGAGGAAGGTGAGCAGCGCGACACCGACGACGGCAGGCACAAACCAGGCCGAGACGCGGTCCGCGAGACGCTGAACGGGCGCGCGGCTGGCCTGCGCGGCGGCGGTCAGCTCCACGATCTGGCTGAGCATGGTGTTTGCGCCGACGCGCTCCGCACGCATGAGGAAGGTGCCGGCGCCATTGACGGTGCCGCCGGTGACTGAAGCATTTGCTTCTTTCTTTTGCGGCATGGACTCGCCGGTGAGCATGGACTCATCGACGGTGGAACTGCCTTCGGTGACGGTGCCATCGACGGGGATGCGCGCGCCGGGTTTGAGGCGGAGGACATCGCCAATCTGGATGTCGTCCACGGGCGTTTCGATTTCCTCGCCATCGCGCACGAGCAGTGCGGTCTTGGGCGCGAGATTCATCAAGGCGCGAATGGCGGAGCCGGTGGCCGTGCGGGCGCGGAGCTCAAGGAGCTGGCCGAGGAGGACGAGGACGGTGATGACGGCGGCGCTTTCGAAATACAGCACCATGCCTGCATGGCCGGCCTGGTGGGGCAGCCAGTGCGGTGCCGCCAGGGCGACGGTGCTGCAAGCCCAGGCGGCGAGCACGCCGAGGCCGATGAGGGTGAACATGTTGAAGCGCAGGGTGCGCAGCGAACTGGCAAAGCGCATCATCAACGGCCAGCCGACCCAGAAGACCACGGGCGTGGCCCAGACGAACTGCATCCAGCCGGAGGCGTCGTGAGGGATGTCGCGAATGACGGGGAGATCCATGCCCATGGAGAGCAGGAGCACGGGGACGGTCATGGCGGCGCTCCAGCGCACGCGCCACCAGAGGTCGCGCACTTCGTCCTCGCCGCCGTCGCCGCAGCATTCGGGCTCATTGCGGTGGGCGAGCGGGTTTTTTTCCAAGGCCATGCCGCACTGGGGGCAGGGCCCGGGCTTGTCGGAGCGGACGCCTTCGCACATGGGGCAGATGTAGGGCGCAGGCGGCAGCGTCTCCTTCACAGGGGCCGGCGGCTTCTTCTCATCCGAAGAGCAGTGCGGGCAGGATGTGGGTGCATTGGGAGACATTGCGGTGGGAAAATAGCCGCACAAACAACGCCATCACCAGACTATTCTTGGCGAAAGGTGATTTGGCTTTGGCTTTGGGTTTATGCGTGAAGAGCGGAGGAGGACACCAGGGGGCTGCAGAAGGACGAAAAGGACCGAAGGGACGGAAATGGCGCGCCTCTGTGGAAAAGGATGGGGCGGATGTGCTGACGGGTATCCTCCAAGTCATCCAATGCCGTTGAGCAGGGCATTAGGGACGCATCACCTGGGGCTTGGGGGAGGCGCGGAATTGAGTGAGATTGCGGAGCGACGCACAGAGACTGTGCGAACCACTTTGCTGGCGCACCTGCGGAGTTCTGTGGCGTTTTTGAGCCGGTGGTTTGGGCCGCTTGCAGATCAGGGGCGCAAAAACGGTTCCAGAACCGGAACCGGCTGAAGCTGGGACTACAAGACGGCGCTGGGTCACTCGATGCCTTCAGACCTTGAGAGGGGCATTGGGCCCGGCATCAGCCTTTGGTGATGCATTCGTCGAGGTTGAGAATGGCGCTGGCGACGGCGTACCAGGCGGCGAATTCGGCGGGGGGGAGGTTTTTGGGGAGGTCCACGCCGGTGCTGAGTTCTTTGGTGGCCTTGGCATCTGCTTTGGCGGATTCGAACTGGGTTTCCCAGAGGGTTTTGAGGACGTGGAGTTCCTGCGGCTGGGGTGCGCGGGCGAGGGCGAGGCGGAAGGCGTGCTGGAGGCGGGAGTCGAGATCGGTGCTGGGGGATTCGCTCACGATGCGTTTGGCGAAGGCCTGGGTGGCGCCCACATACACGGGGTCATTGAGCAGGGTGAGGGCCTGCAGGGGGGTGTTGCTGCGGGAGCGGCGGACGACGCAGGCCATGCGGGCGCTGGCGTCGAAATTCATGAAGCTGGGGTAGGGCGAGCCGCGCTTCAGCACGACGTAGAGACCGCGGCGGTACTGCTCGGCACCGGGGCTGACGGCGTAGTTGTACTGCTGGCCGCCGACTTTCTGCCAGAGGCCGTCGGGCTGCGGCGGACGGATGGGGGCGCCGCCTTGTTTGAGATTGAGAAGGCCGGCGATGGCGAGAGCGTTGTCGCGGATGGTTTCGGCGTCGAGGCGGAAACGAGGGCTGTGCCAGTAGAGCGAATTGGAGGGATCTAGGGAGAAGGCAGGATTTATGATTTTTGATTTATGATTTATGATTTCCTGAGCCGGAGGCGTTGCCTGAGACGGAGACGGGGGTTGTTTGGCCAAATCATCAATCGTAAATCGCAAATTATAAATGGTGCTGCTCTGCTGGTAGGTGGCGCTCATGACGATCTTCTTGATCATGTGCTTCATGTTCCAGTGGGAGTCGGCGAATTCGGTGGCGAGCCAGTCGAGGAGTTCGGGATGGGTGGGTGGGGCGCCTTTGATGCCGAAGTCTTCGAGGGTGGTGACGATCCCCTGCCCCATGAGCTCGGCCCACCAGCGATTGACGGTGACGCGGGCGACGAGGGGGTTGTCACGAGAAACGAGCCATTTGGCGAGGGTGATGCGGTTGGGCGGACCGGCGGGCTGGGTGTTGAAGATGGCGGGGACAGCGGAGGTGACGGGATCGGCGGGATCTGTGTACACACCGCGTTTGAAAATGGTGCTCATGCGCGGCTGGGGGAGCTCGCGCATGATTTCGGTGGTGGGCGCGGCGGCGGCGGTGATTTGTTTTTGCAGGGCGACCTTCTGCTTTTCGAGCCTGGCGAGCGCGGGGTCTTTGGAGAGGGGCGCGGGGGCGGCCTTGCCTTTGCGATTCTTTTTAGCGACCACGGGAGCGGCCTCGGGTTCTTCGATTTCGGGGAGGCAGGCGGCGACGCTGCCTGTGATGCTGGAGATGCGCAGGCAGCCGATGACGAGGGAGGCGCCGTAATTCTGCGCCATGTGGATGCTGAGCTTGCTGCCGGCGGGAACAGCGACGGGCTGTTTGAGTTCAAAGGCGGCCCAGTGGGGCTCATGGAAACGCTGGCCGATGGCCCAGGCGGATTTGCCGGTCTTGGCGATGAGGCTGGTGACTTCGTAACCTTTCTGCGAGTAGTCGGCGTAGGCGGTCTTGAAGGTCAGCGGCTGGGTTTTGCCGTCGGGCGTGGTGAGGGTGCAGTCGAAGGAGTGAAGGACGAAGTTGGGGCGATTGACACCGCCGCGGCCGGGGCCATCGCCGGGGATGGAGGCGTGGGTGAGGGTTTCGAGCATGAGGCCGCTGAGCTCTCCGGCGGCGAGTTCGGTCTCGAAGGTGTAGGTGTCTTTTTCGGGTGCGGGGCCGGTGAGGAGGACGCTGCCATCGGGCTGGAGCTCGGACTCGGCATCGCTCTCGGTGATGAAGGCGGTGGGCTTGAGAGGTTTGACGGCGGATGATGGGGAGGGGGTTTTGCCGGAAGATTTGCCGGTGCCGGCGACCTGCTTTTGATAAGCGGCGATCTGGGCGTCCAGGGTCTTCATCTGTGCGGCGAGCTGGGCGCGCTGGGCATCGCCGCCGGGGTCGCTGATTTTAAAGGGGGAGCCTTTGAACTGGATGGAGCCGGGGGTGGTGGGATTGGTGCGCTCGGCTTCCTTCTCGGTGTTGTTGTAGTAGGAGAGGAGGGAGTAGTAGTCGCGCTGGGTGATGGGGTCGTATTTGTGATTGTGACACTGGGCGCATTCGAGCGTGGTGCCGAGCCAGACGGCGCCGGTGGTGTTGACGCGGTCGATGACTTGATTGATGCGGCTTTCCTCGGGCTCGGTGCCGGCTTCGACGTTGGTGGGAGTGCAGCGGTGGAAGCCGGTGGCGATGATCTGCTCTGGCGTGGCGTTGGGGAGGAGATCGCCGGCGATCTGCTCGAGGGTGAACTGATCGAAGGGCATGTTGGCATTGAGGGCGTTCACGACCCAGTCGCGCCAGGCCCAGACTTCGCGGAGGTCATCGCGCTGGAAGCCGTGGGAGTCGGCGTAGCGGGCGAGATCGAGCCAGGGACGGGCCCAGCGGACGCCGAACTGGGGTGAAGCGAGGAGGCGATCCACCAGATGCTCGATGCTAGATTCTGGATGCTGGATGTAGGCTTTCGAGAACGCTTCGACCTCAGAGGGAGTGGGGGGGAGGCCGGTGAGGTCGAGGCTGAGGCGGCGGATGAGAGTTTCGGGGGAAGCGGAGGGGGATGGGGTGAGGTTATTGGCTTCGAGTTTGGCGAGGATGAAGCGGTCGATTTCGTTTTTGGGCCAGGCCTGGTTTTTGACGGCGGGGAGGGCGGGGCGAACGGGAGGGATGTAGCTCCAGTGCTTGAGGGTTTCGAGCTTGTCGGGCCACTGAGCGCCGGCGGTGATCCAGGCGCGGAGGTGGTCGATCTCGGCGGGGGTGAGGCGGTCGCCGCGCTTGGGCATGGCGTCTTTGTCTTCTTTGGGAAGGGCGACGCGGCGGAGGAGATCGGGGCCGATTTTGAGGTGCTGGGGGGACGCGGTGTCGAGGCGGAGATCGGCTTTGTGTTTTTCAGGGCCGTGGCATTCGAAGCAGGCGCGCTGGAGCACGGGATAGACGTCGCGGGAGAAGTCGGTGGGGGCGGCGTGAAGCGTGGCAGCGAGCAGCGTGATGGAGGCGAGGCGGAGCATGCGGATGGCTGTATGAACGGGGCGGAGGGCGTGGACTTTCGGGGAGGTGCGGGGGCGTGGGTCTTGAGCGAGGTTTGCGCGTGTGCGGCGCAGCGAGTTGTGATGGTTGAGTGAACGATCTCCAGACCGGCTGAAGCCGGTACTACAATACGGCGCTGGATAGGGCGGGAAGCATGAGGTAAAGCGGATTGTTCCAGAACGGGCTGAAGCCCGAACTACGTACGAAGAATGGAAATATGCCACAAGGCGAGCCAGAGGACATTCGATTTGCCGCAGAGGGGCGGAGAGGCAGAGGGAGCAGAGTCCGTGTCTCAAGGACAGTCAGATTTTTGCTTTAGGTCGTGTGCCACTCTTGCTTCGATTCAACTCAGAGAGTGCGGCTCTTTTTCGTAAGGTGACTCGAAGGATTCGAGAAAGAGCAACGGATCCTGCATGAATGAGCCGTCCGTCAGCACCGCTGAACCCAGGTAGCTGTAGTAGTCATATCCAAAGTGGATGTAGGATTCAAAAGCTCCGGAAAGCCTGCACCAAATCTCCTCTCGCATGACGGAACGTATGACTGAACCCAGGGACGCCGTCGAAACAAACAAGCCGTCGGATATGTCATGTTCCCGATCAATGGAGACCATGCCTGGAATTTGTGCGGCATCCATTTTGCGCCAGTCGGGCTCATTCATCTCCAGTGAGTCAATGACCATGCCGTCCAGATTGCATGCGGCACAAAAACTCATCATCGCTGCAACATAGGCTGACTCGATGCGCATATATTCCGCCGCAGTCAGAATGACCCCGTTGAAGGCACGTCCGATATCACTGACGCTGGTCCACTCATCCGACATGTAACAGCCGTTTTCATGACGGAACCGCGGATCGTACTTGGTGAGGCGAAAATTCATGCGCCGGACTTTTTATAAAAGGCGGCGGGCGTTGCGGAGGCCGTCGGCGGTGACGACGGCTTGATTGCGGGCGGCGACCATGAAGTCGAGGTAGTTGAGCCACTGCATGGGGCGGAGGGAGGCGAGGCCCATGCTGCGGCGGCTGTAGCCGTAGTCGGCGATCTCCCAGCCGTAGTCGGAGTGGCGGTTGCGGTAGTCAGCGCGGTGAATCCAGGCGCCGAACTCGTCTTTGCGCCAGACTTCGGGGTCGTTGCCAGGGATGACCTGGGCGAGACTCCAGACACGGCGGACGACTTCGAGATCGTAGCCTTCGGCGCTGTGGCTGGAGAGGAGTTCGGACATGGAGAACGGAGGCGCGGCAAACAAGAATGCCCGCCTTTACACCTCGGAGCAACTTAACTCAAGGGTACTGGAAGGTGGAACGTGGAGCAGCAGGGAAGGATGTTCGGGCCGTTTGTGGCGGAGGGGGGAGTGCTGTTTTTTGGCAAAGGAATGGTGGACAAAGGAATGGCCGGAAATGGAGAGCCACTCATTTGCGCCGGGCGTGTGCCGCCTGGCGAAGAAGAGAAATGAGAAAACCGCAGAGGATGGACGTACGCAGAGGTCTGGCTGGGAAAACATGACCATGCCGGAGCAGTCATTCTGGCGACGGGAACGCGGCAGAGATTTTGCTGAATGGGACTGAGGTGCATCTTATTCAGCGATTCGCTGCTTACTTCAGCTCGATGTTGTCGATGAGGCGGGTGGTGCCGAAGAAGACGGCGGCGGCGATGACGACGAGCTCGGTGGTGGCGGTGAGGGGCTGGAGGGTGGTGGCGTCCGCGGCGGCGACGTAGTCGATGCGGCCGAGGGGGGCTTTTTCCTGAATGGTGCGGGTGATGAGTTTTTCGAGGGCGGAGGGATCGCGCTCGCCGTTTTTCCAGGCGTCACGGGCGGCGACGAGGGCGGTGCGGATGGCGGGGGCCTGGGCGCGCTCTTCGGGGCTGAGGTAGCGGTTGCGGCTGCTCATGGCGAGGCCGTCGGCCTCGCGCACGGTCTCGACGCCGTGGAGAACGACATTGAAATCGAGATCGCGCACGAGGCGGCGGATGATGGCGAACTGCTGGTAGTCTTTTTTGCCGAAGACGGCGTCGTCGCACTGGACGAGATTGAAGAGCTTGGCGACGATGGTGCAGACGCCTTCGAAGTGGCCGGGGCGGCTGGCGCCGCAGAGGAGCTGGGAGAGGCTGGTCTCGTAGAGCACGATGCTGCGGTCCGGCGGGTAGAGCTCATCGGCCTTGGGGGCGAAGATCATGTCCGCGCCGTTGTCACGGCAGAGGGAGAGGTCCTCGATGAGGGTGCGGGGGTATTTGCTGAAATCTTCGCCGGGGCCGAACTGGAGGGGATTGACGAAGATGCTGACGGCGACGTTTCCATTCTGGCCGGCGATGTCGCGCGCGGCGCGGATGAGGGCGGCGTGGCCGTCATGCAAGGCCCCCATGGTGGGCACAAAGACGCAGCGCGTGCCTTTGTTGATGGTGCTCCAGGAGCGGAGCTGACGGATGTTGTTGATGACATTCATGATTTGAGGTCTCTGGATTCAAATACGGCGTAGCCCAGGGTGAAGAGTGTTATGTTTACGGCAAAGATGACGGCGTAGCCGCGCAGGACGAGGGGCCAGTCGATGGTTTCGGCGAGGATGCGCCCCCACGCGGCCATGTGCTTGGTGACGAGGAGATGCTGGTAGCTTTCCATGAAGCCGCTGGTGCGCATGATGAAGTCCACCAGGATGTAGGCGAGGGCGCCGATGGTGGCGGCGGCGGGCTTGATGCGGAAGCAGGAAAGAAAAAAGGCGATGCTGCTGATGGCGGTCATGCTGACGCCGAGATAGAGCGAGCTCAAGGCGTAGCGCTGAAGTCCGGGGCCCCAGTCATAGAATGCGACGACGGAGACCTCAGGCACGATGGCGAAATAGCCGCCGCCCCAGCCGCGCAGGATGAGACCGAGCACAAAGGAGCTCCAGGCAAAGAACTGCACGAGGAAAAATGCATAGCCGGAGCAGGTGAGGTATTTGAGCAGGAGGAGACGGAAGCGGCTGACGGGACGCGCGAGCAGCAGGCGCATGTGGCCGTCCTCTCCTTCCTTGGCGACGATGTCACCAGCGACGAGGGTGAGGAACAACGCACCGAGCAGGAAGATGGCAAAGCCCATGATGGTGCTGGCCACGGTGAGCGCGGAAAAGTAGTACTCGAAGCTTTCCCCCGAACCGACGATGGCCTTCCCAATGGGACCCAGGCCGTATTTTTTGATGAGCATGAGTAGGAGCAGCTCCAGGGCAATGAAGACACCGAAGCCGATGTAGGTGCGCCGGCGTGCGAAGAGCTTCAGGAGCTCGCCATACCACTGCTGGAAGAAGAGTGTCATGATCGGGAGGAGAGGCCCAGGTAGAATTCTTCGAGCGAGCGGCGGTGGGGCTGCCAGGAATGGACCTGCACGCGGCCGTTCACGAGAGCGGCGACGAGCTCATGCGGCTCCATGTTGAGCGGTACTTCGACGATGCCGTGCTTGTCCATGGCGGCGCCGCAGCGGTCGAGCATTTCGCGGGCCAGTCCGATGTCATTGGTTTCGAGCTGGTACATGCGGCGGGATTTTTCCTGCGAGGGGACGGGGCCTTCGAAGACTTTTCTGCCGTCCTTGATGATGACGCAGCGGTCGCACATCTGCTCGACTTCGCCGAGGAGGTGGGAGTTGAGCATGATGGTCATGCCGTGGTGTTTGCGCAGGTGGAGGATGAGCTCGCGAAACTCGCGTATGCCTTCGGGATCGAGGCCGTCGGTGGGTTCGTCGAGGAGGAGAATCTTGGGCTGGGGAAGCAGGGCCTGGGCGAGGGCGAGGCGCTGGCGCATGCCGTGGCTGTAGGTGGAGGTCTTCTGCTGGATGGCGCGGGAGAGATTGACCATCTGAACGACGCGCTTCACCTCCGCCTCATCCCACCAGCCGGAGAGAGAGCAGAGCACGCGGAGATTCTGCCAGCCGCTGAGGTAGTCGTAAAACATGGCGGCCTCATAGATGGCGCCGATCTGGCGGAGGGCCTCGCCGCGATGGGTCTGGACGCTGCGGCCGCCGATGCGGACTTCACCTTTGTCCGGGCGCACCATGCCGAGGGTGATGCCCATGATGGTGCTCTTGCCGGCGCCATTGTGGCCGAGGAGGCCGAGGATCTCCCCTTCCCTGACTTCAAAGCCGACGTCATCGAGCGCGAGGCGGCCGGTGGGCCAGCGCTTGGTGAGATGTCTGACTTCGAGAAGGGCCATGAAGCGCGATAGTGGCGAGGCGCCGCCGGGGATGCCAGTTTTTCCAGCAAATTCCGAAAGCTGATTTGTGGGAAGCGAGCGTGGCGACGCCCTGCGGCGGACTGAGGACAGCCCGCCCTGCCCTGAATCGCGTATCGCGCTGAAGAAGTCGCCAAATTCGCGTTTACACCGCCGCTGGCCGACTGCATTACTCCGTCCTGTCCACGCCCCCCTTTTCCGCCATGCAGTTTTATTTTCCCACGACCCTGAATCTCGGCCAAGAACACAGCGAAGGCTTCCACCAGGAGCTGCTGCGCGGACTGACGCACAAGCTGAACAACCTGCTGGCGGTGATCCAGGGCTTCAGCAGCCTGATCTTGATGACGGACGACCTGGACCCGGGGGTGAGCGAAAACATGCAGCACATCCGCGAGGCGTCCGTGGGCGTGACGAACCTGAGCGAGCGGATCCGCTCCGCCGGCGGCTGCGCGAAGATCACGCCGCAGTCGCTGGGGCTGAACGAGTACCTGCCCGTCATTGAAGGCGCGGTGATGGAGCCGTTTCAAAAGGAGGGCGTGCAACTGGAGGCGGATGTGCAGGCCGGGCTGCCGCCGATCCTGGTGGACCCGACGAAGTTCAAGGACATCCTGACCGAGCTGCTGAAAAACGCGGCGGAAGCCGCCGCCAAGGGTGGTGGCCGCTGCGCGCTGAAGATTTGCGGGCCGGGAACCATCACCCCCGCCGAGCAACGCCGGGTGGACATCCTGGTGAGCAACACAGGCTCGCAGATCCCGCCGGAGAAGATTCAGGAGGTTTTTCGTCCGTTCCATGGTTCCAAGAACAGCAATCATCTGGGCCTGGGGCTGACGATTGCGGCGATGCTGAGCCACCAGATGAACATCCAGCTGGGGGTGGCGTCTGAGAACAACACGACGACGTTCTGGCTGAGCTGCCCGATGGTGTGAGGCCTTGGGATGAATGTTTTTTGAGTTTTGACGTTTAATTTACGTGCAACGGGGGCCTGGCCTTCGTTGTCATAGAATTGGACATCATCATTCCTGTCTGGAGGTCATTTTCATGAAACGACTCGTTCTGTTCCTTGCCCTGCTGCTCAGCGTGGCGCCGGCGGGCGCCGCTCCGAAAAACTACGGCGTCATTGCCACCCGGGACGGCAAGATGTACTTCGACTGCCAGCTCTCGCATGTCTATCCGGACGGGGTGACCTTCACGCACCGGGAGGGGGTGACGAAGATTCCGTATGCGAACCTGCCTGAAAGCCTGCGGAGCGAGTTCCACTATGACGCCAAGGCGGAGGCGGCGTACCAGAAGGAACAGGCGGCGCTGCGCAAGGCGGAGCAGGAGCGGCAGAAGCAGAAGGAGATCGTGATGCAGGAACGGCTGATGGAGGCCAAGATGGCCGAGGCGAGCTACCTGGCGACTGCCAGCCGCCTGGCGGCAGCGGCCGCGGCTGCGCCAGCAGCGAATGCGCAGGCCACAACTCCGTCGTGGGTGGGCACACCCATTACAGGACCGGCGATGGGAGGCACGGCTTATACCAACAGCGGCTTCTCGCGGCTGGGGTATGGCTACTACGGCGGGTACTATCCGGGCTATTACTCCGGGATCGGCTACAGCTATCCCTATTACGGAGGCTACTCGTATGGCAGCTACCCGTACTACGGGGGCTACTCCTATGGCGGCTACCCGTACTACGGCGGGTACTACGGGGGCTATACTCCGACGGTGATCGGCAACTGGAATGTGGGGCATGGCATCCACATTGGAGTGGGGCTGGGTGGTGGTGGCGGCTTTGGAGGGTTTGGGGGACACCATCATCATCATTGAAAGATTGCTTCGGAGAGCCGAAGCAATAAAAGCTGGCATTGAGCGCGTTTTGGAGTCAAATCCACAAATATTATGAAAACGTTCTCACTTCTGATTGTCACGATTCAATTGGGACTTGCGGTTGCGGCGTCTGCCTTTGAGCCAACCACGATCGAAACGCTGCAAGGGAAAGTCTATGAGCGGTGCAAGATCATCAAACGGGACCCGGACGGGGTGTCGTTTTCCCACAGCCGCGGAACGGCGAAGGTGCTGTTTTCAGACCTCTCCGCGCCGATGCGCAATGCGCTGGGCTTTGATGCCGTGAAAGCGGAGGCGTATGAGAAGGAGCAGGTGGAGGCACGCAAGGCGGCGGAGCAGGCGCGGCGTGAGCGTGAGACGAAGCTGGCGGAGGCGGTGATCGCCGCGCAGGCACGCTATGCGGCACAGCAGCCGGTGGTGTATGTGCAGCAGCCCAATGGCGGCTACATGCGCAGCCTGGCACCGGTGCTGGGGCTGGGGCAGATCGGCACCGGGTACGGATTTGGGGGAGGCTTTCACCATGGGCATGGTTATTGGCGGACGGGCGGCTGGAGCCCGACGGTCAGCTCGATCGGCGCGGGCAGCGGGGGTGTGTATGTGCCGCAGGGACATGGGCTGAACTTCTATGGTTTCCCCGGGGTGAGCTGGAGCCCAACGCTGGGGTACACGAATCTGAACAACAACATGCCGGTGATCTTTGGGCCGCTGGGACAGTCGGGCACGAGCCCGGGCGTGGTGCCTGGGGTGGGGATTCCGGGGCATACGACGCTGCCGGCGCACCACTAGGCTAGGGAGTGGCGCGGGTGATCGGCGTTCCCCTCCTCTCTCCCTCAGGGAACGCGGGAATGAGGTGGAGGAGCTGGAGCTTGGCGGGAGCGCTGGGCTCATCTCGCGGAGCGAGATGAGTACTGTACGAAAAAGGCGGATCTGTGGCCAGATCCGCCTTGGGAAGGGATGAGTTGAAAAAGGAGGGCTGATCGATCAGATCAGGCCGGCTTTTTTCAGGGTGGCGTAGGCGCCGTTCTTGTCGAGGGTCTTGAGCGCGCGGGCGGTGAGCTTCACTTCGACGAACTTGTTGAGCTCAGGCACGAAGATGCGCTTGGTGCGGAGGTTCGGCAGGATGACGCGCTTCACACGCTTGGTGATGTGACGACCGATACCGCCTTCTTTCTTGGCTTTACCGCTGCGATGAATGTGGTGGCCGCGGGTGACGCCGACGCCGGTGATTTGACAGATGGTGGCCATGATGGGTTCTGGGGGAAAAATTGGGGCGCGACACTAGCCGAGGACTGGGAGGCGTCAACCAAAAGAAACTCTGCCTTTCCGGCTTTAGCGGGTGGGGCGGCCGACCATGAGGGAGGTGGTCTGGGGATTGATGAGATAGCCGATGCCGAAGTTCAGGGGCTTCACGGGGTAGCGGCCGGAGGAGTAGGCGGCGACGAGGTCCGGCTGCTGGCAGCCGGAGAAGATGCTGAGGGTGCCGCGGTAGTTGCCATAGAGCCAGAGATTCCAGCCGTAGCGGCCGAAATCACGGAAGGGAATGCCGGAGGGGTCCTGCACGATGGCGCTGCTGTGGCGGAGGAGGTAGTCGCGGATGTTGGAGAAGCCGCCTTCATGCATGAGGTAGGAGGCGCTTTTCAGGAAGGCGGGGACGCGGCCGAGACGGGAGACGAAGGTGAGGAAGGGCCCGCCGGCGCTGACGCCGCCATTGGAGAGGTCCTGGCGGAAGTAAAACACACGCTTGGAGGCGCCAAAGCCGCTGCGGCAGCGGATCATGAGGCCGGTGTTTCCCGAGGAGCCGGAGAGGGTGACATTTCCGGAGCCGTCGAGGCGCACGGTGTCCACGGACTCCACCGTGTGGCCGGTGCGGGCCATGAAGGCCATGAGGATGGGCAGCACACCGCGAAAGCGGGTGGCCTGCAGGCTGCTGCGCATCTCCGTGGTGATGAAGTAGCCGCTGTGCATGATGGTGTAGCAGGCGCGGTGCAGGCCGGTGAGGCCGGCGTCGATCTCAGACTGGGAGAGATCGCTGAGGCGTGGCAGGGGCTCGGCAGGCTCCAGGCCTGCGAGCACGTAGGTCTCCGCGGAGGGGAAGAGGGCGCTGGCGAATAGGAAGTCCGGCCCGCTGAAGGGGTAGAACATGGCATTGGCGTTCTTGAAGTCGCCCATTTCTGAACTGGCCCAGGACTGGAGGGGATTGCGGTAGGCGTTGACGTGAGTGGCCCAGAGGGTGTCCATGCGCTGCTTGTGCGCGACGACCGCAGCCGTCTGGCTGTGGGAGGAGTCCATGCCGGCAAACAAACGGGCGATGTCATTGATGGAGCCGGCGTGGCGCGGCACATTCATGGAGGCGGCACCATTGTAGAGGGGGCCATTGCCGGCGCTTTCAGCACGTTTGATGCTGGCGTTGCTCAGGGCATTCAGCACGCCGCTCCACTGACTGACCCTGCCGGCAGCGGCGTAGTTTTGCATGGCCTCGTCAGGCAAAGCACAGGCGGAAACCAGAAGCAGCGTCAGCAGAGCGCCGGTGCGGCGAATTGATTTGGAGACATCCTGATTTCGTAGAGCCATCATAGAGCTCCGAACGTACCAGACGCCCAGGAGGCTCCCAAGTAAGTGTTTGTAAATTCCGAGTGGTTTATTTACGAACGAATATGTTTATTATGGAAATTTTGAGCTTCTGTTACGGGGTGGTAGATAATCAATAAACCACTGAACCGCTTTCTTTATGCCGCGTCGTCGTGTGGAAGGTGTCTGTGAATGGCAACGCGACGTGACCTGCGGCGGCAGGACGGTGAGACGTCCGTTCTTCACTAAAGCTACGAAGGGCAGGCTGCTGGAGGGTGCGGCGCGCGAAGAAGGCCGCCGGTTTGCTTCCAGCTTCCAGAGTGGGCGCTGGCCATCCAGGGATGGCGCTCGCTTCGCGAGCTTATCCCTGGCTACCGGCTGTGATCCCATCCGGGATCATTGAAGCGCCACTAAGCGTCGCAAGTGCTGACGCCGAAACAGCGCGACCGGCTTTGCCGAGCCGAACCGCGACACGCCGAGGCGGGGAGCCGGATGCGATGAAGTATGAACCCGTTTCGATGGATCGTGGTGCTACTTCGGCTGATGCATGGCGATGCAATGGAACGCGCCACCTTCGGTGACGAGGTCCTTGGCCATCATGGAGATGATTTCACGGCCGGGGAAGCATTCGGAGATCTTGTCTTCAGCGGCGGCGTCCTTCTTCTTGTGACCGAAGAGGGGGACGAGCACGGCGTTGTTCATGATCAGGAAATTCGCGTAGCTGGCGGGCAGGCGGCTGAGGCGCCAGTCCTTCATTTCGATGGCCTGGGGCATTTCGATCTCGATGATCTCAAGCTTGCCGCCATCGGGCGCTTTGACGTCGTCGAGACGCTCGCGGATTTCCTTGAGGACCTTGTGGTTGGGGTCGGAGTCGCGGGGCTCGACCATGCAGATGACGGCGTCTTCACGGATGAAGCGCACGACGTCGTCGATGTGGCCGTCGGTGTCGTCGCCTTCGATGCCTTTCTTGAACCAGACGATGTCTTTGACGCCGAGCATGGCCTTGAGCTCTTTCTCGACTTCGGCCTTGTTGCCGGGCTTGCCGCCGTGGCGGTTGGGATTGAGGAGGACGGCCTCGGTGGTGAGGAGGGTGCCTTTGCCGTTGGTTTCGATGGCACCGCCTTCGAGGATCATCTTGGAGGTGAAGCGCTCCATCTTGAGGGCGGCGGCGGCTTTCTCAGGGATGGCGTTGTCGAGATCCCACGGCGGGAACTTGCCGCCCCAGGCGTTGTACTCCCAGTCGGTGATGGCGACTTTGCCGGTCTCGTTGTGCTTGATGAAGATGGGGCCGTGGTCGCGGCACCAGACGTCGTTGGTGTTATGCTCGTAGAGGTCCACCTGGGAGAGATCGCCTTCGTTGTCGGCGATGCTGAGGCGGATGTTCATGTGGCTGAGCATGGGCGCATTGATGCGGACGCGCTCGTAGCGGGAGATGACACTGGCGATCTCGCCAAACTTGTCCTGAAGCTTGTGGTAGGTTTTGGGGCAGCTTTCCTTGTTGGAGGGCCAGGAAAGCCAGATCGCCTCCTGCGGCTCGAATTCGGCGGGCAGACGGTAGTTTTGGGGATAGGAGGCTTTACTCATCGATGTAGCGTTTGGTCAGGGGAGCGTAGGTGTCAATGCGGCGATCACGGAAAAACGGCCAGATGCGGCGGAAATTTTCCACGGCAGACAGATCGCAGGGCACGATCAAAATCTCTTCATCGCTCACGGAGGCCTTTGCAACGATTTCTCCATAAGGATTTGCAACGAAGCTCTGGCCCCAGAATTCGCTCTGCTGCTCGGTGCCGACGCGGTTGACGGCGGCGAGGAAGCAGCCATTGGCGACGGCGTGGCCGCGCTGGACGGTCTCCCAGGCACAGTGCTGGGCGGCGCCGAGTTCTGCCTTCTCGCTAGGCAGCCAGCCGATGGCGGTGGGGTAGAAGAGGATCTCCGCGCCCATGAGGGCGGTCATGCGGGCGGCTTCCGGGTACCACTGGTCCCAGCAGATGAGGACGCCGATGCGGCCGAATTTGGTGTCCCAGACGCGGTAGCCGAGGTCGCCGGGAGTGAAGTAGAACTTCTCCTCGAAGCCGGGATCCTGGGGGATGTGCATCTTGCGGTATTTACCGAGCACGGTGCCGTCTGCATCGATGACGGCGGCGGTGTTGTGGTAGAGGCCGGGGCCGCGTTTTTCGAAGAGGGGGACGATGATGACGACGCCAAGCTCTTTGGCGAGGGGGGCGAGTTTGTCCGTGGTGGGACCGGGGACGGTCTCGGCGAGATTGAAGAGCTCGGTGTCCTGCGTGATGCAGAAATAAGGGGTGTTGAAGAGCTCCTGGAGGCAGACGATCTGCGCGCCACGAGACGCGGCCTCGCGGATGAGCCGTTCATGCTGCTGCACGCTTTCTTCCTTGCTTGAAAATGCCCGGCTTTGCACCAGGCCGAGAGTCACCTTTGCCATAAGATGTGAACGGTTCACCGCGCGGGGGGTGAATGCAAGGAAAGCTGTGGGGACAAAATGTGCGGCGGGGGTGGCTTGCATCTCTGCAGGCGGCTGTTACTTTCCGGCATGAGCACCGCTGTCGAAGCGATTTACGAAAACGGGCTGCTGCAGCTTCTGGCTCCGCTGCCGTTGCCGGAACACAGCCGCGTGCGTGTGGCCGTGGAACTCCTCGGCGACGACCCGGAGCGTTCCGAATGGCTCTCACAGTCGCAAAGTCAGCTAGAAAAGGTGTGGGACAACGATGCCGACGACGTTTTCAATGAACTGCTCGCGTCATGATGTCGTCCTTCTGCCGATTCCGTTCACGGATCTGAGCAGTCAGAAAGTCCGTCCGGCTGTTGTCATCGGAAGCGGATCATATCCAGGTGACCTTTTTGTGGTTCCGATTACCTCGCAGCTCGCGAATGCCGATTTCCCTCTGGCTGCGTGGCAGGCTGCCAGATTGAATGTTCCGTGCGGGATCAAATCACAGATTTGCACAATCGAAGACCGGCTAGTACGCAAAATTGTTGGCCGGTTGCATGCCGTCGATGTGGCAATGCTGCAAAAACACATGCGAAACTGGCTGGGACTCTGAACCGCCGCACAGCGCATCGGGTAGGAGGCGGGGTTGCCCCCGCCGTCCTCCCACACCACCGGACGTGCGGTTCCGCATCCGGCGGTTGAGATGAAGAGTTTATGTTCATGGTCGGACCTGACGTTGCCAACGTTGGATGGTTTCGAGCAGGAAC
>NZ_JBGAFO010000014.1:0-215379 GCF_044227185.1 Prosthecobacter sp. | reverse complement strand
GGAAACTTCACCGCCCACTGGCTCGTGGTCACACGGCCAAACAGCTCGCCATTGATGAAATTGGCGATCCGCCCCAGAAACACCCCCAGCGGTGCGCCGCAGACAATGGAGTCCCCGATGCCCGCCCAGGAGATCTTGTGTTTCCACGCATACCAGCCGCAGAACAGCGTCACTCCGGCGATGCCGCCATGGCTGGCCATGCCGCCCTGCCACAGCATGAAGAACCTCCACGGCGCATGGATGAACCCGTCAAAGTCATACAGCAGCATGTAGCCCAGCCGCCCGCCCAGCAGCAGGCCGAACAATGACACATACGTGATGAAGTCCGCCACCGCTTCCGGCTTGATCTCAGAGAGACCACGCTGCGCCAGAAAATACATCACCCGGTAGGTCAGGTAAAATCCCAGCACGTAGGCGAGACCATACCAGTGAACGGCAATTCCATCCGTAAACTTGATCACAAACGGGCTGAGGTCGTGCAGGTAATAGGCGAGCGGCATTCCCATAGGCATTGAACGGGAGTCGCGGGCGCACAAGCGGCAAAATGCAAAGAGAGAGAAGCGTGGCCGCAGTCAAGGTGTGCCGACGCACCTCAAGCATCGCATCCAGCCTCCGCCTCTTGACCGGCGCAGCCTTGACCCTTCTCTCCTTGACCTCTGAATCTCCTGACCTTCCACCTAGTGCAGGAAATGCCGCACGCCGGTGAAGCACATTGCCAGCTTGTGCTCATTGGCAGCCTTGATCACGTCCTCGTCCTTCACGGAACCCCCGGGCTGGATCGCCGCGGTGGCACCGGCTTCCGCAGCGGCGATCAGGCCGTCAGGGAAGGGGAACATCGCGTCCGAGGCCACGATGCTGCCTTTCAGGCTCAGCCCCGCCTCCTTGGCCTTCCACACCGCGATGCGGCAGGAGTCCACCCGGCTCATCTGCCCGGCGCCGATGGCCAGCGTCCGGTCATGAGAGGCGAAGACGATGGCGTTGGATTTCACATGCTTCACCACGCGCCAGCCAAAGCGCATCGCCTCCAGCTCGTCGCGCGTCGGCGGGCGGATGGTCTTCACCTTGGATTCCAGATCGTCCAGTCCCAGCGCGCGGGAGTCGCTGTCCATCACCATCACGCCACCAGGGGCGGAGCGGATGATCGGCTCGGTGAGCGCCTCGGCCACACCCGGCAGCATCTGGATCAGCCGCAGGTTCTTTTTCTTCTGTAGCAGCGCCCGCGCGTCCGCATCGAAGTCCGGCGCAATGATCACATCCGTAAAAATCTCCGAGATGATGCGCGCCAGGCCGATCGTCATGCTGCGGTTCACCACGATCACCCCGCCAAACGGCGCCTGCTTGTCCGTTTCAAAAGCCTTCTGCCACGCCTCGCGCAGGTCCTCGTCCGCGCAGCCCACGCCGCAGGGGTTCGTGTGCTTCAAAATCGCCACCGTCGGGCGGCGGAACTCCAGCGCGATCTCCGCCGCCGCCTGGATGTCCAGCACGTTCGTGTAGCTCAGGTCCTTGCCGTGCAGCTTCACAAAATAGTCGCCGAAGTTGCCGTAAAGAGACGTCTTCTGGTGCGGATTGTCCCCGTAGCGCAGCTCCGCGTACAGCGGCAGGCTCAGGTTGAAAGTCTTCTGCGTCGTCTGCTCCTTGTTCAGATACGCGGCGATGGCGCTGTCATACGCCCCCGTGCGCTGAAACACCTTGCAGGCCAGCCGCTCGCGCGTGGCCAGCGTCGTGTCGCCGGAGTTTTCCTTCATCTCCGCCAGCACGATGCTGTAGTCCGCGGGATCGGTCACCACTGTCACCCAGCGGTGATTCTTCGCCGCGCTGCGCAGCATGGAAGGACCGCCGATGTCGATGTTCTCGATCGCCTCCTCCAGCGTCACGTCCTTCTTCGCGATCGTCTGCTCAAACGGATACAAATTCACCACCACCAGGTCGATGCACGGGATGTCGTGCTTCTGCGCATTCTTCTTGTCCTCGTCATTGTCCCGGCGCTGCAGCAGTCCGCCGTGGACCTTCGGGTGCAGCGTCTTCACCCGCCCGTCAAACATCTCGGGGAAGCCGGTGTGGTCGGACACATCCGTCACCGTCAGGCCGCCATCCTTCAGATGCTTCGAAGTGCCGCCCGTGGACAGCAGCTCCACTCCCAGCGCCGCCAAGCCTTTGGCGAAGTCGAGAAGACCGGTTTTATCAGAAACAGAAAGCAGAGCGCGGGCGATGGGCATGTGTCTTGGGAAGGATGTTCGGGGGCGCGGACTAAAGGGAGATTTGCCAGGGTGCCAAGCGCATTTCACAGGCCAGTTTTGTGACTTGGGACACCCACACCTCCCTGATGCCGGCAGAAGGGCTAAAGCTGAGGGTCAAAAAGCTCCTCCCCGCTCCTTCAATTCTACAGTTCCAAATCGTTTTGCCCCTGTTTAAAAACCGAATGCCTCAACCCGACCGCTGTATTTTTCTTGCCACGGCCAGCCCCTTCGAATTAAGGAAGAGTTTCACTTCACACTCATGCGCATGCACACGCCGCCGCTCCCACCCCGTGGTCCCTCGGCATCCCGCCTGCCGCCCCCGGTGCCTTATCAAATGGCGGCCGTGTCTGATGATGATTCGGCCCAGCCTCCACCTACCGCCTGTGTGAACTGCGGCGCCTCCGAGTTCAGCACCCGCACCCAGATGTTTGTGTGCGAGCCCTGCCGCATGGACCTCGTGCGCCGCCCCTTTCCGCTCTGGGTCAAACTCTGCACCTTCGTGGTCTTCGTCATGGTCGTGGTCTCCCTGGCGCTCTCCCGCGGGCATTTCCAGGAGGCCCGGCTCTTCGCCCGTGCCAAGAAAATGCAGAACCAGCAGCGCTGGGAGGAGGCCTATCAGACCTGGCACGATCTCGTCCGCCGCCACAGGGACACCGCCAGCCTTCTGAACTACGCTGAAATGGCCGCCAGCAGCGGCCACTATGCGGACGCCGCCCTTGCCCTGAACGCCCTAGAAAACCGCTCCGGCACTAAGAGCGAACTGAACCAGGCCTCGCGGGTGCGGGAGCTGCTCGTGCGCTCCCTCCCCGTCGTCGCACAGCCACCACCGCCCGCCCTCACTCCTCCGGCCAATCCCTTCGGCGATTTCTCGAAGTTCCAGCAGCAGCAAGACCCTTCGTCCCCGCAATTCGACCCATGATCTTCATCCCTGGATTCCTCATCTCGATGCTCACCTTTCCCGGAGTCATCGTCCATGAGGCCGCGCATCAGCTCATGTGCCGTCTCACGGGCACTCCGGTGCTCGCTGTCTGTTATTTTCAGGTCGGAGATACGGCAGGCTACGTCATCCATGATTCCCCCTCCTCCGGCTGGAAGCATTTCCTCATCGCCTTCGCCCCCTTTTTGATCAATTCCATCCTCGCCGTCCTCATCTGCCTGCCCGCCGCCCTCGCCACAGCTTCAGACGCTGCCTTGACCCCGACGGACGTTTTCCTGGCCTGGCTCGGAATCTCCGTGGGCATGCACGCCTTCCCCAGCATCGGCGATGCCTCCGCCCTTTGGGCCGCCATGAAAAACGAAAAGGCCTCGTGGCTGCTCAAGATCACCACCTTGCCCGCCGTGGCTGTCATTTACATCGGCGCCGGGCTGTCCGCATTCTGGGTTGATGCCATCTACGCCGCCCTGCTTTGCTTCGGCCTCCCCCTTGTGGTGCTGGAGATGGTCGTGTAGTTCCGCAGCCATCCCGCGGAGGGCAGGGGACATGTCCCTTCAAGTGCTGCGTCTTCACCCCGTCGCCCGTCAAAAGCGGCCCTCAGCCCCCGTGCCCATCCCCCGGTCAAAGCGCATCCGGCGCACCCGGAGATCAGGCGGGTTTTTGGTGAGACCGAAAATTCCATCCCCTCCGAACCAAAAGAGAAGCCATCGCCAACCCCTGCCTGACCTTCCGATGAACACCCTCTCTTCAAAAACACCCCCTCCCGCAGCCGCAACTGCCCCGGTCAACAAGCGCACCTCATGGTATCTGACCGGCCTCGCCCTCATTGTGGCAGGCGTGGCATGCATTCCCACCATGTTCCTAGCTGCCATCGGCGGCGGGCTCATCCTCATCGGCATTGCCACCATCACCGCCGCATTCATTCAAACTCATCGAAGACCTCACTGATCGCTCACCGCGGCATCCGTTCCCTGCGCCCCCACCGCTCACAGCCCCGCCTTCGGCACAAACGGCCGGTAAAACTTCCGCTCCCCAAACTCCACATACCGGTTCTCGCCGCTCTTCAAATAGACAGGCAGGGGCAGGGGAGCCTTTCCGTCGCTCTGGGCGCGCTGGTAAATAAAATACCGCCCCGTTACATCCAGCGCCCGCTTCAGCATCGCCGCATCCTCAAAGGTCACCGCCTCCTCGCTGCGGCGAAACAGCCCCTCCTCCTCCCCCGCAAAGCGCAGGTTCGCCTCATACCGGTCATCCTCGCCCAGCGGCGTCGTGTAGTACTTCGTGTCTCCCAGCGCCGTCGGGTACTCCGTCCATTCATAGTCCGCCGGCCGCAGGTGAACGCGCCACGACAGCACTACTACCGACACAAACAACACCGCCCATCCCAGCAGCAACCTGCCCGGCGTATCACGGATTTCATTCGCTCCCATGAACGGCCTATAAAGCGGGGAAATCACCCGAGTCAAAATCGTCTCGCCTCGTCCTCGTCCTCCTACTCGAACTCGTCCTCGATCAAGGCGCACCGTGAAAAAACTTCCGCTCCCAAATAACCTCCACCCCCGCCACCTGCGCCAGCTCCCCATTCATCTTCCTCCTCCTCTTCCTCCTACTCCTCCTCCCTTTTCCGGCAACAGGAGCAAGAGCCCCCACCCCACCGCCTAGCTCCCCCCATCCAGCATCCAGCATCCAGCATCCAGGATCCATCGAATTCCCAGTTGCCCTCCCCGCCCCCCTCCGCTTCCATCCCCCCATGAGCATGAGCAAAAAATGGCGCATCGCCGGCATCAACTTCGATCACTTCCACATGGGCGACCTCCTCCGCCAGACCGCCGAGCACCCGAACGCCGAGATCGTCGGCATCTGCGATGAGCAGCCCGCCCGCCTCGTGGACGCCACCCGCCACTTCAGCCTCACCCCCGCCCAGGTCTTCACCGACTACCGCGCCTGCATGGAGCAGACAAAGCCCGACATCGTCATCCTCTGTCCCGCCGCCTCCCACCACGGCGACTGGGTCTCCAAGATCGCCCCCTACGGCACCCACATCATCATGGAAAAACCCTTCGCCGGATCCCTCGCCGAGGCCGACGCCATGATCGCCGCCATGCAGCCGCATGGAAAACTCCTCACCGTGAACTGGCCCCTCGTCTGGGACGCCGGCCAGCAGACCGCCCACCGCCTCATCCAGGAAGGCTTCATCGGCGAAGTCCGCGAATTCCACCACCACGGCGGCAACCGCGGCCCCCTCTACCACGGTGCCGACAAGATCGAAAAAGAACCCAGCGCCGCCGAAAAAGCCGCCAGTTGGTTCTACAGCAAAGAGCAGGGCGGGGGATCCCTCCTCGACTACATGGGCTACGGCACCACCCTCGGCACCTGGCACCTCGGCGGCCAGGCCCCGCTCGAG
Organism: Prosthecobacter sp.; assembly: GCF_044227185.1. GTDB lineage: Bacteria > Verrucomicrobiota > Verrucomicrobiia > Verrucomicrobiales > Verrucomicrobiaceae > Prosthecobacter. Next base: position 209,804 of record NZ_JBGAFO010000014.1, on the reverse strand, counting down.
GTCACCTGCACCTGGAACCAGCCCGCCGGCCTCGAGGTCGATGAGCACGCCGTCGCCGTCATCCGCTACGCCTTCGGCCTCAGCAAATCCGAAACCCGCTGGGGCACCTTCACCGATCCCTGGACCCACCAGCCCCAGCCCAAATGCGGCTTCGTCCTCAAAGGCACCGACGGCACCATTTCCTGCTACGACTACGAGCCCACCCTCCGCGTCCAGACCCGCGCCCGCCCGGAAGGCTACGAAGTCCCCGTGGACCCCGTCCAGTCGCCCAACCGCAACCCCATCGAAAACGTCATCCACCACCTCGAGACCGGCGCCCCCTTGATCGGCCCCCTCCGCCTCGACATCTCCCGCATCGGCCAGCAAATCGTGGACACCGCCTTCCAAAGCGCCCAAGAAAAACGCACCCTCAAGCTGGTAGGGTAGGCAGGTAACCCGCGCCCGGTTTCTCCAGCAGAGGCCTCCTCAAAAGCCTCCGAGCGGCACGATTATTAACTACCAACAATCAATGTAATGTAAAGTATTTAACGTTGACAAATTAGCGAGATGGGCCGATGACTATCCAAGTTTCCATGAGTCAAGCTTGATAAAATGAAATTCGCAGAACTTCCCGCTTCACTGCTTGAGATTTTTGATCGTCCAGAACGCCCTGCGGCTCCAGCACGGTTGACTATGACCCACCAAGCCGTCATTGACGGAACAGTGGAAATTTTTGCAACGTCTGATGGCCTCGCCTGTGGTGGCTCATTTCTGATACCGCTGGGGGTATTTGCAGCTTCAATCGCAGAACAAGACGCGGATATTCTGCTTCCAGATCTGAAGGTGCGTCTGGAGGTTACGCTTCAACCCTGCCGGGCAGGTCTAACGCCACCTAATCATTATCACTTCATCTGCAAGTCTGCAGCTTCCTCCGAATAAGCGCCTGCTCAGCCCGCCGTGGCCGCCTCCAACCCCCGCAAAACAACCGCCAGCTCCGCATGCGGTTCCGCCGAAACAGGACAATCTCCCCCCCTCGGGAAAAAGTCCTACGTAACCTCGCCCCCCCTTGACCACCAGCGTTGACGGCATGCGCGGACCACACGGGATCGAATGCCGACCCACCAGCCCGTGGCGTACCCCAAGGATCACCTTAAAATGCGCCGATGGAAACCGGGGGAAAGATGTTAGGCATTGTAGCTTGTTTTAAACCGTCTCGTCAGGCTGTCTATACCATCAGACCTCAGTCTGACCGTCAACGTGGCACTTCTCCGCGTCCGTCTCGGTCTTAAACGACCAAATTTCAATTCCACCCAGAGCCATCCTCTGTTTGAGAAGGGTGTCAGCAGCAGGCGCATGACAGGAGAAAGTTTTGACAGAAGGCCAACCCGTAGGCCTGCGGAATTTAGAGTCTGGACGGCGAACATCAGCATCAACAAAGGCATGAATGAAGGCTGCAATCACCATGATAGAATTGGATTTGGAAAGAGATTCCAGCAGTCCTTTGGCATCTCCTTTTTCATAACCTTCGGTGTAAAGCAATTGCGCCATCGCCTCAAACATATCTCCGGACATCTGCCAAAGTTTCTCAAAGGTGAAGCCCTTAGCATCCGCGTAATAAGTCGAACACAGAGACTCTCCAGCTTGTTTCTTCTCACTGATGGTCACAAGAAAATGATGCATAAATCATCATGAATCACCCAGGCGAGATTACAAAGGAAAACAGAAAAGATGCCAGCATTGAGCTGGGCTCTGAAGCCATTTGATGTTATCCTGACCAATCTCGAAAAATGACTCCGGACGAAAAGCTTTTTGCCCAGGTGTGGGATTGGGAGTTAACGGAGCAACTCAGGGGGCGCGTGATCGCCAAAGTCGAGGGCCTACACGTCCAACCCAGAAGACGACAGCCATCCGGAAAAGGTCATCATGGAACTGGAGTGCGGGCAGATCCACAGCTTCTTCATCTCCATGGGCGGACACTGGCGGCAGATGGACCAGGAGGACGTCCTGTTTGAACGGGAGAACTATGAGTGCTCCCGAGTGGTTGATGACACGACCGCCTTCAATCTGAAAGGACAAGTGATTGAACGCGTCTGGTGTGAAGAGCGGAGGCCCGTGGCCATCCAGATTCAACTCAGTGGCGGCCTCCTGACCTTGACTGAGGGCGAAGGTGACGATCGTGAGGCCGATACCCTGCGGTTCCTGCCAGCGGGCATTGGGAACTGAACCAGACCAGCCACCATTCCCGCCCCCTGCTCTGCTGGATAGCCCAAAAAAAGTTTCCAAGTTTCCATCTCTAGGCACGGAACACGGAAACTTTTCAGCCCGTGCCAGCGGGGCGCATGAGGAGGCAGCCATGGGGCCTCGTTTTCGGTTTCCATGGTTTCCCTCTATAGGGGGGCAAAATGGAAACGAACCGGCGGAGGCAGGGAAAAGCTGCCGCTCGTGTCGATGAGTTCACCCGCAATACCCCTGCTCCGCCCAATGACGCAGTGTGACCGGATCAAGGTCGTAATGGTTCGGGCACGTGAGCACTCCATCGTCGATGTCCATGTCAGCAAAAAGAGCCGCTGAGCGCAGCGGCTCGACCATGGGCCCCTCCTGGCTGCTCAGCCAGCCAGGTTGAGTTCGGCCAGCAGGCCGTCACGAAAGCGGACCGCGATCTGGTGATCGCCTGTAACTCGTGCACACGTGATCTCGCACGCATTGAGGTCAAGGAGTGTCGCGGGCATGGCCTAATTTATTTCGGAGGATCGATTTTGAAAGGTGATTCATTCCGCATGCAGAGATCCCGCCCCCCCTTCCCTCTGTCGTCCCTCCCTCCCCACAACGACCACGCATCCCACGGCTGATCACGGATAATCAAGCCTGAAGCATCGGATCAATCCGTGCCGGTCGTGAAATCCGTGGTTCAAACAATGGGTCTGAAAATGCCTCCATCCCCTCCAAATCCGAAATTTTTCTGCCCAAAATCTTTTTGCCCCTTTTCCCAGCCCAAGCCCCCTGCACCGCAAGCATCTCCAGCAAAGAACCAATCCGTCCGCGGAATCCCCCGCCCCCAAATCTCCGGCCATTCCTTTGCCCACCATTCCTTTGCCAAAAACAGCGCCCCCACATCCCTCCCCACAACGACCGCGCATCCCACGGCCGGTCCCGGATAACCAAGCCTGAAGCATGGGATCGATCCGTGCCGGTCGTGAAATCCGTGGTTCAAAACATCGGAATGAACGCCGCCCTACGCTGAAGCCCGTTCTCATCCCGCTGCGGCCGCCTCCAGCCCCCGCAAAACATCCGCCAGCTCCGCATTCGGCGCCGCCGAAAACAAAACAATCTCCTCCTCGGGAAAACAATCCCAATCAATGTCCTCCGCCTTGACCACCAGTGTTGACGGCATGCGCGGCCCAAGCGAGCGAATGCCAACAACCAACCGGCGGCGTGCAGTCAGGACGACCTCAAAATCCGCCGACGGAAACCGGGGCGTCTCGCAATAGTCCTGCCCGCAAATCACCAGATACCGCCCATCACCCCCGTCGAAAATCCAAAACGCCCCCTCATCCTCGAACTCCTCACGCTCGATGATCCGGCTCGGTTGGCAGCGAATGACTCTGACCTGCCCGGCCTCCAACTCCTCAGCGATCCTTTGTCGATGCTCCATCATGCCCCGCCGCAACCGCCGCCTCTCCCAATATCCACCCAGGCGCATCCACGCAAACACCCCGGCAACGACTGCCCCAGCCATGGGATAGCGTCCGACCACTCCCACCAGGACCACTGCGGCACAAACAGCCAAAGTCACAAAAGCGGCCCGCCGTTCATCTCTCATCCAGTCAACACTGCCCACCTTAGGCACGACCGACCGCCTCCTCAATAATCGTCGTTCAGCTTCACTCAGGGATCGTGTGGTCTCTCGAATCATGACAGGAATGGCCCTCGGTTATAAAAAAGGTCTGGAAAAATGTTTCTACCCCTAATTTTTCTACCTTCGTTCCGGACGAAGCCTCACCCACAATAAAAAGATGCCGGACATGAATGGCAACCCGGTTAAGGCCATAAATCGCGGATTTGCAGTCGCTCAAAACATGGAAACATTTCGGGCGTGGCCGCAGAGCGCAGGGAGACAAGACATGCTTTTCGCGTCAGGGGCTCCTGTAGAGAAAGCTGCGACCCAGCTCCCCTGCCCCGCTGTTCCTCCCGCCTCCCCTCCCGTCTCCTGCCAGTGCCGCCGCAAGACTCTCCGCTACCAGGGTCACTGGCCTGTCCTGCCCCGTGCCTGTGGCTTGCTCATCATCCAGCCAATGAGCCGTGCCGGGGTTGACCCTCTCCGAGCTCTCATAAACCACCGCACCCCCCTCGCCTCACCTCCCGGCACCTGGCCCCGCCCGCACCCATTTCCCCCACGGGAGCCCCTACTCTCGCCGGGGCGCGGCCCTACGTCCTGCCGACGTCTGGGATTCGAAGATTCGGGTGTACCTCCCACCCCTTCAGCCAACCATGAACTCCTCATCGGGCATGAAATCGCTGCACCAGCTTCTGCTGCTGGGCGGCATGGCGGTGGCGGTCACGGGTTCGCTTTGTTCGTGCCGCACCGTCAAAAATGTCTTCGCGGCCACCCAGGTGCAGCCATCCGGCTTTTTGACGCACAAAACGGAACTCAGGCAGGATCGAAAGCGCTCGCCCTTCATCGGCAACTGGTGGAGCAAGAACCCCAAACTTCTCGCGGCGGCGGACCGCTGCCGCAAGATCTACATCGCACCCGTCGTGTATGACGACATTCGCGCGGACCAGACGGTGGTCTCAAGGGTGGAACACACCGCCGGCTGGAGAAAGCGCCACCTGCCCGAGCTGGCGCAGTACACGCACGCCGCCTTTGAGCACGCCTTCCGCAAGTCCAGGCAGCCCCGCTATGCCGTCGTGGCGGCGCCGGCGGCAGATGCCCTCACGCTGGAGCTCTCCCTGCTGGAATGGGGGCCCAATACCTACACAGGCCTCATCGTGCGCGAGGTGGTGGGGCTGCTGACCTTTGAAATGGGCACCGGAGCCCTCCTGCGCAACACCCGCGGCTACATCGCCATCGAGGGCAGGCTGGTCGAGCCGCGCTCACGCCAGCCGGTGTTTGAATTTGCGGACAAAGAGTATGGCAAGATCGTGCTTCTCATTTCACTCCAGGACTTCCGCCGCTCCGGCCAGGCCCACGCCGCCATCCAGCAATGGGCCAGCCAGCTCGAACGCCTCCTCCGCGCCAAACCAGGAGAGAAAGTGAAGGACAGCCTGCCGTTCACCATCGTGAACTTTTAGCCTGGAAAAAAGAAAAAGATGCCGGGCATGAATGGCACTCGGCTAAGGCCGTGCGTCGTTAGGCTTGCACCCCCCCGTCGCATAGCGTCTTCGACAGCAGAATCTCTCTTTGCCATGCCTGCGTCCATTCTCGCGTCAGCCCTGAAATGGCTGCGGATTATAGCCCAGGGTCAGGCGAGCCTGAGCGAGGCGACCCTGGGTTATCGCAAGCAATTCGGGAAGCAAAGCCAGCGCTTCGCCGCAGTCTGCCGGTTGCCAGCAGCGTTGGCAAAACCCTCCGCCGCACGCTTGCGTGCAGCGGCACCGACAGCCCCCATCAACCGTCTTAATCGAGTGCCATTCATGTCTGGCATTCGTTCACCCGGCCCTCATTCACGGCAGCAAGAGCAGGCTTCCATAGTCAGCTTTCTTTTGGCGGGGCTGGCCGCGGTAGAGGTAGGTCACCGTCAGGGTGCCTCGGTCTTCGGAGAGCTCTGCGGCGACACTGCCGTCCACCCAAGGGCTGGCGATGGGCACCCCTGTTCCGCTGGTGCCGCCCAGGGCGGCCGCCAGGCTTTGGCCGGCTGGGCTGCTGCTCAGCACGTCACGACAAAGCCGGTCTGAGACCTCCAAGACCACAAACCCATTCTCGGCGGCCCGGCGGGCCAGCAGTGGCTTCAGATCGCACGTGAGAGCGTTGGTCCGGGCGTAGCGAGCGCTGAGGATCTGAATGTCCTTGGGATCAAAAGCAGCCGTGGAGATGCCAAAATCACCGTTATTGTTGTTGGGTATGGCAACGACACCAGCCGCAGGCTGCTTCGGTGCCGGCCCGCCTCCCGCTGGGAGAACACACCCGCACAAGGCAAGGAGGATCAGGACTCTTCGCATCATGGCTGGCCATTTCATCACACCCCGGCGCTGCCGTCAAGCCGCCCGCCCCGTTTCGATAGAAGCCGGAAAAGTTTCCAAGTTTCCGTGTCTAGGGATGGAAACCTGGAAACTTTTTGGGACGCGGCAGGAGAGCGCATGAGGAGGAAACAGCGGAGCCTCCTCTGGCGGCGCGCGGGCCTCCGAGCCCGCAGCAGGTGCCACTCGCCTGACGCGGGATTCACCGGGCTCCCAGCACCGCAAGCAGGACGATGCCTGCTGAGTGAATGGATAGCGGCTGGATGCGCCGATGAGAGATTGGAGGGCGCGCCACCTCGTGGGCAACCGAGGGCGCTGGGGGGCGGAGACTGAAGAACGGTGGGTGTTTGCGGAGTGCTGCGGGCTCGGAGGCCCGCGCGCCATGGGGCGCCGTCTCCCATGGACAGCCGGGATGGCTATAGCGTTTCCAAAACGGATTTCCGGTCAGCGGCGCTTCGGGACGTTCGGCGGAGGCTGGAGGACCAGCCTCCCCACCTCGCTGCAGGCATGCGAGTGCCCAGCGCAGGCAGGGCTGGCTGTCCTCAGCCAGCCGCCGTCGAAGCCCATGATCCGCGTCAAGAAACAGCCCGCTCAACGGAAATGAGTTTTGCGAACCGCTATAGAAGCCGGAAAAGTTTCCAAGTTTCCGTGTCTAGGGATGGAAACCTGGAAACTTTCGAGTTCCGAGTCCCGAAGCGCGCCATCCCCCCCTCAATGAATCGAAACCGCCACCCCGGCCCGCACCCGCGTGGCCAGGCGCACAATGTCCCAGTTCGCCAGCCGGATGCACCCATGGCTCGCACTGCGGCCGATGGCATCCGGATCGCTCGTGCCGTGCAGGCCGATCCCCGGCTTGTCCAGCGCCACCCACACCACCCCCACCGGATTGTTCGGCCCGGGCGGCAGCAGGTGGGTCTTGGAGCTGCGCTCCCCGGTCTTCAGGAAAGACAGGTCGTAGCGGAAGTTCGGCAGCAGCGCCACCCCCTTCACCTTCCACTCCCCCAGCGGTGACTCCGTCTGCGCGGAGCCGATCGTCACCGGATACGCCGCCACCAGTTTACCCTTCTCAAACAGCCGCAGCATATTGTCCTTCGTGTCCACCTTGAGGGCGATCTCCTCCGGTGAAAGCATGCCTGGCACGGCGGCTGTGGGCGCCGCCTCCGCCGTCTTGGCTCCCTTCTCTTCTCCCTCCGGCTTCGGCTGTGGCGGCGGCGGGACCTCCCCGCCCTTCGCCTTCCCGTCCTTTTTCCCAGCCTCGCCCTGCGCCTTCTTCCCGCCCTTCTCCTTCCCCTTGGCGTGCGCCGCTTTGGCCTCGGCTTTTTGCGCCTTCTCCGCCAGCACATCCAGCAGCGGCAGCGCCTTCACGCCCGCCAGATCAAAAGGCTCCACATTCGGCACCTTCAGCACGTCTCCAGCCTTCAGGGCCTCCACCTTGCCAGGGTTCAACTCCTTGAGGTAGTCCACGTCCACGTGGTACCGCTCCGCCACCGCCTCCGCCACGGTCTCATACGGCAGCCACTTCAGCTTCGCCTGCTCCGGCACCGCCTTTGGCACCTTGCCCGTGGCCTTCACATCCGCCTCCGTCACCGTGTAGTCCACAAAGACCTCCTTCACGCTGCTCAGGTCCATGTCAGAGAGGTCCGGCAGCGCCACCGTCTTCTCCGGCTTACCCTCCTCTTTGGGGGAAGCCGGCGCGGCAGTAGCAGCGGCAGGCAGAGCTGGCAGCCCGTGTGCCTCCCGATACAAGCCCAGCGCCTTCTCCGAAAATCCGCCGAAACGCCCGTCGATCTTCCCCGGCCCAAAATTCGCCCGGTCCAGAAACACCTGCAGCCGCGTCGCCGCCTCCCGGTCGCCGGCATGAAGAGTCGCAGGCGGTGCGTCCGCTGCGGTGACAGTGCGAGGCAGCGGCCAGGCCAGGCCTGCAAGTGCGAGGAGCAGCATTCGTGTAAGGGTGGGCTTCATGCCCTCCATTCGCCGCAGCCCGCACGCACGGCCGTGCGCCATTCCCCGCAGGCAATGTCAGGCGGGGTTCGGGGACTCGTTCGACTGCGGATGGAAAGTCTGGCGCGAGGAAACGCCCGCCTCCGCCTCCTCAGACTCGGCCCGGATGCTAGTAGGACTCCGGCTGTCTGCGGAGGTAGTTGGCCAGGAGCCTTCCCTGCTCCAAAATCCCCACACTGTAGTTGAGGGGATTAGAGGTGAGCCACATGAAGCCTGCTTCCGTCTCCGCGTGGATCTTTTCCGCCGCTTCCTGGGCATAGGAGTCGCCTTTGACGCCTCTGACCAGCTCCACGGAAGCATCCGCGAGAACCCGCAGGTCTTCCTTGCCGAGCTTTTCATGCGTGCTCTGATCGACCTTCGCGTCGATTATTCGAAGCGCGGCGAGGGCCGATTTCGTGTTCATCCGGGCACTTCGTTCTGTTACCTTCAAAGTCAACACGTTTCGCAGAGAAGCCAGCTCCTAGCCGCAGGGGCGTACTTCGTGGGGAAGCAGTTGCCATTAAAGCGGGTTAGGATGGCCACTGATGAAGCGGTACAGCCCATCACAGGTCTTTAGGCTATAAGATTTTCACCCGAAGGGCACACAGGCCGACATTTTCACAGGGCAGGCCGCCACCTCCCCGCCCTGGCGGAGTACACTCGCGCCCGGTTTCAGGACTCCTTCAGGGCCTCCAAATCTCCCCGCCACGCCGTCGTGGACGCCTCGGCACCGGACGCCCTCACCGTCGAGCTCTGCCTGCTCAAGTGGGGCCCCAACACCTACACCGGCCTCATCACCGCCAGGCCGTGGACTTCTTCACCCTGAACTTCGGCGGCGAGGTCGCCCTGCGAAACACCCGCGGCCACACCGCCCTCAAGGGCCGCGTCGTCGAGCCCCGCTCCCACCAGCCCATCTTTGAGTTTGCCGACAAAGAGTACGCCAAAGTCGTCCTCATCAATTTCTAACGCCGCCCTCCCGTCACAGCCTTTGAAAAAGAGGAGCCGTTCAACCCATCAACATCCTGGGCACGGAATCACCTCAGTTATTTGATACATAGTGAATTAATTCGCCTTTTTACAATCCTGAGGTGTTGGTCAGCGGCTCCAGAAACCCGCTCGTACCCGCTCAGCTCAAGGCCCGTAAGACACACCCGCCTCCCGGCCCTCACCCTGCGGAAAAATCACCCCCGCCTCCCACCTCCCGCTGTAGATACAGGGACAGCGAAATCCCGCATTTCAGGATCTCGTCCCGGTGGCTGCTAGCCCGGTCCACGCTCTCTAGAAACCCCGCTTGAACGAGCCCCACGATCCACGCGGCTCTTTTCGCCACATCGGGCTCATCCTGCACACTTTGGGTCAGCCTTCGGCACGCCTCCCGCAGCTCCGCCTTCTCCCCCTGCCCCACCTCTCTGTGACCGCTTTTGTACACGATCACATCAATGGTCTGCAGAGCGACGAGGGCTGACTCCTTATGCATGGGACGCGTGCCTTTCAGCCGTGCGGGTTCTTAGTCAAGTCGTCATCTTTGGGATGACGAATCATTCATAAAACCACGGCTGGCACCGCCACAAACAGAGCCCCCTCCCATCGCGCCCACGTCTTAATTGAGGGCGTCCCAGAGCACCGCCCCCCGCCCACGTCCTAGGAGCGCGGACCCTTCGAGCCCGCAGCAGGTTGCAGACATTCCCCCCAATCCCTCTCCCGCCAGTTCGCAAGCATGCGCCTCCAGCCCGTCCTCAGCGGCTGGCCTGCCAGCCCACTGCCCCACAGGAGCGGCCACGCAGCGCACTGCAACGGAAGTCGCACAGCAGGCTTTTACCACACGCACCCTGCCATGGCAGTGCGCCAGTGCGCCCCCTGCCCCCAAACCCTCCCCCGGCCCGCCCCAGCTCACCACTCCCTGTTTGCCTGAACAGCCTCAACATCAGGGCTTTGGCGAATTCGTTCAATCCTTTCGTAAGTTTTCCCACCCCGGCCGCACCCCCTGACTCCCGATTTCATGGTGCTAGGAGATCAAAAAGCCATGAAAACATTCAAAGTGTTTCTCAACATCGGAGGAGCCTCCTTCGTCCCGGCAGACCGCTGGGAGCGGGAAGGAGACTGGTACAAGTTCTACCGGGACGGGTCCGTGATCGCCGAGTTCGCCGCCCTCTGGGTGGTGAAAATCGAAGAACGCGACTTCCAGGAACCCACCTTCCCGGGCAAGTAACAGACCCTCCCCCCCTCCAACACCCACACCAACACAGACACTCTCCCCACCCCTTAAAACCCAAATAGAACGCCGCAGATCAGACCTCCTCCGTGAGCTCGCTCTGCGGCGTTCTTGTTGGTGCTCAGATCCTCCAGATCCCCTTTTTAAATACCCGGAGATGATTTTAATTAACTAATATTAACAATGCGTATATCACTATAAATGTGTGATTTAAGCTATAGCAAAAGCTCTCTCCCGCGATCCATACCCCCCCATTCCCGCAGGGTCTCTCCCCTGCAATCATAGCCGCGCAGCAGGCACCCCCCTAAAGGAGTCCAGACAACTCCCCTGCCCGGCAGGCTTTTCGCCCGAGATCTCGCCTCATCCACTCCTGCTGGCTGCAATGAAAAAACACCCCAAAAGCCCTCGCGACTAAAAATATAATTAATATATGTTAATATTACATATATCCTTTTAAATCCGGGCGTTAGGCGTGGCCCGCACTACGCTGCCACCCTCTCTTTTACCGCTCAGAGCAGCCTCCACAGATGAACGCCCATCAAGCGACCCGCCAGGCCTCCCGCATCGGGCGGAGCAGCCTCTGGTTCGCCTGCTCGTCCCCCTCAAAGCGCTCGGCCTTCGGGTCAAACTTCAGCGGCCGGCCCAGCGCGGCGGAAATGGCCCCTATGTGGCAGGTGGTCGCCGCCCGCTGGGCGATCTCCGCCGTGGCGGCGGTGCGCCCCCGGGAATACACCGCGTCGATGAAGTTCCGGTGGTGGTTCTTCGACTCGTACAGCTTCACATCGCTGTCCTTGAGCTTGGCGCGCAGAATCGCATCGTCGCTGGCCTTCAGCACTTCGGACTCGGTGTAGATCCACCCCTCGCTGCCGATGAAGCGCGTCCCCCACTTCGTCTTGTCCTCCGTGCTGGTCATCACCACCCGTACACCATTGTTGTACTGGTACTCGATTCGGAAGCTCTCGGCAGCGTCATAGATGCCGGCGCTGCGCCGCTTCACCTCCGTGGCGCTCACCTCGGTCGGCGTGGTATCGTCCATGCCGGCACCCCACTGCGCCACGTCCAGAAAGTGCGCGCCCCAGTCGGTGATGTAGCCGGGGGCATACTCCTCGATCCAGCGGAAATTGAAGTGGCAGCGCGCCGCCGTGTACGGCTTCTCCGCCGCAGGCCCCAGCCACATCGCATAGTCCAGGTGGGCTGGCACCGCCTCCGCAGCCTCCATCCCGGTGTAGCCTCCACGAATGGCAAACTTCCCCGGCACGCCGATCTCGATCTCCTTGAGGTGGCCGATGTAGCCATTCCGCACCCGCTCGCAGGCCATGCGCACCTTCAGCCCGGAGCGCCGCCACGTGCCGCACTGCAGCACGCGCTTGTTCTCCTCCACCGCCCGGCAGATGGCCCGCCCCTCCACGATGCTCGCCCCCAGCGGCTTCTCCGAATACAAATCCTTTCCCGCCTTCGCCGCCGCCACTGCCACATTGGAGTGCCAGTGGTCCGGCGTCGCGTTCATGATGGCGTCCACATCCTTGCGCGCCAGCACCTCGCGGAAGTCTTTGAAGATGGCGCTCTCCGGCAGCCCGGCCAGCTTCGCGGCAGCAGCCGCATGCTGGGAGTCCACATCGCAGATGGCCACCACCTGCACCCGCTCATCGCCCATCAGCGCCCTCAGATTGCTCGTGCCCTGACCACCCACGCCGATGCACGCCAGCCGCACCTTCTCATTCGGAGACACCGCCCCGGCACGCCCTAGCGTGGCGGCAGAGACGATCAGAGGGGCGGCGGCGCGGAGGAACTGACGGCGGGAGGGAGAAGCAGGCGTGGACATGGGAAAGAAACGCCGCTTCCGGCCGATATTCATCATTCCACCTATCTCACCTCATTCATGGACTCCCCCGCCCTGCCCCGCCGTCGTGACTTTCTTCAAACCACCGGTCTGGGCCTCATGAGCTGGCCCGTCCTCTCATCTTTCCTGAGCAGCTCAGACGCCATCGCTGCCGCTGCGCCAGCGGGCCCCTCGCCCGCCTCCACCCTCCCACCGCTGAACCGCTTCCCCCGCATGCTGCAGGACTGGCTCGTCCGCGAAGTCCGCGCCGCCGAGCAGCGTGGCAATGCCCGCCGTGAAGCCCTGAAAACCAAGGCCGACGCCGAAGCCTACGTCAAGTCCGCCCAGGACCGCATCCGCGACTGCTTCGGCCCCCTGCCGGAAAAAACCCCGCTCAAGGCCCAGATCACCAAGACCCTCCAGCGCGAGGGCTACCGCATCGAAAACATCGTCTTCGAAAGCCGGCCAAACTACCTCGTCACCGGAAATCTCTACCTCCCCACCAGCGCCACGGGCAGCGCAAAGGTCCCAGGTGTCATCGGCACCTGCGGCCACTCCCTCAATGGCAAGGCGGCCGAGGCCTATCAAAGCTTCGCCCAGGGCCTCGCCCGCCAGGGCCAGGCCTGTTTCCTCATCGACCCCGTCGGCCAGGGCGAGCGCTTCCAGTACCTCAATGAAAAGCTCGGCTCCCGCCTCGGCGGCGGCACCTCCGAGCACAACCAGATGGGCGTCCCCCAGGCCCTCGTGGGCGAATTCCTCGGCACTTGGTTCGTCTGGGACGCCATGCGCGCCCTCGACTACCTCATCACACGCCCGGAGATCGACACGCAGCACCTCGGCGTCACCGGAAACTCCGGCGGCGGCACCCAGACCACCTGGCTCTGCGGCATGGAGCCCCGCTTCACCATGGCCGCCCCCTCCTGCTTCGTCACCACCTTCCGCCGCGACGCCGAAAACGAACTCCCCCAGGACATGGAGCAGTGCCCGCCCCGTGTCCTCGCCCACGATCTCGACCACTGCGACTTCCTCGCCGCCATGGCGCCAAAGCCCGTCATCATCCTCGCCCAGGAAAAAGACTTCTTCGACAACCGCGGCTCCACCGAAAGTTACGAGCGCCTCAAAAAACTCTACACCCTCCTCGGCAAGCCCGGGAACATCCAGCTCCACATCGGCCCGGATCCCCACGGCTACTCGCAGTCCAACCGCGAGGCCATGTACCAGTTCTTCGGCAAAGCCACCGGCATCCCCGCCGCAGCCGCCGAGCCCGCCATCACCCTGGAAAAAGACGCCGACCTCTTCTGCACCCCGAAAGGCCAGGTCAGCGAGGAAGGCTCCCGCACCCTCATGTCCTTCACGCGCGAGAAAGCCGAAGCCCTCGCCGCCCGGCGCAAACCGCTCTCTGGCGAGCCATTGCAGAAAGCCCTCCGCCACGTCCTCCGCCTCCCCGCCCTCCCAGACACCCCGCCCGACTACCGCATCCTGCGCAGCGTCGGCCAGCGCAAGTACCCCGCCAAAAGCTACTGCACCTACGCCGTCGAGACCGAGCCCTCCATCTTCGCCCTCCTCACCCGCCTGAGCGACGAAGCCCTCACCTCCCGCCTCCCCCGCGGTCAGACCCAGGCCGTCCTCTACATCTCCCACCGCTCCGCCGACGCCGAACTGCGCGAGGCCCCCTTCGTCAAAGAACTCCTCGCCGCCTCCCCCGGCGCCGCCTTCTTCGCCTGCGACCTCCGCGGCATGGGAGATTCCCAGCCCGACACCTGCGGCGCGAACCAGTTCCTCGGCCGCTACGGCAGCCACTACTTCTACGCCGCCTTCAGCCAGATGCTCGACCGCCCCCTGCCCGGCCAGCGCACCCACGATCTCCTCCGCGTCCTCCAGCTCCTCACCGCCGCCGGCCACACCCAGATCCACCTCGCCGCCCAAGGCTGGGGCGCCCTCCCCGCCGCCTTCGCCGCCGTCCTCAGCAGCCCCCAGGTCACACAAGTCACCCTCAAGCACCCCCTCACCTCCTTCCACGACCTCGCCATCCACGAAGACCAGCAATGGCCCGCCGCCCTCATCGTCCCCCAAATCCTCCCCCACCTCGACCTCCCCGACTGCTACACCGCCCTCAAGGCCCAGAACCTCCACCTCATCGCCCCCTGGTCCGCCCCCGATGGCATGAAATGACTTGTCTCGGATAGCGTCCACCGAATCCCCACGGGCAAACCGTTGCCTACATGCCGAAAAGCACACCCCTTGGCCCTTGTTCGCGCCACCTTTCTGCGGCAAATGGCAAGCCTACATCATCAGGACAGTCGCATGCCTACCGAAGTTGTTTCCGAATCCGGCCATCACATGCGCGTTGCCGGCACCTCGGAAGAGTGATCAGGGAGCCAAACGCCGAAGGATGCAGGCGTTTGAGACAATCCGAAGGATTGCCCCGAAGGGGTGAATCTGCGGGGAGCAGATGAATCAACCGCTCCGTGGCGGGCGTTGCGCTGGCATGTTCAGTTGGAAGTAGGTTTTACGTTTCTCCGTCAAAAAGCGTTGTCAGGAATATGACCAATCCGCAGCCTCAAATGTGCAAGCGCTGGCTGTGGGGAACTCATGGAACTGCTTCCACATAGGAGAGTTCAAAAACCGAGCTGCGAAGCCCGACGAAGGAGGAACCTGGGCTGATTTCAAATTTTTAAATAGGCTGGCACGTCCCGCGCTATTGGTTGGCGCGTGGGTTCATTTTGATCTGGCTCCGCCGCATCGCGGTGGATGGCTCGAAGACCCACCATGCCCACGAACGACGGTCCACGCTCATTTATAAAGATTTGGTTTATCCAACATTGATTTTAGCAACTTTGAATTCGGAGGAACGTCGCCATTAAAAAGCTTTTCAAGCGCTCCATATTCAAATCTAAAACGATCTGGAATGCTGACATAAACTTTAACAGCTGCGCTCCGTGGCAGTTCAATTACAGATGAGACAATGCCAAATTTTTTCATCAAATGCATTCGAAGGCGGCGTTGCCCCATTTCATTGAGCTGAACTTGATTTAATAATTCCAGGAGTTTCTTTTGTTCGGAAAACCAATAGGGCGGACCACCTTCTAGGTCAGCACCACTCGCCATTCTATTCAAGTGGGAAACAAATGCTCCGATGTTCGTGTCATCGTATTGATTTTCCAAGGCAAATACTTGTTGATAGGTCGATTCCAACCTGCTCAACATTTCACGGTCAACGCCCAAAAATAGGCGGGAAACACAACCTGCGATGCAGGCAGTGAAAAACGCAAATATCAATGCCGTTGAACACAATCCTAGAGAACTGTCTTTTTTATGATGAAACATACTTTTAGAAAAAGGCGAGGTATTTCACGGCTTAAAAATTAAGCGGGAATGCACGCGGCGGAGCACCGCGCTCATTTTCTTTGTGCGGCATAGCTTGCGCATCAGGATGTAATGGCGGCGGCTCGTTAAGGACTTTATATTGCAGTTTTGCCCCTTGTTTTGTTGCACATTGAACGGCTCTCAAAAGTTTGAATTGTGAGTCTATCGTATCTTGGAGACCAAATCCAGGCACACGATATTGTGTTCCGATACCATTTCTCGCAGCAAGTCCAAAGCGATCTCCGTCAAAAGGAGAGATAACTGGAATGTATGAAGTGCCGATCAACACACATCCGGTGGAGTGATTAGCAGTTGGCCAAAAATGAATATTTCTTCCATCCTTAACCTTATTTATATCAGGGTGAAATTCTTGATTGACTATATCATCATAATCAGACTGCGACATTTCTGATGGCTTTTGTGGAAGCCTTCCCGAGCCAGGTGAAATCCATTGCATCATCGTGATGAATTCAAGTTTTCCTCGAATACTGGTAAAGCGTCCTATGAATTCACCGTCTTCGTCTTTTGGAAAACCTGTGCCGTTGGCTCCCGTGCCATTGGCCCATGAATTTTCAGGGCTCGTATATGGGGTATAAGTTCCCACCTCTTTTAAAGGTTTACCAACGGTTTCCAAAGTTATAAACTTTAGAGGAACCAGTGCCGTGCAGCATGCAAATTTTGCTTCTTCTGCTCGATTTAATTTCAAACTTGCCGACAGTTCACCATACACGGCGAAATTACCTGTCAGGTTTCGTTTTAACACGATTTCAAAAGTCGCGAGTCCCAAAATATCCACCTGGTTCAGCGCGTCATTGCCCACCATCCCGTAAAGATTAATTCCCCCTCTTTCCTTGATGGGGTCTCTGGAGAGCCACCGTGCATTGGGAGCATCGTAAAGACGGTAGCCGTAGTTATAAAATCCGGATTCCCCGTCCAGATATTTCGTGCTGAACCGAAACGGATTCGCCTCAGCCACCGCGCCGCCATCAATGCTGATCGTTTCTCCAAAAGAGCCGTATTCGTACCGGGCACTCATGGTTCCGCTGGCGGGGTTGACCAATTCGGTCACATTCCCATTGCCATCATAGCAGGGAACTTGGACGACCGAAGATGGTATCGTGTGGAACCGCTCGATGAGTAGTCCTCCAACACCACCTGCGCCTTGCATCGTTTCGCTAATGTCCGTGCCCCACTCGTAGCTTCGAAGAAGCTGCGTACTGCTAGTGGTGTCGATCTCGGCGATCATGTTCCAGCCATCGTAAAGCTCAACGAGGCTCTGCTGCAACACAAAACCTCCGCTGCCAGTGGCGATGAAGGTGCGCTTACCGATGCGGCGGCCCCGCGCGTCGTAGTCGAACTCAAGTCGAGTCCGCTTCACCGGTGTGATGCTGGTCGGCTGAACGATGAAGCTGTTTTTTTCCTCCTGCGCGACCAGCCGATTTTCACCGTTCCAGACATAATTCCAGCGGGCGTCGCTGGTTAAATTGCCGTCCAGGTCATAGGTCGGCACTTCGCTAGGCGGCGGGATGAACAGCGCGCCCTGTTGCTGCGTGGTCACCGGGCCGTTGTTGACGCCGCCATCGGGACGTGTGGCGGTGATTTCCACCTCGCGGCGCACCGGGCCTTCGGTGTTGTCCACGCTTTGCTCGTAGAACCATAGCGTGCCTGTTGTCAGCGTTGGCGCATTGCCATCAATGGTCACTGTGGTACCCGCGGCGGTGTTGGCACTGCCGCGCAGCACCAGCCACCCGGGCTGCGGATGGGTGATGGAATCATACTGGTTCAACGCATTGGCGCTGTAACCTGTGGTTCGCAACGTGGAGGTGCTGGCGATGCTCGACACACTGCTGCTGGTGCGGTTGCCAATGCCGTCATAGGCAAAGGCGAACTGCTTGCCCGGTTCGGTCCCCTTGGCCGCGTTGGTGACTTCTCCGCGTGCGTTGTAGCCGTAGCTCCATGAGGAGCCGTCCTGCCGCTGCGCGGCGGTGCGGCGGTTCAGGGCATTGAGCGTGTAATCATGGCCGCTCACCGTGACCCCGCCCACGCTCCAGGTGATGGCATCCAGCCGCCCCAGCGCATCCGCCGTGCGTGTGCTGCTCAGGCCGCTGCTGTAAGTCACCCCGCTGTTCCAGCCGGTGGCCGCGTCGTAGCTGTAGGTGACGGCGAAGTCGCTCGCGCTCACGCCTGCCATCCGCCCGCTGCCTGCCTCATAGGTGTAGTTCACGGTCGGCAGCGTGATGGCGCCGAGGCTCGTCGCCCGGCTGCTGCGCTTCCCTGCGGTGTTGCCATAGCCCATGCTCAACCCGGTCCATGCGCCAGTGCCGCTGACGGACCAGCCAGAAACCCGCCCCCCTGAAGCGGCGTCATCATAAGTGAACGCATGCGTGCCCGCGGCATCCGTGGTGCCCGTGCGCCTGCCCGCGCGGTCATAGGTGAAGCTCACATCCGGCGTGCTGTCACTGTAGTCGATGCCGGTGTGCCTTCCCATGGCATCGTAGCTGTACGTGGTGGTGACCCCGCGCTGCCAGGCACGCGTGAGCACACGCCCTGCGGTATCGTAGGTGTAGCCCACGCTGCGGCCTGCGGCATCCGTCTTGCTCACCAGCACACCGCTGGCGGCATCGTAGGTCCAGGTGGTGACATCATCCGCACTACCACCCCGGTAGGTGTGGAGCTTCCACAGGCGGCCCATGGCATCGTACTCATAGCCCAGCGGATAACCCGCCGTGCCGCCCTGCGTGAGCACACGGCCCTGCGCATCGTAGGTGTAGGTGGTCGTGCTGGAGTCCGAATGCGTCTCGCTCGCCACCTGCCCTTGGGAGTTATAAGCATAGGTGACCGTGTCTCCCCCGGTCTGCCCTTGGGTGAGCACACGCCCCGCCGTGTCATACGTGTGGGTGATCGTGCCATTGAGCGGATGCACCACCGTCTCCACCTGCCCAAAGCCGTTGTAGGTGTAGGTCACCGCCGACGTCATGCCCGGTGGCGTTTCACTCATGAGCAGGTCGTTTTGATAAATCTGGACCTGCGACTGCGTGCCCGTGACACTCTGCTGCCCATGAATCGTGCGGATGCTGCCGGAAAGCACATCAAATTGCGTAAAGACACCGCCATCCGCCTGCGTGCTGCGCTGCCAGGAGGAGCCTTCCAGCAGCTTGCGCTCGGTCTTGGTCTCCAAGGTGGTGTCATCCCCGTCCTGCGTGTACTGCTGGCGCACCACCTGCTCCAGCACCGTTCCCTCACCCGTCACATAATCCGTGCTGCTGGTGCTGAGCACATCGGTGGAGCTCACCGTCAGCACCCCGTCTGCATCCATGTCGTAACCCTGCTGGCTCACGCGCCCCCAGCCATCATACGCGATGATCAGGTCCGCCATGCCCGGACTGCTCGTCTTCACCCGCTGGCCTTTGGCGTTGTACGTGTGCACCTTCGCACTCACGCCTGTGCCGGTGGGCGAGGGCGCCTCTTCCCGCAAAACTTGACCGAGGTAGTTGGTCGTCGTCTTGCGCCAGGCCGCGCCGCTGTCGGTGCCGTAATACACCGTCTCAGTGATGCTGCCCGCTTCATACGCGCCCACACTGCCGTCAGTGACCGTGTAGCTGTGGTACTCCGGCGTCACCGCCGTGCCCGTGATGCTCTTGAGCTGGCCATCCAGATAGTTCTCAGTGATCCGTGTCCCACCACCCGGCAGAGTCTCAGTCACCGTGCGCCCGTTGTTGGCATAGCTGTAGGTCGTCACACCACCGTTGGCATCCGTGCTGCTCACGGTGCGGCCCTGGGCATCCGTGACCGTCACGCTCATCGTGCGCGTGATGCCATCCGCCGTCTGCGTCACTGTTTGCGTGGTGCTGCCGTCGGTGCCGGTGGCTTTGGTGTAGTTCGTTGTCAGGCCCAGCCGTGTTTCAGAAACCACCTCCCCCGTGGTCTCATCCGTCACCGTGGTCGTGGTGATTCCCAGAATATCCGTGCTTGTGGAGGTGCGCAGACCGCCGGCAACCACGTCATCACCCTGGGAGGACAGCGTCAGATCACCCGCGCTGCGGGTGTAGCCAGTTTCTCCTGCATAGGTGGTGATGATGGTCTGGATCGTCGTGCCGCTCTCGCTGTACTTCGAGGTTTCAGACACCGTGCGACCCTGGGCATCCGCAGTGGTCGTTCTCCACAGCGGAAACATGACGCCCTCTGCGTAAACTGGAAATAGGGTACCGTAGGTGTTGTCTTCGCTCACCAAACGTCGCCACGAATCCCTCGCCGTCAGCCCTCCTGTCAGGGTCGCGCTGGAGCTCAGCGTTGCCACGTAGGTCTGATCCACAGTCGCGCTCATGCTGCCGTCTTCAGACTCAAAACTTTCGCTCCATGCGACCTGCGTCCCCGCGCCAGTCCAGCGCTCCGAACGGCTCTGCGCATAGAGGTAATTGTCCCCGGGCAGCGCATACGCATTGTCCAGATACCCCTGGCCGATGAACTCATAGCTGGTGCCCACCACTACGCCATTGATCAGGCTGATGTCACGCCTTGACCAAGGCGGCAGCGTCCCGCTGGTGATCTCGCTGGCATCGAAGGAGCGCGTGATCTGGCAGCCCGCGATCTGTGGGTTCCCCCCCCGTGGCCTGGGAAGCCAGGGCCGTGAAAAACGTCTCGGCGGCCGCCGTTGTGCTCAGGCTCCCTGCTCCGGAGGGACCATCCAGCCAGGGAGTGATTTGCAGTGTTTCCACCAGATCGGGACTGGCGGAGTCCGGCACGTAGCCGCGCACCGTCAGCGTCCAACTGCCCGCGGAGTCCACCTGCCATCTCTCCTGACCAAAGCGGCTGTCCACCACAGTTCCGCTCTTGTAGTAGGACTCGTAGTATCCATGCAGCGTGGTGGCCTCGTCCAGCACCGTGGTGCCGAGCTTGGTGGTCACCGTCTCTGACGTCACCACCTTGGCGGACTGCTCTGCGGACTGGTTGCCGATCCTGGCATAATGCCGCTCCGTGATCACCGTGGGCTGGCCGATTGCCGCCGGGATGAACTCCAGCATTTCCGTGAGATCGCCGGTCCACTTCCCCTGGGTGGCGTTCCAGGTGAACGCCGCTGATTCCGACATCGCGGTCCAGATCTGCACATCGCCGTTGGTGTCCACCGTTTTGAACGAGCCATACACCGTGCCGTCAGCCGCGATGCCGGTGGTGCCTGCGCCGCTGTTGTAAAAAGCCATGAACTCCGAATTGCTGCCTTCTGTGCGGGTGTATTTGATGCCTACCCCAGTGAAGTCGCCAGTGCTGGCAACCTTTTCAAAGGTGTGGGTGGACACCGGCTGGGAGGAACCCGCCGCTGGTGTGACGGTGAGGGTGATGGACTGCAGATCCGTGGCGGGTGAGGCAGCGGCCGTGGTTTCCACCAGCAGCGTCGCCATCACATCTCCAGCGCGGTTTTTCACCTAGCGTGTGCCTGCTGTGAGCGTGCTCACATCGCCGCCCAGCACATTGCTGAAGGCCAGGCTGCTCAGAGACAGCGTGTGCACTTCCGTGAGGTTGACGGAAAAATTCAGCATGCCATTCACCGCCAGGGCGCCCCCGGCCACCGTGTCACCTCCCATGCCAATGGAAATGCGGACCTTCCCCGGCTCGTCATCATCATCGCCTCCGGAGCCACAGGTGCTGCATCCCGCCACCGGCAGGCCGTTCGCATTCCCGTTGGAAGTCGCCGGCATCTGCACCTCCGTACAGCCCGCCGGCAGCGATGAGCCCGCGCTTCCAGACAATTGCGCCGGAGTAAAATAGGGCGTCTGGAAATTGATGCCCCCTGTCAGCTTTCGCACGCAATTGCAGTCCGGCCACTGATTGGGGTCCACGCTCATGCCGCCCGGCAGATTGTAAACCTCGTCATGGATCGATACCTCCCAGTCATTGAACGTCGCGTTGTAGTTCACGGCCGTCACCTTCATGATTTCAGTGCCATAACTGGCCGTTTCATCCCCCCCTTTCGGACGACACCCTCCGGCAAAGTAACGGATGCTTCCCACCTCAGGCGGGTCCAGTGAGTATTCTGTAAAATCTGTAGCATTGGGCCACTGGCTTCCCAGTGGTGGCAGCGGGCAGTTCTTGGCGCCGCAGCCGCCGGTGCTGTTGGCCTTCCGGATGCCCTGGGCCTGCGCCGTCATTGGCAGCAGCAGACATGCGCCGAGCAGCACGCATTGCTTAAAGATGGAGTTCAAGGTCATAAAAAAGGCAAAGATCTAAAGAAAAAGTAGGGAATATGGTTTCATCATCGCAGGTCAGGCAGAGCCGTGGTCCTCTTCCCATCGCCATCATCCGTGGTGCTCGCGCTGACGGGCTCCTGGAGGCAAATGCCACTGTCACCTGCAAAACAAAGCTCAGGAGGCAAAGCCACCCGCCAAATCCGCGCCGATGCAGCTTCTTCAACACGGTGCCGATGCTGCCACACGCCGCCTCATTGCCAAACTGCAATCTCATGTGCCTGCGTTCATCACAATCTTGCGGCAATGCCTATCCGACATCATCAGTTCAGTCGCATGCCTACCGAAGTTGTTTCCGAAAACGGCCATCACACATGCGCTGCCGTCAATTTGGAAGAGTGATCAGGGAGAAGCGCATTGGTGGCGGGCGTTGCGCTGGCATGTTGAGTTGGAAGTAGGTTTTCTTTTTTCCGTCAAAACCGTCGTCAGGGCCATCAACGATCCGCGGCTGCAAGTGTGAAAGCGCTGGCTGCGAAAACTTCATGGCGCTGCTTCAACATTGGAGGGTTCGGAACCGAGCAGCTGGGCTGACTTCAAATTTCTCAAGTGGGTTGGCATGGCCAATGCCATTGGTTGGCTCGTGGGTTCATTTCCATTGGTTGGCTCGTGGGTTCATTTTGGCGCGTGGGTTCATTTTTTTAATAATAACTGATTTTAATTTTTTTTGCATGAGTCCCTTCCAGCACAACAATCTCAGAAGGTAAAGCTAGAAGAATATCAGTTTGATCACCGGAAATATGGTCAAATTCCATTTTTATATAAACCCTAGTGGGGGAAAAAACATCGGTGAAATAGTATATATCCATTTCCGGAGGCCCAGGGTTTATTTTTAACTCTGGTTTCAATATCGCATCAACAGTTTTTCGGCTCATGCCAGCTCGCAGCTTCTTGGCGCACTCCATCAATCGATTAGTGGGCAGGCGTATTGAGTTATAGTGGCATCCACATACACTAACGGCCATTCCAACCATAAAAAAAACAACTCGTATATTCATTTGATAAATTTGGTAAAGTTAACCCCCAAGCAACAATCCCATTCCGATATAAGTTTACGCTTTTCATTGTTTGAATGATTACCAAAAGACTGCTTGCTTTTTCCCAAATTGTAATCAGCCCATTGTACTGGCGGATATGGCGGATACATTAAAGGCTCAGTAACTTGGTCGTAGTTAAACTTTTTAGTTGGCTGTGGATTTTTAACTAAATCTTCTGTGAAGTACGCTGTTGCTTCTATTTCGACTCTTCCCGCGCACGGTGTTAATTTGCCCCTACTCTTGCTAAAAGCAGCATACCAATCTACGGAACCCCACGTATCGCCTGATTTCAATGGGTACGACCATGCCTCCTTGAACTTTTCGTCCAGAATAAGGACGGCGTGCGCCTTGTCGGCACCTTTTGGTGTGCATGGGTATAAATATACCTTTCTTTTTCCCTCTTGATAAACAGTTCCATTTATCGGACCACTCCCAGAACTGGTCACATGCCATTCGATATCATAACGAAAATGTCCACAAAGACCCAGCCACCCCCCTTTGTCTTTTAAAGATAATGTATATCTTTTTGGATTCGACCCCGAGCGCAAACCCATATAATCCCATTGATTTAATGAGTCATTTTCACACATCCCATAAAGATTGACGCCGCCTCGTTCGCCTATTGGATCTCTTGACAGCCAGCCACCCTTCACTGCATCGCAGTAGCGGTAGCCATAGTTATATAATCCAGTCTCTTCATCCAGATACTTCGTACTGAACCGGAACGGATTCGCCTCAGCTAACGCACCTCCATCCATACTGATCGTCTCGCCAAACGATCCATACTCATAGCGGGCAGTCACATTGCCATTGGCGAGATTCACCAACTCTGTCACGTTGCCATTGCCATCGTAGCAGGGCGCATGTGCGACTGTCACTGGCGCTGTGTGGAACCGCTCAATGAGCAGGCCACCGACGCCGCCCGCTCCGTCCATTGTGCCGCTGATGTCCATGCCCCACTCATAGCTTCGGGAAAGCTGCGCGCTGCTGGTAGCGTCGATCTCGGCGATCATGTTCCAACCATCGTAAAGCTCAACGAGGCTTTGCTTCAACACAAAACCGCCGCTTCCCGTAGCAATGAAGGTACGTTTACTGACGCGGCGTCCCTGCGCGTCGTAATCGAACTCCAATCGTATCCGCTTCACCAGCGTGCTGCTGGTGGGCTGAACGATGAAGCCGGTTTTCTCTTCCTGAGCGGCTAGACGGTTTTCACCGTTCCAGACATAATTCCAGCGGGCGTCGCTGGTCAGATTGCCATCTAGATCGTAGGTGGGCACTTCAGTCGGTGGCGGGATGAACAACGTCCCCTTTTGCTGCGTAGTCACTGGGCCGTTGTTGATGCCACCATCGGAGCGCGTGGCGGTGATTTCCACCTCGCGGCGCACGGGGCCTTCGGTGTTGTCCACGCTTTGCTCGTAGAACCATAGCGTGCCTGTCGTCAGGGTGGGCGCATTGCCATCAATGGTCACTGTGGTGCCTGCGGCGGTGTTGGCACTGCCGCGCAGCACCAGCCACCCGGGCTGTGGATGGGTGATGGAATCATACTGGTTCAATGCATTGGCGCTGTAGCCCGTGGTTCGCAACGTGGTGGTGCTGGCGATGCTCGACACGCTGCTGATGGTGCGGTTGCCAATGCCGTCATAGGCAAAGGCGAACTGCTTGCCCGGTTCGGTCCCTTTGGCCGCGCTGGTGATTTCACCGCGTGCGTTGTAGCCGTAGCTCCATGTGGAGCCGTCCTGCCGCTGCGCGGCGGTGCGCCGGTTCAGAGCATTGAGCGTGTAATCATGGCCGCTCACCGTGGCACCGCCCACGCTCCAGGTGATGGCATCCAGCCGGCCCAGCGCATCCGCCGTGCGTGCGCTGCTCAGACCGCTGGTGTAAGTCACTCCGCTGTTCCAGCCGGTGGCCGCATCGTAGCCGTAGCTGACCGAGAAATCGCTGGCGCTCACGCCAGCCATCCGTCCGCTGCCTGTCTCATAGGTGTAGTTCACCGTCGGCAGCGTGATGCTGCCAAGGCTCGTCGCCCGGCTGCTGCGCTTCCCTGCGGTGTTGCCATAGCCCACGCTCAATCCAGACCATGCGCCCGTGCCGCTGACGGACCAGCCAGACACCTGACCACCGGAGGTGGCGTCATCATAAGCATACGCATGCGTGCCCGCGGCATCCGTGGTACTTACGCGTCTGCCCGCGCGATCATACGTGATGCTCACGTCTGGCGTGCTGTCACTATAGTCGATGCCGGTTTGTCTTCCCATGGCATCGTAGCTGTACGTGGTGGTGACCCCGCGCTGCCAGGCACGCGTCAGCACACGCCCTGCGGCATCGTAGGTGTAGCCAACGCTGCGGTCGGCGGCATCCGTCTTGCTCACCAGCACACCGCTGGCGGCGGCGTAGGTCCAGGTGGTGACATCGTCCGTCCCTACGCCCCGGGAGGTGTGCAGCTTCCACAGGCGGCCCATGGCATCGTACTCATAGCCCAGCGGATAACCCGCCGTGCCGCCCTGCGTGAGCACATGGCCCTGCACATCGTAGGTGTAGGAGGTGGTGCTGGAGTCCGAATGCGTCTCGCTCGTCACCTGCCCTTGGGTGTTATAAGCATAGGTGACCGTGTCTCCCCCGGTCTGCCTTTGGGTGAGCACACGCCCCGCCGTGTCATACGTCCGGGTGGTCGTGCCATTGAGCGGATGCACCACCGTCGCCACCTGCCCAAAGCCGTCGTAAGTGTAGGTCACCGCCGACGTCATGCCCGGCGGCGTCTCACTCATGAGCAGGTCGTTTTGATAAATCTGGATCTGCGACTGCGTGCCCGTGACACTTTGCTGGCCATGCACCGTGCGGATGCTGCCGGAAAGCACATCGAACTGCGTGAAGACACCGCCATCCGCCTGCGTGCTGCGCTGCCAAAAGGAGCCTTCCAGCAGCTTGCGCTCCGTCTTGGTCTGCAAGGTGGTGTCCGCACCGTCCTGCGTATATTGCAGGCGCACCACTTGCTCCAGCACCGTGCCCTCCCCCGTCACATAATCCGTGCTGCTGGTGCTGAGCACATCGTTGGAGCTCACCGTCAGCTCTCCGTCCGCATCCATGTCATAGCCCTGCTGGCTCACACGGCCCCAGTCGTCATAGGCGATGATCATGTCCGCCATCCCCGGGCTGCTCGTTTTCACCCGCTGGCCTTTGGCGTTGTAGGTATGCAGTGTTACGCTTACTCCTGTACCGGTGGGCGAGGGCGCTTCTTCCCGCAAAACTTGACCGAGGTAGTTGGTCGTCGTCTTGCGCCACGCCGCGCTGCTGTCATTGCCGTAATACACCGTCTCGGTGATGCTCCCCGCCTCATAGCTGGCGTCACCACCATCATTGACCGTGTAGCTGTGGTACTCCGGCGTCACCGCCGTGCCGGTGATGCTTTTGAGCTGGCCGTCCAGATAGTTTTCCGTGATCTGTGTGCCTCCACCCGGCAGCGTCTGCGTCACCGTGCGGCCGTTGCTGGCGTAGCTGTAGGTCGTCACCCCGCTGTTGGCGTCCGTGCTGCTCACCGTACGGCCCTGGGCATCGGTGACGGTCACGCTGACGGTGCGCGTGGTCTCATCCGCCGTCTGTGTCACGGTTTGGGTGGTGCTGCCGTCGGTGCCGGTGGCTTTGGTGTAGTTCGTTGTCAGGCCCAGCCGTGTTTCAGAAACCATCTCCCCCGTGGTCTCATCCGTCACCGTGGTTGTGGTGATTCCCAGAATATCCGTGCTTGTGGAGGTGCGCAGACCGCCGGCAACAACGTCATCCCCCTGGGAGGACAGCGTCAGATCACCCGCGCTGCGGGTGTAGCCGGTTTCTCCTGCATAGGTGGTGGCAATGCTCTGAATCGTCGTACCGCTCTCGCTGAACTTGGAGGTTTCAGAGAGCGTGCGGCCATCGGAGTCGCTGGTGGTGGTGGACCACAGCGGAAACATGGCGCCCTCTGCGTAAACTGGAAATAGGGTGCCGTAGGTATTGTCTTCGCTCACCACCCGCCGCCACGAATCCGCCGCCGTCAGCCCTCCTGTCAGGGTCGCTTTGGAGCTCAGACTCGCCACATAAGTCTGATCCACATTTGCGCTCATGCTGCCGTCTTCAGACTCAAAACTTTCGCTCCATGCGACCTGCGTCCCCGCGCCGTTCCAGCGCTCCGAACGGCTCTGCGCATACAGGTAATTGTCCCCAGGCAGCGCATACGCATTGTCCAGATACCCCTGGCCGATGAACTCATAGCTGGTGCCCGTCACCACGCCATTGATCAGGCTGATGTCGCGCTTTGACCATGGCGGCAGCGTCCCGCTGGTGATCTCGCTCGCATCAAAAGAGCGCGTGATCTGGCAGCCCGCGATCTGTGGGTTCCCCCCCGTGGCCTGTGAAGCCAGTGCCGTGAAAAACGTCTCGGCCGCCGCCGTTGTGCTCAGGCTCCCTGCTCCGGAGGGACCATCCAGC
Organism: Prosthecobacter sp.; assembly: GCF_044227185.1. GTDB lineage: Bacteria > Verrucomicrobiota > Verrucomicrobiia > Verrucomicrobiales > Verrucomicrobiaceae > Prosthecobacter. Next base: position 182,543 of record NZ_JBGAFO010000014.1, on the reverse strand, counting down.
CAGGGAGTGATTTGCAGCGTTTCCACCAGATCGGGACTGGCGGAATCCGGCACGTAGCCGCGCACCGTCAGCGTCCAGCTGCCCGTGGAGTCCACCTGCCATCTCTCCTGACCAAAGCGGCTGTCCACCACGGTGCCGCTCTTGTAGTAGGACTCGTAGTACCCATGCAGCGTGGTGGCCTCGTCCAGCACCGTGGTGCCGAGCTTGGTCGTCACCGTCTCTGACGTCACCACCTTGGCGGACTGGTCCGCAGACTGGTTGCCGATCCTGGCATAGTGCCGCTCCGTGATCACCGTGGGCTGGCCGGTTGCCGCCGGGATGAACTCCAGCATTTCCGTCAGGTCCCCGGTCCATTTGCCCTGGGTGGCATTCCAGGTGAAAGCCGCAGATTCGGACATGGCGGTCCAGATCTGCACATCGCCGTTGGTGTCCACCGTTTTGAACGAGCCATACACCGTGCCGTCAGCCGCCACGCCGGTGGTGCCCGCGCCGCTGTTGTAAAAAGCCATGAATTCCGAATTGCTGCCCTCGGTGCGGGTGTATTTGATTCCCACTCCGGTGAAGTCGCCAGTGCTGGCAACCTTTTCAAAAGTGTGGGTGGACACCGGCTGGGAGGAACCCGCCGCTGGTGTGACGGTGAGGGTGATGGACTGCAGGTCTGTGGCAGGTGAGGCAGCGGCCGTGGTTTCCACCAGCAGCGTCGCCATCACATCTCCAGCGCGGTTTTTCACCTGGCGTGTGCCTGCGGTGAGCGTGCTCACATCGCCGCCCAGCACATTGCTGAAGCCGAAGCTGCTCAGAGAGAGTGTGTGTACCGACGCAAGGTTCGCTGAGAAATCCACCGAACCGTTCACGGTCAGATCACCGTTGACTGTGTCACTGCCTACGCCGATGGAAATCCGGATGGATCCCGCGTCGGTTTCACCGCCGCCGGAACCACAGGTGCTACATCCAGTGTCTGGCACGCCAGCGCCGCCTTCGTTTGAGGTGGCAGGCATCTGCACTTCAGTTCCGCCGACCGGTAATGGCGATGATGTGGCGCCGCTGGACGGCTGCGAGGGAACAAGGACGGGGACATAAGCATCGTATTGATCTCCATTGAGTTTTATTGCGCATTTACATATCGGCCACTGGTTGGGGTCCGAATTGAGGCCGCTAGGGGGAAAGTAAACCTCTGTATGTACAGTGACGTCCCAGCTATTCCATAGGGGGTCATAACTGACACTCGTGATCTTATCGACGATAGTTTGGCCTCCACTTCCAGTCCCTCTGCAGGAGCCCCCGTAATAGCCAATGGTCCCCACCTCAGGCGGCAAGAAGGAGTAATCATTCCAATCCATCGAATAATTAAGTTTGCCCAGCTGCGGCAATGGACAGGTTTTTGCGCCGCATCTGTTGCAACTGCCGTCACTGCAGGCCTTCCGGATGCCCTGGGCCTGCGCCGTCATTTGCAGCAGCAGGCATGCGCCGAGCAGCGCGCATTGTTTAAAGATGGATTTCAAGGTCATAAAAAAGGCAAATATCTAAAGAAAAAGAAGAGAATTATGGTTCATCATCGCAGGTCAGGCAGAGCCGTCGCCCTACGTGGCATCAAGCGGGGTGAACACGCGAAGCCCCAGAAGTGCCGGAGCATTGGAGGTGGCATTGGTCGGATCCGTCCCTTCGGCCACCTCCTGTTCATCGCTGATGCCGTCGCCGTCAGAATCCGCCACGTTGGGGTCAGTACCCGCCTGCCACTCGGCCAGATTGCTCAAACCATCCCCGTCAGCATCCCCGCCCGCGCCCTGGTCAAGATTGCCAAACATCTGCATCTCCCACGCATCCGGAATGCCATTATGGTTGGTGTCGTTGGGGGCAGGCGGGTCATCGTTGACCAGGGGGTCGCGCCTCTCCGCGTACTCCTGGAGGTTGATCAGTGAGTCATTGTCAGGATTGGCCTGCGCATCTCCGGAATCGCGCAGATCCAGGTGATAGCGGTGCTCCCAGCAGTCTGGCATGCCGTCGCCATCATAATCCCCGCTGGCCACGCGGCCTGGGAGGGTCAGAAGGCCCGGGCTGCCCTGCACCGCGGCGGCAAAGGCTGCCAGGCCATCGGGCACGCCATCGTGGTCCGCATCCGTCGTCACCTGCCACGCCGGCAGCACGGAGCCGCTCACCACCGCTCCGTGGAAGGACACCGCCACACCGCTGCCCATCACCAGTCCCTGCCAGGCCCACTCTTGCAGGTCGCTCACGGATGTCACACGGCTGTACGCGCTGCCGGGGTTGAGCCCGAGAAGGATTTCCTCGAAATTCATGAGGCCGTCACCATCAAAGTCCTGCGTGGCGTCAGCCGCGGTGCTGTTGCTCAAAATGCCCGGATACAGCCCGTTCCACGCGTCCTCCAGCACGTCCAGAATCCCGTCATGGTCATTGTCATAGCCGTTCAGGCTGGCGGTCAGGCTCCAGCCATTGCGCCACGCCTGCACGTTGCTGTAGCCATCGCTGTCCAGGTCGCCGTTGGCGTCGGAGGCGTCCGTCGGGCTCATCCCGTAGCCCTGGGCCGCGTAAAACTGCTCCACACGGTCCGGGATCCCATCGCCGTCCGTGTCCGTCTGATCCACCATGTCATAATCTGGGTAAAGCTGGTTCGGGTTGGTTTTCGCCAGCAGCGGGTTGGTATGATAGGTGAAGAGCTCGTCAAAATCACTCAGGCCGTCATCATCCGTGTCCCACTTCGCCGGGTCCGTGCCATACTGCGTGTTTTCGTCGCGGTCAGCAATGCCGTCACTGTCCGTGTCCGCGTTGTTGGTGGGATCATCGGGATAGGCATCCACACCGTCAGGAACGCCATCGTTGTCACGGTCGCTCCATTCGCCGGCGTATTCCTCCCCCAGGTAGCTGTAGTGCGGCGCATCGTTCCAGGAGTCGCTGGGCCAGGAGTCTTGCGCATCGGGAATGCCGTCGCCATCTTGGTCGCTCCACGGGCCGGCGTACTGGAAGCCATTGTACCAGTAGCTGTAGGCGATGTCGGGAAACGGATCCGCGGCGTCGGGCACCTCATCACCATCCATGTCGCTCCATTCCCCCGCATATTCGGTGCCCTGATACCAGAAGCTGCCATTCGGAAAACCATCAAACATGTCTGGGACCCCGTCGTTGTCCATGTCGCTCCAAGTCCCGGCATATTCCGTGCCCAGGTACCAGAAGCTGACGCCGTTTGGGAAGGGATCATCCCAGTCAGGCAGTCCATCCCCGTCGGTGTCTATCAGTTCCCCGGGATATTCGGTGCCGTTGTACCAGTAGCTGCCAGCTTGGCTTGGGAAAGGGTCCGCGGGATCGGGAATGCCGTCATTGTCCTGGTCCACCCACGAGCCGGGGTATTCCATGCCGTTGTAGGTGTAGCTGCCACCGATGGTCGGCCAGGGATCAAAGGCATCCGGGATGCTGTCATTGTCCTGATCCACCCAGGGACCGGGGTACTCCACCCCGTTCCAGGTGTAGGTGCCAGTGGGGGTTGGATCAAGGTCATCAGGAATCCCGTCGCCGTCCTGGTCACTCCAGACTCCAGGATACATCGCCCCGTTGTACTCATAGCTCCCCGAGATCGTAGGCCACGGGTCCAGGGCATCAGGGACCGCGTCTCCATCCTGGTCCACGAGGGGGGCCGTGTATTCCACGCCCGCATACCAGTAGCTTCCATCCGGAAACGGATCAGCCGGATCAGGCACACCATCCCCGTCACGATCGCTCCACGAGCCGCCGTACTCAGTCCCTTGGTAGAAAAAGCTCCCGTAGGGGAACGCGTCCTGCGAATCCGGCACCCCGTCCCCGTCGCTGTCCGTCTCTCCCGGAGGCCCCATGCCATTGTAGGGATCGTCCATGTAGCTGTCATTCCAGTTGAGCTGCCCGTCTCCATCGCGGTCCATGTTCAGCGGGTCGCTGTCCTCAAAGTTCTTGATCCCGTCCCCATCCGCATCCGAGAAGCTGTAAAAGCTCCCCTGCGACCGACCGGTATAGTTCACCACCGGGTTGTAGCCCTGAATCTCATGATAATACTCATCGAAGTCGGAGAAACCGTCCGCATTGCTGTCCCACTTCCACGGATCATAGGGCAGCGGCTGGCCTGCAGCCAGCGCGGCCTGCGAATACAGGTATTCCACGCTGTCTGCCAGACCGTCATAGTCGGAATCCAGGCAGTAGGGATCGCTGCCAAACGCGGCTTCCTGCCCGTTGCTAAAACCGTCGCCGTCCGCGTCCTGCGCATACCAGTCATCCCCCTCCGGCGGATCGGCGACCTCGGTCTTAACACCATTGTTCAGCGTCCAGTAAGAAAAAGCTCCTGGAAACGGCCTCATGACCCACGTGAGAAAAACCAGGAGTTGGACCAAATGCACCCAGCGGGCGCGGCGCAGGTGGGGTAAGAGAGTGTCTTTCATTAGATGAGTTGAAATAGCATGCTTAATCTAAGCCGGCGTCTGTCAGTGAATCCACTATAGGTATGCGATGTCAGATGCAAGAATATCGTATCAAGGGTCTAAAATTTCTAAGCCCGCACACTGTTGCCACAAGGTGAAAAGCTCCCAAAGCCCCCCGGGCGGAGTCGTCCGCACTCTCCGAGTTCGGTTTCTCAGCGCCCCGCCCACGCCGAAAACCCTCGAGGCGCCCCGCCGTCCTTGTTGAGAATCCGACCTGCCATTGAAAGTAAAAACCACAGGTGATTATCACCTGAAACGGCTCCTTTGGCAAGCGAATTCAAAACCCGGTTTCAATGACCCGCCACTCGACTCTTCCGCCACTCCACACCGTGAAAAATCCGCGCCAGACAGGCAAAGTCGAACATCCTCCACAGGGCCTCATTGCCATCATCCTCTGGGGCTTTGGCTCGCTCGTCGGCACCTACCTCGCCGGCCGCTCCATGGATCAGCACAAGTTGGCCGCGCCAAACGGCAGCATCACCCACGACTCGGCCGCCATCTGGGCCATTCCCGCACGGACTGCCCGTCCTTCCTCGGTCTCTTCCGCGATCCGCGGAAACCGTCACTGCCTTCATGACGGACGTCATTAACCGTGGTCGGGCTGGCGAGATTCGAACTCACGACCTCTTGCACCCCATGCAAGCGTTCTACCAGGCTGAACTACAGCCCGACCTATGGTTGACGTTCTCACCAGCGGTAGCCGCCGTTGGGGTGGCTGCCGGTTGGCGAGAGGACGCGCATTTTGGACAGACCTGAGGGCTTTGCAACTGCGATGTTATGTTCTTGTGAGAATCTCTGCGAAGCTTGCCATCCCCCAGCCGCTCAGCTAGAACCAGCCGAAATCCGCATGGTCACCATCACAATCCAGGAACTCACCAAACGCTTCAGCGGCAGCGTGGTGCTGAGCAGCGTGGATTTGCAGATCGCCGCCGGCGAATTGTTCTTCCTCCTGGGCCCCAGCGGCTGCGGCAAAACCACCCTGCTCCGCCACATCGCCGGCTTCTACACGCCCGACGCCGGCAAGATCTGGTTTGATGACCAGGACGTGACCCGCCTCCCCGCCCACAAGCGTGCCACGGGCATGATGTTTCAAAACTACGCCCTCTGGCCGCACCTGAACGTCGCCCAAAACGTCGCCTTTGGCCTGGAGGAGCGCAAACGCCCCCGCCGCGAGATCGAGCATCGCGTCTCCGAAGCCCTGGAGCAGGTGAAGCTGGACGGCCTCGGCACCCGCAAGATCCAGCAGCTCTCCGGCGGCCAGCAGCAGCGCGTGGCCCTGGCCCGCGCCCTGGTCATTCGCCCCAAATGCCTCCTCCTCGACGAACCCCTCTCCAATCTGGACGCCAAGCTGCGCCTGGAAATGCGCACCGAGATCCGCCAGATCTGCAAAGAGAACGGCCTCACCGCCATCTACGTCACCCACGACCGCGACGAAGCCCTCAGCATGGCGGACCGCATGGCCATCATGGACGCCGGCAAGCTCATCCAGGTGGGCGCCCCCCCGGAGATCTATCTCAATCCCGCCACCCGCATGGTGGCCGAATTCATCGGCGAGACCAATTTCATCGAAGGACGCACCCTCCGCGAAAGCAGCCGGGAAGGCTTCTACGACATCGAGACCACCTTCGGCGTCCTGCGCGGCCGCACCAATGACGAAACCTGGCAGCCCGCCAGCGGCCAGCCCGTCATGCTGAGCATCCGGCCCGAGGCCCTGACCTTCGGCAGCGTCCTGGACTCCCCCAACCGCTTCCCCGGCAAGATCATCGACACCACCTACCTCGGCGCCATGGTCCAGTACCGCATCCAGGTCCAGAACGGCCCGCTGATGAAGGTCTGCGAGATCAACCCCATGGAACTCCGCCTCCCCGGCGAAGCCGAAGTCCGCGTGATGGCCGCCATGGGCGACGTGGTGATTCTGCGCAAATGAACGCGCTCCTCCATCACCCCCGCACCCAGGCCCTCCTCGCCTGGGTCAAAGTCTGGCGCAAAGAACTTGCGGTAGGCCTGGCGATGCTCGCCACCCTCGCCGGCCCGTTTTTGCTGAATCCGACACAATCAACCGCCCCCGCGCACTACGACCGCCGCCTCGTCATCATCTCCCCCCACCACGACCGCATCCGCGCCGAGTTCGGCCACGCCTTCGCAGCCCACTGGAAAGCCACCAGGGGACAGACCCTCTTCATCGACTGGCGCGTGCCCGGCGGCACCTCGGAGATCGCCATGCTGATCAAGTCAGAAGCCCTCGCCGCATTTCAGCAGCACTGGCAGAAACAACTGGGGCAGACGTGGTCCCCCGCCGTGGCGCAGGCCTGCCTGAATCCCAAAGCCGCACCGGAAGATCCCGCACGCCGGGCCTACCTTTCCTCCAACGTCGGCACCGGCATGGATGTGTTCTTTGGCGGCGGCGCTTATGACTTCGAGCAGCAGGCCCGTGCGGGCACGCTGGTGCCGGGCGATGGTGAAACGAGCGGCCTCAGCGCACTGGCGAAGAAACATCCCGAATGGTTCACCGACGCAGGGATTCCTGAAAAGCTCAGTGGCGAACCTTTCCGCGATCCGCAGTTCCGCTGGTGCGGCACCTGCCTTTCCAGCAGCGGCATTGTTTTCAATCGCGATGTGCTGCGCCGCATCGGCATCGCGGAGAATCCCGTGGCCTGGGACAACCTGGCCGATCCACGTTACTACGGTCAGATCGCGCTGAGTGATCCGGGCAAAAGCGGCTCAGTCACGAAGGCGCTGGAGATGCTGATCCAGCAGCAGATGGAGATTGCTCATGCACGCCTCAAAGCGCTGCCAAAGTCCAAGCTCACACCGGAGCAGATCGAAGCGCAGGCCGTGGCGGAGGGCTGGAATGAAGGGCTGCGCCTCATCCTGCGCATCAGCGCCAATGCACGCTACTTCACCGACTTCTCCACCAAGATCCCGCTCGAAGTGGCGAAGGGCGATGCGGCCGCCGGCATGTGCATCGACTTCTACGGCCGCTCTGCTGAAGAAGATGTGCGCCGGGCCGATGGCAGTTCCCGCGTGGGCTTCATCGCCCCGCTGGGCGGCACTTCGGTAAGCGTGGATCCCATCGGCATGCTGCGTGGCGCGCCAGATCCGGAGCTGGCCACCGCCTTCATGGAGTTTGTGCTGGGAGATGAGGGGCAGAAGCTGTGGAGCTACCGCGTGGGCGAGCCTGGAGGACCGAAGGAGCACGCGCTGCGTCGTCTGGCAGTGCGGCACGATTTGTACACGGCAGAAAACATCGCCCGCATGAGCGACGGGCAGGAGGCGCCCTTTGAAAAAGCCAAAGCCTTCACCTACCACCCGGAGCGCACCGCCGCCGCCTTCAGCGTCATCCGCTTCCTGGTGCGGGTGATCTGCGTGGACTCCCATGATGAACTGCATGCCGCGTGGAAGACCATCATCGACAACGGCATGCCGGAGCGCGCCGTGCAGGTGCTGGAGGATCTCACCCGTGTGAAGTACGAAGCCGCCACCGGCAGCATCGCCAAAGTCCTGGCCTCCCGCGACAAAGTACAGGAAACCCGTCTGGCCCGTGAACTAGGGCAGGCCTTCCGCAATCAATTCATCAAGGCCGGCAGGATGGCCCTGAGAGGCGAGTGAGTCATCTCGGCTTGCACAGCAGCGCAAAGTTTGAAATAATCATGCCATGAGCAGCATCGCCCAGGAACTGGACGCCACTCTTGAGAGCCTGGAGCCATCCACCGCCGCCAAGCTAACAAGCCTGGTGCGGGAGGCCATGCGACAGGTGCGCGGGTCAGGTGTTGCCACTCATCCCCCCCTGAGTCCGCAGTCTTGGGAGAAAAGGCTGGTGTCACGCAGTGCGCAAGTGGCCACGGGAAAACAGGGGGCTTCGCTCCAGCAAGTGATGGATGATCTGCGGGACTGATCACGATGAGCTACTGGGACACATCCGCTCTGGCAAAACTCTATTTGCAGGAAAACGACAGCGCGGTGTTTCGTGCCAGGGCGGTGCAGGATGCTCCAATCAACACAGCGCATGTGGCACGGAACGAACTGCGCGCCGTTTTTCTGCGCCGGGAATCCGAAGGGGTGATTCAAGCAGGTGCCGCGTTGCTGCTTTTTCAAGATTTTGAGGCGGACATCGCCGCCGGCATGATTTTCATTCAGAGCGAGACAGCCGCTGTACAGCAGGAGTTTGTGAAAGTGCTCGAACAGTGTTTTCTCGCGGCGCCTCCGGTTTTCATTCGCACCAATGACGCGCTTCACATTGCCAGCGCCCGCGTTCTTCGGCAGGCAGATTTCGTCACCGCAGACAACCGGCAGAGGGTGGCGGCAGCCCATGTGGGACTGAATGTTGTGTAATCCCCATGTCCAAAGTCCTCTCACTGCTGATCTTTCTGGGGATGACCGCGTTCTTCGCGTGCTTCTTTGCCTATCCCATCTGGGCGGCGCTGGAGGCGGCGTTTCGGGGGCCGGATCATCGGTTCACGCTGGATTATGTGTCCGAGGTTTTCTTCAATGAGTTGTACCGCGAAGGGCTGTGGAATTCCTTTGTCATCGCGGTGTGGACCACGCTGGGCGGGCTGTGCGTGGCGCTGCCGCTGGCGGTGTGCTACGTGCGCTTTCAGTTCCCCGGGCGGGCGCTGATGAACTCGCTGGTGCTCATGCCCATGATTCTGCCGCCGTTTGTGGGGGCCATCGGCATCAAGACCCTCCTCGGCCAGGCGGGCGCGCTGAACAGCCTGCTCATCAATCTCGGGCTGATGGATGCCATGCACCCTACGGACTGGCTGGGGCAGCATCGCATGCTGGGCATCGTCATCATGGAGGTGCTGCACCTGTATCCGATCATCTATCTCAATGCGGCGGCGGCGCTCTCCAATCTCGATCCTGCGCTGGAAGAGGCCGCGGCCAATCTGGGCTGCAACGCCTGGGACCGCTTCTGGCGCGTGACACTGCCGCTCATCATGCCCGGGGTGTTTGCGGGCGGCACCATCGTGTTTGTGTGGTCGTTCACCGAGATGGGCGTGCCGCTGCTGTTTGACTACGACCGCGTGACGGCGGTGCAGATTTTTCGCAGCATCAATGACCTGAGCGGGAACCCCTTCCCTTACGCGCTGGTGGCGGTGATGCTCGTTTTCAGCACTCTTTTTTACCTCATCAGCCGGGTCTTTTTTGGCAGCGCCAACGCTCTCGGTGGCGGGCGGGCGACGACCAGCCGGGAAACGATTCCCCTGCCCTCCAGTGTGGGCTGGATCTGCACGGTGTTCTTTGCCGCCGTCACCTTTCTGGCCGTGCTGCCGCACCTGGGCGTGGTGCTGCTGTCGGTTTCCAAAGACTGGTACGGCACCGTCATTCCGCACTCGCTGACGCTGCAGCATTATCACGATGCCCTGGGGCATGAGCTGACGCTGTCCTCCATCGCCAACAGCTTGAAATACTCCACGCTGGCCATGCTCGTGGCCCTGGTGCTGGGACTCGGGGTGGCCTATGTGTCTGTGCGCACCCGCCTGTGGGGCCGCCAGCTTCTCGACGCCATGGCGATGCTGCCGCTGGCAGTTCCTGGTATCGTGCTGGCCTTTGGGTATCTGGCGATGACACGGGAAGGCCGCCCCTTTCACTGGCTCATGCTGGGAGAAGATCCGCTGCTGCTGCTGGTCATCGCCTACGCGGTACGGAGGCTGCCGTATGTGGTGCGCTCTGCTGCGGCAGGATTCCAGCAGGTCAGCCCCACCTTGGAAGAAGCCGCGCAAAATCTGGGGGCACGCCCGGAACGCGCTCTGTGGCGGATCACCCTGCCGCTGGTGGCGCCGAACCTCGTCGCGGGTGCGCTGCTGGCCTTCTCTTTTGCCATGCTGGAGGTCAGCGACTCGATGATCCTGGCACAGCAGGCCAGTTACTTCCCGATCACCAAGGCGATCTACTCCCTGGTGCTCGCCCTCGGCAGCGGCCCCAATCTCGCCTCCGCCCTCGGCGTGTGGGCCATGATCTTCCTGGCCGTGACCATCCTGGGCGCCGGGGTGATTTTGGGGAAGAAACTGGGGGCGCTGTTTCGGGGGTAGTTTAAGTTTACCAGGGTGCGCAACCCCGGCTTGGACAATCTTTCTCCCATGCAATCTTCGATCCTGCAAACTCTGCTTGATAGTCCTATTCTGCCAGAGCTGGTAGAGGAGGCAAATAAGGTCCTGGTCCGCGAGCAAAAGAGGCGGAAAAAGTTTTGGGCTGAAATCACAGACGAGAACAAGTGGGAGTTCATTCAGGGCGAGGTCATCATGCACTCGCCTGCCCTGAATCGGCACCTGCTGGCCACAAACCGTTTGTTCAGTGCCATGGAGACTCATGTCCGTGTGAAGGAACTCGGAGTCGTTCATGCCCAGAAAGCCATGACCTGCTTTCCTCGCAATGATTATGAGCCGGACATTATATTCTTTGGCCCGTCCAAGACCCAGCTTATTGGCCCGGACACTCTAAGATTTCCTATCCCGGACCTCATTGTCGAGGTTCTTTCTCCGTCCACGGAAGCTCGGGATCGCGGCATCAAGTTTCAGGATTATGCACTTCATGGCGTGCAGGAATACTGGATCATCGATCCCGTGGCCGAGAGCGTGGAACTCCATCGCCTGACCGGAGAGGTCTATCTTCCGACAGAGCGGCAGACCGAGGGCCTGCTGTGCAGTGACACCATCGCGGGATTTGAGATTCCAGTACGTGCCATCTTTGACGAGGCGGAGAATCTGAGAGTTCTGCGGGAGATATGGACAGGTGCGTGAGGGAAATTTCGGGCAAAGTTTTCGGCAAGGTGTAAGGCAGACAGCCCTCGTCGCAGCCACTCATGAAGCCCAAGCTCCCCGCAAGAATCAAAACCTTCGAGCAGGCTTATAAGTTCGTCTTGAGGGTGAAGACCTGCCTGATCTTTGGCTCGAAGAGCTCGAGCCTTCCCTGCCTGTGGGAGGTGGTGGATCTGCCTGGCAGGCAGCCGGGGCAGAAGGGCTGGGGCGCGAAGGTGGAGGCGATCTGGGCGTGGAAAAACGAGCTGCCGGCGCAGTTTCCTGACGAGATCTTTTACGGCAAGCTGCCGGGTGGACTGGCGGTGCTGATGGACGTGGAGCATCTGCGGCGCGTGCATTATCCGGCGCATCATCGTCCGGTGTCCACGTGCAGCGCGCTGGCGCGGCGAGCGTATGAGCTCATCCGCAGCGAGCCGCACACCACGGCGGAGCTGCGCAGGGCGCTCTCCCCTTCCGGCACTGTCAGCAAGAGCAAGGTGGACGGCGCGCTGGTGGAGCTGCAGGTGACGCTGAACATCACGCGCTCCAATGCCCCGAATCTGAAGCGCGACACGTGGCTGCCTTTTGCGGAGCAGTATCCGGACATCGGAGGTGGGGAGGAATGAATCGAACGGACCGCCTTGTCTCCATGGTGATGCTGCTGCAGTCTCGGCGTGTCATCACCGCTGCGCAGATGGCGGAGCATTTCGAGATCACCGAGCGCACGGTGTACCGCGATCTGGCCGCGCTGGGCGAGGGCGGCGTGCCCATCGTCGGAGAGCCGGGAGTGGGCTACAGCCTCATGAGCGGCTACTGCCTGCCGCCCGTCATGTTTTCACCGGAGGAGGCCTTTGCCTTCGTCACCGGCGGGCTGCTGGTGGAGCGCATGACGGACGCCTCCATGCGCGAGGCCATCCGCTCCGCCATGGGCAAGGTCACGGCCGTGCTGCCCTCCGGCCTGCAGGGCCGCGTGGACCGCCTGCGCAAAACGACGGTGATCGGCACACGCCCGCCCACCAAAGGCAGCGTGCCCCTGAGCACCGTGCAGCGCGCCATGGCCGAGGGCCGCGTGCTGCGGCTGGACTACCTCGGTGCCGCACGCGGGGAGCCTACTGAGCGCCTGGTGGAGCCGCGCGGGCTGGTGTTTTACATGGACCACTGGCACCTCATCGCCTGGTGCCGTCTGCGCGGGGACATGCGGGACTTTCGCGTGGACCGGATCGTCCGCTGCGAGACGCTGCCGGAGCCGATCCCGCCGCACCCAGGCTTCAATCTCCACGAGCACCTCGCCAAATGCGTCGTGTCGGAGCGCAGCGAGTTTGCCGTCATCGAGATCCCTGATTACCTCCTTGAAACCGTACGCCGCTTCTGGGGGCCGACGATCGTGGAGGAGGAGTCGGTTGCCGGCAGGCGGGCGCTTGTGCGCTTTGCCTACCGGGCCGAAGGGCTCGACTACGTCTCCCGCTGGCTGCTGAGCCTGGGCACGGATGCCGAGATCGTCTCGCCTGAAGCTCTGCGGGAAAGAGTTTCCGCCCTGGCACTGGCGACGGCGGAGCATCATCGGCGAGGGGCGAAATAGGGACGCCAATGGCTGATAACGGCGCCAGGCTTTGGATTGGTAAGAGCCTGCGGTGCTGCGGGGCTTTCCTTGTTCCGCAGGAACAAGGCTACTTTGGCTTCGCCTGGCGCGGAAGCGCAAAGCAGCTCAGTTCCTGTGGAACTGAGGAGGGGTACCGCATCGCCCACCGGGTGCGTCCTTGAAAGCATGTCGGATCAGGTTCCTTCGCGAAAAAAGCACCCCTCCAAAATCACCCCTGACATAGGGTTGTCAGGGGTGGGTGCGAATGCTGGCGGGTGATCGCAACTGACTGCGGTCCGACTTCACAAATCCCAAGCCAAGACCCACCCATGAGCCAGCCCCAAGCACCCACCGTCTCCTTCTCCCTCACCTGCAAAAGCGCCGCTGATGCGCTCGATTTCTACACCCGGGCCTTTGGTGCCGTGGAGCTGTTCCGGCTCTCCCCGGCTCCGGGCGTGGTGCCGCATGCGGAGTTCATGATCGGGAACACCCACATCTACATCTCGGACGAAGCCCCCTGCGCCAATGCCCACGCCATCCCGGCGGGCGGTATGGCCCCCTGCGGCTTCACCATTCAGGTTCCAGACTGTGACAAAGCCTTTGAGCGGGCCCTGGCCGCCGGCGGCTCCCCGCTGAGCCCCTCGCGGGATCAGTTCTGGGGCAGCCGCACCGCCATGATCCGCGACCCCTTCGGCTACCGGTGGAGCTTCAGCCAGCACCTCGAAGACGTGCCGCCGGAGGAACTGCTCAAGCGCGCCCAGGCCTTCATGAGCCAAGGAAGCAAGGAGTAGCCAGCGCACAGGCTCGGAAGTTTCTGCCGGGTGGCCACACCGCCCGGCAGAAGAGGCTGCGGAAGTTGAAGGGATCCCAGAAAAGGCGGTGCTGGGACGCACGTATTGGAGGAAGGCTGGCTCTGGAGGGACGCCGAGTTGTTCACAATAACGTCAATGTAACGTTAATAAGGTTTCCTTGACGGCGCTGGCTGCCAGCTCTGATAATGGCGGCCATGAGACGCCCATGGATCAAAATCGAAACCTGCACGCCGGACAAGCCGGAGGTTTGCAGCCTGGCAACCCAGCTTAGGCTGGATGAGGACACGGTGGTGGGGAAGCTGGTGCGGCTGTGGTCGTGGGCGGAGCTGAACCGCATCGATCCTAACGATCTGGGCGTTACGCGAGAATTTATCGACAAGCTGGTCGGACGGAAGGGATTTGGTGCGGCACTGGAGAAGGCGGGATGGCTGGTGGAGGTGGATGGGAAACTCTCTTTCCGTAACTTTAAGCGTCACAACAGCCCCGTAGCGCAAAACAAGGCACTGACGGCCAAGCGCGTGGCGAGGCATCGTCTGAGGAAAGCCGAGGGAAAGAAAAAAGTAACGAATGAAGCGTTTACTGAGCCGTTTGAGGCGGCGATCAAAGCCGAGGAAATCGGCGAGCATATTGATCCCGTTCAGGAAGTAACTACTACGGTTTCTGAATTGATCGTGAGTGATGAAGGAGGAACCAATATTGATCCAGTAGTTAACGAAGAGGTAACGGTCATTGTAGAAACCGTTGAGGAGATGGAACCCGTTGCTGATGAACCGGATTTACCACCACTAAGCCCTGTGGAAGATGAGGTGGCCGCTGTGGTGACGGAGGAGCCAGCCCCCAAGAAACGACGGGGTAAGGCGGCCGCCGAGAACGACGACCAGCCGATGTTGTTCTGAACCGGCGAGCCTGGGATGTGATACGCTTAAACCGTTACCTTTGACACGTGAAACTGAGGTCGCCGGCGGCGGAACTGGGGTGCTCGTGCTGTGGTGAATGGCCGACGGCCTGTCTCTTTTGGGCTGTAACGGTATGCGCGTGAATCACTGCTGCTCATTGCCAGGCCTCATGCCGCCGGAAAATGACGACCGAATCGTTACTTCGGTGAGAAACTCAACAGCAATTGCCCTGGAATGAATGGCGATAAATTTACGTGTTAAATCGATGTAGGTAGCTGATAAGTGGTTATTTACACCTCATGAAATAGGCTTGCTCAATAGTGGGCGGGCGGTCTTTAGCTCGCGGCGCGGGCTCCGTCAGAAGAGGTGGTGGTTTTTTCGCGGCGGCGGTAGCGGGAGGCCCAAGGATTGGGCTTTCGCTCGACGACGTCGGCGATGAGTTCGCCCAGGACGGGGGTGAACTTGAAGGCGTGACCAGAGTCGCCAGCGGCGATGATGAGACCGGGGTGGGCGGGGTCGTGGTCGATCCAGAAGGCACCATCAAAGGTGTCGCAGTAGAGGCAGACGCGGGTGGCGTGCAGCGGGGCCCCGGCCAGGGAGGGAAAGGTCTCGCAGAGAAAGGCGCGGTAGCGCTCCTCCTCCCCGGGTGGGAGGCTGCGCGGGGCACGGGCGTCCACGCGGCGGCCGGGGCCGTGGTTGGCCACTTTGACGAGCCCGTCCGCATTGGCGGGAAAGCCGTACCAGCCGGTGCGGCCGATGTCCGCCCCCCAGACGGGGAACTGCGGCGGGGTGAATGGCCGCGGGTCCTGGGGCTTGAAGTGGAAGACGGTCTGCGCGGTGGCCCACATCACGTCCTGCAGGTGGGGCAGCAGCGTGGGAGTCCAGGCCCCGGCGGCCACGAGCACGGCATCGGCGTGCCAGGCTTGATGGGCGGAGGTGATGCCGGTGCAGCGGCCGCCTTCCAGCAGCGGGCGGGCCTGGGCGACGTTTTCCACGATGTTGATGCCGGCGGCACGGGCCTCGGCGGCCAGGCGGGCGATGACGCGGCCGCTTTCCACCCAGCCGCCGACGGGGTTGAGGTAGCCGTCCTGATACACCGCATGGTTCCAGGCTGGGTGGAGCTCGCACAGCCGTGCGGCGGAGGTGCGATGCAGGGAGTGGCCGCGTTTGGAGAGGAAGGCATGGCTGTCATGCTCAAAGCCCACTTCTTGTAGTGAATGACGCGACATCACAAGGAATCCGACCTCATGGTACAGCTCCTCCCCCCAGCGGGCGTTCCATTCACGCCAGCGCTGGATGCTGCGCTCGCCCATGGCTGTATGTTGTTCATCCTGAGCGTAATCCATGCGCACCACCTTGCTGATGTCCGTGGAGGCGGCGTCGGGGTGAGGGATGGAGCCCTGATCGATCACAGTGACCTGCCAGCCACGGGCGCGAAGCTCGAGGGCGGCGGTGAGGCCAAAGCAGCCGCCACCGAGGATGAGAAGAGTTGAAGGTTGCGGCACATTCATGTCCTTTTGGATGAGGTTGGAGCGTAGCCTGCTCCCGCTCTTACTTTACATGCATTTCCGGAAAAACATCGATGTCAAAATCGCGCTGCTGGCCGCCCAGCTTCTGCTGCCGCTGGCGGGTGCCGGGGCTGCAGACCGGAATCTGGAGTCCCGCCTGATGAGCCTGCCGAGCCTGACGCCGGGCGCGAAACCGCCCAAGGTTTCTTTTTTCGCACGCGGGCTTCAGGCGCTGGAGGGCAAGGACTACGCGGCGGCGCTGGAATACTTTGACAAGGCTGTCGCCAGCACGGGGATCAAGTCCACGCCCCTGAGCTGGCTGACCGCGCAGTATCAGGTCTGCCAGACGCTGAACCTGCTGGGCCGGAAACCGGAGGCGGTGACCCGTGCGCGCCAGATGGTGGAGACCTGCGAGTCTGCGCTGGGAGCCGAAGACCCGATCACCAGCGAGGCGCTGGCCTACCTGGCCTTTCTGCTGCAACGCAATGGCCGCCTGATGGAGGCGGAGCCGGTGTATGCGCGGAATCTGGCCGGGCTGGTGGACAAGCATGGAGGCGACAGCTTTTTCGCCGCCTGCGCCCGCACGCGGCTGGCCAATCTGCTGATGCAACTGGGCCGGATGGAGGAGGCGGAAAACCACCACCGCCAGGCCCTGGCCGCCGCGCAGACCGCCCTGGGGCATGAGCATGCGGACAACTGCTTCTTTCTCACGCATCTGGGCTACTGCCTGCATGTGAAGCAGAAGAAGCCAGAGGCCGAGACGCTGATGAACAAGGCCTTCAGCATCGTGCAGGCGAGCAACGTGCTGGAGATGCCCAATGGGAGCTCCATCCTGCGGCGGCAGGCGGAGTTTTTCCGGGACATCAAGCAGCTCGACAAGGCACGGGTGGCCGGGCGGCTGTGCCTGGAGCGGCTGGCGGGGCGGGCCGAGACCAACCGGGCGCGCTTCTTTTTCTACGACCAGGTCAAGGAGCTGTACCACTCCATTCTGGCGGCGGATGGTTTGAAGCCGCATGAAATCAAAACCCATGTGGCCGAGGTGGAGACGCGGGCGCGGGGGGACCGCTGAAAGCAGTCCTGAGCCACAGCGGAGGCTGACCGCCGAGGGCGCTGTGGCTGGCCCGAGCTCGTGAGGCGAGGGTGGAAGCGCTGGCCAGAACGAGCTGAAGCTCTGAACTACTTTGCTTCGTGCTGGATGGTTTCGAAGACGGCACCGCCGAGGAGGCGTTCACCATCGTAGAGGGCGCAGATCTGGCCGGGGGTGAGGGCGCGCTGGGGTTCGGTGTATTCGAGTTCGGCGCGGCCGCCGCCGAGGGGGCGGAAGGTGGCCGTGCCGGCGGGGCAGCGGTAGCGGGGCTGGGCCTGTAGCAGGCGCTCCTGGGTCAATGGCTGGCCGGTGGTGGAAAGGGAGTGCAGGGTGGCTTTGCGCGCCCAGAGCAGCGGGGTGTCCGCGCTTTCGATGGCGACGACGAGTTCATTCGTGGCGGGGCGCTTGGCCACCACCACGTAGGCCTGCTTGTGCACGGGGCTGGCGACGCCGTGGCCTTTGCGCTGGCCGAGGGTGTAGAGGTGGAGGCCGCGGTGCTCGCCCATGATCTTTCCTTCCAGGTTCACGATGGGGCCGGGGCGGTCCGGCACGAAGGTGCGCAGGAAGTCCTCCATCTTCACCTGGCCGATGAAGCAGATGCCCTGGCTGTCCTTCTTTTCGGCGGTGGCCAGGCCAAACTCGCGCGCCAGCTCCCGCAGCTCGGGCTTGAGGAGGTGGCCGATGGGAAACTGGGCGATGCGCACCTGCTCCGGCTGCATCATGGCGAGGAAGTAGGTCTGGTCTTTGTTGGGGTCGGCACCGCGATAAATCGCGGGTTCAGCGTTCTCGGTTCCCGGTTCGCTGTTGCCAGAAACCGGGAACAGCGAACTGGGAACGGAGAACGCCTTCCGCGCATAGTGGCCGGTGGCGATGGCGTCGAAGCCGTGCTCGCGGGCCCAGTCCCAGAGGACGCCGAATTTCATCTCGCGGTTGCACATCACATCCGGGTTTGGGGTGATGCCGGCCTGGTAGCCTTCGAGGAGGTATTTCACCACTTTCTCACGGTACTCGGTCATGAGATTGACCACGCGAAACGGGATGCCGAGCTGCTTTGCCACGGCCTCGGCATCGGTGATGTCCTGCTCCCAGGGGCAGTGGCCGATGATGTTCTCCTCGTTGATCCAGTTCTTCATGTACACGCCGGAGACTTCGTGCCCGGCACGGACGAGGACGGCGGCGGCCACGCTGCTGTCCACGCCACCGGACATGGCCATGAGGATTTTGGAGGGGGGGGCGGCGTTCAAGAGTCGGATTTTCTTTGGTGAGGAAAGTGTGAGTTACGAATGAGAGCGTCTATCTGGGATGGTGCAAGCTGGGGGAGTGGGGAAAAAGGAGAGAGGTGGCGGGGTGGGCCAAGGAGCGGGGGTCTCTGACCCCCGGAGGAGGATTCCAGACTGGGGGTCGGAGACCCCCGCTCCTTGGGGGGCAAAGGGCTGGACGGGAGGTGAGGAGGCTTTAATCTCGGCTGATGAACTGCGTTTTTCTTTTCCGTCTGCCCGGCGTGTTTGCCCTGGGGGTGGTGCTGCTCTTGTCTTCCTGTGCGTCTCGCCGCACCCTGCCTGCGCTGATGGTGGAGAGGCTGGGCTGGATGGACAAGGTGGCGATGGCGAAGCAGATCCAGCACCTGCCGACCACCGATCCGGTGCGTGAGGCGGAGCTGCTGCGGGCGGTGACGCAGCGTGGGGTGGCGGCCGGAGTGGAGGCGAAGCGGGTGCGGAGTTTTTTCCAGGGGCAGATGCAGGCGGCGAAGGTGCGGCAGGAGGAGTGGCTGCGGCAGCATCCGCAGGGGGTGACGTCTGAGGTGAGGGTGCCGAGCCTCACGAAGACGGTGCGGCCGGCGCTGGATGAGATCGGGAAGCGGATGATCGATGAACTGGCGCGGGAGACGGGGATTCTGACGTCGCAGGGAGTGCGGAGCCTGCTGTCTGAAGCGGAGGAGCACCTGACGCGTGCCGGGTATTCCGCGGCGGTGAGGCAGCCTGCGATGGAGGGGCTGCAGGAGGCTTTGAAGATCGATCTTCCGATGGCGGAGCGGCGGTGAAGAGGGAGGCGGTCCCCCTGCCCTGTCCTGCCACCGGCAGAAAGCGAACCCCCGGCTTGATCTTTGCCGGGGCTGCATTGAGATGAAGGGATGTCAAAGAACCCAAATGAGCCTGCGGCCGAGTCAGATGAAGGGATTTCAAAGATCCCACAGGAGCCCGCGGCCGAGTCAGATCAAGGGATGCCAGAGGTTCCCCAAGAGTCCACGGGCGGGTCAGATGCGGGGAAGTCGAAGATTCAAAAGCTCCCCACGGGCGAGTTTCATTCGGGTTACGGCTGCATCATCATGAGCGCGGTGATCGGCATCTTTGGCTTCATTGTGTGGTGGAGCTATTACACGCTGACAACAATGGATGCGGCGATCGCGGCGATCACGCAGGCGGCTCCGGCGAAGCTGCCGGACGTGACGGTGGTGCCGGGGCTGGAGCAGCGGCTGGCGGACTTTGGCGCGGCGGCCACGGCGGGCAAACCGGCCACGCTGAAGCTGAGCGTGGCGGATCTCAATTCCCTGCTGCTGCTGGCTCCGGACGGCGGCGCGGGCAGCTACAAGGACATGCTGCGGGTGAAGGCGCTGGACGCGGAGAAGCGGGTGATCATCGCGGACATCAGCATGCCGCTGAACAAGAAGTTCTGGGAGGATTCGAAGCGCTACCTGGTGGGCGAGATGGATGTGAGCCTGGAGATGACGGAGGTGGGGCCGGATGCGAAGCCCAGCGCGGTGCGCGTGCCGGGCAAGACGGTGCCGGAGGAAATGGTGAAGGGCATGGCGATGTATGGCTACCTGAGGCCCTACCAGAATGATCCGAACCTGGAGCCGGTGCTGAAGGCGATCAAGAAGGTGGCGGTGGAGGCGGATGGCGTGGTGGTGACGACGGAGGAGGAGAAGAAGTGAAGTGGGGCGCTTGTTTGGAGGCGCCTTGATATTATAGGGAGGAGGAGTAGGAGGAAGAGGAGGATGGAGAGAAATGCGGGGAGGATGAGGGATGGCGGAGCGCTGGAATCGAGGACGAGTAGGAAAACGAGGACGAGGACGAGAAAGAGTGAGCTTCGGCGAAGGGGGCTTGACCGCTTGACCATTCCTTGACCTCTTGACCTTTCAGCCCTTGCCTTTTTCCTCATGACCACCCTTCCCCAACACCCCAATCCCTGGCAGACGGTCTCCTCGCGTGAAACGTATGCGAACCCCTGGATCCGGGTGCGGGAGGATCAGGTGATCAAGCCGACGGGCGGGCCGGGCATCTATGGGGTGGTGGAGTACAAGAACATCGCGGTGGGGGTGATCCCGATTGATGACACGGGGCACACCTGGCTGGTGGGGCAGTGGCGCTACTGCCACGGGCGCTATGAGTGGGAGATCCCCGAGGGCGGCTGCCCGGCGGGCGAGTCTCCGGCGGCGGCGGCCAAACGGGAGCTGCTGGAGGAGACGGGGATCGTGGCGGCGCACATCGAGCCGCTGCTCTCCGGCATTCAGCTTTCCAATTCCACGAGCAATGAGGTGTGCGACATCTTCATCGCCACGGGGCTGACGCAGGCGGAAGCGCAGCCGGAGGACACCGAGGAGCTGGAAGTGCTGCGGCTGCCTCTGAAGGAGGCGGTGCAGATGGCGCGGGACGGGCGCATCCGCGACAGCATCAGCGTGCTGGCGCTGCTGGCGGTGGCGGGGCGGGCGTAGCATGCGGCGCGTGGACTGAAGCGGTTAAAGTGTGGGCCTGATTTGCGTCTCAGACTCAAAACCCTTGTCTGCGCGGCAGGCCGATGTCAGAGTGGAAACACATGAACTCAGAGCAACTTCAGCAACTCAAGACAATGGTGGCAGACGCGGGCGATCTGCCGGCGGACGCGAAGGCCAAACTGCTGGAGCTGCTGGACCGCACCGGGGAAACCGCCGCCAATGGCGACACGGATGATGCGATGGGCGTCTGGCTGCCCTCCGTGCAGGAGTTTGAGGCCTCCCACCCGGAAGCCACGGGCTTCATGAACCGGCTGGCCACGACGCTGGCCAACATGGGGATCTGACCGAAACGGGAGCGGAACGGCCGCGCAGGAGGGGGGCTTTTCATCGGCTTCTAAAAGAACTGTAATCCGCCTTTGACAGAACTTAGGAGGCGTGTAGTTTCGCGCCCCCTTTCCCCCGGGGAATTGTCGCCATGCCAAACACACAAGTCATTCTCAAAGAAAAAATCAAGGGCCTCGGAGCCGAAGCTGACGTGGTCAGCGTGAAGCGCGGTTTTGCGCGCAATTTCCTGCTTCCCCAGGGCAAGGCCTATGAAGCCACCCAGGGCAACCTGCGCCACACCGAACGCCTGAAGGCGGTGCGCGCGGAGCGTGAAGCCAAGGAGCTGGCCGAAGCTGAGAAGCTGGCCTCCAAGCTGAAGAAGGTGAAGCTGAAGCTGACCCTCTCCACCGGCCAGGGCGGCAAGGCTTTCGGTTCCATCACCACCATCGACATCGCCAAGGCGCTGTCCGAAGAGTCCAAGATCGACATCGACCGCCACATGATCGTGCTGGAGAAGCCGATCAAGAACACCGGCAGCTTCGAGATCGCCGTGAAGCTGGGCCACGACATCACCGCCACGGTGAAGCTGACCGTCTCCGCCGCCGGCGAAGCCGCCCCCGCGGAAGAAGGCGAGGCTGAATAAGCCGAAGCGTCCACAGTTCCAAACTTCTGCAAAGCCGCGTGATGAGCGCGGCTTTGCTGCGTACTGGGAAAAGGAAAAGTACTCGTGAGCTTTAGCTCACTCTGGAAAGCCTTGCGAACCTCTGTGAGGGGGCTTCATCGGCCCGGGCTTCGGGTGCGTCCCGCCCAGGCGGCGATTAAAAAATAGCCGAACGACCGCAGCCCGCGGAGCGCGGGCCCTCCGAGCCCGCAGCAGGTCGCAAACACCCGCAGGCCGGTCATCGCTCCAGCCAGGGGGCAAGCATGAGTGCGCTGAGCAGCGTCGGTGGAGTGCCGGTGAGAAGCTGAAAGGGAGAAGCGGAACTGCAGCGTGCAGCGGGGTGCTGCGGGCTCGGAGGCCCGCGCGCCGAAAACGCTTGGACTCGCCGCGCTGCACCGGGTCGCAAACACCCGCAGGCCGGTCATCGCTTCAGCCAGGGGGCAAGCATGAGTGCGCTGAGCAGCGTCGGTGGAGTGCCGGTGAGAAGCTGCAAGGGAGAAGCGGGACTGCAGCGTGCAGCGGAGTGCTGCGGGCTCGGAGGCCCGCGCGCCGAAAGCGCTTGGACTCGCCGCGCTGCACAGGGTTTTCAATCATCCTAAAGGGGCAGGCGGAGGGTTTGTTTTGGCAGAGGAATGAAGGAGCAAGGGAATGCAGAAATTCTGAACTCTGAATTCTGAATTCTGCCTTCCGGCCATTCCTTTGCTCCTTCCTTCTTTTGCCCGCATGAAACGGCTCTTCTCGTGATAGACCGCCGGAACAAGCTGCTGCGCAGCCGCGAAGCGAACCTCTCGCCTACTTTAGGCCCTGCCTAAAAACACACGAAAGAGACACTTCCGTACCGGGTATTGGTATTGACAATTCTGCCTCCGGTTTGGAGCATGCAACGATCTACACCATGAAAAAATACAACGTCGGAATCATCGGATACGGCTGGGCTGCCAGCGCTCACATTGACGCCATCAACAAAACCAAGCAGGCGCAGGTCACGGCGATCTATTCCTCCCGCAAGCTGGATGACGCGGAGCTGAGCAAGAAGCACGGCACGCCGATCAAGAGCTACCAGAACCTGGACGAAATGCTGGCCAGCCCGGACGTGCATGTGGTGGACATCTCCAGCTATCCGAGCCAGCACCGCGACCAGGCGGTGAAGGCGGCGAATGCGAAGAAGCACATCATCCTGGAAAAACCGATGGCGAACTCGCTGCAGGAAGTGCGGGAGATCGTGGCGGCGGCCAAGGCGAACGGTGTGAAGGGCTGCGTGTGCTTTGAGTGCCGCTTCTCGAATCAGTTTCAGGTGACGAAGGCGCTGATCGACGAAGGCCTGCTGGGCAGCCTGCACTACGGTGAGGTGGACTACTACCACGGCATCGGCCCGTGGTACGGGCAGTTCCGCTGGAACACGGGCAAGAAGGACGGCGGCAGCGCGCTGCTGACGGCCGGCTGCCATGCGCTGGATGCGCTGCTGATGGTGATGGGCGGCGAGGTGGAAAGCGTGACCAGCTTCTCCACCAAGACAAAGAGCGAGATCTTCAAGCCCTATGAGTACGACACGACGAGCGTGACTCTCATTCACTTCAAGAACGGCGCGGTGGGCAAGTCCGCCGCGGTGGTGGACTGCCTGCAGCCCTACTATTTCCACACGCACCTGTGCGGCAGCCAGGGCAGCCTGCTGGATGACAAATTCCACTCCATGAAGCTGGGCACGGACAAGCACGCCTGGAGCAAGCTCTCCATGAAGATGCTGGACTCCGGCGATGTGAGCGACCACCCGTATGAGACGCAGTTCCAGGCGTTCTTTGATGCGCTGGACGAAGGCAAGGACATGCCGCTGACCAGCTTCCCCGAAGCGCTGCGCAGCTTTGAAGTCATCTTCGCCTCCGACAAGAGCGCCGAACAGGGCGGCAAGCCCGTACGCATCGCGGATCTGGAATAACCGCAAGGAAAGTACTCGTGAGCTTTAGCTCACTCTGGAAAGCGCGCCGCCACACCGAGAAGGTGGAGCGCGGCGGCGCTTCGTAGCTGCGGCTGGGACGCGGCGCTTTCCAGAGCAGGCTAAAGCCTGCGAGGACATTCTCAGAGCGCGGAGCAGGGCGGCAAGCCCGTGCGCATCGCGGATCTGGAATAGCCGCAAGGAAAGTACTCGTGAGCTTTAGCTCACTCTGGAGAGAGTGCCGCCGCACCGAGAAGGTGGAGCGCGGCGGAGCTTCGTAGCTGCGATTGTGAAGCGGCGCTTTCCAGAGCAGGCTAAAGCCTGCGAGTACATTCTCAGAGCGCGGAGCCCGTGCGCATCGCGGATCTGGAATAGCCGCAGGGAAAGTACTCGTGAGCTTTAGCTCACTCTGGAAAGCGTGCCGCCGCACCGAGAGGGCGGAGCGCGGCGGAGCTTCGTAGCTGCGGCTGGGACGCGGCGCTTTCCAGAGCAGGCTAAAGCCTGCGAGTACATTCTCAGAGCGCGGAGCAGGGCGGCAAGCCCGTGCGCATCGCGGATCTGGAATAGCCGCAGGGAAAGTACTCGTGAGCTTCAGCTCACTCTGGAAAGCGTGCCGCCGCACCGAGAGGGCGGAGCGCGGCGGAGCTTCGTAGCTGCGGCTGGGACGCGGCGCTTTCCAGAGCAGGCTAAAGCCTGCGAGTACATTCTCAGAGCGCGGAGCCCGTACGCATCGCGGATATGGAATAGCCGCAAGGAAAGTACTCGTGAGCTTTAGCTCACTCTGGAAAGCGCGCCGCCACACCGAGAAGGCGGAGCGCGGCGGCGCTTCGCAGCTGCGACTGGGACTGGGACTGGGACTGTGACGCGGCGCTTTCCAGAGCGGGCTGCTGCGCAGCCGCGAAGCGAACCCTGCGGGCGCTCTTTGACTCTCACCGGTGGCTCTTGCTTTATGCGGCGGGAGGTGGATGGTCGGGGCATGAACGCGAACTCCTTGCTGTCTGCCGGCAAAGCCGGACTTCTCCTTGCCACTGCGATGTTCACCCTCACGAGCTGCGATCCCTTCTATGGCTACGGCTATGGAAACGGATACGGAGGGGGCTACGGCGGAGGGTATGGCGGGGGCTACTACAATGGCGGCGGCTACTACGGGGGCTACGGCTACCCGGCGGGCCTCTCCTCGTATGTGCCGCGCTACGCGAACTCCTACAACTACTCCTACTACCCGCGCTACGGGGCCTATTATCACCGCCCCACGCAGCAGTACCACTACATGAGCGGAAACCGCTGGATGTCCGGCCCCAGCATGCCGGGCTACTCGCACCACTCCATCCAGTCTTCGCATTCGGTGCCGTTCAATTTCAACAGCCATCCCTCCAACTACCACGGCCAGGTGAGCCACGCCTTCCCGCATAACTGGTCGCCGCCCAGCGGCGGCGGCGGCAGCTATGGCGGCAGCCACAGCGGCGGCTGGAGTGGCGGCGGCGGCCACAGTGGCGGGCATAGCGGCGGTCACAGCTCCTGGCACTAAACCAGGCCGGGCGGTGTGCGTGTGCGTGTGGGTGTGGGTGTGCGGTGTGAACCGCGGCGCAGGCCGGCCTTCGGAGCGCGGGCCCTCCGAGCCCGCAGCAGGTCGCAGACATCTCCAGACGGCTCACTGCCCCCCGCAGGTGGCAAACACGAGCTTTCTGGGGAGGAGGACGGAGCGGCAGGGCAGTAGCGCGCACACCGGTGTGTGGTGTGTGTGTGCGCGGAACAGCCTGCCTGAGCCCACCTTCAGGCACCTCTGGAAGCCTGCGCGCCAGCGAATCGCAGCCTGCAAAGCGGAATGCCCCGGCCCCCTCACCCGGCCTCTCCCCGGAGGACGCTCAGACCCAACATATCCTCGACGGGGAGAGGAGGATTCGCGTTGGAGCTCTTTGGAATTCAATCGGAGCCGTCACGCGTTTCTCCTCTTCCCGTCGAGGACACCGCTGCCTGAAGGCTGGTTCGGGGAGAGGCCGGGTGAGGGGGCGGATGGTGTAGCGGTTCGCAAAACTTATTTCCGTTGAGCGGGCGGTTGCTTGATCGCGGATCATGGGCTTCGACGGCGGCTGGCTGAGGACAGCCAGCCCTACCCCCTACCTGCGCTGGGCACTCGCATGCCTGCAGCGAGGGTGGGGAGGCTGGTCCTCCAGCCTCCGCCGAACGTCCCCCAGCGCCGCTGACCGGAAATCTGTTTTGGAAAACGCTATAGAGTAGCGGTTCGCGAAACTTATTTCCGTTGAGCGGGCGGTTGCTTGATCGCGGATCATGGGCTTCGACGGCGGCTGGCTGAGGACAGCCAGCCCTACCCCCTACCTGCGCTGGGCACTCGCGTGCCTGCAGCGAGGTGTGGAGGCTGGTCCTCCAGCCTCAGCCGAACGTCTCCACGCGCCGCTGACCGGAAATCCGTTTTGGAATACGCTATCGCTTTTTCGCAGGATGCGATTGGGCGGCGGAGGGCTGCACTGCCGTTGCGAAGCTGAAGGAAGGCGCGGGGGGGACCTGTGTGCGGTGTGCTGCGGGCTCGGAGGGCCCGCGCTCCGGGGGGGCGCTGGGGCACATCGTGCTTGGGCGTTTCTCTTGGGAGCCTTTCCGCAGACGGCGGCTCAGGGATACTCCAGCAGGGCCTTGATGACTTTGCGCTCGGCCACGGCTTTGAAGGCGGCGGCGATGTCTCCCACGGGGAAGCGGTGGGTGATGAAGTCTGCGGAGGTGAGGCGGCCTTCGCGGATCCACTGGCAGAGGGCGGCCTGGGATTCCTTTTCATACCGGCGCGTGGGCCACTGGTGCACGAAGAGGTTGAAGTTGAAGTCGGCCTTCGCTTTGTCGATGTGCAGCACGCCGTGGGTGAGCACGCCGTAGATGCAGTGGGAGCCGCCGCGGCGCAGGAGGGGCAGGCCCTGCTGCACGATGTCCGGGTGGCCCACGGCATCGATCACGGCATCGAGCTTCTTGCCGCGGATCTTTGCCAGCTCACCGATGGCGAGATCGCCGGGGGCAAAGGCTTCGTCTGCGCCAAAGCTCAGCGCCTTGGCCTGCTTGTCAGCGTGACGATCCACGATGCCGATCCACCCGAGGCCGAAGAGGCGGCCGAGTTTCACAAAGCTCAGGCCCACGGGCCCGGCGCCGTAGATGAGCACATCGTCTCCGGGCTGCAGGTGGAAGTCGCGGAAGGCACCGAGGACCTCGCGCCAGGTGCAGAGCAGCACGGCTTCCTCCGGCGGAATGTCTGCATCCACGCGCGTTTGAATTTCGAAGACCTCCACCCAGCCGTGGGCTTCATCCGCCACACCCTCGGCCACCATGGCATCGTGGTCATTGGCCAGGGTGTATTCGCCAAAGCCGCCCCAGCCGGAGTCCACGCCCTCGCTTTGCAGATCAAAGACGAGGCCGCCCACCGCGCGGTCGCCCACTTTGAAGTTCCTCACTTTCTCGCCGACTTCGACGACGATGCCCACGCTCTCGTGCCCGAGGGCGAAGGGAAACTTGTCCTGCATGCCGGGAAAGCTGCCGCCCAGGAGTTCGGAGTCCGTGCGGTTGCAAAGGCAGGCGCACTCCGTGCGCACCAGCGCCTGGTAGGGCCCCGGGCGCGGCTGCGGGGTGTCGAGGATGGCGAGTTCTCCAGGGGCGATGGCGATGACGGACTTCATGGGGGGAGTGAGGGGCGCACCCGAACATGCGGCACGGAGAAGTGCA
Organism: Prosthecobacter sp.; assembly: GCF_044227185.1. Taxonomy (GTDB): domain Bacteria; phylum Verrucomicrobiota; class Verrucomicrobiia; order Verrucomicrobiales; family Verrucomicrobiaceae; genus Prosthecobacter. Next base: position 155,123 of record NZ_JBGAFO010000014.1, on the reverse strand, counting down.
AGCGGGGAAGAGGTGAAAAGGCGTGCGAGCGCGGGCCTCCGAGCCCGCTGGCACCTGCAAGCCCCTCAAAGCTCCCGGCAGGCGACACAAATGAAACGCCGGGCGTGCACGCCGCAGTGGCGCACCTGCCTGCGCGGAGCCACCGGGTTCTGGCGAAGTGCTGCGGGCTCGGAGGGCCCGCGCTCCGACCGCGCCAGGCCCGCGCCGGTCAGTCCACCGCGATCAGGCTGCGAAGGGGGATCTCACGCCACTGGCCGTCATTGATGGACCATTCCAACGGGCCAAACACCCATTCGTTTGCGGCGATGGAGTCTCCCAGCTTCAGGCGCAGCTTGTCCGAGCCCGGCTGTGGGGTGACGACAACGTAGCGGTGGTGGTTGCTCCCCTCTTCCTGGAAGTCGCAGAGCTTTCCGTCCACCGTGAATTTCAGGCGTTCGCTGCCGCTGGCCTTCGCGCTGCGCAGCTTCACTGTGCGGACTTTTCCGCTGAGCAGGAGCACGCCTTCCAGGGTGACGGCGGTTTGCTTGGACGGCAGCGTGACGGGCTTGTTTTCCCACACGCTCTGTTTGCCGCCGAGCGTGAGCAGCAGGCCATTGGCCAGCTTGCCGGTGACTTTGCCATCGGCCACCTCGCTGGCCAGGGCCTTGCGCACGGCATCGATGGCATTGGCCTCCGCGAGGTTGCCGGCCTTGGTGGCGTCCCGCAGCGCGGGCTCCAGATCGCGGAAATACTGCCCTTTGGCCGCCGTGAGGGCATCGCGGTACATGTTTCGCGCGGTGATGAGCCCCTGCCGCTTGAAGTCCACGGTGACGGCCGCGCTTCCCGCCACCTGATTTTTCGCTTCGGTGATCTGATTGGCCTCCTCCAGCGCACCTGCCTGCACAGCGAGCTTCATGTTGCGGTCCAGCTCATCGGTGAAGCGCTTGGAGGCTGCGGCGATGCTCTGTTCATAGCGCTGCTGGGCGCGGACGGCGGCGGGCGAGGCAAAGGCGGCGGCGTCCGCGCCATAGCCCCTGCCGAGGAGCCATGCCAGGGATGAGAGGACGCAGAGCAGTGAGCGGACGGTGGAGGAATTCATGGCGAGGAAGACGTGGACTCAGGTGTTTGAGTAAGGGCCGAGACTAGCGCGGGCGGCGGGGGGCTGGCAATGCAAAAAACGCTGCGGAAGCGGGCTGCACCAGCCGCGCTCCCCTCCCCAAGCCTCCCCTGCCCCGGAGCGCAATCCGCGCGCAGCATCTCCCCAGATCCGCACTGGAAATCTGCCCGTTTCTTGCTTTGAAAAGGTGTCCATGTCCATGCTTCGCACTGTTTTTGAATACCTGCTCTGGCCCCTCATCCTCACTGCCGCGCTGATCCCCACCGGGATCGGCATCGCCAGCGGGCATGGGCCCATGGCTTTCAACATCACCTACTTCAGCCTGGCGGCGCTGCTGTTTGTGCTGGAGCGGAAGTTTCCGCATGAGAAGGAGTGGCTGCAGTCAGACGGGCAGGAGTTTCCCGACTTTGCGCACACCGCCTTCACCAAATCGTTTGTGCAGCTCCTCATCGTCTCCGCCACCATCGTGGGCCTGGCGGAGATGGTGGGAAATGACCACGGCGGCCCCTACTGGCCCACGCAGTGGCCCATGTTTTTCCAGGTGGTGCTGGGGCTGGTCATTGCGGAGTTCGGGCTGTACTGGGCGCACCGCATCGCGCATGAGTGGATGCCGCTGTGGTACTTTCACGCCGTGCATCACAGCAGCAAAAAGCTGTGGTTTTTCAACACCGGGCGCTTCCACATCGTGGACACGCTGAAGAGCGCCATCTTCTCCGCCCCGCTGCTGGCGGCCGCGGGCGCGCCGAAGGACATCCTGCTGTGGTTCGGGGCCATCACGGCCTACATCGGCTTCCTCACCCACTGCAACATCCAGATGCGCTTTGGCTGGCTGAACTACCTTTTCAACACCCCTGCCCTGCACCGCTGGCACCACTCCAAAGACCTGCGCGAGGGGAACAAGAACTACGGCGAAAACCTCATGCTCTGGGACCTCCTCTTTGGCACGTACTACGACGACAGCGCCCGCCGCCCGCCGGTGGAGGTGGGCATCAAGTCCGCCATGCCCAAGTCCTTCTGGGGCCAGGTGGTGGAGCCCTTCCGCTGGCACAAGTTTCAGGCCGCCGCCAAGGAAGGCACGCAGAAGCACGAGCTGCTGTGAGGCCGGGGGCGTGGGTGGAGTGGTGGAGTCTTGATGTCCTGGAGAGTGGAATGTGGCGCGGTGCGGCGCGCTGCGGCGTGGGCCTGGGTGTAAAAAGCAGAGGCTTTCGCGCCAAAACGACTTGCCGCCCTCCGGTGCCCATGCGAAACATCGGGCCCCCGAAACAACGCGCCCGTAGTTCAACGGATAGAATGGTGGTCTCCGAAGCCGCAGATTCAGGTTCGATTCCTGACGGGCGCACCAGGGGTGGAAAGAAAGCAGTCCCCGAGCCTTAGCTCGCTCCGGTGGTCAGGAGACATTCACCTCCGGCTGGCGTCACTCTCTCCCTCAATCGGCGGCAGGACAGCATCATTTCCGCTTCTCCAGTTTGAGACGGGTTTTCTCCAGTTCAGCGGCTAGAAGGTTTTCATTCGGCAGCGTCATCCGATACTCGCGGGCCAGCACCTGGTTGGGAAGATTGTGCAGGGCATACCTGGCCACAGACTCATCTTTCTCCGCACACAGGATCAGGCCGACGGGAGGATTTTCGCCTGCGTGCGTCCAGTGTTCGCGGGCGTAGTTGAGGTAGAGATGCATCTGGCCGGCATCGGCATGGGTGAACCTGCCTAGTTTCAAATCGATGACCACAAGGCAGCGGAGGCGCCGGTGGAAGAACAGCAGGTCCACGCGAAACCACTCGCTGCCGAGACGCAGCCGTTTCTGCCGGCCGATGAAGGCAAAGTCCCCTCCCAGCTCCATCAAAAACGACTCCAGGTGGCGGATGAGAGCGTCTTCCAGATCTGACTCAGAATATTCGTCCCGCAGATTGAGAAACTCGAGCACGAAGGGGTCGCGAATCTCTTCGTCCGGCAGGACGACATCCTCAGGCTTTGCTTTGCCACCTTGCGTGAGCATGGAAGCTTTGTTTTTTGAGAGAAGCGCCCGCTCGTAAAACTTGGAGCTGATCTGGCGGTCGAGCTGCTTGATCGTCCAGCCCCCGCGCAAGGCTTCGGCATGGTAAAAAGCGAAGGCCTGGTCCGATTTGAGCCGGATGAGCCTGGTGTAATGGGACCATGAAAGCGGCAGGTTCGAGGCCAGGATCTCGACCCACGCCAGGACGGCAGGCTCTGATTTCCGCAACGTCACTGCGGAAATCCCGCCACATGAAACCGACGGCGCGTTTTTTTGTGCAAGCGATTCGGAAATCCGCAACGGCATTGCGGAAATCTCCGGCAGAGGAAAGCGGAGATAGAACAGGCGGAAGCGTTCCAGATTGTCCACACTGAACCCGCGGCCATGCTTCGCGGTGAGATCGGCGGAGAGCCGCTCCAGCAAGGCGTCTCCGTAGGCCGCCCGGACTCTGCCCCCCTGCTCAAACTCCACCAACTGCCTCCCTGCGTCCCAATAGGTGGCAGTCATGACCGCATTGGCTGCACGAGCGGCAAAGCGGCGCGCAGTCGTGATCAAAAAATCAATGCCTCCAAGCAGATGCTCGTATCCAGCCGCGAACGAGGCCGCCTGGGCTTTGTCTGCTTTGGATTTGCCTTTTGCTTTGGTCAGACGGGGCTTTTCGTTTAGCTCTTCTGGCAGCTTCGGCAACTGATCACCTCACCTCCCTGGCCGGTTCTGATATCATTCGATGACGAAGATAAAACCGGGATCCGCGGGGCCGTGCATGGACTCCACCAGCAGCGCGTCGGCCTCGGCTTTCCAGGCACCGAATCCGCAGGCGTGTGGCTGGGGGCGTCCGCCGTGAAGCCCGCCGAAGCCACCACAAGCACCACCCCTGCCGCGAGAGCTGCGATCCGGAGGCCTGTGGTTGCGCTGACTTTCCCTGCCATGCGACTGAGGATAAAAACAGCCGCGGTGAATGGCAAGATCCATTCTGTGAAGCGGGCACGGCGGGAGCCTCTGCGGAGAGCGCCTCATGAAGGAACCACGGACACCGGTTTCGGTGGTTTTGGTGGTGCATTCTGGAGGAACGAATTTTTCCTTTCAGCGGCGGTGGTGGGCTGCCACCGAATGACAAGCCACGCGGACTACGATGGAAGAAAGTGTGATGATCTGCTGGCAAGGCCTGCTGCATGCAGAGCATTCCTTTTGCGTTCTTACGCACGATAATGCTACACTCCCTGTTCATTAATGCGTCCCCTGGCCTCCCAATTCCAAACGCTCATCGCCGCGTATCGCGCCCGCGGTTTGAACAATGGGGATGGGATGCTGCCGCCGGTGGATCAAAGAGTGATCTCAGAAGCAGAAGTGCTTCTGGGGTTCAGTCTTCCTGGGCCGCTTCTGTCCATCTATGAGCTGTATGGTGGTCAAAAGTACATAGATCCCGGCACCACGGGCATCCTGGGCAGGCACAGGTTGCTGACTCCTCGCGAGGTCGCCAGCTCCTGGCAGATGTATGAAGACGCGCAGCGCTTTCCTGGCGCTGAAATTCCGCCGCATGGTTCGGTGCCTGGAGAAAATGAATGGACGTGGTGGCACCCTGCGCTGGTTCCCTTTGCCAACTGGGATGCCTACCATCTCGTGATATGTCGTCACACCCGCAGGATTTGGGAATACGAGCCCTACATTGGACTCTCGCACATCCATTACCGCGACATGGATGCTCTGCTGGAGGCAGCCATGGAGGCCGCCAGCAGCATGGACGTTCCAGCCATTGATTTTATTGGACTGGAGCAGCAGTCAGCTTCCTAGAAGGGCTCGTTTTAAGCTCTCCACGGCATCGCTTTTACCTCTCAATCACGCATGTGGGATTAGACGGAGATCAGGATGATTTTCTCCTCGCGGAGCCGCCCTCTCCTGCCCCCCAAAAAAACTGCTCTCTCAAATCACACCGTCAAAACCACCAAAACCTCCCCCTTTTTCCCGGCGGCATTGTTGCGTCTTCATGCTGCTTTCTGCAGAGTGACTTTCGCGAGCGAATTCAAATGGTAGATCGTGGTAGGTCGGCCGCCTTTGCTGCTGGCTGGCTGGGGCGTGGCAATGAGCCAGCGATGCTCAGCCAGAAGATCGCAGGCGCTTTCCACGTCCTCCAGGCGCAGAAGGCCGCTCCAGCCTTTCTGGCGGATGTCCCGCGCCTTGAACTCCTCCGGTAATCCGGCCGTGCCCTCGCAGAGTTTTTTCAGGAGGGTGTGGACGGCGTCTGTCTCCGCGACGTTGCCGGCGCTGAAGACGCGGTGGGCGTGGGATTCCAGGCAGGTGGCGAAGGCGATGGCGCGCTGCAGGGCGGAGTGGGAGACGTGGCCGCCGAGCTCCTCTGCGGCGTGGGTCAGCACGGCCAGGGCGGGCACCAGCTTGCGGTATTTGCCCAGGTGCGCCTCAAAGGGGGCGGGCAGGCCGCCGCGGCGCAGGCGGTGCTCCAGCCCGCTGCGCCAGTGGGTGAAGAGCTCCTGCGCCTCCGCATCAAAACGGAAGGTGGGGATGCCATCGCGCCCCATCTTCACGCCGCGGCTGGTGAGGTCCGCGGGCTTGAGATTTTCAAAGGCCAGGAAGGTGCTGGAGGCCTGCCACTCGGCGTCCTGGTCCAGCGGGCGGTCGATGTTTTCCCAGCGCGGATCCACGTCCGGCCAGACCATGAGGGAGAAGCGCTGCAGGAAGCCGTCTGCGCCCGCGGTGTGGCCATTGGCGGCGCGCACATGCGCGGCGATGACGCCGGGCTGGATGCTGCCCAGCACGCTGAGCGCGCAGGACTCCACCCGCCGCCGCCCGCGGCCGATGCGGTCAAAGGTGAAGCCCTCCTTGCCGCTCCAGGCCTGCAGCAGAAAGGCGCGCAGGGACTGGTTGCCATCCTTTTCCAGCAGGGCCAGCAGCCCGGCCAGCTCATCCTGATAGAAGAGCGTGCCGGTGGGGTTTTCCATGAGCACCTCCCCCAGGGCCTCGATGCTGGCGTCATTCACGATGAAGCGGCGGCAGGGGCAGGCGCTGAGCTCGGGCTCGATGAGGGTGGCGTAGTCAAAGGGCTCGCCATTCTGCGCGGCCTTGCGCGCGGTGGACTGCAGGGCGCTGCGCTTGATCTTCGCGGCGATTTCGGCGGCCTTTCGCTCATGCTCCATCTCGCCGAAGTTTTTGAAGGCCTCGTCTTCAAGCTGGTGCAGCGGGCGCATGGCGGCCTGCATGGCGGGAGACTTCATCATGGCGGGATTGCCGATGAGCATGGCCCACAGGTGGGGGAACTCGGTGAAGGAGTCGTCCAGCGCCTTGGGCTGGATGCAGAAACGCCGCCCCGCCACGCTGCTGAGCGCGGCCATGGCCGCCACGGCGGGAAACTCCGCCGGGCACTGCATGCGCTCCGCGATGTCCGCAATCCACGGGCGGAAGGGCTCCGGCAGCCAGGCGGTGTCAAAGGGCAGCACGGGTGGCAGCGCTGCGCGCAGCGGCAGGGGGCGCGGTGCATCCCCGCCCGTGACGCAGGCGATGTGCTCCATCTGCCGCAGGCTCTCCCGCAGCACCGCGGCCATCTCCAGCGGCCCGGCGTCCGCCTGCTGCGCCATCTCCACCGCCTGCGCCAGGAGGCGGCGCGCATGCGCATGGGCGATCTGCTGGGCGTGCCACTCGGCCATTTCCCGGTTTAAAATACCATGCTGTGTCATGATGATGCACGCGCGGGTGTCGCCATCCGGCACGGTGCCGCTGCGGCGCAGGGCCACGGACATGCTGGCCAGGGAGATGACCTCCTGCCGGGCGTGCATTTCCAGCATCACCTGCCACATGGCGCGGCGGTCCGCGTCCACAAAGGCCTCCGGAGTCTGGATGATGCGGCTGATGGCCGGCAGCCAGTCGTTGTGGTCATCGAGAATCACGGCGAGGACCTGCTCCTCGCTGTCCGGTGCGGAAAGCTGCGTGCCGGTGAATTGAGAGGGGTAATGCAGTGGAAACATGGCGTGTGGCTGGGCGTGGGGTTCTTCACGCAGGCTCGCTTCCCCTCAGGCGGCGGAGGGCGGGCTTCGGCTGCTGCTTCTTCTTCGTGGTGGCGGTGGTGGTGGCGGAGATGGCTGGCGTAGCGCCACCCGGGCTCCCCTGCCCTGGCTCCTGGGGCTGAGGATGAGCCTGAGGATGAGCCTGAGCCTGTGCCTCAGCGCCGCCCACGTGGAAGCGCTGCCGCAGCGTGGCCTCCACCTCCGCCAGGTCATAGCGCACGGACTTGCCGATGCGGTAGTGCCCCAGCACGCCGCCGCGGGTGAGTGCATCGATGGTGCGCACGCAAAGGCCGCAATGCGCGGCCACCTGCTGGCGCGTGATCTTCCCGGCCGGAAGGCTGGAAGCGGACGCTGGAGTCGGTGATGAATGATTCATGCCGACCCTTTTCATTGGGCCGGGTTTTCAGGAGTCAAAGCGAAAGTTGCATGAAATGCAGCCTGCGGGAATGGGGTGCGCTGAAAACCACACTCGGAGCATGGTGGGGTATTTTGTGGTATGGAGTGGAGCGAGCGGAGGGTCCGCCTCCGATCTGCCCCCTTTCTGCTTCTTCCTCACCCCCGCCCCCGGTTCAAGGAGCCTGCCTGGCGTCCACGTAGGTCCACTGGGTGGGGTGCTTGTACTCGGTCTGTTCGAAATCCTTGATCGTGGAAACGAGCGTGCTGGCGTCCGCGGAGAAGGCCAGGTTTTTGTCGTGGCCCAGGCCGCTGGGCATCAGGACGCGGATCCGCACCCAGCGCTCCTTGTCATTGCTCTGCTGCACGGTGTAGGTCATGCCCTTCTCCGCGCTCGTGTCCACCATCGTCAGTTTGCCTGTGGAGAAGTAGTAATGAGTGTCTCCAAACGCGGCGGAGCGGGCCACCCAGTGCCCCAGCAGGGACTTCTGCGGGCTGGAGGTGTCTCGCGCGGCGGTCGTCTGACCCGTCAGAGTCAAGGTGCCGGCGCAGCAGATGAGGAGGGCGATGAGGCTGCGGTGAAGAAGTCGGCTCATGGGCAGGGCAGTGATGATGAGGTGGAAACGGAAGAAACAAAGAAGGACCGGTGCGAACGTGACACAGAGCCGCATGATGAAGCAATGAAATTCGCCAGCAGGCGCAGCCATCGAACGATTCCGTGGAGCGCGGGCCCTCCGAGCCCGCAGCAGGTGGCAAACACGAACGCAATCTTATCTCCGTCAAGAGGGGCAAACAGGATCGGGCGCTGCGGCTGCGGAGTCTGAGGAAGGAGCGGAGTTTGCTGTGTTTGCGGAGTGCTGCGGGCTCGGAGGCCCGCGCTCCGGGGCGCTGGAGCTGCGGAGTCTGAGGGAAGCGCGGAGTTTGCTGTGTTTGCGGAGTGCTGCGGGCTCGGAGGCCCGCGCTCCGGGGCGTTGCGGCGGCGCGGGTGTCAGGGGTCAGCGCGCACATAGGTCCAGGGCCACTGTCGCCAGTCGGCCGCCAACCCGGCTTTCACGGGATTGTTGCGGATGTAGCGGATGGTTCGCTCCTGATGATCCGCGTCGCGCATGTAGGTGTCCCAGTAGTCGGCCTGCCAGAAGGGGCCGGAACGCCCGAGGTGTTTGTTGGCTTGCGTAGCGGTGTATTGTTTCCAGCTTCCGATGATGTCGGCCATCGGAACCGCCTGCACATCAAACACCACATGCACATGGTTTGGCATGATGGTGAAGGCGATCAGCCCATAGCGAATGGCGTCAAACTTTCGCAGGGAGGCTGCTGTCATCCTGGCCAGGGTTTCATCCCGCAGGTGGCACGCCCCGTGTCCCAGATCGAGCCAGGCTTCGAGCTGGATGCGCCGTTCACGATCGTCCTCGATCTCCAGCAGCTTGGACCATTCCACCCGGAGATCCTCCGGAAAACTGTCCGCGAGCCGGAAGGTGACAAACTGCGTCAGCCCCGGCTCATCGCGATGAGGAATGTAACCGCGCTCATTCCACCCACGAAAGCCATCCATCTGCTCTTCCGGTGTCGGATTCAGCGAGGTGGACCGCTGCCGCCTCACCACATTTCGAACCTCAGGATGATGCGGAGGACCTTGCGGGCGGCGGCGGCGGCTTTCGCTCATTCAACAATCAAACGACGACCCGGCTGCTATGCAAGCAGAACCGGAGCGCGGGCCCTCCGAGCCCGCAGCAGGTGGCAAACACGAGCGCAATGTTATCTCCGTCAAGAGGGGGCAAACAGGATCGGGCGCTGGAGCTGCGGAGTCTGAGGGGAGCGCGGAGTTTGCTGTGTTTGCGGAGTGCTGCGGGCTCGGAGGCCCGCGCTCCGGGGTGCTGGAGCTGCGGAGTCTGAGGGGAGAGCGGAGTTTGCTGTGTTTGCGGGGTGCTGCGGGCTCGGAGGCCCGCGCTCCGGGGTGCTGGAGCTGCGGAGTCTGGGGGGAGCGCGGAGTTTGCTGTGTTTGCGGAGTGCTGCGGGCTCGGAGGCCCGCGCTCCGGGGCGCTGGAGCTGCGATGCGGACCTGATTTCCATGAAGAGTGCGCCGCCGTTTCCGGCAGCGCCGTTCGTTTCCAAACCGGGGGATCAGGGTGATCTGATCCCCCTCTTCGTCAGGCTTTGCCTTGTCTCGCCTTGGCCCGCCTCGCCTCGCCTCGCTTTGCCTTACCTTCCCAGCACCAGGGTGGCCAGCGGTGGGAGATCCACCACGATGCTCCAGGGCTGGCCGTGCCAGGGGGTGGGCTGGGCCTGGAAGCCTGCACCGGCGCTCACACCGGAGCCGGCATAGGCGGGGGAGTCGGTGTTCAGCAGTTCGCGGTAGCTGCCGCCTTCCGAGACGCCCACGCGGTAGCCGGGGCGGGTCACGGGGGTGGCGTTCACGAGCACGGTCACCTTGTCGCCGTCCGAGGCGGAGCGGGTGTAGGCAAAGATGCTGTTGTCGGCGTCGTTGGCATCCAGCCAGTGGAAGCCGCCGGGCTGATGGTCCTTGGCATACAGCGCGGGGCGGGTGGTGTAGAGGTGGTTCAGGTCCTTCACGAGCTTTTGCAGGCCGCTGTGCTCCTCCCCCAGAAAGAGGTGCCAGTCCAGGCTGCTGTCATGCCGCCACTCATTCCACTGGCCAAATTCACCGCCCATGAAGAGCAGCTTCTTGCCGGGGTGCGTCCACATCCAGGAGAAGAACATGCGCAGGTTTGCAAACTTCTGCCAGCGGTCTCCGGGCATCTTGTTGATGAGGGAGCCCTTGCCATGCACCACTTCATCGTGGCTGAGCACGAGGATGAAGTTTTCATCAAAGGCGTAGATCATGGAGAAGGTGGCCTCGCCATGGTGGTACTTCCGGTGCACGGGGTCCTCGGACATGTAGTGCAGCGTGTCATTCATCCAGCCCATGTTCCATTTGAAGCCGAAGCCCAGGCCGCCGGTGCTCACGGGTTTGGACACACCGGGCCAGGCGGTGCTTTCCTCGGCGATGATGGTGGTGCCGGGGTGCTTGGCGTAGCAGACGGTGTTCAGCTCGCGCAGGAAGGAGATGGCCTCCAGGTTTTCGCGCCCGCCGAGATGGTTGGGAATCCACTCACCCGCATTGCGTGAGTAGTCGAGATAGAGCATGGAGGCCACGGCATCCACGCGCAGGCCGTCGATGTGGAATTCCTCCAGCCAGTAGAGCGCATTGGAGATGAGGAAGTTTTTCACCTCATGGCGGCCGTAGTTGAAGATCAGCGTGCCCCAGTCCTGATGCTCGCCCAGGCGCGGGTCTTCATGCTCATAGAGGGCGGTGCCGTCAAACTTCGCCAGGCCATGGGAGTCTTTGGGGAAGTGGCCGGGCACCCAGTCGAGAATGACACCGAGGCCCGCCTGGTGGCAGCGGTCCACGAATTCGCGGAACTCATCCGGATTGCCAAAGCGGCTGGTGGGCGCGTAGTAGCCCGTGACCTGGTAGCCCCAGGAGCCGTCAAAGGGATGCTCGGCGATGCCCATGATCTCGATATGCGTGAAGCCGAGGCCTTTGACATAGGGGATGAGGTCATCCGCCAGCTCCTTGTAGGAGAGCCAGCGGTTCCCCTGCCCCTCCTTGCGCTTCCAGGAGCCGAAGTGCACTTCGTAAACGCTCATGGGCGTGTGGTACAGGTCGTGCTTCGGCCGCGCGTGCATCCACTCGCCGTCAGACCACTGGTAGCGGTCCATGTCAAAGACCAGGCTGGAGGTCTGCGTGCCATGCTGGGCAAAGACGGCGTAGGGATCGCTCTTCAGCGTGAGGTGGCCGTGCTTGTCCACGATCTCAAACTTGTAGTGCGTGTGCTCGGTGACGCCGGGGATGAAGATCTCCCAGATGCCGGCCTCGATGCGGTTGCGCATGACGTTCACGCGGCCGTCCCAGCGGTTCCAGTCTCCCACCACGGAGACGCGCTGCGCATTCGGAGCCCAGACTGCGAACTGGCAGCCGGCCACGCCGTGGTGGGTTTTCAGCCGCGCGCCCAGCACCTCCCACAGGCGCTGGTGAGTGCCTTCGCGGAAGTAGTACATGTCCTGGTCTCCCAGGAGGATGCCAAAGGAGTACGGGTCGCTGCGGCGGGTGGTTTCGCCTTCGTAGGGAGTGACCTCCAGCTCGTAGAGGCCCCTGGGAGTGACGGCTTCAAAGAACCCGTCCTTGTGCACCTTCTCCGCCACGATGCGCTGGTCCCCCATGATCACGGCCACCTCCCTCGCGTGCGGCTGCACCGTGCGCACCACCTGCCTGCCGTCCCCCGCTTCATGAGCCCCCAGGAAAGCGAAGACATTCGGGTGGCGCGCGCCGAGCACGGCGTCGATTTCATCTTTGTGGGAATTGGGGCTCATTGAGAGCCATTCATGGAGCGTTTCAGCCAGAAAGCAACGGCTCTAGCATCTCGCGAATGATTCGCGGCCATGCCAGGCGCACCATCATCTGCCGCTGCGCCTGCCGGACCTGTACACCAGGGTGCGCCCTGATCTTCCGCGCCAGGTTTTTTGGCGAGGCGGTGAGCTTGAAAAACGTGGCCCCCACCGCCACCTCCCGGTGCGCGGGAATGTGCGAGCAGAAGACCGGCACGCCATGCAGCGCGGCCTCGATGAGCGGGAGGCCGTAGCCTTCCTGCGTGCTGGGAAAGAACAGCAGGTCCGCCATGTGGTAGAGGCTGCGCACGTCATTGTCCGTCAGCGCGCCCTTCTCGCCGAGGAAACGCACGCGCCTGCTCACGCCGAGCTCTTTGGCCAGGCGCTTCAACTCACGGAAATACTTCGCCCCGTCCTTCTGATGCGGATCTGGGGCGGCAGTGACGAGATAAAGCGCCTCCGGCAGTTCCGCGAGCAGGCGCAGGCCAAACTCAATGTTCTTCCGCCGCACAAAGCGCGTGGGCTGCAGCAGCACCAGCCCCGCCTGCTCCAGCTGCAGCTCCTGCACGCGCTCGGTGAGGCCCAGCACCGCGCTGGAGTCGCAGCCGTTCGGAATCACGTGCACGGGCTCCTGCGTGGCCTTCATGTAGTCCAGCCGCCGGTGCTCCGAGACCGCCACATGGATGGCCTGCGGCACCTGCGCGGACCAGCGAACATCATGCACCCAGTTGATCCAGCGGATGTCCGGCCGCGAGCGGGTGAGCGCGACGAGCTTCTTCGTCCACGCGAGATCGAAGGGCATGGTGAAGACATTGTGCACGATCACGGCGTCCCAGGCGGCCAGGTGCCACTCATGCCGGGTGAGGATTTCCACCTCATGCCCCAGGGAGCGCAGCGCGGCGGCCTGCTCCCCAATGACACGCTCCACGCCGCCGATCACGGGCGGCTTGGAGTAGTGAAGGATGGCGATGAGCATGACACATCACATGAGCGCGAACCTCCCGCGCGCGCAAATGCCTGAATGCTTAGGAACCGCCCAGCCACGGCGTAAAGCCAGGGAGCGCCCCCCGCCGCGTCACGCACGGGGCCCGCCGCGCCACAGGCGCCGCCCGGCCGCCTCCACGCAGGGAGAGGCCGCACCTGCCGGGTGGATTTGACTAATGCGCTTCGAGACGCGGCATGAAAAGATTCTGGGGCAGGCTTGACAGAAATGAGGTTTTTGCCATATGCCATTGCACGATGAAAATGCTTCTGCCTTTTGCCGGAATGCTCGTGACACTGCTCGTTCTGGCCCCCTCCCCGCTGCAGGCCAAGGATGAAATCCGGCTCTCCTACCCGTCCAAAGTGGAGGGCTCGAAGGCGAAGGAGCGCGAGAAGCTTTTCACCCCCTGGATGAGCAGCGAGGAGCTGCAGGTCAAGACCGAGGAAAAGCGCTCCAAGGGCGAGCAGCTCATCTACTTTGAGTACAACAACGCCACCGGGCAGTCTCGCGCCATTTACCTGAGCAACTTCAAGCTCGAAGGCCCCTACTCCCGCTGGTCCTTCACCAGCGAGCCGGTGATGGAGGCAAAGCTCAACAGCGAGATGAAGGCCGGCCTGCAGCCCGCCTTTGTGGTGCGCACCATCAGCGGCGCCTTCACCATGCTCTTTGTCTCCCCGCAGGACATGGCCGCCGTGCGCCAGGAGCTCGCCAAACTGGGCATCGGCGAGCCGAGGCTGAAGAAGTGAGCGTGAAGCAGCGGCTGGCGCCTGAATTCTCGATCTTTGCGTAATGGGGCTGTTTTCCGCAGCCATCCCGTGGCATCAGGCACGGCAGCTCAAGGTAACTTTGTTCCGCCCCTCACCCGGCCTCTCCCCGTATGAGCCTGCCAGCAACGGTGTCCTCGACGGGGAGAGGAGATTCGCGTCGTCGCACTTTGAAGTTCAATCGGAGTCACAACGCATCCCCCCTCTACCCGTCGAGGACATGATAGCTTTACCGTTACCCACGGGGAAAGGCCGGGTGAGGGGCCGATATGTTGTTTCGCAGGCCGGGTCACACCACGATGTTCACCAGCTTGCCGGGAACGACGATGATCTTCTTCGGCGGCTTGCCTTCCATGAACTCCTGCACACGCGCACTGGCCAGGGCGATCTTTTCGATCTCCTCCTTCGTGGCCTGAACAGGCACGCGGGCTTTGTCGCGCAGCTTGCCATTGACCTGGAAGACGATTTCCACCTCGTCCTCGATGAGGGCGGCGGGATCGTATTTCGGCCAGGTGGCATCGCTGAGCAGTCCGTCCACGGCCAGCGCGGGGAACTTGCTGGCGATTCGTGCGTTCAGCTCCTCCGCGATGTGCGGCGCAAAGGGGCTCAGCACTTTCAGGAAGGTCACGATGGCGGCGGCGGGCTTCACCTCCGCGCCGGTGAAGGCATTGGTGCAGACCATCATGGCGCTGATGGCGGTGTTGAAGCTGAGCTTCTCGATGTCCTCGCCGCACTTCTTGATCGTCTCATGCAGCGCCTTGGTGAGCTGCTTGCTGGCGGGCACGTCCTGCAGCGCGGCGGAGATGCTCCACACGCCCTCGTCATCCACTTCCATGACCAGACGCCATACACGGGCCAGGAAGCGATACACGCCCTCCACGCCCTTCATGCTCCAGGGTTTCACCTGCTCCAGCGGGCCCATGAACATCTCATACAGGCGCAGTGAATCCGCACCGTAGTCACGCACGACGTCATCGGGATTCACCACGTTGCCGCGGGACTTGGACATCTTCTGGCCGTCTTCGCCCAGGATGAGGCCCTGGTTCACCAGACGCTGGAAGGGCTCTGGCGTGCTCACATAGCCCAGATCAAACAGCACCTTGTGCCAGAAACGAGCATACAGGAGATGGAGCACCGCGTGCTCGGTGCCGCCGACGTAGAGATCCACGCCACCGGGCTTGCCACCACCCATCCAGTACTTCTCAGCGGCTTCGCCCACGAAGCGTTCGCTGTTCTTCGCATCGCAGTAGCGCAGGTAGTACCAGCAGGAGCCGGCCCACTGCGGCATGGTGTTCAGCTCACGCTTGGCGGTGGCGGAGTACTGCACCCAGTCGGTGGCCTTGGAGAGAGGCGGCTCGGGCGTGCCCGTGGGCCTGAAGTCCTCCAGATCCGGTGGCATCAGTGGCAGCTCGCTTTCGGGAATGCTGCGGTGGTTGCCGTCTTCCCACACGATCGGGAAGGGCTCGCCCCAGTAACGCTGACGGCTGAAGAGCCAGTCGCGCAGCTTGAAGTTGATGGTGCCTTTGCCCAGGCCCTTTTCCTCCAGCCATGCGGCGATTTTCTTCTTGGCTTCGGGAGTGGTCAGACCGTCCAGGAAGCCGCTGTTCACTGCGGTAGCAACCTCTGTATGAGCGGCACCAAACAGTCCAGCATTCTGTAGATAAACCTGTCTAAACTGAGTAACATCATGCTCAGGAGCGGGAACATCACCCTTGTTGGCAAGCAGCCATTCGTCTGAAGGCATCAGAACAGCGCGAATCGGCAGTTCAAACTTTTGCGCGAATTCAAAGTCACGCTCATCATGCGCAGGCACGGCCATGATGGCTCCGGTGCCGTAGCCCATGAGCACGTAGTCGGCGATCCAGATGGGGATCTGCTCACCGTTGACGGGATTGATGGCATACGCGCCGGTGAAGACGCCGCTCTTTTCCTTGGCCAGTTCCGTGCGCTCCAGATCGCTCTTGCGGGCGGCCTTCTCGCGGTATTTCTCCACCTCGGTGCCCTGCTCTTCGGAGACCAGCGAGTCCACGAGGCGATGCTCCGGCGCCAGCACCATGTAGGTGGCACCAAACAGTGTGTCCGGGCGTGTGGTGAAAACGGTGATCGTCTCCTCACTGCCGGCCACTTTGAATTTCACCTCGGCACCTTCGCTGCGGCCGATCCAGTTGCGCTGCAGCAGCTTGATGCTTTCCGGCCAGTCCAGGCCGTCGAGTTCATCGATGAGGCGCTGGGCATAGGCTGTGATGCGCAGCATCCACTGGCGCATGGGACGGCGCTCCACGGGGAAGCCGCCGACCTCGCTCTTGCCATCCACCACTTCTTCATTGGCCAGCACGGTGCCCAGCTCAGGGCACCAGTTCACCGGCGCGGAGGACACATAGGCAAGACGCTTCGCATCGATCTCCTCACGGCTCAGGCCCTTGCCTTCCAGTTCGGAAATCGGATGCGCTTTGCCGTCCTCACCCACATACGAATTGTACAGCTTCAGGAAGATCCACTGCGTCCATTTGAAGTAGCCGGGGTCGGTGGTGTTCACCTCGCGGTCCCAGTCATAGGCAAAGCCCAGGCTCTTGAGCTGTTTGGTGAAGTTCGCCACGTTCTTCTCCGTGGTCACGCGCGGATGCGTGCCGGTCTTGATGGCATACTGCTCCGCAGGCAGGCCAAAGGCATCCCAGCCCATGGGGTGCAGCACATTGAAGCCGGACATCTTCTTGAAGCGGCCGATGATGTCCGTGGCGGTGTAGCCTTCCGGGTGGCCCACATGCAGCCCCGCGCCGCTGGGATAGGGGAACATGTCGAGCACGAAGTACTTCGGCTTCGAGGCATCGAAGTCGGCATCGCCAGGGTTCGGCGTGCGGAAGGCCTTTTTAGCCTCCCACACATCCTGCCACTGCGGTTCAAATTCGGAAAATGGAAAGGCTTTGCGCTGCTCGCTGGACATAAGGGGGCGCGAAAGAAGGCGAGGGAGGCAGGGAGGTCAAGGTAGCAGTGGAGCGCGGGCCTCCGAGCCCGCAGCATTTTGCTGACACAGAGAATGACCTCCTCCACCCGACGAGCTGTGCTCAGGAATAGGCCGACGAAACAGAAGCGCGCGTTGGCAAAACACGGAACTCAGGGGGCTTCATGGAGTGCTGCGGGCTCGGAGGCCCGCGCTCCGTCTCTCATCCCCCCTTACTTGAACAGCTTCGTCCCCGCCTTCAGGTGTTCTTCATGCTCCTGCAGGCGCAGTTCCACGCGTTCGCGGATGGTGCGTTCGCCGATGCCGTCATGCTTCGTCGCCACCAGCGCCTTCAGCAAATCGATCATCGATTTCAGGTCGTCCATCATCACATACTCCGGCGCAATCTGCCGCGCGTCGTTCAGATTGTGGTAATTTCCCAGCGGGATGGAGATGCCCACGCTGCGCACGCCGGAGGCCTGGGTGGCGGTGGCTTCGCAGGCACCGGCATCCAGCAGGCAGCGCTGCACGCGAATGCCCTGCTCCTTGGCGGTCGTCATCAGCACGGCCATGGCCTCATTGTCAAAGATGGAGACGCGGTCTCCCACACGCAGGATGGGGCCGCCGCCCATCACGGCGCCGTTCACCGGACGGCTCGTTTCGAGGGAGAGGAAGACACTGTCCGCACCGAAGGGCCAGTTTTGCGCCACGTGCCAGGCCCCCAGCCAGCCCACCTCCTCCGCACGGGTGAAGGCGGCATGCACCGTGGTCTGGATGTTCAGACGGGCGAGCTCAAGGAAGGTCATCACGATGGCGGCGCAGCCGATGAGGTCGTCGCAGGCGGTGGCTTCGATGCGGGTGTTGGTGATGTTCACCGGAAAGTTCCAGGTGGCGATCTGCCCCTTCACCTTGCGCAGGCCGCGCTTCACGCCGGCATCCACCTCGTTCCTGCCCACACCGCCGAGGAAATCCCACTCGTCCTTCTTGGTGCTGCCGGGCGGCTTGATGAAGGCGGGGTGGTCCATGTGCGCGCCAAACACCCAGGTGGGCTTGCTCTTGGACTTGCCGTTTTTGTACGTGGCCAGCAGGTTGCCAAATTTGTCGCGCTTCAGCTTCACATTCGGGCAGTCCTTGAGCAGGGCCTCGATCTCCGCGCGCACATGGTATTCATGAAACGGGGCCGTCGGCTGTTTGAGGAGTCGCTTGAGAATGCTGCTGAGGTTGGGGGATGGCATGCATCATCGTAACGCATTTTGTGCAAACACCAAACGCCACGTGAAGCCGCCCTGATATTTCTTCGCGGCCGCCTCGCTCCGGGATCCGGCGCGCGTCACGCCGGGCGCTATTCCCGGTTGAACGCGGCCATGGGCCGTCGTAACACGGACCGCACCCCTTTGAATGATTTGTGAAGAAGATTCGATACTATTTTGAGATCCAGTTGCTCGATCTGGCCGTGTGGCTGCTCCCGCGGGTGCCGCGCCACGTCCTCATGGTGCTCTCCCGCGTGCTCGGCACCCTGGCCTTCTGGCTGGACCAGCGCGGCCGCGCCACGGCGCTGGACAATCTTCGCTGCGCCTTTGGCGATCAATACACGCCGGCGGAGCGGAGGCGCATCGCACGGCACTCCTATCAGGTCTTTGCCCGCACCTTCGTGGATTTGTTCTGGTCCCCCCAGCTCACCGCGGACAACTGGCGGCAGCATTTCGACATCATCACAGACGCCGCATCTGAAGAGCGGGCACGGCAAAACGGCGCGGTATGGGTGACGCCGCACTACGGCAATTTTGAGCTCGTCAGCCAGGTGTGGGGCTTTCGCGGATTCCCCTTCACCGTGGTGGCGCAGGATTTCAAAAACCCGGCCATCACCCACCTTTTCAAAAGGCTGCGCGAGCAGTCAGGCCACACCTTCATCTCCCAGGACAATGCCATGATCAAGCTGATGAAGGCGCTCAAACGCAAAGGCCACGCCGGGCTTCTCACGGACCTGAGCATCCCCCCCGGCCGCGCGGCCGCCGCCATCCAGTGCTACGGCCTGTGGACGTCCGTGCCCACCCTGCATGTGGAGCTGGCCAAGCGGCTGGGCCTTTCCATCATCACCGGCGTGTGCCGCCCCCTGCCGGACGGCCGCTACGAGGCGCATCTGTTTGAGGGCATCGAGCCCGGCCCGGACGCCGACACGCGCGAAATGACGCAGCGCATCTGGGACATCTTTGAGCGGGAGATCCGCAAGCACCCCGAGTGCTGGCTCTGGATGTACAAGCAGTGGCGCTACCGCCCGGTGGGCGAGCACGGCGTGCCGCACCCGGACTACCCCTTCTATTCCAATTTCTCCGAAGGTCTGGCACGCATGGTCCCGCCTGAACTGCTCAGCCAGGGTGTCGCGCCTGCCGCCTCATCCGCACACGCCTGAAAGACTTGACCATGGATGCCAGTTTTTTCATTGCCCCGCGTGCAGGACGCTCGTAATCCTCACGCTCCCTCAAAAAACAACCGCCAATGTCCATTCCCCATCTCCCTGCCCTCCGCAAAGGCCGCCCCTATGAGTCGCTCGACAAGGTTCAGGTCAAAGACCACAAAACCGGCGAGGTCTGCGCCGAGATCAGCCAGGTGAATGCCGGCATCGTGCGCAAGGACCTGGCAAAGATCGGCGAGGCGCGCGCGGCGCTGAAGAAGTTCACGGTGGAGCAGCTCATCGAGATCACGGCCAAGGCCGGCGACCTCTTCCTCAATGGCACCCTGCCGCTGGGGGACAAAGGCCACACGCAGACGCCGCAGGAGTACATCGCCACCCTTTCCCGCACCAGCGGCCTGCCGCACATCATGGTGAAGCGCAACATGGCCAAGCTGCACTACGCGCTGACCAACATGAAGGTCATCCTCAACGGCCTCACCCGCGGGCTGGACCTCAGCGTCATTGACCGCGGCTTTGGCACGCAGTCCGGCTGCCCGGTGTCCTACTTCCCCACCACCAAGTCCCTCGGCCTGGTGATGCCGAGCAACTCCCCGGCGGTGAACTCTCTCTGGCTGCCCGCCATCGCGCTGAAGATCCCCGTGGTCATCAAGCCCGGCCGCGAGGAGCCGTGGACGCCGTATCGTCTCATCCAGGCCTTCATCGCCGCCGGCGCTCCGCCGGAAGCCTTTGGCTTCTACCCCACCGACCACGAAGGCAGCGGCGAGGTGGTGAAGCTCTGCGGCCGCAATCTCGTCTTTGGCGACGTGAACATGGCGAAGATGTACGAGGGCAATCCCGCCGTGCAGGTGCATGGCCCCGGCTGGAGCAAAATCATCATCGGCGAAGACAAGATCGAAAACTGGAAGGACTACCTCGATGTGATGGTGGCCTCCATCAGCGACAACGGCGGACGCTCCTGCATCAATGCCTCCGCGGTCATCGTGCCGAAGTATGGCAAGGAGATTGCCACCGCCATCGCCGAGCGCCTGGGCCCGGTGAAGCCCACCACGGCGGACGATGAAAACGCCCGCCTCTCCGGTTTTGCCAATGTGAAGATGGCCGACTACATCGACAGCGCCATCGACAGCGACCTGCAAACTCCTGGCGCGGAAGACGTGACCGCGCAGTTCCGCGACGGCCCGCGCAAGGTGGAATTTCAGGGCGGCACCTTCCTGCGCCCCACCATCATCTGGTGCTCGGACAACAAGCACCCCCTCGCCAACCGCGAATTCCTCTGCCCTTACGCCAGCGTGCTGGAGATGCCGCAGAGCGAAGTGCTCGGCCGCATCGGCTACTCCCTCATCGTCACCGCCATCACCCAGGACCCCGCCTTCATCAGCGACCTCCTCGAGTGCGGCGACATCGACCGCCTGAACATCGGGCCGATCAGCACGATGAAGATCAGCTGGGACCAGCCGCATGAGGGGAACATGTTTGAGTTCCTGTACAAGCGGCGCTCGATCGACTGCGCGTGATTCAGAACTCCCGCGCACGCCATGGGCTACTTGGTCAAAGCATCCTTCAATGCGGAACCCCGGGCGTATGCGCTGGAGGGCATTCGCACGGATGTGGACACCGGGATACTGCCAGCCATGGCGATGGCGAGACATGAAAAACAGGATTTCTGGTATCCCGTCAGCGAGTTGCTCGGCGAGTCCCCGACTCCTTCATTTCGCTATCTGTGCGGACATTGTAAAAGCTGGCTTGCAGCCCGCAAGATCGATGTTGGTCTCCAGACCAAATGCGGTCAATGCGGGCAGATGTTTGACGTCCCTGATGTCGAAGCCCGTCAGCGGGACGTTTCGTCTCATGATGCTCCCAAGCAGGTCAAGGCACTCATGATCGCCGGTGCCCTTGTTGCTTCTGTCGGAATTATCTCGACGGTGGCGAGCTATTTTTCAGCCGTGCAGGCTGGCACCCGAGGCTACTCCATCTTTACAGGCCTGATTATCCTGGGACTTGGAACATTCCATCAGGGATGGAGCCGGTCCTCACAGATTCGTCGCAAGCCCCCCTTAGACAGAAAATAATGTCCCTCGCCCCCTTCGACTACCAGCCGCGCACGCGGCTCATTTATGGCAACGGCACGCTCGCACGCGTGGGCGAGCTGGCGCGTGATCTCGGCGGCAAACGCGCCCTGGTGGTGAGCGATCCGGGCATTGTGAAGGCCGGTTACGTGACCCGCGCAGTGTCCTTCCTCGTCGAGGCCGGGCTGCAGGCCCGTGTGTTTGGCGAGGTGCGGGAAAACCCCAGCACGGAAGACGTGGACGCCTGCGTGGCGGTGGCGCGGGAGTTTCAGGCAGACCTCCTCATCGGCCTCGGCGGCGGCAGCAGCATGGACACCGCGAAGGGCTGCAACTTCATCCTCACCAACGGCGGCCGCATGCACGACTACTGGGGCGTGGGCAAAGCCGGCAAGCCCATGCTGCCGCTCATCGCCATCCCCACCACCGCCGGCACCGGCAGCGAATGCCAGAGCTTTGCGCTCATCTCCGATGCCGAGACGCATGTGAAGATGGCCTGCGGCGATCCCAAGGCCGCCGCGAAGGTGGCCATTCTGGATGCGGAGCTCACCGTTTCCCAGCCGCAGCGCGTGACCGTGTGCACCGGCATCGATGCCCTCACGCACACGCTGGAAACCGCGGTAACCAACAAGCGCAATGCGTTTTCCTCCCTCTACTCCCGCGAAGGCTTCCGCCTCTGCCACAGCGGTTTCAGCCGGGTGCTGCGCGATCCGAAGGACACCGAGGCCCGCGGCATGATGCAGCTCGGCGCCGCTTATGCGGGCATCGCCATCGAGAACAGCATGCTCGGCGCCGCCCACTCCTGCGCCAATCCCCTCACCGCCAAATTCCACGTCGTGCATGGCGAAGCGGTGGGCGTGATGATGCCGCACGTGATCCGCTTCAACTCGCAGGACCCCGAGATCGCCGCGATCTACAAAAGTTATTTCGACGGCGACCTGGCCGACCGCGTGAGCGAACTCCTGTGGGAGGCCAAAATGCCCCGCAACATCGCCGACTACGGAGTGAAGGAAGAACACCTGCAGGACCTCGCCGAAATGGCCGCCAAACAGTGGACCGCGCAGTTCAACCCGCGCGTGCCCAGCGTGGCGGAGTTTGTGGAGTTGTATCGGGCGGCGCTGTAAAGTACTTGCGGGCTTCAGCCCGCTCTGGAAAACGCGTTCGCCCTGACCAGAGCGAGCTAAAGCTCGCGAGTACTTTCGAATGACTCCCCCCGAACACCTCGACCAGCTCCTCTCCCGCCCCGAGCCCCTGCTCGCCCTGGCGCCGATGCAGGACGTCACGGATCTGGAGTTCTGGCGGCTGATGGCGCGCTACGGCGGCGCGGATGTGTACTACACGGAGTACTTCCGCGTGCATCCAGACTCGCATCTGGACAAGCCCATCCTCGCCTCGCTGATTCACAATCCCACGGGCAAACCGGCCATCGCGCAGATGATCGGGAACGACATTCCCTCGCTGGTGCGCAGCGCCAAAGAACTGCAAAACTACCACATCGCGGCCGTCGATCTCAATCTCGGCTGCCCCGCGCCGATCGTGTACAAAAAGTGCGCCGGCGGCGGCCTGCTGCGCGATGTGCCGCGCATCGAGGGGATTCTCGGAGCCCTGCGCGAGGCCGTTTCCATCAAGTTCACTGTGAAGACCAGGCTCGGCTTTGATGACACGGAGACCATCGATGCGCTGGTGCCGCTGTTTGTGAAGCATGGTGTGGACCTCGTCACCATCCACGGCCGCACGGTGCTGCAGATGTATCGCGACGGCGTGCGCTACGATCTCATCGGCCAGGCCACCGCCGGCCTCCCCTGCCCTGTTCTGGCCAATGGAAACATCAACTCCCACATCGACGCCGCCGAGGTGATGCAGCAGACCGGCGTGCGCGGCCTCATGCTCGGGCGCGGTGCCATCCGCAATCCGTGGATGTTTGACCAGATCCGCCAGCACGTGCGCGGCCAGCCCGTCTTACAGCCCACCCCCGCGGACCGCCTGCGCTACGTGGAGGAGCTGTACGAATGCGTGACCACCGCCAACACCCGCGAGCTGGACATGGTGAACCGCATCAAAAAGCACCTCAACTTCTTCGCCTGGGGGCTGGCCGATGCCGAGATCTTCCTCAATCAAATGCGCCGCTGCACCACGCGCGCGGGGATCATGGAGGTATGTGCGAGGGCGTTTGCAGCCTGAATCTCGATATTTTAGACCGCACGTCACTCATGTTTTTCAATGCACACATAAACCTTAAAAATAACACTTGACTTCCTTATTCATGATTGCGCTCAAGGGCTAGCGATTCTATCGCCTCATCGACTTCATGAGGACTTTTGGTTATTGGAATATCCACATTCAAGTCCTCACCAGTAGAGGAATCGAAAACGGCATGGCGCCTCTCATATTTAGATCCTCCTTCCACAGGAGTCCATTCCTCAACCACGATCAGTCTCTTTATTGCCTTGTAATGGCCATGTCGAAACCACCGAAGATGGTCTGACTTAACTCTCCAATCCATTGTGGAAACATCCACCCCACTACGATAAACATATTCGCCTGGTGCATACTTATCTCCATCAAATATTTTCTTTAGTGAGCAAAGATAAAGTCGATTATGCGCCCATCTGGAGGTATTACCCCAGTGAAAAACGCCAGAAATTGGTCGTACGCTCCCAAAGTTATCAAATCGTGGAGACCATGTAGCCGGCACTCCAGGCTTTAACGTTGCGTCATCTAGCAGTCTTATAAAACGCTTGATCGTATTAGTAGGCTTGTTCTGCAGCAGTTTTGCACGCGCTCGAATTTGAGTGAGAAGCCAAGCGATGCCTAGGCCCGCATAAATGCCATCGTGCATAGCAACCTCATCATTTGTTTTGTAGTTGGTAGGCGCAAATGGCCTAGGCCAAGAGGTGGCACCTGAGTATAAATATCCAGAGTCTAGGGACAATACAAATTGAGCAACAAAATCCTTATTATTTTCTTCTTTCGCAAGTGCGCTCCACGTTTCTGACAGTTCTTTAAGCGGTGATGCCTGTCCTGCAGCGATGTAACAAAGAGGCCATGCCTGCTGTTTTGAGTGAGCAAATTCATCAGTGAATTTAAACATGGCTGATATTTGCCTTAATTTACTCCAATCCTCCGCTAGCTTCTTACTGGTCAAATTCGAGGTGATCATTATTGCCGCAATCACTTGATCGCATAAAACATTGGCCTTCCCTCCTTCGGAACCTGTTGGAATCATTATTTGAGCATCTGCGGGAACAATTAATAAATCGATCTGAACATCGGCCCCACAACCATCATAATCCAGCATTCGTCCACCTTGAAGAATCCGAAAATCCGAACCTAGTTCTCGCTGAAGGAACTGCTGCCAGACGCGCTCGACCTCCGCTCCATAGTCTGAATTATTAATAAGCATTCTCGCAGATAGCAATTGCTCCAAAAGCAAAAGACGCAAATTGTGAAAATGGTTCCTAACAGCAATTGCGGTTTTAAGTTTTAATCGCTTCTCGATGGGTTTGATCGTGAAAGATTCCTCAATTCTCTCATAAATACTTCCAACTGAAATCTGAAGAGGAATCCATTTCTGCTCTGAAATATCATCAATCGTCTTTTCTATTTCACGTGCTTTCTCAGTGAGATGATGCGTGGAACGAATTTTGTGAAATCCCTCAGATAATAGAACCCAGGTCTCCATCGCCAAATCACCAAGCATCTTTGCGGCCCCTACCAGCAAATCACAATATTTATGCTGCAAAATTTTAGATTGTTCCTTTAAGACGTGATGAAGCGCCTGTTCAAGGAGTGCTTGTGTCTCTGGATTGGAGGCCATTCGTTAAACGCAATTTATCGACTTTTTTGGTTATCTCGCCATCCTGTTTTCGGCTCTGGATTATATTATTGATCACTTTTTTCCGCTGCCAATGCTGGATTAAGAGCTTTTTAAACCTGAAATGCGCTGCTGTACCACCCGCGCGGGCATCATGGAGGTGTGTGCTCGTTTTTTCTGAGTCCGCCCCAGTAGTCTCCTCTCGACGCTCGGCTGATCATCTGAGGCTCGGCCAAAGTGTCTGACACATCGTAGAGCACAATGACCGATTGGGTGTCGCCGTATCGCAAATCGTAGTGGTGACCGGCCTTCGCCACGAAGCCGAGCGGCTCATAGTCATACGCATTTCTACCTGCAACGAGGTGGAGCTTAATGGGGCCCGGTGGGACTCTGAACCACTCAGCCAAGCGCCAGAATGACGTGGGCTGTTCGTTGAGCTGGAAGATGCCGATCCCAGAATCAAAGAACGCTGCCGCAGGCTGTACCGTCACAAGCGCGTGAGGCTGGGCGCGAGGGACGTCCCGAAACTGATTGCGAAAAGCACAACTGCTGCCCGTCATGACCAGCCACGCCACACCCAGGAAGGCGGCAAGGCTTTGAATTCCTCTCATGGGAGAAAAATAGTTCCGCGGTCCGTAGTTTCCAAGACTTTTGCTCGTATTGGACATCCCCCCAAGCCTATGCTATCGCCCCGACCCATGATTTTATCCCGACCTCTCCTTTCCGCCCTGGTCCTGACTCCCGCGCTGCTTGGCGCAGCGGAGAAGATTGATTTCAACAAGCAGATCAAGCCCCTGCTGGAAGGCGCCTGCACGCACTGCCACGGCGAAAAAGAGGACAAGGGAGACTTCCGCATGCACACGCTGGAAGACATCAAGAAGGGCAATGAGAACGGCCCAGGCCTGACCCCGGGCGACCCGAAGAAGAGCTCCATCTACACCACGCTGCTGCTGGCCCAGGATGAAGACACGGCGATGCCGCCGAAGAAGGAAGGTGCGCTGGAGAAGTCGCAGATCGAAGTGATCAAGACCTGGATCGAACAGGGGGCCGAGTGGCCCTCCGGTGTGGTGCTGGAGCAGTCTCCGCGCATCAAGTTTGAAAAGCACATCCAGCCCATCCTGGAGCAAAACTGCGTCTCCTGCCACAACCCGGAAAAGGCCAAGGGAGACTGGGTCATCACCACGAAGAAGGAAGCCTTCAGCACCGGTGAAAACGCGCCCAACATCAAGCCCTTTGACCTGACCAGCTCCATCTACCACCTCACCACGCTGGCCGCGGATGAAGACGATCTCATGCCGCCGAAGAAGAGCGGCGGCCCGCTGAGCAAAGAAGACATCAACTACCTCAAGCTCTGGGTGCAGCAGGGAGCCCCCTGGCCGGACGACCTCAAGCTCACCGCCAAGGAAAAGAAGGGCCCGGCTTCCAACAACCCGGACAACCTGGAGCTGGTGAAGAAGATCCACGCCTTCATCGTGCAAACCTCCAAAGAAAAGAAAGAGGCGGACATGAAGGCCTACGAGACCAAGATCCCCAAGACCGGCGTCCCCTTCGGCATGGTGGTGATCAAGAGCGGTGAGTTCACCATGGGCAGCCCGGAGAGCGAAGCCGGCCGTGGCGACGACGAAGGCCCGCAGGTGAAGAAGACCCTGAAGCCCTTCTGGATGGGCAAATACGAAGTGACGTGGGACGAGTACGAGCCCTTCCAGCTCACCAACATCGGCCGCAACAAGGACGGCTCCCGTCAGGTGTGGCAGCCCACCGACAAGCCGGAAGACCTCATCTCCCAGCCCACCCCGCCCTACCAGCCGATGGATTTCGGCATGGGCCGCGACCGCATGCCCGCCATCTGCATGACGCAGCACGCCGCCAACAAGTACTGCCAGTGGCTCAGCGCCCAGACCGGCCACTTCTACCGCCTGCCCACCGAGGCCGAGTGGGAATACGCCGCCCGCGCCGGCACCAAGACCGCCTACTTCTTCGGCGACGACAAGGCCCAGCTCAAGGAGTACGCCTGGTACTTTGAAAACGCCCCGAACTTCCAGTACGCAAAGGTCGGCCTGAAGAAGCCCAACCCCTGGGGCCTCTACGACATCTACGGCAACGTCTGCGAATGGTGCCTGGACCAGTACACCCCCACGCCCCCTGGAGCCTCCATTCTCGGCAATGACTGGATCCGCTCCAAGACCCCCTACCCCCAGGTGGCCCGCGGCGGCACCTATGACGATGATGCCGAGCTCTGCCGCAGCGCCGCCCGCAAGGCCTCCGATCCCCTCTGGAAGCAGCAGGACCCGCAGCTCCCGAAGAGCATCTGGTACCTTACCGACGCCACCTGGCTGGGCTTCCGCATCGTGCGCCCGCTGGAAATCCCCACGGTGGAAGAGATGTACGCCGCCTGGAACAACGGCGTGGCCAAAGAATAACCTCCCCCCTCTCACTTGATGCGCAGGCCGCTGACCTTCAGCGGCCTGCCTGTTCTCTCCCGACTTGCAGCCAGATCGAATGACGAAACCAGAATGGCGAATGACGAATGAAGCTCCAATGACTCCATAGCGCGTCATTGCTGCTTGTTCGTTCATTCGTCATTCCTCATTCTGGTTTCGTCATTCCCCAGTCCACCTCCCACACTCACTCCCCTCCACCAGACATGACCCAGCCCAAATCCTCCAACAACGGTGCCGTGGCCGCACTGATCGCAGCCTTCCTCGGCTGGCTCTTCGACGGCTTTGAAATGGGCTTGTTCCCGCTCATCGGCAAGCCCGCGCTGCAGGATCTGCTGCCTTTGAAGGATATGGCGCCTGATGCGGCCAAGCTGATTCGGGACCAGTGGTTCACAGTCATCATCTCCGTCTTCCTGGTGGGTGCCGCCACCGGCGGGGTGCTGTTTGGCTGGCTGGGAGACAAGCTGGGCCGCGTGAAGGCCATGACGCTGGCCATCTTCACCTACGCCATCTTCAGCGGCCTCTGCGCCTTCGTCACCGAAGCCTGGCAATTCGCAGGCCTCCGCTTTGTGGCCTCCCTCGGCATGGGCGGAGAGTGGGCGCTCGGCGTGGCCCTGGTGAATGAAATCTGGGGTGGCAAAAACCGCGCCTGGATCGCCGGCATGATCGGTGCCGCGTCCAACATCGGCTTCCTGCTCACGGGGTTGATCAGTTGGAAGCTCAACGCCAGCCTGGACGTCGTCACAGGCTGGATTCATTCCATGGGCCTGTCCCCGGAAAACACGGAGTACCTGCTGCACAACCGCGCCTGGCGCTTCATCGCCGTCAGCAGCGCGCTGCCCGCACTGATCAATTTCTTCATCCTCGTCTTCGTGCCAGAATCCCACAAGTGGGAGGAGGAGAAGAAGGCCGGCAGCACCTCGCACTGGGCCACCATGGACCTGATGGGAGTGCTCATCGCCTGCCTGGCGGCCATCGTCATCATTTACGTGTGGTCCCCCCTGGCTGCTGAAAACAAGACGCTCACTCAGCTTGCAGCTTACATCTCCGAAAGCCAGGACGCCGGGCTCGGCGTGATCGCAGGCGTCGTGACACTCCTTGGCCTGGCCGTCGCCATGTGGGGTTATCTGCACCCGGTGCGCCAGTACATGGCGCGCTCCGTGGCCGCAGGCAGCACCCAGGCTGCGGACCGCAGCACCATCATGCGAAATCTGCTGACTGGTGCGGGACTGGCTGCCGTGGCGCTTCTCGGCACCTGGGGCTCCGCGCAGCAGGCCGCCCGCTGGGCCTCCGGCCTCGCCCCGAAGGACAGTCCTCTGCCGATCATTGACTACATCGTCATCGCCACCGCCCTGGGTGCCATTCTCGTGACCCTGATCACGCCTTTCATTGCAGACAAGCTGGGCCGCCGTGTCACCTACACGCTGCTGTGCGTCACGGCCCTGGCCTCGGCCCTCGCCTTCTTCCAGCTCAACAAGCCCTTCCAAGGAGATCACACGCCGGGCTCCCTTATCATCACCGCCTTCCTTCTGGGCGGCATCACCGCCTCGTTCTACGGCTTCTTTCCCCTCTACTTCCCCGAGCTCTTCCCCACCAGCGTGCGCGCCACAGGCCAGGGCTTCTGCTTCAACTTCGGCCGCCTCATCGCCGCCGTGGGAGCGCTCCAGCTTGGGAACCTGACCAAATTTTTCGGCGGAGCCGCAGGCGGGCAGCATGCGGAGGCGCATGCCTTCTCCGTGCTGTCCTGCATCTACGTAGTGGGCATGGTGCTGGTGTGGTTCGCACCGGAGACAAAGGGAAAATCGCTTCAGTAGCACCTGAGCGCCCCCAATTGGGGAGGTTGACTCTGGTGGTGGATTGAAAGATTGTTTGCCAAAGATTCTTTCATCGGTAATAATAAGTTTATATTAACCTCTCACAAATAAGAAGTTATTGATCGGCTTGAGTAAAAATTTATGGATTCTATGATTTTATCTTGATCCTACCAATGGAACTTGTTACATTAACTGAAGTTCGAGATTTTCTCGGAAACCATAGCTCTAAGGACACCTCCCATGATTAACGGAACCAAAAACCCAGCCAAAGACCACGCCAAACTGGCAGATTTCATCCTGTTCAGTCAGCGCGAGTTTTTGCTTAATCTCTCCCGCGAGCTGAACCGAGATAACATCTCTTTTGCTCAGTTCTTCCTTCTCGGCTACCTGGCGACCTCCAAGGAGCTGACCATGACGGACATCGCCCGCAAGATGGGGCACTCCACGGCGGCCGCCACCGGCCTCGTGGACCGTCTGGAGAAGCTCGGCCTCATGGAGCGCACGCACGCCGTGGATGACCGCCGCAAAGTGCTGGTCCGCATCACCTCCCGTGGCATCGAGCTGGTCAGCCGCCTGCGTGACGAGCTGCAAAACCAGATTGCCGACGCCATGAGCGAAACGTCCTCCGCGGACGCCGGCAGCTTCATGGACTCCTACCGTGCGCTGGACACAGCGGCCACCCGGTAAGCGATTCCTCCCCGTCCTTTTTGCCAAGGCGCACGGTTTTCCCCGTGCGCCTTTTGTTTTTTCGTGGCAGAACAGCGCCTGGATGAAGCACGATCAACCTTGGATGACCTTCCCTGCCCTTGAAGCATTGCCCGGCTTCGCGCACCGTTTCACCCTGCGGCATCCGGACATCGATGTGGATGAAGAGCGCGCGGTGGTGGTGAGCCGGCTGTGGGACTGGCACCGCGCCCAGGCCCGGGAGCTCGGCTTTGCGGATGCGGCGCTGTGCATCGCGGAGCAGGTGCATGGGAAAGAAGTGGCGGTGCTCACGGCACCCACGAATGAAATCATTCCCGGGACCGACGGCATTGTTTCCAATGTGCCGGGGCTCGTGATCGGCATCTATGTAGCGGACTGCTGCGCGGTGTTTCTGGCGGACCCGCGCAGCGGAGCCTTTGGAGTGGTGCATTCAGGCAAAAAGGGCTCCGAGATGGGCATCACGACGCAGGCGATTGAAAAAATGCGCCAGCACTTTGGCACCCGTCCGGAGGATCTGCATGTGCAGCTCAGCCCCTGCATCCGCCCGCCGGCTTATGAGATCGACTTTGCCGCGCAGATCCGACAGCAGGCGCGGGAGGCCGGGGTGCCTGCGGCGCAGATCCACGACACGGGGCTGTGCACTTCTTTGGATTTGCGTCGGTTTTATTCCTACCGCATGGAGAAGGGCCGTACCGGGCGCATGCTGGCGCTGCTCGGTCGCAAAGCCTGACCACCATGACCTTTCATTCCCCTGCCAAAATCAACCTGTGGCTGCGCATCCTGGGCAAACGGCCGGACGGCTTTCATGAAGTCCAGACCCGGCTGTGCCGGCTGGCCTTGGGAGACACGGTGGAAATCGAGCTTCGTGGCAGCGGCAGGGAGGTGGCTCTGACCTGCTCAGACCCCACGGTGCCGCTGGATGAGAGCAACCTGGCCATGAAGGCGCTGCGTGCTTTTGAGAAGCGCACGGGCAGAAAGTCGTCCTGGCGCATACATCTGGAGAAAAAGATCCCGGCGGGCGCGGGACTGGGCGGTGGCAGCAGCAATGCAGCCACGGTGCTGAAAGGCGCCAACGAGCTGGCGGGCTCCCCGCTGACGCGGGCGCAGCTCATCGAGCTGGGAGCGCAGATCGGCTCGGATGTGCCCTGCTTCATTCTTGAGAGCCCTGCCGCGGACGGCGCGGGGAGGGGCGAGCAGGTGACGGAGGTGGAGTTCCCCTGGCAGCTTCCGCTGGTTTTGATCAAGCCCGCCTTCCCCATCCCCACCCCCTGGGCCTACCAGCGCTGGGCGGAGTCGCAAGAACTCCCCGGGGTGCTTTACGCGCCGCAGCTCTGCCCATGGGGAGCGATGTCAAACGACCTGGAGCGGCCGGTGTTTGAAAAGTACCTGATGCTGCCCGCGCTGAAAACCTGGCTGCTGGAGCAGGGAGAGGTGCGGGCGGCGCTGATGTCCGGCTCTGGCAGCACCATGTTTGCGATCACGGAAAGCGCGACCCAGGCGGTGGACGTGGCTGAGAAAGCCCGGGAATGGTGCGGGGAGACGACCTGGGTGCAGGCGACGCAGGTCGGGTGAGGGAAGGTCTCCAAAGCTTGTTGCGGCGGAGATTTCCGGAGCGAGCCGAAGCTCCCGACTGCCTTAAAAAGATTGAGGCCGGGCGGCTCCCGATTCCGCCCGGCCTCTGGTTTGATCAACCTCAACTTGTCCTGCGGTGAAGCAGGGGTTTAGTTAACAACCAATCACTCTCAAGACCCAGTTAATGGAGGGCTGAAATCCCCGCATCAACTGTTACTGGTGTTAGTCACGGGGGCGGCGGAACTGTTGAAAAAAGATGAAATTATTTTTTCGCGGGGTCTGTTCAACCTCTCCGACCCATGCCCGAACACCCGCCGCTGACCGACCCCGAACGTGAGATTTACGCCTGGCAGATGTGGGTGCCTGGGGTCGGGGAGGAAGGCCAGCGGAAGCTCAAGGCGGCCACGGTGCTGATTTCACGCGTCGGCGGGCTGGGCGGGCTCGTAGCGCTGGAGCTGGCGGCGGCCGGGGTGGGAAGGCTGGTGCTGGCCCATGGCGGAGACCTGAAAGCCTCGGATTTGAACCGTCAACTGCTGCAGACGCACGACCACATCGGCAAACCGCGCATGGAGTCGATCGTGCGCCGTCTGGGCGAGCTCAATCCGCGCTGCGAGATCGTGGGGGTGGCGGAGAATGTATCCGCCGCCAACGCGGATTCTCTGGTGGCGCAGGCAGACATTGTGGTGGACGCGGCACCGCTGTTTCAGGAGCGGCTGGCGCTGAACGCCGCAGCCGTGCGCGCCGGGAAGCCGATGGTCGAATGCGCGATGCACACGCTGGAGGCGAGCGTGACGACCTTTGTGCCCGGCAGGACAGGCTGCCTGGCCTGCTATGTGCCGGAGGTGCCGCCCACCTGGACGCGGCAGTTTCCGGTGTTTGGTGCGGTGTCTGGCACGGCGGCGTGCATCGGTGCGATGGAGGTGATCAAACTGATCACGGGCATCGGCGAGACGCTGTGCGGGGAGCTGCTTTCAATGGATCTGGGCGGCATGCAGTTCCGCAAGGTGCGGCTGCCGAAGCGGGATGACTGCGCGGTGTGCGGCTGATTTATTTCGCGACGAAATCGACGACGCAGACTTTGTCGAGCAGAGGCTTGAGCTTGGTGACGAATGCGGCGTGCTCGGGGTGCGGGAGATAGACGTCGAGACCGGCCTTGTTTTTGAAGGTGACGAGGAAGCAGTGGGTGAAGCCGTCGTTGAGGCCTTCGGGGCTCACATTGGTGCCCCACTCGAAGGCGGTGACGGTGTCCACTTTTTTGGCAAGCTCGATGAAGGCTTTTTCAATGCCCTGCACTTCCGCGGGTGTGGCGCTGTCCTTGAACTTGAAGAACACAACGTGGCGGTAGGGGGCGTCTGCGGCGGTGGCGAGGGTGGTCATGGCTGAGAAGAGAATGGCGAGGGCAAAGAGAGCGGCTTTCATGGCGCGGCGAGACTGCCGCAGAGAGCCCGTGGCGTCAACGCTCAAACAGGTTGCGCCGTGGCATCGCACATGCTCCTTAACGCCTGATATGAGCCATTGGGACCGCTTTCAAAAATACTTTGTCCGTTACTCCAACCTGGGTTTTTCCATCGACATCAGCCGCATGGCTTTTGGAGATGACCTCTTCAGCCAGATGGCCGGGCGCATCGAGTCCGCCTACAAGGCGATGATCGAGCTCGAAGCCGGAGCGATCGCGAATCCGGATGAAAAACGCATGGTGGGGCACTACTGGCTGCGCAATGCGCGGCTGGCCCCGAATGCAGAGCTGCAGCATGAGATCAGCGAGACGCTGGCGGCCACGCTGAAGTTCGCGGCGGACGTGCATTCCGGCGCCATCACGGCGGCCAACGGCCAGAAATTCACCCGAGCGCTGGTGGTGGGCATCGGCGGCTCGGCGCTGGGCCCGCAGCTCGTGGCGCATGCCATCACCCCGGCGAATCCGCCGCTGAGCATCTCCTTTCTGGACAACACGGACCCGGACGGCATCGACCGTGTGATGGAGCAGATCGGCGCGGAACTGGCGACGACGATCACCATCGTGATCTCCAAATCCGGCGGCACGAAAGAAACGCGTAACGGCATGCTGGAAGCCGAGGCGGCCTACAAAGCCGCGGGGCTGGACTTTGCCAAGCACGCCGTGGCCGTGACGGGTGTGGGCAGCGAGCTGGACAAGCACGCCACCGCCCAGGGCTGGCTGACCCGCTTCCCGATGTGGGACTGGGTGGGCGGACGCACGAGCCTGATGAGCGCCGTGGGCACGCTGGCCGCCGCGCTGCAGGGCGTGGATGTGCTGCAGTTCCTGGCAGGCGCCGCGGCGATGGACGTGGAAACCCGGCAGCGGCCCGCGATCGAAAACGCGGCGATGCTGCTGGCGCTGATGTGGCACCATGCCGGCAAGGGCCAGGGGCTGAAGGACATGGTGGTGCTGCCCTACAAGGACAGGCTGGTGCTTTTCAGCAAATACCTTCAGCAGCTTGTCATGGAAAGCCTGGGCAAGGAGCATGACCTCGACGGCGCGGTGGTGAACCAGGGCATCGCTGTGTATGGAAACAAGGGCAGCACGGACCAGCATGCCTATGTGCAGCAGCTCCGCGACGGCGTGAACAATTTCTTTGTCACCTTCATCGAAGTGGCGAAGGACCGCGACAAGGCCTCCATGGAGGTCGATCCCGGCTTCACGACAGGCGACTACCTGCAGGGTTTCCTGCGCGGCACGCGCAAGGCGCTGGCGGAGAAAGGCCGGGAGTCCATCACGCTGACCATCCCCGAGCTCAATGCCTTCACGCTGGGCATGCTCATCGCCCTGTTTGAGCGGGCTGTGAGCTTCTACGCCAGCCTGGTGAACATCAACGCCTACCACCAGCCCGGCGTCGAGGCGGGGAAAAAGGCCGCCACGGACTTTCTCAACCAACTGGCCAAAGTGCGGGCCGCGCTCTCCAGCACAGGGAGTACGGCGGACGAAGTGGCCGGCAAGCTGGGCATCGATGCGGAGGACGCCTTCCATATGCTGAACCATCTGGCCGCCAATGGGCAGGCGCGAATGGCCGCCACAGGCGAGGGAGCGGCGCAGGATCAATTCGCAGCACCGTGACAAATCGGCGATTGCGCTCATATTCAGTGCAATCTATAAATCGGCTTCCACCCGGGCATTGCGGCCCACCCGTGGCACCCTCATGCGTGAAATCCCCATCCATTATCAAATCGCCTGTGTCATTCTGACGGCCCTCTTCATCTGGTCGTTCAGCATTGCGCGGGAGCCACGGGGCTGGCGGCGTCTGTTTCAATCGATGTTTTCGAAATCGGAGACCTTCTCCGTGAACAAAAACAAGGTCATCGACGAGGCGCTGAAACGGTATGGCATCGTGATAGCCATGGTGATCCTGGTGCTGGACGTCTCATGCTTTGTGCTGGGCGTGACGCACCCGTTTCGTGAGAAGCTGCGCAATCTTTCGCCGGAGCAGCGGGAGAGCATGAACGAGATCAACAAGTATCAAAACGCGAAGCCGGGCATCTCCCAGCTCCCCTGATCAGGGCTTTCGACGCGTCACCAGGGTGTCCGCCACCAGATCGTGCAGACAGCGGCGGTCCTGGCGGAAGATCAGGAGCACATTGGCCACCGGCAGGGCCATGCCCGCGAGGCCGTAGAAGATGAGACTGCCAAAGACGAGGATGCCAAAGAGGACATTGCGCAGCAGCACCGCCTTCACAAAACCGGCCCTCTCCCCGCCCGGAAAACGCACGACCTGGATGCCCAGGCACATCTTGCCAAGAGTCTGGCCGCGCACGGTGAGGAGAATCACGTTGGCAAGCATCAGCAGGTTCATGATCAGGCTCATGATGGACGGGACGGGATTGCCGGAGGCCTGGACGACATCGATGCGGCGCTGAATGGCGGCGGCCATGGCCGCAGGATCCTTCTGCAGGGCCTGCACCTCCTCCTGGAGCGCCTGATCAAAGACGATCATGTAATAGACCATGAAGGGAACGACCATCATCACCAGATCGATGAGATGGGCGGCGAGACGCTGGCCGCGGGAGGCCGGCTGGAGGCGGAGCGTCTGATCCTGCCGGACCTCGGCGCGCAGGGCGGCCAGACCGGGGACCTCGGAGACGGGAGCGGCGGCCGTGTCCATGTTCAGCTCCTGCAGGTGGGCACCCAGGGGCAGCCACCCGGGCATGCCCTCCGCCCAGCAGAGGTCGGTGGGCCTGAAGCGGCCCTCCCGCAATCCGGCGCTCACATCCAAATCATTGAAGATGCCGAGCTGTTCCTCGCCGCGTGCCAGATGGTATTTCATGGATATGCCTGTTGCTGAGTGTCGTATGCTCAATAGCTGCTAACCCGTCCGCATCAAGCTCCCATCCCTTCCATTTGAAAACCATCGCCCGCGTCTTTTCCTACCTGCGCCGCTACCCCTGGCTCGGCTCCGCCCAGATCGCCTGCGCCGTCACCGGCACCCTGATGGTGATCGTCTTTCCCCACATCACGCGGGAGGTGATGGACGTGGTGGTGCCGGGGAAGCAGTGGGACCGCCTGGGGCCGCTGGCGCTGTGGGCCCTCTTTGCCTACTTTGCACAGCATGTGTTCAATTCGCTGCGCATCCAGCTCAACAACACCTTTGAGCAGAAGGTCATCTACGACCTGCGCAGCGACATCTACCAGCGGCTGCAAACGCTGCCGCTGCGGTGGTTCGACAACCGTCCCTCCGGGGACATCATGACCACAGTCTCCGAAGACATCCCCTCCGTGGAGCGCGTGCTCATTGACGGCATCGAGCAGGGGCTGGTGTCCGTGCTGCAAATCATCGTGGTGGGCGCCTTCATGTTGCAGGCAGATGTGACGCTGACGCTCTACGCGCTGATCCCCCTGCCCTTTCTGGTGGCCGGGGCGCTGACCTACACGCGCACCTCCCGCGACCGCCACCGCAAGGTGCGCAAGGCCAGCAGCGCCATGAACAGCCTGCTGCAGGACAACGTGTCCGGCATGCGGCAGATCAAAGCCTATGCCATGGAGACGGAGGAGCACGGCCGCTTTAACCGCGCCAGCGGCGCGCTGCGCCAGGCGACGCTGCATGTGATGCGCGTGTGGGCGCTGTACCGGCCGGGCATGCAGTTTCTCACCAGCGTGGGCATGGTCATTGTGCTGTGGGTGGGCGCGCGCCAGCTGATGGCGGGGAAGATTCAAAGCGGCGACCTCACGGCCTTTCTGCTGCTGCTGAAGTTTTTCTACGACCCCATCGAAAGCCTGCACCAGCTCAATCAAATTCTACAGGCGGGACGCGCCGCCGGGGAGCGTGTGTTTGACATTCTGGATGCCGAGCCTGAAGCCGACACCACGGGGGGGCGCGAGCTGCCGGGCATCTCCGGCCATGTGAAGTATGACAACGTGGGCTTCAGCTATGCGGGCAAAACGCCCACGGTGCACGGCGTCTCGCTGGAGGCGCGACCGGGACAGACCATCGCGCTGGTGGGACCGACGGGCGCGGGCAAGTCCACCCTGATCAATCTGCTGACGCGCTTCTATGAGTATGATGAAGGGGTGATCACCATCGATGGAGCGCCGGTGCATGAGCTGAACAAGGCGTGGCTTCGCCGGCACATCGGCTACGTGACGCAGGAAAGCTTCCTTTTTAACGGCACGGTGCGGGAAAACCTGGTCATCGGCAAACGTGATGCGACGGACGAGCAGCTCTGGGAGTCGCTGAAAAGCGCGAATGCAGACGGCTTTGTGAAACGCCTGCCCGACCTGCTGGATACGCATGTGGGCGAGCGCGGCGTGAAGCTGAGCGTGGGTGAAAAGCAGCGCATCAGCATCGCCCGCGCCCTGCTGCGGAATCCGCCCATCCTCCTGCTGGATGAGGCCACGGCAAGTGTGGACACGGAAACGGAGCGGCAAATTCAGGAGGCGCTGGAACACCTGATGGCGAACCGCACGAGCTTCGTCATCGCGCATCGTCTGAGCACGGTGCGCAACGCGGACCGCATCTACGTGCTGGATCGTGGATGCATCATCGAGCAGGGCACGCACGATGAACTCATCGCGCATGACGGGATGTATGCGCGGCTGTGCCGGACGTCGTTGATCGCGGCGGGGGGATGACAGGAGTGAGAGCGCTTTGCAGGCTCACTTCCCGGTCCATTCCTTCACCAGTTTGTTGCCAGCGGAGCCACCCATGGCGGTGGTGCCTTTTTGGATGATCTTGCCGTCTCCGCCGAAGAGGAAGTACATGGGACGGTCCGTGCCGTCGCTGCCGATGTGGTCGCGGATGTGCTTGTCTTTGAAGTCGGTGACGACGATGAGGAAGTTGTCCCGCACCAGCTTCTTGGTCTCCTCAAACTCCAGCATGCCCTTGATGTGGAAGGCCTGACTGTTTTTCTGCTCATCCAGCGCAAAGACCAGCACCTTTTTGTTTTCCTTCTTCGCGCGCTTCACGGCGGCATCGATGCTGACGCCGGAGGTCACGCCGAGGACGGCTCGGGAGTCAAAGACGTCCGCGCGGAGGGAAAGGCTGCCGAAGGTGAGCAAGGCAAGGGAGAACAAGGCGATGGTTTTCATGATGATGGGAGATGTTGCGATGTGAGTGACGTATTCGCGGGCGGTTTCTTGGGGGGAGGGAATACCTCTCTACTCCCTCAGACAACGCCGGAAGAAATCCACCGTCATGCCGAGGGCCTGGCGGGCCAGCTCGGCATCGTAGCGGAGGCCTTCGTCTCGGAGGAAGGCGTGGGCGGCGTTGAACTCATGCCAGGTGAAATTGACTCCCGCGGATGTGAGCGTCTGGTAGATCAGAGCACGCCCCTCGGCAGGAACGTGGGGGTCCTGGCGGCCGAAGACGAGCATGAGCTCGCCTTTGATCTCGGCGGCACGGGCGAGCGAGTCGTCGTTCATGCCAGCGCCGAGGCTGCGTTTGTGCAGGTCGGTGGGGTAGAAGCAGGCGGCGGCGAGAACATCTGGCTGCAAGGCGGCGCGGTAGGTGAGGTGGCCGCCGATGCAGGGGCCAAAGGAGCCGAGACGCCCGGTGCAGTCCGGATGGGACTTGAGGTAGTCGAGTACGGCGCGGTTGTCCGAATCGTAAGCGGAGACGGGCTTTTCGATCTTGAGCTTGTTCCCCACATCCGAGCCTGCCTGATCGTAGGCCAGCACGGTGCCTGCTGGCAGGTATTCGTGGTAGATCTCCGGCAGCGCGACGATGAACCCGTGCCCTGCGAGAAACGCGGCGGTGCGGCAGATGGGGGCGGTGTTTTGAAATATCTCGGAGTGAAACAGCAACCCGGGAAAGCGGCCGGCCGCCGCAGGGCGGAGCACCAGGGTGCGCATAGGGCCGGTGGGGGTGGAGAGTTCGACGATTTCAGGTTCGCGGAGGGTCATGAAGGGAAGGAATGTGGAGGTGGTGAGGAAGATCAAGGTTTGCCCGGCACCCAGGCGACGATGCGCAGCGGGCCGCCGCTGCCTTCTTTGATCTTCATGGGGAGTGCGATGATGTAAACACCGGTGATGGGGAGCTGGCTCATGTCTCCCACGTTCTCAAAGGCGGGAATGTTTTTCTCCAGCAGGATGCGGTGGCTCTCAAAGAGGGAGGACTGGCCGTAGTCGATGCTGGCGGTGTCGAGGCCGATGGCCTTGATGGAGCGCTGCGTCACGAGCCAGCGCGCGGTGTCCGGATGCAGGCCGGGGAAATGGAGCTGGGGCACGGCCTCGGCACCGCGCTGCTCGGTGCCGAGGTAGGTTTTCGGGTCCGGCCAGCGCGTGGCATATCCGGTGCGCAGGAGGACGATGGCGTCCTTTGGCAGCGGACCGTGTGCCTTTTCCCAGGCCTCGAAATCTACCACGCTGACCTGATAGTCGGCATTGGCCGCAGCCTGTGACGAGACATCCACCACGACGGCGGAGCCGAGGAGTTGATCGACGGGCAGTTGGTCCAGGGTTTTGCCTTTTTCCGCGAAGTGAATGGGCGCATCAATGTGCGTGCCGCCGTGCTCGGAGGCGCGGTAGCGGTTGGCGGCGTAGAAGTAGCCCTTTGGCGTCATGGCGCGTGATTCCACCTCGAGCTGAAAGCGCTGCGCGGTGGGCCAGTAGAGCGTGTCCGCGGCGAACTCATGGGTGAGATCGATCCATGTGCCCCCGCTTGAAAACAGCGGCTGCGGTGCGGCGGCCGGCGCGGCCATGGCGAGATTGAAGAGCCAGCCGAGAGAGATGACGCCGAGCAGGCTGAGGGGGACGATGAGCGCTTTCATGCGGCTCAGTTCTAGCCAGCGGCGGCGCTTTTTCCAACGAGGGTTTTGCCTGCATGCGGCATCGGAAGGTCGAGCGGCTCTTGCGGGCTGCAGCCATAGACGCTAGGTGCGACACATGACCTCTGATTTTTCCTCCCGTCTCGCCGGCATGCTGCAGGGCAGCTTCATCGCTGAATCGCTCTCTCTCGGTGTGCACTGGATTTACGATCCCGCCTTGATCCAGAAGAAGCATGGTCGTGTGACCGGCTATCTGGCGCCGAGCGCGGACTCCTACCATCCGCACAAGCAGGCGGGCGAACAAGGCCACGCGGGAGACCAGGCGCTGCGGCTGCTGGCTTTTTTGCAACGTGAGCGGCGCTGGGACGCCGCCGCTTTTCTGGCGGACTGGCAGGCCATGTGGCCTAGCTACAACGACTATGTGGACAAGGCGACGAAGGGGACGCTGACGAATCTGCAGGCCGGCGCCACGGTGGCAACGAGTGGCGCGCCTTCAGATGAGCTGGCCGGACCTGCGCGCATCGCGCCGCTGATGGCCTTTTTGGCTGACAAGCCCGAGTCTGAAGCTGTCGCCGCGGCGATCGAGCAGACGGTGATCACGCACCGCTCGCCGGAGACGGTTGAGTGTGCGGAGTTTCTGGCGCGTGCCACGCAGCGCCTGCTGCACGGCGGGGAGCTGCAAAGCGTCATTACTGAAACCGCGCCTGCGTGGGCGCTAAAGGCTGCGGAGGGTGTGGGGGATGAGGATGCCATTGGCCAGCTCGGCCGTGCGTGTCCCCTTCCCCAGGCGCTGCCTGCGGTGCTATGGCTCGTGAGACACCATGGAAACGACTTTGCCAAGGCTGTGATCGAGAACGCGATGGCGGGCGGAGACAACTGCGCGCGTGCTCTGGCGCTGGGCATGCTGCTGGGTGCGGCGCATGGGATTGAGGCGATTCCTGCGGCGTGGCGTGAGGGACTGCGCGCGAAGGAAGCGCTGGAGGGCTTTTTGCAGGCTCTCAGGTAAAGCGCATGCGCTGATCGAAAGTGAGGAGTGTCTATCGCACCTGAAGGCAGCGGTGCAACCGGTGCGGTAGAGGCGCACGTGCCTTTACCACTGGCTGAAGGGCACGGCGCAGAGGTTGGAATTCGTGTAGCGTAAATCGTGGCTCACCTCATCGCCAATCCAGGCGGGCTTCTCAAAGGCGGTGTCTTCAGAGGGGAGCTCGATTTCGGCGACGATGAGGCCGTCGTTGGCGCCGTGGAAGACGTCCACTTCCCAGAGCATGCCTGCGTGCATTACCTCGTGGCGGGTTTTGTCGATGAGCGGTTGGTGGCAGAGCTGAAGCAGATCCCGCGCATGCTCGAGGGGAATGGGGAACTCGATCTCGGTGCGCGTGATGCCGGTGCGGCGGCTCTTCACGGTCATGAAGGCTTCAGCGCCCACCACGCGCACGCGGACGGTGCGGTCGGGATCGCGTGAGAGGTAGCCCTGGGTCATGCGCCGGCCAGGTGAGGCGGGCTGCCATTGGCCGGGCTTGATGAGGTACTTGCGCTCAATCTCGGTGGGCATCGCGAAGTTCAGCTCTTGGAAGAATAGAGCGCCACGAGCGCGGCGCCGATGGCTTGCGAGAGCTCGCCGAGAGTGGCTGGCACGAGCTGCAGCTCCTCGCGCTGCCTGGGGAAAAGATAGGGCAATGCTGCAGCACGGATGCCGCCGAGGTAGCGCTCGCGGAACTCCGGCGTGGTGCTCTCAGGATCCACGAGGCCGCCACCAATGACGACAATGCCCGGATCGAGCGCCATGGACAGATTCGCCACGTGAATGCCCAGGGCGCGAGCCTGGATATCAAAGATCTTCAGCGCGAGGGGATCGCCCTTTTGCGCACGTCCGCGCAGGGAGAGCCCCTTGTTTTTCGGCGTGTCGTTGCTGGCGGCGAGCTCGTGATCGGGATGCTTGGGCAGGAAGAACTCCAGGAACTGCGGCAGGCCGGAAATGGTGGAGTAGGCCTCGATGCAGCCCCAGTCACGGCCGCAGCCGCAGCGGAAGGCGGGGACTTCATCCAGACCATGGCCCAGAAGGTGGCGCGGGATGGGCATGTGGCCGCCTTCCATGCCTGCGAGGTGATCACCACTGAGCGGGAGACCATTGGCATCGATGTAAGCTGCGCCAAGACCAGACCCGGGGGCGAGGAGAAGCACGGTGGCCTTGGTGGCTCCGCGCACACGCGCGGCCTCGCCCACGCCGCCGAAGTCGCCATCATTGCCGACATAGAGCGGGATCTTGCGGCCTGCGGCTTTTTCGATCGCTGCTGAGTAATCGGCGTGGAAGTTCCAGCCGATGAAGCTGTCCGGCAGATTGGAGGATTTTTCCAGCACGCCGTAGCGCTGGTAAGGCCCCGGCAGCGCCAGCCCCGCAGCCTCCACACGGTCCCAGGAGAGGCCGTTGTCCTTCAGGAAACCTTCCGCTCCTTCAACCCAGCCCGCCACCACCGCCGCGGTGCCATTCTGGGCGTTCGTCGAGCTCTGGCGGAGGTGAGTTGAAACAGGCTCACCATCGGCAAACACGCCGCCGGTCTTGGAAGTGGTGGCGCCGGAATCGGTGCCGAGGAAAATATCGCGAGTATCAGATGGCATATTGGGGCCGTGAACTTGGCGAGCGAATGGGCCGTGGTCGAGGGGAATGCACGTCCATGAGCAAGAGACCTATGCAATTCATGGGACTGACGGGTGGCCGAGCAGCGCCAGAGCTTCGCCGGATGGGCATTGACAGCCTGCCGGGGGAGGACGACTGGCAGCGCCTTCTTCTATGATCACACACGAGCACGGTCGTCGCCGGTTTTTGCAGATGCTTGCTGGCGGCCTTGGCCTGGGGAGTTTTGTCAAGGGGGCAGCGCATGCGGAAGAAGACCTCATCACTGCGGCGGACCAGGCGGTCAACGTGCTCGAATTTGAAGCCGTGGCGCGCAAGAACCTTCCGCCCTGGCACTACGCCTACATCGCCACGGGTGTGACTGATGACTCCACGCTGCAGGCCAATCGCGATGCCTTTGGCCGCTACCAGCTGCACACACGCCGGCTCGTGGATGTGTCGAAGGTGGACACGTCCGTGAAACTCTTTGGCGAAGTGTGGGAGACACCCATCATGCTCGCGCCGGTGGGCAGCCAACGCGCGTTTCATCCGGAGGCGGAGCTTGTCACGGCACGCGCGGCTGCGGCCCAGAAACACAACTTCATCGTCTCCACGCACTCTTCCACCAGCATCGAGGACGTGAACAAAGTCATGGAGCGCCCGGCGTGGTTTCAGCTCTATCCCACCGATGACTGGAACGTGACCGGCGCCGTGGTGAAGCGCGCCGAAAAGGCCGGCTGCCCGGTGATGGTGCTCACCGTCGATTCCCAAAACGGCGCGCTGCGAGACACCCTTTTCAAAGTGCGCCGCTCCGCACCTGTGAAGTGCACGGACTGCCACATCGGCGGCTTCGCCTACAACAACGTCGCCAGCCGCAGGCCCATGTTTGCCGGGCTCGATCTCTCCAAGGTCACCACCCAGCTCCCGCTGAACATGACCTGGGACGTTCTCCCGCGCCTCAAAGAGCTCACGACCATGAAGCTCCTCATCAAAGGCATCGTCACCAAGGAAGATGCCGCGCTTGCGCTGCAGAACGGTGCGGACGGCATCATCGTCTCCAATCACGGTGGCCGCAGCGAGGACAGCAAACGCGCCAGCATCGACTGCCTCCCCGACGTCATCGCCGCCGTGAATGGCAAGGTGCCCGTGCTCGTGGATGGCGGCTTCCGCCGCGGCACCGATTTCTTCAAAGCCCTCGCCATGGGCGCCACCGCCGTCTGCATCGGCCGCCCCTACCTCTGGGCCCTCGCCGCCTTTGGGCAGACTGGGGTGGAAACGATGCTGACGCTGCTGCGGAAGGAATTACAGATTGATATGCGTCAGGCGGGTGCGGCTTCGATTGCGCAGATCACTCCGGATTTTTTGGTGAGGTAATAAGCCTCTAAAATGAAACGTTGGCGCAAAGCACACCCTGACGGCAACATGTGCGCCATGGAGGATTTGAATCCCTATGCAGCACCCACAGCGGAAGTGCTCGTGACGGACGCGGATACCAGCCGCGTACGATATGATCATTTGAGGACAGAATCGCACTTGAAGGCCTTGGGGTGGGTCCTTTTGATGCTGGGCATTTTGTCTCTCTTTTTTTCTTGGATGATCCAGCGGATCCAATGGCGGGAGTTTGGACTGGAGCCGGGCCTGGATGTCATTCCTTGGTACGATTGGGCCACGATCGGAATGTACTTCGTGGCAGGCCTGGGCTTGATACGCCTGATGAAAATAGCTGGCCTGCTGACGATGATTCTGTCTGCGGTTTGGCTCATTACCAATGCTCTCTCCCTCCCCCAATCTCTGGTTGGAATCACGATTCACGCCTTCATCCTGCGCTTTCAATTTCAAAAGCAGACACGTTTCATCTTCTCTGAATCCTATCAGACCACTCTACGACAGACCCCCGAGATCAAAAGCGGGATGGAGCCGTGGGGCATCTTGGCAATCATCCTTTTACTGCTCATTCTTATCATCCCCGCGTGGATCGAGTTTCACTGAAGTCTCGAATGTCGCAGAGATTGGGCGGCCGAACTGCCATTTGTCAGATCAGGCCAAAATAGCGGCGACTGGGGAGGCCGAAGGTGAAGCGGTAGAAGAGATAGCCCATGGCATAAGACATCAGCGCTTCCATAAAGCGCTGCCCCAAAAAGGGACGAGCAAAAGCGCCGACGGCACTCCACTGCACAAAGCTGGAGTAGCATGCTTTCAAAGCCAGGAGCGCCAAGGCTATGGCGATCCCATAGTAGGCGATTTTTCGCCTTCCTCCAAACATGCCCAACGCCAAGCCAAGGGGCAGTAAAAGAGAGGGATCAAACAAAGACTGATTGCGCCAAATACTCTCAGCACCTTTAGCCTTGATGGCCTGCCAGTAGAGGATGCCAAGAATCAACGTGAACAACCCCACGCAAAACACAG
This sequence comes from Prosthecobacter sp., assembly GCF_044227185.1. Classification (GTDB taxonomy): domain Bacteria; phylum Verrucomicrobiota; class Verrucomicrobiia; order Verrucomicrobiales; family Verrucomicrobiaceae; genus Prosthecobacter. The sequence goes on along the minus strand of NZ_JBGAFO010000014.1, from coordinate 110,517 downwards.
CCCACTTGACCGAGGCCGGGCGGCGAGGGAGGTTTGCGCCTGAACTGCCCCTGTAGGCCGAAGCCGCTTTTGGTGCGGTATATGGATTGAGAGGTTCAGGCTCAAGCATTGGGAAGTTTATGAAACAGCCTCCACGCACCTCCCACACAGCGTCGGGTGCTCGGCATTGGCTCCCACATCCGGGAGATACTTCCAGCAGCGGCCGCATTTGCAGTGGGTGGATTCTTGCACGACGGCGCTGAGTTCTCCGCCGCGGGTGATCTTGAGTTCGCTGAGGATGAGGAACTCGTGGAGGGTGGCGGGGTCGTTGAAGACGGGGTGGTCGAAGCCTTCGGCGGGCAGGGTGAGGGCCACGGTGGCTTCGAGATTGGAGCCGATCTTCTTTTCCTGGCGGGCTTTTTCGATGGCCTGCTGGATGACGCCACGGACTTTGAGCAGCTCATTCACGGCCAGGGTGGCATCGCTGCCGGGGAAGGCGGGATTGGGCTGCGGGAAGGACTGGAGGTGGACGCTGTCGGTGTAGCCGAGGTGCTCCCAAGCTTCATCGGCCGTGAAGGCAAGCATGGGGGCGAGGAGGCGGCAGAGGGTCTCGGTGATCTCGCGGATGGCGGCCTGCGTGGCGATGCGGCGCGGGCTGCTGGCGGCATCGCAGTACATGCGGTCTTTGGTGATGTCGATGTAAAGGGCGCTGAGGTCGCCGGTGATGAAGCTGTTGATCACGCTGAAGACCTTGCGGAAGTCGTAGTGGGCGTAGGCGTCCACGCATTCCTTGGTGATGGCGTGCAGGCGCTCGAGGATCCAGCGGTCCACGAGAGTGTATTGGGGTGCAACCGTCGCGGTTGCAGAGGGCTGGCGGGAGGCCGCCGGCACGTCTTCATCCGGCAAGCGGGACGCTAGCTCTACATCCAGATCCGGCAAGCGGGACGCTTGCGCTACTTCCCCGCTCAGATTGCCAAGCAGCACGCGCAGGGTGTTGCGGATGCGGCGGTAGTTTTCGCTGTTCTGCTTGAAGAGGTCTTCGGAGAACGGGACTTCGTTTTGGTAATCCACACTGGCCACCCAGAGGCGCACCATGTCGGCGCCGTAGGTGTTGTAGTAGTGGTCGGCGGTCATGGGCTTGGCGTTTTTGCCGGCCGCGCCCTGGTCGCTCTTGCTGATCTTTTTGCCGCTGGTATCGACAACGAAGCCGTGGGTGATCACCGCCTTGTACGGCGCATGGCCGCGGGCGATGACGCTCATCATGAGGCTGCTCTGGAACCAGCCGCGATGCTGATCCGTGGCCTCGATGTAAAGGTCCGCCGGAGCATGGAGTTCCGGGTGCTGATCGAGCACGGAGACGTGGGAACAGCCGGAGTCGATCCAGACGTCGAGGGTGTCGTTGCCGCGCTTGGTGCCCGCAGGCAGGCCCACTTCGGCAGCCCACCAGGCGTCGTCTTTTTCAAACCACAGATTGCTGCCGTGCTGCGCCACGATGGCGGCCACTTTGCCGATGACCTCGGGCTGCATGATGATCTCGCCACTGGCGGAGTAGAAGACGGGAAGCGGCACGCCCCAGGTGCGCTGGCGGCTGATGCACCAGTCGGGGCGGCTTTCCACTGTGCCGTAGATGCGGTTGCGGCCCCAGGCGGGCAGCCACTGCACTTTGTCGATCTCGTACAAAGCCTTGGCGCGGATGTCGTCGATCTTGATGAAGAACTGCTCCACCGCGCGGAAGATGATGGGGGTCTTGGAGCGCCAGCAGTGCGGGTACTGATGCACGTATTTCTCGTTGCCCAGAATCGCGCCTTTGGCGTTGAGGATTTCGATGATGCCGTCGTTGCTCTGGAAGACGTGCTTGCCCACGAAGTCGGGCAGTCCGCACTCGGCAGTGTATTTGCCGTCGGCGTCCACGGGAGAGAGGATTTCCAGACCGTGCTCGCGCCCTGCCTGATAGTCATCCGCGCCATGGCCGGGGGCGATGTGGACCGCGCCGGTACCGGTGTCGTCGGTGACGAAGAGGGTGTTGATGACCTTCGACGTACGCGGGAGGAACGGATGCTGCGCTTCGCAGCCATTCAATGCGCTGCCTTTGAGCTCTTCGCTGGCGTGCTCGGTGTTCAGCTTGAAGCCGGTGGCCGCACTGAAGGCTTCCACACGGGACTTTGCGATGACCAGTTTTTCCACGCGACCGTCGGCATGCGCGAAGCTGCCGCTGATGTAGTCAAAGGTGGGATGCAGGGCGATGGCGAGGTTGGCCGGGAGCGTCCAGGGCGTGGTGGTCCAGATGACGAGGTATGCGCCATCGCAACCGGGCGGCGGATTCACCAGCGCAAACTTCACGTACACCGCAGGGGAGGTCTTTTCCTTGTACTCCACCTCGGCTTCAGCGAGCGCGGTCTGCGCGCCGTAGCTCCACAGCACGGGGCGCTTCATGCGGTACACGAGGCCCTGCTCCACGGCTTTGCCAAAGGTGCGCAGGATGCCGGACTCGTACACGGGGTCGAGCGTGAGGTAGGGGTTGTCCCAGTCGCCGAAAACGCCGAGGCGCTTGAAGCTGTTGCGCTGGATGTCGATGTACTTGCGTGCCTCCGCCTCGGAGCGTTGGCGCACCTCCACAGGCGTGAGCCCGGCGGCGGATTTCACGACTTTGAACTCGATGGGCAGCCCGTGGCAGTCCCAACCCGGCACGAAGGGCGTGTGAAAGCCTGCCATGGTCTTCGACTTCACGATGAGGTCCTTGAGGATCTTGTTGAGCGCGGTACCCATGTGCACGTCGCCATTCGCAAACGGCGGGCCGTCATGCAGGATGAAGGTGGGCTTGCCCTTGGACTGCGCCACGATGCGCTGGTAAAGCTTTCCTTCCTGCCACTTGGCCAGGCGCTGCGGCTCCCGTGCCACGAGGTCGGCTTTCATCGGAAAGTCGGTCTTCGGCAGGAGGACGGTGTCTTTGTAGTTCTTGGCAGCAGTGTCAGGGGCGCTCATGATTCGGAGAAAAGGAGCGCTGAGCCTAGCGAGATGGGGGCCTGTGGCAAGGCTCTCAAGTTCCAAGTTTGAGGTTTCAGGTTGGAAGCTGGGAAGCGGAAACGTCCCTGGGGGCCCTATTCCACGCCTCCCCCCCTGCCCTATGCGGCCACGACAGTGGCATCCGACTCGCCAGAGGCCGCCTCTGGCGGCGGTGCTTCCGGCGGCGTGAACTGTGAGGCGGCTGCCTTCATTTCCTTCTCCGCCGCCAATGCCAGGCCGCAGAGATCCCCCATGATGCGGACGAGCAGCGGGACGAGGGCCTCGGTGCAGACATTGGCCAGTTGAAAGGCGCGCGCCCATTCATTGTCCTTCTGGTCTGGAAGATGCAGGGCCTGGGCAATGGGCGGGTGGCCGCTGAGGTAAGGATGCTCGGCATCGCCGAGGGTGGTCATGCACTGCGAGGTGGCGACTTCGATGCGCTGGGCCACCGCTCGGGCCTGGCGCTCCAGCTCGTAGCCATTGGAATGATTGGCGGCATTGTCGAAGAGCAACTGCAGCGAACGACTGGTGCGGGAGGCCTGCATCATGTTTGGCACGCCACTGGCCAGGGCGCGCTGGGCCACCAGCAGGCGCTCCAAATGGCGCCGGGAAGCCTCGTCTTCATGATGAGACTGCCACCAGTCCAGCGCGGCTGCCAGACGTCGGGAGGCTCCGGTTTCGTAGGAGCTCATCAGCGCAGCGAGCTGCTGCATTTCGTGATTGGTCTCGCGGATGGCGAACTCCGCGCCGCTCTTCGTGCTGGAGGCCAGCGAAAACTGACCGGGCTCGGAAAGCGTGAAACCGGCGGTGATGAGATCGCCGGCAATGACCTGCTTGAGCAGGGCCTCCTGACAGCGGTCGAGCTGGGCGAGCTGATGGCCGTAGGTGGCAGCCAGCGGCTCCATCTGGTCCACCGCCTCACGCCACGTGCCCTGGCACCCGGGCTCGATGGACTGGATGCGCAGCAGGTGAAAGTTTTTGCCGTAGAAGGCTTCGAGGTACTGGTCTGAGGCGTCGGCAGACTGGCGGTCTTCCACCATGCGGGTGGTGCTGCGGAACTGCACCTTGCCCGCGGGCACTTCGAGGATGTGCTCAAAAAAGTGGCGGGTCACATTCTGGCAGGAGGCGGTGAAGTCAGCAAAAAGCTCCGCCGCCGGGGTCTCCTGCTGAAACACGCCGGGTGCCTGCCACGCGAGGGCGGCTTTCACCCGGTCCGGGTCGGCGGGATGAGTGTCGTTCCAGCTGGTTTTGGCTTCGGCGGTGTGTTTGTCGAACTCCTTCTGCACCTCCGCGGGGAGGTTTTTTTCCCTCCACAGGACCATGGCCGGCAGATCATCCGGGAGCTCTTTGGACTGGTAGGTCTGGTAGGCGTCATTCATGGCCACGGCATGTCCGAAGCCGAGGGAGCGCAGGCGTGCTGCGGTGCGTGCAAACTCCGCGCTGCCCGCCAGCTTTGCTTCATAGCTGTCGGCATCGTACTCCATCTGGCGGGACATGAAGCAGCTGATGGCATGGCCCAGATGCATGAGGCACCAGAGCACCTTCCGCCCGACCCAGACACCGCCCTTGGCGAGCATGAAGATGAGCTTGATCCACCATTCCTCGGACTGGGACCACTCCTCGAGTTTTTCATCCCAGTGGTCCCGCTCAAAAACCACCCGGGCAAACCAGGCGTTCACACTGCGGATGATGTAGCTGAGCCGCATGCCCGCGCCCTGTGCAAAGTGGCCGAACTCATGAGCCAGCACGCCCGCAAGCTGGCGCGCCGTCATTCCCGCGGCCAGCGGCAGACCGATGACGAGCACGAGATCGCTGCCAAAGAAACTCAGCCAGCCGCGGCGAAACCCGGCGGAGGCATTCACCTGGGTGTCCAGACGGATCTCGCGTGGCTCCGGAGCTCCAACGAGCTGGCAGATTTTCGCCACAAAGGCGAACAGCAGCGGCTCCTCCGCCGGCGTGATCTTGAAGATCTGCGGGCGGTCCGTGGAGCGCGAGAAGAGCGGCTTCACCAAAAACAAAATGAAAATGCCACCGGCCACCGCAGGCGCGAGATAGACGACCAGGGCGATGACAGCGGCGCGGCCCCGTGCGTGGGTGATGATGCCGATGTCATTCTGCAGATGCCACCACACGAGCCAGCCGACGGCGATGATCAAAGCGATGTAAATGAGCGGCAGCAGCACCATGGCCAGCGCCACAAAGGCCAGACCGAACTGATAAAGCAGCGGCACGCGCGTGGGCTCGATGCGGCCTGAAAAAGCATCCAATGGCGAGGCAGGGGCTGTGTCTGGCATGTGAATTCTCGATTTTCTTATCAGTCGAGGGCGGAAGCGTCAATGAAACTAAGCGGAAGTCTCAGGACAAAGCACAGCCCCCGGCCACAAGACCCATTTGCCCTCCGCCCGGTGCCGCGTATCGCTCTGCAACCATGTTTCTGACTCGTCCTCTGCTTTTCGCTGTCACCTTTGCTGCACTCACTACCGCTTATGGTCTGGAGGTGCGGGTGTCCCCTGCCCTCTCGTTTTCTCAGGCGCTGGAGCAGGTGCGCGCGGCGCGCAAGGCGGGCAACAGCTCTCCGGCGACGATCGTGCTGCCAGCGAGCGTGACGGAGCTGACGCAGCCGATCCAGCTTGAGGCGCAGGATTCAAACCTGACCATCACCGGGACCAACAGCATCCTCATCGGTGCGCCGGTGGTCAGAGGCTGGGAGAAGTATGAGGGGCAGATCATGAAGGCGGATGTGTCCAAGCTGCTGCCGAAGGGCTTTGTGCCGCGGCAGCTTCTGAGCGGAGGCGAGAGGCAAATCCTGGCGCGGTATCCGAACTTCGATGCCACAGATCCGCTCTACGGCGGCTGGGCCTTTGTGGCGGAGTTTCCGCCTGCGGGCGCGCCGGAGGGGCACCTGTGGAAACGCACGCTGTACGTGAAGCCGGAGGATGTGCGGAAGTGGGCGCACCCGGAGGATGTGGAGATCGACATCTTTGCGCAGTACGGCTGGTGGAATTTTGTGGAGCCGGTGGCTTCGCTGGATGCGCAAACGCGGCTGCTCACGCTGAAGAAAGACTGCAGCTACGACCTGCACCCTCACAATCGCTACCATTTTCAAAATGCGCTGGAGGAGCTGGATGCACCCGGTGAGTGGTATTATGACAAGCGCAGCGGCATGCTCTATTTCTGGGAACCCTTTCACAAGGACATGCCCGAGATCCGACTGCCCGTGCTGGAGAGCTTTTTCAAAGTGAAAGCCGGAGCAAAAAACATCGCCATCCGCGGCCTCACGCTCATGGGCTGCCATGGCTCAGCGATCACGTTTGAGCGGGCGGAGGATTGTGTGGTGGAGAAGTGCGTCATCACGCAGGTCGGTGCCTTTCATGGCAGCGGCGTGGGTGTGAGCGAGGGCAAGAATGTGCGCATCTCGCATTGCGAAATCAGTTACACCGGCAGCAACGGCATCAGCCTCAGCGGCGGCGACCGCAAGACACTCACCGGGCCGGGGCATGTGGCGGCGGACAATCACATTCACCACATGGGCGTGTTTAACAAGAACGCCTGCGGCATCAGCATCTATGGCGTGGACAATACGGCCACGCACAACCACATCCACGACGGCCCGCGCATGGGCGTGCAGATGAGCGGGAACAATCTGGTGGTGGAGTACAATCACCTGCACCATCTCTGTCTGGAGACGCAGGACGGCGGCGCCATCTACACCGGCGGGCGCGACTGGATCAGCAGCCGCGGCAGCAAGTGGCAGTATAATTTGATCCACGACGTGATCGGCTGCGGCCAGGAATCCGGCGGGCTGAAGCACCCATGGTTCACCTTTGGTCTCTACCCGGACGACAACAGCGGCGGACTCGACATCATCGGGAATATTGTCTATCGCGTGGCGCACACGCCCATCCACATGCACAACTCGCGCGACTGCGTGGTGGAGAACAACATCTTTGCCCTCGGCGGCAAGTTCCAGTTTGATCTCCATGGCTGGACGAAGGACCAGCGTTTCCACACCGGCCACATCGACACGATGATCAAGGGGTACGAATCCGTGATCGGCCAGCCTGCGTGGAAGAACATGCGCAACATGGACCTGCACCCGAAAGATGCCATTCGCGAAGACGGCACCATGATGAGCGGCAACAGCTTCCAGCACAACATCATGTTTGGCGACACCGCCGGTGTGAAATACGGCGACATCCGCAATGCTTCACCGAAGTACAACACCATTGATTACAACATCGCCTGGAACAGCGGACACCCCATTGTCACCGGCATCAATCAGGTGGGGCCAGACAAAGGTGCGCCGCTGGTGAATGAAAACTTCGACAGTGCCGAGCCTGGCAAAACACCCAAAGGCTGGGGCTTCAATCACCGGCCGAACAAGGACGTGCAGCTCGTGGTGGCTGATGGCGCGCTGCGCGCGGACTGTGCCCTGGGCACGCCGCCGAATCCGAAGAGCGTGTTTCATGGACCCGATGTGCCGATCAAGCCGGGTGCCGCCTACCGCGTGAAACTGCGCGTCAAATCCTCCGAACCCACCGCCAAGCTCAGCCTCGCCTTTGCCTCCTTCAAAAACGGCGAAGGCTACTGGCAGGCCGGCAGCACCAGCATCACCGCCACCCCTGAATGGAAGGAGGTGGAGGCCACCGGGCGCATGCTGCGCGAGAACGAAGCCGGATGGAAACCCTGGATGACCGCCTTCTGGCTGCGCATCGACTGCCATGAGCCAAAGGGCCAGATCTTCATCGACGACGTCCGCATCACGGAAGCCGAACCTCTGGATGAGTGGGCAGCCTGGCAGAACGCCGGATGGGACAAACACAGCCTCGTGGCCGACCCTCTGTTTGTGGACTGGAAGAAGGATGACTTCAGGCTGAAGCCGGAATCACCGGCCTTTAAGCTGGGGTTCAAGAGAATTCCTGTGGAGGAGATTGGGGTGAGGAAGTGAGTGATGACCGTACTATGCCTCATTCTTCGCGAAGGGATTGATGACACGAAGGTTCGGAATGTGCTTGAAGTCCCCTGCATTTCTGGTGACAAGAGGCACATCATATTCCAACGCTGTGGCGGCGATGATGGCGTCTCCGAGTTTCATCTTCTTCTGCTGGCGCAATTGGATGGTCTGCCGGATGATTTCTTCGTCCAAAACGAGTTCGGTCGTGGATGCCAGAAGAGCCAGGAGCTGGGCTTGCCGCGGTGGCGAGAGTTCTCCAAACTTGGGAAAGCCAAGCACCTCGATCCTGGTGACGCTCGCAATCATGGCATCCGCTCTTTGCACGTAGGGCAGGCACAGGGCATCGCCGGGCTCGGCGGCATAGATGATGATATTGCTGTCGCAAATCATGGGAGGTCAATCCGGCCTGGGAAGGATCACGTCTTCCCGGAGGTCTTGCTGCCAGGCCGCCGGATCAGGTATCACATCCTTGAGTCCACCCGTCGCTCGCAATCCTTCCAAAGCAGCCGCACGTTTCACCAGCATTTCGGGTGTGGCGGTTGGAATCAATCGCCTGGGCTTTGCCGTCCCCTCAAGGGGAACCGAGAGCACTAGATGCATACGCCCCGGTTTTAACCAATCGGGCAGTGGCGAGAGCAGCTTCAGGCTGCCATCAGCGCCAATCTCGACATCGGTCTCCAATGTGTTCATGGCGGGATTTTAGGCTATTTTGCTCCCATCGTAAAGTCCGCGAGTGGTGGTTTGTCCATGAACAGCGGAGGCAAGTTTTCACGGCCGTTGCGCTTCTTCCACCCCGCATTTGCCATTCCGCCGCTTCTTCCCACAGTAAGAAACAGAGAGCCTCCGGCCTTTTTCCCGACGTAATCCCCCACATCATGTCCCAATTCCTCCAATTCGACCGCACCGGCAATCCTGCTGAAGTTTTGCAGCTTCAGGAACGTGAACTCACGCCGCCGGAAGGGCATGAGGTGCGGGTGCGCATGCGCTATGCGCCGGTGAATCCGGCGGACCTGAATTTCATCGAGGGAACCTATGGCCGCCCGGCGCATCCGCCCTGCATTCCCGGACACGAGGGCTGTGGCGAGGTGGAGGCCGTTGGGGAGAAGGTCACTTCCTTGGAAAAGGGAGATGTGGTCATCTCTCTGCTCGGCACGGGCTGCTGGACGCAGCACCTCACGGCGGCGGAGCATCACTTTGCCAAAATTCCGCCGCAGATCGATCCCGTGCAGGCCTGCATGATGCGCGTCAATCCGGTGACCGCCTGGGCGCTGCTGAAGCACTACCAGACGGATCTGCCGAAAGGCGCGTGGGTGGCACAGAATGCGGCGAACTCCGGCGTGGGACGAGCCTTCATTCAACTGGCGAAGCACTTCGGTTTTCGCACGCTCAATTTTGTGCGGCGCGCGGAGTTGTTTGATGAATTGAAAACGCTGGGCGCGGACGCGGTGTTTCTGGACACGGATGAGGGCGTGACGGAGGCGAAAAAGCTCGTGGGAGATGAGCCGGTGATGCTGGCCACGAATGCGGTGGGCGGAGACAGCGCGATCCATCTGATGGACCTGCTCAGCCCGGAGGGCATGCTCGTCACCTACGGTGCCATGAGCCGCCGCAGCCTGAAGGTGCCAAACAAATTTCTCATCTTCAAAAACCTGCAACTGCGCGGGCTGTGGATCACCAAATGGTTTGAGAAAGCCAGCACGGCGGAGCTGTATGAAGTGCTCGATCCCCTCACCTCTCTCATCCAGTCGGGCGAACTTGTCACCGCCATTGATGAGATCGTGCCGCTGGCTGAATTTAACCGGGCGATCAAGCGCGCGCAGGAAGGCTCGCGCGGTGGCAAGGTGATCCTCGATCTCGCGTAAGCAAAGCCGATGCATGTTCTCCTCACGAATGACGATGGCATCGCCGCGCCGGGTTTGCGCGCGCTGGAAAATGCGGTGAAGCAGCTCGGCTGGCATTACACCGTGGTGGCTCCGGCGATGGAGCAGAGCCAGTGCGGCCACCGAGTCACCACCCATCAGTGCCTGCAGGTGGATCCCGTGGGGCAAAACCGCCACGCCGTGCACGGCACTCCGGCGGATTGTGTGCGGCTCGCCGTGTTTGCGCTGGGTCTCAAGCCTGACCTGGTGCTCTCAGGTGTGAATGCGGGGGGCAACATGGGGCAGGACATCGTGATCTCCGGCACCGTGGCCGCGGCACGTGAGGCCGCCTATCATGGCATCCGCTCCATGGCGCTGTCCCACTACATGATTCGTGAGCTTGCGGTGGACTGGCAGCGCACCGCCGCGTGGGTGGCGGAAATCGTGCAGGAGACCTATGCCCAGGATCATCCGCCCAGCAGCTTCTGGAACATCAATCTGCCGCACCTGCCAGCCGAGAAGACAGCGGTGCCACCGCGCATTCTCTGCCACCCGGCGCGCTCACCGCTGAGGGTGAGCTACCGCCAGGAGCCGGAGGGGTATGTCTATGATGCCTCCTACGCTTCACGCCCGCGTGATCCTGATTCAGACGTGGAGGCCTGTTTTGGTGGAAAGGTTTCCGTGTCCTTGCTGCAGGTTTGAAAGGATGGACGGTGCCGGACGGGCCACCCTCCGGTCATTTTGTCACCCTGGCTTTGAGAACCATCGCATAGGGCTCCACAGTCAGGCCCAGCCCGAAAAGTTCGGCCGTGTATTTCAGCGCCTCGGTCAGTGGCACGTTGCGCAGATCCAGCGAGATTCGTGTGCCGGGCGCGACACCCTCAGCTCTGACGATGATGGACACGCCCTTTTTATCGGGATCAAGCTCGCGCGCCTTGATGCGGAGAAACTCCACGGCTTCGGCCACAGTCACACCCTGAAACTGGACCTGCGGAATGATGATGGCGGCGGCCTTGGCTTCCAGCGGAGAAGGCTGGGCCGCGGGAATCACCGTCGCGGGAGGAGCGAGTGTTTTGCCCGCGGCAAGCGCCTCGATCAGCCCCTCCACATTCTGCAGCTCCTGCTCGGTGTTTTTGATCACAAGCTGGGAGCCATCCTCCCCCACCAGCGACACTGCGGCGCCCTCGGGAAAGGAAACGCCCTGCTTCGTGAGCCACTGCCTGGCATTGCCGATCTTTGCGGCGGCGCCGGCAGGCAGCTTGTAGGAGCGCGTGACCATCTTTGCCCTGGCATTCTCCGGGCTGATGAAGATGGCGGCGGCTTCATAACGCACCACGCGATGGCTGAGCGATGAGACGTAATGCAATGCCTCGCTGACCGGAATGCTGATGAAGTCCACGGAGATCTCCGCATCCTTCTGAAAATCGGGGTCTTCGATGTTCAGATTCAGGCCCATGTGATCCGGGTCCAGTTCAATGGCCCGCTGACGGAGAAAGGCAATGGCCTGCTCCAGGCTGGCCCCTTTGAGTTTCATGCTGGGTATGATGAGCTTGTTGGCTTTGTCCTTCAGTTTGCCGGCGGGAGAGGCCGCCTCCTGCCCCGGCTTTTCCTCCGCAGCACGCACCTGCGCCGCAGCACAAAGAGCGAGCGCGCCAAAAGCGAGGACGAGGCAGGTGACCGCACCGCGAGTGCTGTAGGAGCTGCGATTCCGCCCGCCATCCATGATCGCGGAGAGGCGTGTCTCCAGGGTGGAGGGCTGGGCCATGGCCATCACGGGTGCGCACAGTCCGCCCGCAGCCTGCACGCCACGCGCAGCATCCAGGAGTTGCAGCGCGTAGTTTTCCGCCACGGCGCCACCGCTCATCACCAGATCGTCCGCCGCCTGCTCCTGCGTGGTGCGCCAGGCCTTGGCGGCGAGCCAGACGAGGGCATTGGGCCAGTAAACGGCCGTTATGAAGGTGGTGATAAGGCGTGTGAGCGCATCGCCGTGGCGGATGTGGCCCATCTCGTGCCTCAGCGCGGCCTCCAGGCATGCCTCGTCCCACTCCAGGCAGTGCTCCGGCAGCAGCAGCACGGGCTGGATGATTCCCCAGGTGAGCGGCACCGTGACGCTGGAGGATGTGCGCAGTGAAACCGTGCGCCGCAGCCCCAGAGTTCGAGCCACACGCGCGGCGCAGGCCAGCACGCGGCCATCCTCCAACAGACGCGTTTGAGCTCTCAAGCGGCGAAGCTGCAGGCTGCCGAGCAGCCGCAGGGCAAGGAGCCAGACGCATCCCGCGCCCCAGACACAGGCCGCCCACTGCATGGCACTGAGTGTGGGCAGCCATGACTGCGCCTTGTACTCAGGCATCACCACTTCAGAAGCCGCGGCGGCATGCACCACAGGGCTGAGCTGTGGCAGCGGGGTCTGCGCCTCCGGCTGCGCGAAATCGATGGACCAACAGGGCTGCCAGAGCTGTGTGAACGGAAGCAGCAGCAGCGCGGCGAAGGCGGCCAGCCACACCGCGCAGCGCTGGGCGGCGGAGGCATTTCGCCACAGGTGCTGCGTGGCGAAGGCGAGGAGCACGATGCCGGCGCTTTTGGCCAGCAGGTCGAGGACGGAGTACAGCAGTGGATTCATAGGTTGGCTGGGTTAACGGTTCCTGGCTTGCTTGATGATGGACTCGAGGCGTTCGAGCTCCTCGGGTGAAATCTTTTCGCGCCCGTCCACCAGCGCGGCGACGGCATTGGCCACGGAGCCTTCGAAGAAGGTCTGCACGAGGTTCTTGAGCGCGGAGCGGCTGGCCTTCTGCACGGACTGGGTGGGCAGAAAGACGTAGCGTTTGCCGTCTTCGCGGTGCTTCAGCATGCCCTTCTCCTCCAGGATGCGCAGCAGCGCGCGCACGGCGGAGTAGCTGGGGGCGTCTGTCATTGCGGCGGCCACTTCAGAGGCGGTGGCCTCACCCTTCGCATAGATGATGTCCATGATCTGGCGTTCACGGCGGCTCAACTGGCTGGCTTTTTCAGACATGCTAAATTATTAGCACAAAAAGCCGTGGTCATGCAAGCACAATCTGCTAATTATTTAGCACATGCAGTTTTACTTGGGCAGGCCGGGCACGCGCTGCAGATTCGTGACGACCCGCTGCAGCTCCTTGGTGTTCGGGTGGTCGGGGCCCAGTTTCTTTCCGGCCTCCGCCAGGGCCTCCGTGGCCTCCTTTTGCGCCTCGGCCAGCTTCCTTTCCTGGATCAGGCAGAGCACAAAGTGATAGCGGAAGGTCAGCGTGTCCGGGTGGTCCTTTCCGGGGTGTTTGTCCATGAGCTCCAGCAGACCGCGGAACTCCTTCTCGGCCTCCTCCAGCTTGCCCTCCTCGCGCAGGGTGATGGCCAGGTTGCCACGGGCCATGAGGGTGGGCTGCTGGTTCACGCCCATCACGCGCTCGTCGATTTTGACGAGGTCGCGCAGCTCGTTCTCCGCCTCGGCGTACTTGCGTTCGTCACTGAGCACCGCGGCCAGGTTGCCACGGTTGAGCAGTGTGGCAGGATGCTCGGCACCATAGACCTTGGTCATTTCCTCCACCACAGCGCGAGTCTCCTTCTCCGCCTCCTCATAGCGCCGTTCTTCATGCAGGTTTTCCGCCAGCGCATTGTGCATGCGCAGGGTCTCCGGATTCTCCGCGCCTGAATATTTGACGTGGCCCTGCCATGCGGCGCGGAATTCGGGGCTGGCCTCCTTCACCTTGCCCTGCGCGCGCAGGCAGGTGCCCAGCGCCCCACGGCAGTCTGGCAGCAGCGCATTGTCAGGTCCGAAGAACTGGGTGAATTCATCGATCAGCGTACGCAGCACCTTTTCGGCCTCCTCGTATTTGCCCTGCTTCATCAGCTCGCGCGCCGCAGCCTGGCTTTTCTTGAACTCCTCGGCCTTCTTCTGCAGCTCCACCGGCAGCCCCTTGGGCAGCTCCATGTTTGCGGGCGGCCGCTCCCTGGAGGGTTCCGCTTTCTTGGCCGGCTCATCGGCGGCGCACAGGGCGGCGGGGAGCAGCAGGAATGCGGAGAGATGAGTGAGGACGGCGGCTGGCTTCATGGGCGGGCTGACAAGGAACTCCATGTGCGCGTGATGTCTTGTGTTTTGTTTTTCAACAGACGGCGCTTCCAGGCATTCTCTGCTCTCAGCCCAGTTGCGCAATCACCTGGGCCGCCACGATGCGCAGCAGCATGGTGAGGGGATAGACCGCGGCGTAGGCCACCGCCGGGGAGTCGCAGCGCGCCATGGTGGTGGCAAAGGCGAGCGCGGGCGGGTCCGTCATCCCGCCAGACAGGAGACCGCAGAGCGTCATGAAGTTCAGCCGGTGCACTTTGCGTGCCATGCAGCCCACCACAAGCAGCGGCAGCGTGGTGACCAGGATGCCCAGCAGCACCCACTGCAGCCCCTGTGCCGAGAAGACGGTGGCGGCAAAATGCTCGCCTGAGAGCAGGCCCACATTGGCGAGGAAGAGAATGATGCCGAGCTCGCGGAGGGCACGGTTGGCATTGAGAGGCATGTGCATCACCATGGGGCCCAGGCGGCCGAGGTGGCTCATCAGGATGGCCACGATGAGCGGTCCGCCGGCCAGCCCCAGGCGCACAGGCGCCGGCAGGCCTTCGATGCGGAGAGGGTAAAGGCCGAGCAGCACGCCCAGGAGGATGCCCGCGAAAATGGCGGCAAATTTGGTCTCCTGCAGCATCTGCACCGCGTTGCCCAGCCGCTGCGTTGCGGCATTGAGGGAGTCTTCATCTCCCACGAGCTGAAGCATGTCTCCAAACTGGAGGCGCAGATCCGGCAGCGCGGTGAAGATGAGGTCGCCACGGCTCACGCGAGTGACGGCGACGCCATGGAAGTGATCGAGACCGAGTTCATGTACCGTTTTGCCGAGCAGGCGTTTGTTGGTAAGCACCACGCGGCGGTAGGTGATCCTGCCGGGAGCCTTCATGAGGTTCTCCTCCGTGCTGCTGCCGATGACGCGGCAAAACTGCTCCAGATGAGTCTGGGTGCCCACGGCCATGATCACATCCCCCACATGCAGCCGTGTCTCCGGCGTGGCGGCAGCCACTTCCACCACAGTGGCCGGACGATGGCGGGAAACGACCACACTGGTTTCATGGATGCCGGGCACCTGGGAGATGCTGAGCCCCTCGAGATTCGGATTCTCCACCCGCAGGTTCATGCGTTGCAGCGGTTCGATGCCAGCGCCCTGCTCCTGCCGGAAAAGCTCCGCCTCGCGGGTCACATCAACCTGGAAAAAGACGCGCAAGACGATGAGCGAGACGATGATGCCGACGATGGCCAGCGGGTAGGAGGCCGCGTAGGAGAGCGCCGGCAGCGTGACCAGTTCCGGACCTGCATGGGCCGCCGCCAGCGCCTGCTGTGCGGCCCCCAGCGCAGGAGTGTTTGTCGTGGCGCCGGCAAACAGTCCCGCCACCGCAGGCAGCGGCATGCCCAGGACCCAGCCGCCTGCCAGAGCCACCGCAGCCCCGAGAAACACCAGCGCGAAAGCATAGGCATTGAGCAGGCGCCCCTGCCGCCGCAGGGAGGCGAAGAACCCCGGTCCCATCTGCATGCCGAGCGCAAAGACGAAGAGCACGAGGCCGAACTCCTTCAAAAAGTGCGCCACCTCCGCATTTGGACGCAGGCCGAAGTGAGCCGCCGCCAACCCGGCAAACAGCACGCCTGCGGTGCCCAGCTTCACGCCACGGAAACGGATGTGGCCCAGGCCGATGCCCCCGAGAATCACAATGCTGAAAATGAGCAGGTCGGCGGCCACGGGGTTTTCCTGCTGCAGGTGCTGAAGAAATGACATGCCGTCCTCATAGGCACGAGTGATGCCAGAAGCACGGTGGTTTTGTCCGCCATTTTTGTGTCCGGATCACGCGCCCGCTGGCATTCGCTGCGCATGCCTTGCCCGCAGGTGTTTTGGTCCGGTATGACGGCGCTGTTTGTGCTTAAAGGCCGGGCATGAATTCAGAATCCCCTTCTCTCTATGAACGTCTCGGCGGTGAGGAAATGATCTCCGCCCTGGTCCCCGCCTTCTATGCCCGTGTGCTGGCGGATGCAGAGCTGGGGCCGTTTTTCAGACACACCGAACTGGAAAAACTGCATGCCATGCAGCGCGAGTTTTTTGTGATGGCCACGGGCGGCCCGCTCCAGTACAGCGGCCGCCCGCTGGCCCACGCCCATCATGGCCGCGGCATCACCAGACATCATTTTGGACTCTTCACCGGCCACCTGCTGGAGACGCTGCAGGACATGGGCGTGACGCAGGAGGAGGCGGACGAAGTGATCCAGCGCATCAATGCCGTGACCAATGAGATCACCGGCGCCTCCTACTGAACCGCCCTCATGCGCACGCTTCTGACAATGCTTTGCCTGCTCTGGCTCCTGCCCGCGAAGGCAGATGAGTGGTGGGCGTGGTCGAATGTGGAATACTACCGCAGCCCGCCGTGGACGGGCAGCGTGTTCATGGGCAACTTCGCCGACGAGGTGGACGGCTCCTACGCGCAGATCGTCAGCCCGCGCGTGAAGTATGCCGCCACGAGATGGTTGGAGCTGGGGCTCGGGCTGTCCATGCTCAGGCTCGAAAACATCGCCACCCATGACCGCTACGACCAGCTCCGCACGGAGCTGGAGATCAATCCCCACTACGACCTCACCAAGGATCTGCGCGTGGACTGGCGCAACCGCATGGAATGGCGGGAGAACCAGGGCGCCGCCGCCGCGGCCAACCGCACCCGCCACCGAATGCAGCTCGCCTGGACGCTGCCGCGGCCGCTGGGACCGCTGACGCGCCTCTTTGCCAGCGATGAGGTGCTGATGGACCTGCACCTGCGCCGGCAGACCGAAAACCGCCTGATACCGCTGGGACTGACCTTCAAAGTCACCGACTCGATGGATATCGACCTCTTCTATATGATCGACTCCAAGCGCACGAAGACCACCTGGACACACGAGTCCGTGCTGGGCACCTACCTGCGGGTGCGGTTTTAAAGTGTGTCTGGACCACCGGCTTTGTTTGCCCAACCGCGGATTCAAGGCGTAGAAAGCAGGCATGCCTCAGTCTTCCAACGCGCGCCTGTTTGTCTGGTTTCGCATTCTCTTCAACTGCCGCTTCTACTACCCGGTCTTCACCATTCTGTTTCTGGATCTGGGGCTGAGCATCGGTGAATTTGCGGCGCTGAACGTGGTGTGGGCGCTGACCAGCGTGGTGCTGGAGGTGCCCTCCGGAGCGCTGGCGGACCGCTACGGGCGCAGGCCCCTGGTGGTGGCGGCTGGTGGGCTCATGGTGCTGGAAATGGGCGTGCTGTGCCTGATGCAGCCGGGGCACCATGATCTGGTGCTGTGGCTGTTTGTGGTGAACCGCGTGCTCAGCGGCGCGGCGGAGGCCTGCGCCAGCGGCGCGGACGAAGCGCTGGCCTACGACTCGCTGCCGGCGGCGGAGCGCACCACGCTGTGGCCGCAGATCATGGCGCGGCTCTCACGCGGCATGGCGCTGGGTTTCGTGGTTTCCTCCATCACCGGCTCCGTGCTGTATGACGCGCACAGTTTGACGAAGGTGCTGCAGTTCATGAACTTCGATGTGACGGTGGCCAAGAGCGTCTCCATGAAGCTGCCGCTGCTGCTGTGCCTGGGCACGGCGCTGGCCTGCCTGATGGTGACCCTGCGCATGACAGAAACGCGCGCCCCTGCCCTGAAAACCCCGCTGCTGCAGAGCATCCGCGAGACCTGGGTGTCCATCCTGCACACCGGCGGGTGGATGTGGCGCACGAAGGCGGCCTTTGCGCTGATCGTGTTCGGGCTGGTGTTTGACAGCATCATCCGGCTTTTCCTCACGGTGGCGAGCAACTTCTACCGGCTGGTGGGCATCGAGGAAGGCTGGTACGGCGTCATCGGCACCGGGGTCTCGCTGCTCGGGCTGGCGACGGCGGGCCTGATGGAAACCAGCGCCAGGGTGATGAATGCGTGGCAGAACTTTCTCTGGCTGGGTCTGGTGGTGTTTGGCGGGCTGATGGCGGCGGCGCATCCGCAGCCGGGCTGGACGGGGATCGCTCTGGTGGTGCCGCTGTTTCTGAGCATGCGCTTTCTGCAGTTCTTCCTCTCGCATTACCTCAATGAGATCGTGGACTCCGAGCAGCGCGCCACGGCGCTGAGCTTCCGCGGGCTCACGATCAATCTGGCCTACGGCATGCTGACGCTGCTCTTCGGCTGGCAGACCGGCTGGGAGGCGGGCCGTCTGCACCTGGGCACGGACGATCCACGGGTGTTTGCGGAGTCGCTGAAGCTGTGGCCGTGGTGGTTTGCAGGAACCGTCGTCGTGGCGGGCGGCTGGATGCTGCTGCGCTCTTTTACCCGGCCCAAGATGAACGCAGCTTCGAACGTGTAGGTCAGTAAGAACATTCGACAAACCACCGCACCGGAGCAAACTGCACCTACCATGAAAGCGCCATTCCTCTTCCGTCTCTGTCTGGCCGTGATCGTCACCGCCTGTTTCACCCAGTGTTCCTCCACCCCCAAGACGCGCATTGAAAAGAACCCGCAGATGTACGGGCGGCTGAGCGCGCGGGACCAGCATCTCGTGACCCACGGCCTGATCCATGAAGGCATGACGCGTGACGCGGTCTTCCTGGCCTGGGGCCGGCCGGATGCGGTGTCGTATGGGGTGAACCGGGGGCGCGAGAGTGAAAACTGGACCTATGAAGGGCAGCGCCCGGTGCGCTCCATGAGCATGAACCTGGGATTTGGCTATGGCGGCTTTGGCCCCTGGGGCTTTGGGGGCTGGGGCCCGTATGGCTTTGGCGGCTTCCCGTATTATGGCGGCGGCTCCACGACCACCTACGTGCCCTACACCTCGGGTGTGGCGGAGTTTGTGAACGGCCGGGTGGTGAGCTGGAAGTCCACCAAACGCTGATCCCCCTTTCTGTTCCCGGATGAGCGTGCCTGAAGAGCATCTGGCCTCACGCCGCAGCCTTAAGTCCCGCGACACCCGCTGGGCGCATGCGCTGGCGGGATGGCTGGCGCGCTCCGGGTTCACGCCAAATGCGATCTCGCTCCTCAGCGTGGTCTTTGCGGGCGGGGCAATGGCCTGCTTCATGGTGGCGGGAGATCAGGTCAGCACGGCGGGCACCCTCGGTGCCTGGCTGGGGGCGCTGGTGTGCATCCAGCTCCGCCTGCTGTGCAATCTGATGGACGGCATGGTGGCGGTGGAAGGCGGCAAGGGCTCGCCGGTGGGGGCCATTTACAATGATGCGCCGGACCGCGTGGCGGATGTGCTGATCATGGTGGGCGCGGGCTACAGCGGCGCGGGAGACCCCGGAGTGGTGAAGCTTTTCCACGTCATCCCCATGGGCTGGTGCTGCGCTGTGGTCTCGGTCTGGACGGCCTATATTCGCGTGCTAGGCGCCTCCCTGACCGGGAAGCATGACTTTCGCGGTCCCATGGCCAAGCAGCACCGCATGGCCGTGCTGTGCGGCGGCACCCTGGTGGAGCTGACGCAGCACCTCATGGGCTGGGAGCGCTGGGGCATCCTGACCGCGCTGACCCTGATCTTTTTCGGCGGACTCTGGACCTGCAGGCGGCGGCTGGCGGTGATGGCGGAGGCGCTGGCAATGACGAAATCAGAATGAGGAATGACGAATGAATGCCCAAGAAAGGCGCGGCACGCCAATGCCTGAAATAATTGCCGGCCAGCTCCCGTCCTCTTTTCTCCCATGAAAAAAGCCCTGCTCCTGCTCGCCGCCCTGTGTGCCTTCACGCTCCATGCCGCTGATTTCCCGGCGGGCAGCCCGAAGTTTTTCACCAGCCCCGGAGCCGTGCTAAAGGCGGCAAAACAGAACGGCAAGCCGATCGTCATGATCTTCTCCGCGTCCTGGTGCGGACCCTGCCAGCACATGGTGAAGGAGGTCTATCCCAGCCCGCTTGTGCAGCCGCTGCAGGACAAGTTTAACTGGGCCTACCTGGACATTGACGACGAGGCCAACGGCAAGCTGGCGGAGGGGTTTACGGTGGACACGATTCCGCACATCTTCTTTCTGGATCCCTCCGGCAAGACGAGCCTGGACCACCTGAAGGACACCGCCACGCCCAAGGAGTTCGTGGCGAAGCTGACCAAGGTGCTCAAGAAGGCGGAAGCGGCCAAGGCGAAGAAGTAAGTGCCGGGCCAGCTCCCCGGAAAGTGGCGGAAAACCGCAGAGACTGCCCCATCGATCAGGCGTCGATGGGGCCGGAGCCGTCCATTCGCGCCCCGGGGACGAGGCGGGGTATCCGCCCCCTAGAAATCAAAGATTGCTTTCAGGGCGGATTTAAACCACAATAAGTGTTCTAAAAGGAAAGTTAACAATTAGTATTTGTTAATAACAATGCGCCAGCACTCCCGCCTTCTCCTCATCCTCGTTCCTCTTCTTCTGGCCTCCTGTGAGTCCTCCGGCTTCCTGGGCCGCGGTACTCGCATCACCGCAGTGCGCACCACCGCCTACACGCATGGCGAGGCCGACCACATCGTGTATGGTGCCAAAACAGCGGTGGGCACGCAGCTCCGGTATGGAAATGTGCGCAGTGCTGCTGCGGACTGGTCCGTGTACCCGGTAGGCACCATTTTCCAGATCGAAGGACTGCCCTATGTTTATCAGGTGGACGACTACGGCTCCGCGCTGGTGGGGACGAACACCATCGACCTCTACAAGCCGGACAAGGCCACCATGAAGGCCTGGGGCGTGCGCAATGTGAACATCCGCGTGCTGAAGTGGGGCTCGTTTTCCAAAAGCCTCTCCATTATGAAGGAGCGCACGGGCTACGAGCACATCCGCCGCATGGTGGCGCGCATCGAAACCAGCTCTCAATAGCAGGCGTACCCACTCCGTGACGAAACAAGAGCGCGCGGATTATATTCGGAAACGGCTGGCAGAGCTGTATCCCGACCCGCCGATCCCGCTGGACCATACGGACGCCTTCACCCTGCTGGTGGCGGTGCTGCTTTCCGCGCAGTGCACGGACGTGCGGGTGAACCAGGTGACGCCAGCCCTCTTTCGGCTGGGGCACACCCCGGCCGCCCTGGCGAAGGAGCCGCTGGAGAAGATCGAGGCCATCGTGAAACCTTGCGGGCTGGGACCGCAGAAAGCCAGGGCCATCAAGCAGCTCTCGGGCATCCTGCTGGCGGAGCATGAGGGCCAGGTGCCCGCCTCTTTGGAGGCCCTGGAGCGCCTGCCAGGCGTGGGGCACAAGACCGCCCAAGTCGTGATGGCTCAGGCCTTTGGTGTGCCCTCCTTTCCGGTGGACACCCACATCCACCGGCTGGCCCAGCGCTGGGGTTTGACCAGCGGCCAGTCCGTCCTGCAGACCGAGCGTGACCTGAAGCGGCTCTTTCCCAAGGAGAGCTGGAACAAACTGCACCTGCAGATCATCTACTACGGCCGGGAGCACTGCACCGCGCGCGGGTGCGACGGGACGGTCTGCGAGGTCTGCCGCACGACCCATGCGCAACGCAAGAAACCCGTGAAGACACGGAAGGCCTGAGACGGCGGGACTCTTACCAGCGCAGACGCAGGCTGGTACGGAAGGCGCGGGTGGTATCGCCAAAATCACCGCCGACACCAATGTCGAACATCGGCAGGAGGCGGAAGTAGGCCGTCACATCGAGGATCTTGCTGTCGTAGCGGTCGGCACTCGTCACGGTCACGCCCGCCTGCAGTTCCAGCCAGTCCAGCGGAGTGAAGCGCAGGGCCGGACGCACATAGATGGAACCGTCGCTGAAGCTCACGGAGCTGTTCTGCGCCTTCAGGCTGGCGTAGATGAGGCCGGCCTCAGCCACAAAGGTGAGGCGGTCGTTGATGAGAGAGGTGTGGAAACCAGCTCCAGCCTGAATGGTGGCGAAGTCGTAGTTGGCGCGGGTGGCTCCGGAGACGCCGCCACCGTCACCGCTGCCCCAGGAGGCTCCGAATTTGAGATAGAGAGGATTGAAGAGGGCGACAGTCAGCGTGGCACCGATGGTGTTGGCCCCGTTCAAGCCGCCGTGGTTGGGGGCCATGTAGCGGTAGTAGGCCTCCAAGTTGTTGAAATTCACCATGTTAGGCGCAGTGGACTTTGCCCCGTAAGCGCCAGAAGCGGTGGGCGCTGCACTGTAACTGCTGACACCCTGCGGCGCATAGGAGGAGACCTGCCCCGGCTGCGGTGCTGAAGCATAGGGGTCCACATAACCAGGAGGGGCCGTCACATTGGACGAAACGCTGGATGGAGGAAGCGCATTGGGATAGGCGGGGACGCTCGGCGTCGTGCCATAGCCGGGCGGCGGCGGCGGAGTACCATAGCCGGGCGGAGGAACGCCCATGACGCCATAACCGGTCTGACCCACCGCACTTTGACAAAAAGCACTGCCGATGCTGAGAGCGCAAAGTAGAATCCTTTTCATGAGAAGTGGGGCATCTATTGATTATTTAGATAAGTTAAATAATCTCTCAAATCAATAGATTCGGCAAATCTTTTTTTTGGCTTTGAGATTTAGATTCGCTCCAGTGATTACAGAGGAGCGGCAGTGCTGATCCTCCGCAGCGGCGAAAAGAAAACGGGGACCAGCCAGGTCCGTGCAAGCTGCGGCAGGAACTCCCCTGCGCGGGCCGAGCTTACTTCCGCAGCCAGCGGGGGAGCAGCACCAGCAGGACGAGACCTGCGGCCAGTCCGGCGACCAGCGGGCCTTTCCGACCTTCATCGGCAGGGGGGGCAGCATCGGGAACGATGCTCACCACATCGACCTCAGGAAGCGTGATGGGCTTGGGAAGCACCTGAGCCTGAAGAGGGGGAGCTTGAGGAGCCGCGCTGGGTGCCGGGGCGTCTGCATCCGCATTTGCATCTGCGCTCGCAGGCTTGAGCTCGCTGGCGGGAGTGGCGGCAGGCAGGGCCTTTTCCCAGTCGAGATTGAGCAGGATGTCCCATCCCGGGCTTTCGTTTTTGAGGCGGCAGCCGCAGCGGCCCACGAGGAACATGCAGGCCGTCTCCAGGGAGGCATCGTCCAAAACACCGAGCGGCCAGGCGCCGAGCACCCTGCCCCGGCCGAACACGGCTCCGGCAAAGCTGGTGATGGCGGGGTCAAAATCGGCCTTCGGTCCGGCCAGCATGCGCAGCAGCAGGGATTCGGCAGGATCATTCCGCCGCAGCCGGAGGGTGGAAAACTTCAGGCGCAGGGGCGGCCCGGGGCCGAGCTGGCTGTCCGGGTCATTGGGGTCCTGAATGGGCAAAGCGGCCACCTGCTCCAGGAACTTGAGGCGTTTCTCGATGCGCTCCACCTCCAGCACGTCCACCGGGGAGCCGCTGTCCGCGATGACCCAGATGACGGAATCCCCCGCCAGAAGCTGCTGGACGAGCTTTTGGCGCGCCGGGGAATCCAGCACGGCGGCGAGTGCCGCGGCATCCAGCCTGCCGGACCAGACCTGCTTTTCGCTGTCCCGCGAGTAGCCCAGCGTCGTGTCCTGCTGGGCGGCGTCCTTTGAAGTGGTGATGTCCAGGTTGGCCTTGCCATTGGCGCGCAGCGGGCGCAGCAGATCCTGGATGGCGCTGTCCTTCGCCACCGCCTGGGGCAGCACGAGGTGGAACTTGTCCGCCTCCCAGCGGTCCAGCGCAAAGCGGAAGACGGGGATGGTACAGGCCAGAGCGCTCGTGGTCCAGAGGGCAAAGAGGAGGATGAGGCGCTTGAGGGGCATGGGAGGGAACGGGTTAATGACGAAATCAGAATGAGGAATGACGAATCAATGATGAAGGCCCAATGAACAGGCTACAGCGGCCTCGCATTCCTCTGGGTGCTTCGTCATTCGGTATTCTGCATTTGGACTTCATTCGCCATTCGCCATTGATTCGCTACGCTCACCCTTCGGGCTCCTTTCAGTCGTCTGTCTCACTTCGTTCGGCTCTGGTTTCGTCATTTCCCAAAGCACTGCAGCCTTCCATCCATGGTGCTGACATACACGCGGCCCTGGGCGACGGTGATGCCGTCCCAGACGGCGGGGCTGGTGAGCTCGAGGCCGGCGCTTTGCTCTCCGGTTTCGGTGTTCACGGCCCACATCTTGGCACCGCGCTTGCCTTCCAGCGCCTCGTCCTGCTCCTTGAGCTCCTGCAGGATGGCGGGGTCTCTGGCGGCGAGGCGTTCAAAGGCGTACTCTTCATCGATCATGTCCGGCGCACCGCTGACGAGCACGGTCTTGCCAGCCAGGGCCATGCTGCGGGCGACGATGGGTACGAAGCGGTCCCAGGTGTGCTTCACAAAGCTGCCGCCATTTTTGCCGCCGCCGCCCTTGGCATCGGCTCCGCCTTTGAACCAGAGCGCGCCGCCCACCTTGCCCTTGCCAGATTCGACGCCCGCGCCCACGCCGTGCGCCTCATTGCCGGAGCTGTCGCGTGAGTCGCCATTGTCGAAGTTGCAGACCAGCACGGCATCCGTGGGCTTCACGTCCGGCTGCTCGAAACGCTGCTGCACCTCCTCGGCGCTCAGCGCCTTGTGGTAGATGGCAAACTGGTCCAGCAGGCCGCTGTAGGCACCCGCATTGTCCTCGGCCACGCCGTTGCCATTGCCCACGATGAGCGGGTTGGCGGGCTTGGCGGAGATGAGGCTCCCGGCGGTGCCTTCGGCCACCAGCTTGCCGTCTATATAGAGCGTCATTTTCTTGTCCGGAGCCAGCACGCCCGCGATGTGGTGCCAGCCGTCCCCGAAGGCTTCGGCGGAGACGATGGTGCTCACCTTGGAGTCGTCGCGGATGTGGAACTGCGGCTTGCGGTCATGGAAGTCGAGGCCTACACCGAGGCGAGGACCGCCGTGATTGATGATGGTGCCGCTGGGCTTGTCCGGCAGCACCCAGACCTCCACGGTGATGGCCGTCTGGCTGGGGTCCAGCACGGGCACATTCGGGAACTGCACGCTGCCAGGGATGGGCGCGCCTTTGCCAGCGGCGGCACCGCCTTTGGCTGCGCCGCCTTTTGCGGCACCTTTGGCATCGCCCTTCTTGCCGCCTTTGCCCTGGCCTTTCTTCTTGGCCTCCGCCTGGGCCTTCAGCGTTTCGCTGTGGCCCACCTGGGTTTCCCCTTTGGGCTGCACCGCGAGCGGCACACCTTTTTCATCGAGCACGACGCTGTTCCCCTTGCGCTCGGTGGTGGCGGACTCAGTGTCATACGCTTCATCCGGCGGAGCCTTGGGCGTGGCAAAGAGGGTGTACTCCATGGTGGTGGTCCACTTGTAGTACTGCGCCTCGCGGCCGTAGGAGTACACGTTCTTGTCATCGTGCACCAGGATTCGCCCGGCAGGAGCATACTTGCCTGCCTGGAAGTAGCCGCCATGGCCGCCGGCGAAGCTCTTGCCATAGACCCAGTAGCTGCGGTGGAAGTTCGAGTCATCGAGGAAGCCCATGGGGGCAAAGAGGTGCTGGCCCTCGCCTTTGTGCGCGCCGCCCTGCTTGTCGAAGTCTCCGCTCACGGGCCCGATCTCCACGCGCTTGCCGTCCGCGCCGATCTTCTGCGTGCGGAGGAAGGTCCACTTGCCATCGCTGCTGAGGATGTCGTTTAGCGCCACGGGCATCTGCAGGGTCTTGTGGCGGTCATTCAAATCGCCGCCGGTTTCGGGGTCGCGGTCGTCGTAGTTGATCTTGACCTTCATCTCGCCGGTCTTGGCATCCACGCGGTAGAACCACAGCCCGCCATCGAGGAAGCAGGAGTGGCCGGAAATAAAGCTCACCAGCCCGTTTTCCACCAGCACGCTGCCATGCACCGGCCACACACTCTCCATCATCTCCCACGCGCCGTGGCTCATCATGACGGGTGCGCCCTGGAACTTCCAGACGAGAGCGCCGTCCTTCGCACGCAGGCAGTACACATTGCCGTCGTTGCCACCGATGAACACCCTGCCCTGCCAGTAGGTGGGCGGTGAATCCATGCGACCGCCAGCGATGAAATGCCAGGCCTCCTTGCCGGTGGCGGAGTCAAAGGCATGCAGCGTGTGCTTGTCCACCTCCGAGACAAAGGTGAGCCCGGCGGCGGTGGTGGTGGTGCTCAGCGGCGGGGTGAGCTTCACCTCCCAGGCCATGCCGAGGTCCTTCTTCAGATCCTGATTGGAGTAGCCGCTGCGGGCGTTGTCAGAGCGGTAGGTGGGCCAGTCCTTGGCGTCGGCGGCCTTCTCCTCGATGACTTCGGCATAGGCGGGGCCCTTGGTCAAACGGTCGCTGTCAGCGGTGTGCGGCGGCATGGGGTAGCGCGGGGCGGAGGCCATGGCGGCCATGCCGTCCAGCTTGGCCTCGGGGTAGCAGGCGCAGTTGTGCGGACCGGCGTAGGTGA
This sequence comes from Prosthecobacter sp., assembly GCF_044227185.1. Classification (GTDB taxonomy): domain Bacteria; phylum Verrucomicrobiota; class Verrucomicrobiia; order Verrucomicrobiales; family Verrucomicrobiaceae; genus Prosthecobacter. The sequence continues at coordinate 84,413 of NZ_JBGAFO010000014.1, read as the reverse complement.
GGCCGTTGCAGGGCAGCACGCCATAGAGGCAGGCGCCGCGCACCCAGTGGTTGAGGTCCCAGTGCTGCTTTTCCATGTCCACATACTCAATGCCGGTGCGGGAGGGGATGATGAACTTCTCCGTGGCCTTCGCCATGTAGCAGCGGTGGTGGAACCAGTAGGTTCCCTGCGGCACATCGGGGTAGAACTTCTTTTTCACAGCGCCCGTCAGCGGATCGCGTCCGGTGTACTCGCCGGTCTGATTTCCCTGCGTGGTGCCGGCATTCCATACCAGACCCTGGGCCACGATGACATCCTCCATGCTGCGGTAGCCGCTCTTCTCGTGCGAGGAGCTCCACAATTCCTTGCCCGTGTCCGCGTTGATGCCCTTCATGAGGCCGTCGCCGCCGGCGTAGAGGATCACATCGTCATTGAGCACCACGCGCGGGGCAAAATTAAACTCGTAGAGCTTGCGGCGCGCCTCGGGCACATCGGCAAAGAGCACCTTGCCCGTCTTCACATCGCGGCTTGTCAGTCCATCGCCATTATAGTACACCATGCGCTTGTCATCCAGGGCCAGGGTGATGGGGCCGACCTTGTCGTCCACCTTCCAGATCGTCTTGCCGGTGTCTGCCTCAATCGCCATCAGGTGCCGCGTCTTGCCATCCCAGTTGAACTCCGTCTCCACGCGCTTCTGGTCGCTCTGCTGCTTCACGGCGAATTCTTCGTTCAGCCGCCAGGGCTCGGGATTCACCAGGGCGTAGAGGGTGCCGTTGCGGTAGAGCAGCTCCTCCGCGCCTTTGGTCTGCGGGTACTCGCGCACCACCTCCCCCGTGGCTCCATCCAGGCAGACGATGGGATCGCTGATCCCGAGGGTGACGTACACCTTGTCGCCAATGGCAGCCAGACGACGGGCGAGCTGTGTGGGGCCGGACTTCAGCGGCCAGAGGTGCGTGCTCCACTGCGGGATGGGTTTCTTCCAGAGGATGGTGCCATTGAAGGCGTCGCGGGCGATGAGGGCAAACTTCGCCGGCATGAGGATGGAGATGCGGCTGCCCTCATCCATGATGTAAAAGAGGCGGCCCTGGGAGCTGACCTCGGCGCTGACGGAGGACATGCGGTCATGGTGGCGGCTCCAGCGCGGATTTCCCACCCACTGCATGCGGGAGGGCGGGCCTGTGAGCATGTCCTTGGACGTAGGGTTTCCTTTGGAGTCGTAGGCGTAGTGCGTCCACTCATCCATGCCTTTGGGCCAGGGCTTCACGATCTTCTCCCAGCCTGCGCCGCCCGCCTTGCGCACCATCGCCACGCCCAGAGGCGTGAGCACGCGGTCGATCTCCGCCTTGTCCACCGCCCCGGCGTCTTCGACCACGAGGAGGTTCACGTAATTCTCGATGTAGGGCAGATGTTTTCCATCCCAGGTGTCCACGGCCACGGGGCCGTACTTGCCCGCCTGATGAATGGACTCCCGCACCGCTGGCACCGCCGCTGCATCGCGCAGGAGGCCCTGCACCTGGTAGCGGTCGCTGACGCGGAGCGCCTGGGTGGTTTTGCCGTCGCCACAGCCCACATGCACCACGATGCCGCCTTTCACGCCAGATTGGGAAAGCAGGTCCGCGGCATCGTCAGCCAGCAGCGGGGAGGAAAGGAGGAGGCAGGTCAGGAAGCGTTTCATGGAAAAAGAGAACCCGCGTAACGAAGGCGGCGTGAGGGATGTTTCGAGAGGTTTTTGGCCAAGGCCATCTGAGCCCTGCAGGCCGAATAGGCCCCATCAGCCCTATACGACCTATTCAACGAGCTCCCGCCCGCTCCCCTTCCCCCGCCACGGCATTCGTCATTCGACATTCCTCTCCCACGCTCCACCATTCCCTTCCACCGCTCCTTCCCCTGCCCCGTATGCTCCGCTTCACCCTCTTCGGCTTTCCGGTCCAGATTCACGGCATGTTCTGGCTGAGCACCGCGCTCATGGGCGGGGCTGGCAGGGACAATTCTCCCGATGGGTTTCGGCAGGTGCTGGCCTGGGTGGTGGCGGTGCTGCTGTCCGTCCTCATTCACGAGCTGGGCCACGCGCTGGCCATGCGGAACTACGGCGACCGGCGCGTGAACATCGTGCTGTATGCCTTTGGCGGACTGGCGATCGGCAGCAGGCCGCGCACGCGACGGGAGGATTTCCTGGTCAGTGCGGCGGGTCCGGGGCTGGAGATCCTGGCCGGTCTCGCGGTGGGCTGGGCGCTCACCCTCTGGCCGCCGCCCTGGCTCTGGCTGCGGCAGATGCTGGATGCCTTCACCGTGGTCAGCATCTTCTGGGCGCTGCTGAATCTGGTGCCCGTGCTCCCGCTGGATGGCGGCCACATCTGCCAGGCTTATTTCGGCCGGAGCGGAAAGAGGCAGGCGCTGAAGATCAGCCTGGCGTGTGCCGTGGTGCTCGCCGTGGTGTCTTTTTCCAGCGACCTCTGGCTGCGGCTGCAGGGCAGCACCCTGGCCCTGCTGGACATCAACGCGCAAACACGCGTGGGCGGCGGGGTTTTCACCCTGCTCCTGTTTGGCATGCTGGCCTGGAACAATTGGAAGGAGTTGCAGAATGAGCCGCAAATTCCGTGGATGAATGCGCGTTGAAGGTGCATTGGACTGTTTTCGTCCCCTGATGCGCCTTTTCAGATCACTTTTTATCCTCTTTGCCGCCGCCACCACCGCAGCGGCTCAGTCTCCCAAGCCGGAGCTGATCTCCCCCCAGGTAAAAGCCGCCGTGGACAAGGCCGTGGCCTGGCTGATCAAGCAGCAGAAATCCGCCGGATTCATCGTGGATGAAAAAACTGACGCCAAGCCCAAGCGCGGCGACCTGCCCTCCCACAGCGCGGCCATGACCTCGCTGGCGCTCATGGGGCTGGCCTCCGTGGGCCACATGCCGGACGATCCCACGCCGGAAGGCCAGGCCTGCGGCAAGGCGCTGCGCTTTGTGGTGGACGGCGTGGAGCCGGATGAAAACGGCTACCTGGGCCGCAGCGACCGCTCACGCATGTACGGCCACGGCATCATCTCCCTGATGATGAGCGAGATGATCGGCCACTCTCCTGATGAAGAGACGGACAAGCGCATGCGCAAGCAGCTCGCAGGCGCCATCCAGCTCATCATCCGCTCCCAGCAGGTGCCCAAAAGCGAGGCGAACCGCGGCGGCTGGCGCTATGAGCCCAGCTCCAGCGACAGCGACATCTCCGTGAGCGTGTGGCAGGTGATGGCCCTGCGCGCCGCGAACGATGCGGGATTTGACGTGCCCAAAGGCGCGATCGACAACGCCGTGGCCTACATCAAGCGCAGCTACCGCGTGGAGCGCGACTCCAACGGCAACCCGAAAGCCGACAACGCCGCCTTCAGCTACGAGCCCTACGGCGGCCGCCAGACCTTCTCCACCACCGCCGCCGGCCTGCTCTCCCTGCAGGTGTGCGGCCACTACGAGGCCGCCGAAGTGCTGGGCTCCGCCAACTGGCTGATGAAATCCCCCCCGGAGATCAATGAGCCCTGGTTCTTCTACGGCTGCTACTACTACGCCCAGGGCATGTACCAGCGCGGCGGAGACCACGCCGCCACCGCCCGCCAGAAGACCGAGCAGACCCTCATCGCCGCCCAGGGCCAGGACGGAAGCTGGTACCCGCGCAACGGCAACGAAAAGAGCGCCGGAGCCGTCTATGCCACCTCGCTCGCGCTGCTGAGCCTGAGTGTGCACCACCACTTTCTGCCGATTTATCAGAAGTAGGGCAAAGCACAGTCAAGAGGTCAAGGAGTGGTCAAAGGGTCAAACCGGTGACGTCGGAGCAAGATCGTCCTCGTCCTCCTACTCGAACTCGTCCTCGATCACGGAGCATCGCTCCAAGCTTCCGCTTTCAAGCGACAAGCCGCTCCGCCCTCTGCGTCAGCATCCTCCTCTTCCTCTTCCTCTTCCTCTTCCTCTTCCTCCTACTCCTCCTCTCCCTCCCGGAAAGCTTCCCCACCCAGCGCCATCCCATCCCCCCCGGCAGGAAGATCAGGGTTTTGTCAGTTGTGTCAGTTCCTTTTTCAGGGAGGGACTTTTTTTCAGCGGGAAGGTTTCAAGGGGGGGATGGAGGTTTCGTTGGTTTTGTTGGTTCTTTTTAGACAGCGAGACATTTTTTCATCCCGCCCACAACTCATGACTGCCGCCCGAAAACCCGCCGGAGGGGAGGTTTCGGCGGTTTTGGCAGTTCATTTTGAGAAGGGCCCGAAATTTCTCCGTCACTCCAGACAGTCCCAAGACCAGCCCGTGGTATGAACCCACACCACCGCTGCGAGCAGGCAGAGCTGACACCTTGAACGTGAGGCAGTAAAAAGAGGCATCTTCGCGCAAACCACCAGCTCATGGCATGCCCCCCCCGCAAGCAGAGCTGATTGACTCATTGAATGCATGCCAGCAAACAGAGGCACATCCATGCAAATCATGGAAAGCATCCCACAGAGATCACTGGTCATCCTCCATGAGATGTCTCCGTGATGCCTCCTTTCCATAGCACACAGCCCCCTGCCCCTCCATCCGTGGCACCCGTCTCCAACCTCGTGAGACACAGGAAGCCCGGCTCCATTCCCACCCTCCCGGCCCAGCATCCGCCTGCAAAAAAAACACGCTCCTCCAAAATGAACTGACACAACTGACACAACCCCGGTTCTGCCAGTGTTTTCCCTTATTGGCCCGCCCAGAGGACAGTCTCCGCTTGGACAAACAGCCGCCGCATCCCCTTCCCAGCAGCGCGAAAAAAACTCTCTCTGCTCAAAAAGAACTGCCAAAACCGCCAAAACCCCACGCTCAGAAAATTCTGCGCTCTTCAAAAAAGAACCAACAAAACCAACGAAACCCCCGCTCTGCCTGCATCATTCGGCCTGCGATAAAAAAGCCTCCCCTTCCAAACGAACCACCAAAACCAACGAAACCTACCCTCTTAAGACGACAACCTTCGAGTTTTCAATGCCCTTCCGCAATGCGCGGCTTCCTGCCCCGCGCTGCATCGGCTTGCAGCATGCTGCGCCTCCATGCAAGGCCCGGGTGGGTTCCCGCCGTATTCACCGCACCATGAACACGCTCACCCGTCGCCAGTTCGTCCGCCGCTCCGCCTTCGCCTCTCTCGCAGCTCCGGCCTTCGTGAAAGCGGCCGGGGCGGACAAGATCAACCTGGCCTTCATCGGCCCCGGCGGGATGGGGACCAACCACATCAACACGATGTGCAAACGCGATGACGTCATCTACTCCTGGATCTGCGATGCCGACTCCAAACGCGCGGAAGCCGCGGCGAAGAAGATTCAGGAGCTCACCGGCCAGACGCCCAAGATCACCGGCGACATGCGCCACGTGTTTGATGACAAAGCCGTGCAGGCCGTGCTGATGGCCACGCCGGACCACTGGCATGCGCCGGGGGCCATCCTCGCCGCGAACGCCGGCAAACATGTGTATGTGGAAAAACCCTGCTCGCACAATCTGCGCGAGGGGCGGCTCATGATCGAAGCCGCTGCGAAAAACAAGGTGGCCATGCAGGTGGGCACGCAGAGCCGCAGCACGGCCAGCATCAGCCAGATCATCGAAAAACTGCGCAGCGGCGTCATCGGCGAAATCTTGGTGGCCAAAGCCTGGAACAGCCAGCTCCGTGCGAATCACGGCCACAAGCCCGACACCGAACCACCCGCGAACCTCGATTACGAAGCCTGGCTCGGGCCGGTGCCGAAGGTGCCGTTTAAGAGCACCTACCATCCCGGCCACTGGCGCTGGTTTCACCACTTTGGCGCAGGTGATTTCGGCAATGACGGCGTGCATGACATCGACATCGCCCGCTGGGGCCTAGGCGTGCAGCAGCACCCGGACCGCATCATCGGCCAGGGCAGCAAGCTCTTTTTTGACGACGACCAGGAGTGGCCGGACACGCTCTACTGCGCCTTTGAGTATGACATCGCAGGCAAAACCAAACAGCTCATCTACGAACAGCGCGACTGGTCGCCCTACGTGCAGGAAGGCCACGAAAACGGCTGCGCCTGGTATGGCACGGAGGGCATGGTCGTGGGTGGGAAGCAAAAAGGAAGCTGGCAGATCTACGGCCGCAAAAACAAGCTCATCGAAGACATCAAGCCCACCTCAGGCCCCGACCTCGCCGCACACCACGCCAATTTTTTCGACGCCATCCGCACCGGTGCCAAACTGAACGCCGACATCACCATCAACCACCTCTCCACCTCCCTCTGCCACCTCGGCAACATCGCCGCCCGCACCCGCAGCGCGCTGGTGTTTGATCCCACCAAAGAGCAGTTTATCGGAGCCGTCGCCGATACCTCGAAGCTGCTCCGGCGGGAGTACCGCGAGCACTGGGCCACGCCAGTGGGGTGAGGGCCGGAGGTTACGGTTGTTTACAGTAGTTGACGGTGGTTGACGATTGTTTATCCAATCCTCCCTAACCCACTGCGTCCCCATCACTAACAACCGTAAACTCCCCTTCCTCGCCGCGCTGCTGGCGCTTTCCGGTGCCTGCGCGCTCATCTACCAGATGGCGTGGCTGCGGGAGTTCCGGCTGGTGTTTGGCGGGGCGACACCAGCGACGGCGGCGGTGCTGGCGATCTTCATGGGGGCCATGGGCGCGGGCAGCGCGCTGTTTGGGCGCAGGGCGGAAGCTTCCCGCAATCCGCTGCGGCTGTATGCTTTCATTGAACTGGGGGTGGGGATCGCCGCGCTCCTGACACCGCTGCTGCTGGGGCTGGTGCGGTGGCTGTATTTGAGCACGGGAGGCATCGCGGCGCTGGGCGTGGTGCCGGCCACGCTGCTGCAGCTTCTGCTGGCCACGGTGGTACTGGCCCCGCCCTGCCTGCTCATGGGCGGCAGCCTGCCCGCGGCCTTCAAGTGGGTGGAGACGGACCAGGATGCGCAGCGCGGCAGTCTGGGCGTGCTGTATGGCGTGAACACCCTGGGCGCGCTGGCCGGCGTGCTGGGCAGCACCTTCTGGCTGCTGGAGCTGTGGGGCATCCGCGGCACGGTGGTGGCGGCGGCGTGCGTGAATCTGGTGATTGGTGCTGTGGCGTGGTATGTGGCCCGGGGAGAGACGAGCTACCGGACCAGGGAGGAAGAGGAGGAGTATGAGGAAGAGGAGGAGGAGGAGGAAGATTCGAGTGGAAAGTTGACGCGGCGCTTCATCTACCTCGTCGCAGGCATCACCGGCTTCACGTTTTTCCTCAGCGAGCTGGTGTGGTTTCGCATCCTGGCCCCGCTGCTGGGCAGCTCGGTCTATGGCTTTGGCTTGGTCCTCGCGCTGGCACTGGCGGGTATCGGGCTGGGTGGGCTGCTGTATCGCACGCTGTGGGCGGCGCGGGCGGGAGCGGTCACCCTGGGCGCGCTGGCGCGCGTGGCGGCGTGGCAGGCGCTGTTTCTCGCGCTGCCCTGGGCGCTGGGAGACCGCATCGCGGTGTTTGCCATTGAGGTGAATCAACTGCGCTCGCTCGGGCTGGCGGGGCAGATCACCGGCTGGAGCTTGATCGGCGGTCTTCTCGTCTTCATGCCCTCCGTCCTCGCGGGCGTGCAGTTCCCGCTGCTGGTGGGCCTGCTGGGGAGCGGCAGCCGGAATGCGGGGCGTCATGTGGGCTTTGCGTATGCGGCGAATACGCTGGGAGCCATCACCGGCTCTCTCGCGGGTGGTTTTCTCCTGCTGCCATGGCTCAGCGCGCCTGGGGCCTGGCAGGCGGTGCTGGTGCTCACCCTTTTGCTCAGCCTGGGCGCGGCGTTGCTGGGGCTGCGGTCTTTCTCCATCCTGTCCGGGCCTGCGCTGGCGGCGCTGTGGCTCGCGGCGGGCGCTCTGATGTTTGCGGGCAGCGGGCCCAGCGCGGCATGGCGGCACAAGCCCATCGGCTACGGCCGCGTAGAGGCGCTGCCCGCTTCCATCAATGGCCTGCGCGGCTGGTTGCACGCCAGCCGCTGGAAGATCGCGCACGAATTTGAAGGCCGTGAGGCCAGCGTGGCCGCCGTGAGCAGCGACGACGGCTACTGCCTCTACGTGAACGGCAAGTCCGACGGCTCCGCCTTTGGCGATGCGGATACGCAGATCATGCAGGGTCTCGTGCCCGCCATGCTGCACCCCGCGCCGCACAGCGCCTTCGTCGTCGGCCTCGGCACCGGCACCACTGCGGGCTGGGTGGCCGATGTGCCCGAGATGAAACAGGTGGATGTGGTGGAACTCGAACCCGCCATGGCCGTGCTCGCCCGCGATCACTTCGCCCCGGTGAATCGCAGCGTGCTCAGCAAATCCAACGTGCGCCTCATTCCCGGCGATGCCCGCGAGGCGCTGCTGGCGCACGGCGGCCGCTACGACCTCATCATCTCCGAGCCTTCAAATCCCTACCGCGCCGGAGTCTCCACCCTCTTCACGCAGGAGTTTTATGCAGCCGCCAAGGCCCGGCTGAATGAGCACGGCCTCTTCGCTCAATGGGTGCAGGGTTATGAAGTGGATGCGCAGGCCATCCGTCAGGTGTACGCCACGCTCACCTCCGTGTTTCCGCATGTGGAGACCTGGATTTCCGGCCCGAATGATCTGCTCTTCATCGGGCATCTTTCGGCACCAGGATATACCATGGAGCAACTGCGCACCCGCAGTGCCCAGCCCTTGTTTGCCGAAGCGCTGAAACGCGTGTGGCTCACGAACTCCGCGGAGGGCGTGCTGGCGCGTCATCTCGCCTCGCCCGAATTCGCCCGCCGCCTGTTTCAGGCCGAACCCGCCCACATCAACACCGACGACCGCAACCTGCTGGAGTACGGCTTTGCCCGCGCGCTTTCCAAAGACAACAGTTTCGAGACCACCCAGGTGCTGGCCCTGGCGCTGGAGCAGGAAACGGACGTGCCCGCGCACCTCGCGCCGCAGATCGACCGCGACCGCCTTGGCTACGAGCGCCAGCGCATGCTGGCCGCAGACGGCGCCACCTTTTCCCTGCCCGATGATCTCAGCGAGGAAAACCAGCGCCGCGCCGAAGCTGCCGCCGCCTTTGCCAAAGGTGACTTCCCCGGCGTGCTCGAGGCCTGGACCGGCCAGGCCGGCAGCCCCGCCGAGCAGCTCATGCTTTTGGAGGCCACCGCCCAGGCTGGCACTGCCGAGCAGTTCCTACCACACTATCATGCCGTGCTTCCAGACTGGCCTGCCGATGCCCACCTCGCCGCGGCGCTTTCCGCCTTCCGGCAGGAGGCCTATGACGATGCTACCTCCCACCTCCTGGAAGGCTTCAAGGCCCTGCGCCCGCAGATCTGGGCGCGCCTTTCCAACGTGCAGACCGCACTCTCGCTGGTGCCACCGCTCGCCGCCGCCAATCGCGATCTCGCGCCGCAGTTCGCGCAGCTCTTACTCAAGCCCTTCCCTGGTGGCCTCGCCGATCCCACCCGCCTGAACACGCTGGTGGAAATCCTGGCACTGCTGCCCGCGGCGCAGCAGATCGAAGTCCTCGCCCTGTTTGAGCCGAATCCCCCGTGGCAGCGCCAGTTCCTGGAGTTTCGCGCCAAAACCTATCGTGCCGCAGGGCACGCCCGCACCGCGCAGGCGGAGCGAGAACTGGCCGAATTTTTGCGGCACGCGGGCCGGCGTTTGGATGAAGCGCCAGCCTCCGCACGTTGATTCCACATGCTCACCACCCTGGTCGTGATCCTCGCATCTGCGACTGCGGCAGCCGAACCGCTGCCGGACACCCGCATTGAAGCGCTGCCACGCACGGCCGCGCTGCCAGGAGACACACCCGCGAAGATCGCGCTGGGCCGCCTGCTGTTTTTTGATCCCATCCTCTCCGCCACACAGGACGTCTCCTGTGCCACCTGCCACCATCCGCAGCACGGCTGGGCAGATGCCCGCCCCACGCCCCTGGGCGTGCACGCCAGCGGCCTCGGCCCTGCGCGGCGACTGGTGAAAGACGCCGCCTTCCTCCCCCTCACGCGCAACACGCCCACCATCCTCAATGTGGCCTTCAACGGCATCGTGTCAGGCAAGCCCTACGATCCCGCGCAGGCCCCGATGTTCTGGGACAACCGCACCCACAGCTTGGAGGCGCAGGCGCTCGCGCCCATCCGCCAGTTTGAAGAAATGCGCGGGCATGCCAGCAGCGAGGCCGATGCCGTGCCGCAGATGGTGGCGCGGCTCAAGGCTGTGCCGGAATACGTGAAGCTGTTTCAAACCGAGATCACGGCAGACAAGGTCACGCAGGCCCTCGCCGCGTATGAGCGCACGCTGATCACGCCAGATTCACCCTTCGACCGCTTCATGCGGGGCGACAAAGCCGCCATGACCGCCGAGCAGCAGCAGGGCATGGCCGCCTTTCAAAAAGCCGGATGCGCCCTCTGCCACAACGGCCCCATGCTCTCCGACTACAAGCTGCACGCCATCGGCCTCACCGACAGCGCCACGAACCGCACCGAATTCCGCACACCGACGCTGCGCAATCTCACGCACACCGCCCCCTACATGCACCACGGCGGCAGCCTCACGCTGGATGAAGTCCTCCTCTTCTACGACCGCCTCATGGACCAGGCCGCCGAGACGCTGGAAGGCGGCGATGTGAGCACGCTGCCACCGATTGATCCCCTCTTTCGCCAGATGAATTTGCTGCCGGAAGACCACGCGAAGATCCGCGCATTTCTGGAAGCGCTGAGCAGCGATGGGTATGATAGGACGGTGCCGGAGAAGGTGCCGAGCGGACTGCAGCCCGGAGGATAGTGGTCCGTACAGTCCTCCGTGCGGTTCGCACCGCCCAGGACTTGCTAACCAACATAGCCCTCGTGCACCCGTTCAACCTTGCCTCATATTTGGCCTCAGCATCGAGGGGATGATGGATTCTGCGCAGCATAGCGTGATTTTGCAAATCAGGGGGCTTGCGTGCCGCACAGAGGACTGTGCGGACCACTATGCTGCCGCCTACGCGTGTGCGTAAGCGGGTTTCATGACAGGCAAGACACATGCCTCGTTTCTCACCAAGCATCCGTCCGAAACGGCTGCGCGGGCAGGCCGTCCTTGTTGAACAAGTTGGCCCACTGGAAGGCGTTGCTCCACGCGTAGCGCACGGCCACTGGCTTCGGTACATCTTTGCTGGAAACGAAGATGCTGGCCCAGTCGATGCGTGCATCTGCCCAGTAAAATTTCTTGTCCGCTCCGGCAATCATGAAGCCCTGCAGCTTGTCACCATTCTTGAAGACGAGTCCTTTACCCATGTGGTTGAAGGTCAGCATGATCTTGTCTCCCTGGACGCTGTGGGAGGCGAGCTGCGGGCCCAGGTATTCATTGCCTTTGTCATACGCCACAGCCAGCGCCACCTGCACGGCGCGCGCGCCATAGCCGGACTTGTTCGGCGGGTGGATGCCGTTGCCCAGGTCGCTGCTGATGACCATGTGTGTGTTCTTGTACTTCATGATCTGCTCAAAGGCCACGTGCGAGTACTCCTTGTCTGGATTGTTCGGAATCGTCGCTGGCAGCGGCGCGAATTTCTCTGCGAGACGGTTCATCGGCTGCGAGTAGTCGTAGGCGCAGCCGCCGCCGCTGGGCTTCTCCACGTAGAGCCAGGGGAAGTCGCCCTGCCCCCAGGCCTTGCGCCAGCCGCCGATGAGAGCACCCATGAGCGTGACCTGATCCACGCCGACGATGTTTGTGCGGCTCTCGCCCTGGTCCCACAGCACGCCTTTGATGCCGTAGCCGACATAGGGGCGGATGTAAGCCTCAAAGAGCTGGCCCACTTTGCCGGTGTTGGTCTCGCCCGCCTTGCCCACAGGCTGCGGCGCACGCGGTGCCGGAGGCGGCTGCTTGCCCTCTTTCTTCGCGGCTTCGGCCAGCGGTTTCCACACGGCCACGTCGGCATCCCACTTGGCTTTGTCCACGGCATACTTGGCCACGAGTTCGTCATACTTATACGTCGGCGCGAAAGCCTTAACCGCTGCGGCGCAGGCGGCATCGCTGCGATACATCTCCTCGCTCAGCCAGAAACCGGACGGCGTGCCGCCCACCGCCCCCACCATCAGGCCCACGGGCACGCCCAGTTCCTTCTGCAAAGGAAAGCCAAAGGAGAACAGCAGCGCGCTGAATTTCACATTTGTCTCCGGCGTGGCCTGCTCCCATACGGCATTGCCTTCCTTGCGCAGCAGGCGCAGGTGTGGGTAGGTCTGCTTTGAGGCGGCATCCAGCACGGGATCATTCTGCGTGTAGCTGGCCACCACCATGTCCATGTTGGACTGGCCGGAGCCGATCCACACATCGCCCACCAGCACATCGTCGATCTTCTTGTCACCAATGGTCAGCGTGCGCGGCTCCGTGCTCGCCTTCAGCGCATCCAGCTTCACGCTCCACGCGCCCTTGGCATCCGCCGTGGCCGTTTTGCTCTGCCCCGCGAAGGCCACCGTCACCTTCTCTCCCGGCGCCGCCGTGCCCCACACCGGCACCGCCATCCCGCGCTGCAGCACCATGTGCGGCGTGAAGACTTTGGACAGTTTCACCTCGGCATGCAGTGCGGAGGCCAGAAGGAGAAACGAAAAACAAGCGAGCGATGGTTTCATGAGGGAAGGCATACGAACACCTCGGCGCATTCTTCCGTCTTTGCAGCAGAGATGCGGAGATCAGAAAGCATCAACCACGGAATACACAGTATACACGGAAAAATGAATCTGATTCACAGTCATCCCATAGGCAGAGCAAAGAGAGGTGCAAAGCCTTGAGTTTGTGAGTGCAGGAGAGGCTGAAGTGGCGGAAGGCGAGTTGAAGTTTGGGTGTGTTTGCTGCGCAGATCAGGCGGATGCTGTCCCATATGATGACACACTCGTGGGCTCAAACCCTGGGAGCCATGCAGCATGAAGAGCTCCAAGCAGGGTAAAACTGCCTCCTGCTGTCCCATAACTTCTCAGCAGTCCCGGCAGGTCCAGGCGCTCCCACATCGCTGCGCGCACGACGGCAAAGAGCCGCGTGAAGCTCTGCGCCCACTGGCTGATGTGCGCCGCGTAGCGCAGCAGCACATACACCAGCAGCGCCGTCCACACCTGCCAGCGAATGGCGTTGGCGCTGTGGCCGAGGAAGTCGCCGAGCTTGAGGGTCTGCTTGACCTGCTTGAAAAACACTTCGATGTCCCAGCGGGCACGGTAGAGGTCGCACACGCTTGCCGCGCTCCAGTCGGTGTTGTTGGTGATGAAAACCATCAGGCGCTCTTCGCCATCCACCTCCACCCAGGCCTCGACCCGGCGCAGGGTCCAGCCCTTGAACTTCTTGCGCCATTTGGCGCCCGTGAGCCTGACGATCTGGTCTTTGACGATCCTGCCGCCCTGCCTGACCGGCAGGTTGTTTTTGGCACGGCAGCAGAGGTTGTCCTTGGCGCGCGTGACCCACTGCACGCCGCGCGTGTCGAGATCGTGCAGGTGGTCAAAGTCCACGTAGGCCTTGTCGAAGACGACGACCTCGCCGTCCTGCAGTCCGGCGCAGAGTTCGCGGGCACGGGTGTTGTCATGCTCGCCCGCGGTGTCGATGATGGCGCAGGTGGGAAGGAAACTGCCCAGCCCGAGGCGCAGATGCATCTTGGCCGCCGCCTTGCGCCTGCGGTGTTTGGCCCAGTTCATGCAGTTGGCCACCAGTTCCATCACGGTTGAATCAACCGCATGGATGCTCGCCTTGAAGCGGTGCAGCAGGGTGCGTTTGCCACCGCCGGGGCGCTGGCGGCCAAAGCTGGCATCACAGTGCTGGAGATGGGCCAGGGTGCGCCAGAACACCAGCTCGGCAAACTTGGCGTCGCGCACCTTGTTGGAGTTGGAGAGGTTGTTGCGCGAGGGCGGGGTAAGGCCGAAGGCGGCGATGGCGCGTGCCTTGAGCCGCAGCCAGTCGCAGACATCATTGAGGCTCAGAGCATGGGCGAGCTGGGCGAAGAGCATGGTGCCCAGATGGCTGAGCACGGAGTAAGTGCGTGCTTGGAGATCGACTCCGGTCTCCTTGGCGGCTTTGCTGATGAGGCCGCGTGGAATGAACTTGAGCATCTGCCCAAGAACGTTGATGTGATGGCGTGCTGGCTGGGTGGCGTTGGCGTGTGTTGTTTTAGACATCGTAATCCAAACCAAGCCGCTTTCCGCCCTCAGTCAGCGCACTTCATCTCCAAACTTCAGGCTCTGCTGTGGGATGCCTGTGAATCTGATTCAGACTTCCGTGTATTCCGTGTATTCCGTTGTCAAATTCTGACTCTCTCAGAACCGCCACGCCAGCATGCGGCTCTTCTTCTGACCTTGCGCCATGTCGATGATCCTCACCTCGGCCGCGTTCGCCTTGCGCAGTGTTCTCTCCAGCGGCCGCAGATGCTCGCTCTTGGAAACCAACGTCGTAAACCACCCGCACTGCTGCGCAAAGTCCACGCTCTCTGCAATCATGCGGCGGATGAATCCCAGCTCGCCGCCCTCGCACCAAAGCTCGTTGGCTCTGCCGCCAAAGTTCAGCGCCGTCGTCTTCCCGCCGAGGTTGCGCAGCTTCCTCTGCGTGCCTTCTGCAGCCTCTGCCGCCGAGGCATGGAACGGTGGATTGCACAGCGTCAGGTCAAAGCGCTCACCCGGCCGGATGATGCCGTGAAAGCACTGCGCCGCCGATTTTTGCAACCGGCACTCGATCAAGCCCGCCACACCCGGATTGGCCGCCACGATCTTTTGCGCCCACTTGCACGCCGCCGCATCCACCTCTGCGCCCACGAAACTCCAGCCGTACTCGCTCGCACCGATGAGCGGGTAAATGCAGTTCGCCCCCGTGCCGATGTCCAGCACGCGCACATCTGCGCCACGCCGCTGGCCAATAAGATCCGCCAGGTGATGAATGCAGTCGCTGCGCCCCGGGATGGGCGGGCAGAGATACCCGGAGGGAATATCCCAATGCGTAACACCATAGGCCTGACGCAGCAGCGCCGCATTGAGCGCCTTCACCGCCTGCGGGTCTGCGTAGTCGATGCTGTCATCGCCATGCGCATTTACCTTCACAAACACCGCCAGTTCCGGACTGACTGAAATGAGTGCCGGGAAATCGTAGCGTGTGTTGAAGCGATTGCGCGGATGCAGCCCTGCTTTCATTCTCTCATTCATCACCTTCCACCTCCCGGCGGCGTGCGGTCCTCGCCAAAATATTTCTCGCTGCGGTAGCGCAGCCACACGCGCAGCACCTGCGGCACCTTCTCGCGCTCCGCCTCGCTCAGCGTCTCATACAGCGCCAGCGCCTTCTCGCGCTCGCCACGGCAGGCGCGGTTGTTGTGCGCATCCCAGTAGCTGCGCGCCACGCGGATGCGGCGGCAGACTTCCTTGATCAAGTCATTGCCGCTGAGCGGTTTGTCGCTGGCTTTCTTTCTGGCTGGCATGCGAAGTGCCCGTCACATAGACGCAGACTGGCAAAAAAGCGAGGACGGCGGTGATTTGCATTGCCACCCGCCTGCCTGATCTCATACACCTGGGTCATGTGCATGCACTGGCGTTTTTGGATGATGCTTCTTTTCGGATTCACTCTTTATCCGAAGAGCGGAGCGCAGGAGCCGGCAACTCTTCTCACCGCCCGCATCACCGCGGTGAAGGAAAGCGACTGGCAGCGTGAAATGGCCCAGCCGGCAAAGCCCGAGGGTCTGCGCGAGCGCCTCAAAGCGCGCACGCTCGTGGAGCTCTCAGGCGTCTTGAATGAAGACGATGTGACGCTCCTCAGCATCGGCAAGGAGCAGGCATTTGGCACGGAGTGGGATCTGCGGACAGACCCTCAGAGGCCTAAAACCACGAAGACCGAGAAGCATCTCATCGGCACCGAGATGCGGGTGAAACACGAACGCCTCGATGATGAGGGCCTGAAAGTGCGCCTGGAAATCTCCCTCAGCCATGACCTGCAGCCGCCGCAGACACAGCCACTCACTTACGCCAATGCGGCAGTGGGTGCCGAGCGCGACAAGCACACCGTCCCCATGCCACGCTTTGAGCGTCTGCGCTGGAAGGGCGACGTCATGGCATCGCAGGAGGAGCGCATGCTGGCCAGCTTCCCCTCGCCGCAGGATGCCGGCACGCGCATCGTGGTATTCCTCCAGGGCGGCGCCGCAGTCAGCAAGACCAGGGCGCTCACCACCGTGCGGCAGACCCTCTACCGCATGCCCGAGCTGGACATGATCGAATGGCTCATGAAAGCTCCGCGCGATGACGCGGCTGTGATACATCATTTGGAAGAGGCACAGGCAGCCGGACAGGCCAGCGTCGTCTCCAGCGCGGCGCTCGCAATGACACCCGGCAGGCATGCGGAAGCCCAGGCGGGCACCGAGCACTGGATGCCCAGCGAGATGGATCAGCATTTCGACCAGCTTTACCTGGTGCCCGCTGCTTATGAGACGCTGCTGCAAGGCACCCGGCTGGTATTGGACAACACGCCCCCACCGGATCTCGGCATCGATGCCTCGCATGTTTCCTACATCAGCACCTTTGCACCACGCCCGCCGCTGACGGTGCAATGGCCCACCTCATGGCTCCGGGCACGCGATGAGAAAGGCGTTTCCAGCAGAGCCATTCACGGCCGGATGGACTGGCACGACCGCTTTGAAGAGGAGCTCACAGGAAGCGTTTTGTTCAGCAGCGTCGCCCCCCATGTGGTGGCGATGATGCCGCCACCAGATCAGGTCTGGGGCGCAGAGCGCCAGGGGCGCTGGC
This sequence comes from Prosthecobacter sp., assembly GCF_044227185.1. GTDB lineage: Bacteria > Verrucomicrobiota > Verrucomicrobiia > Verrucomicrobiales > Verrucomicrobiaceae > Prosthecobacter. Next base: position 67,774 of record NZ_JBGAFO010000014.1, on the reverse strand, counting down.
TGGATGTGACCGTGGCGCAGCAGCCAGACTGGACCGCCGGGCCCGCAGCCGAAACCAGTCCTTCACCTCCACGCCGCATGTTCATCGGCATCGCGCTCGACAGCGATGCCGCGCATGCCCTGCTGGCCGCGCGCCAGGCAGGGCAGGATGACGCGCCGCTGCTGCGTGATCTGCTGGCACGTGCGAGACACGGCCAGGCCCGCGTGATGAGTTTCGCGCTCACAGCGCATGAAACCGCGCGCCGCCGAATGACCAGCGCGCGTCAGCACGACTACCCCACGGAAATGCCCAGCATTCCCTCCGCATGGGAGAAACGTGCCGTCGGCACAGAATTGGAATATGACGACACCTCAATGGCGCTCACGCAGCATCTCGCCCCGCCGGCGCGCACTGAGTGGCGGCTCGCGCGCGATGTCCCCGAAGCCATCATGTGGCAGCCGCGTTTCCGGCAGATGCACCTGGCCACCACCTCCCTCGCCTTGAATTCGCCCGGCACGCATCTTCTCTCCGCGGCGGATGTTCCCGCCGTCATGGCCGCCGCCGATCTTCCAGCGACCGAGTGCCTCCTGTATTTCAGCCACCTCGATTCCGGCACCACCTCCGCCATCGAAAGCCACGACTATGAAATCGAAACACAGATCTTTGAATTTGCCTCTCAGGATGCTGCGAGCTGGCAGGCCGTGAAGCCCGAGGAATTTGAAACCTTCTCCCGCCAGAAGCTCAAAAGCGGTCGCGCCACACTCCAGTCCCACACCCTGCTCCGCAGCAATCCCCTGACCAGCGCCAGCCTCTCCGTCGCCGAGGAATATCGCACCGCCGTCGATTTCGATCCCCCCACCAAAGACGCCCCCCTTCGCATGCGCCCCACTGGTTTGAATGACATCCCCGTTGGCCAGCAACTCGAAGTGGAACTTGCAGAAGATCCCGCCGGCATTGTCAGCGCGAAGATCAAGCTTCAACATTCCACCGACCGCCCCGTCGAACCCAGTCTGGAAGAAACCCTCCGCATCTCCGCCAATGAAGATGCAGACTATCCCGGAGCCAGGCATGAGCTGGATGAGTGGAGCGAAACCATCAGCCCGCCCTTCAACCAATTCTATCCCCTCGCCCCGCCCACCAGCACCAGCGGCGACCAAGGAAAGACACGCAGCGCCTGGGTGCGTGTGCGGCGGGTGAAATAAGCCGCCCGCGCAAAGAGGCGAATTCCCCACAGCCGTGCAGAACTTTGCACCGCGCCGCGTAGTAGCTCCATGCACGCACGCATTGCCGCCATCGCACTTTTTTTCACTGCCGCGCAGTCTTTTGCGCAGAGCGGCTCCATCCCGGCGGATCGGCCGCGGGCGCGTCCGGCTTCGGCGTTGACGGGCTGGGCGGACTGGGAGAAGGGCGAGGACCTCCTAAAGCGCATCCACGTGCCGCCCGCGCCGGTGCTTTCAGCGGAGGAGGAGGCCAGGACCTTCAAGCTGGCGCCGGGCTTTCGCGCAGAGCTGGTCGCCTGCGAGCCGATGGTGCAGTGCCCCATCTTCTTTGAGTTTGATCCCGACGGCCGCATCTGGGTGGTGGAATACCAGGGCTACATGCGCGATGTGCACGGCAGCGGCGAGGGAGATCCGATCTGCCGCGTGGTGGTGCTGGAGGATGAAAACGGCGATGGCAGGGCGGACAAGAGCACCGTTTTTCTAGACAAGCTCGTCATGCCCCGCAGCTTCGCCTTCGTCAAAGGAGGCATCCTGCTGCAGGAGCCGCCGAAGCTGTGGTTCTGCGAAGACACGGATGGCGACCTGCGCTGCGACAAACGCACCGAGGTGGGCACCATGGGCGTGGGCGGAAATCCACAGCACACCGCCAACGGCCTGCGCCGTGGCATCGACAACTGGCTGCACTGCGCCGACTGGCCGCACCGTTACCAGTGGAGAAACGGCAGGCTCATCGACGAGCCGACGCCGCACCGCGGGCAGTTTGGTGTCAGCTTTGATGAGACGGGCCGCTTCATCAGCTGCTATGAAAACAGCGCCATGCACATGGACCTCCTCCCTGCGGAGTCGCTGCTGCGTCACCCGAACCTCGCGAAGCTGGCACAGCGAGGCGGGCGCGGCAGCTTCGGGGTGAATGTGAACGTGGCCAAGGACGCTGCCGAATGCTTCCCCATTCGCGTGACACCAGCAGTCACGCTGGGCGCGCTGGAGCTGCGCGATGACGGCCGCCTGCGCACCTACACCATCGTCTCCGGCACCTGCTTTTATGATGGCGATCAGTTTCCATCCGCCATGCACGGCACCGTCTTCGTGCCAGACTCCGCCGGGCATTTGGTGGGCACGCTAAAGCTCAGTGGCGGCATCTCACCGCAGGCGCAGCGCTTTTTCCCACCGGAGCAGGAGTTCATGGCCAGCACGGACGAGCGCTTCCGCCCGGTGAATGCTCGTGTGGGTCCGGATGGCGCGCTGTATCTCGCGGACATGTATCATGGCATCATCGAGCACGTGATCTTCATCGTGCCATGGCTTACCAAACAGATCGAGCAGCGCAAGCTCTACGAGGGCAACGACCACGGCCGCATCTGGCGGATCGTGTACGAGGGCGGCGCATTGCGCCCACGCCCGGCGCTCTCCAAGGCCAGCACCGCAAAGCTGGTGGAAGCGCTGGGCCACGCGAATGGCTGGCAGCGCAACACCGCGCAGCGCCTGCTGGTGGAGCGCCAGGCCGACATCGGAGATCCCAATCGTTTGACCGCACCGCTGCAGCGGCTGCATGCCCTATGGACCCTGGAGGGCACGGGCAGGCTGACACAGCCGGTTTTAGACAAAGCCGCTCAGGATGCCGATCCACGGGTGCGCGCCGCCGCCGCGAGACTGGGCGCAAACATCTCCCTGCAGGCCGAGCCGGATGACAGCGTGCGCTTGCAGGCGCTGCTCAGGCCGCAGAGCACCGCCGCTCTGGCGCAGCATCTCACCCAGCATGAGGATGATCTCAGCCGCATCGCCGCCATGACGGGCCTGCATGGCCGGGAGATAGAGATGCTGGACCTGCTGCTGAAACACGCGGAGTGGCAGCAGGAGAGCGCCCACCATCGCGAAACGCTGCGTCTGCTCAGCCAGCTCATCAGCATGGATGCCCGGGCCGCCGACGTGGTGGCACGGATCGGGCAGCACTCCGGCTGGCAGCGCGCGGCGCTGGTGGAGGGTTTTCTGGCCACGCAGCCGAATGACCCACGGCAGATCAAACCAGTAAAGCTGGAGGCGAGACCCGCCTTTCTCGATGAACTGGCGGCGCAGCGGGACATCGCCACCCGCGAGCAGGTACAGCGCCTCCGCATGTGCCTCACGTGGCCGGGCGCGGAAAGCGTCATCACTTCAGCACGCAAGCAGCCGCTCACGGAGGCAGCCCGCCAGCAGATCGAGCACGGAGCGGCAGTTTACCAAACGGTGTGCGGCCTCTGCCACCAGCCCACGGGTTATGGCATCCCGAATGTGGCCCCGCCGCTGGCGGAGAGCGAGTGGGCCACGGGAGAACCGGAACGCATCATCCGCATCGCGCTGCACGGCTTGTATGGAGAGATTGAGGTCAACGGGCAGAAGTGGAACCTCGCCATGCCCGGCCAGGGAGAAAACCCCGTGCTGGATGATGCAAAACTCGCCGATGTGCTCAGCTATGTGCGCAACGCCTGGGGCAATGAAGCCAGCGTGATCAGCTCCGCCCAGGTGGCCGCTGCGCGGGCGCAGACCAAGGCCCGCAAGATGCCCTGGACGGCCGACACGCTGAAGCAGGTGGATGTGAAAGAGGGCCAGGCCATCCAGCCAGATGCAAATGGTGTACTGCTCCTGCCCGCCAGCGCAGCCCGGACCTACGGGCAAAAGCTGGCCTACCGCGCCGCGCTCAATGTGCTGGCCCCCTGGCGCATCGACACCGACGTGGCCGAGTGGCAGATCCAGGTGCCCGCAGACGGAGACTACGAGGTACGGGTGACTTTGGCGGCGGACGAAGCCAGCGCAGGCGACGCTTACGTGATCGAAGCGGAAAGCACCAGCGTGAAGGGCGTGGTGCAGGCCACCGGCGGCTATGAGACCTTCCGCGAGCAGTCGGCAGGCACCCTGCGGCTGAAGGCCGGAGCGCAGTCCCTGCTCATGCGGCCGGAAGGCGCGCTGAAGCAGGAGCTGGCAGACGTGCGCAGCGTGCGGCTGCTGCGCAGATAAAAACGAGAGCACAATCCCTTCTCTCCCACCTTGCCATCCCCGAATCCCCGTTCTATCTCGCTCCGTGGAAGAAACCGACTACAAAGTTAAACTCGAGATTTTTGAGGGCCCCCTGGACCTGCTGCTTTACCTCATCAAGAAGGAGGAGATCGACATCTACAATGTCTCTCTGGAGCGCATCACGCGGCAGTACCTGGACTACATCGACACTTTCAAGGCTCTCAATATTGAGCTGGCCAGCGAGTTCATCGTCATGGCGGCCAATTTGATGTACATCAAAAGCCGCGAACTCCTGCCGCAGGCCGTGCAGCCGCCGGAAGAAGACGCGGAGGAAAGCGATCCGCGCTGGGAGCTCATCCGCCAGCTTGTGGAGTACAAGAAGTTCAAGGAGGCGGCGCATTTCCTCGGCGCGCAGGAGGTGAAGAGCGACGAGCTCTTCGTCACCACCCCCGAGCTTCCCGATCTGGACGCTCCCGTGGCCAGCGTCGGCCAGGTGGGCATTTTTGACCTCATCCGCGCCTTCCAGCGCATCCTGAAGCGCTTTGAGAACGCCAGCGACTTCCGCGAGATCGTCAATGACCGCTACACCGTGGCGGACAAGATCGAGCACCTGCTGGAGATCGTCCCTGTCGGCAGCAAGGTGAAGTTTGAAGACCTTTTCACCACCGCCGCCAGCCGCGGCGAGGTGATCGTGACCTTCCTCGCCATGCTGGAGCTCATCAAGCTCAACCACCTGCAGGTGGAGCAGGAGCAGCTTCTGGGAGAGATCGTGGTGGTGAGACCTGCGGTCTAAATGACGAAACCAGAATGGCGAATGACGAATGAATGACGAAGCCTCAATGGCGGAAGTCATCAGGAGCGGCTGACATGCAGGATCTGTGCGACAAATGGCTCCACCCCATGAAACGTTTCATGCTGCGTTCACAGCTTCGGGCTTCATTCGTCATTCCTCATTCTGGTTTCGTCATTCTCTCCCCCCTCACTTCTTCTTCGCCACCACCGGCACCGCAGACGCAGGCGCCTCGTTCCTCACGATCTTCGTCTCATGCCCCAGCACCCAGTAAAAGCCGCAGATGCTGCCCATCAGGGCAAACGCCGCCAGCACCGTCCAGAGGCCGGGGATGAGCGGTTTGCGGTAGCGGCGGCGTCTTGCCATCAGGCAATGTGACACGACTTGCCGCTCTGTGCCAGTGCGGCTATGATGGAAGATGCTTCATTGGTTCCAAAACGACCGCTTCCCGCTCTATCTGGCTCCCATGGCCGGGGTCACGGACGTGATCTTCCGCCATTTGTGCAAAGAACAGGGCGCGGACGTGCTGGTGACTGAATTCGTCAGCGCTGAGGGCATCCTGCAGCGGGACGACCGCACCCGCCACTACACGGACTTCGACGACTCCCAGCGGCCGCTGGGCGTGCAGCTCTTCGGCTCCGATGGCGTGCGCATGGGCGAGGCCGCGCGCAAGATCATCGACTGGAAGCAGCCCGACTTCATCGACATCAACTTTGGCTGCCCGGTGAACAAAGTCGTCTCCAAAAACGGCGGCTCCTCCCTGCTCAAAGACTGCCCCCTGCTCGCCAGCGTGGCCCGTGAGGTGGCAAAGGCCGTCTCCATTCCCGTCACCGCCAAGATGCGCATCGGCTGGGACGCCACGCATGTGAATGCGGTGGAAGTGGCCCGCATTTTAGAAGACTGCGGCATGCAGGCCATCGCCGTACACGGGCGCACCCGTGCGCAGGGTTACACCGGTCTCGCGGACTGGGATGTCATCGGCCAGGTGGCGGACGCGGTGAAAATCCCCGTCATCGGCAATGGCGACATCTCCAGCGGGGTGGATGTCGAGATCCGCCGCGCGCAGACGAATGTGAAGGGCATCATGATCGGCCGCGCCGCCATGGTGAATCCCTGGGTCTTCAAGGAAGCGAAGCACTACCTCGCCACCGGCACCCACGCCGCCCACGCGAGCGTGGAGGACCGCTTCAATTTCATGCGCCGCCATTGCCAGATGGCCATCGCCCGGAATGCGCACATGGGTGAGCTGCCCACCATCCGCTCCATGCGCAACCGCCTCATGAACTACACCAAGTCCATCCCCGGCGGCAAATGGCTGCGCCAGCGCTTCTCCCAGGTCGGCAGCGTGATGGAGCTGGAGGACATCTTTGCCGCCTATCTCGTGCATCAGGCGGAGCATGGGCATGAGGCTGCGGTAAATGCCATTGTGGAGGTGGATGCGGAATAGCGCGTGAAGGAATGATCCCTCACTTCGCAAAAACCTTCTTCAACCACGCATCCACCACAGGCGTCGCCGGGTAGGCGGGATCTCCCATGCGGCGGTTGATTTCCGCGTGTCCTTGGAGCCCCTGCCCCGGGAAGCCTTTTACCTCGGCTGGCGTGTCCGCTTTGCGCAGAGCTTCGCCGAGGGCGATGGACTGGGCGGTCCCGTCCACGCGCTGGACGTGGAGGATAAGGAAGGCCGGCGCATTGGGAGCAGCCGCCTGCTTCGTGGGCGAGAGCTTGTTCTGGCGCACGGGGTCGGTCCCGAAGGCCTCCAAGTAGGTGGAGTGCATGAACTCGCCGCCTTCCGCAATCTGCTTCGGCACATCATAGGCCGCACCATCGAGAGGAATGATGCCGCGCACGGCCTTGGGGTCCAGTTCGGCCTGCTTGAAGTAGCTCAGGTCCGTGCCCACCAGCGCCACCAGATGCGCCCCTGCGCTGTGGCCCAGGAGGACCACGCGCTTGCCGTCAAAGCCGAGCTGCTCGGCGCGGCGGATCAGGAATGCGACGGCATGTGCCACGTCGCTGGCCTGATCCTCCACTTTGCAGGAGGGCACGAGGCGGTAGTTGAGCGAGGCAAAGGCGTAGCCCTGCTCGAGGTAATGCACGCTCTTTTCTCCGGCGGCGAGCCCTTTGTCCCCGCGCTTCCAGCCGCCGCCATGCACGTAGATGACCAGCGGAGAGCCTGGCGTGGCAGGACGCCAGTAGTCGAGATTTTGCATCGAATCGCTGCCATAGCTGAGCTCCTCCCGCCCCGCCTGCGTGGAGCCCGCCCCAGGCTGCCTGCGGTTGGCGATAAGATCGCGCAGCCTGCTGCCGATCTGGGCGGAGGCCTGAGTGACGCTAAGAACGGCGAGGAGGAAAAGCAGGGGGCGGATCATGACTTGCGGGGTAGAGTTGGGGATGTGGTCATTGACTGAAATGCAGCACAGGGCGAGTGGTTACACAAAATTTTGGGATCCGTGCCGCGCCTGCTGCATCGTAACCGTATTTTCCCCCACCCCAACCGCATGTCCTTTTCCAATCCCTGGTTCATCGCCGCAGTCGTCGGCGTTCTCGGCGTCTTTCATCTCGAGATCATCGCCACGTTTTTGAACCTCGCGCAGTTCCGCCATGCGCTGCCGCAGCGGCTCAAAGAGATTTTCCCGGATGAGACCGTGCAGAAGGCCGGCGAATACGCCAGCAAGTCCGCCAGCCTGGACCTGCAGCGCAGCACGGTTTCCACCGGGGCGCTGCTGCTTTTCTGGTGGGGCGGCGGCTTTGACTGGCTGCAGCGCTGGAGCGCAGGCTGGGGCTGGGGCGCCATCGCCACGGGCGTGGGTGTCATCGGCCTGCTGATGCTGGCGCAAAACTTTCTTTCCCTGCCCTTTGACGCCTGGGACACCTTCAAGATCGAGGCTGAATACGGCTTCAATCGCACCACGCCGCGCACCTTCATTGCAGACCGGCTCAAGGGCCTCGTGCTCACCACCGTGCTTGGCGGCCCGCTGCTGGCGCTGGTCCTGTGGTTCTTCCAGACGCAGGTGCATGCGGTGCTCTACACCTGGCTCACCGTGGCCGGCTTCAGCATCATCATGGCCTGGCTCTCTCCCCGGCTGCTGATGCCGCTCTTCCTCAAGTTTCAGCCATTGGCAGATGGCCCGCTGCGGGAGGCATTGCTGGCGCTGGCCGCACGGCTGAAGTTTCCCGTGGTCGATGTGTCCGTGGTGGACGGCTCGCGCCGCTCCAGCAAGGCGAACGCCTTCCTGAGCGGCTTCGGCAAAAACAAGCGCATCGCCCTCTTTGACACGCTGATCGAAAAGCACACGCAGCCGGAACTGGAGGCGATCCTGGCCCACGAGATCGGCCACCACAAATGCCGCCATGTGCCGCAGCAGATCGTGCTCGGTCTGCTGGAAAGCGGCCTGATGTTTTATCTGCTCCATCTCGCCCTGCAGTCACCGGCGTTTTTCCAGGCCTTCGGTATCACGGGGCAGCCGCTGGGTCTGGGATTAGTTCTATTTAGCATTATCTACCAGCCCGCCAGCCTCCTGCTCGGCATGCTCAGCAGCGCCCTGAGCCGGCGGCATGAGTTCCAGGCAGATGCCTTTGCCCGGGAGGCCTGTGGCGGTCAGCCTCTCATGGACGGGCTGAAAAAACTCTCCGTGGACCACCTGACGCATCCCAATCCCCATGCGCTCACGGTCTGGCTGCACTATTCCCACCCGCCCATTGGGCAGCGGCTGGCGGCGCTGGAGGCATAACTGTGCGAATTCACAGTGTTTTTTCGCACCTTTGATAAATGCCTCCCCTCAGGCCCGTAGCTTGATTAACCCCTCGATCCTACCTCTTATGAAAAGCCCCTTGCGAGCTTCTCTCCTTGCCCTCGCCGTTTCCTCCTCTGGTTTTGCCGCAAACCCTGCGGCGCCTGCCACTGCTCCCGCTGTAGCAGCCGCACCTACAGCAGCCCCTGCCGCTGCTGCCGGAATCGATTTCGTACGCGATGTGCAGCCCATCCTGGAAACCAAATGCCTGGAGTGCCACAACCCCAGCAAGATCAAAGGCAAGCTTCTCATGGACTCCGCCGCAGCCCTGCTCAAAGGCGGCGACACCGGTCCGGCGCTCGTCGCAGGCCAGCCTGACAAGAGCGAGATGATCAAGCGCATCGTGCTTCCCAAAGATCACGATGACATCATGCCGCCCAAGGGCGGCCCGCTCGCCGCGAATGAGATCGACGTGCTGAAGCGCTGGATCGCCGCCGGTGCCCAGTGGCCGCAGAATCTCACGCTTCAGTATAAGACGCCCGAGCAGCGCCAGGCGCTGGCCGAGTTGCAGAAAAAGCTGCCCACGCTGAAAAACCTGCAGATTCTGCCGGACAAGTACTCCCTGGAAACCAAGCGCGACTTCCATCGCGTGGTCGTGCTGGCCACCTTCCAGGATGCCACCACCAAGGACGTCACCGGCGTGTGCGATCTCAAGATCGCCGATCCTAAAATCGCCGCGCTCGATGGCCTGACCCTGAAGCCCGTGGCAGACGCGGGCAGCACGGAGATCGTCGCCTCCATTGGCGGCCAGACGGTCAAAGCCCCGGTGGAAGTGAAGAACGGCACCAAGGACCGCGCCATTTCCTTCCGCCTGGACTGCATGCCGGTCTTCATGCGCGGTGGTTGCAACCAGGGCGGCTGCCACGGCGCTGCCCGCGGCAAAGACGGCTTCCGCACCTCCCTTTTCGGCATGGACCCTGCCGGCGACTACATCCGCATCACTCGCGAGATGCCGGGCCGCCGCATCAATCTGGCCATCCCCGAGGAAAGCTCTCTCATTGAGAAAGCCGTCGGCGCTGTGCCGCACTCCGGCAACCAGTGCTTTGAACCGGACTCTGTCTATAACAAGGCGCTGCTGGAATGGATCAGCGCCGGCGCACCTGATGACCCCGCTGATGTGGCGAAGGTTACCGGCATCGAGGTCTTCCCCAGCCAGATCGTCATGGAGGGCAAAAACGCCACGCAGCAAATCACCGTGCGCGCCACCTACTCCGACGGCACCGACCGCGATGTGACGAATCTCGCGCTCTTCATGTCCAACAATGACCCGACCGCCACCATCGACAAGAGCGGCCTGGTTACCTCCGGCGACCGTGGCGCGGCCTTCATGCTGGCTCGTTTCAATGTGTATTCCGTCACCGCCCAGGTGCTCGTCATTCCCGCGCAACTCCAGTATGAGCGGCCCAAGCTCGCGGAAACGAACTACATCGACACCCTGGTCGATGAAAACCTCCACAAGCTCCGTATCCTGCCCTCCGGCATCTGCACGGACGAAGAATTCGTGCGCCGCGCCTTCATCGACATCGCCGGTGTCTATCCCGAGGCCAAGGAGATGCGAGCCTTCCTTGCTGACAAGAATCCCAACAAGCGCGCCGCGCTGGTGGACAGCCTGCTGGAGCGCAAGGAGTTCACCGAACTGTGGGTGATGAAGTGGGCCGAGCTGCTGCAGATCCGCTCCTCCATCAACAACAACCAGCCGCCCTTCTACAAAAACGCGCTGCTCTACTACAACTGGCTCTCCGAGCGCATCGGCAAGAACGTGCCGATCAACGAGATCGTGCAGGAGCTCCTCTCCTCCACAGGCGGCACCGTTTCGAATCCTGCCGTGAACTTCTACCAGACCGAGCTCGACCAGCTCAAGCTGACCGAAAACGTCGCACAGGTGTTCATGGGCATGCGCATTCAGTGCGCCCAGTGCCACAATCATCCCTTTGACCGCTGGACCATGGATGACTACTACGGCTTCAAGGCCTTCTTCTCCCAGATCGGCCGCAAGCCCACGGACGACCCCGCGGAAGTCATCATCTACAACAGCAAGGGCGGTGAATCGAGGCACTTCCTCACGCAGGCCGTGATGAAGCCCAAATTCCTCGGCGGCGACACTCCGGAAATGAAGGCCGGCGAAGACCGCCGCAAGGTGCTGGCCGAATGGATGGCCTCACCGCAAAACCCGTTCTTCGCCCGCAACATCGCCAACATCATCTGGTCCCACTTCAACGGTGTCGGCGTCGTGGAGCCTGTCGATGACGTGCGTGTCTCCAACCCTCCCTCCAACCCCGCTCTCATCGCCGCCCTGGCCGAGCACCTGACCGAGTACAAGTACGACATGCGCAAATTTGTGCGTGACGTGTGCACCTCCCAGACCTACCAGCGCAGCACCAAGGTCAATGAGACCAACGCCGGCGACAAACGCAACTTCTCCCACGCCCAGGTCCGCCGCGTGCGCGCGGAGGTGCTGCTGGACGCCATCTCCCAGATCACCGAAACCCCGAACAAGTTCCAGGGGCTGCCCCTCGGCGCCCGCGCCGTGCAGATTGCCGACGGTGCCGTCTCCAACTACTTCCTCACCACCTTCGGCCGTGCCAAGCGTGAGTCCGTCTGCTCCTGCGAAGTGAAGATGGAGCCCACCCTCTCCCAGGCCCTCCACCTCATGAATGGCGACGCCGTCAACGACCGCATCAAGCAGGGCCGCGTCGTCGCCAAGATGATCCAGGAAAAGAAGGGCGACCGCGAGATCGTCGAAGACCTCTTCCTCCGCGTCTTCGGCCGCATGCCCATCGACAAGGAATGGACCAACGTCCAGCAGGCCATCGCCGAAGACCCCGGCGCCCGGCAGAGCGTGCTTGAAGACTTGTTCTGGGCGCTGCTGAACTCCAAGGAGTTCTATTTCAACCATTGATCGGCAGAAGAGAGAGCTGAACTGATCTTAGTTTCAAAGCGGGCGGCAGGGCATCAAGCTCACCGCCCGTTTTTTTTGCGCCTGTCGGAGGCTGACCGCATTTGCGGGACTACTTCACACCCCTCGCCAGCTTTTGCAGCGGCTTGGCAAAGATCAGCAACAGAAGCCCCGCGATGGAGGAAATCCAAACCACGCGCGTGAAGATAACCGGCATGGCAGTCATCGCATCACCAGAGACTTCGCCGGCGATGATGCCCGAGAGCACATCGCCGAGACTAGTACCGAGAAACCAAATGCCCATCATCTGCCCTGTGTAGCGATGCGGCGAGAGTTTGGTGACTGCGCTTAGCCCCACCGGGCTAAGGCAGAGTTCTCCCAAGGTGTGGCACAGGTAAATGCCCAGCAGCCACAAAGGCCAGACCTTGCCGACATCCAGCGCACGATGAGCAGCAAGCACTGCCAGTCCAAACCCCAAAGCCAGCAGCAGCATGGCCACGCCCATTTTCGTGGTCATGGAGAGGCTGATCCCACGCCGGCCCAGCACCTGCCAGAGCAGCGCCACCACCGGTGAAAACAAGATGACAAACAACGGATTGACGGACTGGAACCAGGCCGTGGGAATGACCCATGAGCCGATCTCACGCACCGTATGTTCTTCGGCAAACACATTGAAGGAAGAGCCCATTTGTTCAAATCCAGCCCAGAACAGAGCACAAATCCCAAACAGCATGATGATGAGCCCCACCCGTGCTCGTTCATCCCCGTCCAGCCCCCCAAACAGCAGCAGCCACGCAAAGAACAACGCCGCCACAACCGAGATCACCATGGTGACCGCATGAGCCAGCCACACCGGATCAAGCGTGATGACTCCAGACACGCAGAGAATCACCACTGCGGCCAGAGCAAGAAGCGCTGCACACAGCAGGCCCCATTCGCGCTTCAGATTCTGCCCCGGGTGGTCGATTCGCTCCCCCACTCCCTCCAGCGCCTTGCGTGTGAGCTGCCATTGCACCAGCCCCAAAAACATCCCCGCCGTCGCAGATCCAAAAGCCCAGCGCCACCCCATCCCTTCGCTCTGCTGCAACCATCCGCTGATGAGCGGCCCCACAAACGCGCCCAGATTGATCCCCATGTAAAAGATCGTAAACCCAGCATCCCGTCGTTGGCCACCTTCGGGATAAAGAAGGCCGACGAGTGCGCTCATGTTTGATTTCAGCAGCCCTGAGCCGAGCGCGATGATGAGCAAGCCCAGAAAAAAGGGCGTCCTCCCGTGCATGGCAAGAACGAGATGCCCGAGAGCAATCGCGACTCCACCCCACCAAACCGCTCGTTTGGTTCCCATCAGCCGGTCCCCCACCCACCCGCCAGGAAACGCCGAAGCGTACACCGTGGCGAGGTAGAGTCCGAATATGGCCATGGCTTCCTTCTTTTCCAGGCCAATGCCGCCACTTGCCATGGTCATGAATGGCACCATCAGCGCACGCATGCCGTAGTAGCTCCACCGCTCCCACATCTCAGTGAAGAACAAGGTGCGAAGACCGCGAGGATGGCCGGTGGGTTCGGAAGTCATGGCGTGAGAAGTCCGCTATCCAAAGACAACACGCTCCTCAATGCGAGCTTTTCCTCACTCAGCCGCCACCAGCTTCGCCTTAAACTTCACCATCGCCTGCTGGATCAGCGGGTCGTTGTAGAAGTCCTCGGGCGGCGTTGGAGCGGAGGAGGCCGCAGGCGCATCCGCTTTTACCAGCTCCGGTTGGGCTGCGGGTTTTACCTCTGCTTTAGGCTCCGCCCTGGCTTCAGCCGCCGGTTTGGGAGTCGCCGCAGGTGCGGACTCGTTCAGCAGGTTCAGATCAATTGAGGCCAGCACCGGTGCCTTGAGACTGGAATCGAGCACGTACTCAAACTTCAGCGCCCTCCCTGTCATCTCCTGCGCCAAATCCTCAAAAAAGCTGATCTGCACTGGGCGCATCAGACTGTCTCGGGCGTGACTCTCTCCCGGTGGAAATCCCACTTTGATCGTTTTGCTTGAGATGCCGAGCAGCGTGCCCAATTCGATCCATGACGAAAACAGAGGGCGGCGCGCCTGCACCTGCTGGAGGAACTTGGACCAGAAAACATCTTCGCTGAAAAGCTCTTCCGGTTCCGCCACGGGCGACGGCTCTTTCGGTTTCACCGCCGTGACCGGCTGCGGCGCTGGCGCTTTCTCCACGACTGGTGGAGGCGCTGCTTCCGCCACGCGCGGTGTTGGTGCCAGCTGCGGCTCGGGCTCTGCCACCTTCTGCACGACTGGGGCCGGGGCAGACACCGCCGCTGGAGCCGACTCTCTCACCACAGGCTGCGGTCTCACCAGGGGCTCCGCCGCACGCCTTGCGAGCGGTGGGGCCGCCTGCACACGGGGGGCCGGCCTGGCCAGTCCCTCGCCACCGCCGGAATCCAGCGCCTCGATCACATCACTGATGGAAACTTCATTCAGGCTCTGCACCGCCGCGATCACGCCCAGCTCAAAGTGCAGGCGCTTGTTGCTGGCCCACCGCATGCGTGAATCCACTTCGGCCAGGCCATCCACCACGCGCAGGAGCTGCTCCGTGTTGGCCATCTGCGCCTGCGCCACCACTTCCTCCGCCACCTCGGGGCTCAGGTCCTCGGCAGCCGCCTCCGGGTCCGCCTGCTGCACCAGCAGCGTGCGGAAATGCTGAATCAGGTCCGCCAGGAAACGGCCCAGTTCCTTGCCCGCCTCGTTCTGCTCATACACCGCGCGCAGCGCGCCCACGGTGTCGCTTTCCAAAATGTGCCGCGCCAGCGCTGCCACGGACTCGCCGGAGGTGAAGCCAAACACATCCAGCACGTCCTGCTCGGTGATCTTGTCACCGCAGAAAGCCACGAGCTGGTCTAGCATGGACTGCGCATCACGCATGCCGCCTTCCGCTCCCTTGCCGATGGCATAGGCGGCCTTTTCGTCCAGCGTCACGTTTTCCAGCTCGGCAATGTGCAGCAAATGCTTCGCGATCACCGCGTTCGGGATGCGCCGCAGGTCAAACCGCTGGCACCGGCTGATGATGGTGGGCAGGATCTTGTTCGCCTCCGTCGTGGCAAAGATGAATTTCACATGCTCCGGCGGCTCTTCCAGCGTCTTCAGCAGCGCATTGAAGGCGCCCGTGGTCAGCATGTGCACCTCGTCGATGTAGTAGATCTTGTACCGGCAGCGCGTGGGGGCGTACTTCACGTTGTCCCGCAGCTCGCGCACCTGCTCCACGCCGTTGTTGCTCGCACCGTCGATCTCCAGCACGTCCATGCACCGCCCCTCGGCAATCTCCAGGCTCAGCTCGTCCTCGGGGTCGAAATCAATCGTCGGTCCGTTCTTGGCGCAGAGCGCCTTGGCAAAGATGCGCGCCGTGGAGGTTTTTCCCGTGCCACGCGGCCCCACAAACAGGTAGGCATGCGCCAGCCGCTGCTGGGCGATGGCATTGCGCAGCGTCCGTACGACGTGGTCCTGGCCGAGCACATCGGCAAACGTTTTGGGGCGGTATTTGCGGGCAAAAACTTGGTAACTCACGCGCTCAGGCTAGCGCACCCATCAGCCGGGGCAAGAGCTTCCACTTCCCTCACCTCAACTTTGAACGGGCGATTTTTTGAAACCTCTCCTTGCTCTCTCAATGCGAGACGCTCCAGGGCATTTCCGTGGACCCTTTATAGCCGTCTCCATTGAAGCTGCCGCGCAGGGTCCATGTCCCCTCCATGCTGTGCGTCTGCGTCTTTTTGTCCACCGTGGCCGTCGCTGTGATGTTGCCTTTGGCCTGCATTTCGATGGCTCCCGAACCCAGGTCCATTTTTCCGGCCACCTGGGCGTTGATCGTCCGGGTGGTGCTCACCGCGCCCAGATTGTTGGCCGTATGCTGTGAAAACGTTCCCGTCACCCGCCCGCCTTTAATGGTAATGCGCAGCGTGGCGCCCGTTTTGTCCGGCATGGTGACGCGCCCGGCAAAGGTCCCTTCCATGGACACAAACTCCTGGATAGCGGCGGCCAGCGCCTTTTCGCCACCGTCTTTCAGAGCAGCCAGGCAGCGGTTCACCAGCACATCATTCACCGGCAGATTGGCCCCACGCAGCCGGGCCGTCACCAGTTCCAACTGCTTCTGTTCGTCCTCCGTGCCGGTCTGCGCCGTTTGAAGGTTCTGCTTGTTCGCCTCCTTGCGGATCTCCAGCTTCTTTTGGTGGTGGCGATATGACAGCGTACCGGGCTCCGCCTCTGCAGCAGCCGCCAGCCTGGCGGCCTTCTTGCCCTCCAGCACTTTGTTCAGGCGTTTGGCCTCGGTGAAGTCACCATTCTTCACGCCGTCCGCCGCACGCTGGGCGCCCACCGGGGAGGCGCCGTTTTTGATCAGCTTGTCATAGATCTCTTTGGAGCGTGCTTCGTTGGTCGCTTTCTCGTCGCGGGCGCTTTTCAACTGATCCAGCAGACCTTTTCCAGCTCCCAGCCCCTCGCCGATGGCATTGCCAAGGTTGGTGCCGCTCTGCTTCGCCGCGTCGTAGGTGATGGCCTTCACGCCGCCGAACAAACCGCCGAGCACGGCCTTGCCCTTCATTTCGAGATAGGGCTTCCACGCATCGGGAGAGATTTTGCCTGCCGCGATGTCCTTCTGGTATTGGTCAAACGCCTCCTTTCCGGCCTTCGTGCCGATGTCCGCCATCGATCCAAATCCCAGTCCGTGCCACAGGGTGCGCCCGGCGAGTTCCGCCTTGTCCTTGGTCCACCCCAGCGCACCGGAGGGTTCCCCCTGCTTCTTGACCTCCATCTCCTCCTTCGCGGTCTTGTAGCCTTCGTAGATGCCGTAGGCCCCCAGTGCCAGACCTGCACCTTTCATCAGCCGGCCCCCGGTGGTGGGTTTCACCTCCGCCTCTCCCGCCGCAGCCTGCGTGCCGCCCGGTTTTGTCACGGGCTCGCTCGGGCTGCCGGGTTTCGTCACGGGTTCGTTCGGAGCACGTACGGCTTCGGTGGTGGCCTTGGCTTTGGCATTGTAGTCCGCCAGTTCATTGCGCGCCTGCTGGGCCTCCGCCTTCAGCCCCTTCGCCTCCAGGTCATTGATCTTCGTCTGCGTCTGCCGCACCTCCGCCTCTGCAGCCGTCTTGGTCTTCGCCTCCGCAGCATTCAAAATATCGCGCGTGGTTTTCTGCAGCTTGGCGGCTTCATCCGCATTCGCAATGCTCGACCGGCCCGTCTTGATCTCCGCCAGTTTGTCGAGGATGTCTTCAGGGTTCTTGACGCCATTCTGCTTGGCGATCGTCTGCACCGTCTCAGGATTCAGCCCCGCCTGGTTTGCCGCCTTCAGCGCGCCTTTGGCCATCATCTGCCCCTCCGGCGCTCCGCCCACCAGGGTCTCCGGTGCCTCATTGAGCCCGTGCATCGCCTTCTTCGCGTGATCCATCGTGGCCACATGATCCTTCAGTGCTCCAGGTTTTAATGAGCCGCCCGTCTCTGACACATAAGTCTCGCCATGCTGTGCGCCGGTGTTCACCTGCGCCTGATGTCCCGCGCTGCCGATGCGGTCCGTGCCCGGCGCGGCATTCACCGTCATGCCAAACTCCGGCGAAGTCTCCAGCACGCCGCCCGTCATTTTCACCGGTCCGCCTTTGGGGCCCTGCACTCCCATCTCGTTGAGAATCTTGCCCACCTTTTCCGTCGTGCGGTAACCGCCGCCCGCGTCAAAGTCGCCGTTCATGCCGCGGTGGTTGGGATCAGTGATCGTCGTGCCCGCAGTCTGCTTCACGCTGTTGCTGGCGTTGCTCGTGCCTCCCATCACATCGCGGTTGGCCTGCTTCAGCACGCCTTCATGCACGGCGTTCCGTTGCGTGGCGATCTCCTTGCTCGTGCTCCGGTGCGTCGCATTCTCCAGCTCCACCTCCGCGGTTTTCGCCGGCCCCTCCCGCATCTTGTCGATGCGATTCTGCGCCGCCTCATGCCGCGCGCATTCATTTCGCCAGTCCGACTCTACGCTGTTCCACTTTTGTTTCAGATCAGCGATCACCTCCTTCCGCGCCGCCTGCTGCTGCATGGAAAGCCGCTTCGATTCTGTCTGATGCCGCACAATCTCCTCCCGCATCTGAGCATCCCGCTGTGGGCTCGCCGGCTGCTGTTGCAGCGCCTGCCTGCGTTGCTGAAAGCCCTCCCGCTCTGCCTGCTGCGCCGCCTCCATCGAGTCAAAGCTCACCATCACCTCCCCTGTCTGCGCAAAAGCCGCCGCGCCGCCAAGCACCACCCACGCTATCGCGATTCGTTTCATGGCTTCTCTCCTTCCCATTCAGCCACCAGTTTGGCGGCGTAATCATGTTCCTTCGTCCCATTTTCCTCGATGAGCACGATGTCCCGCGCCTGCGCCAGCGCCGCCTCCCGGTCTCCCAGGCAGTGCAGCATGATCGCACGGCCGACACCCAGCGCCGACACCTCGGGATTCGCCGCATACTGGGCCTCAAAAAAGTCCACTCCGCGAAAGCCCTCGTCATTCGCCGCATACTGCGCGCACAGCACCCCCACCGCCTGCGCCCCGGAGCCCGCCGCATCCTTCTCCAGCGCATTTTCCAGCGCCGAGATCGCCTCCATGCCCCGCTCCTGCGCCGCCATCAGCAGCCCCAGTTCCAGCCACGCCGCCGCATGGTCCGCGTCCACATCCACCGCCTGGGTGAACATCTTTTCCGCCATCACCAGCGCACGGTCATCATGCTGCGCCAGCTCCTCATACAGCAGCCCCGTCAAAAACAAGTGCGCGGCACTTCCCGGCTCCAGCGCGCACGCAGACCGCGCATAGCCCACCGCCTCCTCCAGCGCCGCTTGATCCGGCTCCCGCTTGGGATGATCCAAAATCGCAAACGCATGGTCGTGCCGCACCACCGCCATCCGGTGCCTGTTCTCCGGCGACGCATCCTCCAGCAGCGCCTTCAGGGCCTCCGCTTCGCGTTTCTTGATCTCCACCGGCACCCAGGCTGCTACCCCCAGCGGCGGCTGCGGCCCCAAGATGGTGGCCTGCTCCAGGTCCTCCTTCGCCGCAGCGTGTTCCCCCAGCGCCTCCCGTGCTTCCCCGCGGATGAGCAGCGCCCGCGACTCCGTTGGCTGCAGTTCCAAGCACCTCGATGCGTCTGCCGCCGCCTTCTGAAACTCGCCGGCCGCCAGCCACGCACCCGCACGGTTTCGATACGCCTTCGCATGCTCAGGGTTGACCTGGATCGCCCTGTCAAAATCCACCATCGCCTTGTCTCGTTGTCCCAGGTTCAGCCAGGCCTGCCCGCGGTTGTTCAGATAAATCGCGTTGTCCGGAAGCAGTTCCAGCGCCTTGCCAAAGCTCTCGATCGCCGCCTCGTTTTCCCCGCGGTTCATCAGAAAGAAGCCGCGGTTGTTGTGAAACTTCGCCATCTTCGGCCCGAACTCCACCGCCTTGTCATAATCCGCCAGCACACGCTCCTTCTCGCCCATCTGGTCATACGCCATCGCACGGTTGAAGTAGGCCGCCGCGTTCTTCTCATTCAAAGCGATCGCCTGGTCACAATCCGCCGCCGCTTGCTCATACTCTCCGCGGATAAGCAGCAGTTCTGCACGGTTCACGTAGAACGCTCCATTCTTGGAATCCAGCTCGATGGCCTTCGTGTAATCTGCCAGCGCCTTGTCGGGCTCTTTGATCCCGCCCCAGGTGAGCGCACGGTTAAAGTAATACACCGCGTTCTTCGGATTCAGCTCGATCGCCTTGGCATAATCCGCCAGCGCCAGATCATGCTCGCCTTTGCCATCGTGAGCCAGCGCACGGTTGTTATACGCGGCCGGGTCCTTCGGCGTCAGCGTCAGCACCTGGGTGAAATCGGCGATCGCGCCGTCAAATTCTCCCAGCCGCCACCGGGCGCGCCCACGTCCCAGATATGCCCGTGCCTCATGGGGCTTCTGCCTCAGCAGCTTCTCATACGCCGCAGCCGCCTCCCTGGGTTTCCCCCCCAGGAGCAAAGCATCCGCCGCCTGCCACGCATCCGCAGCTCCCGCCAGCCGCCTCGCCACCAGCAGAAGCAGGATGATCAGCACCACCCACAGCACCCTGCGCCAGTGGTTGCGGGATCCCAGGGTATCCGTTGGAAGGGGGTCGGTCATGGCGTCTCCTGCTCGGGAGAATTACACCCCGCGCCGCCGCCTTTCCCTCCCCCCTTTGCGATCCTCCCACCGCATTTTGTGGCCTCCCACCTTGACCTTTTGACCACAACATGACCTTTTGAACGTATCCTGCTGCTCCCCCCCCTTCTTCGCCGCCCCCATGCTCCTTTCCCTCACCTCCCGCATCCTTAAAACCGTCGATCCTCTCTGCCTCGCCAAAATCGGCTGGAACTTCGGTTACAAAGGCGCGCGCTCCGTCATGCTGCACAAGCAGCGCATGAAGCAGGGCCAGTTCTTCCCGCCCTTCTTCTACATCTCCATCCTCAACTCCTGCAACCTCCGCTGCCAGGGCTGCTGGGTGGACGTGGACAAGCCCCGCGAATCCCTCAATCTCGACGAGCTCAACAAGATCGTGAACGACGCCAAACGCCGCGGCAATGCCTTCTTCGGCATCCTCGGCGGCGAGCCCTTCATGCACCCGGAGCTCTTCGACTTCCTCTCCCTGCACCCGGATGCCTTCTTCCAGGTCTTCACCAATGGACAGATGATCACCGCCAAGGCCGCGGAGACCATGCGCAAGCTCGGCAACATCACCCCCCTCGTCAGCATCGAAGGCACCGAGATCGTCAGCAACGAGCGCCGTGGCAACAAGGACGTGCTCACCCGCACCCTGCGTGGCCTGCAGAATTGCCTGGATGCCTGCGTCCTCACCGGCGTGGCCACCAGCCTCTGCAAGACCAACATCGACGACCTCCTCACCGAAACCTGGCTGCGCCGCCTCATCGACATGGGCGTGCACTACGCCTGGTACCACACCTACCGCCCCGTGGGACCCAAGATCAGCGCCGAGCTCGCCCTCACGCCTGAGCAGATCACCCAGGTGCGCAAATTCGTCGTCAACATGCGCGCCAGGCTGCCCATCGCCATCGTCGACGCCTACTACGACCACAACGGCCAGGCCCTCTGCCCCATGGCCAACGGCATCAGCCACCACATCAGCCCCACCGGCGCCATCGAGCCCTGCCCCATCATCCAGTTTGCCAAAGAAAGCGTCCGCACCGAGCGCGATCTCTACGACGTCTTCACCGGCTCCGAATTCCTCCGCGACTTCCGCACCATCGCCTCCCAAAACACCCGCGGCTGCATCGTCCTCGAGCGCCCCGATCTGGTGAAAGCCGTCGTCACCAAACACACCGCCAAAGACTCCACCATCCGCCAGACCGCCATGGCCGAAATTGAGAGCATGACGCCGCGCACCAGCCAGTGGCGCGAAGGCGAAGAAGTCCCCGAGAAACACTGGATGTACTGGCTCGCGAAGAAATTCTTCTTCAATGACTTCGGGGTGTACAAAGGCTTGGAGAAGCGCTAAGGTCCATCGACCCGCCACCGTTCCACCACGACGCGCCTTAATCCAACAACGCAGCCAGACGCTGCGTATTTCTCAGCACCGTCGCACGGAACGGGCCATTTTTTGACGATCGCTCATCTTTTCGCTTGAAGTCCGCTGCGAAAATCGCTCTGAATGCACAGGTATGGATCAAAATACTTTTCTTCCGATTTTGGCGCGTGGCGGTGGCATGGGCAGCATCGTCCGCTGGTTTATTCAGGTCGTCATCTATGACATCTGCGTCACCGGCATTCAGGACATGCTGGGCGTCAGCCGTATGGTGGCGCTCTTCATCTTCCTCGGCATCCTGCTCCTCGTCAGCCTCGGCGGCTACATGCTGCGCAAGAAGATGAGCGGCCAGGCCGACTCTGACATTTAGTCATGCGGCACACGGTTCTTCACGCCCCCGCCTTTTCGACCTTGCGTCTTGATATGGCGGAGGGTGAGGCCATTCACTCGCAGCCCGGCAGCATGCAGGCCATGACGCCGGGCTTTCACATCGACGTGAAGGCCGGCCTGCACATGGGAGGCAAGCGCGGCATGCTCGGCGGCATGCGCAGCCTCTTTGGTGGTGAGAATTTTTTCACCGTCATCTACAAGGCCAAGCGTGATGATCAGCATCTCATGCTGGCCCCTGAGCAGATGGGCGACATCCGCGCCATCGAGGTCACGCCTGAATCAGGCCTCAAGCTCGCACGCGGTGCCTTTCTGGCCTCCACGCCTGAGCTGACCTTTACTCTGCACAATGCCGGCATGCAGGGCATGCTGGCCACACGCGGGCTGTTCTTCCTGAAAACCGTCGGCTCCGGTACCCTCTTCCTCTCCAGCTACGGCGGCGTCATCGAGCAGACTCTGGCCGAGGGCGAGCGCTTCGTGCTCGACAACCGCAACATCGTCGCCTTTACCGACACCATGGAGTTTGAATCCGTGGTGCTCACCCAGTCGCTCAAGGATTCCTTCTTCTCCGGGGAGGGCTTTGTGGTCCGCTTTACGGGCCCAGGCAAGGTCATCTACCAGACTCGTGCGCGCCCATCCATGGGGCTGATCCGCGGCCTGCTGCAGACCGTCACTTGAGCGGGCATGGAGGAGGTACTGCCAAAGCCGCGCCGTCTCGTCACGCCCACGCGGGAGGCGCTGCTGCGCAGCTTTCAGGCAAACGAGTCGCGCTCGCTGCTCTGGCTTGGCCTGGAGCTTCTCGCCATATTCGGCGGTGTGGCCTGGTGGGTGGCGCAGCCGCATGAGCTCCCAGGCTGGCAGTTCGTCCTGCTGTTTGCCTGCGCCTTTCTCGGACTGTTTGATTTCATCGTCCTGCAGCATCTCGCCAGTCGGAAACGACTGGAGGACGTTCGGCCGGAGGCAAAGCTCGGCATCCACACTCGGGACTCGCTCATCGCCGCGGTGCGTCGCGTGCAGATGCGGCTGGGCCTCGCAGAGCGGCGCATTCCCGTCTATCTCGCTCCGGAAAAAGACGTGAATGCCTTCGCCATGCGTCTGGAGTTGCTTCCTGGCTGGCACTTCTTCAACAGCGTGCAGCTCAACCGCTCCATCGTTCACCTTCTCGATGAAAAGGAGCTGGAGTCCGTCATCGGCCATGAGCTGGGCCATGTCTTTGCCTACTCGCCCATTGCCAGCCGCTGCATGCTCCTCCACGCGCTTTTGTCCGGCGTGCTGGCGCTGGTGATCGCGCAGCTCCTGCAGCACTACGAGATTCGCTGGGGTGCGCCGCTGCTGGCCTTGGGTGCGGCACGCTGGGTGGCCTTTTCCACCTGGGTCACGCAGATTCGTCTGGTGGAGTTTTTGTGCGATGACCACGGCGCGCGTGCGGCCGGCCTCGTCCCGGCTCTCACCACAGAGATCAAGCTCGGCATGGAGCATGAGGCACGCAATGCCCTGATGGCACGCGTCCTGGAAGCCAAGCTGCACCACAGCGGCGTGCCCATCGCCCAGCTCCTCCAAGAATACGAGGATGCCATGCCCTTCGGCAGCGTGCAGTCCGCACAGGCCCGCGCGCAACTGGAGCAGGGCATCCAGCGACGCCTCGCCGAGCACGATGTCTCCTCCCTCACTGGCTTCTTCCAGTTCACCTTCAAGGGCGACAACACCGACCATGATGCACTCAAGGAAACCCTGGCCGAAATATCGGCGGTCTCCCAGATCGCCAAAGTGCCAGTCTCGCTCCCTGACGTGCTCAAAGACTCGCGCCTCCTGCCAGATCTTGTGCAGCTGATCGAGAGCCATCCCGAACGCGTGCTCTTTCATCTGGCGCCCGAGCTCGATGACCGGGGCTCCACCCATCCCAGCCCTTCACGCCGCATCCTCTACCTCTGGCGCAATCAGCAGGCCATCGCCGCCGCGGCATGATCTGGAGGACAGGCTTCCAACCTGTCCTGATTAGCGCTCAATCCTCGGCGCTACCTGCAGGCATCTCAGCGCGCCGCCTTGCAACCACCCTTCCTCGTTTCGCAAAATCACACGCAACGTTTTTGGCGGCTGGCTGCCAAGATACGTGTCGGCTTTGATGAGGGTGATGGTGAGGCTGCCGTCATCGTGACGCAAAATGGTTTGCGGCTTGTCAGAGTCAAACCAGCCGTCCTCCGTGAAGGCAATGATGTGATCCGCCTCGCGCTGGTTTTTGCTCGGTCGCGCACCGGCAGTGGCAGGCCTGACGACGAGGGTGATCGTATCTCCCTTCTCGCTGGCGGTGGCTGTCCACGCGTCACTGCGTTGCTCGGCGCGGACGCGCTCGGCATTTAGAAGCTTGTGCCACCTGGCGTTCAGTTCAGCGCTGGCGGCCACGGGCAGCGTCAGGCTGAGATCCATCGAACCTGGATGGCAGGAGTTGCCGCAGCACATCCATGAGGCAGTGCCGGTCAGGGTGATGGAGTCTCCGATCTTGAGATTCGCGGGCGGAGTGATCTCCGTGCGCAGCATCACATCGCGGTCAAAGCCCTGCGCCTTGATCTGAAACATGAAGGTGCGTTCCGGTTCCGGGTAAATGAGTTCACCCGCCTTCCAGCCACGCGGCAGCTTCCATTTCAACTGCGTGGGCACACCGACGATGCCCGGAAAGCGCCAGTAGGTGTGCGAACCGCGATCATGCTCCAGCCACAGGCCGACGGTGAAGGGCTGGCCCGGAACGATGGCCGACTGCTCGGAGACAAGCTGGATTTTGAGCCCTTCTTGAGCCAATGACGAATGCCGAATGAGGAATGACGAAAGCAGAGCCGCCAGCAGCAACCAGCGGCGGCTCGGACCAGACGTCATCGTGCATTTGTCATTCGTCATTTTTCAATATGCGGCGTGCCCTGGTGTCCGCGCAAAGGGAATCACATCGCGGATATTGGGTACGCCTGTGACAAACATGAGGAGGCGCTCAAATCCGAGACCGTAGCCGGCGTGCGGTACGGTGCCGTAGCGGCGCAGGTCGGCGTACCAGGCGTAGTTCTCGGGGGCGAGCCCCTGTTTGGCCATGAGGGCTTCCAGCACATCCAGGCGCTCCTCACGCTGGCTGCCGCCGACGATCTCGCCGATGCCGGGGACGAGCAGGTCCATGGCGGCGGCGGTTTTGCCGTCATCGTTCTGGCGCATGTAGAAGGGCTTGATGTCCTTCGGGTAGTTGAAGATCGTCACAGGGCCTTTGACATGTTCTTCGGCCAGATAACGCTCATGCTCGGTCTGCAGTCCTTCACCCCAGACGACCGGGTTTTCAAAGCTGCGTCCGCTCTTGAGCAGGATCTCGACGGCATCCGTGTAGCTGATGCGCTCAAAGGGCTTCGCCAGCGTCTGCTGGAGGCGGTCGATGAGGCCTTTGTCGACGAACTTGTTGAAGAACTCCAGTTCATCCGGGCATTCATCAAACATGGCCTGCACGAGGTAGCGCACGTTTTCCTCGGCCAGAGTCATGTCCGCGGTGAGATCGTAGAAGGCCATCTCGGGCTCGATCATCCAGAACTCGGCGGCGTGGCGTGTGGTGTTGCTGTTTTCGGCACGGAAGGTGGGACCAAAGGTGTAGATGTTTCCCAAGGCGCAGGCAAAGGCCTCCCCCTGAAGCTGACCGCTGACGGTGAGGTAGGTGGGACGGCCGAAGAAGTCCTGCTCGGGCTTGGCGGGCGCGTCTTGTTTCAGCGTGGTCACTTGAAACATCTCCCCTGCCCCTTCGCAGTCGCTGCTGGTGATGATGGGCGTGTGCACGTAGAAAAAACCGCGCTCCTGGAAGAAGCGATGCACGGCGTAGGCCATCTTGCTGCGCACCCGGAAGACGCTGCCAAAGAGATTCGTGCGCGGCCGCAGGTGGGCGATGGTGCGGAGAAACTCCGGCGTGTGCCCTTTCTTTTGCAGCGGGTAGGTGGCATCGGCCTCGCCCAGCAGTCGCAGCTCCTTTGCCTGCATCTCCCACTTCTGTCCGGCTGCGGGAGAGGCGATCAAATCTCCCACCACCTCCACGGAGGCACCCGTGAGAATGCGCGGCAGCAGTTCCGCCGAAGGCAGAGTCGCATCCACCACCACCTGCAGGCCTTTGAAGCAGGAGCCGTCGGAGATTTCCAGGAAGGAGCAGGCTTTCGAATCGCGCTTCGTCCGCACCCAGCCGCGTGCGATGATGCCCGGACGTTCGGATTCGGAGTGAAGAAGAGAGTGGATGGTGTCGAGGGACATGGTGGAATGGTAGCAAAGCCCTCCGGTGGAGCAAGGAAGACGGTGCACGATGCTGCAGAGAAAGCCGCGCGTACCGGCGTGAATCGTTGCCACACGCCAGCGTGGCTTCACTCTTCCGGCGAAAGAACCTCGATTTTCCGCGCCTTCTTGAAATCCGGCCTCACAGGGCGTGGATCATGCCAGCGCTCCCGTGCGGCGGGCCCCTGCGCATCCAGCCACCGACCCAGTCGCAGCCGCAGACTCTTGAGCGCAGCATGCGTCTCCGCACCAAACTGCGACCTCCCCGCATCAGCTTCTGAGCGTTTGACCAGTTTTGCCGAGAGCCCCGGCAGCGCACGCACGGCTGCCATCACCTCCGCACGTGTGTGGCCTGACAGCGCCGTGAACTGCATCAGATACTCCACCAGTTGCTGCCCGGCGAGGAAGGACTTCAGCCGCAGGCTCGGCACCGGCCCCTGCGCTGTGGGATACAGAACGGAAGTCTCCGTTGGCTTCTGCCACGCCGCCATGTCGCCGATCGTGTTCCACGGCACCACACCGTCCGCCCCGAGGCTCCACGATTCCACGCACCAGGCCGCATTGGCCCAGCACGCCGCACCGGGGGCGCTGGCGCTGCCATACATGTAATACAGATTTCCATGTTCTTCCGCGCGCCGTCGCACGCGCGGCCACCAGGTGCGCAGCGCGCCGCTCACGACTTCCACATTCACGCAGTCATCCAGGAGGTCCCGCTGCCACTGCGGGCGCGAGATGTCGGCACGATAACACAGCCGCGCCTTCTGCCAGGGCTCCACTGCTTTCCAGAACTCCATCCCAAAGCGCCGCAGCGCCCAGAAGTCCTGTGTCTGCACCGGCTCGTCAAACACCCATGCCGCGGTACATTTCCGCCAGTCGTCCTTTTTGAAATAAACCTTGTTGTTCAGGTAAAACTCCACCATCGGCTCCGTCCAGCCTTTCTCCTCAAAGTGTCTGGCCGCCTCCGCCGCCGCATGGCGAAACTCCTCCCAGTACGAGTTATCGTAGGCATCTTCGATCCAGTAGCCGCCGCGAAAATGCGCGTCATGATTCATCGGCCAGTTCTCGTTCAGCATCAGGTACCACGCCTCCACCGGCGTCCCTGCACGCGGCAGCCCCGCAAAGGCGCTGCCATCCAGCAGCGGGCCAAAGGCCTCGTCATACGCCGTCCAGTCCCAGGCACCGTCCTTGCGGATCACCGGCTTTGGCTCATCGAGCTTTCCCGTCCAGCCATAAGGCAGCTGGTTCAGCGTCGTGCGGTGCTCGTGCGCCAGCCGGTAATAGTCCCGCACCTGTCCCGGCAGGCCGTACGCATTCATCTGCGGCAGGAAGGACAGACGGTTCGGCAGCGTGAAATTCCACACCTGCAGCCGCAGCGGAGCCGTGCTGCCGACCACATGGACCGCACCAGTAAAAGCGCCCGCTGCTGCGGACTTTGGCACCCTCAGCTCCACGTACGTATCCGCCGCAGCCACATCGGTGCCCGTGCTGTTCACATCCCAGCCGGGAGGTACCAGCGGATCCTGCACTCCACCGATTCGCGGCAGCGTATACAGCTTGACCTCCACACCCGGCAGTTCCACGCGCACCTCCGCGGGCCGCGCTGCGAGGATGAATCCCACAGCCTCCCCCTTGGCGGCATGGAGCCGCAATGCGCTCAGCGGCTCTCCATATTCGTCCCGGCATGCCACCGGCAGCGCCGCATCTGCACTCTTCTCCTCTTCCACCAGCGGTGGCAGTTCCACCGCTTTGGTGGTTGTATCGGCGGGACGCTCTGCTGCAGGCGGCGCGGTCACGGCTGGAGAGCCCGCGCCCTCCTCCAGCCAAAGGGTGAAATACGGCCGGCTTTCCTTTCTCTCCTCGCGGCTGCTCACATAACGGTTCACGTTCGGGCTGTAGGTGAAGGCGTTGCCATCCCGCACATACTCGCTGCCCACATCATCCATCACCGCAAATCCGTACGACCTTCCGTCGATGCGTGCCTGCACCACCTCCGGCGCTACGGGGATCACCTGCCAGCCATTTTCATCCGGTGCAGTCACCTCGCCAAAGCCCCAAACGGATCCGCCTTCTGCGTTGATCACCGCCGTCAGGTCCGGCTCATCCCGCCCCCAGCGCGACTCCCCCGTGCGCGCCCACGCGAACGAGCTCGCCCCTGCGACCTTCTGATAACTCGAGCCGTTTCCCTCGACCCACTCCTGCGTCACCGATGACACCGAGGTTCGCTGCAACGGATGATCCCGCGACACCAGCCGCACATGCAGCCAGGCCTTGCGAACCCGCCGCCCTTTCAGTGACGCAGCATCGAGATCCACCAGAAAAAACTCCTGA
Organism: Prosthecobacter sp.; assembly: GCF_044227185.1. Classification (GTDB taxonomy): domain Bacteria; phylum Verrucomicrobiota; class Verrucomicrobiia; order Verrucomicrobiales; family Verrucomicrobiaceae; genus Prosthecobacter. Next base: position 39,599 of record NZ_JBGAFO010000014.1, on the reverse strand, counting down.
ATGCCTTTCAACTTCAGCCGCGGAGAGCCTCCATTGTTTCCCTCAACTTCCGTCGGATAAGACGAAACCCACAAATCTCGCGACACCTCCACCCGCTGCTGAGCCAAAGCAGAATCGCAGGATGCCATCCACATCAGCAGTGCGAGACAGAAGCTGTGACCACTTTTCATTCGCAGAAGAAAATGCCTGCCGCCCGACGCGGTGTGGGGTAATCCTACCTCCCAAAGTAGCCTTTCACCTTCACTTTGCGACCGTAGATCTTTTCGCCACCGCCCACATACAGGATGTCGTGCTCCTTCCCGGCAAATTCCACGCTCACGACTTTGCCGTTTGCTTCCGGTTTGGCGATGATGCCAGCCAGGCGGCCTGCGGGGTCGAAGATCTGCACGCCAAGTTCGGTGGTGACGAAGACGCGTCCGGCTGCCTCGGTGGTCGAGCCGTCACCCGCCGCAGATTCTTTGCCCACGGGCAGCCACATGGTGGAGTAGGGCTCTCCTCCAGTCAGCGTGCCGTCGTCCTCGATGCGCCACGCCCACACATGCTTGCCGCCGTATTCAGAGGCGTAGAGCGTGCGCTCATCCGTGGAGATCGTGATTCCATTGGGCTTCACCACATGCCCCTCATCCGCGATGACGTGCTTCCTGTCCTTGGTGATGAGATGGATGCGCTGTGTGGGCGTCTCGGTAAAATACAAATTCCCCGTCTTGCTCACCACGAGGTCGTTGCACTTCACACCGGCGAGCAGTTCCTCCACCTCCCCCTTCATCGTGATGGCGATGATACGCTGCTCCTTGTTGTGGCAGGCATAGAAACGACCATCCGGGCCGATCTGCAGACCGCTGATGCCGGGCAGGTTGTCGAGAAACAGGTCCACCTTTCCCGTGGCGGCATCCAGCTTGTAGATGCCCTTGCCACCCTTCACATCGGTGAAGAAAAGATTGCCCGCAGCATCGCAGCACAGGCCGTCGGTGAAGACATAGCCGCCGGCCACCTCGCGCCAGGGCTCGCCCTTGACGAGATAGTCATGCAGCGAGGTGTCCTGCGCGAGGAGCGGGGTGGAGAGGAAGAGGCAGAGAGAGTAAAGGATGCGTTTCATGCGTGGAGGTTGAGATCAGTTGTAAATATCCTTGCGATGCCCAACGTCCACGATCAGGACGATGAGTCTGGAGTCTTGAATGTCATAGATGACGCGGTAACTACCCCAGCGGACGCGCCAGAATCCTGAATCACCCTTCATCTTGAGACATCCTGGTGGCCGGGGATTCTCCCTCAGCTTTTCAAAGATGCGGGATAATTGTTCGCTCACGTCTCGTGGAAGCTTCTTGAGCTCTCTCAAGGCTGCTGGGCGGAATTCGAGGTTGTAGCTCATTCACTTCCAGCCCATTTCCTTTTTCACCTCATCCCACGAGACATTTTCGCCACCCTCCGCCAGAGAGGCTTCGGCCCTGGCCACGTCGGCAGCATCCTCAGCCGCTTCACGTTTGGCCTCCAGCCATTCCACCAACTGCCAGAACTGATCCTGTGGCAGTGACTCGATGGCTTTTTCGATTTCCAGCACCGTGCTCATGAGTGTGAAGATAACCGTGAGAATGCTTTGCTCAACAGAGAACCGCGAACCCACACAGCGTCTTACTTCTTCCACAGCCAGCGCATCGTGTCTGGAAAGATGGCGCCGCCGTGTTTGCCGCTGTGGGTGCCTTCACCAAGAATGAACTGATAGTCATAGCCCGCAAACTTCAGTGAAGCGGCCATGTCCTGGTTGGACAAGGGCCAGTTGCCAAACTGGTTGTCCAGATCATTGCTGCCATCCTGCAGGAACACCTTGAGCGGCTTCTTCTCGGTCTTGCGGATCAGCGCGGGATAGACGTAGCCGCCGCGGATGTTCGTAAAGCTGCCGATGTGGCTGACGACCTTGCGGAAGGCGTCCGGCCGCTCCCACGCCACCGTAAAGGCGCAGATGCCGCCGCTGCTGTTGCCGCAGATGGCCCGGCCTTCGGGATCATCGGTCAGCTTGTAGCTTTTGGAAACTTCGGGGAGAATTTCCTCCAGCAGAAACTTCGCGTACTGATCTCCCAAAGAGTCATACTCAAAGCTGCGGTTGCTCCGTGGTTTTTCCTTCGGGTTTTTTGTCGGAAACACACCCGGATTGATGAAAATACCGATCGTCACCGGCATCTCGCCCGAAGCGATGAGATTGTCGAACACCACCGGCACGCAAAACTGACCGTCCTTCTTCACGAAGCCGCCGCCGTCGCAGAACACCATCACGTTCGCCGGCTGCTCGGCCTTGTATTGCGCCGGCACATACACCCACCAGTCGCGCGTGGTGTCGGGATAGGTCTTTGACTCCGTCCAGGCCGGCATCTGTGTCACCTTCCCTTGCGGCACGCCTTCCTTGACCTTCGAATCCGGCCCCAGGACATACTGGTCATCCTGCGGGGCGGAAAAAGCGGACGTGGCGAGAAACAAGGAGGCAGCGGCAAAAGGGAGAAACTTCATGGAACGAACCCGAACGGGAGATGCGCGGGACATCTTGCAGGCATGAGAGGATGGAACGTCTTGTGTCGTTTAAACCGCGCCTTCATGATTTTCCGCCACCTCCTGCCCTGCTTGTTTGCTGCCACATCGGCATCCGCCGCCGTCGATTTCTCCCACCAGATCGTCCCGATTCTGCGGGAGCACTGCGCGGAGTGCCATGCAGGGGACAAGAAAAAGGGCGGCTTCTCCTTCAACGATCGTGAGTCCTTGATGGAAGGCGGTGAAGACGGCGCGGTGGTGGTCAATGGCAGGAGCGCGGAGAGCGCGCTGATCAAAGCCATTCTCTCCACCGATCCCGACGAGCAGATGCCGCCGAAGGGCAAGCGGGTGCCCGCGGAGCAGGTGGCGCTGCTGAAGCAGTGGATAGATGAAGGGCTGGCATGGGAGGAAGGCTTCGCCTTCAAAAAGCCCGCTTATGAGCCGCCGCTCAAGCCGCGCTCGCCGGTGCTGCCTGCCGCGGTAGATGGCCGAGACAATCCAGTGGATCGCATCCTCGACCACTACCTCGCTGACAAGAAACTCCCCCGCCCTGCATCCATTGATGATTCCACGTTTGTGCGCCGGGCTTATCTGGATCTCATCGGCCTGCTGCCCACGGCGGAGGAGGTCGCAACCTTTGTCAAAGATGCCGGGCCGGACAAACGCATCCGCCTGATCAACACGCTGCTCAAGCGCGACATGGACTACACCGAGCACTGGCTCACTTTTTGGAATGATCTTCTGCGCAATGACTATGGCGGCACCGGCTTCATCACCGGCGGGCGCAAGCAGATCAGCAACTGGCTGTATCACGCGCTGATCACCAACATGCCCTTCGATCAGTTTGTGCGGGAGCTCATCGCACCGCCGAATGACGAGAGCCGCGGCTTCATCGACGGCATCAAATGGCGCGGCGATGTCAGCGCCGGGCAGACGGTGGAAATTCAGTTCGCTCAGAGCGTCTCCCAAAGCTTCCTCGGCATCAACATGAAGTGCGCCTCCTGCCACGACAGCTTCATCGACCGCTGGAAGCTCAGCGAGGCCTACGGACTCGCGGCCATCTATTCGAGCCGTCCGCTGGAGATCAACCGCTGCGACAAGCCCATCGGCCAGCAGGCAGTGCCCTCATGGCTCTTCCCGGAAATCGGGCAGGTCGATGCGAAAGCCTCACAGCCGGAGCGGCTGAAACAGCTCGCGGCGCTGATGACAAATCCGCAAAACGGCCGCGTTCCCCGCACCATTGTGAACCGTCTCTGGCAGCGCCTGATGGGGCGCGGCATCGTGCATCCGGTGGATGCCATGCAGACGGAACCCTGGAATGCGGACCTTCTCGACTACCTGGCCACCGATTTTGTCGAGCATCACTATGATTTGAAACACACGCTCGCCCTCATCGCCACCTCGCAGGCCTATCAGTCGCATGCCCAGGTGGTGACCAAGGGGATCGATGACCGAGGCTACGTGTATGCCGGGCCCAGGACGAAGCGGCTCACGGCGGAGCAGTTTGTGGATGCCATCTGGCAGCTCACCGGCGCCGCCCCCACGAAAATGGACGCAGGTGTTCTGCGCGGTAAAGTCGATCCCGAGCTCGCCAGGCAGATCAAAATTCAGGGCCAGTGGATCTGGGGCTCCAGCGCCAAACCCGGCAGCACGCCGCCTTCCGGCGAAACGATCACGCTGCGCAAAACGCTCAAGCTGGATGCCGATCCCGCCAGCGCCAGCGCAGTCGTCACCTGTGACAACGGCTACACCCTCTTCGTGAACAACCGCAAGATCAGCGCGGGTGACGACTGGACCAAGCTCGCCGCCGTGCCGCTGCAAACCGCCCTGCGCAAAGGCGCAAACTCCATCCTTGTGACAGCCACGAACGCGGGCAAAGGCCCCAATCCCGCCGGCTTTTTCTTCGAAGCCCGCGTGCGCGACGCCACAGGCAAAGAAATTGCCATCAGGAGCGACGAAACCTGGGAGTGGACTACCAAAGCCCTCCCCACCAAGGAAGGCCGTCTCGGAGCATTTGAGGCCAAGGACTGGCAGCCCGTGACCGTGGTGAAGGCCCTGGGTTCATGGCAGCAGGTCATCCACGCTCAGGCCCCCTCGCTGCTCGCGCAGGGTGCCTCCGCCTCAGACCACATGATCCGCGCCTCGCTGATGAAGTCGAACTTCCTCATGCGCACGCTCGGCCGCCCGAACCGCGACCAGATCGTCACCGCACGCCCGAACGATCTCACCACCCTGGAAGCCATCGATCTCGCGAATGGCAGCGTCCTCGCTGAAGCCATCGCCAAAGGAGCACTGCGGCTCCTGGCGGCGAAAACCTCCTCCACGTCCGCTTTGATCACCGGCCTGTACCGTCAGGCCTTGTGCCGGGAGCCCTCGGCCAGCGAGCTCGCCACGGCACAGAGCCTGGTCGGTGAAAAGCCCACGCAGCAGGCCCTGGAGGACCTGCTGTGGGCCGTGTGCATGCTGCCCGAGTTTCAGACAGTCCGGTAGCGCTTCGCCTCTTGATTTGAAGCAGAGGCCGGGAATGATGCGGGCACTCCTCTCTCCAACCTATGAAGCCCGCACTCCTGCTCGTCCTCCTTGCCGCCACTGCAGTTTCACTCCCAGCCGTCACCCCGGATGGCAAACAGAAGCTCGTTCTCATCGCCGGCAAGCCCTCCCACCCGCCGGGCATGCATGAGTTCCGCGCCGGCACCATCCTGCTGGAGAAATGCCTCAAAAGCGTGCCCAATCTGGTGGTGGATCGTCATGAGATGGGCTGGGTCACCGACGAAAAGACCTTTGATGACGCGGACGCCGTGGTCATCTATGCCGATGGCGGCGGCAGGCACCCCGCCGTGGTGGACGGGCACCTCGAAACGCTGCGCAGGCTCACCGCAAAAGGCGTGGGCTTTGGCTGCATGCACTACGGTGTGGAAGTGGTGGCCGGCCAGGCCGGCAAGGAGTTTCAGGAGTGGCTCGGCGGCTACTATGAGAACGCCTACTCCTGCAATCCCATCTGGGACGCCAGCTACACCTCCCTGCCCAGCCACCCTGTGACCAATGGCGTGCAGCCCTTTAACACCAAGGATGAATGGTACATTCACATGCGCTTCCGTCCGGCCTTCGGCCATGGCGTCGCGCCCGCCGAAGATGGCGCCGCCAAGTTCGTGCCCATCCTGGTGGCGCCGCCCAGCGACGCCACACGCGACGGCCCCTATGTGGCGCCCAAAGGCCCCTACCCCCACATCCAGGCGGAAAAAGGCTCTCCTGAAACCATGATGTGGACTGTGGAGCGCGCCGATGGCGGCCGCGGCTTTGGCTTCACCGGCGGCCACTTCCACGCCAACTGGGGCAATGACAATGTGCGCAAAACCGTTCTCAATGCCCTGCTGTGGGTCGCCAAAGTGCCGGTCCCCGCGGACGGCGTGGCCTCCAGCGTCACCGCGGAAGAACTGACCCAGAATCTGGACCCCAAGCCGGCGCCGAAACCCAAGAACGCGGGCCTCGAAACACCCCGTGTGTTTGAGCGTGTGGCGGCCCGCTGATCCGAATCCTGATCCTGATCAGAGATACTTCTTCTTGAACAGGATGCCCTGGAAGGATTCGAGGCGCTTCAGGATGGTGCGCAGCGACTGCTGCGCCTGATCGATCATGCCAAACTTCGCCGGCTCCGAGAGCTTCATGCTGTCGCACTGTTGCTCCACCCGCTCCACGGCGATCTTCAGTTCCTTGAGCTTCTGGCTCAGTTCCGGGGTGATCCGGCTTTCTTTGATGGTGTTGCCGAGGATCTCCGCTTCACGCGAAAGGTATTCCACCGTCTTTGGCAGCGCAGCGCTGCCACCCACCAGCGCGCCGCTGTAGGTGTCCACCTTCGGCTTGCCCGCCATGTGCGGCCTTTGCGGCACCACCGACTGCGGCTCGGCCGGCAGGCCTCCGTTGCGCGCGTCGATGATCGTCGGCGTGATGAAGAGCATCAGGCTCTTGTGGTTCTTGCTCCGGCTCTTGTAGTCGAAGAGCCACTTGAGACCGGGGATCTTGCTCAGGAAGGGCACGCCGGCCTCGGCTTCTTTTTCCGTGGCCTCGTCCAGTCCGCCCACCGCGACCGTGTAGCCTGACTCAATCTCCACCGGCGCGCTGTAAACGCGGGAGGAGGCAATCGGATACGGATTGCCGGAGATCACCTGCGTGCCGATGATGCTGGAAACAGTCACCGCCATGTTCAGCAGCACCTTGTCAGCCTGCATGCGCTTGGGCAGGATGTTCAGCACGGTGCCGATCGGCAGGTAGGCCACCTTCGTCGTCGTCGTGGCGCCGACAGAACCCGAGCTCGCCGTGGAGCTCGCGTCCAGCACCGGCTGGTTCACCACCGCACGGATGGCCACCTCACGATTGCTCAGCGTGACCATTCGCGGATAGGACGTGGTGTTCGTCTCCTGGTCGCGCATCATTGCGCGCAGCTTCACATTCACATCCTGCGCACTCAGAATGCTCGTGGCGGGAAATCCCAGCGTGGCCCCCACATTGTTAAGATTCGCACCTGTCAGCAGGTTGGCGAGGTCCGTGCGGTAGCCTCCCGTGGTCGGTACGTTGGTGTAATTGACCGTCGTCACGGGCAGGCCCGTCGTGGTGTCAGTCGTCGTCGTGGTGTCCTTCACCTGCCGGAAATTCCCGGTCTCCAGGGTGCCGGTCCAGTCGATGCCAAACTCTCGCGAAGGATCACGCGAAGTTTCGATGAACTTCACCTCCACGGCGATCAGGGTCTGCGGCTTGTCCGCCGCTGCGATGTAGCCTTCCACCCACAGGTGCTGGAGACGCGTGGCCACCACATAGAGCGTGTTGGAGTCCGACTTCCAGATCACCTTGGGTTTGCGCACCGAGCTCAACTCGTTGGAGTTCATCGCCCTCGCGGCATTTTCATCCGTGCCGACGCCGGCCATTCCAGGAATGCCCGTGCCAGCCTGGGCGCCGTCCATCTCCTCAGGTGGCAGGCCCAGCAGCATGCGGATGTCATTGATCACCTCGCTGCGCTTCACGGCAAAGGTCTGGCTGGTCCCCTGAAGGTCCATTCCCACCGCAGCCCCGCTGACGCCCCCGCCTCCGCTCCCGCTGCTGCTGCTGGTTGAACGGGTTGAAGACGAGCCCGTACCCGAGCTGACACGCTCCACCAGTTCCACGGCGTTGTTCCGGATCTCATAAGATTTGCCGATCAGCTCGCGATCATCCGCAGGACGGATGTACCAGATGCCATTGTCAGGAATGATCGCCAGGCCATTGGCCTTGCACAGGGTCTCCAGCACCTGAAAAGGACTGGCCTTGATTGAAAACGTAATCAAGCGGCTCCCCTCCGCGCTGTCATCAGGGAGCGAGAAGAATGAAATGCCGGCGTCTGTGGCGAGGAATCGCAGCACGTCGCTCAGCATGGCCTTTGAAAAGTCGTACTGCTGCGGAGCCGCTGAGCGCAGCCGGCTCGCCTCCATCTCATGCTCCGGCGACATCTGATGCATCGTCGCCTGATTGAACTGAGCGCGCAGAGCTGTGCCTGACAGGCTCGTCAGAACGAGACCTAGCACGAGATTGAACTGGAACAATGCTATAAAATGGCGCATATTATAGAAATTATAGATTAAACGAGAAAACAAATCAAATGACATTTAACAGTGGAGTCTATTGATTTTATGAAATACGTCGATTATTCAGCCCGCCAAACAATTTATTCTATGTTTTATATAATTTCCATATCTTTCCCTTGAATTTAGGGGCCTTTAACTATTTAGTATCGCATCAATGATAACCGCTAGAGTCATCGCTTGGCGTTCCCGCCTGCGCAGTTCGCACTGTCGCGGCGGCTTCTCATTGCTCGAGCTGATCATCATGATCGCCATCATTGGCGTGATCGCCGGCCTCGGTGCCTCTCTCCTGACCGATGACTCGGACTCTGCCCGCGTCGCAAAGCTCCAGTCAGACGTCGCCACGCTGAATCAAATGGTGTCCCTTTATCTGGCAGACGGCGGCAGCCTCGCCGGCCTCACCACTCCCCAGACCATCCTGGATAAAATGAAACGCACGCGCCCCCAGGCGGAGTGGCAGCAGCATGCGGGCATTGTTTCCGGCAGGCTGCTGGACGTGCGCCTGCGGGCCCGGATGACCACCCAGCCGGACAATTCCAACAACCCGCGCGTCATCTGGGACCGCACCAAGCAACGCTTCGTCATGACCCGCGCGGCCGGCAGCGCGGTGTCTGAATTCTATCTGGACGACACCCTTGCCGGTTCCGACTTCGGCACGGAAACACGCACCAAATCGCTCATCACCTTCAATTCCAGCAACAGCGGCTGGGTCTGGGGAACCTCTGTTTCAAATCCCGCCGCCAATTATCTTGATCCCCAGCCCTTCACCTCACCGACTGCGGACCCCGCATTCAATCCGAACGATGCCGCACCCACCTCATCCACTCCACCAGCGGACACCGGCGGGGGCAGCGGTGGCGGGAGCGGCGGTGGGGATGGCACGCCCGCACAGCCCACCCTCGCGCTTCTGCCCATACCGCTCGTCTCGCCGGTCGGCGGCACCTTTGCCTTTGGCAGTTTTCCGGCCTCCGTCACCCTCAGTACTGGCGGCGCGCCTACCGGTGTCTCCACCCTCATGTACAGCATCAATGGCGGGGCCTGGCAGGAGTACACCGGCGAAAGCATTCCTGTGATCCCCGCCATGATCCTGCAGGCGCGCAATGAAACGGCACGCCCGGCCGAGTACACCACCAGCCTCACCAACACCCAGACCTATTACCGGCTCACCAGCGGCTTCAGCGGCACGGAGGAGGGCAGTTGGGGCAATGCCATCGGCGGCTCCAATCTCGTCACCAGCATCCAGAACAGCGGCACCACCTCCACTTTCAAGTCCGGCAACACCAAGCTCGACCTTGGCAACGGCCAGTACCTCGACGCAGGCGTGGAAAACTCACTGAGCTTCACTCCGGCGAGCTTCAACAGCATCACGCCCAACACCTGGTTCGACTTTGGCGCCATGCAGATTCTGAACGGCACCACCTTTTATAACAGCGAGGCCTCTGGCGTCACGCTCACCGTCAATCTGAACCTGACGCAGCCGGCGATCAGCGTCACCACTCACATTGACCTGGGGCTCGTCAGCACCACGAACACCAGCGACCGCCTGGCCAGTGCTGACATCGTTCAGCTCATCAATCCCACCACGGACTTCACCGTCACCATCGATGGCGTCCAGTACCGTCTGGAGCTCTCCTGGGTGTCCCTGGACCCCAGCGCCAGCGTCGTGCAGGGCAACAACCTCCTCATTTATGAAGGTGCGACCGCGGCGGTGGAGCTGCGGGCCCGCTTCACCAGCAATTACTAACCCACCGCCACCATGGAAGACATTCACGAACGCAGTCAGCTTGGTTACCGGATGCTTCACCTCTCGAAGGATTCAGGCGTTAGCGACTTCTATGTCACCCCGTGGGAGGCCCTGACCTACAAGCGCAACGGCAAGCTGTTTTATGACTCCTTCATCTACCAGCCGGAGCGCCCCCTGGAGTTCACTCCCGGCTGCGTGGACTACGCTCTGCAGCTCGGCCCCCGCCGCTACCGTGTCAACCGCATGGTCACCCGCGGGCGTCCGCGCTGGGTGCTGCGTCTGCTCCCGGAAAGCATTCCGGACATCAGCAAGCTGATGGTGCCCCCTCCCGCCATCAAGGCCTTCCTGGAAGCCAAGAACGGCCTCTTTCTCGTCTGCGGCGCCACCGGCTCCGGTAAATCCACCACGATTGCCTCCATGATCCTGGAGCGCGCCAAACGCCGCCAGGAGCATGTCCTCACCTTCGAGGATCCCATCGAATTCGTCTATCCCGCCGGCATTCCTTCGCTGGTCTCCCAGCGTGAGATCGGCACGGACGAGCTCGACTTCAACAAGTCCCTTCGCGCCGCTCTTCGTCAGGCGCCCGATGTCATCCTCGTGGGAGAAATTCGCGATGGCGAAACGGCCGAAATCGCCCTGCAGGCGGCGGAAACGGGCCACGTCGTCGTGGCCACCCTGCACACCTCCTCCGCCGCGCAGACGGTGCAGCGCTATCTCAAGCTCATCCCCAGCGACCGCATGGAAAACGCCATGCTCTCTTTCGCGGACTCCATTCGTGGCATTCTGTGCCAGCGCCTGCTGTTTGACGAAAACCGCGGCAAACGCTTCCCCATTCACGAGCTCCTGCTGCCGTATGACTCGGTGTGCGGCATGATCCGCCGCGGTGAGTTCAAGAACCTCGACCAGGAGCTGGAGGCCGGCTTCACGCGCGGCATGGTCAGCTTTGAGCGCTGCCTGAACATGCGCATGGCCGACGGCTGGAAACCCTCCACCGCACGCAAGACCGGCTACACCGAACATGAGGTGTACGACTTCCTTTCCAAAGAACAACTGACCTCCATTTATGCTGTTGGATGAAATCAAATCTGTCCTGAGCTTCGCCGCTTTCAAAGCCGACCCCGACGACTCCGCAGTCCCGTGGGGCAAGCGCTTTGAATCGCGCAAATCTCTTCTCATCAATGTCAGCCGCGGCGCGGTGAGCTGGCGTTCCATCAACAAACGCGGCCGCTTCGAAGAAGGCGGCGTGCAGGAGGGAGAGCTGGCCGACACCGCCCCGCTCAAGGGCGACGAGTGGCGTGGCATGACCGAAGGCGGCTGGTGCTCCGTCTCCGTGAACCACCGCTTCATCATCAGCCTCGAAAACAACCTCATGCGCGGTGACAACTGCGTCAGCCTCCTGCGCACCAATCCGCGCGCCGTGCTGGGGCCCAAGTATGACCGCGGCAAGCGCTACGCCATCTGCCATCATCCCGAGACCACCGCCAGCCTGCTGCTCGCCGTGGAGGAGTCTCTGGTCAAGGTCACTGAAGACGTGCTCAAGACCGTTCATCTTCGCCCCGGCCGGGTCAGTTGCGGGTTGTTTGCCATGCTGGAGCACGCCATCCTCAGCATCTACCGTGCGAGCTCGGGCGGCACTCCTTCTGACTTCGTCCTCATCGCCGCCTGTGAAGGCTCGCTCGCCGTGCTCGTGCAGCAGGAAGGCCAGTGGCGCGACATCCGCTGCCGCAGCGGCCTGGGCCCGGAGGCGGTGGAGACCGCGCTGCAGATCATCAGCCCCCTGCTGGCCAAAATCCCCCAGGGCAGCCCGGTGTACTTTGTCGGCGACGGCCACGACAACAAATTCCGCACGGAGCTGATGCTGCATCTTGAAAAGGTCGGCGCCGCCGACCTGACCCAGGATGACCTGCTCTGGACCATCATTGGAGAACATTGAGCCCCTGACTTCCCATGAACGAATACCTCTGCCACGACTTCAAAACACCGCGCACGGACACCTCGCGCCGGCTGCCCTCGTCGTTCCGCGCCATCCCCGTCATCTTTTACGTGGCCCTCGTGGGCAGCGCCTATGTGATGACCATGGACTACTTCAACTACAAGAAGGCCCTCAAGCAGAAGATCGACGCCGAAGAGCGCCAGAAGCTCAGCGAAAGCCAGCGCGATTCGTTCAAGAATGAAAAGGCGGACCTCGAGGCGGAGGCCACCAAGGCGGAGAAAGTCGCCCAGTGGATGGAAGGCGCGCGCAACATCCAGCCCATAGCCGTCAAGATCGCCCGTGCGGTGCAGACAGACACTCGCATCACCCAGGTGGCTCTGGAGCGCAGTGAGCAGGTGCCCTCCAACATCGCCCTCACCATCCATCTCAACGGCTCCAAAGTCTCCACCGAGCTCGCCGCCATCGAGGCGGCGCTCGGCCAGCTTCTCTACCGCTCCTACTCGCCCCAGCAGACCAAAAACGGCGACGTGGTTGAGTACCACTCCACCCTCGTCCGCCAGGCGGATTAACCCCGCACATCCCTTCCTCGCATGAACCCCAAGCAACTCGCCTGCGTCGTCCTGCTTATGATCATCGGCGCCATGACCTACACGGCGCAGATCATCCACAACACGGTGGCCACCACGCGCGCCGCTGCGGAGGAGGCCGAAACCGCCGCCGTCACCGCGGAAAACGAGCGCTCCACCGCTGAAATCGAAACCGCCGTTTTCAAGACCGACACCGAGGACCTGCGCCGGTTCCTGCGCTCCTGGCTCCCTGCCATCGACCATGTGCAGACCCAGCAGGAGGCGGAGCAGACCATCGAGCTCAGCCTGCGCGAGCGCGGCATCAACCTGGTGCGCTCCCGCAAGACCGAGCCCAAAACAGCCGCGAACAACAAGCTCATCCCCCGCTCCGTCGTCACCACCCTGACCATCGAAGAGGAGTTTGCCAAGGTGCTCAACTGGCTGGGAGACATCGAACGCCGCCTCCCCACCGCGCGCATGAAGGTGGTGCAGATCACCGGCGGCAGCACCGGCACCCAGCTCAAAATGGAAGTCTCGTTTGAAACACCGATTTTCGATCTCGCCGCCGCGGATGCGGACAAGAAGAAGGTCCCGGCCAAGCCCAAGGAAAAAGCCAACAAATCCTAGCCCATGAACTTCGCATCCAGCTTGCTGCTTCCGGGCCTGATTTTCATCTTCATGGCCGCCTCCGGCCATGCCCAGGAAGCCGCTGTCGCCGAGGAGGGGGAAAAGCGCGTGCAGTACCAGCTCGTGCTGCCCGAAGAGAAGACTCCCGAAAACGTGAAGCCCGAGGAGCACAACCCGTTTGAATCCGAAAACGAGGCGCTCAGCCGCCAGTCTCCGGGGGACACCGAGGAAAACCGCGTGCGCGACAAACTTCTCAAGCTCCCCGTGGTGGGCACCAAACGCATGCCGGACGGACGCATGCGCGTGCTGCTGGGAGACATCATCCTGGAGACCGGCTCCACCGTTCCCCCGGTCCTGCCGGAACAGCTCGTCGAGTTGAAGGTGAAAAACATCACCGCGCAGTACATCGAGCTCGCCTGGCAGGAAAAGCGCCTCACCGGCCTCCCCCCCAAGCTCATGATCATCCCGATTAACATCTCCCCGCAGGTGCGCTACCAGATGCTCGGCCAGACCGAAGCCGATGCAAGAACCGTCAAGGGACCGAACGCCACCATGGATCTGCCCGCGCGCGCTCCCGCCGCCAGCCCGCAAAACACTCCCCCGCCCGCGCTTTCGGAGGAGTCTCCGCCGCCCCCGCCCCCGCGGGCGCAGGTCGTTGCGGACGACCCGCAGCCTTTCACGCCTCCCCGCGTGGTAAATCCACCCGCCGCGCCTCCTGCTCCGGCCCCAGCCCCAGCCCCTCCCGCGCAGCCTCTGCCCGAACTCGCCAAAACACCCGACAAACCGAAAGAGCCCGCTCCGCCGGCCATCCCTCCCGCCCAGAGCACACCTCCTTCACCAGCCGTTGAGTCCGTGGTGCGCATGCTGTTTGGCAATCCCACGCCCGCACCCAAATGAACCGTCGTGTTGTCCATCAGCCGGGGGGCTTCACCTCCGTGGAACTCCTGCTGGTGCTCGCGCTTTCTGCCGTCATCCTGGGCGGGGCGGTCGTATCCTACGGCACGCTGATGCGCAGCCAGCCCAGCGCCTCCTCCATGGTCGCCGTCCCCCTGGGCGTCACGCGCACGCAGGCCTTTTACGGCACCGTCAGCACCACGGTCGATGTGGGCATGGCACCGCAATATGGTGCGCTGTCGCTCGCCGAGGAACTGCGCGAGCAGTTCCTGGCGGACACGCTTAGCGCCACCGCGGTTTACTGCCTGCCCCGCGACGGCATCAACACCTGGAAGCCCTCGCTGATCGCCTACAATCCGAGCACGGATGACGAGCTCGACACACCGCAAAAGTTTCGCGCCCACATCGTCGCCCATGCCGGTGTGTCCGCCTCCCTCTACCGCGACTACCGCAATCCGCTCAACGATGGCGTCGCCGTTCCTCAAAACGCCAGCATCTTCGTTCTCGGTTACAGCAAGTATTCCGGCTATCTCAAGGTCAACGCCATTTACGACATCGACCTGATTCGTTTCACTGGAGTGACGGAGCCCAATGGCATTCACGCTTCTGTGAAGCGGTATGCCAGCGTCGCCGCCTCCACCACTCCGTCCACACTCTCCTACATGGGGGGCTATGACGTGTTCTTCCCGCCCTCCATACCCAGCCCCACCAATGCCGCCCAGTGGTCCACGGACGGCTTTGCGCCGCTGTTCGTCACCTTTGAGCGCGCTTCACGCCTGGCGCTGCGTGAAACGCCTTCCACGATCGACCGTTTCAAGCGCGCCTATGAGCGCCCATTCTACTTCATCTGGTGGCCTGATCCCTCCGCCCGTCATCTCGGCGCGGTCACCAGCACCCTGGCCACCACGGATCCGCGCCAGGCCTACAACCAGATGGCCGGACGCTCCGCCTTCATGTTCACCGTGCCAATGTTCCCGGCCCTCTAGAGCGAATCATGCGCATCACCCGACATCATCATCGCGGCAGTTCCGGCGCCCTCATGGCGGCGGCGCTCATGCTCATGATTGTCAGCGGCATCTTCGTCACCTCCTGGGTCACACTCATGAGCACCCGCGCCTCGCAGGTCAGTTATCTGGAGGACGTGTGCAAACGTCACATCGGCGTCGAAAGCTCGCGCCTCCTGGCCTGGCAGTGTGTCACCAGCAAGGCGTTTGACCGCTACAACACCATGGCCGCCGGCCAGAACACCATGCTCGGCACCGACATCGGCGGCTTCAGCACCGGCAACGGCTGGAACAACCTCAACGTGTACACCTCCAGCAGCACGGCAGGCGGCATGAGCACCGTGTTTCCCTTCAACCATACGGGTCTGCGCCCGGGAGCCACCTACATCAATGTCGAGCAGTTCTCACGCCCTGACGCCGCCGTCGCCGGAAACATTGACGACTACAACGCCTGGCAGTTCCTCAAGACCATGCCGCCGGTGCTCAATGGCGACGTGTTCTGCATCTACCGCAAGCCCGACGGTGTCTCCACGGAGCTCGACGTCTATGCCAACGCCGGCTCTGGCAGCGCCGGTCACAATGCAAACTGGACCGTCCAGGGACGCACTGTACTCCACGATCCGGCTTCGCTGTTTGTCCGCACCACGCCCAGCCCGCTGCAGCTTCCCTTCCTCACCAAATCTCTCTACATCCAGTCACACTCCACGGTGGAGCCGCCCTCCATCCCCTATCCCGTTTATGGCACCGATCTCAACGGCAAGGCGCTCGCTCCGTCCAACATGGCGGTGGTTCCCAGCACCACCGGCCCCATCGACAGCGGCGGCACCAGCAGCTACCTCGGCTGCCTCAATGTCGTGAAGAACACCAACAATCCTGACAACTCGCTCTGGCATTTTCAGGATCGCGAGGCCGCCGCCGGCCGCACCGCCACCATCACCATCGACGTGGAAAGCGTCTTCAACTCCGCCACCGAGGCCTACTGGATCTCCGAGCAGACCACACCGACCTACACCCCGCCCGGCTGGCCTTCTGGTTACGACACCAAGCTGAAGGTCCTCTTCATCAAGCTCGACAGCCAGTATCTCAAAAACATGCGCATCTATGGCGTCGTTGATCAGATCATCTTCGTCGGCCAGAGCAACGCCGCCGCCTTTGAAAACGCGGCCGCCCTGAAGCCGGTGATCATCACCATCATGCCCAACGGCGCCAAGGGCCGCTGGGTGCGTGACATCCGCTTCGAACGCGAAAACAACCGGCGCCACGTTCTCGCGTTTCAGGATGACAACGGCCGGCCCGTCGAGCTCTCCTGGGTCAACAATCCCATCAGCGGCACGGAATTCCGCTGGCGCTGCGTGCTGGTGAATGAATACCAGAGCCTCTTCTTCAACATGCCCGCCAATCTCACCCAAAGTGTGCGCTGGATCGGCGGCGTCATGACCAACTGGACCGTCAAACGCCGCGCCGCCGGCGGCACCAACCCCAGCCGCCTCCTTTTCACCAGCGACAGCGACCCCGCCGTCCCCGCCGCCACCAACGGCGGCCCGGCCTTCGCCACCTTCCTGCCGCGCGACGCGTGGCTGGAGTCCTACTTTCTACCCGTCGCGCCGCCATGAAGATCCCGAAGAAACAGAGTTTACGGTGGTTTACGATGGTTGACCGTTGTTTAAAGTGGTTTGGAAAACCACCGTCAACGACCGTCAACAATCGTCAACGACTGTCAACGGCTCGCAGCGCCTACACTCTCATTGAGGTTCTAGCCGCCGCCTCCATCATTTCCATCGGCACCACCGCGATGGTCAGCCTTTCCTCCACGGTCATGCTGCAGGAGGAGCTGGCCGCCCGCGTGGCCGTCACGCGCAATTATCAGGAGAACACCGTGCGGCTCTGGCAGCTCGGCCTTTCCACCGTGCAGATCACCGCGCTCATGCCCTCACTGGCGCAAAACGCCGTCCTTCAGCAGGCCATGTTCAACAGTCCGGTGCTGGTGGAAAACGGCCTCACGACAGTGAACGGCGTCGTCATGGAGACGGCTCTCTGCACCGCCATCGTCAACAGTTCGCAGAACCCCTCCACAAAAGCCGCCGGAGCCTCCTTCACCCTGACCGCCTACCGCCCCCATCTGGTCACAGACCTCCGTTTCGCTCCGCCTTGATTTCTGTCTGCCGTACCAAAGTCGCATCCCTCCCGTCTCTCGTATCATGCTTAAAAAAGTCAAAATCACCAACGTCCACTCCGGCAAGTCTTCCGAAGCCCTGGTGGACACGGACACCGATGAGAAGGCCCTCATCGGCGCGGGAGTCGCGCAGAATGAAAGCTCCACCGTTCAGACCATCACGGGCGTGGATGAAAAGCTGCACCGCCTGACCAGCCCGAAACCGAACACGGAAGACAGCGCCGCATTTTTTGCCGGCCTGGGACGATGCCTTGAGCGCAACATCTCGCTCACCAAATCGCTGCTGCTGCAGACCAACCGCGTCAAGTCCGCCACGTACAAGGGCATGATCGCGGAGGTCGTTCATGCCATTTCCGTGGGCGACAAATTCAGCGACGCCATCGCCAAGTTTCCCAAGCTCTTTCCGGATGACATGCTCTCTCTCATCGTCGCGGGTGAAGAGGCCGGCCAGCTCTCCAAAGTCTGCAAACGTATCGCCGTCTCGCAGAAGAAATCCTCCAAGGTCATCAAGAAGCTCAAGGGCGGCCTCATCTACCCTGCCGTGGTGATCGTGCTCGGCGTCGGCGTGGTCATTGTCATGAGCTTCACGCTTGTGCCTGCCATGGCCAAGCTGTTCACCTCCTTTAAGACGGAGCTGCCCATGGGCACCAAGGTTCTCATCGGACTTTCGGATCTGTTCCTGCACCGCCCTTATCTGGCCATCCTCCCCTTCGTCGGCCTGTACTTCTTCTTCTCCAACTGGGGCAAAATCAGTTCCCTGCGCCCCATGCAGGACCTGTTTCTCAAGATCCCCGCCGTCGGCGTGCTCGTGCGCAAGTCCGCCGCCGCCACCGGTTTCCGCACCCTGG
Organism: Prosthecobacter sp.; assembly: GCF_044227185.1. GTDB lineage: Bacteria > Verrucomicrobiota > Verrucomicrobiia > Verrucomicrobiales > Verrucomicrobiaceae > Prosthecobacter. Next base: position 21,684 of record NZ_JBGAFO010000014.1, on the reverse strand, counting down.
CCATGCTCACCGAGTCCAATGTCCGCCTCAGCAGCGCGCTCGACATCACTGCGCAGGCAAGCTGGCACTACCATTACAAGGAGCTCTTCATCCGCCTGCGCGAGCACATCGCCGTGGGCCGCACGCTGCACGAGGCTTTCCTCATGGAATCCCACTGGCTGGGGCCGGATGCCCGCAATCTCTGCGGTCTGATCGAACTCGCCTCCGAAACCGGCTCCGGCACCGAAATGCTCTCGGAAATTGCTGACGACTACGAGGAGGACCTCGACAACCTCGCGGCCACGCTGGACAAGATGATCGAACCTCTCACGATGCTGATCCTCGGTGTCATGGTGGGCTTCCTCATCTACGCCATCTACGGCCCGATGTTCAGCCTCGGCGATGTCATCTTGAAGAAGAAGTAGCGCGGGTCATCCGGGCCTCATTCCTCCAATACCTGGGTCCATTCTTGAAGGTGCTTTTCCCACGTCAGGGAAAGCACCGTCTCACGCGCGGCCGTGGACAGCGACTGCCACGCCGGCGCGTCATGGGCCAGCGCCTCCTGGATGCGGGTGGCCAGCTCCCGCGACTGCTGCGGGTGATAGAGCATGAGACCGTTTTCACCGTTGCGCACGTGATCGACGGCACCGTCCATGACCGAAATGATGCCGGGCAGGCCGCAGGCCATGCTTTGCAGCACGGTGTTGGAAAAGGCATCATACTGCGTGGGATGCACAAACCAGTCCGCCGACTGGTAGAGTTCCACGAGATTGCTCGTCACCGGCACAACGCGGATGCGTGAGCTGATGCCAAGACGCTTGATCCTGGCCAGCAGTTCCGCACTCAGGCTCTTGCCCGCAATCCAGAGCGTGGCATCCACCTGCTTCATCGCCTCCAGCAAAGGTTCCAGGCCGCGGCGGCGATGGCTGAGCGAAACAAACAGCAGCACCGGCTTCGTCGCATCCGTCTGCATCTTGCGGCACAGAATTTCACGAGTGTTCGCACGGCTCTCGGAGGGCTTGAAGAGCTGGGTTTCAACCGGAGGTGAAAAGATGCGGAAGCGTTCGCCATCAGAGCCGTAAACGCCCTGCAATTGCGCGGCCACGCGGGCGGAGCTGGTGATGAACTTGGGCGTCTCACCGCCCGTGTAGAGCCGCCGCTCGAGGTGCAGCTCGTAGAGATGCTTCACGCTGAACCTCTGCCAGAACGGCAGCAGATTGCCATACAGGCGATGGCAGCCGGTGCCATTGCGGTGCATGTCCTGCGCGCAGGTGCGACCAAATGCAATGCTCAGGTCCACCCCTGCCACGGCCCGCGGAGCGAGGCGGTTGAAATGCCACATGCGCATGGTGGCCGAGCCGCGGAGGCGCGGCAGCAGCTCCCACCGGCCTGGCAGCGCGGCGCCGATCTCCGGCGTGGTGAGGGAGGTGATGTAAGTCAGCTCATGGCCGGCGGCGGCGAGGCGTTTGGCGAACTCGATGAGGTAGTTTTCCACACCGGAGCCGCGGATGATCTGCGGATGAATCAGGGCCAGCTTCATCTCAGTGCTTCTCCCTGCCCTCCGCTGCGCTTTCATACATGCGGCTGTAGCGATCAAAGGTGAAAAATGCCGTGGCTGCGGCGATCCAGAGGCCGGGGAAACCATCGAGGAAACCGAGCTTCAGGACGTAGGCGCGGGTGAAGCGCCACCAGGGGCGGAACAGGGTGTGCAGGAGGGACCAGCGCTTTCCTTTGCTTTGCTGGGTCTGGAGGAAGACGTTTGAATACTGGACGTGCTTCACCAGGTAGTGCTGGATGTTCCGGAAGGAGTAATGCAGGAGGTCTCCTTGCAGCGTGGTGCAGGGTCCTGCAACGTCCAGGCGCTCGTGCACCTGGCCGCCGCCGTCTGCGGCCCACTGGCTTTTTTCGCGGCGGAAGAGGCGTATTTTGCGGTCGGGATACCAGTCTCCGTGGTGAATCCAGCGGCCCATGAACCAGACGAGGCGGGACATCCAGGCGCCGTCGAAGCGGTTTGATTCACCATTTTCGAAGAACTTGTGTATCGAATTCCGCAATTCGGGGGTCAATTCCTCATCACAATCAAGCGCCAGAATCCAGGGCTGGGAACAGAGGGTGAGGCAGTGGTTTTTTTGGGCGGTGTAGCCGAGCCAGTCTTGATGCACAAATTTTGCGCCAAACTCGGCGGCGATTTCGGCGGTGCGGTCGGTGGAGCCGGAATCGACGATGACGATTTCCTGGGCGAGGTCCACCGTGCTGGCGAGGCAGCGGCGGAGGTTGGCCTCCTCATTGAGAGATATGATGGAAATCGAGAGCGGCAGGCGGGACATGAGGTGCGCGATATTCGCGAATCCACCGCCGGTGCCAAGCACGGAATCAAACGGCGGCCAGGGAGACGGCGGCATTGTGGCCGCCCATGCCGGAGGCGAGCTTGAGGACGCGGTCGCCGGGGGAGACTTGGAGGGGGGCGTCGTTCAGGGGCAGACCGCAGGCCGGGGGGGTGAGGCCGGGCAAGGAGGCTGGCAGCCAGCGTTCGGCCATGCAGGAGGCGAGGAGGGCCACGTCCAGGAGGCCGCTGGCGCCGAGGGCGTGGCCGGTCTGGGGCTTGAGAGGCAGGAGGGGTACGCTGCGGCCATCGAGGGCGCGCAGGAAGGCGGGAGGCTCGACGCGGGCGTGATTGAGGGTGCCGGTGGCGTGGGGGCAGAGGGCGACGACTTTGGCGGGATCGCCGGCATGAAGGGCGGAGCGAACGCAGGACTCGATGCCGCCGCCATCATCGGGGATCATGAGAGTGTCGTAGGCGTCGCTGTTGGCGGAGTAGTGTTCGAGGCGGCAGAGGCCTGAGGGGCCGCGGTCCAGGGTGAGGGCGACGGCGGCTTCGCCGGGGAAGAAGCCGCTGGTGGTGGGGGCGAAGGGGTCGTTGACGCCGTTGGTGGAGAGAAGGCCTGTCTCTTGGAAATCCTGCAGGAGGGCGGGAATCAGAGGGAGGTCCACGGAGACGACGAGGGCGCGGGGGGCGGCGCCGCTGGCCACGGCCATCCATGCCATGCCGAGGGCATCCAGACCGGAGGAGCAGCCATTGGAGATCATCTGCCAGGGACCGCGAATGCCGAGCTCAATGCTGACGGCGGCAGGTATTTCACAGTGCATGGTGTTGCTGGCACTGAACTTGCGCAGAGGACGACGCCATGAATTCACACCCAGCATTTCACCTGCGTTGCCACGGCTGCTGGCACCAAACACCCAGGACTCACGAATCTGCGCGGGGGTCCAGCCCGCGCGGCGGATGGCTGCAGCGGCTGTTTTCACGGCTGCGTTGCTGGCCGCGCCATAGCGACGGCCTTTCAGCAGTTCCCGTGAGGGCAGAGCGCCCACCCGGAGGGACTCAAAGCCCGGCACCTGGGCGGCTGAGGGCAGGGCCAGGCCGCCGCGCCGCTCACGCAGCGCGTCCAGGCATTCCTCCGTCCGCAAACCAAGAACACAGGCCGTCTCCGCGGCTGTGATAAACACAGATTCCATCATGACAAGATACAGCCCCAAAACCACAGCCGCGCAACCCCTGTCCACAAAACCGTTACATCTAACTCACAAAAAATAAGCAAGCCAAAGATTGACACTCAACTTAATAGCCAGCTATATTTTACACCTCATGTTAAGGCAAATCATTGGACAACCCGAAGGGCAAAAGGAAGACAGGCGTTCCGAGGCATCCGCACCGGCTCCCGCAGCTGAGCGCGCACCCATTCTCTCCGCACCCGCTCCCGCTGCACAACCCCAACGCTCATCACACTCAGCTCCCGTCATGACCACCAGCAAAAACGTTCTCGCCAACGACGTCGAAATCAAAGGCTCCATCAAGTTTTCCCACGACCTCATCATCGACGGCAAGATCGAAGGCGAAGTCATCTCCGACGGCAGCCTGACGGTGGGTGAAAACGCACTCATCAAGGGCGAGGTGAAAACCCGCTCCGTCATCATTTTCGGCAAGGTCGAAGGCAACATCACCGTCGCTGAGCGCTGCGAGCTGAAGAGCAACGCGATCCTCGTCGGTGACATCGCCGCCGGCACCCTTGCCATCGAAGAAGGCGCCACGTTCATGGGCCAGTCGCAGGTCGGCAAAAAGGCAGAAACCAAGCCTGCTTTCGGCGGCGCTCCAAAACAACCTTAACTTTCACCTGAGTGTTCGGACGGTTCTTCGGCACGAAGACCAGCATCCTTCCCACACCACCTAAGAATCAAATCGAAGTGGTGTGCCCTTCCTGTGGCGCGGCTCAGTATGAGCCGCGTGGCAGACCCATGGGACGCTGAACAGAAAACAGCGGCAGCCAGTCCGGCGCCTGCCGTGCAGGAGCCTGTGGCGGTGAGTCCTGCCCCAGCCTCCGCCCCCGTCCCTGCGCCTGCCCCTGCGGCGGAAGCTCCGGCTGCACCCGCCCCTACGGCGGCTGAAGGCTTTGGCGCGTTCTTGCAGAGTCAGAATTTGCCGACGCCGGAAGGTGAGGCTTCGGCAGCCGAGAATGACGAGACGGAACCGTTGACTGCCGGCATGCGCCGCCCGCAGTCCAATTCCCCGCCCCCGACACCGGCCCCTGCCCCGCACACGGCGACGTCCCTGCAGAAGATGAAGGAGCAGGGCATGTACCGGAACCAGTACTTCAAGGATGCCGAGTGCTTTGACTGCGGACACAAGTTTAAAACGGGACGCTCGGCGAAGTCCGCGAACTGCCCGACGTGCGGGGCGTACATTTCGCTGGAGGATGTGGAGATCAACATGACCTCCACGCAGCCGATCAAGACGCGCGGCGATGTGCTGATCCGCAAACGCGGGCGGCTTTCCGCGAGCAGCGTGCAATGCCGCGACCTGGAGTGCCATGGGATCATTGAAGCGAACGTGACGTGCTCCGGGGATGCGGTGTTCCGCACGACGGGCAGCATCATCGGCGAGATTCACTGCAACCGCTTTGTGGTGGAGAAAGGCGCGGACGTGGCATTTCTCAATGCGGTGCATGCGACGGATGTGGACATTCAGGCGCGGGTGACGGGAACGATTTACAGCAGCGGCCCGGTGCTGATCAGCAGCAATGGTGCTGTGAACGGGGATGTGACTGCGCGGTCGGTTTCGATCGAGCCTGGGGGTGAGCTGAATGGGGCGATGAATATTGTGCGTGGGAAGCAGCCGGCGTTTCCGGGGACTGGTTCTTGAGGTGGGGGCGTGGCGTGATGGAGAGGCAAGCTTTCCGCGGTGAAATGGCCGCGAGACGCTTCTGAAAGGCGGGGTGCTTGAAGAAGATGATGGGTTCACTTTCCGGGTGGGCTGACAAAACCCAGGGGAGCACTCGCTAACGCCCGGCACCCCTGGGCTGTATGACGGAAGGCCGTTGGCCTTCAAGGCGAAGCAGGGGGATGAGGGCGAGGCGCTCATCGAGGGGGCTTTGTTGACAGTCTATGAGGCGATTCTCAATCAGGGGGTGAGAAACGATAATGGTTTTCCTGCCCGCCAGCGAATCGCATCCTGCAGAGCGGAGTGCTCCGGCCCCTCACCCGGCCTCTCCCCGGAGGAGGCTGAGACCGAACACGCTCTCGACGGGGAGAGGGGATTCGCGTTGGAGCTGTTAACACCCCAGGCAGTTGAGAGTCGTGCGAGACTTCCTCGCGTGCGCTGGGAGGCTGAACGCTTCTTGCATGCCTCCGGCATGCGACCTTGAGCCTTTGCGCATGTCTCGCAGGATCCGGTGGTTCTCGCTCGGCAAGCCTCGCTTCACCACCGGCTAATTTCTCAGCTCCCTCAGGTTTTGTTGGTTTGTTGTCATGTCTTCAGAAGGAGCTGATGATGAGAAGGTTATCTCGATTTCAGCGCGGTTCTTTTTGATCTCAATTCGCTCCACGATACCCTCGATAATCCGACGTTTGTTTTCGGCGGGGAGCTGAGGCCAGTTCTTGTAGAGGGTGTCGGCCTCGACTTGCACGGCATCTGCACTGACGGTGCGGATGCGGTGGTAGTCGAGTTCGGCCTCCAGTTTTGGCAGTTCGTTTTGGAGCTGGGTCAGGCGGTCGGAGAGGGGCTGGTGATAGCTGCCGAAGTCCGCCAAGGCGATGTGACCATCGAGATAGAGGCGATGGGTTTTGGCCATTTCGTCGCGCACCTTGTCGATTTCCTGGCGATGGGCGGCAAGGAGCTGCTCCTTGTCTCGGAGGTTTTGCTGGGCTTGCGCGATCTGGTGGTGAAGCCGCGTCTTGTTGGAAAACAGGTCGCGAATTTCATCCACAAAAACCTCTTCCAGATCGCACATGGGTATCTTGTTTCGGCAGGCGGTGCAGACATATTTCGGGGTGTTGGGGCCGACATACATCTTTTTGCCGCACTCACATTGAACCAGCCCGGCGAACAAATGAACAGGTTTGGGGCCGGGACGCTTGGTGGGGGATGAGCGTCGTTGTTCGAGAAGCTGGTTGGCATCGTTCCAGGCAGTTTCGCTGACGAGGGGTTCACAGGGGGCCATGCCCCATTCGCTTTCATCCTTGATCTCGTGACGCCAGCCATCGCCACCTTTATACACATTGATGCGGTAGATGCCTTTCGCCGTCCAGTCGGTGATCAGACGCCCAATGCTGACATCTTTCCATTCGCAGCCGGTGCGTGTGCGGTAGCCCATCTCGTTGATGAGGCGGGCAACGGTGCCAAGGCGCTTGTGCTTCAGGAACAGCTCATACATGAGCTTGCGCACCGGCGCTTCTGCGGGGTGCTGAATCAGCTTCTTATCCTTCCACACGTAGCCATAGGGAGTCTTGCCGCTGAGGGGTTTGCCCAGCTTGGCCCGCACAAGAATTGAAGCACGGATGCGGTCGCCGATCTCGGCACGCTCCCACTCGGCCATCGCACTGATGATCGTGAAGAACAGCATTCCGGCGGGCGTGCTGGTGTCGAGGGTTTCCTGAAGCGAGACGAGGTTGGCCCCTTTGGTTTTGAACTTTTCGGCCACTTCCAGCAGCTCGCGGGTATTGCGGGCGAGACGTGCAAGCTTGGAGAAAATCAGAGACTTGATGTGACCGCGTTCGATGTCACGCAGCATGCGTTTTGCCTCGGGGTGATCCAACACGGCTTTGCCCGATACGCCAGCAAGGTCATAGACTTCACGGACTTCCCAGCCGCGTGAGGCGGCGTAATGCCGGGCACGCTCAAGGTGATGTGCGGGACTTTCTCCCTGGGCTTGCTGATCGGTGGAGACTCGAATCCAGATGCCGACAGGCACCGATTGACTTGAAGGGACTGCGGCAGGGGCGGGCGTCTTCATGTGCTAATAAAAAGCACATGTCGTCGAGATTTCAACACAAGACAATACATTAGGTCTTTTGTTGGCTATTTATCATTCATTGCTCCTTCATTGGTCGGGGCTTCAACTCCTCCGCCAACAACTTCAAAGCAGCGGCTTCGCGTGCGCTCCTTTCCTCCTGAGTTAGATGGGTGAAGACTCGTTTCACTTTGTAGCCCTTGCGCACCGATTCCTTTGGCGCTGGTGCGGTGGGGATCTGCTCTGGCTCGGGCGGCGGAGTCAGAGTGGCAAGGTATGTGATGAACGCCTCGGGCTGAAAATAGCGTACTTTGGAGGCTTCCCCATTTTCAAAGCAGCCACTCACCGCAGACTCGATCTGCCGAAGTCTGCGGGCATCGGCGGTGATGACAGCGACGAGGTTGAAATCTTCGCGCAGGCATTTGCGGACATTGCCAACCTCGTGGTCGATGGTGGTCGTCACGGAAATCTCACAGGCGATGCGCATGTCATGGCGAAGCAAGCCGACATCGACGGTTTCGCGGCCTGCTCCGACCGGCATCTCCAGATGAGCCCTGAATCCCATTTGCTCACTGACGGTGCGGATTCGATCCTGCACAATGCGGTGCTGGTGACCGCCTTTTCCGGGATCGGCGGCAACTGCTGGAGTTGGCGTGGGTGGAGGAAGAGGTGGCTCGTGGGCCGTGTTTGTTGGGACCCGCACCGGTGCTTCTGGTGGTGGCTCTATCAGGCGAGGCGGCTGAGGTGGCTCAGGAGGAAGCACTGCGGGAACGATCACCCCATCCTCCCGGGCTTTCCTCTGCTTGGGTGACTGAGGTTTTGCCGCCTCTTCTTCAAGTCGGCGCAACAACTCGGACTCGACCTGCTGGCGCGTGATTGAGTAGGTTTGCCTTGAGGCATCAATGACGGCACTGCGCACCTGCTCGGTTTTCGCCTCATTCAGCTCTTCTGGTCTCGGAACAGCGAGATTGAAATCATGATCGGCGCGCTCAATGCGGGCAATGGCATGCCCGGTAGCGAGGCTCTGGATGTCACGGGCCTCGAAATGTGCAAAACCGTCGGCCAGGGCACGAGCATCACTGTCACCCACACGAAACACAACACGGGTGAACGCATTCGAAAGAACCGCGCTTCCCACATCCTTGTCACGATCCAGCTGCTTCAGCTCCTGATGTGCCAGAACGAGGCCGAGGCCATACTTGCGGGCACCCGATAGCACCTCCGTGAGTGAAGGTGTTATGAAGTGATGGAACTCATCAATGTAGCAGTAAAAAGGGCGGCGTTGAGATTCCGGTATGCGCGCCCGGCTCATGGCCATTTGCTGCAGCTTGGTCATGATGAGACTGCCGAGTAGAAAGGCGTTCTCACGTCCGATGAGACCTTGGGGAAGACGGGCGAGGAAGATTTTGCCGCCGTCCATCATCGCTCTGAAGTCGAGGCGGTTTTCACGCTGTGACACCATGTAGCGAATCGGCTTGGGGGAGAGGAAAGTCTCCAGCCGGGTGATGATCGGGCCGATGCTCTTGCCGCTGCCAAGCTGCGGAAAGGCGCGCTTCCAGTAAAAGCGCACATCAGGGTCGGACACAGTTTCCAGGAATTGTTCGCGCCACTGAGCATCGAGCAGAAATCTCCGCAAATCGGCCAGCGTGCCGCCATCCCGGCTTTCCAGGAAAGCGAGTACTGCATTCTGAAACACTGAGTTCATCTGATCGCCCCAGCTCGTGCTGAGCCGCTGGAACACGGAAACGAGATCACTGGCAAGCAGCTGTTTCTCGAAATCCGAATGCGCAGACAGGATGTTGAAGGGAATGACAAACTGCTCATCGGCAGGATCAAGCAGCACCACATCCTTCACTCTCTCCGGCGGAATGATGCCAAGCACGCGGTCGATCAAATCACCGTGGGGATCGAGTACGGCGACGCCTTCGCCCCTGAGAATGTCCTGCTGGATCATCGAAAAGAGCAATGTGCTTTTACCCGTGCCCGTGCCTCCGAGGATATGGCAATGTCGCACTCGATGCGCAGGTGGCAGCCACACTTCGGTAGCCTCGCCATTGTGCTGATTAATGCCAAGGCAGACGCCTTGGTGCCTGGGAGGTGTGTCTGCAGCACGGGTTCCGGTGTCGAGACGGTGAAACTTGGCGGACTGCACTGTCGCCGTGGGCAAATGAACCAAGCCTGTCAGCTCGTCGATGCTCAATACCATGCCGCATCGGCATGTCTGTCGGCTGACCACATCCATGAGGTGATCCTTTGGATCATAGTCGTGGTTGTGAAGTGGCATGAAATGGTTGCCGTTTGTTAGAGAGAAATGCCTCAGGGCGGGTGCCATGCCACTCACTATTCGCCAGGCACGTTCATAGCTGGAGCCAGCCGCAGCGAGGCGCACCACGACACCATAAAGCATCCCGCAGGTCTTTTGCTGCGCTGCTTTGACCATTGGGCCTCCATCGTCAAAGAATGGCTGGCCATCCTGCTTGGTGATCGCCGCCAGGCTGCTTTCCGCCCACGGCTCGGACAAGGGAACAAAGATCACTTGATACAAACCGATCTCCCCCTCAGCGAGCGAGGCCAGGGCTCCAACGAGCGTCACAAAGGGATCGTTTTTGACCGAGGCCAGCGGCAGCATAAACACCTCGCCCAAGCCGAACTCCACGACAGCCATTTCGTCGGTGTCTTGTAGCATTTCCGCCAGGGTATCGGTGGGCTTTGAAAGTTTTGCCTGTGGAAAATGGGCCTGCATCTGCTGACGTAACTGTGCCTCGTCATTTTCAGACACTACCCATTGCATCCACGTCTTCTCCGCCGTGCCGACGATCTCAAATACAAGAGGATGTGAGACGTAGGCGAGGCTGGTGAGCAGAGGCGACATGGCCTCGCGCGAGACGTTCATTTCCTGCGGAAGCCGCATGGGGATTTCGATCCAACAAGGAAGCCTCAAACACCATTCAGGCTCGATGTCCTGCTCCTTTCCATCGTCCTGCAAAGTTGCGACAGCAGGAGCCGCATTGTTTTCGCCTTTCACCAAGGCTTTCGCTCGTTGTAGAAAACTGCTGACCCGTGTCGGGCGGACGCTGTCAACGCCGCTCAAAAGCTGCGGCACTCGATGGCCTCGAAACGGTGCAAAAGGTGGGCGCGGCGACACAGGTTTTGGATAAGTCAGCACACCACGCCCACGAATTTCCCAACGCTCGAAGTTCTCGCGCAGTTGCTCGTGAACAGATTTCATTTCACCATTTTTTTGATGCCTTCCAGACCTGCCGTGGCCAACTTCTCGGCTGCCATGTCCACAAAACTGCTCATGCGGTCACTGAAGGTGGTGATCTGCTGAATATCAGTAACCTGATGAAACTCTACATCCGTGACACCTGCTGCTGCAGCAAATTCCTTCACCTTCTCGCGAACCATGAAGTCTACGACAGACACATACATGCGCCGGGTGTCGTCACGATAATAGCTCTCCGCACGGAACACCCACTCATACAATGCGCCGAGCACCGGCAGGCGCAGCAGCAGGTCGTCGAGCCCGTTCCAAGAGCGAGCAGCCACCATCAAGGCCACCAACATGAGAAGCGTGCTGCCAAGTGCGATGCAGCCGACCACCATGCCAAAGGTATAAATGTAGCAGCCTGCAAAGGCGGCGACAAAGGCCAGAAAGATGATCACCTCCCAAATGCGCATGGAGCGGGGGAGAACGGCGCAGCGGCAAGAAAACCACCACCAGCTCGCGCCAAATTTTGCTGAGACAATGTCAAAAACCAGAGCCTCGCGTCTGGCGCGGAAATACTCCCGTCCGGGTGAGAGAAAGCCGCCGTCCTTGTAAATGATGCGCTCTGTGACCAGCTCCGGCACCTGCCATGCTTTCAGGCCTTCCTCGATAGCATCGTAAAACTTTGCTGAGTCGCTGGAAAACTCAAGCAGTGGCGTAATCCACTGCGAGTAAACCTGCGGGCGCTTGCGTTTGAAGAGGCCAAACATGGTCAGGGTTTCTTTTCAGACCTTTGGAGAACGATTCGAAGCCCCTCTGCGGTATGGGCGATGACCATTCTGACTGCAAACACGCCACCTACGGTTTTGCGTGTGCCTACGTTCAAGGCCTGGACTCGCAAATCATATGCAAGTTCATAACCCGCACCTTGGAGTGCGGGCTTCACCGTGATATCGCCGAGGATCCTCTCCTCATAAATTTGGTGGGAGTTGTGATATGTATTTTCGTCACGAAGAATCCATGCCCGATCCACCTCTCCGTTCGTGAAAAAGTCCACCTTGTCAGCATAATCAGCGACCATGCCATTCACATCGCCTTGCTGGGATTTTTGATGATGAGCCACGACAAAGCGAACGATCAACTCCTTCAGCTTGGTGGTAACTTCCGACTCCCGTGCTAGCTTTTCCATCGCAGCCTTGCGCTCCGCCTCTGCTGCCGCAGCTTTCTCTGCGGCCATGCGGGAGGCTGCGGCGGCCTCCTCTTCGCGTTTCAGGCGCTCCTCCTTTTCACGGGCTTCTCGCGCTGACAGCTCCTCCCGCTCACGTTTTTTCAAAGCCGCTGCCTGATCAAGCCGAGAGGCCGCCTTCGGAGGTGTGAGCGATGCTTCGGCAGAGGCTGGCAGGCGCGTCCACCAACGATGCGGCGTGTTGAGTTTCAAAAGATCGCCTTCGATCTCATCACCAAGAACGCAGGCATCCGCGATCACATCCCCCTCCTTGATGGGGAAACAGCTCTGCCAAAGGTACACAGTCGCATCCTTACCCTTCCATTCTTTGAAGCGCAGCACAGCCAGCACTTCTTTACGCATCGGGCCTACCACTTGCTGATTGAGGGGATTGATCATCGGACGATAGACCAGGGCAGCTAGCTGACCGGTTTCCAATGCACGCGTGAGCTCTTTCGCGTTGTCGCCCTCATCTGGTGCATGCGGCATGCTGATCTTCCAGACCAGATCCGGCGTCTGCGCCACATCAAAATAGCAGAGATGCAGGACGTTGTTGATAGAGCGGAGCACTATAGATCCATCCTTGGTAGAGATAAGGCGTTCATCCTCCTTCACGGGCAGGCTTGGAAACGCCATCATGCAATCCAGGACTGGATGTCTTATGGCAAGGCATTGTTCACTGGTAAGCGGCCAGCTTGACTGGAGAGCAATCTCGGGAAGTTCGCTGCCTCGGATGATGCGCCTGACCTCCCATTGCCAGTAGATTTTGTCCCTCAGGGTCGGCACAGTCTCGCGCGCGAGCTTTTCCTGGATCAGCGGGTTAAGTGACTTCCATTCCTCATCAAGTTCTGCATCATCAATTTCCAGAGTGTCCAGATTGAGCACTAGCTTTGCCCGATCCTGAAAGATCAGCACCTTTGAGTCTTTCCACCAGAATGGAATTCCCGCTGGTGAGATGCCCCGGCGAGGTTTGGGCAAAGCGATGACATTGCCCGGACGAATATCCGCCACGCCATAAACTCGTTCGCCATCCTGCTGCCAGACCACAAGCAATCGCTCCTCCTTTGGGTGAAAAGAAATGTGCTCAACCCTGCCAGGGATGCTGATGCGCCAAACAGCCTCTGAACGCAGGTCTATCACTTGAATCGTGCGCTGCTCTTGAACCATACAGGCGGCAAAGTGATCGTCTGGAGAGAGCGCCAAGATGGAGGCATCAACACCTGAAATTTCCCGCTCTTTGAGCAGCCGCCACTGCATGGCGCTGGCGTGTTCAATGTCCTTGGCGGGTGTAAATTCAAACTTTGGCCTGGGCGCTGCCACCTGCACTGGCCGCTGCACCGCTGCGGGAGCAGTTGGCAGAGCTATCCGCCGGGGAGATGTTGGTGGCAACACAACAGCAAGCAAAACCAGAAGAGTAATGAGTCCGCGCAGACTCCAGACGATCAGAGGCATTGGAGGCGTGTTTTCGCCTGGCGACTGAGAATGTGTTTCCTGTGGGCCAAGCACCAAAGCAGCCACACCGGCGCAGATCATGCCATAAAACGTGACTGGCAACAGCGACAGCAGCCCCGAGGTCCCCGCCTTGAAAATATAGAACCAGCTTTCCATCAGCCGCGCAGACAGGGCAAAAATGGAAGCTGCAACCAGAGCGGACAGAAACGCTGCCCATGCGCCAAACCTCAAAGCTTTGGAAGGTTCCAGCCCTTGCTGGACTGCAATGCTTCCACCTGCAAAACCTGCCATGCAGGCAAGCACCAGAAGGACGAGCAGAAGCCAGCCGGGTTCCATCAGCATGACCAGCCGCCAAGGTAGTGCCAGAAGGATGAGAAGCCCAAACACGAGGCCAATGGCTTCGCGGCATCTTCCAACCTGGCTAAGCGGGTTCATGATGGGGCTGACTTATTTTTTATTTCAAACCAAATACTATAAATTATGCTGAAATGAGTCCGAAGAACATTGCACACGTGTCAAGATTCACCGCGCATCTGAGTTAAGCCATTGTCGATCAATACTTCAGTCGCAGTCTGAGTTTTTTGCAGCATCTGACGAAGCTTTGGCTCGAACCACCCTGAGTTGCAGTTCGGACGCGCAGATGTGGTGCTACGACTGTTTGCGGACGCCTTTCTTTTGAGCCGACCTTTGGAGAAAGACGCTTTTGCCGCTCAGTCCAAGCTTCTGTTCTGCTCGGCTCCATACCTCCGACGGTAGTAAACCGAGGGCGAGCGAGATTTTGGCGAGCGTCTCCGTGGTGGGTTTACGGTCGCCACGCTCAACGAACGTGATGGCCTGTCGGTTGAGGCCGGAAAGTTCCGCCATCTCTCCCAATGAAAGTCCAGCATTCTGCCTGGCGTCGCGCAGCACTTCGCTGAGTGCTGAGCATAGCAAGGCGCTGACTTTGGCGACGTCGATCACGCTACGATTGTAGGATTCACGATTGACTTCACCACGCTACAGTTGTAGCGTGTGTCGAATCGAACATCCCTTCTAAATCTTATGAACTTCCTGCGTAGAATCGGACCCGACCCGCACGCCAATGGACAGAGCACCCCGGCGGCGGATAATTGCCCTGACATTTGGGAGCTGGAAGATGGCGACTTCGCCATCATTGGCATCGACATCACTGATGCCGCCAAGCCTCTCCTTCCGGCTACGGCGGGCTGTGGATGGGATGAAAGGATCATTCGCATGCCGCGCCGCATCTTGTTGGATGCCAAGGCCGACATACCGGCCAAAAACTGAGCCACTGGCTTTGCTGCCCGTCCTCATGCTACAATGAGGACAACATGAACGATCTCATATCATGGACGGGAGCCCATGTCTTCGATCTGATTTCAGCGGTCGGCATCATTTCCGGCCTTTGCTACACCTCTGTCAGTTTTCAGGAATCGGCCCGTGCGCGCCGTATCGACAACCTGCTCAAGCTCACAGAGCAACACCGCAACATCTGGGAGAAAATCCAGGGTAACCCGGCGCTGGCTCGCATTCGTGCTGATGATACCGATTTGATCAAGCACCCAGTGACAATGGAGGAAGCCCAGTTTGTCACCTTTCTCATTCTGCACATCCACTGTTGGTATCGGGCCATGCTAGACAAGGAAGTGGTCAGCCTTGAAGGCATGAAGCGAGATGTCAGAGGCATCCTCAGCCGTCCGGTGCCAAGGCATGTCTGGGAGCAGCGCAAGTCCTACCTTGATCACGATTTTCGTGAGTTCGTGGACACGTTGCTCAACGAATAAAAAGTTTTCCCTCAACAAAAAAGGCCCACCTGGACGAAAGTCCAAGGTGGGTGTTTTTTAGTACTCGCTGGGAAGAAGTACCGTTGTCACTGAGCGATCCCATTCGGTGATGATCCAGAACTTTGCGCCGTTGGTGGAACTGTAGGCCGAGAGCAGCCTGCAGCCCTCCTTGAGCGCGCGCTGGTTTTCCTCGATGTCCTCCTGGCAAAGTTCCCCCCAATCACCGCTAGAGTGGCGGGTGACAGCGGCAGCAACCTCTTCCGGGGAAACTTCAGCAAGAACACCGGGTGTGGCGCAGAGCTGACCCAAGGGGAACAGGCTTGTTTGCAGATGAAGAATAAACATGGTAGTGGTTCATGCTGTTCTCAATCGAGCAGCTCATGTAGCTCGCTTTCCGTCAGATGATCCGGCTGAGCACCCTCCTGAGGGAGAACTGCCACACGGACGAACAGTTTTTGCGCCAGACGCACAAGAGCCCTTTCACGGCCCATGCGCCCGGCCTCATCCTCGTCAAACATCAGGATGATGCCTGAGCGGCCTTCTGTGGCTGTGACAAGCGCTGCCTCTTGAAGTGCAGAGAGAGAACTGCCCATGATCGAAACCACGCGGCGAAATCCAAGCTGCCAGAGCTTGATCACATCGAAGAAGCCCTCGACGACGATCAGTGGCAGCCCTTTTTCCTCCAAAGAAGCACGGTCGAGGTTGAACACCTCGGCGCTCTTCTTGAAACCTGCTGGCA
Organism: Prosthecobacter sp.; assembly: GCF_044227185.1. Taxonomy (GTDB): domain Bacteria; phylum Verrucomicrobiota; class Verrucomicrobiia; order Verrucomicrobiales; family Verrucomicrobiaceae; genus Prosthecobacter. The sequence goes on along the minus strand of NZ_JBGAFO010000014.1, from coordinate 6,014 downwards.
GCTTGTATTTGGGCCTGTCTTCCGGTGGTTGTCCTGGCCAACGGCCTGCATACCCGACGAGTTCGCCCCCCGCATTGTGAATGGGGATGACAATCCGGCCTGACATGGTGCCTTTGGCGCAGAATCCGAGTCCAAACTCAGCCACTGTGGTTGGCGTGAGCCCGCGTTCGGCGAGGTAGGAGTGATCCGCTTTGAGGTTCTCCAGCTTGAAGTTGAGCGGCTTGTTTTCGCCATCTTCTTCGGGTGGTTCTTCCTCGACCTGTGGCTGCTGTCGAGGTGTGAATCTCGCTGAAGCCACGGCTGGCTGTGCAGTCGGGCTGCTATACCGCGAGGTTCCGGTTGAGGCGTCCGATTTTCCAGCCAGTCCAAGATTGAACCACTGGTCCATTTTGAGTGCCGCTTCGTGGGCGTCGCAGTTTTCCATCTTGGCGACAAAGTCGAGATGGTTCCCTCCGCATTTACAGACGGAGTTGTGGCAGTACCAGCAGTTCTTGCTGAGTGTCACCTTGAAGGCATCCTTGCCGGTTGCTTCAGGGTGAATGGGGCAAGGGCCGTCGAGGCCATCGCCGTTGCGGGTGCGGTGCATTTTGGCCGTGAAGCCGTAATGCTCCAGCACCTGCTCGAAAGACACGGCGGATTTGACCGCGGTGAAATCAATGAAGGGTCTTCCCATGTTGAAATGAGCAGTGTGGTGTTTGCGGGATGTCTGCGTTGTGCAAACACCTCCACAGCTCATGGTATCAGGAGACACGCAGACTCGGGAGTTGACTGCCTTCGAGTTGTGTGTTGTGAAATATGGGAGGTTACTTACTCGGCAGGATCTGGAAGCTCCATGCCTTCCGGGTGGGCCATTTTGAAAAGGCTGGAAGGAAGCGCCGCTTTTCGAATCTCCGCCACGATGTTGGCGAGCCTTTGAGGTGAGGCGCTCACGATAACAACGAAAGTGCGTGGGGGGAGCCTGTGCAGCACACGGCTCAACAGGTGATACCCATGGAGCTTTTGCATGATGGAAGTCTGACGGGGATTGCTGCGTTTGATCGGCATGGTTCCACGGTCGGCCTCCACCAGATAGTGGCTGCGCGTCACTTTACCGTTTTGATCCTTCTCATCGAAGGCAAACACCTTGTCGGGAATGAGTGTCATACGACGACCACCGCAGTTGGAATATGACCAGCGAATGGGGCCGGATTTGCGTGGGTCGGCGCGCAAGTCGAGGTCTTCAGCGTTGACGAAGCGTTTGCGTTCACCGCCCCCTTCAATGAGCTGAGTTGCCATGAAGTCACTCAGCAAAACGGTGTGCTCCAGCAGCAGACGGCTGGCATGACGGTTGCGCGTTGTCCAGTCCATGCGCTCAAAGGGCATGTTGAGGTCGCGACGGAGGCGGCCAGCTCCCCTTGAAGCCAGGCCGTAGATCATACTGTGTGAACCGCCTTCGTGGTAGTAGTCAATCTGCGCTCGTGGGCGATCCAAATAGCTGTGGTGGTAAAGCAGATGCAGCCTACGAATGACCTGTTGATAGCTGCCTCCAGCCAGACGGGCAATCCATTCGGAACGGATGAAGCGATGCTCTGCCACTACACGCAGAATCTGCAAGTCACGCGGAGTCACACGAAATCCACCGGCCTTTTGAGGCGCGCGGGTGAATCGTGGAAGCCGCGATGAATTACGAAGCATGCTGTCATTTTACCACGCCGAGCATTTCTTTTGAAATGTGACACCATGTGTTTGGAAAGCGTCCAGTTTTTAAATGCCAAAAAGAAGGCCGCCGAGGAGATATTTGATGTTTTGTGCTTTTCCTGCCTGAGTGAAATATGTTTAAAAATATTTTGCAGACTGCTGGGCTCTGACACAAATAATCGAGCATCACCATGAGCAGGTCAGATGACGGACAACAGCCATATTTGCCACCCAGTCGGGATGCGCGAGAAGTTGGGTGTTCTGCTCTGCTGGAGGGATTTGCCGTTCATCAAGGCACCGGTCAGAGGGTTCATGCATCGAGTGTAAACAAAAATGACGGCCCCTTTCTTTGCCCTGGCTGCCTCTCCGATGTCATTCACAGGCATCCTTGGAAGATGCGTGACCACTTTGCTCATCATGCCCGTTTGTCTCCAATTGACACTTCGCGGGAATCTTTGCTGCATTATGAATGCAAGCGCCGCATCTATGAAGCGCTGCGCTCAGCGTGTCCTTCCTCCGAGTGGTTCTGTGACACCAGGAAAATTCAAGGGAGCCGGGAAACAAATCGTAAAACCAGAAAGCCAGACATTGAGGGTTGGATCAAGGGCAGGCGAGTAGTCATTGAAGTGCAAAAGTCAGCGCTCGGAATTCGCAGTCTCATAGCCCGCACTCGTGACTATTCTGAACTTGGCATTGCTGTTCTCTGGGTGGTGCCTTTGACCCAAGAACTTGGAGAAGAGATCTTCCGCCCGAGGCTGGTCGAAAGATACCTTCACGCGATGTATTTCGGGAGGGTATATTATTGGCTGCCAGGTATGGGTGGTGAGGTTCTTCCTGTTCATTTCGGCGCGGCAACCCGTTCAGTGAGCTTTAGATCCAACGAGAACGGCTATTGGGAGGAGGCTGGCAGCTTCGAAAAACCCTACAGGATTGTTCGACGCCCTCAGCCTTACCGAAGTACCATGCCTATTCATCGGATGTTCAGAGCGGGTGAACGCAAGGCATTTATGCCGTGGGGAGAAGCCAGGCCAGTCCCTCGTGCTCGGCTATGGATGGACATCAAGCGCCGTTGGTGGCCTCGCGAAGAAACATCTTTTCTAAAACATCACTATCCAAAAATCCCTGGAGAGTTTGAGGAAGAAGATTAACCGTCACAAAATCACCATGCCTGTCAGCTTAACCGTTGTGAAGCGCTTGTTCGCCAAGTCCGGCAACCAGTGCGCCATTCCCTGGTGCCATGCACCGCTTGTCGTTGAGGATCACTCCATCGCCGAAATCTGTCACATTCGGGCAAGGCGCAAAGGTGGGCCTAGGTATGATCCCGCGCTGACGTCAGACGAAAAAGACGACTTCAAAAATTTAATTCTCTTGTGTCCAACACATCACACTGAGGTCGATAAATCACCGGCCAAATACTCGGTGGATATTCTCTCTGAGATCAAAGAGATGCACGAACGCGAGTCGCAAAATGAGGTCACGCCACGCATGGCAGAGCAAGCGGCGCTCATTCACGCCAAACAGTTGAAAAAGAACTCCAAAAGCATCAAAAGCAGCCCAGTTCATGGAAATGCGGATGCCCGGGCTTCTTCCGGTGGCGTGGCAGTTGCCATTGGCGGACATAACCAGGGCAAAATTAACATCCACGTTGGAGGCAAACCCAAAAAGGAGGCTGGCAAATATCCAGCCAACAGCATCGGTGCTGATGCCAACCTGGCAGGTTACATTGATTACCTCTGCGAGATGTATGTAAAGTTCATGTCACCCATTGAGCGTGATGAAGACGCCTTATGGGCTAGGATCGGGAAGCACATCAAAACAAAATTTCGTCTCGTCAAACGCAGCCGGGGGCACATTCCCGCCGAGAAGTTCACCAAACTGGTCGAGTTCATCATCGATGAAAAGCTGACGAATACACCTGTCGGACAAAAGCACATCCGAAACGGAACGAGACTTTGCAGTACGTTTCAGGAATGGAGGGAAGGAAAGTAGCGATTTTGGCTCCTTCTCATTTTAAGCGGGACTGATTCCAAATGTCCCCAACCTGCTTGTATTCGTCCGACATGATTAAACCATCCGTTACGGATTGTGTGAAAAGCTCATCAAAGGTGATTTTAAGGTCATCAGATTGAACTAAAGAAATTGCGTTGTTCGAGATCAATACAAAATTCCCACGTTCAGAGCATGGCCTAATTTCGCCACCTTCGAACTTCAAGCCAAGTCCTCCATCATAGTCCTCTGTGATTAAGTCAGGCACTTCATGAAGCTGAACTTTGAATTTCAATCCGCCTATGCTTTTGGAAGCAATGCCCCTCATTTTACCAGGGTTGGCGTTCACTCTTGTGTCATGCAAGAGATTGAAATTCACCTCCCATTGCTGTTGACTGTACCGAGAATGACCTGCTTTGACACGAGAAAGCAAAGCGGCTAAATGCTCGGCCCCGTAACCACCGATGGCGGTGTCGGTTATCTGAATTCGGAATTCTTTTTCCTCGGGGTCATGCTGCAAAAGCATATGCGATAATTCCCTCAAGATCTCAACCTCTCTGTCCACATGCCGGGTATAGTTCAAAAATTGATATTCCACTTGGCTTCTTGTCATCACATCCACAATTGAGCATGGGCGAAACGCCCCCCTGAGAGGACCGATATTGATATGAGCGGCATTGTCCTTCACGTCATGTGCAAGTTTCACAAGGACTTCGCCATACGAGTCGAGATCTTCTCTTTTCACTATTGGATACTGAACAGTGAGTATATCACCGAGGCGAGTAAGCTTGTTCTCATACTCCACAATTTTGTAGGAGTCGCGAAGATGCTCAAAAACGCCGGGGTTCCAGATGACCGGAAGATCAACGTTGGCAATGCCAGCACTGTAGCCAAAAGTTGACGCAAACTGCCCCGAAGGAGCCATTGTGAAAGTGAAGGTGCTCATGATCTCAAGATAACGCAGCCAAAATGCGCCTGTCATTCGAATTGCATCGATGAGAATTGTTAAAATCCTTCCACCGGCATTCACCCCCGCTTGGAGCGAGAAGCTCATTTCAATCGGGTAGGAGGCGGGGTTGCCCCCGCCGTCCTCCCACACCACCGGACGTGCGGTTCCGCATCCGGCGGTTGAGATGAAGAGTTTGTGTTCATGGTCTGACCTGACGCTGCCAGCGTTGGATGGTTTCGAGCAGGAACACCAGATTGTGCTGGCGGAACCATTTCGCGGGGAGGGCTTCGTTCATGTGCGAGGCCCCGGCGTTCCACCAGGGACCTCGTCCGTTGAACGCGCCGATTCTCGCCCGCTCGGGTTCCACCCCCAGCCTGATGAGTTCTTTCCTGCGGGTGGGCCCTCGCTTCCATTGCCGCCATTGGCTGCATCGCAGCTTGCGCCTCACCCAGGCGTCGAGTTCCTCGAAGTGGCCTTTGACTTCCGCCAGCCGGTAATAACCGGCCCAACCCCGCAGCACGGGGTTGAGGTCTTCTCGGATGAAGCGCCCAAGGTTGCGGCCTCGGCTCACTCTCCAGAGCGAGCGGACCTTGTCCTTGAGCTTCGCCACGCTCTGCCCTGCCGCTTTGAGCCTGGGCTTGTAGTGGCTGGTCATGCTGTAGCCTAGGAACTTGCGCTTCCATGGCCGGTCCACCGCGCTTTTGGCAGTGTTAACCCTCAGCTTGAGCTTCTTCTCCACGAACCTCGTGACGTTGGCAAGCACTCGCATGCCCGCCGCCTTCGACTTCACGTAGATGTTGCAGTCGTCGGCATACCTCTCAAAGCGGTGGCCGCGTCTCTCCAGCTCCTTGTCCAGGTCATCCAAAAGAATGTTGGAGAGCAGGGGCGATAACGGGCCGCCTTGCGGCGTTCCTTCGGTTCGTGGTTCGACGATGCCTTTATGCATCATCCCGGCCTCCAGATAGCGCCGGATGAGCCGCAGCAGGGTTTTATCCCTGATCTTGCGCGCCAGCCGGGCCATGAGGATGTCGTGATTGACCCGGTCAAAGAACTTTTCCAGGTCGATGTCCACGACCCATCGGTGCCCCTCCTCGACGTGCTTTCTGGCGGCTTGCACCGCCTGATGCGCACTTCGACCGGGTCTGAAGCCATGGCTGTGTTCGGAGAACTCCCCCTCCCACAGCGGGCTGAGCACCTGATGGATGGCCTGCTGGATGAGGCGGTCGCACACAGTCGGTATGCCGAGGGTGCGAACACCGCCGCCGGGTTTGGGTATGTCCACCCGCCTCACGGCCTGCGGCTCATACCTTCCCGCCAGCAGGCTGGCTCTTGTCTGCTCCCATCTGGCTCTCAGCCATTCGGGCAATGCTTCCACCTGGAGTCTGTCCACTCCGGCGGCTCC
>NZ_JBGAFO010000013.1:0-218423 GCF_044227185.1 Prosthecobacter sp. | reverse complement strand
CGTCTCGGTGGACATCTGGGACGCAAGGGCGACGGCCACCCAGGAGCTCAGGTGCTATGGCAGGGACTCAACAAGCTCGACATGATCACCGATGTCTGGCGCAGGCTTCGGCCCCGGCAAACTTATGGGTAAAGATCAGCCTCCGAGCCCGCAGCACTCCGCGAAGCAGGAGAAACGCCGTGCTTTCCCTTCCGCCTCTACTCTGGATGCTGCCGCGTGTTTTTCCGTTAAGGGCTGCTGGTGTGAACGATTTCACGCAGAATGCTTGCCACCTGCTGCGGGCTCGGAGGCCCGCGCTCTACGGACTGTGTGGGGTGCGGTCGTTCAGCTGATTTTCAAACACGGCCTGGCAGCAGGGCACGCCACGGCAGGGATCGCATCACCACAGCGTGGGTGCCGCTGCCGCGGCACGGGTGTCCGGCAGAAGCTCTGAGAGGGGGACTTTCCCCGCGCAGAAATCCCAGCCGAGCCCCAGCGCGGCGATGTGGCTGGGGGCGATGCGGGCCCGGCGCAGCTCGTCCGTGCGGTCCACATCGAAGCACCCCGCCCTGACATAGGCAGCGGCGTCTCCAGGCGAAAAACCGGCCTGCAGCCACTGCCGCGCGGCCACCTGGGTGCCTTCGATTGCAGCGGCCATTTCAGCGAGATCGTGGGGACTGGGGTGCATGGGCGCAGTGTGGCACGTTTCGATGACTGTTCAAATAAACAGTTATTAAAATGAAGGCGGGGGAGGTTTGGCCGTCGAGTGATCCGCGAGTTCCGCCGTGGTGCTTCCTAAAAAACATTCATTTTATGTGCTGGAGCCCATAATCTCATTTGATGCGTTAAAGCCGACAGGGATGTTTTTTCGAAAGGGCTTCACGCTTGGTCTTGGAGCGGCAAAGCCGCCAAAGTAGCCATCTCGCTCCGCGAGATGTGCCCAGCGCTCCGCCGCACTTCGGGCGCTCGGTAGTCTGTGCATGCTTCGACGCTGCGTGAGCGCTGGGTCCTCTCGCGGAGCGAGGAGGACTACTTTCTGCGCCTGCGGCGTCAGCGGAGCAGGACGAAAAAAGCCCGGCAGGAGTGGCCTGCCGGGCGGGGGTTTTAGATGAGGAAGTCCCGGTTTGGAAAACGAGTGTTGGAATCGACAGCGACACCCAAACCGGAACGGACGAAAACAAAAACAAAAACGAGCTCGAGGTCGAGGTCGCAATCGCAGATCAATCAGTCCGGCAGCTTGACCGGCGCGGGGGCGGCGGTGTCGGTGGAGCCGCCGCTGTTGGTGCCGATGAAGGTGGAGTTCACGTTGCTCGGGTCGTCCTTGCGGTGGCGGTCCTTGAGGGGCTTGCTGCCGCCGAAGTAGATGCGCACGCCGCCGATGAGGTGGGCGTAGCTGTGCTCGCCCACGCCGGCGTCGGCGTAGAGGGCCACGCCGTTGATGGGCGTCTGCCACTCCACGTGCGCGACGTAGAAGTTGTGGTTGAAGCGGTTCTGGTACTCCAGGCGCACCATGAGATTGTCCATGGGGTAGATGGCGGCATACACGCGCGCGGCGGCAAAGCTCTGGTGCGTGGCCAGCCCCGGAAAGGTGGTGGGCACGCGGGAGTTGTAGTTGTCGTAGCCGGCCACGAGGCCGAGCGTGACTTTCTTGAAGTAGTACTCGCCTTCCATGCCGACGATGACGTCGGTGAACTTCTGGCTGGTCATGCCGCTGAAGGCCAGGCCGAGGAGGCCCTTGCCGGGATCTCGCGTGAAGAGGTGGGTGCCGACGCCGAAGATATTCGTGGAGAAGCCGTGCTGGTAGAGGCCGTCAAACTGCGCGCCAAAGCGCTGGCCCAGCGGCACGGAGATCGTGCCCGCCACACCGCGGGTGGAGCTGCGGTTGATGGCGCCGTAGTCGGCGTCGAGCTTGCCATTGATGCCGGACACGGCGGGTTCGGCGGCGGCGGCGGCGATGCCCGGCACAGGAGCGCCGGCATGAAGCTGCTGCGTGAGGGAGGCCACAGCCAAAGCTGCGAGAAGCGGGAGGGGGCGGAGGTGAATGTGGATGTGTTTCATCGTCGGTTGAGGTGAACACTCTCCCGAACGGACGGCGGAGGGACAATGAGCAGCGGCCTTAGCGAAAGGTAAGGGTAGCTTCAGGCGGGGTGATGGGGTGATGGGGTGATGGGGCGGCGGGCCCTGTGGCGCGGCTCTTCCTCCTCCTCTTTTACTCTTATAGCGGTTCGCAAAACTCATTTCCATTGAGCGGGCTGTTTCTTGATCGCGGATCATGGGCTTCGACGACGGCTGGCTGAGGACAGCCAGCCCTACCGGCGCTGGGCACTCGCATGCCTGCAGCGAGGCGGGGAGGCTGGTCCTCCAGCCTCCGCCGAACGTCTCCACGCGCCGCTGACCAAAAATCCGGTTTGGAAAACGCTATAATCACCGCCTTCGAGCGTCCCACCACCCCGCAAAAGAAGAAGCCCCCAGGAGCGCGGGCCTCCGAGCCCGCAGCAGGTCGCAGACACCTGCAAAACCACTCCCACCTCCCGTCAGGTCGCAAACACGAGCATTCAGGACGGCGCGCGGCGGCGGCGCAGGGCGCGGCGCTATATATAGCGGTTCGCAAAACTCATTTCCGTTGAGCGGGCTGTTTCTTGATCGCGGATCATGGGCTTCAACGGCGGCTGGCTGAGGACAGCCAGCCCTACCCCTACCTGCGCCGGGCACTCGCATGCCTGCAGCGAGGTAGGGAGGCTGGTCCTCCAGCCTCCGCCGAACGTCTCCACGCGCCGCTGAACGGAAATCCGGTTTGGAAAACGCTATACTCCCGGAAAAGGGAGGAAGAGGAGGAGTAGGAGGAAGAGGAAGAGTCGTCTTCTCGCTGCGCGAGATGTGCCTGGTGCTCTTGCCGCACTCCTGGCGTGGGAGAAGACTGGTGGGGGACACCGCACTCGGAGAGTGCGGACCACTCCGCGCGCTCGTCACGCGGGAGCGCTGTGTTTTTTTCGAGCGGCTTCGTGCTCTGCTTTCCGCGCGCTGCATGCTGCATGCTGCATGCTGCGAGCTGCATTCGTCATTCGGCATTTTTCCTGCGCGCGGCGCAGCGTGATCGAGGACGAGGACGAGGACGAGGACGAGTTCGAGAACGAGGACGAAGCTGAAGATGAAGGCTACCGCGTCACCGGAATCGCCTTGGGGATCACGGCTTCCTGGGGAACCGGCACGGCGGCGGGCACGGCGCCGGGGGCGCTGGCGCTTTGGTAGGGATCGTGGCCGACGACGACAGTGGAAAGCGGGGTGACGGGGACGATGCGGGCCTCCCCCTCCACAAAGAGGGCGCGGGGCGGCGCGGCCAGCAGCGGGGAGGCGGGGGCTTTGCTGTCCCAGCCGCGGGGCTTGCCCTCAGTGACCATGGCAAACACGGCGGACCACAGCGGCAGCGCGGCGGTGGCAGCGGTGACGGTGGCAGCCGTGGCGGTGCTCTTGGCGCTGATGGGCTGGTCTTTGTCATGCCCGATCCACACCAGGCAGGTGAGCGCGCGATCCGCGCCGATGAACCACGCGTCCGTGCGGTCATACGTGATGCCGCCGTACCCGGCGATGCTTTTATTCGCGAGGCCGTGGGCCAGCAGGGGCTTGCGGTACTCGGGGCGCTCCATCCCGGAGATCAGGGTCTCCCGCACATGGGAGACGGCGGCGGGGGCAAAGACCTCCGTGCTGCGCACCGAGGGGGCGAGAAGCAGGTGCGGCGTGGCGCAGAGGCGGCCGTCATTGGCGATGGCGGTGAAGGCGCGCGCAAACTCAATGAGCCGCAGCGGGCTCTGCCCCAGGGCAAAGGCGGCCTCCGTGCGCAGCGGGGTGGTGAAGGCGCAGCGGTTCAGCGCGGTGCGCAAAGGATCCAGCCCCACCTGGTAGGCCATGCGCACGGTGGCCGCAGTGCGGTTTTCCAAAAGAGACTCCATGGGCGTGATGGTGCCGCCGGTGTAGGCCACGGGCTCGCCCTCAGCACCCCATTCCCCCAGCGTGCCGGTGAGCCCGCCGATCATCGCCTGCTTGTTGTCCAGCGGGCCGTCGATCTGCGGCGCGTCAGTGACGTCTGGCTGCGCGGTGAGCGCGGCGGCATACACGAGCGGGAGAAAGGAGGTGCCGGGCGGGCGCACGCCCTCCAGCGCGCGGTTGAAGGGGCTGGTGGTGAAATCACGCCCGCCCTGCATGGCCAGGATGGCGCCGGAGTGATTGTCCAGCACGATGACGGCGCCCTGCAGCGCCTTGTCCTCAGGAGCCAGGTGCTCCAGATGCTGGCGCACCAGGGCATCGAGCTTGTGCTGCCAGGTCAGGCGCAGGGTCATCGTCATCTCCGGCGGCGTGCCGGGCTTCAGGCCCAGGCGCTGAAACTCGCTGCGCGCGGCGGCGAGCATGTAGCCGGTGCGCACGCGGGCCTTGTCATGCCGCGTCACCAGCGGCTGCGCTTTGGCGGCGTCCGCCTCGGCCTGGGTGATGCTCTTCGTCTCCACCATGCGCTGCAGGGAGAGGTCACGCTTCTGTCTGGCCAGCGCAGGCTGGGTGATGGGGGAGTAGGAGACCGGGGCCTTGATGATGCCGGCGAGCGTGGCGGACTCCACCAGCGTGAGGTCGTGCACATCCTTGCCAAAGTAGCAGCGCGCCGCCGCGCCCACGCCGCTGCAGCCGGTGCCGAGGTAGATGCGGTTCAGGTAATAGGTGAGGATCTGCTCCTTCGTGCATTCGCGCTCGATGCGCATGGCCAGAAAGATTTCCGTGAGCTTGCGCTCATAGCTGCGCCCCTGCAGGCCAAAGGCATTGCGCGCGAGCTGCTGGGTGATGGTGCTGCCGCCCTGGCGGATGCCCTTGGCGGTGAAGTTTTTCACCGCGGCGCGCGTGAGGCCGATGACGTCATACCCATGGTGGGAAAAGAAGCGCGCATCCTCCGTGGCGATGATGGCATCCGTCAGCGTGGTGGGCACGTCCTCGATAGTGACGAGCTCGCGCTCGATTTCGCTCGCGCTGCCGATGGGCTCGCCCTTCGCATCCACGATGAGGGTTTCATTCTGCCCGCGGTTCAGCGCGGACATGTCAAACGTGGCGGCGAGGCTGGCGTAGTGATGCCACACCAGCCCGAATGCGAGAAGGCCGATGAACGCGAACACCGCGCAGACTCCGCCCATGAAACGCAGCCAGCGGGGAAGCCGGCCATAGCGTGCGCGGACGTGTGAGAGGAGGAGCAGAAGGCGCGGGAGCATTGGCGGGGAGATTGTAATCTTCCTCCTCCTCTTACTCTTCCTCCTACTCCCTGAGAAAGGGAGAAAGGGAGGAAGAGGAGGAGTAGGAGGAAGAGGAGGATTTTTTGGTGCGGGAACTGGGGTGTCGGCGGGGCTCAGTGATCGGGGACGAGTTCGAGTAGGAGGACGAGGACGATTGGGAGAACTCTTCCTCCTCCTCCTACTCTTCCTCCTACTCCCTGAGAAAGGGAGGAAGAGGAGGAGTAGGAGGAGGAGGAGTCATCGGAACAAGCGGTGGAAAAAGCCGCCGACGGAATTGTCACGGTACTGCGGCGGGGGCGGGCGGCCGCCGTAGTAGTCTCCGGGCGAGGGCGGGCCGCCGTAGTAATAACCGGGCGGCGGGAGATTCATGATGTCGGGCGTGAGCGGATCGTTCTCCTCCTCCACGTTCAGCGGATCGTAGTTCACGCCGTGCGCGGTAGGCTTGTCCTGGATGTCGTGCAGCACTTTGGCCACGATGGGTGCGGCGGTGCCGCCGCCGGAGAGGCCGCCTTCGCCGGCGTTTCCCTCCACCATCACGGCAAAGGCCAGCGGTGGATTGGTGCCCACAAATCCGGCGAACCACACCACGTTTGCCTTCGCGCCGCGCAGCACCCACTGGGCGGTGCCGGTCTTGCCAAAGACGGGCACTTTTTTCAGGCGCGCGGCCCTGCCGGTGCCGTTCACATGGTTCACCACGCCAAACATGCCGCTGCGCACGGTGTCCAGGTCCATCTGGCTCACGGGCATGAGCGTCTCCCGGCAGGGCATGCTCACATCTCCGAGCTGGCCGGTCTGCGACTGCGTCTGCATGACGAGGCGCGGGCGCGGCCGGCAGGAGCCGTTCGCCAGCGTGGCCATCATCATGGCCACCTGCAGCGGCGAGGCCTCCGTGACGCCCTGGCCGATGGAGAGATTTGCCAGGTCGTGGTTTGAGGGCGCGCTCTGCGGCAGCAGGCCGCCCGCCGTCCTCAGCGGCAGCACGGGCGCGCTGCCCAGGCCAAACTCATGCGCCATGTAGAGGATGGGCCGGTCCCGCGTGGTCATGGCGGACTGGTAGAAGTACGTGTTGCAGGAGCGGATGAGCGCGGCGCGCGCATTGAACCAGCCGTGGTCGTCCTTGGACCAGTTGTCGAATTCGCGGCCGTCGATCATCAGCGAGGGGCCGCACTCAAACTCCCGCGCGGCATCCACCGTGCCGGCGCGCAGGCCTGCCATGACGACGAGGGGCTTGAACACGGAGCCGGGCGGGTAGGTGCCCAGCAGCGCGCGGTCAAACAGCGGGCCGTTGATGTCCTGCGTGAGCTTGGTGAAATCCGCGTCCGAGATGCCGCCGGCGAAGGCGTTGGGATCGTAGTGCGGGAAGCTGGCCATGGCGCGGATGTCCCCGGTGTAGGCGTCCACGATGACCATGGCGCAGCGGCGGCCGGAGTGGGCCAGCGCATTTTCCGCGCTGCGCTGGGTGTCCAGATTCAGCGTGGTCACCACATCGCGCCCGGCGGCGGGCGGGGTGAAGACCTGCTCATACGCCACGCTACCAGCATCTGCCATCATCAGGCACAGCGTGCCATCCGTGCCGGTGAGCTGCTTGTTGAAGGCGGCCTCCAGGCCGGAGGCGCCGCGGGTGCGCTGCCACAGGGGCTCGCTGCGCAGGATGGGGCCGGAGGGCGGCGGCCCGTCTGACGAGACGTAGCCCAGGATGTGCGCGGCCATGGCGCCGTGCGGGTAGTGGCGCACGTACTCGCTGCGCACGCTGGCATGCGGGTGCTTCTTCGGGTCCACCGGGATCTCCTGCGCCAGCGCATCGCTCACGGTGATGGGCAGCTCGCGGCGGCTCTCATAGTGGCGCTTTAAAAAATCCGCGTCCGGCATGCGCGCGGCGGGCAGGTCCGCCTGCACGGCGGCGATCTCCTGCTGCAGCCAGGCGGTGTAGGACTCCAGCGTGGCGCGCTGGTCAGCCGGCACGGTGAACTGCAGCCTGCGCACCAGCCCATTCTGCGCCAGCGGCCGCCCTTTGCGGTCCAGGATCTGCCCGCGTGGCGCGGGGATGGCGAAGTAAAAAGGCTTCACATCCGTGCGGGAGCCCGCGCCGGGCACAAACACCGCCGCAGGCGCGGCGTGCGCGGGCGTTTTATGTTTTTCGTGTTCGCCGGAGGCTTTGCCTTCGTGTTCGGCAGAGGATGTTTTGCTCTGGTGGCCGGCTGCCGTTTTGCCGCTGTGTGCGGGAGTTTTATCTTTGTGCGCAGGCGTGGCGCCGGGCACGGCCTGCGGTGCCGCGGTCTTCGCCGCGCCGGGCGGCGTGGGCACCACCTCGCTGCGCAGGATCTTCGCCGCCGGCTCCTCGGCGGGGTCAGCAAAAACCGGGGCGGAGGCCAGAAGGGCCGCGCCCAGCGCGCTGAGCCGCAGCCGCAGCCGCAGCCGCAGCCGCCAGGCGGCGCTGCCAGTGCTGAAGCGGAAGCGGGAGTGGGAGCCAGCACACGCGCGCCCTCCGGCACGGGTGAGTGCTGCACGAGGGGCGGACGACGTGGGAGAAATCACAGGCACAGGAATGAAATGAGAATACCGCGAACGACAGCAGACTGCCAGCGAATCCGGCTGCCGCTGTATATCGCGCGAAAAGCCAGATTTGGACGCGGCAGACACAAGAGAGGTTCAATCTGAATATTCACCCCAGCAGCGCCCCGGCCCCAGTCCCCCGAGCCCGCCCCCGAGCCCGCCCCCTGCACCCCCACTCGCCAGCATCCACCATCCACCATCCACCATCCACCATCCAGCATCCAGCATCCAGCATCCAGCATCTAGCATCCAGCATCCAGCATCCAGCATCCAGCATCCAGCATCCAGCATCAAAATCATAGACGCACGCCCCTGCCCTGCCGCGATGCCATTGAAAAAGGACCCTCAGCATGAAAACCACGTCATCACCCCAGCGCGAGGCCACCGCCGCAGACTCCTCCGCCCCCGCGGCAGACCGCCCGGCCACCGCGCAGGACCGCGAAACACCACGCCCCACCGTGCTCGAAGACCCGGACGCCAAGCCGCTGCTGGCCGAGGACGAACTGGGCAATCTGCCGCTGCCGCCGGAGATCGTCTCCCCGCGCCTGGCGGAGCTGGAAACCTGGGACGCCCCTGCGCAGGAGTCCGGCTACCGCGTACCCCCGCAGCCCCCCGAAGATGAGGCCACGTATCCCGAAATCCTCACCGAAGAAGGCGCCGATGAAGCCGAGGAAGAACTGCGCGCCATTGAGGAGGACGAAGAAAAGCTCATGGAACGCGAGGAGCTGGAGGAAGAAGACGCCAGCGACCAATGAGCCCGGCGCGCATCCGGAAGACGGCGCGCGCGGAGCCTGCACCGGCATGCAGGCGGCAAACCGAAGAAAGAAGAACAAGCGCCAGGACTCAGCGAAGCTGCCCGGTGGCGATGGCCTGCTGCACGGCGGTGCGCGGAGAATGCACCGGTGGAAGATTCAAAATGGCCACGTGGCGGTTCCCACCGTCCTCGTCCTTCCAGCTCCAGGCATAGGCCTTGGTGGCTGTGGGGTGACCGTGGAGCGCGAAGGTGTCCACCGCTCCTTTCCACAGGGTTTCACCATCCATTTCTTCATGGATGTAACCTGTGGTCTGATGCTCGCAAGGACACCCGTGCGCGGCTTCGATGGCTTTTTGCAGAGACTGAAGATAGGCAGATGGCATGGCTCAGGCCGCAGCCCTCCGCGCGCGTTGAGAGGCTGTCCAATAGAGGGTTGTCATGCCCGCCACAGTTTGATGTGCGGCGGCAGTTGCCATGCGTTTCATGCGAATCAGAATCGCATGCACTAGGCCGATGGATTATCTCTATTTGGCTCATCCTATTATAAAGATATGGCTTACTTGAGGTAAAATGACCGGTGTGAGTTTTTTAAATGGCGTTTGCATGCGACCGCCTGCGGCTTATCTCTCCAGGCGACCATGCACGCACCGCCTCATTTCGAGCAGGCCGAGGACCATGCCGTTTTACGCCTGCGCGGCAGCATGGTGCTGGCCGAAGTGGTGGATCTCATCACCGATGCCATCGTCTTTGCACGCGCCACAGGCATGCACCGCCTGCTGGTGGCGATGACGGAGGTGACAGGCGTGAAAACTCCGGGCCTGGCCGCGCGCTACGCCTTCATCCGCGAATGGGCGCGCGTGTCCGGCGGCCTGGTGCGCATGGCGGTGGCGGTGCCCCTGCAGATGCTGGACAACCGCAAGTTCGGCGTGACCGTGGCCGCGAACGCCGGCATGGCCGCCAACGTCTTTGCCGATGAGCATGAGGCGCTGGAGTGGCTGATGGGAGATGAATGAGCGTGCAGCGCGGCTGCAAAGGACGCCCCGGGCGCGCGGCCCGGCAGACACCTGCAAGATCACTCCCAGCTCCCGTCAGGTCGCAAACACGAGCATTCAGGACGGCGCGCGCCAGTGCGCAGGGCGGCAGTGCGCGCCTAGGCTCTGCGTGGCCGCCCGGCATTGCGAAATGCTGCGGGCTCGGACGGCCCGCGCTCCCAAACACGCCGGACCCGCCATGCATCCTCCGGTTTTCAAACGCCGCCTTAAATGACCTTGAACGCATGCTCGACGCACATGATCAGCGCCAGCGCGAAACCACCGACGAGAATGCCGGCCTGCAAAATCCGCAGGCCGCGCTGCAGGCGCTCCCAGCCTTCCTCAAAGGACCACAGCCATTCGCCCAGGATCGTGAGCGAGAAGGCGATCAGCGCCAGGAATCCGAAGTCCGCCGTGATCTTCCACAACGAGCGGTGCATCGCCTTCCCCAGGATCTCCAGCGTCTCCTTCCCGGAGATCCACGTGCTGATGACACAAAGAGCAAGGCCGATGACACGGCCGATGGCGGCTGGCTGCTGAAAGAGCATGAGGAAACAAAAAGAACCGGGGGGATCGTGAAAAAGGTGGAGGAACAAAGCCGTGCGAAAAAAAGAAACGCCCGTCATTGAACATCGGACGGCGCGAAGTGCACGGTGAAAAAGCGGGCGTGGCCCCTCGCTGCCGCACCCCAGTCTGATCACCGCCTCACGCACGGCACGCCGCAGCCCCATGGAGCGCGGGCCCTCCGAGCCCGCAGCAGGTGGCAGACACCCGCCAGCCCCGAGCCCTCCCCCACCCGGTGGCAAACCCCACCACGCCGAGGAGCCGCAGCGAGGCGGGTGAATGTGCCACCTCACGGCCCCTCGCGGCTGTAAAAGCGCCGGATGCGCCCGCCAGGAAGATAGACGGTGGTGACGATGTACGTGTCCAGCTCCGAGGCATGCGGCAGGATGTCGCGAAAACTTTCCGCGCCCGCCTTCTGCACGGTGCGCAGGAGCACCAGGCGCCCGTGCTGGAAGCGATAGCTCGCGCCGCCAGCCGTAGGCCCGCCGCGCCAGTACCTGGAGAAGATGCCGGTGCTGGGATCGTAGTCCGCCACGCCGCTCTCATCAAAGTCGCGCCGCCTCACAAACTGATGCCTGCCGGGATGGTAGAAGAAGAAGTGCCGGATGTGATTCACGGCCGTGCCGGAGGCATCGAGAACGCTGAAGTCGTTGTAGCCATCCTCATCGTAGTCGGCGGATTCAAAGACGCGGTCGGGGTGCGCGGGATCGATGTCCATGCTGTTCTCCGCGCCGCCTTCGCACTCAATCACCTGCGCGGGCAGGTGAAACGCCGAAAACGAAATGACCAGCCGCCGCACCAACGGCCCGCCATCCGTCTCCAGATGGATCGTGGCATTCGCCCGCCGTACGCGGAAGGTGAAATCCGCCGGCGCGGCCTCCCCCGCGGCACCGAGTGCAACCGGAAACAGCAGGACGAGAAAAGGGAGAAGGCGCCTCATAAAAACCGAGAACCGAGAACAGAGAACCGAGAACAGAGAACAGAGAACAGAGAACAGCACTCAACACTCAATGCCGCGTAGCAGCCCAGACGTTTCCAGCAAAGATCAACCACGGAATGCGCGGAATACACGGAAATTTGGGTTCCGCTTTGAGTTTTGGCTCCGTGTCTTCCTTGGTTTCCAGCGCCCATTCCGGGATCCATAGTCTGCGCCTTCCATTCGCACCTCCCGTTTGAATCCTCCCCTCATCTCCTCTAGGGTTTTCCGTGTCCTCCGGGGTTGAAAAAGAGCCCGTGAAAGGGCTGAAACGACACCCGGAAAAACCTACTGGTAGGTGTTGGCGGCGGCGCGCTGTGAGCCCAGCACCCTGCGCCGGCCCTCCGCGTCTGAGATGCTTTGAATATTGGCGCGTCCTTTGACCCACCCCATGCTGACACTCACCTCAAGAAAGTAGTTCCTGCCAGGCTGAACGGTCAGGGTCGTCTGCTGCACATTCTCCGCCGAGGTGACGATGATCGTGTGCTGGCCGGGCGGAACGCTGAGGAGTTGATACGTGTTGGCCGCGAGTGCGCCGGTGACGCGCCCGTCCAGAATGGTCTGAAATACCAGCGCCGAGCCGACACCCAGGCCGCGCGCCACGTAAATGCTGGCCCTTCCACGCTGGGGCGAGAACTGCTTGCCCTCGGCATCGGCCGCCGCGGAGGCCATCGGCACGGAGGCACAATTCGCCAGGAGAAGGCTGCAAAGGGCAATGGCTGCGAGCTTCAGATGTTTCATGGCTGTCTCCTTCGTTTCTTTTGGCTGCCTGACACTGCGGAGTCATAAAAGGACCGGCCTTCACCTGCAATAAACGTCCGCGCGGCATCCCCATCCCGGATCAAGAACCGCGCAACGGAGCACAAGTGATGCAGCCGCCCCAAACGGGGACCCGGAGGTGGAAAGCCAGAAGCAGAAGACCGCCGCCCCCCAGGGCCTGCGCATGAATGGAGCGCCTGAGCATGAGGAGTAGAATTTGGCGTCTTGGAATGCTTCCGCTGTACAAAATGCCATCATGGATGACGAAGGGCAGCGCCGAAACTTCAACCGTTTCAACTATTTCAACTATTTCAACGCCTGGGCATACGCGCACAGTCCGCCAGGTGGGAAGTCATACCACGCATTGTTAAATACGGGTCTATTCTCTTCGCTTCAGCCCCAAAGGGGCGATGGAGTCCAGCCCAGGGCGCCGCGAGGAACGAGCAAGCCCTGGGTCACCCTTCATGCGCAAGCCCTGGCCGCTCCCCGCATTTTGAATTGCCTGCGGGGTGCATCCTCAGATCGTCTGGGCGTCGATGCCATCGCTACCCTGGGACCTTTGCTTTTTGGCTGGATTTTGGACGACCTATGCGCCGGCATCGGCTGCGTGGTGCTGTGGCTGTGGCGCGGGCGGCCCTACGACCTGCCAGACGAATGGCGCCGCCTGCGCACTCTGCGCGCCAGTGCGCCATGAACAGCGGCGGCAGCACGAGTTTCCTCGGCGCGTCAGCCCTTGCTTCCGCCATAGGGCTGCGGCGCCCGAGCTCCTTACAGAATCACCACTTTGCCCTCGGGCGTTTTGCTGAAGGCGTGCAGCACTTGGCCATCGGTGTCCACATGGCGCAGCGTGAGCCTTTGCGGGCTCAGCTCCAGATGGGTGAAGCCCTGCACTTTCTGGCTGAAGCGCCCGCGTTTTTTCGGATCCTTCTGGATGTCCGTAAGGCCGGTGCCGCCGGCTCCTGACACCACAAAGGAGGTGGGATGCGAGTCGAGCTCCAGGTGCTGCAGGTCGTGGTCGTGCCCGCACAGATAAAGATGGACGCCATGCTGGCGGAAGAGCGGCTCCCAGGCCTCGATGAGCGTGCTGCTGTCTCCATGCACGCCGTTCGAGTACAGCGGGTGATGCGCGAGGACGATGAGAAAGGGCGTGGTGCGCGGACGTGCCAGCTCGGCCTTCAGCCAGGCGAGCTGCGCGGCCTTTTCCTCCTCCTTGAGCCCGCCTTTGCCCTTCTGCGGTTTGCGGTAGTTGCTGTCCAGCACCAGGAAGGTGGCGGACGGAAGGTCAAAGCGGTACCACTTCGCGGGCAGAGTCCAGCGCGTGCCGCCCTTCGCCGCGTAGGCTAGCTGATCGTCCGGCTTGCTCGCAGGCTCCTCGTGGTAATCATGATTTCCCAGCATGGCGTAGCAGGGGCAGTCAAAGGCGCTGCGCGGGTACATCTCTTCAAACTGCGTGCGCCAGCGCGGGCAGCTCACCCCGCCTTCAAAGGGCCCGTAGAAGTTGTCCCCGAGCATCAGCAGCGCGGAAGTGCGGAGCGCCTTGTCCCTGGTGTAAGACTGCATGGCCTGCGCGACCGCCCGCTGCCGGTCCAGACTGCGGTCAGCGCCCCAATCACCGATGGCGAGGAGGTGCTGCGCCTCCGCAATCGCACCGGGTGCAGGCACTGCCGCGGCCGCCGCGCTGGAATGCCCCGGCCATGTGGCCGAGGACAAAGCGCTGAAAGCAAAAGTCTGACGAAGGAAACGGCGGCGGGTGGTGGTGGTCATGGTACGGAGACAATGGGTACAGTAAAAACGTCCTCAAGCGTACTTCATTCCCCCAAGTCGTCCGCCCTTGACAGCCACATTTTCTAACCGTTAATAAAAAGTTACGCACTCGGCAGCTTTCGCCACCGAGTGCGCTTCTTATCCAGCATCCGCTATTGCGCGTCCTACGAGACTTGCACTCGCGCCCTCCGCCTTGAAGAGCCACCTTCAAGGCGTTGTGCTTTCTGTCCTACACCACGGCCTGCGCGGGCACTGGAAAATTTAGCCGCCATAAGAGGCCCTCCCTTTCTGCGTGAGATCCCAGAGAGCATTGGCGTTCGTGAAAGTTCCCTTCTCGTCCTTTTCCCTCACAAGCATCGCCCTCAACGAATTTGCATTTTTTACAGGATGCCCTCTTTTTTTCATTTCTTGGAATAAAGACGGAAGCGACACCCCCTCCCCATTGTCCAAAATCACCCTCGCTGCTGCTGCTGCTTTTTTGAGCGAAGCGAAATCGACCGTGAACAAAGACTGCGAAGAGTTTTTCTCAGGAGACGCGCCGCCCCCTAACTCTGACTGAATCGCAGCCACCTCCTGCTTCAACGCCTCGTATTTCGCGAGGACCTCCAGCTTGCGTGCCAAATCTTCCATCTTGGCCTTAATGGCCGCCTTGGTGGCTGCATAATTTTCGCTGGCGAAATCTGTATCCATGGGTTGCTGAGGGGTATATACCCCTCGGACACAACCTGGCAAGCGGTATTATATATATGTGAGGTGCTCGGAGTTGGGAAAACCAAAGTCGGTACCAAGGTGTTCATATGAACGTGGTACCTAGGTACCCCCCCCCGCCTAAGTGATGCGAACAAGGAACTAGGTGGTTCTCATACACACCGAAGTGCGATGGCAGTCACTGATATACCCCAGCAAACAAGAGCATGACTTGATCGTGCGGTGATAGGGCTGCGCTTTGAGGAACACACAGAACCCGAAACGGGCCTCACCAGAGCCGGCAAAAGCCGCTACTACAATGCGAAGAACCGGAGCGCTTCCCCTGCTCCACCAACTTTAAACTTTAAACTTTAAACCTGAAACCTGTCACTCCGATTGCTTACACCTTCATCTCCCCGATCTGCTTCGTCGCAATCCCGATGGGCTTGTCCAGCGGGACGCCGATGCAGGAGAGCATGGTGGTGAGGAGGTCTCCCTGGTTTCCCTTGGTGTCGGGGAGGAAGCGGCCGGTCTTCACCGTGCCGCCGGCTTTTCCGGCGAGGATGAAGGGGAGGTTTTCGCGGCTGTGCTTGTTCCCATCCTCCAGGCCGGAGCCCCAGAGCATGAGGCAGTTGTCCAGCAGGGTGCCGCCGCCTTCCTTCAGGCTGTGCATCTTCTTCACCATGTAGGCAAACTGGTCGATGTTGAACTTGGTGATGGCGGCCACCTTGCCCACTTTGTCCGCCTGGTTGTTGTGGTGCGTCTGCGAGTGGTGCTCGTCCTTGAAGCCGAGCTCGGGATACGAGACGCCGTTCGGTGTGGAGCCGATGTAGGTGCTCACACGCGTGGTGTCGGTCTGAAAAGCGAGCACGTTGAGATCGCACATCACCTGCATGTACTCGCTGCGCTTGTCGCCCACGGGGATCTTGATCTCGATGGGCGGTGAGTCGCTGCCGCGGTGGCGGCTGGGGGCCAGGCCGGATTTTTCCAGCGCGGCCTCCTTCTGCCGGAACTCGATGGCGGCGATGCGGCGCTCCACGGCGCGCACGCTGTCGAGGTACTCATCCAGCTTGTGCTGATCGTCCTGCGGGAGCTGCTTTCTCAAGTCTTTGGCGCCGGTGATGACGAGGTCCAGCATGCTGCGGTCCAGCGCCTGCGCCTTCTGCGCGGCAGGTGAGGCGACGGCGCCCGCAGCAGTGCCGCCCTGATTGAAGAGGCGGTTCAGCACGCTGCGCGGATTGATCTCCGCGGGCATGGCCTGCGTGGGTGAGCGAAAGCTGCAGTGCGAGTAGTAGCCTTCATTGAGCCCTTCCTGGTTCTCCTTGTGCGTCTGCGGCATGGTGGCCAGCTCCAGCGAGGGCAGCGCGGTGAGCGCGCCGATGTAGTTGGCGGCGATTTGATCGGCAGAGATGGAAATGTTGATGCGGTTGCGCTGGCGCGCGTCCGGCAGCTGCGCGGTGAGCCAGGTGCTGAGCTCCAGCGCATGCGGCGCGCCATTGAACGGCGCAATGGGGATTCCTCCGATGCCTTTCATCATGAGGCACTCGCTCAAAATGGGGCGCAGGCTCTCCAGCGCCGGCGGCGGCGCGGTGAGAAAGCTCTCCGCCGTGGCCGGCCAGAACTGATCCATGATGACCCCATGCGGCATGTACATGAAGCCGATGCGCACCGGCGGCTTTGCAGCGCCGGCTGCCGCTGCCGCAGCGCCTTTCTTCGCCGTCTCCGCCCAGCCCATGACTTCGAGCAGCGGCAGAGCCAGCGTGGCGCCAAAGCCGCGCAGGCAGGTGCGGCGGGAGATGAGAG
Source organism: Prosthecobacter sp. (assembly GCF_044227185.1). GTDB lineage: Bacteria > Verrucomicrobiota > Verrucomicrobiia > Verrucomicrobiales > Verrucomicrobiaceae > Prosthecobacter. The sequence goes on along the minus strand of NZ_JBGAFO010000013.1, from coordinate 202,289 downwards.
GTGTGCGGATCATGGGGATGCGGAATGACGAAATCAGAATGATGAATGAGGAATGACGTATGCGGAGCGCGGAAATCGTCCTCGTACTCCTACTCGAACTCGTCCTCGATTCTATCGCGAGGATCATGCGTTGAATCAGTGGCTAGTAGCCAGTGAATCAGTGCGAGGCTGCCGGGAACCGCACTCGGAGAGTGCGGACCACTCCGCGGTGGGCAGCGTGAGCCCGCCCAGGGCTAACGGATGCTCTGGAGATACATGACCGAATGGCGCGGAGGGTGCATGGGGCCGGGCGCTCAGGGCTTCTCTCAGGCTTTGTGGCTTGCCTTTCGTTCCTGCCTTTCTTTTAATCCCGGCACCTGTTCCGTGCGGGGTTCTTTTCATGCATTCTTCGCTGTTTTCATCCGCCCACGTCCGTGCATGCGCCGCCGCATGCTCCCTGGCCCTGCTCGTGCTGAGTGCCGCGCTGGGCGGCGGAAATGCGCATGCGGAGGAGAAAGCCGCACCACCGCCAGATTACGCCGCCGTCATGGCGCTGAAGACGGCGGAAAAGTACGCCGAAGCAGAAACCGCCGCGCAGGCTCTGGTGAAGGCGCGCACGCAGGCCCAGGGTGCGGAGGCCCGGGAGACGCTGCAGGCGCGCATCCTGCTGGCGGAGATCCTCCGCAAACAGGTGCGCGAGGCGGAGGCGGAGAAGCAGCTGCAGGCCCTGCTGCCGGTGGTCACACGCATCTGTGGCGCGGAAGACCGCGAAACGCTGCGCTGCCAGTCCGCCCTCATCGGCGCTGCAGGCAGCCAGGGCCGCTATGCGCAGGCGGTGGAGAAGCTGCCAGCTTTGATCGCCCTCCAGACCCGCGTGCTGGGGCCGGAGGATCTGGAGACGGTCAGCTCACGGAGGCGCCTGGCTGCGGCGCTGCTCAGCCAGGGAAATCTGGCGGCCGCTGAAGAAGAAGCCCGCCAGGTGCTGCCCGTTTGCACGCGCTCACTCGGGGCTGAAAGCAGGGACACCCTGGAGACGCGCCTGCTCCTGGCGGAGATCCTCATCCAGCGAAGCAGCCACGCAGAGGCGGAAACGCTGCTGCAGGAGCTCCTGCCGCTGGTCACCCGCGTGGTGGGTGCGGAGAGCCGCATCACCCTGCGCTGTGAGTCTGACATCACCAATACCTTGTTCCTCCAGGAGAAATACCGGGAGGCCGAGGAAAAATGCCGCGCCCTCATCACCACGGAGACACGCGTGCTCGGCGCGGAGTCCTGGCAGACTTTGAATGACCGCGCCACCCTGGGGGCGATCCTGTGCCGTGAGGAAAAGTGGGATGAGGCGGAAGCCCACCTGCAGAAGCTGCTGCCGGTGACGACACGAGTTTACGGCCCGGAGCATCCCAACCTGGTGAACATCCAGTCCACCCTGGCCGAAGTCTGGTTCTACAGCAGCAAATACGAGCAGGCGGAAAAGCAGCTCCGTCTGGTGATCCCCATGCAGGCGCGCATGCATGGGCCCGAGTCTGAAAGAACGCTGTGGTCCCGCATCGCGCTGGCCCGTGTTTTGTCAGGCATGGAAAAGCACGCCGAGGCAGAGCAGGAATTCCTGCAGGTGCTGCCGCTCTATGAGCACGCGTTCGGCGCCGAGCACCTGGACACCCTCAGCACCTGCTACAGCCTGGCCCTGTGCCTGATGGAGCAGGACAAAATGGCCGAGGCCCTGACCTACGCCAGACGCGCCCGCGCCGGCTACCTCAAGACACTGGGCAAAGACCACCCGACCACCCGCACCGCCGCGAAGCTGGTCAAGCACCTCACCCAGCTCACAGACAAGGCCTGACGCGCTTTTCTCATGCGGGCGGTCCGCTCCGGCGAGGCAGGGCGGCCAGCACCGGCAGTCCCAGGGACAAAATGAGAAAAGGGATGAGGTAGCCGCTTTTCAGCGCGTGGATGAGGTCCGCCCCACCGCGCTGATCGAAAAAACTGCGCACGAAGATGGCGAGCGGCCAGCTCAGATAAAACAGTCCCGTGGAGACCAGCACGGGGAAGGGCTTGACCGGCACGCCAAAGCCCCGGCACAAGACCGAGAAGCCCAGCGGCACCAGCCCCCACACCACCGGGGCCAGCATGACCAGCATGTGCCGGCGCTGCTCCCCCAGAAGGAGGTCCCCGCGGCCCAGATCCAGAATGGCCCACAGTGCCGAAGGGCCGCTGGCAAAGAAGTAAAACACGAGCCGCCGCATGCCCATGTAGCCGACCACCGAAAACACCACCAATGCCACCGCAAAGGCCCCGCGCCGCCGCACGCGCGCGACCACCCACACCCAGAGAGCAAAGGCCAGCAGTCCCACAGGCACCGCACGGTGAAAGTACTCCGCCCACCGCATCCCTGCCCAGCCGCCGCGTATTTCCACCTCCGCACGCCAGCCCAGTCCGGCGCAGAGGGCGATGAGCAGCAGCCACCCCAGCGGCGGCAGAGGCAGGCGGCCCGCAGGAGGCCTGCCTGCCGCGCCCTGAGCTGGCGCTGGCACTGCATAGGCGGTCCGCTCCGGCGGGCGTTCCTCACGCATGTCTGGCTGCATGGGGAAGCTTTTAAAGCAACGTCCCTGGCGGCGGCAAGGCGAATGTCCGCGTAGAAAGAAAGAAGGCGGCGAATGGGCCAGGTCGCAGTTGCAACCGTGCCTCCCGATGGCAATGAAGGCGGGATGAGACTCGCGGTATGCATCGCTCTTCTTCAGTCCGCGGCCTGCGCCGCAGATTTCACGGGCTTTGTGGACACCTACTGCATCGAATGCCACGACAGCGAGGCCAGGAAGGGCGGCCTGGATCTCTCCCGCTTTCGCGATGAGGGCGCGGTGCTGAAGGACCGCGCGGTCTGGCGCACGGTGTTTGAAAAGGTGGAGTCGCAGCAGATGCCGCCGCCGAAGCGGAAGACCCAGCCCTCCAGCGCGGAGCGGGAAAAACTGCTGGGGTGGATCATGCACATCGCTGCGCAGCCAGATCCCGCGCTCGGCGCGCCGGATCCAGGCAAGCCCGTGCTGCGGCGTCTCACACGCCTGGAGTACAACAACTCCATCCGCGATCTTTTTGAGCTGCCCCTGGACGTCTTCATGTTCGCGGAGCGCCTGCCCGTTGACCCCAGGCACTTCGACCCCTCTGCGCAGACGCTGGGCCAGCGCCTGAAGGTGCCGGTGCGTGAGCCGGGCCTGAAGTACGCCGTGCTGCTGCCCGAGGCGGGCCTGCCAGGAGACAACCGCGCGGAGCATGGCTTTTCCAATCGTGGCGAGGCGATGAACCTCTCCCCGCTGCTGCTGGAGCGCTATCTGGAAACGGCACGCGCCGTGACTCACAGTGCCAAGCTGCCGGTGCTGAGCGCACGCTTTGCAGCCATGATCGCCGACCCCCGCGTACCGCGCCGCGCCCTCCCGCTGAGCTTTCAGGAGGAAGGGAAAGGGGCCACGGCAGATGCGGCTCCGGACTTCGCGCCGAACTTCAATGTGCCTGACGAGGCGCGCGAGGGAGATGTGATGATGACCACCTACCAGCACCGCTTTGGCGTGCGCGCCAGCGTGGCCGAAGGCGCCGCCGGGGTGTGGGATGCGAAGGCGCGGGACCAGGTGCTGGCGGCCGGCACCAGCCTGGGCCTGCGCTTTGGGCTGAAGCAGGAGAAGACCCTCGTCATCACCCCGCGCGAGGAGCTGTGGATCGCGGGCTTTTCCACAGCGGCGGAGACTTCAGGCGAATCTCTCTTCACCAACCATGTGAAGGACGCGAAGCAGCTCCACCTGGATCTGCGCGTGGATGGCGGAGCCGTGGGCGAAGGCGTGGTGGAGGCAGGGCTATGCGCGCTGAGCCGCAAAGGAGAGTCCGGCGTGATCGCCATCACCGCCACCTTCACGGATGGCAGCACGGCATCCCTGAAGCACACGCTGAAAAAGGGAGATGGTGTGGGCAATACTTTCTTCGGCTTCCGCGCACCGCCAGGCATGCACATCGTGGCGCTGAACCTCGATGGCACGGGCTTCAGCGGCGGCTACGCCTTGTTTGACGATCTGGGCTTCATCACCGGCCTGGTGGCGGGCGCAAAACCGGAGGCGGCCGAAGTGAACCGCATGTCTGACCGCGCTGTGCGAAAGGTCGCGTATGAGCGGCTGGCGGACTTTGCATCCCGGGCGTACCGGCGGGCGGTCACCGGCGCGGACGTGGACCGCCTGGTGGATGTGTACGACGCTGCGCGGAAGCAGTCTGGCAGCTTTGAGGAAGGCATGAAGGAGGCCGTGGCCGCGGCGCTGACGGCGCCGGACTTTCTCTACCTCTCCGCGGCGGGCGCAGGCCGCGGGGCGGTGCGTGTGCTCACGGAGGAGGAGCTGGCCACGCGCCTCTCCTACTTCCTCTGGTCCGCGCCGCCGGATGAAAAGCTGCGCGCGGCGGCGGGTCGCGGCGGGCTGCAGACCTATGAGCAACTGGACGCGCACATTCATCGCATGCTGCACGACCCCCGCGTGCGGGAGCTGGGGGAATCCTTTGCCGTGCAGTGGCTGCGGCTGGACCAGCTCACCACGGCCAAGCCGGACCCCAGGCTCTTCAGCGCTTTCTACAGCGGCGCGAAAAACAAGACCACGCTCCATGGCGCCATGCTGGTGGAGGCGCTGCTGCTGTTTGAAACCACGCTGGTGGAGGACCGCAGCATTCTGGACTTCATCGCGGCGGACTACACCTGGCTGAACCCCGGCCTCGCGCGCCTGTATCACCTGGAGTCCCTGCTGCCCGCCGACGTGCTGAAAAAGAATGCCGGGGACGACAGCACGCTGGTCACCGCCAAAAATGACAGTCAGTGGTGCCGCGTGAAGCTGCCCAAGGGCGCGCGCGGCGGCTTCATCACCATGGCAGGGCCGCTCACCGTCACCTCCCTGCCGGTGCGCACCAGCCCGGTGAAGCGCGGCGCATGGCTGCTGGAGACGATCTTCAACCGCCCGCCGCAGGAGCCCAAGGTGGCCTTTGTGCTCAAGGACGATGACAAAACCATCAACACCACGCAGAGCGTGCGCCAGCGCTTTGAGGCGCACCGCAGCCAGGATGCCTGCTTCTCCTGCCATGTGCGTCTGGATCCCCCCGGCTTCGCCTTGGAGCGCTTTGACGCGGTGGGCCGCTGGCGTGACACGGATGCCGGGCAGCCTGTGGATGCGCGCGGTGTGTGGTCTGGCACCGCCTTTGACGGGCCTGCCGAATACAAGGCCCTGCTGGCAAAGCAGCCGCATGAGTTTGTGCGCGGATTCATCGAGCACCTGCTCAGCTATGCCCTGTGCCGTGAACTGGAGATTTATGACATGCCGGTGGTCGAAAAGATCGAGCGCGCCGCCGCGGCGCAAAACTACAGGCTCAGCGTCATTCTCTTTGAGATCGCCCGCTCCTACCCCTTCACCCACACCCGCAGCGTACCATGATGCACCGCCGCCATTTCCTCCGCTCCGCCGGAGTCACGCTGGGCCTGCCGTTTTTTGAGAGTCTCGGCAGGGCCGCCGCCGCGCCCGCACCGCCGTCGCGCTTTGCCTTCATCTACACGCCCAACGGCTACTGCCAGAGTGCGCTGCTGCCGCGCACCCTGCCCGCAGGCCTGGGCCCGCTGCCCTCCACGCCCACGCTGGGGCCGCTGGCGCAGGTGAAGGACCACGTCACGCTCATCACGGGGCTGGACCGGCAGTTTGTGCCGGGCACCGGCGTGCACGCGCAGTGCGGGTCCTGCTGGCTCAGCTCATCCCCGCCGCAGGAGTCGCTGGACGGCGGCTTCCCCACCAATACCACGCTGGACCACATCCTTGCACGTCAGGTGGGGCAGGAGACGGTGCTGCCCTCGCTGGAGCTGAGCACCAACGACTTTGCGGACAACAAGGAGACGAAGTACTACGAGTGCATCTCCTGGTACGGCCCTGGCTACGCGGCCAATGCGGAGAAAAATCCGCGCGCCGTGTTTCAGCGCCTGTTTGGCCGCGGCCAGGGCGGCCCGGCCCGCAGCATTCTGGATGCCGTGCTGGACAGCGCACGTTCTTTGCAGAAGCGGCTGGGCGGCGACGACCGCGCCAAGCTGGCCGAGTACCTGGAAAGCGTGCGCGCCACGGAGCAGCGCATCCAGCGCGCGGAGGCCGCGGCCAGGCGCCTGCGCAAGCCGCCGCTGCCGGAGCCCGCAGGCATCCCGGAGAAGCGCGGCGACTACCTCCGCCTCATGGCGGACCTGTTTGTGCATGCGTTTCAAAACGATCTCACCCGCGTGGCCACGCTCATGATCGACCCGGAGCGCTGGGACAGCCCGCGCATGTACCATGACCTCTTCGACAAGCCGCAGAACCATCATGTGCTGACTCATACCAGCGGCACGGAGGCGCGGGAGAAGCTCGTGCAGATCGACCGCTTTCACATGGAGTTCTATGCCCATGTGGTGCAGCGGCTCTCCCAGTCGGGCCTTTTGGAAAGCACGACCCTGGTGATGGGCAGCGGCATCAGCGACGGCGACAAACACGACTACACCGACCTCCAGGTGCTCATCGCCGGCGGCGGCTGGCGGCGCGGCCACCTGCACTACGAAGGCAGGCGCCCCCTGGCCAACCTCTGGCTCACCCTCGCCCAAAGCACCGGCCTGCCGCTGGAGCGTTTCGCAGACAGCACGGCCACCCTCGGAGAGCTGGCAGGATGAGCCCGGCGCAGGCCGTCTGGTGCAGTCGCTGTGAATCTCCCGGGAAAGTGAAAGCTGGCGCTGTCATTGTGCCGCCGGTCTGATAAAATGCTTTCGCATGCACATTGAGACGCCTAAAGGGCCGGTGGAGATTCTTGCACCTGGGGCAGGTCTGTTGCGCAGCATCCGCGATCTCCTGCCCTTCGGCGCGGTCCAGTTTTCACAGCCGCAGAATGGCGCGCGCTTTGGGCTGGTGATGCAGTGCGGCGCGCAGGAGGTCTTCTGCATCAAGCAGCAGCCGGTGGAGCTGGAGCGCGAAGGGGCGGAGCAGTGGATGAAGATCCAGCATTGGATGATCGCCGATGCCTGCTGCCGCTATGTGAAGCACGGCTTCTCCGGCGCCTACCTCGCCGCAGCCTACCTGCGCCAGCGTGACAACGGACTGTGGGAGCCCGGCGTGGCGCATTTTGTATTTCCCTCGCCGGCCGGCATGGAGTCTCAGGAGTTTCCCTTCGGCGTGGCGTTTGACAATCAGTTCGGCCATGGGGCCACCGTCATGTTTGAGCACTTCGCGCGGGATTTCATGGCGGTGTTCCGGGCCTCCCCCATCCAGCCGCCGAATTACTTCGGACTGGATGTGCGTCCCCGGCTGCACCTGCAGTCCCTTGGCATGTACTTCATGGTCGTGGGGCCGCACATTCTGTGCGTGCGTCCGGAACTGCGAGCGAAGGAAGACATGGCCTGGGCCATCTTCGCCGCAGGCGGCGTGGACCGCATCTATCACCTGCCATCCCTGCCGATGACGATCAGCCCGGAAGACCTGAAGATAGCCAAAGGACCGGCGGATGCCCCCGAGGGATAGGGTGTCGTCAGGCAAGGCCTTTTGACAATTTATCTCTCCAGCTCCGCAAGCCAGCAAGCTTGGTCAGGCGTTCCGGGCACGGTAGCCTGCAAGGGGGCAAGACAGGTGTATTTCCACACGCAATTCATTGTTTTTCAAGGAAACCCAGCGCACTCATGAGACCCTCGAATACAAATCACCGGAAAATAAAACAGCAAGTTTCTTGCGTAGGGATTCAGAACAGGTATGATTAAAATAGGTCAACAGAGCCTCTCGTATCGAGGTGACCGCGAGCTATAGGGCGAGGATAACCGGCTTTGCCAACTTTCCGAACCCTCAATTTAGGTGGTGTGTTCTACGGAGCACGCCACCTTTTTGTTTAATTGCATGCACCATCCACCACCTTCTCTGCTTACCAAAGAGCGCGAAGCAACAGCATTCCTTGCGTTACGTTGGAACGAGCTGTTTGGGAAACACACGATCGATTCCTTTCAGGCGCGGCTCTGCAACCTGCCCGTCCTAGTGGCAGAGATCCAAACTATTTGTGAACATACGTCAAAGCGTTCCGTGTGGGCGCAGTATCTCCCGCCTCTGCAACGGGAACTGAAGTCGCAAATCGAGTCCATACATGGTCGTGGTTGGTTGGAACCATTCGATCATTGGCATCTTGAACAACTATCTAACGCGAAAACCAGCGCCGAAGGCCTGCGTTTGGCACGACTGTTACTTATCGAAAATAAATTCAAGACACGATATGAGCAAAGGATCTTCGATGAAGCACTGATGGCGGCACAGCGCCTGCCGAGGTCAAAACAGGGGGCAGATACCGTCCTTAACCAACTCGCTACAATCGCTCTTTGTTCCGAGAATGAGAACCATGTCGAGGCCAACGGAGAACACCCGGATGCGCTAACCGATGCAGATCATGCCCTGGGAAGATTGGCAACCATTGTTTTACAATCCGGCGGGTGGGAGAGCGGCCAAGAAATGCGGTTAATAACCGCGGAATCCCTTGATAAACAACCTGCGGATTGGATGACAGCTTTGCTCCAATCGATGCGAGCTCCCCCGTGTGAATATATTTGTGGCATTGAGGTTCAGTTGATACCCCATCTGGGGTTTAGGAGGCTACAGACTGTATTTGAAGCCGCTGGGTTTCATGTGACCGGCACCGAGCAATGGTCACAACTGCACCTGAATCCTGGCAATCTGTTTGTGAAGGGAAATTACCTTAGCACTTCGCCTAATCGAGCACTGGACCAGCATTTGAGAAAATGCAAGCCTGTGGTCGACATGCTTTCGTTCTACTTGGCCAACAATGCTGCCACGTCGTTGCCTCAACAAGGATGGGTCGGATCTAGCGATGAGGCGCTTGTTTTGACAGAGAGCTCTCTTCAACCAGGCAACGTTCTCGTTAAAGCTCATGCAGAGGCAGATTCTTTGGTAATTCATGCCTTGAACGCACATGACGGAAAGCGTTTCGATGACAGTGTCAGCAGCGCCTTGGATCTTCATTGCACGGCAATGCAGGCACTGGACACTCGAACTCGATTTCTCAATTTATGGTCAGCTTTGGAATGCATGAGTTCGTTGATTGATGGCGACAACCTCTCGGTCTTTGATCGTGTTAAGGAATTGGTCGTGCCGATCGTCACTTGGAGAAAGCTCGACAAAATATCGCGTTACTGCGCCATTAACCTTCGTTTTTGGAACCAGCGGACCAAGAATGTTCGTTTTCCTTCGGAACACCTTCCAAATTCAACAATGAGGAATATCCCAAGTGAAGATGTTTTTGTAGCTCTTTGTCGCCCAGATAGCCACCCAGGCATTACGACTTTGTTAAATATGGCTGGTGATCATTGCCTGCTGCGGCATCGCATTTTCCAAGCGTGGAAAGAATTTCACGACCCGAGGGCTCTTCATAAGGATATAGAGCATTCCCAAATGTCATTGGAATGGCATCTGGCTCGAATCTATCGGGCTCGTAATCTGCTCGTACATTATGGCATCGAAACGCCGCTTCTTTTTCTTCTCTGTGAGAATCTCCACTATTGTGTATCAACCGTTTTGTCGCGCATCATTCACGGATTATCACAACACCCACCATGGACTCCAAAAGATGCGGTGCAACATTGGAGAATGATGGGGGAATACACGCTCGCCATGTTGCATAGCAGCCCACATCACTTGACTCTCTCTCATGTTTTACCCAATCCTCACGAGACAATGATACATATTCGTCCTTGGAGCACCTGAATTACGGTTTCGCCTTGCTTATCAATGGATGTTTGCCAAAACGCAGAACAAAAAATCATGGACGCAGTTCTTGAACCTCCTGATCGCCGCTATAAACGGCTGCTTTTTTGAACCCATTGCGGCGCACCCAGGCTACTTTTTTGCAGCGGGCTTTGCAGGCGCGGGACTCGCCGCCCCCACCACCTCCACCACCCGCCGGTTCATAAACGGATAACTGGTCACAATCGCGGTGATCAGGGGCTGCAGGCGGTAGTTGTCCGGGGCGAGGCTTTGCAGGAGTTCGTCGATGACGATCTCATCATACCCTTCGAGCTGGCGGCACAGGGCGTAGGCGAGGAGTTTTTCGGTGAGGTTGCGGGCGAGGTCGGTCTTGCGGGCGGCGATGATGGCTTTGAGCTCGGCGGGCGTGCTGAAGCGCTTGCCGCCGGGCAGCTCGCCGGCGGCGTCGATGGGGCCGCCGGTGTCGTCCTGCGCGCGCCAGCGGCCGATGGCGTCGAAGTTTTCCAGACCGAAGCCGATGGGGTCGAGGATCTTGTGGCAATTCGCGCAGACGACGTTGGTGCGGTGCAGCTCGGTGCGCTGGCGCAGCGTCAGGCTGGCGATTTTCTTTTTGTCCTGCTTTTCCAGCGTGGGCACGTTCGGCGGGGCGGGCGGGATGTGCTCGCCCAGGATCTGCTCCAGCACCCACACGCCGCGCTTCACGGGGCTGGTGCGGTTCGGAAACGAAGTGGTGGCAAGGATGCCGGGCATGCCGAGGATGCCGCCGCGGTTTGCGTCTGTAAAATACACGCGGCGGAATCTGGAGCCGGTGAGGGGCGGCTGGCCGGTGGGCGGTGAAGCATTAGCCGGTGAAGCGGTGGGCGGTGGGGCAGATGCGGCGGCGGCGGGGGTGGAAGGGGCGGCGCTGGCACTGGTCTGCGCTTTCTTTTTGGCTTCTTTTTCGGCCTCGCGTTTGAGGCGGTTTTTTTCGAAGATGAGATCGTAGCCTTTCATGCGGGGCGCCTGCTCCGGCGGGATGTTGTGGGCGTAGAGCTTGAGCAGGTCTTCGTTCACATAGGTGAAGTCCGCGGTGATGAAGGTGGTGACGGGCGCGTTTGAACGGATGAGTTCGCTGAAGAAGAGGCGGGCTTCATCGTACATGGCCTGCCGCAGCGCGGGGGTCATCTGCGGAAATTTCGTGGTGTCAAAGGTCTTGTCCGCGAGATCCGCCAGGCCCAGCCACTGCGCGCCGAAGCCGTCGAAGAGCGCGCGGGCGCGGTCGTCGCTCAGCATGCGCTGCACCTGCGCGCCCAGGGTGGCGGGGTCGTGCAGCTTCCCCTGGTCGGCCAGGGTGGCCAGCTCGGCATCTGGCAGGGTGGCCCAGAGGAGGTAGGAGAGGCGGGAGGCGAGCATCCAGTCATCCAGCGGCACGATCTCGCTGCCCGCGGGCGCCTCCGCAGCAGGCGTGATGTAGAGAAACTGCGGGGAGACGAGCGCCGCCTTCAGCATGAGGCGCAGCGCATCATCAAAGGAGAGCTGGTTTTTCGTCGCTAGGTCAAAGACACTCAGCAGCACCTCGATCTCCGGCGCGGTGGGCGGGCGGCGGAACGTGCTGCGGGCGATCTTCTGCGCGATGCCGCGCGCGGCGGCGCGCACCTCCGCGGCCGTGGCGCCGGCGGGGGGCGCGGAGTTCAGGCCAAAGAGGCGTGCGCGCGTGTCGATCTGATACGGAGTGGCGGGCCCTCCGGGCGGCGCGATGGCGCGGCTCACCGCCTCATTGGCAATGCCCAGATACTGCTCCATCTGCAAAGGCGAGAGCGTATTGAGGTAGCCCTCGCCGGGCACTTCATCCGGCAGCTCTTTGACGATGTCCGCGGGCACGCCCAGGAGATCGTGCAAAGTATTGCCGTACTCGGTCTTGGTGAGGCGGCGGATGACGAAGGCGCCGGGGTCCTTTGGGCTGAGGTATTTCAGGCGGCCCACCCAGGCCATGAAGGTCTCGCGCTCGGCATCGGTGGGCTGTTTGTCCGCGTCGTCCGGCGGCATGTCGTGCGCGTTCACCGTGGCCAGTCCCATTTTCCAGCGGCGGGTGTGGGCGGGGTCGGAGGGGTTTTTGAGCGCGGGTGCGAAGTTCACGCCGCCTTTCATGCGCCGGTCTCCGTGGCACTCGAAGCAGTAGGTTTTGATGAAGGGGGAGATGTGTTCCTTGAAGGTTTTCTGCACTTCGGCGGCGATGGCCGGGGAATCCGTGGCAGCCGGGGATGCAGCGCTCACGGGCGCGGCAGCCGCGGCCACCGCCGGCTTCCTCGGCTGTGCGCCTGCCTTTGGCGAAGCAGGAGCAGCGGCGGTGGCGGTCGCGGAAGGCAAGACCGTGGTAGGAGCTGGTATGGCGGCGGGCTTCGCAGGCGCGGCCGTGGTCGCTGCCGGAGGAGCGCCAGGCTTTGCGGGCGCGCCCGGCTTGGGCGCGGAGGGAGCCGCCTTCGCTGCGGTCGCGGGAGCAGGGGCAGGCGCGGGACCTGCCTTGCCGGGAGTGGCCGCCGGTTTTGCGGGCGTCTTCCCCGGCGCGGGCGGAGACACGGCAGGCTTTGCAGGCATCGCTCCAGTGGCAGCGGCAGCGGGCTTTCCTGGCGGCGGCGCGGTGGGAGTTTGCGCAGGCGCGGAATGCAGGGCGCTGAGCGCGCAGCTCAGCAGCAGGATGGCACGGCGGAGGGCATGCCGGGAAAAACGTGGGGGCATCAGAGGGCTTTTTTGCTTCAAAAGGGGGGATCAGAGTTACGGAATGGCGGCGGCGGGTTTATCGGGGGATGAAGGGGGGATGGGGCATTTATGATTTATGATTTATGATTTATGATTTATGATTTGGGAGGGGAGCCGGGGGGAGGATGTTCACAAAACAAGCCGCGTTCACGCATCCGTGAACATGGCCTGTTTCATGAACAGGGTCCAATCCCGTGCTCTCCCCCTCCGTTCCCCATCCAGGCTTCGACACCGCGCCGCGCCAGGGCGCAGGCGCACGCTCCTCCTCGGCCTTTTTGCCCACGCATGCTGCCAGCTCGTGCCGGTGCTGGCCTCAGCCTCCACGCCGTCAAAAAAAGTACGGCAGAGGCGTGCCTCCGCCTTAATCCTTACACCCGTTCCCTTGTGGCCTGCGATTTGACGTGCATGAGCACCTCCCACCTGCATCCGCATCAGCACATTCATGCCCAGTCGGCGCCGCTGATGGGCGCCCCTTCTGACAGCGCGCCGCTGGCCGCAGCTCCGGCCACGCCTCCGGCCGCATCCGTGCCGCTGGAGCGCATCGCCGCGAAAGCCTACGACATCTGGCTGGCCAAAGGCTGCCCCGAGCGCTGCGATCTGGAGCACTGGGAGGCCGCCAGGCAGGAGCTGACCCGCACGCAGATGATGACTTGAGAGGGCGCATTTTCCGAGGCGCACGCCGGACAGCAAAAAGCAGCTACTTGCCAGGGTCCGTGGGCACACGGCCCCAGTTGTTCTGCTTTGCCCCATAGTCGGAGAGCTGCGCCGCCCAGGCGCTCGTCTTCTGCGGGACGGGTGAAGGGGGTGGAGGGCGCTTCTCGGGACGCGCAGGTGCGACGGGCGGCTGCCCTTCTCTGACGTCTCGCATTCTATCTCGCTTGGAGAGCAGTTCAAGGTAGCTGGCACGTAGCTGCACATCGCCAGAGTGGCCTCGAAGCCACTCTTCGACGTCAGCTATCGCGCGTTCCCACTGTTTTTGATTCAAGGTTTGTTTGGACAGGAACGCGAGATAGACTCTACGCACGTTCACATCGGCAGGATGGTCTTTGATCCACTTCTCGGTATCGTCAATCACACGATTCAGATGGTCCTTGTCCACTCCCCATTTGGAGATCAGTGCAAGGTAGCCAGTGCGTACAGATGAATTGTCCACGTGATCACTGATCCACTGCTCGGTGTCGGCAATCACACGGTCCAAATGCTCCTTGTCCACTCCATGCTTCGAGATAAGCGCAAGATAGCCCACGCGAACTTCTGAGTCATCCTGACGGCCCCTGAGCCACTGCTCGGTCTCAGTCATCACACGGTCCAAATGCTCCTTGTCCACTCCGTGCTTGGAGATCAGTGCAAGATAACCAGTTCGAACATTCGTGTCATCCGGATTTCCTCGGAGCCAAATTTCTATTTGTTCTGCTCGCTTCAACATTTCCCGCGGTGAAACGGAGACAAGAAGCCATCCAATTAAAAATGAATCTGGACTCCATGACAAATGCCCATCAAAAGCATCCAAGATTCGCCTGGTGAAGACCGGTTTAACCTGATCTGGCAACCGCGAGAAGAATCGTACAGCCCGACTCGGAGCAACCGCAAAGTCGGCGCAGGCAATGGCTGCCGTCAGGTCCAGTTCGGCTGGATAAGACTGCTCGGCCGGGGCATCTCCCGACAAATAGCAAAGCACCAGAGCGGCGATCCACGCCTCGCTTGAAGATTGCGCTCGGACTGTTAGGATCGTTTTAAACCTCAGCGCAATCTGACGCTGGCTATTTGTCTGAAGTGCCGAGACGAACTCGCCCAGATAACGTGTTTCGAACTTGGATTGATGCTCCTCCCGGCACCATTCATCGACCAATTGAGCCGCAAAACCTCTGTCGGTTTCGTTCCCAGATGCGAGGAGTCGCGCCGCCAGTGTTCCCAATTGCCAGATGGACTGCGGCACTGAAACAGATGCCTCGACAATCATCGAGCCTACATCGATCCAGTCGAACGGCCGGAGTTCCCAGGCGCGCTGGGCGATGCGCTGGTGGGCAGCGTAGATCAATGTACCCTGGTAGGCCCAGTTGGCCTGCTCGTGCTCATTGAATCTGAACATCAGCCAGCCATCCCGTGACTTAAGCCTGGCGAGCTCGGCTTTGACATTTGTTGCGGGCCTGCCGTTTGAACCAGAACTGAGCACGGTACGCAGCAGCGGCTCCGGGCAGCCAGCGTAGGCGCGGTGAAAGAAGGCCACGATCAAGAAGGCCCTGAGCGGCCACGCCGCTGTCTCCCAGTCATCCGGCATCGGATTGCCGTCGTTCAGGGTTTGCCACAGGCGGCGCATGATCTCATCAAACGGAAGATTGGCGGCCGCCTCCATAGTGATGACCAGAAACTCGTCGGAGCTCAAGAGCGCGCTGGAGTCACGGCCCCAGAGCCGTTTCATCTCGGCGCGTTCGCTTTCCGTGGGTGCGCCGATGCCATGGTGCCGGACGACCCCAAAGGTGATGCTGTTCCTGTGCATATCGAACAGCATCTGCGGAGAGGGGGCCAGCACGGCGATCCTCAGAGTAGGCCGGTTCAGTTTTCTGAGCACCTCCACCCACGGGGAACCGCCATAAAGTGGATCATCCAGCAGCAGGATGACGGGTCTGCCCATGGCGGCGAGTCTTTCGAGGTGCGTGAAATACTCATCCGGCGTGGCCGAGGGCTCGTGGGCATCGACGCCCGGGTCGGCAACCACGATGCGCCCCTCCTCCACCAGCAGGGCGGCCACACGGCGCACCAGGGTGGTCTTTCCAGAACCGGGCGCACCGGTGACGAAGAGCAGGTGAAGACGGCGCTCGGAGCCGCGCTCCAGCGGCTCGATGAGCTCTGACACCACCTTGGCACGCATGTCCTGGGTGATGCTGCGCTCGACGAATTTCACCGTTTCATCCGCACCATGGACGACGTCCGCCCAGTCGGGCTGGCGGGCCACAAACTGGCGGGGCTCCTTTTCACGCTGTTCGCCCAAGAAGGTGCGGTCCACCACATCGAAGGGAATCGCAGCGCCCGTCGAGAAGGCACAGGCAGCCAGTGCATTGGCAACGTCCACGCGTTCGCAGTGCCGGGGCTGATGCTGCGGGAGAGCCGCCGGCGCCTCATTGCACGGATCAAACGTGATGAGATTGTCATGCACCAGGCGGCGCAGCCGGGAAAGCGCCACTTCCTGCATGGAGGGATCCACCTGCGAAAAGCTCAGCAGCAGTTCCAGGCCCTTCTGCTCAGGCTGCAGCAGCGGGCTGGCGGGATAACCTGTGATGACTCCTGCAGGCAGAAAGAGGCCCTCGCAGCGTTCCCACAGGGCCTCAAAAAGGAGCTCGTGCCCAAAGGCATCCGCCGCAGCCTGCCAGAGCGCGCGGTCTGACTTCACCCCGGCGGGGGCGGCCAGAGCCTCGGTGAAGTGCTTCCGGCACTCCTTCTTTGAGAGACTGGCGGAATCCTTGAAGAGCCCGTGGGCGGCGAATCTGGGATCGGTGCTGACGAGGCGGAAATGCACCAGGCTGCGCTTGTCGGCGGCAACAAACAGCCACTTTGCGGCAAAGGATTCCAGCACATCCACGAGTTTGGCCGGCTGGCCGATGCTGTCCACGCGCTTGCACTGGGTGAAGACGACGCGGCCGTTTTCACAGGCTTCGTCCAGGTCCTCCCCCCAGTCATAACGCAGGCGGAGGGGGAAGTCCGGCAGATCAAGGATGGGCCGGCGCACCAGCATGGACGCCAAGCGTGCGACGGCGTAGCCTGCCTGGTAGTTGAAGCCCGCCAGGCTCACCCGCCCCTGCCGCGTGGCGGCAAGCTCGGACAGCCGCTGCTCTGAAATCAAGAAAGGGTCCATGAAGTCAGCCTGGAAGAACGGGAGCTGTTCGCGTGCGGATGTGCCATGATGCCGGGTGTGCCATGCGGTATTTTGCCGATGAAAGCATGGGGAATTCCCGTGGCAAGGAAATTGGGTTTCTGTTTGCAGAGGCCAAGGCCGCCGCATGCAGCACTTAGCCCGCCGCCACGTGGAAGCATGAGAACCCGGCGCCGCCGTCTCCGCCGGCCAAAACACAGGGAGATCACGAGAGCGAGGGATTCAACTCAACCGCATGGTATTTCCTGCAATCTATAGGAACCACTGATCATGCAGAGTATTTTGATCTAAATGCTTTAATTGATCATTGACGTTTTCGGATGGCCAATATCTGATTATGTCACCTACGTCTGTTTCTTGTCTCATCGTCGTCTCAGCCGTCTCAACCCTTCACCTGGAGCACCGCCATGCCTCCCATCCTTGATGTCGCCATCGGAACGTTTTTTGTGTTCATGCTCTTCAGCATTGTGGTCACGGCGCTCAATGAGCTGGTGCTCACCTTCTTTGACAAGCGCGCCGACTTCCTGCGCCTGGGCCTGGGCGAGCTGCTGAGCGATCCGCAGAAGGACGTGGTGAACGGCTACCTTTCCAAGGCGCTGAAGTACGGCAGCTCCCAGTGGCAGTGGTTTGTGGCCTGGGTGGCCGGTACCTGGGCGGGGCTGAGCTACTTTCACGTCAAGGAGACCTATGTCACCTACGGGCCCATCATCGTGGCGGCAGCCCTCATCATGTACGCGCTGTTCATGAAATTTGCGCCTGAGTGGCTGCGCCGGAAGGGCATGGTGTGCTCCTCGTGGCACGGGGTGCAATGGCTGGGAAAAAGAGCCTTCGTCCGTGCGCGGCTTGCCTGGCTGAAGGGGCAATACGAGAAAGCCGTTGAAACAGCCCACGCGGCCGCGGAGGCGAGCGATCACGCACGAACCGCCGCAGACAACCCGCCTGCGGATAAGAATGAAATGGAAATCAAGAACCTGCAGCAGGCCGCCAAGGACGCAGAAAAAGCGGCCATGAGCGCCGCAGCCAGCGCGGACGAGATCTGGACAGAGATGGAAAAGGGGCGGGCGGTGCTGGATGCGATGAAGTCGGGCCCGCCTCAAACGGACGGCTCCACCATCACCGTGGAAGACGTCTTCCAGCACCCGCTCATTTTCTCGCTTTCAAAGGGGGACTCCGACCCCTCCTACATCCGCTCCAGCGCCTTTGCGAAGGCAGTGCTGGACCTGCTGTCGCCGGCCGTTGACACCCGTCGCGGTGCAGATTCAGCTCCGCGCACAGGTCCGCCCACCCGCGCAGAACTGGAGGAGGCCATCCAGAACCTGGGCAATGAAAAACTCAAAAAGAGCCTCGCCGCGCTGCTGCGCACCGCGGAGGGCGACGTGGAGAAGTTCAAGACCTCCATGGAAGACTGGTTCAACCACAGCATGGAGCGCGTGACGGGATGGTACAAACGCCACGCGCAGACCTGGCTGCTCAGCCTGGGCTTCATCCTGGCGATGCTCTGCAATGTGGATGCGCTGCGCATCATCGACTCCCTTTCCAAAAACCCGAACCTGGCCAAGGCGGTGGCCGCGCAGGCGGAGAGCTACTCAAAGACGAAAAAGGCGCCGCCCACCGCGGAGGAACAGGCGCACGCGCGGGAGCTGAAGGAGCAAAAAATCGCCGAGGCCACCGCCAGCCTGAACGCCGTGAAAGACGCCATGTCTCCCGAGAAGCTGGAGGCAGATCTGCGCGCGGCCGCTGATGACGCCGCAAAGCAAAAACGGCAGGACGCCTTCAATGAAGCAAGCGATCCGCAAAAGCTCAAGGACGCCCAGCAGGAGCTGGACAACGCCATCAACTGGGACGGCACGCTGGCGGATTTCAAGGCGGACCTCAAGGCCCTCAGAGACACCGGCATCCCGATGGGCTGGGAGAAGAAGCGGCTGGACGAGTTTGGCTTTTTCACCTCGCGCACGGCGGAAAAAAACTGGCGCAATCTGCAGTGGGACCTCAGCAAGTGGAGCTGGAGCGTGCTCTTTCCCGCGCTTTGCGGCTGGGGGATCATGGCGCTGGCGGCCTCCCTGGGCGCGCCCTTCTGGTTTGACCTGCT
Organism: Prosthecobacter sp.; assembly: GCF_044227185.1. Taxonomy (GTDB): domain Bacteria; phylum Verrucomicrobiota; class Verrucomicrobiia; order Verrucomicrobiales; family Verrucomicrobiaceae; genus Prosthecobacter. The sequence goes on along the minus strand of NZ_JBGAFO010000013.1, from coordinate 183,856 downwards.
GCAGCGTGTGATGAACCTGCGCGCCAATGGCCGCGCGCCGGATGAGAAGGCGCTGGGCACGAAGAAAGACGCCGACACCGCCACCCCCGAAAAGCCCAACCCCAAGGAACAGCCGCGCGGTGATGCACAGCCCGGGGCGCAGGCAGGACTTCAGGGAAACGCCGCGTCACGCCCACAAGCTGCGACCGTGCATGCATGACAGATCACGCTGAATTCACGCCGCTTCAAAGATCAATCGTCCCTGCCGATTTCCGGCACAGACCTGCTGAAGATGCTTGATGAGCGGAGTGATGCGCTCACCACCTGCTGGAACCTCTGCATGGCCGTGGCCCTGGGGCTACTGGGACTGTTCGCCTCAGGCAGGGACTTTACCACCAGCCGCCGGGTGGCAGGGCTTTCGGCTGCGCCGTGCTCACGGCTCACGGCTGCCCGCCGCCGCCCTTCACCGGTGCAATGATCAGCACCAGCCCGCAGCCCAGAGTGAGCCAGGCGCCGATGCTCAGCACCTGGAAGAGGTCCTTCCCGATCTTCGAGGCGAAATACATGAGCATGAAAAAGGGCACCACGCCCGCCAGCACGTTCAGCCCCTTGCTGGGCTTCACAAAATGCATGATGGCGCTGAGCACCGCCAGGATGAGCACCACCCACGCCGCCTGCCCCTGCCCGCCGAAATTTCCCAGCGTGCTGCCGGACACACCAAAGGCGCCCATCACCGTCATCCACGGCATGAAAAAGGCGGCGCCCATGCCCACGGAGGCCAGAAAGGACGGCAGATTTTGCGCGATGGGCAGGGAGGTGGCGGGCGGTGTGTTTTCAGACATAGGAGTGCTGGGCTGGAGGTTGCGGTTGCGGTTGTGGGTTTGGTTGTGGTCGGGATTGCGGTCGCGCTCGTCAGAGGCGCCAGTGCTGCGAGCAGCCGGGGTGGTCGCAAACGCGGCCTCGCGCTCCTGAAAAACTGCCTCCGGCTCCGTCATGGCAGCCGGCATCCAGACTGGCGCGGAAGAGGAGGACGACGGCGAAGACGGCGCGGCATACCGCCGCTCCTGCCCGCCCTGCGCCAGCGCCGGAGAGCCGGCGCCCGCCCCCGCCTGGGCGTCAGACCACTTTTTAGCCGCTGCGTGGCCGCGCCGCACCAGCGCGCCCGTGGCCTCCCACAGCAGCGTGATGACCTCCATCGTCAAAGTGAGCACATCATCCACAATGCGCTCCACCAGCCGCAGGTTCTTCTCAGTCCTCGCGGACACCCGCGCGCCGCGCATGGAGACCACCCAGGCCACCAGCTTGCCAGGGGCTGCTCCGACCTCCGCCGTGCGCAGGCCCGCGGCCACCGGCATCTCCGCCCTCTCCCCACGGCCCGCATCACGCGCCGCGCCCGCCTCCGGCACGGCCGGCGCTGGCACAGAGGCTTCCTGAAAGGTGTCATCCATAGGCGTCCGATCACCTAATGTCCGTCTTGAGCAAAGACAAGCAGCGTTTTTACAAAGCAGATGCGCCATGTGCAGCCATCAGCGCCCGAAACCCCGCGGAGGCAGAGCCCACCCCGGCTCATCCAGTGCTTTCCATCGATGAGATACGAAGCATACAAGCCGCTGCCGAATGCCGAATGGAACGACGAATGACGCGCCCAGCGGATGAGCGAAGCGAGCCGAACGCAGTGACACAGACGACTGAAAGCGGCCCCCAAGGGCAAGCGAAGCCAATCAACCACTGACCACTGACCACTGACCACTGACCCACTGACCACTGACCACTGCCCCACTGCCCACTGACTCACTGACTCACTGCCCCACTGACCCACTGACCCCCGCGCCTCTCTTGGCATTCAGCCCCCCTTCCCTGCTTCCCCTTTCCTTTCCCCCCGCGCCTGCCACAGTGCCGCACCATGTTCACTCTCCCGCGAACGCTGTGGCCGGGAACGGTCATGCTCGTGCCATGCCTGCTGCTGCTACAGTGGCTCGCCGCAGCCGGCGCGCCCCTCCGCGCGGCAGAGCCCGCGCCCGCGCCCACCCCCTACTACGTGGGCCGCCTGCACGACACCCGCCTGCCCGCCCTCATCACCGTGGAGACCGGCGGCACAAAGCTGGACCTCATCTTTGACTCCGGCGCAAACCTCATGCTGCTGGACGCCACGCGCCTGAAGCTGCAGCCCGGCCGCAGAACCACCGAGAACCTCGTCAACGCCCACGGCACCACCACCGTGGTGGCGGTGGGCCGCATCGAAAAGCTCACCCTCGGCAGCCGCGAGTTCACCAGCCTGCGCACCACCTCCGGAGACGTCTCCCTTTTCAATGACTTCGTGGGCCTGCGCTGCGCCGGCGTCTTTCCAGCATCGCTCGCCGGCGCCTGCTGCTTTGACTTCGACCACGGCGAGCTGCGCCTCTTTGCAGACGGATTTCCAGACACCGCCGCGTATGCCGCGGCGTACCCCCTCACCCTGGCAAACCGCCTCCCGCTGCTGCTTTTTGAAGCCGGGCCCGTGCACATGCGCCTGCTCATCGACACCGGCTCCAACGAATGCCTCACGCTCTCCCGCAAAACAGCCGCCGCCCTGCTGGAGCATCAGGTGGTGGAGATGGACACCACCCAGGGCAAGGCCATCGGCCTCGGCGAGCTGCGCGCAGACGTGCGCCGCGGCTGGTTTCTCAAAGGCAGCCTCATGGGCCGGGAGCTCCGCGGCACCGCCTTCAGCATCACGGATGGAGACGAGGCCATGGGCATGTCATGGCTCATGGCGTTTAATTTCGTGCTCGACTTCAAGCACCACCGCCTGCTCACACAGCCGCGCGCGCACCCCGCCCCGCCCGTGCCCACCGAGCTCATGACCGGCGCCATCTTCCGCCACACCCCGGAGGGCCTCTGCGTGGAGCGGCTGAAGCCCGGCGGCGGCCCCGCCGAAGCCGCCGGCCTCCGCCCCGGAGACCGCCTCACCACCCTCGGCGGCACCTCCCTCGCCGGCATCGACGGCTACACCCTCACCGCCCTCGTGTGCCAGCACGCCGGCACCGCCGTCCCCTTCACCGTGTACAAACAAAAAGCCGAAGCCGCAAACCCCACGGAGACCACAACCGCAAACGCAAACGCCAACACAAACGCCAACACAAACGCCAACACAAACGCCAACACAAACGCCAACGCCAACGCCACCCCCGCAACCTCCGCCACCCCAGGCACCACGAGCACCCCCACCGCACCCAGCCCCACCCAGGGCACCCTGCACCTCGGCCCCATCATCTCCGAATGGAACTTCGCCGGCCGCCCCACAAAGTAGTCATCTCGCTCCGCCGAGATGACCCCAGCGCCCCCGCCACGCCACAGCCCTTTCCGCAGCCCACCACCGAATGTGGAATGACGAATGCCCCCACTGACACACTCAGTCGTTAACGCACCGATGCCCCCCTCCGCGATGCCCGCCTCCTGCGGCGCCCGGCCTGACGCCAACCGTCAGGAGCTTTGTGCGTGACTTCACCCTGCACCTGCTTTTAAAAAAAGGAGCCATGGACTCCCTTCCCCCACGCCACCTCTGCATCGTCGGCGCCCTCTGGATCGCCGTCGGCTGCGGATTCTTGGTGGAGACGATCGCGGAGCTCATCCACGGCCACTTCAAAATCCAGCTCGGATTTCTCGCCATCCCCATCGGCCATGGCATCCTCGTCGGGCGGAGTTCCTCGCGAAAGTGGGCCCTCTTTTTCGCGGGTGTGGGACTCGCGCTCACCGTGGGCGGCTCGGCCTGGCTGGCCTATGAGCACCGGAGGGATGGCACGCCCCTGGAGGCTCCAGACAGCACGGCTGCGATCCTCAGCGTGGCGCTGGCCACGGCCGGGTTCCTGTATGTGCTCTGGGTGCTCACACGCAGCAGCCACCTGCCATGGTTTGCGCAGTCCACCGCCGCGGAAGAGCGCCCTTCGGTAAAATCGCTCGCCTGGGCCGTGGCCGTGGTCGCAGTCTCCCTGGCCTCCGCCGTGCACCTGGAGACACGGCAGGTGGAGGAAATCCACGCCAGGCTCCGCCCCGTTTCAGTCCGGGTCCGGCCCTGCGATGCCGCCACCGGGAAGGGCCTCAATAACATTTCCTACCAGATCAAAACACCCACCGGCACCGATGACTCCGACCTCTGGAGCGCCCCCCGTGTGAACACCCGCTTCGGCAGCGACTCCGACGGCAGGTTTATAGACATCTTCGGCGCCGCGGCCCAATCCTTTGAGGTGACCCTGGGCTCCGACGGCTTTGCCGAGAAAGTGATCACCATCAGCAGCGAGTCCCCTTCTGACCGCCGTATCCCCCTGCAGCCACTGAAGCCGGCCCAGGCGAAGAGCGAGGACGCGGGTGAAAAGACGCAGGGGCCGGGGCTGAAAAGGGATCTATGATAGCCGGTAGTCAGTAGCCAGTGGTCAGTAGCCGGTAGTCAGTAATCAACAGGCAGTAATACCACGAACGCATTGAAAACGCGTGCGTGTTTCAATTGCGGCAGGGCAGAGGCCTGTCAGCATGCAGGCGCAGAGCGCCCCTTTCCGGCCGTAGGTCGGTCGTGTTTGGCGTCGAGAACCCTCTCAAATTCCTCCGCCTCTCTCCGCCAAACCGCCCGACTTCGAGGACATTCGCACGCCCCGGCGCTAACAGCCCGCTGACAGACGGGCCTGCTGCCGCCACGACCGTCCCGGGACACGCTGCCTCAGGCTCGTTCTCAACGGCCGTTGGTCATCACCACCTCACGCGGCCTGAAGGGCCGCCGGACTCAGCCCAGGGCGCCGTCGCGCAGCGACAAGCCCTGGGTTTCGCCACCACCCCGCCCCCTTGTCCAGGGCGCGCCCTGAAGGGGCGCGGGAACACGCCCTTACCTCCCATCGCCCGCCGGGGCACCACCCGCTGCAATGTTCACCTTGCTCTGCATGCTGCTGTCACTGAGCGTGCGAAACCTTCCGGCGCCCCCAGCCACATGTCCCAGCGCACGTACATTTGCCTTCCCTGCCGCAGCACCCGGCGTGCGGAGGCTGCGGGTGGCCTCAAGACACCGCTCCGCTGCGCCTCCTGCGCCGGCCCGCTCTGGGAGCTGAGCCCCGAAACCTGCGTACCCAGGAAGTCGGACTCGAAGGCATGGAAAAAACTCGCCGCCGCCGTCTCACGCTGTGCCCCTGCACGGCAGTCCCTCCTCCGACGGCGCGGACTGGCCCTCCTGCGCAAGATCGACCAGGAGACCCAGGCCTTTTCAGCGCGTGATCCTTCCGCCCAGCGGGAGGCCATCCTGAAAGACCTCAAGCACGAGCGCGAGATGCTGCTGCAAAAGTATGCCGCTGGCGGCGTCCATCTGGAGCCAGCGGGAGAAGTGTAGAAACCTGCACGCCAAGTCTGATCCCCTCCCCATCACCCATACCTCAAACGCTCGCCAAAATCACCGCTGACCGCCGCGCAGCGCAACTCAAGTCACTCAGAGTCCCGAGTCCAATGCATGGAAGGGCCATGGGCGCAGCCCATGCCGGAAGCATCCATGATCGTCCGTCAACGATTTGCCTCTTTCCTACCACTCCACCACTCCCGCCCCGCCCCCGCTCACTCAATCGCCTTCACACAGCGCAGGCAGATCCTTCCGGCCGGGTGAAACTCCTGCGGCAGGGACTGCAGCGCCGCCTTGCGGCCGTCGTAGTAGGTCTGGCGCGCGCCTTCGTAGGCCTGCCATCCGCCCTTGTCCTTTTTGGCCCTGAACATCACCAGCACACCCAATCCCGCCATCACCAGGCCCATCGGCACCAGCGGGATCGCCCCGCTGATCCCAAACAGGATGCAGAACACCCCCAGCCCCAGTGTGACCTTGGACTGGCCCGAGGTGGGCAGGTGATAGGTCCTGACCCCGTTCGTCTTCACGCAGATGATGTGGTTCGGCACCTCGCCAGCCCACCACTGGTCCCACTGGTGCACCTGCTGCCGCGTCTCCCAGCTTTCTGAAAACTCCTCAAACGCCCGCAGCTCCTCCGCGCTGAGGCAGCCCGACATCCGCACCTTCTCCACGATCTGGCTTTGCGATGGATTCATAGTCTAAAATTCAACGATCTAAAATTCAGTTTCTCTTCTCTTCTTCCCTGCTCCCACTCTTCAAACGAGCTCCCAGTCAGCCGCTGCCTCAGCCTCAGCGCAGAATCGCGCATCAGCCCCAGCATCGCCACGACCACCCGAAGTCACTCCGTGTATTTCAGGCACTTCAGGCACATGCGCGCGCCCGGCCGGTGCTCCGCCCTCAGCGCGCCCAGCTCGCCCCTCCGGCCCGCCTCGTACGTCTCCAGCGCCGGCTTAAACTTCCGCCTCAGCACCATGCTCCGGCCCGCCTGAAACAGCAGCAGACCCGCCAGTCCCAGCATGCCCCACGCCAGCCCCGCACCCCACGGATGATCGAAGATGCCCTCGCGCATCTGCGAAAAGAGAAACACGCCATACGCGCCGCACAAAATCCCAAACGCGCCAAACACCAGCGCATCGCTCAGCGTGGGCACATGCCGCTTCCCCAGCTTTGCCGCACGGCACACGTGGTTTTTCAGCTCCCCCTCCCACCACCGGTCCCATTGGTCGATCCGCATCAGCGCCTCCCACTCATGCACCATCATCACCTGCTTCTCCATCTCCTGCGCACTCAGACACCCCGAAGCCCGGATCTTCTCCACAACACCCTTCAAATCTGGCGAATTCATGCCCCCAAGATGACACCGCCTCCTCCGCCCTGACCAGCAAAATCTCACCTCCGCCATCCACATCCAGCTCTCCGTGGACGCCACCCACCTCCCCAGTGCAGGACTGCGCCGTGCCGCCATCCAGGCCCTCGCCACCCAGGCCGCCGCGCGGGAAGAATGGTTCGCCACCCACGAGGCCTGGTTCTTCGAAAGACCGTGACCACCCCGGCACCGCCCCCACCCGGCGCCGCCTCCCACGAAATCCCGCACGCCCACCGCGCCGTATTCGCATACCCTCCACTGGATTTCCTAATACTCCGTCACACCAGCCGCCCATGGAGCATCGTGCATGTCCAGGCACCGCCGGGCTCCATTCACACCGCAGCCCTTCCTCCACACTCCCCCGTCTCATTGTCTGATCGTCTCCGTCTCTGACCGTCCCACGATTCCCCAGGGAGTGTAGCGCTATGCCGCATCCCATCCCGCCCCACCTCACCGGATCTCCATCGTGGTCTGTGTGTCGAGATTGATCACGCGCCTGGCCAGCGTCTGGGGGATGGTGAATTCAGCGGGCGGCACATTGTCGGCGGGCGTGGCATGGGCGGGATCCACGAGGATCTCAAAGACGGGCCGCGCCGCACCGCCCTCCAGCAGCGTGAGCGTCTGCCGCGTGTGGAGAGGGTAGATGAAGGCAGGCGCCTGATTCAGCGGCCAGGGCCGGCTCCACTGCGTGACCTCCACCAGCGTCTCCTTTTTCTCCGGGAGCACTTCGGTCAAAACCCGCACGGGCAGGCGGGCTGCGGCGTCCAGCGTGATGTGCACTCTGCTCCAATGCGGCGAAGTGCGCTGGAGCTGCACCCGTGTGCCGCCCGCCACACGTGCAAGGTCCGGCGCTGCCTGGAAGAGGCTGCCCGCGGTGCAGATGCCCGGCAGGCAAAACAGCTCCTTGCTGCCGAGAAAAAAGGCATGCCAGATGGAGCAGAACCACGGATGAAAGGCGAAGAGTGACTGCACAAAAGGACGCAGCCTGGGGCCCGCGGCGTCCTTTCCCATCACGATCAGGTTCGCATCGCGGTGGTAAAGCTGGAAGACCTCGCCATCGAAGGCCAGCCATTCCACCAGCAGGTCCGGATCGCATGCAGGCTGGCTGGCGGAATGCCTGTAGCGTTTGATGTAGAACGCGCCGTCGCAGTGGCAGAACGCATAATCGGTCGTGGTAGGTGCTGGCAGGTCGCTCTGATGGTAGCGCACCGTGTACCGCAGCGAGGCATTGGGCAGATGCGCCAGCCCGTCCAGCAGCGGCCGCAGATCCGCCTCCTGCGCGGAGAGCCGCGCAAAGCCGAGACCGAGACAAGCGCAGGCCAGCAGCAGGCGGAAAAGGGGTGCGGGGCGGTTCATGGCATTGCCTCTGTGCGGTATCTGGGCCGCCGTGCACGCTCGAACCGCACAGAGGACTGTGCGGACCACTATGTGCGCCAGCCTTTGGCTTGCGAAGCCTGTGCAGTTCTGCAAGGCCATGAAATAATTTAAAATGCTCTAAGCAAGCGCCATTCCATGTAAATGGGGTCAGGGTGCAAATACTTACCAAATCGCCACTGCAATGCTCCAGCCAACTTAGCTTCCCGATTCCAACGAATGAATGTTCCCTGGACAATGTTCGCTGCCGAAAACATCCAGGATATTACTGCCAATTCTTTGCATCCTGACTCCGTTTTCCCAATTAAAAAGGGGTCTGCATCTCTCATGCGCTATGCGGCCTGAAGGGCCGCCGGACTCAGCCCAGGGCGCCGGAGCGCAGCGACAAGCCCTGGGGTTCGCCACCGCCAGTTCCCCGTGGGTGCAGGGCGCGCCCTGAAGGGGGCGCGGGAGCACGCTCTTTGCTGCCAGCAGGTGCCTCTGCCCCAGAAAGTGGCCCGCTCCGTCCTCTGAGCGGAACGCAGGCCGCAAAGCCAACGCATGCATCCCCTGACACTCAAAGTCCGAACCTCTTTGTTCCCGGCTTGCCCGCCACACGCTCGCCCGTTCCGCACAGGGGACTGTGCGGGCCACTTCAGGATGGGACCACTTCATCTTCAATAGAAGGTCTTGGCTCCGTTTCTGAGCTTCTTGATGAAGACATCCACCTCCTGGAGGACTCGGTTGTACTCGTTCCTGCTCACGCTGTCGAAGCTGAAATCGCCCTCGGGGTCGTCATATTCTTTCCACACGAACGTGATGCGGTCCCCCTCACAAAAAGCGAAGCGTTCATAGGGATCATACATTTCGTCAGTGATCGCATAGGTCTCCCATTCCTCCCTGAGGAACGCGGCTTCAGGTGGCGGACTGGCGGCCGGCCATGAGGCCGCGGAGCCACTGCCAGAGCAGCGGCGCGAAGAGGAGGGCGGTAAGAGCGGTGGGGAAGTCCATGCGCTCGGCGGCAAAATCGAACGGGCCTGCAAGACAAGGCAGCAGCACGGCCCAGGGGCTGACACTGAAGGTGGAGCGCAGGATGAACCACATCATGACGAGGGATGCAGCACTGGGGATGTTTGAGATGTCGAGAAACGAACCCCGCACAACGGACACTCCAACCGACGTGCAGAAGATCGATGTGAGAAGCATGCCAAAGCCAAGAAACAAGGGATACGGAACGCGACCAAGCTGAGAATGCCGACGGCAGTAGAGCACGGCAAAACTGGAAGAGAGAAGCAAGCTGGCGAAGAGAGAGGAAAGATTCAGCCAGTTTCCCGCTGGATGGCCAAAGACCCAACGATGCTCCCAAATCCTGCCAATGTCTGCCACCATAAGGCAGACCATGCTGAACACAGCGATCAACAGGCCCGCACAGTGCATGTTGCGGCCCTGGTTTGGCGGCAGCTCTCGCCGGTGCGCATTGCTCCCCAGGACAAGGTACATGAGGCAGGCGGCTGCATTCGATGGCAGGATGATCCAGAGGTGGTATTTTTCATTAAGATACAACATCCCGCCTTCACCGATGAGCTGCGCCACGATAGTGATAGCCGTGAGGTGAGCGTAGGACAGCCTCCGCCTTCTGACTGCGACAAGAAGCGCCGCCGTCATGGCACCGAAGATGATCATCCCCACGGCAAAAGCGACATCATCCGGAACTGTGGACGTGAGCAGCACCGCACCGAGGGCCAGGCAGATGATGGGGATGAGCCACCAGGCGATGAGCCAGGGGTTCACCGAACTACTCCGAGCCAGGGTCAGGCTCGGGGCCGCTGGAGCAGAAGAGTCGGAGGAGGGCGGCAGGCTGCTCTGGCTGCCGGGTGTGTCTGACTGAAGTGCAGCGCCTGGCTGCGGTGGAAGGTGCGACAAAGGCGGAGCGCTGGAGGAGCCCGCCGCGTTTTGCTCCGAGGCTGGCCGTGTCTCCGGCAGCGGAATACTCTGCGGCTGCGGTGTCTTTTCCGGCTGCGGAGATGCTGATGGAGCACTTCCTGACTGTGCAGCCGCCTGAGCATCAGGCTCGGTGAGGATGCGGTCTGCCGCCGTTTTGGAGAGCGCGGCGGCGGCCCACTGCTGCCAGGGCGCTGGTATTTCCTGGCCGATGCTGGCATTCAGCCCCTCGCGGGCGTTCTGCCGGCGGCGGGCCATCAGGGGCTCGGGCTCCTTGCCGCAGATTTGAATCTCCAGCTTGCCGCGGAAGAAGGGCGGCGTGCCGGTGAGGAGCTCGTACACCGTGGCGCCGAGGCCATACACATCGTCCGCCGCGGAGGGGGGCTCGCCCTCGAGCTGCTGCGGGCTCATGTACGGCAGCGTGCCGCTGCTCACCTGGCCCGTGACACGGGTGAGCGCGTCCTTGGCGGAGCGGGAGATGCCGAAGTCCAGCAGCTTCGCGTGGCCGGTGGCGGTCTCGATGATGATGTTTCCGGGCTTGAGGTCCAGGTGGTAGCGCTGCCGCTCCTCATGCGCGTGGCGCAGGCCGGAGATGACATCGCGTATCCATTTTTCAATTTCGTGCGGCTCGAAGAACCCGGCGTCTTTTTCCGCCAGCAGATCGGAGAGCGTGCGGCCGTCCACATACTCCATCACCACGGCGGCATGGCGCGCGCCGTCGGGCTCCTCCACAAAGTCAAACACACGCACGATGCGCGAGTGCGCCAGCTCGGTGCCCAGCCGGGCCTCATTGCGCAGGCGCTTGCGCGCGGTGGCGTCTGTGAGCAGCGTGGGCAGCACAAACTTCAGCGCGCGGGGCTGCTCCAGCACGGTGTCCTGCGCCAGCCACACCTGGCCCATGCCGCCCTGGCCCAGGTGGCGCTGCAGCACAAAGCGGCCGCCAAAGACCGCCTGCCCCGCGCGCAGCGCATCCTGCGCGCGCTGCACGTTCTCCTGGGAGAGCTGGGAAAAAGGGTCGGGTGTCATGTGATGTTATGTTATCTCATGTCATGTCATGCGTAGGGGCGGACGGACGGCGCAGCGTGTGCAGGGGCGTGAGTGCGTGAACAAAGAAGGCGGCGGATATTTAGGGCGTGGTGCAAAAGAGGCCACAGAAATGTTTTTCCGGATGGTTTTGAAAAGTCCCGGCCGGCGCGCTGAATGTGAATGAGGAGCCCCCTGCCTTTCCCTTCCCCGCAAGCAGGGGCGTATGAATGGCGCCAGGGCGTCCGAAGAACCGATGAGTTCCGGGCAGCAGTCGAGACCGAAGCATCCAGGATCTCTGTGAATGACTTGCACTCTGCCGCTGCCCCTGCCTCTGTCCTCCCGCTCTCTCCACCCTTTTTTTCCGATGGCGCGGCGGGTGGGTGGATGGCATAGGAAAAGCCTGGCCGATGACGGGGGCTGCGGCCCCGAGTCCCGCCCCCCGGTTTTTTTACTTCCTCCTTTTATGAATGTGCGTTTTTTGTTCTGTGCGGCTGCGGTGTTTTGGCTGGCAGGCTGTGGAAAGTCCGGCAGTGATGCGGCACCGCCGCCTGCGGCGGAGGCGGCTCCCGCTCCGGCTTCCGCTCCGGCTTCTTCCTCACCCACGCCCGCTCCGGCTGCGGACTCCGCCGCGGCTGCCGCTCCCAGCACGCCGGCTGCCACTCCATCCCCGGCGGCGGCTCCCGCCCCGCAGCAGCAGCAGCCCCGGGCGCAGGCGCTGGTGCTCACGCCTGAGCTGGAGAGCGCGGCGGTGCTGGTCAGGGTCTCCACCTCCGGCGTGCCGCAGCGGGAGCACACGGGCGTGGTGCTGCGGCACCAGACCGTGGGCGCGGCGCTGGCGCCGGAGAGCACACGGCGCTTTGCCGCAGTGCTGCTGCCAGGATTTGATGAGGCGGATCTTCAGGACAAAGACTGCTCCATCCAAGTGCTGCGCCAGAAGTATGACGCCAACGGCTCGCCGTTCGTGGCGCTGCAGCGCGGCACGCTGGTGCACTTTGATGCGCTCACCCATGCCGCGGTGCTGCAGTTCTCGGAAGATTTCCCCTACAGCCTGGAGCCGGGCGTGACCCTGGCCCCGGCTGCTGAAACGAGCGCCACCCCTGCCGGAAACACCAACCCCGCCGCAGAACCAAAGAGTCTGGGAACCACAACCCCCGCAGCAGGCACAAACCCTGCGGCAGAGGCGGACAACGCGGGGCTGCTCGTGGTCTCCTACGCTCAGCAGCAGCCCATGGCGGCGCTGCCTCAGACGCGGAATGGCGTGACACCCCTGCCCGGCCGCACGGCCGTGGCGGCGCGCCAGGCACGGCTGCAGGACGGACGGCTGAAGGTCGCGGAACCATCGTCATCGTCATCGTCATCGTCATCGTCATCGTCATCGTCATCGTCATCGTCATCGCCACAGTCACCGTCACCAGGAGCAGAAGCAGCACCGGACGCGCCACCGCAGGCCGGAACCGCGGAGGCACCGCCGCGCGGGGCGGTGGCCGCTTCTCTCCCAGATTCAGCCCCCATCCTTCTCAGCGACGGGCGGCTGGCGGGCTTTGCCGCGCGCGGCCCCCTGGCGGGAATGTGGCGCTTCCAGGCGTTTGCGCTGCCCCCCGTCGCGGAGGTGCGGAACCTCCACTACATCCCAAACAGCGTGCAATTCTCCCTGACCATGCCCGGCGCCGCCGGCGGCGTGGCGTTCAACGTCGCCGTGCATGGAGAGCTGGACCTGCCGCCGCAGGAGGCGCTGGAGTACCAGGTGGCCGTGCAGAGCGTGCCCACGGCGGAGCTCCGCCGCACGCGCCAGGCGCAGGCAAATCACCTGCCCATTCCCCAGGATGATCTCATCCCCTGCCAGCCCGCGCAGACGGGCGCGCTGCTCTTCACCCTGAATCTCCCGCGGCAGGGGGAGGCCGCCATTTTCCGCCTGGTGCAGGTGCGGCTGGCACGGCCCGGCGGGGAGGTGGTGTTTCACGCGGCGCCGTTTCTCGTGGTGCTCACACCGCACCCCGGCGGCCCGGTGGGGCTGAGCGCGAAGGGAGTGGCCGGGGCGGATGCCGCCCCCCCTGCGGCCACCACCCCGCCGCACGGCCCACCCACCCCGCCGTTTCTCCGGCCGGGCTGGCCGGATGCCCCGGTGCCGCCGCCGCAGCCAGGCAGCGCCACCGGCCCCGCCACGCTCATGGCAGGATCTGGTATGACCGTGGGCATGGGCATGCCCGGTCCCAACGGCGCGCCGCCCCCCGGCGGCATGATGGGCCGGGGCGGCAGGGCCGCCGGCATGCCGCCCGGCCCCCCGGGCTACGCTTCCAGCCGTGCGGACGCCTTCCGGGCGGCCCTGGCACGGCGCGGCGGTGGCGCGCACACCCTCCATGCCCCCGGCCCGCCCGTGGCGGAATCCGGCAGCGTGGAGCTCAGCACGGAGAGCCCCATCATTTACGCCGCCCCCATGGGCGAAGGGCGCGAGCTCCTCGTGAAGCTGGCGGACGCCCCGCACTGGCGCCGCCTCTCCCTGGCCGGCGGAAAGTGGCTGCCCCTCCCCGCGGAGGACCTCCGCGCCTGCCACGTGGCGGGAAATCTGGACGCGCTCTTTGTGCTGAACCCCGCCCGGCGCGAAATCCGCCGCTACGATGCGCAGACCCTCGCGCTGGAAAAGACCGCCCGCCTGCCGGATGGCATGTCCTACCACGGCCTGGCAGCCGGCTGCCTCAGCGATGACGCCCCCCTCCTGGTGCTGGGGGACCACGGCCCGCTGGCCTGCGATGCCAGGGACCTCAGCGTGAGCCCCTACGCCGCGCTGCGGCCGCCGGAGGAGCTGAAGCACGCGGCTGATTTCTACTACCTCGCCGCGGGAGATGGCAGCGTGGTCTATGCGCGCCCGCTCAAAAAGCCCGAGTCCTCCACCATCCCGTGCTTCCGCTACCAGGATGTGCTCAGCGGATTTGTCACGGACAAGGTCAATGAGAGCGACCGCGTCCTGCCCACCGTGGGCGGCCAGTGCGTGTGGGAAAGGTTCAAGGGCCTGCGCTATCCCGGCGGGCCGGAGAGGCCCGCCTTTGACATGCCGCTCAGCTCCGTCAGCGGCCCGCTGGCCACCAGCCCGAACTTCTTTGTGCTCACCCGCGGCGCGCCCCTCTCCGCGGGCACGGGTCTGCCGCAGTGCACCTTTTACTCCTTCACCTCCCCCGAGCCCTGGGTCTCCGTGGCCCTGCCAGAGGCCGGCGATCTGCCACCGGCGGAGTGGGACACCTTCTCCCAGCGCGTGTGGCTGGATGCCGGGTCCCTCACGCTGGCGCTGTGGCATGGGGAGAAAAAAATCACCCTCCACACGCTGGACCGCGCCCGCCTGCCCGCGCCAAAGATCCCCGTGCTGCTGAACTACCCCGACTGCCACGTGCAGCGCGGCGGCACCTTCCGCTTCACGCCCCGCGTGCTGGGGCCCGGCGCGCAGGTGGCCACCGCGCACACACCGGAAGGCTGCACCACCGGGGCAGACGGCACCCTCACCTGGCAGGTGCCCCCGCTGGGCCTGCCCCCCGAGGTGGACTTTGACATGAAGCTCACCCTCCCCGGATCCGCCGCCACAGCAGCACCCACACCCACACCCACAACCCCAGGGGCACGGCCAGGGAGAGGGGGGCAGGCCCCCTCCCAGCCGCAGGCACCCGCGCAGCAGGAAGGCGTGTTCACCGTGGTGCTGCATCTCGCCGGCCCCCAGCCTCAGGCCGTGCTGGCCCTGCCGGTGCCGCAGAGGGATCAAAAGACTCCCGCGGACAAGCTGCGCGCCGGCGGGCAGGCCCGCAGCCCCACCTTTGCCGAGCAAAAAAGCATGGCGCAGGAGGATCTGGCGCAGGCCGTGCGCAGCCGCTCCACGCTGCCGCTGAATGCCCGCTTCCACATCAGCCCCCGGCCCATCGCCCGCGTGCAGCCCGGCCTCACGGACTACCTCGCCCTGCGCATGCAGGACCACTCCCTCGCGCTCTTTTCCGTGCGCGACTGGAAAGAGGCCGGCAGCCTCGGGGTGGAGGATGGCACGCAGGTCTTTCTCGCCGGAGACGTCGTCTTCCTCTACAACACCGTCACCCGCCTGCTCACGCGGCATTCCCTGCCAGACTTCACCATCACGCACCGCTTTCCCATGCCCGGCCAGGCCAGGCTCGCGGCCCTCGGCGTGGGAGACCAGCCCGCCGGGCCCCTCACCCTGCTGCTGGAGGAAGGCGGCGCGCCGCAGATCATCGCCGGGCAGGGCGCCGGACTCGGAAACAACGCCCTCATTCTGGACAAGCAGACCCTGCAGCCGGGGAAATGGGCGCCCTACACCCCCACGGAGGGCAGCCAGTGGATCACCGGCGTGGTGGGGGAGCTCCGCAGTTCCCCCTCCGGCCTGCCAAACCACCTGCTCGCCTCCTCAGACGGCCGGCTCGTCTCCTGCGGCAGCAAGGCCCTCATCGTCTCCGCCGCGCTCACCACCGAGTTTAACGTGGAACTCTATCCCCCCGCCGGCAAGGAGCCGCAGTTTGACCGCGTCTTCACCTGCGGCTCCACCGCCCGGTGGGAGAACCGTTCCACCAGCCAGTTTGGCGACAGCGGCAGCCGCTTCCCCAGCAGTTGCGGCACTTACTTCTCCGCCCTGCGCAGCGACTTCGGCACCCCCACCATCCGCCTCTATGCCACGGACGATGGCCGGCCCCTGCTCGATCTCGCCTGCGTGGAGCTCTTCACGCTCCGCGACGGGGTGAATGGAAACGACCCCGCCCTCCATCCCCGGGTGCAGCCCCTGGGAGACAAAAACCTCCTCACCCTCCTGAGCCGCGGCGGCAGAGTCCTCCAGGTGGCGCACCTTGATCTCCCCGCCATCTCCCGCGCCCTGCCCGCCGCGGGCGCCTTTGTCACCTCCCGCCCCTTCCCCATCGTCACCGCCGGCCGCCCGTTTGAATACCAGCTCACCCTCAGCGATCCCACCTTCCTCACCGGCTGCGAGCTGCAGGAAAAGATCCCCGGTGCTGCCGTCAGCAGCTCCGGCCGCTTCACCTACCGCGCCCCCTCCACCCTCACGCGGTCGCAGCAGATCAACGTCGTCATCCAGCTCCACCTCCGCAACGGCCTCACCGCCCAGCACAAATTCCCCCTTTACGTCCTCGCCCTCGGGGACAAGAAGAAATGAAGTGAAGTCACGTGAAGTGAGATGACGTGACGTGAAGTGAGATGACGTGACGTGAAGTGAGATGACGTGACGTGAAGTGAGATGACGTGAAGTGAGATGAGGCCGAGGGGCGGAGGGGAGTCATGGACTCAAAAAGCCTGCCAGGAAAAGGCGCACTCAGCCAGCCCATCCGCCCGTCATCGCAGCATCGCAGCATCGCAGCATCGCAGCATCGCAGCATCGCAGCATCGCAGCATCGCAGCATCGCAGCATCGCAGCATCGTAGCAGCGCAGCATCGCAGCTCGCAGCATCCCGGCAGCGCAGCATCCCGGCAGCGCAGCATCCCGGCAGCGCAGTTCGCAGCAGCGCAGCATCGTAGCAGCGCAGCCGCGCAGCATCCATCCCCCCGGATCCCTGCATGCCCCACGCAATCCCCCTGCCCCGGCGGATTGGACGCGAAATCACCCCAGACCTCCCCCATCCCCCACCCCAGACCTCCCCATCCCCACGCGCCAGTCTCCGCGCATCCTTTTCCACACAAAATACTGATCTAGAAATACTTGCGCTTCCAGATGCAAAATAATGCCTGGCATTTAGTCACTCTCCCGCCCCCCCTCTTCCCTTCCCAGCGCCTTCCCAGCGCCTTCCCAGCGCCTTCCCAGCGCCTTCCCAGCGCCTTCGCAGCGCCTTCGCAGCGCCTTCCCAGAAAAGCAGGGAGATCCACCATTCACCCGCAGCCCTCGGTGAAGGCCCTCCCCAGCCCCCAGACGCCCGCATTCTTCTCAGCGAGACGCCGCCCCCCCAGGGTCTCCGCCCTCCCCCAAACACGCGCCACCCTCCACGCATCTATTTTCCACGCATAATACTGATCTAGAAAGACTTACGCACCCATACGCAAAAATAATGCCTGGCATTTAGTCAATGCGTCGCTCCCACCGGCACCACCCCCGTGCGCGCTACCTTCTTTGGAACGGCGCCCCCGCCCTCCCCAGCAAGCCGGCACAACTCCACCTCCCCCGAACCCTCACCGCGCGCCGCCATTTCCGAAAATAATGCCTGGCATTTAGTTGCTTTCCCACCCCCACCACCACCGCTCGCCACCTTCTTCCAAACAGCCTCCCGACCTCCCCCAGGGGGGAGGTGGCAAAATCTCCAGAGCATCCCCCCAAGACCCCTCTCCGCGCGCCGCCATTCACGCGGCCAAAGTCTGCCACAAAGAACTCATCCATAGGTAGTTAATCTGCCACGTGCCATATAATGCCTGGCATTTAGTTAGCTCCCCCTCGGCCGCACGCCCGCCCCGTCCACACGCCCGCCCCGCCCCCCCACCCGTCCACGCGCCCCTTCTTTGTTTGTCATTCTCGCCCTGTTTTTGCGCTGGTATTGGCGAGGGCGTTATCTTAGAAAAGCTTAGTCATTTGCAGGGCGGCCTTTCTGCGCTATCACGACTTCTACCTCTTCTTTTTTATGAATGTGCCTCGTTGGTTTTGTCTGGGTGCGGTGTTTTGGCTGGTGAGCTGTGGGAAGTCCGCCAAGGAGGAGGCCGCACCGCCCGCCGCCGCCGCTGCTGCCGCCCCCGCCCCCGCGCCCGCGCAGAGCCCCGCCCCAGAGGCCGCTGCCTCTGCCTCTCCAGCAGCGCCAGCCCCGGCACCAGCACCGGCACCGGCACCCGCGCCCGCCCCCTCTCCCCCCACGCCGCCGGCCTCTGCTCCTACCCCGCCGCAGCAGCAGCCGCAGCCGGCGCTCACGCTCACGCCGGAGCTGGAGAGCGCGGCGGTGGTCGTCAGGGTGGCTTTGGCCGGCACCGTGATGCGCGAGCAGACCGGCCTCATCCTCCGCCCGGACGCTTTTTCGCCCCCCATCCCGCAGGACACCCCGCGCCGCTACGTGGCCGTGCTGCTCACCGCCCATGATGAGCCCACGCTGCGCGATCCCCGCTGCACGCTCAGAGTCCTGCGCCGCAGGCTGGATGAGCGCCAGCACACCTTTGTGATGATGCGCCCCGCGCAGCTCGTGCATTTTGACGCCCCCTCCCACATCGCGCTCCTCCAGTTCACCGAAGACTTCCCCTACCGCCTGGAAGAAGGCACCCTGGCCGTGCATAGCACCACCGCCACCGCCACCGCCACCGCCACCGACCCCACCAGCACGGCAAGCCCAACCCCAACCCCAACCCCAACCACCAGCGCCCAGCCCCTCCCCGCCTCACTCTCCCTCCTGCAGGCCATCTTCAATCAGGAGCAGCTCAAGCAAACCGCCACGCTGCCCCGCGGCGCCAATGGCACCGGCGTCACCGGCGCGGTGGATGTCTCCCTGCTGCGGGCGCTGCCAGCCCCGGCCGGCCAAACCCCCGCTCCCACGCTTACTCTGACGCTCGCGCCCGGCCAGGTGCAGCCGCCCGGCCCCGTGCCCGGCGCATCCAATCGCCTCAATGTCGCCGCGGTGCTCACCGATGCCGGCAGCCTCGCCGGCTTTGCCCGGCCCGCCGCCACGCCCGGCGCCTGGGTGTTTGAAAAATTCACCCTCCCGCAGGTGGCGGAGATGGACCTCCGCTACGTGCTCGAAAGCGTGGAGCTCGAAGGCACGGAAGGCTACGCCAGGCAGCTCGGCGCCTACCCCGTTCGTGTCAAAGGCCTGCTGCATGACCCCCTGAAGGAATACGCCTCCGCCCGCCTGGCCCTGCGCGATCTCCCCTCCCCGCAGGACTTCACCCCCGCCGCAAATCCGCAGGAAAACCAGCCCCCCATCCAGCATGAGGGCGCCTTCGAAAACTGCCGCCTGGAGAATGACGGCACCTTCCACCTCCACCTGCGCATCCCCCAGGGCGCGGAGTCTTCCAGTCAGGTGGTGCAGATCGAGCTGCTGCGCGCCAGCGGGGAGGTGGCCTTCCGCCTGCCGCCCTTCATGGTCATGTCAAAGCGCCGCGGAGCCGGCCTCTACCAGAGCCTGGTAGGCGCGCCCGGCACCCCGCCCCTCGCCGCCGGCGCCCCGCCCCTCGCCGCCGCCGCCCCTGCGGCACCCTCCACCCCCGGCACACCCTCCACTTCCACACCAGCCACACCCCCACCCGCCGGCACTCCGCCCGCAGACGCCCCGCCTGCGGACGCCCCGGCCCCGCCCGCGCAGCGCGGCCCCGTGGAGCTCACCACCGAGAGCCGCATCCTCTACGGCCTGCCCATCTGCGAAGGGCGGGAGGTCCTCCTCCGCCTGGAGGGCGCCCCCTACTGGAAGCGCCTCTCCCTGGCCGAGGGCAGGTGGCTGCCCCTCCCCGTGGATGTGGAGGAGCTGGCCCACTGCGTGCTCGCCGGCAGCAAGGATGCCCTCTTCGTGCTCTTCCCCGGCGGGGGGGAGCTCCGCCGCTACCACCCCGGCACCCTCGCCCTGGAAAAAACCGCCACCCTCCCCTCTGGTATGTCCTACCACACCCTGGCCGCCGCATGCCTCTCGGATGACGCCCCCCTCGCCGTCCTCGGAGATCTCGGCGCCCTCGCGTGCGATCCCCAGGATCTCACCGCCGGCTCCCCCCAGAACCTCAAGAAGGAGCACTCCATCCCCCTCAGCGGAAAAAACATCTACCGCTGCTCCGGAGACGGCGGCGCCGTCTGGGGCCGCCCCCTGGGAAAGAACCAAGCCTTCAGCTCCTGCTTCCTCTATGAGGGCCGCCTCAGAGGCTTCAGCCGGGAGATCGGCGGCTTCAGCGACTACGCAAAGCTCGGCAAACGCCCCACCGTCTCCCGCTCCTCCCCCTGGGTGGAGCGCACCACTGCCGCCGGCGCCTGCACCCCCCTCATCACCAGCCCCGGCTACTACACCGTCAGCCGCTCCATTCACAAAAACGACCGCCCCGTCTCCCCGCCCCAAGTCAGCTTTTACTCTCTCTATGCAGATGCACCCTGGGCCGTGGTGGACGTGCCGGAGGCCGGAGACGTACCCCTCGGAGACTGGGAGTCCTTTGATGAGCGCCTCTGGCTGGACCCCGCCAGCCTCACCTTCGCCCTCTGGCATGCGGAAAAAACCCTCACCCTCCACACCCTGGATGCCGCCGCCCTCCCCCCGCCCGCCGTCCCCGTGCTGCTAAACTACCCCGACTGCCATGTGGCCCGCGGCAGCACCTTTCACTTCCGGCCCCACGTCCTCGGCGGCGGCCAGGTGGCCCTGGCAGACGCCCCCGCCGGGCTCACCCTCGGCACAGATGGCACCCTCTCCTGGCAGCCCCCTGCAGACACCCCCATGCGAAAGGTCAGCTTCAGCCTCCGCCTCTCCGGCACCGCCCCCGGCCAGGTCGCCTGCCAGCTCCCCGTGGAACTCGAGCTCGATGGCCAGACCGCGCCGCCCGTCGTGGCCGTCCCCCCCGGCCTCAGCATGGAAAATGCCGAGGCCGCCGTGGCAGAAGCCGGCAGCCGCAGCGCCACCGTGCCCCTCTTCCCCCTCACCTCCCGCATTTACACCAGCGACCACCCCATCCTCGCCGTGCAGCCCGGGCTCAATGACTACATCGCCCTGCTGCACGTGGATCAAACCCTCACCCTCCTCTCCGTCAAAGACCTGCAGAAGGCCGGCAGCCGCAGCCTGGGCACAGACGCCACCGCCTTCATGGCCGGAGACGTCGTCCTCATCTACAGCGAAGTCACCCGCGCCATCACCCGCCACAGCCTCCCAGACTTCACCGTCACCCACACCTACCCCCTGCCCGCCGGCGCCCGCCTCCGCGCCCTCGCCGCCGGAGACGCCACCGTCGGCCCCGTCACCCTGGTGGTGGAGCAGGAGGTGAAGACCCCGCCCCGCGGCGTCCTGCCCGCCGGCACCCTGCGGCAAAACTCCATCCTCATCCTCGACAAAGAGACGCTGGACCCCGCCCGCTGGGCCCCCTACACCCCGCGCAAAGAAATCATCACCAAAAAAGGCGGCGTTCAGACCCCGCCGCGCCTCGGCCGCTATTTCCCAAAGGAGGCCCCCCTGCGCCTCCCCGCCTCCCAGGACGGCCGCCTCACCTGCTACCCCGAAGGCCTCCTCATGGTCTCCCCCGCACTCACTGTGGACTACTTCTTTCGCAGCGCCATCTTCGACTACCACCGGCAGGACCACCGCCTGCCCGCCGCCACCCCCGCGGCAGACCGCCTCTTCACCCCCGGAAAAATGCACCTCGGCGGCGATCTCCCCGGCATCCCCATGGCCGAAGACAGAACCGCCACCCTCAGCCATTGCGGCAACTACGTCGCCTGGCTCAAGAGCGACTTCAAAGGCCTCCGGCAGATCCGCATCTGCTCCGCCAATGACGGCCGCCCCCTCCTCACCCTCGCCGGCCTGGACCTCCTGAAGGTCAATGACGGCGAAGAACACTACAAGCGCCCCCTCGTCACCCCCCTGGGGGAGAAAAACCTCCTCACCCTCCTCAGCCGCGGCGGCATGCAGCTCCAGGCCATCGAGCTCGACCTCGCCGCCGCCTGCAGCGCCCTAGAGCCCCAGACCGCCTACGTCACCTCGCATCCCTTCCCCCTCATCGCCGAAGGCCGCACGCTCGACTACCAGGTCACCGTCAGCAATCCCGCCGCCGTCAGCCGCTACCAGCTCCGCGATGCCGTCCCCGGCGCCAGCCTCAGTCCGGACGGCCACCTCACCTACCACGCCCCCTCCTCCCTCAAGCAGTCCGAGCAGGTGGAGATCGCCATCATCCTCCACCTCAAAAACAACGAAGTCGCCCTCCACCGCTTCCCCCTCTACATCATCGCCGTCCAGGCCCTCGCCGCCGAAGCCAAAAAAGCCGCCGCGGTGAGGTGAGGTGAGGTGAGGTGAGGTGAGGTGAGGTGAGGTTAGCGTGGGCGTGGGATGACGTGAGGGATTGTTTTTTCGCGCCGCCGCCCGCTCTCTGTCGTCCTCGGTTTCAGTTTTCAGTTTTCAGTTCTCAATTTTCAGTTCTCAGTTCTCAGTTTTCAGTCAGCAGTCGCCGCCTCCAATCTTCCACGCGCCCGCCATCACCTTGAAGGCCTCCGCGAGCCACACGGCCTGAAGGGCCGCAGGAGTCAGCCCAGGGAGCAGCCGCGCAGCGGCAAGCCCTGGGACCGCTCCACAACACGCCCACTCCAAAGGCTGCGCTCTGAAGGAGCGCGGGAAAGGCCGCTTCCATCCCAGGCCATCCTCGGGCCGAACAGCACCTCGTAGCGCTGCAAACGCGCCCGCCGAGTTCATCACGTGTTGAAAAGCCACCCCTCGGGCAGCTAATTGAACACGCGTTCAAACGGCAGATGGAATGAAGTCCCTGAGCTCCGTGGAGCGCGGGCCTCCGAGCCCGCAGCAGGTCGCAGACACCTGCGGGCCGAGACACGGCTCCCAGTACGTGGCAAGCACCAGCCTCCCGGCCATTGCGCAGCCCCGGTGGCGTGCCGGTAAGAAACCGAAGGCAGAAGCGGCGCGGCTGAGTGCAGCGGAGCGCTGCGGGCTCGGAGGCCCGCGCTCCAAAAAAGCGCCTTCACCCGCCCTCCTGGCACCACGTCTGCACACCGCCTGGTTCCATTGACGCTGTTCTCGAAAAGAGGCACCCGTTTTTCAAGGCCGCCCAGCCCGGCATCAGCGCCTCTCTAATTGAACACGCGTTCAAACAGCGGACGCAATGAAGCCCCTGAGCTCCGTGGAGCGCGGGCCTCCGAGCCCGCAGCAGGTCGCAGACACCTGCAGGCCGAGCCATGGCTCCCAGCACGTGGCAAGCACCAGCCTCCTGGCCATTGCGCAGCCCCGGTGGCGTGCCGGCGAGAAACCGAAGGAAGAAGCGGCGCGGCTGGGTGCAGCGGAGCGCTGCTGGCTCGGAGGCCCGCGCTCCAAAAAGCGCTCTCACCCGCCCTCCTGGCACCACGCCTGCACACACCGCCTGGCACCATTGACGCTGTTCTCGAAACAACGCCCGGCGCCCCACCTTAATTGAACACGCGTTCAAACCACCATCCCCCTCCCGCCATCGTCGTTTCACAGGCACCATCCCGCACCACTTTCTACCACACCCTGCCACGCTCCCGTTTCTACGAGCCCCCCGCGTCCGGTGCGGAGGGCGCGGCCGGTGCGGATCGCGGCTCCAGCCCATCCAGGAAGGCCTTGGCCAGCGCGGTGGCCTCCGCCTCCGCCGCATTCATCCCTTTGCCGTAGGGCTCGGAGAAATTCCCCCGGTGCAGGCACTGGGCCAGATGGCCGATGGAGGGGTGGCGGCGCCTCCTCTCCTCTTTCACCTTCAGAGTGTACTCCTCGTCAAATTCAGGCACCAGCAGCGGCACCGGCGTGATGGGCTCCGTGGACCGGCTTCCCACCCTCATGGGGCGGCTCAGAAAATCCACCACAAAGCCCAGGCAGTTGGTTTTGCGCACGCCGTCCTCCTCCACCACATGAAAATGCCTGGCGTACTTGTACTTCATGTCGCCCACGGCCACGGCGGCGTCGCACATGAGGGCTTCCGCGTCATTGCGCGCCAGGCCGCTGCGCATGATCAGGTTCCAGACGCTGACGCGGCGGCCCACCAGCGGCGGATCCTCATCCTGCACGGCCCGCTCCCAATATCGCGTCTCCTGAAGCTGCAGTCCGTCCTTCAGGAGGCCCGTGACCGACTCCGGCAGGCCGTAAAATCTGACAAACAGCCATTCGTTCGCCGTGGTCGGCCTGGCCGAATAGGCCACCAGCGCCACATGCTCCGTGTCCGGCGGTTCCTTGCGCGCCGGGTTTCCCGCCAGAAAGAGAACATCCGCAAACTGCAGATCGGGGAATTCGGGAATGCCGTTTCGATAGACCGTCATGGATTTAATGACTTATTTTTAAGTGAATCCGCGAGACCTTGTCAACCCCCAGCCAGCCTTTTCACCCATTCAAACGCCATTTTTAGCCTAGGCTTCTTTCGAAGAAAGAAACCCGAATCCATCCCCGGCACCGCACAGAAAGAGACACAACACCCCAGCCCGCCCCGCTCTTTCACCCCCCTTCGATTTCGTCCCCCCACGCCCCCTCCCAAACGGCCCTTCCTCTTCCTCTCCTCTTCCTCCTACTCCTACTCCTCCTCCCTTTTCCCGGCCTCCCGCCCCTCGTCCTCGTCCTCCTGCTCAAACTCAGCCTGCCCTTCCGAATAACTACACCGCAGAGTTTGGAACGCCGCAGAGATCTTCAGAAGGAGACTCAGAAAATAATCTCTGCGGCGTTCCAGCCTCTGCGGTGCAAATCTCCGGTTCTGTGGTTACTCCCCGTCCCGCAGTCAAGCCGCCTTGAGTTCAGGTGCTTCTGAATAACTACACCGCAGAGTTTGGAATGCCGCAGAGGTCTTCAGAAGGAGACTCAGAAAATAATCTCTGCGGCGTTCCAGCCTTCTGACTAACTACGCCTCAAATCTCCGGCCATTCCTTTGCCAAAAAATTCCTTTGCCAAAAAACAGCGCTCCCTTCCGCCACCGGCCTCCGTCGTTACTCCCCGTCCCACAATCAAACCGCCTTGAGTTCCGGTGCTCCCGAGTAACTCACTGCGGAAACAAGCGGGGATGTAGCGCGGTATTCCGATACCGCGACGGCACCGACTCGGTATCGGAATACCGAGCCACATCCCTCATGCCACACGCTGTGAGCAAATGCTCTGGGAGCGAGAGACCTGACCGTTAATCTTCTTTCCACAATCCAGCCCCCTTGAGTTCAGGTGCTCTGCGGTGCAAATCTCCGGTTCTGTGGTTACTCCCCGTCCCACAGTCAAGCCGCCTTGAGTTCAGGTGCTCCCGAATAACTACACCGCAGAGCTTGGAACGCCGCAGAGGTCTTCAGAAGGAGACTCAGAAAATAATCTCTGCGGCGTTCCAGTCTCTGCGGTGCAAATCTCCGGCCATTCCTTTGCCCCTTCATTCCTTTGCCAAAAAACAGCGCTCCCTTTTTCGTACGGGCTTTCGACGTTACTCCCCGTCCCACAATCCAGCCGCCTTGAGTTCCGGTGCTTCTGAATAACTTCCCCTCAAAGACAGCGCCGATTGAGGCATTCTGGGTCGGTTCCGGCTTCTGCCATGAGTGTTTTATTAGAGTCCGAATTAGTGGTTCGAAATTCTGGTCCGCGAGGACAACCAGCCCTGCCTGCGCTGGGCACTCGCGCCACAGCGCCGCCACATCACACTGCACTCCATCCCACCCCCACTCCACGCCCCGCTCCTTCACCGGACCGCGGCCATGCAGGCGGCCGCGGCGGCGGCGTCATCCTCGCGCCCTTCGGGCGGCTCCATCTCCGGGTTCTCCGTCACAAACACCACCAGCGCGTGCAGGGCGGAGCCCTCCGCCCACGGCCAGCCTTCCAGGTTCCTGGACAGATGGCGGGCGAAGAAGCGCACCTTGTCCTGCTCGCCGGCAGGGGTGGATTCGCGCAGCCCCGCATAAACGTGCCACAGGGCGGTGTGGAGCTGCTCCTCCATGCAGGGGATGTCGTCAGCCACCTGAAAGCTCAGGGACATGAGCGCGGCGCTCAGCGCCACGCGCCCCGCCGTGGCGTAGTGCCCGGCCAGCTCCCGGTGCGCCACTCTCAGCGCGGACTGATGCCACTGGTACCAGTGCGGCAGCTCGGCGCGCCGCGTCCGGGCCAGCCGGAAAATGGCGCCGCAGAACATCAGCGCCACATGCTCTGCCAGCACGTTTGGCGCGGTGTGCAGCGCCAGAAAGCGGTCGATGTAGGCGCAGGCCTCCTTCGGCTCCCGTTCGGCGTAATGACGGAAGATCACCAGCGCCACGTTTTCCGGGCAGTCCTGCCCAAGCGACCAGCCATGCAGCAGCACGGCGTCGATCCAGTCCGGAAGCTCGATGAGTTCCACCGCGCCGGCATCTCCGCCCTCCGCGCCGGTGATCCTGGAGATCAGCGCGGGCATGTCCTCATGCTTCACCGCGCAGTCCTCCCAGAGCATCTCCATGCCCCTGAGGTGGGCGCTCACCGCGCCGGCTATCTTGCCTTCGATGGCCTGCAGGTTGGCATAGTCCTGAAGGCAGGTCTGCGCGATGAGCTTGATCTGCCGGGACACTTCCTTTTCGTCTGTGCGCAGCGGGGAGAGCGGGCCGCGGGCCTCCGCACGGCTGGAGATGCGGCGCAGGGCCAGCCCCACGTCCATCTGCACATGGTCCAGCACTTCCTTGGTCCACTTCGGCCACGGCCCCAGCGCCTCGCTTTCGTGGCACTCTTTGATCAGCTCCACCGCCAGGTCCGTGGAGCCTTCGGTGATCTTGAGGTGGTCCTGGATGCTCTCCAGCCACGGCCCCGCCTCGTGGCTGATCTCCACCGCGGCAAACAGCAGCTTGTGCCGCAGCACCCTCACCGTTTTCCACAGGAAAAAGAGCTCGACGATGGCGTCGCTGTCCTCCCCGTCGATCTTGAGCTCGGCCTCGTCGGTGATGTGCGCCGCGGGCTTCACAAACTTGAGGTAGTCCCGCGTCTTTACCTCCCGCAGGTCAGCCTCCAGCAGGTCCACCACGGCAGGGAGACCGCCGACAAGCTTCACCGCCAGGTTTTGCCGGAAGCTCATGGAGGTGCGGTACTGCTCCGTGGGTGTGACAAGGTCCCGGCTGGTGGTCTTGAGGTGCCTCACCACCTCCTCCGCCATGGCGAGCACGCGCGCCACCAGCTTGCAAAAGGGCTCCTGCCACACGCCGATGCCATCCGCCCCGCGCAAAAGAAAGCGCGTGTCCAGCGCATCAATAAACATGCGCGTGCAGACGCAGCAGCACAGCACCAGGTACTGGGCACGAAGATTCGCGCGCTGCAGGTCCGTGTTCTTCAGCTCCTCCACCAGGGACTCCAGTTGCCGCAGTCTCGCGGCCAGCTCCCGCTCCGGCAGAATCCGCCGCGTGTGCGCGATCTGCCGCAGCCGCGCCACGATCAGGGCGCGCAGCTTCTCCGCGCAGGGCGGGCTGGCCGGCCCGCCCTCCTCCCGCGGCCCCAGCCCCAGGCGCTGCGCGAACTGGCGCAGCTTCCCCAGGAGCTGGCCGGGGTGTGTCTCTGGAGTGTTCATGGCGGGCGGTGCTGTCTCTGCGCCCGGCGCCCTTCCAGGTGATGGAAGGGACGGCAGGCGCGGTGGAAAAATTCAGTTCTTCAAAAGTTCGATGCGGTGCGGAGGCATGGCTTACGTGCAGGCTGAAAAAAGGGATGGGGGAGGTACAATCCCGCGGATTGGAGGCGGCACAAGCGGGGATCTGCCCGCCACCCGGATGCGGGGGCAGGCCGCGGCCCGCCCTCCCCCATCGGGAAAAGGGCGCTCCGCCGCCTGCTGTCAGCGATTCGCGCCTGCCATCCCCGGCGGCCGTCTTCCTCTCGCCCTGCGGGGACAATCCCGGCGCACTCTTGGCAGCCCGTGCACAACCCTTCGGATGCCGATATCGATGCCCGCGCCACCGCCGCCGCCGCCGCCGCCACCGCCACCATGCCGGCCGCCGCCGCCCGTCCCCGATGCCAGCGCCGGGAGATCTCCGGAGTCTCCCTTCCAGCACCCTCAGCGGGGCGGGCTGAGTGTGTCTTCTGCACCAGTGGAAGCAGGCTCACGTGGGTCATGAAACGGGATAAAAGAACAGGCTCGGTCAGGGCATGCGGAGAAAGCAGCTTGCCTGCCAGAAGCACGATTCAGGCGGCCGCTTTTTCCCAATTCCTCATTTCTAGCCGAGCCCCAGCCTAGATTGCAAGCTGATTTTTAACAGGTCTTTGCCCTAAATGCCCGCCGCAGCCCGTCCGGCCGCACCCGCCCCGCCCGCCGGGCCAGCTCCTGGTTTCCTGTGGTATTTCATGCTCCTTTCCACCATCCCAACACACCGCCGCGGCCCGCGCCCCAGCCCTCCCCTCCCCGCCCCGGATGAAGCCCGCCGCCAAAACACGCGCCCCGGCGAAAAATCCCGTTGGCAGCCACGCCGGAGTGCTGAAGGATGCCGCGCATGCCGCTGATAGACACCCACTGCGCCGCGCCTCCTCCCATGGGTCTGGAGGGGTGCGGAAACGGCCGCGGGATCCCCCATCGATTTCTCATGAGCTCCGCCCGTCTGCTTCAATCCGCCCGTCCTCTGCTCTTCTGCCTCGTGCCCGCCCTGGCCGGCCTCAGCGCCTGCGGCCGGCGCGAAGCCCCTCCGCCCCAGGCCGCCACAGCCCAGGCCGCAGCGCCTTCACCTGCTCCGGAGCCGGCACCACCCGCGCCACCCGCACAGCCCGCCACACCGGCCCCGGACCCGGCCAGCGCGGAGCCGCTCCCCGCGCTGGAGCTCACCCAGGATCTGGAAAGCGCCGCCGTGTGCGTGCGCATCGCCGTGGCCTCCACCCTGGTGCGGGACCACACCGGCGTGCTGCTGCGGCCGGAGAGCTTTGCGCAGGCGCCCCTGCCGCCGGAGAGCCGGCGCCGCCTCGTGGCCGTGCTGCTGCCCGCCTATGACGAGGCCGCGCTGCGGGACCCCAGCTGCGCCCTCCACATCCTGCGCCGCAGGCTGGACCCGGACGGCACGCCCTACCTCGTGCAGTCCCGCGCCGCGGTGGCCCACTTCGACCCACGCACCCACGCCGCCCTCCTCCAGTTCACCGAAGACTTCCCCGCCCGGCTGGACACCGGCGTCCCCACCGCCGCGCCCACCGCCACCGCCACCGCCACCGCCACCGCCACCGCCGCGCCCGCGGGCCTGCACCTGCTCACCGTGGCCCACACCGCCCCGCCCCCCTCCCAGGCCGCGCGGCCGCAGCGGGATGAGCGCGACCGCCACTTCACCACCAACGCGCAGCGCAGCATCATTCCCGGCGTGCTCTCCCTGGGCCTGCTCCCCGCGCGCCTGCAGGGCGCCAGCCTCCGCATCGCCGCAGCCCCCGCCCCACATCCTGCACCCGCCGCAGCCGCCACCGCATCAGCTCCCTCCTCTTCCCCCTCCACCGCACCCGCACCTGCCACCGCCGACTCCCGCGTACGCATCGCGGCCGTGCTGGATGCCTCCGGCGCCCTCCTCGGCTTTGCCAGCCGCCGCACCTCCGCGGAGGCAGACTGGTCCTTTCAGCCCCTCTCCCTGCCGCCCACCGTGGAGGAGCAGCGCCTCTGGTACATCCCCCAGAGCGTGGAGCCCGGCCTCCTGCTGAAGGAGAGCTCCCACAGCCGCGGGCGCTACCACATCACCATCAAGGGCCTGCTCAACGACCCGATGCGGGAGCTGCGCTTCACCCACGTGGCCGTGCAAAACCTCCCCACCCCCGTCTTCCCCACCGCGGCAGACGCCCGCCAGAGCCAGCCGCCCATCCACCCCAACGACCGCGCCACCTACACCAAGATCACCCCAGACGGCAGCCTGTTTTTTGAGCTCTCCCTCCCGGAAAATGCGCGCACCGCCTATCAGCTCGTGCAGGTGCAGCTCACCAGCGACATCGCTCCTGACTACAAGCCAGACTTTCACGCCGCCTCCTTCATGGTCGTGACCAAATCCGGCGAAAACGGCACCCGCCCCACCATCCTAGGCCTCCCCCTCCAAATCCCCACCACTCCCCTTCCCCTCGCCACCACGCCCACGCCGTCTTCTTCCTCCTCGAACTCGTCCTCGTCCTCGTCCTCGAACTCGAACTCGAACTCGTCCTCGGATTCGGATTCGCTCCCCGCCACCGCATCCTCTTCCCCCTCACCCTCGCCCTCACCCTCACCCGCCCCTCTCGTCCCCTCCACCACCAAGACCCTCTCCACCGAGAGCCGCATCCTCCACGGCGTGCCCATGCGTGAGGGGCGGGAGCTCCTCCTCCGCCTGGAGGGCGCCCCCTACTGGAAGCGCCTCTCCCTCGCAGACGGCCGCTGGCTGCCCCTCCCGCAGCCGGAGAAAGATCTCGACTTCTGCCACCTGGCCGGGGACAAGGAAGCCCTCTACGTGCTGGACCCCGCCGCGCAGGAACTCCGCCGCTACCACGCCGCCACCCTCGCCCTGGAAAAAACCGCCCGCCTCCCGGATGGTATGTCCTACCACGGCGTGGCAGCAGGCTGCCTCACCTCCCGCGGCCCCGTCGCCGTGCTCACCTCCCGCGGCCCCCTGGCCTGCGAGCCCCTGGAGCTCACCTTCCGCCCCGCCCCCCATCTGGAGCTGATCGAGTCCCTCTTCCTCCCGCCCACCTTCTTCTACCGTGCCGCCGGAGACGGCGGCGCCGTCTGGGGCCGCACCTACGGCAGGCGCTACGACTCCCGCCTCATCGCCTACCGCTACGTGGATGAGCTCTCCGGCTTCAGCGGCGGCCCCTACAACGCGCTGCAGGTGGTGGGCCGCCTCCCCTCCGTCTCCGCCTCCGCCCCCTGGACCCGCGGCCTCCCCGGCGGCGCCCCCTGCGGCCCCTTCGCCAGCAGCCCCGTCTTCTTCCTCATCAATGGCGACGTCAAGGACGGCGGCGTCCTCGCCAGCAAAGGCGCCCCCCGCTGCATCTTTTACTCCAGCTTCTCAGACACCCCCTGGGCCACCGTGGACATCCCCGAGGCCCTCCAGATCACCCCGCCCGAGTGGCAGTCCCTGGAGGACCGCCTCTGGCTCGACCCCGAAAGCCTCACCCTCGCCCTCTGGCACGCCGATCAGCAGATCACCCTCCACACGCTGGACCGCGCCGCCCTCCCCCGGCCCGCCACTCCCGTGCTTCTGAACTACCCCGACTGCCACCTCCCCCGCGGCGCCCGCTTCACCTTCACCCCCCGCCTCCTCGGCACCAGCCCAGCGGGCCCCGCCACCACCGCCACCGCCCTGCAGGCGCACATCACCCTCACAGACGCCCCCGAAGGCATGGCCCTCAGCCCCGCCGGCACCCTCACCTGGCAGGCCCCGCCAGACATGCTCCCCGAGCGCCTCACCTTCGGCCTCCACCTCACCCACCCCAGCGCAAACCCCAACGCGAGCCCAAACACCCCCGCGAGCCCAGCCACACCCGCCAGCACACTCACCGAGGCAACCACCGCCGGCACAGCCACCGCCAGCACAGCCACCGCCAGCACAGCCACCGCCACCACGCCCACCAGCACAAATCCCGCCACCGCCACCGCCGCCACTACCGCCACCGCCGCCCCGTCTCCGCCCGCTTGCGCGCTCACGCTGCGCCTCCGCCTCGGCGGGCAGAAGCCCCTCGTCGCCGTGCCCCCCAGCCTCAGCGGTGCCGCCGCCGAAAAGGCCGTGGCAGAGCTCGGCCGCAATCACCCGCCCCACCTCCCCTTCATCCCCCTGCACTACCACCTCCACACCAGCCGCAGCCCCATTTGGAGAGTGCTCCCCGGTCTGCACGACTACCTCGCCCTCCGCCTGCAAGACCACACCCTCCAGCTCCTCTCCCCCAAAGACTGGCAGGTCGCCGGCAGCCGCCAGCTCGCCGAAAAAGACTCCGTCTTCATGGCCGGAGACGCCATCTTCATCTACAGCGGCGAGTCCCGCAGCCTCACCCGCCACTCCCTCCCCGGCTTCGCCGTCACCCACCGCTTCCAGCTCCCCGGAAAGGCCCGCCTCTTCGGCCTCGGCACCGGCACCACCCCCGCCGGCCCCCTCACCCTCCTCCAGGTGGAGGAAGTCCCCAGCGCCCCCCGCTCAAACCTCCTCATCGACAAAGTCACCGTCACCATCCTCGACAAGCAGACCCTCGCCACCGGCCGCTGGGCCCCCTACCCCTGCCCCGAGCGCACCGGCCGCTGGGCCTCCATCATCGGCAGCTTCCACATGAGGGAGACCGAAGTCGTCCGCGTCCCCTCCTCCCAGGACGGCCGCCTGCTCAGCTTCCCCCGCGGCTTCATCCTCGTCTCCCCCGCCCTCACCGTGGACTTTAGCTTCACCCACGACCCCCAGGACATAGCACATCATGGCATGTCATCACACCAGCTCTTCTCCCTCAGCGCCGGGCAGGGCGTCAGCAGCGGCACCACCAGCGCCTCCCCCATGGGCGGCCGCATCTTCAGCATGGGCCGCGTTTATTTCGACGACTACGCCGCCTTCAAAATCGACGAAGGGTGGAACATCTCCGCCGTCAGCCCCTGCGGCGCCTACGCCACCGTCCTCAAGACCGGCCCCGCCCACTCCCTGCCAGAGACCGGCCAGGAGATCCGCCTCCACTCCGCCGCAGACGGCCGCCCCATGCTCCACCTCACCGGGCTCGACCTCTTCAAAGTGCGCGACGAGCGCACCCCCGACACCATCAGCAATCAGCGCCCCTTCGTCACCCCCGTGGGAGACAAAAACCTCCTCATCCTCCTCAGCCGCGGCGGCACCCTGCTCCAGGCCGTCGATCTCGACTTCCCCCGCCTCGCCCGCCTCGTCAATCCCACCACCGCCTGCATCACCTCCCAGCCCTTCCCCGTCCTCGCCGAAGGCCGCACCCTGGAGCACCAGTTCACCGTCAACAACCCCGACGCCGTCGCCAGCTACGAGCTGCGAGACACCACCCCCGGCGCCACCCTCACCCCCGAAGGCCGCCTCACCTACCAGGCCCCCGCGGCGCCAGCCCGCTCCCTTCAGTTCACCCTCGCCATCCAGCTCAACTTCAAAAACGGCGCCACCGCCACCCATCAGGTCCCCCTCTACGTCATCGCCCTCCAGGCCGAAGCCGCCGCCAAAAAAGCCGAAGCCGAAAAAGCCGCCGCCCGCGCCGCCCTCCAAAAAAAAGCCGAAGCCGCCAGCACCACCGCCAAAAAGAGAACCGCCGGCCAGTGAGCAAGCAGGCAAGCCAGTGAGTCAGTGAGTCAGTGAGCCAGTGAGCCAGTGCGACAGTGAGCCAGTGCGACAGTGAGCCAGTGCGACAGTGCGACAGTGCGACAGTGCGACAGTGCGACAGTGCGACAGTGAGCCAGTGCGACAGTGCGACAGTGCGACAGTGAGTCAGTGAGCCAGTGCGACAGTGAGCCAGTGAGTCAGTGATACCATGATCTATTGAAAACGGGTCTCTATTGATGGTTGCATGATAGACTGACTTCATTGTCTTGAAGGCCAAAGGCCTTCCGTCATTCAGCCCAGGGGTGCCGAGCCTTGGCGAGTGCTCCCCTGGGTCCTGCCAGCCCCTCCGGAAAGCGAACCCATCATCTTCTTCGTTCATCCCGTCCTCCAGAAGCGTCCCCCGGCCATTCCGCAACGAAGAACCTGTATCTCCGCCATACACACCACGCTCCGGCTCGACACTGCGCAGGCACTTCATTCGCATCAGTCTATTGCACAAGTCTCAATAGGATCCCGTAGGGATCACAGCCGGTAGCCAGGGATCAGCTCGCGTAGCGAGCGCCATCCCTGGAAAGCAAGCGCCCCCTCCGGAAAGCCAACCCAGCGCCCTCTTCCCACACCGCGCCCTCCAGCAGCCTGCCCTTCGTAGCACCTAGTGCGAAGAACGGGCGTCCCCACCGCCCCGCCGCCGCAGCTTCCACGCTTCGCCACACGCCGCCCCACCCGCTCTGCACAGCGATGCGGCTTCACCTCACCCACCCGAAGACCTGTGGCACACCATTTTAGACCCGTTTTCAACAGATCGTGGTATGAGTCATACCACAAGCAGTTTAAAATGGGTCTGATCTGGAATCTCTGTGTTCATCGTGCCCCTGTGGTAAACGCATGGTTGAAGTAAAAGACCCGTTTTCAACGGCTCGGGGTATCTCTCGCCCAGAAACAGCCGCCCCCTCCAACTTCAGCAAACAAAACCGCCCCCCACCACCCACGCCCCCCCCCAAACAACGTCCCACCACCACAAACCACCACAAACCACCACAAGCCACTGCAAACCACCGCAAACAATCGCCAACAACTGCAAACTTCCCCTCCCCCCCTCCGCCCTACGCCGCCGGCCGCACCACAAACGCCTCCACCACCTCCCAGCTCTTCAGCCCCGGCCCGGCCCCAGGCCCCGCATACACCACCTTCCCCTCGATGTCCGCGCTCTCCATCAGCCGCACCTCCACCGCCCGGTACAGCGGCTGCAGCGGATGCACATCCCCCACACCCGGATGCGATTTCAAGACCAGCGGCTCAAAGGAAGGTTTCATAAATAAGGGAGAGTGAGAGTGAAAATTAAAACTCAGCAGAGGTCGGACACAACCCCATCAATAAACCTAGGCTCTCCCCGCAGCCCACTAAACATTCCCTTATTTACCCCTAGGCCGAATCTCAGCTCCAAAAAGCCCCCACAGCACCTCACCACGATCTCGCCCCTCGCGCGCCCCCCCAGCTCTCCGCCAACCACTGCAAACCACCGCAAACAATCGCCAACCACCGCAAACTCCCCCCCCCCTCACGCATCCTCAAAATAATCCGAATCCACCCGCTTGATCGCAATCGTCCGCACCGTGGACACCCCGATCCCATGCTCAATCATGAGCTGCGCCAGCCGCTGCCCATTGATCAGAATGATCTTGTGCTGCACCCCGCGTGCGTATTCGACCGCATTCTTGTGAAAATCACTCGTCGTGATGAACACCCCCTTGTTCGCATGCTTCCCCGCCAGCGCCCCCACAAAGCTCTGGATCGGCTCCCGCCCGATGCTGCTCTGCCAGCGCTTCGCCTGCACATAGATCACATCCAGCCCCAGCCGGTCCTGGCTGATGATCCCGTCGATCCCCTCGTCATTCGACCGCTGCGTCACCCGCGCCGCCTCCGCGCGCGAGCCGCCATAGCCCATCGCAAACAGCAGGTCCACCACCAGCTGCTCAAACTTGTACGGGTCCATGCGCCCCATGATCTCCAGCAGCTCCGCAGCCAGCTGCCCGTTCAGCTTCACCTCCGCCTGCTCGATCTGGTCGGTGGGGGTGAGGGTGCTGGTGCTGGTGCTGAGCCCCGTGTCTGCCGCTGCCATGGCTGAGTCTTCGTCGCTCTCTCCACCGCCCGCCGCTGCCTGCGCCTGCGCGAGCTTCTTCTCAAACCCCGGGTAATTGGCAGCGAGCATCTTGTTGTCGATGGTGACGGGCTTCGTCTCCAGCAGCTTTTTGCCTTCAGCAGTGATGAGCAGGCCGCCGCGCCTGGGCTTCTCCAGCAGTCCCGCCTGCTGCAGGCTCCACGCCGCCCAGCCCATTCGATTGAAGAGGTGAGTTTGAGTTCCGGAGGGCATGCGGGAAGCGCGGTCCTCCGGGGAGATGCCCATGGCATCCGCCACACGCTGCGTGGCCTCCTTGCGCCGGATCTCGGCATTCGCCTCCGCGAGGACACGGAGGAGCGGCAGCATCATTTCCTGGTAGGTTGGCACGGGCATGGGTGAGGGAAGAAGGAGTATGGTGGGGCAGGAGCCATATGACGAAAATGACTTCAAACCACGCAAATCTGCCATTTCACATGCATTTCCTTGCCATCGGTAGCATCCGTGGCTCAAATGCTTGTTTTCCATAAGTGCTTCCCAGATGCCTGCGTTTTGTTCCACCTCAAATGACATCCCCGCTCTAGACCGTGTGCGCGGGCTCATTCGTCATGCGCGCGAGGCCAAAAAGCATGAAAAAGCACAGCAGCAGGCCACGGGCGAGCGGTTCAATCTGTTTCAAATTCTAGGCGTGGGCCACCTTGAGGTTTCCACCCATTCCGCTTTGCTATGCGATCTCCTCTCTCCCAAGGGCACTCACGGCCAGGGAGCAGCCTTTCTCAAGAGCTTTATCTCGACACTCGGACTGGGAGGCGGGTTTGATGCCGAGTCGGCCCGGGTTCATGCCGAGTGGTGGCTCGGCCCCCGCACAGAGATATCGGGCGGCAGGCTGGACATTTTGATGGTGGACAAAGACCAAAGAAAAATTGCGATCGAAAACAAAATCCTTGCAGCGGAGCAAGAAAACTGGGTGCGGCGGTATCGCCACGATTTGACCGCTGAAGACCATCTGATCTACCTGACCCTGGAAGGCGACAGCCCCGCTCAAATGGACGCCAGCTTGAAAGATGCCGTGCGGTGCGTGGGGTATGACAGCTTAATTTTGAAATGGCTGGAGGAGTGCCGCAAAGAGGCCGCCACGGTTCCCATTGTACGTGAGAGCCTGACCCAGTACATCCACCTCATCCAGCATCTAACCCATCAGAACACCAGCAGCCATATGAATGACGAAATAGTGAAGTGTGTCCTCGAGAGCGAGGAGGACTTTGCCGCCTTCTGTGCGCTTCGGGATGCTGACAAAGCAGTCAAACGACGGATCATTTGCGCCCTGTCCACGCGTCTTCGCCAACATCTCCCTGCTGGATTTGAGATGATCTCCACTCCCGAGAAAAGCGACGAGCGGGAGGGCTTTGTCTTCTCCACGTCGGAACTGAAAGCGCATAACCTCAAAGCTGTCATAGCGTTTGATTCAGGAGATTACCGGCAGTGTTATTATGGATTTGAGCTGCTTGACACATCGAAACCGGTCTCCGTTCCCTCGCGCCCCTGGCAGGTGCTGACAGACTGCTTTAGAAAACAGTTTGCTGTTGAACCGCTTTCCAGCGGGCGCTGGCCGGCATGGGCACACTGGACCAGACGCAAAGACTGGAATGATGAAGTCTTTGCTCTGATCCACTTTGGTGATCAGCAGTTTCACAGCGAAATGATGAACATCATCCAGTCCCTGCATGAGGTGACGCAGGCTTTTGTCACTGATATGGCGTCCGTTCTTGAACTCCAACCCTCCGCAGCTGAATAACGCCCATGTCCCTCTGGCTCATCCGCGCAGGCTCCCACGGTGAATACGAACCCAAGTTCTTCCAGGAAGGACGCATTTACGTCACTTGGGATCAGCTGAATGTGGATCTCTCCAAGCTCGAAAGCCGGGAGGACCTCACGAACACCCTTGGCGAGACCTACAAGGACGCCAAGCTCAACAAGCTGCGCAACTGGGCCGGTCAGCTCTGGCCCTTTGCCCATGCGATGCAGAAGGGAGATCTCGTGGTGCTGCCCAGCAAAACGCAGCAAAGCATCTACGTGGGCGAGATCACCGGAAGCTACCACTATGAGCCCCAGGGGCCGAACCCCTTTTACCACTGGCGTACGGTGAAGTGGATCGGCGAGGCGATCCCCCGCCAGCGTTTTGGCCAGGATCTGCTTCACTCTTTTGGCGCATTCCTCACGATCTGCCGCATCCAGCGCAACAACGCCGAAGCACGCCTGAAAGCCATGAAGGCCGGCGGCTGGAGCGAAGACCCCGGCAAGAAGGGGCTGAAAGTAAAAACAAAAGCCTCAGCAGCAGCGGCAGAGATAGATGAGCAGGAACTGGACGCCGAAAACATCGACCTGGAGCAGGAAGGGCTGGACCGCATCGCCACGCTCATTGAGGCAAAGTTTGCCGGGCACCATCTCACACGCCTGGTGGAGGGACTGCTGCAGGCGCAAGGCTACACCACGTACCGCAGCCCGGAGGGGGCGGACGGCGGCGCAGACATCCTGGCGGGCATGGGCGCGCTGGGTTTCGGCACACCGCAGCTCTGCGTGGAGGTGAAGTCTGAGGCAGGCCCCATCGACCGGCCCACTGTGGACAAGCTTCTCGGAGCGATGAGCAAGTTCAGCGCTCCGCAGGGGCTCTTTGTCTCCTGGAGCGGCTTTAAACAAAACGTTCAGAAGGAGCTGGCGCAGAGCTTTTTCAAGGTGCGTCTCTGGACGCGCAAGGAGCTGCTCGACGCCCTCTTTTCCCACTATGAAAAGCTGGATGCCGACCTGAAGGCCGAGCTGCCTCTGAAACGCATCTGGACCGTGGCGGCACAGGAGGAGGAATGAGGTGATGAGTGATCCCAATAACACTGCACTCGTCTCCGCCTTTAGGACAACCAAGTCCACCGTGACCACTCGTCAGGGATTTGGCCTGAAGCTGGGCCTTCCTCTCAGAGACAGGTGGGTGGCGCCAGGCGCCCGGCACGTCCGGCTTAAGCTCGAAGGCCTCTCCATGCCTCTGGAGGTCGGCCTGCGCGGAGGTTTCTGGAACAAGTGCGCGGAGTTCATGCACCCGGAGATCTATGGCTGGATCGCAGGCCAGGGCTTGTCGATTCCATGGCCACACGGCAAGCCCTATCGATTTGAGATGCTCCGGCTCAACGGCACATTGTTTGAGGTGCGGTGCCTGAAATAATCTTTCGGGCTTCTGAAGAAGACGCCGGTTAGAATCTCACCACTGCTCCGTCACGGCCATCGATACAGAGATGTCTTTAGATTTTGAACACGCGTTCAAAAGAGTCTTTATCACTGGATGCTCGGGCCGGAGAAAGGAGGGTCTCCGCATTTATGCTCCTCGGGGGGCCGAAGGTTGGGGGGAGAGTCTCATCCAGTGGAAGCATCGATAGGGTGCAAATGCTAAAAATGGGAGTCATCCCAAATCTTCGTCAGGCAGCTTTACCGAGGATTCTTCTTTGGAGTACGATCACACGCCGACGTACAAAAGGAGGCAACCCAAGGGCGCTCTCTTAGGTCATAAAGTCCTTCCCCAGAATGGCCGCATGGGTTGACAATCCACTCCCTCACTCTGTCGTAATAATGAATAAACAGAGGTGAAACAGTCGGAGACGCGACACGATGTCGCGATTATTGTCGCAATATCCAGTTTCACGCCCATCAGACACAATAATCGCGACATCATGTCGCGATTATTGTCGCAATAGAAACCTTGTCACGACATGCCGTCGCGACGGACCACGTATTTGGTGGCCGGTCCTGCGCCGATGCGCTGGAGCAGACCGAGCTGTACAAAATGCTTCAGATGACGCTGGGCAGTACGAGCCACGGCTCCCAGCGCATGGGAATATTCGGCCTGAGTGGTGCTGACGCGGGATGCCAGAAACTCCCAGCCTTTGAGCTCTTCATCCGAAAGCTCCGCCAGGACCGCCCCCGGGAGGCTTCTCACCGCGCTGCCGCCAGAACGATACAGCGTAAGCACCAGGTAAGGGGCTTCCCAGGTGAAGGCGGGAAGAGGCAGGCCGGCCTGGACGGCCCGCGTCTGCATGGACTTCAGCCCCAGTCCCCGCTCCTCGGCCAGCTCCATTTTAGAGAAGACAGCATGCAGGCGTGGATTTCGGCTGATCATCGGCGCCGTGAAAGATTGGAGCTGCGCCAGGGTGATGGGCTCGACGGGGGCGCCGGGACTTTTAATGACAACCGCATCCGGCGTGACGAGGAGCTGGCATTTGGCCCCTTTGATCCCGTAGTCCCGATGAACGAGCGCGTTTACCACGCCTTCGCGGATGAGTTCAAAGAGCACTTTGTTTGCCACCTCACGCCGTGGCTGGCTGCGGTCAATGGGGTTTGGCAGCTTGTCCTGCAGCCATTGAAACAACTGCCCGGGAATGAGAACCATGGGACCGTCAAAGTCTCGCAGCTCCTCCTGGCCATTGTCATAGTGGATCGTGGCAAGCAAGCCTGCCTCAGGAATGGAGTCTCGGGGGTGGCTGCCAAAGAGCAGCACGCCAAAGCCAGTCGGATGAAAACCTCCCTGAGAGGTGGACTCCAGCAATCCCTGCCGGCATAGCCGCTGGTGGAAGACATCTGACTCGTGCTCTCCGAGGCCTATAAACTTTTGATAACGGAGCAACGCTTCCGCAGAGAGCCCCGTGAGCATCACATTGGCCGCGGGTTTCTCGTGCTCTGAAAGGAAAATGTCTTCACGGGCAGGGTGTTGCTCGGCAGCACGCTCTGCCAAGTCCAGGAAAGCGGCGTTTTCGCCCTGAATGATCTCCTGCAGGTCACGGTCAAACATGTGCACCGTGACTCCATGCTGCTCCAGGAATTTGAAACCGTGGCCTGCCACTTTGGGGTGGGGATCTTGAATGCCAACATAAACCTCCTTGATCCGCGCATTCACAATCCGCTCCGCGCAGGAGAGCTTCGGATGGCTGCGTGCACCGGGTGCACAAGGCTCCAGTGTGGCAAACAGGATGGAACCATCGAGACGGCTGCTTCTATTTTTGCGCTCCAGCACGGTAAACTCAGCGTGATCTCCATAGCGCAGTTCACCACGGGCTGCGGCATCAATGGTGCCGTCAGGCTTCCACAGCACCGCTCCTACCTTTGGCGAAACAGCCCCATCAGTCCGAGGCTCGTTTACAGACTGCCTCATCACTTCAACAGCGAGTTCCATCAGCTTTCTGGGGTCAAAGGACGGTGAGGATGACATGACGCAAATAGCTGAATACTGAGCGCGGATTATCTGACTCTCAACTGCACGCGAGTTCTTTCCCCCTCATAGCATCCGCCAGTCCACCTTCGCCGCCTGCGCCGCGTTCATCCCCTGCTTCTTCAGCACGCGGCCCAGCAGGCGGGCGTCCAGTTCATCCTGCTGCACCGGCGTCAGCTCCGCCCACTGTTTGGTCACGCCGTGGCCGGAGCGGCAGAGGCAGTCGTAGCGGGCCAGGGCTTCCACCAGCGCCGTGGCGCTGGCGTAGCCTAATTCCTTGGATCTGAGTTCCAAAGCATCCGCCAGAGAATGACTGAGCCGAAAGGTTTTAGTGCGGGAGGCGGCCATAGGAGTTATTCACACAGGGTTGTAATACAGGCGGCGGGTTGCGTCATCAGATTTTAATCGCTATTTTGTTCACGTGAACAGCAACTCCACAGAAACGAACAGCAGCGGCCACAGCCAGCGCCAGCGCCACACCCGCCTGCAGAGCCACACCGTGGCTCCGCGCGGCCAGTCCGGCGGCGCGCCTGCTCCTACTTCTTCCGCCCCGGTTTTGCCGCCTTGCGGGCCTTCCTGGGGCTTTGTTTGACCTCCGCCAGGGCTGCATCATACAGGGCGCGCAGAAAGTCCGCCTTGTTGGTGTAGCCCTTCTCGGCCGCCAGCCGCGCCAGGGCTTCGTCCTTTTCGGCGCTGATGTAGGCACCGGCGAGCTTGGTTCCACTTTGTCGTTGGTTGGGCATGGTGATGAAAGTTTGAAATATAAATACGAAAAAAACAGGCGGGGGAGCCCCCGGTGATTAACACCCACAATCACCCCTGCCATAATTAAAGCAACAGATTTGTTTTGACGGTGATTACCACCATGGCACATTGGGTGATTATCACCCGCAGCAGCCGGCTGCAGAAGCAGCAGCACCCGCAAAAAAGCATCCGCAGCACCCATGAAACTCGCAGGAGCCTACATCCATGAAGACACCTACCAGCGCCTCGTCGCCCTGGCCGTGTCAAACAACCGCACCCTCGCCGGCCAGTGCCGGCACCTCTTTGACCGCGCGCTGCAGGGAGACCTCCCCGTGCCCCCGGGCCCCGCCGCCGCCTCCTCTGCCACCGCCGCGCACGCGCACGCGCATGCACGCGCCCCGCAGCAGGAGCATGCACAGGAGCATGCACAGGAGCATGCACAGGCGCAGGCACAGAAAGAGAGCCAGCCGCCGGCGGCAGGAGCGCTCAGAACTTCGGCGCTGCCGGGATGCAGCGCCGTGGGAAAGGTGGGAGCGCCAGGGGCGGCCATGACGCCGCCCCTGGCGCAATCCCCCGCGCCCACATCACGCCCCATAGCCCGCAGAAAGCCCTGCACCTCCAGCGTCCCCGTCAAAAGCAGCCCCTGCACCGCCTGCCGTTCCTCCACCGCCCCCGGCTGCCCGCAGCCTCATCCCACCCCCGGAACCCCAGTCGTCCCCTGCGCCCCCACCCCGCAAAGCCCCCAACCCTGAACCGAGAACCGAGAACCGAGAACCGAGAACCGAGAACCGAGAACCGAGAACCGAGAACCGAGAACCGAGAACAGAGAACAGAGAACAGAAAAACAAGCCCCCAGCCAGCCCCCCACGCCCTTTCGTCCTACAAACAACCACAATCCACCACAAACCAGCATGAAACAGCCCCTCTCCGAACTTCTGCGCAAAGCCGCGCAGTCCCTGCCCCCGCAGCGGCCCGGGCGCTTTCGCCCGCTGCTCCCGCTCTTCCTGGCCATGGCGGAAAAAGGCCACACCCCCGGCAGCATGGCGGACTTCCTCGTGGCCGAGCGCGAGATCCGCCCCGCGGAGCGCCGCGCCGCGGCCCGCAGCATTCAGAACCTCGTCGCCCGCCACAGCTCATGATCAGCGCCGCCGCCTGCCTCCTCATCCTCCTGCTCGCCGTTGGCCTCCTCGCACTCGGCTGGCGCGCCTGGCAGAACCACCTCGAAATCACCCGCCTGCGGCGCGGCGGCGGCCACCGCAGAGTCAGAGTCCCCTTCCGCCGCCACCACCGCGGCGCCGTGGACCCAGACCTCCTCCGCGGCCTCGCCGAGCTCTGCCTCCTCATCCTCCTCCTCTCCGCCCTCTGCGGCTGGCTCGCCCTCCACCTCCCCTCCCCCTGACCCCGTTTCCACGAATACCACATCCTGGTAGAACACCCACGTCACAGCACCCTCCCCCTTTCCAAAACAGGCGCCCCCACACCGTGCGCACCGCTCCACCACGCCCTCAAACCTCAAACCTCAAACCTCAAACCGAGAACCGAGAACCGAGAACCGAGAACCGAGAACCGAGAACCGAGAACCGAGAACAGCGAACAGAGAACAGCGAACCGAGAACCACCCCATGAAAACCCACGACATCGACGTCCTCCTCCACGTCCTCAAGCCCGACGGCCACGGCAGCAATCCCCTGGCCACCGAGCTGCACCGCCTGGCCTGCGCCCTGCAGGAGCAGACGGACAAGGTGCACGCCGCCCTCGACACCGTGCGCCACCCCCAGTTCAAAGGAGACATCGCCGGCGAGCTCGCCCCCTGGCCCGGCCACTTCCCCCTCGAGCTCGACCACACCGAAGACAGCCTCAATGACATCTTCGTGCGCGGAGAATCCGTCAGCGAGCACCTCGCCGCCGGCCTCTGGGAGGAGGCCGAGGCCTACGTGCAGGAGCGCTTCGGCGCCGAGCTCCCCGAAGGCACCCGCCGCCGCATCGCTCGCATGGACGCCGCCGACCTCCGCTCCGCCCGCGCCGCTTAGCGCGTCCATCCACTGGTATTTTATACCATATCCAACTGCCCGGTGCAGTACGTTTCCTCGGCACCCCGGTTCCACGTAGAACACGCCCACCTCACAGCCCGCCAAATCCAGCATCCAGCATCCAGCATCCAGCATCCAGCATCCAGCATCCAGCCCCACCCGCCCATGATCACCCTCACCGACGTTCTCCATGACCTCGTCCGCCGCGGGCTCACGCTCCGGGTGGATCCCCGCGGCAACCTCTTCATCTACGATCCCCAGCGCCCACCCCACCCCCCCGCCGCAAAGCCTCCCGCGGCAACACCACCCCAGGCTCCTCCCACCCCTCCATCGCCGCCGGTGGACGTCATGGAGCTGCGCCACGCCGCCGCACTCGCCGCCCGCTGCCACCGCGCCTCCTCCGCCTCCTCCGCCTCCTCCTCGCCGCCGCCATCACCACCAGAACATGGTATCTCACTCCGGCAAGGGCAAGAACAACGGCAGCCCCCACCCCCGCAATCACAGCACCCACCGCCGCAGGCACAACAGGTACCGCGACCGCC
Source organism: Prosthecobacter sp. (assembly GCF_044227185.1). Classification (GTDB taxonomy): domain Bacteria; phylum Verrucomicrobiota; class Verrucomicrobiia; order Verrucomicrobiales; family Verrucomicrobiaceae; genus Prosthecobacter. The sequence goes on along the minus strand of NZ_JBGAFO010000013.1, from coordinate 140,398 downwards.
ACCGCCACCACAACAACAACCGCAGCAGCAGCAGCAGCGCGAGTCACCACCCGGCCCGCCCTGGCGCGGCATCACCTGGCAGGACGTCCCCGGCCACGATGAAGCCACGCAAAAGCTCAACTTCGCCCTCCTCAAGCGCGGCATGCTCCGCGGCCACAAATCCTGCTCCCGCCTCGAAGGCCCCGCCCTCAGGCAAAAGCTCCAGGACCTCAGCGACCGCAACCGCCACAACAGCCGCCTGCAAAAGCCCCGCCCCCGCCGCAGCCGCCCCCCGCGCAACCCCCAAAACCCCGCCCCCCCGTCCCCATGAGCCCTTGATTCTTTTCACCACCCATTCCCCCCGCTCCGTCCCCATCCCCGTCCCCCTGCCTGGCCGTGGGTGCAGCCGCGCCCACAGCCCGTGCCCCGCCCCCGTCCACGGCCCGCCTCACCATGCCCAGGCCCCGCCGAATCTGCCTACTGCCTACTGATTACTGCCCACCACATCCCACCATCCCCTACCACCTCATGAAACCACCCCACCCGCCCTCCGGAGGAGGCGCTACGCCGCCCGTGCGCGACGCCCCCGCCTTCGACTTCTTCCCCGAGCGCTGGCTCGTCGGCGTCGCCGCCATGAGCGATGCCGAGCAGCTCTCCTACCTCCGCCTCCTCTGCCACCAGTGGCTCCTCGGAGACACCGGCCTCCCTGCGGACCTCCCAGCCCTGAAGCGCCTCGCCGGCAAAGGCGTCACCGAAACCGTCCTCGCAAAACTCCCCCAGGGTGAGGACGGGAAGCGCCGCAACCAGCGGCTGGAGGTGATACGGGCGGAGCAGCGGGAGAGGATCGCGCGGGCGGCTGAAAAGGGGCGCAAGATGGCGGCTGGAAGATGGGCGGACAAGTCCTCCACAAGCCATGCACAAGCATCTGCCATGCACGCTGCAAGCACGGCACAAGCATCTGCCATGCAGACGGCAAGCAGGGCGCAGGCTTTGCATGATGAATGCCCACCACCCACCACCCACCGCTCACCGCCCACCCCGGCACCAGAGGACGCAAACAACGCGAGCACAGGCGCAGGCGCGCGCAAGGCCGCAGAGCCTGCCGCAGCTCCCGCTGCCGAGGATCACGCCGCGGCCCTAGCAGCAGCAGAGGTTAAGGCCGCAAAAAACTCCGCTGCATCAAAAACTGCCTGCACAGAGACGCCGAGCCTGCCCATGGTCCAGGCGTGGGCAAAGGTGATCGGCTGCCCGCCGGACAAGGCGGAGATCTGGTGGCACGAGCACGAGGCGCGGCCGCTTTCCCTGCTGGGCCGCTGGACCGATCGCGATGGGAATGCGGTGATGCGCCCGCAGCATGCGCTCGCAGCGTGGTGGCAGAAGTGGCGGGCGAATGATCACCAGCGCGCGACGCGGCTGCACGGGCCCTCTTCAGCCCATGCTCATGCGGCGCCGGTGCGGAGTGATCCTGCAAACGCGCCGGGGAGATATGGGTGAGGGGGGCATTCATGATGGATGATTGATGATTTACGATCTTTCCAAACTGTGGCGGGGCGGCTTCGGCAGTGGGCCTGCAGGGTCTGCAACACGGCCCCTCCCGCAAACGAACACCCCGCGGCACTCCGCCGCATCCACGGCGTGTTTTGTCCTACCGCCTTTAGGCGGAATCAGCGCTCACACGAGCGCGTCACGCCCTCGCACACTCTCACCGACACCGCACGCCAGCGCCACGCGCACCTCAGCCGCCTCAAGTCGGCCCCCCCCCTGCGGCGCCGGGCATGCGCAGTCAGCCATACAGCCCCCGGCTTTCCACTTCCCACTTTAAACCTGTAACTCTGCTCCAACGATGCAAACCCCCGCCCACCTCCTGCGCCATGATCGCGCGCTCGCAGCCCCTGATGCACCGCCAGAAATCCAAATCCACCCGCACGTAGCGGAGTGGCCCTGGCGGTTTGAGGTGTATCATCCGGGCTTGAGCGCCGTGCTGCCGGCCGTGCAGGCATTTTGCAGCGCGGTGATCCGGCGCGAGCCACCGAAGCGCTGGCTGTCCCTGCTGGGACCTTCGGGCGTGGGCAAGACGCATGTGCTGAAGCAGGCACTCGCCTGCCTGCAAAGCGCCGCCACCCGCGGCCTGTGGAAGATCCCCACCCCCACCGGCCAGCGCAGCCCCCAGCTCGCCCACCTCATCCCCACCCTCGATCTCACCGACTACCGCGCCCCTCAGGACTACGCCCGCTACGACCTCATCTACATCGAAGACATCGGCAGCGGCGCCGCGCTCGATCACCGCGGCGCCGGCGCCGTCACCCGCAGCCGCATCGCCGAACTCCTCCAGCTCCGCTCCCAACGCTGGACCCTCCTCGACGCCAACCTCTACCGCCGCGAAATCGAAAGGCAGCTCGACGGCCGCATCGCCTCCCGCCTCAAACGCGACGGCAGTTGGATGGTGGAGGTGCCGCAGGAGGTCGGGGATTTTTGGGATCGGTGATGTGAAAAGGGCAAAACAATCAACGCTTTTCGACTCGCGAAAAATCATATATTTGTTTTTGACACTCATGACCGTCTCACATATGACTCCTGCATGAGTGATGACACCATGCACGAAGGTGGGCCAGGAGAGGACTGCCCCCAGCCTCTCAACCTCTCCACTACCCCACCACCAACCGCGCCCCACTCGTCTCCAGAGGCTTCTCCAAAGCCGGAAGCCGCCGACGAGCCAGCTAAAACGGCAAATGGTAAGAAGGAATCAACCATCGAGCTTCCTATGTTTGATTTGGAAGAAATCGTTCGAGTGATTTCCAAGATTCATGCTGACGGCTTGGAAATGGCCAAGGTAGATGATGTGGCGCGGGCATTCGGCTATAAAACCTCGAGTTCTACACCTTTTTACCGGCGACTTGTAGCGGGCAGGCACTTTGGCCTTATCGTCTCGAACGGCGCTGATTTGACGGTTCGAGCCAGGGACATCCTTCAGCCAACGCAGGAGGGAAGCAAGGAGGAGGCACTGGCTCAGGCAGCGTTGAGCCATCAGTATTATGCTCAATGGGTAAGCCGGTTGTCGGGCAGACGGCTCAATTTGGAATTGGTCACAAATGACATTGAACGAGAGTACGGTCTAACAAAGCCATGCGCCAAGCGCTGCGCAGAGGTGTTGGCAGACTCACTCCGCTTCGCAGGATTGATGCTTCCAGACGGAATCGTGCGCGCATCCTCACTTCCAGCAAATCCCGCTAGGTCAAGCAGCAGCAGCAGCGAGCCCGGGCCAGTGGAAGCGGACGATCCCGAAACTCAGACTCATACATTGTTTCTTGATCGCCATAAACAGCGAAAATTCGTCATGACAGCTCCAATCTCAGTATCCCAAGCTGAACTGCAACGAATCTGCAAGTGGCTTGAGGTCAGCATGATTGTTGATGACGTCGCTGGGTGAAAATAATCGCAGCGATGCTTTGAGACTTTACCACAACCGCATCGTGAATTGCTCACCAAGGCACAATCAGAGCTCCAACATCAAGCCCCCCCCCCCCTAAACCACATCACCTCCATGAAATTACCCAGACAGCGAGGATGAAGACGAGTCACCTCCCCTCGCAGTAAACAAAAAGGCCCGACCCCTGGTACAAACAGGGGCCGGACCGGTACTCGAACTGAAACCAAGTCCCCATGTCCGCTGATGCGGGGCAGAGTAGCAAAGTCACAATCCCAAGGTGTACGGAATTGTACCTTTTAGCGTACTCATGTCAATGGCCGTCTTTAGGGCGGGCATCAGCGCCACCTTTTTATAAGGCCATGAAGCAACCTCTGTTGTTCCCGTTGCCTCCCAGACCGGGGAAAAGGCTCATCTTCCGTCCTTGGATCACTTGCCCAAAAACGGGCAGGCGCATCTATCCGACACGCGGCCGAGTCTTTCCTCTCTGGGTGGAGGAGTAAATCCGTGAGGGCGAACACCCTCGTTTAATCCTCCAGCCAAGTGGCAAGAAACCGGTCTAGGAATCGGAAAATCGGCTTCCGTGAAGCAGGTCTGGTCAACCAGGCACAAGTGTGCCTGGTTGATTCAGGCTTGGGTCAAGGGGCTACACGTTCACCAAGAAATTTTGCACGCCGTGCAAATAGGCCTCAGCCTTATTTATCAAAATTTGCCGCACAAACGATGAAACGATACCCAGCTAGAAAATCCTGCTCCAAAAAGCCTCCGTCGATCACGGACAAAGAACGCTTTGACTACGCCTGGAAGCACTTCGCCCTCATTGCCGATCAGCGTATCAAAACCTTCAATTTTTACATCATTGTGCTGCTTGCCGCCTTTGGAGGAACCATCAGCAACTTGGTACGAAGTGACCTCCCCAGGCACGACTTCTGCCTCATTGGTTTTGCGCACATCTGCGCGGCCGTCATTTTCTGGGCCATTGACAGCCGCAGTTGTCGGATGCTCCAAGTTGCGGTGGATGCCCTTACGGAGATCGAATCATCCCCAGCTTTTGAAGGCAAAATCAAGCTCATGCTGGAAGATCGCAAGCGCAATAAACATGGCCTCTGGCATCTTCTCTCCTATCGGGTGGCCTTCAAAGCAACATTCGTGCTTCAACTCATTTTTGGCTTCGCTCTGGCTTTGAACCCTTCTGCTTTTTCAAGCGCTCTAAAAAGTCCACCGAGTCCGCAACTACCAGTCCAACTACACACAGCCCCAGTCCAACCAGCAGAAAAACAAAAAGGGTGTTCATATGAGTTCAATTTGAAAGGTTCGGATCACACATTCATTTTCTGATGTGTTAGCTATGATTGGGATTCAAAGTCAATTGGTCCAGCCAAAAAACGTGTCTCCTCTGATTTTGGGTGCGCCTTCTTGCTCCCGAACCACGTCGGGCAGGATTTGCACGGCGTGCAAACTGCCCCGGCACCCGCTCTGTAAAATCGCAGCGTGGTGACTGAGATCCGATAGAAAACACATTCTTCTTATTACCAATGATTTATGCCATAGATGGGAGAAAAAGAATTGGGCATTTTTCGCTGAAAATTGCAACTAGTTGCAATTTCTTGAGTGACATCTCGATGCGCCAGTCTCACAGGATTTTAAAGCGCTTAAACATCTCAGAATGTGTGACTTTAATAAAGAGAATCACATTTTGACTGGACTGAAATTAAATAGAGTCAATAAATTTTTTCGGAAATAAAGTGGACTTTTAGTTGCAGGAAGACTAATAAATGAAAATTCCCTTCTTTGTTGTGTCAACACAACGGCGGTATATATTTTTTATAACGGCTGTTGTTTTCGCATAGCGGAGAGGATTCACACTTTATATCCGCCTACCCTATCCCATGAGTTACGTAACCCAAACAGACATTGGCACTGATGTCGTTCTGGAAAGACTCGACGAGCCACAAGACAGCTCTGTCTTGTTTGATGTGCCCAATCCTGAATCAGACATCGACACCGATGTCACCAACGAGGATTGTGAACGCGTGTTCAAAGCGAACCTCAAGAGACTGACCGAGATGGCTTCCGCCATTCGATAACTCTTTACACCCCACTTTTACGCGCTTGTTAAGTTATGGGGTTGTTTAGCGCTCAAAAGGGGTATCAAAAAGAAGATTACCAAATCGCATTAGAGGCCAGCAAGCGAATCGCTGCTTGGTGGAATGTGGATCACCATGAACTTTACGGATTCAAACTGGTGGTATCTGCGCACGATTTGAACGACAGCTGTAGTACGGCTTCGAGACTCTTTGACGAAACCCCCTTTTACTTTGCCAGACCTCCCGGCCCTTTTAAACGGGTAGCTGCGTTTCTCGTGACTGGCTGCCTGAATCCCTTCTTTGGTTTCAAGCCTCTGGGTAAGCCAGCCTCACGACGTGAGGCACTACCTACCACAGACCACGAAAAACGTGTCTGGCACGTGCGATTTTTACTGCTGGCACTGCCTGAGCTTTTTGAGCAGTTGAAATTCAAAGTCAATGGCCAGTGGGAAAAAGTTTGCTGGGAGGGGTTTCCATCTCCGCACTTCCAACTGGAGTTCATGAACTGGCTGAAGTGGTTGGATCGGCTCAGTAAAAATCATGTCTCCAAGGATGTGGATTGGGATGATTTTCAAAAAAAGCGCTTTGCGCGCATGGTCATGGCAACCGCTCTGTCTTTAGAGGCATCGTCCTATACGAGTTCTAAAACTCCCTGCGGCGTACAAGGGAAGATCGCAGGCTGCATGAGTAAACTAACCCCGCAGCAACGTGAGGATCTGGACTTTGTCTGGCTGCCTGGCAATTGAGTCGCTGTACTCCCAGCAGCGACCTTACAAAAAACGGCGGCCTTCTGCGCCCCCCCTTGCTATGCAGTTCTCTCAGTAGAGATCTAAGGCTTAAAGGGCCTCCTGGGTCAGAAGTTGGCGCACATGGTTCCAGTCCACCATCACCCCGCTGAGCGGCCGAAAGCGGCGAGTGCGCGTAATTCCGACTGTCCTGCAGACGCCGGATCATCTCCTGGGTGACCGGGCCCTGCTGCTGCAACATCTGCGGCCGCCCTTCGGAGAAGCTCCGGCGAAGCTCCTCGTAAGGCATGAGCGTTTTGGTGGTTTGGGCTCCGGCGGCATGGGGTGATTGCAATGCTATTGGCAAATTGCTCTCCGGGGGATAATCCGCAAGTTAGAGAAGCGGTGTTTTGCCAAGGGACATGCGAGGAATCGCTCATACGTGAGGCTGATCAAAAGAGGATGTGGGCTGGCGGCACCCAGTCAAATATTGGACATTGACAACTGAGTGCATTCAAAGAAAACTTCTGTCAGAAATTTAGGTGGTTATTTCTGACAAAATGACTCAAAAAATTAAAATGCAAAGCATTGATTCAAAGATGATTAGGAGGATACGTGCGACGAGGAGTGCTCGGGCATTTTCTCCGATGCATTTTCTTGATCTGGGATCGCGGGCGGCGGTGGACACGGCTTTGTCCAGGCTGACGAAGGCGGGGAAATTGAGGCGGGTGGCGCGCGGGCTGTATGATCTGCCGCGCAGCCATCCGTGGTTTGGAAAATTAACGCCGAAGGCGGAGGATGCGGCGGTGGCGGTGGCGAGGCGTGAGGGCATCAAGCTGCGGCCGACGGGGGCTGCGGCGGCGAATTTGCTGGGACTGTCTGAACAGGTGCCCGGCAAGATCATTTATGAAACGGACGGGAGGTCACGGAAGCTGCGGATCGCCGGACAGGAGGTGGAGCTGCGGCATCGCTCAGCGCGGCAGATGTCAATGTCGGAACGGCCGACGGGAATGATCGTCTCAGCTTTTCGTGTGCTGGGGAAGGAGCACATCAGCACGGATCAACTGGCAAAAATCCGGCGTAAACTTTCTGCGGCTGACCGGCGTGTGCTGCTGAAGGAACTGCCGCTGGCGCCGGCGTGGATGCACCCGGTGCTGCGGCGCCTGGCAGCAGATGCAGCGGGAGGCAAAACGAAGCCATGAACCGGGTGGCCACGGCGGATGCCGCCATGCGCGCGGCGGCCTTTGCCGAAGCGGCAGCACGGCGGCGCATGCCTGCGGCGATCATCGAAAAAGATTTCTGGGTGTGCTGGCTGCTGGGGCTTTTGTTTGACGGCGCGCAGAATGGCAGCCGTTTTGTTTTTAAAGGCGGGACGGCGCTGTCAAAGGTGTTTCGTGTCATCAATCGTTTCTCCGAAGATATCGACCTGTCGCTGGATCCTGCGGTGCTCGGCATCCGGGATGCGGAGGTGGAGGCTTTGAGCGGGCGCAAGAAGACGGATGACTTCATGAAGAGGGTGGAGGCACTGTGCGGCGCGTGGGTGCGTGATGAGCTGATGCCGGAACTCAATGAGGCCGTCGTGGGCATTCTGGGTGAACGCGCGGGCCATGAAGCGTGGCTGGAATATGAGGAGGATGCGGACAGCAGATCGCCCGTGCTCTATTTTCGCTACCCCTGTGACTTTCCAGACGACATCCCTTACATCAGACGGGCGGTGAAGCTGGAATTTGGATCGCTGACGGACCAACGCCCCACAGGACGACACAGAGTGCAGCCATGGATGGCGGAGACGATGACGGGAGAGATGCGGGAGATGGGCTGCGACGTGGTGGCGCTGAATGTGGAGCGCGCCTTTTGGGAGAAGGCGACGATCCTGCACGCGGAGCATCATCGCGATCCTTCGAAAGCGATGCCGGCGCGCTATTCCCGCCATTACGCGGACCTGGCCGAGCTGGCGCGATCGGCGTACATGGAGGATGCGGTGGCAAACACGGCGCCGCGGCAGCGTGTGGTGGACTGGAAAAACCGGTTCTTTGCGCGGGCAGCGGCGCGTTACGATCTGGCGCGGCCGGGGACGTTCCGGCTGATCCCGCCGGAGCACCGAATGGCGGAGCTGGAAAGAGATTTCGCCGCCATGCAGGAGATGTTCATGGGAGATGCTCCAAATCTGCCGGCTATTTTGGAGACGCTGCATGCTTTGGAAGAGCGGATCAATGCCGAGGCTGCCGCGATGGGGTGAGGCACGGACACGGTGCTGCCGGACCCACACCAGTTCCTCTACGCCTATGTGCGGAAAGAGGCCCGTGCTTTCCTCCCAGATCGAGGGGACACAGTCCTCCCTTTCAGATCTGGTGCTGTTTGAGGCTCATGGCGCCCCTGGCGTGCCGGTGGACGAGGGCGTGATGCAGCAGCCCATGCTCTACCTCAGCCTGTATTTCAAGCACCACCGCCAGCGCCACTATGACCTGCTGCAGCAGGTGCGCATGACTGGCGTGTGGGAGGAATGGCTGGAGTCTTTCCCGACAGGCGTGGCGCAGACGGCAGACCTCGCCGTGAGCACCGCCAAACGGCTGCTGCAGCTCTTTCGCGAGGACCGGGAAAGACTCTCCGTGCTGGGAAAAGGGGCGGGCTCCGTCCTGCGCATTCATGAGCAGTTGCAAAGCAGCCCCATTCTCTCCGCCGCACCGGCCGCAGAAACCACCGGCCTCTCTCCGATGACGGCTGGAGCCACGCTGCAAAGACTGCAGGCCACAGGGCTCGTCCGGGAGGTCACTGGCGGCAGATACGGCCGGCTGTATTCATACGACGCGTATCTTTCGATCCTGAGCGAAGGCACGGAGCCGATCCGGGGGTAAAGCCGCACGTCCGCGAAATTCCAGCCGCTCATGCAGGTGGTGCCCACGCTGGGGCTCAGCGTCAAAAACGTCAGCTATCACTCGCGGCGGCTGCAGAGGCTCGTGGCCACCCTCTCCCCGCGCAGTGCGGATGACTTTGCGGCGCTGCGCGAACGCCTCAGCATGATGCTGTGGCGGACGGTACACGCAACCCTCCCGCCGCCCACGCCTTCGCACCCCGGCGGCGACACGGAGGCAGTGAACCCGGATGCTAAGGTGCCGCCTCCCATGCTGCCCATCCGGATCAAATCGCTCGCCCAGATCGCACGCCTGTATGACCTCCGCGCGCAGACGCCCACCGCCCTCATCCCCACCCACGATGCGCGCCCCCTGGACCATGCTCGACGCCAACCTCCACCGCCGCGAGATCGAAAAACAGCTCGCCCGCCGCATCCCCTCCCCCCTCAAGCGCGACGGCAGTTGGATGATCGAGATCCCCCAGGAAGTCCCAGACTACAGGGATCGCCACCCATAGCACCCCGCCCGCCCCGCCAGCACCAGCATCATAGCACCCCCTGGTATCCCCTACCACACCCCCAACCGAGAACCGAGAACCGAGAACCGAGAACCGAGAACCGAGAACAAAACAAAAAGCAAAAAAACAAAAAAATAAACCACTTGCAAAACCACCCCAAAATCCCAATCCCGTACCCATAGAAAAAAGCAAAACAGCCCCAGCAAAGCAAAGCAGAGCAAACACAAACACAGGCACAAACCGCAGCAGCAGCAGCACAGGCACAAACACAAGCCGCAAAAAATAAGCCAGCCAGCCAGCCAGCAAACAGCCCGCCCACCAAATCCCCCATCACCCACCCCAGAATACCACAACCTACCATCCTACCGCATCCAGCCCGCCCTTCGTAGCTTCAGCGAAGAACGGGCATCCAGCCCGCCCACCGCGCCCACTCCCGCGCCAGCGTCCCCGGACTGCGGCGCTTCAGCGCCGCTTTCGAGCCACCCCAAGCCCCCCCACCCCTCAAACCAAGAACCAAGAACCAAGAACCAAGAACCAAGAACCAAGAACCAAGAACCAAGAACCAAGAACAGAGAACCAAGAACCGAGAACAGAGAACAAATCACCATGTCCCCTCTCGAACACAACCTCACGCCCCTCCCCCCCGGCGCCCGCGGCCACATCCTCCGCCGCCGCGTCCTCGGCATGTATTTGCGGCAGCAGGTGTTCGACCTCCACGTCCGCCATGGCCAGCCCCTCCACCAGGTCGCCCGCACCCTGCAGATCAGCCCCCGCGCCGTCTCCAACCACTGGCGCCGCCTCCAGGACCAGATCAATCAAAACGCCCCCCAGACCCCCGCCGACTACACCGCCCTGCGCGAGCGCATCGCCTCCATGCTCTGGGCCACCGTCGAGGGCACCCTCCCCGCCCCCACCATCCCCCCGCCCCCCATCATCGACCTCCCCCCCCCCACCCCACCCACCGACACCCCACCCACCGACACACCGCCCACTGACACACTGACCACTGACGCCCCGCCCACCCACACACCGCCTGGGCTCCGTAGCTTAAGCGAAGGAGGCCCCACACCCCCGCAACTTGAAACTTCAAACCTCAAACTTCAAACCATCCCCCCATCCGGCATCCAGCATCCAGCCCGCCCTTCGGAGCTTCAGCGAAGAACGGGCATCCAGGATCCCGCAGCCAGCCCCCAGAACCCCGCCCTCATCGCCCTCCGCCTCAAAGCCCTCGATCAGATCAGCCGCCTCTACGCCATCGGCGATCAAATCCCCCACGCCGTCCCCACCACCCCGCCCCAATACGCCACCCCCCAGGAAATCGCCGCCGCCGCCCGCCAGCGCATGCTCGAATGGCGCCACGAACCCGCCGCCCAAGCCGCCGACCACCCCCTCCCCATCTCGTCCACCACCACCTCCTCCTAATCGTCCTCGTCCTCCTACTCGAACTCGTCCTCGATCACTGCGCCCCCGCCAACACCTCCGCTCACGCCTCCAAAAAATCACTCCTCCTCTTCCTCAGCTTGCCCTGCGACGCGCCCTTCGTAGCTCACAGAGCGAAGAAGGTAGCTTTAGCGAAGAATGGGTCCCCCTACCTTGGCCTACGAAGCTTCAGCGAAGGAGGCTCCTCCTCTTCCTCCCTTTTTCCCGGAGCACCAGCAGCAGAGCCCGGAGCATCATCATCAGCCCACAAGAGACCTCAGCCAGTAAGCACCCCTCCGGCAGAAGTACGATGGACACTCCTGTCCGTCGACCCGCGCCCCCGCAACCCCCATCCCCACCCCAAAGCCCCTCGTCCCCCAACCTTGGCCTACGAAGCCTCAGCGAAGGAGGCTCAAACTCGTCCTCGTCCTCCTACTCGAACTCGTCCTCGATCCTTCTCCACCCGCAAAGCCTCCTCGCCCCCTCCGGTCTCGGTATTGCAGTCCCGGGTTCACTTTGCGGCTTCGCAACAGCCGCCTCCCGCTTCGGTCCCCATACGTAGTTCGGGGTTCGCTCCGCGGCTTCGCAGCAGCCCGTTCCGGATTTCGCCCTCTCCTTGGCGACAAGTGTGCAAAACCACCACCCCTCGGCGCAAGTGCTTGCCATCAGATTCCTTCCCGGCTTTGATGTATCCGCCGCACAAAGAGCTTTTGAAAAGCGGCAGCCGCCCGCCCAATGTCCACCAAGTTTTTCACCAACTCAGGAAACAACACCCTGCTCAACAAGTTCGCGGGCATTTTCGGGCACAATCCTGACATTGAGCGCTTCGATGCCCTCATCGGCTATCTTCGTTCCTCCGGTTATTTCGCCATCCGCCCTCACCTCGAAAACGTGCCTCAAATCCGGCTCCTCGTCGGCATCAATGTGGATGAAATCATGGAGCAGTACCACCAGAAAGGGCGGCTGTTCCTCGCAGATGCCGGACGCGCCATGCGCGAATTTCGCGAAGGCCTTTCATCAGACATCGCCTCCGCCCGCTATTCTCCGGAGGTAGAGGCAGGCATTCGCCAGTTTGCCGAGGATGTCGCATCCAAAAAGATCGAGATCCGCGCTCACCCCACCAAGCGCCTCCACGCCAAAATTTATTTGTTCATCCCCAAGGGATTCAATGAGCACAAGGCAGGCGCTGTCATCACCGGCTCTTCCAATCTCACCGGCGCAGGCCTCGGTGTCGAAGAGCTCGGCAGCAATTACGAGTTCAACGTCCTCTCCCACGATTTCGCCGATGTGAAATTCGCGTCAGAGGAATTTGAAAAGCTCTGGACCGAAGGCGTGCATGTTCTCCCCAAGGTTGTTGCTGACATCACTCAGAAGAGCCATCTCCGCGACGACCTTTCCCCCTTCGATATCTACATCAAGCTCCTCACCGAGTTCTTCGGTCCGGCCATTGAGTATGACCCAAACAGTGAGACGGACCTCCCCGATGGCTTCATGCGCCTCGCCTACCAGATGGATGCAGTGAAGCAGGGCTTCCTCATGCTGCAAAAGCACCACGGCTTTTTCCTGGCGGATGTCGTCGGTCTTGGGAAGACCATCATCGCCGTGCTCATTGCCAAAAAATTCTTCTATCACAATGGCTTCCCCGCCCATCTGTCTCGCGTACTCGTCGTCGCCCCGCCAGCCCTGCTGGATGGCTGGCAGCGCACGCTGGACAAGTTCGACATGCAGTTCGTCGAGCTTCACAGCAGCGGCAGCTTGCACAAGATCCGCCAGCCCGACCGCTTCGACCTCGTCATCGTCGATGAAGCCCACAAGTTTCGCAATGACACCGCAGACGCCTACGATGAGCTTCAGCGCATCTGCAAGACGCCGACGCGCCGCCGATTGAAAGACAATCTGCTGGCGCGCAAAAAGGTCATTCTGGTTTCGGCTACGCCGCTGAACAACCGTCCGATGGACATCCGCAATCTCATCGGCCTGTTTCAGGACTTGAAGGATTCCACGCTGGAGACCAGCAACCTGCAGCACTTTTTCGCGCGCCGACAAAAGGAGTATGAGCAGGCCCTGCGCCTGCCTACACCCGAAGCGGCACGAGTCGAGGTCGCACGCATCTACGAGGAGATTCGCACCAAGGTCGTCACAGAAATCACTATCCGCCGCACGCGCACGGACCTGCTGGAGCATGAGCTCTATGCCAAGGATCTCGAAGCCCAGGAAATCAAATTCCCCAAGGTTCTCCCTCCCCACAAACTCCTCTACGTCCTCTCTCCCTCCACCGATCTCCTTTACGATCGCACTCTGGACTGCCTCAGCCGGGCGCTCTCCTACAATCGCTATCGCGCCATCGGTCATCTGGTGCCGGAAAAGAAGCTCAAATATCAAAACGCCGACCGCATCTCCGCCCAGCTGGCGCGCATCATGAAGGTGCTCCTGCTAAAGCGGCTGGACAGCAGCTTCCACGCCTTCACACAGTCCCTCGTCCGGTTCAAGCAGGCCACCTGGGCCATGGTCTCCATGTTCCAGAAGGGCAAGATCTTCATCGCTCCCAGCCTGAATGTCTCCGAATACATCGTTGAAGAGCGCGAGGACGAGCTGGAGGCCAAAATTCTGGAGCTTCAGGAGTCAGACCCCACGCTGGAAATCTGCACCACCGAGGATTTCGATCCCACCTTCCTCCCTGGCTTGAAGAAAGACCTCGAAATCCTCACCGAACTCGTCGCCTCTTGGCAGCAGGTGCACGAAGACCCAAAGCTGGATGAATTCCTGCGCCAGTTGAAAGGTGATCTCCTCTCTCCGGACATCAATCACGCCGCAAAGCTCAAGGCGGGCTCGCCACGCCTCGTCGTCTTCTCAGAGTCGAAGGAGACCACCCACTACCTCAAGCACCAGCTCACCAAGCGCGGCTTCGACAGCATCCTCACCATCGACTCTGCCTCGCGCAAAGACCGCATGCCCATGGTTCGGGCCAATTTTGATGCCAATGTCCCGCCAGACGAGCAGGCCGACGATTACCAGATCATCATCTCCACCGAGGTGCTTGCGGAAGGTGTCAATCTCCACCGCGCCAATGTCATTGTGAATTATGACACCCCGTGGAATTCCACCCGCCTCATGCAGCGCATCGGCCGTGTGAACCGCATCGGCAGCACCTCGGACCGCGTTCATATCTACAATTTCTTCCCCACCGCCCAGGTGGATGCAGACATCGAGCTCAAGAAAAAAGCCATCGTCAAGCTCCAGGCATTCCACTCCGCCCTCGGGGAGGACAGCCAGATCTACTCCACCGATGAGGAAGTGGATAACTTCGGCCTCTTTGATGCCGCCGAAATCCAGGAGGAACGGGACGAAAGCCTGGCCTACCTCATGGAGCTCCGCGCTTTCAAAAAGAACAACCCCGACCGCTTCCGCGAGATTCGCAATCTCCCCCTGCGCGCCCGTGTCGGGCGCAAGGACCGCCATCGGGAGGGTGCTACGCTCACTTACATTCGCAATCATCGCCGGGATGCTTTCTACTACTGCCCGGCAGAAGGAGAGCTGGAAGAGCTCAGCTTTGTGGAGGCCGCCCGCATTTTCAAAGCCGTGTCCGGAGAGAAGGCCGTGCCGTTGCACGCTCAGCACCATGCCCATGTAAATGCGGGCATCGCCCAGTTTCGGGAGACTCTGCATCAGGAGGCCGCCATCGGCCAGGTGGTGGACCACCAGATGGGGCCCAATGAATCCAAGGCCCTGCGCTTTCTCGCCGTCTTCATCAATCACCCCACCCTCGCCGCAGAGGAGGAAAAGTTCATCATGCGCGCCGCGCAGACGGCTATCAAGCGCGCCACCTTCGCCCGCCTCCAGCGTGACCTCAATGCCCTGGAAAAGGCCCACAAAAAGGCGCCCCTGCAGGCCTCCGTGCTGCTGGACAAAACCCTCGAAATCCTCCAGCGCTACCCCTTGCAGGAAAGCGCGGACCAGAAAGTGGAGGACGCCCGCGGCGGCCTCTCCACCGCCGAGTTGGCCCCGGCCATCATCCTCTCCGAGTCCTTCGCAGCCCATTGACGGCATTTCACCTACCCGCTAGACTCTGTTCATGGGCATCAAGCAGATCACTCTCCCAGATTTCCTCTCCCACGCGGCAGAGGAGCTCCAGGCCGTGGAGCAAAACCACACCCTGATCGAGCTCATGCGGGATGGCCGCATCGTGGCCTACCTTTCCCCCGCCTCCCGTCCCACCGGAAACACCGGCACCCTGGCAGATTGGGCAGGCACTGGAGCAGGCTACACCCTGGCAGAGGGCTGCAGCTTGGAAGACCCCGCCTTCTCACCGGAAGAGTGGGAGGAGTTTCCAGAGACCCACGCCTAGCCTGCAGCACTGCCCATGCTCTACTTGCTCGATACCAACGCCTGGCTTCGCTGGTTCCACCAACCCCATGAACTGAGCACCTCAGTGCGGCAGTTGCTCAATGCTCAGCAGTCCGTCGGCCTCTCGCCCATGAGCATCGTGGAAGTCGCTCAGAAGCACCACAAGGGAAGGCTTCATCTAAACCTCCCGCTGGATGTCTGGGTGACTGCCTCCATGCCGCAGGGGCGTGTGAAGCTTCTCCCCATCACCACCGCCGTGGCCCTGCGTGCCTACACCTGGCCGGACGACTTTCATGGAGATCCCGCAGACCGCCTCATCGCTGCCACCGCAGCAGTATATGGACTGACTCTCGTCACCTCAGATGACAAGCTTCTCACTCGTGCCGATCTCAAAACTCTCTCCACCCGCTGATCCATGCCTCCATCCATGTCCCTCCAGCCGCTGCTGCGGCAGCCTTACGTTCGGGACACCTATCGCACCATCCTTGAGGACATCCTCCCCAGCGGCACGCTGCAAATTTTACAGTCCCCTCAGGTCATTATCGCCACCTGCGACTTCGTCACAGGCACCCACCAGATCGGCAGCATTGAGCTTCCTGATGGCAGCACCATCGCCCTGTTAGAAGTTCAGGTCGCGGACCAGATCAAACTGGCCCGCAACCGCGTGGCCCTGCGCAACTTCGTCGCGCGTTTCATCGATGAAGCCAGCACCACCGCCGTGCTCGCCGTCTTTCACCAGCCCGGCCAGCCGGACTGGCGTCTCACCTATGCCTGCAAGCGCAGCCAGATGGATGACGACACGCTGGAAATCACCAGCACCCAGACCGCCCCGCGCCGTTACACCTTCCTCCTCGGGCAGAATGAACCCTGCAAAACCGCCGCAGGCCGTCTGGCGGAGCTGCGGGAAAAAGGGCCCCAGCTCACACTGGAGGACATTGAAAAAGCCTTCTCCGTCGAGCGGCTCAACAAGGACTTCTTCAAGCAGTACAAGGAGCACTACGAAAAATTCGTCTCCCACCTCCTCTCCCCGGAGAAGGCCAAGGCCACCCGCGCCGCCTTCGGCATCGCCACACACAAGGACAAGGCGGAGCAGGACAAGGCAGACAAGCCCGTGCGCGACTTTGTGAAGCGCCTGCTAGGCCGCCTCGTCTTCCTGCACTTCCTGCAGAAGAAAGGCTGGATGGGCTGCAAGGCCGGCGGCAAATCCTGGACCGGTGGAGACGCCGATTTCCTCGCCAGCTACTTCGCCCTCGCAGCATCCAAAAAACAGGCAGACCAGTTCCATTCCCGCTGGCTCATCCCGCTCTTCTTTGAGGCCCTGAACCAGCCCGACCGCGCCGGCGATGTTTTCCCGCCCACGGGTACCCGCATCCCTTATCTCAACGGCGGCCTGTTCGAGACCGACCCAGCCCCGCTGCACGCACTGGACTTTCCCGCCCATCTCTTCAGCACCCTGCTCGAATTCTTCGGCCAGTACCACTTCACCATCGATGAAAACGACCCCGAGGATCACGAGGTCGGCATCGACCCCGAAATGCTCGGACACATCTTTGAAAACCTCCTGGAGGACAACAAAGACAAAGGCGCCTACTACACGCCCAAGGCCATCGTCGCCTACATGGCCCGCCAGAGCCTGCTGCATTACCTCCAGACCCATCTGGGAGAAAACGCAGAACTCTCCGTGCTTCTCAATGAAAAGGACTTCACCCGCCTGGAGAAAAACGGCTTCGTGCACCAGCACGCCAAGCGCATCGCCGAGCTGCTGGACGCCGTCAAAATCTGCGACCCCGCCATCGGCTCCGGCGCCTTCCCCATCGGCCTGCTGCAGGAGATTCTTTGGACCCGCCTCGCGCTCAATCTCGAACTGAACACCCCCGAGGAACGCGCCAAGCTCAAACGCCGTATCATCCAGAACAGCATCCACGGCGTCGATCTCGATCCCGGTGCCGTCGAAATTGCCCGCCTCCGCTTCTGGCTCGCCCTCGTGGTGGACGAAGACCAGCCCCGCCCCCTGCCCAACCTCGACTACAAGATCCACCGCGCAGACTCGCTCATTGAGTACATTCGCGGAGAGCCCGTGCATCTGGGCAAAGTCAACGCTGCCGATAAACGCACCCATGGAGCCATCCAGTCACTTATCGCCGCCAAGGCCGCCCTCTTCACCGCGCAGAAACTGCCCGAAAAACGTGCAGCCCGCTTTGCTCTTTATCGCGCCCTCGCCGAGGTGGCCATGGCAGAGTTTACCTGGCTGCGCAATGAAATGGGATTGATCGCAGGCGATGCCGAACGTGCTGCCCAGTTGGATAACGGCCTCAAAGAGTTCAGTCACCGGCTGGAACTCATCAACAACGCCGCCAAACTGAAAGCTGAGCACCAAGACCGCAGACTCGATGAACTGCGTGCGTGGTTCGATGATGATCAGAAACCGACCTTCCTCTGGCAGCTTCATTTTGGTGAAGTTTTCGCCAATGGTGGATTTGATATTGTTATAGCAAATCCACCATATGGAGCCACCCTTTCTCCGGAACAAAGTTCCCAGATCAATCATAGGTATGAAGTAGCGAGCGGAAGTCCCGAAACCTTTGCGGTTTTCCTAGAACTAGCAACGATACTGTGCCGTGAAAAGGGCCACCTATGTTTTATAGTACCCACAGGCTGGTATTCTGCCCCAAAATCTTCGGCTCTTCGCCGTCACCTTGCGGCACACTCTGATCCGACTTTTATTGTCCTCCTCCCCTACGACGTGTTTGAGGATGCCTGGGTCGATACAACTATTTTTGGAGCATTCAAGCGTCCCACTTCCTTGTCGTGGCCTCGCTCTGTCAAATGCTCAGTAGAAATTAAACGATTTCCGCGCAAACAAAAAAGGGTCTCCCTTTCAGAGTTCTTTCAAGAGACTTGGACTTCCGATTTTATAAGCTGGTTCTCCAATAACAGTGATGAATATCTCCCGAACGCATCCCCCATCGGTCTCAACGCAGTAAAGCGCATGCGTCAAATAGGCAAAAACCTTTCCGATTTTGCCGATATCCAGCGCGGCGTAACTCCGTTTCATCTCTCTAAACAGCCTCCGCCTAAGAATTCTCGGCGCGCATTCAATGGCGAGTTAAGACGTTATCGATACAACGTTGGAGAAGATTCTTTTATCCAATATGACAACACATTGGCAGAGTATAAACCCGAGAAATATTTTGTAGGTCATCGAATTCTTCTTCGTGAGCTTATTAGCCGACAGTTACGGCTTCAAGCTTGCTTAGTCGAAACAGATTTTATTACGAATAAGTCGATGCAGAGCATTCTTGTATCGGGCACAAAACATGAAGCATGGTTTACATTAAGCATTTTAAATTCGGCAGCTTTGTCTTGGTACTTTCTTGCAATCTCAAATGTAGCCAATCGGGATGACTTTCCAAAAATCGTCCTCAAGGAGACGCGCCAACTGCCTATCCCACCTGCGAAGGCCACCGACAAAGCACGCCTGAGCCAACTTGCCGAAGCCTGCGCAGCGGCAGCTCAGCGTGGGGATGATGAGACGCTGGCGGTGCTTGAGGCGGAGATCGACGAGATAGTTTACCGCTTGTTTGACCTGACGGAGGAAGAGATCGCCCTCATCGAATCAGCCCTGGCACCGACACGAGGCGGGGCACCGGCCCGCAAGCGTTCTCGAGCCAACACGCCAGCAGCGACCGCCTATGAACTCCCGCCGCCGTCTGCCGAGACTCTTGTGCAGGAAACTCCGCCTGCGCCGCCGCCGGCCTCGGCTCCCGCCTGGCTGCCCGGCGAACTCTTCAACGTGGAGGGAGAGCTGCCCGTCGCAAAAAAAGCCCGGGCAGCCCCTGAGGCTGCCATCCCAACCAAACCCGCGGGCAGGCTGCGCAGCCCCGAAGGGAACGCCCGCACCACTCCGGAGGAACCCAAGGCCGCGACCAGCGTGCCCGTGGACGAAACGGAACGCGCCGACGTGCTGGCCGTGATCCGCGAGGTCTTCAGCTCTGGCGGAGAGCGCGACCGTGAAACGGCGCGGCGGGAGATCGCCCAAAAGCTGGGCTATGAGCGCGTGGGCAGCCGCATCCGCGAGGTGCTGGATCGGGACATCCGCACCGCCGTGCGGCGCGGCATTTTGCAGAACGAAGGCGGCCAGCTCTCTCTGCACTGCCGCAGCATCGACGACTATGACCGCACTTTCCTGAAGGAGCTCTTCCTCGCCGCCATCAACCAAAACGGCAAGGTCTGGCTGGAGCGCTATGAGGCCATCCGCCTCTTCTCCCGCTGGCTCGGCTTCCGCCGTACCGGCCACCTCATCAACGAACAAGCCCGCTCCCTCATCAACGGCCTCCTCCGTGATGGGAGCCTCGAAAAAGACGGCCAGGACTGGATACGACGCACTTAAACAACCATGCACTTTCCAAACGATTCCCTGAGCCCGGCCAAACGCGTGGTGATTCCCATGCAGGTGCACAAAGGCGTGCTCGTGCCGTTTCACAACATGGCCATGCCACAGCTCAAGGATGGCTCCGTCGTGGATCTTGTGTGTGAGGACAGTCAGTTGGTAGACGGTGATCTCGCAGCCCGCCTCAACACCGTTGAGACCGTGTTGTTCTTGAAAAAAGGGACCACCCTTTTTGCCCACATGCGACAGGACGGCCCCGTACATCGGGAAATCCTGCGGAGGCAGCAGGTCAGCCTCGAAGTGCCAATGGACCATGCCACCTTCTTCGCGCCGTTTACGCTTCAGGAAGATCTCATGCTCGAGCTTCGCGGCACACGCAAGCCCGCCCTCTGTGACTGCGAGTGCGACCTTGGTGCAGGTGAACCGGAAGACACGCGCCCAGGCAGCGTCAACCAGGCCTACACGCGCCTCTCCGAAAAGCACGAAACCAGCCGCCGCTCTCACACCGGCAATGTCTTCGAGAAAGTCCTTTACATGGGTGAAGACGGCATCGTCAGGCCATTGGCCACGCTTCGCGACGAGAAGTTTGCCGCCTTCATCGAAAAGCTTTTTCTTTCTCCCCAAGGGACTTGATCGGCATACCAGCGGCTCAAACGAGCTCGCTTGAAAATGCGCGTTTCTAAGAAACCACTTGCGCTTCCAAATCACGGCCCAAGCACATATCACCCGTCGGCCTGACGCGGTGCGGAACTCGGAAGGCAGGGCATAGCATAGCGCAGCATAGCAGCGTGCAGCAGCGCACAGCACAGCACAGCAGCCCCGAGCCCACCAGCGCCCAGGACCGCACAGCAGCACATCACGTCACCTCACGTCCCAGCAACGCACCTCAGCGCCCAGCCCAGCAGCGCAGCACAGCACAGAACCGCAAGCCCAGCCAATCGCAGTCCCACATCGCCAAGCCCCGCACCCACACCCCACCCAAGCCACCCACCCCCCCCTCAGCATCCAGCCCGCCCTTCGAAGCCTCAGCGAAGAACCGGCATCCAGCAACCGAGAACCAAGAACCAAGAACCAAGAACCAAGAACCAAGAACCAAGAACCAAGAACCGAGAACCGAGAACAACCACCAACCTTCTTCAACTTCTTCAACTTCTTCAACAACCGTCAACAACCGTCAACAACTGTAAACAACCGTCAACTCCCATCAACACCATGCCCCTCGTACCCTCACCCCACACCCTCCCCGCCACCCCCACCGCCCTCCTTCCCGCCCCGCCCGCAGGCCCGCCCAGCGTCGCCGCCGTCGCCGCGCTCCGCGCCAAGGCCGCGCTCGTACGCAAGCAGCACAAAACCCCGCTCGAAGACGCCCTCGCCGCCGATGGCGGCACACGCGCCGTAC
This sequence comes from Prosthecobacter sp., assembly GCF_044227185.1. GTDB lineage: Bacteria > Verrucomicrobiota > Verrucomicrobiia > Verrucomicrobiales > Verrucomicrobiaceae > Prosthecobacter. The sequence goes on along the minus strand of NZ_JBGAFO010000013.1, from coordinate 119,262 downwards.
GCCTCGTCCAATGGGCCCGCACCCAGAAAGCCCAGTACGACGCCTCCCTCGTCCAGTGGCGTGCCAACCGCCTCAAATGGTCCCAGGAAGCCCAGGACATCTTCGACCACCGCGCCCGCGCCCGGCGCGACAAGCTCGACCTCGAAGACCCCGCCGGCATCTTCGAAATCGCCAACGACTCCGTCAACATCGTCGCCGCCCTCGCCGAATTCGCCGCCGCCCAGGCCGAGCAGGACATCTACGGCGGAGAACCCTGGTTCGCCGCCACCCCCGTCCAGCGCACCGACACCAAGCTCGCAGACGACATCCAGCGCCACCTCCAGTGGACCTTCCGCGACGGCCGCTACGTGGACGCCCAGTGCCTCGGCATCGACCAGGCCGTCACCCTCGGCGAATGCTTCACCAAAACCCTCTACACCACCGAGATCGACGAACACGAAGCCCACACCCCCTGCCTCCACGCCGACGGCGCCCCCGTCAAAGACCCCCACGGCAACTACATCACCACCGACGCCCAGGTCAAAAACCTGCAACAACCCCTTAAAGGAAAACTCGAGTGGAAGCACGCCTACGAAACCCGCCACACCCTCCTCCGCCAGGGCGTCGAAGCCATCCCCATCCACTACCAGGACATCACCTTCCGCGAAGACGCCCCCCACCTCGACCTCCGCCACACCAACGTCTATCTCTCCGTGGAGATGAGCACCTTCGAAGCCATGCGCCGCTTCCACCTCAGCAAAGAAGACGCCATCCGCCTCGCCCGCTGCGCCGACGCCCGCACCACCACCGACGAAGAAGCCCAGCGCGAACGCACCGCCGACGCCACCGTCACCAGCCCCCCCGCCGAAGAACCCCTCGGCGAGATCGAAGCCGAGCGCCTCCTCAACACCCGCGTCCGCCTCATCGAAGCCTACATCCGCGCAGACATCACCGGCACCGGCAAAGAAGCCCGCGTCTGCATGGTCTTCCCCCCCGCCCACGAAGACTGGATCATCTGGGCCGACTACCTCGCCAACATCTCCCCCAAGGCGGAGCTCCCCATCACCTGCGAAGTCTGGGAGCCCGTGCCGCACCGCCTCTACGGCCGCGGCTTCTTCTCCAAATACGCCTACCTCCAGACCGCCACCGACAACCTCTGGAACCAGGTGAACTTCCGCAACGAGATGCACGCCAATCCCCTCACCGCCGTGCACGAAGAAAACCTCCTCTCCGACGACGACGGCGGCCCCATCATCATCGCCCCCGGCAAAACCCTCCGCCCCAAAGCCGGCAAGATGCTGGCCGACTGCCTGGAGTTTGCCCAGCTCCCGGACGCGGACAACCGCAGCATGGAGCTCTTCCAAACCGGCATGCAGCTCGCGCAATTGCGCAGCGGCATCACCAACGCCAGCCAGGGAGATCTTTCCGCCGTGCCCGAGTCCAACACCGCCACGGGGATCAAGTCCCTCATCAGCCGCGCGGCGGTGCTGCTGAAAAAACCCATCCGCCGCCTGCGCCGCGCGAAGGGGCGCGCCTTTGCCTACGCCGTGAAACTTCACTACGCGAACTTTGACCGCGAGGAGGCTTTTGTGTGGGGAGAAGGGCACAACAAGGAGCTGGTGAAGATCTCCCCGGAGCATGTGCGGGATCTGGACATCGATGTGGTGATGCTGCTGACCCAGGAGCAGAACCAAAACAAGCTGCAGGGCGCGCAGGTGATGATGCAGCTCGAACAAGCCTACGCCGGCCTGCCAGAGACAGACAAAGCGGGCGCACGCGTAGGCGTGGTGCAGGCGCTGAAGGCGCTGGAGTTTGCCAATGCTGAAGAAATGGTGCGCAAGCCGGTGGTGACGCTGGAGAACTGCCTGCCACTGCTGCCTCCGGAGGAGGCGGAGAAGCTGAAGGCGCTGATGGCACTGCAGCAGCAGCAGCAGGAACAACAGCAGCAGCAGCCGGACACGGACGCACAGGGGGCGATGCCTGGGATGGGCGCCGGAGGCGCGCCTGCACCCGGTGGAGGCATGCCGCCAGGAGCCCAGATGCCAGGGGCTGGTATGATGGCCGGGGCCCATGCGGCGGGTGCGATGTGAAAATAAAAATAAAAAAGAAATCGCTGGCATTCTGAAAACCGGGCCCAAGCAGATATGACGTGACCAACGAAATCCAATGCTTCAGCCGGGACCGGCACCTGAGACGCCCTGGGGGAGGGACGAACAAGGGGCCGGCCCGGCGAGGCACCACGCGGCTGAAACCGCCGGAGGCGGAGTGAGGGCCAGATTTTTCAAGGACAAAGGAACCAACGAAGACAAGACCACCCAAACAAACCGAATACCATGAAGAAGCATTTTATCATATTTTTTGCCGCCGCCGCCGGCATCGCAACGACAGCCCTGGGGGCGGACAGCGTGGATGTGATGCTGCGGAAGATTTTTGGCTCCGAGCAGCCGCCGCTGGCACCACCCCTGGCGCTGACGAGCCACGCTCTGGTGGGCAAGGACAACAGCATCGCGGTTTCGGCCTGGAACGGGGCGCTGGTGTTTGAGGGAAGCACGTTTGACGGGTTTCAGACGTCGTTTGCGTTTGCGGATCCGACGGCGGACCGGAGCGTGAAGTTTGCGAATGCCTCGGGCACGGTGTTTCTCTCCACGCTGGCGACGAATGCGCCGGATGCGGCGAATGGGGTGTGGGGCGCGAGCAACGGGCTGAGCTTTGAGGGGGCGACGGCGGATGCGTATGAGACGACGGTGAGTGTGACGGACCCGACGGCGGACCGCACGATCACGATTCCGAATGGCTCCGGCACGGTGGGGCTGCAGGCGACGAGTGCGCTGACCTCAGCGACGACGATCAGCGTGACGCCGGGCTCGAGCGTGTCTGCCTACACGCTGACGCCTGCGCACACGGCGACGATCAATGCGGTGACGACGGGGGCGATCGCGGGGCGTGCGTACTACCTGGTGGTGACGACGAGCGGGAGCTCGAGCTACACGCTGACGTTTGGCACGGCCTTCAAGACGACTGGCACACTGGCGAGCGGAACGTCGAGCGGGAAGGTTTTTGTGATCCACTTCATCTTTGACGGGACGAACTTTAACGAGGTGAGCCGCACGACGGCGATGTGAGAGCTCGGCAACCCGCGCTCTGACTTCCACACCTGCCTTTTTTACCCTTCACTCTTCATTTTTCCACTCCAAACCCCACGCACGCCATGCCATCCGCACAACGACGCACTCAGCTTGATCCACAGTCCACTCCTGGAGCCCTTCAGGAGATGGTGCCGAATGATTCCTTCCGGGCGGTGACGCCTTCTGACACTCTGGCCATCAAGGGCGGGCCGGCGCGCGCGCTGTATGTGGGCGGCGCTGGGGATGTGGTGGCGGTGAATGAGAACGGCGTGGCGGTGACCTTTGCCGCGGTGCCGGCGGGGACGGTGCTGCCCATCGCGACGGCCCGTGTGAATGACACGGGGACGACGGCTACCAACATCGTGGCGCTGTGAACTTATGATCGCACTGGGACTGGCTTTGCCTCTGGCCCAAACGCCGCGTGACGGCACGCCGGGCGGCGCGGCGGATGTGTGGGAGTGGGAGGAGGGCCGGGGCATGCAGTGGGAGACGGCTCTCTTCATCAAACTGGACTGACAATTTCAAACTAGAACCTACTTATGGCTGACTTATCCATCGCCTCCGCAGCGGCACTGACGGGAGCTTCTCTGGCGGGCAATGATCTGCTTCCTGTGCTGGACGTGTCCGCAAGCGCGGGGAGCAAGGGGAGCAAGATCACGGTGACGGAGCTTTTTACGGGGCGCGCACTGGCGGGAACGACTGCGCTGGGGCTGCTGAATGGTGGAACGGGGGCGTATGACCTGACGCTGGCGCACAGCGGGACGCTGACGGCGGGGCGGACGCTCAGCTTTGACGTGAATGATGCGGCGCGAACGGTGAGTCTGGCGGGGAACCTGACGGTGCCGGCCACGGGTACCGCGGCGCTGCTGGGGGTGGCGAATGTGTTTACGGCACAACAGACCAATGCGACCGCTGGAGCTTCCGGGGCTCCGGCGTTCTTGGTAAACGGGGCGTGGCTTACGAGCACAGCCAGTGCAGTGGCGCAGGTGCTGATTCAACAGAGCGGAGCGACCACTTTCAACGGAAGCGCATCCGGCACTGGATTCGCCGTGAATTGCGGCACCGGATTCGGGGGGAATCTTCTGAATCTCCAAAAAGCAGGCATAGACCAGATGCTTGTGCGGAACGATGGCTTCGTGCGAGTCACCGGAGCTATTTGGAGCGATGGGTCGGAGATCATGGTCGCTACCAGTGGACGCCTGGGTTTCAATTTATCCACCGGGCCGAGTTTATACGGCCCGACTGGCCTGCTGGAAGTCCGCAACAACACAAATGCCAACGCTCTTTCGCTGGCGGTATATAACACCTACACATCATCGACCTCTTTCGAGAGATTTATGGTTGATTGGACGACTGCGGCGAACACCTGCCGCATTGGCACCATGAAGGGCTCGGGTGGCGGAACGGCTCGGGATTTGGCGCTGATGAGTGACGGCACCGTCCGCATGACCATCAAAGCCTCCGGCGTGATCAACATCACCGGGCTACCCACCTCCTCCTCCGGCCTGGCAACAGGTGACATCTACTCGAACTCGGGTGTGCTCACCGTCGTCCCATAATTTCTCACATGCACGCAGTCATCTTCATACCAGCATTGAGCGAGGGCCGGAGTGAGGGACCTGGGCGGGACAGCTGGGTGGCTGGAGGCTGCCCTCGCTTTCTCTGAGCTCACTTTGAATTTCTAAGCATCACGTGAACCCATGAACAAACCCGACACAGCCACACAACGCAGCATCATTGAAACGGCGATCAAGGCCATCGAGTCTGAGTGCTACTCGCTCACGCTTTCTGGCGAGGCCATGAGGACCATCGGCCTTGTGGAGAAGGCGGAGGAGGCGGCGGAGCAACTGGCGAAGTCGATGAAGCTGCATGCCTTTTACACCTCGAAACTGAATGAGCTGGCCTGAGCCGTGCGCGGCGCGCCGGGCTCCGCGGCCTCTTTCTGACATAGACAACCCAACCTGAACCCACACCACGTATGACTGTTTACATTCCATCCGGCCTGGCGGTGTCTCTGTGCGAGAGGCTGCTGGACCTGGCGCATCCGCCGGGGCCGCGCCGTGCGGCTGAGACGCAGAGGGCGTTTGCTCTGTTCACGGACGTGCATGGGGACTGCTGGCTGGAGATCGACACACGGTTCAGCATCGTGATCCATCTGGATGCGGAGCTGGGGGGCGTCTCCGGCCTGATGCGGCCGTGGCTGGATGAAGGACTGCTGCCTGAAGCGGCGCTGAGCGATCTACTGGGGCTGCTGGACGCCAGGCGCGGTCTGCGCCTGGTGGTGCACGAGGCGCTGCCGCTGAACTTCAGAGATCTGGCGAAAACGCGGGAGCAGATGATGGATGCCGGACTGCTGCCAGTGCCCGCCGAACACGGCTCTAAGCGGGACACGGAGGAGATGGTGACCCTCACTCTTCTCACTGTGCCATGAGCCCCCCTCATCATACCTGGAAACAATGACCGCCATTTCACTCAGTCTCTCCCTATGTGCGGGCGCCATGCCTTCGTCCGGACCCGTGTGGATCCTGGCAAACGGAGCCTGGAACGACTCTGGGAGCTGGCTGGACTCATCAACCTGGAACGATTAATTCACCATGTCACTCTCTACCATCAGCAACGGCGACAGCGGACTCGACGCCCGCAACAAGATCAATGCTGGGCTAGCCGCAATCGACACGGCCGCCGACAGCATCTCGTCCCTGTCCACCGCTGTCGGCGGCAAGCTGGACTCCTCCGAGAAGGGCGCGGACAGCGGCGTATGCCCACTCGATTCCTCGGCCAAGGTGCCAGACACCCACCTCCCAGCACCGGGCGCATCAACTCTTGGAGGCGTAAAGCGTAATGCCGGCAGCGCAGGGCAGTACGTGACGGGCATCGACAGCAATGGGGCGCTGACTTTTGACACGCCGGCAGGAGGCGGGGGCTCCAGCATCAATCTGGGCTACCAAGCGTGGGTGGACAGCACAGGCAATGATTCCACTGGAGCTGTGGGTGATCCCTCCAAGCCATACCTCACCGTTCAGGCGGCATTCGCCGCAGGCGCGCCGATTCTCAACATCGGTTCGGGCACATTTGGCCCACTGACGTTGCAACCGGCCGCTGCCTACGTGTGCCTTAACGGCGTGGGGAAAGACCGCAGCACCATTTCTTCCATCGGCATCACGGGTTTTTCGGGAGGCGAAAGCATCACGGTGAGAGGCAATGGCAAAGACTCCATCACCGTGACGCAGTTTATCTTCACGATGCCGGACGGCACTGCTGGGGTCGGAGCCCCCGACAACATCACAGCGGGTGGTAACGGTGGCAGTGCGCCAGCGGCGCTTTCCGTCAACATATCTGGCATCTCCCTCACCGGTGGGGCCTTCTTCAGTCCTGGAAATGGCGGCGTAGGCGGGGACGGCTGGAGCTATACGTCAGACAGCACCACGCAGGGCGGTGTGGGCGGGGCCGGTGGCAACGGCGCAACAATCCTCATTGAGGATTGCATTGTTACTGGCGGGGTCTATGCAAATGGCGGCAACGGTGGAAACGGCGGCAACGGTGGAAACAGCCTGGATTATTCCATGTCGCCAAGCAGCGGTGGCGACGGTGGCGCTGGAGGTTTGGGCGGAACGATCACCTTCGTAAGGTCAAGTGTTGACGTGGCGCGCTGTGCTTTGGGCTCCGCAGGGAGCGGCGGCACGGCCGGATACGGCTCTGGCGGCGCGAGTCCAGGCAACAATGGAACAGATGGTTCCCCCGGTTCCATCGGCGGGACGTGGAGCCATTGTGGCAGCGCGGGTGGTGACGGTGAGAGCCTGCCATTCCGCTTCTCCAGTTTGAATGACGCCTGGATTTCATAACTCAACCTCAACCCACACCTCAATACCTATCATGCAATTCGAATTCAACGTCAGCCGCGTGCGCAACAATGAAGACATCACCGGCACCGTGAAAACGCAGACGGTGAGCTTCACGCTCTCACCACAAACGCCGGTGAACGCTGGCATGCGCCTGGATTTTCTGGCGCGGTGTCCGTCCAGGGCGGCAACGGTAGCAATGGCGGGGATGGCGGAGACGCCGGGACGGCAGGCAGCATCACGATGCGCAATACCATCCTCGGGATGCAGCCCATTTGTTATGGAGGCGGTCCAGGCACAGGAGGGGCCGGTGGATCTGGTATCTCGAACGGCAGCTCAGGGAACAATGGCAATCTTGGCAGCGCAGGCACCCTCTATGGCGTCTTCATTGAAACGGCCTTCGCTCCTGGCGGGGGAGAGACTGCGAACTTCCACGGCTCCATGATTGGTGGCAGCTGGTGGTCATAATCACCCATTCAACAATGAACGACGGAACTCTCTTCAACACTCTCTTGCAGCAGTTTGGCTTTGCGGGGCTGCTGGTGGTGGCGGTGTATTTGATCGCGCGGAAGCTGGCGCACCAGTATGAGGCGCGGATTTCGGCTTTGGAGACGGCGAGTTCGCGCTGTGAGGCGGACCGGGTGGAGCTGAGGAGGATCATCATCGACCTGCAGACGGGGGTGATCAAGGACCTGACGGCCAAACTGATTCAGGGAGATGCGGAATGAAACGCACCTGCTACATCGCCATCAATGGGATTCGCACCTGTCCGGGAGACGCGGAGGGGTGGACGGACCGGTTTGTGACGTGGATCAACACGCGGCTGTCGGACGGGGTGGTGGCGGAGAAATTTGAGTATGCGTGCTCGGCGCTGCTGCGGCGGGTGCGCCAGCGGCAGCGGGCGGATGAGATTTCCAAAAAGGTGGGCTACTACCGGCGCGCGGGCTACCGCCTGGTGCTGGTGGGGCATAGCAACGGCTGCGACCTCATCGCGCGGGTGCTGGAGGCCTGCGGGGCGGAGATCGATGCGGCGCATCTGATTTCTCCGGCGGCGGATGAGGAGGACTTTGCGGATGCGGTCCGGGAGGGGCTGATCCGGCGCATTCACATCTACGGCAGCCGGAGTGATGGCGCGCTTCGGTTTGCGCGGGCCACGCGGCCGCTGCTGGGCTGGCTGGGGCTGGGGTACGGCTCGCTGGGGCTGCGGGGCCGGGAGTTTGCGCACCTGTTTCCGGAGGTGGCGCTGGACCATAGCGATGACTCCTGCGGGCACTCCACCTGGCTGCAGCGCGGCGCGCGTTTTGAGGCGCTGATGCAGGGGATCAAGGAGAATGATCTTCTGGATCAAACGCTACCACTTCCTACCACTTCACCATACTCTAAAAACAACAGTAAATTCGCGAGCTGACATTGCTTGCCGGACTCCAGAACGGGCTAAAGCCCGAACTACGAACGCAGAACCGGACCGGCTAAAGCCGGGACTACAATACTTAGAACAAAGAACAGAACGAACACCATGAAACAGACCAAAACCCATGCACTCATTCTCATCACGGCCGTCATTGCGGCGGTGATGGGGCTGGCCTCCTGCGCTGATCCGGCGCTGAAACTGAACACGCCTGCGGTGCGGGCGCAGATCCTGGGAGATGTGGAGAAGGACCTGCTAGCGGGCGGCGGCGCGCTGCTGATCTCCGGCGGCAGCAGCGGTGCGGCGGTGGCGGCCATCACCGCGCAGGAGCTGAAAAACCTGCCCGCGCTGCAGCAGGCGCTGCTGAGCGGGAAGTGAGCCGCTGCGTGTGCCAGGAACTCCAAGGCACGCGCCCTGAACAGAGAACAGAGAACCGGAAACTTGAACCCATGAGCGGCTTATCCGACATTTACGCTGATCAATTCGAGGCATGCGCCATCAAGGCGGAGCATGTGGAGGAGGTGCGCGCGGAGGCGGAGCGCATTCTGGCGGGCCGGGCGCGCTATGAGGCGGTGGCGGCGCATTTTGGCACCATGCCGTGGTGGGTGCCGGGCATTCTTCATTCGCTGGAGTGCGGGCTGAGCTTTCACCAGCACCTGCACAATGGCGACCCGCTGACGGCGCGCACGGTGCAGGCGCCAAAGGGCAGGCCGCGCCTGGGGCAGCCGCCCTTCTCGTGGGAGGAGTCTGCGCGCGATGCGCTGATCTGCGACGGCCTGGACAAGCTGGCTGACTGGAGCCCGGGCGCGGCGCTGGCGGCCTTTGAAAACTACAACGGCACCGGCTACCGCCGCCGCGGCGTGCCCAGCCCCTACCTGTGGAGCTTCACGGACCAGTACCGCTGCGGCAAATACACCGCGGACGGCCGGTATGATCCCCTGGCGGTGAGCCGGCAGTGCGGCTGCGCGGCGCTGCTGAAGATTCTTCTTTCATCCGAACCTTGACACCAGAAAACACGGCCCAATACCATAACCTAACATCATGACACCCACAGACACCTACATTTACCTCAAGGGCGGCCGCGGAGACGGCTTTGTGCCGCTTTGGACCGGCGAGTTTGAAGACACGCTGGTGGACGAGAAGAGCGAGCCTTACCGGAACATTTTTCAGACCACGGCGGAGAGCGACACTCCGGCCGGGCAGAACATCATTCTGGGAAACTCGGTGAAACTGACCTACCCAGGGCTGGTCAGCGGCCTGCGCAGCGTGGGATACGCGGCCACTTCAGGCACGGCGGTGACCGCGGGGATGGAGTTCACGGAGGGCACTCTGTCTGACGAGGCGGCGGGGACGCTGCCGCGGCAGTACTCGAAATCGGTGACCTGGCGCGGCTACACCAGCAGCAACGGCCTGGTGTATCACTATCGTCTGGCGGACATCCTCGGTGTCGGCTCCCAACCCCGCTCTGAATAACCAGCCATGCCTTCCATCAATGCGAATTTTGACTGGGTGGACACGCCGAACCCCACCGAGCGCGCCTTTTCCATCACGGCAAAGGAGGGCGTGCACGATGTGGTGCCGGACTTCCTGAACCAGGTGGTGCTGTGGAGCGACTGCCCGCAGTGGATCAAAAAGGCCGAGGCCGTGCCGGAGAGCCTGCAGGGCTACACGCTGGTGCACGCCGCGAAGGCGGGCTTTCAGAAGCGCAGCTTCACCTTTGGGAAAACGCGCACGCCGCTGGAGCGCAAGACGCCCTTTCATGTGGAGTGGGTGCTGCGGCCGAAGGACTGGCCCACCGTGCTGTACAAGCTCTGGTTTGAGGAGGGCAGCCTGCCGCTGACGGCGGTGGATGCGCAGGGCGCCTTCCACGAGGGGAAGCGGCTGCATGAGCGCACGAAGTTCCGCCGCGGCGCGGTGTACCCCACGTGGCACAAGATCAGCCGGTTTCTGGCGGAGCGGCCGTTTGCGAAGACGCACACGCCGGCGCCCATCACGGACAGCATCCACTATTCGTTTGATGGCATCAGCGGCGGCTTCCCTGACTGCCTGCACCCGGACTGCCGCTTTCCGCAGGTGCAGACGAGCGGGAAGGTGGTCTTTGGCGCGGGGACGCAGGGCGTGGAGATCGGCGGGGACCTGGTGGCGCAGGAGTACCCGGCCACGAACATGACGGACTGGGAGAAGCACACGATCGAGGACTCGCGCTACCAGATCAGCGGGATGTACTTCCGCCAGCTCGTGGAGGCTTATCCGCCGGTGGATGGAAGGGAGAATGTGGGGACGCCGGCGCAGTAGTGAGTGGGCAGTGGGCAGTGGGCAGTGGGCAGTGGGCAGTGGGCAGTGGGCAGTGGGCAGTGGGCAGTGGGCAGTAGTCAGTGGGCAGTAGTCAGTGGGCAGTAGTCAGTGAGCGGCATCGTTTATCTGGCATCCAGCATCCAGCATCCAGTATCTAGCATCCAGCATCTATCTCCAGTGAAGCTGCGGCGGTCGGGAGCTTTGAATTTTAAAACTTGAAACCTGAAACTTGAATCCGTTTGCCATGAAGCCTGACTATTCCGGTCCGCCTGTAGATCACTGGCTCGCCACAGAGAGGGTCGTGTCGCAGGATGGCATCCAGACCACCCACGGGATCGGGCAGAAAAACACGATCATCCGCCAGCCCGCGCAACCCTGGGTGAAGTATGACGAGGGCCTGATCAACCTGCAGGTGGCCGTGCCGCCGCCGATGATGGGGGCGATTGGGGCGCTTTGGGAGGAGTTTTTTGTGACGCTGGGTGGGGGGGCGGAGCCGACGCCGACGCCGACGCCGACACCAACACCTCCAGAATCGCCCACTGCCTCTCCACCTCTTTCTGCCACACCAACTCCGACGCCGACGCCGACGCCAACCCCAACCCCAACTCCGACACCAACACCTCCGACTTCACCCACCATCTCGCCACCACCTCCCACGCCAACTCCTACCCCAACGCCAACCCCTCCAGAGTCACCCTCCGTCCCGCCACCGCCTCCCACACCAACTCCCACCCCAACGCCAACTCCTCCAGAGTCACCCTCCGTCTCGCCACCGCCTCCCACGCCAACTCCTACCCCAACGCCAACTCCTCCAGAGTCACCCTCCGTCTCGCCACCGCCTCCCACACCAACTCCTACCCCAACGCCAACTCCTCCAGAGTCACCTTCCGTCTCGCCACCGCCTCCAACACCAACACCGACGCCGCCGCTCTAAATGAAACACAAAAATCGTCGTTCACTCGCCAAACTATTTCGTGGTCAAGGAATCGAAATTGGAGTGGCTGCAGGCCATTTTTCCGAAACCATTCTCAATGTTTCCACGTGTGAACGCCTGTGGAGCATAGATCGTTGGAATGACCATCATGATTTGACTGAATACAAAAGGGCGACCGAGCGCCTAGCTCTTGCAGGCTCTGGGAGATGCATTCCTTTGCGCATGACCTTTGAAGAAGCATTACCCCTCTTCGCAAATGAAACTCTAGACTTCATCTATATCGATGGCTACGCACATGCCGGTCAGGAAAACGGAAAAACTCTCGAACAATGGTGGCCCAAATTGAAACAGGGCGGGATATTTTCAGGACATGACTATCATCCCAAGTGGCCCAAAACTCAGAATGTTGTCGATTCATTTGCCGCCAAGCATTCCCTAAACTTATTTTTAACCTCGGACGCAAATGAAGCCAAAGCCGATGAATTTCCATCTTGGTGGATGTTCAAGGAGAAATCCTGCATACAGCAACCAACTTGGCGAGGAGGATGCCCGGTAGAAGCCAATCAAAGCATAGTTCTTGTAGGCAACGGCCCTTCGGTCATGCTTGACGGGGAAAAAGGTTCGCTCATTGATTCATTTGATCATGTTTTGCGTTTTAACACCTACGCAATCAAAGGCTTCGAGAAACACACAGGAACCAAAACAACACTGTGGAGCACATTTGGGCGTGGCAGCAAACCGCGGGACGCAAGTGAGGTTCCTCCCGCAGCAATTTATATCCATGGAGACAAGCTTAAAAACTTCGAAATCCCTGTTAAAGAAGCTTGGGGGATACCTCGACATTTCTTCGATCAAACTTTGGCAGAGTTGAAAAGCTTTTCCGTGCGAAATGACGCACCCAAAAAGGCACTATTACCATCAAGTGGCTTGGTAATTACCGCGTGGCTGCTGTCCCATGGTGTAAATGTCGTTCATTTGGTTGGATTCGATCATTTTAGCAAGCACCGCACCGGAATGCACCACTATTGGCTGCGCAAAAATTTCAGGGAACCACCGGAACATGATGGTGAAGCCGAAAGATTAATGTTCGAGCACTGGATCACCAAAGAGCGCGTTCGACACCTCTGAGCATCACGGCTCGGCGTCTTTGTTTTTAACTTTCATGTAACGGGTTCCCACTTCGCGAACGATGGTTCCCACACCATCGACAACAGTCACCTTCCACGTGTATTTCTCCATTTGGATTTCAAATCCATCATGCTTTGGCTTCCATTTGCCAAACTGCGGGCCTGAGCCGTCGTTTATCTCAAAGACTCCGTCAGGCCGCATCCAAATGTCCGCATCCTGCCGGCCGTCGCGAGTTTGGTGATAGGTCCATTCAACGGGAATCGCTTTTGGATCCACGATCTTTCCGCCCTCGATTTCTTTTCTCGCCTTCCCCAATTCGGTCACGGTCTCCAGTTTGGCACCGCCTGCAGTTTTCAGCAGGCTTTCGATGCGGGCGATACTGGACTTCTGGATGGGCGCGAGGGCCTTGGATCTTGCCTCATCATACAAAGAAAAGAGATTCGCGGCACTGGCCTCAGGCTTGAGCACAGCTTGTCCAGCGAGTTTGTCTTTGAGCTGTTTTGTCAACTCGTCCGCCCCGGCGGTGTCTCCATCCTTTACGAGCTTGCTGATGAGGGGGGTGGCGGCTTTTTCGAGGGACTGGTTGAGGCGCTCGACGGCCTGGGCGGCTTGTTTGCGGTAGTCTTTGAGGATGGCTTCGGGGGAGTCGGCGCGGGCGGAGGAGGTGGAGAAGATGGAGAGGACGGCCAGGGAAAGGGCGAGGAGGAGGTGGTGGTGTTTCATGAGCGCGTGGTTGGAGGATCGGTGTGCGCGGAAGATACGCGAGGGCGGTGGGCTGCAAGGCGAATCATGTTCAAATGAATGGCTGGCCGAGGAGAGGATTCTGAGACGCTGATGGGAGGAAGCGCGGGACCTGCGGTGCGCCTCTTGAACCACGGAATGCTCGGAATTCACGGGAATAGAGCCGGCACCTGATTTCGGCCGGTCATGTCTTCGGTGTCTTCCGTGGTCCATTTCCTGGGTGCCTCCGCCCCAGATTGTTGCGATGTTCAAGTTCTGCACCGGCTCCCAATCTCCCACCGCAGAGGTCGGAATGGCGCAGAGTTTTGATTGATGAGCTTTGGAAACCAGCGCCGAATGCAGAATACCACAAAATATCATCGAAACTGCTTGCGTTCCCCATTCACGGCCCAAGAGATTGATCATGTCCTTTCTCTTTGCCTCCTCACACCTGCCTCAACCCCGAGTTCAACGCCCTCACGATGAAGAGGAGGAGGATGAAGAGATGCTGGAGCCGGCGCGCAGCGGCATGGTGCGGGCCACCAGCCATCTGTCAGACCCGGTGCGTCCCACCAGCCGTCTGCCGGATCCGGTGCGCAAGGCCAGCAGCGAGCCCAATCCGGTGCGCAAGGCCAGCAGCGAGCCCAACCCGGTGCGCAAGGCCAGCAGCCAGCCCAACCCGGTGCGCAAGGCCAGCCCGGCGCCTCCCCGGGCAGAGGCGGACGGCCCGGCGTCCACACGCCCCGCCACGCCTGTTGGGCGCCCCCGTCTCTCTGCAGAGCTTCCTTCCTGGTTGACCGAAACGGAAGAGACTGCACACGATGAGAACGAGCCGCCGTCTGGCAGAGAGTTCGATGATGGTGATGCTCGTTCAGATGCACGTGAACCAGATGGCAGTAGGTCGTGGCATCAAACCCGCACCTCCGCCAAAGATCTTCCTTCCCCACGCTATAATGAAGATGAGGGCAAATTGCCGCCGCGCTCCAGCCGCATCGCTCGCAGTTCCAGCTTCGATGAAGCGCCGCCTGGAAGCCGCCGCAGCCCGGGGGTCCCTTCCTCCCCGCAGCAGCACCTTGACGATACCTTTCGCCCTCCTGTCGCCGGCTCACCCGCTGCCACCAGAGGCCGCAGGCCTGAAGAGCGTGACGCCCCTGGAGGGTCTTTGCCCCCGACGCCGCAGCAGCAAGCCAAGCCTGGCGGCGAGCCATCGTCACAACAGCGTCTTCAGGAATCTCAACGAGCCATTTCAGCGCTGAAAGAGCAGGTGCGTGCTTCCAATCCGCCGGCACAAGGTGGAACAGCGCCACAGCAAAATCAGACAACCGACGCTACCAAGCAAAATGCGGGCTCCACTCCACCCAAAGATGAAAGAGATCCTTTGACTATAATCTGCGAGAAATTCGCCGCCTTCCCAGTGACCGTAGAGGCTCTTAAAAAGCTGTACACACTTCCGACAGGAAAGATGATGATCGACAAACTAGCTACTGTCGCAGACAAGATTAAAGTAGGGGCGACCTTCGGAGACAAATCTTTCATCGACCAGGCAGGGGTCTTTCGAATTCGGCGAAATCTCGATGATGAGGGCATAGTGGCGCACGAACTGCAACACCTCGGCGAGATGCTCTTCAGTGACAAAAACCCCTTTTTGCAGGTGGAACATCCCGCCGATGCAAAAGCTTATCCGAATCTTGGCAACTTCGATAAAGAATTCCGCGCCATGAGAATTCAGAACCAAATTCGCCTGGAACGTGCTAGGGTTAACAAAATAAATCCCCTGTTTTTCCCACATTACTATGACGGCAGAACGAAAATCCCCATTCCTGGCAGTCTTCTCCCGAAGCAGTGAGCACCGCCCGGGCCCGCGTGCGCCTGCAGAGAGCCCTCTCCGCAAAATGATTTATGCATGGTGCTTTCTGCTGCTCAGTGGTGTTTTATGCTGCACGGGCTGCGGCGGCAGGCATGATGCTGCCCATGCGCCCGCAGACGAAAGCTCCCTCCATGGGGCGGACACTCCGGACGAGGCGGAGTTCCCTTCTGAAACGGCTTACGCGGAGCTGCTCAAAGCACCGCTGCCTCCAGGCGCCATGAAGATGAGCCTGGGAGACTTTTTGAAGCACGTGGAGGAGGAGTTTGCGAAAAAGCATCTGATGTTGCGAATCATCGCCCATCCTTCCTCTTTCAATCAACTGACGGAGGCCATGAAATCACCCTGTGAAACGTGGGTTTCACCTGAAGAACGCGCCACTGTGGACACAGAAGGGGAGCTTCTCCGGAGTATTTTAGGGCTCATTGGTCAGCATCCACAATATGATCATGCCACGGTCTTTCTGCGTTTTTTTGACGACACCTACTGTGAAAGCTTCCGGATTGGCTCCGCCGCGAAAAGGACCACCGAGTGAGGGCGCCGCCACTGGGCGTCTGCTCCTGCCGGATTGACCCGTTTACAGATCGCCCCCACTCGCGACAGCACAAAGTGCTATGAAACAGCATCAAGCCCACGAGCGGCCTCCATAGACCCACCCATACCTTTGGTTTCAATTCGCTCTCAGCGCCTTCCCCACCGCCTCCCGCGCCTTGGCGGAGTCGTTCTGGGATTCCTTCACGGCGTCGGCTTTCAGTTGCGCCTCCAGGCTCTTTAGCAGCGCGGCCACCTTCTCTTCCGGCGCGGCGGTGATGCTTTGCGCGACATCGGCGGTGCGCTGGGCGATCTCGCGGCGCAGCGCGGGGTGCGGGGTGCTGTGGGGCCAGAGTTTGAGCAGCACGGAAAGCACGGCCTGATGCTCCGCGGCGCTGAAGGCCTTGCCATAGGCAGGCACGGGAACGGTGGCGGGCCGGCCCAGCCAGCGCACGCTGAGGAGCATTTCAGGATCGTGCCCGGACCAGAGGTGGAGGGAATAGCGGAGATACGCGAGATCATCCTCCCTCATTGCGGCGGATGCTCCCGCGAGCGCGGCGCACTGCCAGGCGGGATCGCTCTTGTAGTTTCCCCAAAGCGCGAGCGTTTCGCAGGCCCACACCCGGACCTGGCTGTCGCTGCTCTGGAGCAGAGGGAGTGCCGCGGGGATGGCCAGTGGCGCTGCGGCTTCGCCCAGGCACTCAAACGCGCTCATCATGCAGAAGCTGAGCATCGCGTCTCCGTCTTTGAAGTGCCGCACCAGCGCCGGGACGACGAAGGGGGGAGCGGACAGCGGCTGAACAAGAGGAGAATCCTAGCAGGCAGCCAGACCCTCCATGAACTGGCCTTCGCTGATTCGTTTCTGCTTTAACCTCATGAAAACTCGCGGACACACAGAAGCTCCTGGAAGAAGAGAAAGGAGGCAGGCTTGCATGGCCTCCTGTGCTGTTTCCTGGGTAAAGGATTACAAAACGCCTCGGTGAATATTCCTGAATGGAAAACTCGTGACGTTCCGATCTCAGCGGTTCATCATGGCGGCCAGTCACGCACCTCAACACCGCGCCCCGCATCCATGAAGCTGCTCCCCTGCCCTGCTCTCGCCTTTGTCCTGGTCTGTTCCACCCTGTGCGGGGGTGCTGTGTGCGCGGTGGAGGGTGGCAAGGAGCAGGCTGCCAAGGCTGGCGCTGGCGCAGCCGCGGAGGCTGATGAGAAAGCCGGGGCCGCCGCGGAGGCTCTGTATGCAGCGGCGCAGTACCCCGAGGCGGAGAAGGCCGCGCTGGCGCTGGTGGCGGCGCGCACGCAGGCGCTGGGTGCGGAGAACCGGAAGACGCTGCAGGCACGCCTGCTGCTGGCGGAGACCGTGCGCATGCTGGGAAAGGCTGCGGAGTCGGAGGCGCAACTGCGCGAACTGCTGCCGGTGATGACGAAGGTCCTCGGCGCGGAAGATCGTGAAACGCTGCGCTGCCAGTCCGCGCTGCTTGTGACCCTCGCCAGCCAGGGCAAGGAAGCTGAAACCGAAAAGGAGTTCCGCAGCCTCGTGGCCACCCAGACACGGGTGCTCGGAGCTGAAGATCCCATCACTCTGCTGACACGCCGGCGTCTGGCGGAGATCTGGTACTGGATGGGAAAAAAGGCGGAGGCAGAGACGGACCTGCGCCAGAGGCTGGCCACTTACCAGCGCACGCTCGGGGCCAGGGACCGGGAGACACTGCGCTGCCAGTACCACCTCATCCGTGTGCTGGATGCGCAGAACAAGTACGCGGAAGCCGAGGAGCTTTGCCGCAGCCTGATCCCGCTGCAGACCCAGGTGCTCGGAGCCGAGCACGAAGAAACGCTGCGCTGCCAGACTTATCTCATCTCAGCCCTGTCCGACCAGCACAAGGACGCGGAGGTGGTGAAACAGTGCCGCCGCCTGATCCCGCTCCAGATCAAAGTGCTCGGCGCCGAGAGCAAAGAAACGCTGTTCAGCCAAAGCATTCTCATCAGCGCCCTGTCCGCACAGCGCCAGGATGCAGAGGCGGAGGAGGCGTGCCGGAGACTGATCCCGCTCCAGGCCAAGGTCTTCGGTGCCGAGAGCAAGGAGACGATGTTCAGCCAAAGCATCCTCATCAGCGCGCTTTCCGCACAGCACCAGGACGCAGAGGCGGAGGAGGCGTGCCGGAGCCTGATCCGGCTCCAGATCAAGGTCTCCGGCGCGGAGAGCAGGGAGACGCTGTTCACCCAGACGTCGCTCATTGATGCACTGGCTGCCCAGAACAAGAATGCGGAGGTCGAGGCGCTGTGCCGCAGTGTGATCCCGCTGCTGATCAAGGTCTTCGGAGCCGAAGCCTTTGGAACACTCCGCAGCCAGATGCATCTCATCCGCGCCCTGAATGCCCAGCACAAGGACGCGGAGGTGGCAAAGGAGTGCCGCAGCCTGCTGCCGCCGGAGCCCCCACTGTCCTCCAGCCACACCATGGATGCTGAGGCGCTGCGCCGCCTGCCGCACCTCGTCCGGGCCCTGGACGGCGGCGAAAAGGTCGCGGAGGTGGAGGAGCTGTGCCGCCTGCTGCTGCCGCTGCAGATCAAGGAGTTCGGGGCCGAGCACAAGGATACCCTGTACTACCAGACTCTGCTGCTCCGCGCCCTGATCACCCAGGGCGCGGACGCCGAGGCGGAGGAGCTGTGCCGCAGCCAGCTCCCGCTGCAGGCCAAGGTCTTTGGAGCCGAAAGCGCTGAAGCCCGGTTCTGGCAGCTTTATCTGCTGCTCGCCCTGGCCGGCCAGGACAAGAACGCCGAGGTGGAAAAGCTGTGCCGCAGCCTGCTCCCGCAGGAGATCAGGCTCTTCGGAGCCGAGAGCGCGGATGTGCTGGGCCTCCAGATCTTTCTCCTGAAGGCCCTCGATTCCCAGCGCAAGCACCCGGAGGTGGTGGAGCTGGGCCGCAGCCTGCTGCCGCTGCAGGTGAAGGTGCTCGGGGCGGAGCACAAGGACACCCTGGGCACACGCATCCTCCTGGGCCATGCCCTGGGCCAGCAGGAGAAGTGGGCGGAGGCCGAGGCGGAGTACCGCAGCCTGCTGGCGGTCCAGATCCAAGTGTCCGGCGTGGAAGGCAGAAGTGTCTTTGACACACGCACGCAGCTGGCACTCACCCTGAGCAAGCAGAAGAAATGGGCGGAGGCCGAGGCGGAATACCGCGAGGTGCTGCAGTACGCCGAGCGCGTGCTCAAGCCGGAAGAAGCCAGACACCCCAGCCTCTCCGACCTGGTCGATTTCGTCAGAGACCTGAATCGTGCGGACAAAAATGCCGAGGCTGAGGAGCTGTGCCGCCGTGTGATCGCCCTGCACGTCAAACTGCGCGGGGCTAAGAACGAGTTTACTTTGTTCCTGCGCGAAATGTACGCCGGCATCCTGAGGCAGGAGAAAAAGTTCGCCGAAGCTGAAGCGGAATACCGTGGGATGCAGCCGCTCATTGACACGGCGCATGGCGCGGAGTCCTACTCCGCCCTGAGTATGCGCGCGCACCTGGCGTTCGTGCTTGTGCAGCAGAAAAAGGACGCGGAGGCGAAGAAGGAATTGGACCAGATGCTGGACCTCGCCGCACGCACACGCATGCCGGAGGATGCATCCCCGCTGCCGGGTGTCGCGATGCACATGGAAACTCTCCGCTCGATGGACCAGGATGCCGAAGTGGAGGCGCTGCTGCGCCAGCACCTGCCCGCCTTGATCAAGACCTATGGCCAGGACAACCGTGATATCCTGGGGATGCAGGACACGCTCATCGCCGCGCTGATGGAGCTGAAGAAACATGCGGAGGCGGAAAAGGAGTGCCGGAGCCTCATCGCCACAGAGACCCGCGTGCTCGGGCCGGAGGCCAGAGAGACCCTGGAGTCCCGCTGCACGCTGGCCGGCCTGCTCACCCAGATGGACAGGGAGGCGGAGGCCGAAAAGGAATACCGCCAGGTGCTGCCACTTTATACCAGGGTGTTTGGAGCGGAGTCGGAGGACACCCTGCTGAAGCGCATGCAGCTGGCCAGCACGCTGAAAAAGCTGGAGAAGCATGCCGAGGCGGACCAGGAGCTCAGCGCGGTGCTGGACATCTCCCTGCGCGTGCGCGGCGCGGTGAACCTCTTCACCCAGAGCCAGCTCGCGCTGCTGCTGGAATGGCGGCAGAAGGAGGGCCGCGGTGCGGAGGTGACGGCGCTGCTGCGCCAGCACCTGCCCGGGCTCATCCAGACCCATGGCAGGGACAGCAGCGAGGTGCTGTACCTGCAGGAGACCACCCTCGCCGCGCTGATCACCCTTGAAAAATACGCGGAGGCGGAAAAGGAGTGCCGCGGCATCATCGCCGCGAAGACCCGCGCCTTCGGGCCGGAGGCCACGGAAACTCTGGCGTCACGCCGCGATCTGGCAGACCTGCTGGCCCAGCAGCACCGGGAGGCCGAGGCCGAAAAGGAATGCCGCCAGGTGCTGGCCATCTTTGAGCGCGCGCTCGGAGCCGAAGATCTGGAGACGCTGCAAACCTGCCACCGCCTCGCCCTCTACCTGGGCCTGCAAAAGAAGAACCCGGAAGCCCTGACCTATGCGCGGCGCGCCTACACAGGCCGGCTCAAGAAGCTGGGCAGGGACCACCCTGCCACACGGAAGTCCAATGAACTTCTGGAGAACCTGACCAGGCCGGAGACCAAGGCGTGAGGCAGTGAGGGGCCCGCCGTGCCGGAAGGCATTCTGAGGCCGCGCATTCAAATACCATCCTCTATTAGGTTTTAGCATTCCTCATTCTCCTTGCATTCCGAGTTCACGGCCCAAGGCTTCCCTCATGGGCTTCCTCTTCTCCAGCTCGCACCTTCCGGAAACCCGGGTCCGCCATCGTGAGAAGGAGGAAGACGAGGGGGTGCGGCCCCTGCCCCGCGGCGGCAGAGTCCGGGCCTTCAGCCATCTGCCGCCGCAGGCGGGCGCGCAGCGCGCAGGCAGGACGCAGGAGCCGGCTGGCATGGGCAAACTCCTCATCGATGACGCCAGCCCGCTGTTTGTGCGGAGGGTGCGCCAGGCGCTGCGCGCGGAGGCGGGGGAATCCCCCGCGGCGGCGGCGCTGCTGCGGCATGTGGCCGCGCTGCCGAACAAGATCACCGTGAAGCGCCGCAGCACGGGCCTGGCCTGCACCCGCACAGACCAGGACGGAAACGTGACCCTTTACCTCAATCCGCACGCGATGACGGGGGCCACGATCTCCCATGAACTGGGCCACGTGCTGCAGCAGGCGCACACGCACGGCGCGCTGCGGAAGCTCCGCGCGCAGGGGCGCAGGCCCACACAGGCGGACGTGGAGGCCGCGATCGACGCCGGGCGGGAGGCGCTGCACGCGGTGGTGCGCGTGAAGGATGAGCGCGACCCCGGCCCGGAGCACAAGGAGAACGAGGCCATGCGCATTTCCAACATCGTCAATGCCGAGCGCACCGCCACCGGCATGCTGAAGCTGCCTGCGGCGCGGCGCACCGGCGCGGAATTCTGGGCGCGCCAGCGGCCCCGGCAGAGCCGCGACCAGCATCAGGACAATGAGCATCCCCTGCCCCCGGGCAGCCACTATGGCGCCCATCCGCTGACCCATGTGCGGAGAATTCTGGGCTGCTCCGCCAACGCTGCCCAGGCGGGCGGGGAAGAAACCGCGCTCATACCACATTCTAGCAGAATAGAGCTTGCATCCACCATTCACGGCCCAAGCATTTCAACAATGAACCCACACTCCAAACGCCGGCCTCTCTTGTTCACCCCGCGCTCCCCCTGGGGCGGACGCCTCGAGTCCCACTCCTTCCGCAGCCACATGCGCGCGTCTGAAAACAGGGGTACGGTGCCAACCCCGAAGCCGGGTGAGTCATTCCGTCTGGCACGGCCTCAGCGGAAGGAGAACGCATCTGCTCGGGAAGGCGGGGTGGTGGGCAGCCCCCCTGCTGCCCAGGCCGGATTTGACCCCAACGCGAGGCTTTACAGGGTCACCGGTGATCCCAAAACAGGCATTGGAACCGCCACCCCGATAAACCCAAAGGACATTAATCCGAAAAATGCTCAAATCTGGATCAATGGCATGAACAATGATGTCCAGGCGGCAACAAGACTGGGCCTGGACCACACAGGCAAATCCGAATTCTACATGATCCACAACCCGACCAATGGTTTTGCTTCAGATTCGGTGGAGGCCACCGCTCAGAAGATGGGGCTGCGAACACAGGTTGCGAATTCAACACGGGATCTGCTGCGCCATTTTGATCTGCCCACGGCTAATGTAACTTCGCACAGCCAGGGGACCATGATTTTGAACAGCGCCCTGGAAGACCTGCACAAGGAGGGCAAAAACATGAAGGGAATAAACCTGAACCATCACGGCGCGGCCGCCAATTCGCTGCTCACCGCCGTGCTGGCGCATCGAATCGGGGCGAACAAGCCGAAATTTGAAGGTCATCCGCTGGACGCAGTGCACAATATCATCGGGATGAACACGCTTAATCCGCTGAGGATTGCCGGTTCATTGCTGGCAAGCCCGCTGCTGTTCAATTCAGATCCCGACAAGAGTCCGCATTCAAAACGAAACGGGCATGCTGGCAAGTTGAGCAAAATCTTTCAATCCAAGCTTTTCAACTCGCTGAATCCCACCCAGTAATGTGGGATGATACGACTGATGCGGCTCCCATGCCTTGCTCTCTTGGCCTGCCTCGGAATGGTCAGCTGCGGCTTGATTTTATGCGCCATCGACACCGACATCACCCAACAGCCACGATTTGCGCAGGTGACGGGGCGTGAGATACACACCCGGAAAAAGCTTTACCTCTTTGAGCCTGACCGAAGCGTGTCTGACAAGATGCGTCGGTTTTACTCGCTGAGTGCGGACAGGGTCTATGGCGGCCAGACACTTGTCGCGGAGGTGCCGGCAGGCCACCCGCTGAGGTTTGACAAGGTGATGAGGAGGCATGGCATGGAAGAAACCTGGGATGACATGTTTGGCACAACATCCCTCAATGGCAGGATCTATCCGCTGACGCTCTCCCTGGGAGGATCGCTTTACCCCAATGAATGGCGTCGCACTCTGACCAGCTGTTTCGACATCCGTGAATAGGGTGCCTGTGCTCTGCGGCAGGGGTGTCATGTCAGCAAAATCATGCATCCAAAACGCCGCCACCTCATCTTCACCCCGCTCAATCCCAGGCAGGAACAAATGGCGGGCGCCTAAAACCTTGAAGCCCACCGTGCAGGCACCGGAGCATCGGCGCTGACGCTTGTACCACAGGCCTGCGGCCCGCTTTGCACTTGCCATCCTCACGCTTCCTTCCTTTAATCCAGGCGCTCAACCGGTGCCTGCCATGAAGCTGCCCTTTGCCCTTGCCCTGCTCCTCCTTTACACCCTCGGCTCCGGCGCGTCTCGTGCGGCTGAGGATGCGGCGGACGACACCGGTGCGAAAGCCTACGAGGCCGTCAAGACACAACTGGACGCGCAAAAATACACCGAGGCGGAAACGGCCGCGCAGGCGCTGGTGGCGGCGCTCACCCAGGAGCAGGGAGCAGAGGCCGAGCTGACGCTGCGCACGCGGGTGGTGCTGGTGGATGTGAAGCACTCGCTGGGGAAAACGGCGGAGGTCATCGCCCAGGGCCGCCAGTGGCTCCCAGCCGCCGCACGGGTGCTCGGCGCGGCAGACTCCGGCACCCTGCTGCTGCGCAGCCTGCTGGCCAGGAGCATGGTGGCTGCGGGCCAGCCGGCGGCTGCCGAGCAGGAGTTCCGCGTGTTGATCCCCCTGGAGGAGAAGGCGCTGGGGCCCGAAGACCGCGAAACCCTCGCGAGCCATTTCCGCTTCATCCGCGTCTTGTGCACCCAGGGCAAATTCAAAGAGGCCGAGCCGCTGCTGCACCGCCTGATGGCGGCCCAGACACGGGTGTACGGGGCCGATGCTGAGGAGACCTTGAACACCCGCTTTTTCTGGGGTGTGCTCCTGTCTAAAACGGACAGGCTGCAGGAAGGCACGCAGGAGCTGCGCCAGGTGGCGGCGCGGTGCGCGCGCTCCCTGGGAGACTCCGCGCATCTGACACTGCGCTGCCAGGCGGCCCTCTGCGCGCTCCTCGGCGAGCAGGGAGACCCCGGGGCCTCGGTCGCGCCGCTGCGCCAGCTCATTCCCACGCTGGCACGGGTGCTCGGGCCGGAGCATGAGACCACCCTGGAGGCGCGCTTCAATCTGACGGTGGCCCTGAACAAGCTGGAGAAGTGGCGGGAGTGCGAGCAGGAAAGCCGCGCGCTGCTGGCCGCCGCCGCCAAGGTGCCGGATGCCGAAGACCAGACGATGCTGGAATCTGGTATGATGCACGCAGCGAGCCTTTCCAACCTGGGCAGAAATGACGAGGCGGCGCGGCAGCTCCAGGAGCTGCTGCCGCGGATGACCCACGCCTTTGGCAAGGAGCACCGCAGGACCTTGCAGATCCGCTATTTGCAGGCCGCTGTGCAGGAGGCTCTGAAGCAGGACGCAGCCGCGGAGAAGGCCTGCCGCAGCCTGCTCCCCGAGCAAACCCGGCTGCTCGGCGCGGCGGACCGCGACACTCTGAGGACCCGCAATGTGCTGGCGCTGGCGATCCTGAACCAGGGGCAGGAGGCCGCCGCCACAAAAGAGCTCCGCCAGTTGCTGGCCGATGCCGAAAGCGCGCTCGGCGCCGGCAACGCCACCACCCTGCTCATCTGCTATAACCTGGCCCGCAGCCTGCGCATGCAGAAGCAGTACCCGGAGGCCCTGACCCACGCCCGCCGCGCCCTGGAGGGCCAGACCAAGCTGCTGGGCAAAGACCACCCCGACACCCAGGACTCGCAGAAGATGGTGGATCAGCTCACGAAGCAGGCCACGAAGGCCTGAGGCGCCGCCAGCGTGGAACTCTGAACAGAGAACAGAGAACAGAGAACAGATCCCCCGCGACGCAAAGACCTCGCCGCGCCCGGATAGATCGTGTGCCACAAGCTCCAACCCACTGAATACCATATTCTATTATTTTATCTCTTGACCTCCCCAAACCCGGCCCAAGGCTTTTTCCACGACCCCACATTCCAAACGCCGGCCCCTCTTGTTCACCCCGCGCTCCCCCTGGGGCGGACGCCTCGAGTCCCACTCCTTCCGCAGCCACATGCGCGCGTCTGAGGATAAGAAACGCCACCCCACTTCCAAGGAAATGCAGGGCCTCGCCGGGCAGATGGCTGACAATCAACTGACCGGAGCCAACGGGCAGCCGGTTCAGCCGCCGGACGCTGGTGGTGATGTGTGGAGGGTGCCTCATGCCAATCTGAAGAACTACCAGGCGCCGCAGCAGCCGGCGCCGCAGCAGCCGGCTCCACAGGCACCATCCTCGAAAGCCATCCAGCTCGCCACGCAGGAATATCAGCCAATTCCAAATTCGAGCGGACCTGCCAACATCAGCCCTCCCCCTTCATCGGACACAATAAAACCTCCTGCGCTGCATTTTAAAAATGGCAAAATCGAGCTCGATTGGGAAAAAATGTTCAAAGAACGAGGACTTGCGTTAAAAGGTGAGTACCACTTTTAGCCGCCAGGCTGAAACAATGGCGGGCCCGCAACCTTAGGGATGGGTTCATGGCAGTCTCATCACTCTGATGTTACCGGGCATGCCTTTGCTGCGGCAATGCCAGTTGTTTCCTGACGAGTGCAGTTTCGCCATCCGGAGACGTCAGCATACATTCCACATTCCACATTCCACATTCCACATTCACCTTGCACCCCGGCCACCCGGCGTTCACCCTGGTAAAACCAGCCCTTCTGCCATGAAGCTTCTCCTGTCCGCCCTTCTGCTGCTTGCCACCTTCAGCCCAGACATGGCCGCCGCGGCGGAGGGCAAGGATAAAACAAAGACGGCAGCAGAAACCCCTCCGGGCATCAGCCAGAAGGCCTGCGATGCCGCCTTGGCGCTCCGCGATGCAGGCAGGCACTCCGAGGCGGAGCAGGCCCTGCGGTCGCTGGTCGCGGCACGTACGCAGGCCCTGGGAGCGGAGGCCCCCGAGACTTTGAAGGCCGCTGCGCTGCTCATGGCGATGGAGCTGGCCCGGCACACGGATGCCGCGGCGGAGGCCAGGAGCTCGGCACTGCTCCTGACCATGCAGCGTGTTCTTGGTGTGGAAAATCGTGACACCCTGCACTTCCAAAGACACGCCCTTTTTGCAAAGTCAGCCCTGGGCAGACCTGCTGAAGCAGAAGGGCAGTACCGCCGCCTGATCCGCACCGATGAACGGGTGCTCGGCCCGGAGGATGAGGAGACGCTCAGCGCCCGCACGATGTTCGGGCTCGTACTGATGAACGCAAGCAAACTGGAGGAAGCCGAAAAGGAGTTTCGCCAGCTCCTGAGCATCTCCGGCCGGGTGAGCAGTGCTGAGGCGACCGGCACCCTGCAGGCCAGGCATAATCTGGCGCTGGTGCTGATGCTCCAGGAAAACTATGCTGAGGCGGAAACCCTGCTGCGCGCCGACGTCGCCGCCTGCACGCGGCTGCATGGCCCGGAACATCCTGACACCCTGAACGGCCGCAACTCCCTGGCAGCGGCGCTCAGCAAGCAGAAGAAACAGACCGAAGCGGAGAAAGAGCTGCGCAGTGTGGCCGCCATCCGCATGCGCGTGCTCGGGCCGGAACACCCGGACACGCTCATGAGCCGCGCCAACTGGGCCGGAGAGCTGCCCGTGCAGAAGGCGGAGCAGGAGCTCCGCACCGTGCTGGCCATCGATGAACGGGTGCTCGGCCCTGAAGACAGAGAAACTCTGCGCTGCCGCTTCGACCTGGCGCTGCGCCTTGCCATTCAGCACCAGTACCCAGAGGCCCTGACCCACGCCCACCGCGCCCTGGAGGGCCGCACGAAAACCCTCGGCAAAGACCACCCCGACACCCAGGACGCGCAGAAGCTGGTGAATGAACTCACCAAGGCCGCGTCGAAAACGTGAGCCCGTCGCCAGCCTGAAACTCTGAACCGAGAACCTAGAACCTAGAACAGAGCACAGAGCACAGAGCACAGAGCACAGAGAACCGAGAACAGAGAACAGAGAACAGAGAACTAAGCCCCCGCGACGCAATGACCTCGCCGCGCCCGGATAGATCGTGTGCCACAAGCTCCAACCACTGAATACCACATTCTATTATTTCATTCCCTGACCTCCAATCCCAGGGCGAACGCAATGACTGGCTGAACACACGGCTGCACGTCAATGAGAACCGCACCAACAAGGAGCGCGTGCGGCGCGAGCAGGAGGCCGCGGCCCGGAAGAGCGCAGGCCAGAAGGCCATTGAAGCGCAGCAGGCCGCCAATCAGCGGCGTTACGACAGCAAGGCTGAAGCCACCATCCAAAAATTCAGAAAGGAACATCCGGAATTGTACCGCGGAAAGTGACGCGCATAATATAGCTTGCTCTTCCGCCGGGGCCTTATTCTAATGCAGGCTCCTGGCCGGCGGCTGTGGCCGCTTTTTTCATATGAAGCATTTCCCCGCCTCCGTCCTCGCTGCGTTCCTGCTCCTTGCCTCTCAGGGCGTCGGGGTGGTTCATGCCGCGGAGGAAAGCGCAGGCTATGACGCCGCCCTGGCGCTGCACACCGCAGGCAAATTCACCGAGGCGGAAAAGGCCGCGCAGGCCCTGGTGGAGGCGCGCACCAAGACCCTCGGCGCGGAGGACAAGGAGACGCTGCGCGCGCGCCTGCTGCTGGCGGAAAGCATGCTCGATCTGGGCAAGGGTGCTGAAGCGGAAACGCGGCTGCGCGCGCTGCTGCCGCTGCTGACCAGGACCTGCGGCGCGGAAGGCCGCGAGACGCTGCACTGCCAGTCCGCCCAGATCGCCGCCAGCACCACCGAAACCAACCGTGCCGAGATGGAGAAGCAGTTGCGCCACTTGATCTCCGTGGAGGCCCGCGTGCTCGGCGCCGAAGATGCGGAGACCCTGCTGACACGCAGACGCCTGGTCGATTCGCTGGATGCCCAGGACAAGAATGAGGAATGCGAAAAGGAGTGCCGCCCGCTGCTGGCCGCCCAGGCACGTGTGCTGGGCCCCGAGGCCGTGGAGACTCAGCGCACCCAGCACAAGCTCGCCATGAGCCTCCTCATGCTGGAACGTGGGGAGGAGGCCGAGAAGGAGTTCCGCCAGCTCCTGGCCGTGCAGCAGCGGACGCTGGGCGAGGGAAGCAGGCAAACCATCGACTGCCAGGAGTGCGTCATCATGGCTTTGTTCCGCCAGCGAAATTTCGCAGCGGCGGAAAAGCAGCTCCGCCCTTTGCTGCCCATCATCGTGCGCGGCCTGGGCGCGGAAGACAGCCTGACTCTGGACATGCGCGACCACCTGGCCCTGAGCCTGGCCGCGCAGGACAAGCATG
Source organism: Prosthecobacter sp. (assembly GCF_044227185.1). Classification (GTDB taxonomy): domain Bacteria; phylum Verrucomicrobiota; class Verrucomicrobiia; order Verrucomicrobiales; family Verrucomicrobiaceae; genus Prosthecobacter. Next base: position 91,085 of record NZ_JBGAFO010000013.1, on the reverse strand, counting down.
CGGAGGCCGAGCAGGAGTACCGCACCCTGCTGGCCGCCCTGGAGCACAAGGCCGGCGCCGAAGCCCCCGAAACGCTGGACTGCCAGTCCAGCCTCATCCACACCCTGTGCATGCAGCACAAAGACGCGGAGGCGGCCAGGCTCTGCCGCGATTTGATCCCCCTGCAAACACGCGTGCTCGGCCCGGAAGACAGCGCCACCCTGGACACGCGCAGCACGCTGGCCTCCTCACTGCACGCGCTGCAGCAGGAGGACGCAGCCGAAAAGGAGTACCGTGCCGTGCTGGCCCTGCGCGAGAAAACACTGGGACCGGAAGACCCGGACACCCTGGAAACCTGCTACGACATGCTGCCCTGCCTGGAGGCACAGAACAAGATCAAGGAGGCCCTGACCTATGCCCGGCGAGCCTACACGGGCCAGCTAAAGGCCCTGGGCCCGGACGACATCAACACCCAGGCCTCCAAAGAACAACTGGACCGGCTGACCAAGCTCCAGGCAAAAGAAAAGACGAAGGCTTGAGGGTCAAGGCGGCGGAGCGGAAAGCCTCGGGCTCTGGGTTTCAGCTTCAAAGCGCCGTGCCAGGCCTGGCCTGGCACGGCAGGTCGGCTGCCACAAGCTGTTAGAAACAGCCCGGACACCCGGGCCGCGCAGAAGAGGGTGGATGAGCTCAAGAAGACCGCGCCAAAAACGTGACGCCGCCGCCAGCCTGAAACTCTGAACCGAGAACCGAGAACCGAGAACAGAGAACAGAGAACGCCTCCCCGCGCCGCAAAGACCTCGCCGCATCTGGATAGATCATGTGCCACAAGTCCCAACTGAATACCACATTCTATTATTTTATCTCTTGACCTCCACAAACCCGGCCCAAGGCTTTTTCCATGAACCCACATTCAAAACGCCGGCCTCTCCTGTTCACCCCGCGCTCCCCCTGGGGCGGACGCCTCGAGTCCCACTCCTTCCGCAGCCACATGCGCGCTTCTGAGGATGACCCCAAAGAGTCCAAGGGCCTGTTTCTCAATCCGGGGTCGGACGAGAAAGATCCCACCGGCCTGTATATCAAACCTGAGTTTGATGACAAGAACCCAGAGGGGAGAACCGGACTCAACCTTGACCTGGGCTGGCGGGGCAAATTTGGCAAAACAGGTCAAATCGTATTGCGGGGAGCTTCAGACGAGTACGTGCAGCGCAGAAACAAAGCGTTTCAGGATTCCCTGAGAAAATCGGGCATTGATCCGACCGGAAAAATCCTTTTCATCAAGGGATGAGCGAGGCAGCGCCGCGCCGCCTCGCATCGCCCCGCCATAAGCCACGCGCCTACGCATTGATGCTTGTCTCGGCGCGGCGTCTCTCTTTAATCGCAAGACCTAACCCGCGCCCACGATGAAGCCGCCCGCCGCCCGCTCTCTCACCTTCGCCCTGCTGTCTTTGATCCTCAGCGTGGATGCCGGGAGGGCTGAGGAGGGCAAGGCACCCGCAAAGGCTGTGGAACCTGCGGCAGCAGCAGCAGCAGCAGCAGCGGCGGCGGCTGACACCGGCGCGAAGGCCTACGATGCCGTCAGGTCGCTGATCGCCGCGGGCCAGTACGATGAGGCAGAAAAGGCCGCGCAGGCCCTGGTGGCCGCGCGTTCCCAGAAGTTGGGCGCGGAGCACCCGGAGACGCTGGAGGCACGCACCCTGCTGGCGGTCGCCCTGATGTGCGTGCAGAAACTGGCGGAGTCGGAGCAGGAATACCGCACCGTGCTGGCGGGGTATGAGCGGGTGCTCGGCCCGGACCATGCGAAGACCCTCGACATCGAAGTCCGGCTCGTCGCCATGCTGGACACTCCGGAGACTCATGCGGAGGCGCTGCGCCGCGCCCGCAGTCTGGTCCCCAGGGCCACGCGGGTGCACGGCCCCGAGGCCGAGCAGACTCTGAAGGTGCGCAAGCTGCTGGCCTTTGAGCTGGCAGAGAGCGATCCCGCGGCGGCCGAGCAGGAGTACCGCGCGCTGCAGCCCCTCTGCACCCGCGTCTTTGGCGCCGAGAACGAGGAGACCCTGGAGACACGCTGGCGTCTGGCCCATGCCCTGGACAAACAGGACAAGACGGCGGAGGCGGAGAAGGAATACCGCGAGGTGCTGGCCCTGGGCCTGAAGCTTTACGGCGCGGAGGGGGACGATACCCTGTTCTACCAGGCCTGCCTCATCGACGTGCTGCGCAAGCAGGACAAGCACGAGGAGGCCGTGGCGCTGCTGCGCCGGCAGATCACCGCGCAAACCAAGGTGCTGGGGCCGGAGGACAGCAGCACGCTGACCTGCCGCGAGCTCCTGGCCGAATCCCTGACCGAGCTGGGAAAACCCGCCGAGGCCGAGCAGGAGTGCCGCCAGGTGCTGGCCCTGGAGGAGCGTGTGCACGGTGCCGCAGATCCCCACACGCTGCGCGTCTGCTGCGGCCTGGCATCCAGCCTGAGCGCCCAGGGAAAAACCGCCGAGGCGCTGACCTACGCGCAGCGCGCCCTGGACGGCGGCCTCAAAACGCTGGGAAAAGAAGACGCCCTCACCCGCACCGCGCAGGGTTTGGTGGATGAGCTGAAAGAGAAGGCCGCAAAAACCTGAGGCACCGCCAGCCTGAAACTCCGAACCGAGAACAGCGAACCGAGAACCGAGAACAGAGAACAGAGAACAAATCCCCCGCACTCCAAGACGCTGTTTCACTCAACCAGGGACTCGTTTTTAACGCTGCCTCGCATTCACCTTTCACCGCTCACGGGGGGAGGCTGCGCCACGCGCTCGGGAGACTCCTTCATCAGCTTTTCCAGCACCCTCGCCAGTCCGTTGGAAACGGAATGCCACCCTTCTGACGATGGCTTCCAATTGTTCAGCGCCTTGGCTTTGTCAGGCAGCGCATTCAGCGCCCCCAGTGCGGTCTTGTCCCAGCGGCAGGACTCAAGGACGATGGGCACCACGATGGTTTCTCCGGCTTTGTGCAGTTTCATCGCCTTGGGGATTTCGTGCTCGGTGATGTAGTCCGTCGAAAGAGAGGCGGCGCTGATCAGGATGAGGATCACATCGGCCTCGCGCAGCTCGCGCTGGATCTTTTTGTCCCATTCGTCTCCGGGATCGATCATGCGGTCGTGCCAGTGGCTTTCCAGCAGGCCTTCGTTGCGCAGGATTTTGAGCTCGGACTCCAGGCGCTTGCGCTGGGCCACGTTGCTCTTGGAGTAGGAGATGAAGATCGTCGGTTTCCAGAGGTCATCCTGCCGCGCTTGCGGCGTGCTGAACTCGTCATTCGGCCCGCGTGGGTCGATCATCACCGTGCCCTCTGCTGGCACACGAATGCCAGTCTGACGGCGGTTGCGCTCATCGGCGTCCAGGATGGCGGTAGAGATCCAGTCTCCCTTCACTCTCGTTTCTTCCACCGGGTCCAGCCTTTTGATCTCGGCATTGATGTCCCGCATCTCGGCCTGGCAGAGTCCGGCCAGTTGCTGCCGGGCCTTCGCCGGTCCGGTCACGGTGATCATCACCTGTGTCGCGGTCTCCGCCCGCAGCAGTGCGCGGGCGCCCTCGCGGGTCAGCACTGCTCCGCTGGCCCATTGCTGCGGCTTGCCGTCCACCTCTTCGATGAACTCATGCAGGCGCACGATCGCGCGCGCCACCAGCCCCTCCGGCAGGGCCTCATAGGTGTAGCGCAGGTGAGTGGCATCCGTCTCCCTGCCAAAGCTTTCCACCCCCTTCGGTTGTTCGATGGGCAGCGCCTGCGGTACCAGCCACACGCCGCCGCCGGCGCTGCGCGGCACGTAGGCGATCTCAAAGCGCTCCATGATCTGCAGCAGGTACTGCCGCATCTTCTCGTCTTTCTCCTGGGCCAGCACTGCATCCACATCCGCCTGTTTGAGCACGCCGTACTGCTCTTCAGCACGGCGTACCAGGCCATACACGTTTTGGGTCAGCCAGAGCGGCTGCAGCACTGTGGCCTCGCGCAGGCGGGGGTCGTTGCGGTAGTTCAGCGCCGCACCCAGATTGTGCAGGATGTCCGAGAGCGACTCCTGCTCCCTTTCATCCGTCACGCCATGGCGGGCGCAGAGCGCGCGGTACTCCGTGAAGCTCAGGTGCGCCCGCTGCTTCCCGCCGTCAGCCAGCGCCTGGCGCACGGCCACCCACTCGGGCTTGAAGGGCTCGCGGATCCACTTGAGTTGGTCCACCTCGCTGCACAGGGCCGTTTTGAGTTTGTCCACGCCCGTCCTCGTCTGGCAGTCCATCTCCACAAATCCGGCGATGAAGGGGTAGCGCTCCTGCAGCGCCCCACGGTCCACCTTGGGGCGGCAGCCGGGCACATCCCACTGATTTAGCACCACGATCACAGGCGGCCCCTGGCCATCACCGTCCGTGCCAAAGGCGCGGATCAGGCGCAGCCAGTATTCCGCGTCCTCCCGCTCATGGTTCTCCCGGCCGCTGAGCACCAGCACATAGACGCTGCGCACGCTGAAAAAGAACTGGTGCAGCGCATGCGTGATCACCTGCCCGGCAAAGTCCCACACATGCGCCGTCACCGGCCCGCCCTGGCATTCGCCCATGTCCCAGTCGCTCAGGGCGATCCCCGGCGTGCTCTCCTCTTGGGTATTGAAGGGCAGCCCCTTGAGGGCGCGCACTGTGCTCGTCTTGCCCGCGCCGCCCCGCCCCACCAGGATCAGCTTCACCTCGTTCAGCGGCCTGCTGTCCTTCGCCTGGCGGCCAAAGTAGTAGTCCAGGATGGTCTGCGGATTGGCGGGTGTTTTATCTTGGGTTCCGACTTCGAACTGTGTTGGTCCCAGCACTTCGGGGGGCAGTTTCAGACGCGGATTGTCATGCAAATACAGCGCCTCCAGGTTCTTGAGCTGCCGCAACTCTTCGGGAAGCGCACTGAGCTGGGTGCCGCTGAGATCAAGCGTGGTGAGAGCGGTGAGCTGGCCGATCTCGGGCGGCAGCTCGCTGAGCTGGGTGTTGTATAGAAAAAGCTCGGTGAGAGCGGTGAGCTGGCCGATCTCGGGCGGCAGCGCGATGAGCTGGGTGTTGTGAAGATCAAGCGTGGTGAGAGCGGTGAGCTGGCCGATCTCGGGCGGCAGCGCGCTGAGCTGGGTGTTGTAAAGATAAAGCGTGGTGAGAGCGGTGAGCTGGCCGATCTCGGGCGGCAGCGCGCTGAGCTGGGTGTTGTAAAGAGAAAGCGTGGTGAGAACGGTGAGCAGGCCGATCTCGGGCGGCAGCGCGCTGAGCTGGGTGCCTTGAAGATAAAGCCCGGTGAGAGCGGTGAGTTGGCCGATCTCGGGTGGCAGCGCGCTGAGCTTGGTGTGGATGAGATAAAGCGTGGTGAGAGCGGTGAGCTGGCCGATCTCGTGCGGCAGCGCGCTGAACTGGGTGTGGCTGAGATCAAGCGTGGTGAGAGCGGTGAGCTCGCCGATCTCGTGCGGCAGCGCGCTGAGCTGGGTGCCGCTAAGATCAAGCTCGGTGAGAGCGGTGAGCTGGCCGATTTCGGGCGGCAGCGCAGTCAGGCTCAGGCCGCTCAAATTCAGCTCCATGCCTCTTTTCCCGAGCTTGCGGCACTCATTGATTTGCTTCAGAGCCTCATCATAGGCCTGCTGTTCTTGGGGTGTCATCTTGGGCGGCGGCATGGCGGAAGGTGGTGGGCGGAGGCGGATTGTCGAGTCGATTGACGTAGGTGAAGGGAGGGTTTTCTATTTATGATTTACGATTTATGATTTATGATTTTGTCTGATGGGGCGAGGGGGCTGTGGATGGCAGCAGGTGCCCGTGGAGGGGCGGGTGCATGCCCCTGATGTGGCAGAGGGCCGAACTTCGTGCGTGATGGGGCGCGAGCAAAGGCGGAGGATCATGAAGGACGCCGCACGCGCTTTGCAGCTCCGCCCCCGCGTTTCTTTGCGCGTGTTGCGCATCTGACCGCGCGTCATTCTTGGCGGTTCTTCTCCGTGTGGACGACCAGCGCGCCCCCCCGCCCCCGCCGTTTGAAAAAGTGAAGGACGAAGTGACCCGCCTCCTGCAGGCCGAGCAGCGCCAGCAGCGCATCACCGCCCGCCTCGCCGAGCTGCGCCAGAAAGCGGAGATCCTGAACCTCGGCACGCCGTGAATCCCGCGCCCGCCTCTGCCGCTGTTTTCAGGAACGGCGATGAAATACCACATCGTAGCATCCGGATTTTGAGCCGGCGCAAAACAGTCCAGGCGACGCTTTCCACGAGCCTGAGCACGAATCACTCCTCCTCCTCCTCCTCCTGCCGCCGCTTCACGCCCAGGTGCTCATACAGCGGGCAGTGGCCGGTGACGGCGTCATCCATCTCAGAGGCATCCTCATCGTCATAGCGCTCGCAGCCAATCACGCCGCGGACTGGATGCAAACTTTCTCTCTTTCTTCAATGGAAGCACCGGACATCATTCGTGCCCACGTTTGGAAGGGCGCTGGCTCAAGGCCGTTTTTTTTCCGAACGACCTGACGAAGCTGATTCGTGAGCTCTTCTCGTATCGTTCCCTGTCCACGGCCGGCGCTCAGCGTTTGCGGGAGGGGCCGATCTCGATGAGCTGGAGGTCATCGTACCAGGCGGTGCCCATGGCCATGTTGGAGTAGTGGCCGAGGCGGGGGCCGATCTTGATGCTGTCCACCGCGCCGCTGTCGAACTCAAAGGACACCTTCTTCCAGTTTTGCTTGCCATCAAAGGCGTCCGAGCGCTCGAAGCCGCCGGCCAGGGAGAAGCTGGCGCCAGCGCCTTTGACCACGACGTCCTTGGTCTTCAGGTAGCCGGTGAGGCGGTAGCGCGTCTTCGGCTTCACGGTGACGGTCTGCTGCAGAAAGCTGTCGTCCCCGGCGGGGTTGTCGATGCGGATGCTGTTTTTGCCGTCGTGCTTTTCCACGGTGTCCACGGAGACGGTGCCGCGCTTCTCATGCGCGGCGAAGGACCAGCCGTTCATCCCATCCTCAAAGGAGGGATTGGTGAGGAGATTGGTCTTGGCGACCGTGGGCTGCTGCGCCGTGGCCAGGCTGAGGACGAGGCCGGATGCCGCGGCGGAGAGGAGCGTGAGTTTTGTGAGGGTGTTCATGGGATGGCTGCTTATCGTCTGTTTTTAGGTGGAATTTTCGCCGCAGCCTGGAGCATGAGCGAGAAAAATGCAATGCTGCAAACACGCCGCACCGCCCCGAGCGCCGCTGCTTTATGGGCTGAGGCCGCATCTCCACTCCCGCGGTTTCGGCCCGCCCGCGTCTGCTCATCCGGATGGATGACGTGGAATATCATAGCATGAAATGCTGCCTCATGCCATGCCTGGTCTGCAGCCCGCTCCTATGCCGACCCTCGCTCATGCATGCGTGCGGAACTTACACACCGCACAAACGCCCTCTCCGCCCCCTGCTCACTTTCCCGCGTGCTTCTTCTGAAAATCCGCCACCTGCCGCCGCGCCTCGGCGCTCTGCTCGGGGCTGAGTTCTCTTTGCAGGATTTTGGACCAGCCCATGGCGTCTTCATGGTCCTGGGCGGCGGCGAGCTGGAACCACTTCAGGGCGGCCACGGCGTCCAGCGGTGTGCCGGCGCCTTCCTGGCAGGCGCGGCCCAGGTCATACTGCGCGGGGGCGTAGCCCTGGGTGGCGGCCTTGCGCCACCAGTACACGGCCTGCTGCGGCGACTGGGGCAGGCCGCTGCCTGACATGCAGGCGTGGCCGAGCTGATGCTGCGCCGCCTGGTGGCCGTGGTCCGCCGCTTTGCGCAGCCACTTCACGCCTTCCTCGGGGTTCTTGATGAGGTTTCTGCCGGTGCAGTACGCCTGGCCCAGGTAGTACTGCTCGCTGGCTCCGCCCTGCGCGGCGCCTTTGTGATACCATAAGATGGCCTCCTTCGTGTTCTGCGCCACGCCTATGCCCCGGTAGCAGGCGTAGCCCATGCGCATCTGGGAGCGCGCATGGCCCTTCTCGGCGGCTTTGCGCCACCACCGCGCGGCGGCGGCCTCGTCCTTCTCCTGGCCGGTGCCGGTCATGCAGCTGTCTCCCAGCATGAGCAGCGCGTAGTTGCTGCCCTGGTCCGCGGCTTTGCGCGCCCACTCCACGCCGCGCCGGGTGTCTTTGGGCAGGCCCTCTCCCTCAAAGCACGCACTGGCAAAGCAGGCCTGCGCCCAGGCGTAGCCGCCCTCCGCGGCCCGGCGGTAGTACTCTGCGGCACGCGCGGGGTCCCTGGCCACGCCTTTGCCCAGGCGGTAGCAGTCTCCCAGCCGGGACAGTGCGGCGGCGTGGTTTTGGTCGGCGGCTTTGCGCAGCCACTCCAGCGCCAGCAGGCGGTCCGCGGCCACGCCATCGCCGTCAAAGCAGGCCTCTCCCAGGTGAAACTGCGCCATGGAGTTTCCGTGGGCGGCCGCCTTGCCGTACCACTGCACGGCCAGCGCCCGGTCCTTCCGGATGCCTTTGCCTTCCGCGCATGCCAGGCCCAGCCATGCCTCGGCATCATGGTTTCCCTGCGCCGCGGCTTTGCGAAACCAGGGAATGGCCCGCGCGGGGTCTGGTGGGATGCCCCTGCCCTCATACAAGGCCGCGCCGATGCATACCTGGCCGTCCACATGGCCCTGCTCCGCCGCTTTGCGATACCACGCGGTGGACTGCGCCAGATCCCTCGGCACGCCCTTGGCAAAGTCTCCATCCACGCTGATGCCGAAATAAAAATCAGAGCCCGCAGAGTACTGGGCCTCGGCGCGGCCGCCCTCCGCGGCCTTGAGAAACCAGCGGTGCGCCTCCATGGCATCCCGGCCCGTGCCCAGGCCCTGGGCGTAGATGTTTCCCAGCGCGTATTGGGAGGAGACATCGCCCTGCTCCGCGGCCCTGCGAAACCAGCGGATGCCCTCGGCCTCATTGCGGCCGACGTTTTCGCCCTGGAAGTACGCGCGGCCCAGCTCGGCCTGGGCATAGGCATCTCCCCGCTCCGCGGCGGTGTGGAAGTCTTTCAGCGCCTGGCGCGCCTCCTGGTCGGCGTTCTCAGCGGCGACGTAAACGTCGAGTATCTTGGCCATCTTCTCTGGAGCGGAACGCTTGATCGCGGCATCGGTGGTGCCTGAGAGATCCGTGGCCTGGCGGAACCACTTCACGCCCTCCCGCGTGTCCTGCTGCGGCAGGCCGGCGCCGGTGAAGCAGGCGCTGCTGAAGGCAAACTGCGCGCGGACGTGCCCCTGCGCGGCCGCTTTGCGGTACCACTGGGCGGCGGCGGCGTCATCACGCGGCAGGCCGGTGCCCGTGGCGCAGGCGCGGCCCAGGGAGAACTGCGCTGCCGCATGGCCCTGCACGGCGGCTTTGCGCAACCACTCGGCCCCCACGGCGGCATCGCGCGGCAGGCCCTCTCCAGCAGCGAGGCGCGTGCCCAGCGTGAACTGGGCCTCTGCAAAGCCGTGCTCGGCAGCCTGGCGCAGCCACTGGGCGGAGGCTGCGGCATCCCTGGGCAGGCCGTGGCCTTTGGCGGTGAGGATGCTCATGGAGTACTCCGCCTCGGCATGGCGCTGGGCGGCGGCCTTGGCGATCCACTGCGCGGCCAGGGCGGCGTCCTCCCCTTTGCCAATGCCCTTGCCGGTGAGGTAGCACTGGCCCAGGAGAAGCTGCGCGCGCGCCAGGCCCTGCTCGGCCGCTTTGCGGTACCACCTGGCGGCGGCCACGCTGTCCCACTCGGTGCCCGTGCCAGTGGCGCAGGCCAGGCCCAGCTCCGTCTGCGCCACCGCATCGCCCTGCTCCGCCGCTTTGCGCAGCCACCCCACCGCCTCCGCCGCACGCTCAGGCGAAAGTGTTTTCCCGTCAGCACCACCACCATCTCCCTCTCTCAGCCGCAGGCCGAGCTGCCGCTGCGCCGCGGCATCGCCCTTTTCCGCCGCAGCGCGGAGCTGCGCCAGCAGCCCGGCATTCGGCGTGGTCGCGGCGGGCGACGCGGGAGCTTGTGCGTTCTTCTGTCTCTGTCCCTGTCCCTGTGCTGATGCTTGTGCTTTGGCTTGAGCTGCTACAGGCGCAGGCGCAGGCGCAGCAGCTTTGTCAGCAGCCTTGGCTGGCACCTGGTTTCTATCTTCTCCCTGGGCCGTCGCTGGATCACGAGGCGGTGCCACAGCCGCTGCCGGCGTAGGCGCAGGCGAAGGCGAAGGCCCCGGCGCAGGTGCAGGCACCTGCCCCACCGCCACCTGCGCGTGCGCGGCGAAGGCCAGAAGCCCGACCGCTACCAAGACAAACGCGGCCCCACGCGCCCCCGCAGCAGCAGCAACTTCCCGGCTGGCAGACACGGCATGCCAGAAACGCTGCGAGGCTGTGGAGGAGTGCATGGAGCCGGACGGGTTGCGGAGAATGCAGAATGCATTTTCAAACGCCGCGGCCCAGGCGGAATTTCAGTAAAGAAAACTCCGCCCGAGCAGGAGCGCTGAGTGAATGCGCCCCCGCACGGAATCAACACGCTCAGCGCAAATGAAGTGAAGGCACTGCGCGGATCTATGGCAAATGTCTCCGCTGCGAATTCGCCCGGATGAAAAGCAGCCGCGCAGTTGCTCCTGAACCCGCCGCGGCACCTTCCGCTCCTACTGGTATTTGCCCGCGAGAATCTGCCTCCAGTCCTCCGTCAGAAGGTCCATGGGGAAGTCGCCGGGAAACGATTTCTTGATCTTGGCGATCTCCTCCGCGCCCGGAACATCCGTGCGGCTGAGGTCGAGGATGACGTGCCAGCCATTGAAGCGTTTCAGGCAGTGAGTGTAGCCGATGTCCGGGAGATACTCCGGCACCGCGTCGCTCCCATCTTCAAACACAGGGACGCATTCGATGAAGCAGTACTCGCCCGAGACCTTGAGGTACTCGATCTTCAGCACGATGGGCTTCGGCAGCTTCTTCTCCGCATACTCCTGAATGAGAAAGGCGCGCAGTCCATCGCAGATCGCCTTGCGCTCACTGGAGCCCGCCTTCGGAGTGTAGGCCTCCTCCCCACGCGCCGCGGGCAGGAGCAGGCATGCCAGGAGAAGGGCGGCAAGAAGACGGGGAGTATTCATGGCAGTTCGAGTTCGGAAGAAGAAGAGGAAAAAGAAAAGCGCTCACCAAGAATGGCTTCAACCGCGGGATCATCAAGGCTGTTTCGTGAATGACACTCGGTTAAGAACGGTGATCATGGATCTCTGCTTCCAAAGACAAGCTTCGCGGACGGCTTCCTCGCAAAAAAAGAAAGCGCCCCAGGAGCGCGGGGCCTCCGAGCCCGCAGCAGGTCGTCCGCGCGTGCGGCTGTTTGCACAGCCACGCGCCGCAAGCACACGCCCCCACCAGCGCCGCTTCTCCAAAAACATGCAGGCAAGAGCGGAGCTTCGACTGCCCGGCGGAGCGCTGCGGGCTCGGAGGGCCCGCGCTCCTGCCCCCCCAGCGGCACCGGGCCACGCGGCACCGTGAACTGCACGCAGACAGACAGAAAGGCGGATAAACAGACATACGTCTCATCTGACATACGTCGTTTCTGCCGTGTGTCCGGCGGAGCCTCGGCACGCAGACCAGCGTCAGAAACACCGCACCAGCTCTCGCCGCAAATCAGGCAAAAGCACCGTGGCGGGTTTGATGGATCATCTCCCAGATCACATCTCTTTCTCCGTTCTCGATCAGCTCCCACGGGCTGCGGCCCTTGAACCCCCGATTGCGCCTCTGCAGCCATGCCGGCAGATCCTCCGCCGGGATCAATTCCAGCAAAGCCTTCACCAGGCGCACAGCTTCGGTGACCTGCGCCTGCACCGGAGCCGGCAGCTTCTTTTGCTTTTCATAGGTGGCCAGGGTCCGCTCCGAAAAATTGGAAAGCCGCGCAAAAACCTCCCGGTTCAAACCAATGTTTCTGCGCCACACAAACAACGCGGTGCCGCTCTCCCTGGCCTGCTGCCAGGTCACGGATTTTGGAGCCGCTGAAGTTCCCATGAAACACACCATGCCTCCACCCCCCGGGCTGCGCAATAACAATCCTGCAAAATTGCAGGATTACTTTCAGGGGTGCATGACTTCCTGGTCCACCTTAAACTGGCTGCCGGGCAGCAGATTTTCGGGAAAGACGAGCACGTTTGCACCTGAGGAGTCTGCGGCGCTTGGAACGATGACCGCTTCGAAACCGGCGCCGGCAAAGGCTTTTCCCCACGCCTGGGTGATGGATTCCCGGCCAGACTGATTCTCCGCCCGCCAGTCCAGATGGCGGATCGTGTCCTCGGAGAGTCGCAGCAGCCGCCGCACCTTTCCGTCCCGCAGATCAAGCACGCGGCCGGCCTTGAACTTGAGGGCCACCAGTGTGCGGGGAAGCGCCTTGCTGGGCGGCAGTGCGAAATAACGCACATGAGCCTGCGCCTCGGCCAGCGCGGTCTCCGGAGTGAGGGCGGTGTAGCTAAGTCTCGCGGCTCCCCGGGTGTTCCACCTTCCCGAGGCGTGCAGGGCGCCGGCGCCGTTCACGATGTCAGCGGCCTTCGAGTAGGCGGGATTCACGAAGCGATACAGCATCTCTCCGCAGCTCACATCACAGGTCTGGCCGATGGCTTTCAGCCGTTGTTCCAATTTTGCGCGGTCTGGGTGAGCCGAGATCTTCACAGGCGGGTACTTTCGCCCGGCAGGCATCCTCTTGCAAGACAACGATGCCCGAGCCAGACCGATTCAGCGCAAAACGCACTCATTCGTTTTTCTGACAGACCCTTTCGTTTGTTCAAACACCGCGCGCCCATGCGGGCGTCAATCCTGGACATTCTCCGGACGCCGGGATCAGGTGCAGATTCCACGCTTGCCACGCGTCCCAGTATTTCGTTTATTCCCCGCGCCTACCCCATGCATGCCCGCCTGCCCGTCATGAAGCCGCTGCTCTCCTGCCTTCCCCTCCTTCTGCTGGTGCTGCTGGCAGCTCCACATTCCCCCGCAGCACAGAAGAAGCAGGACCTTGCCAGCAAGGCCGGCGAAGGCGAGAGCCAAGATAAAAGCCAAGGCAAAAGCAAAGACAAAGACCCAGGCGGCGGCCTTCCACCGCTGCGCCAGGAAAACACGGCGGCCGATGCTGAAAAAGCCGCGCAGGCGCTGGTGGAGGCACGCACCCAGGCGCACGGCCCGGAGGACAAGGAAACGCTGCGCGCGCGCCTCCAGCTCGCGCAGGTCATCCTCGGGCAGGACCGCGCGGCCGATGCGGAGGCACGCCTGCAGGCGCTGCTGCCCGTGGTCACGCGTGTTTTTGGCGCGGAGCAGCGCGAGACGCTGGCCTGCCAGTCAGCGCTCCTCTCCGCCACCGCCGCCACGGGAAAAAACGCGGAGACGGAGGCGGAGTATCGCAGCCTCATCGCCACCGCGCAGCGCGTGCTCGGCCTGGCGGACGCCCTCACCCTGCAGGCGCGCTGGCGCTTCTCCGGCGTCTTGTACGCCCTGGGAAAACGCACCGAGGCGGAGGCGGAGGACCGCCAGGCGCGCGACCTCAGCCGCGGCAGCATCACCCTCAAAGAACGCCACTCCATCGACACCCAGACGGCCAAGGCGCTGAAGCTCCGCATCGACAAAAAATACAGCGACGCAGGGCACGCCTGGCTGAAGCTCCTGCCCGAGCAGACGCGCCTCCTCGGCGCCGAGCACCCGGACACCCTGAAGGCCCAGGTGGAGCTGGCGGAAAATGTGGAGGCCCAGGGCTGGGGCGCCGAGGCCGCGCAGCGCCTGCTCTCCGTGCTGGCCGTGCAGCAGCGCGTGCTCGGCGCGCTGCACCCGGACACGCTGGGCACCTGCAGCATCCTGGCCGCCTGCCTGCGCGCGCAGAACCGCCCGCAGGAGGCCCTGCCCTACGCGCGCCGCGCCCTGGAAGGCTGCCAGAAAGTCTTCGGCAGCGGCCACCTGGATACCCGGTTGAACCAGCAGCTGGTAGATTCTCTCACCCCGGGCGCGCCCACGCCCCCGCCGGCGGCGGCTTTGCCCCAGGACCGCCCCGTGGCCACCGTGGATGGCGTGCCCATCCTGGCCTCGGACGTGCGCAAGATGATCCAGACCGGCGTCGAGGAGTTTCAGCAGAAGCACCCCGGCGAAGCTCAGAAGCTGGAGCAGGAGACCGCCAGGCTCAAACGCTCCGCCCTCGGCATCCTCATCGACCAGCAGCTCCTCGCCAGCGAGCTCCCACGCGTGGGCATCACCGTGAATCCACTCCTCATCGAGCAGGACTTCGAGGCCATGGTCAAAAACTCCGCGCAGGGAGACCTCGCCGCCTTCGAGGCCATGCTCGCGCGCGACGGCCTCACGCTGGAAAAGCTGCGCAAGGCACGCCTGCGCCTGATCAACAGCACCGCCATGCGCGCCCACCTCGCCGGCACCATCAAGGTCACCGATGAGCAGGTGCGCGATTTCTATGAGAAAAACCGCAGCCTCTGGGACAGCCCCGTGGAGGTGAAGCTCTACTCCCTCACCGTGCCCGAAACCCTGCACCAGACCGACACCGCCACCCGCGCCCACGTCGAGTCCCTGCGCGAAAAAATCAGCAAAGGCGCCAGCTTTCCCGCCGTGGCCCGCGCGGAGAGCAAGGACAGCCACGCCGAAGACGGCGGCGCCTGGGGCTGGACGCCCGTGACCAGCCTCAGCCCCAAGATCCGCGCCGCCGTGGCAACGATGGGCAAGGCCTCCATCAGCCCCATCATCGAGGAGCCCGGCCTCTTCATCCTCATCGGCGTGGAGGACCGCCGCACGCCCCCGCCGCCGCCCTTTGAAAAAGTGAAGGACCAGGTGGCCGCCCGCCTCAAAAACGACCTCGCCAACGAGCACATCGAAAAAACCCTCGTCCGCCTCCGCGCCGCCGCCGACATCCAGCGCCTCGCCCCCGCGCCGGAGGAAACAGACCCCGGGAAGAAACAACGCGCCCGCGATGGCGAGACCCGCCTGTGAGGGCCTGCGCTCAGCACTAACGCAGCACCCACGCAGGAGCCGCATGCAAGGCGAGGTATGGGAACCGGGAGTGGTAAAATTGGAACCAGACCGCGAACGACCTGACGGTGTGAGGATACGCCCCCCTTGACATGGGGACGCCGACGGCCCGCACTGCCGATGACCTCTCGTGTTGGAAAGAGAAAAGGTCCGACATTCGCGTCGGCAAAGGCGGTGAAACCAAACACTTCCAGTTCACGAATTTCATGCTTGAAAATACTGCTTTTTAGTGCAGTATTTTGTCCAGTAAAAATGATACGAAAAAAGCCCACTAAAAAGCAGCGCCGTATCGAGGAGTTCATCGCCTCCTACCAGCGCAAGCGTGGCTGTCCTCCGACGCTGGAGGAGATCCGGATCCACCTTAAATGCGCCAGCACCAACACCGTTCGCTGCCACCTGGCCTTGCTGGCCAAAAAGGGGCGTCTGACACGCGGAAAGCGGAAAGCTCGTTCCATCCGCCTGACGCCGCCGCCCAAGCGGACTTCAGCTTCCAGGATCGTACCTGCTCCGCCATCAGTTGCCGGAGAGCCATCAGGTCTGCCCTTGCTGGGCACAATCCCTGCCGGGCCTATGGAGGAGGCGCTGGCGACTCTGGACGAGAGGCTGCCAGTTGAGGCTGGACTTTTTCCCGGAGACATGGTTTTTGCATTGCGCGTGAAGGGAGACAGCATGAAAGACGCCGGGATTTTGCCCGGCGACTACGCGATCTTAAACAGCCAGGCCATCGTTCCCGATGGCGAGATCGCGGCTGTCTGCGAAAACGGCGACGCTACGCTCAAACGTGTGTTCAAACGCCCTGACGGACTGCTCTTGCGACCGGCAAACACCGCATTGACGGACCGCCTCATCCAGCCCGGCGAGGCAGATGATATTCGCATCGTCGGAAAGATGGTGGGCCTCGTGCGCGTGATGAAAGGAGGCCGCCGATGAGCCTCAAGACTCTGCCCAAACCCAGTGCGAAGACGAAGCTGCGCGCACGGCACGTCACAGGGGCTGCATCGCAAAGCCTGGATGAAATCATGGCTCCTTGGGGCTGCCCCAAGCTCATTCCGCTGGATCGGAAGTTTCAGTTGCCGGAGCAGATAGACTATCTCGATCTCCTGCCCAAGAAGGACAGCGACCATGGTTCCGGACTGCATGCCGTGGCGGCGCACCGCAGCGCGGCACTGCTTTATGTGGTGGATGCCTCCCGCAGCAGTCGCAAGCCGAATGAGGCTGCCATCAAGGAGATGCGTCGCACACTGGCCAACCGAAGTGATTCCGCCTGGCTGGGCATCGTTAATGCGGGCACGCTCACGCTCTACCCCGTGGGTTTTGGCGATGAGCTGCCAGCGGCCAAAACGCTGAACGAGAAAGATCCGGATGCGCCGTTGTTTTTCCAGAGTCTGGTCCAGGGCACTTTTGAAGCACCGTCAAAGCCTCAGGCCTGCGATCACGTGTATCAGGAGATCAAGAAGCTGCTCACACGTACTACGACGGCTTTCGTTGGGAATGCGCAGGTGGAGCCCCTGCACGTGCTCTCCATGGCAGGGCGCGCGCTGTTTTTCCGTTTCTTGATCGACCGCAACATCGTCAGACCTGCGGAGCTTTCGACCATTTGCCCTGCCGCGCTTGAGGATGGGCTGACGCTGCGAGATGTCTTTTCTAATTCGGAGCGCGCTGCGCAAACTTCCCTCTGGCTGGACGAGACATTCAATGGAGACTTCCTGCCGCTGATCGCGGACAAGCTCAAGGACGATGAACGGCTGGAGGCCTACCGCCGTTTTTACCGCATCGCGGGAAAGGCCACGGAGAAGGCTGTCTTCAAGCACCTGGAGGCCATTCTCAAAGGCTGGGAGCAGGTGGAGGGCAAGCAGCTCGCCTTTGACTGGCACCGGCTGGATTTCGCCCACATTCCCGTGGGCGTGTTGAGCGAGGTGTATGAAGACTTTTCCCACCAGGTGGACAGCAAGCTCTCGCGTGACACCAGCGTTCACTACACGCCGCGTTTCATTGCCAATTTCATGGTGGAGGAGGCCTTTGCCTCCCTGCCCGGAAACAAGAGCCTCGCACGAGTGCTCGACCCTGCCTCGGGCGCGGGGGTGTTTCTGGTTCTTGCGTTCAGGCGGCTCTTCCGCGAGCGCTATCAGATCAACGGTGCGCGGCCAGACACCCGCGAGATTCAGAGCATTCTGTATGATCAGATCCGTGGCTTTGACGTGAGCGAGTCTGCCCTGCGCCTGGCCGCGCTGGCGCTTTACATCACGGCCATTGAGCTGAATGCCAGCCCGCACCCGCCCAAGGCGCTGAAGTTTCCACGCAATCTCCGGAAGAGCGTGCTGCATCATTTTGGCGAAGAAGCCGCCGCTGAAGTGTATGCGAATGATCCCGACACAGCCACTTTCCAGGCCATGCTGGGCAGCCTCGGAGAACTGCCTGTGAAAGCTGCACAGGAGGATTTCAAAGGAGCGTTTGATCTCGTCATCGGTAACCCACCCTGGACGCGCCTGCGCGATGAAGCGCCCGAAGAGCGCAGGAACAAGACAGGCGATGCCGGCAGTGTGAAGAAATCGGCCACAGCCAGAGCGAATGCGGCCTTCACCCAGATTGGCCGTGAAACCTTGGAAGCACGGGAACTGACTCATCTGATCAAAGAGTACGAAAACCCGGACAAAGCCCCAGACATCCCCTTTCTTTGGCGCGCCACTCAATGGGCCAGGCCGGAAGGCATCATCGCCTTTGCGCTGCATGGCAGACTGTTCCTGCATACCCAGGGGAAAAAGGACATTTCATGGCATGCCGTGCAGGAGGCCATGGCCATCACGGGCATTGTGAATGGAGCCGATTTGCGCTGGACGAAAGTTTGGGATGGGATGCATGTACCCTTTTGTTTGTTCTTTGCTCGTAATGAAAAGAGCCGACCTGAGGAAGGCTTCTTTTATGCAAGTCCACTTTCTGAATACGCCATCAATTCATGCAGCCGCTTTCGCATCGACTACGCTGCCGTGCGCGCGATCACTCAGGCCGAGACGCGACAGCGCCCGTGGCTGCTGAAGACACTCAGTCTTGGCAACACGCTGGACGTGGATGTCATGGATCGCATCACCAAGGCGTTTCCGCAGACCTTGTTGCAGTATTGGGAGCAATTTGACCCGGAAGGAATAAGGACGGGACAAGGATACAATATCTCGCCGGGCTTGCGTCAAAAGCCCGCCCCATTCCTTGGTTCACTGCTGGATTTTAGCGACCCATCTGAAAACGGTTTTGCCGTGGAATGGGAAGCACTCAATACATTTGAGAGCAATCATAAGCGCTCTTCAGCTTATAGACCAAAAGAGCCTGAACAGTATCAGCCTCCCCTGGTCATCGTTCCCAAAGCTCCAGGTGATAATATTTACACCCCAAAATCTTGGCTGACGGACCGACCCGTTGCATTCAGTCAGAGTTATTATGGCTACGCATGCAAGGACTCACCTGCGCCTGAGCATGTGGCGGCCATGATTCATGTTCTCGCTCATTCAACCTTGGCTCGTTACTTTATTGTGATGAGCAGCTCTTCGCTCGGCAGCGACTTCATGATGTTTTTGAAAGCAGATTTTGACGCCCTGCCGTTCCCCGATGTTGCCAAGCTTCCGGCAGCAGACAAAAAAATACTCCTGAAGCTCTCGGCCCGTCTGCAAGAAGGTGAAGGGCACATGCCAGCTCCTGAACCTGAAAAGAAAGCCAGGCGTGGAAAGAAACAGGAGGAGGATCTGCCCGACCTTTTCAAGACCGCTCCCGCCCCGGCGCCTGCTTCAGTGAAGGCGGACAAGCAACGCGAGAAGGCGCTGGCTTTCTGGGCGGAGCTGAATGCCTTCATCTTCCGCCTTTACGGTCTGGGAGTGGACGATGCCCAGGTCATCGAAGACACACTGTTTGCCAGCGCCGCCTACCGCCTCGCAGGAAAAGATGCCTTCCTGCCCATCGAGCCTCAGCCGGGC
Organism: Prosthecobacter sp.; assembly: GCF_044227185.1. Lineage (GTDB taxonomy): Bacteria > Verrucomicrobiota > Verrucomicrobiia > Verrucomicrobiales > Verrucomicrobiaceae > Prosthecobacter. Next base: position 72,237 of record NZ_JBGAFO010000013.1, on the reverse strand, counting down.
GAGGATGGCCTGCTCGTGCGCGATGTCTTCTGTGATGAACTTCAGCAACGCCTCCAGCCCTTTTTCGCGGTCATGGATGAAACGGTACAGGTGGGAGAGCCACCGGGCCTGCGGCAGCAGACTTGGAACACCACCTGGCGCTTCGTCGCTGTGTGGACCGGACAGCCACCAGCGAATTTTCCGGCCAGGGTGCTGCAAGAGGCCATGCAGCTGGCCAATGAGCGTGGTTTAAGCCGCATCATTGTGCGCGTGCCGCGCCATCACTGCCTGCTCATCGGCATCCTGAACGCCCGCCGCTGGTGGACGCGCACACGCGCGCGCCTGTGCGCCCACACCATCACGATGGAGCATCTGGCGGCCTTTGAGCCACCGCATTCCAGCCACCGTCCCGCGCCGCTGCCATTCCGCAGAAAGCGCGTTGTCCGCCATTGATGCATGAGTTCTCATCCCCAACCCGCCAGCACCACTACGGGCATGTTTGCTCGTGGCCCGCGTGGCTTTGCGGGCGGCATGAGCTCAGGACTGCCCAACGCGTCTGAGTTTGACCTCCCGCATCCTCGCATTCCCGTGCAGGTCATGCTGCTGATGCACCAGGTGCTGCAGGTGGCCTTTGCCGAACTGCGGCGGCAGCAGGGCAGTCTGGCGCATGAAAGCGAAGATGCAGTTACCATTCCTCTAACCCGCATCTTGGAGAACGATCTGCGGCATCGTCGGCAGCGTGGCCGTGACGATGCCATCCCAGGCTTTGACGACACGGTGGTGGAATCCATCGTGCATCATGCGGGAACCACGAATCACGACGGCACCCAGTTAAAAAAGGAGCCGGATATTTTGTTTAAACTGCGGGCTCCCGAAGGGGCAAGAGTCCTGCATTCCGACTATGCCATCTTTGTGGAGTGCAAGCCGGTGGATAAAAAGCATGCGGTGGACAAGCGCTACTGCGATGACGGCCTCATCCGTTTCGTCAAAGGGGACTATGCGTGGGCCATGCAAGATGCTCTCATGATCGGCTTTACCCGACACCAGCGGGCGATTGCCACTCACCTTGTACCGGCGTTGGAGGAGAAAAACCGCAGAAAGGCATTGGGCATCCCCACCTTCGCCCAAGCTTTAAAAAAAGTTGCGGGCGGCAAGACGGTTGCGGGGACCGAGAGACTGCAGGTGTCCACCCATCAACGTGCATTCAAGTGGCAGTGGGACAAAGGGCCAGCCTGTCCTATTCGAGTTTACCACTCGTGGCATGAGTGCTCTTGATTCGGCAGAGGCTTCCGAGTAGCGATCACTGCTTTCTTAAAGACGGTGCTGAAGTGGTTCCCACTTCAGCCAGGTTCTTTTCGGCAAATGCCGCATCGTTGTGTTTGTTCACCAGCTTTGCTTGCTTCGCCCTCACAAATAAGCCCCGCGCCTAGCAATTGCGGCTTGCCTTGCCCCTCAGCCCTTCATTTAATTCCCGCACCTAAACCGCGCCCATCCATTCATGAAGTTGCCTTCCTCCTGCACGTTCGCCTTGCTCCTGCTCTCCTTCTCCTGCGGCCCCGGCGTGCTGCCTGCGGCGGAGGATGCCGGGAAGGCAACGGCGAAGGAGGCTGCGCGGAAGGCAGAGGATGCTGTGACGGCCCTGCGCGAAGTCGGAAAAATCGATGATGCGGAAAAGGCCGCGCAGGCCCTGCTGCAGGCACGCACCCAGGAGCTGGGCGCGGAGGCCGCGGACACCCTGCGCGCGCGCCTGCTGGTGGCGCAGCTTCTCATCGACCACTCCCGCGAGCCGGAGGCCGAGGCGCAGCTCCGCGCGCTGCTGCCGCTGCTGGCCAGAGTCACCGGTGAAAATTCGCGCTATCACCTGCTCTGCCAGTCCATGCTCGCCACCGCGCTGCTGGAGCAGGATAAAAACGCCGAGGTGCTGGAGCTCTGCCGCGCCATCATTCCCGTGCAGCAGCAGGCGCTGGGCCCCGCGGATGAGGTCACGCTGAAAACCCGCCGCCTGCTGGCGCGGGCGCTCTTCGCCAAAGGAAAAACCGCGCAGGCCACGCAGGAGCACCGCGACATCCTGGAGCTCTGCCTGCGCACCCTCGGGCCCGAGGCCAAAGAAACGCTGCGCACCCGCCTGGCCATGACCGGCGCGGACAGCGCCCTGCACGAGACAGAGGCCGCTGAGCGCGCGCTGCGCGAGCTGCTTCCCGCGATGGTGAAAGTCTTCGGCGAAGAAAACTCCGAAACCCAGGCCTGCGTCTTTGCCATGGCCCGCGCCCTGCGCGCCGGAGAAAAATATGAGGAGGCAGAGGCGCAGTGGCGCCGCTGGCTGGAGATCGCCACCCGCCTTCACGGCCCCGAGGACAGCTTCACCCTGCACATCCGCCAGGAGCTGGCCGCGGACCTCGAAGCCCAGGACAAAGATGCTGAAGCCGCGCAGCAGTACGAGGCCGTGCTCGCCATCCAGGAGCGCAAGCTCGGCCCCGAGGACAAGGCCACGCTGAAGACCTGCCACACCCTGGCGCTGAACCTGAAGAAGCAGAAGAAGCCCGCCGAGGCGCTGGCCTACGCACGCCGCGCCCTGGCAGGGCGGATCAAAACACTGGGCCCCGATGCCAATGACACCGATGCCTCCCAGCGCCTGGCAAACCAGCTCGCCTACGCCACACCGGGCGGCCTGGCGCAGCTCGGAGAGGTGCCGCTGCGCAGAGGCCAGAAACGCCGCCCCGTGGCCATGGTGGATGGCGCACTCATCTACGCGGATGAATTGAAGGAAACCATCGATGCCCAGGAGCAGGTCATCCGCTACCGCTACACCTCAGACCCCGACCCCGAGCGCATGGAGCAGGAGCTCGCCGAGCTGCGGCGCGAAGCCCTCGGCAACCTCATCGACAAGCACCTCCTCCTGAACGAATTCAGGCGCATCGGCGGCGAGATCAAACCAGGCTTTGTGGACCAGGACATCGACGACATCATCAAGAACAGCTTCAAGGGCAGCCGCGAGGCCTTTGACAAGGAGCTCGAAAAAGGCGGCCTGACCTACGCGGAGTTTCGCCGCCTGCGCGAGCACATGATCATCATGAACGTGATGCGCTCCCGCATTGCCGGAGAGATCGAGGTCACCGATGAGGAGGCGCACGACTACTTTGACAAAAACAAGCAGCGCTGGGCCCCGCCGCAGCAGGTGAAGATCAGCACCCTCACCATCCCCACCTCCCAGCCCGATGCGCGCACCCGCGCGGAGACTCTTCACAAAGAGATCGCCGCCGGCGGGGACTTCGCCGCCGCCGCACGCACCAGCAGCCAGGACAGCCACGCGGACAGCGGCGGCGCCTGGGACTGGATGGCCCTCTCAGACTTCACCGCCGGCGTGCGCAAAGCCGTTGACACCACGCCCAAAGGCCAGATCAGCCCCCTCATCGAGCAGGGCACCTCCTTCATCATCCTCCGCGTGGACGACCGCCTCTCCCCCGCCCCGCCCGCCTTTAAAAAAGTGAAGGACGAAGTCATCAAGGTCCTCAAGGACGAGAAAACCAAGGATCGCATCGACTACAAGGTCAACAAACTCCACGAAAAGGCCGACATCCAGAAAATGGATGCCGTGTGAGCTCGGCGCGGCCTGATGGCGGCGCATGCGATGCGTGATCGCGGGATGGGTGTGCGAAAGCCAGCCAGCCCACCAGCGCGCCACTGCCCTCGATGGCCTGTGAATGTGCGCACAGCACCCTCTGCTTGAGCCCGCCTCCAGCCAGACCTGAACGCCATGCGCCTGCCAGGGTGCCAGGATGAATGAAGAGCCATAAAAAAGCACCACGCCCTCCCGGGCGGAGCACCTGAATACCATCAAATAGCCGTATCTGGCATCCTGAGCGGTGTCTTCGCAAAGACCATGCTCTCCGGAGAAATGTGCCACCGGGCATGAGGGGGCATATGGAAAGGGGGAGAATGGCGGGACTGCAGCGCATGCTGGGACGAGGATTCTTGGGACACGGCACAGCAGCGCGTACCTGCCTTCCTCGCGGGTGCCATGGGGGCCGTGAATGCCGAAGGGCTGGTAGGGAACCGCTGCGTCGGGTCCGTAGATGAGGGTCTATGGCGCCGAGGGCGATGCAAAAAGGTGCGCCGTCCTTATTCCCTCCGAAAGGCAGAGTGGGGCGGCCTCTGCTTCATGCTCGCCACCATGGCGTTCTTGCACTGGCCGCATGAGAACCTTTGAATGGCAAGACACCGCCTAGTCACCCCGGCCCGCCAGCCGCCGCCTCCTGATCTCCTTTTCGTTGTCAGACACCATCCGCACGCTGCGCAACTGCACGGCCAGGTCCGGAGACTCCAGCCCCGCGTAAAAAGTCTCCGCCTCCTCTGGCGTGGCCTGCTCCAGAAACCGCGCCTGCTCCTCCGGCTCCACCATCCAGATGGCATGCCGCGCGTTCCGTCCGCCGCAGCCGCAGCTCACCCACAGCAGTCCATGAGTCTCCGTGCGCCCGCTCCACCTCCACTCATGCGCATGCTCCGGCACATGCGCGGCAAACCACGGCGCACCCGCCCCGCTCACCACGTTCACCACCGGCCCGCCAAAAAGCTGGGTCTCATGCCGCTCCGCCCGGCAGCGCACGCAGGTGTAGTCCGTCTCCTTGCAGTAGCCATGCACCGCCGCACACCACACCAGCCCAGCCGCGGCGGCCACCCCGGCAAATCCCAGCAAAGTGATGAACTCCTTCTTCATGCAACGGCCCCCATCTTCACACGATCGCGGCGTCCAGGCAAGAGAGAGGTGAATTTCGCACGAGTCTGGGAATGACCACCTGAGACCTCGCGTTTTCCATGCAGCCCCTGTTCCATCTGGCTGCGTCCCCGGCCTCTACGCAGGCCGCTACAGTCGGGCTGCTTTGGCCTCATTGTCTTGGCACTCGTGTCCTTGCTTTGTGGTTGTGGCTTGAATGATGGAGGCAAGGAACTCAACTTGTCCTTTGTAATTCCAGTGGAGAATGGTGTGTTGCACAAAATAGAGCCCCAGGAACTTTGAACACCGACTATTAAATCCCGTCAATGGCCCCCTCCTCGCAAAACACTCACGACCCCGTGGCCGTTACCATGGGACTTCTCATGCTCGCCTTCACATTCGCATCAGGTTACTTCCTTAAATCGACTCCACCTCCTCTTGCGCCCGTACATGTCCATTTGGGGCATCAGTTCCGCGGCCAGCGCGTCAGCATCCGTTTTAATGATGTGCGCATGTTTGACGGCCATGTGCAGACCGACGACAAAAGCCAGCATGCCGCATCCTTGCAACTGCAGCCACCCGCCGGGCGCTTTGAACTGGAGGTCAGCGTTACCCCGGGCAAGACGGTCCCGGTTTATAAGACTGAAAAGATCAGCCTTGGCAAAGGCGGCCACCTTATTCTCATCTTCAGCGGCTCAGAACGCCTCGACATCTTTCAGTCCGACAAAGCTCCCGATGTTCCTGATTGAGACTTCGTGTCATGAACCGGCTTGCTTTGACAGAGTGTCCGGTTGGACATCCGGAACTTAGGAATTCAAATCTTATTTGTTCCACGATGGTTCTTCATTCTCACTTTTTTCACCTTTCTCCCTCTTTTAACCATCACTTCGGTTTCACTATTCGCTCATGTCCCACCACCCTTTATCCCTCCTCTTCTGCTTCCTGTGGGCGATCCTCGTTTTTCCTCTTCATGCCGGCCCGCCGCTCACCTTTGAAACACTCACCACCACAAAGGGAGTCACCTACCACAACGTCAAAATCTCGCGCTACGATGCACTGGAGCTGCGCTTCACTCATGCCACCGGCGCCACCTCCGTCCCCCTCGCAGATCTGCCCGCCGACCTGCAGAAACTCTTTGGCTACGATCCCCTCAAAGCCTCCGCCGCCATGGCGGAAAAGCACGAGGAGCGCGTCAAAACCATCATCGCAGACGCCGACAAAAAAGCCCGCGCCGCCGCCCAGGCCGCGCAGGAGGAGGCAGACATCGCAGAGCTGAAAAACATCCGCGCCGGCATGCTGCGCTGCCATGTGGACCGCGTCACCGCCACCGAAGACGCCCTGCTCATCGACGTCTCCCCCGCCGACAAGCTGCCGGTGAAGCTGAGAGGCAAAAACGGCAAATACGAGCGCGTGAAGCTCACCCCGCAGGGCAAGCCCGAGCTCGTGGAGCAGATCGTCCCCGGCAAGGACTTCGCCCATGGCAGCACCCTCCGCATCCTGCCCACCTCCTCGGTGCTGCTTCCAAATTCCTTCATCTCCGTCTATCTCATCGGCAGCGATGTCGGCCCCCACACCCTCTGCGCCCTTAGCCCGGAGAGCGCCCTACTCTACCGCAAAAAACTCGCCGCCCTCAAAGCCGCCGAGCCCCCCGCCAAGTAGCCACCGCCCGCGAAGCGTCTTGGAACCGTAGCGCAGCGGGTCGGAGACCGCCGAAGGCAAATAGACAGCAGCAGGCTGCCCCGAAGGGGTGAGCGCAGCGAATCAATGCGGTCGCGGAGTGAGGAACGAACGCAGCTACCGCTTTCGCAGGCCGCAAAATCTCGCGGATACCACAAACTACCCGAACCCCACATCCCGATCAACCACCGCCACTTCACTCAGCCCACGCCCGCCATAAAACACTCGAAAGCAGCAGCTCCGCGGCCGCACTCCAGATCCCGAGCCCTCCTCCTCTCCGCCAAAAGCCGTTTCTTGAGCCCGCCGGATCCCGAGCTATGGCATCCTTCCATCCGCCCACACCCGCACGCCCCCCCCTTTCCCGCAGCACCTCATGCACCATCCCCGCCGCTTTCTCATCATCCTCATCACCAGCCTGCTGCCCGCCCTTCACACCTCCCTGCCCGCCGCAGAGCCCCCACCCTCGCCTTCACCTTCCGCTTTCACTCCCACACGCACCCTCACCGAAGCCATCGACCAGGCCCACACCGAGCTCTGGCGCCGCTTCGTCGATCCCCACGGCATCATCCGCGACTACGTGGGCGAGCTCCCCACACCCGAGGACTGCAAGCTCGGCAAGCCCAACGCCATCGGCTGGTGGAGCCCCATTGAAAACGGCCCCATGTTCACCGGCCTCTACCTCCCCGCCATGTGCGGGCGCGCCCGCCGCAGCGGCTCCGCGGAAGATGCCGCGCAGTGCCGCCGTCTCGCGCAGGGCCTCATCAAATGCGCCTCCGTCTCCGCTGTCCCCGGCTTCATCGCCCGCGGCATCGGCAGCGATGGCACCTGCCACTACCCGCTCAGCTCAGACGATCAAACTCACCCCTGGTTCCTCGGCCTGCACGCCTATTTGAAAAGCAGCATCCCCACCGAAGCGGAGCGCCAGCAGATCATCGCCAAGGTCACCGAAGTCGCCACCGCGCTCGAAGCCACTCACTGGCGCATCCCCTGCGAGGGCGCTTTCAAAGGCCAGTTCCGCGGCGGCTTCACCGGCCACCTCTTCCGCGATGCCGTCCGCTACCTCTACCTCCTCCGCGCCCTGCACGACATCACCGGCGATCCCGTCTGGGCAGACCGCTACCACAAAGCCCTCGACGAACGCCCCGACCCCGCCGGCAAAACCCGCATGGAAATCTGCGCCCTCGGCTATCCCTTCGACCGCCCCGCCATCGCCAATATCGATCAATCCCAGCTCTGGATCTACGTCGGCTGCCAGGCCTCCCTCGCGCAGCTCATCGCCATGGAGACCGATCCCCAGGGCCGCGCCCCCGCCAGCGTCATCTTTTACCGCCAGGGCCTCGCCGCCAACGCCACAAACGCCCTCCCCGCCCTGGAAGGCCGCACTCACTTCGACAACAACGACACCAAAGTTTTTGGAAACGCGAACTGGCGCGCCGTGTACTCCACCTGGTTCCCCCAGCCCACCCAGGAAGACGCCGCCCGGCTCGCCAAAATCTCCGACAAAACCAAGCGCGGCGAACGCAAGGACTACGAAGCCCGCCACATGCGAAATCCCCTCGCCGCCGCCACCCTCATCGCCCTGAACCACGACGACACCACCACCCGCGCCGCCATCCAGCAAACCCTCCGCCACTACGACTACTCCAAACTCAACATGGCCGAATTCTTCCTCGCGGAATGCGCGTACTACGCGCTGCCGGAAAAGTAGACCAGTTGCGCCGCAACTGGAGTACAGCCACGCCAACCAACCAGCACACTCGCAACACGCAGCCCCCGCTGGGAGCGCCGGTTTTTAACCGGCTCCGGCGCCGCCCCCCCGAGATGCACGCCACCCTTTTCCCCGCATTCAAAGCCGAAGCTTCCGGGCCGCCCGCCCAGAGCCGATGAAACATCGGCGCTCCCAGCAGGCATGCCGCCTCATCACGCCCCATTGATCTGCTCCACCAGCTTCGAAAAACCAGGCACCTCATGCGTGGGATCAAAACCAAGAATCTCATTCCGCGTGATCAAAAGAAAACATCCGCACCAAAGGCTCACCATCCAGTCCTGCTTCATGGTGCCCAGCCACCGCTGCACATCCTCCACCAGCGGCTTTTCCAGATAACCATCTGACTCGAAGGCCACATCGAGAAATCGCGCCTGGTTGTGCGCCTCGTACAAGTAGAACTCCTCCGGCTGCGCATGCGCCAGCAAAACCCTGCGCAGCATTTCAAGGGCCTCATCAAACTCCTCCCCAAACTCAGCCTCCGGCGGCGGCGGATTGAAATTTCTCTCGCTGAAGAGCTTTTCGAAAACCTCCTGGGTCATGATTGAGAAGCGTGCCATGGGAAAACCGATACGACGAGAACCCGGTGCGCACAACTGCGGCCGCCAGTGCTGCCCCAGGAGGCACAGGCCAGCCAGCCAGCCAGCCATTCTCAAACCATCTCATGGCACCCCGGTCACGCCCGCCCAGAGCCGATGAAACATCGGCGCTCCCAGCGCTGACCTGCCCCTGCGGCTCCGTGCGCGGCATGCCGCAAAGCCGCTCCTCCTAGCCGCCGCCATCCAGCAAACCCTCCGCCGTTATGACTGCTCCAAGCTCAACATGGCCGGGGTCTTCCTGGCCGAGTGCCGTACGACGCGCTGCCGGTGGAGAAGTGAGCCATCCAGTTGCGAAACAGCGAGGCGGCACCCGAGCGTGCGTCATCTTTGCCAGAACATGCGTCATGCGGCAGCGTAAAGCGCGCACGCAGACCTCAGGCCGCCTCAGTCATCATGCGCCGTCCCTGCCGCCACTCTCGTACAGGAACTACCAGCAGGTGCAGCACCGCTGGCAGCACAGGCATGAGGATGAGTGCTGCTGGAGAGGCCAGCAGCGCCGCCAGCCATTTGAAGGCAGGCAGGTAGAGGTGGATCACCGGCGTCACGACCTCCCCCAGCACAATGTAGCCGAAGAAAATCTGGTCCAGCCGGAAGAGGCGCAACGCCAGCCAGAGCCACAGCACCAGGGTGATCCAGAAAAACACCACCTGCCAGCCTTGCAGCGCCGCCTGCACCCCTGAGCCCACGGGCTCGTGAAAATAGAGCAGCAGCTTCAGGTAGATCCAGGTCCAGCACCAGCCTGCGCGCCGCTCCACATGGCTGAAGTATGGCGGCCTCATCCACCACACCCAGAACACAGGCAGAATCACCAGTCCCACCCAAAAAAAGAAGCGCCCCCGGCGTGTCTGCAAATCTGTCGGTTTTGCGAGGTTCATGGCGGATGAATTTCACACGATCATCTCACATCCGCCGCCTGCGGCACAAGCCTGAAAAGCCCATGGAAAGCCGGTCTGCAATGGCATGCTCGCGGCTGATCGTCGCCAGGCTCACCAAACTCCCCCTCAATACCTCCCGCTCGACCACGCCGGCCACACGCCCACGGGCTTCCGCCCCTGCGGCCGCATGTTTTGCAGCAGCAGCAGCGCCGCCTGCGCCTGCTGCTTGATCAGCGCGGGGGCGTCCTGATTGCGCAGGCTCGAGATGTCGTAGTTCGTGACGGAGGGCTTCGCAAAGAAGGCGTCCAGCGCCAGCGGCAGAAAGATGGACTCCACAAAATTGGCCGGCACCGGCAGCGCCACGCCGGGGTCCGTGTGGTCCTCGTCGTCGTTGTAAACGTCCACGCGCGTCAGCTCTCCCAGCGCCGTGCGCGCCTGAAACTCCAGCACCGTGTCCGTGCTCACATACCCGGAGATCATGAGGCGCAGCTTCACCGCGCCATTGGCCACCGCCGACTCCACAAAGTAGCGCGCCTCGCCGCCGCAGTCCTGCGCCAGTTCATCACGGCTGCCCACCGCCACCAGCCTGCGCCGGCTGCCGCGGAAGCGCACCGGCTCCAGCACGGTGATGACGTCCGCATCCAGCTCCGCCGTGTCCACATTCACCGTGGCCGTGCCGCTGCTGCTGTCAGACAGATGCGGAAACTGCAGCGTAGCCGTGCTTCCTGAGATGGAAAGAATGCGGTTCATTGCAGGATCTCCCGGCAGGTCCACCCAGCAGCCCGCCGCCCAGGCGGGAAAGCTCCCTGTGGCCGTCTTCCCGCCGCGCGTCAGCCCGCTCACCGCCACGGTGGAGGGCGCGCGGAAGTACGCGCTGCGCTGCTGCTTCGCCGCGCACAGCGGGCCCAGCACCGCCATCTGCTGCAGCGCCGCATTGCACGCCGCCAGCGCGTCCGGCAGCGGATCATCATAGTCAGCGCCGCCCGCGTAAGGAATGGCGCGCTGCTCCACCCGCAGGTAGCTCAGCATCGTGGCGATCGTTTCACGTACAGTCATAATCAGAGGGTGGTGAGGGGTGTCGTGCGGGGTTCGGCCAGGCTCAGCGTCATGGAGTCCAGCGTGGCGATGATGTCCGTCTCAAGCGCCAGGCGGTAGAGGCGCCCGCCGCGTGTCAGCTCGCCGCTGGCGTAGCGGCCCACGTACACCTGCGTGCCGCAGCCCAGCTCCGCGCGCCGGCATTCCGGCCCGCGCGCCACCACCACCGCCTCCATGCGCGTGCCCGCTCCCTGCACCCCCGTGGGCAGCACGATGCCCGCGGCAGTGGTCTGCTCCTGCGGCGTCACATCCAGCAGAAGGTAGTTGTTCAAAGGGTGAATTCCAGGTGGTTTCATGGTGTGTTTTCGTGTTGGTATTTTCTGGTATATCTCTCAAAAACTTCAAATTCGCTCTCTTCAGCCTCAGTTCGTCCTCGTTCCGCTGCTCGTCCTCGTCCTCGTTCTCCTACTCGTCCTCGATCCTCCCGCTCCGCTTTTCCCCAGCGCGGGGTTCTGCCGCCACTCTTCCTCCTCCTCTTACTCCTACTCCTCCTCCCCCGCTCTGGTAGTTCATGCCACAATCCTCCGCTCCAAGGGAGGAAGAGTAGGAGTAGGAGGAAGAGAAAGATTCACGCCGCCCCTGCCTCCTCCCTGCGCCTCACCCATCCCCCATTCACCAGCTCAATCCGCGATCCCGCATGCACAATGGCCGCCCGCAGCGCCCCCTCCGGCTCTCCCAGCAGCGCAGCCAGCGCCCTCAGCCTCCGCGGCGAGTCCACCAGCGCATACGCCGCCTCATGCAGCGGGGCGCTTTCAGCGCCGTTTGCGGTAGTTGGCAGCCGTTTGCCATGGTTTGCAGTGGTTTGGAAAACCTCCGGCAAACCACCGTCAACCATCGTCAACGTGCCGCAGGCACCTTCAGCCACCGTCAACGCGCCGCAGGCGCCTTCAGCCATCGTCAACGCGCCGCAGGCGCCGCCCGAGGCGGGCGCAACGGTCGGCTCAGCACCCGGCCCAACCACGATACGGGTGTCAGCTCGCGTGTCCGTTGCGCCCCTCTTTTCGGCATCATTGCTCCGCGGTGCAGCGGCGGCAGGCGACTCCAGCAGCACCACCATCGCGTGCGGCAGGCGGCGCTGCTCCATCAGCTCATGCGCCAGCCTGCCCTTCCCCGCCTGCCACAGGTGCAGCGGCACGCGCAGAATGTGTCCCTCCATCTGCGCCTCATAGCGGAAGAGGTACGACCGCGTCCCCCTGTCATGAAAATCATACGGCGCGGTGTTCCCCACCCCCACCAGCTTCACCACCACCAGTGGCTCATCCGCCCGGCGAAACTTCGCCAGCATCGCCGAGTCAACGCGGGCCGGCAGGGTGGAAACAGTGACAAGAGAGGGACATGAGTTTGTGGTGTGGGTCTTCATAAAAAAAAATGGCAAAAGTCAAAAGTCGTTCAGTCAAAAGTAAAAAGTAAAAAGTGTCTTCGCAGCGCATCGTTCCTCATCGTCCTCGTCCTCCTACTCGAACTCGTCCTCGATCCACCCGCTCCGCCTTCACTCAAACCTCCCTTACTACCTCAGGACTCGTTCACGTCTCAGACTCCGGCTCCTCCTCTTCCTCCTACTCCTACTCTTCCTCCCTCGGATCGGTCGCTCATGGCACAAACTACCAGAATAAGGGAGGAGGAGTAGGAGTAAGAGAAGGAGAAAGATTGGTGGGGTGCAGGCCCGCACAGTGCCGCTGCAAAGAAAACACCGTGCGGGCCGCTGTGGTGGCGCGGACTAGGCGCTCAGAGTCGGCACCTCCAGGCCCGGGTGCTGGCCCGCATGGCGCAGCAGGGAGTAGCCGCTCGTCTTGCCGTCCGTCCGGATGCAGGGCGCCTGGCCGAAGACGGTCTCATAGCCGCCGCCATCCACAAAGGAGTAGTCGTCCTTGTCACCCACCAGCAGGTCATCCCCCACGTAGGCGCGCACCGCCGTCTCCTGCCCCAGGATCAGGCTGCACATGTCCACCGCGCCGTTCGCGTTGCAGGGAATGATGTAGGCGCCTGCGTCAAACTCCGCCGTCCAGGTGAAGTCCGCGGAGCAGTTCGAGCCGCTGCCCGCGCCGCCAGCCGCGCGCGTGTAGGCATTGCCCGCCGTGTTCAGGCCCCAGGTGTCCCCCGTCGCCACGAAGTTCCCCAGCGTGTCCACGCCCAGGCCGGAGCCATCGTTCGTGTTGTCCGGGTTCAGGATGTGCGTCAGCGTGATCTGGTTGCCGTCGTTGTTGCTCCCCGTCCAGCTCACAAAGCCCACGCTGCCATCCGGATTGATGATCCACGCATAATACGTGGCGCTGGTGATGCTCGAGTAGAAGGTGGTCCACGCCACACCGCCCGGCGCCGTCGTCGCGCTGCTGGTGGACTGGCCCTCATACCACTCGTACTTATACCCGCCCATCCACGCCATGTAGGGCGTCTTCGTGTCCGTCGCATGGCTCTTCAAAACGCAGGCCCCGCTGGAGGAGTCCACGCCAAAGCCCGTCGAGAGAATCGCGCGCGGTGCCAGAGGATCGGCGCACTGGTCGTTCTCCGGATCCACAGACGCATGCTCAAAGAGGCCCACGCCGTTCCAGTCCAGCAGCTTGCCGGAGAAGAGCGGGTTTTCCTCGTTGCTGCGCGCGCCGCCGTGCATCGCCGCCTGCTCGTAGCTCGATGAGTTCTTGATCCCCGCGATCGCCGCGTCCGGGATGTACACCATCGGCTTGTAAACCGGAGAGCCATGCTTGCTCGTCACCACGATGCTGCGCCCGCCCAGCCGGCGCCATTGCGGGATCGCATTCGTGATGCCGCTCGGCGTCAGCGTGTCCAGCGCATTCAGGCTGGCCAGCGTCTTCCGGCCGTTCGGGTAGATCGTGTTCCCCACGCCCTGCAGCTTCAGCGCCATCTTCATGTCGTTCATTCGGCGGCGGCCCAGCTTCTCCCGCAGCGCCAGCAGCACGGCGGATTTCACCCCGCCGCCTCCCGCCATGAATTTGAGCTGCTTCTTGGTAAACTTGAAGGCGTCGCGCCAGAAGTCCACCACGCAGCCGAAGGTCTTGAAGTCCACGCTGGACTCATTCCCGCGCAGCGGCTGCTCGCCCCGCGCACCCGGGCCGCGCGGCTGGCTCATGACCGTGAATTTCACCTCGTCCCCCGCATGCGCGGAGGCGATGTCCTTGCGTACAATGAAGGGCTTTCCCGAGCCCTCCGCCCCTTCAAACATCGAAAAGTCATCCACCGAGCGCGCCCCTTTGCGCAGCTGCTGTGAATAGACCTTGGCGACGACGGACGGATCAGCCGCCACGGCGGCCGCGAGTGTGGAGACAATGGATTCTGCGTGATAGTTGCTCATGTCAGTTTCTCAAATTGAGATGGTTGTGTGTTGCTTGCTTGTTTTGTGTTTCTTCGCTTGGTTTCGAACTCTGAACGTGTGGTATCTTCCCCCAGGTCCTAATATCCATGATCCGCGCCAGGCCTCCGGTGCCGTACTTTCACGGCCGTCAGCTTGTCCAGGCTCTGGATGAAGGCGTCCTGCTGCTCCGGCGTCAGCTTCTCGATCTCCGCCATCGCCGTCTGGGGAGACAGCGCGCCGGCGGAAAAACCGGGGCCGACAGGTGAGCCGGGCAGCCGCACCGCATGTCGCGGCGCGGGTGGTATCTGCGACCAGCCTCTCGCATGGCCCGGGCTCTGCGCCGCGTGCCCGTTGAAAAACTTGTCAATCACCCGCCGTCCGATCTTCTCAGGCCAGTCAGGATAGTTCAGAATTGGGTCGTGTTTTGCTTCTGCAAGCAAAATCTCATCTTCGCAGCACGGCACAAATCCGGACTCCTCATCCGCCATCAGCTCGCCGTACATTTCCGTCGTTCGCGCCAGGCTTTCCTCCTGCGCGCCCAGCCACTCGCGGTTCACCGCCTCCGCCTCCCGCCGCGCCTCGCGCAGGTCCAGCTTCACATCCGTCATCTGCTCCAGAAGGTCCGTCGCCGCCGGGTCATACGTATGCTTCGCCGTCCGGTACTGCTGCTGCAGCGCCGTCAGTTGCTGCTCCAGCTCCGCCACCTGCGGCGCGGCGCTCGCGCTCATCATCTCCAGCTCCGGCGCCTCAGGCTCCCCGTAGTAGTCATCCTCTCCCTCCTCGACATACATCCCCTCATCCTCCGCCGCGCCGCCCGTGATGCCAAACACCTCCGCAAACGCCTCCGCCGGCGTGCATCCCGCGCGGATCATGTCCAGCGCCTGCACCGTGCGCGCCCGGTCCTCCGGCTTCAGCGCCTTGATGGACACCCGCGCCGGCCCGCCCATGAAAGCCGCGCCCTCGTCCGCGCCAGCGTCTGTCCCCGGCTCACCCTCAAACTCCCCCGCCTCTGCGTGCTGCGAATGCATCGCCATCAGTGCCGCCGCCACCCGCTCCGCGTCCCCGCTTTCAAAATCCGCCATCTGCGCGTCCGTCATCCCCGTCAGATCTGCATCACCCAGCACCTCCACCAGCGAATCCATGCCCGGCAGCACCTCCACCCCCGCCTCATCGGCATACCCCATCTCCGCATCCCTGCCCGCATCTGCATCGCCGCCTCCGCTCTCGCTGTGAAGGCTCTCCAGCACCGCGCTGGCATCCGCCTCCGAAAGGTTTTCAAAAACAGCCGCAGCCTCGGAAACGGCGGCAGAAGGGGCGGCTGCGGGTGGTGGTGGTTGGGCATCGTCAGTCATGGTGCTATGTTATGGTTGTTTGTGGTATTATAAAAAATTGTATTGCCTCGGTCAGGAAGACGCGGCCTCAGCCGCCTGCATCACACACCCGCCACCGCACCCTGCGGGCGTCCCGCAGGTCTCATGCTGTGGTCAGGCATCATGGAAACAGCCTTGGGCCCGGAATTTCAGAGTCAAGCGCCGCGTGAAAAAATATTCGAAAGATCCGCTCCTCCCTGCCATCTCTCCTGCTTCTATTTCAGTCCGCGAGAACCCCTGTTCGCGCACGCTCTGCATCCAGCTTGCCCTGGTCCAAAGCATGCCGCAAAACCCGTGAGTGATAAAATCCCACCCCTGTCAGTCGATGGCTCCTTCCGGCAGCTCATCTTCAGGTCCCCATGTGTCTGACTGAAAATAGATCTCCTTGTAGTCCTTGTACCACGAATTCAAAACCCGCCGCGCTATGTCCGCTACTGTGCGGTGCATTTGGGTTTCGCGCGCAGAGTGCCGGGCAAAGTCATCTGCCAGCCGTTCATTGAAACGTGGACAGTCGTCGCTCCACCACTTATTGCCGTCAAAGCAGACTTGGTAGCCGTTACATTCGGCGATGTAGATTCCAGTATGGGGTAGGCTCATGGCTGTTGGAGGGTTTGAAGGATAAAGCGGAAATATTCTGGGTCATTTTGCATGAATTCGACAGGATTTGCATGCAGTCTTTCGATGCCTCGGGTCAGGAGCTCCGTGCCTTTGCCCCCGCAGTCCTTGCCCATGTAGTGATCACCACCGCAGGCCCCAAACTGATCTTCATACGCATATTCATCTGCGCGGTGTTTTTGATCTCCTGTGAGTTTACTCAGGAGCTTTGGCTGTTCAGTTCCTGCGCGGTACCGCAGGAAGGACAGCGCTGCGGCCAAGACGGCAGGGTTTTGCACCTCCGTGCCATGAGTGATCTCATGCATGATTTTGGACTCAGGGGCAGAAGCGTCCATGCGAATGACGCCGTCTCGGTAAGCAGGCCTGAGGTAGGGGCGATAGGCCACATCCACTTTGGGCAGCAGGGCAGCGTGAATGTAGCGGGTGGCTAGGCGCGCCCCGGCCTCCACCGCTGTCCGAAGCCTGCTGTCAACAGAACCAAAAGTGACCTGTCCCTGCTCATGCTGGGGAATCTCCACCTCCCGGCGGGCGTTCTCGATCATTTGATTGAGGGCGTTCTCCGCCTTGATAAATGCTTTCCGGGCCTTCAAATATTCGGCGTTAGTGCCGTTGATCGATGCCTCCTCTTTATTCGATTGCGTCGTTTCATAATCTTGCCGAAGCCTGTTCCATTCCGCAGCCATACCCTGAAGCCGCGTTTCTATGTCGCCAATCCTGCCTGTGATGGCCGGGAGAGCTGGCTGCGCCAAGGCTTTAGTCGATGGAGATGTCTTCCCAGAGCCTGAGGACTGTGCCCCATGGGAGGAGGCAGAGGGCGGGGGTGCCTCAAACCGGGTGCTACGCGCCGTGTCCCCCTCCACCACCCGCCGCGCCTGCGCCACATCCGCCTGCACCTGCGGGTGTTGCTGAGCCTGGACGGGCATCTTCGAGACGTTGTGGAGCAGCTCCCGGGACCTCTGCACGCTCAGCGGCGGTGTTCGGGGAGGAGGAAGTTGGGGAGTTGGCGGTTCCCATCCGAAGCCGTCAGATGCATTCGTGGTATTTCCTGGTTTCCCAAAATGCGATCCTGAGGCGGTTGCGGGGAAATCCTCTCTCCAGCTCTCGGTCGCGGCGGGCTGGTCTTTCGTGAAGGGGCCGCGGGGATCGAGGGCCTGGCCCACCGCCCTGGGCGGCGCGGGCATGGCGTCAGGGTGGCCGTCGTCTTTCCACGACTGCCGGGCGGATGGCCAGCTCCGCGCGTCGGCATCCCCCGGAGTGGGGCGTGCCAGCGGAATTGGGGTCAGTGTGCAAATTTTTGACAAAACCACCTGGGCCTGCGAGCAGTCCCCGCACCCCTCAGCTTCCCCCTAAGTCCGACGACTGAAAGAACTCCGGACAACAGTCGAGGGCGAAAACATCCGGAAGCGCCTGTCAATTATTTGCACCCTGACCCCATTTTTCCCCTATCCGGCGTCCCGCCCTATCCGGCGTCCCGCCCTATCCGGCGTCCCGCCCTATCCGGCGTCCCGCCCTATCCGGCGTCCCGCCTTGCAGAGCTCTACCACCGGCGCTGGAGCATCGAGCTGTTTTACCGCGACGTGAAGACGACCATGCACATGGAGGTGCTGCGCACCAAAAACCCCGCGATGATCGAGAAGGAGCTGCTCATGCACGCCATCGCCTACAATGCCATCCGCGCCCTGATTTTACAGAGCGCCCGCAGTCACCAGCAGGAGCTTGGCCGCATCAGTTTCAAAGGCGCGGTGGACCTGCTGCGCCAGTGGCTGCCACAAGCGGCGGCCTGCCATGACCAGCCCCGCAAGCTGACTTGCTGGCAAGCGGAACTGCTGGAGGCCATCGCCAGCGTGCAGAACCCGCTGCGGCCTCAGAGACGCGAGCCCAGGGCCGTTAAACGACGACCCAAAACGTTCCAGCTGCTCACCAAGCCGAGGCATAAATTCCGTGAAATCCTCCACCGAGACCGCTACCGTCTCGTCGCTTAACCGAGTGCCATTCATGCCAGGCATCTTCTTTCCTGACCCCATTTTTCGCGCTGCATAAGATGCTAAGCAAGCGCCATTCCACCCTGCCCCCCATTTCCCTCATCTTACCCCCTGGCTATGCATCCTGCGGAGCTAGATTATGGTCCACGAACATTTCGGCGAAATGCTGCGGCGTCAGGGGGATGTTTTTCTCCGCAGCCGTTTTCTGGTGCTTCTGCCACATGTTCTGGATGAGGACGGGCATGTTTTCCGGCAGGTGCATGGAACTGGCGATGATCTGATCCCAGGTGCCGGAGGCAGAGTAGATCTGCGCCAGCTTGGGCTGCATGGCGCTGAGGTTTTCCGCGTCTGCCGGTGAAAGGGCACCGATGGCCTTGAGCACATAGCACTCCAGAAGACGCAGGGTGGGTTTGCCGTGATAGCGCGGATTGTTCATCGATAATTTGGGTTGATTGCGAGGCTGTCGATGAAGGCTTCAAAGCTGGGTGAGACTTCGTAGATGTCCATATTCTCGTTATGCAGGCAGATGTTCACGCTTGGGGGCGTTTCGGAGACATCCAGCATGAACGGATCTCCGCCGCCGGTTTCGGCGAATGGAATGTAATCTGCGCCCACAATGGGGCGCCATTCTTCGAGGGCATACCATAGGCTCGCGATGCCCCTGTCCTCCTCGGTCAAATGATAAAAATGGTTCACGGCCCAGCCGGCTTCTCCACCGTCCACGGAGTCGAGTTCCGGGTGCCCTCCGTTGGAAAAACGGAGAAGATTTTTGAGTTCCTCGGGAAGAGGCATGCCGATTTCGGCTTCAAAGGCGGCAATGGCTGCGTCTGAAGGCGGCGGGCGGTTCACAGGTTTTCCGCCTCGGTTGATATTGAGTTCAGTGAGGTCTCGCATGGCTATTTTTTCTTTTTCTTCTTTTTTCTCTCCACTGCACCAGCTGGAATGGCCCAGAGAGCATAGCCTCCTCGACGTTTGGGGTCAGGATGCAGAGCATTCCAGAAAGTTGAGCCAGATGTGTGTTGATCTCTAGGGACTAATCGCATGAGTCCAGGTGTGGACTCATGATGCCAAGTATACCCATCAGGATTTTCACGTCCACCTTTTGAAGACACCATTTCTGTTACTCCCGGAATTAATTTTTCCATCATGGCGGCAAACTCAGGGTCTGCCAGAATTGCTTTGTGCAGAGCTTCATTCGCGCGATTGAAATGTATATCATCACTGGTTCCGTAATCCTTTGGATCGAGGTAGATTTCAAAAACCGCGCTGTAAGCTGTTTTATCGGGCAGCTTTGGCTTCTCGGGACCGCTTTTTTTCTTGTTTTTCTTCTGAGGAAGGTTGCCGGCACCTGTGTTGTTGGGTTCGTTGCCCGGTGATTGCGCCCCCTGTTGGTTCCTGGTGGCCGGCGGTGGATTTCCTCGAGGTGGCGGGGAGCCGGGAGGCGCTGTGTGGGGAGTAGCACTTGGTTTCGCCTGGGCAGTGGCTCGCGTGCTGGATGACGGCAGGGTGGCTTGCGCTGTGGGTGGGGCGTCGATCGTGCCCCCCCGGGCATCAGGCCCTTGAGCGTGGACGTCGGCAGGCGGAGTGTCAGCCTCCGCATTGAGCGTGGCGTCTTCATCTGGAGTGACGGGGACGAGGGCGTCTTCGTCGCCGGACATGGCGAGGTGGTCTGGGTCGCCGGTGTTGCGGCTGCCTGCGGACGGAGAGGGACTGCTGCGGTCGCCCGGCTGGGCGGGGGCGTTGCGATCGCGGACGCGGCGGGCGTTATCATAGACTTCCTGCTCATGCCTGTTGAGCGGGCGCTTGTCGGCGATTACTTCGAGGTTTTCCGCCCGCCTGCGCGCGAGGTCGATGTGCTCGGAGTGTGTGGTATCCTCTGGTATCAGCTTGCCGTGGCCGATCTCTGGGGCTGTGACGCCGCTGGTGGTGTGGGTGCCGCTTCCGCTGCCGGTGGCAGGGGTGAGGGTGCCGCCGGAGCTGGCCGTGGAGGTGGTGGTGCCGGTGGCTGTCGTACCCGGGGTGTCTCCCGTGCCGGTATGGCCGCTGGTGGCGATGCCTGCGGGCGGCGTGACGCCGCTGGTGGTGGCGGTGTCTCCAGGCGGGAGGCTGCCGCGGCTGGACTGGGTGCTGGTGCTGGCGGGTGCTGTACCGGGCCAGGGTCTTGCCAGCACGGCTTTGGCCTTTGCCAGCGCGTCGAGTTCGGTGGAATGAAGATCACGGGGCGTGTCCAGTTTGCCCAGGTCGTTCTGCTTGGCCTCCAGATTGGTGACCTGGGCGCGGGCCAGGAGGTTTTCGGCATGGTGCAGGTCGATCTGCTCGTCCCTGGTGAGTCCGCCGTTTTTCTCCTTGGCCTTGAGCCGCTCGATGTCGCCAAGCACCTCGTGGGCGTTTTCCAGGGTCATGACCTGGCCTGCGGATGCCGCCTCTTTGGATGGCTCCATCCCGGGCGGTGCATCGGCGGGGACTTTCGTGGTAGTTTCTGGTATTCCGGCATGTGCAGACGGGCCCGATCCGGGCTCTGGCGGTGTCTGGCTGTCCGGGGCGGTGGTTTGCGCCTCTTTGCCGGGAGCGGGTCCTCTGGTAGTGGTATCTTGTGGTATTTGTGTTCCTGAATCTGGTTCGCCAGTGGCGGGCGGGCGCGGGACCACTGCGGGGGCGATGGTGGTGGGCTCCGGGGTGTCTGAGGGAGGGATCTCGCGCCCCTCGGCATCGACGTTGCTGAAGCTCTGCTTTCTACCCGACAGACTCTACTTATCATCCAAGCGCATTCCTCTACAGGCTGACCGTGCCATCATGGTCATGGGATATGTAGGCATGCCCTACTTCATACGCTGAAGAGATAACCAAACCATCAATTTTTCGGATGAAGTAAATACCATTCATGCATAAGGCGCACTTCCCGCAGCCCGAAAATTCGTGGGCCGTTGATGAAAATCAGGTCGTCATCATTTTTGAAAGCTGAAATGCCGCGAACGTGTTCACGGTACTCATCCTTAAGTTCATCTGGCACTGATTTTGCAATATCAGACGGATCGGCGATAACAGCGCATCCGGTCAAGCAGGTGAAAAACTCCAGCTTGGGCATG
The DNA here is from genome assembly GCF_044227185.1 of Prosthecobacter sp. Classification (GTDB taxonomy): domain Bacteria; phylum Verrucomicrobiota; class Verrucomicrobiia; order Verrucomicrobiales; family Verrucomicrobiaceae; genus Prosthecobacter. The sequence goes on along the minus strand of NZ_JBGAFO010000013.1, from coordinate 51,176 downwards.
CCATTAATTTTGTAATCATTCAACCATGCGGCTGGATCTTTGCATGTCAGGGGTAGGGTTCTCATGGTGGTGGACTGAGAGGGTTAAAATTTGCGTGTGCGTGCGTCATATCCATCTTTTCGCATCTGTTTAATCTTTGCATCAGAAATGTCCCATGCTTCTTGATGGAGCCTGCCATGAGGAGGTTGAATCAATCTCTCAAGAGTGGCAAAAGAGATGGAGTCACCGTGTCGCAATATTTCATAAAGCGCATTCACTTCATGCATTTCATGAGCGAAGACACCTACGATTCCTTCGTCGCTATGCAAAAGACGCTCATCAAACCCAACTGATAAGGTACCGTCAGGATCAAGCAAAAGTTTGAGAGAGACATATTTTGTGGAGGGGCCAAAATAACAATATTGCGCCCACTTGTCCTCGCCATAAAACTCTGAAGGTACGGGTCTAAATTTGACCCAGTCGGGAATATGGACGCCATGCTCTTTGGCGATTGCCTCGGCTTGCTCGGGTGTTCTAACAGGGGTGCCTTCACGATTAGGATTCCAACGCACGGTGGGATAAGCCCCTGCTCCTACAACATGGCTGGTCGCACTCGATTTAGTTCTCGATGAATTATGGTGTGCAGAGGAACTTCTGGAACTGATGCCAGTTGCTCCGTATGCACTACTGCTGGTAATGCCAGCCGGCAATCCGTTTGTAACGACAGAACCCGAAGTGAAGTCGCTTTCGCCTGCCTTCGTGTGCGTCTCTGCCACGACATCCCGCGCCTGAGCCAGATCGGCCTGCACCTGGGGGTGCTGGCGGGCCTCGGGGGACATGTTTGCGACATTATTGATGAGGTGCTGCGACTGGGCAACGCTCAGCGGTGGGGTGGAGGGGGGGACGGTAGGACGGGTGGATGTTGATGGCGAGGGCTGGCTGCCGTTTGCCGGAGCTGCCGGTGGGGTTCCAGGGGTGTTGGTCGCGCGCGGGCCTGAGTTGTCTGCGGGGCGGGCACTCGGCTTTGCCGAGGTGTTCCGGACTTGATCTGGGGCGTTGCGGTTGGTCGGCCTGTCTTCCGTCCGCGAGTTGGTGGCGGGCGGTGAGTCCGCTGGTGTGGCCGGATGGTAGGGTGTGGTGTCTCCGGCGTTTCTTGCGGTACTGCTGTCGCGTGCCGGGGCGGGATACGAAGGAGCCACCGGCCGTCCGTCGGGTCTGTTTCTGCCGGATGGGGGAGAGTCTGACGAGTCGTATCTGAGCGGGGGCTCTGCATCCGCAGGAAGTGTCCTGCCGGGGCGCGCATCGCTTGGCTGAGTGTCTGCCTGCGGCGTCCATCCGTTGGAGTCATCACGGCTGCGCGGAGCTTCAGCATCCGTGTCTGTGTGGGGTGTGCGGCTGGGATCAGCCGTGGCGGGTCGGGCGTCGGGATCGGCTGCGCCGTATGGGCGGGTGGCGTTGTCTGGCGCATCTGCCGGTGGGCGATTTGACGCCTCAGGCCGTGCAGCGTCTGGGGGCGGTGTTTTGGGGCTGGAGTCGGGTTTGTTGGCAGGCTTCTCTGCGGGCAGTCGTGAGAGGGTGGCCTTGGCATCGGTGAGTTCTTTTTTCTGGGCTTCGCTTAGGGGCTCTGTTTGGTTTTCGAGCTTCTGCACGTGGTCCTTCAAGACGTCCTGGGCCTGGGCGACGTCTGACTGCACCTGGGGGTGCCCGCGCTGCTCGGACGGGCGGTCCATGACGTTGTTGATGAGCCGCTGCGACTGCTCGGGGCTCTTGGGCGCGGTGGTGGGCGGGGGGAGTGGGGGAGCGGGAGGGGAAGTTTGCGGTGGTTTGCGGTCGTTGGCGGTTGTTTGCGGTTGTTGATCGGAACCGGAGGCTGCGGGAGCTGGCGATGGTTTGCCGTCGTCGGGGCTGGTCTGCGGTTGTTGATCGGAACCAGAGGTGGGGGGAGTGGATGATGGCTGGCTGGAGCCGGGAGCGGGGGCGTCTTGAGTGGTATGATGTGGTATTGGCTGCTGTGAAGAGGTGGGCGGAGTCGGCTGCGACGAGGGTGCTGGTGGATTCGCCGGGGTGGGCTGCTGTGGTGGTGGGGTGCCGCCTTTCCTGAGGGTAGAGGCGGCCTCGGTGCCGCCGCCGAGGAGGGCGGAGGTGAGGGCGCTCTGGGGGAACTGCTCGGCGTAGCTGGTGGCGGCTTCGTTGAAGGTTTTGCCTTTGTTCATCTCCGAGGCGATGTGGTTGAACCCGCCGTCGATGGTCTCCTGGCCGATTTCTTCCGCGCCGCCTTTGAGGGCAGATTTGAGCGCGGCACCAAAGGCCTTGCGGGCGGCTTCGCGGGCCGCGGGGTTGGTCAGGGCCTGGGCTCCGCCAGGGAAGACATTGCCGAGCGCGGCGCTGACAACGCCGGAGGCGATGGCGGCGCCCGCAGCGGCTTTATGGGCCTTTTTGGGATCCATTCCCTGGTCGATGTGATGCTGGTAGAGGTCGGCGTAGGTGCTGCCTGCGCTCTGGACGAAGGCGGTGGCGGCATTGATGCCGCGTGCGACTTTGGTGGAGTTTGCGGCCTGGTTCAGAAGGTTGGCGGCCTGTGTGACTTTGGAGCCGTTTCCCAGGAGTCCGACGACTTTGCCGGCGGCGCTGAGGCCGCCGCTGGTGGCGGCTGTGGCGGCGAGTCCGGGTGCGGCGCGGGAGAGGCCGCCGATGACGTTGTGCAGGAGGCCGTCGCTGCCGGTGTACTGGAGGGCGTGTAAATGGGGTCAGGGTGCAAATAATTGACAAAAAATGAACGCACGAGAGCGGCGTAATCGTTCGTGCGTGACAGCCTGAATGAATCTGCTGAGAAACGCGCTCAGGGGGCAGATGTCAGGACAGAAAAGTCTGCGGATTGACCGGCCGATGGCGGCAGCGACAGTTGTGCGCTGGTAGCTGTGGGATAATCTGTGTGAAACATTGAGGACTGAAAGAGCCATGCAAAACTTGTCAAGTTTTTGCACCCTGACCCCATTTACCGCTTGATGTCATCGATCACTCTGCCGGCCTCGTCCAGGTCAGCGGCGGCCTTGGGCGTGGGCACTTCCGGAGCTAGCTGCTTGTCCTGCACAACATCTGGCGCGGAAGCGGATGCCTCCCCATTTTTCCGCGGCTCACTACTGGTATTTTCTGGTATTTGTGAGCCTGAATCAGGCGTTCTTCGTGCTCCATCCTTGGAGGTGCCGTCTGCAGACAACTCCAGCCGCGCCTCCTGAATGCTGTCATTGACCTGCTGATGCGTCCCCATCGCTCCCCCCGTCCCGCCCATCAGCATGATCGCCCCCATGAGCTCAGGCGAGTTTTTGAAGAAGTCGCCCACCACCTGCCCGACGTCGTCGCCGGTGGCCAGCGCCGAGCTGATCTGGCTGAAGAGCTCGTCCGGCAGCTCCTGCGGCAGGTCTGCCAGCGCGTGCTTCGGCACGTTGCTCAGCAGGTTTTTCCAGTATCCCTGCGCAGCCTCCCAGGCGCATGCTGAAAGCCTTCTGGATCACTTGTCATGTCAACGATTTGCACGCTTCCCATCGCTCCGATCCGGAGTTTGGACCGCGTTCTCAGAAAGCGCCTGCCAGCAGGCGTAATGTGCCATCACTGGCCAAAAGAGTTCTGGCCAGTTCTCACCGCATACGCTCGCCAGGAAAGCATGCGTTCCAGAGGTCTTTCAGACGAGAATCCACCGCTTCCTGGGTTTCAAGATTGTCGTCACCGGTCCAAGAGCGGTAAATTTTAGGTGTGATACTTCCAGACTTACAGATGGCCGATTGAAGTTGTTTTTTGAACTTCTGCAGCAGCTGAGATGTTTCCCAGGAGTCACGGCACCATTCTGCTAGTTCGTCGAATGCATAAGCTTCAATATTAAGATGGGAAGAAATGATTTCTTCCAATACGGGTTCTATCTGATAGGGGGCGCTCATTGGGGGTCAGGGTACATTGTATATAGCTGATATTTACCGGTGGATCGATTATAGCGATAGACTGCCATAACTTTTCCATTCGTAAAATCTATTGGTTCGGTGCCGGTGGGCGCCGCCGCCGTACCTTTTCGACTCACGCCTCTGACATGTTCGTGATATTGAGGTCCTAGCGCCTTCTCAAGCGAAACACCTTTGATAACAATTTGAGGCCTCGGTTTTCCGGGATGACTGGCGTTGTGAGCCTCTGCCAGCTGCAACTTCAAATGAAATTCATGGCTTCCTTCCACGGCCTTCAACGATTGCACCATGGCTCGGTCACTAGTGAACTGAGTCGCATTTCCAGAGTATGAATGGTCTTGCCCACTCTTAATGCCGTCTTCTCTTGTCTGAGTGATGGGATCAATGCCATGCATTGATCGATCTGCAAGCTGCCCATCAGTCACCTCGGGTCCATGGCGATCATGTGCGTGCCCCTCTTCTTTCAGACGCTGTTTGGTGGCCTTGATCTCGTGATCGGGAATCGCCAGTGCCTCGGGCGTAAACTTGTCATCGGCGGGGTGAACGGGCTTTTTGCCTTCGGGAGGATACCACTCTCGGTGCGCGGCAGTGGTGGCATGCGGATCATACCCCGGAGGCGGCCCCTTGGGCAGTTCGGTACCGTAGGGGGAGGCATTCAGGATCTCGCGGAACCTATCGAGCTGCCTTCTTTGCGGCGCGGTCAGGGTGCCGCTGGCCTCGGCTGCAGCAAGCTCGTTCACACGCTCCTGGGCGATGGCGCGCTGAGCATGGGCAAGCTGGTGGGCCTCGTCGGCGCTGAGGGCGCCTCCTGCGGCAGCTTTGCCGGACAGATCCTGAATGGTCCTGCGCGCATCGGGGATCGCAGGCAGGGGGCGTTCAAAGGAAAAAATGATGCCATTTTAAACTGACATCTCCTTTTCTTATCGTCATTCTATTGCTTCGTCAGGGAAACAGGTGTTCCACACCTCTTTTAAATGATTTTGCAGCTTTTCTTGGGTGCGAAAACTACAGTCTGAAGTCCAATATTGATACGTTTTCGGAGTGAGCAACCCTGGTTCCATCATCGCTGCGTGAAGCTGCTCTTTGAAAGCTCGACCAAGTGGTGTTCCTGGGCATGCCTTTAAACACCAATCGGCTAGCTCGTCTAAATCATAGGAGTCAGCATTGAGGCTGCCTGACAATATTGTTTCCAGCGCTGACTATGAGTTTGGCTGAGGAATCATTGTTTTCGGCCGCATTGTTTTAAGACCGCAGTTGTGCGGCGCATGTCCTTCAGCGGGGTATTGTCTATGTGAAAATTGTCCTTTAACGCATGCGCTGATCAGAGAAGCACATGTTCCAGATGTTGTTGAGATGGGCTTGTAACTGTTCCTGTGTCTTAAAGCTGGCATCTGAGGTCCATGCTCTATAGAGTTTGGGCGTCACAAGTCCGGGATTGTCGATGGCATGTTGCAACTGCGATTTGAAATCCTGGACAAGGCTTGAACTGGGCAGACATGCCTTGCACCAATCTGCAAACGCTTCCAAGTCATAAGCTTCCACGTCAAGATTGGCTGAGAGCAGAGTTTCCAATACTGTTGGTGATTCAGAAGACGATTTCATCATTTTGGATCAGGATACATTGTGAGAAGATAGTATTTTCTGGTAACTCTGTCGTACTTGTAGACTGCCTTGACATTTCCATCCGTCAACTCGGTAGCTTTGGTCCCGGCAGAAGGATTGTCGAGATCCACAAGCGAACGTCCCCGCACATGTGCGGCGTATTTGTCGCCAAGCACATCTTTCAATGGAAGCTTAACTGCAAAAGTAGGACTGGGGTGGGGAAGGTGGTTTAAAGCTATGGTTTCCGCTCGCGTAAAGTCAGGATGTCGTTCGATTTCTTTCAGAGCATGAGTCATGGCTCGATCACTCGTAAATTGAGTGGCATGTTCTGCGCTGCGATGATCCTTCCCTCGGGGGTCTCCACTTTCCGTGGTTTGAGTCATGGGATCCACTTGATGTTTCACACGATCATCAAGCTGTCCTTCAGTGACCTCCTGTCCGTGACGGTCATGAGCATGTCCTTTGGTTTTTAGGCGCTCTTTTGTAGCTTTGATCTCATCATCGGAAATCGCCAGCGCATCAGGCGTGAACTTGTCGTCTGAGGGATGTCCGGGTTTCTCGCCTTCGTGCGGATACCATTCGTGATGTTGTGGGTTCGGGTTGCCAGGAATGGGGCCGCGTGGTTGCGGGTCATACCCCGGAGGCGGCCCCTTGGGCAGTTCGGTGCCGTAGGGGGAGGCGTTGAGGATTTTTTTGAATTGATTGAGTTGTCCTAGTTCTACATTGTTAGACAATGAGATTGCCTTGAGGCCGACATGAGCGGATACAAAAGCAGCGCTGGCGTGAGAACCAACCACCCACAACAGCGTCAAAAAAAATGTCCTCCCGTGCCTGCGTGACACGGCGAAAAACTTCGTCAACTACTGCTCGATGTTCGAGCATCACTTCATTGTCCGGGGCAAGGACGTCATTGGTCATGCCCGTCATTACCTTGGCGGTCTGCTGGGCAGGCAGCGTCGCAAAAACATCGAGTGCATCGGCGCGCACGTCGGCGGCAGCGATTACCAGGGCATGCAGCAGTTCATCAGCGACTCGCCCTGGAGCCACGAAGCCCTCATGCGCCAAATAGGCCAGGAGGCCGACCGGGAGCTCGGCGGCGATGATGAGAGCGCGTTGGTGCTCGATGAAAGCAGCTTTGTCAAAAAGGGAGATCTCTCCGTCGGCGTGCAGCGTCAATACTGCGGGCGGCTGGGCAAGACCGAAAACTGCCAGGTGGGCGTGTTCGCGTGCCTGGGGCGCGGCAGCCTGGCGGCGTTGGTGGACATGCGCCTGCTTTTGCCAGAATCCTGGGCTCAGGATGAGCAGCGCTGCAAGAAAGCCAAGGTGCCCGATGACAAACAAAAGCATCACACCAAGACGGAACTGGCGCTGCAGATGGTGGAAGCGGCCCGGGAGCGCGGCAGCAGGCACGCCTGGGTGGGGGGCGACGAGGTGTATGGCAACAACCAGGTGTTTTGCGCCCAGCTGGAGGATCTGGGGGAGAGGTTCCTCATGGATGTGGCCCATGTCACCAAAGTGTGGACCAGCGATCCACGGCCGGGAATCGTGCAGCCGCGCAGCACGCCCAAAGCAGGCAGGCCAAGGCGCAGCGTGCAGGCAGGCAATGCGCAGGCCGAGCAAAAGAAGCTCGGTGCGCTGGTGGCGCAATGCTTTGACAAGGAGAGCCGGGAGGTCAGGCTGCGTGAGAGCACACAGGGCGAGCTGCGAGCGCCGATCATGGTCCGAAGTGTCTGGCTTTGGGATGGGAAAACAGAGAAGGCCCGGGCAAGACTGCTGGTGGTCAGAAAAGAGGCCGACGGCAGCTTCAAATACAGCCTGAGCAATCTGCCAGCGGACACTTCATGGGAGAAGCTTGCGCTGAAGCAGGCGCAGCGGTTCTGGATCGAACAGGCGTTCAAGGAGGCCAAAAGTGAACTGGGCATGGCGCAGTATGAAGTGCGCGGCTGGGCCGGCTGGCATCATCACATGGCAATGGTAAGCTTGGCACAGCTCTTCACAGTGAAGGAGAAGCAGCGGCTCGCCCAAAACGTGCCGCTGCTCAGTGTGCGCGATGTCACCGAACTGCTCGACATCTACCTGCCACAACGAGAGCGCAGCGAGAAGGAAGTACTGCGTCAGATGGCGCAACGCCACTCAAACCGGGCACAATCATCCAAGTCCCACGCGAAGGCTCGAAAAAAACGGCGGCTGACGCCTTTGAAAACCTAACAATGTAGAACTAGTTGCTGCGGGGTGATGGCGGTGCCCAAAGCAGCCAGATCATTGACACGCTGCTGGGCGATAGCGCGCCGTGCGTGTGCCAGATTGTGGGCATCATCGGCATTGAGCGGGCCGCTGGCTTCTTTCTTGGAAAGATCCTGAATGGTCCTGCGCGCATCGGGGATCGCCGGCAGGGGGCCGCGGTCACGCGGCGCAGGCCGCGCCAGCGTGGCATTCGCTGCGTTGAGAGCGTTCGTTTCGTGCTCGCTGAGAGCTCCAGTGACCCCCTTCTTCTTTTCCAAATTAGCCTTGATGGCGCTGGCGACGGCCTTTTCCGCCTGGTCCAGTTGATGCGCTTCATCAAGGGTGATCTTACCTCCCTTGTTTTGTAGCGCCTTGACCGCATCCAGAGCCTTGCCGGCCGTTGCGAGGTCAGGAGGATCAAAGCTGTTGGTGGTGGCAGTGGCGGAGGAGGAGGAACGTGTCGGATCCTCGCCGCCAGTGGACCAGGTGGCGCTGGTCGGGGAAGGGTCTTCTTCACTGCTGGACCATGCTGGCGGTGCATCCGTGTGAATGCCTGCCGGCGGCGCGCCTCCATTCATGGTGGCAGACGTCCCCGGCGGCAGGCTGCCGCCGCTGGAGTGGGTGGACGTAGTCTTGGCTTCTGGCGGCTGCCCCCGTGCCAGCGCTCCCCTCGCCTCCGCCAGCTGCTTCTCCTGCGCCGCGCTCAACGGCTCGCGCTGGCTTTCCAGCCTCCGCACATGCTCCCGCACCACCCACTGCGCCTGCGCCAGGTCCGCCTGCGTGGTCGGGTGCGCGCGCTGCTCCGCCGGCTTGTTCATCACGTTGTGAATGAGGGCCTGCGACTTCTCCACGCTCAGCGGTGGCGTGGAGGGCCGGCCGAAAGCTGCCCGTGATTGGCCGGAGTCTTGCGATTCACTTGTGGTATTTCCTGGTATTTGTGAGCCTGAATCAGGCGTCCCCTGCGCTCCGTCCTGGGCATTCCCGTCCGAGGATAACTGGATCTGCGCCTCCTGAAGGCTGTCATTGACCTGCTGGTGCGTCCCCGACGCTCCTCCGGCACCGCCCATCAGCATGATCGCTCCCATGAGCTCGGGTGAGTTTTTGAAGAAATCGCCCACCACCTTCCCCACGTCGTCGCCGGTGGCCAGCGCCGAGCTGATCTGGCTGAAGAGCTCATCCGGCAGCTCCTGGGGAAGGTCTGCCAGCGCGTGCTTCGGCACGTTGCTCAGCAGGTTTTTCCAGTATCCCTGCGCAGCCTCCCGAGCTGCGGCGCGGGTGCCGCCCAGCGCCGCCTCAAACCCGGAGCGCCCACCCGCCGCCGTCAGGAACGCCGAGGCAAGTCCGGACCCCAGCGCAAAAGGAGCTGTGGACAACCATGCCTGGAAGTGCGTCTTGCCCTGCTCACGCAGCCGCCCATAAGTCTCCGCATACTGGCTGCCCGCCGTCTGGGCGCCGGAGAGCGTGGACATCGTCCCCACGCCTCCCCCCAGCCCCCGCGTGATGAGCAGCGTGGCCACCATGGTCCCCGCCATGCGCGCCACATGGCCGAAGATGGCCGATGTCCTTCCAGAGTTGCCCCCCCTCCGCGGAAATGGGCGCCAGGAAGTCGCTCCCTCGCTGGGCCCAGTCGGCAGCTTTCTCAGAGGCGGCAGGGATGCCCACCATGCCCGCCAGTCCCATGGTCATGGTGGCCATGTCGCCAAAACCCACCAGCAGGGAGCGCAGCACATTGTTCGGGGAAAATGGGGTCAGGCGACATGAATACGAAGGAGAACGCCTCTCTTTCCGGCACGTCTCCCTAGGAGAAGGCGATTTGATAGAGTGTGTGCACCATGAGCACTCAATCACACACCCCACCCGCCATCATCACCGAAGACGCCACCTTCATCGGCATCGACTACCACCAAAAAATACAGCGTCTGGCATGCCGTTGACGCCGCAGGCAACGGACTCGACAAAGGACGCATCGTGCACCACTCGCCGCATGATTTCAAAACACTGGTCAAACGCTGGCAGTCTTTGCTGGACTGTTTGCTGGCACCATGTAACCTGGTCAAAGACAGGAAACCAGAACGAGGCCGTGGATCAATCCATAGCCTCATCAGGAAAGCATGCGTTCCAAATCTCTCTGAAATGGGCCTGAAGCAGTTCTTGTGTGGGGTAGCTGTCGTCGTCAGTCCAGTTTTCGTAGGCTTTGGGTGAGACTAGGCCTGGATAGTTGATTGCATCCAGAAGCTCCTTTCTAAATTCGCAGCAACTCGCTATTTTAGGATACGCCCTTTGACACCAGTCAGCTAAACCCTCAAGGTCGTAAACTTCTCCGAGCAAGTTTGCTCTGAGCTTCTCGCGTAAGATGTTGGTGGAATGTTCAGTCTCTTTCATAGAGTGGCGAATGAGTTGGGTACATTGTGTTGAGATAAAATTGTCCTGTAGCAGGGTCTTTTTTATAGTGAGCAAAAATTTTCCCGGCTTTTAAAATGGTGGGTCGATGTCCAACATGATTTCTAGGCGAATCATCACGCGTGCGCCCTCGAACATGGTCTAGATAGTCTGGTCCCAAGGCAGATTCCAGAGATACGTTTTCGACGACAAATGAGCTGTCTCCCTCTGCCACAGCCTTCGCCAGGTTGTCTCTATATTCATTGCTATTCTCAATGGCTTTGACGGCCTGTGTCATGGATCGCTCGCTCGTAAATTGAGTGGAGCGTATTGCGGCGCGGTGATTTTTCCCACTTTTTTCACCATCTTCCTTGGTTTGGGTGATGGGATCCACTTTGTGCATGGCTCTGTCGCTGAGCTGGCCTTCTGTCACCTCAGGACCATGGCGGTCATGTGCATGACCGTTGGCTTTTAAGCGGTCCATGGTGTCTTTAATCTCACTGTCAGGAATGGCCAGCGCATCAGGCGTGAACTTGTCGTCTGAGGGATGCACGGGCTTGTCACCTTCGATTGGGTACCATTCGTGGTGCTGACGCGGAGGCTTGCCAGGAATAGGAGCGCGGGGACGAGGATCATAACCCGGTGGCGGCCCCTTTGGCAGTTCAGTACCGTAAGGAGAGGCAGCGAGGATTTCGCGGAACCGATCCAGCTCTCTTTGCTGCGCTAGGCTGAGGGGTTTGTTGGCTAGCAGATCATTGACACGCTGCTGGGCGATGGCCCGCCGTGCGTCCGCCAGGCTGTGGGCATCATCGGCATTGAGCGGGCCGCTGGCTTCTTTTTTCGAAAGATCCTGGATGGTCCGGCGCGCATCGGGGATCGCAGGCAATGGGCCTCGATTGCGCGGAGCATGGCGCGCCAGCGTGGCATTGGCTTTGTCGAGGGTGCTGCTTTCCTCTGAGGTGAGGGTTCCGCCAGCGCTTTTCTTTTTTTCTAGATTGGCCTTCTGGGCGGCGGCCAGGGTGTTTTCTGCTTCATGGAGCTGCACTGCTTCCCTGAAGGTGTTCTGGCGGTTGGGCGCTCCGAGTTTGTCGATGACCTGCCGGGCCTTGTAAGCGTCGTTGAGATCGGTGACAAGAGCCTTCGCTTTGCCGGCCACATGCCCCGCCGCGTGCAGTCCGAGCGCGGTGGCGATGTTTTCCTTACCCGCCTGCGCGAGCTCGGCAAAGGTGGCGTCGGGGTTTTCCACCAGAGTCTGCAAGCCGCCGGTGCCGAGATTGATGAGGATGCTTTTGGCCATGGCGGCAGCGCTGCCTTTGAGGGCGCTCTTCCCCGCCAGCACAGCGGCCTCAGTGGCGGCTTTTCCGGCGCGCAGCCCCCGGACCATGGGGACGACATTGGACGCGATGTCCAGGGGATTGCCCGCAGCTTTCATGGGCTCCGCGTAGTCGCCCCCGCCGTAGTTTTGCGTCATGAAGTTGACGATCTTGCTGTCCTCCAGGCTCTTTTTCTGGGCCTGCTCGGTCTCGGCACGCTGCGGCGTGCGCGTGAGATTATGGTGCAATTCGTCCCACACAGCGGGGTCGCGTGTCTGGATGAACCTGCTCACCAGCTCGGCATTGACCGGATTGAGCAGGCTGTTGGCGTGGGTGTAGATGTGCTGCGCCAGCCCCTTGTCCGTGCTGGTGTCCGGCCTGCCCTGCACGGCCTCATACCAGGCCTTCTGAGATTGCGTGAGCGCTTTGCTGCGCGCGGCCAGCCATTCGTCGAGCCTGGCGCGGTCGTTGAGCGGAAAGCTGCCGTTGAGCAGGTCCTGATGCAGGGCCTCCAGATCGTTGCCAAGCTGCCAGCGGGCAGGGAGGTTCCAAGGCAGGAAGCCTGCGCCCGTATCACCCGCTTTGTCAAACCAGTAGCCCGCCTGCTCGGCCACATTGCCCAGGGGCGCGCGCCATTCGCCATCCGGATCCTTTGCGGAAAGATCCGTGGCAGTGGCGATGATGGGGCGTGCAACGCCACCCACGACGTTTCCGGCAAAGTCTTTCGCTTCCGAGCCGGTGTCCGCCCAGGTCTTGAGCGCGGCGGACCTGTCGCGCGCCTGCTGGGCGATCTGGTTGAAGCGCTGGTAGGCGGCCTGGTCAAAGCCGGGACGCTGGCTGTAGTCGGCAAAGCTCTGGCCGATGATGTCATTCATCACGGCGTCGCGCTGGGCCTGCGTGGCTTTGGCGAAGGTGGGGTTTTCATGCAGCTTTTCCAGATCCTCCACGGTCCATTTGCCGCCGGGCAGCAGGGTGTGGCCGCCGTCTTTGAGGGGGATGCTTTCAAAGCGCGCGGCGCCGTTCTGGCGATCTTGGCCGGGGGTGGCGGCCCCGGGCTTCCCCCACTCCGGGCGGATGTCGCCAAGGGCCTGGCGTCGCATGTTTTCGATGGCGTCGGGCGGGGTGTTTCCATCGCCTGCCCTGCCTGCGGCGAGGTCGTCGAAGTTCTCATGCACGGCCACGGCTTTTTGCTCATCGGTGCCGTGGCGCCACCATGCGCTGCGGGGATTGCTTTCATCCGTGATCCATGCCCCAAAGCCCTGCGTGCCGGCAGGCGGAATGGTGCTCGGCGCGCGGCCGCTGTTGAGCCTGCCATTGAGGAGCTGGCCGTCCTGCACGGAGAGCCGGCCCTCATTCACCATCTGCGCGATGCCTTCAGGGGAGAGGCCGGCCTGGGTGAGGGCGGCTTCGGCGGCTTTGCGGTCGGTGGTGGAGGTGGTGGCGGCGATGCCTTTCTGGATGAGGTCGCTCACCTGCGCCTCGGTGTAGGGCGGCTGGCCGCCGGGGAGGTAGATGGGGGTGCTGGTGGCGGAGCCGCTGGCAGCGAGATCGGCGGCGGCCTGCGTGAACTTTCCATCCGCGCCGGGGGCGAGGGTGATGCGGTTGGTCTTGGGATCGAGCGTGGCAAAGGGCTGGTGCGTGCCGTCTGCGCCCGGGCGTGAGAGGATGATGCTGCCGTCCGCACCGCGGGTGGCGCGGACGTTTTCGGGATCAGTGATGCCGAGGGAATTCTCCGCGGTGGTGCGCGCGGGTTTAGAATGGTGCGTCCCGCGGCGTCCTCAGTCGCCGCAGTAAAGCTCCCTTGGGGAGCGGCGGCGCCATCAACGTCCCCTGCACTCTGTCGGATTGCTAGTCTATTTCAAGATCAGTCGCCAGAAGATTCAGAACTCCACCCAGGGGGCCTGTCAGTCTGCGGTGGTCCAGGATCCAAAAGACGCATGGCGCTCAGTCTGCACGAACAATTGTAAGGCGGAGCCATCAATTCATCAATGCAGTCTTCGGCAGATTTCTGTCCAGAGCGGTAAGCTTGTTTGATGACTTTCATTTTTATCATCAGCTCACGCATTTGATCAATTGTCAATGGGGGCGTGCTCATGGCTTTTTCCTGGGTAACATAGCTATATTAAATAGTGTTTTGATCTCTTGCCAAGCGGGACCGCTGAATTGCTCGAAACTCTGAGCCGAATTCAGGATGTTTTGCAGTTCTTCCTTCGCCGCCTTGGCTTCAGGATGGTGTACACTCTCGATTACCCACTGGGCATAGGCACGAGAAAAGTTCACTTTCGCTGCCCAAAACATCCAAGATCGATTATCAATGATTTGCTCCCTTCCCCCATTGCTCTGCCTCCATTACTGGCAATAGTCGATGCCAAAGCATCCAAGATCAGCTCGCACTTGTTTTCTTCTTGCTCTCCCCCCCTCTCTGCTCAAGCATTTTCTGCAAAGCCCGCTCATGGTCCGAACCAAGAGGATCCCAAAAAGGACCAAACTCTGACACCCTGGAATCCGGGGCGAGCTGGGGATGCGGCTGCCGCGCCAGCCACTGCTTCATCTGCCGCGCCTCGTGCGCCCGCATTCTCACATTTTTCCCGACTTTGATCAAATCCCCCTCGCCTTCTTTAGCCGCCACCCATTCAATGTGATCGACAAAACTGCTCAACACATCTTCGGGCAGCAGACGTAGCACCCCTGCAAAATCGCGGGTGAGCGCCACGCAATCCAGCATCTTGGCGAAGAAAGCTCTTCTCCGCTCGACCTTTCTGCCAAACTCCCGGTCATAGTCCGTTTCCGGAGGCTCCCAGTTGGGATCAGGCTCCGGCTTCCCATCAGGTGGGGCCAGATGCGGATGCGGATGCTCGGCCAGCCATTGCAGAACCTCACGCGCCTCCTTGACCCCCCAGGGATATTGATATCCGATCTTGATGAGATCTTCCTCTCTTTCCAAGGCAGCCACAGGCTGGAGCATTTTGATGAAGTCGCTCAGCAAGTTTTCCGGTAGGCAGCGCAGAACGCGCGGGATGTCTTTGGTAGCAGCCACGCAATCCATCAGCTCCATGATCAATGAATGCCTCCCTCCTTCCCTCATATAATTCTCCAAAAGCTGCTCCGGCGTAGCGGCCGACCATGCGCTTTTGTTGTTTTGTGCTGGTTGTGATCTGGAGTCCATGTATTTGGGAGGTTATTTGTTTGCTGCTTTGTCTCTCATAAACTTAACGAGGTGGTTTTGCAGCCTGATCGCTTTCGTGTGCAAATCGTTGATGAGTTGCTGGAGTCCCTCCTTGGGCAAGGAACCATTAACGTTTTCGCGCATCGCTTCATTAATACCCTGAAGCTCCAACATTTCATGAGCGAAAATGCCTACAATTCCCTGGTCGCTTTTCAGCAATTCGGGATCTACTGAAACTTTGATTTTTCCGTCGCCAAGAAAATCCTTCCACTTATGTTCTCCATTCAGTCCCGTGGCAATGGAATTTGGTCTGTAAGCCGCCCATTTTTTCTTGCCATTTTCGGGAGGAATGGCCTCGTCAGGCACAAATTTGATTTGATCGACCAGAGCCGGCTCCAGATTAACACCAAGTTGTTTCCCATGAAGTCGCAAAAACTCCTCGAAGTTGGTCCGGAAGATTTCAGTCGCTTCAGATATAGTTCGTTTCTCACCGTTAGGATTGTCCTTCCACTCCTCCATGGTCGGATCATGAACCGCTCCCCCGCCCAAGCCGTGCTGTTGCGCCGGGTCCTTCAACTGGCCTCCGTTGGGATTTGTAGTGTCGGTCCCCGGCCACGGCCTCTGCAGCACGGCTTTGGCCTCCGCCAGGGCCTTGGTCTTGAACTTGTCCAGCTCGCGCGGAGGGCTGAGCTTGCGCAGCTCCTGCTGCTCCTTCTCCAGATGTGCCACCTGGGTGAGGGCCAGCGTGGCCTCCGCGTGGTGGAGCTCGCGCTGCTCCTCCGCGCTTAGCGGCCCTTCCCCCGCCTTCGTCTGGAGACGCTTGATGTCATCGATCACTCTGCCGGCCTCCTCCAGGTCAGCGGCGGCCTTGGGCGTGGGCACTTCCGGAGCTTGCTGCTTGTCCTGCACAACATCTGGCGCGGAAGCGGATGCCTTCCCATTTTCCCGCATCTCACTACTGGTATTTCCTGGTATTTGTGAGCCTGAATCAGGCGTCCCCTGCGCTCCGTCCTGGGCATTCCCGTCCGAGGATAACTGGATCTGCGCCTCCTGAAGGCTGTCATTGACCTGCTGGTGCGTCCCCGACGCTCCTCCGGCAACGTTGCTCAGCAGGTTTTTCCAGTATCCCTGCGCAGCCTCCCGAGCTGCGGCGCGGGTGCCGCCCAGCGCCGCCTCAAACCCGGAGCGCCCGCCCGCCGCCGTCAGAAACGCCGAGGCGGCAAGTCCGGACCCCAGCGGGAATGGGGTCAGGGTGCAAATAATTGACAAATTTCCCGCTGCAATCCTCTAGGCAACTCAGCTTCCCGATTCCAACGACTGAATGTTCCCTGAACAACCTTCGCTGCCGAAAACATCCAGGATATTACTGTCAATTCTTTGCACCCGACCCCATTTCCCTGTCAGTCGATAACCCCCCATCTCTGCTCCAGACGCGCCTGCCTTCACTCCACAATGACAGCGCGCACGAAGCTGCTGCTGGCGTATTCCCACTGATAGTTGCGCAGAAACTCCTCTCCATCCTTCGGAAAGTAGAGGCGTCCTTTCGCGCAGATGCCGCTGTATTCCACCCTTTCCTGCGTCTTGGGATCATCGCATACGGCATGGCCGTTGCGGTCCAAAGTCCATGTGCAACAAAGTGTTCCTTGGGGATCGTTGTCGTAAACTCGAATTTCTACTTTCATATCAAGAGATGATTATTGGCCTAGGTCGTAGAAGGGAACAGGATCAACGCGATGCTTCTCTGATGGCAGGTGGGCGTTGATCTCATCTAACGTAAAATTGCCATACCTTCCCCGAGCCAGCAAGGCCTTGGCACGGGCGAAGAGGCCTTCGATGGCTTCTGGCTCCAAATGATCTTTCAAAGATTGCCTGAGTGACGTTTCATTGTCGAGCAATCGGTGAAGGCGATCTTGGTTAAGAGGAGAAATGGGCTGGCCCTCGCGCGGACCCAGAAAGCGTTTTTGGACGGCTTCATTTCCTCAGGGTGGAGGTTGACTTTTGGAAGATGGGACTTATTATCCTTATGCGCTCCCGGGAGAGGTGTCTGTACCGTTTGATCCTGAGGCTGCCTCGGTAGGCTGGCAGACCAGCCCCCCTTCAAGGGGCATGGCCGGAATCCATCGAACTTGTTCGATGCATACGCCCCTGAATCCCCCCGGATTCAGGGGCGTTTTGTTTATTATTGAGGTCCTGGCGAGTGAACGCATCATCGTGGTGGATCCAGGCTGGTGGCAGCTCGGGCAAACTCGATGCGAGCATCCTCGTAGAGCTTGTTCTTGCCATCAAAAGAAGTGGGTGCGTACTGGGTGATGATGTGGGCTTGATCCTTCACCTGGCCGTCCACCACCACCACCATGTGGATACCCCCTTTGTAACTGCGGAAATACATCACCTGTCCTTCTTTACCAACCACCCTCGCCTGCGCATCTTGGATCGTCTTTCGCACTGCACCAAACCAGGCGATTTTGTCCGGGTTCTTAGTTCGGTTCTCAACCTTTTTATCGAGGTTTTCACCCAAAAGGTGTGCAGCTCGGTTTCTGATCTCGGTTGGCTGAGTACCCTCCCTTTGCGGGTGGTTGAAGTTGACCCTCATGCCCCAGGGGTCAGTTACCGGATCAGCCATTTTCAACCAGTTAGCCAGGGCATCGACCTGTTCGGGAAACGTGCCACGCTTGAGAATGGCAAACCCAGGCACTTTGTCGCCCGTGCGCGGCAGATACTGCTTGGCTGACATCCAGCGATGGCCCGGCTTCACTTCCTGCCACGAGTTGGGTTTGTCTTCGCGCTTCCGCAGCGCGGCATAGGATGCCAGGCTGAACTGGCGCGTATGCAACCCGCCCTCCGGATGAAACGCCCCTGTCGTCGCATTGGTGGTGGAAGGCCCCTTCAACGCCGCCTTGCGCGAAAGGCGCAGGAGCTCGTGCAGATGGGTGTCCAGATGGCTCTCGTCCGTGTTCTTCCAGTTGTTGCTGAGCTTCCGGAGCTGTCCCTTGAAGGCCTCCCACATGTCGCGCACCAGGCCGGGCTCTTTCAGCATTTCGGGAGACTTCTCCGCTTGGCGTGCAAACCACTCGTGGGCCAGCGCATTGCGGTCGCCCGCAAGGTGCCGGTAGCCTTCCTCTTTGCCGATGGCATCGAGCTCCTCCGGCTTGATGCGCTGCGTCAGACCCTCCCAATGTTTCTGCGCCTTGCTGTTTTTGTCGCCCAGCAGCGTTTGCAGGCCATCGTGGCCCACGCGTTCGTGCCCGATGACGCGGATCATCGCATCGTGCGGAGTTTCGCCGGGGCGCAGCTCCACATTGCCCGCGATAATCACGCTATGACCGGTCTTCGGATCATGAAAGCCTTCGGCTGTGTGAAGCTTGTCGAGCTCTTCTTGGGAGAAGGGATGCTGCTTCGCGTAGTCAGAGTTTAGAAGGTCTTCTGTGCTGTGGAAGATGTGCGTCTTGTCATGCAGGAGCCCGGGGACCTGCTTTCTAAGATGATCGGAAACCTCAGCAACGGTGGTGGCGAGCGCGCCGGGCCGCGCCGACAGGGCGTCACCAGTCGCCGCGTCGGCGTGGCTCCGTCACCCTGCAAGCGCGGAGCCCCCGCCTGATCCTGCGGCCGCGCCCCTCCTCCCTGCGGCTCCAGCCGCGCCAGCGCGGCCCTGCCCTCGGCGAGCTCCTGTTTCTGTGCATCGGTGAGCGGCTCCTTCTGACCTTCCAGCTTCTGCACATGCTCCCGCACCACCTGCTGCGCCTGCGCCAGGTCCGCCTGAGTCTGCGGATGGCTGCGCTCCACGACCTTGCGGTTCATCACGTTGTGGATCAGCGCCTGCGAATGCTCCATGGAAAGAGGCGGAGTGGAGGGCCTGACTGATGGAGAAACAGATGGCCGCAGGCTGGATGGCGTGGCCGCATCCCGCGTGGTATCTAATGGTATTCCTTGCTCTGCCTCAGCCTTCCCCGGCTCCCCGGCCGCGCCTCCCTGCTGCTGCGGCTGTGCAGCATCCTTCGGTGTGAACGGCATGCCCGCACCTTCCAGGGCGGCGCGCTCCTCGAAGCTCTGGCCTTCAGAGGGCGGCGGTTTGCCATGCGCACTGCCGGGGGGCCCGCCGTCTGCGCGGGTGCGGCCCGGCAGGTGGTCCCTGGCCTTCTGGCCCGCCCAGCCTGCCGCGTGCTGCAGCGGCCTCATGCCCAGGGCGGCCACGTAGTCTGCGATCACCGCCTGCTTGTGGTCCTCATAGCCGGCGTCGGGATTTTCAATTTTGTTCTGCACCACCGTCTGGCCGATGTTTGCCGCCACGCCAGCCGCCCTGCGCAGCACCCGGCCCGCACGGCTGCCTCTGCCCAGCCCGCCGATCTTTCTTCCGAGCTTCCCGAACCTGCTGATGCCTGGCACCAAATACCCCGCCACGGCTCCGGGCGCTCCTTTCATGTCCTCGCTCCAGTCCCCGCCGGTCATGCGGTTCAGCGCCTGGACGGTGTCGGAGTTCTTCAGGCTCTTCTCCTGCTCCGCCTCCGTCTGCGCGCGCTGCGGCACCATGCACGTTCAACCCGCAACCCATCACTGGGTTGTACGAAAGCCGAATGATCCAGTCCCAAAAAAATGAGCCGAATGACAGGGCTGCCAAACCCTGTCAAAATCTACGAAAACCCGCCTTAACCGAGTGCCATTCATGCCTGGCATCTTCTTTCCCCATTTCCCCCTGCTTAACCTTGGCTCCTTTGATTTGCCACAAGTCGCTCCTTTTCAGCCTTGGCTTTGCGGTATTCAGCAATGGCCTGTGCTTCAACTTCTTTGGCGCGCGGATTCGCGCTGCCATACGGGAGTGAGTCGACCGCATCTTCAGCTGCGCGCATTTCTCCGAGATCTAACTTAATGATACTTGGAAGTGGTTTATTGAGCATGGCTGTTTTGTTTAAGTATGTTCCAGAAATTTGGATCTTCAAGGAGAAGGCTAGACGATGGTTCGGTTTTTCTGGCGATCCGCCTAAAATCTGATGACGAATTGTCGAAAATATCAGCGGCATCTACATTTGGTAAATATTGCTGAAGTGATTCGTTGAATCCTTGATGTGCCTTAGCAAGTGCATCTGGAGGTACCCAGCGCCCTTCTTTGAGTGAACGTATCGCCGCACGCACGGCTGCTTCCTTGGGGTTGATGGTCACACCAATAAGATGTACACGCCTTCCGGCAGCTTTCCAGCCAGCTATTCTGCGCAGATTGCCGTCAGCATTGGCCATGGTGCTGTCGTAAGCGATGTGATATTTTGGTGAATTGGGATCCATCAGTTTGTTAAGCAGGCGGTCGGCGATGCGTGCGGACTCCAACTGAACAATGCTGGCTGCACGCCCATCACCTTGTGCGCGTATTTGTTCATATTCCGGAATGTATTTTTTGATTTCGTCTGCATCAACTTTCACAACATGTCTGGCATCAGCCAAGCCTTCATTCATCAGCTTTTGGAACAGGGAAGACTTGCCTGCACCACCGCCGCCGCCCAGAGCGTAGATGGTTGGAGTGGTACCCGTGGGGAGTGGCGTTGCCTGCCGAATCAGATGATTTACGATGGCGTCATGCAGGGCTTTGCGGGGTATGGCCAGGTCGGAGGGCAGCAGCCCTGCTGCTACCAGCGGATGGTCCATGGGCAGACGCACTGTTTTTTTATCGGCGGTTGGCTCGCTCAACAGGTCGTGGTCATCTGGCAGTGTGCGTGGTGGATGTGGGAGGCCTTGTTCGTCCCAGCCATGAGGCCAGTTTTTGAAAGTTTCCTTGATACGTGGGTCTGAGTGATCAGGAGGTGAATCAAAGCTATGAGGTGCTGAGGACAAGGGGGCGCTCTGAGACAAAGATGATGAGCTTGCTGGCTGCGTGGTGGCGGGTGGTCCCGAAGGCGGCAGGCCGTTGCCGTTTGACACAGCATTCGGTGGGTTCACTCCGTGAGGAGGAACAGGCTGTTGTTGTTGCGGCGAAGCAGGTGTGCCTGCTTTATCTAAGCCGTCAGTGGCCGAGGCACGGGGAGCATCTGGATTTGCCGTGCTCGATCCGTCAATCGTCGTGCCGATGGCATTCGCGGGCTGGGTTGAGGTTGCGGGAGGCGGAGTGTCAGCCTCCGCATCGAGCGTGGCGTCTTCACCGTCTGGAGTGACGGGGACGAGCGCGTCTCCGTCGCCGGCCATGGCGAGGTCGTCCGGGTTGCCGGTGTTGCGGCTGCCTGCGGCAGCGGGCTGTTGCGCGCCGGGCTGAGCGGGAGCGTTGCGGTCGCGGACGCGGCGGGCGTTATCATAGACTTCCTGCTCATGCCTGTTGAGCGGGCGCTTGTCGGCGATTACTTCGAGGTTTTCCGCCCGCCTGCGCGCGAGGTCGATGTGCTCGGGGTGTGTGGTATCCTCTGGTATCAGATTGCCGTGGCCGATCTCAGGGGCTGTGACGCCGTTGGTGGTGTGTGTGCCGCTGCCGGTGGAAGGGGTGAGGGTGCCGCCGGAGCTGGCCGTGGAGGTGGTGGTGCCGGTGGCTGTCGTGCCCGGGGTGTCTCCAGTGCCGGTGTGGCCGCTGGTGGCGGTGCCTGCGGGCGGCGTGACGCCGCTGGTGGTGGCGGTGTCTCCAGGCGGAAGGCTGCCGCTGCTGGACTGGGTGGTGGTGCTGGCGGGTGCTGCACCGGGCCAGGGTCTTGCCAGCATGGCTTTGGCCTTTGCCAGCGCCTCGAGCTCGGTGGAATGAAGGTCACGGGGTGTGGGCAGTTTGCCCAGGGCTTGCTGCTTGGCCTCCAGATTGGTGACCTGGGCGCGGGCCAGGAGGTTTTCGGCATGGTGCAGGTCGATCTGCTCGTCCCTGGTGAGTCCGCCGTTTTTCTCCTTGGCCTTGAGCCGCTCGATGTCGCCAAGCACCTCGTGGGCGTTTTCCAGGGTCATGACCTGGCCTGCGGATGCCGCCTCTTTGGATGGCTCCATCCCGGGCGGTGCATCGGCGGGGACTTTCGTGGTAGTTTCTGGTATTCCGGCATGTGCAGACGGGCCCGATCCGGGCTCTGGCGGTGTCTGGCTGTCCGGGGCGGTGGTTTGCGCCTCTTTGCCGGGAGCGGGTCCTCTGGTAGTGGTATCTTGTGGTATTTGTGTTCCTGAATCTGGTTCGCCAGTGGCGGGCGGGCGCGGGACCACTGCGGGGGCGATGGTGGTGGGCTCCGGGGTGTCTGAGGGTGGGATCTCGCGCCCCTCGGCATCGACGGTGCTGAAGCTCTGCTTTCCATTGGGCTGGCCGGAGGGGGCCACGTGGCCGGGGGGCTGAGCTTGCTGCGGTGCCGTGGCAGGCTGGTTGCTAGGCGCAGGCCCAGGCTGGGCGGCACCAGCCGCTCCGTGTTCGTTCAGGCTTTGTGTGGGAACGCCTTGTGCCCCGTCTGCTCCCTTGATAGCTGCCGCCGCCACGGCTGGATCACGACGATTCCATGCCTCTTGCAGCAATGCCTGTGATTTGGCGGCATCGCCAGACTGCGCTGCCTTGAGGATGCCGACCCGGTCATTTTCGATGACGCCGGCCATCTTGAGCACTTTATCATCATTCAAAATCTCCAGAACGGACTGCCGGCTTTGCAGGGTGTTATGGCCAATCCCCAGGAGCGTCAGCGGCAGGACTCCCAGTGCCACATCCAGGCGCGATGCCCAAAATTGCTTCATTTCGCGGTCCCAGTTCACTCCGGGAATATCCTGGCCGAGAGAAGCCGCCAAACTTTGCACTGCTGGTCTGGTGAGATCTTGCAGTCCCTCCTGGATATTCTCAAAGCCATAGCTGGCGCCTGCTTGAAGCGCTATTTTTTTCACCATCTGGCTCGTGGCCTGCCCCTTGAGCACCTTGGCTACATTCGGCGCGAGCTTGCCGAGGCCGAAGAGTGACAGCTTGTCCAGACCTGCCTTCACCGCGCCAGACAAAAGGACCACCCTGGCTGCGGCATCTTCATCCATGTCCGGGTGTTCAGCCATGATCTCGTGGAAGTCCGCGTTCGCGTACCCGGCGCCTGCAGCGAGCATTCCCTGGGGCGTGGCGGCCAGGACCAGCGGCAATGAAGACCCCAGGCCGGCGGCCATCTTGCCGAGGATGCTGTCATTGAGCGGCTCAGCTTCATTGAGGATCGAACGCATGGTGAGAGCGAGGCCGTTGCGCTTTTTTTCCCGTTGAAGGGCTTGCAGCATGATGGCCTTTTCTTCACCACTCAGAGGTCGCAAAGGAAGGGCCTCCGCCTGTTGTACACGCTTGTAGTAATTGTGGCGGGGATCTTGCAGGTCTGCTGACAAGGCCTCGAGTGCCTGATCCATGGATGTGATGGGGCCGTTGAATGAGGTCTGCCCATTTTCCACCTGCGTTTTCAAACTTCCTGGAACGCGTGCGACAGACGTGAACATGTCCGTCAGCGTTCGCTGTGCGGATGCTCCGACTGTGTCTGCAACCCCCAGCATGTGATTTTTTCCGCGCTGGTTGGCGACTGTTGCCGCGTAGCGCATGAGCAGCTCTCGGTGCAGCTCGGGAAGATCAGCCAGGGTGTCCAGAAGGACATCCTGCTCATGCTCGCCGCCATCCAGCGCCCTGTGCACCGCGCTCCGATATGGATTGAGAATGGACTGGACGTGGTCGTAAGTCTTGCCCCATGCCGCCTGTTCATCTTTTCCGGCGTTTGGATGACTCTTCAACCATTCGGAGACGGCCTGCAGCTTCATGCCACCGGCCATGGCAGAGGAAACACCTGCACTTGCTGCGTCATCAACTCGCCTCCTCCGCTGCTGTTTCTGCTCGTTCAGATGATAAAACGTCTTGTCATCGACACCGCCGGGCAGGTCATAATGCCGGCTGACGTAGTGGTCGCGGTATGCATCATAGTTCCGCCGCAGGTCTTCCACCGGCACTCCGGGATACTCCCCTTGCAGGAAGAGAGTGTTGGCATCGCGCAGGTGCATTGCCTCCGCCAACTCGGGAGGCAGGTGCCCATCGAACCGTCCGCCGTACTTTTTCAGGCCGCTGTGCACGGCGTTTGCAATCATGTCTAGCTCGTCCGTCTTGGTCTTCGTGAGCATTTGCCCCCCTGCATCCTGCGCCGCCTTTTCTTGGGAGTGGATTCCGGGTCGCTGGGCGGCGTTGGCGTCATAGGATTGCGGTTTTCCCTGTCCCTGCGGCTTTGATGCCTGCGAGGCCGTTGTCATTTGAGACGACGGCTGCGTTTGGGATGTTGTCCCCTGTGGCCTGCCCCGCCCCGGCTCCTGCGGCTGCGTGGAGGGCTGTGTTTGCAAAGGAGCCTTCGGCTGGGGCGCTGACGTCTGTGCCTCGGTCTTCGTCTGTGCCTGTGGCCGCGTCTGCGGTGGGGACGGTGACGGCTGCAACCCCTTCCCCTGCCCCGGAGACTGATCTTGCAGCTTTGCCCCCTGCACGTCAGTCTGCGCCTGCCCCGGCACACCCTCTCCCTCCGGCTTCGCCCGCCCTTGCCCCTGCCCCTCTTTGGGTTCCGGCGTCCTGGCAGCGCCCGCCAGAGCACGCGGGCCATCCATATTGGCAGCCTCAAGCGAGCGCTGCATCCGCGCTACCATCTCACGGCCGTGGATGGTATCTCGTGGTCGCACGCCATTTTCCAAAAACGAGAATGGCTTCTCGTCCTCCGTCCGGGCCTCCGCATCGGCTTCTCCATTCCGCCGCCCCGGCGGCGGCGCGTCTGCGTGGGGCTTCACGGCCATGGCCATGCGGCGCTCCGCCCGGTCTTGCGGCCGCATCCGCGTCGTGCGCCAGTCGGAATCGTCCGCCCCCTCCGCCTGCCCGCGCCGCCACTCCGGTGCGCTCTCGATCCGGCGCACCAGTCCTGCAATGGCAGCATCACGCGCCTGTGCCCGAGCCCGGTCCTGCCGCTGTCCCCGCAGGTATCCCGGCGCCTTCTCTTGCACCTGCTCCTGTGCGTGCCCCTCCGGCTCGGGCGGCGGTGGCTGCATAGCCTCATCCGGCAGCGGCTTCTTCTTCCGCGGATACGAGGTGATGGGTTCAAATCGAGATGGAGGTGTGTAAAACATGGCGAAAATTCATTGCCGGAGCGCTGGGAGAGGTGAGGGTGATTGCGATGACCTGTCAGCTTATGAAGCGAGGCTCCATAGAAGGCGAAATGGGAGGGGAATGGCCGGGCTCTAGCCTTTCGATTTGCCCCTGCCTCCAGCCTGTCGCCACCACCGTGCAAACTCAGGCGGCATCGGACGCGGTTTCAAGGAAAGCCCCTTCATCTGCCTTCCCGTTTTGCCCCTGGCACGACCGCCGCGCCGATCTTCAGACACAAGCTTCAACGCATGATTCGGCACCACCGTCCCGCTTTGATGAGGTACGATGATCTCGGGTCCCTTCTCGCCCACCACATAGGGCCTGCCCGCCTTCACCGGCCCGCCTTTCGCGCGTCCTTGCAGCCGCATCTTCGCCATCTCCGCTGCTCCACGCATGTCATTGTTCATCACGGCCTCGCGCTCCGCCATCTCGAAGCGCCTCTCCGGATGGTCACGCAGAGACCTCCCCATCGGGCGCGCCGCCGCTCCAGCGCTCCAGTTCATCGGACTCCGCCCGATCAGCGAAGCGTTAGCCGCCCCCGCCATCTGCGGGCCTCCGGCGCCCGGATTGATCATCATCTGCTGCTGCTGCTGCTTCAGGTCCAGCCGCATCTTCGCCATTTCCGCCGCACCCTGGGTGTCATTGTTCATCACCGCCTCCCGCTCCGCCATCTCGATGCGCCGCTCCGGATGGTCACGCATGGACCTCCCCACCGGCCGCGTCGCACGGTTCGCCAGACTGTCTTCACCAAACGCCGACGAGACCGGCTTGTTCGCCGCATTGGAGTTCGCACTCCCCGTTCCCGGCCTCGTCGCGTAGTTAAGCGTCTGCGTCGGCGTGTTGGGGCGCCCGGCACTCGGGTTCATCGGACTCTGCCCGATGACCGAGCCGTTGGGCGTCTGTATCGATCCTCCCGCATAGGGCTGCTTCAGCCCCTTCGATTTTTGGAACTCTTCGTCGTCAGGATGCATGGATGAATTGGCCATGCCATACCGCTTGGGCCCGGATTTCAGACCGCAAGCAATATTATATTCTTTTCTGGTATTTTACAGCATCCATTCAGCCCGCCTCCTTCCACCGGCACCGCCCCCTCTCATTCCTCATTCCTCATTCCTCATTCCAGTCCACCATTCCCCCTCGACAAACCCCTTCCCGCCTCAATACTCCCCATCCCCATCTTCCCATGAAAAAAGCCGATCCCGACTCCCTGCCCCGCACCGACCCCAAAATCCTCGCCGTCCTCATCGTCATCCTCATCGGCCTCATGATCGCCACCTTCAAGGCCGCGCTCTATCCCAGCCCGCCCTCCTCCTGGTCCCGCCTGCACGAGCCCCAGGCCATCTCCGTCGCAGACGCCAACAAGCTCCTCTCAGACAGCGGCGCCTACATCGACTCCATCAAGCCCGCCGCGGACCTCACCACCGAGACCTGGAATTTCAAGCACCGCACCGGCCACTGGACCATCCTCGTCTGTTTCAAAAAGACCCCCAAAGGCGATGTCATCCAGTCCGTGCACATTCGCTGCGAAATCTCCCACTTCCCCAGCCTCACCCGCACCTGGGACTACCCGCCCGGCACACCCGCCCCCGCCCCCACCAAGCAGCCCCCGGCCCCTCCTTCCACGCCTCCCACCACCACCGCCTAGCGCGCAAACGAGCCACGCCAGCCCACTCCGGACAATTTTCAGTTCTCAGTTTGCAGTTCTCAGTTTGCAGTCTTCGCCGCCAGCATCCACCTCCCCTCTGGCCAGCCCTCGCAAACCACTGCCAACAACCGCAAACCAGCGCAAACTTCCCCTTCCCCCCGCTAGTCCTCCCGGCACCAGTCCCCGTTGCTAAACACCACGCAGCGTCCCGTCGGCCCGTCAAACACCACCGCGTGCTCCGACCCCAGTGCCCCGCAGGCCGCCAGCACCGCGCGCGCCACCTTCAGCGAGATCTCCACGCGCGCCTTCACCCGCAGGATGCGCGCGGGTTCCGCCCCCCGCCATGAGGCAAAGTCCGCCTCGTCATCCGCGCCGCCCTCGCTGAAGGTGCCCACATTCATGAGCGCCTTCACCATCACCTCGTAGAAACGCTCAAAGTTCCGCGCCTCCTCCGCCTCCGTCAGCCGCCGGTCCAGTTTCTCCGCGTGCGCCGCAAACTCCCTCAGCAGCGCCTTCAGTTCATCCTCCGGCAGAAAATGCTCCATCACCACCGGCTCAGCAGCAGCCACAGCAGTGGCATCATCATTATCAGCAGCAGCAGCCACAGGCGCCACCTCAGCCGGCATCCCGGCGCTCAAAGAACCCAGCAAAAGGGGCATCACAGCATTCATGGCAGAACAGACAAAAGGAAAAAGCGAAAGCAAAAGGAACTCGCCGCTCACCACCCTCACCTCACAGCAGTCATCAGCAGCACCTTCTTTGACGCCACACTCGCGCAAATAATCAAACAATCGAACGCCACGCCATAGGACAAAGGCCTACCACTCACCCAAGCCTCCCTGCCAGCCACCGCAAACCACCGCCAACAACCGCAAACTCCCCCTTCCCTCACCCCACCCTGCGGTAATCCATCGGCCTCCGTCTCCTCCGCACCGCCGGCTTGTACAGCGTCGCGCTGCCCTTGCAGCGGTGCGCCATCGCCAGGCCCATCACATCATCATCATGGCAGCCGCTGCGCGCCTCCTCGCGCCCGTTCTTGCTCCACATGAAGTTCCGGCACTCTGCCAGGATGTGCGGGCAGAAGACATCCAGCGTCTCATTGTGAAACGCCAGCGCCAGACTGTCGATCACATCCCGCCGCTGGTCGCGGTCCTTCAGCTTCCACCCCAGCATGAAGCTCTGCTTCTCACGGTCATACGGGTCCACCACCTGGCGCCGGTACAGCGGCACCCCCGCATCCTTCAGCCGCTCCAGCACATGCAGGCCCATGTTCACCTCCAGCACCACCAGCGCCCCGCCATAGTACTCGCTTAGCAGCGCGATGTACTCCGCCGTCAGCACCGTCGTCCCCGTAAACGGCGGCCGCACCCGCGCCACCACCGCATCCTTGTAGCACGCGCCGCCCGCCTCCTGGTACTCCGTGCGCAGCACGCCGATCGAATGCCGGTCCGGGTCCCCGCTCTCCGCCTGGTCCTCCCCCGTCATCGGGTCACACCACACGATGTAGCTGCACCCCGGCTGCGGCCGCTCCCACACCTGAAAGCTCCCGTAGCCGCTGCCATCCAGTTGAAACTCCACCTCATCGCCCACCCTCACCAGAGAGCCCGCCTCCGGCTCATGCAGCCGCGCCCCCGTCTCCAGCCGCCGCAGCGCCGCCACATTAAAGCGCGGCCTGCCAGACGAGAGAAAGCAGCTCACCTCATCCTCCGGGTAAAACTCATCAAACCTGTCCTCCGAGCCCGAGCACTCAGAGTCCATGATCGCCCGCCGCCACGCCATCTGCTCATGCGTCCACCCGTAGCGCCGCCGCCCGTTCGCCTCCCGCGGCGTCAGCGTCGCCTCGATCTTCGCGCGCATCATCTCCGTCACCGGCTTCGCATTCTCCGGAAACTCAAACCACGCCGCAAACACCTTCACCCACCCGTTTCCCGGCGCCGTGTCCCCCGCCCGCCACGCCTTCACAAAATCATCCAGCCCCAGCGCCCCCTGCCACGTCTCATAGTGCCACCCGCTCGCCCCGTCCGGCGTGCTCTCCGCTATCGCCAGCCCCGCGTCATTCAGCGACGGCAAAATCGAAGCCATGATCTTCTTGTCATCCTTCACCCCGCCGCGCGGATACTTCGCGCTCTCGCTAAACAGCACCGCCTGCCGCGGCTTCGAGATCCCCGGGTTCATCGACTCCGCGCTCGTGATCGTCGCCGTGCTCCCGTTCGCCCACTTCATCCTTCGCTCCCGCGGCACCAGCTCATTGTGCCAGGGAAAGCGGTCATTCTCGCTGAAAGTCCGCATCCGCTCCAGGATGCCCTGGCTGTTCGCGCTGATGTTCGCCAGGATCAGCGCATCCGTGTTCTGCCGCTGGCACAGATGATAAATCACCTCCACGCTGAAGGTCGTCCCCCCGCACTGGCGGATCTTCGTCACGATCACCCGCACCGCCGGCACCCCCAGCGCCGTCAGCACCTCCACCGCCGCCGCCATCCGCCGCTGCAGCACATTCGCCCGCGGCACCTCCAGCTTTTTCGTCTTCGCATTCAGCACCTTCGTGCACGTCTCAAAATGAATCAGCGGCGAATGCGCCACCAGGTGAAAATCAGCATCGTTCATGGCATCCACCGCAGCCTTGGGCCCGGATTTCAAATCACAAGCCCTTTCTTTCATCACTATTTTAAAATACCACGCCATGGTCTGGTTCGCCCCCCCTCAATGCCCTCCACCCAGGTCTATGTCATCCCCCCTATGACCACGAACGCTTGAAAACAGCGTCCGTGTTCCAATCTCGGCAGAGACCTGTTCGCAAACACACGGGCGGCCTGTCGCCAGCACCGCCCTGCGGCACGCCTCCTGGCACAACTCAACCATGCACCGCCTCAATGGTCCCCGCATAAGATCATCGAATCACAGGCCTGTCGCCACCACCGATCAGCCCTGGATAGCGAGCCCCATCCCAGCACAACTCCCTCCCCGCAACCACGCGCACATACGATTTACACCTATTCAAACATGCCGCTAAGTATAATCATTCATAGATTTTCACCGAAAGTATTTCATTAAAACCATTGTCCTCAGCATCGCACTTGGTAAAAATGCTTTCACCTTTCCATGACGATCACTGCTCCAGCGCACCTGCAGCATCTCGGCTTCGAGATCCCTGAGAGCCACCCGTCATCTTCGCGTCTTTCCACACGCCGCCCGCACCACGCCGCACCCAGTCTGTCCCTGCTGGAAGTACGGCAGGCTCACAGTCCCCGCTCATAAAAGCCCACGGCCACGCACGCACGCACGCACGCACGCTCGCTCGCTCGCTCGCACGCCTATGAAGAACATTCGCAAACACAACCCCGTGCCCACGCCTCCTTGCCGCAGGCTGCGCGCTTATTCCTTTGATCCCAGCCTCTCCGCCAAGCTGGACACCGCCTCCATCAATGAGCGCGTCTTCACCGTCCCCTGGGAAAATCTCGCCCCCGGCCCCGTCGGCGAATATGTCGAAGTCATCGATGTGGACCCCGCCAGCGGCTGCTTCTACGAGCCCGTGGATTTAACAGATCCCCATCTCCTCGCTCAGGATGGCCTTCCCGCCTCCGCCGCCAGCCCCCAGTTCCACCAGCAGATGGTCTATGCCGTCGTCATGACCACCATCAAAAACTTCGAGTTCGCCATCGGCCGCCCCGTCCTCTGGTCAGACCGCACGCCCGCGGACATGGGCAAAAGATACACGGACATGTCCGGCCCCGAATGGAAGAAAACCTTTGTTCAGCGCCTCGCCATCTATCCCCACGCCCTCCGCGAGGCCAATGCTTATTACTCCCCCGCCAAGAAAGCCCTCCTCTTCGGCTACTTTCCCGCCTTGGAGGTGGGAGACCCCGCCGTCTATCCCGGCGGCATCGTCTTCGGCTGCCTCTCCCACGACATCGTCGCACACGAGACCACCCACGCCATTCTCGACGGCATCCACCCCCACTTCATGAAGGTCACCCAGCCGGACGGCCTCGCCTTCCATGAAGCCTTCGCAGACATCGTCGCCCTCTTCCAGCACTTCACCTTCGTGGAAGTCGTGCGCAATCAGATCGCCAAAACCCGCGGAGACATGCGCCTGGACAGCCTCCTCGGCGAGCTCGCGCAGGAGTTCGGCCGCGCCACCGGAAATCACGGCTCCCTCCGCAATGCCCTCGGCCAGGTGGACAAGACCACCGGCAAATGGCAGCGCAACACCCCGGACCCCTCCCGCTACCTCACTGAAATGGAGCCCCACGACCGCGGCTCCATCCTCGTCGCCGCCGTCTTTGATGCCTTCGTCACCATCTACGAATCACGCATCGCGGACCTCCGCCGCATCGCCAGCGGCGGCACCGGCATCCTTGGCGAGGGCGAGCTCCACCCCGACCTCGTGAACCGTTTTGCAGACGAGGCCGTCACCTCCGCCCGCCACGTCCTCACCATGTGCATCCGCGCCCTGGACTACTGCCCGCCCGTGGACATTGACTTTGGCGACTACCTCCGCGCCCTCATCACCGCAGACCGCGATGTCGTCCCCGCGGACACCTGCGGCTACCGCCTCGCCTTCATCGATGCCTTCCGCCAGCACGGCATCTACCCGCGCAAGCTCCGCGCCCTCTCCGAGGAGAGCCTCACCTGGGACCGCGCAGACGATCTCAATGGCTACGCAAAAATGGCCCGCCTCGGCGAGAAGCTCGAAGAGTTCTATGCCAAACTCGGCATCGATAAAGACCGCGAAGCACGCTGGACCAAGACACGCGAACAACGCCGTGCCTTGCATGACTACCTCCACTCCAAATTCTTTTACGAGTTCAATGACCCCGTCCTGCAGGATCTCACCGGCCTCGACTTCAGCATCACCAGAAAATCCGGAGACAACAACGTGCGCTTCCAGGTTCACGCCATGTGGCCCGTGCAGCGCCAGCGGCCGGACGGCACCATGCTGAACCACGTCATCTTCACCATCCTCCAGCACAAACCTCTGCCTCCCCCCGCGGCCGGGGCGGCTTCCGATCTTCAGCCAGAGCCGCAGGAAATCTGGGGCGGCTGCACCTTCATCGTGGATCTCGCCCCCGAGACTCCCGGCCACTCCATCCGCTACGTCATTCGCAAGCCCCTTTACAAGCAGGACCACAAGGAAGGGCGCATCCCGCGCGCGCAAAAATGGGCGCACGATCCCGCCATGGCCTCTCTTTCCGCCACCTATGGCATGGACGCCGGCGAAGAACCTTTCGCCATGCTTCACACAGACTGCTGACCCCCTCACTCCTATGGCCAAGAAAACAGCCGCTCCCAAGGCCCCCGCCAAATCCAAATCCAAGACCAAGGCGCCTGCCAAATCCAGCGCAGCACCCCAGACCAAGGTCACGCGCCCGCCTGCGGAGGACACTTACCGCGTACGCATCCGCATGTATCAGCACGGCCTGGGCGACTGCTTCCTGCTCAGCTTCCCCCGCGGCGGCGGCCAGTTCTCCCATGTCATGATCGACTGCGGCGTCATCCTCGGCACCGTCGAGCCCGGCGCCGTCATGACGCGTGTCGCCCAGGACATCAAGGACACCACCGGCGGCAAGGTGGATGTCCTCGTCATCACCCACGAACACTGGGACCACCTCTCCGGCTTTGATTCCTCCCAGGCCCGCGCCATCTTCAAAGACATCGACTTCGGCGCCCTCTGGCTCGCCTGGACCGAGGACGACAAAAACCCGCTCGCCGCCCGTCTCCGCATCGAGCGCGAGAAAAAGAAGAAGGCCGCGCAGGCCGCCAAAAAACTCGCCACCAGCCGCGGCCTCCACAAGCAGGCCGCGCGCATGGCGGGCCTCCTCGGCTTCTTCGGCGCCAGGGCCGCGGACGATGGCCTCAGCGGCGAGGATGAAGACAGCGGCGGCGGCACCGGCGGCGCGCTGAATTTCCTCAAAAAGAAAACCTTCCCCACCATCCTCGAAACCGGCGGCGCCCCTCTCTCCATTCCAGGCGCCAAAGGCGTGCGCGTCTATGTCCTCGGCCCGCCGGTGGATGAATCCGCCCTGAAAAAAACCAAGCCCGCACCCGGTGAAGGCTACGCCTTTGATGCAAACGCCATCGGCCTCACGGATGCCTTCCTCGCCGCCGTGGATCCCGCGAGCAAGGCGGCGGCGGAGTCCGCGCAGCCTTTCCCGGCAGCCGTGCGCCGGTCGTTGAGCCATCTGCCTTCATGGCTGCTCCACAGAAGCCCCCACCTCCCGCCTCTGCGGCACGGCCTCGGCAGCTACCTCAAGCCCCACAACCAGTGGCGCAGCATCGATGACGCCTGGCTCGGCATGGGAGAGCGCCTCGCCCTCCAGCTAGACAACGCCACCAACAACACCAGCCTCGTCCTCGCCTTTGAGCTTGAGGACACCCATGAAGTCCTCCTCTTCGTCGGAGACGCCCAGGCTGGCAACTGGCGCTCCTGGGAATCCCTCAAATGGAGAGTCAAAGACCCGGCCGGAGACCGCCGCACCGTCACCTCTGCCGATCTCCTCAAACGCACCGTCTTTTACAAAGTAGGCCACCACGGCAGCGACAACGCCACCATGCGGGAGAAAGGCCTTGAGCTCATGACCAGCACCCGCCTCATGGCCGTCATCCCCGTGGACACCCGCGTGGCGCATGATGTGAAACGCTGGACCCACATGCCCCTTCCCGCCATCCGCACAAGGCTGGAGCACAAGTGCGCCACCGTCTTCCAGTCAGACAAAGCCCCCTTCCGCGGAGCCAACGCGCCGAAAATGCGCTGGCGGCAGTCCCCGGAGAAATTCGACGTCCGCATGAAGATCGGAAAAACCAGGAAGACCGTGCAGACCGTCCGCCAGCAGAGCCTCTACACCGACTGCTACCTATGAGCCGAAGTCTTCCTGCACCGCAGCGTTCTGACCCGCATGCAGGCAAAGCCCGACTACCGTCCCCCCCCAATCTTCCCGCTGGCGATCCGGGGTCCACCACCTGGCGTTTGTAGAGCGGCGGCTACCGTCCCCCCCAATCTGCCCGCTGGCGATCCGCGCTCGCTGAGAAACATTGTGCCGGCGGCGGCTACCGTCCCCCCAATCTGCCCGCTGGCGATCCCGCCTCTCACTTCCGCATTGAAGACTGATACCACGAACACCTGAAAACAGGTCTGCATTCCAGATACAGCACGGACCCGTTCTCACACAGGCGGACAGCGCAGCCCTCCGGCCGTAGGTCGGCCGTGTTTGGCGCCGGGCACCTTCTCAATCTCCACCGCCACTCTCCGCCAAACCGCCCGACTTCGAGGACCTCCGCGCACCCCAGCGCAAACAGCACGCTAACAGCCAGACACGCGAGTCCGCCACGCCACGCCACGGCCCATCCTGCGACACGCTGCTCCAGACTCGGCTGGGAAAAATTCGTCGCCACATTCCGCTACCACTCGTCCCCCTT
This sequence comes from Prosthecobacter sp., assembly GCF_044227185.1. Classification (GTDB taxonomy): domain Bacteria; phylum Verrucomicrobiota; class Verrucomicrobiia; order Verrucomicrobiales; family Verrucomicrobiaceae; genus Prosthecobacter. Next base: position 17,464 of record NZ_JBGAFO010000013.1, on the reverse strand, counting down.
CCCGTGCTTAGTACCCGGCACCCCCAGCGCATCCAGCATCCAGCATCCAGCATCCAGCATCCAGCATGAAGCACCTCCTCACCACACTTCTCGCCTCCACCCTCCTCATCTCCTGCTCCACCAAAGACCTGGAACGCTGTCCCCCCGGCACCCCGGCCATCCGCATCGCCCAGGCCGTTGAGTGCACCCATTCAAACGGCAAATTCACCCTCCCCGCCGGCGTCTATCAGCCCGAAGCCCAGTCCTCCAAAGGCATCTACTACGTCGCCCCGGAGCGCCTGAAAACCACCGGCATCATCCGCCACGGCCACGAGCGCGGCGGCCTCTTCATCGCCAAAGAAGGCTGGGAGTGGGCCTGGATCGGCCACCCCGGCTTCGAAGTGGACGAAAGCCGCACCGCCATCCTCCACAAGCGCGGCATCATCATGCCCACCCACTTCAAATTCGAACCCTTCGTCAAATACACCCCCGTGAAAACCAAGAGCCGCTGATCTCAGTTCCCTGTTCTCAGTTCCCTGTTCTCAGTTCCCTGTTCTCAGTTCCCTGTTCTCAGTGCTGCGTTCGTGATTCACGGCTCACACCTCGCATCCCCCTGCGCACGCACAGCTCTGCTGCTGCCTGCCGTCGCCAAAGCGTTCCCCTCTCCCCGTCGGGGGCACACGCATCCCCCCACCATTCCCTTCGGGGAGAGGCCGGGTGAGGGGCCACCACTTCCCTCCCCCCGCCAAAACAGGCACAAAACTCCCATCGCGCCCTTTCTCCCCCTCCCCTCCGGCCAACCACTGCAAACAGCCGCCAACAATCGCAAACCACCGCAAACTCCCCCTCCCCTCCGGCCAACCACCGTCAACGGCGCAGCCCTTCAGCCACCGTCAACCACCGTAAACTCCGCCCTCCTACGGTGCCTTCCGCCGGATCCGCGCCGGCACATCATTGATGTTATACCCCGCCTCGCGCAGCGCGTCCCACACCTTCATCAGGTTTCCCAGCGCCGCCGTCGTGTCCGCCTGCAGCTCCAGCTTCAGCCCCGGCTTCGTTCTCGGCAGCAAAAACTTCGTCGAAGACATCTTCACCACCCAGCGCGATCACTTCGGCCCCCGCCGCAAACACGGCGCCAGACGCATCGTGCAGTCCACGTCACCTTTTTACGCCCTGCGCCAGTTGCGAGTTCGTCCCCTGGATTGAATTCCCCGCCTCAGCCCACAACGAACCACGCCCTCACCACAGCATAAACCCCGTGTTCCCCGCACGGCGAACGCGCGCATTAAACATCATCACCAGTGCCCCGAGCACGTACGTCACGTTCGCCAGCCCCACCCACAGCGGGAGGAAAGCCGTCGGCAGCAGCACCGTGCGCGAAGCGGAGATTCCCGGGTACACCCGGTTGATAAAAAACAGCCCCGCCCCCGTCGCCGCCAGAAACACCAGCGCCAGCAGCCACCGGCAGTACCACCGCTGGCCCATGAAGCCGTACATTGCCACCAGGCTGGCCGCATACCACACCAGCGCCCCGGCAAACCACCGGAACAGCTCATGAAACAAAAACAGCGTGATCACCACCGCCCCGAAGATCATGTGCCCCCACATGAGCTTGCGCGTGAAGTCGATCTCTTCACGATGCTTTGCGCCTCGGTTGCGCTGCACATCAAGCATGGGAAATCATGGGGGGGAGGATGGAAATGAGCTTTCGTCCAGATTGTCTTTGATCACCACCGTGGATCTGGGTGCAAAAACAAGCCAGGGACTCTTCTTAGCAAGTTTACGGCCACAATCCACACAAAGATTCGATGTCACCAGCACATTTTTCACCACCCCCGTGCTCCACACCGCCGCAGTGCTCAGCCCGGAAAACGTGTTCCCGTTGAGCGCCAGTCCGTTCACTCCCTCTTCCACCAGCACCCCCGTCCCCGCGTCGATCATCATCAGCTGCGCCCCCTCCTCCGGCCTCTTGTTCTTTCCCCCGCCGATGTAGCTGTTGGTGAATGTGTTTCCACTGATCGTGTTCCGCTCGGAGTCATCCGCCACCCGCACGGAAAACTCATGCACCAGCACAAACGTGTTTCCGCTCACCGTGCAGCCGCAGGCATCCCGCAGGTCCATGCCTCCCTTCAGATGATGCGCGATCACGTTCGCACTCAGCGTGATCCCGTAGCAGTCCCGGTCCAGGATCACCGCCGTTCCATTGCACTCCTCGATCATGTTTCCGCTCAGCACCGAGCCATACGTGTTCTCGATCACCACCCCGTCCCCCAGATGGTCGTCTATATTGTTCCCGTTCATGCACAAGTTGAAGGCGTCATAGCACCGCAGCGCGTCCTGGTTCTCCTCAAAGTGGTTCCCGTTCACCACGATGTCGTGCCCGCCCAGAATCTCGACCCCGCTGCGCTTGTTGTACGTGATGATGCAGTCCGCCACGCGCGGGTCTTCCGTGCAGTTCACCATGTGGATGCCATTCCCCCCGTGGTGGTCGATCGACACCCCCTCGAAATACACCTCCTGAATCCCCTCGGCAAAAATGCCATCGCCGCTCTTTTCATTCCCGCTCACCCGCAGGTCCGCCACCTGCACCCGCCACAGCCGCGCCTTCTTGTCCGTGTCCAGCTTCGCCGGCCGCAGCACCAGCGCCGGTTCGCCCTCCTCATTCTGATTGATGATGTGCGTCGCCGCGCCTCCCCCCACGATCCGCGTCTCCGCCGTATGCACCAGCAGCGGTTCCTTGATCACGTAGTTCCCCGGCGGGATCATCACCACCCCCCCGCCCTCCGGCACCGCATCCAGCGCCGCCTGCAGGTTGGGGTGCTTCCCCGCATCCACCGTCGCAGTTGGCAGGGCCGTGTTTGCAGGCGCTGTTGGCGCGGGCACGGTTTGTGCGGAGACCGTCATTTCACACAGCAGCACTGGCACCAGCAGGAGGCAGGAGATCGTTTTCATTCACCTCAAACGTGCCACACCTCTCTTTTTCCTCGCCAGATTAAAATAAAACATCGCCCTCGCCGCGACACCCTTGACCGAAAATTTCTGATCTTTCATACATCCACGAAGCCTTCAGTTTTCGATGGACGGGCGCTCTCCGTTCATACTAGGCTTCCACCCACTCTCCTGCATCCCATGAAAACCGCGCTTGCTCTCGTCGCTTTTTTCGCCCTTCCACACCTCGTCCTCGCCCAGATGGCGCAGGATGTGTTTCCTGCCCAGGTGCCGCCCCAGGCCGCGAGTCCAGACGCGATGTACCAGGGTGTCAGCCCTGCCCACTTCGGTGCCCTGACCTTCTACTTTGAAAATGACGCCTTCGCAGATACGGACCGCGACTACACCAATGGCGCGCGCATTAGCTGGACCTCCCCCAATCTAAACAAATTCAGTGATGACCCCGCCGCCGGCGGCTTCGCGGGTTATTTCGATGACGCTCCCTTCATGGGCGCCTCCGGCTACACGCGCAATGTGGCCGTCTTCATCGGCCAGAGCCTTTACACCCCCGTCAACACCCAGTCCTCCGCCCTCGTCCCCAATGAGCGCCCCTACGCCGGCTGGCTCTACGGTGGCATCGGCCTCGTCTGGAAGACTCCCCGCGTCAAAAACACCTTCGTCCTGAATATCGGCGTCGTCGGCCCCTGGGCCATGGGCGAAGAGACTCAGCAGGCCGTCCACCACGCCCTCGGCCAGCGCTCCCCCCAGGGCTGGAATAATCAGCTCCGCAATGAAATCGGCGTCAATGCCTCCTACGAGCGCAAATGGCGCTTCCGCAGCAATCCGGAAGGCAGCGGCATCGCCTGCGACTTCCTCCCCTACGCCGGCGCCACCCTCGGCAACGTGTACACCCTCGCGGACATCGGCGGCGAGTACCGCCTCGGCTACAATCTCCCCGACGACTTCGGCACCAGCGGCATCAGCGACTCCGCCACCACCCCCACCCCCGTGGAAGGCGCAGGCGCGCGCCAGTGGATGCACCGCTTCGGCATGCATCTCTTCGCCCGCGCCGAAGGCCGCGCCGTCGCACGCAACATCTTCCTCGACGGCAACACCTTCCGCAGCAGCCACTCCGTGGACAAAAACATCTTCGTCGCAGACCTCTCCCTCGGCTTCGCCATGAACTGGCGCAATTCCAAGCTCAGCTACGCCTTCATCTACCGCACCCGCGAGTTCAAAGGCCAGCCCGAAGGCCAGCTCTTCGGCTCCGTCACCCTGAGCATCTTCTTCTGAGACCAGCACGCTCACGTTGCTCCTCGCTCGAAAACTTCACACGCGCCCGCAGCGCTGGAAATAGGTCGCATACGTCCTATATGACCTATGGTTGGGATGTATGCGCCATTCCGCCTCCAAGCCGCCCCTTCGTCATTCCTCATTCTGGTTTCGTCATTATTCCCACCTGCAAACTTCCTTTCCCTCGCCACGTTTGCCTCCACCCATGATCAAACGCCTCACGCTCCTCTTCGCCGCCGCGCTCTCCCTCTCCTCCGCCTATGCGGAGCCGAAGAAGCTGCTCGTCGTCACCGTCACCACCGGCTTCCGCCACTCCTCCATCGAGACCGCTGAGAAAGTCCTCGCAGAGCTCGGCCAGAAATCCGGCGCCTTCACCGTCGATTACGTCCACCAGCCCGAAGGCCAGCCCAAGAACCCCGGCAAGGCCCCCGTGCGTGGCGAGAAGGAAACCGAAGAAATGTTCAAGACCAAGCAGGAGACCTACAGCAAGGCCCTCGCCGAATTCAACGCCGCCAACAAAGAGTGGTCCGACAAAATCGCCGCCTACATGGCCGACAAAATGGCGCTCGACAAAATCAAACACTACGACGGCTTCGTCTTCGCCAATACCACCGGCGACCTCCTCCTCCCCGACCGCGAAGGCTTCATCAAGCTTATCGAAGGCGGCAAGGCCTTCATCGCCATGCACTCCGGCTCAGACACCTACCACCCCTTCCGTGGTTACATCGACATGCTCGGGGGCGAATTTGAAACCCACAAGTCCCAGGTGGAAATCCAGCCCATCGTCCACGACCCCGCCCACCCCATCACCAAGACCGTCCCCCTCGGCTGGAAAGTCTTCGACGAGATCTACATCATCAAGTCCTTCGACAAAGCCAAAGTCCACGGCCTCCTCGGCCTGAACCAGCACCCCAACCTCGAGCAGTTCAGAGCCGAGGCTGCACAGCGCAAAGAAAAGAACATCGAAGACCCCAAGAAGGATGCCGACCTGAAGGATGTCGAAGCCCAGAAAGGCCGCTACTACCCCGTCTCCTGGTGCAAGGAATACGGCGCCGGCCGTGTCTATTACAACTCCCTCGGCCACCGCGAAGACGTTTGGGACCCCACCTGGAAAGCCGACACCAAGGACCGCAAGAACAGCCCCGAGATCGCCGAGACCTACCAGGAAATGATTCTCGCCGGCATCAAGTGGGCCCTCAAGCTGGAGGAAGGCGTCTCCACTCCGGGGAATATCCCGTAACGCAGCTCAACGTTTAACGTTCAAATCTCAAGCAGGGCGGAGGGAGCCATCCCTCCGCCCTGCTTCTTTTTTTGACGATCCCATTTCGCCCCCCCGAAGCCCGTGGGGCTGCCACAAACCGTAGCCGTCGGCGCCAGCCCGCGGAATCACACCGCCGCCCAAATCCCCTGGAACCGCGTAGCGGTGACGCAAACACCACCGCGCCCTGATGCCACAAGGATCTGAATTCCAGGCACAGCACAAAGCCCGTTCTTGTTTCTACTTTGGTAACTTTTCAGAGCGTTTATGAAAGGCGTCGGAAAATTTTAAACATCAGCCTCAGGCATCCGTGTCAATCCGTTTAATCCGTGGTCAAACACTCTGGAAAAACCAGCCTTGGCCATCCATAAATTGGAACTTGCCCAAGTAGAATGAGGCGGGCGCAGAGCGCCCCGCTCGGGCCGTAGGTTGGTCGTGTTTGGCGTCGAAAGCCCACTCAAAATCCCACCATCTTCTCCGCCAAACCGCCCGACTTCGAGGACATCCCCACGCCCAAACGCCCACAGCACGCTGAGAGACCCAGTCACCGCGTATTGCCACCCCCGGACGCTCTCTACCAGGATATAGCACGAGGAGTCTCCGCCACGCGGCCATTCGCTCTAGCCCAGACTCGCCGCATGGATGTGCTGCCCTCTCTCACCGGTGCCCCCCCCGGAAAGCGCTGCTCAGCCACTCCAGCAGCAGCCCTGCATTGATCGAAATCCCCAAAAAGCACTCGCATGCGAAAACTTCAATCACAAGACACCACCCAAGTCACGCATCAAATCACGGCCCCTCCCCCCCTCAAACTCCACCCTCGTATAGTCCACCACCTCCGGACACCCCGCCTCAAACTGATGCGGCTTCGCCACACTGATTGCAATCACATCGCGCCCATCCCTCCCGCTTCGCCTCACTTCATGCCACAGGATTCCACACTTTCTCAAACCCAAAAGCCATGAAGTCTTTCGCGTTCGCCGTGGCGAAATGTGTCACTCCATGATGGCGGAGCGTCAGGGCCAGCCGGGCATCGATGATATGACGAAAACCCGTCGTCGTCCTGCCAGCCCAGTCCCATAGCGCCTTCGACACCTCGGGTTCATAGTCGCCGAACTCCCACGCGGGATTCGCTCGAAGCGCATCGCAAAAGGCCGTGGCTTCCCGGGCAGTCCTGGGCCTTTTGAAAACGGCAGGATTGCGAAGCAGCATGTAGAGTCCCACGAGGACAAGGCCGCAAAGAAGAAAACGTTCCTTGCCAGACGCCTGCTCAGCAAAAAAGCGTTGAGCACTCTCATGCTGCGGCGCGGCAGGATTTGCTGCGTAAAGAAAGAGATGGGTGTCAGCAGCGATGATCATACGGCATTGCGTTCGTGCACAGCATCCACTTCAGGACTGAGCTGCGCCGGATCCGTGAGAAAAGCGCCCCCGCAATCCAATATGGGAAAACGCCACACCTCCCGCGGTTTCGGGTCTTCCGGAAAACGCGTGATAAAATGCTCAGCCGCCTTCCTCATCACCTCTGAGAGCGACCAGTCCTGATGCTCGGCGATCTCTTTCAGTCGCTGATACAGCGGATCGGGAAACAGAATCTGAGTGCGTATCATGATGCGTTTTATACATCATTTATGTCCTGCCTTCAATTAGACACCTTCCCCCTCCCTACCCCACCTCAAACTCCGCCCTCGTATAGTCCACCACCTCCGGACACCCCGCTTCAAACTCATGCGGCCTCGCCGCCGTGATCGCCACCACATCGCACCCCGCCCGCCTTCCCGCCTCGATCCCCGCGGGCGCATCCTCAAACACCAGGCACTCCTCCGGCCTCACACCCAGCAGCCGCGCCGCCTTCAGGTAGCCCTCCGGCTCAGGCTTGCCCTCCGTCACCGACTCCGCGGTGATCATCACCTCAGGAATCGGCAGCCCCGCCGCGCTCAGCCGCCGCACCGCCAGCTCGCGCCCGGCAGAAGTCACCACCGCCCACCTCCCATTCCCCAGCCGCGAGATCAGCTCCACCGCCCCCGCTATCGCCACGATGCCCTCGACATCCGCCACTTCCATCGCCTCCACCTTCCGCGACTCCTCCTCCACATCCGCCCCCGGAATCGCAAACTCACGCACCGTGTCAATCGTCCGCCTCCCATGAGACTCCGCCAGAATCGGCGCAAAATCACGCCCATGCGCCGCCGCCCACTCCCGCCACACCCGCTCCACCACCGCCCGCGAATCCAGCAACGTCCCGTCCATGTCAAACAACACCGCCTCATACCGGCGTGCCAGACGAAGAATCGAAGATGCTGCGGAATCCCTCACTTCACCTCCCGCTGTTCACGATCTTGGTCATTCGGACTTCATTCGTCATTCCTCATTCTGGTTTCGTCATTTCCCCTCACAATCCCGAAACCGCCGCGGCCGCCACCTCAGCCCTCTTGTCCTTGCTAAAGCGGATGTCCTCCGCCCGCTCAATGAAGATCGTGTCCTCGCAGATGTTCTTCGCATGGTCGCCCACGCGCTCCAGAAACCGCGCCACAAAGATCAGGTGGATGTACCCCTCCAGCTCCGCGTGGTGGGACTCCATCACGGCAATGATCTCGCGGTCCAGCGACTTCTCCGCCGCATCCAGCTCCTTGTCCAGCAGCCGCGCCGCCGCGGCCGCATCCGGGTCCGCGTTCAGAAACGCCTGCAGGCTCAGGTCCAGATTGCGATCGCACAAAGAATACACCGGCTGGATCAGCTTGATCTCCGGGTACTCCGGCAGGTTGTTGATGATCCGCGCACGCTTCGCGATGCTCGAGGCCTGGTCCGCGATCCGCTCCAGATTGTTCGCCACCCGGATCGTCCCCATCACCTGCCGCAGGTCATGCGCCGTCGGCTGAAATTTCACCAGGATCTGCATCCCCATCTTGTCCACGTTCTTCTCCAGCTCGTTCACATCCTGGTCCGCCGCGATCGCCGCATTGCACAGGTCCGTGTCACGCTCCAGCAGCCCGCGCATCGCGCTGGCCAGGTTCTTGCGCGCCATGCTCGCCATCGCCAGAACATCGGCGCGCAGCTTGTCTAGGGAATGGTTGAAGCTGGAGAGAATATGATCTTGCATGGTTTAAAGTGACCCAATGTAACGGTTTGGCTACATTGGAATTACGGAAGATTCCGGGGGAGGTGCCGGCGCCTCGTCTTCCGCCTCGCTCACCGCGCCTTTCGGGTCCCGGTTCGTACGCTCGCAGAATTCCGGGTAGCTGATGATCTCAAAGGTTCCGTCCAGATTCTCCGCGATCGCCGTCATGGACTCCACCCAGTCTCCCGAATTCAGGTAATGCGTGCTCCCCACCATCTTGTTGTCCGCCTTGTGGATGTGCCCGCAGATGATCCCCACGCACCCCCGCTGCTGCGCCAGGTGCTGCAGTTGCTCCTCGTACTTCCCCACCGCCCCCACCGCGGACTTCACCTTCTGCTTCACCCACGCGCTGAAGGAAAACGGCTCCTTCCCCCGCAGCCTCCGGTACGCATTGTACAGGCGGTTGATGCGCAGCAGAAAATTGTACCCCAGCCCGCCCAGTTGCGCCAGCCACGCATGGTTCGTGCTCACCGCGTCAAACCCGTCCCCGTGCACCACCAGGTAGTTCCCTGCCCGGTTGTGGTGGATGTGCTCGTCCGTGATCAGGAAGTGCTCAAACTGGATCGGGATGAAGCGGTCCAGCACATCATCGTGGTTCCCCCGCAGGTACACGATCTCCGTGTTCTCCTTCTCCATCTTCCGCAGCACCGTGCGGATGAAGTTCGTGTGCCCCTTGTTCCATCCGCCCAGCCGCCGCAGGTGCCAGGCATCAATGATGTCTCCGTTCAGCACCAGCTTCTCACACAGGCAGTTGCGCAGAAAGTGGGAGGCCTGCGCCGCCTTGCTGTCCGGCATCCCCAGGTGCACGTCCGAGATGAAGAGGGTCTTGAACCTCAGTTTCGATTTTCCCGTCGCCGGATTCAGAATGGGGGCCGCCTCGCTCATCACTTCAGCCCCCCCTTCTCGTGCATCACGGAGGCCAGTTCATGCTCAAATTGCTCAATCACACGCTCCCACCCCAGGTCAAAGGCCGACTGCCGCGCCGCAAAGCGCACCGCATCACTCTGCCATGCCCCCGCCGCCACCCGCGTCTGCGCCAGAAACGCCCCCGCATCATCAAAGGGCGCCAGCCAGCCGTTCTCCCCGGAGCGGATCAGCAGCCGCGGCGCCGCATAGTCATACGCCACCACCCCCAGCCCCGCCGCCATCGCCTCCAGCACCACATTGCCAAAGGTCTCCGTGATGCTCGGAAACAAAAACACATCCCCTGAGGCATAGTGCGCCGCCAGGTCCTCCCCCGTCCGCGCCCCCGCGTAGTGAAACTCCGGCCGCTCCTCCTTCAGCGACTCCAGCCGCGGCCCGCTGCCCACGATCACCATGCGCGCCTTCGGCTGCACCTCTTTAAAGACATCAAAGGCCCGCACCACCAGCTCCAGGTTCTTCTCCGCCGCCACCCGCCCCACATAGATCGCCACCGGCGTGCTTTCGTCCGCCCCCCATTCCCGCCGCAGCGCGGTGCTCCGCCGGATGGGGTCAAACAGCTCCGTGTCCACCCCGCGCCCCAGCACGCCCACATTCTGAATGCCCCAGCGCTCCAGCATCGCCGCCGTGTCCGCGGAGGGCGTCAGCGTCCGCGCCGTCTGGTTGTGAATCGTCCGCAGCACTCCCTGCGCCACCGTCTCCAGCCCCGGCAGGTGGTAGTCCTCCAGGTAGTTTTGAAAGTTCGTGTGAAAGCCCGACACCACCGGTATCTCCCGCTTCCCCGCCGCACGGATCGCCGAAATCCCCATCAGCGTCTCCGTCGCCACATACAGCACCTCCGGCCGGAAGGCCGCAAACAGCTCCAGCATCTGCCGCGTGGAGGCAAAGCCAAACCGCAGCCCCGGATACCCCGGCAGCGGCATCGAGTGCATCACATGCCTCTGCAGCCCTTCCTGAGACTCCACCGTCGTCACCACCTCCACCACATGCCCCCTCCTCACCAGCCCTGTCCCCAGCGTATGCAGCGTCCGCGCCACGCCGTTGATGTCCGGCGGGTACGTGTCAGTGACAATGAGAATCCTCATGAGGGCGGATATTTAACCAGTGCTCCACCAAGCGCATCCACGATTCCACTCCAAATTTCTCACCGTGACGTATTCGTCACGCTTCATCTCTGTGAACTCCCCAAGACAGTTGCCATGTGACAGCTTCGTCGCCATCATGGCTTTGCCCGCGGCGGCGCCACGCCACACTGCCACTTCCATGAGCAAGATACTTATCGTCGAGGACGAATCGGACATCGCTGAACTCATCTCCCTCCACCTCGCCCGCGAGGGGCACGAGGCCGTCTGCATCAGCAACGGCCTCCAGGTCATGCCCGCCGTCATCGCCCAGCAGCCCGAGCTCATCGTCCTCGACCTCATGCTTCCCGGCCTCGATGGCATCCAGATCTTCAAGCGCCTCCGCGCGGACACCCGCACCGCCCCCATCCCCGTCATCATCCTCACCGCCAAAGGCCAGGTCACAGACAAAATCGCCGGCCTCGAGCTCGGCGCGGACGACTACCTCACCAAGCCCTTCAGCCCCCGCGAGCTCTACCTCCGCATCAGCGCCGTCCTTCGCCGCGTCAAAAAAGTCACCCACGTCTCCGAAATCCAGCGCGGCCGCTTCACCCTCGACCGCAAGAACATGAAGCTCTTCCTCGACGGCTCCCCCCTCGACCTCACCACCATCGAGTTCAAGCTCCTCACCACCCTCATGGAAAACGACTCCGCCGTCCACAGCCGCGCAGATCTCCTGCGCGACGTCTGGGGCTACAACAGCGACGTCGCCACCCGCACTCTCGACACCCACATCAAGCGCCTGCGCGAAAAACTCGGTGCAGCCGGCGAACATATCGTCACCATTCGCGGCACCGGCTTCCAGTTCCAGACGGAACTCGCCGACTCCCAGCCCGCATGACCCTCTCCCTCTTCCTCGCCCTGATGCTCGCCGCATCCCTCCTTGCCTGGGCGCGGCGGGAAAAGCACTGGACGAAACGCTGGGAGACCGTCGCCCGCTCCCTCGGCCTCCGGGCCCGCGATGCCGACCTCCTCCCCACCTACGCCCCCTCCGTCGTCCTCGCCCGCCAGCACGCAGAGCAGCAGGCAGAGCAGCGCCGCGTCTTTGAAACCCTTCTGGACGAAATCAGCCAGGGCCTCGTCCTCGTGGATGAAAACCTCCGCATCCGCTACGCCAACGCCCCCCTCAAAAAACTCCTCCATCGCAAGGACATCCACGCCGGCCGGCCCCTCATCGCCGAAGTCCGCGACCACCAGATCTCCGACCTCGTCCAGGAGTCCATCACCGAAAAGCGCCACACCACCCGCCGCATCCAGATGCTCCCCTCCGACGTCGGCGCCGGCGCCAATCTCGGCGGCCGCTACTTCATCATCGAGGCCGCCCCCCTCGCCGCAGACGTCGGTGGCGGCGCCTGGCTCATGATCCAGGACGTCACCGAGTCCGCCATGACCGAGCAGATCCGCCGCGACTTCGTGGCGAATGCCTCCCACGAGCTCCGCACCCCCCTCACCCTCATCAACGGCTACATCGAAATGCTCCAGGACGACGCCACCACCAGCAAGGTGCCCGCCGCCATGAAGCGCAGCCTCGATGTCATGGAAAAACACGGCAAGCGCATCGCCCGCATCATCGAAGACATGCTCGCCATCTCCCGCCTGGAGGACGCCAGCAGCTCCCTCAACAAAGAGCCCTTCAACGTCAAAGCCTGCGCCAAAGACGCCGCAGACCACCTCGCCCCCATGCTCGAAGGCCGCGACACCCGCATCGAGTTCAGCTTCCCCAAAGACGGCGGCCAGCTCACCGGAGACCGCTTCTACTGGGACCAGGTCTTCACCAATCTCATCGAAAACTCCATCAAGGAAAACACCAAGCCCGGCCTCGTCATCCGCGTCACCGGCGAATGGCTCGAAAACGAGTGCATCCTCAAAGTCAGCGACAACGGCATCGGCATCCCAGCCCACGATCTCCCCTTCGTCTTCAAGCGCTTCTACCGCGGCAACAAGCACCACTCCTCCACCCAGGTCAAAGGCACCGGCCTCGGCCTCTCCATCGTCAAACGCGCCGTCGAAGCCCACGGCGGCACCATCGAGCTCACCAGCTCCCCCGGCATCGAGACCACCTTCACCATGCGCCTCCCCCTCCAGCCCGCATAGGAAAAAACAAGCCTCATCCCCGCCCCGCACCTCCCAACACTCTTCCTCCTCCTCTTCCTCCTACTCCTCCTCCCTTCCCGCCCCCCCCACCGCCCCCAAGAACGCGCCAGCGTCCCCGGACTGCGGCGACTTCAGCGCCGCTCTCGAGCGTCCCCCCCGCTCCCACTCGCCCCCGCCTCATCGCATTGCACTCCCGGCCTCACCCACCTCCGGCCGCACCGCCCTGCCCCTCCGCCCCCGCACCAGCGTCCCCGCACTGCAGCGTCTTCAGCGCCGCTCTCGAACGTCCCGCGCCACCCCACCCCCCCCTCAAGGCACCAAAAACACCTTCTGCGTAAACGGACACTTTACCTTCTGCCCCCGCTTCATATCCCGCACATCGATCATCCCCTGATCCCTCGCATGCGGACTATACACAAACCCCGGCCTCCCCGCCACCGCCTCAGCCGTCGGATACACCTCCTCCAAAGCTGACGCCTTTTCCTTCTCCTTCCCCGCCGCCTCCTCCTTCCCCCCATCCGCAGACATGCTCTTCCCCTTCCCCGCTCCCTCCCCACCCTCCGCCCCGTCCTTCGTCTTAAAATACGCCTCCCTCTTCCGCCTCAGCTCCTCCAGCCTCGACACCGCCGCCGCGTCAGCCTCACCCGCGCCCCCTTGGGCAAACTCATTGTTCGCTCCCAGCTTCCGCCACGGACCATCCGGCACCTCCGTCCGGTCCACAAACCGCCAGTCACACTTTCCCCCGCTCTCACTCAGCCCCAGGTAATCACGCACCCCCGGCGAAATCTCCAGCCCCACCCCCGCTCCCGCCCCGCCATCGCCCGCCCCACGCGGCCCCGCGCTGCCAAACACATACTCGTGATCATCCGTGCCTCCCGGCCCGCAGTCCCCCCACTGCGCATAGCACACACGGTTGCCAGACCGCACCGCGATCCACCGGTCCTTCAGCACCGTCCTCCCCGGCCTCGCCTCGCTCTTCCCAAACCACGGAATGACCTTCGCCGCCTCCGGTTTGTGCGCCGTCTCGTTCAGCACATCGTTGTACGGCAGCGCCACATAAAACGGGTTCAGCTTCGGCACAAAGCCCGCCGGGCAGAATTGATCATTCCGGCTCTTCGGATCATCCACGCCCCCGTAATGCTCCTCCCACAAAGCATCCCACGAACTGCTCGAATGCCGTCCCGCACCACCACCACCGCCAGGCTCACCAATCCAAAACACCGTCGTGCGGATGTCCACTTTCCACGGATACCGCACAACCACCCCGCTCCTCGGCACACTCGCCTCCGCCACCCGCGGCAGCGCCTTCGCAGGCGTGCCCGGCGTGCCTGGCACAGCCGGAGAAGAAGTAGTAGTAGTAGTAGCAGCCGCAGGAGCCGCAGCCCCAGGAGCCGGCGCACCTCCGCCTTTCCCACTCCGCGCCCCAGCCCCCACCGCCCTCCGATAATTCAAAATCGCATCCCCCAGCGCCCCCGCCATCTCCTGGCGGCCAGCCTCGGAGGCGATCCTCTCACACTCCTTCGCGTTCGTCACAAAGCCCCCCGCAAAAACCACCCCCGGCGCCTTCAGCCCGGCCAGCTCCTCCCGCGTGGACCTCACCACCCCCCGGTCCACAAGCTTGAATCGCGAGATCACACTCGCATGCACCGCCGTCGCCAGCGCAATGTTCTCCGCATCCCGCGCATTCCCAGTAAACGCCTCCTTCGAGATCGTCCCCTGCGGGCTCAGCGCCTCCGTCTCCACCCCGCACTCCTCCGCTTCTCCCGCACGAAATTGCAGGCCGATGTAGATGCTCCCCGGAATCTCGTTCGCCAGCGCCACCCGTCCCTCCACGGAAAGAAACACATCGCTGCCGCGCGTCATCACCACCTTCAGGCCCCGCTTCACCAGCGCCGCCTTCAGCGCCTCCCCCAGCTTCAGCGTGTAGTCCTTCTCAAATCCATACACCCCCTTCGCCCCCGTCGCATGCCCCCCGCCGCTTGGATCGATCACCACCGTGTCAAAGCCCTCCGCCCCCATGATATAACTCGGCCGCAGCACCGGGTCGATCAGCTTGCACAAGTCCAGCCGCGAAAACCACGCACCACCCTCAGCCCCCTCCACCTTCTCGCTCAGCATAAACAGCACGTTGTTGATCCTCATTTCCCGCGCTCCCACCTTCGCCTTCACAATCATCTTCGGAGACCTCAGCCACACCTCCCCGTCCTGCAGGCTCAGGCTCTCAAACCTGTAAAAATCACGCACCCCGCCCGCATCCACATAGTCCCGCCCATCGATCTTCAGCACCCGCCAACCCTTCTCAGCAGCAGCAGCCGCCCCCGCCGCGCCCGCCACCTCACACGCCCCTCGCGCCGGTTCCGCCACCTGCTGCCCCATGAGCCCTCCCCCCGCACACCAGCCCATCACCATGCCCATGAAGGCCGCAAACAGCCCCCCGGCTCCGTGTTGATAACACGCCATCTCTCGTCCAGCTCGTTGACTACGTTCAAGCGGCACCTCCTCGGCATGGCGCATGAAAAAAAGAATCCGGGTGCTCATGGAAAAACCTCCTGTGGATGTGATCAAACCGGCCACACTGCTACGGCTGCCCAAAAGAAGCGCAAGACCACAATCACCCCCCCTCCCTCCCTGACTTCCCCTCGCACCAGCTAGCCAGGCCAGTCACCATAAAGAGAAAGGGTCGCCGCAGGTGTGAGATGGCTGGCTGCGGGAACTCATGAAGTTGCTTCCAGATAGAAGGTTCAAAACCCGAGCTGCGAAGCCCAACAAAGAAGGAACCTGTCTTAATTTCAAATTTTCCAAATAGCACCTCCCGCGCTATTGGTTGGCGCGTGGGTTCATTTTCAACAATCACAGCAGGCCAAAAGCCGCCACGCCCAAGACAACGATCAATGACCACGGCGTTGATGCAGACTGCTCTCTTGTTATCGCAGGCTTTGCTTCGGGAGTCTTCGGCTCCGGAGAAGGCCTTTCTGTTGATTGAGGCGGGGCACCGCCACGAGACTGACCATTTTCCAATACTGATCGCGTGGCATCGCTCGGCGGTACGGCTTGACGTGTTGGTACGATAACTGGTGGTGGTATTGCGGGCCTGAGCTTGGGCAATGCTGTTATCTTCAAGTGAGCCGAATGTCGCTTCTGGCCGAGTGGCACGTCGAAAGCCTCGAAACGTTCGGGCACCAGTCGCGTTGCTTCGATTCGAACCCAGCCAAGGACATGCCGGATGCTAGTTGCTCCGGTGGTTTCTCTGCCGACCGAGGTGCTTACAAGATACGGGCCCTTGTCCGTTTCCTCAAACGAGTATTCTCCAATCCAATCCGATACGCCTTCATCGTCGTCCCACTTTTCGACCCTCTCAATCTTAGCAATCGTCGGCGTCACTCCATCGCCAAACAACATTCGCGGTTCTGGCGTTGCCGCACCGCTTAGCTGGTAAATCACCCGAGGTGTCTTATAAAGATCAGGCGAAACGAACAGTATGTGCGCATACTTGAAAAGACCCGGAAAAGTGAGGAGGAACTCCTGCTGATTAAAGGCAGAATGTCGAGCCGCAGCCCAAATCAATGCGTCATGTACTGATGCGCGGCCCGAATCGGATTCGATGCGAGCCTTCAATCCGCTATCACTTCCGAGAATTAGTGCGGCCTCTCGAATTAATGTCGCAGCTTCCGGCGAGGAAGCTTCGAGAGAATAATGCACATGCCTGGAAACGATGTTGAGCGCGTCTTGGGCGGATGTACCGACACTCATCAGAAGACAAGCGCCCAGTACTCGAAAAAGAGATGGAATATTCATGGCTAGTGCCTCGCTTTGTCGTTGGTAAGTCTTGGCCAGCGGGGAAAATGGGGAAAATGGGGCCAGGGTGCAAATAATTGACAAAATGTAGATTCTAGCTTGAGGTGCAATTTTTGAAAAACGCTTGGAAGGCCGGAGTAGCCTGTGTGAGTGCCTTGTTCCGGTTCAGCCGCCGCAGTTGCTGGCAGACATTGGCCGCGGATTTCATCGCCAGGCGCTCCGCCAGCCAGGCTTGCGAGGCGGTGGTTCGCCGCCACAGAAGGTCCGCCAGCAGCAGCTTTCGGATGTCCGAGCCTTTCAGCTCTGCAAGACCGGACCTTGTCAATCCTGCCGCCCCAAGCCCCTGCTCCAGCCATGCCTCAGCCTGCTGCATGCCGTGGGCCGCCACATGGGGCTCTCCCTGATAATTGCGTGATCTGGGCTGACGTTTTTTGATGCTGTTCCCGGCCAGCTTTCGCATCGCCTCGCCAAACGCCTGGGTGCCCCAGAACCAGCCGCGCCGGAGATGGCTGCCACGCGCATCCGCCCCGGCGTTCTGCGGCGGCACGCCACACTGCTTGAGTTCCTCACTCAGCGCACGGCGGTCCAGCCGCTCGATCATCCTGCGCCGGCCGGCCGTGGTGTCAGGGAGTTCAAAAGCCTTCAGGCCGCTGTCGGCAGCCAGCCACTTCGCACGCTTCCTGGGCGGCAGCGCATAGCCGCCCGCGATGCTGGACCATGGGTAGTCCAGCACACTCTGCTTCGCCCGGGCTGGATGATCTTTGCCCTCACTGGGTTCAGGTGGATGTAGTCCATCAGGGTCTGGTAATGGTAGCGATCCTCACCCTCCACGACCACGGCCTTGTAGCGGTCTCCAAACAACCGGCCCCATTTGCGGTGCCGCACGTTGTAGCGGCGCGTCAGGGTGTTTTGCAGCCAGGACATTCCGGCCACCAGATTGGCCTCCGGCGTCTGGAGAAAGAG
>NZ_JBGAFO010000002.1:0-803112 GCF_044227185.1 Prosthecobacter sp. | reverse complement strand
TTGGTTTGGACGGCATTGGAGAGACCGGGCAGCGTGCGAGTGGAGGATGTGGACACCCGCCCGAAGATACCCCTCACAGCGGGGGTACAATTTTTATCTTCAACTTTGTGGGTAAAGGTCAGCCTCCGAGCCCGCAGCACCCCGCAAACACCACCTGCCCCGCGTCACCCGCCCCCCAGGAGCGCGGGCCTCCGAGCCCGCAGCACCCCGCAAACACCACCGCCCCGCGTCACCCGCCCCCCCTCGTCACGCCGCGCACCCTGCCCATACTGGGAGCGCCGATGTTTCATCGGCTCCGGGCGAACGTCCCCCCTGGCCCCGCATCGAGTGAAGCAATCGAGAGCCCTGCCTGCCCCGCCTCACCGTCATCGCCCTCGACTCCAGCTTGAACGATTGGCTCCCGCACGTCGTTTGATCCGTGGCCGCCATGAGCTCGAGCATTCCCGATCCTCCCCTCGCGGAGGCCTCTTCCGCAAAGAGAGGCGCCAGCTGGTTTTCCTGGTCCCTTCATCTGCTGCTGGGTCTCACCCTCGGTTTCTTCCTCGGCTGTATCGTGTGGAACAGCCTGCGTCGTAACCGCCTCGCGGATGAAGGACAGTTCCTCCACATCGTGTGCGGCGTGTCGTTGTTGGCCGGCGCCTTCACCTCCTATTGGGGAGACCGCGCCTGGTTTGCCCCCACGGTGTTCGCTCCGGACCCGCCGCCTCAGAGCCGGGCCAGCCACGCCTGGTCCATCATCATCGGCGCCGCAGGCCTCGGCACCTTGGGTCTGGCCTTGTATCGTCATCATCAGGCGCTGCCGTGGTCTGACCGCTTCCACCCCCGGGCTCAAGCGGACGTCGCTCTCATAAGTCTGCTGGCCATGCACCTGGGCCTGCTCGTTCACGTGCTCAAAACGGGCGGCTTCATGGGTCGCGTCTGGCGCGATGACTTTCCGGCGGCCTACTGGTTTCTCGTCGCCGTGCTCTCATTGATGGCAGCCATCCAGCTCGTGCATCTCCTCCGCTGAGAGCCTCCGGTCCCGTGCCACCTTCGCCCCGAGACCGCAGCTCTTCCGACTCTGCAAACTCATCGCCTGGCCGGCAGCTTCACCATCCACCGCTTTGCCGGCCACTCTCCGGTTCAGGCACAGGCATCACGAAGTGGCGCGCCTTCGAGAGCACGCTCCCACGTCACCACCTCCTGCCCGCCCTCGCTACTTCAGCTCCTGAATCCTCAAGTTCCGAAACTTGTACGTCTGCCCCTTCTCCCCGTGGTGCTGAATCGCGATCACCCCGCTCGCATCCTTGTCATCCTCCACATCCGTCGTCAGCACCCCGTTCACGAAAATCTTCAGATGCTTCCCGCGGCACTCGATCCGGTACGTGTTCCAGTCATCCCGCTTGAAGGCATCCCCCGCACGCGCGCGGAAGGCGTCCTCGCTCTCCTTGTTCCCCTTGATCGGGCTGATGAACCACATCCGCCGCCCCTCATCATACAGGCCCCCGCTCCACTTCCGCTTCGCGTCTCCATCCACCTCCGCCTGGTACCCGAAGACCTTGTTCTTCTCCACATGCGCCCGAAACATGAAGCCGCTGTTCGCCTGTCCCGGCGGCAGCAGAATGTCCCCTTCAAAAATGAAGTCCCCGTACGTCTTCTCCGTCACCACAAAGAACTTCTTCTCCCCCGTGAGGTGGATCTCACCGTTCACGATGTCGATCTGCCCCCAGTCATACGGGTTCTTCCACCCCGTCAGCGTCTTCCCGTCAAACAGCGGCACAAACTCACCCGCCAAAGCGGAAATCGAGGCGGCCAGGGCAAATGCGGCAAGAAGAAGGAGAAGGCGTGGTTTCATGGTGGTTGCCATGTATAAAGACGGTCACCGGACTCAAACAAGGTGAAAAGCGCGCAGCCATGCGCAAAGTTCATGCCTCAATCCGATGCAGTCGCGCAAAGAAACCGCCTGGAAAAAGAACCGCAAACTCGGCGATGTGAAAGGTGGCAGAACACAGCCGAAAATCACCGACAACATTTTCGCGCGCGCCCACTCATTGCAGCGTCCGGCACCCGGAGCCGAACTGCCCATTTTCATCTGCGACAATCCATCCAGAGACTTCTTCTTCCCTGTGAGCGAGCAGGAAATCCGGCGTGAACTCTCGCACCTGCCGCGCAGAGACTGGAAAGGCATCACCCACATCTGGTTCCGCCGCTTCAAAAAGACCGAGTATGAAGAGGGAGAGCTTCCACTGGCACAGTTTTGCTGTGGCTCCGGTGTGCGCCTCATCGTTTTGTACCCTTGGCCCGTCTCCATGGAGTGGTGGCACGGCAGCAGGATGCCGGCACTAAAGCAGCAGAGAACCCTCGAGCTTTATGGTGCTACGCTGCATCATCGGGTCGATGGATGGTTCTCATCTTGGACCATGGCAGGGCTGAAAAACTTCTACATCGAGCACCTGTTCTACCACGAAGTCGGCCATCACGTGGACTATTACTTCCGCCATTGGAGCAAGGCCAACCACAACGTCATTGAAGAGGTGGCCAATCAATACGCTTTCAGCAAAACGACGAAACGCTCCATCACCTTTAGGGATGAGCGGCAGTGACAATGCATATCCATTGAAAACAACTCGGTTCTTTTTTTCCCAGGTACCCCCTCTTTGCACCAGCCCCAAGGGGTTGCGTAATTTAGCCCAAAAACGGCCCGCATCTCACCAGCCCTGAAGGGGCTGAGGACTTAGCCCAGGGCGCCGCGAGGCACGAGCAAGCCCTGGGTATAGTATCCAAAGCCGGGCTAGCAAACCCAGCACTCCTGCATGCCACGCCGGGTTCCAGCAGCGTCTGCAACCTGCCCCGCCGCTGGCTTCCACAGGTGCCATCGTCCGACTGCTCTCTCCTGATGGCGCTCCATCACCTTCAGGGACGGTCAGCTCTGACCGCCTCTCCAAAAGCCCCTGGCACCTGCAAATTTCAGAGCTTGCAGGCACCGCGCGGTACGTTGGAGGCCTGGGGCGTTTTAGTTGCCACCTCTCAGCTCTCCCACCACCTTCGGCACTGCCATCTGCGTCGTGTTGCCCGAGCCGCCGGCCGCGCGGTTGTAGCCGCCGCCCAGCGCCTTGTACGCCTTCACAAACGCACTGAGCTGCTCCTGCTTCAGCTCGACCAGGTCCATCTTCGACTCCAGCGCATCACGCTGCGTGAAGAGCACTTCCGTATAGTCCGCGCGCGCGTTGAAGAAGAGCTGCCCCGCAATCGTGATCGAATCGTTCAATGCAGCCACCTGCTGGCTCTTCAGGTCGTAGCTCTTGCCGTAGTTCTTGATCTGCGCCAGTTGGTTCACCGTCTCGATGTACGCCTTCAGCACCGTCTGCTGGTAGGCATAGATCGCCTTGATCTGGTTGGCGCTCGCACCCAGGAAGGCCGCCTTGATCGCGCTGCGGTTGATCAGCGGCGCCATCAGGTTTGCCGCGGCGCCGTACATCACCGAGGCGGGCGCATTAAAGGCGGAGCCCAGGCTGAAGGACTGCAGGCCCAGCGCCGCCTGAATGCTGAGGGCTGGGTAGAAGCGCGCGGCGGCTGCCTTCACGTCCAGGCCCGTCGCGGCCAGTTCCAGTTCCGCTCGGCGCACGTCCGGGCGGTTGCGCAGAAGCTGCACCGGCAGCCCCGTGTTGATCGGGCTCAGCATCAGCTTGTCAAAGCCCTCGGACCTCCGCTTCACCGGCTGGGGATAGCGACCGGCCAGGTAGTTGAGCCGGTTTTCCGTCACCGTGATCTGCTGCTGAATCTTGAATAGGCGGCTCTGGTTCTTCAGCACTTCGGCTTCAAATCGGCGCACCGCCAGCTCCGTCACACGCGCGTTCGCCTTCTGCAGTTTCACGGCTTCCAGCGCGTTCTGCTGAATCTCGATCGTCCGCTTCAGGATCACCAGCTGGTTGTCCAGCCCCACCAGTTCGTAGTACGTCCGGGCGATCTCCGACACGATGTTCGTGATCATGAAGTTCCGCCCTTCCTGGGTGCCCAGGTAGCGCAGGATCGCGGCATCACGCTCGTTGCGCAGCTTCCTCCAGATGTCCACTTCCCAGTCAAAGTCGCCTCCAAAGCCGAAGTTCGGCGTGTTCGTCGGAATCGCTCTTCCCGCCGCGATCTCGTTGGCCGTGTTGTCCTCCGCGGCCCCGGCGGCCGTATGACGGCCCACCTTGTCGATGCCCGTGGTGGCTCCCGCCGTGATAAACGGGAAGATCCTCCCTCGCGTCAGCCGCACGTCCTGTTTCGCGTACTCGATCTCCTGGATCAGAATGTTCAGCTCCTGGTTGTTCTGCAGCGCCGTGCTGATGAGCGACTTCAGGTTCGGATCCTTGAAATACTCCTGCCATCCGATCACGGCGGAGTTCTTCGGCCCGGAGGCGTCAGGGAAGTTCGGCGGCAGGGGCGGATCGCTCGATGGCAGCGAACCACGGCGGAGCACTGAAGAGCACCCCTGCACCATGACGATCAGACAGACAAAATTAAATGCTCGAAGCAGGGTCTTCAGGTTTTGTTTCATGTTCTTGATGATGGCCGTGGCCATGGCCATGGCCGAATTCGCCGAGTTCGCTCAGCGGCATGTCATCTTCATCAGGAAGAAGTTTGCCGCGAGCAGAAATCGTACCGAAAATGTAGTAAAGTCCAGGGACAACCAGCAGTCCCACCACCGTTCCTAGGAACATCCCGCCCGCAGCCGAAGCACCGATCGTCTTGTTCGCGATCGCACCCGCGCCATGGGCTCGGAGCAGAGGAATCATCCCCGCGATGAAAGCGAAGGACGTCATCAAGATCGGGCGGAAGCGCACCTTCGCGCCTTCGACCGCCGCCTCCAGGATGGACAGGCCCTCCCCATGCCGCTGCTGGGCAAATTCCACGATCAGAATGGCGTTCTTGCCCAGCAGACCCACAAGCATGATCAGCCCCACCTGCGCATAAATGTCATTGCTCAGCCCCATGCCCTTCAGCAGCGCAAAGGACCCCATGACGCCGATTGGCAGGGAAAGAATCACCGCCAGCGGCAGCGTGAAGCTTTCATACTGCCCCACCAGCACCAGATAGACGAAGAGGAGCACCACCACGAAAATGACCATGGCCTCATTGCCACGGGCGGCTTCGTCAAAGGACAGGCCCGCCCAGGCGATGTCATAGCCGCGGGGCAGCGTTTTGGCCACTTCCTGAATGGCGTGAATGGCCTCGCCGCTGCTGAACCCATCGGCTGGCGCACCCTGGATGCTCGGAGCCGGATAGGCGTTGTAGCGGGTGATTTCATTCAGGCCCAGGCGCGGCTTCAGCGTCATGAAGGCGGAGTAGGGCACCATTTCGCCCTTGTCATTGGCCACATAAAGATCCTGCAGGTCCTTCGGCAGCTTGCGGTAGTCCGGATGCGCCTGGATGTACAGCTTCCAGAAGCGGTTGAACAAGATGAACCCCTGCTCGTAGGTGCTTCCCACCATGATGTCCAGATTGTCCATCGCCGTGCCGATTGAGACGCCCTTCTGCATCGCGATCTTGTTGTCGATCACCACCTCAAGCTGCGGATAGTTCGCGCTGAAGAACGTGAACAGGCCGCGGATCTCCTTCCGCTTCGCCAGCTTCTCCATGAACTCATTGTTCACATCCTGCAGGCGGTCATAGTCGCCCGAGTTGGTCTTGTCCAGCAGGCTCAGCGAGAAGCCCCCCGCTGCACCATAGCCGGGCACCGCCGGAGGTTCGAAGAACTCAATTCGCACCCCGGAGATCTCTTTGCACCTCTCCTTGAGCTCGGCAATGATCTGCGGCGCGGTGTGGTGGCGGTCCTCCCAGTTCTTCAGGTTGATCAGACAGGTGCCGGAGTTCGATCCTCGGCCTTCCGTCAGCACTTCATAACCCGCCAGCGTGGACACCGAGTTGATGCCGTCGATCTCCTTGGCCACCTTCATCAGCTCACGCGACTTCGCATACGTACGCTCCAGCGTCGTTCCCGGCGGCGTCTGCAAGATGGCGTAAATCATCCCCTGGTCTTCCGTGGGAATGAATCCCGCCGGCAGCGCTTCGCTGATGAAGAAAATCGCCGCCCCGGCTCCGCCCAGCGCCGCGAACGTCAGCCAGCGGTGGTGCACGATCCGCTTCAGCAGCCCCACATACACGTCCGTCACCTTGTCGAACCAGTAGTTGAAGATCCCCAGCAGCCACGCAATCGGCCCTCTCGCCTTGTGGTGGTGGTCCATCTTCTTCAAGATCATCGCGCACAACACCGGCGTCAGCGTCAGCGCCATCACCCCGGAAAGAACGATCGACACCGCCATCGTGATGGAGAACTGCCGGTAGAAAACCCCCACCGGCCCGGACATGAACGTCACCGGCACAAACACCGCCGTCATCACCAGCGTGATCGCAATAACCGCGCCCGCAATTTCATGCAGCACCATCTGCGTCGCCCGGTACGGTGAGATGTTGGTCCCATGCATCTTCGCATGCACGGCCTCCACCACCACGATGGGGTCGTCCACCACGATCCCGATGGCGAGCACGAGGGCGAACAGCGTGATCAGATTGATGTTCACATCCAGCATCTGCATCAGGAAGAACGCCCCCACCAGGGACACCGGCACCGCCAGCGTCGGGATCAGCGTGGATCTCCAGTCTCCCAGGAACACAAACACCACCAGCGCCACCAGCACGAAGGCTTCCACCAGCGTGTGCAGCACCTGATGAATCGAGGCGTCCAGGAAGCTCGACACGTCATAGCTGATCTTGTAGTCCATCCCCGGCGGGAAGGATTTCTCCTTCGCCTCATCCAGCTTGGCCTTCAGCTCTTTGATCACTTCCGCCGCATTGCTCCCATAGCTCTGCTTGATCATGATGGCCGCCGAGGGGTCGCCGTCCAGGTCGGAGTAAAGATCGTAGAATTCGCTGCCCAGCTCCACTTCCGCCACGTCCTTCAGCTTCAGCAGCTCCCCGCTCTCCGTCGAGCGCAGGATCACATTCTCATACTGCTGCGCGGTGTTAAATCGTCCCGCATACACCAGCACATACTCCAGCGACTGTGACGTTTTGCTGTCCGCTCGTCCTATTCGTCCCGGCGACCCGATCATGCTCTGCTCTCGCAGCGCCTTCATCACCAGCTCGGACGACACATTGTACGCCCGCATGCGGTCCGGCTTCAGCCACACGCGCATCGCATACTGGCGCGTTCCCAGGATCTTCACGTAGCCCACCCCGCGTGTGCGGAACAGCTCCGGAAACAGCGTGATGTACGCGTAGTTGAACAGGAACTTCATGTCCGCGTTCTTGTCCTTGCTGTACAAGTTCACGTACATCAGCATGTTCGGGGCAAGATTCCACACGATGATGCCCTCTCGCACCACCAGCGGCGGCAGTCGGAACGACACCGCGTTCACACGGTTGAGCACGTTCACCGTCGCCTGGTTGGGGTCCGATCCCATGTGGAAGAAGATCTGGATCACCGCCTCCCCGGAGCTCGCCGCGCTGGACACCATGTACTTCATGTTCTGCACCCCGTTGATGGACTGCTCCAGCGGGATGAGACACGACTCCTCCAGCACTTTCGCGCTCGCTCCCGGGTAGTCCAGCGTCACCGTCACAAGCACGGGCGCCACGTTCGGGAACTGTGAGATGGGCAGTGTGAAGATTGAGAGGGCACCCAGAAACAGGATGATGAGGGAAATCACGATGGCCAGCGCGGGCCTGTGCAGGATCTTGGTAAACATGGTCCGTTTTTTTTATTCTGCCTTGAGCTTCAGGTCTTTGAAGGCTGCTTCCGGTTCGACTAGCTTGGCGTCTCCCGCGTTGTCTCCGTCACGGGCCTGCCTCATTCCTTCAAGGATGATCTTGTCTTCCGTCGTCACACCTGAACTCACAATGTAAAGGTCATCCACCGGCTCCACCACGTGGATTCGCTCCTGCTTGATGATGTTGTCCTTCCCCACCACATACACATAGTAGTGGTCCAAAATCTCAAACGTGCTCTTCTTCGGCACCAGCAGCGCGTTCTTCACCATCTTCGTCATCCGGATGTTCCCCGTCTCCCCGTGCCTCAGCAGCCGGTCCGGATTCTGAAAGTCCGCGCGGAAGGGGATCGTCCCCGTCTGGTTGTTAAACTCCGCCTCGATCACGTTGATCCTTCCCTTCTGGTTGAAAATCTTCCCGTTCGCCATCAGCAGCTCCACCTTCTTGCGCTCCTCCGTCTGCTCCGTGGCCATGTAGTCCAGGTACTCCGCCTCAGGCACGTTGAAGTACACCCACATCTCGCTGTTGTCAGACAGCGTCGTCAGCAGGTCTCCTTCGTTCACCAGGCTCCCGTTTCGAAGATACAGGCGGTCCATCAGCCCGGGGAAGGGGGCGTTGATGTTGGTAAACCCCAGATGCGCCTGCGCCAGGTTCACCTCAGCCACCTTCTGCTCCCATTTCGCCTTGGAAATCGCCAGCTCCTTGTCAGACACCACCTTGTTGTCCGTCAGGCGCTTGGTGTTTTCGTATTCCACCTTGGACACCTGCGCTTCCGCCTCCGCGCTCTTCAGCTCCGCCTGGTACACCAGCGGCAGGATCTTGAACATCGGGTCCCCTTCCTTCACCACCTGCCCTTCGCTCACAAAGCTCTTCTCCAGATACCCTTTCTCCAGCGCGCGCATCTCGATGTTTCGGCAGGAGCGGATCTGGCACACGTACTCACGCGCCACCAGGGTGTCCTTCTTCAGCGGCTTGGTCAGCACCAGTTGGGGCTTCTCTTCCTCCTGCACCACCTCCTTTTTGTGGCAGCCGCTTAAAACGATGCTGGCCACCAGGCCGACACACAAGAGCGATGTTCGAGACGCGATATTCAGGGGTTCCATTCTTGGCCATAACGAGCCACAAACCACCCTCCATTCATATAACCTCTTCAGGGGGTTTTTAAACCGCCCCCGACACCACTGCCGGCGCAGCCAAGAAAGGAAAGCCGCCACGGCATCCTGCAAATCCACGCTGGCACGATCAGTTTTGAGATTACGGATTGGCCGGAGCGGCGGCCGCACAAAACCTCTGTATCTCGCATAAGGCGCTGAAAACAAGCATCATAGCACCTCTTCACCCCTCCTCCAGTTTCGCCGCCCGCCACCGCCCTTCCGTCATCACAATCCTCGGCGAAACCGGCACCCCCCGCTCATTCTGCTGGTACTGCGTCACCAGCAGGTCCACCGCCGCCGCTCCCAGCTCATCCGCCTGCTGGTCGATTCCCCCCACCTCCGCCACGTCCGCCCTCCACCCCAGCGTCACATGCCGCGGCCGCCGCCCCGCAGGCAGGCTCTCCAGCCACTCCTTCACCACGTGCCCGCCGTCGATCACCACCTCCGGCTTCACCGCACGCACCCACTCCAGGAAATCACTCCGGCCCGGCGTCTTCCGCAGTGCCAGCAGCTCCCCCGGCCGCGCCAGCGGATGGTGCGCCAGAAAGCTCGCCGACCACGCCCGAAACATCCGTTCATTGATCGTGCTCCCGCAGTAAAATCCCACCCGCTTGCACCCCTGCTTCTTCAGCATCCGCAGCGCCGTCATCATTCCCAGGTAGTGGTGATGATGCACCCGGTGCAGTTGCGGCCGCGCATACCCCAGCCCGATCACCACGCTGCAAAACTTCTCCCACGCCATGCTCACATGCCCCCGGCTCCGCGACACCAGCGGCGAGAGGATGAACCCCGGAATCCCCCGCGCCTCCAGAATCTCCGAAAGCCGTCTCCCCGTCATCCCCCGCGCCGCCAGGTGAAACTCCTCCAGTTGAAACCCCAGCCTCTCCGCCTGCCGCCGCGCCCCCAGCACCAGTTGCTGTGACCACGACGACCGCCCGATCTCCTCCGTCCCCCGCTCCGCCCACACAAACCCCAGCGTCCGCGGCTCCGCCACCTCCCGCGTCCGCCTCATGTGCCTCATCAGCTTCGCAATCTCCGGGTCCGGCCGATACCCCATCTCCTCCGCCGTCTCGACAATCCTCTCCCTCAAAGAGCTCTCCACATGCTTCCCCCCACGCAAAGCCCGCGACACCGTCATCTTGGAAACCCCAAGCCTCACCGCAATATCATTCAAAGAAGCCCGTGCCATCCCCCAATTCTACACAACCTCACCCGCCTCTGGACAAATCATAAATCATAAATCGTAAATCATAAATCCCCCGCCACACGTATCCCCCCACTCTCTCACCCCACTCCCCCATGCCCACCGCCAAAGCCTACGCCGCCTCCAGCCCCACCTCCGCCCTCTCCCACCTCAGCATCCCCCGCCGCGACCCCACCGATCGCGACGTCGAGCTCGACATCCTCTACTGCGGCGTCTGCCACTCCGATCTCCACCAGGCCCGCAACGAGTGGAGCGCCATGCCCACTGTCTACCCCTGCGTCCCAGGCCACGAAATCGTCGGCCGCATCACCCAGGTCGGCTCCGCCGTGAAAAAGCACAAAGTCGGCGACATCGTCGGCGTCGGCTGCCTCGTCGGCTCCGACCAGTCCTGCCCCCAGTGCGCCGCCAATCTCGAGCAGTTCTGCCCCCACGCCACCTTCACCTACAATTCCCCCGACACCCACGGCACCGCCCCCGTCACCTACGGCGGCTACTCCTCCTCCATCGTCGTCGATGAGCACTTCGCCCTCACCGTCCCGGCAAACCTCAGCCTCCCCGGCGTCGCCCCGCTTCTCTGCGCCGGCATCACCACCTACTCCCCCATCCGTCGCTGGGGAGACATCAAAGGCAAAAAAGTCGGCGTCGTCGGCCTCGGCGGTCTCGGCCACATGGGCGTGAAATTCGCCCACGCCTTCGGCGCCCACACCGTCGTCCTCTCCACCTCCCCCAAAAAGAAAGACGCCGCCCTCGCCCTCGGTGCCGATGAAGTCATCATCTCCACCGACGCCAACGAAATGCAGCGCCACGCCTTCAGCTTCGACTTCATCCTCGACACCGTCTCCGCCGATCACGACATCAACGCCTACCTCAACCTCCTCAAAATCGACGGCACCCTCACCCTCGTCGGCGCTCCCGACAAACCGCTCCCCGTCTCCGCCTTCGGCCTTCTCTTCGGCCGCAAAAAGCTCGCCGGCTCCCTCATCGGCGGCATCGCCGAAACCCAGGAAATGCTCGACTTCTGCGGCACCCACAACATCACCTCCGACGTCGAAGTCATCCCCATCCAAAAAATCAACGAAGCCTACGACCGCCTCCTCAAAAGCGACGTCAAATACCGCTTCTCCATCGACATGGCCTCCCTCAAATCCGAATAGCCCCAAGGAACGGGGGTCTCTAGACCCCCACTCCGATTCCCCTGCAACGCGGTGCCCTCCACAAAGGCACCGCGTTTTTTGTACTGTAGCCATCTCGCTCCGCGAGATGAGCCCAGCGATCTCCCACCCGCACACCGCCTCCAAATACCCCCTCCCCAAATCATAAATCAAAAATCATAAATCATAAATCGCCCCTCCCTCCGCCCCCCATTCCTCATTCTGGTTTCGTCATTCCATTCCTGTTACCGTAACAAACACTCCACGATTGCTTTCCCCCCTCGCCGTCGTTTAAAACCTTCCCCACCCATGAAATCCGCCCTCCTCGCCACCCTCCTCACCCTCACCGCCGCTGCGGCCCACGCGCAGCCCCTCTGGCTCGAGGCCGAATCCTTCTCCTCCCCCGGCGGCTGGGTCCTCGACACCCAGTTCATCGATGTCATGGGCTCCCCCTACCTCATGGCCCACGGCATGGGCAAGCCCGTCAAAGACGCCACCACCACCATCGCCCTCCCCGCCGGCACCTACACCCTCTGGGCCCGCACCAAAAACTGGGTCGGCCCCTGGGACGCCACCGGCACCCCCGGCCGCTTCCAGATCAGCGTCAACGGCCAGAAGCTCGACCACGAATTCGGCACCACCGGCAAAGACTGGCAGTGGGAAAAATCCGCCCCCGTCAAAATCACCGGCAAAGGAAAAACCACCCTCGCCCTCCACGACCTCACCGGCTTCGATGGCCGCATCGATGCCCTCATCCTCAGCAAAGACCCCGCCTTCACCCCCTCCAACGACCTCGCCACCACCAACAAGCTCCGCCGCCAGCTCCTCGGCCTCCCCGAAAAAGCCCCCGAATCCCCCGAGTACGATCTCGTCGTCATCGGCGGCGGTTACTCCGGCATGGGCGCCGCCATCTCCGGCGCACGCCAGGGCCTCAAAGTCGCCTTCATTCAAAACCGCCCCGTCCTCGGTGGCAACGGCTCCAGCGAAATCCAGGTCTGGGCCATGGGCGGCACCCGCCGCGGCCTCTACCCCCACCTTGGCGAAATCGTCGAAGAGTTCGCCGACCGCGCCAGCAACAGCCCCGCCGCCAATCCTCAGGAATTCAACGACAAGCTCAAAGAAGACACCGTCAACGCCGAGAAAACGATAGCGCTCCACCTCAACACCCACGTTTACGGCGTCGAAATGACCGCCGACAAAAAGAACATCCGCTCCGTCATCGGCCTCGACACCAAAACCGGCAAAGAAACCCGCTTCCTCGGCAAGCTCTTCGTCGATTGCACCGGCCACGGCAGCGTCGGCGCCCTCGCCGGAGCCGAGTTCATGATGGAAGAAAAAGGCCGCATGGGCATGAGCAACATGTGGGTCATGCAAAACCTCAAGCATCCCGTCACCTGGCCCGCCACCCCCTGGGCCCTTCCGCTCAAGCTCGAAGACTTCCCCGAGCCCAAGCCCATGGCCCCCGTCGGCAAAAAGAACGCCGAAAACATGAAAGGCTACGACCTCGGCTACACCCCCGTCCCCGATCCCGAAGACTACGTCCACGGCGAATGGTTCTGGGAAAGCGGCTTCGACAAGCACCCCATCAACGACCTCGAACTCATCCGCGACCACAACTTCCGCGCCGTCTATGGTGCCGTCACCGCCCTCAAAACCCTCAAGGCCGACAAATACGCCGACTTCGACCTCACCTGGCTCGCCTACATCGGCGGCCCCCGCGAATCCCGCCGCATCGTCGGCGACATGATCCTCAACGGCGAAGACATGGTCAAAGGCATCATCCACCCCGATGGCTGCGTCCCCACCACCTGGGACCAGGACCTGCACTATCCCAAAGAGCAATACGCCAAAAACTTCCCCGACAATCCCTTCATCAGCCGCGCCGAATTCGGCAAGCACACCGACCGCAAAAACGGGTACCCCGTCCCCTACCGCTGCTTCTACAGCAAAGACATCGGCAATCTCTTCATGGCCGGCCGCACCATCTCCGTCGAGCGCCACGCCCTCGGCTCCACCCGCGTCATGCGCACCTGCGGCATGATGGGAGAGGTCGTCGGCAAAGCCGCCTGGATCTGCGTCCGCCACCACACCACCCCACGCGGCGTTTACGAGCAGTACCTCGACATCCTCAAAGACCTCATGAACCAGCCCGGCGCCATGCGCCGCGACACCCTCGAAGGCGCCCTCTACCTCCCCGCCAACGCCAAAAAGCTCCCCGACCTCCCCCCTCCCGGCACCTCCGCCGACAGCATCGACCCCAAAAAGCTCGAAGGCATCGTCATCGACGACACCGAAGCCGAACTCACCGGCAAATGGACCCACGGCGAAGGCCTCAAGCCTTATGTCGGCAAACACTACAGCTACGGCCACGAAGCAAACGCCAGCGCCCGCTTCCCCTTCAGCGTGAAACAGACCGGCAACTACGAAGTCCGCATCTACTTCCAGCCCCACGAAAACCGCGCCAAAACCGCCCCCGTCACCATCCTCACCGCCGACGGCGAAAAAACCGTCACCGTCGATCAAACCAAAGCCCCCAAAGACCCTCAGGGCGCCTACTCCCTCGGCACCTACAAATTCACCGCCGGCGAAGAATCCGCCGTCATCTTCCGCACCACTAACGCCTCCGGCAACGTGCATCTAGACGCCGTCCAGATCCTCCCCGCCAAATGATCCGCGATTGGGAACTTTAAACTTTAAACCTGAAACTTTAAACTCCCTCCGGCAATTCACCGCCGGCGAAGAATCCGCCGTCATCTTCCGCACCACCAACTCCGGCGGCAACGTCCACCTCGACGCCGTGCAGATCCTCCCGGCCAAATAGCTCTGGAGCCCCAAAGGGGCGGCCTATCGTAGCCCAGGGTGAACCGAGCCTCAGCGAGGTAACCCTGGGTAAAGCCCCCCAATCCGGAAAGCAAAGCCAGCGCCTCCTTTCCACACCGCGCCCACCAGCAGCGCCTTCCCGCCTCTCCTTCCCGCCTCTCCGCCGCAATGCAAAGACGTTGACTTCCACATGGCGCACACCGCAAAGACGCCAGCATAGTGGTCCGCACCTCGCGAAGCGCGCCAAAGGCAATTCCCTGTGCGGCGCTTCGCTGCTCCCACGCACTCCGCGTTAACAATGACGCACTCCAAGTGAGGCGGGCACTCCTGCCTGCAATCGTCGAAGCCCACACCTCTCGAAAAATCCACAGCTCAGCCACGCCAAACCGCACCCCATTTGGAGTGCGGTCGCGAAAGGAGGCACGACTGAAGCTACCGCTTTCGCAGGCCGCTCAGCCCCCTCATCTCCCCAACACTCGAAAAGCACCCACCCACAAGACCTGCAAGCCTCCCGCCTCCCCTCTCAAGCCGTGTCCCCCGAAAGCCACCTCCTTTCAGTCCCTTCAGTCCTTTCGAGAAGGCACCACGCCCTTCAGTCCCCTTGCCGCCCCACTCATCCTCCCATCAAACCCCTCATTTTCGCCAGCGCACGCATCATCGTCGCATTCTCCCCCTCCAGCAGCCGGTCCAGATGCTTCACCCCCACCGACTCAGGCTCCACTTGCGCCAGAATATCACGGTGCGACCTCGCCGCTTCCATCTCCCCCTGGAAAATATTGATTCGTCCGCCCAGGTAAAACCAATGCCGGATCTCCGAAACATGGAACACCCTCCGCTCCGGATACAGTTTCGTCAGCAAACGCCCTGGCCCAAACATCAGCTCCGCAGCCTTCTCCACCTCCAGCCTGTCCAGCCACAGTTCCGCCAGCATCGTACGAGCAAAGAAATAATCCGGCATCCTGCGGAATAGCGCCTCGCAAATCTCCAGCGCCTCCTGCTTGTCATCCTTGCTGCCAGCTCGCAGCGCACTGATCAGCCAGTTCGTCAGGCACGGCACCTCCGGATGCGCCGCCGCCAGCTCTCTCAGCTCCTCCACCGCGCTTTTCGGGTCACCCATCACTAGGTCGTGCATGCTCTCCATCCGCTCCCGTACCGCCTCTGGCAGCGCCTCCACCGCCGGATCAGGCATCACATCCCACGTCACCTCAAAATCCATCAAAACATAGTTCCCCGACTCCCCGTCCTCACCACCCGCAGAGTTCGCCCGTCTCTCCGCCAGCCGCTTCAGCAGCCCCCTGCCATGATCGGGATTTCGATTCAGTTTTTTCCGCTTTGCCATCCCCGCCCATACTTGGACAACCCAGCCCGTCAAGCCCCAGGCGCTTCCCCCAAGCAGCCCAGTTGCGCCGCACCTGGATGCCCAAAGCACCCTTGTCGTGATTTGCTTTCAGGTTACAATCCCCATGTCCATCACCTACGAAGCCATCATGGATGCCGCCCTGCAGCTCCCCCCTGCCGACCGCTGCCGTGTCGCCGCAGGCCTATGGGACTCCGTCGGCAGTCCCACCGATGACCTCGCCCCAGACGAACTCGAAACCCTGCTCAATCAACGCGAGGCCGAAATGGACCAGGACCCCTCCCAAGAGATCAGTCATCAGGAATTCCTCGCCCACTTCTCAGCCCGGCGTTAGGCGTGAAGCTCTCCTACCACAAAGCCGTCCAGCGCGCGAAGTCGATGAGGCTTGCGTCTGGTATGACGAGCGCAAAGAAAAGCTGGGCAATGAATTCTTCCAGGAAGTCGAGCGCACCTTGGGCTTGGTCGCGGCCAATCCACAGGCATTCCCCCCTCGCTCTCTATGGCCGTCGGACAGCTCATTTGAAACGCTTCCCCTACACCATCTGCTACCGCATCCTCCAAGACCGCGTTCGCATTCTCTCCGTCCGCCACGACAAACGCCCCCCCTCGTACGGCGTGGGCCGCAAATGATAGTGAGGCTCGCCAAGTAGCCCAGTTGCGCCGCAACTGGGTTCCCAAGTGATGCGGTCACTCCTGCCCGCAATGGCGCAGCAGCTAGATCAGGACCCCGGAGGGGTCAAAGAAGGTAGCCAGGGTCAGCTCGCGCAGCGAGCGCCACCTCTGAAACCACGCCCCAACACATCCCAAGCCCTCCAGCAGCGTCTGGCAAGGATCTCCTGCTCACATATACCCCGAACCAAAAAGCGAAAATACTTTGTTCCCCTCTCCACCTCCTGTCATGCTCGATTTGTCCGATTTTGCACCTCGGCCATCTCAACGTCGTTGAGGTTGCCAAAGGGAAGTTGAACGGTGAAATGTAGTGACAATCGAAGGAACCGATTCACTCAAGATATAGCTGACCGTCGGTCCAACGCGACAGATCAAGATCAACCATTTGCGGGTCTTCGCCGAAAAAGTCATCTCCGGTTTTTATCGGAACACCTTCGCTGCGTAGTTTGGCGTGCTGGTTGGCTACACTCGATATCAAGCAGCCTCTTGCGTCGACGATCCGATGAACTGGAAGTCTGGCTTGATCGGCTCGTGAAATGTATCCTGGAATAGCGCGAATAAAACTGTCGGCCACGCCCATTCCAACTGTAACGTCGGCATACGTCACAACTCTACCTTCTGGCACTTGCTGTAAAAATGCTTTGAAGCGCTCGCCGTTGACCGGTGAGAGAGGTTCAAACCCCTTTTCTTCGACGACAACGGCATCATCGATGCTGATGCTTCCGCTCTGAATTATCACACCTAACACACCACGTTTTCCAATGACCTTGTCATAGCTGGGCACAATATGTTTGATGCGCTTACATGGTTCACAATGAAAGGTGAGCCTAATTTGACACTGTCCAATCTTCAGGACGTTTCCCGGCTCGAATAGACCCAAATCAAGGTTTTTGAGAGTAATGTTTTCTCTCAGATCACCTGGAACCGCGTTGAATTCGGCGCTTTGCTCCAAGCAGGTGACTAGAACCTGTCTTGGACTCATGCCGGATGCGTTCGCATCCCCGAGTATTCCTCGGCCTCTAACGGCTTGCAGGTGTCCGTTAGGAGCCGCCTGCATCGGCTGCCCTTTGGCCGGCTTTAGGAATAGGCCTGCGACAACTGCTGGTGACATTGAGTGCATGATGAGGAGTTGGTGCTGTCATTCTGAATGGCAAGATTTTTTCGCAGTTGTTCCAGTTGTGTAATCACTGGATTGCTAACAACCGCTGCGGCACTGCTGAAAATTGTTCCACATGCGTCACATTCATGTACTTGGTGAGGAATAACGGCGAGGTCGAATAGATCAAAATGTGCCGTATTACAACTTGGGCACGTCAACGATGTGATGGAGTGCTTCAAATCGCTTAATGCTTGTTGTGCCATGAGGTGCCTTACCTGTTCTGGATCAAGGCGCAGACCATCTACCTCCACGGTACCAAAAGTTTCATCGGCTCCAATTTTGCCCGGGCGAGTGCATGCGTGCACGTGTATCCCTCCCTCCTCATATTTTGGGGATGTCCAAAGTAGCGCAGGATTCGATCCCCACATTTGAATGCCGCCACTCCAACGGGACTGTGTAGATCTGAATACTCGTTCAAC
This sequence comes from Prosthecobacter sp., assembly GCF_044227185.1. Taxonomy (GTDB): domain Bacteria; phylum Verrucomicrobiota; class Verrucomicrobiia; order Verrucomicrobiales; family Verrucomicrobiaceae; genus Prosthecobacter. The sequence goes on along the minus strand of NZ_JBGAFO010000002.1, from coordinate 785,451 downwards.
CGGATCGATGATTTTTCTGTGCTGTTGTGTATCACCGACCATCTGTTTGAGCAGCATAAGGGGATTGGATATTGCGGGCGTTCCACTGTCCCACATTCCGCCGCAATTTTCGCACTGGTGTGTCTGATGATAGTGCACGGCCCAGAAATCCTCATCACAATGGACATGCTGACATTGCGGACAGATGAGAGCCGTCAAGTGGCGACGAAGAATCGTGGCGACGTTGTATGCAACTCCGTGCCTCCCGTTAATGACGAAAGAACGTCCTTCAGCTAAGGGGATCTCGACTTCTTCGTATGTCTGATCAATCTCCTTTTCGCCTCCCACGGTCCTTCGTGCATGGACATGCACGCCATCCTCGGGTGGAAATACGCTGGTATCATAAACGGCAGGCAGTGCCCCCCAGAATCCAATGCCGCCCGGATAATCCTCGGGATCAAGGAACAGGCGGGATGTTGACTTGCATTGTTCGGTATCATGGTCGCGAGAGTGGTCTTGAAGCCCTGGATCAAGTATGGATGGTGGTTTCATGGTTTGATTTGCAGTTGCTTTGCAATTCAATCTCCACTTTTGTCGAAAACCAGTCCAGCGTAGTCCTATGAAGTCCAAGTCTGCAACTTCCCAACGTGGTCCGAAAAAGTCCAGTAATGTCCAGTCGCAGACTGGAACCGCAAAACTTGGAAGCCTCTGGCACAAGTCACTCGCTTTACGTGGACTAATTCCGAGCGATTGCAAACTGTTCATCCAAAGATTGCCAGGATGGGCCAAGTCCTCTTTCCATGGATTCACTTCGCGTCGACTCGATGAAATGGAACCTGCCAAGTGGCTCGCAGATTCTAAATTCTTATTGTTTCTGGCGCTGACAAACGAATGGGTTAAAAAGCAGGATGCTACAAAGAAGTTACTGCTCCCAAGTGATTTTTTTCCAAATCATGAACCGACGGCTCAACAACTGGTTAGAAGCCGAATCGCGGGCGAGGACGATTCAGGGGTTGGATTCCGCGCCAACAAGAGTCTTCGTGACCATCTCGCTGAACTTCGCCGGGAACTCAGCGGTATTGAGGTTAGGCAGGATGTAACTGCTCGGCGTCAGACGTTGGAAACACTGGCGACAACATTGGAAACTGTGCATGTCTGGGAACAAGCTAGCGTGACGCTGGAGCAGCTCGCCACCCTCAACGAGAAGCTCAAGGATACGGTTGGACACGTGAATGCACTCATTCGGTCCGGTACTGCACGCTACAGGGCTGAGCAATATCTGCACGCAATGCCCCTCCTTGAGAAAGCCCTTGAAATCATCCAAACGGACTCTCGTCTCGGTTTAAGCCGCAGCCGAATCAAGGCCATGGATTATATTGCGCTTATTCATTTGAGGTCAGGAAGGCCTGGCGACGCCCTCGCGCTGTTCACAGGTCCCAATCGGGCGGAGCGCCGCACGTTTCCTACTCCTCCTCTGATGTGGGCGGCTTTGGCAAATCGTATGGGGCTATGTCACTTGGAACTTGGCAACTTCAATCGTGCTCACCGGCTGCTTTGTGCTGCCCACCGACTTCGGAGCAAACACGGAGCGAAGACAGAAGAGGCGAGAACTATAGCGAACCTTGCTTTGATTTCATTCAGACAAGGAATGGCAGGGGAAGTTTTGTGGTTCAAACGGGCTTACGTGATGTTCATGCTTGCCTTGCGTTGCCAAGAAGCCGCAAAAGATGTCACTGGACAGGTGCGAACTCAGTTTTACTTGGGTCATTGCTGTCGTTTCTTGGATGAGCAGCTAAATAAGTCTAATCTAAGCTCAGAATATGAGAACATTACGTTTGATATTGATGCTTTGCTGTTTCCGAATCGCTACGTTCGCAACTTCCTCACATTACTCTCAGGCGTTCATTTTGGCTCTGGGACTACTCCCGTCAAACGGATCGAATTGCGCCGACGAGCCGCTTACCATTATGAGCAATCGCTCACTTTAGGTGCGGGAGGTATTGGCGATGCGTCTGTAGCGATGGAGGCCAAACGAGTTTTAGACAAACTGCGCGGAGTTCAGGAATTAGACGGTGGAGTCCAAAAATCAACAACTGAGCAATAGTGCATCACGCCCTCCCCCTCCTCCTGCTAAACAACCCATACTTCGGACTGCACACATACGCCGCCACGAAAAACACCCCCAGCACCACGATGATCGTGGCGCTCACGCTCCACCCCAGCGGATACGACAGAAAGAACGCCGTCACCGATCCAATCGCGCCGATGATCCCTCCGCCCCAGAACAACGTCCGCGCGTTGTTCGTCAGCAGATACACCGTCGCCGCCGGGGCCACCATCAGCCCCACGCTCAGGATGCAGCCCACCGCCTGCAGCGATGAGATTAAGACCAGGATCGTCACCGCAAACGTCGCATAATTTAAGAGCCTCACCGGCACCCCCAGGCTCGCCGCAATGTTCGGCTCAAACAGATAGATGAGCAGCGGCCGTTGCAGCGCCGTCAGCGTGATCACCGCAATCGCGCTGATCCCAAACGCGATCCACAAGTCCGAGTCCGCCATGCCCACGATGCTGCCAAACAGCCACTCATCCAGCTTCTGCCGCATGTCCAGGTTCTTCAAGATCAGCACCCCGCCCGCAAACGCCGTCGTATACAGCACCCCCATCGCCGTGTCCTGATCCAGCCGCGACGTCCGCGAAAGAAAGATCGACCCCAGCCCCACGATCAGCGCCGCAAAGATCGCCCCGCCCAGCGCGCTCCACTGCGTCAGCCCCGCGATCAGCACCGCCAGCGCAATCCCCGGCAGCAGCGAATGCGACAGCGTCCCAATCTTGAGCGCATCCTTCCGCAGCACCACAAACGCACTCACAAACCCATTCGCAAACCCAATCATCAAACACGCCATCAGCGTCCGCTTGGCAATCGGCTCAGCAAGAAAGTCAGTGAAGGTGGCCATAAGAAAGGGGAAAGGCTGATTTATATCAAAGGCAGCTTAAAAGGGTCTGGATGGAGCCGCGCTTATTTTTTTAACCACAGAGGCACGATGGACACAGAGGTCTGAATTGAATCCTGATTGGAAATCTCTGTGTTTCATCGTGCCTCTGTGGTTATCAATTTGGAGCCTTTTGCCGTTCAACGTCTTCATTCCCATCAAATTCCGGTCTCTGCGTCGTTCCAATCTCTTGCGGTGCAGAATTCTGGAGGATCGGATTAGTGTGCCATTAGTGTTCGATTAGTGGTTAGAATTTTTCTGCCCTTGGCTCTCCGCTGGCTCCAAGTTGTCATACGCCGCCGCCACATGCTCCGGCGTAAACGCCTCCGCCACCGGCCCAAACACCACCTGATGCCTCCGGATCAAGAGCACATCATCAAAGATGTTCGTTACCGTCTGCAGATCATGATGACTCGCAATCAAGAGCCGCCCCTCCGCCGTCAGCTCCTTAAACAGGCGGCTCAGATTCTCCTGCGCCGGCTTGTCCAGCCCCGTGAACGGCTCATCCAGCAGCAGCACATGCGCCTCCTGCGCCAGCGCCCGCGCGATGAACGCCCGCTGCTGCTGCCCGCCTGAGAGCGCGCTGATCTGCCGGTCCTGCAGATCGCACAGGTCCATGCTCACCAGCGCCCGCTCCACAATCTCGGAATCATGCTTCGAATACTGCCGCCACCACCCCAGGTTCGGGTAGCGACCCATCTCCACCAGCCCGCGCACCGTGATCGGAAAATTCCAGTCCACATCCCCACGCTGCGGCAGATACGCAATCTCATGGCTGCTCCGCGTCAACGCCCGGCCACGCCACAAAATCTTTCCTCTCCCGCTCGGAATCAGCCCCGCCAGCGACTTCAGCAACGTGCTCTTGCCCGCCCCGTTCGGACCAATCAGCGCCATGCTCCGCCCACACTCCGTCGCAAAGTTGATGTGCTCCAGCGCCCGCACCTCCTGATACTGCACACTCAGATCCACCACCTCCAGCCGATGATGCGCCGTATGCGCACACCCACCGCCCCAGCAGACATGCTCCTCCTTCGTATGCGTGTGGTTATGGGATGTCGCAGCGCTCATGTCAGTTCCACTTTAAAGTAATCACCTCATCCATCTTCCCATCCGCCGACCACCGCGTCTCACTCCGCGTCGCCAGCCCGTCCGGCTCCACCTCCAGCGTGATCGCACTGTCCGGCGTACCTTCCGGCCACGTCGCCTTCAAAAACACATCCACCCCCTCCTTGGGCGAGGGCAGGGAAGCATCCATCTCCATCGGCGAATCCTCAATCCCCGAAACCAGCTCCTTCTCCCCAATCTTCACACTCAGCGTCACCGGCCTGTGCGCATACCGCACCCGCACCAGCCCCTTCACATTCGTCACCTCCACCACCTTCGCAGGAGCATCCGCCTTCGCCACACTCACCGTCCCCGTCAAATGACTCAACGGCACCGCCAGCACCACAAACATGAGGCCAAGCAAAAAAATCTGAATCGGCGGAAAACCACGCATGACGTCAGGTACAGTTAAAAAGGCGGTTCAAGGAGTTCATTAAACCGCAGAGGATGGACGGACGCAGAGAGTAGCATTTCATCGGTCTTTTCCGTCCTCTGCGAACGTCCATTCTCTGCGGTTCAATTGGTGGGAGTGTCGGCATTTAGGTCCCTTCAAACAGCTCGTCGCACGACTCACTTCGCAGCAGGCGCAGCCGGAGCCAGCGCCGCCACAATCGACCTCACATTGTGCGCCAGCATCGTCTCAAACGTATGCGCCACCTTCGCCGTCCCATCCGCCACCAGCGGCTCCCCAATCTTCACCCCCGTGCTCCGCGCAATCTCCGCCAGCACCTTCGGATTCGCCTGATCCTCCGGGAAGATCGCCTTGATCCCATGCTCGCGGATCTCCTCGATCGTCTCCGCCACATGCTTCGAAGAAGCATCATCACTGCGCCCGATGCCCAGCAGCGAGATCGGCTCAAACCCATACTCCTTGCAGAAATACCCAAACGCCCCGTGCGCCGTCACCAGCAGCCGATCCTTCTTCCCCACCTTCGCAATCTCCTTCTGCGCCCAGGATTTGAGTTCCCCAAAACGCTTGCTCGCCGCCTTCGCCCCCGCCGCATACGCGCTCGCATTCGCCGGATCGATCGCGCTCAGCTCCTCCGCCACAATGCGCGCCGCCCGCTTCATGTTCTCCGCGCTGTGCCACCAGTGCGGATCCTCCGCCCCATGGTGATGATGATCATGCTCATCATCATCATGACCCTTCTCCTTCCCTTTCTCCGCAGGCTCCTTGTCTCCATGCTCATGATGATGCTCCTCAAACGGGATGGACGGAATCTTCGCCCCCACCTCCACCAGCTTCACATCCGCACCCAGGCTGTCCCGCAGCTTATCAAGGAAGGGCTCCAGCCCCTTGCCTGAAGCCAGCAGCAGCTTCGCGCCCCGCATCGCCGCCAGATCCTTCGGCGCCGGCTCAAAATGATGAATATCCGCCCCCGGCTTCAAGATCTCCACCACCTCCACATTCGCCCCACCCACCTGCTGCGCCAGATCCGCCAGGATCGGATGCAGCGTCGCCACCTTGGTGGCTCCAAAAGTCGGAACAGCAGCAGCGGCCAGAAAGCAGAGAGATCGGATGAGGTGCTTCATAAAAAACAACTAGGACATGAAAAATCGAAAATACAAATGATTTGCAATTGCAACTGACTTGCATATAAAATGTAAATATGCAACTCACTTGCAGTTTCTCCCGCTCTCTCTTCTGGCTCATCTCCCTCACCGCCTGGGCCCCCGTGATTGCCGAATCCGACACACAACTACAACAGAGGGTATTGAATTCTACCCCCTCAGAAATCGAGATACCTATGGAGGAGATGGTTATTACGGCGCCAGCGGCTCCAAAACTCGACCAAGCCCCCTCCGTCCTCAGCGGCCAGAACCTCACCCTCGCCATCGAGCCCAGCCTCGGCCAGACCCTCGCCCGCATGCCCGGCGTCAGCAGTTCCTACTTCGGTCCCGCTGCCAGCCGCCCCATCCTCCGCGGCCTTGATGGCGACCGCGTCCGCATCCTCCAAAACGGCCTCAACACCATCGACGCCTCCGCCACCAGCCCTGATCACGCCGTCAGCTTCGACACCTCCAACCTCAAGTCCGTCGAAGTCGTCCGCGGCCCCGCCACCCTCCTCTACGGCCCCAACGCCATCGGCGGTGTCGTCAATTCCCTCGACGGCCGCATCGTCGAAGAAAAACTCGACGGCACAATCCGCGGCGCCCTCAATGACCGCTACACCTCCGTGGACAATGGCTACCTCACCAGCGCCATGATCGAAGGCGGCTACAAAGGCCTCGCCTTCCACGTCGAAGCCTTCACCCGCGCCGCCGAAGACTTCCGCATCCCCGGCAACGCCCGCACCACTGCCGAGCAGACCAGGAACCCCCTGCCTCCAGGCGACAAAGAAGTCAGCAAAGTCATGCCGAATAGCAACCTGCGCTCCGAAGGCGTCACCAGCGGCCTCAGCTACATCTGGGACAAAGGCTTCTTCGGCTTCGCCTGGACCGAGTTCCACACCAACTACGGTTCTCCAGCCGAGCCCAATGTCGTCATCGACATGCATCAGCAGCGTCTCGATGTGCGCGGCGCCTTCTACAAGCCCCTGAAGCTCATCAAGGAGATCAGCTACAAACTCGCCGCCTCCCGCTATCAGCACACGGAGTTTGACAGCGGCACCCCGTCCACCCTGTTCAAAAACAACGGCTACGACGCCCGCGTGGAGGCCAAGCACGAGAAGATCGCCGGCACGGAAGGCGTGGTCGGCTATCAGTCAAACCGCAGCGAGTTCAGCACCTCGGGCGATGAGGCCTTCCTTCCGCCGACGATCTCGCAGGCGGATGCCATCTTCCTCTACGAAGACCTCGCCCGCGGACCGGTGAGCTTCCAGTTCGGCGGCCGCTACGATCACATTTCGGTCGAGTCCTTGTCGAGCGCCGCCTTTGGTCCGGGGCTGGCGCGCAGGTTTGACAATCTCAGCGGCTCCGTGGGCGTTGTTTTCACACCGAATGACGAGTACGCCGTGGCCTTCACCATCAACCACGCAGAGCGCGCCCCCACCTATCAGGAGCTGTTTGCAAACGGCACCCACGCCGCCACCGGCGCCTTTGAAATCGGCAACTCCAGCCTCCAGCAGGAAAAGTCGCTGGGCTTCGATTTGAATGTGCGCAAACGCACCGGCTGGGTCACCGGCAGCGTCAGCGGTTACTACAACCGCTACAGCAACTTCATCGGCCAGTTCCCCACCGGCATCGTCCACGTGGTCAATGGCGAGAGCTACAACGAACTCCTCTATCAGGCCACCAACGCCGAGTTCATCGGCTCCGAACTGGAGACCACCTTCCATCTGCTCCATCCCCTCACCACAGACACCTCCACGCCCCAGAACAACGTGCATCTGCAGTTCCGTGCCGATGTCGTGCGCGCACGTGATACCAGGACGGGCCTCTCCCTGCCGCGCATCCCTCCCTTCCATCTTTCCAGCACCCTGAGCCTGGAGCGCGGCCCCTTCGGCGCACGGCTGGAAGGGATCTACGCCGCACCGCAGAGCCAGCTCGCGACGAACGAAACCCGCACCAACAGCTACTTTCTCGTCAATCTAACCCTCACCTACCGCATCGTGCAGGGCCCGAGAACTCTCGATCTCTATGTGAAAGGCATGAACCTCACCAATGAAGACGCCCGGGAGCACACCTCCGTCCTCAAAGACCGCGTGCCCCTCCCCGGACGTGGCCTCGTGGCCGGGCTCAAGCTGACATTTTAAAAAAGAAAAGGAGTACAGCCTCTCAAATTCGAGACGCTAAACCGATTATTTTTCCAAATGTAGGATAATTGTCATAGGATTTGGTTGCGGAGTAAATTTATACTGAGTATAATTTAGGTATTCAGTAGATTTTAAAGCGATGGAGGCCACCAACTCTAATTCCAATATCCTAGCCCCAGGTGCCGTCTTGAAGGCCCTTGAGGCCCGGCGTACCTGGCGCGAAAAGGAGCAGCTATCACCACATTTTTGGGTGCTTATCAGCATTTTGGGTGATTTAATAATGGCCATACTGGCCGCCTACTCCGCCTACGGCCTCCGCTTCCACACCATCCTCCGCGAATTCGGCAACTTTGACGCCATGACCTTCCGCCAGTACAGCGGGCACACGGCGCTGGGAAGCCTCTCGCTCATCCTGGTGCTTGGCTGGCAGGGGATCTATCACCAAAATGTCCTGCTGCGCACCCGCTGGGTATCTTCAAAAATCGCCAAGGGCATCCTAGTTTGGACCGCCGGGTTCCTGGCCATCACGCTGGCGCTGAAACTGCAGCCCAGCATTTCCCGCGTGTATGTGATGCTCAATGGAGCCACCGCACTGCTGCTGATCCTGGGCTGGCGCTCTGTTTTCATGTCCTGCCTGCGTGCTCCCGGGCGCATTGAGGCGCTGCAGCAGCGCACTCTGTTTGTGGGATGGAATGCCGAGGCGGTGTCCTTGTGGAAGACGATGAAGCGGGATCAGGCCTGCGCTTTTGACATCCTGGGCTGGGTCAGGACGGGCGGCCCCGAGGATGACCAGCCCGCTGACAGCGGTGTGCCCTGCCTCGGAGATCTGCACGAAGTCGAGCACCTGATCACCACGCATGCGGTGGACATGGTGGTCGTCGCGGACCTGCACGGTCCGCGCGAGCAGATGATCGCCCTGGCCAATCTGTGCGAGCGCGAAATGATCCAGTTCAAGGTCATACCGTCTTACTTCAGGGTGTTCGTGTCCGGCCTCACGCTTGAGACCATCGCCGGTACGCCGGTGCTGGGCGTCACCCGTCTGCCGCTGGATGATACTTTCAATGTGATGACCAAGCGCGTGGTCGATATCATCGGCGCTGCCATCGGGCTCGTGCTCAGCGCCCCCGTCATCGCCTTTTTCAGCGCCGCCGTGTGGCTGGAGTCGCGGGGGGCGGTGTTTTACCGCCAGCGCCGGTGGGGCTTCAACGGGGTGCCCTTCGACATCATCAAGATCCGCTCCATGAAGATGGATGCCGAGGCTGCCAAGGGGGCGCAGTGGTGCGTGAAAGACGATCCGCGCCGGCTCAAGGTGGGCGCCTTCATGCGGAAGTGGAACGTGGATGAACTCCCGCAGTTCTGGAATGTGCTGAAAGGGGAGATGAGCCTCGTCGGGCCGCGTCCGGAGCGCCCGGAACTCATCGAAGGCTTCAAGCACCAGATCCCTCATTACAATGCGCGCCACCACTCCAAGCCCGGCATGACGGGCTGGGCGCAGGTGAACGGGCTCCGCGGCGACACCGATCTCGGAGAGCGCATCCAGTGCGATCTCTGGTATCTGGAAAACTGGAGCCTCTGGCTGGACTTCCAGATCATGCTGCTGACCTTCTTCAAGCGGGACAACGCTTATTGAGGAATTGAGTGAAATCGTGGTGGCATCTGCCGCCTGTCTAGGCATTCGTCCTGCGGCACCCGGATTTCGTCTTTTTACCGCCTCATGCCGCTGTTCACGGTTTACACGCCCACCTACAATCGCGCCCACACGCTGCACCGCGTGTTTGAGAGCCTGCAGGCGCAGACCTGCCGGGATTTCGAGTGGCTGGTGATCGACGACGGCTCCACGGATGACACGCCCGCGCTGATGGCCCGTTACGAGAGTGAGGCCGGCTTTCCGGTGCGCTACCTGCGGGAGCCCCACCGTGGGGCGCATCATGCGCACAATCTCTCCCTCCGTGAATCCCGCGGCCAGCTCTGGCTCAAGCTGGACTCTGACGACGGCTGCGTGCCTGAGGCGCTCGCGCGTTTGCAGCACCACTGGGAAAATCTTCCCTCAGCCAATCGCGATTCCTTCTCGGGAGTGACCGGTCTGTGCCGTGATCAGAACGGCGCGCTGGTGGGCATGCGCTTTCCGGCAGATCCGCTCGACTGCTCGGCGGCGGAGCTCGAGTATCGGTACAAAGTGCGCGGAGAGAAGTGGGGCTGCCTGCGGCTGGATCTGCTGCGCCAGTTTCCCTATCCCGAGGCCGTGCCTGGCAATTTCATCCCCGAGTCCTACATCTGGTGCCAGATTTCACAAAGGCACCGGACACGGCACATCAATGAAGAACTGCGCATCTACTGGATGGACGCGCCCTCGCTGGTGCATGGTCACCGTGACCCGCGTACGAATGCCGCAGGGCACCAGCTCATGTTCAAGATGGTGCTCGATCTGGAGAGCCGCTGGTTCTTCACCGCGCCGCTGCGACTGCTGCGTGCGGCGGTGCAGTACAGCCGTTTTTCGTTCCTCAGCGGAGTGGGAATCACAGAGCAGGCACGGGATCTGCTTTCCTTCGGAGGGAGGCTGCTTTGGCTGGTGGGGCTGCCTGGGGGCGTCACCCTATGGGGGCGGGATTGCCTGAGGTTTCCTGTCCGCGTTTGAGGTGGGATTTGAAGGTTCAGAAGGCGTTATTTAGCGAAGGAATGCAGTGGGGGATTCACTTTGTTGACACCCGCCTTTTTCTGCATACGAGAGGCGCTGCGCCTATGAGCTTTCGTTTCACTTCCCTGATCGTCGTCCTTTGTGGTTCTTTGATTCTGCCCGCCTCTGCCGCTGTGACGGTTTACGAGGGTTTTGATTATGGCGCTGGAGACATCAACGGTGCCAGTGGTGGCACGGGCCTGGCGGGCTCGTGGAGCAGCCAGGGATCTGGGAACGGATCATGGGGGGCTCAGGGGTTCGAGCAGACCAGCGGGCTGACCTTTGCGAATCTTGACGTGAGCGGCGGCGCGGCCACCTTCAGTGCGATCAACGGAACGAATGGCACGGGTGTCATGTCACGCGGCCTGTCCAGCGCCTATGGCAGCGACTTCACAGTCTGGGGCAGCTACTTGTTCAACGCTTCCGGGGAAACCACCCCCTGGGCCGGGTTCACCCTTGCGGACGGGCAGACGATGTTTAACGACGCCAGCGGTCGCTTCGGTGTCGCAACGCCGTATGATGGCGCTTCCAACCTGAGCAGCTATGGCAGCTACTTTTTGGGAAATGGCGGCGGGTCCGGGGCGGCGATGAACTTGAACGAGACCTACATGTTTCTCTTCAAGTTTGACAAAAGCGGCAGCTCAGCGAGCGGCAGCATGGCCTGGCTGCTGAATGCGGCCCAGTTTACCAACTTCAAGACGAGTGATGACCTGCTGACGGAGAGCGAGCTGAATTCCGCGAGCATCGGCACCGGTGACTTGGATGTAATGGCGCGTCTGCAATACAGCAGCAGCGGTTACAGCAGCGTCAGCTCCTTTGATACTGTCACGTTCGACGCGCGCAATTTCTACACCAGCAATGCACGCACGATCACCGTGGACGAACTGCGCTTTTCAGACACCAGCCTGGATGAGCTGACTCCGGTGTTCGCCGCCACGCCGGAACCTTCCAGAACACTGCTGTTGATGGGTGGTTTGTTCGCCGCCGCAGCCCGTCGCCGCCGCAGTTCTTCCCAGCGGTGATCGCTGCTCGTCCTTGCCGGGGCGGGGCGCGCAGTTTGATTTCACAGAATGCTTTCTTAATAATCTCCGTGTTTCCGGTGGTGCAACCTGGGGTGGTTTTGCCGGCGGGAGCCCGCCCTTACCGCCTCACCAGCGCCGGCTCTGGATACTCGAAGGTTTTGCCTTCGTAGTTGCGGATGACGACGCGTTGTTCGTCGCGGACGAGGACGTAGTCGGGGTTGAGGGGGACTTTGCCGCCGCCGCCGGGGGCGTCGATGACGAACTGAGGGACGGCGTAGCCGGTGGTGTGGCCGCGGAGCTGCTCGATGATGTCGATGCCGTCCGCCACACTGGTGCGCAGGTGGGAGCTGCCCTGGATCAGATCGCACTGATAGAGGTAGTAGGGGCGCACGCGGCACATGAGGAGCTTATGCACGAGGCTCTTCATGACTTCGGCGTTGTCGTTTACGCCGCGCAGGAGCACACTTTGGTTGCCCAGGGGCACGCCGTGGTTGGCCAGCATGGACAGGCCGTCGCGCACTTCGGTGGTGAGTTCGCGGGGGTGGTTGGTGTGGATGCTGAGCCACAGCGGGTGGTGCTTTTGCAGCATCTTGCAAAGCTCCGGGGTGATGCGCTGCGGCACGAAGATGGGCACGCGGCTGCCGATGCGGACGAACTCAATGTGCTTGATGGAGCGCAGGCGGGTGAGCAGGGCGTCTAGCTTGGCATCGGAGAAGAGCAGGGGATCGCCGCCGGAAAGGAGGACGTCCCGCACTTCGGTGTGGCGCTCCAGGTAGCGGAAGGCGGCTTCAAATTCGGTGTGCAGCTCCTGCTCTCCCACGCCGGAGACCACGCGGCTGCGGGTGCAGTAGCGGCAGTAGCTGGCGCAGCGGTCGGTGACGAGGAAGAGCACGCGGTCCGGGTAGCGGTGGACGAGTCCGGGAACGGGCATGTGGCTGTCTTCGCCGCAGGGGTCGCTCATTTCATCCGGGTCTTCCCAGGTCTCTTCGATGCGGGGGATGACCTGCCGGCGGATGGGGCAGTTTGGATCTTCGGGATCAATGAGGTTGAAATAATGCGGCGTGATGGCCATGGCCAGCTTGTTGCCGGAGAGCAGCACGCCAGCGCGTTCCTCCTCCGTGAGCGTCAGGTGCTCTTCGAGCTGCTTGAGCGTCGTGATCCGGTTCTTGAGCTGCCAGTTGGAGCTGTTCCAGTCGGCGGGGGAGACGTTCTTTTCGGACCAAAAGCCTGGGGCCAAGGAGCGGAACTCCTTTTCAGGCAGCGGGATGGGGTCTTGCATGTACAGCGGGATCTGTGGCGCGGAGGTTAGGCGCGGATGGGTTCGAATGTCAAACGCGCCCTGCGGTCGTTTGGGTGCATTCCATCCATCGCCCGCCAGGTTTAACGCGGACGCGTGCTGCTCCCTGAGCGAACCATGGGGTGGGCAGATGCGTGAATCGAGGACGGAAAGAGTTTCCGCTTCAGCCTGAGATATTCACAAACCCAAACCGTCCGGCTCAATCGAGGTGGGCCACGACGATGTAGATGCAGAGGAGCAGGGCGGTGAACAGGAAAAGGTGACTGGGATGCAGTTGTTTCATGAATGGGGGCTCTTGAGTCTTGAAATTCAAGAACGACACCCCGCTTCAGCAGTGTGTGTGCCAAAAATGAGTCTCTGACCCTCCATGAGGTGTGATGGCAGCAAAGGCGTTTGCCGCCCGGGCACAACGCGGCCACACTTGGCGCGATGCCGGACATCGTTCTCGCCACGCTCAATGCCAAATACATTCACAGCTCCTTCGGGCTGCGCTACCTGATGGCGAACCTGGGGGAGCTGCGGGAGCGGGCGTGCATGGCGGAATTTCAGATCAACCAGGCGCCGCTGGAGATTGTGGAGGCGGTGCTGGCGCGGGAGCCGCGCATCGTGGGCTTCGGGGTGTACATCTGGAATGTGGTGGAGACGACGGAGGTGCTGGCGATGCTGCGGCGGCTGCGGCCGGACATCCGCATCGTGCTGGGCGGGCCGGAGGTCTCGTATGAATGGGAAGGGCAGGCCATTGTGGCGCTGGCAGACCATGTGATCACAGGGGAGGCGGACCTGAAGTTTGCCGAGGTCTGCGGTATTTTGCTGGGGGAGGATGACGCGGCCAGGGCGGCGCTGCCCAAGGTGATGCCAGCCGGGCTGCCGACGCTGGAGCGTGTGGCGCTGCCCTATGATCTCTATACGAAGGAGGATCTGGCGCACCGCATCCTGTATGTGGAGGCTTCGCGCGGCTGCCCTTTCACCTGCGAATTTTGTTTGTCCTCGCTGGATGTGCCGGTACGTGCTTTTGCGCTGGAGGCTTTCCTATCCGCGATGCAGGGGCTGCTGGATCGCGGGGCGCTGACCTTCAAGTTTGTGGACCGCACCTTCAATCTGCACCTGCCGACGAGCATGGCGATCCTGCGCTTTTTCCTGGACCGCTGGCGGGACGGGATGTTCCTCCATTTTGAGATGGTGCCGGACCGTCTGCCGGAGCAACTGCGAGGCATCATCCGGGAGTTTCCCGCGGGAGCGGTGCAGTTTGAGGTGGGGATTCAGACGTTTGATGAAGCGACATCGAAGAACATCAGCCGGCGGCAGAATCTGACGCGGCTGGAGGACAACCTGCACTTTCTGCGCGAGCAGACGGGCATTCACGTGCATGCGGACCTCATCGTGGGCCTGCCGGGGGAGGATGTGGCGAGCTTTGGGCGTGGCTTTGACCGGCTGGTGAAGATGGGGCCGCAGGAGATCCAGGTGGGCATTCTCAAACGGCTGCGTGGCACCCCGATCGTGCGGCATGACGATGAGTATCAGATGAAGTACTCGCCGGTGCCTCCTTATGAGATGCTGGAGAACCGCGACATCCCGTTTGTGGAGATGCAGCGCATGCGGCGCTTTGCCCGCTATTGGGACATGGTGGCGAACAGCGGCAACTTCACCGCCACACTGGCGCTGCTATGGCAGCAGGGGGGCTCCCCCTTTGCGCTCTTCATGACGTTCGCAGACTGGCTGCATGCGAAGCTGCGCCGCACCCACCAGATCGCACTGCCGGTGCTGGCGCAGGCGTTGTTTGATCACCTGACAGACGAGTGGGGTGTCTCGCCTGAGATTGCTGCGGCCGTCATGATGCAGGACTGGAACCGGGTGCCGGGGCGCGAATCTCTGCGGCTGAGCGGCAGCAAGATGGCTGAACGTGAACCGCCAAAGCGAGGCGGAGCGGGCAGCCGTCAGGCGCGGCACGTCGTGGCATGAGAGGGTGAATGGGCAATGACTTTGGCCGTTTCCATGACTGACCTTCCCCATGATTATCGGTGCATTCGCTTGGTGGGCAGTTTTGAAGAACTGGTCATGACGCCTTTCGGAGATGGCATCAATGCCCTGTGCTGGCCGCGTGAGCTGCCGGGGGACTTTGGTGAGATCGTGGAAAAATTGCAGGTGGGGAGGGGAATCACGAGCCTGGATGAGGCGCGGCTGCTGGCGCTGGATTTGAGCGACGCGGGGCAGGTGGCGCGTGAGATTTTGCTGCGGGACCAGAAGCTGCTGCGTGATCGCGAGCTGCAGCCGAGCCTGGACTGCATCAACGGCTATGTGAACGAGATTGAGAGCGAACTGCTGCGCACGGATGTGCAGTCCTGGCATGTGGACAGCGCCACGGTGGAGGCAGACACCTATTTGTGCACCTACTCTGGCGCCTGCTCCGAAGGGCTGCCCAATGAAGAGGCGGTGCGGCGGGTGGATGTGCCGGAGCTTCGCGCGCAACTGCTGCGCCTTTACGGTGGTGAGGATGATGAAGGCTTCCGTGAGTGGCTGAACGAGAATTATCTGGATCTGCACTACACCGCGCTGCCGCAGGCCCGGCCGTTTTCCTTTGGCCTGGGGCATCTGTGGCGCATCGCCACGGAGTGGCCGGGCAGCCCGGTGCCGCCGTGCGTCCACCGGGCCCCGGAGACGGTGGCGGGGAGGCCGGCGCGGCTGCTGCTGATCAGTTGAGGGAGGCGGAGCATTGCGCGCGGCCAGCAGCGCGCTAGGCTGCCAGCCGACCCCATGCTGAACCTGCTCCGAGAAATGCTGCACTCGCCGGTGCTGGACATTGTCCAGCGCCTGAAGCATTCCACGGGCATGACCGTGACGGAGCTGTGCACGGCCATGAAAATGAGCTACATGGGCGTGAAGCAGCACTGTGTGGAGCTGGAAAAGGCGGGCTTTCTGGACACCTGGCGCCGGCCGAAGGCGGCGGGGAGGCCTGAAAAACTCTACCGGCTCACGGCCAAGGCAGACGCGCTTTTCCTCGGGTGCGGACACACCCTGACGCTGGATCTGCTGACCACGGCGGAGCGTGTCTATGGCGAAAGCGCGCCGCCAAAGCTGCTCTACACCTATTTTCAGGCCAAGGGAGAAGCCTGGAGCGCGAAGCTGGCCAAGGCCACGACGCTGGAGGAGCGTGCCCGGCAACTGGCCCGGCTGCGCAGCGCGGACGGCTGCCTGAGCAACTGCGAGACGGACGCGCAGGGCCGGCTCATCCTGGTGGAGCACCACCGGCCGCTGCGGGAGCTGGCGGCGCGCTACGGCATCGTGGATGAACTGGAGTGCGAAATGATCGAACGGCTGCTGGGCTGCGAGGTGCGCCGTTCGGTGGAAGAAGTGTCGGGTCTGGTGCGTGTTACTTTTCAAATCAAGACAACAGCGCATTCAGCATGACTTCAGGGAACGCAGGCAGGACAACGGCATGGATCAAGGCAGTGGCGGCGGCAGGCATGGGACTGCTCGCATCATGCGGCAACAACATTGCGCCTCTGCGGCCCGCCTGGCAGCAGGACCCGAATCTCTTTCACCAGGGCTTTCCGGCCTACCAGGCGCAGACGACCACCACCCCGCACATGGTGGCCCGCGTGGTCTATGCCACCCCGGAGCGGATCGCCCAGATGATGGAACGCCAGGGAGACGTGCCGGACGCGCAGCGTGGCCTGGCCCGCATGGGGGATGGCACCCTGGATCTAGGCGTGCAGGACGTGGCCTCGGGAAAATGGATCCCGTCCTACCTCTGCGGCGGCAGTCTGTTTGTGGGCGGCCTGCCCAATCAGGCCTACCGGATCGTCTTGAAGAACCGCACGCCCATGCCTCTGCAGCTCGGTGTGGGCGTGGATGGCAAAGACATCGAGACGGGGAAGGCCGCCTCGCTCGGACGCGGCGGCCTCAGGATGCCGAAGCATGGCAGCCTGGTGCTGGATCATGCGGCCCGCGGCCCGCTGCTGTTCAAGGCAGGGACCAGCGATGCGGTGCTTTTTGACTCCAGTCCGCAGGGACGTCTCGGCTTGATCCAGCTCGCGGTGTTTCTCGACTCGGAGGCGCCGAGCATCGGGCCGGAAAAACTGCGGCCCAGCCAGATCGCGCCCCTGGGGCTGTTCCCCATCGGCAGGCCGGAGCAGTATCGCTAACGGAAGTTGACGGTTGTTTACGGTGGTTGACGATTGTTGACAGTTGTTTTGACCGGAGGAGAGGCTTGCGTAGCTTTGCGCTGAGCATGCTGCGTTTTCTGCGTCGTCTTTTGTTGTTTTTGACCGCCAGTTTTATGCTGGCGGGCGGCTTGTATTTAAATACGACGGCCTTTCATGAGCGCTGGCATGGCTTTGTGACCGGGGAGCTCGCGCAGCACGGCGTGCACCTGAATTTTGAGCATCTGACGATCAATCCGTTTGGCGGGCTGGTGGCGGAGGGCGTGAAGGTCTTCAATGACGCGAGCAAACAGCACATCGTGGCCTCCGTGGACCGCTTGAATCTGGACGTGGATTTCGGCAGTCTGGTCGAAGGAAAGGTCAAGATTGACGGGCTGGAGCTGCTGCATGCGAGCATGGCGCTGCCGGTGGACCCCGAACGCCCGGACCTGACGGTGATCAAGCTGAAGGATCTCAGCGCGCGGGCTCTGCTGGAGGGGCGGCAGCTCGACATCCGGCATGCGGAAGGGCTTTTGTCAGACGGGCTGCGCATCATGATCAGCGGCGTGGTGGAGCTGCCGGAGCCGAGGGCTGACCAGAGGGCCATGAGCGCGCAGGACCGGCTGAGCCTGATGCGTGAGCATCGTGCGCAGATCCAGCATGGGCTGGACTGGCTGGCGCGGTTCCGCGCGCCGCGCGTGCCTACACTGAATGTGAAAGTCTCCGGCGCGCTGGACCGGCCGCAGGAGCTGAAGGCGGAGATGCTGTTTCAGGCGGACGGGCTCGTGTTTGAAGACTATGTGTGGAAGGAGCTGGTGGCGGAGGCGGAGTACGACGGCGGATTCATTGATCTGAAGCGGCTGCATCTGCGCGACCATCTGGGAACCCTGGATGCCACGGCCACATGGCGCTTTGGTGCGGACCGGCTTCGCTTCCGGCTCACCTCCAGCGCCGACCTGCCGGGGCTGGCGCGGGCCTTCTTCAGCAGCGAGCAGTTGCGCGAGGTGGTCTTTTATGAGGCGCCGCAGCTCGCGCTGGAAGGCAGCATCTTTCTGGACAAGCCCAGGGAGGAGGATTTTCTGCCCGCCGAGGTGACGGGCAGGCTGGAATGCGGACGGTTTGGCAGCCGCGGGGAGGTCTTCAATTCGCTCAGCCTCGGGCTCGGTGCCACGCGGGAGGGCATCTTTGTGCGGGACGCCCTGCTGAAGCACAAGACCGGCACGCTGGGGCTGGACCTCATGAAGCACCGCACGGAGGGCTTCAAATACAACCTGACGCTGCGCATGGATCCCAATGTGTTTCTGCCCTTCGTCCTCCTGCCCAAGACGCGCGAGATCATCCAGCGTTTTGAATTCGATGAGTCTTCGCACATCGATGTGCATCTGGCCTGCGCCGGAGCGACGACCAATCTGCGCGAGTGCCCCAGCTCCGGCCACGGGGTGCTGCGCCATTTCCGCTACAAAGGGGTGGCGTTTGATTCGGCGGAGATGGATCTGGCGCTGCTGGGGGACATTCAAAACTACGCCAATGTGAGGATTCAGCGTCCGGACGGCCCGGCGGGAGCGGAGCTGGTGTTCGTGAACGATGATGACGACGCGAAGTGGCTGCGGCTCGTGAATGTGCATGCGGTGGCGGATGCCGCGGGCATCGTGCGCGCCTTTGCCCCGAAGGTGGCGGACCAGATCGCGCTCTATCGTTTCTCCCCCGGCACGGATGTGACGGCGAACGGCACGATCGGCTACAAGAACAATCCGCAGCTCAACAACTACAAGGTCACGTTTAAAAACCCCGTGGGCGGCGCGCATTACACGCTGTGGAATGAGGACTATCCGATCAACGCGCCGAATGGGGACATACACATCATCGGCAGCATGTTGAATTTTGATTTCAACGGGCGCCTCTTTGGCGACACCATGCATGCCAAAGGGGCGGTCAATCTCACGCCTGGAGTGAAAGGCTATGACGTGGAGGTGCGGGCCGGGCGCTTCCCCTACAGCGTGTTCAGCCGCAAGCTGCCGTTTGAGGAGGTGCGGGCGGACGTGCACAGCCGGGAGGGGATCGCGCGGATCGACATCGCGGCAGAGGTGCTGGGCGGAGGCATGACTCTGAAGGGCACGCTGAATGACAACCGTGAGCCGACCACTTATGAGGGCGAGCTGCGCATGAATGCGCTGAGCTTCCAGCGCTTCGCCCAGGTGTACTCCCCGGGAAATGAGAGCGTGGGGGACATCAGCGGTCACTTCAAATTTACCGGACGCATGAACGACTGGAAGGCGCTGAAGGGCGGCGGCGCGCTGATCATCGTCAATGGAAACCTTCTCGCCCTGCCGGTGCTCGGGCCGCTGACCCCCATCATCGGGGCGCTGCTGCCCTCGTCCATCAAGGGCTACAACGTGGCCAAGCGGGCGGACTGCACCTACGAGGTGGCGGACGGGTTCATCGTCACTGAAAACGTGGAGGCCGAGTCCAGCGCCTTCCGCATCTTCAGCCGGGGAAACATTGACTTCATCCGTGATGACATCGACTTCAACGCAGAGGTGCGCCTGCGCGGCCTGGGCATCCTGCTGTTTCCGGTGACGCAGCTCATGGCCTACAAGGGTTCTGGAACCATTGGCGACACCAAGTGGCACCCGCGCATTTTTGGTGGCGGCAACAAGGACAAACGCAAGGAGCCGACGGAAAAGGAATTGCAGGAAGCACAACGCATTGGGGGAAATCCGGTGAAGCCACAGGCGGAACCAGCGCCGCCGAAGAGACGCCCGCTGTTCGGGAACTGAATGCAACTGACGAGGAATGACGAATGAAAGTGGAACGACTCAAATATGTGATCTGGGCGGCGGACATGAACCGCGCGGTGAATTTCTATGCCTCCGTTTTTGGCGGCACGATTCTCAAGCAGAACGACATCATCAGCGAGGTGTTCGTCTGCGACGGCATCATCGGCATTCATGGCGGCGGTGAAGGCGGCCGCACCTGGACGGGCCTGAGTTTTCAGGTGGCCGATGTGATCGAAGGCGCGCGCGAAATCGTGGCCGCGGGCGGACAGCTCACACGTGAACCGCAGCCGGAAAATGGCGAGCCGCCCCATCTGGCCATGTGCGTGGACACGGAGGGCAATGAGATCATGCTCACGCGCAAGCGCGTGCATTGATCTTTTCGGGCGCGATCATTGAGTTTGTCCAGAAATTGGCGGAGCGTATCAATCATGATGCCAGGCACCACAGCGGAAAGCATACGATGCGCATCCTTGCCGCCCCAGCTCTTGGAACACTGGAATCGTGCGAAAAATGGCCTGAGAACCATGTTCTGGGCTGCTGTTGGCTCGATCGTCCTTGATGCCACTCGCATCGCGTGGACGCAGGAAGCGATGACCATCACGCGGCACAACATCTTTAGCAGAGCACTGCTGTTGGCCGTGGTGATTATTGCCGGCCATGCCTACCACACTGTGCTTCTGCGCAACCTGGTCTCCTGGCGGTTGGGATTTGCTCTTCCCTGGCTGTTTGGATTTGGGATTTTAACAGCAGGTATGGGCTTGCACGGATTCCACGGGTCTTTTGTTGCCTTCTTATTGATTGGGATTGGCCTTGTCTGGCTTTGTTCCAGATCGTGGAGGCGTTCATGGCGGGAACTCGCCAAAATATTTCAGGAGCCTGCATCCAATTCAAGTGAACAGGGAAGGCAATGAGATCATGCTCACGCGCAAGCGCGTGCATTGATTCAGGAGTATTGTAGTGCCGCCTTCAGGCGGTTCTGGAGTACGTCCATGCGGCGCACAAGATGGCACTGCAACATTCACGCGATGGTCAGCGGACCATCGAACATCGTCAGGCTGATCACCTCCGTCTTCGCCACATGCGGGCCATGCTGCTCGCCTTTGGGAGCATGGAACAAAGTGCCGGCGGTGTAGGTCACGCCGCTTTCCTCCCACTCGCCGGAAAGAATCCAGGCCCACTCGCTGGCCACGGGATGCGTGTGCGCGGGAATGGTCTTGCCCGCGTGAAATTTCCGCAGCACGACCACTCCTCCTGTCGCTTCGTTTTTGTGCAGGATCTTGAGCTCGACGCCCTCATAGGGGCCGGGCTGCCAGGGCTTGTCTTCGGCTTGGGCGATGTACTGGAACATGGGAGGAGTGTGGAACTGAGACTTTGAGTTTCGTTATGCAGCGGGTCATTCGGCAAGCACAAAGTACTCCCGCCTCAGCTTGCTGAAGACGATTTCAGAAGTGCCAAACTTCGGGTGCAGTCGGCGGCGGCCGGTGGAATAGGTCACGTAGGCTTCGTCGCGGTAGAGGTGCATGAAGGGGGTGTTGACGGCGTTGTAGTCAATGATGGAGAAGGCTTTGGTGTAGGTCTGGTAACGGGAGTCGATCTGAACAACGTCGCACTTATTGCGGGTGACGGTGTTGCCTCCCATGTGGACGCTAGGCGCGGTGAACATGGCGACGAGGCCGATGGGTGGGCCGAAGTCGCAGAGGGTGGGGCGGCCGATGCCGTAGGTCCATTTGGTGACGGGAGTGTCGAAGTGGTAAAGGTCGGTCTTGGCGGCTTTGCTGAGCATGTAGCCGGTTTCGATGACGTTTGAGCGCAGGTGGAGATAAACGTGAGTTTTGTCCTGGGTGATGGCGGGCTCTGCGAGGATCTTCACTTCATTGGAGAGCAGGCGTGGATCGGGTGCGCCGAGGAGTTCCCAGGTCGCGCCTTGGTCGGTGCTGCGCATGAGGATGTTGGTGAGGAGGCGGGTCTGGCCGTCCTGCGAGTTTTTGATCTGAATGGTGCTGTAAAGCTGGGCGTCGAACTCGACGAAGTCACAGGCGGTGCTGATGCCTTTGGCGAAGGATGCGCCGGTGCCTGCGCCGAAGAGGTGGTCGAGATGGCTTTGAACAGCGGCCTGCGTGAGATCGAGCACCTTGTCGGGCTGTCGGGCGATGGTGCAGCGCAGGGGGTGAAGCTCGGAGAGCGTGGCGGTGGCGATGTCGTAGTCGCGGTAAAAGGCGCGGTAGGCGGGGCCGGGGTCGTCGCCGAGGCGGCCGGTGAAAAAGATGCGCAGGGTGTCCTCTCCGAGCGCGTGGATCATGGGCGCTGAGACGGAAGTGCCGCCAAGGGTGATGCCGCCGGAGGAATCGCCCGCCTTGGCAATGTCGATCCATTTCGCGGTGGCGGTGGGATTGAGGATATTGAAGACCGCCATGCGGGCGATCTGCCCCGCCTTGTTCTCTTCAGTGGTGGATTCATTGCACTGGTAAACCGCGTAACCTAGGCCCTTCACGATGCGAAGGGAGGACTGATGGGCGTAAAGCTCTGTCTGGTAATTGCTCACGATCTGAGTCTGATCGACGAAGGAACGGGACGAGACGTAGCCATCGGGCAATTTTGCGGGCTCAGTGGCAAAAGCGGTGCAAACCAGCGCCCCCAGCAGGGGCAGACGGTGAAAAAGGACGGACGGCATGATCCCGACTCTAGAGCGCGGCGTATGGATGTCCAAACGCGTTGCAATGAGCCCCTTTTTGGGCCATTCATGCGGCCCCCCATGACCCCCAAGATCGACCCCGCCCTGCACCGTGACAAGAAACCGGACTGGATCCGTGTGACGCTGCCGCGTGACCCGAAGTTCTGGAGCACGAAGGGGCTGATCACCGATCTGAAGCTGCACACGGTGTGTGAAGAGGCGCAGTGCCCGAACCGCTGGGAGTGCTGGAGCCAGGGCTCCGCGACTTTCATGATCGCCGGGGACCGCTGCACGCGGGCCTGCGGCTTCTGCGCGGTCAAAACCGCCAAACCTTTTGCCCTGGAGGCGGATGAGCCGCAGCGTGTGGCCGAGGCGACGAAGCGCATGGGCCTGAACCACGTGGTCATCACCGCCGTGGCGCGGGACGATGTGAAGGACGGCGGCGCGGAGCACTTCGCCCGCACCATCGAGGCCGTGCGCGAAGCCGTGCCGACGATCACCATCGAAATTTTGGTGCCGGATTTCAACGGCAAGGACGACGCGCTGGAGGTGGTGATGAAGGCGAAGCCGCACATCTTCAATCACAACCTGGAAACCGTGGAGCGCCTGACGCCGCTGGTGCGCAGCCGTGCGCAGTACCACCGCAGCCTGCATGTGCTGAAGCGCGCGAAGTCCATGGCGGCGGAGCTCGGCACTCACTGCGCCACCAAGAGCGGCCTCATGCTCGGCCTGGGCGAGACGGAAACGGAACTCTTCCAGGCGATGGACGACCTGCGCGAGCACGATGTGACCGTACTTACCCTCGGCCAGTATCTGCGCCCCTCCGCGCAGCACCTGCCGGTCATCGAGTACATCCATCCGGACACGTTTGAAAATTACAAGCAGATCGCCCTGAAGAAGGGCTTCCGCCACGTGGCCAGCGCGCCGCTGGTGCGCAGCTCCTACCATGCCTCGGACTTCAAGCCGGAGCTGGATTTGGAGTAGGACAAGCCTTGTTAGGCGCTGCCTAACGAGGAATGGGTGACGTGAAAGCGGGTTGCGTGCGCGTTAATCTTCGGTCTCTTCGAAGAACCTCCAACCCACCGCCATGTCCATTCGTCCTCCCGCCGAAGCCTACGAGAAAGTTCCGACCATCATTTTCCCTGACTCCGCCAAGGCTGCCAAAACGCTGGCGCAGGAGGTGAAGCAGCTCATCGAGACGAAGAACCAGGCCGGCAAACCCGCCGTACTGGGCATGGCCACGGGCTCCACCCCGGTGCCGTTCTACCGCGAGCTGATCCGCCTGCACAAGGAAGAGGGGCTGAGCTTTAAAAACGTCATCACCTTCAATCTGGACGAGTACTACGGCCTGAGTTCCGACCATCCGGAAAGCTACTCCATGTTCATGGCGGAGCAGTTGTTTGACCACATTGACATCCCAAAGGCAAACATCAACCTGCCCAGCGGCACGGTGCCGGGAGACCAGGTCTTCAACCACTGCCGCCAGTATGAAGAAAAAATCGAAGCCTCCGGGGGCATCGACTTGCAGATTCTCGGCATCGGCCGCACGGGCCACATCGGCTTCAACGAACCTGGGTCCAGCCGCGACTCCCTGACCCGCCGCATCACCCTGGACCGCGTGACGCGCCAGGACGCCGCGAGCGACTTCCGCGGTGAGCAAAACGTGCCGCACTTCGCCATCACCATGGGGGTGGGCACCATCCTGCGCGCCAAAAAGCTGGTGCTGATGGCCTGGGGAGAAAACAAGGCCGTGATGGTGGCCAAGGCCGTCGAAGGGCCCATGACGGAGGTCATTTCCGCCTCCTTCCTGCAGGACCACCCGGATGCGCGCTTCTTCATCGACCACGGTGCCTCCCGTGAGCTGACCCGCATCAAGCTGCCGTGGCTTGTGGGCCCCGCCTCATGGACGCCGCGCGAAACCCGCCGCGCCATGGTGTGGCAGGCCTTCAAGATCAAGCGGCCGATTTTGAAGCTGGTGGACGAGCACTACAATGAGAACGGCCTCTCTGACCTGCTCTCCGAGCAGGGGCCGGCCTACCAGCTCAACATCCGCATCTTCAACCAGCTCCAGCACACCATCACCGGCTGGCCGGGCGGCAAGCCGGATGAGGACGACACCTACCGGCCCGAGCGTGCCCGGCCCTACCCGAAGCGCTGCCTCGTCTTCAGCCCGGAGCCTCAGGATGCCGTCACTGGCATGGGCGGTACAATGGACCGCCTGGTGGAGCAGGGGCATGACGTGCGGCTCATCGCGCTGACGTCCGGCAGCCTGCGCGTGCCGGACAGCGAGGCGGACAAATTCGCCGAGACGCTTCTGGAACTGGCCTCCAATGCCTCCAATCCCGCGACCTGGAGCGCCCAGGTGGCCTACGCGCGGGAAGCACTGGGCCTGCTGGAGGCGAAGGGGGAGTTTGGGGAAGACCCGCCGCTGCTGCGGCAGCTCAAGGGCCTGATCCTGCGTGGCGAACTGCGGGATGCCGCGCACACGGTGGGTCTGGCCAATGACCGGGTCACCTTCCTGGACCTGCCTTTTTATGAGCAGGGCCGCTACCGTCGCTTCAAGAGCACGGAGGAGGACCACAAGGCGCTGGTGCGCCTTCTGCTGGAGCACAAGCCGCATCAGATCTACATCACCGGTGACGCCGCCGACCCCTCCAGCGTGGCCGGCATCTGCTTCCGCCTGCTGGTGGCCGCCCTGCAGTCCTGCGGAGGTGAAGAATTCGCCGGCTCCTGCAGTGTCTGGCTCTACCGCGGCAAGGAACGCCCGCTGGAGCCGCATGAGATCGACATGGCCATCCCGATGAGCCCCCTGCAGATCGAGCGCAAGGCCAATGCCCTCTCCCGCTACGGCGCCCTGTCCTCCCTGGAAAAGGAGGCGCCGGAGACCAACCGCGAGAATGCACGCCTGTACGATGCGCTGGGTCTGGCCGAGTATGAGGCCATCGAGACCTTCCAGCGCTGGCGCCGGGCGTGAGCTGCCCGCTCAGCCTGCGACCGCCAGCTTGGCATCCCGGTAACTGCACCGGCCCAGCCGCCGGAGCTCGTCGCAGTGGGCTTCGATGCGCATGCTCTTCATGCTGGGCTGGAAGCCGAGCCGACGGGTGATGCAGTCGTGCAGGAGGGCGGTGTGGTCGTCCTCAAACTCCACCACCCGGTCGCAGTCCAGGCAGATGAGGTGGTTGTGCTGGGGTTTGTCGAGAAAGTTGGGGTCGTAGTAGGTCTGGTCGCGGCCGAGATCCACCTCACGCAGCAGGCCGCATTCGACCAGCAGCGTCAGGGTGCGGTAAACGGTGGCGCGTGACACGGTGCTGTCCAGCCTGCGGGCTTTTTCCAGCAGTTCCTCGGCTTTGAAGTGTTCATCCGTGGCGAAGGCCGCCTCGACAATGACATCCCGCTGCTTGGTGCGGCGCAGCCCCTGGCTGGCCAGATGTTTTTCCAAGCGTTGAGTGATACGTTCGTCCATGTGAGGGGAGAGGTTAGCCGAGGCTGGTGATCGCGCAAGGCAGGGCTTTTTTTGAAGAAAAGAGGCGGAAGAGGGCCATTTTAGGGTTGTGGCGTGAAAAAACGCCTGATGACCCTCCGAGCTAAGCCGTTGCTTAGTTGACTCTAGCGCAACGAACTAAGAAACGGCTGCCGATGGCGGTTGGCGGAACGCCGTGGAAAGAAATTTCCAAGAGAAAGGGGCAGTGCGTTCAAATTAATTTAAAATAATTATGGATTTTATTGTTAATATTGATAAAATTCCTCGGACTGCCTGATTCCACGCATGCCTTTACCATTTTCATTCTCTACTCAACGCCAAAGTTCTGAGGTCGAAAGCCCTGAGGACCCAAAGGCAGCGGCTGTTTCTGAGAAAGTGATGAGCCACGGCCCCGGCCACGTCAGCACGGAGCCGCTGCCGGGCACGCTAGGAGGCGCCTTTCCACTGCCAGTGCCAGAGGTGATGCCGCAGCCAGCCGCGCATTTTCCGCGTCGCTCGACGGTGCCTTCGCAGAACCCGTCCTTTGCACCGGAGCAGGAATCCCTCCTGCCTGCGGAGCTGCAGGTGACCGCCGCCGTGCCGCCGCCCACAGCGCAGCAGCCGTCCGCGCAGGGCACTGCCACAGGGCATGACTGGTCGGCTCAGCTCGAGCAACTGCGCAATGACATCTTTGGGATCGCCATGAATGTGAGCGCCATGAACGACCGGATTGACCGCATGGAGCAGCGGCCGGCGCAGTCCGGAGCCGCGGCGCAGTCAGACATCGCCACTCTGCGGGGTGAGATCGAGACCTGGCTGGAAAACCACCTCAATGCAGCCGTGGAGCATTGCATGCACAAGATCATCAACCGCACGAACCTCGCCGCCAGCCGTTCCGCCAACTGACCGTCTCTTCGCAACCATTCGATCCCGCACTCTATGAACTCCCTGAGACTCCGCATTCTGTTTCCCCTCTGGTTGTTCGGCTTTTTGCCGGCCATGGGAGCCACCCGCATGATGGGCCAGCCGCTCGAATGGTTCTTCGGCATCACTGGTGTCCTGCTGGGCGGTGGTGTCTTCCTGGCGGCCTACCTGATCTCCGGCTGGCTGCTCAAGCCGACCACGGCGGTGATGAAGGGCACCACCGCAGTGCTGCGCGGCGTGCCGCCGGATGCCCAGTCCGCCGAATGGCTGCCTGCTGACTTCTGGAAGCTGCGCTGCGACATCAACATGATCTTTGCCAAGCAGCGCCAGGCGCTGAATGCGGCCGAGCAGCATGCCTGCCAGACGGCGCAGCGCCTGCTCAATGCCGAACGCCTGCTGCGGGAGGCCTTCACGGCTTTGCAGGGACTGTTTGCCGCCAGCGACGAGGGCGTCCTGGTCGTGGATGCCCAGGGCTCCATCATCGCCTCGAATGCGCGGCTGGATGATTTCCTCGGCAAGGCGGTGGAGGAAGTGGCGGGACGGGATTCCACCCGTGTGCTCACGGCGCTCATCGACCGGTTCCAGGAAAAAGCGGTGATCACTGCATGGATTGAAAAGACGGCCTCCAGCCTGGAAGGGCAGGATGAAACGCCGCCGATGGTGTCCAGTGACAACCGCGTCTTCTCCCTGCGCTCCAGCCCGATGCGCACGGATGCGGGCGAGGTGATCGGACGCATCTGGATCGTGAAGGACCGCTCCGAAATGCGGGTGCTGGAAAACCAGCTTCGGGAATCACAGAAGATGGGCACCATCGGCCAGCTCGCGGGCGGCATTGCGCATGACTTCAACAATCTCCTCACGGCCATCCGGGGCAATCTCACGCTGGCCGAGCTCACACCCGCCTCCAATCAGGCAGGGGTGCGCGACAAGCTGCAAAATGCCAACCACGCCACCACGCGTGCGGCGGAGCTGGTCAAATCCCTGCTGGGCTACTCACGCCGCAGCACCGGTGTGACGGTGCGCAAGGCCACGAATCTGAAGCGCCTGCTGGCAGACGTGCAGAATCTGCTCAAGCACAGCGTGGACCCACGCGTGACCATTCAGATGCGCGGCGGCATGGACGCCTCCTACGCCACGGGGGACGCCACCCAGATCGAGCAGGTCATGCTCAACCTCTGCCTCAACGCCCGCGATGCGCTGCCGGCGGACAAGGGAGTGATCGAGATCGCCGTCGAAAACGTCACCCACCGCATGCCGGCGAATGCCGCTGGCGGCACGGACGCCACGGACTTCGTCATGCTGGTGGTGCGCGACAATGGCCACGGCATCTCCGAAGAGCATCGCCACCGCATCTTTGAACCCTTCTTCACCACGAAGGCCGGCAGCAAGGGCACCGGCCTGGGGCTTTCCACCGCGCAGGACATCGTGCGCGAGCATGGCGGCTGGATCGAGTTTGACAGCGAGGTGGGCCGTGGAAGCGAGTTCCGCGTGTTCCTGCCGCGCCTGCACAATCCGGACGAGGTCGAAGAGGAAACCCCGATCGACAACACTCCGGCGATCAATGCGCCCGCAGGCGGCCAGACCACCATCCTCGTGGTGGACGACGAGGCCCCGGTGCGCTCCATCGCCATGAACATGCTGGGCTTCCTGGGCTACCGGGTGCTGGAGGCGGGCGACGGCCAGCAGGCACTGGACATTCTGCTGCGCAGCAAGGAGAAGGTGGACGCCGTGCTGCTGGACATCTACATGCCCAAGCTTTCCGGCCGTGACACCTTCAAGGAACTGCGCGCCGTGGGCAATGATGTGCCCGTGGTGGTCTGCAGCGGCTTTGTCATCGATCCTGATGAGTTCACCATCCTCAGCCAGGGCCGCACGCCGCCGGTGGACATCATGCTCAAGCCCTACTCGCTGGACGGTTTGAGCAAAGCGCTGGCAAAGGCTGTGCAGAAGCCGCAGGCCGAGGCGCGCGCCTTTGAGCTCACGTCCAGCCGTGCGCCGCAGCCGGCCGCCATGCTGGTTTCCTGAGCGCAAGCGGAATCTGGGCTCCATAACCGCCTGCCAGGGACATCTTTCTCCTTTTCGGAGGCCGTAATGGCGTTAAGATGTGCGCCCCCATGATCAAAGTCGGCCTCGTATCCCTCGGTTGCGCGAAGAATCTCATCGACTCGGAAATCATGATCGGCCACCTCCAGCAGGCTGGCATGGTCATGACACCCGAGGCGGATCTCGCGGATGTGCTCATCGTGAACACCTGCTCGTTCATCGACATGGCCAAAAAGGAGAGCGTGGGCGCGGTGCATGACGCCGTGGATGGCCGCGCCGGATCGAAGAAGCGCGCGAAGCAAAAGATCATCGTCGCAGGTTGTCTCTCCCAGCGTTTTTCCCAGGACCTGCCGGGCCTCATGCCTGAGGTGGACGCCTTCATCGGACTGGACCAGATCACCCAGGTGGCGCCCATCATTCAGAAGCTGGTCGGCACCAAGGAGCACGAGCAGGAGAACCTGGTGACCCGCCAGCCGCAGTACATCCCGGACTACGACACACCGCGCTTCCGCCTGACGCCGCAGCACATGGCCTACATCAAGATCGCGGAAGGCTGCAACCATCCCTGCTCCTTCTGCATCATCCCTCGCATCCGCGGCCGCCACCGCAGCCGCACGCAGGAGAGCATCGTCAAGGAAGCGCGCCAGCTCATCGCCAACGGCGTGAAGGAGATCAATCTCATCTCCCAGGACACGACCTATTTCGGCATGGACAAGTGGACCGAAGAGCGCCCGAAACCGCGCAGCGGCGTGGACTCCACGAAGGGCGAATCGCTTTCCTCCCTCATCCGTGAGCTGAACAAGATCGAAGGCGACTTCTGGATCCGCCTGCTCTACACGCATCCCGCGCATTGGAGCGACGACCTCATCCAGGCGATTGCCGAGAGCCCGAAGGTGGCGCGCTACATCGACATGCCGCTGCAGCACATCAGCGACCGCATGCTGGGCCTGATGAAGCGCGAGACAGACGGCGCCTACATCCGCGATCTGATCAAACGCATCCGCACCGGCATCCCCGGCATCGCCATCCGCACCACCTTCATCGTGGGCTTCCCCGGTGAAACGGAGGCGGATTTCAATGAGCTGCTGCAGTTCATCCAGGACACGAAGTTTGAACGCGCCGGCGTCTTCAACTACTCCCGCGAGGAGGACACCCGTGCCGCAAAGATGGAGGACCAGATCCACCACATGACGCGCAAAGCCCGCTGGAACGAGGCCATGCGCGCCATTCAGCGCAGCATCGAAGGCTTCAACACCACCCAGGTGGGCCGCAAGATGCGCGTCCTCGTCGAGGAGCCCGGCGTGGCCCGCAGCGAAATGGACGCACCGGACATCGACACCACCGTCTTCGTGAACAAGAAGCTGCCCGTGGGCAGCTTTGCGGATGTGACCGTGAAGGAGTGGCGCGGGTATGATCTGGTCGCGGCGTGAGCCGCGGATGACGGGCAAGTGATTGTCAAGGAGTGGTCAAGAGGTCAAGGCTCGAAGCTTGACTGCTTGACTGCCTGACCAGCTTTGACCGTCGACCTTCAATCCGCCGCCTTCGGCCTGAACCTCTCTGCCACACGCTCCACTCCACCACGAGGACCGTTCACGGCCTTGAAGGCGCCGCCTTCCCACACAGTTTTTTCCGGGTAAGGGTACAGCGGAAATTCGAGCCCGGTTTTGCCTTCCACCACGCGGCGGGCGGCGAGGGTGTGGGGAACGGCGCCTTTCTCGCGCCAGTTGATCACGAGGCCGAGCATGTCTGGCAGGCTGTTGATTCCCGGGCCGGGGCCGTGGCTCATGCCGGGAACGATGTAGAATTTGCAAAACGACGCCGCTTTTTCGAGGGAACCAAAGTGCTCGATGACGCGCTCATAGTAGTCGA
Organism: Prosthecobacter sp.; assembly: GCF_044227185.1. Taxonomy (GTDB): domain Bacteria; phylum Verrucomicrobiota; class Verrucomicrobiia; order Verrucomicrobiales; family Verrucomicrobiaceae; genus Prosthecobacter. Next base: position 754,804 of record NZ_JBGAFO010000002.1, on the reverse strand, counting down.
GTGAGGCGTGGTAGGGTACGCAGGAATCGGCGGAGCCGGAAATCATGATGAGCTTGCCGCCGCGTTTTTCAAAGGCGCTCAGGTCGGCGTTTTCTGCGTTGAGATAAGGACCGAGTGCGGCGGTGTAGGTGTCGATGTCCTTGCCGAAATCCAGGCTCATGAGGTCCTTGTCCTTGCCGAAAACCCACTGGAAAAGATACAGGTGGCCGTGGGCAATCTTGAAGCTGCTGCCAAAGGGAATGCCGTCGAAGATGCGTTCGCCGGTGACGGCGTGTCTGGGGCCGTCAAAGAGCTTTTGCAGGGCTGCGGCGTGTTTGTCCGTCAGCGTGGGGTCCTTCTTGCGAGCGAGCGCGATGACGGCGGCGATGTCCTTTTCATTGCAGCGTGGATCCGAGACGAGTTTGCCGGCGGTCTGCGGCATCTCTCGCGCGGCCATGTACTCGTTGCCTGCGGCGATGATGCTGGCGTCCTGCTCAGGAGTGAAGGGGCAGAGGTGGAAGATCTGCTCGTTCCAGAGGAAATACGCATGCAGCGGCGTGCGGCAGTGGGCGGGGACATTGGCGATGATGCCGTCGTAATCTTCGGGATAGCGCTGGGCCTCCTGCAGCGCCTGCTGGCCGCCGGTGGAGCCGCCATTGAAATAGGAGTACTCGGGCGCGCGGCCATAGTAAGCCTGCACCACCTGCTTGGAGACGGCGGTCATGAGGTGGGTGGCGCGATAACCAAAATCCTTCCACACGTCCGGCTTGCCGATGCCGGAGTCCGAATTGGGAGCGGTGCCCATGTCGGTGGTGGCCACGGCGTAACCGCGGGCCATGTAGCCCAGCAGGCTGCCCGAGCTGATGCGACCGGCCGCGCCGCCGTTGCCAAGACCGATGAAGCGCTTGTTCCACTTGTCCGCCTCCGGCAGGCAGACTTCCACGTTGATGTTGGAGTCCTTGCCCGGATTGAGCACGATTTTCACCACCGTGTGCGGCGGCACCTTGCCCGCAGGCACTGGCTCGATGAGCGTGATTTTTCCTGCGTCGATCTGAAGCTGCTTGAGTTCATCGGGGCCGGCCAGCGCAGTCGTGGCGGCGAGGAGGAGGATCGCGAAGAAGGGGTGTTTCATGTCGGGGTCACAAAACGCGCCTGGCTGGTTTTTCCTGCGCACGGATGTGCGATTTGGCCGCTTGCTCTTCCGCGGGCTTTTTGCCATGCTTGGGTCATGACTCGCACCATCCTCGCCATCGGCGCTCATTATGACGACTGCCCCTTCGGCATCCCCGGCACCCTCTTGCGCGCAGTGCAGAAGCATCAGCGCGTGGTGATCCTGAGCCTCATTGGCGACTACACGAACTGGCCGCCGGTGAAAGGCCGTGAGCAGGGGCTGGTGATACTTTCGAAAAAACTGGCGGCAGAGCGCGGCATGGAGATGCGCTTTCTGCCCTACAAGAGCCTGGGCTTTGAGCCCACGCTGGAAACAAAGCGTGCCGTGGCGGAAGTCGTGGCGGATGTGAAACCGGACACCGCCTTCATGCTCTGGCCCCGCGACCGCCATCCCGACCACGAGGCCGCCAGCGCCATCTGCCATGCGGCTCTGTATCAGCCGGCGCGCCTGCTGGGACGGGATGAGGTCAAGTCTCCTTCGCGCGTTTACTGGTACGACAACGGCCCCGGCCACACCATCGGTTACGAGCCGGACACCTATGTCGATGTTTCCTCGGAATGGCCTGCCGCCAGCGAGTGGCTGGGGCGCCTGATGGCCTACGTGCGCAGGGAGGAGTATGACCCGGCGAAAACGGATGCCGCCATGGAAACCAAAAGCGTGCTCTCCCGCTATCGCGGTCTGGCCTGCGGGGCGAAGTATGCGGAAGCGCTCAAAAGCGTGCGCCCGGTGGTGAATGCCGAGCTGTGAAACCACTCTTCAGAGTGGTACCCCCGGTAGGATTCGAACCTACGACAAATTGATTAAGAGTCAACTGCTCTACCAACTGAGCTACGGAGGCATGTTTGAAACCAAACAGCGTTGGAGGGAGTGGAGTCTTAGTCATGTCCGGGCTCAGTGCAAGTGAGTTTTGGCGCGGCGGGAAAGTTTCAGCCGGGGTGGAGGCGGCGCCCTCAGGGCAGGGGCGAGATGCGGATCTTGTGAAATTCGGTCCTGCCAGAGGACGCTGCGACGCCGCTGTTAAAGCGCAGGAAACTGACATTTCCCTCGATCTTGGCACCATCACAGACATGGGCGCCATCAATGAGCAGTTCGGTCTTTTCCAGCGTGGCCTTGAGGGTGATGTGGTAGAGCTTGTTGGGCTGATAGGTGAAGACCCCGGCTGTGCCGGCCTGTGGATAAAGGCCAAAGGTCTTTGCTTCTGCATCTTCCACTGCCAGTTTGACGTTGCCCAAGATCACCTGCGGCCGGCGGCTGCCGAGAGCGTTGATGTCGAAGTCGATCTGAAAAGGCGGCCTGCGGTTGAAATCGTACTGCATGCCGCTGCGGCCTCCGGCGGCGATCATGTCGGCGGTGCGTGTCCACTCACCGGCCACGGGCGTCCATTTGAACCTGTTCGCGGGAGCCAGCGGATCTTCCGTGGGGCTGCCCGGCGCTTCTTCCAGATGAGCACTGATATAGAGATTCACATCCGCCGCCTCTTGCGGATTCTGGGCGGCTTTGCACAGGGTCTGCGCCCGCGTCTTCCATTCTCCGCGGACCTTCGACATGCGTGCATTGACGCTGGCATGGTAGCCGCGCAGCAGCAGGTCCAGCGCGACTTCGCCTGGAAGTGACACAGGCATGTCGTCCGGTGTCAACGCCCTGCCGGATTTCAACTGCGAGATGAAGGCGCGCATTTTGGCGGCTTCCTCGTCTCTCTTGATGCGTTTGAGTTCGTTCGCCAGCACTTCGGCTTCGGTCAGCGCGGTGGCATTGAGATCGTCGATGGCGCGCTTGCACGCGGCCTCAAAGCCGAGGCGCAGCGCGGCGAGATTCACGGGGGCAGCCTGCTCCTCGGGCCTTCCACCGGGAGGCTCCAGCCGGCGGATTTTCAGGCGGCGGATATGGGTGCGGGAGTTCGCATTGAAGAAGCGTTTGGAGAAGCCGAAGGTGGAATCCTCCGGCATTTCAAACAGGCTGCCGGGCTGATAAAACGGGTGATAGCCGACCACGATGTCACGGTGGTTGAGGCGAAAGGTCACGGCGCCATTCTGGCAGATGATGTGAAATTGCCACACCTTGCCGCCGCTCGGCGGAGTGATTTCCGGCTCGGGCCAGGTGTAGATGCTGCGCAGGCCGCCAAACGGGATGGATTTGCTGTCCTGCCACTGCATGCAGGAGATCCAGTGGGAGCTGTTTCCCCGGCAGTGATAGCCGACCATGATATCGAGGCCCTGATTGACGGAGCCATCTTTCACCTCGTATTCACCCATCAGTTCGAAGTTGGTGCCCGAGCGGCCGTTGTGGACGATGTAGCCCTGGGCATCCTCGCCGTTGATGACGAGAGTGCCGCTCTTCAATCCGGTCCAGAAGCCGCTGAAGCGGTTCCATTCCACGAGATCGGGTTCGGCCCAAAGGGAAAGCCATTTGCCGGCAGTGGCAAAAGACCGCTCAAACTTGCATGCGGCGATGCGTTGCAGCAGCAGCTTGGGGGGCTCTCCCTGGAAGCGGGCGGTGAGATCCTGGTAGCTTTGCAGCGCGTCAGCCACCTTGTCGAAACGGTACAAATCCTCCGCCGCCTCCCATTCCTTGTCCAGACCGAGCGCGAACAACCGCGACTCACCACGGATGCTCTCTTCATTCTCGGCTCCATTGAGATGCAGGTGCCGCGAGCGCCGGGTCTCCCGGGGGAAAGGCACGGGCACCTGCTGCAGGGTTTCATCCGCCGTTTCATAATCCCCGGCGGCCCAGGCGATCTTGCCAAGATCTGCCAGACGCCATGGGTGTTCCCACACACGGTACACATTCTTGGATTCCGCCATAAGACGGCAGGAGTGAATGGCCGCTTCTTTCATCGGCGACTGGGAAAGCACCCTGCGGATGTCCGAGGAATCGTACGCAAGACGGTCGATGGTGCGACGCATGGCCGCCGCAACGGCTGTATCGTCACGGTCTGTGAGAGCGCAGGCGCAGTAGAATGCCTTCATCTTGTCCAGACTGTCGTGCCTGCCATGGCGCAAAGTTTCCAGATAGTTGTGATAGGCCGGGTAGTGGTCGAACTCCACGGCAGTCGCGCGGTCAAACCACTGCCGAGCAGTCTCGCCAGAAATGCCGTTGCCGGATTTCACGATGTTGATCATGGCGGCAGCGGCGGCGGCGCGGTCCGGGCACAGTTCCCAGGCCTTGAGAAAATGCGCGCGGGCTTTGACCTGATGCACATCCTCGGTGCGGCCTGCGGCGAGTCTTCCTTGCAGCATCTCGCGCAGCCACGGGCTGAAATGCGGTGTGTCGCAAAACTGCTCCACTTCGGTGGCCTCCGTGGAGGCTTCGTTGAGATTCACGGTGCCAAAGATGAACTCCGCATCTGCATACAGCAGCCGGTCTTCCTCCGGCTTATAGACAGCGGGGTTCACCGCGCTCTCGATGATTCGCCGGCGGCGTTCGGCATTGACCTTCACCACGGACTCCGGGGTTTTGGGGTCACGCCCCCGGGTCTCCTCCTTCAGGTCGTTGAGGAAGAGAATGAGGACGGAAGGGTACTCCTGAAGCTGCTTGTGACGGAAGGATTTGGAAATGCATTCGCGTGCTTCGGTGAAGCCCTCATTGAAATTCCAGGCCGCCAGGCCGGTGAGCCAGTACACGAGAGGGTCATCCACACCTGCCTTGATGAGAGCCGTGCCCTCCTTGTTCATCACCTCCCAGGGGCGTTGCGGGTCCACATCGGGGTGGCCGGCATTGGCCATGAGCGCCTGCTTCACAAAGCTGCGCGCCGCCTCGGCCTGCGCCGGCCATTTCTCCAGATGTTTTTCAAAGGGTGGAAGAAACACGCGCTGCATCCAGGCCAGGCGGTCGCGGGCGAGGTCCGCTTCAAAGCGGGTGCCGGGCTGGATCTCGATGGGAGCGATCTCCTGCTCGGCCATGAATTCGCGCGCGGCCTTGCGCCAGTCGGTGTCAGCAGCGGTGGCATGGGAAAAAGCCAGCAGTGGCAGCAGCCAGAAGATTGTTTTCATGGGGTGGGATGACATCGAGAATGTGAAAAAGAGATCAGGGCAGCGGTGAAATGCGGATCTTGTGGAATTCGGTTTTGCCTTTGGAGACCTTGTCACCGCCTCGGAACTGCAGCACGTTGATCTCTCCTTTGATCTTTGGCCCGTCGCAGACGTGAACGCCGTCGATGAGCAGTTCGGTTTTCTCCGCCGTGGCTTTGAGGGTGATGTGGCGGGGCTTGCCGGGCTCGTACTCAAAGAGCTTTTCGCCTTTGGGCTGCGGGTAGAGGCCGAAGGTGTTCTTGTCGCCCTCGCCGGCAAATTTGACGTTGCCCAGATACAGATGCGGTCGGTTGCCCTCGAGCACGTTGATGTCGAAGTCGATCTGGAAGGGCGGCCTGCGGTTGAATTCATAAGTCAGGCGGCTGTCGCCACTTCCAGTGAGGACTTCGGAGGTGCGCTGCCAGTCGCCGGAGAGCGCCTGCCATTTGAATCTGTTCGCAGCAGCCAGCGGTTCCTCCTCCTGGGCTTCTTCCAGGCTGGAGCTGATGTAGTGCATCACCTCCGCGGCCTCTTTTGGGTCCTGCGTGGTCTCCCGCAGACGGAGCGCGTCTTCCTTCCACGCAGCGCGTGCGCTCCGCAGGCGCGCATTCAGGCTGGACTGGTAGCCGCGCAGCATGGCGGCGAGAGTCGTCTCGCCCGTGACGGAGGAGGGCACCGCGCTGAGCCTGGCTGCCTCACTGGATTTCAATTGGGACGCGAAGACGCGTATTTTTCCGGCTTCCTGATCCTTGTGCGCACGCTCGAGTTCGGCAGCCTGGGTTTCAGCTTCCAGCAGCGCCATCGCATTGAGGTCGGCGACAGTACGCTCACATTCGGCCTCGAAGCTGTCGCGCAGGGCATGCAGCTTGACAGGGATGCGCGCTTCCGGGGGCACAGGAGGCTCCAGCCGCCGAATCCGCAGATTGCGGATATGTGTGTGGGATTTCGCATTCAGAAAATGATGGCCGAAGCCGATGGTGGAATCTTCCGGCATGACAAACTCCTCACCGTCTCGGCCAGCGACGCGATGATCGACCACGATGTCGCGATGATTGAGCCTGTAAGTGACGGCGCTGTTGCGGCAGACGATGTGAAATTTCCAGACCCTGCCATTGGCCGGCGGGGTGATGTGCGGTGCAGAGGTCTGGTAAGTTTTGCGCAGCATGGAGGCCACGGCGAGCGCCTCCGAACTCCATTGCGAGCAGGAGATCCACTCTTCGCTCATCTCCTTGCGGTGGTAGCCGAGAATGATGCCGAGTCCCTGGGCCGTGTCGCCCATGCCCAGCACCTCGTATTCTCCCATGAGCTCGAAGTTTGAGCCGGTGTGACCATTGAGCGAGATATAAGCACGTGCGTTGGTGCCTGTGTTCACGAGCGTGCCGTCTTCCTGCCCGGCCCAGGAGCCAGTGCCTTTGTGCCATTCGTTCAGATCAGGAGCCGCCTTGATGGGCACCCATTTGCCTGTGGCAAAAGCGGCTTCAAATTTGCAGGCGGCGATGCGCTCCAGCAGCATCGTGGGCGGTGTGTCCTGGAAGCGTGACGCGATGTCCTGATAGTTTTGCAGCGCAGCGCCGGGCTTGTGCGATGTGTAGGATTCCTCCGCGGCCTCCCATTCCTGCTTCATTCCCACGGCAAAGATGGCTGACTGTCCGCGTACGTCGATCTCGCTGATTGCATGATGCAGCAGACGGAGCGAACGCGAGGGCAGCGGAAAGGGCACCTTTTGCAGCGTCTCGTAGGCGGTCTCATAATCGCCGGCCTTCCATGCCATGACCCCCAGGTCTCCCATCTGCGAAGGATGCTGCCAGGTGCGGTACACATGCAGCACCGTCTCCTGCATCGGCGGCTGGGAAAGGAGCGCGTGGATGTCAGACGAGTCCTCCTCCAGATATTCCAAAGTGCGGCTCATGATGGACGTGATCGTGGAGTCAAACCGGCCGGTCAGAGCGCAGGCGCAGTAGAAGGCCTTCATTTCATCCAGGCTGCCGCCCCAGCGCGGACGCAGCGCCCAGAGGTAGGCGGAGAAGGCGGCATAGTGCCGCGGCTCGGCGCCGGCGGCGCGGTCAAACCACTCGCGCTCCAGGTCCTGCGGCCTGCCATTGCCGCATTTCACGATTTCGATCATGGCCGCCGCGGCGGCGGCGCGGTCAGGGCGCAGTTCCCAGGCCTTGAGATAATGCGGTCGCGCCTTGAGCTGATACTCTTCAAATTTCTGCCAGTTCTCCGGCGACACCGTGTTTGCCCAGCCTTCACCACGATGGCTCCAGGCGATCTGGTTTTGCAGATTGCCCTGCAGCATTTCGCGCAGCCAGGGGGTGAAATGCGGCGTCTCGCAGAGCTGCTTCAGCTCCTCCGGGCGCTCCTTCAGGTTTTCCCGGTTCAAGACATACACCAGGTCATGAAACAGCAGCCGGTCATCTTCGGGGCCATAGACGGCGGGATCCAGCGTGCTCTTCATCACCAGCTTGTAGCGTTCCTGGGCATTCCTGGCGGCGACCTCCTTGGACTCCGTGTTGCGCTGCGTTTCTTTGGCGATGTCCTGGATGTAAACGGCCAGCATGGACGGGTAATCATTCAGCATCTTGGGACGCATGGCCTTGACCAGGTGAGCCCAGGTTTTGTCATAGGCCTCGTTGTGCTCCCAGGTGGCCCAGGCGGCCAGCCAGAGCACCAGAGGATCGTCCACGCCGGCCTTGGCCAGGTCCTCTCCCTCCTGCGCCAGCACCTTGAAGGGGCGTTTGGGATCCGCATCAGGATTGCCTGCCTTGAGCATGAGCCCCTGCTTCACAAAGCTGCGCGCGGCCTCCGCCTGCGCGGGCCATTTTTCCAGATGCTTTTCAAAGGGTGGAAGCAGGATGCGCTGCAGCCAGGCCCAGCGCTCGCGCTCATAGTCGGAGAAAGCGGGTATCTCTCCCTTGAATTCGATGGGCGCGAAACCCTGGTCCGCCATGAACTCCCGGGCTGCTTTGCGCCAGCCGGCCTCTTCCGCCGAAACGGATGTCATGGCCGCAATCGTCAGCAGCAGCAGCGGAAGAATCTTTTTCATGCGCCTGAGATGACAACAGAATCAACACCAGTGTCGAGCCTGATTTTTGCTGCTTCGTCTAGGTGAAGGGCTTATCTGTTACCATGCGCTTCTTCATCCTCTTTCTCTGGACTTCATGGGCTTCGTCACTCCTGGCGGAGCTGCCGCTCAGCATTTCCTTGGAAGGTCCGGCAGGGACCTACACCATCCAGCAGTGGAAGCACGACTGGCCGGGCTGTGAGTTTGAAGGCGGAGTGGCGCAGGGGCGCGTGGCCGTGGTGGAGGGCGATGCGCAGAAATGGCTGCGCGTGAACTTTGCCGTGGGCAAGATCGGCCCGGAGGAAGGCGGCGCGGGCTGGCGCATGCCGTTGGGCAAACATGACACGGCGGAGCTGAACTACACGCTGCGCTTCAGCAAGGACTTCGAATTTGTGAAAGGCGGCAAGCTGCCCGGCCTCTGCGGCGGGCCGGACAATGTGAGCGGCGGCCGGCGCGCGAATGGGACGAATGGCTTCTCCGCACGCCTGATGTGGCGCAAGGACGGGCGCGGCGAGGCCTATGTGTACCACAAGAATCAAAAGGGCGACTATGGCGACAGCTTTGCCTTTCCGGCGGACTTTCGCTTTCCCACGGACAGGCCGGTAAAAATACGCATCGCGGTGACGATGAACACCGTGGGCAAACGCGATGGCACGCTGCGCGTGTGGATCGATGAAAAGGTGCTGGTGGAACGCACCGACATGGAGTGGCGCACGGTGGAAACCTTCGGCGTGGACGGCTTGTACTTTGAAACTTTCCACGGCGGTGGTGACGCCTCCTGGGCGCCCACGCGGCCGTGCTGGGTGGAGTTCGCGGAGATGAAAGTCCGCCACCGCTAAAAGAATTACGTGGCGGATGAGCGAGTCATCCGCCACGTGCCAACAAACATGGCCAGCAAACTTGGTTTTTTAGAACAGGCGGAGGCCTGTGGAACTGTTGACATTGAGCGGGGCCACACGGGCATTCACGCCGGTGTTCACACCCACACCCGATGACCTGCGGTAGTAGTTCGGATGGTTGTGCCCGTAGTAGCCGTTGTTGTTATAGTAGCCGTGGGGGTGGTTGTGGTAATACCCCGGATTGGGGCGGCCATAGCCGTAGCCCGGACGGGCACCCGCGTAGGCGCCTGCGCCGACGTCACAACTGGACAACGTGACTGCCAGCACGCCGAGACTGAGGAGAGAAAGAATGTTTTTCATGGAGGTGGAGATTTCACTCCATAAATCGGCTGAGCCCGGAATGCGGTCGTACTTTTTCTCCTACCTGGCCTGGATGAGCTGCACCGCATCCGCCCCCACAATGCCGTCGGTGTCCTTGTTGCTGATGGTGATGACGGCCGGCTTGCCGGCGGTGAAATGGAAGATGCCGAGGCTGATGAAAAGCTTGTCGATCGGCGGGGCCTTGCGTTGATTGACGAGCACCGTTTGCGTGCCATCCGCATGCTCGATGCTCACCGGCACGTTGCTGGCGCGGTTTGACGCGGAGGCATAAGACACGCGTACTTCATACCTGCCAGTAGCGGGAATTTTCAGGCGGTAGGTGAGGCTCTTGGCGCCTTTTTCACTGTTGGCGTCATGCAGGCTCGCGCCATCCACCGGGCTGCCGTAGGAGCTGCCGGTCCAGTGGCCGGTCTGCTCGGCATCCTGCTCGCTCATCACAATGCCGGGCAGCGTGGCGGAGCGCACCATGCTGGCCAGCGAGGCGAGCTCGAGCACGGCTTTCTGGGCGAGCAGCTTTTTCCGCAGCGCGGGCACGTCGATGTTTTGCACGGAGGTTTTCGCGTGGATCGCCATCACGGCGGCGAGACCGGAGGCCTGGCCCAGCGCCATGTACACGGGCTCCATGCGCAGAGAACAATACGCAATGTGACTGGCGGAGAGGCACACGGGCACGAGGAGGTTTTCACACTCGCTGCGTTTGGGCACGAGGCTGCGGTAGGGGATCTGGTAGGGCAGCGCCGGCGTGTCCTGAAAGCTGCCCTCGTCACGCACGGTGCCGTCTTCCGCGAGAATGCGCTGCACGATGTGGCAGTCGATGAGGAAAGAGCCCATGCCGACACCGTCGTTTTTGAAAATGTCGGTCTGAAGGTCCTTCTGCACCATCACGTATTCGCCGATCATGCGGCGGCCTTCGCGGATGTAGAGCGCGTAGGGCCAGAAGGCGTTGTCGGCAAACTCGTCTTTGCACAGGCCCCAGGAGTTGGTCTGCTCGCGCAGGCTCAGCGGCACGCGCTCATCGTGACCGAGGAACCACAGCATGCCCTGGATGAAATCCGTGTGGTCCTGCCAGATGCGGGCACGGGTGGCCGCGTCGCCATCGGGATAGTCGAAGTTCGCGCCGGGGTAGTCCGTGGAGAAGAGACCCTGGGCATTGAGGTCGTATTTGCCGTTCGCGACATTGCCGAGATGAAACAGGCGGCCGAAGCGGATGCCGGGAAAAGCCTGGATGAGGCGCAGCAGGAGTTCGTACTTCGCGGCGTCATAGCTGGCCGGTTTTGGAAAAGGGACTTTGATGTCCGCGCGCTGCGTCACGCAGATGCGGAAGTTGTAGCTCTGGGTGAGCTTGTCGGCGCTGCCAGGGGCCAGCTTTGACGCAGGAAACACGCCGTAGATGGGCTTTCCCTGCGCGTCCACGCCGGAGATGCTGATGGGGGTGCCGTGGATGTAGGCGGGACCTTTTCCGCCGAGGCTGGGGCAGTCGCTCTCCATCACCTCGACCGTGCGCGGACGAATGGGCATGGGGTGATAACCCGCCAGCGGCTCGCCATACTGCGCGGTGCTCTCGCGCCCGACGATGTAAGTCACCTTCGCCGCCGCCATGAGGTCACCCTCATAGGTGGCGTCGATGAAGACCTTGCCTTGATAGCGGGTGCCGTCGGCCGTGGTCAGGCTGGTGATGCGTGAGCCTTCCTTGGTGATGGATTTGAGCGTCTCCCCGGGGACCACCTTCACACCTGCTTCTTTGAGCATCGTTTGAAACGCCGCCATGTTCGCGCTGGGCTCCGCATACCACATGGGCGTGTCCGGCTTCAAGGCGGCGGCGCGGGCGAAGAACTCGCGCGGAAAGCCGCCGATGGTCTCCTCCTTGCCCACGTCGGATTTGCACAGCCCGCCAGTGACCATGCCGCCGATCCACTGCGTGGGCTCGATGACCACCACGGAGGCGCCTTCACGCGCGGCCACGATGCCCGCGCTCAGTCCGGATGGCGTGCCGCCGTAGATGACGAGGTCAAAGTCTGCCGCGGCAAGAGACGAGGAAAGGCCGAAAAAGAGGAGAAAACGCTGAAAAGACATGGGGCGAAAAAAGAGCAGGCAGCAACGCCGTGCATCTCTTTTCGCCCCGGATATGGGTCAATTGGGTGACGATCTGCTTATTCTTTAGCGAAGGCTTCGTAGGCTTCGGCTACTTTGCCTTCCTTCTCATCGCCCTTGTGGAAGAAGAAGAGGTGGCGCAGGAGGGTGTATTCACCTTTCTTCAGCTCGTAGGTGCCATCAGATGCGTTTTTGTCGAGAGACTTGGTACCGAAGGGGTTGGCGGTGAAGAGGCCGTAGGTGCGGACGTGCCAGGGGGTGGGAAAGCGGAAGCTGGAAGGGTGGTTCAGCATGGCCACGCCAAGCTTCTCACCGCCGACGATGCCGTAGTAGTCGCACCACTTGGCGCGCTTGCCCCAGGCGTCCACGTCTGTGATGCCTTCGCTGTTGATGATGTGGCCGCTGCCTTTTTTACCCTTGCCGATTTCAACGGCCATCTCAGTCGGCACGCGGATGCTGAGACCCGCGTCCTTCTTGTCTTCAAACGTGGCGGGGCCTTCGGTCGCCAGCAGGATCTGCTTCATCTCGATGCTGCGTGTGCCTTCGCCCACGCGGAAGATCATGGTGCGCTCTTCTTCCAGGTATTTTTTTCCCTGGGGGTCGAGGTAGTCAATGATGGAGACGAGGACGGCGGAGTCGGGCTTGGCCTCCAGCGTCTTGAACTCACGGTGTTTCTCGCTGCCAAGGTGGGTGGTGCGCTCGGCGCTCTTGGGTGAGTCGCCAAAGGTGGAGCGCTCGGCCCAGGACTCCACGCCGTTGATGCCCTCGCTGCCGAAGCAGATGCCGCGGTGGTGCGGGTGGTCGTGCTGCTCGCCTTCGATGGTCTTCATCGGGTAGTTGCGGGTCATCTGCTTGCCAGTGGGGCCGAACACCGGGGCAAGGTAGGGCTTGTTGGCCTGATCCACGACGTATTCGGCGAAGACCTGCCCATCCACCTTCACGATGGCACCACCTGTGGCGGTCTTTTCAACGGTGAACTGGGCGGCGCTGGCCAGCGACGCGAGGAGGAAGGAGGTGGCAAGGAGGAGTTTCATGGTGGTGGTGGCAGTGAACGTGGATGAGATTGGAATGCTTTCGGCGGAGATCAATCCCAGCCGCGGAAGAAATCGAGGGCGGTGCGGGTGGTGCTGGCCGCCACTTGTTCCACGGGCTCGCCGCGCAGGGCGGCGATGGCGCGCGCGGTGTCCGCCACGTAGGCCGGTTCGCAGCGCTTGCCGCGGTTGGGCACGGGAGCCAGGTAGGGGGCGTCCGTTTCGATCATGTAGCTGCCCGCAGGCACCAGGCGCGCCGTCTCGGCAATGACACCTGCGTTTTTGAAACTGACGATGCCGGTGAAGGAAATGAGGTGGCCGCGCTCCAGCAGCGGCTGCGCCTGCTCCAGCGTGCCGGTGAAGCAGTGAAACACACCCCGCAGCCGGTCGCTGTAGGGCCGCACCAGCGCGGTCAGGTCCTCCCAGCTCTCGCGGTTGTGCAGGATCACATTCAGCTTCAGCTCCGCCGCCAGCTCCATCTGCGCGGTCAGCACGCGGGCCTGGTGCGCCCGCCAGTCGTCGAGGGTGAAACCCTCCGCCGGCGCATGAAAGTAATCGAGACCGATCTCGCCGATGGCGCAGACCTTGGGGTGTTGGGCGAGCTCACGCAGCTCGTGGACCCAGGCATCACCGTTGACGGAATCCACATCGCAGGGGTGAATGCCCACGGCCACGCGCACATCGGGTTCGTTTTCAGCCAGGGCGAGGAGCTTGCGCGCGTTCTCTAAATCCGTGGCAGGCGCCACCATGCGGGTCACGCCCGCGGCGCGTGCGCGTGTCAGCACGGCGGGCAGGTCGCCGTCAAACTGTTTGCTGCCGAGGTGGGTGTGCGTGTCGAAAAACATGCCCTGCGCCTTCGCATTTGGAAGGCGGGTGTCAAGCGCCTGAATTAGTCCTTTCCACACGCGGCGAAGTCATGGTAAACCACCCGCATGTCTCTTCGCCGCCTGCTTCTGGTTTTGTTCTGTCTGCCGGCGTTTCTGGGTGCCGCGCCGGAAGATTATTTTGGCATTCATGTGATCGATGAAAACACCGGGCGCGGCGTGCCGCTGGTGACGCTGAAGACCACGAACCACATCGCCCTGACGACGGACAGCGCGGGCTGGATCGCCTTCAATGAGCCCGGGCTGATGAACCGTGTGGTGTATTTCAGCATTGAGGGACCTGGTTATGCGCTGCCAAAGGATGGCTTTGGCTTTGTGGGCGTGCGGCTGACGCCCAAGGCCGGGAAATCCGCCGAGGTCAAAATACTGCGCACCAATCTCGCGGAGCGCCTGTGCCGGCTGACGGGGCAAGGCATCTACCGCGACAGCACGCTGCTGGGCCATGAGCCGCCTCTGCCGAGCCCGAACCTGTCTGCAGATGTCATGGGCCAGGACTCCGTGCAGGTGGTGCCATGGAAGGGGCGCTACTTCTGGATCTTTGGCGACACGCTGCGGCCGAACTACCCGCTTGGAAACTATCACTCCACCGCCGCATGGAGCGATGCGCCGGACACCGGCGGCCTGGATCCTGAGCACGGCATTCACTTTGAGTACATCACCGATGAAAACGGCGCCGTGGCGAAGATGCTGCCAGTGGAGGAGCCCGGTGCGGTGTGGCTCTTCGGCATGCACACGGTGATGGATGGGCAAAGCAAGGAGCACCTCATGGCGCACTACTCGCGCTGGAAGGATCTGGGCAAACGGCTGGAGCACGGCCTGGCGGAGCTGGATGAGGAGAGCGGGCGCTTCCGGCGCATCGCGGTGCTCGGAGATGAGTTCTCATGGCAGCACCCGCAGAACAATGCCGTGCGGGCCAAGGGGGGGAACGGAGACATGATTTACTTCGCCACGCCTTTCTGCCAGACCCGCGTGAAGGCCGATTACGACGCGGTGCAAAACACCTCCGCCTATGAGGCCCTGGCGTGGTCCGCGGAGCATGGGGATTACGTCTGGCAGAGCGTGCTGCCGCCCACCACCCAGAAGGAGGAGGAACGGCTCATCGCCGAAAAGAAGCTGCCGCCGGAGAAGGCCCGCATGCAGGTGGTGGACGCGCAGACCGGCAAGGCGGTGCATCTGCATGCCGGCAGCGTGCATTGGAACAAACACCGCGAACGCTGGATCATGATCGCGGTGCAGCAGGGAGGCGGTGAATCCTTTCTGGGAGAAGTCTGGTATGCGGAGGCCTGGCAGATCGACGGCCCCTGGCGCAAGGCGGTGAAGATCGCCACGCATCCGAAGTACAGCTTTTACAATCCCAGCCACCATGCGTTTTTCGACCAGCAGGACGGGCGCATCATTTATTTCCAGGGCACCTATGCCGAGACCTTTTCCGGCAATCCCGTGCCCACGCCCCGCTACGACTACAACCAGATCTTGTACCGCCTGGATCTGGATGATGAGCGTCTGAAGGCGGCGCACGAGGACTGAGGAAAGCGTGACGAAAAAGGCACAGCGTCATGCCTTCACGCAGCATGAGGACTGGGCATGCATGGCGGCATGGTTTTACCGCGATGCACGGACTGGCTGGCCTTCACGGGCAGGCTGTTCCTTGCCTTCCTGTCGTGGCTGGGGCAGATCGCGGCGCTGATGGGGGAGCTCATGGTGGGCCTGCGGAGCTGCCGCTGGCGGCTGAAGCTGGTGGCGCAGCAGATCGTGTCGATCGGCTATGGGTCACAGCTTGTGGTGGTGGTCACGGGGGCCTTCACCGGCGCGGTGTTTGCCTTTCAGTCGTTCGCGAAGTTCAAGGAGTTCGGCATCGAATCGACCGTGGGCGCCATCGTCTCGGTGGCGCTGTGCCGCGAGCTGGGGCCCGTGCTGGCGGGACTGATGGTGTCCGGGCGCGTGGGGGCCGCAATGGCGGCGGACATCGGCACCATGAAAGTCACCGAGCAGATCGATGCCCTGCGCGTGATGGGCGTGCACCCGGTGGACTACCTGGTGCTGCCGCGCTTTCTGGCCATGTGCGTCTCCATGCCGCTGCTGGTGGCGGAGAGCATCGGCTTCGGGCTGATGGCCTCGTATGCGCTGATCGTGTACGGCTTTGATGTGCCGGGCGGCTGGTTCTGGCAGCATACCCTGGACCATACGGAGGCGATGGATGTGGGCATCGGCATGATCAAGGGGCTCGTCTTCGGAATCATCATCACGCTGATCAGTTGTCATCAAGGACTGGCGGCGGAGAACGGCGCGGTGGGCGTGGGCCTCGGCACCACGCGCGCCGTGGTGTTTGCCTCGCTCTCCATTTTGATTTCGAATTTCTTTCTGACCATCGCGCTGAACTATGTCTCGCCGATGGGGGCGGGGGGCTGAATCTCCATGCTTGCTCTTTTTCGGGCGGCCCGCTAGCCTGCGCGGAAATTCAACCTAAATCAGCACCGCCATGTCCGCTTATCTCGCAGAACTCCTCGGTACCATGATCCTGGTCCTCCTCGGCGACGGCGTCGTGGCCAATGTGGTGCTGAAACAAACCAAGGGCAACAATGGCGGCTGGATTGTGATCACCGCCGGCTGGGGCCTGGCTGTGGCGATTGCGGTTTACTGCACCAACGCGATCAGCGGCGCGCATTTGAACCCCGCCGTGACGCTGGGACTGGCATCGATCGGCAAATTTGGCTGGAACGACGTGCCTGGCTACATAGGCGCGCAGATCGCGGGAGGGTTTCTCGGCGGCGTGCTCGTCTGGCTCGCCTATCTGCCCCACTGGCCGGTGACCGAGTCCAAGGGCGACAAGCTGGCCGTCTTCAGCACCGGGCCGGCGGTCCGCCACACCCCGGGCAATCTGATCTGCGAGGCCATCGGCACTGCGATGCTGATGATTGGCCTGCTGGCGATTTTGTCTCCTGCCAATCTGCTGCCCAACTCCGGCTGGGACAAAGGTTTCGCACCCGCCATCGTCGGCATGCTCGTGGGCGCGATCGGCCTGTCTCTCGGCGGCCCCACCGGCTATGCCATCAATCCCGCCCGCGACCTCGGCCCGCGCCTCGCCCATTTCGTGCTGCCAATCCCCGGCAAAGGAAACTCCGACTGGGGCTACTCCTGGATTCCCGTCGTCGGTCCGATCATCGGCGGGATTGGAGGGGCGCTGATTTACAAGGTGATCTGGTGAGCGGGGGCATGTCAGCATGAGAGCTTGCGCAGACTGACTGATCAACTATCTTTCAATCAACTCGTTGGAGGATGCAGCATGAATCCGGAGCAATTTGCAGCCCAAATGCGTCAAGCACGCTTGAAGTCGCCCTTGAAGACGCGCGCGGAGGCACTGAAGCAATTCTCCGAGGTGGAGGTTTATTTGCAACGACACGCCTTGCTGCCGAAATCGAATCGCTCCGGCGCTGGTCAGAAAGAAGCGGAGGCGGTCGCGACTTCGAAGAGCTGAGAAGGCCACCAGATGCCTTTGGGTTCGAGCATGAAGTCTGGTTCCCAAAAGTGAGTGTGGAGAGGCCGCGTGTGTTGAAGGCAACTTACGACAACTCATTTGGAGTGATGGCTGATGGCAGCGAAGCAACTCCAATCAAATACCTTGAACGCCTGCTGCTTCAGAACCAGGTTTTTGGCGATGATATTGAACTGGAAGGTGTGGTCGAACCGAGCTTTGCGTTGATTCGAATCATCACATCACAACAAGCAATCCAGGGCCGGCCGGCCGAACTGGAGGAGATCGAGGTGTTTTTCAGTCAGCGCGATTTCAAACGTTGTTTTTGGCGTGGCAGGAACATCTGGTTTCGAAACGCCGACAGGATCATCTGTGCAGACACCCATGGGGGCAACATACTCGTGACCCAGGATGGCGAGATGGCCGCCATTGACGTTCCTGCCATGCTGGCCCCCGATGATTTTTCGTTCCCGCCGCCATGACAATGGCTGACATGACTTCACTTCGGCGTATGCGGCACCAGCACGTCCGGTGATTCATTCGCCTGCCGGGCACGTTTGGCCATTTCGCGGGCGAACTGCTCCTGGGAGCGGTGCTTTTTGGCGGCCGTGACCTGGGGGAGCTGCCAGGCGCCGTCGGCTTTGAGGATGCGGCCCCGGGCGGTGTCGGCAAAGTGGATCTCCAGGATGCGCAGCAGGCGTTTGCGCGCCTCCTTGTCCTCGACCGGAGTGAGCAGCTCCACGCGCTTGGAGAGATTGCGGTTCATGAAGTCCGCGCTCGCGATGAAGACGGCGGGCTTGCCTCCCTGGCGGAACCAGAAGATGCGCGCGTGCTCCAGATAGCGGTCGATGATGCTGACGACGCTGATGTTTTCGCTGATGCCCTTGATGCCGGGGCGCAGGCAGCAGATGCCGCGCACATTGAGGCGGATCTTCACGCCCGCCTGGGAGGCCTCGTAGAGCGCCTCGATCATCTGGCGGTCTTCGAGCGCGTTCATCTTCAGCATGATCTCGGCGGCCTCGCCCTGGCGGGCGCGTTCGGTTTCGCTGCGGATGAGGGAGAGCAGGCGCTCACGCAGGCCATAGGGGGCCATGCTGAGCTTGCTGAAATGCACGAAGCGCGAGCGCCCGGTGACGGTGTTGAAAAACGCGGAGGCGTCCGCGCCATAGTCGGCCCGGCAGGTGAGCAGGCTGATGTCCGTGTAGAGCTTCGAGGTGGCCTCGTTGTAATTGCCCGTGCCGAAGTGCATGTAGCGCGTCATGTGGCCGGATTCCCGGCGCATGACCAGGCAGACCTTGGCATGAGTTTTCAATCCGGCGACGCCGTAAATGATCTGCGCCCCTGCGTTGATGAGGTCATTGGCTCGTTCCAGATTGCGGGCTTCGTCGAAGCGCGCCTTCAGCTCCACCAGCACGGTCACGTGCTTGCCCGCCTGCGCGGCGCGGATGAGTGCGGAGATGATGCGGCTGTTTTTGGCGGTGCGGTAGAGGATCTGTTTGATCGCGATGACATTCGGATCTGCCGCGGCTTCTTCGACCAGCGCGAGAATGGGATCGAAGCTTTCATAAGGATGATGCAGCAGAATATCGCCACGCTTGATCGCGTCGAAGATGCTCTCGCCGGGCGTGATCGCCGTGCTCAGGTGGCTGTCCCACGGATCGACCTTGAGCTCATCAAAGCCCGAGATGCCGGCGATCTGGAAGAACGCGCGCAGGTCCAGCTCGCCGGGAATGTCATAGATCTGCGCGGTGCGCGCTCCGCAGAGGTCGCGGATGATGCGGGTGTGCTCACGCGAGGCGCCCGCCTCGATTTCGATGCGGATGGCCGGGCTTTGCAGGCGCTTTTCCAGCACTTCCTCCATCTCGCTGGCGAGGTCAAAGGCGCTCTCGTCATCCACGGTGATGTCCGTGTTGCGGCTCACGCGAAAACGGGCGGGCGCGGTGACCTTCTCCGCCGGGAAAAACTCGCCGATGAACAGCGCGACGACATCTTCCAGATTCACATAGAGATACTGGCCGCCGTCCGGATCAGGAATCAGCACATGCCGCGGCAGGTTGGCCGGCAGCGGCAGCAGCACGTGGCGCTTCTCCGCCTCGCCGCTGTCACCACCGCTGACGGTGCAGAGCAGCACGATGTTCAGCGCGGGGATGGCCGCGCGCGCGCCGCTGTCATCCACCACCACGGGGGAGAGCACGGGAAAGATGTGCTCGTCAAAGTACTCGCGCAGCATGGTGCGCTGCACCGGGGTGAGCTCGGTGTTCAGCAGGCGGCGGATGCCCTTCTCTTTCATCAGCGGCACGAGCTGCTGCTGCAGGATGTCATACTGGCGGGCCACAAAGACGGCGGTCTGCTGGTGCACCTGCTCCCACTGCTGCGTGGGGGTGAGGCCGGCATTGTCGCGCACGCGCCGGCCCTGCTCGCGCAGGAGCTGCAGGCCGCCGATGCGGACCATGAAAAACTCATCGAGGTTCGAGGCGGTGATGGCCAGGAACTTCACACGTTCCAGCACGGGCAGGTCTGTGCGCGCGGCTTCATCCAGCACGCGTGAGTTGAAGGCCAGCCAGCTCAGCTCGCGGTTGATGAAGTGCTCCTCGGTCAGGCGCAGCTGCGGCGGTGCGGGTGGTGCTTCAGGATTTGGCGAGGAGGATGTCATAACCGTAAATTTCGCGGAAGAGCCCGCACTTCAGATCGATGGCAATCTGTTCAATGGTGGTGTCGTCCGCGCCCTGCGTCAGAACGTTGAGCCGGGTGCCCTCGGGGCGGAGCTGGATGGTCTTGATGCGCTGCGCATGGCTGCGGTCCAGCGAGTCCGCCAGGCGCAGCAGCGCGGCCAGCTTTAGCACGATCATGCGCTCCTCGCGGGAGAGGTCGGAGAAGTAGGGGTGGTTCGGCTCGGGATCATAGCGGCGGTGGTACCGCGCCAGCAGGGCCACCATCACGCGGTCGCTGGAGCTGAGGCCGAAGAGCTCCGTATGCATCAGGATGTAAAGGCTGTGCTTGTGGTGCTCGCGCGGGCTGATGAACATGCCCACCTCATGCAGTGTGGCGGCCACCCGCAGCACGAGCTCGTACTTGGCGTCCAGGGCGTGCAGGTGCTGCAGCTCGCGGAAGAGCTGGCGGGAAAAATTGGCCACGTGGTCGGCGTGCTTGCGGTCGGTCTTGTACCGCAGGCCCACCTCGCAGGCGGCCTGCATCACCTCCTCCTGGAAGATCGCCGTGCGCGAGCCGGAGGTCATCAGATCCAGCATCAGCTCGAGCTGGAAGTCGCCTTCCGGCACCCACAGGGAATCATCGCCAAAACGGCGTGCCAGCGCGAGATTGGTCTGCAGGGCGGGGACGATGCCTTCACCCCCGGTGTAATGCACATGCAGTTCGCGCACGAGTTCATCGGGGCTCAGGCGCGCCAGCTTGTCCGTGAGCCGCGCCAGATCAGGCTCCAGCACACGGTGGGCTCCATGGCGCGCCCTGCCCAGCAGCGGCGCCACGCTTTGGATCTCCGCGCCGATGGCCACGTGATGATCAATCTTCACGTCCGAGTAGTCCTGGGCCAGGTGGTCCACCACACCGCGGATGTGCTCCTCCAGATGCACCATCTGCTGCCGCGCCTCGTCATCCTGCGTGGCCACGGCCTCGCGCGCGCGGAAGATGCCCAGCCGGTAGTTGGTGTACGTGGCCAGACGCCCCTCCTTGAAATAGATCGCGCGCGTGTTTCCCGGCCCGATGTGGGACACCACGGTGTTCCCCTTGGCCAGCAGCGGATTTTTCAGCAGCATGCGCTGCGCGATCTGGTACACGAGCCGGGTCATGTTGCCGTCGTCGATGAGGCTCGGAGCCACGCCGCTGTGAACCTGCAGGCGGTTGAGGAAGATCTCATGGTTCACCGCCTCCGCGAGAATGTTGGAGGTGAAGAGGCGCAGTTGTGAAGACGGAATGCCATACTCGCGCATCGTCTGCAAAAAGTCGCGGAGGATGGCCGCCGCCTGATCCACGGTGTTGCGCGAGATGCTGCGGGCGCGGAAAATATCCCGCGCCACCGGCAGCGGACGGTCCAGGCTTTCGATGCGCGTGAACTGCCCTTTCTCATCCTTCCGGCCAATCACGAGCGAGACCGAGGCCGCGCCCACGTAGATCACGGCATGTTCCGGCGGCGTCTTGAACGAGAAAGGTGGTGTCGCTTCACTCATGGTATGGATTCGAAATGAAACGTGCCGGAACGAATCATGGCTTTGAATTTCGCATCCATGCCACCGCACCGGCGGCCACGGCCTGGCCGCCCAGTTTGGCCAGCGAGTACTTCACGCCGCGGGCCAGCTCAGGGATGGCGTAGTGCTCCACCTCCTCCTTGAGCAGGTTCAGGTAAAGGCCCGGGAGTTCTTCCACCAGCCCTCCGCCGAGCGTGATGCGGTCCGGCGCCAGCAGGTTGACCACGGTGGCCACCCCCATGCCGAGATAGCGGATGGAGTTGCGGAACATGATCATGGCCGCGTCTTCCCCGCTGCGGAAGGCATTGGCCAGCGCCTTGCTGCGGATCTGGCGCAGCGCCCCCTCGGTCTTTTTATCGAGCTCGGGAAGCTGGCCGCGGTAGCAGGCCAGACCCGCCTGCGAAGCCAGCGCCAGACGGCTGGTGAGATCTTCCAGCGTGACGGTGCCAAAAACAGGGCTGCCAATGTGCGTGCCGGGGAAAAGAATATTCCCCAGCTCCATGGCGGAGATGGCGCGGCCCATCACGATCTGGCCGTTATAAACGAACCCCGCGCCCACCCCCGTGCCCGGAAACACCCCCAGCAGGGAGCGCGCGCCCTTGCCAGCGCCCAGCGCGTACTCGCCATAGGTGCCGGCATCCACGTCGTTCAGCACGGTGATGGGGCATTTGAACTGGTTTTGCAGCAGCTTGCGCAGGGCCATGTTCGTCCAGCCCAGATTCGGCGCGAAAATGAGGATGCCCTTGTCAGGATTCACCAGCCCGGGACAGCCGATGCCGATGCCCTGAATCCCCTTCGGATTCACACCCGCCTCCGCGATGGCCTCGTGGATGGCCTTGACGATTTTGTTCCGCCCCTTGGCCGCGCCGTCGGAACCATTGGTCGATTTGCGCGCGGAGCCGAGCACGTTGTAGTTCGCATCGAGCACCGAGGCCATCATCTTCGTGCCGCCGAGATCAAAGCCGATCCAGAAGGGCACGTTGCGAAGTTTTTTGGACGGTTTCTTGGGCGCGGATTTGGTTTTCGCTTTTTTGGCGGGCATGGCGTGGAAAGGACATGCCCAAGACACACGGGCTTTGGGATGCGGCAAGCGACAATGTTTGCGCCCGCTGTCTTACTTCGCCCAATGCCGCGCGGCAAAGTTCAGGTACTGCGTCCAGTCGTAGTCGGTCACGTCGTGTTTGCCCGTGCGGTTGTGGTAGCCGACGAAATCGCCCACAGGAGTGTCGATGGCGGGCTGCTCCTCCACGCCCACGCCCTTTTTGCCGAAGAGGGCATACACCGGGCTGGCAAACTTGCCGGAGAGGAATTCGCCCTTCTGGTCCGCCCAGTGGTCTTCGCCGGCGCTGGCGATGTAGATGGGGCGTGGAGCCGCCAGGGCGATGAGCATGTGCGCATCCACCGGGCAGGCGGCGGCGTTTCCGGCGAAGCTTTTGTAGGTGGGGGTGAACCAGTGGGGGAAGGCCTTGGTGATGATGGCCGTGGTCTCGCCAAAGTCGCGCCGCATCAGGGCCGCCCCGCCTTCACCTGAGTCATTGGAAATGACGATGCCAAAGCGCTCGTCCTGCGCACCGGCCCAGAGGGAGGTCTTGCCCAGACGCGAATGGCCGATGACGGCCAGGTGCCTGCCATCGACCTGCGGGTCGGTCTGCAGGTAGTCGGCGATGCGGCTGAGCCCCCAGGCCCAGGCGCCGATGGCTCCCCACTCGCCGTCTTTCCACACGGTGTTCGCGCCCTCCTTGCTCACGGCGGCGCGCAGACCCTCCTTCCAGCCGTCGGCGTGGTCGGGCTCGATGTCACCGTAATAGGCGGTGGCCACGGCAAAGCCGCGCTTGAGGATCATCTCCAGCGGCCAGCGGCTGCTCTCCGTGCCGCGCGTGGCCTCCGTGGCATGATGCTCCACGATGTTCTTCTCCTTGCTCTCACGCATCCAGCGCGTGCTCAGCGGCACATCGGGCTCGGTGCTTACGGCATGATTGCCGCCAAAGCTCAGGCCGACGAAGCAGGGGGCGGCTTTGACGTTGTTGGGCGTGTAGAGCATCACGTCCATTCCCGGCCATGCGGGACGGTCCGGCAGCGAGATGTGAATGAATTTCCGTGTGGCCAGGCCGCCCAGCGCATCCGTTTTCGTTGCGGTCACCTCAAACTTCGGCGCGCCGATGCCAGCGGGAGTCTTGCCATAGACGTTGTCCTCGAAGAGCTTCAGAATCTCCGGCCGGCGCTTCTGCGTCCACTCCTCGGCGGTGGTGAGTTTCAGATCCGGCAGCGGATCGCTGCCCACTTTGGCTTCATCATAGTTCACCCCAGGGCGCGGGGTCTGGGCCAGGGCGGCGGAGGCGGCGAGCAGGAGAAAGAGAGGGGTGCGCATGGTTGGAGAAGACGGAACGTGGCGGCGGCACAGAATTGTGCGTGCCATTGCTGGAAAGGCGTTGTTTCATCGGCGGCATGACAACATCCATGAATGACTCCGCCCTGCCCCCGCCGCTGCCTGTTTCGAAGCCCGGCTTCTCCCCACGCTGCTCGCTGCTGGGGGCGGTGCTGGCGGTGGCCGTCATCGCCGCATGCGTGGTGTTTGTGGTGCGTACGCACGCGTCCCATCGGAAGGGGGAGGGCGCTGGGGAGCATCCGAACCGCATGCTCGAGCTGATGGCGCGCTACGTCGTGGGAGTGAAGGAGCTGATGCGCGCCACTCAGCAGCCGGATGGCGGACTCATGGAGGTGGTGGCGCAGGACATCACCAAATATTCGCTCACGGATGAGGATGCGCTGCGTCTCATGATCTTGAAGGGCTGGCTGAAAGGTGCCTGGCCTGCGGAGGATGCGCTCGACGCGGTCGCCGCGAAGAACGCGGGCTTGCGTGCGGATGTGGAGACGCTGCGGCAGATGAAAGCAGGTCATGGTGAAGCGCCGGCAGAGGCCTGGAAGAAGCTGCGTCAGCGCCATGGCTGGCTGGCCGAGCTGGCCCGTGCGCAGACGGGGGATGACAAGGCGAAGCAGACTGTGGCGGAGCAGGGGCTCCAGACCGCGGCGGTCTTGTTCGCCGTCAGTCTGCTGGGCATGCTGGCGGCCGTGGCCGGTCTGGGAGTGCTGATCTGGGGCATCGTGCGCTGGCAGGGCGGGAAGCTGCGCCTGACACTGGCGCTGCGCAGCCGGGGTGAGGGCGGCGTGCTGCTGGAAGGGTTCGCGATTTATCTGGCCTTGTTTTTGTTGGTGCCCTGGCTGCTGCGGCAAATGTTCACCTCGCTGCCATACGGAGCGGCCTATGGGCCTGCATTGGTCGTCCTTGTCATTGGCATGATGTGGCCCCGCGTGCGTGGCATGCAGCGGGCTGAGTGGCGTGAGGCTCTGGGCCTGCATCGCGGACAGGGGTGGTGGCGCGAGATGGGCGTGGGGATCCTGGTCTGGCTGGCCTCGCTGCCACTGCTGGTGGTGGGAATGATCGCCGCGTCCTGGATCATCAAGGTCACGGGAGAGTTTCCCTCGCATCCCATCGTGGATGTCTTTGCCGGCAGCGGCTGGGCAAAGTTTGCCGCCATCCTGCTGGCCGTCGTGTGGGCGCCGGTGTCTGAAGAGATCATGTTCCGCGGGCTGCTCTTTCCCGGACTCTCCGCCTGGCTGCGCTCGCTGCTGGGGGCGTTGCTTGGCGCTTTTGTCTTTGCTGCTGTGCATCCGCAGAGCTGGGCGGGCGTGCCGGCCATCATGGCTCTGGCCTGTTCCTTCTCTTTCCTGCGCCTGTGGCGGCGCAGCCTCATTGCTCCGATGACGGCCCACGCGCTGAACAACGGCATCATGTGCGTGGTGATGCTGATCCTGTGGTCCTGAGTCCGGGACCCGCTCAAATTCCCCGGAAGAGCGCCCGGAGGCGAAGGATGCGGGATGCGTGCATAAAAAAAGACCGGGCTGATCGCTCAGCCCGGTCTGAGGGTTAAAGGAGCTCGTCCTGCCAGAATCAATGTTCGTAGCCGGATTCGCCGTGTTCGGCGAGGTCGAGGCCCTGGCTTTCCACTTCAGGCTCGGGACGCAGACCCACGACGATCTTGACGATGATGGTGATCACCAGCGTGGCGGCGACGCTCCACGCGATGGTCACACCCACCGCCTTGAGCTGCTCGCCGAGGAGGCCTGGGAGCAGGGGTTCGATGCCGGGATTGGCCTCCTTGCTGGCAAACACACCAGTCAGGATGGCACCCATCGTGCCGCCGACGCCGTGAACGCCGAAGGTGTCGAGAGCGTCGTCATAACCGAGCAGGTTCTTCAGGTAAGCCACCGCAAGGAAGGGCACGACGCCAGCGGCCACACCCATGATCATCGCCGAGTTGGCGGTGACGAACCCCGCAGCGGGGGTGATGACGACCAGGCCAGCGACGATGCCGGAGCAGAAACCAAGCACGGAGGGCTTGCCTTTGAGAATCCATTCGGCGACGGCCCACACGAAACCAGCGGTGGCGGCGGCCAGCGTGGTGGTCATGAAGGCATTGGCGGCGATGCCGTCAGCACCGAGGGCGGAGCCTGCATTGAAACCATACCAGCCGACCCAGAGCATGCCGGTGCCAACGGCGCAGAGCACCATGCTGTGGGGAGCCATGGGCTCCTTGCCGAAACCTTTGCGCTTGCCCAGCAGAAGGCAGAGCACCAGGGCGCTCCAGCCGGATGTCATGTGAACGACCGTGCCGCCCGCGAAGTCGATGGCCTTGATGGCGGCGCCGGCGCTGTTAAGCGGGCCGCACATCATGCCGGTGCTGCTCCACACCATGTGGGCGAAGGGGAAATAAACCGCGAACATCCACAGGGTGACGAAGACCAGCACCGCAATGAACTTCATGCGTTCGGCGATGGCGCCGATGATGAGCGCGGGCGTGATGATGGCGAAGCTGAGCTGGAACATGCACCACATGGCGTCTGAGATCCAGTAGTAGCCGGCGCCGGCGGCGTAAGGAGACACGCCGTTCAGCATCTTCATCGAAAGATCGCCGATGTAGGCATTGCCCGCGCCGAAGGAGAGGCTGTAACCACAGGCCCACCAGAGGATGGTGACCAGGCCGGCGATGCCCATGCACTGGGCGATGACGGAGAGCACGTTCTTCTTGCGCACCAGGCCGCCGTAGAAAAGGAAGAGGCCGGGGAGCGTCATGAAGATCACCAGCGCGGTGCTGACCATCTGCCACGCATTGTGGCCCGGGCCAGGCTGGCCGCCGATGTTGGACTTCCACTTGGTGGGGCCGTCTTCACCGGCCTTGCCATTGAGAACATACTTTTCCAAGTCGAACACACGCTGCTCCATGGTGGCGGCGGGCGGCTCGGCCGGGGCGGCAGGTTCAGCAGCAGCCGCTGGAGCCGGAGCCGGGGCGGGCGTGGGCGTGGGCGCTGCCGCAGGGGCAGCCGGGGCGGGGGCGGCAGCGGGTGCCGGTGCTGCAGTCTGACCGCGGGCGCTGCCGGGGTTGAATGCGAGGGTGGTGAGGGCAACTACCGCAGCAATTGCCATGCTGCGCCAGGTTCGAGTGTGGTTGAGTTTCAGCATAAGTCAGGGTGTGGAATTTAGCTCCGGTCCCAAGCTCAAGCATGGCGCGTGCCAAGTCCTCTTTTGTTTTTGCCACCCCTGTTTTTTAAAGCCACTCCATGTTTCGGCCGCGATTTTGTCTAATATATACGAAAAAGCGGGTGGGAAACCCCACCCGCCTAAGGCAAAACAACCTGATGAAATGAGCCGTTGCTTATTTGGCGAACGGACTGAGCACGATCTTTTTGAAGTCCTCCGCCAGCTTCGCGATGGCGTCCTTCGGCCCCGTGAGTTTCACGAAGATGTTGGATTCCCCGGCGGGCACGATGGCGGCGATGAGCGTGTAGTTCTCGCGGGGAGTCTTGGCGCCCATCGGAGGACCGTCATTGTAGGTGCCCGTGGCGGTCACCAGGGTGATCTTCTTGTCTCCGGCGGGAAGTTCTTCACGCTTGGACTCCGGCGTGCCCTGAAACTGCCCCAGCCAGCGCTTCACATTGGCTTCGGTGTCGCCCCCGCCTCCCGGGCCGGGGAAGCTGTAAAACACGGCTTCCACCGGCTTCTCGGCGCCTTCCACCTTGGCTGCCAGAGTTCCGGCACGAAACATGCCGGTGCTCTGGATTTCACTCCAGGGGGAGGAGAACTTGAAGCCCAGGCCGTTGACGTCCAGCTTGCCCTCCTCGCCACGAACGACGGAAGTGAGCGAGAGCAGGGCGATGAACGTGGGGATGAGGAGGTATTTCATGAGTTTGCGTGTGCGTGGGTTGGGTGAAGAATGAGGTTACTTGGTCACGTGCATCACACCGCGCATCAGCAGCCAGTGGCCGGGGAAGGTGCACATGTAGGGGTAGTCGCCCGCTTCCGCCGGAGCGGTGAATTCAATGGTGTCGCTCTGGTTCGGCTGCACCAGCTTGGTGTGGGCAAGGATGTCGGCCTTCGCGCCGTCGGGAATGTAATTCTTGGCCGGGCCCTGAGGATCTGTCATCATGACATTCGCCATTGCTCCCACGGCTTCGATCTTGCCGGGCTTCAGCAGGAGGAAATTGTGTGCGAGCGGAGCGACGCTGCCCGTGTTGTTGAGCGTCAGCTTCACCTTCTGCCCTGCCTTGACGGTGAGCTCGGTCTTGTTGTAGCCCATGGGGTTCATCGGATCCGGCTTGAGTTCGATGACCGCGACGCTGGCATCCTGGGCGAGGCCGGTGAGGGCGAGGGATGCGATGGAGGTGAGAAGGAGGCAGGTATGCTTCATGTTTTTTATTGGAGGATTTTGTGGGGGAAGCTTAATCGGGCCGCGTCGCCCGGGAATTTCAACTACTTTCGTGGGGGGGCATGCCGGGAATGCCTCTGTCTGGCACGAAAGTTTCTGTGAGCCGCTCCCGTAGTTACATTGTATAGTACCCCTGTATGAACGAATTCCGCGAAACCTCCCTCGCCGCCCATTCCCTCAGCCGCCGCCAGGTTCTGCGGGGGCTGGGTTCCGTCATTTCACTGCCCTTTCTGGAATCTTTCGGCGCACGAGCCTTTGCCGCGACCAGGCCGGCGGCCAAGCCGATGCGCGCCGCATGGATGTACATTCCCAATGGCGTGAATGTGGAGCAGTGGATGCCGAGTGGAGAAGGCACGGCCTACGAGCTCTCACCCTCCCTGAAGCAGATCGAGCAGTACCGCAATGACTTCATGGTGGTCTCCGGGCTCATGCAGGATTTTGCCCGCAGTCATGGCAATGGCGGCGGCGACCATGCACGTGCGACGGCCACGTTCCTCACCGGCTGCATGCCGAAGAAAACGGCGGGCGCGGACATTCATCTCGGCATTTCGGTGGACCAGATCGCAGCGCAAAAAATCGGCCATCTCACACGGCTGCCCTCGCTGGAGCTGAGCACGGACGGCCAGCGCAGCTCGGGCAAGTGCGACTCTGGCTACTCCTGCGCCTACCAGTTCAATCTCGCCTGGAAAAACGAGACCATGCCCATGGCGCCTGAAATGGACCCGCGCCTGGTGTTTGAGCGCATGTTTGGCCTCGGCGCCACCGCGGGCAAAGGGCCGGAGGCTGCCCGTGCCAGACGGATGCAGAAGAGCATCCTCGACACCGTGCTGGACGAAGCCAAAAGCCTGCAGGGCAAGGTGAACGCGGGAGACCGCCGCAAGCTGGACGAATACTTCACCTCGGTGCGTGACATCGAGCTGCGCATCGAGCGCGCGGAAAAATTTTCGGCACAGATCCCCGATGTGAAAATCCCCGATGGCATTCCTGATTCCTACGAGGAGCACATCCGCACCATGTTTGACCTCATGGTGCTGGCGTTTCAGACTGACACCACGCGGCTTTCCACCTTCATGCTGGCGCATGACGGCAGCAACCGCAGCTTCCCCGAACTCGGTGTGCCGGACGCGCATCACTCCCTCTCGCATCATCAGAGTGATCCGCAGAAGCTGGCGAAGATCGCAAAGATCGACCAGTTCTACCTGCGGCAGTTTGGCTACTTCCTCGACAAGATGAAATCGGTGAAGGAAGGAGACAGCACGCTGCTGGACAACTCCATGATCGTGTTCGGCGGCGGCATCGGCGATGGCAACCGCCACAATCACGACAACCTGCCCATCCTGCTGGCCGGACGCGCCGGCGGCACGCTGACCCCGGGCAAACGGGTGCTGCTGCCGGGCGAAACGCCAATGACAAACCTCTACCTCTCCATGCTGGACCGCCTCGGCGTGCCTGCGGAGAAGGTGGGAGACAGCACGGGCAAGCTGGAGATCAGCTAAGTTCCGTCCGCGGCTTTCTCCTCTCAGCGGCCTGCAGGCAGCGGCCGCTTGATGGTGGGAGGCAGGTCTGGCGAGGATTTGCGGATGCCCGGAGGAGGCATGTTCCCGCCGGACGGCGCGCCGGATTTGCTGCGGCTGCCGTTTTTCGAAATGCCCGGGGGAAGCTCGTCTGACTCAGGCGCTTTCTGCGCCGTGGAAATGTTTCTGGGAGCCGGGCCCGGAGCCATGGGCAGGGAGTACCAGTGCATCTGCGGCACGGCGCTCAGTTCCACCCACTGCTGGGAGCCGAGCTTTTTCCATTCCAGCTCCACCACGGCCCACACGTGCGTCTCCCACGGCATGCGGGTGCGCAGCTCCTGGGCGAGCTCGGAATCCTTGTCCAGAAACACCGAGGCCTGGAAGGAGTTGGGCGGCGCGGGGCCCACACGGAACGCATCTTTGCGGTCCAGGTTTGGCACGTCGTCCGTGAAGTAGTGATGGCGGATGATGCCGACGTGGAAGCAGGCCTTGCCGGTCTGGTAGGTCTGGAAGAATTTCTCCAGCATGCGGTCCTTGAACTCCACAAAGGCGACCCAGTCCACCTTGAACCCGTCCGCCTTCTCCTCCAGCATCACCGGCACGGCAAACTCCCAGGTCTTGTTCTCCAGGCTGAAGATGCAGTGCTTGCCGGAACCGAGCTCGGGATTCGGATCCATCCGCACAAACTGGATGCGGTCCACCGGGATGGGGCCGTCAGGCATGCGGGAGTAATAACGCTCCATCAGCGGTTTCATCAGGTCGGCGCCAAGAGTGTGCTGCAGACGTTCTTCGAGGGACTTGGACAGGAGGAATTTTTTGAGCGCCTCCACCGCGGGCTGGGCTGCGGCGGGCACGCCTTCCTCTTCGATCGTTTGCGACTGCACCATGCTGGCGGGGGCGGGGTTGGATGCGCCGCCGGCGGGCCCCAGATTCGTGTTGGGTTTGGCGGGCACCTCAAGCAGCGCACCGGCTCCCGGCGGCGCTGCAGGTGTGGTTGCGGATGGTGGGACGAGGCTGGTCGCTGCAGGCGGACTGGAAGGCTGCACCGCAGCCATCGGGTTCGCAGGTGCGGCAGGTCTGGGTTGCGATGCGGTCGGTTCTTGAGGATCGAAACCAACCGTGATCGGCGCAGGCTTTGGCGGGGACAACGGCGCAGTTTCTGGAGTGGCGGCCGGTTTTTCCGCTGTCACGGGATTGCTGGCCATGATGCCGGAAGCCGGATTGGAAGGCAGGGGTGCCTGCGTCGGCGGCGCTGCGTCTTCCTTGGAGACTTCTTCAGCCACGTCATGGCCCGCCAGGCCGGGGAACAGGCCGGAAAGATGGTCTTTCAAGAGAAACCCGACGAGCCCCAGAAACCCGAGCAGGAAAACGGCGGCGAAGGCAAGCCGGATGAAATTTGTGCCGCGTGGTGCCCGCAGGCTGGCGATGCTGCGCCCTGCCGGCAGCGGGGACTTGGGCCCTGAAGCGCCGCCGTCATGCCCAAGCGCGCCTCCAAGGCTGAGGGAAGGAGCGCCCAGGGCCTGCAGAGGCTGTGTCACCGGGGAGGAGGGCGCTGGGGGTACATCCCGGCCGAGCAGCGAAGAGCCGGGCAGCATTCCAGGCATTCCACCACCGCCACCCATGGGAGACATGTTGGGCAGGGTGGGGGCACCGGGAATGAAGCGGGACTGATTGGGCATCCCCGTTCCCGGGAGACCACCGGCACCGTCAAGAGACCCCAGAGGAGGCATGGCTGCGGGAGACGCCGGAGTGGAAGCCCATGGAGGCGGGCCGCCCGGAGGAGTATTGAGCGCGGCGCTGAGCGGCGGCTGCCCTGGCGCCCGTTTTGGCGGCAGCCCGGTGTTGAGATTGTTGAGACTGCCAGCGGGCATGCCCATGCCTGGCATCTCTCCCAGCATCGGAGAGGGCGGTGCAGGGGGCCAGGATGGCTGCGGGGCTGGTGCGGGTGCCGGTGCGGGCACCGGAGCCGCCATGGGAGCTGGAGACCACTGCGGCACCTGGGCCACCACAGGCGCAGGCATGGGGGAGGTGACCGTCTGACCACAGCTCGGACATGGACCCGTGACCCCTGCCATTTGCGCAGGCACTGTCAGGGTCGTACGGCAAAAACCGCACTGGAACTGGATCACGTCCGGGTTCATCACATCAGGTCATTATGGTCAATTTCACTAATTATCATTCAAGGATTGGTTTTGACAAATTGAAGTTGAAAAACTGACGCAGTTCTTACGCCAGAAAGGGCGGAAAACAGTCATCCGTAGCGGATCATGCCCCCGCCGCCGCCCGTAAAGGCTCCGCCCAGCCGAGGCACCGTTTCAGTCTCTGCCAGCATCCAGATGCGGCGACGCCTCCTGAGCTGCAGATGACGCAGAAAGCGGCGGCTGCCAGCGCCCGCCAGCCCCAGCAGCACCAGGCCTCCGGCACTCCAGTTCAGGACAGAAGTCAGATTCACGCCTCCGGAAGCAGCGCGCGCTTTCGCTGGCGCGCTGAATTCAGCCAGGGACTGCCCTTTGTCCGTCGGGTGAGCAGGATCAATTTTCAGGGCTTTCTGCAGCCAGAACAACCGTGTGGAAAGGTGAATGGTGTAGCGCCGCAGTTGATCCTGCTCGTTGCTGGTCTGCAGAGCTTCATTCAGGCATGCCTGAATCGTCTCATGGAGAAACGGGGTGGAGATCTGGTCGTGAACAGAACCGCTGACGAACAGACGCGTCCGCCAGGGCTCGCCCAGGGGATAGACCAGCAGGCAGGCGTCAGACTGCAGCAGACCTCCGGAGGCGATTTTTTCGAGCTCGGCACCTTCCGGCAGCCTTTGATCGCGCGCCATGATCAGCACATACAGCTTGATGCGGGCATCCTGCGCATGGAATTCCAGCAGACGCATCAGGTCATGATTCTGGATTTCAGGCACAAGCTGGTCGGGATCGATGAGGTACTCCCGGGGCAGGCTTTGCGCGCAGGCGGCGAGAAACTCGGGGGAAACGTCCTTGAGCGATGCGAGCGAAGTCGGCTGCTGCACCGGGCCCGGGCGGCTTTCCAGGGGCTGGCCCAGGATGGCTTCCGGCAGGAACAGCCGCATGTCCGCGGCCTGCAGGCGCGGTGAAAGCTCGCTGTCGTGAGGATCGAAAAAATGATCCAGCCGGGGACCGCTGGAGAGAGGGGTGCGGATCAGGTCATTGATGTCGGAGGCCACCTCCCCGTTGCTGGGCAGCGCCCCGGGGCTGTTGACGTTGGGAAGGCTGTCGCGAAATGCCTTGAGCTCCTGCTCGCTCCAGCGGGGCAGCGGCAGTGCGTGCTCCTCCGCTTTTTCTGCCTGCTGCGCGACTTCACCTGAGGCCGCCGGCGCGCAGAGCAGCGCGAACAGCGCCAGGCACAAAGCTCTGGCGGCTGCCACGGAATCTGGAGACGACCTGCTCATGCCGGTGGTGCGGGGTGCCCCGCGAGAGGGCGGGATGGCTGCCGGTGTCCGCCACGCAGCGGCTGCAGCCCGATGTCAGAAACGGAGTCCGCAATGCCGGCGGCTTCAGGCTTCCACTGCATGCGGCGGGCGTGCTTCCGCAGCACCTCGCCGGCACGAACACAGGTGGCCTCAATGGCCATGCCGAAGGCGCCTTTCCGCAGATGGCTGCCGAGAGTCTGCATCATGCGGGACATGATTTTTGCACTGAAACAGTTTTCAATGGCATATCCCAGAGTGATGCAGGCAGTTTGTGCGGCAGGATCCACCACCAGCACCATGCCAAAATCATTGCGCCGGCTCACGGAGTGGGTGTTGAAGGCCCCTTGATTGAGGAGCCAGAAACCCAGCTCGGCAACGCTCAGATTACTGGGTAGAGTGCCTAGGTAAACAGCAAAAAAAGCTTGTGGGAAACTGCGTTCAAAATCGTCCAAAACGACTTCCGCCCGGCGGCTGTCCTCCAGCCGCAAACAGTGAGCGGCGTCGGTGATGCGCTCCAGCCTAACCCATTGATTTCCAAGATAACTATGAAGCAACCGCGCTGAAAAGCCGCAGGCAGGGCAGGAAGTCTGCTCTGGCTGAACGCTTGCGTGGCAGCGTGGACATTTCATGATTCTAGAATATATGGAATATACAATCAATCAAGCCTTATTTCATCACTCATGACACAGAAAAAATGTTTACACCGTCTGCCCTTTGTGGTGTAACTATGGGAGATTGCATAAATAAAAACGAACGTTGAATCCATCGGCCGTTCCAACCTCGCAGTTCAACGTTCAATTTTTCCATTACCTGATCATGAAGCTCGCCCCCACCATTATCATCCTCGGCAGTCTGCTGACTGCAGGTTCTCTCCAGGCCAAATGGTCGCGCATTCCAATCATCAAAGAAAAGCCAGTCAATACCATCACCGGCCCTGCGAGCAATGCCTCTCTCGACAGTTCCTCCGGCTTTGGTCATGTGGATTCCATTCTCTCCAGCGACATCACGGCGTCGTCCACAGTGTCGGCCGGAAAGAGCTTTGTGCTGGTGAACCTGGGCAAGCCGGTGCTGATTTCTTCTTCTTCGTTTGTCAATGACGGCATCGAGGGGCGCGCCACACTTTCCGCGAGCGCTGACAAAAACGGCTGGGCGGTTCTTGAAGAAAAAGTTTTCTCCGCGGCGGATCGCACGGTGGAGTTCAAATTTGCCGGCATCCAGGCCAAGTTTGTGAAGCTTGAGCTGGCTCTTTCCAAGGGCGGCATCATTCGCTACCTGCAGTTCTTCGGTGCCGCGAGCGACAAAGGATATGCCGTGAAGCAGTCTGCGGATGGCAAGGGCGGCAAGCCCACCGACCTCATCAACGGCCTGGGTGGTGCGCGTGTGATTTACGCAGCGCCGAAACCTGCCAACGGTCTCGACACCGCCGTCACCTACAACAAGTTCGCGTTCCCCGAGTCCGATGAAAAGTACCGCACCATCATCTATGATTTCGGCCAGCTCCGCATTCTGAACGAGTTTGCCTCCGTCCACTCGCCACGTCCGGTGCGCTTCGAGGTCTTTGCCTTCGACAATCTTCCGGAGAAGGAAGACTGGCGCGGCCGCATGGCGTTTGACCCGAATGACTTTGGTAACAAGGCTCCGGTGGCCGTGGCCGAGGACACCCGGGGCACCGGCTCGCTCAAAGCCAAGCCTGCCAAGGCGGTGAAGACCCGCTATCTGGCGCTGCGCTGGGAGCCTGAATTCAACCCGCCGGACTTCCAGTGCACGGGTGCCGCCGAGGGCAACGTCATCAACATCGTCACCACCAACACTGTCACCATCACCAACTCTGACGGTACCAAAACCGTGGTGACCGTGACGGTGGGTGATGCCCATGGTGCTGGTGCTGCCACCAGCGACGTGACTCCTGAAAATGCCGGCCAGATGATCGCCCAGGGCACTGCCACCAGCAGCGACACGACGGTGGTCACCACGGCAACGTTTGCCGCAGGCGTGGATCCGTCCGCACCGGGTGCGCAGCCGATCAGCTCAGTCACCACCACAGGGACCTCGACGGTGACAGTCACCACACAGTCCGATGGCACAGTGGTGACGACGAGTCAGTCAAAAACCGTGGACACGACCACAGGTACCACAGTCACCACCTCCATCACGGAGACCAAGGCACCTGATGGAACGACCACTACCTCCACGTCACAGACCACTACTGACGCCGGTGGGAATTCCACCACTCAGCAGGGCACCAATGTGAACGTAAGCCAGACGAGCAGCACGAGCTCGAGCAGCAACGGCAACCTGGCTGGTGGCAGTTCGCCTTCTCCGAGCGGCAACGGTTCAACCAGCGCCAACGTGACCAACACGATCTCGACTGCGGCGACTTCGCCCTAAAACGGATTGAGTTCTTTTCGATCCCGCGTCGGCTGTGAGGCTGGCGCGGGATTTTTTTTTGACCTGACCTGAAGCGTCAAAGATTTGGGGTACGCAAGACTCAGCCTTTGGCCGCGCACTGCGGGCACAGGCCGTAGAACTCCAGCTCGTGGTAGAGCTTCTTGAAGCCGGATTCTTTTTCGATCTGCTTTTCAAGAGCTTCGACGGGGCAGGCGATGTCGAGGCGCTGGATGCGTCCGCACTGGGTGCAGATGAGGTAGTCGTCATGCACGCCGGGCTGGAGCAAGGTGTAGTAGGCGCTGCGGTCGTGGAGGCCCAGACGGCGGATGAGGCCGAGCTCCTCGAGCTTCACTAGCACGCGATAGACGGTGGCTTTGTCTGCGCCGCTGGTGAGATCGCGGGACTCTGCGATGTCTGCTAATGAGAGGGGCTGATGAGAGTGGACGAGGATGGAGAGGACGTTTTCCAGAGCTTTGGTGCGGCGGAGGCCGGCTTCGCGGGCGCGTTCCATCATTGTGGCCGCCAGCTCGCGAGCTGAGTCCGCATCGTGATGCTGGCAGGTGGCGGAGTGGTGATGATGGAGCATTTGAATGTGTCGGATTCCGCAATGAGGGGCGGGTCAAGCTCAGTTTGCGGGAACAGAGGATTTTTTTTGCTGGAAGAGCCATTCGTGCAGATCGGCCCGTGGATATACGAGTCCGGTGATGCCGTGGCCGGCGCCTTCGAGCTCGGTGTATTTCATGAGCTCGCCGCCCGACTGTTTGACGGCGGCGACGATGGCGCGGGAGCGTTCGACGGGGACCATGTCGTCCTTGTCGCCGTGGAAGACCCAGAAGGGGGTGGTTTTGAGGATTTCGGCGTTTTTGACGTCGCCGCCGCCGCAGAGGGGGATGCAGGCGGCGAAGACGCCGGGGTATTTGGCGGCGATGCTGAAGGTGCCGAAGCCGCCCATGGAGGAGCCGGTGAGGTAGAGGCGGTCGGAGTCGATGGGGAGGTTTTCGGTGAGGTCGGCGATGAGGGCGAGGAGGTTGGCGGCGACCTGGTTTTTCCAGCCGATGTCGGCGGAGGGGCACTGGGGGGCGAGGAGGAAGCAGGGGGCCTTGGCGAAGTTTTCTTCACTGGTCCAGATCTTGGGGGCGCCGCCGAGCTGGGACTGGTTGTCGGTGCCGCTCTGGCCGGAGCCGTGGAGCCAGATGACGAGGGGGTAGCGCTTTGTACCATCGAGCGAGGGGCTGCCCCAGAGCTGGTA
This sequence comes from Prosthecobacter sp., assembly GCF_044227185.1. GTDB lineage: Bacteria > Verrucomicrobiota > Verrucomicrobiia > Verrucomicrobiales > Verrucomicrobiaceae > Prosthecobacter. The sequence goes on along the minus strand of NZ_JBGAFO010000002.1, from coordinate 718,335 downwards.
GTTGAGGCCCTGCTTGGAGACGCCTTTGACGAACTGGCCGGTGATCTTTTCGGCATAAGCGCCTTCCTTCAGGCCGGCATCGCGGCGCTTTTCGCGCAGGAGGCCGCGGATGTAGTCCTGGTCTTCCTGGGAGAGTTTGTCGAGGGGGAGGCGGAACTGGTTGAAGTCGGTGCTGCGGCGGATTTTGACTTCTTTGTCGGAGAATTCGAGCAGGCTGCCCATGAACTTGGATTTGCCGTCGCTGGAGGTCCATTGCCGGGGTGTCTCGGCGGCCTGTGCGCTGGAGAGGAGGAGCGCAGCGAGGGCGAGGAGGCGGAGGGGCGCGTTCATGGCGGGCATGCTAAGCCGCGCGTGGTGTGGGCGGCAAGCACTTTGCGTGGGCGCGGGGGTGAGGGGCTTCGCCGCCTTAGAGAGGGCTGCGGACGACGGAAGGGGCGGGGGGGGGGGGGCGCTGGGCTCATCTCGGCGGAGCGAGATGAGTACTATGGGGGGCGGCTTCGCCGCTGCGCGGGGGGGGGGTGATGGGGAAGGAGGGGACGGCTCTTGCTTTGCGAGGGGTGTGGAGCTTCGCAGCCTGAGGTGGGGCTGTGGACGACGGAAGGGTTGGGACTGGCGGGGGCGCTGGGCTCATCTCGCGGAGCGAGATGAGTACTTTTTAGGGGAGGATGCGGGCGCCGGCTTTTTTCATTTCATCGACGGATTTTTTGGAGGGGTCGTCGATGGGATTGCCTTCGATGAAGATCTGGCAGTAGGGGGCCCATTCGCGGGGGCCGTCGTTGTCCTTCTTCCACATGCGGTAGAGGGGGGAGAGATCGGTGATCTGGTTGTTTTCGAGGAAGAGGAACTGGAGCTCGGTGAGGGGTTCGAGGGGGGAGATGTCTTTCACGCCGTTGCCCTTGAGAGAGAGCATGGAGAGCCATTTCATGGCGCCGATGCCGGAGATGTTGGAGACTTGATTGCCTTCGAGGTAGAGGGTCCAGACTTTGGGCAGCTTGAACAATGCGGAGGCGTCCTTGATCTGGTTATTGGCCAGATAGAGGGAGGTGAGCGCGGGAATGCCGCCGAGGGCGGAGACGTCCGTGACCTTGTTGCCGGTGAGCTCGATGTATTGCAGGGCCTTGCAGGCGGCCAGAGGGGAGATGTCGCTGATCTGGTTGTTGGAGACATCGAGGAACTGCAGGCGCTCCAGGCCCTTGATGGGGGAGAGATTGGTGATCTGATTTTCCGGGAGGGTGAGGGAGGCGAGGGAGGTGCATTTTTCCAGGCCGGTGAGGTCCTTGATGCCTGCTTTCTTGGCTTCGATGATGGAGACGCTGGCCACATCTTCGGCGGTGATGACTTCCTGGGTGTCGCGCTTGGCGAAGACTTGTTTGCGCACAGCGGCTTCGAGCGCTTTGTCAGTAAAGATGGGGACTGGAGCGGGCTTTGGCGGTGTGGGCGCGGGCTTGGCTGCTGTGGCTGCGGCTGGGGTGGGTTTGGCGGGAGGGGGGGCGGGCTTGGCCGGGGGCGTGGCCGGTTTTGCAGGTGGCGTGGCCGGTGCTGGTGCTGGTGCGGGTTTTGCGGGAGCGGCGGCGGGCTTGGCGTCTGCCTTGGCGGGAGGAGTGGCGGGCGCGGGTTTCGTTTCCACTTTGGCTGGAGTGGCGGGCGTGGGGGCGGGAGCGGGCTTCGTCTCCGTCTTGGGTGCCGCTGGGGCGGGTGGCGTCGCTGCTGGCGCGGGTGCCGCTGGTTTGGCATCTTGCGCGTGAAGACTGAGGGCGAACAGCGCTGGGAGGACGAGTCGGAGTTTCATGGCTGGGGGAATGATAAGGCCATGATACGTAGAACGCAGGTTGCATGTTAGCCAAAAATCGCCTCCATCTTGCTGTCATGGTCAACGTTATTGTCATCCTCGAGATCGATCCGCAGAAGATCGATGAATTTCTTTCTGTGATTCTGGAAAACGCGGAGGCTTCGCGGCAGGAGCCGGGGTGCATCCGGTTTGAGGTGAGCCGGGACAACGAGCAGGCGAACCTGTTTGCGCTGAGCGAGAGCTATGTGGACCAGGCGGCGTTTGACCAGCACTACACGACGCCGCATGTGGCGAAGTGGCGGGCGAAGGGGCCGGGGTTTGTGCTGAAGCGCTGGGCGGTGAAGGGGCCGGTGTATTGAGGGGGCGAAGAGGGAGTTGGCGGTGGTTTGCTGTTGTTTGCGATGGTTTGCCGTTGTTTTGTTCTTTGCGAACGCTGTGAGGTAACTGCGGATTTGGGAAGCGAAGGCATGGCCGGGATTTGCACTGCGGAGAGGGGGCCGGATTTGAGTGCCTACGGAAGACACGGAATACGCGGAAGAGGGATCAGATGGGATGCGAGCGCGGGGGGAATGGGTGGCGCTGGTTTGACAAAGGAATGAAGGAGCAAGGGAATGGTCGGAGATTGCACCGCGGAGATTTGGAGAACGCGGAGAGGGCCGGATTTGAGTGCCTACGGAAGAAACGGAATACGCGGAAGCGGGATCAGGTGGGATGCGAGCGGGGGGGAAGGGTGGCGCTGGTTTGACAAAGGAATGAAGGAGCAAGGGAATGGCCGGAGATTGCACCGCGGAGATTTGGAGAACGCGGAGAGGGACAGAGGTTTGAAGCACCGTTTTAACCGCTGATGAGACGCTGACATGACGCTGATGCGGAGATTTTGAGATGTCTCTGATGAGCGTTCTGTTTGCGCTCTGCGAGGTGCAGAAATATGCGAGGCCGGTCTGTCCTAGCGCTAACCTTTGCGTTCCAACCGATTTTTTGTCCGTCGTGGTGAACGGCGTCTGTGGGCGGCGATGCGCGGTGACTGCGGCGGCGGGACGGTGAGACGCTGCTGGAGGGCTCGGTGTGGTTAAGGAAGCGCTGGCTTTGCTTTCCGGAGAGGGTGCGAGCTATCCAGGGATGGCGCTCGCTACGCGAGCTGATCCCTGGCTACCGGCTGTGATCCCTACGGGATCAGTGACACGCCATGTAATAGCGTGAGCGATGTGGTGCCGTGAGCGATGTGGTGCCGTGAGCGATGTGGTGCCGTGAGCGATGTCATGCCAAGGGAGGGGGGAACAGGCTGATGCACACGATCCAAACCAGAAAGCGTGATTCGGCTGACGTTTGGTCCATCTCAACGGAGCATGGTATGACGGGCGGTCGAATGTGGTGCTGGGAAGGGATGATTCTGCGGTCACCTCGTGACGCAACAGGAGGTGTCAATCTGACGATGGACACCTTAGCCGAGTGCCATTCGTGGCCGACATCTTTCGCCTTCGACCGTTGCCATAGGGCGCCGCTCCACGCCGCCGCGTAAGCGCCGCGGCGGGAGGAGAGGGCGGAGAGCGGGCTCAGAGGCTGGGCTGTGAGGGGGGCTGGGTGTTGACGGGGATGCCCTGGGGCTGCTTGAAGCCGATGACCATGGAGTCGGGGCCGATGAGGTGCTCGACGCGGCAGCTGGTGAAGCCGGCTTCCTGGAGCCAGCCGATGCAGTCGGCGCCGGTGTAGTCGAAGCCGCCGGGGGTTTCGATGAGCATGTTGAGGCTCATGAGGAGGCCGAAGGCGTTGTGGCGGCGTTCGTCGTCGATGATGGAGTCATAGACGACGACGGCGCCGCCGGCGGGGACGGCGGCGTAGGCTTTGCGCAGGAGCATGCGCTTGGTTTCGAGATCCCAGTCGTGGAGGATGTGGCCGAAGAGGAGGACGTCTGCGTGGGGGAGGTCGTCGGTGAAGAAGCTGCCGCCGTGGAAGCGGACGCGGGCATCGAGGCCGTTGGCGACGATGTACTCCTGGAAAATGGGGCCGACTTCGGGGAGGTCAAAGCCGATGCCCTGGAGGTGGGGCTGCGCGAGCGTGATCTGCGTGACGAGGTCTCCCTGCGCGGTGCCGATGTCGGCACAGGTTTGATACTGGGCCCAGGGGAACTTTTGCGCGATGGCCATGTTGGCACCGCGGCTGACGCCTGACATGGCGCGGAGGAACTCGCGCAGTTTCGCGGGGTCTGCGTAGAGCGCGGTGAAGGGGTTCTGCCCGCCCTTGGATTCGTTCTGAGGTTCGCCGGTGCGCAAAGCCTCGGTGAGGCCGCCCCAGAAGGGGAAGAGGCGGTGGTTGGCCATTTCGAGAATGCCGCCGATGTAGGAGGGCTTGGACTTGTCCAGGAACAGAGCCGTTTCTGGTGTGTTGTGGTAGAGGCCGTCTTCAGCGCGCTGGAGGAAATTGAGGGCCACGAGGGAGTCGAGAAAATCGCGTGCGCCGCGTGGGTGCAGGCGCAGGCGGGACTGCAGGGTGGGGAGGTCGGCGGGGGCCTGGGCCAGCGCGGTGAAGAGCTCCATCTCCACGGCGCTGAGGAGGGCTTTGGAACTCCAGAAGGCGAGGCCGGTTTGCAGGATGTGATCGGGGGTGGGAATCATGGGGGGAGTTTGGAGAAGTGGAGGCGGGGTGCAACTGGAACGCGGGGGCCATCCTGGAGTGATGGCGGGGCGAGTGGGACGTTCGGGTTTGCCGCAGAGGAGCAAAGAGGCAGAGGGGGCAGATTTTTTTATGACTTACGGAATGGGCGGAAGACGTGGAAACCGGGGTTTAGAACAGCTCTCAAAAACCTTGTCACATTGCCCGGACGGCGGAGCGGCCCCATTGGCTGCGTTGGTCGCTTGCCTGTTATTTTCAAATAGCAGACGGCGCTCCCGCCTTGCCACTGGGGCCGCTGCGCTCGCCGGTCAAAATGACAATCTTTTTGAGAACTGGTCTATGATTTGGGGCGGTGGGAGAAAAGGTGTGTTTGTTTTTGGCAAAGGAATGGAGGGCAAAGGAATGGCCGGGGGCAGGAGCGGGGGGGATGGGTGGAGTGAGGGGTTTATTTTTAACCACAGAGTCCAAGCCGAGGAGCACGGAGGTTTGATACGGTCCATCGTTGAAGAGGGGCTCGGGGGGCTGTGGTGAAATGGGACTGAGGGCATCAAGCCACGCAACTGGCTCTCCTTGTTTCAAGGACGGCGAACCTTTTTCAGCGCCCGCGACGCTGCAGACCCGAGACTTCGGCCGCGACACAGCGCGGCCCTACCAGCGCTGCTGCACGCGCGGAGCATGCAGATCTGTTTCCGGCAGGGCTTACGCATGAATGGAGCGATTGAGTATGGGGAATAGACTTTGAGGTCTTGGGATGCTTTTGCTGTACAAATTACCATAATGGGTGATGAGGGTATGGATGCACCCCATCGATTCGCCCTCTTGCAAAGATACACTGCAGCACACCTTGAAACTGCTGCAGGCCCGGTTCGCCCAGATTCCAGACATGCGCCAGCAGGGCAAGGTTCTCCACCGACTTGACGAGGTGATCATGGTGGCGCTCTGCGCCATGATCTGTGACTGCGAAAGCTTCACCGGCATGGAGGACTTCGCCCAAACCCAGCTGGTCTGGCTGCGTGGTTTTCTGGTGCTCAAGCATGGGGCGCCCTCGCACGATGTGTTCCGCAATGTGCTGCTGGCCCTGCGCCCGCAGGCGCTGCTCGACATCCTCACCGGATGGTGCGGCGAACTCACCGGCAAGCATGTTGCCATTGACGGCAAAACCCTGCGCGGCACCTACAGCGCCGAGCAGGGCAGGCATCTGGTGCATCTTGTGCGTGCCTGGGTGGATGAATGTTCGCTGAGCGCGGGGCAGGTCGTCTGCGCCGAGAAGAGCAACGAGATCGAGGCCATCCCACGCCTGCTTGACTCGCTGAGTCTCTCTGGTGCCACCGTGACCATCGACGCCATGGGCACGCAGGGAGCCATCGCTGAGCAGATACATGCGGCGGGAGCTGACTATGTGCTGGCGCTCAAAGCCAATCAAAAAGGCGCCCTCCAAGCCGTGGAAGCGCACTTCAAAGAACAGATGCAGACCAGCGCCACAGGCATCCGCCAGTGCCGGAGCGAAACACTCGAACTCTCGCACGGACGCTGCGAGAGGCGCAGCTACGCCATGACCGACCAGCTCGACTGGTTCCACAAGAGCTGGAAATGGGCCGGGCTGCAAAGCGTGGCCGAAGTGCGTCGCAGCATCCAGCGCAACCATGAAAGCCCGCTGCTTGAGGAGGTGCATTACTTCCTGTGCAGCTTCAAAGCCGACGTGCTAAAGCTCGCAGCGCTGGTGCGCGGCCACTGGAGCGTGGAGAACCGCTGCCACTGGGTGCTGGATGTGACCTTCGGTGAAGACCACTGCCAGGTACGCGACGTTAACGGTGCGCACAACCTCTCCATCCTGCGTGAGATGACCCTTAAAGCCCTGCGCACCGAGCCTTCAAAGCTCAGCCTGCGCAGAAAACGCCGCCGCTCAGCCCTTGACCCCGCTTTTCGCCTCCAAATCCTCTCGCACCTTCATACGTAAGCCCTGTGTTTCCGGGTGCTCGTGGTGAAATGTGGTTGATAGGCAACAAGCCAAGCAACTGGCTCTCCTTGCTTCAAGGACGGCGAACCTTTTTGAGCGCCTGCGACGCGGCAGACCCGAGACCTCGGCCGCGACACAGCGCGGCCCTACCAGCGCTGCTGCGCGCGGGGGGCATGCAGACCTGTATTCAGGTGTGCCTGATGTTATTTTCCGACGGCGCGTTTGAGGGCGTGCTGGGCTTTGTTGAAGTCGGTGACGGAAATGACGCGGCTCTGGCGGGCGCGGGTGAGTTCTTCGCGGGCGAGGAGGTACTCGAGGACGACGCCGACCTGGCTGGCCTGGCGCTCTTTGGCGAGCTTGGTCATTTCTTCGGCGGCGGCGACGGCTTCGTCGTTGATCTTGATCTGATCGTTGGCGGACTGGGCGCGGGTGGCGGCTTCGACGACTTCGCGGCCGATGGCGGCTTTGACCTGGTCGGTCTGGAGGGAGGCGCTTTCTTCGCGGGCGTCGGCGAGTTTCTGGCGCTGGCGGTCGAAGAGGCCGCCGGGGCCGATCTTCCAGCCGATGCCGAGGTAGTAATCCTGCTGGCTGCCGAAGTTGCCCCATTGATTGCCGACGCCGGGGCCGCCGCCGAAGCCGCCGGTGGTGTAGCCTGCCTGGACGCTGGGGATGAGGGGCGCGACGTGGGCGCGGTCTTTCTCGGCATTCATGGAGCTGTGAATGGCCTTTGCGGCGTGAACTTCGGGACGGTGCTGGTGCGCGAGGGAGATCATGGTGGCGACGCCCTTGCCGGAGATCATTTTGACGGGCACGAGATCTGACTTTGCGGGGCGCAGGGCGGCATCTGGCGTGAGGCGGAGGATCTCCGCGAGGCGGGCGACGGCGAGGTCGCGCTGTTCTTCGCCCTGGCGGATGGACAGTTTTGCGCGGCTGATCTGGGACTTCACGCGGAGGAGATCGGCGCGGAAGGCGGTGCCAGCGGTGACGGCGCCTTCGAGCTGCTTGCCGTAGTCTTCGGTGAGGTGGAGATCGTCCTCGATGATGGTGAGGGTGGCTTCGGCGGCGAGGAGGTCGTAGTAGCGCTCGACGGACTGGGTGATGATGTCGATGCGGGCTTTTTCGGCGAGGTGCTCGGCGGCGAGGGCGCGCTGCTTTGCGGCGAGGGCGGCGTAGTAGATGTCTCCGGGGGACCAGTCGATCATGACGCCGGTGCCGACGTTGTAGGACTGCTTGTTTGCGTTGAAGACGTTGCCGGCGATGTCCTGCAGGCGGCCTTCGTGGCCGCGATAGCCGGCGGCGAGGCTGAGAGCGGGCCAGAAGCGCTGCCAGGCCTGCTTGGATTCGGCGAGGGCTTCATCGTGCCTGGCACGGGCGAGCTGGATTTCGTCGTTATTGGCGCCGGCGAGGCGCATGACGGTGCGGAGATCGACGAATGACGGCGCTGCTGCTGCTGCGGCGGCGGGACGGAAGGTGAGGGAAGCGAAGAGGAGAAGGAGGAGCGCCGAATGACGAAACCAGAATGAGGAATGACGAATGACGGAGCAACTGAACGCAAGGCGGCTGGACGGTGGAATGGAGAGGAACTGAGGACATTCGACGAAGCCGGCGCCAAAAGGGGGCGCTGTTTTTTGGCAAAGGAATTTTTTGGCAAAGGAATGGCCGGAGACTGGCACCGCAGAGGCTGGAACGCCGCAGAGATTTCTTCTGAAAAACCCTGTGGGCTTCCCAACTTGCGATGCGGGGATTCGGTAGGGCATGGCGGCTGCGTGGTTGGGTTGGAGTTGCGTCATTTCACGGTGACGGGCTGTTTGTCGGTGAGGAGGGTGGTGCCGGGGAGGAGGATGAGGTCGTCGGGTTTGAGGTCGGGGATTTCGACGTGGGTGCCGTCGTTGAAGGCGGGTTTGACGGGGGTCTTGACGGCTTTGCCGTCGAGGTGTTTGAAGACGAAGGCGTTGGTCTTTTCCATGACGAGTCCGGCGACGGGGATGAGGGTGGCCTTGTCGTGTTTTTCGACGGCGATTTTCGCCATGGCGTACATGCCGGGGCGGAGTTTGAGGTCGGGGTTTTTGAGATCGGCTTCGGCGAGCATGGTGCGGGTGGCGGGATCGAGGGCGTAGGCGATGCGGGAGATGGCGGCCTCGACAGGGGCGGGGCCGCTGGCGTCGATCTGCGCCTTCACGGGTTTGCCGACGGCGACGAGGGAGGACTCCATTTCGGTGACGGGGATCTGGAGGCGGAGGGTGCTGGCATCGACGATGTCGATGATCTTGCTGGTGTGGGCGGTGACGAGGGCGCCGGTGTCCGCGTGACGCGCGGTGACGATGCCGTCGAAGGGGGCTTTGATTTCGGCGAAGGCGAGGAGGGTGGCGGTGCGATCCATGCCGGCTTTGGCGATGGCGAGCTTGGCTTCGGCGTCATCGACGGTTTGCGGGAGGACGAGGTCGGGGGACTTGGCGCGGGCTTCGTGGAGGCGCTTCACTTCGATGCTGGCGGCGGCGACTTCGGCTTTGCCTTTGGCGAGGTCGGCCTGGAGTTCGGGGACTTCAATGCGCGCGATGACCTGACCGGCTTTGACGGAGTCGCCTTTATCCACGGAGATGGTGGCGATGTAGCCGGTGACTTTCGCGTGCAGAACGACCTGCTGCCAGGGGGCGAGGGTGGCGGGGAGAGAGACCCAGCGGTGGATGGTGCCGGTGGTGGGTTTGGCGGCGGGGAGATCGAGTGCGGATGCGGCGGTGGCGAAGAGGAGGAAGAGAAGACTGCGCATGCGGCGGAGGGGGAGTTTACTGTGGTTTACAGTTGTTGACGGTGGTTTACGGTTGTTTGGAAAACCGGAGTGATGGAGAAATGGAGTGCCGGTGATGCGGGCGCGAGTGTGGTGCCTTGGATGTGACGAGAAGGGGCTGCGAGATGGAGGGAACGGAAGGACTGAAAACTGAGAACTGGGAACTGAAAATTTTAAATTGGCCGGAGGTGGTGGGCTGTGGCGACTGGGCTGTGGTTTTAGATTTCGAGGGGTTCTAAGGAAGCGGGTTTGGCGGTCTTGGTGGCGAGGAGGGCGTAGATGGCGGGGAGGACGAGGAGGGTGGCGGTGGTGGCGAGGGCGAGGCCGCCGATGGTGGCGATGGCGAGGGGGCTGGTCTGAGATCTGGCGAGGGCCATGGGGATCATGCCGGCGATCATGGCGAGAGTGGTCATGAGGATGGGACGAAGGCGGGTGGTGGCGCTTTCGAGTGCGGCGTCGCGCTTGCTCATGCCGGCGAGCTGGGCGCGATGGGCGAAGGTGACGAGGAGGATGGCATTGGCGACGGCGACGCCGACGGACATGATGGCGCCCATGAAGCTCTGTAGATTGAGCGTGGTGCCGGTGAGCATGAGGGCGAGCACGACGCCGAGCAGCGCGGCGGGGATGGTGGTGAGGACGATGAAGGAGAGGCGGAGGCTTTGGAAATTGGCCACAAGCAGGAGGAAGATGGTGACGATGGCGATGAGGAGGCCGGTTTGCAGACCGCTCTGGAGTTCTTTGAGGGGAGGCACCTGGCCGCGCAGCACGACGCTGACGCCTGCGGGCGCGGGATTGGCTGCGATGATTTTTTCCACCTCTTTGGCGATGCGGCCGAGGGGCTGGTCGTGGAGATTGGCGGTGATGGAGATGGAGCGGGCCATGTTGTAGCGGTCGTACTGGCCGATGACGCTGCCTTCGGTGATCTTGGCGATGTTGCGCAGGGGGACGGGTGGTTTGTTTTGCGCGGTGACGGGGACGTTGCGCAGGTCTTCGAGGCTTTTCATGAGGGGCTGCGGGACCTGGACCTGGAGCGAGTAACTGACGCCGGTCTTGGTATCGGCCCAGAAGATGGGGACGGTGAAGCGGCTGCTGGTGGTGGCGGCGACGAGGCTGCGGGTGGCATCGCTCATTTTCACGCCGAGGAGGCCGGCGCGCTCGCGGTCGATCTGCACATCGACGCTGGGGTAGTCGAGGGTCTGGCTGAACTGGACATCGCGGAGGTCTTTGAGTTCGGCGAGTTTGGCTTTGAGGAGTTCGGCGTGGGCGCGGCTGGCGGCGAAGTCTTTGCCGCTGACGGCGACTTCGACGGGTGTGGGAGAGCCGAGGGCCATGACGCGGGAGACGATGTCGGCGGGCTCGAAGGAGAACTGCACCTGGGGGAACTCGGCGGTGAGACGGGCGCGAAGTTTTTCGCGAAGTGGTGCGATGGCGACGCCGCTGCCGTCTTTGAGCTGGATTTGAAGGATGGCCTCCTCGGGGCCGCTGTTCCACTGGTGGATGAGATTGACGGGGTAGTTCGGCGCATGGACGCCGATGAGGCCCATGCTGGTGGCGACTTTGCCGGAGCCGCTTTCTTCATCGATGAGGGCGAGGGTGCGGAGGGTGATCTGCTCGGTGGTTTCGAGGCGTGTGGCGGTGGGTGCGCGGAGGCGGAGCTGGAGCTGGCCGGCATCGATCTGCGGGAAGATTTCTGTGCCGAGGAATGGGAGGAGGATGGTGATGGCGAAGATGACGCCGATGAGGTAGGCGGGGACGAGGAGGTGGCGGAGGGTGATGGAGGGCTTGAAGAGGAGGGCGAGAGGATGGTTGGAAGAGATTCGTGCAACCGGGACGGTTGCACTACTGGACGCAACCGGGACGGTTGCGCTACGGGGTGCGCTGCGGTGCCACCAGATGTTGAGGATGGGGACGAGGGTGCTGGAGAGGAGGTAGGAGGCGATCATGCTGAAGCCGACCGCGAGGGAGAGGGGGAGGAAGAGGGCTTTGGCGGCGCCGGTCATGAAGAAGCTGGGGACGAAGACGGCGAGGACGCAGAGCATGGAGAGGGAGCGCGGGCCGATGGTTTCTTCGGAGGCGTCCAGGACCAGGCGGGCGAGGGAGACCGCGCTCCCCTGAGAATTGCGGGCAAGAGTGCCCGCATCACTTTGCTTCATGTGGCGGTGGATGTTTTCGATTTCGACGGTGGCTTCATCGACGAGGATGCCGACGGCGAGGGCGAGGCCGCCGAGGGTCATGAGATTGATGGTGTGGCCGCCGATCCAGAGCGCGAGCACGGCGGCGGCGATGGCGATGGGGATATTGAGCACGACGATGAAGGCGCTGCGGAGATCGCGCAGGAAGAGGAGGACCATGAGGCCGGTGAGGGCGGCGCCGAGGATGCCTTCTTTGACGAGGTCGCGGATGGCGCGGATGATCCAGGGGCTTTGATCGAACTCGAAGGTGACGTTGATGTCGTCAGGACAGGCGGCTTTGAATTTGGGGAGGTTTTGCTTCACCAGCTCGACGACGCTGAGTGTGGAGGCGTCGCTGCGTTTGGTGACGGGCATGTAAACGGTGCGCTTGCCGTTGACGATGGCGATGCTGTACATCATGTCGCTGCCATCGCTGACTTCGCCGAGGTCGCGCACATAGACGGCGCCTTGGTCGGTGACCTTCACGGGGACGGCGGCGAGGTCCTGGATGTTTTTGACGACGGCGTTGGTGGGGACGATGGGGAAGCTGTTGGGGAGGGAGAGATTGCCGCTGGGGCTGATGGTGTTTGCCGCGGCCATGGCGGAGACGATGTCATCGGGAGAGAGGCCGTAGGCGCGGAGGCGGTCGGGTTTGACGTTGATGAGGATGGTGCGGGCGCTGCCGCCGAAGGGGGGAGGAGCGGAGACGCCGGGGAGCGTGGCGAAGAGGGGGCGCACCATGTTCAGCGCGGCGTCCTGCATCTGGCCGACGGTGCGCGCGGGGTTCTCTGTGGAGAAGACGAGATTTCCCACGGGGACGCTGCCGGCATCGAAACGGGTGACGAAGGCACCAGGTGTGCCGGGGGGCATGAAGGAGCGGGCGCGGTTTACATAGGCGATGGTTTCCGAGAGCGCGGCGGACATGTCTGTGCCGGGATGAAACTGGAGCTTCATGATGGAAGCGCCCTGGATGTTCTTTGACTCCACGTGCTCGATGCCGGCGATGTAGAGGAAGTGGTACTCGTAGTAGTAGGTGAGGTAGCCCTCCATCTGCAGGGGATCCATGCCGCCGTAGGGCTGGGCGACGTAGATGGTGGGAATGCCGAGGGTGGGGAAGACATCGCGCGCCATTTTTTCCCGGGCCTGCCAGGCGCCGAGGAGAACCGCCACGACGATGACGATGATGGTCCAGGGGTGGCGGAGGGCTAGGCGGGGGAGGGACATGAGGGGGAATGACGAAACCAGAATGAGGAATGACGAAGGCTGGATGACGGCAGGCGATTACGGGGACCGTAAACGGGGGGCGGACAAGTTCTTTTCGAGGAAAGATTACTTGCGTGTGCGGGCAAATTTTGGAGGGCGGCTCAAGCTTTGCCGACTTCGACGCCGAGCTCTTTGAGCTGCTTGCGGACGATCTTGAGGACGGCGCGGCCTTCCCTGGTGATGGTGTAGGCGCGGGGGGCCTTGGGGCCGCGGGAGGCGTCCGCCTTGGAGGTGAGCCAGCCGTTTTTCTCCATGCGTTTCAGCAAGGGGTAGAGCGTGCCGGGGCTGACCTCGTAGCCGTGGTGGCGGAGCTCCTTCAGCATCCACTGACCGATCACCTGGCCTTCGGCGGCATGGTGCAGGACGTGCACCTTCCAGAAGGACAGGAGGATTTCGCGGTTGATGAGCTTAAGGTCCACGGCGGTAACAACGTAGTCCTCCAAAGCGGAGGCTGGTCAAGCGACGACTGGGGGAAAGAGGGGGCGTGGGTGGTTTTTGATCATTGAGCCATGCGCGCGGGATGATGTGACATGCTCTGCGTGCGATGATGTGGCGCGCGTGCTATTGGTGTTTGCGGGTGCGCTGGGCTCATCTCGGCGGAGCGAGATGAGTACTGTACGGAAGGCGCTGGCTGCTGGCGTGAGCGCTGACCGACGGTCAGGAGTGACCATCGTACTTTTAGCGCAGGTAGATGAACTCGTTGCTCATCATGAGGGCCTGGCAGAGGAGGGACCAGGTCTGGTGTTCCCGCTTGGTGCTGTCCTGCTGGCTGGAGTTCAAAGAGGCTTCGGCTGCGGTGAGGTAGTTTTCGGCGCGGCGGAGGTCTTCGGGGGTGGCTTCGCGGGCGAAGGCGAGGCGGTAAGCGGCGCGGAGGCGGGCGGATTTGTCCGCTGCGAGCTTGAAGACGCGGGTGGCGAAGTTTTCAGCGGCGGTGGTGGCGAGGTCGCTGTTCATGAGGAGCAGGGCCTGGGGAGAGACGACGGAGCTGTGGCGCAGGCCGGTGCTGGTGGCGGGATCCGGATAGTCGAACTGCTGGAAGAGGTCGTAGAGGTTGTTGCGGATGATGGGCAGGTAGAGCGCGCGGCGGGTGCTGTCGTAGCTGGTGAAGTCCTTGGAGGTGTGATTGAAGACGAACTCGCGATTGCGACGAGGGATGGTTTTTCCGCCGATGGAGGTGTCGAGGGTGCCGGCCACCTGAAGGAGGGCATCGCGGATTTCTTCGGCCTCGAGGCGGCGCAGGGGGAAGTGATGGAGGAGGAGATTTTCGGGATCGGCGGCGTCGCCCTGGGCGGTGGTGGCGGAGCTCTGCTGATAGGTGCGGGAGCTCATGATGAGGCGGTGCATGTCCTTGAGGCTCCAGCCGTTGGTGGTGAACCAGCGGGCGAGCCAGTCGAGCAGCGCGGGGTGTGTGGGCTGCTGGCCGAGGAGGCCGAAGTTGTCCGTGGTGGGTACGATGCCCTGGCGGAAATGCCAGGACCAGATGCGGTTGGCAATGACGCGGGAGGTGAGCGGGTGATCTGCACTGGCGAGCCAGCGGGCGAGCTCAAGGCGACCGCTTTGGTTTGCAGGGAACTCGGGCTTTGTTTTCAGCGATGCCTGCACGACCTGGATGACGCCGCGCGAGACGGGCTTGCCAAGGGCGAGGTGGCTGCCGCGGATGTGGACGGGCAGCTCTTTGAGGATCTTGGGCGATTCAGAGACGGCGAGCGTGGTGGGGAGGTCTGGGAGATTGCTCTCCGTGGTCATCATGGTGTCCTTGAGGGCGCGGACTTTTTCGGCGACGTCTTTGGGGAAGAGGATGATGGGCTCGGGCGGGAGCGCGAGGAAGCCTGCGGGAGCATCCAGCGCGGCGCGGGCCTGCTGGGCGGGTGTGTATTCTTCGGCCGGGGCTTCGACCTTCTCCGCAGGCTGCGCCTTGGCTTTCTTCGCCTTGGGTTTCGGTGCGGGCGTGACTTTTTCGGCGGCGGCGAAGAGGGCGGCGTAGTGTTCGCGCAGGGTGGAGACATCGCCCTTCTTTTCAACGATGTCCTGCCAGGGCTTGAAGAGGGGGAGAGTTTCGTTGGCGGCGAGATAGACGCGGCAGTTGAGCAGGACGTGGGGACGGAGGCCGAGGGGCTCTGCCACGGGACGGACCTGGCTGAGGGTGGGAGTTTCGGGCAGCTTTGCGGCGGCCATGAGGTAGTCCACCGCATGGTCGCGCACTTCTTTGCGCAGGTCGGCGATGGCGGCGGCCTCAGCTTTGGCGACGGCGGCCTTCTGGTCTTTGAGGATGCGCTCGGAGGATTTGACGGCGGCGAAGTCTTCGAGAGAGCCCATGGGGGCCTCGTAAGCGGTGCTCAGGGCGCCGATGCGGTCCACGCTGAAGCTGCGCGTGCTTTTGAAGATGGCAGCGAGGGAGTAGTAGTCGTCCTGCGGGATGGGGTCGAACTTGTGGTCGTGGCAGCGGACGCAGCCGAGGGTGAGGCCCATGAAGGCGCGGCCCATGACATCGATCTGCTCATCGACGACGTCCATGGTGAGCTTTTCTTTGTCGGGCTCGGCGAGGACCTTGGCGCCGAGATTGAGGAAGGCGGTGGCGGTGGTCTGCTCCTGGCGGGTGGGGAGGTCTTTGGATTCAAGAAGATCGCCGGCGATCTGCTCGATGAGGAACTGGTCGAAGGGTTTGTCCTTGTTGATGGACTGCACGACGTAGTCGCGGTAGCGCCAGGCGGTGCCGAGGGCGATGTTTTCATCGAGGCCGTTGGAGTCGGAGTAGCGGGCGACGTCCAGCCAGTGGCGGCCCCATTTTTCGCCGTACTGGGGGGAGCGGAGGAGGCGGTCCACCACTTTGGCGAAGGCGTCGGGGGAGCTGTCTGCGAGGAAGGCGTCCACTTCCTGCGGAGTGGGGGGAAGGCCGGTGAGGTCGAAGGTGGCGCGGCGGATGAGGGTGCGTTTGTCCGCAGGGGGAGCGAGCTTGAGATTTTTCTCGGCGAGCTTTTCAGAGATGAAGGCGTCGATGGGATTGGATGTGTCCGCTGCTTTGGGAACGGGAGGCTGCGCGATGGGGCGGAAGGCCCAGTGTTTGGCGCCTTCCTTGAGATCGATGATGCGCGGTGCGCTGGGTTTGCCGGAGATGACGGCCTCGCGTGGATCTGGGGCGCCCATTTTCACCCACTCTTCCAGGGCCTTCACCTCGGCGGCGGGCATGGCGCCTTTGGGAGGCATCTGCAGGTCCTGATTTTGATAGCGGACGGACTCGATGATGTGGCTCTTGTCGGGATTTCCCGCGACGAGGGCGGGGCCGCTGTCGCCGCCTTTGAGGATGGCGTCGCGGGAGTCGATGAGGAGGCCGCCCTTGCTCTTGCCGGCCTCAACGGAGTGGCACTCGTAGCAGCGCTTGATGAGGATGGGGCGGATGTTCTTTTCGAAGAAGGCGATCCTGGCATCCTCTGCGGACGCGGCCGTGGCGCTGCGGGAGAGCAGGGCGAGGGCGAGTACGAGAGCGATGGACGAAAGGGGCTTCATGAAGACAATCAGACTGGGGGACAATCAGATGGGGAGAGGGGGGCAGCAGGAGTACGGCCAGGGTGGGGTGGTTCTTGCTGGGGGGCTCTTGCTGCGCGGGAGGCGGCTGAGGGCTTCGCCGGGACAGGGGCTTGAGTTTTTTTGAGAGTGGCGAGCGTGGAGGGGGCGCTGGGCTCATCTCGGCGGAGCGAGATGAGTACTGTACTGATCCAGTTGCGGTGTAACGGGGCTTCTTTACTGATGGCGGATGGCTCCTGTTCTTGAAACTCTGGCGGATCTCGTGCGCATCAACAGCATCAACAGCTCGTATGAAGGCGGGCCGGGGGAGAAGGAGGCGGCGGCGTATGTGCGGCGGTTCTTTGAGCAGCGGGGAATTGAGGTGTGGGAGCAGGAGGTGTTTCCGGGGCGGAACAATGTGATCGCGCGGGTGCCGGGGCGGAATGCGGAGCGGCGGATTGTGTTTGAGGCGCACATGGACACGGTGTCGATCAAGGGGATGACGATTGATCCGTTTGATCCGGTGGTGCGGGATGGGAAGATGCATGGCCGCGGGTCCGTAGATGACAAGGCGGGGCTGGCGGCGATGATGCATGCGGTGGCGGACATCCATGCGAGCGGCGAAGCGCCGCCGTGCGAGGTGTGGATGGCGGCGGTGGTGGATGAGGAGTATTCGTTTCGCGGTGTGGTGAAGCTTTGCGAGGGATTGAAAGCGGATGCGGCGGTGGTGGCGGAGCCGACGGAGTTTAAGTGCGTGATCGCGAGCAAGGGGGTGCTACGCTGGCGTATCCGCACGAAGGGGAAGGCGGCGCACAGTTCGAAGCCGCACCTGGGCGTGAATGCGATTACGGCGATGGCGCGAGTGGTGCTGGCGCTGAATGAGGACCATGAGCACATGCAGGCGGTGAAGCATCCGCTGCTGGGACCGGGCACGTGCAACGTGGGCGTGGTGCACGGCGGGGTGCAGGTGAACTTTGTGCCGGATGAGGCGGTGATCGAGATCGACCGTCGGTTGCTACCTGGGGAGGAGGTGCCGGAGGTGCTGGCGCATTATCAGGTGCTGCTGGATGCGCTGATGAAGCAGCACCCGGAGGTGCTGGCGGAGATGGAGGAGCCGATGCTGCAGGACTGGCCGTTTCAGACGGGAGAGGATGCGCCGATTGTGAAGCTGGCGCGTGAGGTGCTGGGTGAGATGGAGCGTGATGACGGGGTGTGCGGCGTGCCGTTTGGGAGTGATGCGAGCAAGTTTTCACGCATGGGCATTCCCACGATTTTGTTTGGGCCGGGGAGCATTGATCAGGCCCACGCCGCAGTGGAGTATGTGGAGTGCGCGGAGGTGGAGAAGGCGCTGGGGGTGTATCGGGAGATTGCGCGGAGGTTTGTTTGAGGGGAGGGGAGTTGACGGTGGTTTACGGTTGTTTGGGGAACCGGAGCGGAGGTGGTGCGGAGGGGGAGGGGATGGCGGAGCCATCCTAGGTTGTGGCGAGGGGTTAAGCGAAGCGACACCCCTCAAATGGGAAGGGCCACACGCATCGCGTAGCGATGCAAGCACAGGCGTCCTCGACGCCGACATCGCGCTTTTTTCAATCGAGGTACTTTGGTTCAAAGCTCACGCCGGATTTTTTCAGCATGATCTCCAGCTCTTCGCGAAAAGTGCGTGTGCGATGATGCTCCTCCTGGTCATGGACATATGCGATCACCTCTGGGAGGACGGAGGTGCTTACGGTGAAAGCCGCGTAGCCGTCCTGCCAGGCAAAGTCAGGGATATGCATTTCCTCGTGAACCCATACGGAAGATGCTTTCTTCAACTCCTGGAGCACTTTGGAGAGGGTGTGCGTGGGTTTGAGCGAGACGAGGAGATGTACGTGGTCCGCGACGCCACCGGTTTCATGGGAGTGCGCGTTCAATCCGCGAAGGGTGCCACCGAGGTATTCGAACAGACGCGGGCGCCATTCACGCGAGATCCACGGGGTACGGTTTTTCGTGGAGAACACGATGTGGTAATGCAGGCTTGTGTAGGTGTTGGGCATGGCGTTGGGATGCGAGTGCTGGCATCGCTACGCGATGCGTGTGCTGAGAGGAGGAGGTGTAAGATTACGAGGGGTGTCGCTTCGCTCAACCCCTCGCTACAGGCTGGGATGGCTCCGCCATCGAGGAAGAGCGTGCGGAGGCATTGGGAGGTGAGTGCTGGCATCGCTACGCGATGCGGGGGCCTGATGGGGGAGGCGGGGGTGTTTACGAGGGGTGTCGCTTCGCTCAACCCCTCGCTACAGGCTGGGATGGCTCCGCCATCCGGTGGGCGCGCGGGAGGGGTGGTGCATGCCGGGTGGTGTGCTTGTGAGGGGGCATAGGTCCGTCATCGGATGGGGCATGCCGGAGCGGTGGGATGCAAGTGCTGGCATCGCTACGCGATGCGGGGGCCTGATGGGGGGAGGCGGGGGTGTTTACGAGGGGTGTCGCTTCGCTCAATCCCTCGCTACAGGCTTTGATGGCTCCGCCATCCACCGGGGGTTGGCCCCGTCACAGGAACTGAGGCGCTCCGCCATCCAGGCTCAAGATTCTTCGGTCACCATCGGGTGAGTGTGCGCTGGGCTCATCTCGGCGGAGCGAGATGAGTACTTTAGGAGAACGATTTGCGCAGGTGGCTGGGGAGGATGTTCAGGGCTTCGCGGTATTTGGCGACGGTGCGGCGGGCGACTTTGATGCCTTGTCCATCGAGGAGTTTGGCGAGTTTGTCGTCGCTGAGGGGCTTGTGCTTGGGCTCGTTTTTGATGAGGTCGGCGATGGCGTTTTTGACGCTGGTGTTGCTGAGGTCGTCGCCGGATTCGGTCTTCACGCCGTGGGAGAAGAAGAACTTCATGTCGAACACGCCATGGGGGGTGGCGATGTATTTGCCGGCGATGGCGCGGCTGACGGTGGTCTCGTGCACGCCGACTTCATCGGCGACGGTGGCCATGTTGAGGGGGCGGAGGAAATTGGTGCCTTTCTCGAGGAACTCGCGCTGGTACTTGAGGATCTGCGTGGCGATGCGGTGGATGGTCTGCTGGCGCTGATGGATGGAGCGGATGAGGAACTTGCCGCTGCGGATTTTGTCGCGCACGTAGTTGCGGACTTCGCCGTTGTTGCCGGGCTGGCTGAGGAGGTCCTTGTAGGTGTTGCTGATGCGGAGGTGCGGGAGGTCGTCGTTGGTCATCACGGCGACCCACTCGCGGCCCTGGCGCTCGACGACGACGTCGGGGGTGACGTAGTTGTTGGAGGAGACGGCGAAGCGCTGCGCGGGGCGGGGATCGAGGGTGCTGATGAAGTCGGCGGCGCGGGAGATCTGCTCGAGCGGGACGCCGAGCTTGCGGGCGAGGATGGGGTAGCGCTTGTTGGCGAGGTCGTCGATGTACTGATCGACGAGACGCCAGGCGAGGCTCTGCTTTTTGCCGAGGCGGTCGAGCTGAACGAGGAGGCACTCGCGGAGGTCTTCGGAGCCGACGCCGACGGGGTCGAAGCTCTGCAGGAGCTTTTTGGCGGCCAGGAGGGAGTCGATGGGGATGCCGTGGTTCAGGCTGAGGTCATCGATGCGGGTGTTGAGGAAGCCGCGGTCGTCGAGATTGCCGATGAGGAACTCCACCTGCTGGGCGACGGCGGGTTTGGCATCCGAGGTGTGAAGCTGGGAGAGGAGGTGCTCCTGGAGGGTGGTCTGGGCCACGATGGAGTCCATGAGGAACTGCCAGCGCTCCTGGTCATCGCTGCGGCGGGTGGCGGTCTGCTGGCGGCTCTGCTGCCAGTACTCGCGCCATTCGTCGTCCATCTGGGTGAGGGCGTCGATGTCGCTGTCGTCCACGCTGCGGTCGTCGGGGTCGTCGGGGATGGCGTCCTGGATGGAGGTTTCGGGGGCCTCGAGCTCGAGGACGGGATTGACCTCGATCTCCTGCTGTATGATCTGCCGGAGCTCCAGAGTGGGCGCCTGCAGGATCTGCAAACTTTGTTGCATCTGCGGCCCGATGGCGAGCTTTTGAGTCTGTAACTGCTGGAGTCCGTGGTCGGCCATGAAATGGTTGGAAGAGAGCCAAGCGCTGTCCCACCCCTTTAGCAAGCAAACATCAGGCCAGGAGGTGGTTTAATTTGGTTTTCAGGAAAAGAGATGCGGATGGCACAAAAAAAGAAATCCCGGCGGAGGGCCGGGATTTCCAAAGATGCCAGCGCTGAAGCGCCGGTGATCAGGGCACCTCAAAGACCTTCTGCGTGGTGGGGTCCAGCGCGAGAGAGCCGCTTTCGAGGCCGGTGATGTCGAGCTCCTTGTAAGGCGGGTAGGGGCTGATGACGCGGCCGGGCTTGGAGGTCTTTTTGCCTTTCAAGAACGAGCCGGAGGCACCGCCGGTGGAGGCGGTCGTCGTGGAGGAGGAGGTGGTGGTGGAAGAAGGAGGAGGAGTCTCCTTTGGCGTGGTCTCAGAACGACGGGGGGCCGGCTGAGGCGTGGACGTGGGCGGCGGGGAGTCGGCCTTTTTGGAATCTTTTTTGGAGGAGGTGGTGGAGGTCTTGGAAGGCGCCTTGGTGGGCGGCGGTGAATCGTTCACCTTGGGCGGGGTGTATTTGCGCGAGCTGGTGGAGGAAGAGGACTTGCTCTGGGCCGGCGGTGTGGTGGTGGAGCTTTTGCCAGACTTGCTGGCGGGCGGAGTGGAACGCTGCTGCTGCTGGCGGGACGAGGTGGTCTGCTGCTGCGGAGGCTGGGTGGTGTGGCGCGACTGCTCCTGGTGCTGCGGCTGCTGCTGTTGCTGCGGGGGATACTGATAGCCTGGCTGCTGCTGCTGGGGAGCGTAGCCGGTACCGGGGAGGGGATAACCCTGGGGAGACTGCTGCGGGTAGGGAGGTGCGGCCTGCGGGCGCGGGCTGGAGTCCAGGCTGTAGCCACCACCGCCCTGGCCGTAGCCGGGAGGAGGGTAGTCATAGCCGGTGGGATCTTTTCCGTAGAAGAGACGGCGGGCCATTTCGCTCATGCGCTGGCCGAACTTTGGCAGGAACTGCAGCGGGCTCTCATAGCGGGTGGGCGGCGGCGGCTGAGGGGAGCCATAACCGGGAGGCGGCTGCTGATAGCCAGGCGGAGGAGAATACTGCTGCTGCTGCGGATAACCACCCTGTGGAGCGGGGTAGCCCTGGGGCGGCGGATAGTAGCGCTGCTGCTGCGCCATGGCGGTGGATGCCATGAAGAGAACGGCGCACCAACCGAGACCGATAGAGCTGTAAAGCCCCTTGTGAGCGGTTCGAGGATTCATAATGGTCAATAGTTCTTAACTTCCAGTTAACTGCAAGCCGCAATTTCAGGCCGAATGGCGGTGATTTTAGGTTGCAATCGGATAGACGGATGCGGCTGCTGTTTGTTCAGCGTTGTTTGCAAAAGTGTTTCGAATCTGACGGAGATGGAGGATGTGCGGCGGGCGCGGCACCCTGCGAAGAGAAAGTGGTAAAGCGGGGGTGATGTGTGGGTAAAGAGAACGCGCCGGGCCTTTTCCGGAAAAAATGTACTGCGGGCACGGAGCTGCGCGGGGCAGCTCCTCCGCGGTGTGCGAGGGCGGCTTGTTTTCCTGCTCTTGCTCCTGGGTGCAGGCGTTCCCTTCATCCCCGGAAAGGGGGAGGAAGAGGAAGAGTCGGAGGAAGAGGAGGACTGATCGGGGGCGCTGGGCCGACTTGAGGGATCAGGCTGCGAGGCGGGTGTCGATGTCTTTGTCGAGCCAGGCCCACATGGAGGCGAGGCCGTCTGAGACTTTGGCCTTGGCGGCGGCGAGTTCTTCGGCGCTGAGGCTCTTGCCTGCGGCGGGGACGCTGCGGCCGAACATGTAGTACTTGATCTTGGGCTCGGTGCCGGAGGGGCGCACGGCGAAGCTGCGGCCATCGGCGAGATCGACGAAGAGCATTTTTTCCTTCAGCACGATGTCGCCTTCTTCGTCTTTGATTTCGTCTTTGCGGAAGTCGCGGACTTTGACGACGGCGGAGCCATCCACCTCCTTCGGAGGATTGCTGCCGTAGCTGTCGGCGAGCTTGGTGATCTGCGCGGCGCCAGTGGCGCCTTCGAAGACCTTGCTCTCATTGCGCTCCAGGAAGTAGCCGACTTCGCAGTACACCTGATCAAGCAAACCGGCGACGGTGAGGCCGAGGCTGGCGGCATAGGCGGCGAGCTCTGCGAACATGACGACGGCGCCGTTGCCGTCCTTGTCGCGGCTGAAGTCATCGCCCATGTAGCCGTAGCTTTCCTCGCCGCCGAAGATGAGGAACTTGCTGTGCTTGAGGCGGGCGGCGCGGCTTTCGAGGTTGTTGAGGTCGCGGTAGCGGGACTGGATGTCGGCAGGGAGGGCGGCCTCGTATTTGGAAAGCTTGGCGCTGATCCATTTGAAACCGGTGAGGGTGTTGACGCAGCCGACGCCGAATTTTGCGGCGATGGCGTCCTGAAGGGGGCTGGTGACGAAGGTCTTCAGCAGCACGGAGCGGCCCTTGTTTTCGGGAGTGAGGATGCCGAGATCAAACATGGTCTTGGTGCGGTACCAGGCCATGAGGGAGCCGACCTGATTGCCGGTGAGGAGGACCATTTCTCCCTTGGAGTCGCGCACGCCCACGCCCATGCGGTCGCAGTCGGGATCTGTGCCGATGATGATGTCCGCGCCTTCCTTATTGGCGAGATCGACGGCCATTTTCAGAGCGGAGGCGTTTTCCGGATTGGGGGACTTCACGGTGGGGAAGCGGCCATCGCGCACGTCCTGCTCGGGGACGGTGAGGAAATTGAAGCCGAGCTTTTTGAGCAGCACGGGGACGAGCACGCCGCCGGTGCCGTGCAGGGCGGTGAAGACGATCTTGAGCTTCCTGGCCTCCTCTTTCTGGAGGAGCTCGGGCTGGAGCATCATGGTCTCCACGCGGGCGAGGTACTTCTGGTCCATGTCATCGCCGAGGGTGGTGATCTTGCCGCGCTCGGCTTCCGGAAGGGCGGTGTATTCCTCGCCCTTGATGGCGTTCACTTCCTTGATGATGCCGGTGGCGTGGGGCTCGACGATGCCGGCGCCGTCATTGAAGTTTACCTTGTAGCCGTTGTCATGGGGAGGGTTGTGAGAGGCGGTGAGCATGACGCCGGCATCCGCGCGGAGCTGGCGGACGGCGAAGGACATCTCCGGCGTGGCGCGGCAGCCATCGAAGAGGTACACATTGGCGCCGTGGTCGGTGGCGATCCTGGCGCAGAACTTCGCGAACTCCGGGGAGAAGTGGCGGGTGTCGTGCGCGAAGACGATGCTGGGCTTGCCGGAGAGCTTGGCGGCGGCGCGGTAGTTTTTAAGGTAGGTGACCAGACCGCGGGTGGCGCGGCTGACATTGTAGAAGTTCATGGCGTTCGTGCCGACGCAGGGGTGCTCCGGGCGCTGGTCTGCGGGAGCGCTGCCGCGCTCTGCCTTCGTGACATTGCGCGCGACGGTGCGACCGCGCAGGCCGCCGGTGCCGAACTTGAGGGCCTGGAAGAAACGGTCGTTCAACTCCTCCCACTGTCCGGCGGAGGCGAGCTCCTCGATGCTGGCGCGATAGAGAGGGCTGTCGCTGGCGGCGAGGAGGGCGCGGATGTTGTCGTGGCTGGCGGCGAGGAGTTGGCCGGAGGAGGCGGCGGCTTGGAGTTGATCGGCAAGGGACATAGGTGAAATATCAATGTGAACCGGACCTTTAAGGAATCAAACGGCAAAGCGCTCAGCGGGGGCTGAGGGTAGCTTTATCGAAGGCAGAGACCGAACAAATGCTGCCACGCCTGGAAGGGGCGCGCAGGTTTCAGCGCGGCAGGTTTTTCGGCGTCTTGGTCACCAACTGCATGAGGGCATTGCCATATTGGAAGTCGTAAAGTCCTCCACCCTGCAGCTTTTCCAAAGGACCCTGGATGACGCCGCGCCAGAGCGATTTGTCCAGACGGTTCTGCCACACGATTTCACCGTCCGCGATGCGTACCAGGTAGGCGGAGAGATCGTATTTGAACCGCGTTGCGGCGCTGGCAAACTCCCAGTGAGAAACCACGATGGCGAAGGCGTACTGCTCGCCTTTGTTTGGGATTTTTTTCAGCACCGCGCGGTTGGCGGCCGCCAGATCCTGGGGGGTGAAATTGGCCCGCAGCCCCTCGTTGGCAGCCTGATGGACCACGCACTGGATCTGCCCGCCGAGGAAACGTTCTGAAATGGGGCGGGCTGCATCACAGCTCAGCTTGGTGCTCTTGTCCGTCCGGAGATCGAAGAGGGGGAAGACGACGGCCTGAGGATGAGTGGCAGGGTCGGTCGGAGCGGACATGCCGCGCATGGAGGCGGCGCAACTGGTGAGCAGGAGGGTGGCTGCAATGGCCGGGAGAAGGGAGAGATGCATGGTTGTGGAAGCCGCGTATGGATAAAAGACTCCCCCGGTCGGCCGCTTCTTTCAAAACCGGCGCAATGGCGGGCGGGCGCCCGCTTTACAAAGTGGCGCATAGAATTGCACTCGCCAAAGCAAGCGCTGCTCTCTACACTTGATTTCGTTTTTACTGGCAACCCACTCACACAACCTCCAAGCATTCACGACCATGGGCCTGATGGATTATCTCAAAGGACAGTTTCTGGAAATCATCCAGTGGACGGACGATTCACGCGACACGCTGTCCTGGCGCTTTCCGGATGAGGACAAGGAGATCAAGCGGGGCGCGCAACTGATCGTGCGCGAGTCGCAGATCGCGCAGTTTGTTTACCTGGGGGAGTTCGGCGACACGTTTGGTCCGGGCAAGCACACGCTGAGCACGGAGAACATTCCGATTCTTTCCACGCTGAAGGGGTGGAAGTATGGCTTTGAGTCGCCCTTCAAGGCGGATGTGTATTATGTGACCACGCGCCTTTTCACGGGCAACAAGTGGGGCACGAGCAACCCGATCATGATGCGGGATGCGGACTTTGGCATTGTGCGGGTGCGGGCGTTTGGCACCTTTGATTTCAAGATCAGCGAGCCGAAGCTCTTTCTGAAGGAAGTGGCGGGGACGGACAACCAGTTCCGCCTGGATGAGTTTGCCGACACGATGCGCAGCCGCATCGTGAGCGTGTTTACGGATGCGCTGGCGAGCGCGAAGGTGCCGGTGCTGGACCTGGCCACGCGCTACTCGGAGCTGGGCGAGGCGCTGCTGCCGATCATCAACCCGACGACGCAGGGGAAGTATGGCATCGAGATCACGAGCTTCATTCTGGAAAACGCCAGCGTGCCGCCGGAGGTGGAGGCGGCGATCGACAAGCGCAGCAGCATGGGTGCGATTGGCAATCTGAACGACTATGTGAAGTTTCAGATGGCGGAAGGACTCGCGAAAGGTGGCGGCGGCCCGGCCGGGTCTGCGGCGGAGATCGCGATGGGATTTGGCATGGCGCAGAACATGATGAACCAGGGGGCGTTTAACATGAACTCCGCCGCTGGTGGTGTGCCAACGCCGGCGGTGCAAGGCGGTGCGGCGCCCGCTCCCACCGCAGCTCCCGCGGCGGACATTCTCACGCCTGCGCAGGTGGCGCAGACGCTGGGGGTGAGCGAGGCGGATGTGATCGCGAGCATTGAGAGCGGTGACATCAAGGCGAAGAAGATTGGCTCGCAGTACCGCATCACGAAGGCGGCGCTGGATGAGTTTCTGGCGCATTGATGGAGGGGGAGCATGCCTCCCCCGTGTCTTTCCGAGGTGACGAGGGGGAAGCATCAAAAAATCGATGGTTCGTCGTTCGTCAATCATGCCGCCGTTGAGATACTGTGGCGTGCGTGATTGAGGATTGTCGAACCATCGGTTGTTGATTTTTGAGGCGATGATCCTTGATGGGTGCATGGCTTGGTTTTGCGCATGCACCCATCGGAGCAAGTGCCCGGCTTACCAGCGGAAGCGCTCGCGGAGGGTGGGCTGGTGGTGGTGGGAGAGGCCGAGGAGGGCGCCGAGGGTGAGGCCGAGGGCGAAGGCGCCGAGGACGGAGGGCACGGGATTTTCGCGCACGTATTTTTTGGACTGGTCCAGGGTCTGTTCGGCGCGGGCGGCGGCGGTGTGGTAGAGATCCTCGGCGCGGTGTGCGGCGGAGTGGTAGAGATCTTCCGCGCGGTGTGCGGCGGATTGATACAAGTCTCTGGCTGCCTGACCGGCATTCTGGACGGCATCTTTGGCGGCGGAGTAACCGTTTTGCGTGGCGTCTTTGGCGGCAGTGTAGCCGTTCTGGGCGGCTTCCTTGGCGGCGGAGTATCCGTTCTGCGCGGTCTCTTTGACCGTGTTGGCGGCGTGCTGGGCCAGATCTTTGGCGGCGTAGCCGGCCTGCTGGGCGGCGTCTCTGGCATTGGCAGCCGCCTCCTGAGCGAGGTCTTTGGCGGCCTGGGAATGCTTGTCGTAGGCGAGGGTGCTGGTGTCGGTGTTCATCAGTGGTGGGCGGTTGTTCGTGCAGAGATCGTGCATGGCCGCGGAGATGAGCGTCTCGAAGTGTGTGCGCCGCAGCCCTGATGTGTGATTAAGGGAGGACACCGGGGCCTGTGGCGCCGCACGCACGGGCTTGCGACCTCAGCGCGTTTTCTCGTCGTTCAGCTGCGATGCTTCACCTCACCACGGTGCGGTTTGATTTAGCTGGAGCGGGGCGGTGCGGATGAGGAAGTAGCCGTGGAAGGGCTGGATGGTGGCGGCGGGGGCGGGAGTGGTTTGTGGCAGCCAGGTGGCGGGGGTGGTGGTGCCGTCGAGGTAGTAGCCGGTGTAGCTGGTGGCTTCGGGGGTGGTGTCGCCGTCCCAGAGGCGGAAGCGGTCGGCGGTTTCGGGGCTGAGGCCGGAGGTGAGGCCGGTGACGGGGGCGGCGGTGGCGACGGGCCAGCCGGGGGCGACGAGCTGAGTGCCTGAGACGAGCGGGGTGACGAAGTTTGTCAGGCGGACTTCGCCGGTGAACATGAGGACGGTGCCGGCGCCGCGGATCTGGACGAGGGCGGCTTCATGCGCGGCAACCGGGCGGGCGTTCATGCTGAGGACGTCGCTGAGCCAGCCGCTGCTGTCGTGGGTGAGCGTGGTGTAGCTGCCGGCGGCGGAATCAAAGAAGAGCACGCGGTCGTCAGCGGTGAAGGCGGCGGGCGGCAGGAGTTGAGCGAGAGTGTGGTGCAGGCGGATGGCGACGTGCGCATTGACGAGGCCGGCATAGGATTGCGTGGTATTTTGCAGCACGATGGTGTTGCCGGAGGAGGCGGCGCTGTCGATGTCGAAGCGCTGACCGGCGAGCGGGCCGTCGAGGGCTTCGAGGTAGAGCGAGCCGGCGGGCAGAGCCACGATGGCGGGCAGCATGATCTCGTTGGCGCTGGCGGAGACGGCGCGGCCGGTGAAGAAGGCGGCATTGAGCAGGGGCATGCTGAAGGTGCGGGAGCCGGTGGCGAAGGTCTGGCGGCCCCAGCCCTGGACGGCGGAGGTGACGGTGGCTTCAGGGACGCCGTCGCGGTTGGCGTCGAGGTCCACATGGAGACGGATGTATCCGGCGTCGAGGCCCTTGAAGACGAGGAGGTTTTCGAGGTTCGAGTAGGAGCGGGTGAGGGTGCCGTCTGCATTGATGGTGGTGGAGGAGGCCATGGTGAGCTTCTTCCAGGCGGAGGCGTCAGCGGCCTTGGTGAGGTCGGTGAGGGTTTCGATGGAGATGGTGAGGTCGTCGTGAGTGGCGGTGGGCTGGGTGAGCAGGGCGACGAGGCTGCCATGGAATGCGAGGGAGAAGCGGTTCGCCTGCAGCGGGCTGGCGGGATCAGTGCCGAGGGCGTATTCGAGGAGATTGGGGATGCCGTCTTCGTCAGGATCGTCGGTGGCGCCGCCGATGTCGCTGCCCTGGCTCCAGGTGGCGAAGGTGCTGGCGCCGGGGAGGACGCTGGCGGTGAAGCCGCCGGTGACGATGTAGCGGCGGATGGCCTCGCTGGCGGCGAAGCCGGTGCCGGCCGGAGCGACGACACCGAGATCGCGGGTGAGATCGACGCGAGCATCGATAGCGTCATCGACACTGCCTTCCGCGCCGGATTCGGCGGCACCGACGGGGCAGAAGCCAGGGCGGAGGGTGAAGAGGCCGGTGCTGGCGCCGTTGACGGCGGGGTTGTTGTTAAAGATGAGATCCTGGCCGACGTCGTCATCGCCCGCGACGACGGAGGACATGGGCAGCAGGCCTTCGAGCGGGGAACCGGTGGTGAACTGGGAGGCGGGGATGTGGAGGAAGTAGGTGCCGGGGTTCAGGCCGTCGAGGTAGTAGCGGCCTTTGCAGGAGCAGCCGGAGGTGCCGGCGCTGACGGGGTCATCCACGCCTGGGGTGGCGCCCTGTGCGTAGAGCTCCACGTAGATGCTGCCGAGGCTTTCGCCTTCGTTGCGGACGCCGTCGCCATTGATGTCGAGGAAGATGAAGTTGCCGACGGCGACGCTGGACCAGAGGCCGAAGTCCACGGTGAGGTTGGTGTCGGGGTCGGTGTCGCCATCGGTGGTGGATTCAGCACCGCCGGAGAGAGTGATGACGGGGCTGAAGAGAGGAGTGCCGGAGCCGCCGGGCTGGGCGCCGTCATTGTTGTTGTCCACGTTGTTGTCCGAGGTGGTGGCGGTGCCGCCGGTGAAGAGGTAGTCGGCAGGAGGCGTGACCTTGACGTAGTAGTTGCCGGCGGGGAGGAGGCTGAAGAGATAGGCACCGGTGGAGTCGGTGGTGAAGTCGGCGCCCATCTGTGTGTCGGCGGCGGTGCCGGAGCCGCCGATGGCGTTGTCATCACCGGTGGCGAAGAGCTGGACGGTGGCATTGGCGACGCCGGGTTCGCCGCTGTCCTTAAGGCCGTTGTTATTGGTGTCTTCAAAGACGAGGTTGCCGATGCTGAGGGTGTGCACCTGCAGGGTGAGGTTGAAGTTCTGCGCGCAGGCGTTGGCATCGGTGACACGGACGGAGACAGGGAAGGAGCCCTTGGCGGTGGGGGTGCCGTTGAGCGTGCCGGAGGTGGAGAGGAGGACGCCGCCGGGGAGGTCACCGCTTTGCAGGGCGAAGGTGTAGGGCGCGGTGCCGCCGGAAGCGGTGAGGATCTGCGTGTAGGAAGCGCCGAGGTAGGCGACGGGCAGAGTGGTGGTGGGGGAGAGGCTGAGCGTAGGGCAGACCGGAGTGAGAGTGTAGGAGGCGGTGCCGGAGCAGCCGTCCGCAGCGGTGGCCTTCAGACTGAAGGTGGCGGTGGCGGAGCTGGTGGTGGTGCCGCTGAGGGTGCCGCTGCTGCTGAGGCTGAGGCCGGAAGGCAGGGAGCCGCTGGCAAGGGTGAAGGTGTAAGGTGAGACGCCGCCGGAGGCCGTGATGGTCTGCGAATAGGCAACGCCGATGACCGGAGCGGCGGGCGAGGCGGGGGACTGGGTGATGACGGGGCAGATCTTGATGGAGACCACGGAGCTGCCCTGGCAGCCGTTGGCATCGGTGGTGCGGATGGTGACACTGACGCCGGTGCCGTTGGAGGTGGTGGGCGTGCCGCTGATGACACCGCTGCTGGGATTGAGCGTGAGGCCTGCGGGCAGCGTGCCGCTGGTGACCGTCCAGGTGGTGTAAGGAGCGATGCCGCCGGAGCCGCTGAGAGTCTGGGAGTAGGCCACGCCGACAGCGCCGGTGGCGAGAGTGGAGGGGCCGACGGTGATGACCGGGCAGGCAGGAGTGATGGTGAAGGTGGTGCTGCCGGTGCAGTTATTGGAGTCCGTGGCGCGGATGGTGAAAGTAGTCGCGGCGGTGCTGGTGGGAGTGCCGGAGATGACGCCGGAGGTGGAGTTCAGGCTGAGGCCCGCAGGGAGGCTGCCGCTGCTGACGGCAAAGGTGACGGCGCCGACACCACCGGAGGAGGTGACCGTCTGCGAGTAGGCGCTGTTCACGGTGCCATTGGGCAGCGAGGCCGGGCTGACGGTGATGGTGGGGCAGGCCGGCGTCATGGAGTAGGTGCGCGAGCCGGGGCAGCCGTTGGCATCCGTGGCGGTGACGATGAAGGTGGCGGAGGCGGTGCTGGTGGGAGTGCCGCTGAAGACACCGGAGGAGCTGAGGGAGAGGCCGGCGGGCAGCGTGCCGGTGGAGACGGTGAAGACATAGGGCGAGACACCGCCGGAAGCTGTGAGGGTCTGCGAATAGCTGGTGCCCGCCGTGCTGGTGGCGAGGGTGGTGGGGCTGAGAGCGACGACGGGGCAGACCTTCAGGGAGATGGTGGCGCTGACCTGGCAGCCGCGAGCATCGGTGGTGCGGACGGTCACGGTGGTGGCGGGACCCGTGGAGGCGGTGGGAGTGCCGGAGATGACACCCGATGAGCTGAGGCTGAGACCGGCAGGCAGCGTGCCGCTGGTGACGGTCCAGGAGCCGTAGGGGCCGGTGCCGCCACTGCCGGTGAGAGTCTGAGAGTAGATGGCGCCCACGGTGCCGGTGGCCGCGGTGAGCGGAGAGATGGCCATGGCGGGGCAGGCAGGCGTGATGGTGCAGCTCTGCGTGGCGCTGCAACCATTCGCGTCTGTGGCTTTGAGTGTGAAGGTGGCGCTGTTCGGGCTGTCCGGAGTGCCGCTGAGCACGCCTGCGGAGGTCAGCGTGGCCCAGGTGGGCAGGGTGCCGGAGGAGACTGAGTAGGTGTATGGCGCGGCTCCGCCGGCGGCGGTGAAGGTCTGCGACCAGGCGGTGCTCACCACGGGGACGGAAGGCGTGGCGGGGGAGATGGTGATGACGGGGCAGATTTGGAAGGTGATGGCCTGGGTGCCCTGGCAGCCGTTGGCATCATTCGCACGGATGGAGACGCTGACGCCGGTGCCGTTGGAAGTGGTGGGCGTGCCGCTGATGACGCCGGTGCTGGAGTTGAGGGAGAGGCCGGCGGGGAGCGTGCCGCTGGTGATGGTGAAGGAGCTGTAAGGCGCGGTGCCGCCGGAGGGCGTCAATGTCTGCGAGTAGGCGCTGCCCACGATGCCCTGGGTGGCGATGGTGGGAGCGAGGGTGATGACCGGGCAGTTTGGCGCGAGGGTGCAGCTCATGGTGCTGGAGCAGCCATTGGCGTCGGTGGCGCGGACGGTGAAGGTGGCGGGAGTGCCGCTGGTGGGCGTGCCGGTGATGACGCCCGCGGTGCTGAGGGAGGCCCAGGCGGGGAGGGAGCCGCTGGCAAGGGAGAAGCTGTAAGGCGAGGCGCCGCCGGAAACGCCGAGAGACTGGGAGTAGGCGCTGCCGATGACAGGCGCAGGGAGAGTGGTGGGCGAGAGCGTGATGACGGGGCAGATCTGCAGCGTGACTGAGCGCGTGCCCTGGCAGCCATTGGCGTCATTCACGCGGAAGGTGAGGGTGGTGGCCGGGCTGGCGGTGGCCGTGGGCGTGCCGCTGATGACCCCGGTGGAGGCATTGAGGGAGAGGCCCGCAGGCAGAGTGCCGGAGGTGAGGGTCCATGCGCTGTAGGGCGCGGTGCCGCCGGAGGCGGAGAGCGTCTGAGAGTAGGAGGCGCCGATGACACCCTGCGTCAGAGAGGCCGGAGAGACGGTGATGGCGGGGCAGACCGGAGTGACGGTGTAGCTGAGCGTGCCGCTGCAGCCGTTGGCATCCGTGGCACGGACGGAGAAGGTGGCGGCGGTGGTGCTGGTGGGAGTGCCGCTGAGCACGCCGGAGGAGGAAAGCGTGGCCCATGAAGGCAACGAACCGCTGGCGAGCGCGAAGGTGTAAGGAGCGGCGCCACCGGAGCCGGCGAGAGTCTGCGAATAGGCCGTGCCAACCGTCGGCGCCGGCAGCGTGGCAGGCGTGAGCGTGATGGCGGGGCAGATGATGAGAGTGATGGTGCGGGTGCCGGTGCAGCCGTTGGCATCGGTGGCGCGGAAGGTGAGGCTGACGCCGGCCCCGTTGCTGGTGGTGGGAGTGCCGGAGATGAGGCCGGCGCTGATGCCGCTGGTGGTATTGAGCGTGAGGCCGGCAGGGAGTGTGCCGCTGGTGAGAGAGAAGGTATAAGGAGCCGTGCCGCCGGAGGCACCGAGGGTCTGCGAGTAGGCAGTGCCCACGAGACCGCCGGGCAGCGTGGACGGAGTGACCGTGATGGCAGGGCAGACCGGAGTGACGGTGTAGCTCTGCGTGCCGGTGCAGCCGTAGGCATCGGTGGCCTTGATGCTGAAGGTGGCGGCGCTGCTGCTGGTGGGAGTGCCGGAGAGCGTGCCGGTGCTGCTGAGAGAGAGGCCGGCGGGCAGAGTGCCCGCGCTCACGGCATAGGTGTAAGGAGCCATGCCGCCGGAGGAGGTGACCGACTGCGAGTAAGCGGTGCCCACGGTGGGAGTGCTGAGCGTGGTGGGAGAGAGGGCGATAGGCAGACAGGTGATGGTGACGAGGCAGTCCTCGACCTCGCCCATGCCGCTGGCGCCGACGGAGGTGGGAGTCTGCGTGCTGGTGAGGCGGAAGCGGGCGCCGCGCTGGCCAGGCACGGCATTGACGGGCACGACGAAGTTCACCGTCTGCGGGACGCCATTGGTGCCGGTGGCGATGACGGTGCTGGCAGCGATTTGCTCGCCGGCATCGGCGAAGGAGCCGTTGTTGTTGAAGTCGATCCAGGCATTGAGGTAGCCCGGCGCGCCGCTGTTGTTGGTGACGACGACGGAGGCGCTGCCGGCGGTGCCGGGCGTCTGGCTGCCGATGGTGACGCCGTCCTCGTCATCGCTGCCGGTGGTGTCGTCACCGGTGGCGGTGGCATTGAGGGTGGAGATGTACTCGGTGTCCGCGAGCGCGCCCATGCGGAGATTGGAGCTGGCGAGGCTGGAGGCGTCCGGCGCGCCATCCCAGTCACCGAAGTCGGTGGTGGGGACGGCGATGGAGGTGACGTAGTCTTCGACTTCACCGTTGCCCGCAGTGCCGGTGATGCCGGGGGAGGCGACATCCGTGAGGCGCACGCGCACGCCGACATTGGAACCGGTGACAGCGCCAGCCGGGACGGTGATGCCGATGTTTTTGGTGGTGCTGGTGGTGCCGGAGGCGACGATGACATTGGAGGCGATCTGCTCGCCGGCATCGGTGAGGACGCCGTTGTTGTTGTAGTCGATCCAGATGTTGAGATACGCGGTGGAGCCGGAGGTGTTGGTGACGACGACGGGAATGGTGGCGGGAGCGCCGGCGGTCATGGAGGGAAGGGTGACGCCGTCCTCGTCAGCACTGCCGGTGGTGTCGTCACCGGTGGCGGCGGCGTTGCGGGTGGAGACATATTCGGTGTCCACCAGGGAGCCGAGGCGCAGCGCGGTGGTGGCGTTGGAGGCGGCATCGGCGATGCCGCTCCAGTCACCGTAATCGAGAGGCGGTGTGATGATGCTGACGACGTAGTCCTCGACTTCACCGGTTCCGGCAGCGCCGACCGGACCGGGGGAAGACACGGAGGTGAGGCGGGTGCGAACGCCGAGACTGGTGCCGGTGACCGCGCCAGCCGGGACAGTGATGCTGAGATTCTGGGTGCTGCCGGTGGTGCCGGTGGCGATGCTGACATTGGTGGCGACCTGCTCGTTCGCGCCGCTGAGATCGCCGTCGTTGTTGTAGTCGATCCACATGTTCAGGAACGCGGCCGAGCCAGTGGTGTTGGTGACGACGACGGGGATGGTGGCGGGAGCACCGGCGGTCATGGAGGGGAGAGTCACACCGTCTTCGTCATCGCTGCCGGTGGTGTCGTCGCCGGTGGCGTCGGTGCTGGAGGTGGCGGCGTACTCCTTGTCCACCAGGGTGCCGAGGCGCAGGGTGGTGTTGGCGATGCTGGAGGCGGCGGCAAAGCCGCTGAAGTCGCCAAAGTCCGTGGTGGGTGCGGCGATGTTTGCCACGTAGTCCTCCACTTCGCCATTGCCGCCGCCGGTGCCGGTGGAGCCGGGGCTGCTGGCGGAGGTGAGGCGGAAACGGGCGCCGAGATTGGTGCCGGTGACGGCGGCGGGGGGGACGGCGATGCTCAGATTGAGGGTGGAATTGGTCAGACCCGTGGCGACGGTGACGTTGGAGGCGAACTGCTCGCCGGCATCGGCGAAGGAGCCGTTGTTGTTGAAGTCGATCCAGGCATTGAGGTAGGCGGAGGCGCCGCTCGTGTTGGTGACGGTGGCGGGAATGGTGAACGTGCCGCCGGCGGTGAGAGCAGGCAGGGCGATGCCATCTTCGTCATCGAGGTAGGTGGTGTCATCCCCGGTGGCGGTGGCGTTTTTGGTGGAGCTGAACTCGGCATCTGTGAGAGCACCGAGACGGAGGGTGGAGACGACGGTGTTGGAAGCGTCAGCGATGCCGCTCCAGTCACCATAGTCTGTGGTGGGGCCGACGATGGTGACGACGTTGTCCTCCACTTCGCCGATGCCGGACGAGGTGCCGGTGGAGCCGGGAGAGGAGATGGAGGTGAGCCTGACGCGCACCCCGACCGGCGTGCCGGCCACCGCACCCACGGGCACGGTGAAGCTGATGTTCTTGGTGACGTTGGAGGTGCCGGTGACAATGACGGTGTTGGTGGCGATCTGCTCGCCGGAGTCGGTGAGGCTGCCGTTGTTGTTGTAGTCAACCCACGCGTTGAGATAGGCGGAGGAGCCGCTGGAGTTGGTCACCTTGGCGGAGATGGTGGCGAGGGAGCCGGCGGTGAGGGTAGGGATGGTGACGCCGTCTTCGTCATCGCTGCCGGTGGTGTCGTCACCGGTGGCGGTGGTGTTCATGTTGGAGGCGTACTCGGCGTCCACCAGGGAGCCGATTTTGAGCCTGCTGTTGGCGGTGCTGCCGGCGCTGTCAAAGCCGCTGAAGTCGCCGAAGTCGATGGTGGGCGCGGCGATGGTGACGACGTAGTCCTCGATTTCACCGATGGCGGGATTGGAGCCGGTGGGGCCAGGGGAGGTGGGCGCGGAGAGGCGGAAGCGGGCGCCGAGACCGGTGCCGGTGACGGCGGAGAGAGGAACGGTGACGTTGATGTTGAAGGTGGCGCCGTCGCTGCCGGTGGGGATGTTGAGATTGGAGGCGATCTGCTCGCCTGAGTCGGTGAGGCTGCCGTTGTTGTTGAAGTCGATCCAGGCATTGAGATAGCCGAGAGCGCCGCTGCTGTTGGTGATGACGACGGGGATGGTGAGCGACTGGCCGGCGGTCATGGAGGGCAGGGTGACGCCGTCTTCATCGTCGCTGCCGGTGGTGTCATCGCCGGTGGCGGTGGTGTTGCGGGTGGAGACGTACTCGGCGTCCACACTGCCGCCCATCTGCAGGGTGGGGCTGACACCCTGGGAGGCGTCAGCAAAGCCGCTGAAGTCGCCGAAGTCGGTGGTGGGGGCGGTGATGGTGATGACGTAGTCCTCGATTTCACCGGTGCCCACATTGCCGCTGAGGGGGGGAGAGGAGGCGCTGGTGATCATGACACGCGCGCCGAGAGGAACACCGGTGAGGGCGGTGGCGGGGATGGGGATGGCGCCGCCGATGGCGCTGCCGCTGGTGCCGGTGGCGATGGCGATATTGGCGGCGATCTGCTCGCCCGCATCGGTGAGGGAGCCGTTGCCGTTGTAGTCGATCCAGGCGTTGACGTAGGCGGTGGAGCCGGTGGTGTTTGTCACCACGGCCGAGATATTGGCGGAAGCGCCGGCGATCATGGGGGCGAAGGTGACGCCGTCCTCGTCATCGCTGCCGGTGATGTTGTCGCCGGTGGCGGTGGCGTCGGTGGTGGCGACGTATTCGGTGTCCACCAGAGCGCCGAGACGCAGCCTGCTGTTGGCGGTGCCGCTGACGGTGGCGAAACCATTGAAGTCGCCGAAGTCGGTGGTGGGCGCGGCGATGGTGACGATGTAGTCCTCGACTTCACCGACACCGCCGGCGCCGGAGGAGCCCGGGGAGATGTCATTGGAAACACGGACGCGCACACCGACGCCGGTGCCGGTGACCGCGGCGGCGGGAACGGTGGTGCTGATGTTGAAGGAGGCGTTGGTGACGCCGGTGGCGACGTTGGTGTTGGTGGCGATCTGCTCGCCGGAGTCGGTGAAGACGCCGTTGTTGTTGAAGTCGATCCAGGCGTTGAGATAGGCGGGGGCGCCGGAGGTGTTGGTGGCGACGACGGGGATCGTGACCGGAGCGCCCGCGGTCATGGAGGGCAGGGTGACGCCGTCTTCGTCATCGACGCCGGTGACATCATCACCGGTGGCAGTGGCATTGGTGGTGGCGGCGTATTCGGTATCGACGAGCGCACCGAGGCGCAGATTGGTGCTGGCGGTGTTGGAGACGCTGGGTGCGCCGCTGAAGTCGCCGAAGTCGGTGAGCGGGGCGAGGATGACGACGGCGTGGTCTTCGACTTCGCCGATGCCGACGCCGCCGGTGGAGCCGGGAGTGGCGACATTGGTGAGGCGGAAGCGGGTGCCGATGAGGGAGGCGGCGGTCACGGCATTGGTGGGCACGGTGAAATTTAGCGTGAGCGTGCCGCCATTGGTGCCGGTGGCGACGTTGACATTGGAGGCGATCTGCTCGCCGGCATCGGTGAGGACGCCGTTGTTGTTGTAGTCGATCCAGGCGTTGAGGTAGGCGGTGGAGCCGGTGAGATTGGTGACGGTGACGGGCAGGCTCATGGGCTGGCCCGCTGTCATGGAAGGGAAGGTGATGCCGTCTTCGTCATCGCTGCCGGTGTTGTCGTCGCCCTGGGCGCTGGAGTCCTTGGTGGCGCTGCCTTCGAGGTCGATGAGGGAGCCGAGCCTGAGGTTGGAGTTGCCGGTGCTGTAGGCGTCCGCGAAGAGGGAGAAGTCGCCGTAGTCGGTGGTGGGAGCGACGAAGGTGGCGACGTTGTCCTCGACTTCGCCATTGCCGGTGGCGCCGGTGGGGCCGGGGGAGGCGGTGGAGGTGAGGCGGACACGTACGCCGGAGCTGCCGAGAAGCGCGGCGGCGGGAGCGGTGAAGGAGATGGTCTTGTTGGCGTTGGAGGTGCCGGTGGGGATGACGGTGTTGATGGCGACCTGCTCGCCAGAGTCGGTCAGCAGGCCGTTTTGATTGTAGTCGATCCAGGCATTGAGATAGGCGGTGGCGCCGCTGGTGTTGGTGACATTGACCGTGAAGGAGCCGGCAGCGCCCTGGGTGAAGGAGGCGGGAAGGGTGACGCCGTCCTCGTCATCGCTGCCGGTGGTGTCGTCACCGGTGGCGGCGGCATTGGTGGTGGCGGAGGCTTCCACATCGGTGAGCGAGCCGATGCGGAGGGTGGCATTCATGCGGCTGCTGGCATTGGTGAAGAGGCTGAAGTCACCGAAGTCGGAGTCCGGCGCGGGGGTGATGGTGCATGGGAGCGAGGCGCTGCAGCCGTTTGCGTCCGTGGCGGTGACGGTGAAGCTGGCGGCGGAGGTGCTGGTGGGAGTGCCGGAGAGGAGACCGGCGGAAGTGAGGGTGATGCCCGCGGGCAAAGTGCCGCTGGTGAGGGCGTAGGTGTAGGGAGATGCGCCGCCGGAGGAGGTGAGCGTCTGGGAGTAGGAGGAATTGATGGTGCCGTTTGGCAGGGTGGAGGGGGAGATGGAGATGACGGGGCAGACCTGCAGGACAACGGCCTGCGAGCCGGTGCAGCCGTTGGCATCCGTGGTGCGGAAGGTGACGGTGGCGCCGCTGCCATTGGCGGTGGTGGCCGTGCCGCTGATGACGCCAGTGCTGGCATTGAGAGAGAGGCCGGCGGGCAGCGTGCCGCTGGTGACGGTCCATGAACCATAGGGCGCGAGGCCGCCGCTGGCAGCGAGGGTTTGTGAATAGGCGACACCGACGGTGGCGCGCGTGGCCGTGGCCGGAGTGACGGCAATGAGGGGGCAGGCCGGGGCGAGGGTGTAGGAGCGCGAACCGGGGCAGCCATTGGCATCCGTGGCGGTGATGGTGAAGGTGCGGCTGGTGGTGCTGGTGGGTGTGCCGCTGAGGACACCGGCGCTGCTGAGAGTGAGGCCGGCGGGCAGTGTGCCGCTGCTGACGGTATAGGTGTAGGGGGAAGCGCCGCCGGAAGAGGTGATGGTCTGCGAGTAGGCGCTGTTTACCGTGGCGGTGGCGAGAGTGGTGGGACTCAGAGTGACGACGGGGCAGATCTGCAGGGTGATGGCCTGCGAGCCCTGGCAGCCGTTGGCATCGGTGGTGCGGACGGTGAAGGTGACGCCCGCCCCATTGCCGGCGGTGGGAGTGCCGCTGATGACGCCTGAGCTGCTGAGCGTGAGGCCCGCAGGGAGCGTGCCGCTGGTGACCGTCCATGAAGCGTAGGGCGAGGCGCCGCCGCTGGCGGTGAGGGTCTGGGAATAGGCGGTGCCCACGGTGCCGTCCGCGAGGGAGGCAGGAGAGATGGAAAGCGTGGGGCAGGACATGACCACGCTGAAGGCCTGGGTGGCGGAGCAGCCGTTGGCATCGGTGGCGCCGAGGGTGAAGGTGTAGGTGCCGGCGACATTGGGCGTGCCGCTGAGCACACCGCTGCTGGCATTCAGCGTGACGCCCGAAGGCAGTGTGCCGGAGCTGAGGGAGTAGGTGTAGGGCGCGGTGCCACCGGTGGCGGCGACCGTCTGCGAGTAGGAAAGGCTGAGAGTGCCATTGGCCAGGGACGCGGGGCTGAGAGAAAGCGTGGGGCAGGTGGTGTTGACGAGATAGTCTTCGACCTCACCATTGGTGGCGATGCCGAAGGCACCCAGCGATGAGGCGGTGGAGAGACGCACGCGGAGACCGATCTGCGCGAGGACGGCGGAGCCCGGCACGGTGCCGGTGACATTGACGCTTTGCTGTGAAGAGCTGCTGCTGACGGAGACGGAACTGACAGCCTCCGAGGGATCGAGGAAGTCGCCGTCGTTGTTCCAGTCGAGGAAGACAAAGACATTGGCGCTGCCGCCGGTGTTGTTGAAGACGGAGACGGGGATGGTGAAGGATTTGCCACGGGCGAAGACGGGCAGGGAGGAGATGCCGTCTTCGTCGTCCGTGCCAGTGTTGTCGTCGCCGGTGGCGGTGCTGTCGGGCTGGCCGTCGGATTCGATGTCGAGGGTGGCGCCGAGGCGCAGGTTGGTGTCGCGATAGTGGGAGGGGCCGCTGTCGCTGCTGGTGGTCTGGTAGTTGGCGGTGCCGGTGCCGATGCCGGTGTCTGGGAGGTCGCCCCAGTCACGGTTTCCAGCAATGACGACGGTGAACTGCCTGGTGGCTGTGGTGGTGGAGGCGACGGTGGGGATGAACTGGATGTCATCGATGGCCGCGCCATCGAGACCGTAGGAGAAGACGATGCTGGAGGTCTGGGGGACGAAGGGGATGTCGAGCGTGGCCCAGTTGTCGTAGTTCGCGCTGGCGGGCGCGGGGAAGTTCACATTGGCGGGACCGAAGAGGCTGGCGGCGGAGCCATTGTAACCGGCGATCCAGAGGGAGTTGCCATAGAAAGGCGGCTGGGCTTCCGTGGTGGAGGGATTGGTGAAGGCGCCGCGCATGGCGTAGCGCAGGCGCAGGGTGTAGGGGCGGCCGACGGTGAAGCCGCTGACGGTCTGGGAGGCCCAGGAGTCCACAAACGGCGAGGCGAGATACTGCGAGCCGGCGGGGGTGTCTCCGAGCTGCGAGTTATTGGCGTTGGAGTTGTTCACGCCGTAGAGCTGGACGGCGGTGGTGGTGCCGGTGAGGGCGCTGCTGCCCAAGGTCCAGCCGGTGACGGAGGTGCGGGGTGTGAAGGTGACCGCGCTCCAGGCGTCTGTTTCCACGGAGCCGTTTGTCACCGTGACGCTGGCAGGAGTGACGAGGGCGTCATCGACGGCGACGGTGAAGACGTAGGTGCCGGGGGAGGTGGGAGTACCGGAGAGGACGCCGGTGCTGCTGCTGATGGAAAGACCTGCGGGGAGAGAGCCGGTGCTGACGCGCCAGTTTTGATACGGAGAGGTGCCGCCGGTGGCGGCCAGGGTGGTGGAGGTGTAGGCGGTGCCTTCGGTGCCATTGGGGAGCGAGGCCGTGGTGATGCTCATGGCGGTGGTGACGCTGAGCTGGATGGTGGTGAAGCCCTGGCAGCCGCGAGCGTCCGTGGCGCGGATGGTGATGGCACTGGTGCCCGTGGTGGAGGTGGTGCCGGAGATGACGCCGGCGGTGGACATGGAAAGCCCGGAAGGCAGGGCGCCCTGAGTGATGGCGTAGGTGTAGGGGCCGGTGCCGCCGGAGGTGCTCAGGGTGGTGCTGTAAGCCACGCCGGAACTGACGGCGGGAACGGTGAGGGGAGTGATGCCGAGGGCGGGGCAGGGGCGGAGACCGAAGTCGATGGTGTACTCATCGCTGCCGAGATTGGAGGTGCCGGGCTCGGTGGCGGTGGCGAGGGTGAAGGGCATGCTGAAAACAGCGGCGCCGACACCCGCGACGACGGCATCGCCGCTGCCGGTGAAGGAGCCGGTGGTCTGAACGCCGTTGCTGTCATTGTCGATGCCGTTGTCCACGAGGACGGAGGTGGAGCTGGCGAGAGGGAAGTCGAGATTGAGGCTGTAGGTGGTGGAGCCGGAGCCGTATTTGCTGGAGAAGACCGTCTTGTTTGGCGGAGTGATTTTGAGATAGAAGACGCCGGTGGGGAGGGAGGTGAACTGATAGGCGCCGGTCCAGTCCGTGACGGCGGTGAGGGTGGAGTAGCCGGAGGCGATGGAGCCGTACGAGCCCGCCGCGAGCATGCCGCCGGAGGAGAGGGTGGAGGCGCTGCCGGAGGTGACGGGCTGGTCGTCCGCGGAGTTCACCTTGCCATCGGCGCCCGCGCTCCAGATTTCCACGGGCACATTGGGAATGCCGCGCTCGGTGGCGTCTTTGAGGCCGTTGTTGTTTTCGTCAAAGAAGACGAGATTGCCGACGCTCATGCCGCCGGAGCCGACGCTGATGGTGTAGCTCTGGGTGGCGGAGCAGCCATTGGCATCCGTGGCCTTGACGGTGAAGACGTAGGCGCCGCTGGCGCTGTTGACCGTGCCGCTGAGAAGTCCGGCACTGCTGAGGGTGAGGCCGCCGGGAATGGCGCCGGTGGTGATGGTCCAGGTGTAGGGCGCGGTGCCGCTGGCGGCGGTGAGGGTCTGGCTGTAGCTGGCGTACTGGGCGGTGGCGGGGAGGGAAGCTGGTGTGATGGCGATGATGGGGCAGGCGCCGGTGACGATGTAGTCTTCCACTTCACCGTCGGCGGTGGTGCCGGTGGAGGCGAGGGTGGAGGCGGTGGCGAGACGGAAGCGCGCGCCGAAGGTGCCGAGGGTGGCGGTGCCGGGAGTGGCGCCGGTGATATTGACGGTCTGCGGCGAGGAGGAACTGCTGACGGCGACGGCGGAAAGGGTTTCGCCGGAGTCAGCGAAGTCGCCGTCGTTGTTCCAGTCGATGAAGGCGAAGATGCGCGCGGTGGAGCCGGTGTTGTTGAAGACGGAGACTGGGATGGTGTAGTTCTGGCCGCGGTAGAAAACGGGCATGGCGGTGATGCCGTCTTCGTCGGAGCCGTCGCCGGTGGCGGTGGAGTTGGGCTGGCCATCCGCTTCTGTATCGATGGTGGCACCGAGGCGGAGGGTGGTGCTGGTGGCGGTGTGGGAGGGGCCGCTGTCGCTGCTGAGGGTCTGGTAGTTGCCAGTGCTGGTACCGGCGCCGGTGTCCGGAAGGTCACCGAAGTCGAGCACGAAGGTATTGACGGTGATGGCGTAGTCTTCGACCTCACCGCGGAGGGTGGAACTGCCGCTGAAGGAGGGAGCGGTGGAGCCTTCGGTGGCGATGATGCGGAGGAACTTGGTGCCGGCGGTGATGCCGGAGGGCGGGCTGAGGGTGGCGGTGATGGTGTTTGTGCCGGTGACGAGGCTGCTGGTGCTCAGGGACACGATTTCATTGGTGCCGGTGACGGCGTTGTCGCCGTTCCAGTCGGCCCAGACAGCGATCTTGCCGGAGGTGACGGGGCTGGCGAGAGTCACGGGAATGGTCAGCGTGCCGCTGCTGCCGGCGAGCAGGGTGGGCATGGTGAGATCTTCGTCATCGGTGCCGGTGGTGTCGTCCACGGTGGCGTTGCCGGAAATGGGGTTGCTGTTGTCCACGTCGGTGGCGTTGGTGCCGATCTTGATGGCGGTGCTGGCGACGCGCGATGCGGAGGGGAAGCCGGGGTTGTCGCCAAAGTCCACGGTGGAGACGTTGACGGTGATCAGGTAGTCTTCCACCTCCCCCGTTCCGACGACGCCATTGGAGGCGGGGATGGTCTGGCTGGCGAGGCGGACGCGGAGGCCAAGATTGGCGCCGATGACGGCGGTGCTGGGCACGGTGAAGTTGAAGTTGAAGGAGCCGCCGCTGGTGCCGTTGGGCACGCTGATCTCGCTGCCGAGCTCTTCGTCGGCGCTGAGGTTGCCGTCGTTGTTCCAGTCGATCCAGGCCTTGAGGAAGCCGGCGGAGCCGAAGGTGTTGGTGGCGGTGACGGTGAGGGTGGCGGGGACGTTTTGAGTCAGCGTGGGCAGGGCGGCCACGCCGTCGTCGTCGGCACCGTCACCGGTGGCGGTGGAGTTGGGCTGGCCGTTGCCTTCGGCATCGACGGCGGCGCCGAGGCGGAGATTGCTGTTGGCGGTGTGGGCGGGGCCGTTGTCGTTGGAGAGGGTCTGGTAGTTGCCGGCGCTGGTGCCGATGATGGTGTCCGGCAGGTCGCCGTAATCCAGGGTCGGCGCGGTGACGGAGATGGCGTAGTCTTCGACTTCACCCTTCGAGGTGGAGGCGCCGCTGAAGGAGGGAGCGGTGGTGCCCTCGATGGCGATGATGCGGAGATATTTGG
The DNA here is from genome assembly GCF_044227185.1 of Prosthecobacter sp. GTDB lineage: Bacteria > Verrucomicrobiota > Verrucomicrobiia > Verrucomicrobiales > Verrucomicrobiaceae > Prosthecobacter. Next base: position 675,628 of record NZ_JBGAFO010000002.1, on the reverse strand, counting down.
TGCCGACCGTGGTGCCAGCGGGAGGGCTGAAGGTGGCGGTGACGGTGTTGCTGCCGCCAATGACACCGGAGCCGGTGACTGTGACGGATTCATTGGCGTCGAGCGTGTCGCCGTCGCCATTCCAGTCCGCCCAGACGGCCACGCGGCCGAGGGTGGTGCCGCCGCTGAGGGTGACGGGGAAGTCAAACTTCAGCTCACCGCCGGAGACGACGGAGGGGATCACGAGGTCTTCGTCATCGGTGCCGGTGGTGTCGTCAGCGTTTGCGGAACCGGTGGCGGGATTGACGGGCTCGACGTCCGTGGCGTTGGTGCCGATGCGGATTTCCGTGCTGGCGGTAAGGGAGGCGGAGGCAAAGGCGGGGTAGTCGCCGAAATCAGTCACCGGAGGATTGGTGGTGATGGAAAGGGAGCGCGTGCCGGAGCAGCCGTAGGCGTCCGTGGTCTGGACGGTGAAGGTGGAGGTCCCCGTGCTGGTGGAGGTGCCGCTGAAGACGCCGGTGGTGGCGAGGGTGAGGCCCGCGGGCAGCGAGCCGCTGGTGACGGAATAGGAGTAGGGAGCGACGCCGGAGGACGAGGCGAGCGACTGGCTGTAGGGAGCGCCTTGAATCGCTGCCGGAAGGGTGGTGGTGCTGACGCTGATCACAGGACAGACCAGGATATTGAGGGGCAGCGTGGCCTGGCAGCCGTTGGCGTCGGTGACACGGAAGGTGACGGTGGTGCCGGAGCCGTTGGTGGCGAGGGGCGTGCCGGAGATCACCGCGGTGCTGCTGTTGAAGGTCAAGCCCAGCGGCAGAGTGCCCGAAGTCAGAGCCCAGGTGTACGGAGCGGTGCCGCCGCCGGCGCTGAGAGTCTGGGAGTAGGAAGCGCCCACTGTGGAGGGAGAGGGGGTGGGCACGGTGATGGAGGGACAGGCGATGGTGGTGACGTAGTCCTCGACTTCGCCATTGCCGGTGGTGCCGGTGGAGCCCGGAGTGCTCACTGAAGTGAGGCGGACGCGAACCCCGGCGGCGCCCAGGGAGGCGGTGCCCGGGACGGTGTAGTTGACGGTGCGGTTGGCCTTGGAGGTGCCGTTTGGAATGATGACATTGCTGGCGATCTGCTCACCGCTGTCTGTGAGCACGCCGTTGCGGTTGAAGTCGATCCAGACATGGAGGAAGGCGGAGGCGCCGGAGGTGTTCGTGGTGGTGATGGTGAGGGAGCCGGAGGTGCCGACGTAGATGCTGGCAGGCACGATCGTGCCGTCTTCATCCGCGAGGCCGTTGAGATCGTCGCCATTGGCGCTGGAATTGGTGAGAGGGGAATACTCGGAGTCGATGAGGGAACCGAGGTAGAGGTTTGCCACGAGCGAGCTGCCCGCGCTGCCAAAGGAGGCGTAGTCGCCGTAATCCACGGCGGTGAGCAATCCGAAGTCGATGGTGTCTTCGACGTTTCCTCCGCCGGAGGCGAGGTTCCCTGGCTCAGCGACCTGGGTCAGGGTGACGATGGGGCTGTAAACGGTGGTGGCGCGTCCGCCGGGCTGCGAGCCGTTGTTGTCGCCGTCCACTCCGTTGTCTCCCGCAGCGGTGCTGCTGACCACGGAGTAAACGGTGGGGGGAGTGACCGTGACGAAATATTTTCCGGCGACGAGCCCGGCGAAGCTGTAAGCTCCGGTGCCGTCTGTGGTGGTGGTGGCGGCCAGGGCGTCCGCAGCGCCGCCGGTGCCGCCGATGGCGTTGTCCGTGCCGGGGGTCCAAAGCTGCACGGTGACACCACCGATGCCGCTTTCTCCGGAATCCTGCAGGCCGTTGTTGTTCACGTCATTCCAGACGGTGTCGCCGATGGAAAGAGTCTGGGAGAGGCCGAAGGTGGCATTGACGACGCCGACGCTGCCGACGGTGACAGCGAGGCTGCCGTCAATGGTGCCGTCACTGCCCGCGCCGGAGCCGAGGAACTCGCCTGCATTGAGCCAGCCGGTGGGAAGCGCCGACGTGGGAGCGGCGGACCCGAGGCTGCCGTAGGAGGTGCTCAAGACCACCTTGTAGGAGGTGTTGGCGGTGGCGCCGCCGAGGATGAAGGTGCCGTCGCTCTTGACGGGGAAGGAGTCCACCAGATTGCCGGAGGAGTCCACGAGCATGGCATAGAGGCGGCCGCTGGCGTTGGTGCCGGTGCCGCTGATGATGCCGTCGGAGAGGCCGTTGGTGTCATAGTAAACGATGCCTTTGACGCCGAGAGATGTGACGGAGGAGGAGATGCCTTCGGAAAGGTCGGTGTAGGAGGCGCTGGGCAGGGGGCCGACTTTAACGGCATTGGGGGAGGAGGTGTCGTACCTGTCGATGCGGTAGATGTTGGAGCCCGAGGAGCCGAGAGCATAGAGACGGGAGACACCACCCACGCCTGCGATCTGCACCGAGCTGTTGCTGGAATAGGGGATCTGGGCGTCCACGCTGGCGGTGGTGGCCGAAGGGCCGGAGGAGTTTGTGCCGTCGCTGATGAACTGGTTGAACAGAGTGTTGGCGTTGCTGATGACGGTGGAGGTGACGAGGAGGCCGTCCTGCGGGCGGATGACGAAGTCACCGCCGTTGAAGGTCTGGGAGAGATGGAAGAAGTTGGTGTAGTCATTGTAGGCGGGCGAGGCCATGCCCGTGCCGGCCGCGTTCAAATGCCAGACTGCCACGTTGTTGCTGAGCTGGCCGCCCGCGTAGTATTCGCCGTTGTAGAATGCGGCACGGGGGAAGGCGCCAGAACTGGCGGTGGCCGAGGAGGGAGTGCCGCTGCTGAACGAGACGTTTGACAAGGCCGACCCCGTGACGAGCTGGTAACTCCAGGTCTTGGTGACGTTGTTATAGTTGGCGGTGTAAAGGCTGGCGTTGTAGCCATTGGAGCCGGTGGAGGTGGCGAGCCAGTAGAAGCGGCGGTTGAGCCAGTCCAGCGCCAGGCCGTTCATCCACGCATCAGTGGCGCCGGTGTTAAAGCCTGGGGAGGCGGTGTTGAGATCCAGGATGCCCTGCGTGACCGATACAGTCGGCGTGGAGGAGTTGGGATTGTAAACGGAGATTTCGTCCAGGTAGAAGTGGGTGCCAACGGCGCGGATGGTGTAGAAGTAGTCGCGGAAGTTCGACGAAGGAGCCACGATGGAACTGGTGTAGTCCTCCACCTCGCCGTAGCCGCTGGCGCCGGTGGGGCCGGGGGACGCCACGGAGGTGAGACGGAAGCGCGCGCCAGCCGTGCCGATGGTGGCGGTGCTGGGAACGTCGAAGTAAAAGGTCTGGAAGTCTCCGGAAGTGCCGTCGTCCACGACGGCGTCGGCGATGACCTGCTCGCTGGCATCGAGGGTGCCGTTGTTGTTAAAGTCCACCCAGCCGTTGAGGTAGGCGGGTGCGCCGGTGGTGTTGTTGAGCTTGACGGTGACGGCCACGCCGGCCTGACCCTGCACGAGAATGGCCTGCAGGGTGACGCCGTCTTCGTCGTTCACATTGGTGATGTCATCGCCCGTGGCGGCGAGATTGGTGACGGGAGTGATTTCCGTGTCCTCCAGATCGCCGATGCCGAGGGCGCTGGTGTTGTAGCTGCTGGCGTCTGCAAAGCGTGAGAAGTCGCCGTGGTCGGAGGCGGGAACGACGGTGAGAGCGTAGTCTTCCACTTCACCCGTGCCCGAGATGCCGCTGTCTCCCGGGGAGGCGGTGGAGCTGAGCCTGAAGCGCACGCCGATGGCGCCGGTGGCCGCCGCGCCCGGCACGGTGAAGGTGTAGGTGCGGGTGGCGCCGCTGGTGCCGGTGCTGACGACGTCATTGACGACGATCTGCTCGCCTGCGTCGGTGAGGAGGCCGTTGTTGTTGAAGTCGATCCAGCCGTTGAGGAAGGCGTCCGCGCCGCTGGAGTTGGTGAGGTTCACGGAGATGCTCACGCCGGACTGCCCCTGAATGACGGAGGCGGGAAGGGTGACGCCGTCTTCGTCGTCGCTGCCATTGGTGTCGTCACCTGTAGCGGCGGCATTGGCAAGGGTGGAGACTTCACTGTCCACCAGAGCGCCCATGCGGATGGAGGTGGAGGAGGTGCTGCCGGCGATGGCAAGACCGGAGTCATCCCCGAAGTCGGTGGGGGGGAGGATGGAGACGAGATTGTCCTCCACCTCACCGTTGCCGCTGGCTCCGGTGGAGCCGGGGCTGCTGGTGGAGGTGAGACGCACACGCACGCCCACGGTGCCGGTGGCCGCTGTGGCGGGCACGGTGAAGGTGAGGGTCTTGTTGATGTTGGAGGTGCCGGTGGCGATGGTGGTGTTGGTGGCGATCTGCTCGCCGGAATCTGTGAGGACGCCGTTTTTGTTGTAGTCGATCCAGGCGTTCAGGTAGGCGGTCGCGCCGGTGGTGTTGGTGACATTGACCGTTATCGAGTTGGAAACGCCCTGGATGAGGTAGGCTGGAACGGTGACGCCGTCTTCGTCAGCGAGATCGCTGAGGTCGTCTCCGGTGGCGCTGCTGTCAGTGACGGCGGAGGGTTCGGCATCCGTGAGAGCTCCGATCCGCAGGGTGGAGACCACGGTGCTGGCGGCGGAGGGAAGGGCGGCGTAGTCGCCGAAGTCCGTGGGGGAGGCCGGTGTCAGAGTGTAAGAACGGGAAGAAGAGCAGCCGTTGGCGTCAGTTGCGGCGATGGTGAAGGTGGCGGCAGCCGTGGAGGTGGGGCGGCCGGAAATGAGGCCGGTGTCAGTGTTCAGAGAGAGGCCGGCCGGCAAGGAGCCGCTGGTCAGCGCGAATCCGTAGGGCTGCATACCACCAGTCGCGCTGAGGGACTGACTGTAGGCGGAGTAAACCATGGGTGCGGGGAGAGAAGACGGGCTGAGGGTGATCGCAGAGCAGGTGGTGACGCTGTAATCCTGAGTGACGCTGAAGCCGGAGTTGTCGGTGGCACGAAGAGTAAAGTTTGCGACAGAAGCGCTGGTGGGAGTGCCGCTGAGCACACCTGTGCCCGAATTGATCGTGAGACCCGCGGGCAGGGAGCCGGAGGCTACGGCCCAGGTGTATGAAGGAGATGAGCGGACGACGCTGAGTCCGTCTGATGCGCCGACGAGCTTGAAGGACGAACTGAAGGAGGACAGAGTGCCGGCGGCGGCAAACAGCTCGATGGCTTCACCGCCTCCCAGTTCAAAGAAAACAAGCTCGATGGTGTGAGTCCCGGCAGTGAGGTTCACCGTGCCGAATTTGTCCGTCACGGCATGCTGAGTGTCGTCGTTGATGACCGCGGTGCCGTCGATTTTCACGCGGGCGCCATCGTCAGAAGAGGTGGCAAAGGTCCATGCGCCTGCGGTCGGGATGGTGATGATGCCGGTGGCTTTGAGGGCAAAGTTGTCGCCCGGACCCGCAGGGAAATCAGAATCTGTGAAGTGGCCGCCACCTGCGCCGCTGCTGCTGAAAGAAATGACGGAGGCGGAGCCGGTCCAGTTGCTGGTGCGATTGGTGCCGGCGAGAACGGCATCTGCCGCGGCCAGGGTGCCCACGGAGGTGGATGAGAACGCCTGCTGGACGTCAAAGCCCGACTCCCTGGCGCTCATCGTTTGCGAGTATGCGGTGCCGACGGTGGGAGGCGGCAGCGAAGTGGGAGTGATGAACCTGTAATTCCACACCTGGATGGTCTGGGTGGTGGAGCCCTGGCAGCCGGAGGCGTCCGTGGCGGTGAAAGTGAGCGAGGCGCCGCCGTTGGCGGAGGTGGGCGTGCCGGAGATCACGCCAGTGGAAGCATTCAGCGTGAGACCCGAGGGAAGCGTGCCAGAGGCCAGCGCCCAGGTGTAGCTGCCATTGCCGCCGCTGGCCGCGAGCGTCTGCGAGTATGGCCTGCCCACGACGCCATCATCCAGGGCGGAGGTGGTGACGGTGATTGTGGGACAAACGATCGAGACAATGTAGTCCTCCACTTCGCCATTGCCGCTCTGGCCGGTGGAGCCGGGGCTGCTGGTGGAGGTGAGGCGGACGCGCACGCCGGCCGTGCCAATGGAGGCGGCGGCCGGAACGGTGAAGGTGATGGTCTTGCTGGCGTTGGACGTGCCGGTGGCGATGGTGGTGTTGCTGGCGATCTGCTCGCCGCTGTCCGTCAGCACGCCGTTGCGGTTGTAGTCAATCCAGGCATTGAGAAAGACGGTGGCGCCGCTGCTGTTGGTGACCTTGACCGTGAGGCTGCCGCTGGTGCCCGCGACGACGCTGGCTGGAACGGTGACGCCATCTTCGTCATCGCTGCCGGTGATGTCGTCACCGGTGGCCGTGGTGTTTGCGGTGATGGAAGTTTCGCTGTCGGTGGTGGTGCCGATCTTGATGGTGCTGACCACCGTGCTGCTGGCGCTGCCGAAGCCGGAATAGTCGCTGAAGTCGGTGGCTGCGCTGGCGGCGGAGGCGGCGATGAAAAGGCAGCAGATGGAAACGATGAAACGTGCCGCTGGGAGGCGGCACGTCAGACCGGTGAATCGTGATGCGTGTTCCCTCATGGGGTTGGCTTCAGAGCAGGGGCATGCGTGAGAGACGGCGTGCGCGGCGGGTCAGATGGGCGGCTGCTGCGGCCAGCAGGAGAAGGGCTGAGCCGGGCTCTGGAACCACGGCGGTCTGCAGGCTGAAAACACTTGGAGTCGTGGAATAACCTCCAGGGCCCTGAACGCCATTGGCACCGCCGATGACGGCAGAGTTGGCATCGGTGAGCTGCCAGTTGAAGGAGCTGCTGGTGTCCGCAGGATCAGGAATGATCCAGTCGTCCGCCGAGTCGCCCACGGGAGAACCGTCGGTCACGAGGGCCCATTCGCTGCCGGGAACGATGGAGAGGGAGTTGTAAACCCACAGGTAAACCACATCGCCCTGGGTGAAGACATCGGCGGGATTGGCGTCCGGGGAGTCGGAGGTGCCGTCCGTGTTGAAGCCGACGGTGCCGACGAAGAACTGCTCCGTGGAGTTCCAGCCGTTGGAGTCGGGATCGAAGGCGCGGTCGATGACATGCCAGTTGGCCTGCCATTGATCGATATTCTGGTAGGTGGGGACGAAGGTGCCAAAGGACCCGATTTCAAAGGAGTAGGTGGAGTCCAGCGCATTGCCGGAGCTGTCGTAGAGGTTGTCATTGAAATTGCTGCCCCAGAAGACCGTGCTGGCCTGGGCGCCGTGGGTCCACGCCAGCGCCAGGGCGAGGCAAAAGAGCCGGGGGAGTAAGGAGGGCGTTTTCATTCGGGGCGTTTTGGGCTGAGGAGAAAAAAATGGGATATTCGTTGTGATATATCACATATATTATAATTATAATAACAACAAAGCCAGCAAACAAGTCTGAATTCCGATTTATTTGGAAATCCTGACTGTTCGGATTTGATGACCCGTTCTTCAGACCTGGAGGGGGGCTTTAATGGGGTGTTCCGAGTGGCAGAAAAGAGAGAGACGGGCTCTGGACGGCACCTCCCGCCGGAGGGAGTTTGCAGAATCTCGTGGCAGGGGCCGATGCGGCGGCTACTGGAGACAATGAAATTGGAGCAAGGACAGATCTGGAAGAAGGGGGAGGACTACCTCCGCATCGTGGAATGGGCGCGGCTGTCCATCGAGTACAAGCGGATGAAAGACCCGCTGACCAAGCAGGGGACGCTGCACAAGGTGACGAAGAAGGAATTTTGCCGTCTGCTGAAAGGGGCGGTGCTGCTGAAGCCGGAAGATCTGCCGCAGGCGGAGGCGCCGGTGAATGAGGAAGAGGAGGAGGAATTCTCTCCCGAGCTCGAAAACGCGATCAGCCAGAGCATTGCTGCTGACCTGCAGTTCATGCGGAATGCCAGCAACGAAGGTGAAGCGGAGGCGGTGTTGGAGGCTTACGAGCGGGTCAAAGCCGCTGTCTGCATCGACGATCTTCCTTTGCTGCTGGAGGCGATGAAGTCGCCTGAAAATAATTTCTGGTCACGGGAGCTCATCGCACTGCTCGTGGCGGAAATCGGCGGCCTGGACTGCCTGGAAGATTTGCTGGAGGCTCTTGCCGCCGGCTTTGCCGACGGACATGACAACGATGGATTGCAGAGCGATCTCACCGAACTGGCCGAGCGGGAGCCGGAAAAATGCCGGCGCAAACTGCTCGAACTGAAGGCCAGGCCAAATTTTAAAAACCAGGAGGCTGTCGAGTGGCTGCTGACCTTCATCCCCTGAGGGACTTCAAACGGTTTCAAAGAACAGCGTCAGCTCGTGACGGTTATAGGTCAGGTGTGTCTGCGCAAACAGGTGCAGCCCGGCAGCTTTGGACATCGATACAATGAGGCGGAAGAGCTCGTTGGGTTCGTCCAGCGAATCGATGCGCGGCACTTTGAGCGTGAAGACGACGAGGCCGCCGGGTTTGAGAAAACGTGAGAGGCGGATGACCTGCTCGATGGACTCTTCGGGCGGGCCGTTCATGTCGCACAGAAGCGCGTCATAGGTGGTGCCAGCGCGGGGCTGGAAGGCGGCGACGTCTTCGAGGAAGAACTTCAGGCCGGACCGGCCATCGAGGCGTTTGTCCAGGGGAGCGCGGTCGATGGCGGTGACGCGCTGATGGCGGGCGAGAAGCTCGGAGGTCATGCCGCCGGGGCAGGCGCCGAGCTCAATCCAGTGGCTGCCCTCCTGCAACGGCGGGCGGTAGAGCAGGAGGTAATGCAAGGCCTCGGCGATCTTCGCGCCGGCGCGGCTGATGGTGTCGGGGGAGTCCTGATCGATGTACTTGCTGCCACCGGCGTAGAGGCCGTTGGAGGCGCGCGGACTTTGCATGCCGCAGAAGAGGCCCTCTTTGCCGACGAGGCAGAAGAGGGTTTCCGCCGCGGGGTCCTGCTCCTCCACGGTAGCTGCGGGGAGTTTGGGAAAGAGCTGCAGCACGCGGCCGCGGAGATTTGACGCGAGGCTTTTGTAATACTTGTCAGGCGAGGTGGGCTGAAGGGTGCCGATGAAAATGCCCTGGGGACTGCGCGGGCCGAATTTTTTCAGCAGCGTCTGCGCCGCCTTTTCGATGAAGCCGTCCATTTTTTGGGGATTGCAGGGCCAGGTGTGGTCCATGGGAAGATTCCAGCGCAGGAATTTGGCGGCATGGGAGTGGCGGATGGCTTCGGGCGTGGCGGTCTTGATAAGGTAATAATCCTGCCCCAGCCGCGTGCTGGAAACCGCGCCGAGCTGCTGCAGGGCGGCAGGGGCGATCCCTTCCAAAATTTCAGGGATGCGCACCAGCCAGGGGCGGGGGGCTGTGGGGGATGCGGCTGTGGCGCTGTCAGTCATGGGGTGCCTGCACTCGCGCTGCATGGCGGCGTCTGCAAGCGGAGGAGTGGGGCTGAGCGGAAGGAAGAGGCTCAGCCGTCCAGGGTACGACTGGTCACCCACTCGACCGCAGCGCGGACGAGGGCGGGCGCCGTGGCGAGGCCGAGCTTGGTCTTGATGTGGGAGCGGTGGGCTTCGACGGTTTTGACGCTGAGATGGAGATCGTGGGCGATCCTGGTGGTGCCGAGGCCTCTGCCCAGGTGCTCGAAGATTTCCAGCTCGCGGTCACTGAGGGATTCGACGGAATTTTTGCCGGTTTGGCCGCGCCCTGAAACGAAGGTGTTCAACATGAGGAGGTTTGCCGCGGAGCTGAGATAGAGCTCTCCGCTGAGGACTTTCCGGATGGCGGCGACGACCTGGTCCGGCGGGGCCTGCTTCATGAGGTAGCCGCGTGCGCCGGCACGCAGGGCGCGCTCTGCGTAGAGGGACTCATCGTGCATGGAGAGAACGAGCACGGGAAGCGCGGGCTTGAGCGCCTTGAGGGATTTCACGAGCTCGATGCCATTGACGTCTTTCAAGGAGATGTCCGCAATGACGAGGGAGAAGGAGTAGCGCTCCACCATGGTCATGGCCTGGGCGGCGTCTTCCGCCTCCGCGGCGATGCGGATGTCCTCCTCATGCTCGAGCAGCATGGCGATGCCCCGGCGAAAGATGGGATGGTCATCGACGATGAGAATGCGACCGTGGCCGTCCTCTTGGCTGCGCGGTGGCTTGGAGGGTGCGGTTTTCATCGTGGCTGCGGAGAGTGAAGTGGAGGAGAGGCGGCCATGCGGAGCCGGCAGGTGATGCGGGTGCCGTGATTTTTGCGACGGCCGATGGAAAAATCCGCGCCGATGACATCGGCGCGGTACTTCATGAGCCGCAGACCCATGCCCTGGCTGGCGTGAATGACCTCGGGCAGTCCGCAGCCATCATCCGCGACGCTGAGGGTGAGGAGATCCTGCCGCAGCTTCAGACTCAGGGTGATGGCGCGCGCGCGGGAGTGTTTCAAGGCATTGGTGACGGCCTCCTGGGCGATGCGATAGAGGTGCAGAGCCACGGCATTGTCTGTGATGGGGACCATCTGCGTGCAGCGCAGACGGCAGGCGATGGTGCCGCTGCTGCGGGCCGCGAGCTCGTGCAGGGCGGAGACCAGACCCTCGGCATCCATGACCACGGGGTGGAGGCCCTTGGCGATATTGCGCGACTGCTCCAGAGACTGGTGGAGCAGGGCGGCGAGATGAGCGGCCTCAGCGGCGGGACCGGGGAGATGCTGCGCCTGGAGGGTTTTGGTGAGAGAGCGCGCCATGAAGGCGAGGCCGGAAAGCGACTGGCAGAGGCCGTCATGGAGATCCTGGCCGAGGCGGCGCTGCTCCTGCTCGGAGACGTGAAGCAGGGTGTTTTCGAGGCGGGTGCGCTCCGCCATCTGCGCGGTGAGTTTTTCATTGGCGGCGAGCAGGGCGGCGGTGCGCTCTGCCACGCGCTGCTCCAGCTCCTTCTGGGCGTGGCGGTGCTCGGTGATGTCCGTGGCGACGCCGAGCACCTTTTCGCAAGTGCCATCCGCCTCAAACAAAGGGACTTTGCCGGTGCTGAACCAGCGCACCTGGCCGTCTGCCTGGGTGATTTCCTCCTCGGGAATGAGGATGGTTTTCCCGGTGGCCATCACGTCGTGGTCGATCTGCTGAAAGTGAGCGATCTGCTCCGGTGTGCGGTGAAAATCGGCGTCTGTTTTGCCGGTGAGCTTTTCGACGGTGGTGCCGCAACTGCGGGCGAGAGCGGCATTGCCGAGGAGGAAGCGGCCGTGACGGTCCTTCACAAAAATCAGGCTGGGGGTGGCATCGATGACCTGGCGGAGGAAGGCGCGCTCGCGTTTCAGCTCTTCGGCGATGCGGTGATGAGTGCGTGCTGGTGCGCCGGAGGTGGAGGGGCGCTGCTTTCCCATGCTTCCGGATTTTGCCGGAGAGCCCGCCGCCTTGGCCTGCCTGTGGGAAGAACGAGGCATGAGGCACAACCTATGGACTCAGGATGCCGGCTTCAATCGGAATCGGCGGGCGGAGGGTGGGAGGCGAAAGGCTGGCGGAGCAAGGCATCTGCCGCTCCAGCAGGCTCTGCAGGCGCTCTGTCTGCCGGCCTTCGTCCATCAGCATGGTCCAGTGTCTTTCGCTGCCATGCCAGCGGCAGGAGATCTGGAATTTGGCGCAGTGGCCGGGGCAGGCGCGCAGCGTCAGCTGGTGCTCGATGGACCAGTGGAGGATCTGCTCCGCCCGGAGGATGCCGAGACCGGAAATGTGCAGCCTCCCATGTTTGTAGCAAATGTAACGCGGGGCGGCGAGGCAGGTGAACAAAGCGAGGCGCAGCATGGCCATGATGAACCAGCCGGAGATGGCGCCGCAGAACCAGCGCCCCGGGGAGACGGCCCCGCCGTGCTGTGCCTTCCACCCGAGCACGAGCAAAACGATGGCGGTGAGCAGAGCCGCCACGAGATGGAACTTTCCATGGAGGCAGCGTGTGACGTGCGCGTAACGTGCGAGGTGGAAACGGAGGGGCTCCTCGATGCGCAGGGGGGAGTCGTCCGCATGCCTGACGGTGGGCGGAGTGAGGCCGTGGTGCAGGGCGTCAGTGAGCAGCACACCGGCGGAAAGACGGGTTCCACGGACGGGTTTCATGCCAGCCTCCTGTCATTCGCAGAGCTATTCGTTGAGGCCGCAAAGGTGCCAGTGCTGGCCGGTGCGGCGGGCCAGGCGTACGCTGCCTGTGAGACGCATGACTCTCTGCGCGATGTCCGAGCTCGAAACCGCATTGACATGCGGCTGAAGCACCGACACGGAGCTGGTGGACTCCATGCCGGCGGGTTTGATCCGGCGGACGGGCTCCGCCATCACGGTGGTGTGAGTTGTTAAGGATTCGTTCATGACCAGCCTTTCGTTGCAAGTGAGTGTTCGCTGTCCACGGCATATCGGGAGGCCGCTTCCATTTCCTGTACCCAAAATTCTTCGAGCCGCTCTGAATCGGCGGGAGCAAAAACCGTGCCTTTTGCATAGGCTGCATTGAGCTCCTTCTCCGCAGTGAGCCAGTGCTCGGGGCGGAGGTGCGTGCAGCCTTCCTTTTTCCAGTGCTCGAACGCAAGCAGGGCGATCTCCGTATCGGAGGGATGCGGACCGGGCCTGGGGGCGGGGGCGGTCGAAGGAGGAAGGTACGCAGGGGCATTCATGGCTTTGGGAGGGAAGTCAGAGATGAAATGCAAACTGGCTTTTTGTTCCCGCCATTCTGACTGTTTCTTTTTTTCATGCAATCGGTACGGCCCTGCTCGTGACATCGGGGAATCCCCGAAGGGGGGTCGGTGAAGGGCCGGGCGGGCCGCGACGGCTGCCGTGGGGGCGCAATTCCATGCCTGGAAGGCCCTTTAATCCTTTGCCAAACGCATTCCCTTTCTACTCTCCGCGCCCCACTTCGCATGTCCGTCAAACTCCGCCTCAACACCGCCACCGCCACCCAAGTCGTTCTCGCCAAGATCGGCAATCCTCTGCGTGAGGAGCCGCTGCAAACCTCGCGCGAGGTGTTTCAGATTGCCGAGGGAGACCAGGAAACGCTTACTGCCTTGTTTTTGAAGCCTTTCAAGGCGTGCATCGCCCACCGCTTCACGCACCATGCCTCGCTCAAACAGCATGAGGTGAACAACTGTGCGAAGGCGATCTTTGCCGATGAGGGGCAGCTGCTGGCCAAGGGCATCGAGATCGCGCAGCGGCTGTACGCGAAATCCAACCACCCGAACATCAAGGCGGGGGATCTCTGCATCAGTCTGCTCAAGGAGATTCACATCGAGGGAGAGCTGGTGAACGGGCTGTGCATCCTGAAGAGCGACAGCGTGGTGCCGTTTCTGACCATCACTCCGCGCAACGGGGACCTGCAGCTCAGCACGGAGCATGGCATCAATCCGGACAAGATCGACAAGGGCTGCCTGATCCTCAACTACTGGGCGGAGAAAGGGTATTACGTGCTGACTTTTGACCGCAGCGGCGGGGACACGCGCTTCTGGGTGCGTGAATTTCTCGGGGTGGAGGCAGTGCCGGACTCCGCCTTTCTCACCAACGCCTATGCGAAGATGGCGGTGTCCTTTCTGGAAGAGCAGCAGCCCGCTGATGATGACACGCCGCCGTGGGAGACGGCCACCGCCGCCAAGGACGCGCTCGATTACTTTGAGGACCGCGAAAAGTTTGACCTGGAGGAGTTCGGGCAGACGGTGCTGAAGTCGCCGGAGGTGATCGCGAAATTTGACGAGCACCGGGCGCGCATGGAGGAGGAGCAGGGGCAGCCGCTGGAGACGAACTTTGAGATTTCGAAGAAGGACCTGACGAAGGCGAAGAAGCGCATCGCCGCCGTGCTCAAGCTGGACACCGGGGTGGAGATTCACATCAAGCCGGGCAACACCGAAAGCGATCCGCAGCTCGAGCGGGGTTTTGACGACGGCAAGGGGATGAAGTATGTGAAGGTGTACTACAACAAGGACCTGTCTGCGGCGGAGAAGTGACGAAAGGAGGCCCGTGATCAGCCTTCAGGTTCTTCCAGAAGGCGACGGGGCAGATCACGTGCGCCATGCATGATGCGCTCGATGCTGAGGTGATCCTCAGCTTGATAGAAGATGAGGTGCTTGTGAAAGGGGCGGGCCGCTTGAAAGCTGCGGATGCCGGCAAGTTCTGACGACTGAAAATGTCGGCGGAGTCCAAGCTCTGGATGCGCGGCAAGACGCTGAATCGTCTGGTCAACGGCCATCAAATATCGCTCTGCCACCTCCTCATCTTCGGCATTTTCCAAGTACCAACGATGTTGCAGGGCCATGTCCTGTTCTGCCCGCTGAGCAATGACAATCTGCAAACTCATGCGCGCGCGGCCTGGCGAATCCTGTCCAAGGTCGAGGCATCGTAAGCGCGATGCGGCGAATGAACGCCTTCGAGCAGGGCGGCCTCCAGGGCCGGGGATTCATCGAACTCCTGATGCTCCAGAACTCGCAGAGCTTCGCGTACCACTTCGCCTTCATCGGCATAACGGCCGGTGTGAACGAGCCTCTCGACAAGCTGGCTGAGGGCGGGGGGCAGAGCGATGGTCATGGTTCAAAGTATCCGAGGGGTCGGATTTGTCCACAGGCTGTCTTAAGTGCGCGGTGGCGCGGTCTGGCATCAGGGATTACATGCATTGCAATCCACGACATGAATCCGAAATCCGACCCCAACTCACCGCAACGCCTTTGGAAAATGGGGCGTGTGGTGCTTCAGCGTGAAACGGCGCACCGCGGGGGCAAGGTGGTGATTGTCATCAAGGACTTTGCCACGCATCTGCCGGTCTCGGTGATTGAGACGATCGCCAAGCGGGTGCGGTCTGCCTGCGGCTGTGGCGGGACGGTGCGGGACAAACGCATCGAGATCCAGGGGGATCAGGCGGACAAGGTGCGTGCGGTGCTGGAGGCGGAAGGGTTTGAGGTGCGTGGTCTGAAGTGACTTTTTATTTTTGCAGCGCCGCATGCAGCGCTGAGAGCAGTGAGTTCTCGCCCTGAGCATCGGAGTCGAGGGACCAGATCATGATGCCGCCGAGGGCTTGATCGAGAACCAGCTTGGCCTTGGCCTGGATGGTGGGGAGGCTGTTGTGCCAGATGGTGTCGCCGATTTGATCTGCGCGCGTGGCGTCGGGATACTGCTTCACCAGATCAGCATAGCGGTATTCGTTGTCGCGGAAGGCTTTGCCAAAGCCCCAGCCGTAGAAGGGGACACCGAGGATGAGTTTGTTCTTTGGCAGGCCGCGCTGAAGCCAGTAGTCCACATTGGCCTGGGCGAATTCCAGGGAGGAGTGGTGGCCGGGTTTCCTGGGCTGCCAGGGGCCGGTGGCGTCGTAGGCCATGGCGTTGATGAAATCGAAATGCGCCAGTGCGGCATCGGGCACGTCTTTGGCGCCGTAGCCTTTGGAGAGCGCGGCGGTGAGAAGCTTGCCTTTGGGCTTCAACGTGGCGGAGAGCTCTGCGATGAAAGCGCCGTAGTCGCTGTTGATGGCGGGGCCTTCGAGATCGATGTCGAGGCCGTCGAGGTTGTGGGCGCTGACGTATTCGGCGAGCCGGGCGACAAAGCCCGCGCGTTTTGTAGAACTGATGAGGTCAAACCAGAGGGCGCGTTTGTTTTTGTCCTCAGAGGCGGAACCGCCGCCGACAGAGACGAGGATCTTGACACCGTGTGCATGCGCCTGGGTGATGAGGAGGTCGTCCTCTGCATGAAAGGAGAGAGCTCCTTTTGCATCCGTGGGATTTTCAAAGGCGATGTTGATGTGGGTGAGCCTGGCGTAGTCGATCTGCGGTGCGAAGGTTTTGAGGTCGATCCAGTTGGGGACGTAGGCGACGATCCTGGTCTGGGCATGCAAGGTGGCAGCCGTCAGCAGCAGGAAAAGAAGGGGTTTCATGCGGGATCAATGCCCCACATGCACACGCGTGTCATACTCAAAGCAGACCTGGCCGGAGACTTCATAGACATCAAAGATGCGGCGAAGTTCGGCGAGCATTTCTTCGTGGCGCGGCTGGCCCGGGCCGGGGGCGTAGGAGCTGGAGAGGAGGCGGCCTTTGAGGCCTTCGAAATCGAAGCGCTGTTCGTTGGCAAAGGTGAAGGTCTCATAGGCGCCGCTGAAGAAGGAGCTGAGCGCGGCGGGGGAGACGTTTTCATGACGGACCGCCGTGTAGTCGGTGCCGAAGGTGAGGAGGAGCTGCTCGAAGGCCTGGAGGAAGGGCGTGGAGTCGAGCCGGCGCTCATTCCAGATGAGCACGATGTGGCCGCCGGGCTTGAGGATGCGGGTGAACTCGGCGCGGGTCTCGGGCGTGTTGAACCAATGGAAGGCCTGGGCGGCGACGATGAAGTCCACGCTGTGGTCCGGGAGCGTGGTGGCCTGGGCGCTGGCGTCGATGCTGTGAAAATTGGGGAAGTGGGCGAGCAAACGCTCCGCCGCGGCGCGCATTTCGCGGTTGGGTTCCACGGCATGCACGACATTGCCGGCGTGCAGAAAGAGCTCGGCGGAGATGCCGGTGCCGGAGCCAACATCGGCGATGATGGATTGAGGGACGAGGGCGGCTTCGCGTTGCAGCAGGGGAATGACTTCCTGCGGGTAGCCGGGGCGGTAGCGCACGTAGTTTTCCACGCGGTCGGAGAAGCGCTGTTCGGGGGACGGGGCAGGAATGCCCCTGTTACTGGAGTGCTGCTCGGGGGACGGGGCAGGAACGCCCCTGTTACTGGAGCGCTGTTCGGGGGCGGAGGAAGGAGGGGACATCGTACCTACTGCATTACGTGGAAGGTGGCCTTTTCGTTGCCCTCTTCGCGGAAGCTGCTCCAGGTGTAGTCGAAAAAGTATTCTGCTTTGCGGCCGTCTGCCCAGGTGATGCGCATTTTGTTGCTGGCCAGCGCCTCCCACTGGGGCAGGCCTTCAAAGCCGTAGCCGGTTGCGGTGTGGTCGGCGTGGAACTGCAGCTCTCCCTTTTCAGCCCGCCAGCGGGTTTCAGGCAGCCATTTGGCCAGCTCCGGGCCATCCTGCGGACCGTAGAAGGTCTCCGCCAGCACGTGCTCGTTTTCATAGCGGCGCACTTCGTGGCGTACGCCGTCCTTCACATAAGCGATCCAAAGGCTTTTGTTCCAGTAGGGAATGGGATCGATGCCGAGCGCGGAGGGAGTGACGGCAAACCAGGTCTTCTTCTGCTCAACGAACTCCTTCAACTTCATCGTCACATCGGCATTTTTATCGCCGCTGCCATACATGCCGTAGAGGATCTGCACCGGCCAGCGTTTGGGGGTGAGCATTTCCCTGGGTGCTGGCGCTGGCTCCGGCGCGGGCTTTGCGGGAGTGGAGGGGGAAGTCACTTCCTTGGCCGGCACGGTTTCCACGGGAGGGAGCGACACCGGTTTGGAATGATTCTTCGGCGCGACGAATTTGATCCAGGTGGAGGCTGCGCCGCCCCAGAGTGATTTGCCCGAAAATCCAGCGCCGGCGTTCTGACGCATGTGCTCGTCTCCTTCCTCCCAGGGCTTGGCGATGGGGCTGGCGCGGACCTCGGTGCCTTCATCGCGGCGGCGGATGAAGTCGCGGACACGGTCGGGGTCATCGCATGCGGACCATGCCTGGGAGGCGGGGTCGGAGACGAAGCCGAACTCATTGTCTCCCAGCATGCCGGACACGGCGAAGTATTTGGATCCATCCCAGCGCATGCGGTTGCTGACCACGTGAAACACCAGCCAGTCGCCGGGGCGCACCTCCACATTCATGCGCTCCACGGTGGCGCCGAAGATTTCATTGAGCAGGGTGCGCTGGCCATCCTGAATGCGCACGCCGTTTTTGTAGGCCTCGACGACGAAGTCATCCGTCACGGTGATGAGATGCCTGGCGAGCAGGTTCTTGGCGTGTCTGGCCTCTTTTGCGTCTGTTCGTGTGGCGGCGGTGGTCTCCGGGGAGCTGAGGGGGGCGACCTCAGCACTGAGCGGAACGGCGGCTCCCAGGCAAAGCGTGAGAGACAGGAAAAGAGCGGTTTTCATCGGGGAGATGGGTTTGGACTTCATTGGCAGTTTATCAGGGGTGGCTCTCCAATACACGAATTCATTTGCGCTTCTCTTGGGGGAAGGCGGAGGGAAGACAGGCGGGGAAAACCAGTTGCCAGCCCCCCTGCGGCTGCTAACGCTCAGCACACCCAACTATGATCGTCACCCCTAAAATCCGTGGATTCATCTGCACCACCGCGCATCCCACCGGCTGTGCCAAACATGTCGCCGAACAGATCGCCGTCGTGAAGTCGCGCGGCCCCATCGCCAACGGGCCGAAGAAGGTGCTCGTGGTGGGTTCGTCCACCGGCTACGGCCTTTCCTCCCGCATTGCGGCGGCGTTTGGCTCCGGTGCGGCCACCATCGGTGTGTTTTTTGAGAAGCCCGGCGAGGCCGAGCGCTGCGGCACCGCGGGCTGGTACAATTCCGTGGCCTTTGAAAAGGAAGCAAAGGCCGCCGGACTGTATGCGCGCTCCTTCAACGGGGACGCCTTCTCCGACGCGATGAAGGCCACGGTGATCGAAGCGATCAAGGCAGATCTCGGCCAGGTCGATTGCGTGATCTACAGCCTCGCCTCCCCGCGCCGCACGCATCCGAAGAGCGGCGAAGTCTTCAAGTCCGTGCTCAAGCCCATCGGCTCCGAATCCTACACGAACAAGAACCTCAACACCGGCAACGGCGTGGTGAATGAAGTGACCATCGAACCCGCGAACGAAGATGAGATCGCGCAGACTGTGGCCGTGATGGGCGGTGAAGACTGGGAGATGTGGATCGATGCACTGCAGAGCGCCGGTGTGCTCGCCGAAGGCGTGCAGACGGTGGCCTACAGCTACATCGGGCCGGAAGTGACCTGGCCGATCTACAAGAACGGCACCATCGGCCGTGCGAAGGAAGACCTGGAGCGCGTGCAGCGCGTGCTGGACGGCAAGCTGGCCTCGCTGAAGGGGAAGGCCTGGGTGTCCGTGAACAAGGCGCTGGTCACGCAGGCCAGCTCGGCGATTCCCGTGGTGCCGCTGTACATTTCGCTGCTGTACAAGGCGATGAAGGCCGAGGGCACGCATGAAGACTGCATCGAGCAGATGGACCGTCTCTTCCGCGAGCGCCTTTACAATGGCAACCCGCAGCCGGATGAAGCCGGACGCATCCGCGTGGACGACTGGGAAATGAAACCCGCACTGCAGGAGCTGGTGGGCAAACGCTGGGCCGAGGTGAACACCGAGAACCTGGCGCAGCTCGGAGATTTCGAGGGCTACCAGAGCAGCTTCCACCGCCTCTTCGGCTTCGGGCTCGAAGGCGTGGACTACAATGCCGAGGTGGATGTCAGCGTGGGCGTGCCTTCACTCGCTTGATCTTCGGACATAGAGTTCAAACGGCTTGAGGCTTTCAGAGGGTGAGGCGAGAGCCTTGCCCGTCCATTTGTAGCGCCGCTGCGTGTTTCAGCGGCGAAAAATGACGACGTGCGCGAGTTGTGGCGAAACTTGTAACGAGGCAGGATGCCGCCTGGCTCACTTTCCTTTCGCGAGGTCCAGAAACACGATGTGCGAAGGATTGCCGACGGCGGCGTAGTTTCCGGTGAAGGTGAGGGCGCCGGTTTTATGGTCGATGCGGAAGACGGCCACGTTGTCGCCGCGCTGATTGCAGCAGAAAAGGAAGTTTCCGGTGGGATCAAAGCTGAAGCTGCGCGGGTAGTCGCCGTGGGTCCACTCTTCGCCGGTGAAGGTGAGCGTGCCGTCCGCGCCGATGGCGAAGAGCGCGATGCTGTCGTGCAGGCGGTTGCCGGCATAGACGAAGCGGCCGTCCGAGGAGACGAGGATCTCGGAGCAGAAATTGCTGCCGGCAAATCCGGGCGGCAGGCTGGAGATGGTCTGGCGTGAGGTGAGGCGGCCTTTTTCGGTATCGTAATCAAACAGCACCACCGTGGAGCCTTCTTCCTGCAGAGAGTAGAGCCAGTGGTGATTGGGATGAAACGCGAAATGGCGCGGTCCATCGCCGGGAGGCAGCGAGACATGAGGCGGATCGTTGGGGGTGAGCGTGCCTTTTTGATCATCGAATTTCCAAACCAGGATCTGGTCCAGGCCGAGATCCACGGAGAGCACATGGCGTCCCGAGGCAGCGGCTTCGATCATGTGGGCGTGGGTGCCATCATGTCCGCTGAAGGCAAAGCTGCCGGGAGGGGCATTGGCGGCCTTTTTGGGACCCACGGTTCCGGCATCCTGCTTGAAGTCAGAGGCATCGCCCAGGCCGCCATCGGCCTTGATGGGCAGGACCGAGACTGAGCCGCCGAAGTAGTTTGCCACGAGGAGGAAACGTCCGGACGGATGCAGGCTGATGTAGGTCGGCCCTTTGCCGCCGGAACTGACGGTGTTCATCAGGGTCAGCTCACCGTTCTTGGGATTGATGGCGAAGGCGCTGACAGATCCGGCTTCGTTCTTGCCGGCGTGATCGGTTTCATTGGTGGAATACAGAACCGTCTTTGTGGCATTGAAGG
Organism: Prosthecobacter sp.; assembly: GCF_044227185.1. GTDB lineage: Bacteria > Verrucomicrobiota > Verrucomicrobiia > Verrucomicrobiales > Verrucomicrobiaceae > Prosthecobacter. The sequence goes on along the minus strand of NZ_JBGAFO010000002.1, from coordinate 655,364 downwards.
CGAGGCAGTTGGGGCTGGTGCCTGTTTGGTACAGACCGCAGGGTTTCATGGCGCCTGTTTCGCGGTTCACTTCAAAGAGGTGGATGCCCTGGCCGTTTCCGGGCGGCAGATCCACCTGAGTGGCCTTCATGTTTTGCAAGGGCGAGGTGAAGGTGCCGACGTAGGCGATCAACGGTGCGGAATCTTCTGCCTGCACGCTGAGCGTGGCAGCGGCGGCGATGGCGGTCGTGAAAAAGGAGCGGCGTGAGAAGAGTGTGAGCATGAGAGAGATTATTTGATGATGGGCAGAATCACACGCGAGGCATGGGCGGAATCATGCCAGATGGTGTTGATGGCAGGAACGCCGGGGCCGGTGATGAAGTGGCTGATGGGCCCGCCTGTCTGCGGATTGGGCTCGTAGTAGGGCGCGCCGGTGCTGGCGATGGTGATGCGGATGCGGTGGCCTTTGTTGAAGATGATGCTGGTCCAGCCAATGTCCCAGGCGAGCTTGGTGATCTCTCCGGGCACGAGGAGTTTTTGATGATCGAAGCCTTCGTGATAGCGCGCGCGCAGAGGGTAGTCCACCAGCAGGATGGAGCGGCCATCGGGATAGACATCGGTCACGCGCAGGAAGAAATCCGTGTCCTTCGCGGTGGAAGAGACGAAGACCTCGGCCTTGATGCGGCCGGTGACTTCCAGGGGTTCTGCCAGCACCTCGCTCGTCCAGGTGCGCACCTCGGCCTGCTCTTCAAAACCGCGCGCATCGCGTGCGCCTGGGAAACCCGTGTAGGGGAGGCTCATGGGGTGCTCCGGATCGCTGGCGTAGGAGGTGCTCGCCCTGGCTGCGCCGGGTTTGCCCGTGGTGAGTTTGCCGTCCGGCTGAAGGAACCAGTCGGCGGCCTTGCTGGCAGGCGGGAAGTCCTTGGCCTCGCGCCATACGTTGCCGGGTGCGCCTTCCTCGCCGGTGGCACCCATGACGTAATACTTCACGGGCGTGTCTTTCTCGATGCCGTTGTCCTCGCCTTTGAGGTAGTGGTTGAACCAATTCGTCATGTGGGCGTAGACGTCGAACATAGCATTCTCCGGGAAGACCAGTTCGCCGATCTTGTTCGACTTGGGATAACCACCATGCAGCCAGGGACCGATGATGAGCTGCTGGTGGCCGCGTGAGTGCGGGCCGCCTTGCTGATTGCGGCCAATGAAGCTGGCGACGCTGCCCTGGCACATGAAGTCAAACCAGGAGCCGATGGTGAAGCAGGGGTAGTTCATTTTGTCGAAGTGGAGGGAGGCGTCCTCATCCTTCCAGTAGGCGTCGTAGTCCGGGTGCTGGTCCCACTCGCGCAGCATGTCCTCGTTGTCCTTGATCTCGCGGGCCACGGCGCCGCCTTTGATGAAGCGCTGGGGCTTGGTGGCGCCGCCGATGCGATAGCCCTCCTGGTAGAGGCTCAGGCCGGTGTCCGTCATGTACTGCGCCACGAGGTGTGGGGGCTGCGTCACGGCCAGGTAGTTCTGCGCATAACCTGCCTGGGAGCCGCCATAGGTGCCGATCTTCCCGGTGCACCAGGGCTGGGCGGCCAGCCATTCACAAACGTCGTAGCCATCGCGCAGCGGGCCCCATTGCAGGCCACGGTAGCCGCGGTAAACGCCCTCGCTTTCATGCGTTCCGCGGTAGTTCACCAAGGCGATGACGAAGCCGCCCTCGGCAAACTTTGCGGCGGCCTTGCGTGATCCGGCGCTGCTGATGTCTGCGTAGCGCTGCTCAAAGATGGCGGGCCATTTGCCCTCGCCTTTGGGAAAGAAGACGTAGGCGGAAAGGCGCTTGCCATCGCGCATGGGAATCATGAGGTGCTCCTCACGGACGGAGCCGAAGTCGAGCTTGGCAGGAGTGGCGGCGTGCAGGGAGGCACAGGCGGCGAGGAGGAAAAGAGCGTGGCGCATCAAGCCACTACGGGCTCCGTGCACCGCACGTTTCACGCAACTGCCAGGAGGGAAAGCCTCATTAGCCTCCTCCTCATGACTCCCGTCGTGTGTAGGTGGCGGGCCTAACTGTCAGGACATAATATGCGCGTGGCATGCCATTGCGGGCACACAAGAGGGAACGATCATTGAGCCTCGGACAAGAATCAAAGATACGAATGAACGCGCCGGCTTTGGACCTTCACCCTCCAGCAGAGGAAGAGCACGCCTCTTCAGAGCCGGGAGTGGTCACCGCCGTGCGTGGCAGCGTGGTGGACGTGCGCTTTGATCATCATCTGCCGCCGATTCACACGCTGCTGCATGCGGGCGCGGAGGGAGAAATCATCATCGAGGTGCTGGCGCAGCGTGACGCGCGGCATGTGCGTGGCATCGCATTGACACCGACACAGGGGCTGGCGCGTGGCATGCAGGTGAAGGATACGGGCGGCCCTCTGAAAGCCCCGGTGGGCAAGGCGCTGCTTTCGCGCATGTTTGATGTGTTTGGAAATGTGATCGACCGGCAGACGCCGCCGGCGGATGTGAAGTGGCGGCCGGTGCACCGCGCACCACCTGCGCTGGCACGACGCTCCACGAAGTCCGAGATCTTTGAGACGGGCATCAAGGTGATCGATGTGCTGGTGCCGCTGGAGCGTGGCGGCAAGGCGGGGCTTTTTGGCGGCGCCGGTGTGGGCAAGACGGTGCTGCTCTCCGAGATGATCCACAACATGGTGGGCCATCAGGAAGGCGTGAGCATCTTCTGCGGGATCGGCGAGCGCTGCCGCGAAGGCGAGGAGCTTTACCGCGACATGAAGGAGGCCGGTGTGCTGCCGAACATGGTGATGGTCTTTGGCCAGATGAACGAGCCGCCCGGCAGCCGCTTCCGCGTGGGGCACGCTGCGCTGACGATGGCGGAGTACTTCCGAGATGACGAGCACCGCGATGTGCTGCTGCTGATGGACAATATTTTTCGCTTCATCCAGGCGGGCATGGAAATCTCTGGTCTGATGGGGCAGATGCCCGCGCGTCTGGGCTACCAGCCCACCATGGGCACGGAGCTCTCCGGGCTGGAGGAGCGCATCGCCAACACGGACACTGGGGCGATCACTTCGATCCAGGCGGTGTATGTCCCCGCGGATGATTTCACCGATCCGGCGGCGGTGCACACTTTCTCGCATCTGTCCGCCTCGGTGGTGCTCTCGCGCAAGCGTGCGAGCGAAGGGCTGTTTCCGGCGATCGATCCGCTGCAGTCGAGCTCGAAGATGGCGACACCGGGCATCGTGGGAGAGCGGCACTACCGGCTGGCGCAGGACATCCGCCGCACGCTGGCGCAGTACGCGGATTTGAAGGACATCATCGCCATGCTGGGGCTGGAGCAGCTCTCGCCGGAGGACCGCCATGTGGTGGCGCGTGCGCGCCGGCTGGAACGCTTTCTCACGCAGCCGTTTTTTACCACCGAGCAGTTCACCGGCCACTCCGGCAGGCTCGTCAGCCTGGCGGACGCACTGGATGGATGCGAGCGCATCTTGAACGATGAGTTTAAAGACCACCCCGAAAGCGCGCTCTACATGATCGGGACGATCGATGAGGCGAAGGAGAAGCTGAAAGCTCAACCGGAGGCGAAGACCGGGCACGATTCATGAACTTGAAGATCCTGCTGCCGTTCCAAGTTTTCGCCGATCAAACCGGTGTGAAGCGCATCGTCGCGGAGACGCGGGAGGGGTCGTTCGGAATGCTTCCGCAGCGGCAGGACTGCGTGGCCGCGCTGTGTCCCGGCATTCTGGTCTATGAGACGGAGGCAGAGGGGGAGGCTTATGTGGCGGTGGATGAGGGCGTGGTGGTGAAGACAGGGCCTGATGTGCTGGTGTCTGTGCGCCGTGCGATGGCCGGACGCGACCTGAGGCAGCTGCGCGAGTCGGTGGAGAAGGAGTTTCTGGAACTGGATGAAGAAGAGCGCAGCGCGCGCTCCGTGATGGCGAAACTGGAAACCGGATTCCTGCGGCGATTTGCCAATTTCAAACATGCGTAAGCAGCCTCCAGCCCCTGACACCCAAGGCGAACCCACGCTGGCCGAGCGGGTGGGTGTGAAGGCGACGCGCAAGCTCCGGGCGCGGCGTCATTCCACCTCTCCGGTGTGGTTTGGCCTGGGCATGATGGGGCTGGTGGGCTGGTCCGTGGTGGTGCCCACGCTGCTGGGGGCGGCGCTGGGCCTGTGGCTGGACAAGCACCACCCTGGGACGCATTCCTGGACGCTGGCGCTGCTGGTGGCCGGACTGGTGCTGGGCTGCGCGAACGCCTGGCGCTGGATCGACAAAGAGGACAAGGCCATGGGCGAGGAACAGAAAAAGAAGGAGGAAAACGATGATGAATGACCCGCTTCCTGCAGCGCTTTGTCTGGCGGCGGGCCTGCTGCTCGGTGCGATTTTTTACGGCGGCCTGTGGTGGACCGTCCGCAAAGGCCTCAGCTCGCCCCATCCCGCCACGCTGTTTCTGGGCAGCGCGGTTCTGCGCATGGGGCTGGTGCTGGGGGGCTTCTACTGGGTCTCAAACGGCCAGTGGCAGCGCCTGCTGGTTTGTCTGGCGGGATTCATCATCGCGCGTCTGGCCGTCACCTGGCTGACACGCGGCAAACCCAAGGAGGAGCGCCATGCGTCTGAGTCCTGATGAGATGCTTTTCTGGCAGTACGGCTGGTTCAAGCTCAACGGCACCATTGTTTTCACCTGGGGCATCATGCTGCTGCTGGCGGCGGGGGCAAAGCTCATCACGCGCCATCTCACCACCGCGCACCAGCGTTCGCGCTGGCAGAATTTGCTGGAGATCATCGTCACGGCGATGCAGCAGCAGATCAAGGATGTGGGGCTGCGGCAGCCGGAGAAGTTCATCGGCTTTCTCGGCACCTTGTTTCTGTTCGTGGCCACGGCCGCGCTGTGCACGGTCATTCCGGGGTATGAACCGCCCACGGGCTCGCTTTCCACCACGGCGGCGCTGGCGCTGTGTGTGCTGATTGCGGTGCCGATGTACGGCATCTCGGACCAAGGCGTTGCCGGCTATCTCAAGTCCTACATGGAGCCCACGGTGGTGATGCTGCCGTTCAACATCATCAGCGAGATCTCACGCACGCTGGCGCTGGCCGTGCGGTTGTTTGGCAACATGATGAGCGGCGCGATGATCCTGGCCATTCTGCTGACGATCACCCCTTTTCTCTTTCCCATTCTGATGATCCTGCTGGGTCTGCTCACGGGCATGGTGCAGGCCTACATCTTCAGCATTCTGGCCGCGGTTTACATCGCGGCCGCCATGAGCACTCACGAAGAGAAGCCACCCGCCACAACTTAACCACCGCACCCACCATGGATGACACCACCCTCATAGCCATCGCCTCCATCGTCACCGCCGGGCTCACCACCGGCTTCGGCTGCATGGGGCCTGCCTTTGCCGAAGGCAGGTCAGTTGCCACCGCGCTGACATCACTGGCCCAGCAGCCGGACGCCTCCGCCACCATCACGCGCACGTTGTTCGTCGGCCTCGCCATGATCGAGTCCACGGCCATCTACTGCTTTGTGGTCTCGATGATCCTGATCTTTGCCAATCCGTTCTGGAATCATTTCATCACGCAAACCGTCGCCAGGTAAAGCCATGCTCATCGACTGGTTCACCGTCGTCGCCCAGACGCTGAATTTCCTCATCCTTGTGTGGGTGATGAAGCGCTACCTCTACCAGCCCGTGCTGCGTGCCATTGATGCACGGGAGAAGCGCATTGCCGCGCAGATCGCCGATGCTGACAGCCGGGAGGCGGCCGCTGTGCGGGAGAAGGAGGAGTTCCAGCGCAAGAACGCGGAGTTCGACCAGCAGCGAGCCGGCATGCTGGACAAAGCTGCCGAGGATGCGAAGGCGGAACGCCGGCGATTGATCGAGGAGGCGCGTCAGGCTGCGGATGCGCTGAGCGTGCGACGCGATGAACTGCTGCGCAGCGAGGCGAAGAATCTGCATGACTCGATTGTCCGCCGGACCCAGGAGGAGGTGTTTGCCATCGCCAGAAAGACACTGATGGATCTGGCCGGCGTGAGCCTGGAGACCCGGGTGGCGGAGGTGTTTGCCAGCCGTCTGCGGGCGATGGATGATGCAGTGCGAGGCAGCCTGGCCAAAGCGCTGAAAAACTCCGCGGAGCCAGCGCTCATCCGCAGCGCGTTTGAACTTCCACCGGTGCAGCGCGGCATCCTGCAGCAGGCCGTTAACGAAGCTTTTACTGACGGCATCCCTCTGAAGTTTGAAACTGCGCCTGGGATGGTCAGCGGCATTGAGCTCAGGGCCGGAGGGCAAAAGGTGGCGTGGAGCATCGCTGGCTATCTGGACAGTTTGGAGCGCGGGGTCGGTGAACTCCTGGCAAATGCAACCCCCGCAGGTAAAGCTGACGAAGCAAGCCCGGCATGAATGCAGCGCCTGAAACATTGGGCGGTGTTTTTGACCGCCTGTTCACGAGCCTGAGGCAGACGCGCGAAACCCTGACGCCGCAGCTCTCGCTGCATGAAGTGGGGGCCGTCACGAATGTCTCCACCGGCATCGCCAAAGTTTCAGGGCTTCCAGGCGTGGGGTTTGATGAACTGCTGGAATTTCCCGGCGGCGTCTCCGGCATTGCCTTCAATCTGGACGAAGATGAAACCGGCGTGGTGCTGCTCGGCGACTACGCGGATCTCCGCGCGGGGGATGAAGTCAGGCGCACCGGACGCGTGATGGATGTGGCTGTTGGCGAGGGGCTTCTCGGGCGTGTCATTGATCCTCTCGGGCGGCCGCTGGACGGGCTGGGCGCGGTCGCCACCACTGCGCGCCTTCCGGTGGAACGTCCGGCGGTGCCCATCATGGAGCGATCTCCCGTCACGGTTCCGCTGCAGACGGGGCTGAAGGTGGTCGATGCGCTCATCCCCATCGGGCGGGGGCAGCGTGAGCTGATCGTGGGAGACCGCCAGACTGGAAAAACAGCCATCGCGCTGGACACCATTCTCAATCAGCGCGGCAAAGATGTGCTGTGTGTTTACTGTGCCATCGGGCAGCGTGCGTCCGCGGTCGCGAAGGGCATCGCGGTTCTGCGTGAGCACGGGGCACTGGAGTACACTGTCGTGGTGGTGACCGAGGGCAACGATCCCTCGGGGCTTGCCTTCATTGCCCCCTATGCAGCCACGAGCATCGCCGAGCATTTCATGGAGCAGGGGAGGGATGTGCTCATTGTCTATGACGACCTCACGCAGCATGCGCGTGCCTACCGCGAGCTTTCCCTCCTGCTGAGACGGCCGCCGGGGCGGGAAGCCTTTCCGGGGGACATCTTCTACATCCATTCGCGTCTGCTCGAACGCGCCACCCATCTCTGTGAAGAGCGCGGCGGCGGCTCGCTCACGGCGCTGCCCATCATTGAAACGGAGGCGCAGAACATCTCCGCCTATATTCCGACCAATCTGATCTCCATCACGGACGGGCAGCTCTACCTCTCGCCATCGCTGTTTGAGCTTGGCGTGCTGCCCGCGGTCGATGTCGGCAGGTCCGTCTCCCGTGTGGGAGGCAAGGCCCAGCGCGCCACCTACCGCGCCGTGGCGGGAGATCTGAAGCTGGCCTACGCGCAGTTTGAAGAACTTGAAACCTTTGCCCGCTTTGGCGCGCGGCTGGATGCGGCCACGCGCCAGACCATCGAGCATGGCAGGCGCATCCGTGCCTGTTTGAAGCAGGCCGAGAGCACACCCGTGCCCGTGCCGGCGCAGATTGCCGTGCTGCTGGCCCTTACTGCCGGTCTGTTTGATGCGGTGGCGCTGGAACGAATGACCGAGGCTCAGCACGCGGTGCAGGCCGCCGCCGCCAGCATCCCGCCCGAGATCACAGTTCAATTTGAGAGCGATCAGAAACTTCGGGATGAAGACCGCGAGGTGATCATCGGCATCGCCCGTGAGGCAGTGAAATCCTTCCAGCCTGCGGAGAATTCCAAAACCCTCGGCAAAGCATGAGCGACACCATTTCCAGCCTGCAGCGCCAGATCCGCAGTGCGGGTGATCTGCAGTCGGTGGTGCGCACGATGAAGGCGCTGGCGGCATCGAGCATCGGCCAGTATGAGCATTCGGTGCATGCGCTGGCGGACTACTGGCGCACGGTGGAGCTGGGCCTGAGCGTCTGCCTGCGCCAGGGCGGGCGCAGCGCGGAGAGCAGGCGGCCTCCGAACTCCAAGTGCTCCGGCGTGACCGGTGCCATCGTGTTCGGCTCTGACCAGGGGCTCGTCGGCCAGTTCAATGACATCATTGCCGACTATGCGATCAAGACACTGGCCGCGCTGCCCGGCAGGCCGCAGGTGTGGGCGGTGGGGGAGCGCGTCCATGCCCGCCTGGCGGATGCCGGGCTCACCATGGCGGGCTGTTTTTCCGTGCCCAGCTCGGTCAAGGCCATCACGCCGCTCATCGCGCAGATCCAAATTCAGAGCGAAGCCCAGCTCGCCCGGCTTGGCTGCGAAGAGGCTTTCCTCTTTCACAACCGTCCGCAGGCGGGCTCGCTCTACGAGCCCGTGAGCCAGCGCCTGCTGCCGCTGGATGAGATCTGGCAGAAGGAGCTGACACAGGTGCCGTGGCCCACGAAAATCCTGCCGGAGGTGCTCCATGATCTTCCCGCAACACTGAGCTCCCTCATCCGCGAATACTTGTTCATCTCGCTCTTCCGAGCCTGCGCCGAATCCCTGGCCAGTGAAAACGCCAGCCGCCTGGCGGCCATGCAGCGGGCGGAGAAGAACATCGACGATCTGCTGGAGCGCCTTCATGGCAGCTATCATCGTCTGCGCCAGAGCTCGATTGATGAGGAGCTGTTTGACGTGGTCTCAGGCTATGAAGCCCTTGAGAAAGACGGCAAAAACGGGCATGCCGCCGCAATGTTTTAGCTTGCGCCTATTCCACGGATCACGGCCGGCAGGGTCTGCACGAGGATGCGGAGGTCGAGCCAGAAGGACCAGTTGTCGATGTATTTGAGGTCCAGGGCGACCCACTCCTCGAAGTTTTTGATGCCGTTGCGGCCGGTGACCTGCCAGAGGCATGTCAGGCCGGGCTTCACACTGAGGCGGCGGCGCTGCGCGTGCTTTTCGATGCGCTGGATTTCATAGACGGGCAGGGGGCGCGGACCGACGAGGCTCATCTCCCCGCGCAGCACATTGATGAGCTGGGGAAGCTCATCGATGCTGGTTTTGCGCAGCCAGCGGCCGAAGGAGAAGATGCGCGGGTCATTGGTGATTTTGAAGACAGGGCCGTCCATCTCATTTTGCGACTCCAGGTCCATGCGCTGGGTCTCCGCGCCATGGTGCATGGTGCGGAATTTCCACATGATGAAGGGCCTGCCGTAATGACCGGCGCGCTCCTGCTTGAAGAAGACCGGGCCGCGCGAGCCCATGCGGATACCGATGACCGCCACCGCCCACAGGGGCAGCGAGAACAGCAGCAGAATGAGCGCGCCGACGCGGTCCACGATGCTTTTGAAGAGCAGCTCCCAGGAGGCCTGGGGGGTGGAATGAAACACCAGCATGAGACGTCCGCCCAGCATGTCAAAGGTGGGGCGGGCGATGGCGGTCTGGAAGAAATCCGCGGCGATCCATGCCTCCACGCCTTCCGTCTCGCAGGCCTGCACGGCCTCCTCGATCTTGCTGAAATGAACATGCTGCGCGGCAAAGAGCACGCGGCTGATGCTGTGCTCATGCAGGGCGGCGACGAGGTCGGAAACCGGATTTTGCATGATGTCGATCTGGCCCACCACTTCGATCTCAGAACGCTGCACGGAGGTCATGCCGGACATGAAGGCATCGAGGTCGGACTGGGCGCCGGCGATGATGACGCGCTCACGGCCTTTGCCGGAGGTCATCTGCCGCCGCAAGATTTCGCGCTGCCAGGCCTCGCGGAGCAGGAGGGACAGGGCGCCGAGCGCAACGGAGAAGACGACCATGGCGCGGCTTTCCACCGACCATTTGAAGAACACCATGCAGAAGGCAATGCACATGCCGATGATGACCAGGGCCTCCACGAGCTGGCGGATGGAGCGGCCGGCCGTTTTATTGTAAATGTTTGAGTAAAAGCCGCGGGCCTCCAGAACGATAGGCGTGAAGGGCGCCACGACTGCGATGACCCAGTAAAACTTGTCCATCGTGGGAATCTCAACCGCCTCAGGAAAGAAGACCGGCACCAGATCTGCGCGCAGGAAGTGCCCGAACCAAAGACAGAACGCCAGGAGGGCGCTGTCGAGCAGTTCCGTGAGCTGCAAATTGATTTCTTGCTTCCGGCCTAGCATAATGATGGATAGAATGCTGAATTTTATTCAGAATTATTAAAATTATACTACGCCTAGCCAATGGCACAACTTGTTTCCTCTAAAAACCTGCTTTTCTCCACCAAGCCTCTGGCGGTGGGGGTGGTGGCGGATGCCGCTGCGTTTGAACATTTTACGTCGATCGACGCCACCGCTCGCGCGAACTTATGTGATGTGGCCGAGCTGCGGCTGGATCAGTTGCAGATGCCAGCGGCGGATCTGCGCGCCGCTCTGACGGGCAACACGCTGCCGCTGCTGCTGACGGCGCGGCATCCAGCGGAAGGCGGACAGGCGCCGGAAGACCCGACGGCGCGCGCGGCGATGATCGAGCCGTTGCTGGACATTGCCACGCTCATTGATCTGGAACTGCGCAGCGCGGCGCAGATGCAGGGCACGATTCAGAAAGCGCGTTCCGCTGGAGTGCCGGTGGTGGGGTCCTTTCATGATTTCCAGGCGACGCCGGCGGACGAGGTGCTGCGCGGGGCGGTGAATTTCGCCCAGCAGGCGGGGCTGGATGCCGTGAAAATAGCCACCTACCTGAACACGCAGGATGACCTGGCACGCCTGATGAAGCTGGCGGGGGAGACGCACCGGCTGCGCCTTTCCGTCATGGGCATGGGGCCGTGGGGGCGGGTTTCGCGGCTGGTGCTGGCTAAATGTGGCAGCCTGTTGAATTACGGCTTTATTGGTGCTTCGAATGCTCCCGGCCAGTGGCCCGTCGCCCGCCTGAAAGAACTCCTCGCTGAACTTTAAATGATCACCCCCCGCCAGTCTCACCGCCTCCGCCATGCCACGCTCGCAGGTCTTCTCTGCATTTCCATCACGGGCTGCGGCGACCCCAAGCGTGAGCAGCAACTGCAATGGCGGGAGGAGGAGGTGGAGGCCAAGGCCGCCGCCATCGCCAAACGCGAGCAGGAATTTTCGGGTGAGAAGCAGATGATCGCGCAGGCGAAGGCGGACATCGCCGCGCGGGAGGCGGCGGTGGAGCAGCTCAAAAAGAAGCTGGAGACACAGCTTGCCGATGAGATCGAGAAAACCAAGAAGGTGCGGCGGGAGATCGAGATCAAAAATCTCCGCGGCTCCATTCCGCAGATCAATGCGGGACGCTGCATCGTGATTGATCCGGAGACGGATGACGTGCTGTTTGAAAAGAATCCGGATCAGCGCGGAGCGATCGCCAGCACGACGAAGATCATGACCGGGCTGCTGGTGGTCGAGGCTGGAGATCTGGACAAGGTGGTGACGATTGAACTTGCGGACACGCAGTGCGCGCCTGTGCGCATCGGCCTGAAGGTGGGGGAGCAGTACACGCGCCGCCAGCTTCTGACCGCCATGCTGGTGAAAAGCTCCAACGACATCGCCCAGGCGCTGGCGCGGGACAATGCGGGGAGCGTGGCCGCCTTCGCGGAAAAGATGGACGCCCGTGCGCAGGCGCTCGGCCTGAAGAACACGCATTTCGTCAACCCGCACGGCCTGCCATCGCTGACTGACGAGGATCCTTACTCCACGGCCCGTGACCTGGCGATGATCGCCAAGGAGGCGGACAAGCTTCCGGACATTCGCGCCATCGTGAAGCTGCAGAGCTTCAAGTTCACCAAGCCTGACGGCAAGTCCATCGATCTGGCAAACACCAACCGCGTGCTACGGACCGCCAGCTACTGCGACGGCATGAAGACCGGCTACACGGAGGCCGCCGGCTACTGCCTGGTGGCCACCGGTCAGCGCAACGGACGCCGGCGGATTGTGGTGGTGCTCAATGACAGCAGCGAAGGCGTGTGGCGCGATGCGCAGGCTTTGCTGGACTGGGCGCTGAAGGCGTAAGCAGACAGCCAGGCGATTGACGGGAACTGCATGCGTCGGCTGACTCTCCGCGCCCACTCTGCGGGCCCTTCGGTCGTCTGTCTCGATTCTCTCGGCTCGACATTCTGCATTCGTCATTCAGATTTCATGTCTCTGACCATGAAATCCTGTACTCTTCTTCTCGCCTCCCTGTGTGTCGCCATTTCCGGCTTTGCTGAAACGGCCAAGAATCTGGCCATCGATCCCAAGCCGCGTGAGGGCGGGTGGGTGAAGGCTCACGAAAGCTTCAACGAAATCTCCAAGAAGGGTGAGGCGCAGCTGGTGTTTCTGGGGGACTCGATCACCGCAGGCTGGGCGAAAAATGGCAAGGAAGTGTGGGATAAAACATGGGCGCCGCTGAAGGCGGCGAACTTCGGCATCGGCGGGGACCGCACGGAGCATGTGATCTGGCGGCTGCAAAACGGCAACTTTGACGGGCTGAAGCCGAAGCTGGTGGTGCTCATGATCGGCACGAACAACACGGGACATCAAAGCCGGCCTGCAGCCGAGCACGGCGGTGTGCCGTATGCGAGCAGCGCCGAACAGACCGCCGAGGGGGTGAAGATGATCCTGGACATCCTGGGCAAGAAGCTGCCGGAGACGAAAGTGCTGCTGCTGGGAATCTTCCCACGAGGCGCGACCAAGGAGGACGCCATGCGCAAGCAGAACGTGGCCACGAACAACCTCATCTCCGGTTTTGCGGACAACAAACGCGTCTTCTACATGGACATCGGCAACACCTTCCTGCAACCCGATGGCACCCTGCCGAAGGAGATCATGCCCGACCTCCTGCACCTCAGCCCGCAGGGCTACCAGATGTGGGCCGACGCCATCGAAGGCAAGGTGAAGGAACTCATGAAGTAAGCCATCAGCATCCGCCTTTCATTCTGCTCCCATGAAAAACGTTCTCGTTCCTCTTCTCATCGCGACTTCATCGTTCGCGCAACTGGCCGACCACGCCACACCGGCGGACAAGGTCAAAATCGCCAAAGGCTTCAAGGTGGAGCTGCTGTACTCCGTGCCGAAGGAGCAGGAGGGATCCTGGGTGTCCATGACGCAGGATGACAAAGGGCGGCTGATTTGCAGCGACCAGTATGGGGCGCTGTATCGCATCACCCCGCCGGCGCTGGCGGGCAGCCCGGGTGAGACCAAGGTGGAGAAGCTCAGCATCGACTTTGGACATTGCCAGGGGCTGCTGTACCATGCGGGGGCGCTGTATGGCGTGGTGAATGATGATGCGTATCAGGGGCGCGGCCTCTACCGCTGCAAGGACACCAATGGCGATGATCAGTTCGACACGGTGGAGCTGCTGCGCTCCTTCCCTGGCAAGGCGGGCGAGCACGGGCCGCATGGTGTGATCGCCTCGCAAGATGGCAAAAGCCTGTATGTGATGTGCGGCAATCAGACACCCGAGCCCAGTTGCGAAACGAGCCTGGTGCCACGGCACTGGTCGGAGGACCAGCTTTACCCCATGCTGCTGGGCCGCGGCTTCATGCGCGATGTGCTGGCCCCGGGAGGCTGGCTGGCGCGTACGGATCTGGACGGCAAAAAGTGGGAGCTGGTGAACACCGGCACCCGCAACACCTATGACATCGCCATGAGCCGTAGTGGCGCCATTTTTGGCTTTGATGCCGACATGGAGTGGGACACCGGGATGCCCTGGTACCGCCCCACCCGTGTGTGCTTCATGCAGAGCGGCGGGGAGTTTGGCTGGCGCACCTGCAGCAAGAAATGGCCCGTGCGCTGGGAGGACAGCCTGCCGCCCGTGGTGGACATCGGCCCCGGCTCGCCCACAGGCGTGGCCTTTGGCTACGGGGCGAAGTTCCCGGCCAAGTACCAGGAGGCGCTGTACATCTGCGACTGGAGCTATGGAAAAATGTACGCGGTGCATCTCTCGCCGAATGGCGGTGGCTACACCGGCACCGCCGAGGAGTTTATGAGCGCTTCTCCGCTGCCGCTGACGGACATTGAGGTGTCGAAGAAAGATGGCGCGATGTATGTGAGCGTGGGCGGACGCAAGGTGCAGTCAGGACTTTATCGTGTGACTTATACCGGTGGTGAAAGTGTGAGTTCCAATTTGCCCATGCTCAAGGCTGATTCAAAATCAATCCTGCTCAACAACTGCCAGTTGTTCCACGGCAAACAAGATCCCAAGGCCATTGAGTATTGCTGGCCTGCTCTGGGAAATACAGACCGCAATGTGCGCTTCGCCGCCCGGATCGCGGTGGAGCATCAGCCTGTCGCTTCATGGAAAGACAAGGCGCTCAATGAAACCAATCCGCGTGTGGCTTTGACCGCACTCATGGCGCTGGCACGCAGCAGCGGGGGAGACAAAGCTTTGCAGCAGCCGCTTCTGGCCGCGCTGAACAAGATCGACATGAAGGCGCTCAAGGGCATCGACCGCGTGACGCTGGTCCGTGATTACATGCTGGCTTTCACGCGGATGGGCGAGCCGGATGCCGCCACGAAAGAGTCGCTCATCAAGCATCTCTCGCCGCTGTTTCCCACGAACGACCAGGCGCTGAACCGGGACCTGTGCGAAGTGCTGGTGTATCTGGGAGACAGCAGCATCGTGGCCAAAGCCGAGCCGCTGGTGAATGGCTCGCCGACTCAGGAGGAGCAGATCGACTATGCGCGGATTCTGCGGTTTGCGAAGACCGGGTGGACGAAGGAGCTGCGGGCTGATTACTTCCGCTGGTTCCTGCGCGCCGCGAACTACAAAGGAGGCGCCTCGTTTGATTTGTTCATTGGAGAGATCAAGCAGAACGCGCTCTCCACAATGACGGAGGAGGAGAAGCTGGCCATCAAGGATGTGCTGGATGCCAAGCCGGAGATCAAGGCGCCGTCGTTTACGGTGAAACCGATGCAGTTTGTGAAAGCGTGGACCCTGGAGGAGCTGAGCAAATCGCTGGGGGTGGGCCTGGAGGGGAACCGCAACTTTGCCAACGGGCGCAACATGTTTGGTGCCGCCACCTGCTTTGCCTGCCACCGCTTCAACAATGAAGGCGGTGCGGTGGGGCCTGACCTGACCAGCGTGGCCGGGAAATACAGCCCGCGGGATCTGCTGGAGCACATCCTCAATCCCAGCAAGGAGATCAGCGACCAGTATGGCAGCACGGTTTTCACGCTTCAGGATGGCAGCACGGTCATCGGCCGCATCGCCAACATGAAGGGCGACACCATGATGGTCTGCACCAACATGATGGATCCGAACAACTTCACCAATGTGGATGCAAAGAAGGTCGTGAAGACTGAAGAGAGCAAGATCAGCATGATGCCGCCCGGCCTGCTCTTCATGCTCAAGGAAGACGACATTCTGGACCTGATGGCCTATCTGCTGAGCAAGGGCAATCCGGATGATCCGATGTTCGTGAAGTAACTTGTGCCGCAAAAAGAAAGGCCCCGGTTCTCGCGAACCGGGGCCTTCATCTTTAAAGAGGGTGAGGAAACTTACTTGGCCTTCTTGTCAGCAGAGGCCTCGCCCTTCTGCTTGGCCCAGCGGCGGCGTTGGGCATCGGCGATCGCCTTGCGGGCGGCGGCGGACATGACGCGCTTCTTCCGGGCGGGCTTTTCAGCAGCCGAAGAAGAGGAGGAGGCGGAGGCCTTGGCGGAGCCGCCAAGAAGCTTTGCAAGCTCGTCCTGCATGGCTTCGATTTTTTCCTGAAGTGCAGCGGCGCGGCGCAGTTGGGATGAGGATAGGGTCATTTTTGTTTATGTTGTTGGATTACAACGCCTTGTTTATGGAAGGCCTAGTCTAAAGTCAAGCATTTAACTTAAGGCCACCGGGCGGAATAAACATCTACAAAGCCTTGTTGTAGATGTTTTGGAATACTTCAGGGGAGTTGGGATCAATGATGGTGATGCCGTCTTTCCCAAAGCGTGCGGTCACGGTCGCGCCCTTGCCTTCCTGCATGTACTTCCAGTTAAGATCACGCACGCGGGCGGCGGCATCCACGATGGCGCAGGTGATGCGGGCTTCCTCCGCCGTGGGATAGAGTTCCGCCACAGCGTCGCGGGACTCTTTGGCAAACTTGACGCGGCACACGGCGACAAGTCCTACCGTGAGACTATCCACTCCGTAGCCGATGTAACCTTTGCTGCCGTCCGGCCGCGTAACTTCGCGGGTAAAGTGGTTGTTGCTGGTGCGGGAGCCTCCGCCCTGGTTCCACCAGCGGAAGCCGCGGTACTGCTGGTCGCTTTCCACCTTGCCGTCCGCACCGACGATTTCATGGCCTTGATTCACCGGACCTTCGAAGTCGGCGGGGGTGACCCAGTTGTTGTGGAAGTTGATGGACATGCCGTTGTCAAAGTCCACGCGCACCTGCACGGCGTCGAAGGCATTGATGCCGTCGCGCACCAGGCGTTTCTTCTGGCCCACAGCGGTCAGGGAAACGGGCTTGCTATGGTAGTAGCTCCAGATGAGGTCTGTCCAATGCGGGCCCACATAGCTGAAGGGGTCGCTGCTTTCCACCCACTTGAAGGTGCTGGTGCTGACTTCGAGGGGTTCTTCCAAATAGGCGGTGCCGTAGAGCGGCGCGCCGATGCGGTTCTGGATGTCATCGCGAATGCGCAGGTGGTCGGGGTCGTAGCGCTTGTGCATGTCCACGGCGACGATGAGGTTGTTTGCCTTCGCGGCGGCGATGATTTCGTCCGACTCTTGAATGGAGAGGCACATGGGCTTCTCGGTCAATACGTGGACTCCTTTGGCGAGCGCGGCGAGAATGGGCTGGGTATGGAGATGATCCGGAGTGGCCACGGCCATGACGTCGAGGTCAGGGAAGGCGGCGAGGATGTCGGTCCAGGGTTCATCACCGTGGAAGGCGCGGGGCTCGTGGCCGGTGATGTCCTTGAAGGCGGCGGCGGCCTTTTTTGCGGATTTCTCGCTGCGTGTGGCCACGGCGACGAGGTCAAACTTCACCCCGGCGAGTTCACGGGAGTATTTGTCCAGGCCGACACGGGCGAGCTGGCCGGCGATGCCGAAGCGCTGCAGATCCGCGTAAGCACGCGCGTGAACATCTCCGCCGAACATGCCGGCGCCAACGAGGGCGATCTTGATGGTGGGTTCCATGGTGGCCGGCACGGAACGCGAAGTCCGGCGGCATGCAACTGGTCTGCATGATACACGAATGCCGGGTTCGCATGTTTTGGTGAGCCCGTCATGTTTGAGCGGACGGGTTTTCGTCGTACTTTCGGCGGCATGAAACGGTCCCTCCTTATTGCCGGTCTGACAACCCTCACGTTCCAGGCTTATGCGGCACCTGCTTTTTTGAATGAGGTGGACGCCCATTTCGCGGCGTGGGACAGGGACCATGACAAGGTGCTTTCCAAGGCGGAGATCGATCATGGAGTGGCGTCTCCGAAGTTCAAAGGGCCCGCAGCGGCGGCGATCGCCAGCCTCAGGCGTGCGGTGCACACGAAAGAGTACAAGCTGCCGCCTCTGACGCAGGAGGGCATTCACAAGCTCGTTCCGAAGCCAAAGGACCGCAAAGATGTGCCGGATCTGGAGGAGATGTTTGAGGCGGCGTTGAAGAAGATCGCAAACGGGAACCCTCCGCTGGTGGGGGCCATCCCGCCGAATCTCGAAGACCTGCAGCAGGGAAAGCTGGGGGACTGCTTCTGCCTGGCACCGCTGGGGGCGATGCTGGCAAGCCGGCCCGTGGAGGTGGCGAAGATGTTCGGCAGGACAGGGGACGGCGGTGTGACGGTGACGCTGGGCGGCGGACGTGTGTTGACGGTGCAGCCACCCACGGATGGAGAGCGGGCGCTGATGGCGACCACGGACAACAGCGGCCTGTGGGCGAACTGCTATGAGAAGGCCGTGGGCCAGATGAAAATGAAGAAGGACAACCCGGAGCACACGACGGAACTGAACGTGGTGACCCGCGGAGGCTCAGCGGGCACCATGCTGTCCATCCTGACCGGGCACGAGATCGAACGCGCCTCGTGCGCGCCGTTTCGGGACAAAAAGACCACGGAAGAAACGAAACAAAAGCTGCTGGAGGAAATACGGCGGCAGATGACCACCACGCAAGCCGCGGGGCGGCTGATCTGCGGCGGCACCGCTTCAGGAAAGACCGCTCAGGGACACAAGCCGCCCGGTATTCACGGGCCGCACGCCTACGCGGTGCTCCACTATGATGCGAAGTCGGATGTGGTGACGCTGTGGGACCCGCATGGAGATGAGTACAAACCCGCCGAGGAGCCGGCCGGAATCAAAAACGGCTATGTCCGCAGCCAGGGGCGCATGCAGGTGCCTCTGACGGAGCTGGTGCAGTGGTTTGGGGGCTTCTCCTTTGAGACGACGCAGCCGCTGAAGGACAAGGACGGCTCTCCCCCACCGAAGGAGACGACTCTTTAAAAGCGAAAAGGAAACGAGCCAAAAAAACGCGGGAGTCTTTCGACTCCCGCGTTCGGATGGTTCTCGATGAGAGAGGCCTGCTTATTCAGCGGCGGCTTCTGTCTTCTTGGCGGCGGCCTTCTTTTTGGCAGGAGCCTTTTTCTTGGCCGGAGCGGCTTCCTCAGCGGGAGCGGGCTCGGCGGCGGCTTCCGGCGCAGGGGCGGCGGCAGCCTTTGGCACGTAGGCGTCCACCCACTCGATGTAGGCCATCGGGGCGGAGTCGCTGCGGCGCTGGCCGAGCTTGGTGATGCGGGTGTAGCCACCGACGCGGTCCTTGGAGGCCACGGCGATCTCTTCGAAGAGCTTCTTCACCATGTCTTTGTGACGGAGTGAGGAGAGGGCGGTGCGGCGGGCATGCAGGGTACCGCGCTTGCCGAGGGTGACGAGCTTCTCAGCGTAGGGGCGGAGAGCCTTGGCCTTGGCCAGCGTGGTGCGAATGCGACGATGCTCGATGAGGGAGCAGGTGAGATTCATGAGCAGCGCGTCGCGGTGGTCCTGCTTGCGCTGAAGTTTGACGATTTTTCTTCCGTGTTTCATTGTCCTAAAATTCTAACTAAATGTGTCTTCTGTTACCTGTGATTTTGATTACTCGTCTTCGTCATCTGCGTCAGGCAGGTGGCTGTCCACCAGCTTGCTGAAGTCGAGGGAGTCGGCCTCTTCATCGTCGTCGCCGATCATGCTGCTGCGGGCGAGGAGGGAGACACCGCCAGGGGTGGCCTCAAGCAGCGCAGGATCGAACTTCATGCCGAGAGACAGACCCAGCTCTGCGAGCTTTTCCTTGATCTCGGTGAGGGACTTCTTGCCGAAGTTGCGGTAACGAAGCATTTCGCCTTCGGTCTTCATCGCGAGCTGGCCCACGCTGGTGATGTTGGCGTTGTTCAGGCAGTTGGCGGCACGGACGGAGAGCTCGATCTCGTTGACGCTCATGTTCAGGAGCTTGCGCAGCTCGCTGTTCTCCTCGCTCTGGGCTTCCGGCGCGGCTTCGAACTCGATGGCCTTGTCGTCGTAGTTGACGAAGACGTCGAGGTGGTGGCGAAGGATGGCGGCGGACTGCAGGAGGGCGTCCTGCGGGGTGATGCGGCCGTCCGTCCAGATGTCGAGCACCAGCTTGTCATAGTCGGTGTTCTGACCGACGCGGGTGTTTTCCACAGCGTACTTCACGCGGGTGACGGGGCTGTAGATGGAGTCGATCGGGATGACGCCGATGGGGGTGTCAGGGCGCTTGTTTTCCTCCCAGGTGGAGAAGCCGCGGCCCACGCGCACTTCGAACTCGCACTCAAACTTGGTCTTGCGGTCCAGGGTGCAGATGACGAGGTCCTTGTTGATGACTTCGTAGTGGTTGTCTTCCTTGATGTCGCCGGCGGTCACGGGGCCGTCTTTGTCCACCAGGATGGAAAGCAAGCGGGGCTCCTTGGCGTCGCTGTGGTGCTTGAAGCGGACCTTCTTGAGGTTCAGGATGATCTGAACGACGTCTTCGAGCACGCCGGGAAGAGTGGTGAATTCGTGTTCCGCACCGCGGATTTTCACGGAGGTGATGGAGGCGCCTTCCAGGGAGGACAGGAGCACGCGGCGGAGGGAATTCCCAATCGTGTGGCCGTAACCTTTGTCGAAGGGTTCGGCGATGAACTGGGCGTAGGTTTCGGTTGCCGTGGCCTCGTTTTTCACAAGGCGGCTGGGCATCTCAAATCGAGCAAGACGGACTGACATAGGATATGTACTAACACTAACGGCCGGGTTACCTCCGGGCGAGAATCCTGCACATCTCGAAGAGAGGCAGGCGCGGAGACCAACGGCGAATGGATGACGACTCGCAGGGGGCGGGGAGTATGGAGGCCGATCCCTGGAATGCAAATGGGAATATCCGGGGGTAAAAGGCCGGCCAGGATGTGTCTTTTCCACCTGGCGGACTGCCCGCGTATCCCCAGGCGTTGAAATAGTTGAAATTGGTGAAGTTTTGGCGCTTCAGGCAGCGGAAGTCTCACCGCGTTGAAATGGTTGAAATGCTTTCCGAGGCACGGTGTTCCGGTTCTTACGCGGAAAAACAGCCTGAAATGCCCCTTTCCGGCTACTGCTGCGGCAGTTTCAGCTCCACCCGTTCCTGGCCCCGCAGCACCACGGCGGGGATCTTTTCTCCAGGAAGGTGGTGCAGGAGGAGACCGCCGATGAGGGCGCTTTCCGTGACGCGCTGCTTCAGGTCGCCGATCTGGATGATGATGTCGTCCTTTTTAAAGCCCTCTTTCTTGGCGGCGGCGTGCTGGCCAAACTCGCCCACATGGAAGATGCGCAGGGCCATCTGGCTCTTGTCCAGGCCGAGGGAGGCGCGCTCTTCATCGGGGATGTCGTCGATTTTCATGCCGCCAAAGGCCATGGCGCGCATGGGCCAGGTGCCCACGCGCTTGCCGATGTCCGAGCTCAGGCGCCAGCCGGCGGGAAGATCCAGGGTGACAGCCGTTTCCTGGCCGCCGCGCAGGAGGGTGGCGGGAAGGGTGCCGGTGTCTGGCGAGCGATGCAGCACCCAGCTCACGTCCGCGATGGAGACGAGGGGCTGCTGATTGAGCGAAGAAAAGCTGTCGCCGCTCTGGATTCCCGCCTTGGCCGCGGGTGAACCGGCGGCGACGGCCTCGACTTTGGCGATGTCATCGGTGGCAAGGGTGATGCCGAGGGTCTCGATGGAGGGCTGCGGGTAGATCCACTCCACAGGCACGGGCTTGCTCTGGCTGCGGTAGTAGGCGCGGAAGGCGTCCCCCACCATGTGACAGTGGACGCAGCTGGCCACGACCTTGCCGTTCCAGTCGAGCTTGCTCTGGTATTTGCCGGCGAGCGCGGGGAATTCGATGGGCGTGTGGTAGGGGGTGGGTCCGCCCTGCTTGCCGCTGAGCGCGGCGCGGTTGGCCGGGTAGCCTTGGTGAATGGCGAGGCCTGCCTCCAGCGCTTTTTTGAAGCTGGCCGTGGTCTTGTTCAGCGGGTCTTTTTGATGCACCCAGGAGCCAAAGCGGCCGTAGATGGTGCCGTCCCCATTGAAGAGGATGGCGGAGAAGGAGAGATCGTAGTCAAATTGGAAGCGGGAGAGGTCCAGGGCGTTGGCATTGATGACACGCACGCACACGAACTGGTCGAGCAGGGGGACGAGCTCCGGCTCCGCAAGGACGCTGGCGTCGATGCCGGCGCAGGACATGCAGGGGAGGCAGCGCAGCACCACGAGCAGAGGCTTGCCGGTGGTCTTCGCCAGGCGGAAGCCGCCATCGATGTCATTCCAGTTCCAGCGGGGGTCGTTTTCCATTTTTGCCTTGTCGCCACGAACGGCGCCCTCACGGTCTTTGACGGTCGCGGCCGGGGCGGAGGCGATCAGGAAAAGAAACGCGAGCAGCGGGAGGTGCTTCATGGCCGCATTCTGCGAAGTGAGAGGGGGACATGGCAAGCCAGGATTTTTTTTCGCCCGGTTTTTGGAATGGACAGGCTTCGGTTTTCTCCGGTTAATCGGGCCAGCTTCCACTCACCCACGCGCTTTTATGTCTGAAGTCACAGCCATTTCCAAATATGCCTGCCCGGCCTG
Source organism: Prosthecobacter sp. (assembly GCF_044227185.1). Classification (GTDB taxonomy): domain Bacteria; phylum Verrucomicrobiota; class Verrucomicrobiia; order Verrucomicrobiales; family Verrucomicrobiaceae; genus Prosthecobacter. Next base: position 633,332 of record NZ_JBGAFO010000002.1, on the reverse strand, counting down.
CGGCGCTGAAGCCGTGTGGACGCCTGCCAAAAAGGCGCTGGTCTGCCCCTACTGCGGCACGGTGTCCCCCGCGGAGCTCAAATCTGACGGCGCTCTGGTGGAGGAGAGCGACCTGGTGGCGATGCTGCGCGCCATTCCTGACGACCAGCGTGGCTGGGCCGCGGCGCGCAAGACCGTGAAGTGCCAGAGCTGCAACGCCATCTCCGTCTTTGATGAAAAGCGAGTGGCGCAGAACTGCGACTTCTGCGGATCGCCTGCGATCATTGCGATGGATGACGTCGGCGCGCCTATCCGGCCGGGGAGCCAGCTTCCCTTCAAGGTTTCCCAAAGCCAGGTGCGGGAGGACATCCGCCGCTGGTACGGAAGCCATTTCTGGGCGCCGAGCGCCCTAGGCCAGAAAGCCATGACAGACACGCTGCACGGCATGTACCTGCCTTTCTGGACCTTTGACGCGCATGCGGAATGCCCCTGGGAGGCGGAGGCTGGGTATCACTATTATACGACAGACGACAAGGGAAACCGCACGCAGCACACCCGCTGGGAATACGCCTCAGGGCATGTGAGCAAGGACTTTGACGATGTGCTGGTGCCCGCCTCCAAGGGCGTGCGGCCGGCGCTGCTGGAAAAGCTGCAGCCCTTTCCCACCACCACGGATCTGCTGCCGTATGACCCGGGTTACCTCTCCGGCTGGGTGGTGGAGCAGTACCAGATCGACCTGGTGCAGGCGGCGGAGAACTCGCGCAAGCGCATGGACAACGCGCTGCGCCGCGAGTGCGACTCGCAGATCCCCGGAGACACCAGCCGCAATCTGCAGATTTTCCCCGTGTACAGCGGGCAGACCTTCAAGCACGTGCTGCTTCCCGTGTGGCTGCTGACCTACACCTACGGCACGAAGACGTATCAAGTCACCGTGAATGGCGCCACGGGCAAGATAGGCGGCGAGTATCCGCTGAGCTGGGTGAAGATCACCATCGCGATTGTGATCGTGCTGATCATCCTCGGCATCTTTTTTGCAGCCCAGAAGTAAGCCGCGTGAACCTGCGCTTTCGAGAACTGCCCATCGCCATCGCGCTGCTCGCGATCTGCGCATTCTTTGCCATGAGGGAGCCGGCGTTTCTTGGCGCGCGCAATCTTTCGATGCTCGCCACGGAGCTGTCCATCACCGCCACGCTGGCCATGGGCATGCTGCTCATTTTGCTGCCGGGGCACATTGACCTTTCCGCGGGCAGCGGCGTGGGCTTGCTGGGCGGCATCGCCAGTGTGCTGGTGTTTCATCATCACCTGCCGGCGCCCGCCGCGCTGGGGGTGGGATTTGTCTGCGGCGTGGTGATCTGGATGGCGATGGGCGCCTTCATCGTGTGCGAGCGCATGCCTTCCTTCATTGTGACGCTCGGAGCGCTGTTGATTTTCAAAGGGGCGTTTTGGCGTGTCATTGACAATGCCACCGTGCCCGTGGCTCCCGGTGGGCAGAGCAATCTGTATTCGCTGCTCACCACCTATTATCTTCCAGCGCCGTGGGGCTGGCTGCTGGCCGCGCTGCTGGTGCTCGCGCTGATCCTCACCACACTGGGCGCGCGCAAGCGCCGCATGGAGCATGGCTTTGCGGTGGACAGCAAGGAGATGGCGTTTCTGCGCCTGTTCATCGCAGCGCAGGCCATCGCCCTGTTTGTGCTGGTGACGGGGCAGTTTCGCGGCATTCCGCTGCCCTCGCTCATTCTCGGAGGCGTCACGCTGATCGTGTATGCGGTCACGCAGCACACGGCGCTGGGGCGGCATTTGTATGCCATCGGCGGCAGCACGGAGGCGGCGTTGGTTTCGGGCGTGCCGATGAGGCGCACGGTCATCGCCGCCTACAGCGGCATGGGAGCCATCGTGGCCATCACTGGCTTCATGCAGACGGCCTATGCGGGCTCCTCCACGACCACGGTGGGAGATTTGATGGAGCTCGACGCCGTGGCCGCCTGCGTGATCGGCGGTGTGAGCCTGCGCGGCGGGCGTGGGACGGTGCTGGGCGTGCTGCTGGGCGCCCTCCTCATCGCCTGCCTGCTGAATGGCATGACGCTGATGTCTGTGCAGACGGAGCAGAAATTCATCGCCCGCGGGGTGGTGCTGATTCTCGCTGTTTGGATGGACATGCGGCTCAGCCGGAGGCAATAATTCGCATGTCCGCCGCCAAGGAACTCCTCAAACAGCACCTGCAGCAGCGTCAGTTGCAGGGCAAAACGCATATCGCGCTGCGGCCTGATGCGCTGGCGAAGTTGAGCGGGCATGAGCCTGCGCCGGTGCTGCGTGCTGCTCCTGTTCCTGCCGCAGAACCGCGAAGGTCCGCAGTGCTGGCGTCCGCACCGGCGCCGCGTGTCGTTGCCGAAGCCCCGCCGGCTGAAACCAGGAAGGCCGGTTTGATCGAGGTCGCTGGCAGCACGGTGGAAGAAAAGCTGGAGGCACTGCGCGCGATGGCGGAGACCTGGGAGCCTGCGCTGGCCATGAACAGCCTGCGCAAGACGATGGTCTTTGCGGTGGGCAATCCCCATGCCAGCCTGATGTTTGTGGGCGAAGCCCCGGGAGCTGAGGAGGAGAAGCTGCGGGAACCTTTCGTGGGGCCCGCGGGCCAGAAGCTCACCGCCATCATCAAGGCGATGGGCCTGGACCGGCCGCAGGTGTACATCAGCAACATCTGCAAATTCCGCCCCGCGATGGACAACCAAGGGAGCGGCAATCGCAAACCCGAGCCTGCGGAGATGAAGGCCTGCCTGCCGTTTGTACTGACGGAGATCGATCTCATCAAGCCCAAGGTCATCGTGGCTCTCGGCGCCACGGCGGCTGAAGGGCTGGGCATTCCTGGCAGCGTGGGCAGCCTGCGCGGAAAGTTTCACAGCACCAGCGGCATCCCGACCATGGTCACCTATCATCCCTCCTACCTGCTGCGGGAGGAAAAAATGGGCGATGGCATCCGGGCGAAACGCGCCGTGTGGGAGGACATGCTCAAGGTGATGGAAAAGCTGGGGCTGCCCATCAGTGGCAAGCAGCGTGGCTATTTTCAGGCGAAGTAAACTCATCCGCATTCTATGAACAAGCATCTTGTCCTCCTGCTGGCCTCGGGGCTGTTTTTCGCGCTGGTCTGGCTGAACTGGCGGCCGACCGTGAAACAGCCTGCGGCAGTGTCCGAGAAACCAGCCCCCGTGCAGGCTGCCGCTCCCGCTCCAGCCGCCGCGGTAGAGGCGGTTTCCTCGGAAGAGAAGCCGGAGCCCAAACACTACCGGCCCAAGCCAGTATCTGAAGCTGTGAGGCGAAAGGTGGATGCCTTCATCCTCCGCTACAAAGACGCCTCTCCGGAGGCGCTGACCAACAGCGAGGAACTGGCACCCTACATGAAAAACTTTGAACGGGTATTCGAAACGCCCGAGTTTCAAAGTGAGATGGAGAAGCGCATGGACGCCATCAAAGCCGCCAGGGGAATGGAGCATGGCATGCTGTCCATCGGCCCGGGCAAACTCGACGGTCCGGAGAGCCGGGCCTGGCTGGAGGCAATGTTTTCTGATGACGCAGATATGTTGCAGGAGTTCATCCTCAACAAGCTGGACGGTGCCATCTTTGAGTTTGCCTTTGATCCCACTCTGGAAAACGCAGGCAATGGCGTGAAGGTGCAAGGCGCTCCGCCTCCGGCTCCGGCGGCAGACAAGCAGCCAGACTGAAAGCTTGTCTTTCGCAGGCAGTCTGGATTTAAATCACCCGCATGAAAGCCAAAGCATTTTCCCGCCGCGAATTGTTCAAGATCGGTACTGCGGGCGCCGCTGTGCTGGCAGATGCCGGACTGCATGCGGCGGGGAAGAAGGCGGGGCCGGTGTGTGAAGAAGGGGGCTGCTGCCTCACGCCATCGGGTGACTTTTACAATGTGGAGCGCGGCAATCCCCTGCCGTACAAGCTGCCGCTCGAAAAGCAGCGGGAGATCGGCATGGTGCGCGAGACGTGGCAGCTTGAAATCATCGCCGATGCGGGGAGCAACTCGAAGATCGAGCGTCCGATGCTGCGCAGCGATGGCACGGCGCTGACGTTTGAAAAGCTGATGGAGATCGCAAAGACAAAGGCGGTCAGTTATTTGAAGGTGATCACCTGCAACAACCTGGCGGACCCGCTGGGGCATGGGCTGTGGGAAGGAGTGCCGCTGCGCGATGTGCTGTGGCTTTGCGGGCCGGTGGAAAACCTGCGGCATGTCTGGTACCACGGGCACCACAACGAGGACCCGAAGCAGATCTTCAAATGCTACCTGCCGATGAACCGCGTCTTTGAAGACCCGCCCGGCGAACTGCCTGTGATGCTATGCTACAAGCTCAACGGCGAGTTTCTCACGGGCGAGCGAGGCGGGCCGGTGCGCATGATCGTGCCGGAGGCCTATGGTTTCAAATCGGTGAAGTGGCTGCAGCGCATCGGCCTCACCAATGCACACCAGTCCGACGACACCTACGCGAACGGCAACAACGACATCAACTCCTGGCTCAAGACCTTTGCGCGCTTTGGTGATCTGAAGGACAAGCTGGGAGCTCAGGAGGAACTCCTGCTGCATGGCAATGCGCAGGTGGGCATCTCAGGGCTCACGAAAGTGCAGTACTGGGTGCGTGATGTGAACACGCCGCTGCCGGCGAATGATCCCTATTTCTCCAAGGCCCCCTGGCAGGATGCGGAGATCGTGCCTTTTGAGGGCAGCGGCATTGCGGGTTTTAAAGGCGCGCCGCTGCACCCGGTGCAGTTTGATCCCGCGACGCGGAAGCCACGCGAGTGGCCGCTGCGGTACACGCTGTGCCGCTGGGTGGCGAAACCGGTCAAACTTGCGCCGGGCAAATATGAGCTGCGCTGCCGCACGGTGGATGCCAGCGGGAATGCGCAGCCACTGCCGCGACCGTTTCCGAAATCGGGGAAGAACAACCTTCAGAAGGCGCTGCTGGAAGTGGTGGCGTGAGGCGGCTACGCAGGAAGTGCGGGCTCCGCCTGGAGCACGGTGTTCAGGCTCTGGAGGAGGGTGTGCGTGGTGTAAGGCTTGGCGATGAAGTGATTCACGCCCGCGCGGGTGGCTTTGGCCGCATTGCTGCTGGTGCTCAGGCCGCTGGCGGCAATGATGCGGATCTGCGGATCGAGACTCTTCAGCGCCTGGATGGTGGCCGGTCCGTCCATGACGGGCATCATCATGTCTGTGAGAACCACCGCGATCTCGTCCCTGCGGCTGGTGTACATGGCCAGTGCCTCGGAGCCGTCCGCCGCCAGCAGCACCCAGTAGCCAAAGGCCTCCAGGATCTGCTGAACGACCTGCCTTACGTCAGCTTCATCGTCCACCACGAGTACCAGTTCGCCATTGCCGCGCGGCAGTTCCGCGGGAGGGCAGGCTTCCGCCACCGGGGCGGACACAGCCTGTGCCGGCAGATACACCAGAAAGCGGGTGCCTGCGCCAGGGGTGCTGTCCACATGGAGGAAGCCGTGATGACTTTTGATGATTCCCAAAGAGGTGGACAGGCCGAGGCCAGTGCCTTTGCCCAGTTCCTTGGTGGTGAAGAAGGGCTCGAAGATGCGCTCGATCACCTCTGGCGGCATGCCGGTGCCGGTATCCTTCACCTGAATGACCACATACGGGCCGGGATTTCCCTCTCCGTTGAGCCCCACGTATTTCTCATCCATCACCAGGTTGCAGGCGGAGAGCGAAAGCCTGCCGCCGCCGGGCATGGCATCCCGCGCATTGACGCAGAGATTGAGCAGCACCTGGTGGAGCTGGGTGGGGTCTCCCTGGACGGTCCACAAGTCCGCGGGGACATTGCTGCTTACCTGAATGGTTTTGAGGAAGGTCTCATTGGCGATTTTTTCGATCTCCTTCAGCAGGTGGCCGACCTGCACCACCACCTGCTTCCCTTCCAGACCGCTGGCGAAGGTGAGCAACTGCCGGACCATGCCGGCGCCGCGCTTGGCGCTGTTGTCGATGGTGGAGAGCACGGTCATGCCCTTGGGGTCCTTCTCCCGCAGCTTCAGGAGCTCGACGGACATGAGAATGGGGGTCAGCGCGTTGTTAAGGTCATGCGCGATGCCACCCGCCAGGGTGCCGATGCTGTCCATGCGCTGCGCACGGAGGAACTGCTGCTCGAGTTTTTTCTTTTCGGTGATGTCGGTGTTGATGGCGAGGATGCCCTGCGGCTGGCCGGCGGAATTGCGCAGGAGGGTCCAGCGGGCCTCCACCAGAAGCTTGGCACCGGCGCGGGTGACCTGCTTAATCTCGCCCGTCCATTCGCTGGTTTTGATGATGCTGGCGACAGCAGACTCGAACGTGGTGAACTCACGATAAAGCAGCTCCGGGGCGCGGCGGCCGATGACTTCCTCGGCGGTCCAGCCGTAAACTCTCTCCGCGCCTTTGTTCCAGTAGGTGATGCGGTGATCGAGGTCGCTCACGACGATGGCGTCGGTGGTTTTGTCCAGCAGGGCGGCCTGCTCGCGAAAGCGTTTTTCGAGGCGTCCGCGCTCCTCCATTTCATGGCGCAGACTTTCAAAAGACTGGCGTTCCTTTTCACGGCTGCGCACAGCCTCCTCCATCGAAGACTCCAGTTCCTTGGTGCGAAGCTGGACCCGTGCCTCGAGGTCGTTCATGAGCCCTTTGAACTCCTGCTGCAGCCGCCACTTCTCCGTCAGTGCGTTGGCCAGTTGCAGCACCTCCACGGTATCGAAGGGCTTTTTGAGGATGAGCAGCCGGTCACGCGGCTTGATCTGCACCTGCATTTCATTCCATGAATAGTCGGAGTAGGCGGTGCAGATGACGACCTGCAGGTCCGGGCAGATGGCCCAGATCTGCCGAGTGGTTTCGATGCCGTCCCAGCCCGGCGGCATGCGGACATCGACGAAGGCCATGGTGTAGGGGCGCTTTTCCTCCAGGGCCTTCCGGATGAGGTCCAGTCCTTCCTGCCCCTGGGAGGCGGAGTCCACCTCGAACACCTCGCCTGCGGCGCCTGAGGTGGGAGGTGCATCGCCGAAGATGGCAGCCTCGTCCTCCTCGATCCCGCTTGCGTGCGCGGGCACAGTTTCGGGAACGAGAATTTTGCGGAAGTCCTCGTGGATGGCGGGATTGTCATCAATGATCAACAACCGGCGGTTTGCGATTCGGGGGGCGGGCTGCATATGTGTTTGGTTAAGATGGGAGGGCTGCCGGAAGTTCGAGCGTGAAGCTGGCGCCGCGGCCAGGGCCTTCACTGAAGACACTGAGCTGGCCGCCCATTTCCCTGGCCGCATTGGCCGCGCTGTGCAGACCGAAGCCGTGGCCGTCCTTTCGTGTGGTGAAGCCGTGGCCAAAAATGCGCGTCAGGTTTTCCAGGGGAATGCCCACACCATTGTCGATGATGGAAATCCTGACGCGGCCGTCACCATTGGTGGAGCGCATGATCATGCGCTTGTCGGTGCGGCCGGACTCGTCGCAGGCGTATTTGGCGTTGCGGATGAGGTTAACCAGGATTTGGAGGACCTTGTGTTTTTCCACCGGCATCGGCGGCATGGGCGCAAACTCGCGGATGGTTTCGACGCCGTGGCGGTCCAGCGCGCTGGTGTTCATGCGCAGGGCGTCTTCGACAAGATCATTGATCTGCACTGTTTCCACCAGACCCGAGACACGGGCATACGTCTGCTGCATGGAGATGATCTCCTTGACGTGGTCAACGTTCCTGGAGAGCGCGGCGGATTCCTTGAGCAGCTTCTGGTTTTCGGCGTCGAGAAGGTGCGCCAGCTTGATGATGAACGGCGGCACGAGGCGGCCCTGGGGATGGGTGGTGAGGAATGCGGCCAGGTCCGCGCTGTGCTCGCCGAGCAGGCCGGCGATGCGGACGAGGCTGGAGGTCTTTGACTGGCGCAGGATGTCCTGCGTCTGCGATGCGGAGACATTCATGCTGTTGAGCACGTTGCCCACATTGTGCAGGACGCCGGTGGCGACTTCGGCCATGCCCGCCTGTCGGGAGGCGTCCAACAGGAGCTCGTGCATGTTCTTGAGCTCCTCCTCCGCGAGCTTTCGGTCGGTGATGTCCTGCGAAGTGCCAAACACCCTGGCAGCTCCCCTGCCATCCTCAGCCATCACCACTTCACCACGTTTGTGGATCACTTTTTCGCTGCCGTCAGGAAGCACGATGCGGTGCTCAAAACTGAAAGGCTGCCCGTCCTTCAGCGACCGGTTCATTGAGGCCGTCATCATGCCACGATCCTCCGGATGGATGAACTTCAAAATGGTCGCCTGGTTCACCGCCACCTGGCCTGGTTCCAGGCCGTGGATCCGGTAGTTTTCATCCGACCAGACGGCTTTGCCCGTGGCTATGTCCCATTCCCAACTGCCAACGCGGGCGATGATCTGCGCCGTCGCAAGCTGAGCCTGGCTGCGCCTGAGTTCTTTTTCGGTCCGCTTGCGGCCGGCTATTTCGATCTGAAGGCTTTCGTTGGCGGCCTGAAGCTCCTCCGCCTGCCTGCGCAGGGGGCCGCTGATGCTGCGGGTGATGAAGGTGACGAAACCGATGGCGGCGACCAGGGCAAGGGCCGCAACCATCAGGCTGCTGGTGCGGCGGTGCTCGTAATGCTCGATGCGCGTTTGAAGCAGGGTGTCCAGCTCTTCGGACGCGATTCGCCAGAGCTTGAAACTGGCCGCGCGGGCCTTGTCTCCCGCAGCCTCATAGTCTGACGCGGTCACGTCCATTTTTTCCATGCCGACCAGATGGTTCGTCAGGCTGATGAACTGCTCCGTGGCGTCGGCATATTCTTTGAGAGCGGAAGGCACTCTGCCCTGCAGGGTGGCGCTGTGTCCGTAAAAGTTTGCATCTTCATTCAGCGCGGTCTGCAGGCTGCCAATGATCCGGTTCATGTCCGCCTCCTTCAGCAAGGTGGCATGGATGGCCAGCTGCTGTCGTTCGGGATTCGAGGTGGTCTGCCGGTGGAGAACAGCCGACCCAAATGCCAGGACCGCCGCCAGACGATCCTGGGTTTGAGGGAGGCCCAGCAGTGTGACGTCCATCAGGTAGTAGCTGTCCAGGTCAGGGTCGAGGATGAGATTGGACTGGTCGCCTGCGTGAGTGATCATGGTGCGAACGTCCCCCAGCAGATGCAGATGCTGCGCGGCAATGGCCGCCGGCTGAAGCTCACGGAGCCCGGATTTCAGCTCCTCCCACTCTCTGCGGACCGTGTGGGCGCGGCAGTGCTCACGGTGGCGTTTGGCCAGCCCCTCGTCCGTGAACTGGAGGTCATTGCTGAGCCGCGCGTCCACGGCTTCCAATGCATTGAACGCCGCGTCTATTTGAGCCTGTTTCTTTTCGACCTGCTCGCGAACCGACGGATCGCCGGCGCCCGGGGCCTGCGCCAGCATGCTGTGCTGGGGAATCCACTCCAGCAGGTCTTCCAGAGGGCGCTGGTATTCGTTGCCCTTTTTCTCCAGCCGGGCGAACTCGATGTTCGCATTGATGCCCGTGATGAAAAAATAGAGCATCAAGGAATCCGGCATCACAAAAAAGATGCTGATGAGCATCAGCTTCTGAGAGACCTTCAAACTGGCGAACCATTGTTTCATCATTCAGGAGTGGAGAGGTGTTCTCCGGCAGGAGCTGCGGCGGGGGGATGCCGGCGGCCCTTCGCAAGGCCAAACACTTCACCTTCAAAAAGTTAATCCCAGGCAGCGAACGCGGGTGGTAAGTAAAGGCTTAAAAAAGAGGTGTTCTTTTCCCAAAGAGGACAGCGGGGGTGGTTTGCCGCGCGGTGACAGCAAAGATGATCGAGACCGGCCCGGATGCTGCTGTGCAGACTCCATTCCCATGTACCCGCCCTCTGTTCCCTGGAAAGTTTTGTCGGCCAGCGTTTCCGTGAGTGTTCTCACGGAGGGCTGGAATCTCGCCACGCCTGAACCCGGAGCCGAGGAGGAGATCCGCAAATTCACGGTGGATGTGATCTTTGACACGGCCTTCTCCTCGGTGCCGGTGGTGCAGATCGGGCTCAGCGGCTTCGACATTGATCAGCGGGACAGCGCCCGGCTCATCGTCAAAGCCGAATACATCAGCGAATATGGCTTTCAGGCGACCCTCATGACCTGGGCTGGCAGCCGAGTGTATGCCGCCGACTTCAACTGGTTTGCCATCGGGCCGTGAGCTCAGTTTTTGCGGAAGCACCAGGAGCGGTAGGACAGCTCGCCTGACTTCAGCGCCTCATACACTCGTGCTCCCGGCAGGCCGGCAAAATCGCGGCCCAGGGAGTGGAGGAATTTAGGCAGACGCTGGCAGATGAGGGCCTCGCTGCGTGCGGCATTGATTTCCATGCCGCGCAGCACTTCAGGGCGGATGTCCCGTGTCTGCACGATCTCGAGCGGTGCTTTCGCAATGGCTTGCTCCCACTCGGCCCACTGATCGCGGAAGCGGAAGTCGGCATAGAGGAAATGGCCGCCTGTTTTCAGCACGCGCGCCACTTGAGCCAGAAAGCCGGGGAAGTCGGGGTAGCAGTGCGAGGCCTCGACATTGATCACGGCATCAAACACCTGTGGCGGGAAGGGAAGGGCCTGAGCATCTCCCTGCACAAAGCGCAGGCCAGGAACCTGATGACGCTTTTTGCAGAAGGCGATGCCGGTGGGATTGAGATCGAGGCCGGTGTAGCTCGCGGGCTGCAGCGTGCGTGTGATCCAGGAGGCTCCGCCACCGTGGCCGCAGCTCACTTCCAGCACATCCTTTCCACGCAGATCCACCTGGGTGGCCACGTGATGGTAAAGCTGGATGCAGGCGCGGTTGGGTTCGTCAGCAGGTTCGAGCTCCAGACCCACAGGCGGATCGGTCTCGAAGGCGTAATTCAAGAACAGCACCTCTTCGCCGCGCAGCCGCCGCGTGAGATAGGGGTACCAGAGCTGCCAGATGGCTTTGCGGACGGGGCCGACGGAGAAGAGGCGTTCGAGGAGGGACATGACGTGCCAAACGCTGGGGGCTGATGCGGGCGGATGCAACTTGCAAGCTGGCATTCGTTGTGCGGGAATAGACCGGTTGCCCGCGCCTCACATTTGTCACCGTCATGCGAGACAGTTCCCACATTCCCTCCAGCGAGGTCACGCCGGAGGCGGCGTTCCTCAATCGGCGCTTCTTCATGAAGTCCGCCATCTGGGCGGGTTCCACGCTGGCCACGGCGGGGCTGTACCGCAGCTTCAGCCCGCGGCCGGAGGTGAAGAACACGGGCACGGCCATAGCCACGATCTCGGAGCCTTCCGTGCAGACGGCGCTGGCGGCGGATGAAAAGGTGAACTCGTTTGCCGACATCGCGGGCTACAACAACTTCTACGAGTTTTCGACCGACAAGTCCGAGGTGGCGGCAAAGGCGAAGAACTTTGTCACCGATCCCTGGAGCGTGCAGGTGGGCGGGCTGGTGCAGAAGCCTCGCACCTTTGATCTCGCGGAGCTGCTGAAGTTTGAATCCGTGGAGCGCATCTACCGTTTCCGCTGTGTGGAAGGCTGGTCCATGGTCATTCCGTGGGCGGGATTTCCGCTGTCCAAACTACTGAACCTGGTGGAGCCGCAGAGCGCGGCCACGCATGTGGCGTTTGAGACATACTACGACCTCAAGCAGATGCCTGAGTCGCGTTTCGCCGGCATCGATCTGCCGTATGTGGAAGGGCTGCGGCTGGATGAGGCCATGCATCCGCTCACGCTGCTGGCCACCGGCCTGTATGGCAAGACGCTGCCAAACCAAAATGGCGCGCCGGTGCGGCTGGTGGTGCCGTGGAAGTATGGCTTCAAGAGCATCAAGTCCGTGGTGAAGATCACCTTGACGGACCATGAGCCGACCACGACCTGGCGCCTGGCCAATCCGGGAGAGTATGGCTTCTACTCCAATGTGAATCCCACGGTGGATCACCCGCGCTGGTCGCAGGCGCATGAGCGGCGCATTGGAGAGATGGGCTCGCGGCCCACGCTGATGTTCAACGGCTACGCGGAGCAGGTTGCGCATCTCTACGCGGGCATGGACCTCACGGAGTACTTCTAAACGACATGACTCTGAGTGCAGACACACGCTTTCACCGGCAGCTCTTTCTTTTCAATGGGCTGCTGCCAGCAGTGCTCATCCTGATCGACGGCTGGCGCGGCAAGCTGGGAGTGAACCCCGTGGAATTCGTCACGCGCGCCACGGGTGTGCTGACGCTGGTCTTCCTCATGCTCACGCTGCTGGTCACACCGCTGCGCAAGCTCTGCGGCTTGAACTGGCTGCTGAAGCAGCGCCGCCTGCTGGGCCTCTATGCCTTCTTCTACGGTCTGGCGCATCTCCTGACCTATCTGGCCTATGACCGCGACTGGCAGTTCCAGACCGTGGTGGGAGATGTGTACAAGCGGCCCTTCATCGCCCTGGGGATGTTCAGCTTTCTGCTGATGGTGCCGCTGGCGGTCACCTCCACCAATGCGATGATCAAAAAACTCGGTGGCCAGCGCTGGACGCAGCTTCACCGCATGACGTATTACGTCGCCATCGGCGGGGTGCTGCACTACTGGGCCATTGTGAAGTCGGATGTCACCTATCCGCTGTTCTTCGCGGTGGTCCTGGCGCTGCTGCTGGGCTGGCGCATGGTGATGAGCATGAAAAAAGCGCGAGGTGCAGCACCCCGCGCTTCGTGAGATTTTACGGAGTGTTCGCTTATTTCGCAGGCGCCGCGTTCCAGACCTTGATGTCGTCAAACCAGCCGCTCTGGCCGGCCACGCCGAGTTCGATCTTGGATTTGGTTTCATGGCCGATGCCGGGGCTCTTGAGGAAGGCCACCGCCTTGCCGTCGATGCTTACGCGCATTTCATCGCCCACCGTTTCCACGGTCACCGTGTACTCCTTGTTCTGCTCCAGCTTCACGGGAAAGGTGGCGCTCTTGCCGGCCATGAGCTTGTTCACTTCGTCCTTCTTGGCGGGATCCTTGCGCAGTTCCTTGATGATCAAGTTCTGGCTGCCTTCGCGCTCATCCATGATGGTCACCTTGTCCAGGCGGATCTGGGCGCGGCAGAGATGGCCATAGTGGGCGGCGGTGTATTTGCGGTCGTCAAATTCCACATCCATCATCGTGCAGCCGTCGAAGCGCATCTTCACCTCCACCACGCTGTCCTTGGTGGGGACTTCCAGGCCATACACGGCGGCGTGGGCGGTGATGATGGACTTGCCATCCTTGGAGGGCGTGTCCTTCACGCGGGTCTGCGTGCCTTTCAGCGCATCCTTTTCAAACACGAAGGTGTCCACCACGCGGTGCCAGCGCTTGTCGTGCTCGCTGCCGGTCATCTCATCGGAGAAGAGCAGCTCTTTTTTTTCAGCGATGGGCTTGGAAGGAATCTTGGGCGCGTCGGCTGCAAAGGCGGCGCTGATGAGGAGGCAGGAGGAAAGAAACAGGCGGATTTTCATGGCGAGATGTAACGGGACGATCCTGCGCGTTCATGCGCGGAAATTGCCGAATTCAAACCGGGACTTGAGTTAACGATCGCGGGCGTGTCTGCTTCACGCCTATGAGCCAACCTGCCTGCCCGATGTGTGAGATGAATGATGTGCTGGACCATGCCGACCGCTTTGAATGCATGACCTGCGGCCACGAGTGGCCAAAGGAAGCCGCGGCCGATGAGCCGGAGGCCGGACGCGTGGTGAAGGATGCCTATGGCAACGTGCTCGCAGATGGCGACATCGTGGCGATGATCAAGGATCTGAAACTCAAGGGATCCAGTGAAGTGCTCAAGGTGGGCACGAAGTCTAAGCCCATCCGTCTGGTGGACGGCGATCACGAAATCTCCTGCAAAATGGATGGCATGGCGATTGGCCTGAAGGCTTGCTTTGTGAAGAAAGTGGTCAGTTAGTGGGGCGAATCGTCCCCACAACTCACCACCGCCATGTCCGCTACTGACACCACCGCCCCGTCCCCGCAGCTTTTCTTTGAAACGATCAACGCTTTTCACAAAACTGCCGCGCTGAAAGCGGCGGTGGATCTGAATCTCTTTGCCGCCATCGGCGATGCACCCGCCACCGCGGCGGAGGTTGCCGCGCGGTGTCAGTGCCCGGAGCGCGGCATCCGCATTCTGGCGGACAATCTGACGATCCTGGGCTTTCTCACGAAGGATGGGGCGGGCTATGCGCTCACGCCGTCTTCGGCCACATTTCTGCTGCCGCAGTCGCCGGCCTACATGGGCGGGGCGGTGAAGTTCCTGCTGGCACCTGGGCTTACGGAGGCCTTTGATGATCTTGCGGAAACCATCCGGCGCGGACGCCTGCATACCACGGAGCAGGGCACCACGGCGCCGGATCATCCGGCCTGGGTCGAGTTTGCCCGCGCCATGGGGCCGATGATGGTCCCCACCTCGCAGGGCGCCGCGGAGCTGGTGCCGCTGGATGCCTCCCGTGACACCCGCGTGCTGGACATCTCCTCCAGTCATGGGGCTTACGGCATTGCCTTTGCGAAGAAGAACCCGCGCGCGCATCTCGTGGCGCTTGACTGGGAGGCGGTGCTCGCTGTCACGAAAGAAAATGCAGCGGCGGCTGGAATCGCGGACCGCTTCAGCACCATCACCGGGGATGCCTTCACCGTGGATCTCGGGAAAGACTACGACGTGGTGCTGGTGCCGAATTTTCTGCATCATTTCAATGTGGAGGAATGCACCCGCTTCCTGAAGCGCGTGCATGCGGCGCTGCGCCCGGGAGGCAGGGTGGTGATCGTGGAGTTTGTGCCCAATGAGGACCGCATCACTCCGCCGCCCGCTGCCGGGTTCAGTCTGGTCATGCTCGGCACCACGCCGGAGGGGGACGCCTACACTTTTGCGGAGTATCAGCAGATGCTTGCGAAGACGGGCTTCAGCGATCCGACACTGCATCTGCTCCCGCCGACCATGCAGAGCGCGGTGGTGGCGGTGGCGTAAAAATACACCCGCAATGCGGCGGATGGGAAGTCCGCGGGCGCGCCGCCAGCCGAACAAGACAGGACGGCCGATCCTGACTTATGAAAAACGAGACATCCCCGCCCGAGGGCGAAAATTCCGCGCCCGGGAAAGCCGCGGAAACGCCACCGCAGCAGCATGCCGCCGTGCCAAAGCCGCCGGGCAGACACCGCAGGCTTTTCATCGTGGGAGGACTCGTCGTGGCTGGCGTCGCGCTCATTTTTCTCATACCGTGGATCGTCCACAGCATGCACACGGTCTCCACGGATGACGCCTATGTGAACAGCTACGTGACCTTTGTGACGCC
The DNA here is from genome assembly GCF_044227185.1 of Prosthecobacter sp. Taxonomy (GTDB): domain Bacteria; phylum Verrucomicrobiota; class Verrucomicrobiia; order Verrucomicrobiales; family Verrucomicrobiaceae; genus Prosthecobacter. Next base: position 618,128 of record NZ_JBGAFO010000002.1, on the reverse strand, counting down.
GCGCGTCTCCGGGCAGGTGACCCGCGTGCTGGTGGAAGACAACAACCGCGTGAAAAAGGGCGACGTGCTGGTGCAGCTAGATCCCGAGCCCTACCGGGTGAAGGTGGCGGTGACGGAGGCGGCGCTGGAGGTAGCACGCGCAGACCTGGAGGCAGCCCGGGCCAGCACGCTGGGGCTGCTGGCGCAGGGCCGCGGGGCACGGTTCAAACTGCAGCATGCCATTGAAGATGTGGACAACCAGGTGGCGCTGCTGCGGCAGCGTGTGGCGCAGATAGATGAGAGCAAAGCCACTCTGCACCTCGCGGAAGTCCAGGCGCAGCGCGCGGAGACTCTGGTGAAGCAAAACGCGGTGAGCGCCCAGGAGGTGGACCAGCGCCATGCGGACCTGGAAGTAGCGAAGGCGCGGGTGAAGGAGATGATGGAGGCCATCCGTCAGGCAAGGGTGGCGCTGGGGCTGCCCGCCGAGCCTGCGGACGGCAAAAAGCCCGACGATGTGCCGGCGGATCTGGACCAGAATTTTTCCACCGTGCGCGAAGCCCTGGCCAATCTCATCCATCAGGGCGCGCAGCTCGGGGTGCGTCCTTCATCACTGAACCTGACTCCGCGCCAGACGCTGGAGGAATTCTACAAGCGCGATCCGCAGGGTGACATCGACAAGATCTATGCGGACATCATGGCGAAGGCACCTGCAGTGAAGCAGGCTGAAGCGCGGGTGAGACAGGAAGAGCGGAATGTGGAGCAGGCGCGGCTGGACCTCAGCTACTGCACCATCAAGTCAGAGATCGACGGCGTGGTCACGCGGCGAAATGTAAATCCGGGGAACGGTGTGCAGGTGGGGCAGAGCCTCATGGCCGTAAGATCACTTACCGATGTGTGGATCGATGCGAACTTCAAGGAGACGCAGTTGCACGACCTGCGCATCGGCCAGCGCGTGGAAATGAAAACAGACATGTATGGCGGCCGCCAGATTTTCAAAGGGCGCATCTCCGGCTTCACAATGGGCACGGGCTCCACGCTGGCCCTGCTGCCGGCCCAGAATGCCACCGGAAATTTCGTGAAGGTGGTGCAGCGCCTGCCGGTGCGGATTGAACTGGTGGACTACGACCCTGCGCGTGCGCCTTTGTTTGTGGGGCTTTCCGTGGAGCCGGAAGTCGATCTGGTCAGCGCGCCCACCGGGCCGAATGCGGGGCAGTTTCTCCAGGCCCCGCTCACTTCATCCGCGGAGGGCCGGTGATGAACGCGGCGCCCAGAGCGATCAACCCCTGGCTGGTGGCGCTGGCGGTGGTGGTGCCCACCTTCATGGAGGTGCTGGACACCACCATCGCAAACGTGGCGCTGCACCACATCGCAGGCGGCCTTTCCGCGGCGCAGAGCGACAGCGAGTGGGTGATCACCAGTTATCTGGCGGCAAACGCGCTGGTGCTGCCGCTCACGGGCTGGATCACCGCGCATCTGGGGCGGAGGCGCTACTTCATGCTTTCCATCACGGTGTTCACCATTGCCTCCATGCTGTGCGGCCTCTCCACAAATCTGAACATGCTCATTGCCTGCCGTGTGCTTCAGGGGCTGGCGGGGGGCGGACTGCAGCCGTGCAGCCAGGGCATTCTGCTGGACACCTTTCCAAAAGAGAAGCAGGGCGCCGCGCAGACCTTCTTCGGCATCGCCGCGGTCATAGCCCCGGTGCTGGGCCCCACGCTGGGCGGGTGGATCACGGATCAATATTCATGGCGTTGGATCTTCTACATCAATCTGCCTGTGGGCATTCTGGCCTGGGTGCTGTGCTCGAAGTGGGTGTGGGATCCGGAATACCTGGTGCAGGAGCGCGAGGAGCTGAGCAGGCAGCCGCTGCGCTTTGATTTTCCCGGTTTGAGCCTGCTCACTCTCGTCATTGTCGCCTGGGAGATCCTGCTGAGCAAAGGGCAGGAGTGGGACTGGTTTGGCGATCCCTTCGGACGCATTCAAACGCTGGTGGTCTTGTTTGTCGTAGGCCTGGTTTCCCTGATATGGTGGGAAGGCAGAACCGCACGCCCGATTGTGAGTTTCAAGCCGATGCATGACCGCAATTTTGGCGCGGCAAGTCTCATCGTTTTCTGTGCCTTCGCAGTACTGTATGGCTCCAGCACGCTGCTGCCCGGCATGCTGGAGACGCTGCTCGGCTATGATGCGCTGCACGCGGGCCTGGTGCTTTCGCCGGCCGGGTTCTTCACCCTGCTGACCGTTATGGTCGTCGGCCGCCTGCTCGGCCTGGGCACGGACGCGCGCTGGCTGATCGCCTTCGGGCTGACGCTGCTCGCCTGTGGAAGCTACTGGATGTCGCACCTGAATCTGGAGATTGCCCCTCATCAGGTGATCTGGCCGCGTGTGGTGCTCGTCATCGGCCTGGGGTTCATCTTTGCGCCGCTCAATGTGGCGGCCTATCTCTACATCCCGCAAAAGATGCGCGGCGCGGCGGTGGGCCTCTTTGCCCTGCTGCGCAATGAGGGTGGGAGCTTTGGCACCTCGCTGGGACAAACGCTGACCCAAAGGCGGGAGCAGTTTCATGCGCTGCGGCTGAATGAGGGGCTCGATCCCTTCAATCCTGCGCTGGCGTCCTTCCTCGACCAATCCAAGGCGCAGATGCTGAAGCAAACGGGAGATCCCGCCGCCGCCACGCAGATGTCACTCCAGGCCCTGGCCGGCATGCGCGATACACAGGCGCTGGCCCTGGCCTACTTTGACTGCTTTCTGATCTTTGCCGTGGCAGGTGCCGTGCTGGCGTTCTTTGTGCTTGGCATGCGCCGCTCCGTGGCAGAGAAGGGCGCGCACGTGGGTGCAGAATGAGCAGACGCACTTCAGTTCGCGCCCGGAGTCAGCCGGCCTTCATCAATGTCGATGAATTCAAACATCGTCTGCACCGTGCCCGGAGGCAGGCCGATCTCCTCCAGGCGTTCGTTCAGGCGCTGGGTGCCGGCATCGCGCCATCCACGTTTGAGCATGAAAGAATTCCAGACCTCGATCTCCTGCTCGGTGGGCTGACGGCCGCTGGCATAGGCCCAGGCCAGCAGGCTCTCATCACTGCCGCCTTTGAGCGTTTCAGCTTCGAGCGCGGCATAGTCGATCTTCAAAAACTCGCAGCAGCGCCAGTCAAAGCTGCCCTTCGCATTGCCACGCATGGGCTGCCAGCCTTCAGGAAGCTTGCCGGCGGCACTGAGGCGGATCTTGTCCAGCATCCGGCCAAAATAAACGAGGCCATTGACCGTGGCGGAAGGGGCGCGAAGTCCGGGAATGATCGTGGGGTAGGGGAGTGCCATGCGGAAGATATGCACGGCCTGCCGTGGGCTTCAAGAAAGCGCCCTTTGCAAAGCGGGATTTTTTAAATATATCGCAGCACATGAAAAGTCAGAAGATCAACAACCGCAGCCCCCGGCCTTTCAAAACCAAGGCGGACCGCTGGTCGGGCGGCCGTGATCAAAAAACATTCTTCACGCCGGCCAAGCCCGCCGTGCGCATTGCCAAGCCGGCTGCTGCGGAAACTGCGGATAAGAAATCAACGGACTCAACGAGTGAAGGCAAGTGACGCCTGACGGTGGTTACAGGCGGCATGAGGGTTTGTATTCCACCGTTTTTCGGTTGCCAGTTCCACGTGGCAGCGGTGATCGTACTGCATGGCTTCTCCTGAAAATGTGCAACTGGCCGCGAATTTCGGTCTCTTCATGCTCGCTGTGGGCATGCTGGGCTTGTTGAGCGGCGCCACGCTGGGCCGTGGCGGCATGGTGCGCCGTGCGGACACGCCGGGGCAGTTCTACCTGGTCTGCTGCTGCCATCTGGCCGTGGGCGCTTTCTGCTATTTCGGCCAGTATTTCGCACGCACTGCATGACACGCCTCCTTTTCATCTTTCTCCTTCTGAGTTCGGGCCTCTTCGCCCAGGAGACTTTGCGCAGTGTCATCATCTTCGGCGACTCCATCACCGCTGGTGGAGCCCTGTCCAAGGAAGAACGCGATCAGCTCTGGGTGACGCAGGTGCAGCAGCAGTCGGCGGGTGAACTCACGCTGATCAACGAAGGCAAGGGCGGGCGTCCGACAAATTCGCTGCCCGAATTCGATGCGATGCTCACACGCCATCCGAAAGCGGATGCACTGGTGATCGCCCTGGGCATGAATGACTCCCGCGACATCACCCCGCAGTGCGTTCCCAAGGCCGTCGCGAATGTGAAGGCGATGATCGAGAAAGCACGCGTGGCCTATGGCGCAAAGCTTCCCGTGCTGCTCGTCGGCCCTTCGAACATCAACAAAGCCGCGCTGGGGCCGACCAAACCCATCGCGAACGAGCGCGAGACGAAGCTGCGTGAACTCAACACCGCCTTTGAAAAGCTGGCTGCTGAGACAAAGTGCGGATTTGTCAGCCTCTTCGGCATCGTGCCAGATGCCTCGCTGCTGAAGGATGGCGTGCATCCGGATGGCGCGGGAAACACGGCCCTCGCGAAAGTCATCGGGCCGCGGGTGAAGGCGCTGCGTTAGCGCAGCATCATCCACAGTGTGCTCGATCCATGACCGGGTGGGAAATCCACTGGCGTACCGAGTTTGACGTAGTCGGCGCTGCGGCGTTTGCCTTTGGCACACCAGCGCGCACGGCGCTCCAGCGCGGTGGGGTCGAGCTTGGTGCAGTTGGTGGAAAGCAGGATGGAGCACTTCGGCGCGGCGACGGCCAGCGCGGCATCGAGCAGATCTTCGAAATGATCCTCCACCTGCCAGCGGCGACCCGTTTTGCTGCGGGAGAAAGTGGGCGGATCGAGAACGATGGCGTCAAAGCGCTCGCCACGCGCCGCCTGCTGCGCGAGCAGCTCCATCGTGTCATCCGCGATGAAACTGTGCCTGCTCTCGTCGATGCGGTTCAGTTTGAAATTCTCCCTGCCGCGGTCCAGCGACTTGCGGGAGAGATCCACGCTGACCGTCTCCGCACCCGCCAGTGCGGCCACCACGGAGAAACTGCAGGTGTAGGCAAAGGTGTTGAGCACACGCTTGGGTTTCAGTGAGTGGAGTTTGGCGCGGTTCAGGCGCTGATCCAAAAACAGCCCGTGACTGTAGCTGGCGCCTATGTCCAGGCCGTAGCGGATGCCTGCCTCCGTCACCACCGTGGTCAGTGGCAGCGTGGCGTCGCCGCTGTGCAGCACGGGCGAAATGCGGTCCGCGTTTTTGATGGGCATGTGGCGATGAAACACCCGCACGGGCTGCCAGCCGGCCTTCGCGCACCAGCTTGCCAGACCCGCCGCCATTTCATCGCGCGCCGTGTCTTGCTTGTAGGAGATGATTACGTCGTCTCCCAGCCGCTCCACCCAGCCGCCAGGGCCCGAGGCCAGGCGATAAGCCGTGGTGCCTGCGGCTTCGATCACCTGGCACTGGGCAGGTGTCATCCAGATGAGGGAGGAGATGGCAGGCGCGGGACGAAAGGAGGGATTCACAAGAAGGTCTCTTGCCGCAGAATGGACCGGCAGGCAATCGCGCTTCATCTTCGCGTGAATTCTCTTTCTCCATCGCGGATCATGGCGCTAGATCACCGCCTCTATGCCCCACCTCTTTCGCACCACAGACGGCAGGCTCTGGAAGGCCAGCCAGCCGCTGGACCTCACCTTTGCCGATGGCTCCAAAGCGGAGGCCGTGTGGGGAGGCTCCGCGCAGGAGGAAAAGCTCGACTGGTGGCTCAAGAAGCCCGGGCATCAGCTCACACAAACGGCGGAGGTCGCCGAAGTGGCCGTGAGAGACGACGAGACCCAGGACATCGCCTGGGGGCCCGCACCCGCGGGTGCGCGTTTGTTCTTTGTGCTGGAAGCATCGGTCATTGGGAAAAACGGACTGCCCTACCGCATCGCCAAGATGGTGACCACCGCCACGACGGAGGCGGAGTTTGCGTATTTTCGCGACACACGCTTCGCGCTCTTTGGCACGCTGCAGCCGGACGGCAGCATCCGCAAAATTCCCCCGCTGCCGCCACCTCCGCCCAAGCCACCGGCGCAGGGCGAGTTGTTCTGACTCAGTCCTTCGGCGGCCATGCCGCACCTGCGAGCTCCTTCGGAAGCTGTGTTGGATCAGCAGGGTAGATGAGCTTCATGTCCGGCTTGTGGGCTGAGCCGGGCAGCAGCTCCGTCTCCTCCGGTGCGCCGATGATGAGCCAGAGCACTTCTTCAGGAGTGTCGTTAAACACCTGGCGCAGTTGATCCGGGCCCACGAGCACGCCGCCGTGTTTGGGCACGGTCAGTGTCTCGCCCCCCCACGCGCAGGCGGCCGGTGCCTTCCAGCACAAAATAAAACTCTTCGGCACGGATGTGCTTGTGCAGCGTGTTGGCGCTCATGGGCGGCATGCGCCAGAGGCGCGCGCCCAGATTCTCGCTGCCGGTGCGCTCCAGAAAATCCGCGTTTGGAATACGCATGAGATTGGACAGGCGCCAGGTGAGATCATCTGGCGTGATGAGGTGGCAGCCTTGCACGGCATTCATGGTGTGGCGCATGATTGCGCTACCACGCGCCTGCGCAACTGCCCGCAGGCCGCATCGATGTCCGGCCCGCGTGCACGCCGCAGATGCGCCACGGTGCCATGCGCCCGCAGTTCTGCCAGAAAGGCCTCTGTCCGCGCCATGCTGCTGGGCGCATAATTGCGGCCGCGCAGGCTCAGGCCGGTGGCGTTGTAGCGCAGAAGATTCACATGCATGCGCCGGCCATCGAGCAGGCGCGAAAGATCGCGCGCCTGCGCCGGCGAATCATTCACGCCGTCCAGCAGGCAGTACTGAATGGTGGTGATGCGGCCGCTGCCGGCCTGATAACGGTCCACGGCGGCGAGCACGTCCTGCACATCAAAACGTTTTCCCATGGGCAGCAGATCGGCGCGCGTCGCGTCATCCGGCGCATGCAGGGAAAGCGCGAGGTGCACGCCGAGATTTGCCTCCCGCAGTTCATCGATGCCCGGGACGATGCCCACGGTGGAAACTGTGATCTGCCGCCAGCCAAAGGCGCCCAGACCGGGATCCGCGATGCGCCGCACGGCCGCGAGCACATTTTTCAGATTCAGCATCGGCTCGCCCATGCCCATGAAAACGATGGTGCGCAGCGTGCGGCCCGCGGCGCGTGCCTCGCGCCGCAGATGGATGAACTGCTCCACAATCTCGCCGGAGGTGAGATTTCGCTCAAAGCCGGTCTGCGTGGTGGCGCAGAAATCGCAGCCCATCGCGCAGCCTACCTGGCTGGAGATGCAGCCCGCAGCGCGCTCCGGGTGGTAGTCCGGCATCAGCACGGACTCCACCGTGCGCCCGTCTGGCAGACGCAGCAGCAGCTTGGTGGTGCCGTCCTCAGAGACCTGCCGCAGGGCGAGCTCAGCCGCGGCGGTGGGAAACGCCGACCGCAGGCGCTGCGAGAGATCCGCGGGCAGCAGCATGCCGGGCCGCGGAGTGCTCCTGCCGCCATTGGCTTCCAGAAGCGCCCGCAGCATTCGCGGTGCATGCGAGGCCTTGAATCCCTGCGCCGCCAGCCATGCGCCCAGCTCCTCGGTGGAGAGGTCGGGCAGGGGACGCGGAGAGCTGGCAGGCGGAACCATGAAGAAAGCAGACATAAAGGTGTCCAGTCGCGCCGCAACTGGAGTTCTGACCCTTCTTGTCCTTGCCGCTTCAGTTGCGACGCAACTGCGCAACTTGGCGAAAACTCCGCGCACCGGGCGCGTTTCAGCCCTGCCATGATCACACCTCTCCGCCTTGCCACCTTTGTTTTTGCTTTCACCGTACTGCCCGCGCCTGCGCAAACCGCGGATGCGGAATACAAGCCGGAGCTGTTTCAAAGTGTGAAACTGGTGTACGCAGACACCTTTGACTCCGGCACGCTGAACACGGAATTCTGGGAGGTGCGGCAAAGCACCACCTGGGCGGTGAAGGATGGCGTGCTCTCCGGCAGCCCTTCATCCAAGGAGTTTCAGGACAAGAAGAAAGCGAGCGACGATCCCTCCCACGCGGGACTGAAGCCAGTGATCTGGCTGAAAAAAGTGCCGGAGAATTTCGTCTGCGTGATGCGTGTGCGCTACGATGCGCCCGCCTACCAGAAAGGATTTCCTCTGTTTGATCTCGGGCACCACATCCACACACTGGTCTTCAGCGAAAAAAGCACCACGCTGACGATCAAAAAGAAGGTGGAGAGCCTGCCCGTGGAGCAGCCGCTGTTTGCGCTGAATCAGTGGCACGATGTGGTGCTTGAACTGAAGAAGGGCACGATTTTGCTCAGCATCGATGGCAAGAAACACCTCTTTGAGAGCAAGAACATCGACATGGCCGGCCAGGCGCAGATTGACTTCAAAGCCGTCGATTTCGGCACCTGCCAGATCGACTCCATCCGGCTGTGGGAGGGAGTAAAGTAGGCCGGTGGTGCTAAGGCTGGAGGGGCGTTTCAGGCCCGTTGCGGCGAAACGGGTCAGCCTGGCCCCGCCTCACGGCGCGCCATTCACCTGCAGCAGGTGGATCTGGAAAATGAGGTCGCTGTTCGCGGGGATGCTTCCCGTGGCCATGGCGCCGTAGCCGAAATTGGACGGGACGTAGATCAGCCACTGGTCGCCGGGCTTCATGAGCTGCAGGGCCTCCGTCCAGCCGGGGATGACCTGCCCCACGCCCAGCGTGATGGGCTGGCCGCGGTCATAGGAGCTGTCAAAGACGGTGCCATTGGTCAGCGTGCCTTTGTAATGAACCGTGACGGAGTCGTTGATCGTGGGAGATTTTCCGCCCGTGGGGCCTGATGCCAGCACCTGGTAGCGCAGGCCGCTGGGAGTGGTGACCACGGGCCCGGGCGCGCCCGCATGAATGGCCGCCGCTGTTTTGGAGGCTGGTGATGTGTCCGTTTGGCAGCCTGGTATGAAGATCATCAGGACAGTGGAAAGGAGAAAGGAGAGAGAGCAAAATTTCATGGTGACTGCGTGTGTGGGGGGGAGCAGGGGCGTGCCGGACCGTTCGGTATCGGGAAAGGTGGGTGGGAAACCGGATGCGCGCAACCGGGATGCATGCGCGGACCAATGGTTCTCACCGGTCTTTATTTCAACCATTCGCGTGGATCGAGGTGGTAGTGTCTCTTCATTTCCGTGTACATTTCCGGCCGCTCATCATAGAGCTGCTGCGGCTTCTCAAAAAAAGACTCGGTGGCCACGGCAAAAACTCCGCGGGATTGGTGGCGCCGTAGGCATTTAATACGGTCTCTGTGCCCTCTTCCGTGCGCTGCAGGAAGTCGGCGTAGTTGTCATGAAACACGCGGGACCACTGGCGGTAAGCCGTGTCACTGGCCAGAGCTGGGGCACCATCAGTCGGGCCGTCTTCGTGATCGAGCTGATGGGCGAACTCATGAAATGTCACATTGTCACCATCCGTGATGCAGCGCGCCCCTTGCAACACGGAATCCCAGGCCAGCACCACGGTGCCCCATCCCCAGGATTCTCCCAGCCGGCTCACCCTTCCCTCTGTCACGATGCCGTGGGCATCCACGTTCTTCCGCACTGAGCTGAAGGTCGTGGGGTAGAGATACACGGCGCTCAGCTTTGGGTAGGGTTTCCCCTCCCGCTGCACCACCAGCAGGCATGCCTGCGCGGCTACGGTGAGGATCATGGCCTCGGTAAGCTCCAGCCCGCCACAGCCTTCAAACCGGATGGTGGCGATGAACTGCGCGATCCTTTCGTGAAGCCTCAGCCGCAGATCCTCCGGCAGCCTCGCATACAAGGGCACGCTCTTCTTCAGCAGCGCGATCCACTCGTCGTGGAACACTGCCGCCTCCTGCGTCTCTCCGCCAAAGAATGCCTTCAGTTTCTGCCACATCATGACGCGGAGGTTAGACGATGCAGCCTGCACGGCCAGAGTATTTTTTTGGACGGTGTGGCTTTGCAGGTCGCTGTGATGCGGGGCGAATGCGCTCTCGATCTGGCGTGTTATCGCGGTCGTGGCGTTGCACATGCATGCGCAGTCTGCGGCCCGCGCTGGTTGCGTGAAGTTTTTGCTGCTGCTCGGGGCGGCTGCTGTGCCTTTCTGCAAGGCTCGTCAGTGCAGCATGGAGTTCAGGCCCTCAAACACCTTGGCGTAATTTTCGGCGCCTCCTGCCACGGCGAAGCGCAGGGGTTCGACACGCTTCACCAGGATCTCCTGGGGCGTCGGCTGCGTTTTGAAGAGTTCCATCACTTCGGAAATGAAATCTCCCAGCGGCATGGCGCGCGGGTCTTCCGCCTGCTGCTCACCCATCAGGTGAGTGGCCACATAGGGCGGGGCCAGCTCCAGCACCTCCACCGCCGTTTCGCGGAGCTGATGGCGCAGAGATTCGGTGTAGGAATGCAGCGCGGCCTTGGTGGCGCAGTAGGTGGGTGTCATCGCCAGCGGGATGAAGGCCAGCCCGGAGGTCACGTTCACCACCGTGGCCTGCGGCTGCTTTCGCAGCAGCGGCAGCAGGGCGCTGGTCAGACGGATCGGTCCGAGAAGATTGGTCAAAATCATGGCCTCGGCATCTGCGGTGCCGGACTCCGCAGACAGCACATTTTCAGGCCGCATGATGCCGGCGTTGTTGATGAGCACATTGAGCTTCGGGAATTCCGCCCCCAGCTTCGCGGCAAACGCGCGGATGCTTTCCGCATCCGTCATGTCCACCGTGAGGGACTTCATGCCGGGATTCGCCGCGGTGGTTTCGTCCAGCGTCTTCGCGCTGCGGCCGGAGATGATGACTTGATTACCCAAAGCGTGAAACGCTTCCGCCAGCGCGCGGCCGATGCCGGAGCCGCCGCCAGTGATGAGGATGGTGTTGTCTTTCGTGTTCATGGGAGGGGAAATGGGGAGTGGTGGGCGAATGAATACGCGCCGTCACCGCCGCAAGGCTGCCATTTCGGCTGCTTGCCAGGCATTGATTCAGACTCCTTGTTCCGCAGCCACAGGACTACCTTGGGCGGTCGCCCCCGGCGGCGCGCTCGATGGTGGTGATGTCGATCTTCACCATTTCGGTCATCGCTTTCATCGCACGGTAGGAGCGGCCCGGGTCAGAATCGCGGAGGAGATCCAGCATGCGGGTGGGAGTGATCTGCCAGAAGAGGCCATACTTGTCCTTCAGCCAGCCGCAGGCCACGCCCTCGCCGCCATCGGCGGTCAGCGCAGCCCAGAGGCGGTCGGTTTCAGCCTGGTCCTCGCAGGCGATCATGAAGGACACGGCCTCCGTGAAGGTGAAGCCCGGCGTGTTTAGCGCGATGTAGGGCCTCCCCGCCAGCGTGAACTCGACAATGAGCACCGTGCCCGCCGCGCCGCCGGGGGTGTCCATGGGAGAGCGCGTGATGCGGTCGATGCGCGAGTCTGGCAGCAGCGAGACATAAAACTTGGCGGCTTCCTCGGCTTTGCCGTCGAAGGATAAGAAGGGAGTGACTTTGTCCATGGTGGGTGCGGTGGTGAGACGTGTGTTTCAGCGGGATGGCTGGCTGCTGATGCGACACTGATAAAACGCTGCTAAATCAGAATCCAGCAGATCCGATTGTCTGCCATCAACGTCAGGTCAGCGCCTCATCAGCGGTTAAAAAACGGACTGCCTCGTGCGTCGTCGCCACATGAGAAGGGATCTTCCTCTGCGACCTCTCACTCCTTCGAGTCAGAGCACCACGCGTTCAGTGTGTTTTCCAGCGCCTGCTTCGCCACGGAGGTGTCGATGCGGGGATCGTCCTTTGCCAGCTCCTGCACCACCACTTCGGGGATGATTTTCGTGACGCCCATGATCAGGGGTGTCAGTTCCTTGAGGTGGCGCACGGCGGTGTCGGCCAGGGACTTCTGGCCGGTGGCCAGGGCGGTGGTGTGCAGCATCTCATAGGCCACGCAGGCCAGGGAGATGGCGGTGTAGTTGTCCCGCAGGATGCGCGAGAGCGGGTGCTTGCGCACCTTGCCATACAGTCCGGCCAGCGCGCCGGTCAAGGTCGTCACGGCCTCCTTCACGGCGGCTCCCACGCCGCCGCCCAGCTCCTCGGCATGGCGCTCCATCGCGGTGCGCTGCGCAGCCAGGGTCAGGTGCATGCCCTCGATGAGCGCCCGCACCGCCGGGTGGCTGCGCACGTCATCGTCCTGCCGCTGCTGGTCAAAGGCTCCCTCGATGTGCTTGGCCATCGCGGCCGTGTCGTTCACATACATGCGGAGGTTGTCGTTCTGGGTGTCAGTCGTCGTGGTGCTCATGAAGGGTTGGAGATGAGGGTTTCCAGACCATCGGGAGTGAAGAGCCACGCGGATGGGCGAGATCTTTTCAGGCGCGTGGCAGGCGGTGCTGGTGAGCGGCGCAAATCCACTGGCTCATCCTTTCCGGCCATGGCATGGTACCGGAGTCTGGCATGAGTTACTGGCTTTCAAAACGGCGTATCGAGACCCGCGTAAGATATGAGCGTGGCTGTGCCGCCTGCAAATACGTCTCCTTTGGGCTGCTGCGCTGTCCTGCCTGCGGAGAGATTTATCTGGCAGAATGGGAGCACGAATGGCTTTATTCGCGACGCGGTCTTCGCAAGGTGCCTGTCCGGCTGAGCCGCCTTTGGCTGCAAGGATGTCTGCAATGCGGCCACATCGACACCTCGAACGGCTGCAAAAAATGGGACATGGATTTGGAGCAAGTGCGTGCTTCCTGGTGGAAGTGGGCGCTGCCTGCACGTTTGCGGCGGAATCGTCACAAACGTGCGTCAAGGCAGAGGCGCGAGGAGAACGCAAGGATCATGGACAAAGCCAGGTCCCAGCCCTGCGACCGCTGCTACTTCGCTCTTTTTCCACCCGGGTGGGACCTCATGTCAATGGGTCACGGGGGTGGCCCGACGAACCTCGTATAGAGGCGGGGGGCTCGGCTTCCCGGTAGCCTGCACCGTCAAAGGCCCCACATACACCGACCCTCTCGGCGCGGAGTGGCGAATGGCCTGGGCGTGATAGAAGGTGTTGTCGTCCAGGCCGCGGTGATCGTAAACGAAAGGCGTGTAGAGCTTGGGGCTGTACTGCTGCAGCGCCACGCCATTGATCACGTACAGCGGAGCGATCACGCCGGGAGAGGGCGGCAGCACTCTGCCCGTGTGTACCCACTGGATCCGCGGTGGTACGGCACAGGCGGAGAGAGAGACGACGAGACCGGTCAGAGCAAGTAGGGAGAGAGCGCGTTTCATGAGGGTTGGTGGATGAGTGTGTGGGAGCAGGAGGTGGATGTGACACTCATTCCTGACAAATGACTCAAAGATGATCGAGACAAAGACAAGTGACGGACGGCGCGGGGTACCCCGAAAAGCATGTAGAGGCCACCGCCAGTACGCCTCTGACCTTCAAACTTGATTAATAGTCAGGCTCCGCCGCGTCGCCACGGCACCTCCGGCTTTGCGTTCTCAAAGCCTCCGCTCAATGACCGGCGTCCGCGTTTTGCCTCTCCAGCTCCCGGTTGATGACGGCGCTGAAATGTTTGGTCACGCATTTCGGGCAGATGCCGTGGGTGAACCGCGCCTCCGATCGTGAGGCCACGTAGTCTTCAATCTGCTGCCATTCGCCATTTTCGTCGCGGATGTCTTTGCAGTAGGAGCACGTCGGCAGCAGCCCCTCCAGCGTGCGGACGCGGGCGCGCAGCGCCTGGGTCTGCTCAGACAGCTTGCCGCATAGAAAGGTGATGAGATACAGGATGGCGAGACGCAGGACGGCATTGACGATGGCCACGGGCAGTGTGTAGGGAATGCCCCAGGCATACTGGATGCAGAAGCGGATGACGCACAGGATGGTCGCCAGCCACAGGGCCGTGCGCAGGCCGCAGTTCCAGGCCATCAGCGCCACGGGAATCACAAACATGAAGGGGAAGAAGACAATGGGGCCCGCCAAGAAGTCGCTGCAGGCCACCAGCAGCGCGATGCAAAACAGCACCCACCTGTTGTTCCAGGGATACCGTTCGAAAAAGTATTCAGACGGAGGTGGCGATGGCGGTGGTCCATTCATGGTTGTGGCTTCTTAAGATGCATGGAACAGACGCCGCACAAGCGCAAGTCATGCAGGTGGTTATGAATCAGTAACCTATGGAAACGGGGATGGTTTCCGTATGCAAGCCGCAGTTGGTTAAGGTTTCTTGAACGCGAAGGCCTGCGAATATCCAGGCACCGCGACTCGTGCCAATGCGCGGCCTGTTGCGTGATGAAGGGCGGGTGATCCCTGCCTGTTCATCGCCCACAGCCCCCAGATCGAGGATGGTTGATTTTAGAGGTGGAGCTCTGCCCCTACTTCGCCGGCTCCGCACTCCAGATCTTGAGGTCATCAAAGAACCCATCCTTGCCCATGCAGCCAAACTCCACCTTCGACTTCGTCGCGTGGGCGATGCCGGGAGACTGAAGAAAAGCCACGGCCTTGCCGTCGATGGAGGCGCGCATCGTATCGCCCACGGTTTCGAGGGTGAAGCTGTGCCAGGCCTGGGGATCGAGGCTGAGGGGGAAAAAGGGAAGGGACGGCCTACGGAAGGGGGGAGATGGCCTACGGAACACACAGAATACACTGAAAGAATTCTTCCAGACAGCCCACGCCAAAGGTGGAGCAATGGATTGATGCCGTTTGTCGGATTTTCCGTTTGTTCCGTGTCTTCCGTAGGCCTCCCTCTGGATTTGTTAGTTGCACTCGCGGTCGTCAAACTCCGCCGTCACCGACTGCGCTCCGCCCAGCCGGAAGCGGAACTCGATCACGCTGTCCTTCGTCGGGATGTCATTGCCGATCACGGCCTGGTGCCCCTTCACGGGCGGCTTGCCATCCTTCGCCGGTGCATCAAAGCGCATCTGAGTGCCCTTCAGCGCCCCGTTCTCCACCGAAAACGTCGGCACCACAATGGCCCAGCCCTTGTCCTTGCCCAGTTCGGTGCGCTCGAAGTCATCGGAGAAAAGCAGCTCCTTCTTCTTCGCCGTCGGCTCTGCGGGCTTGCGAAGCTCGCCGCTCATCTGCTTCTCTTTGGCAGCGGCAACGGCAGGCAGCTTCGGTGCATCAGCGGCGAAGGAGGAGACGGTGAGAAGGCTGGCCAGGGTGAGGAAGCGGAGGTTCATGGGGAGAGGGAACGGGTGGTGCGCGATGGTTTGTCAGCTTATTGAGTCTTGCGGGTCGTCTTCTTCGCGGCTTTGCCATCGCTCAAAGTGAGCCGCTGCCGGGCGCGGACGACGGCTTGGTGGAGCTTTCGTTCGAGCTGTTTCTTCGGCAGCAGTTGGGTCCAGTAAGTCGCCACGTGGATGCCGCTGCTGGCGAGTTCGAGCAGCTCGACGTGCTCATCGTTCTTGCCCGCGCAGAGGATCATGCCCAGCGGTGCTTCTTCGCCCGGCTCGCGGGCGTGGCTTTTCAGCCAGCCGAGATACAGCTCCATCTGCCCTTTGTCCGCCGCCTCAAAATCGCCAAGTTTCAGGTCAATCGCCACCAGCCGCTTCAGTTTCCGGTGGTAGAACAAAAGATCGAGATAGTAGTCCTTGGAATCAATCTGCATTCGCTTCTGCCGCTCCAGAAAGGCGAAGCCGATGCCGAGTTCGAGGATGAAGCTCTCCACCTCGCGCAAGATCGCCGCCTCCACATCCTTCTCGGCATAGGTGTCCTTCAGCCCGAGGAAGTCGAGGATGTAGGGATCGCGAAAGACGAGGTCGGGCGTGAGCTTGTCCTCGCTGCGCAGGGCGGCGAGCTCCTGCTTGATGAGCTTGTCCGGCTTCTTGGAGATCGCCGTGCGCTCGTAGAGCATGCTCTTGATCTTCTGCTCCAGCGTCCGCGTGCTCCAGTTTTCCATGCGGCACATCTCGGCGTAGAAGTCGCGTTGAAGCGGGTCGTCGAGGTAGATGATCTGACGGAAATGCGTCCAGCCCAATTTTGTCCGCAGTGCGGTCAAAATGTTCGGATCGGGGAAAGTCTCTGCACACTTCACCATCCGCGCTAGGTTCCGCTCGCCAAACCCACGGCCAAACTCCGCTTCCAATTTTGCAGACAGTGACTGCAAAATCTCGTCCCCGTAGCCTGCGCGTTTCTCTTGGAGAATGTCCCGGCGAATGCGAGTGCCGATCTCCCAATAGAGCAGCGTCAGACCGGCATTGACGGTCCGGGCAACGGCTTCGCGGGCCGTGAGGATGAGATCGCGCAGATCCGCAAGCAGCGGCGTGGCAGGGGCGGCGGGTTTGGGAGCGAGCGTGCGAGGCTTGGGCTTGGCGGGCATGGCTCCCACAGAGTAGCGCGGTCAGACGGCTTCGGGAAAGGTGAATTGTCTCCGCAGTGCGGAGCGAGTCCTCGTGCCATTCTCCACCGAAAACGTCGGCACCCCAATGGCCCATCCCTTGTCCTTGCCCAGCTCCGCGCGCTCGAAGTCATCGGAGAACAGCAGCTCCTTCTTCTTCCCCGTCGGCTCTGCGGGAATGGCAGGCAGCTTCGGCGCATCAGCGGCGAAGGTAGAGGCGGTGAGAAGGCTGGCCTGGGTGAGGAAGCAGAGGTTCATGGGGAGGATGAAATGCGAAAGCATTGTGAATTTGTAGGGGCTGCCTAAAAGTGATTATCTGGCTTTGCTGAGAAGTTACAAATTTGCTCTCAACATGGCCGAATATTCGGCTTTACCACTTTTGATTCGCCGTTGCCAAAGGCGTACTTCCCGCAGCGCCTCTTGAACTTCAGGCATGGGAGTAACGAATTTTGCTAAATCTCGCAAAGCTCGGAATAAAGCAAGTTTGGTTCGGCGGACCTCTGTCAGCCCATCGTCGTCCAGTCTATAGACCTCGATACTCTTTTTTCCCAGAATAGATTTTTTTTTCTCTCTAACGACCTCATTTACAAATTCGATATGCTTCTTTGGGTCCGTTCGCGTTGGATCTAATAATAACGGTTTTTCATTTGTAAGCCTAGCTCGGTGGCTTCTAGCTCGCTTTGTTGGTTGCTCTAGAGGAAATAACCGTCGCTTTGCTCGCGAGTTGCACCACTCGCAAGCAAGTAAAAGATTGGACCATTCATAGGCAAGCCAGTAATAACCAGGTTTTAACAAAGGTTCAGAAATACCTTGTTGAACTTCACCCTTCGGACGGAAGTGCTCCACATGTCCGGCTGTTGTTTGTGGAAGTAAACTCTCGCAAAACGCACACTTGCCGAGATGAATTTTACGCAATGCCTTGCGTACATCAGCAGCTCCGTAAATTTTGTTGTCAAAAACAAACTCCGTGACGCCGTTTGAGTATTGGCGTTTTAGTGTAATTGTGGCGGCTTTTCCTTTGACATTGAGCGTAGGAGGAACTGAAGCGCTTAACCTGTCTAACCAGATCATTTGTTTTCAATTTTGATTTTTTCGGCTGCTCGTCGAATGATGTCCAATGCTCGAATGTCATCTGGGTCGTCTGCGGTCGGGATCGTGGCGGCCCATGCGTTTAACGCGTTTAGCCTAGTCTTAGCTTCCTTGGAAAGAGTTGATTTGCTCAGCAAAATTCTCCTCTCCTCCAGCATATCATGGCTAACTGAATCTCTTGAAGGCTGTTCTTCGAATAGACCGCTAGCAATAATTTGATCTAATCTCCATCCTCGAACATCATCAGCGTTACGGGTGATCTTGACCCCCTCATTGTCTCTTCGTAAAACGACTATATTTGCGTCTGGCATTGCCAAGACCATTAGAGGACTGTGTGCAGTTACAATAAACTGTGTTGCCGGAAATGCTTTGGATAAGTCTTGTATCAATTGCCGTTGCCACTTTGGATGCAGGTGAGTATCAATTTGATCAACCAAAACTACCGCAGGTTCGGCAAAAGGGTTTTCACTATTTGGATAGCGGTCTAGCATGCGGGCAGCAAAGTCGGTGACCCATGCCATCGTGGCTCTGTATCCTGTACTCAATGATTTTACAGGGACCCAGCCATCCTGAGTGTTAGCTTCTGGGGTCGGAATATCCGCTCCGCTCGCCTTTATTCTTATGCTTTTTACATCGGGAAGAAATTCTGTGAGCAATCGACGAATATGCTCAAGCCTTTGTTGTGCTCTTGAGTCTTTGCTTTTGGTGGCAGCGTAATCAGATCGAAGAAGCCACTCTTCCACGTTAATAAGAGGTTCATTGTCTTCAAAAAGGGTCGCGCAAGAATCAGGATTCAATTCTGCTCCTAACTTTGTGGTTCCAAATCTCCGAAATGCGCCATACCCGCAAGGCTGTAATGACGAATAATCGTCAAAGATTAATTGGCATGAAGAGAAGTTTCCGTTGTGAAGTTCCAAAAAGGTGTCGCCACTTTTTTTGGAATTCTTTTTTGTTGGAATAGTGCCAAGATCGCAACCGGAACAAAAACTGACTCTAATCTGTGAATTCTTACTTCCTACTCGACCATATGCGGGAAGTGCTGCTGTATGTTTTGCGAGGTATCTTAGAACGCGAGGGGCGTGAGATTTAGTCCCTTTGGACTCGGGTGAAGGCGGGGGAGCAAAGGGACTAGTGAGATCGGCAGACATTTCCGCCAAGCATTGAAGAATTGTGGTTTTGCCTACTCCATTATCTCCTAAAAGGAGGTTCCACTGCGACAATTGACCAGCAGCATTCGTGAACTCAAGGAGTTGGGCAGGTTCACCAAATGCCTTGATGTTGGTCAACTCGATAGATTTGAAATAGCAACAGAGCGTGGACACAAATGAGCGGGTTATTGTTTGATAAAATGAGAAAGTTTAGGCGCTAGCATACACCTCCGCTCCCGCCTCCACAAACTCCTTGCTCTTCTCCGCCATCCCCTTGGCGAGCGCTTCCTCTTCGCTAATTGCCTGCTCCGCGGCGTATTTGCGGACGTCCTCAGTGATCTTCATGCTGCAGAAGTGGGGGCCGCACATGGAGCAGAAGTGGGCGCTCTTGGCTCCGTCCTGGGGGAGGGTTTCGTCGTGGAAGGAGCGGGCGGTGACGGGGTCGAGGCTGAGATTGAACTGGTCTTCCCAGCGGAACTCGAAGCGGGCTTTGCTGAGGGCGTTGTCGCGGTACTGCGCGCCGGGGTGGCCTTTGGCGAGGTCGGCGGCGTGGGCGGCGAGCTTGTACGTGATGACGCCGGCTTTGACGTCTTCCTTGTTGGGCAGGCCGAGGTGTTCCTTCGGCGTCACGTAGCAGAGCATGGCGCAGCCGATGTCGGTGGTGAGGGGCCCGAGGGTGTAGAAGGGGGCCTCGTGGCACCACTCGAGCTGCTTGGCCATGTTCTCTTCGATCATGTGCATGGGCACGTGGCCGGGGCCTTCGTTCATGACCTGCACGCCCTTGGCCCAGGCGCGCTTGGTCAGCTCGCCCTGCACTTCGAGTTCGCCAAACTGCGCCTTGTCATTGGCGTCCGCGATGGAGCCGGGGCGCAGACCGTCGCCGATGGAGAAGCTCACATCGTAGGCGGCCATGATGGCGCAGATGTCGTCCCAGTGGGTGTAGAGGAAGTTTTCCTTGTGGTGGGCCAGGCACCACTTGGCCATGATGGAGCCGCCGCGGGAGACGATGCCGGTCATGCGGGAGGCCGTCATGGGCACAAAGCGCAGCAGCACACCGGCGTGGATGGTGAAGTAATCGACGCCCTGCTCCGCCTGCTCGATGAGCGTGTCGCGGAAGAGCTCCCAGGTGAGGTCCTCGGCCTTGCCGTTCACCTTTTCCAGGGCCTGATAAATCGGCACGGTGCCGATGGGCACGGGGCTGTTGCGCAGGATCCACTCGCGCGTGGCGTGGATGTTCTTGCCGGTGGAAAGGTCCATCACGGTGTCGCCGCCCCACTTGGTGGCCCAGCGCATTTTCTCCACCTCTTCCTCGATGCTGGAAGCCACGGCGCTGTTGCCGATGTTGGCATTGATCTTCACCAGGAAATTGCGGCCGATGATCATCGGCTCCAGTTCGGGGTGGTTGATGTTGGCGGGGATGATGGCGCGGCCTGCGGCCACCTCGCTGCGCACAAACTCAGCGGTGATCTCGTTCGGGATGCGCTGGGGGAAGCGCTTGAAGATTCCCGGCGTGTACTCGTTCTGCACCTGGGAGGAGCCCACGTGCTGCTTGTCCAGATCATTGCGCACGATGTCCGTGGTGAAGTCGGCGATCTTCGCGCGCTTCATGTTTTCGCGGATGGCGATGAATTCCATCTCCGGCGTGATGATGCCCGCACGTGCATACGCGAGCTGCGTCACCACCTTGCCCGCCTTGGCCTTGAGCGGCTGGCGCTGGGCATTGATGGGGGCCTTGAGGGGGCTGAGAATGCCTTCGCGCTTGGCGGCGGCGTATTCGGCGTGGTTGGCGGTCAGGTAGCCGTTGTCGCGGGGCTCGATGGCGCGGCCTTCGTAGGCTTCCACGTCATTGCGGGCGAGGATCCAGTTTTTGCGCAGGGCAGGGAGGCCTTCTTCCACGGTGCCTTTGTAGGCGGGGTCGCCCCAGGGGCCGGAGGTGTCATACACGCGCACGGCGGCGTTTTCCTCGATGCGGCCGTTGAAGGCCTTGGTGGGGGAGAGGGTGATCTCACGCATGGGCACCTGCACGTCCTTGTGGATCTCGCCTTGGACATAGACGCGGGTGGAGGCGGGGAGCTGGTCGGAGGAATGGGGCTCGAAGGAGGACGTGGGGTCGGCGATCATGGGGGAAGTTTTGAGTTTCAGGTTTAAAGTTTCAAGTTGGGACAAACCTGAAGAAACCGAGATGAACCTCCGAGCGAACTCCCTTCGGCGGCATGACCCGCATCAGGTTCGGAGGGTTCGGGCCGAGGAAGGCCTGTCTCAGTCCCTGCGGCGGGACGCCCCTGTCGTGATGATATGTGGGCGTGATTGTCGGGGTGGCGGGGCGAAGGTCAAGGGGAGAAGAGGGAGTTGGCGGTTGTTTGCGGTGGTTGGCGATGGTTTGCGGTTGTTGGGGGAGGGGGCGCGATGGTCGTGGGGCAGGGCGGCGCTGGGGGGAGGGGGGAAGAAGGACGGCGGACGCACAGAGGAAAAGGCGAGAAAGTGGTTGGTTATCTATGAAAATTATAATAAACTTAGATGTTTTATCAGACGATGTTGCGTTTTCCGCCCCAGATTTCCGGCTTTTTCGGGAGTGTCGCCCTGCTGCTTGTCGCGGCCACAGGGGCGCGTGGGGACATTGTTTCAGACTGGAATGCCTTGGCGCTGACGGCCATGACGGGCACGGATTCCCCCGTGGTGGCGCATGATCTGGCGATCCTGCAGGTGTCCATGTACAATGCGGACCAGAGCATCGAGGGCACCTACGCCACCTACGGCTACGGGGCCTACCCGGCTCCCGGTGCGGGGCCTGCGGGGGCGGACTACCAGGCGGCCATGATCGCCGCGGCAAACACCGTGATGCAGAACCTCTACTCGGGCTCCAGCAGCAGCTTCACCACGCTCTACAACACCCAGCTCAGCGGCATTGCAGACAGCCAGGCCAAGACGGACGGAATCGCCTGGGGCGTCACCATTGCGAACAACCTGCTGAGCGCCCGCGCCACGGACGGCTCCGCCGATGCCGCCAGCACGCCCTACACACCGGTGGGCACCATCGGCTACTGGCAGCAGACCTCCGCCGCCGGCGCGCTGCTGCCGGGCTGGGGAAACGTGGGCACCTTTGCCATCGCTGGCACGGGGGCTTATATGACCACGCTGCCGGGCGGCTCCGTGACTTCGTATCTGCAGTCGTCCCAGTATGCGGCGGACTACAATCAGGTGAAGGATCTCGGCTCCGCCTTCAGCCTCACGCGCACCTCGGACCAGACGAATCAGGCCTACTTCTGGGCTGCGGGAGACGGCACGGTGAAAATGACGGGCATGTGGAATCAGATCGCCCAGACGGTGGCCACCAATGCCGGCCTGAGCACCGCGGACACCGCGCGCCTGCTGGCCACGCTGAATGTGGCGATGGCCGATGCCAGCACCACCGCCATGGCCACCACCTATGACCAGCAGTTCTGGCGGCCGGAGACAGCGATCGCGAATGGCGACATCGACGGCAATGCCAGCACGAATGTGGACGTCTCCTGGGCACCGCTCATCACCTCCCCCTCGCTGCCTGAATACGTGTCTCTGAACGCCACCATCAGCGAGGCCGCCGCCACCGTGCTGGCCTCTTATCTGGGAGACAGCGTCTCCTTCAGCCTGGGCAGCGACATCAATGGCGATGGCAGCATCGACCTCACGCGCAACTTCACCAGCTTCAGCCAGGCGGCGACCGAGGCCGCCATGAGCGGTGTGTATGGCGGCACTCAGTTCCAGACCTCCGTCGCCGATGGCCAGATCATCGGCTACAACGTGGCCAACGACGTCCTGGCCAATAACTTTGCCGTCGTGCCCGAGCCCGCGGGCACCGTGCTCATCCTGTGCGGTGCGCTCTTTCTCCTGGGCGTGCGCAGACGTCGTTAGATCAGACGCCGGCGTGGCGTTGTGTCACGATGAATCCCGTCATCGTACGCACCCTCTGTTCCGCCCTCCTCTTTTTCCCCTCGCTGCTGCCCGCGCTCGATCAGGCACAGCTCGCCGCCATCCATCCCGCCATGGAGGAGGCGGTGAAGGCAAAGCAGGCCGCGGGCATCGTCACGCTGGTGATGGAAAATGGCAAAGTGGTGCATCACGACGCCGCCGGCATGGCGGATGTGGCCAAAGGCCGGACGATGGAGAAAGATGCGTTGTTTTGGATCGCCTCCATGACCAAATCCATCAACGCCACCGCCGTGATGGTGCTGGTGGATGAGGGGAAACTCTCGCTGGACGCGCCTGCCTTACAGTGGCTGCCGGAGCTGGGCAAAATGAAGCTGGCCGATGGCAGCGCACCGGAGAAGCCCATCACGCTGCGCATGCTGCTCAGCCACACGGCCGGCATCGCTTTCCCGCGCCGTGCGCCATCGGATGGCGCCATCTCTCTGAAGGCCTACGTGGCCTCGCTGCTGAAGACCCCGCTGGCCTTTCAGCCGGGCAGCTCGTACGAGTATGGCTTCGGGCCCACGGTGGCGGGCCGCATCATCGAGCTCGCGTCCGGCATGAAGTATGACGCGTTTTTGCAGGCGAAGATCTTCGCGCCGCTGGGCATGAAGGACACAATGTTCAATCCCGACGATGCCCACCGCGCTCGCATTGCCCGCACGTACAAGATGGATGACGAAACGCATGAACTGGTGCCGGGCTACAACCCCTTTGTGACCAGCGACGCCAGCGTGACACACATGGTGGAGCCTTCCGGCGGCCTCTTTTCCACGGCGGCGGACATGGGGCGCTTTTACGCGATGGTCGCCAATGGCGGCGAGCTGGACGGCGTACGCGTCATCAGCGAAAAATCGGTCCAGGACATGACCACGCCCGTGACCGCCGGGGGAAAAACGCTCAACTACGCCTGCGGCTGGCAGGTGAACACCGACACGCAGCGCGTGAACTCGCAGATGCCCGCCGGCAGCTTTGGCCACGGCGGTGCTTTTGCCACGAACGGCTGCATCGAGCCCCAGAGTAAGATCGTCACGGTGTATTTGGTGCAAAATGTACTGGTGCCTGACAGCGGGAAGCCTAAGGATAGATTTCAGAATTTTGTGATGGCAGCCGCTGGTATTAAAGTGAATCCGCCGTCATCAGCGAAAAAGGGCAGGCCATGAAGTCGTCAAATCGACTGGGCGTGATTCTTGCTTGCCTTCGTGGCTGGTAATGACGTATTTCTTTAGCCCGACATGAGCAAGACCACTCTGAACCGCCGCGCTTTTATTTCGACAGGTTGTGCAGCCGTGACAAGTGCAGTGGTGGCAGCCGAGGAATTGGTCGCACCTCTGGGGATTCCAATGCGGCAGGAGCCTCTGCCGTTTGATTTTGACGCCCTGGAGCCGCACCTCGACGCGGCCACCTTGCGGCTCCACTACAACAGACACCATGCGGAGATTCTCGACAATCTGGTGGCCACGCTGCACCCTCTGAATCTGAGCGTGGGCAATGTCTCGGCCCTGCTGCCAAACATTCGCAGCCTGGTGCTGCCATCGAATCCGCGCAGGAGCGTGGTGCGCATGGGAGGGCCCCCTGAGACCCTGTCCGCCGAAAATCAGCAGGCCCTCCGCATGTATGCCGGGGCCCATGTCAATCACACCGCATTCTGGCGCTACCTGACGCCACCCGGCAGCGGCCCAGCGGGGCCGGAGGGGAGGGTGGCGGACGCGATCATGCGCGAATTTGGCGGCATCGCGGAGTTTAAGGCGGCTTTCACGGACGCCGCCATGAAGCACTTTGGCTCGGGCTGGGCGTTCGTGGTTTATCGCACGGATGGCAGGCTGGTCGTCACCACGACGAAGAACGAGGACAACCCCATGATGAAGGATTTTGTCAGTCCGGAGCAGCAGGGCCGCTTCATCCTCTGCCTGGACCTTTGGGAGCACTCCTACTACCTGAAGTATCGCAACGACCGCCGGAAATACATCGACGCATGGTGGAACGTGGTGAACTGGAATTTCGTCTCGCGTGCTTACGCCGTGGCCACTTCCAAGATGCGGGTGTGATGTGCGCGGCTGCGCTTGGTGAGGCAGATGGTCCGCGGCGGTCGGCCGCGTTTTACCGCCGCGTGGGATAGAGGTCGGGCATCAGCAGCGGGCGCAGCACCATGGGCGTGAGCTTCCAGGGCAGCGGCTTCCAGGGGTGCCCCTTGTCTTTCTTCAGCAGGCCCCACCAGAGACGGCCGCCATGGCGCCAGGGGTCGATCACCATGCCGTCTTCAAAGCGCTGGCCCTTGGCCGTGACGATGATGCCATGATGCTCCTGCCAGGTGCCGCGCTTCGAGGCGGTGAGGTGCAGGTCCATGGTCTTGAGGTTCAGGCGGAACAGGTGCGGAAACAGATCATCCCGCCATTGATAGCAGAGACCGCGCTTGCGCATGCCCATGTTCACGAGGCCGTTGTTCATCCACGGATGGACAAAGGGCTTGAAGTCGCCGGAGAGTTTGGCGGTTTCTTCGATGGCTGTGACCGCAAAACGGTCGGCTTCCTGGGCGCTCACCGTGGGGGCGAGCTGCTGGAGATCATGGCTCAGGCGGCGGGCTTTTTCCTGGCGCTCGGCAGGTGTGCCGGTGCTGACGCAGGAGGCGAGGGAGAGGGGGAGCAGCAGAAAGCAAAAACGGAAAGCGGGGGACATGCGGCGGAGGAAATCAGGGCAGGGGACCATGGGCGGCTTCATGCAGCGCTCGGGCCTGCTCCTGCCATTGCTCGCGGGCGGCGCGGTTTTTAAAAGCCAGCAGCTCGCTGAAGGCGCGCCGCTCGGCCTCGTCCCAGAGGGCAATCTGCCGCCAGGTGCGGATGCCGTGCGCGCGGAGCTGCTCGCTGATGACTTTTTTGATGCCCTTGATCTGCGTGAGATCATCATCGGGCGCGATGGAAATCGTGGCGGCAGCCTCCTCCACGCGGTGCAGCACGCGGGTTTGATTCTGCAGCCGCTCGATCTCCGTCGTGGCGGTGAGCAGGCGTTTTTCACTGTCCGCCAGACTGCGGCGGGCCAGGCCCAGGCCGGCGGGGTCTGGCGGAGATTTCTCCTCCAGCTTGCTGATGCGCCGCTGCCAGTCGTCCCGCTCCTGCGTCAGGGTGGCGAGACCCGCCTGGTGGGCGGAGAGCTGGCTTTCCAGCACGGCGATTTTTCCGCGCAGCGTGGCGGGGATTTCGGACGCGGGGGCCTTGAGCTTCACCGTGGGGCTGCGTTTGCGTTTGCCCTTGGTGGTTTCGGCGGGGGCTGCTGGAGGCCCGGCAACCTCCGCGGCTGGTGGCGCGCTGCGCAGGCTGGCCAGCTCTGCCTCGGCGGCACTGCGCGCCGCGCGGAGTTCATCCAGATCTGCCAGCAGGCGGGTCATTTCTGTTTCCAGAGCGCGCGCGGCTTCATGGGCTTTGGCGGCTTCGTCCTGGCGCAGGTGCGCCGTAGTCTGGGCGGCTTTCAGTTCATCCCGCAGCATCTGAAGTTCCTCTGCTTTCACGTCAGGAGCGGCGGGCATCTCGGGCGGGGGCGCGGCCTTGCTGAGCGCGAGCGCGGCGGCGTGCCCGGCCTCCGCCTGGCGCAGCGCGGCCTGGGCGCCGTTCATCTGCGCGGCCAGCTCATCGATGCGCTTCTGCAAATCACTCCCGCGCCACCGCCAGCCAAACCATGCGAAGAGGGCGGCGGTGATGCCGAGCAAGGGGGCGAGATAAAGCAGAAGCCAGAGGAAGGAAGACATCAGCGGAAGGCGGGAGGGGCTGGGCGCAGGCGAAGCTGCTCGATGGATTCGGCGGCCACATCCTCCACCGCGGCGGCGGGAATGCCGGCGGGCAGAAGGCCGGACCTGGCCAGACCACCGGCTTCGAGGAGCTGGCTCGTCACTGGAAGGAGCATCCAGGTGCCACCCGGTTTCGCGATGGCAAAGACGACGGGGCTTCTCGTGGTCGGCGCGGGCGGCAGGCTTTTGAGGGTGTTCAGGATGTTGTTGCTGGAAGGCGCGCAGTTTCCACGCACATGCACGTCGTCACTGAGCACCACGAGCCGCGGGCCGTAGGCCAGACGCACGGCTGCCACGAACTGGGCGCGCACCGCCTCCTCGGCGACCTGCCCCGAGGCAATGGCCTTTTCCCCAAACAGGGCCAGGGCCAGGAAAGGCGCGTCCATGGGCAGGAGTGGAGCGGGCGCGTGGGAGTCGTCCCCTTCCAGCCAGTGGCTCAGCAGGGTGGCGTCCTGCTGCAGTGGCCGGGCATCGAGGCCTGCGGGCAGGGTTTGTTTCCACGCCTGCTCACGCGGAGCGATCTGCCAGTCCACCGGCTTCCAGGCATCGTCGCTGAGGCTGAGGTGGCATGACTTGCCGCCACCGGTCTGGTCCGCCTCGGGCAGGAGAGCCGTGGTGAGAGGCCCAAAATCTCCGCTGGGCCGGCGCTGTGTGCTGACGCGGATTTCATCATGCAGGCGGTGCGGGGCAAAGGCGGTGAGCGCCTCCTGTAGAATCTCCTCCTTCATGGCCGCGCTGCCCACCTCCCCGCGGAGGATGATCTGCTCATCACGCACGGCCAGAAAGAGGTAGCCTGGAGGCAGCCGGGCCTGGCGCTCACTCTCGGCCTGCGCTAGCTGCTGCCGCAGTTGCTTGCTGCGCAGCTCGTGCAGGGCGGGCAGCACCTGCTGCCGCCATTCCGTTTCGCTGACCCCCAGTGCATTTGCTTCGGAGCGCAGCTCTGAGTCAGGCCTGCTCAGGGAAAGCTCCTTCCACCCCTGGCCGATGCGGACCAGCCAGGCCTGCACGCTGGGCTGCGGAGCCGGCAGCGTGCGCAGGGTGGCGGAGACGCTGGCGGCTTCATCGTGGCGGCCGGCATCCGTGCCCGGCGTGCCCTCGGTCATGCCTCCCTGCATGCTCCAGCTTTCCTGCACGCTGCGTGCGAGGTCGCGCGCTTCATAGTCATCGGCGGCGGTGCCCAGCAGGCGGGCACGCCCCCCCTGGGCGGCCAGCAGCATCCAGCCCGGCGGGAAGGGGATCACCTCCACTTCATTGCGCACGCTGCTCACAGGATTGAGACGCCGCGCCAGGCCGCCGGTGAGAGGTGCGGGGGCGCGCACCAGATCCTGCACGGCGGCCTCCAGGGTGCTGCGGTCCTGGGCGGTGCGCACACTGCCCGTGAGGCGTGCCTGCAGGCCGTCAAAGGCGAGCTGCAGCCCGCCCAGCCGTTCGTTCAGGGCGGGCTGCCGCGAGAGCGTTTCCCGCGCGGCGGTCTCCAGATCCCGCTGCAGGCGTGGCAGCAAGACCAGCGCGCCAGCCAGCCAGAGCGCGAAGAGCGATGCAGCAGAAAGAAGCCAGCGCGCGCGTGTCATGGCAGGGGGATCACTCTTTTTCGGTGAGCATGCGCACCTCTTCGAAACTGTAGCGCCGTGCCTCGCCACGCTGGTTCGTCTGCACCAGGGTTCCCGCGCCTATGTCCAGCGCGGTGAGCCACCCATCTCCATAAACCCAGGTGTCGAGGCAGATGCGGCCGGGCAGGATGCGGGGCAGTCCGTTTTTCTGCGCGGTGTGGCCGCAGATCAGTGTCTTGCCGGAGAAATGCGGATGGGAGTCATCAAAGCGCCGCCAGAACAGCCAGTCGTCACTCTGATCCGGCATGGGCAGCATGGCGTTCACATTCGCATGGGCGAAGATGTGGGTGTCGTTGGCATGCCAGCGGCGCAGGCGCTGGCTCAGGAAATCCCAGTGCTCCTGCGGGATGGCGTTCCAGTCCGGCGCATCCATGCAGCCGTAGGACTGCATGGTCTGCCTGCCGCCGACGCTGTACCATGAGCCCGGGTCCACCAGGTTGCTGCGGGCGTCGAGCATGAGAATTTCATGATTCCCGATCAGCGGGATGAGGTGGGAGCTCTGCTCCAGCTCCAGCAGCCGGTGCAGCACGCCGCGCGTGTCAGGCCCGCGGTCAATGTAGTCTCCCAGCGTCACAATCACGTCGTCGCGCCGGGGCGCCAGCTCCTGAAGCATGAGATCCAGCGCCGTCGAGCAGCCGTGGATGTCCCCAAGGACGAGCGTGCGTCCGCCGGAGCGTTCACGGGGAGGGAGTTTGACCCTCGCCGTGTGAATGTCGGGGGCGTCGTCGCTGACCAAAATGGGCATCGGTCATTCTTGCGCGATGAGCGCCGGACGCAACCACCGATCATCATGTTGGCACAATCCCTTCCGCCATGCAAAAGTAGGGCATGCCGAGCTCCACACTGACCAGCCCCCAGCCCGCCCGCCAGACGCCTGCGGGTGGCGGACCGCCGATCTTTGCCGCCCGGGGTCTGAGCAAAGTTTACCACACGGGCGATCTCAATGTCGTGGCGCTGCAGGGGGTGGACTTGGATTTCCATTCCGGGGAGCTCGCCGTGCTGCTGGGCGCCTCGGGCAGTGGCAAGTCCACACTGCTGAACATCCTCGGCGGCCTGGACATCCCCACCTCAGGCACCCTGCGCTACAAAGGCTGGGACCTCTCCGGCGGTGGCGAGCGCACGCTGACGCAGTTTCGCCGCAACTGCGTGGGCTTCGTTTTTCAGTTTTACAACCTCATCCCCAGCCTCACCGCGCGGGAAAACGTGGCCCTCATCACCGAGATCGCCCCGGACCCCATGAAGCCCGAGGACGCGCTGGACCGCGTGGGCCTGAGCCACCGGCTGGATCACTTCCCCTCCCAGCTCAGCGGCGGCGAGCAGCAGCGCGTGGCCATCGCCCGCGCCATCGCCAAAAAACCCGAAGTCCTCCTGTGCGACGAACCCACCGGCGCGCTGGACGTGACCACCGGCATCACCGTGCTGGAGGCCATCGAGCGCATCAACCGCGAGCTCGGCACTCTCACCGTGGTCATCACCCACAACGCCGCCATGTCCGCCATGGCCGATCGCGTGCTGCACCTCTCCGACGGCCACATTGTCAAAGAGAGCCGGAATGCGGAGCGCGCGGACGTCTCCAGCCTGCAGTGGTGAGGGCTGCTGAGCCGGAGCGGAAACACGGTCTGGTCCCTCACCCGGCCTTTGACTTCGTCTATCTCCGCTGCGCTATGGTTCCCCGCAGGCGTGCCGGGCAGAACTAATCCTCGACGGGGAGAGGGGAAATACGGTGAGCTCTTGCCACAGCTGCAGAGCGGTTCAAAGCGCAGCATGACCCAGCGCGAATCCCCTCTCCCCGCCCAAAACGGAGATACTCCAGAACGAGGTCGGGGAGAGGTCGGGTGAGGGGTCTCCTACGACGCCCTGCTGCGTAACTCAGAGGAATGTTTCCGTTGGCATGCGTAACGCCCAGCTCGCCTGCCATCATGCCTCCGAAGGCGAGTCTGGCGGGTGTTTTACCGTTTTCTTCCAGATCACGCTCATGACGCTGTCGGTGTGCCGCATGACGTCATCATTCGTAAACCGCAGTGTCTCGATGCCCAGAGATTGCAAATAGGCGTCTCGTGCCTTGTCGTGCTGCCTGCCTTCATCGGAGTTGTGCTGACCGCCATCCAGTTCGACCGCAAGCTTCAAATCGGCGCAGTAGAAGTCGAGCACATAGGGCGGCACCGGATGTTGACGACGGAACTTGCGTTGGTTCATCCGACGGCCACGCAGGCATCCCCACACTAGAGCTTCTGGATCTGTGGCATCCTGGCGGAGCTTGCGCGCAAATTCGATGATGGGCAGGCGTTCTTCGGTGATTTCATGACGAATGATCTCCAAGCGCGTGGGCATGGAGGAACTGCATCGAAGAGGAAGAGTGGGAGTCAAGGGGGCTTTTGCGCATCGTGGGCTGAGGGGTGGGGGTTCGGCAGTGCTGCGTGACCCCTCACCCTGCCTCTCCCCGCAGGCATGCCGGGCAGAACTAATCCTCGACGGGGAGAGGGGAAATACGCTGGGTACCCTGCACTGTGTAGGAGCAGTCTAGCGCGAATCCCCTCTCCCCGCCCAAAGCGGCGATACTCCTGGGTAGGGTCGGGGAGAGGCTGGGTGAGGGGCCGACATAACGCCCCGCATGGTCGCTCCCGAGCACTTCCATTCCCTCATGTAAACAAGATATGCGTGCCCGCTCCGGCACCCTCCTCATAAAACTGGCCCACGGTCAGCACGCCGTCCACGCGGTCCATCAGGTCTTCCTTCTTGAGCTTGAACATGTCCATGGCCAGTTTGCAGGCGAAGATCTTGCCGCCGGAGTCGGAGATGAGCTCCAGGAATTCGCGCACGGGCGGGATGTCCAGCTTCTCCATTTCTTTGTTCATGAGATGCGTGGCAAACGCGGAGACGCCGGGAATCGCGCCGAGCATCGTGGGGAAGGGCATCGTCATCGGCAGGCCGAGCATGGGCATGGCCATGTTCAGCGCGGCATTGCCCACGGTGGAGACCTTCATGTGGTCCAGCGTCTTGTTGGCCAGGCCGTTCAGGCCGAAGAAGGTGAAGAACAGGGAGGCCTCGATGCCCTCCATGCGCGCGCCATTGGCCATGATCAGCGCCGGGTAGATGCCATCCAGCGAGCCGCGGCTCACGATGATGCAGATCTTCTTCACCGGTTGTTTGTCGTCAGGAGTGTTCATACGCGAAGAGATTGAGAGTTGATTAAATGCAGCCGACGGGTTTGGGGATGCCGGCAATCTTGGAGGACTTCTTCAGCGGGCCGCCGGGAAAAAGATCATAGAGTTCCTTCGTGGTCACCACGCCGCTCTTGCCCATGCCGCGGATGGTCAGCGCGGCGCCCTTGGCCTGCTGCTCGCGCAGGTAGCGCACCACTTTCATGTGCGCGTCTGTGAGCGCTCCCACGCCTTCCTCCGCTGCGATGGCGGCGGCGATGGCTTCGTTCCATTGGGACATGTCGGTGAGGTAGCCCTCCTCGTTCACGTCCACTTCAGTTCCTGCGATGTTCTTTTTCATGATCGTTGTACGGGGTGATTTTCAAGGTTCGACGGGTTTCTTTTTCTGCCGGCTGATGCCCGGCAGCGGCCAGGCGCGCAGCAGCACGTTCCAGTAGATGTGGCGGAAGGCCAGCTTGCCCCAGTGGTTGATGCGGCTCTCCTCCAGCAGGCGCATGGGGCCGAAGGCGAAGGGAAAAGGGCCTTCGTGCGGCTCGTACTCGTAGTTGAAGTCAATCAGCAGCGCTTTGCCGTTGCCGGACTCGATGAAGCAGTTGGAGTGCCCGTCAAACTCCTCCTTGAGCGGCTCTCCGGCGATGTAGCGCAGGATGTTGTCTACCAGCGTTTCGCTTTCAAAGTGCGCCACCGATCCCGCCTTCGATGCCGGGAGGTTCGTGGCATCGCCGATGACGAACACGTCCTTGTACTCGATGGACTGCAGCGTGTGCTTGTTCGTGGCGATGAAATCGAGGTCGTCTCCGAGGGCGGAGCGGCGCACGGCCTCGTCGCCCATGTTGGTGGGAATGGTGACCAGGAGTTCATAGGGCACTTCACGGCCGTCAAAGCACACGAGCTTGTTGTTTTCCTGGTCGATCTTCTCCGCGACGAAATCTGTCACCAGCTCCACGCCCTTGTCTCCCAGCAGGTGGCCCAGCTTCTTGGACGCCTTGGGCTTGGTGAAGGCGCCGGACAGCGGTGTGACGTAGGTGAGCGTGACCTTGTCACGAATACCGCGTTCGCGGAAAAAGGTGTCCGCCAGAAACGTGAACTCCAGCGGTGCCACAGGGCATTTGATGGGCATCTCATTGATGTGCACCACCACGCGCCCGCCCTCAAATCTCTGCAAAAAGTCGCGCAGGGCGCGTGCGCCGTCCAGCGTGTAGAAGTCGTGCACGTTCACGTGCCATTTGGGGCCCAGCATGCCGGACGTCTCTTCGGGGGCGGTGCGGCAGCCGGTGGCCACAATGAGCAGGTCATAGCGCAGGCTGCGCCCGTCCTTGAGCTTCACCGCACGCTCCTCCGGCACCATCTGCTCCACCTCCGCCTGAATGAAGTCCACGCCCTGCGGGATGAAGTCGCGGGTCTCGCGGATGATGTCTCTCTCCTCATACTGGCCGAAGGGCAGAAAGAGCAGTCCGGGCTGGTAGAAATGCTTGTCCGAACGGTCCACGACCGTGATGCTCCACTCCTGCGCGGGCAGGCGCCTGCGCAGGCTGTTGGCCATGATGGTGCCGGCGGTGCCGCCGCCGAGGATGAGAAGGTGTCTGCTCATGAAGTTGTGGAAGGGTTGAGTTGCATTCCATCTATATGCGTGTATGCGTATATACAATAATTAATGTTCTCCCTTTCTTGTCATTTATGAGCTCTCACCTGACCGCCGACGAACGCGGCATCATTTTGCCCTGCCCGGCCTGCGGCACCGCCAATCGCATCGTTTACGCCAAAATTGCACAGCAGGGCCGCTGCGGCTCGTGCAAGACGGGCCTGCCTCACATCTCCGCGCCTGTGGAGATCGAAAGCCCAGCCAGCTTTTCCGCGCTGGTTTCAGGCAGCACGCTGCCGGTGGTCATCGACTTTTGGGCCCCCTGGTGCGGCCCCTGCCAGATGATGGCGCCGGAGTTTGCCAAAGCAGCCGCCATGGCCGCTGGCACGGCGGTCTTCGCCAAAGTAAACACCGACGAGCATCAGGACATCGCGCGCCAGTTCCGGGTGCAGGGCATCCCCGCCTTTGCTTTGGTGAAGAGCGGCCGCCTCGCGGCTCAGACTTCTGGTTTCCAGCCTGCGGAAAGACTGCTGGCGTGGGCGCGGCAGGGGTGACGCCTCACTTCCTCTTGAACCGCACGAAGTAGTTCTCCTTCAGCACGTCCTTCACCTCGCCGATCTTTTCGAAGCCGGCGGCGGTGACCTCGGCTTCAAAGACCTCCTGGCCTGCACGCACGTGGCCCATGACGAAGTCGCTGCTCACGCCGGGGATGCGCTTGAAGTCGATGAGCACCAGCTCGCCGCCGGGCTTCAGCGCCTTGTGCAGGCTGGCGAGGCTGGCCTGTGGGTACTCAAAGTGGTGATAAACGTCGCAGATGAAGGCGAGGTCGATGCTCGCCTCCGGCAGCTCCACGCTGCGGGGCGTGCACTGCACGGTGGTCACGTTGGACGCATGCGCCTGCAGAGCGCGGGCCTGGATGTGGGAAAGGAAGTTTTTGGCGATGTCCACCGCATAGACATGCCCCTTGGGCCCGACCGCCTGCGAAAAGGGCAGGGTGAAGAGCCCCGTGCCCGCGCCGATGTCGGCCATGGCCATGCCGGGCTTCAGCCCCACCGCCGCCACGATCTTCTCGCGCTGGTGGAAGATCTCGCGGCTTTCGGTTTCAAACTTCTGCGTCCATTCGCCCACCTTGAGGTTGGGGTCGAGAAACTTGTCGTTGATGCCAGGCTTCACACTCGCGTCCTGCGCGAAGGCGAATGAGACGGCGGCGAAGAGCGGGAGCAGGAGGTGGCGTTTCGTCATAGGGCTGGAAAAGGCGGATGCGGGAGATCGCTCATAGCCTGTGCGATCTTCCACGGCAATGATGGCGGAGGGGAGGCTCAGCTCACATCAACGCGGCATCGAGGGCATGCAGCGCCTGCATGATCCGCTCGTGGCGCGCCTTGGCGGCCTCGTGCGCATGCTTCTGCTGCGCGTGGTCCGCCTCGGCGTGGCGGTGGGCGGGGTTGGAGGCGCCGCCGGCTTTTTCGTGGGCGGCGATCTCGCGTTCATGTGCGGCTATCTCCACCTCGTGCGCGCGGATGCGCTCCTTGTGCAGAGCGAGCTCCTCCCGCACGCGTTTGAGGATGGCGGCGGCCTCCTCGTGGTCGGCGGCCCAGGCGGTGTGGTCGGCTTTCCATCCGGCGTGGTCCAGTTGGTCCTTGGCGTGTTCGGCGGCGGTGATGTTCATGGTGCTGGTTCCTGTGGTTGAGGGGGGAGCTGGCCGTGGTGGTGGCCGGCTTCATGTCACCCCAAGATGCCGGACGGGCGTTCGGACGTCGCGGTGCAATGCTGGGCCGATCTTGCGGTGGGGATGCCGGGAGTTACGCAGGGCAGGCGTGTTCACGCGCACGGCACGCTGGCTCGGATGCATCTACTCAAACTTGATGTACGCAAAGCCCTGCAGCTGCAGGTCGATGAGCCGAGGGAAGGCGCCCACCACGAGCTTCACGCCGGGCATCAGCTCGGTGGGTTTCACGCCTTTCTGCTGCATGGTGTTTTCACACAGCTCGATCTGCACGCCGCGCCGGATCAGCTCGGCGAGGATGTCGGCATTGGGATTGGGCGCATCCACGCCGAGGCGCTTGCGCGCCGCGTCATTCACCACGGCGGCGATGCCGGTGCCGTGATAGACGAGGTGCAGATGCACCTGACCGGCGGCGATGCCCTGCTTGTCGTAGGTGTTGATGAGTTTGCGGGCGTAGAAGAGGCCCTTGTTCACGCCGTCGTGCGCCACGTCATCGGTGACCTGATAGACGATGCGCAGGTTTTCGCGCACCTGAATGGGAATGACCTCCGGTTCGGTGGCAAAGGCGGCTGAGGAGATCAGGAGCAGTGGTAGAAGCAGGTGTTTCATGGTTGGGCATCGGGTTTCCACGACATGTAGCCGCGGTGGATGTGCTGGATGTTGCGGAAGCCGAGATCTTTGAGCACGGCCACTGCCTTGCGGCTGCGGTAGCCGCCCGCACAGTAAACGAGCACGGGTTTGCTTTTATCCAGTGCACCGGTCTTCGTCTCAAAGGCGGGATCGCCGATGGAGATGTTCACGGCTCCAGGCAGGGCGCCGTCGGCATATTCGCCGGAGGAGCGCACGTCGAGCACCTGCGTCTCAGGATGCGCATGCAACCAGGCATTGGCCTGTCCGGCGTTGAGATTGGCACAGGTGCAGCCTGGGGCGGCGGAGAAGAGCCGGCGGTCCCAGCTCCCCTCATACCAGAACCACAGGGCAGCGATGACAGCGAGGGTGATGAGTGTCCACATCAGGGTGCGCAGAATCATGGGGTTGATGTTCGAGGCCGCCGTCTCAGGCTCCGCCCAGCTTCTTCATCTGCTGGGAGAGGCGCTTGAGCAGGTTGGTGCAGACGTTGTCGCACAGCTCGGTGATGCTGGGGTCGGCGATGAAGCAGATGGCGGTCAGCCCCTCACGGCGGCGGCCCACCATGCCCGCCTCCACCAGCGACTGCACATGGCGCGAGACATTGGCCTGGGTCAGGCCGGTGGCCTCGACGAGTTCGGTGATGTTCTTCTCGCCCTCCTCCAGGGCGCGCAGGATTTTGAGACGGCTGGGTTCGGCCAGGGTTCGGAACCAGGAGGCGATCAATACGAGCGCCTCCTCCGAAACCGGCGGCAGGTTTTTTTTGCGTGCGGCGGGCATGAGTTGAAAAAGGGTTTGCAGGCATCTGCTATATGCGTATAGACTCATATAGTTGATAATGGATTATTCACTGAGCCGTCTCCGAAGTCAAACCCGAATCAAAACATCCTTATGAAACTCGAAAACGCCATCCGCGCCCTGGCCGGCACCATGATCCTCCTCAGCCTGGCCCTGAGCCACTACGTGAATCCGAACTGGATCTGGCTGACTGTCTTTGTGGGGGCCAATCTCCTGCAGTCCGCCTTCACCGGCTTTTGTCCCGCTGAAACCATCCTCAAAAAGCTGGGGGTGGGCGGTTCCTGCTGTGCAAAACGCTAAATAGGAGAAGCAGCGCCTGCACCGGCATCGCACACTCAGGCGGCAGGCTCCATCCGACTTATGACTCTCATGAAACCCTTGATCCTACTCTCCGCACTCCCGCTACTGGCCTCCTGCGGCAGGCATGAAGCAGCCACTCAGGAAGCAGCAGCTCTGCCTTCTGCCACGGTAAAGGTGCAGGTGGCCCGGCTGCTGCCACACACTGCCGCCGAGGAGGTGGTGGGCACCGTGCGCTCCAAACTCCGCGCCATGGTGGAGGCCAAGATCAGCGGCCGTCTTTTGGAATACACCGCGATCCCTGGCACGAAGGTGAAGAAGGGCGATCTCCTGGCACGCCTGGAGAATCAGGAGATCCAGGCCAAGGTGGACCAGGCCAAGGCCATGCTGGAGCAGGCGCAGAGCGACTTCTCCCGCCAGAAGGAGCTCATCGAGAGCAAGGCCACCACTCGGCAGGACTTTGACGCCGCCGAGGCGCGCGTGAAAGTGACCACCGCGGGCCTCGCTGAGGCGGAGACCATGGCGGGATACGCCCGCGTGACGGCCCCGTTTGACGGCGTGATCACCCGCAAGCTGGCAGACGTGGGAGACCTGGCCATGCCGGGCAAGCCGCTGCTGGAAATCGAGGCGCCCACCTCTCTGCGCTTTGAGGCCGACCTGCCCGAGGCCATGCTGGACCGCGTGAGCATGGGTGCCAGGATGCAGGTGCGCATCGCCGCGCTGCCGCAGCCGCTGGAGGCCATGGTGAGCGAGATCGCCCCGGTGGCTGATCCGGTGAGCCGCACGTTTTTGGTCAAGCTGGACCTGCCTGCTGCAGACGGCCTGCGCACCGGTCAGTTTGGCCGCGTGGCCGTGCCCGTGGCAGAGACCAAGCTGCTGGTGGTGCCCGCTGCCAGCGTGATCCATCGCGGGCAGATGGAGCTGCTCTTTGTGGCCAAGGACGGCCATGCGCTGCTGCGTCTGGTGAAGACGGGCAAAGCGCTCTCCGATGGCACCGAGATTCTCTCCGGTCTTGAAGAAGGGGAGCAGGTCGTGATCAACGGCACCGCCAAACTTACCGATGGTCAACCCGTGACGATCCAGCCATGAGCAATCCTGCCGACAACTCTCCCCATCTTGGCATCGCGGGTCGCATCGCCGCTGCGTTTGTAGACTCCAAGCTGACGCCGCTGGTCGTCATCGCCTCCGTCATTCTCGGTGCCGCCGCCGTCGTGCTGCTGCCACGCGAGGAGGAGCCGCAGATCAAGGTGCCCATGGTGGATGTGCTGGTGTCCATGCCCGGCTCCTCGGCCAACGAGATCGAGGAGCGCGCCACGCGCCCGATGGAAAAGCTGCTCTGGGAGGTACCCGGCGTGGAGTATCTCTACAGCACCTCGCGTGACAGCGAGAGCCTCGTCATCGTGCGCTTCAAGGTGGGCGAAGACCCCGAGCGCAGCCTGGTGAAGATCACGGAAAAGCTGCGCTCAAATTTTGACCGCATCCCGATGGGCGTCACCCCGCCGCTCATCAAGCCCAAGAGCATCGACGACGTGCCGATCCTGGCGCTGACCTTCCACAGTGCGCGGTATGATCACCTCACGCTGCGGCGGCTGGCCTCGCAGGTGGAGGAGTCGGTGAAGCAGGTGCCGCTGGTGGCGGAGACCACGCTGCTGGGCGGCTCACGCCGTGCTGTGCGCGTGATGCTGGACCCTGTGAAGCTGGCCTCGCGCAATCTCAGCCCCGCGGGCCTCGTGCCCATGCTGCAGCAGGCCAACCGCCAGTTCCGCGCCGGTGGTCTGACAACGGGCAACAATGAGGTGCTGGTGGAGACGGGTGCCTTCCTGCGCACCGCACATGAGGTGGGAGATGTGGTCATCGGCGTCTTCAGCGGACGCCCGGTGTACCTGCGCGAGGTGGCCGAAATCATCGACGGCGGCGAGGAGCCCACGCAGTACGTCTTTCACGGCAGCAAAAGCGCCGACGAGCCCGCCGTCACGCTCAGCATCGCCAAACGCCCCGGAGCCAACGCCATCAGCGTGGCCGACAAGGTGCTGCACAAGGTGGACCTGCTCAAAGGCACGATCATTCCCGCCGACGTGCAGGTCAGCGTGACGCGCAACTACGGCGAGACTGCGGCGGAGAAATCCAACGAGCTGCTGCTGCACATGGGCATCGCGGTTTTCAGCGTGGCCATTCTCATCTGGCTCACGCTGGGCTGGCGGGAGAGCGGCATCGTAGCGGTGGCCATCCCGGCCACGCTGGCGCTCACACTGCTCATCTTTTACCTCTACGGTTTCACGCTGAACCGCATTACGCTCTTTGCGCTCATCTTCAGCATCGGCATCCTGGTGGACGACGCCATCGTGGTGGTGGAAAACATCGTGCGTCATTTCCACCTGCCGCAGAACAAAGGGCGGAGCTGGTCCACCATCGCGGTGGAGGCCGTGGGAGAGGTGGGAAATCCCACCATCCTCGCCACCTTTGCAGTGATCGCCGCCGTGCTGCCCATGGCCTTTGTGGGCGGGCTCATGGGGCCCTACATGCGGCCCATCCCCATCGGTGCCAGTGCAGCCATGTTCTGGTCATTGCTCATCGCCTTCATCGTCACGCCATGGGCCTCCATTCGCATCCTGCGCTGGGGCGGCAAGTACTCCAAGCTCACGGAGGGCAAGGCTGTGGACGATGGCCACAAGCACCTGGCCTCCGAGCATGAGGAGGATTTTTTCACCAAGCTCTATCGCCGCATGATGGGCCCGCTCATTCACCACACCGGTTCGCGCTGGATGTTTCTCATCGGCATCACTGTGCTGCTGCTCGGTGCCATGGCCACCGTGGGCCTCGGCTGGGTGAAGGTGAAGATGCTGCCCTTTGACAACAAGAGCGAGTTTCAGGTGATCCTGAACATGCCTGAGGGCGCCTCCCTGGAGCAGACCGCCGCCGTGGCGCGCGAGATGGCCGCCGTGATCCGCAAGGAGCCGGAGGTGACCGACTACCAGATCTACACCGGCGTGGCCTCACCCTACAATTTCAACGGCCTCGTGCGCCACTACTTCCTGCGCCGTGGCGCCAATGTGGCGGACATCCAGGTCAATCTGGTGGGCAAGCACGAGCGCAAGGCGCAGAGCCACGACATCGCCAAACGTGTACGCCCTGCCGTGGCGGAGATCGCCGCGCGCTACGATGCACGGGTGGCCATCGCCGAAGTGCCGCCCGGCCCGCCCGTGCTGCAGACGCTGGTGGCGGAAATCTACGGTCCGAATGAAGAAAGCCGCCTCAAGATGGCGCGTGCCGTGAAGGACATCTTCAAGGCCACGCCCGGCGTCGTGGACGTGGACTGGTATGTGGAGGCCGACCAGCAGAAGGCGCGCTTCATTATCGACAAGGAAAAGGCCGCTCTTCACGGCATCAGCGCCGCTACCATCTCACAGACCCTCAAGATCGCCGTGGATGGCGAGTCCGTGGACCTGCTGCACCAGCCGCAGGAGAAAGAGGATGTGAACATCCGCCTGGAGCTGCCACGCTCTGCCAAGACCACGCCGGAGGATCTGCTGGCGCTGCGCGTGCGCTCTGGCGATGCCAATGCACTGCCTGAGCCCGGAGCCAGCGGCGCTCCTCTGGTGCCCCTGCGCGAACTCGTGAAGGTGGAGCACGTACCGGTGGAGAAAAGCCGCTACCACAAGAACCTCATGCCCGTGACCTACGTCATCGGCGATGTGGCCGGCGTGGTGGAGAGCCCCGTGTACGCCATCTTCCAGATGAACGAGGCTTTGAAGAAACTCGACACCCGCACCTTTGGCGGCAGCGGCGCAAAATTGAAAATTCTCAATGCCAGCATGCCATTCAGTGATGCCGAGCCCGCCATGAAATGGGACGGCGAGTGGCACATCACCATCGAGGTCTTTCGCGATCTCGGTGCTGCCTTCGGTGCCTGCCTGATCCTCATCTACGTGCTCATGGTGGGCTGGTTCCGCAGCTTCATCACGCCCGCCATCGTCATGGTGGCCATCCCGTTCTCGCTGGTGGGCATCCTGCCCGCGCACGGGCTCATGGACGCCTTTTTCACCGCCACGAGCATGATCGGCTTCATGGCAGGAGGTGGTATCGTGGTGCGCAATTCCATCATCCTCGTCGATTTCATCGAACTGCGCATTCAGGAAGGAATGCCGCTGAGCGAGGCCGTGATCGACGCCGGTGCCGTGCGCTTCCGCCCCATGCTGCTCACCGCCATGGCGGTCGTGGTGGGTGCGGCAGTCATTCTTGCAGACCCCATCTTCCAGGGCCTCGCCATCGCGCTCATGGCCGGGGAGATCGCCAGCCTCTTCATCAGCCGCATGGCTGTGCCGGTGCTCTACTTCATGGCGAACAAACATTCACATCCTGAACCCAAACCATAAACGCATATGAAACCAAACATTGGAACCGTGGACCGCGCACTGCGTGTCATCATCGGCCTGGGCCTCATCGCCTACGGCATCGTCAATCATACCTGGATCGGTGCCATCGGCGCCGTGCCTCTTCTGACCGCCTTCGTGCGCTTCTGCCCGCTCTACGCACCCTTCGGCATCAGCAGCTGCGGCAAAGGCGGCAATGACAAGGGAGGCGGCTGCTGTGGTGGCGGCGGGTGCTGCGGCTAGCACGCCGTGAAATGAAAAAGCGGCATCCCGTTGCCAGGATGCCGCTGAAAATGGCTTGGTTGCCAGGGGCTGCTTAGTAGCGACCGCCGCCGCCACCACCACCACCATAGCCGCCACGGCCGCCGCCTTTGCCGCCGTAACCACCACGGCCACCGCCGCCGCCACCATAGCCGCCGGAAGGACGTTCTTCCTTCGGACGGGCTTCATTGATGGTCAGGTTGCGACCGCCGTAGTCTTTTTCGTTGAGGCCGCGGATGGCTTCATTCATGGCGGTGGGGGAGTCCATGGTCACGAAAGCAAAGCCACGTGGACGGCCGGAGTCGCGGTCCATCGGAAGGTGGATGTCAGTCACGGTGCCGTAGTCGGAGAAGAGAGTGCGGACGTCGTCTTCAGTGGCGGAGAAGGGCAGGTTGCCCACATACATTTTGGTATTCATATCGATTTCTTCAGTTCAGCCAGCCTCAATGAGGGCTGAGTAAGCTCCGAGATCGGATTTAAGAACATCAAAGAAACAACCTGATGAACGACTTAGCTTAGCCTTTATCAGGTTAACTTGCGGCCGCACTATTCGCCCTCATCGGCGGAATGGCAAACGTTAGTTGGGAATCTTTCAGAGACGCAGGCTCAGGCAGCTCAGTGCATTTCCACTTCGCATTGGCCGAGGCCGCCGCGGAAGTAGTTGAACT
The DNA here is from genome assembly GCF_044227185.1 of Prosthecobacter sp. GTDB lineage: Bacteria > Verrucomicrobiota > Verrucomicrobiia > Verrucomicrobiales > Verrucomicrobiaceae > Prosthecobacter. Next base: position 576,891 of record NZ_JBGAFO010000002.1, on the reverse strand, counting down.
GCACATTGGGGTGGTCCGCCAGGAGAGACATGGGCACGGAGGTGTCCGCGAGACGCTTGGAGATCATGAGCGCGGTGAGCCTCTGCCCCAGCGCATTGTCATGCTGGCCGGCATGCCAGATGCTGACCTTCTCCGCCATCCAGGTTTCCTTGGGACCCACGGTGATGGCCTTCTGCGGCACCATGGTGATGTTGCCACCGCCGGAGGTGCGGGCATTCTGCATGAGCGTCACGGGATGCAGATCCACAATGCGGGTGGTCAGCTTGCGGAACTCGGCAGGAGGAGGCGGTTCGTTCTTGAACTTGCCGGCACGTTTGGGCGGATCATTGAAGGCCCAGTGCTTGATGTCGCCCTGCCCGCCCTGCATCACCGCGCAGCGCACACCGCTCTGCCAGCTCTTGATGTAGGCGGCGGTGTCCGCCTTGGGGAAATGCAGTTGTGAGTCCGGCATGCAGAGCTTTTTCTGCATGCGGTCAAAGCAGAGCTCGCGGTCGGCCCTTTCAAACGACAGCGGGTGCTCCATGGTCACCTCCTTCTTGGTGTGCTCGTCATACCACTCATCCATGCCCCAGAAGTGGCCGTCTTTGATGGAGATGCCGAGATCATTGACGAGCCGCGCCACCAGCGGGAGCTGCTCCGTGGGGCCGATGGGGCCGCAGATGCCGGCGGGATTGTCCGGCGTGGCCTGCTTCCAGGCGTGGATGTACTCCAGCGCCTCGGCCAGGTAGAAATCCTCCAGCGTGTCATACATCACCACCTTGAATCCGGGGCGGGAGAGCTGCCTCAAATCCCGTTCGGTGAGCCGTGCGGCGTCGTTGATGAGGTCGTCTTCCAGCGTGGTGTAGTCCCACCAGTCCGGTGCGATGTGGCTGATTTTGCGCGGCATGGTTTGATTAGGTTATTGGCGGATTGTCCAAGAAAACGCCCGTTTTGCCAAGCTCTCATCACCGAAGGCGAAAAAATTCACGATGAGACAGGTCAAAGTGGATCATCTTGACCATCTTGCGCCACCGAACTACCTGCCACCATGGAAGAAATGCTCAACCACCCCGACCCCATGACCCGCCTGCGCTACGTGGTGCACCGCCTGCGCGCCCCGGGCGGCTGCCCCTGGGACATGGAGCAGACCCACACCTCCCTCATTCCGCATGTCATCGAGGAAGCCTACGAAGTGGCGGACGCCATCCGCGGTGGTGACCCCGGGCAGATCTGCGATGAACTGGGGGACATCCTGCTCCAGCCCGTGCTGCATGCGGAGATCGCCAGCGAGACCGGCGCCTTTGATCTCGACAAGATGGCGCATGGCCTGACCGAGAAGCTCATCCGCCGTCACCCCCATGTCTTTGGCGACACCAGCGCCGCCACCTCCGATGCCGTGCTGAAACAGTGGGACGCCATCAAACGCACCGAAAAAGGCACCGAGCATGAAGGCCTGCTGCACGGCACCGGCAACGGCCTGCCCGCGCTGATGCGCGCGCACAAGCTGCAGAAAAAAGCCGCCCGCGTGGGCTTCGACTGGCCGGACGCCACACCCGTTTTTGCCAAGATCCGCGAGGAAGCCGCGGAGCTGGAAGAAGCCATCGCCAAGGGTGACAAAACGCACATGGAGGAGGAACTGGGGGACCTGCTCTTCAGCGTCGTCAACCTTGCGCGCAAGCTCGGCATCGAATCCGAGCCCGCGCTGGCGGCGGCCAATGAGAAATTCACGCGCCGCTTCCACGCCATGGAGGAGCATCTGCGCGCCCAAGGCCACGAGCTGGGAAAACTGTCGCTGGAGCAGATGGACGCGGCGTGGGACGAGGTGAAGCACAGCGTTTGACAGCCATCCGGCGGAAGGCACCTTTGAGACATGCATACTATCGAGATTGATGATGAAACCTACGCCAGCCTGGAAGTGCTGGCGAAGAAGGAGCATACCAGCGTCAGCAGCGTGGTGAAGGGCGCGCTGAGCCGGCTGCCCGGTCTGCGGAAGACAGCAGCTCCGGTGAAGATTCCGCATGGATACAGAATTCCTGTTTCCGAGGGAAGCCGTCCGTTTACTTCGGAGGATGTCTATGCCGCGGAAGATGAAAACGACTTGCGCGGACTTTCATGACCTGGCTTGTGGACGGCAACATTTTGGCGGCTTATGCCGTGAATACTCACGCGCAACATCAGCGCGCTGTGAGCTGGTTTAACTCGCTGACAGAAACTTTTGTCACGTGCTCGGTCACACAAGGGACTCTGCTGCGATTGCATATGAAGTTCGCGGCGGATCAAAGCGCTGGAGCTGCCTGGAAAGCTTTGGAAGGCTTTCTTGCTCATCCTGGTCATCAATATTGGGGCGATGATCTGCCATACAGCGAAGTGCCGCATCGGCAGATTCAAGGGCATCGCCAGGTCACAGATGCCTGGCTGGTGGAACTGGCGCGTCGCAACGGCGGAAAGGTGGCTACGCTCGACCAGGGGATGGTGGCGACTTATCCCAATGACGTCGTTTTGATCTGACTCGATGGATCTTGGTGATTTCTCATTTCCCAAGCTCTGGGCGCAGGTGCGCTCAAAGTCGTGGCTGTGGCTGTTTCGGCGGCAGCAGATCGAGGAGGGCGGACGGCTTTTTAAGCATGGGGACATCGGGCTCGCAGGCGTGCATGTGTGCGCGGAGAACGAGGTGGAGATCATTGCAGGGATTGGCACCGGCTTGTTCAACTCGGCCTCGGTGACGGTGCATCTGCGGCTGCGTGATGATGGCAGCATGGCGATGACCTCCCACTGCACCTGCGCGGTGGGGACGCTGTGCCAGCACGCGGCGGCGCTGATGCTCATGCTTGATGTGGAAGAAGGGCGCAGGCGCATTGAAGCGATGGCACGTGTGCGTGAGAAAACCTCGGTGGCTGCGGATGCTGAATCTGCGAATGCTGAAGTAAAAGAGATCGAGCTTCCGCCTTCGGAGCCCAAACCCGTTTTGCTGGTGCGGCGCATGATGGTGGACATGCCGCAGATCACGGCGAAGCGAAACATCGGCGGATGGGCGCCGCGCAGCATTGCCTTCATCCAGCCCTGCGCGGAGTATGATGACTGCCCGCTGCGCTTTGAGATGCTGGTGCGCAGCCCCGCGCATCAGTGGAAGGACGAAAACGACACACGCCGCACGTTGGTGCGCAATCTGCGCTCTGAGCGCCTGCTGCTGACGGATCTGTCCACGCTGGGGTTTAAATCTTTCGCAGAAGCGCTGCCTGGAGCCAAGGCGCCGGAGTCCACATTGGGATTCATGGCGGTGCCGGGGGATCAGGCTTTGTTCTGGTCGCAGTTTCTCAAGGACCAGGTGCCGAAGCTGCGGGAAAGCGGCTGGCGTGTGGAGGTGCCGGAGGACATCGGCTTTCACATTCATGAAGCGGATGAGGATGCGTGGTTCACGGACCTCTCGGGAGACCAAGGCGGGCGTGAATGGTTCTCGCTGGATCTTGGCGTGGAGATCGAGGGGCGGCGCATTTCCATGGTGCCGCTGCTGGTGGACTGCATTGATCAAGGGCTCACGTCCGCAGTGCTGGAGAAAAATCTGGATCAGCGCTTTCTGCTCTCTCTCGGCGGAGATGCCGGAGATGTGCTCTCCGTGCCTGCGCATCGTCTGGTGGTGCTGCTGCGCTTCTTTGATGAACTGCTGGCCACACGGCCGGTGAGGAAAGACGGGAAGCTTCAATTGGACAAGCTGCGCGCTGCGCAGCTTGCGACGCTGGATGGCATGCCGATTCGTGCGCCTGCGGAGCTCACGGCATTGAGCCGGCAGCTTGGGAGTTTTCGTGAGATTGGGCTCATCGCACCGCCGGCGGGATTGAAGGCGAGCCTGCGTGATTATCAGCGTGAGGGGGCTTCATGGATGCAGTTTCTGCGCGAGTTTGGACTGCATGGGATCCTGGCGGATGATATGGGGCTGGGCAAGACCCTCCAGACGCTGACGCATGTTCTCATCGAGAAGGAGAGCGGGCGCATGAAGCACCCCTGCCTCATCGTGGCGCCGACGAGTGTGCTGCGGAACTGGATCAATGAGTCGATCAAGTTCACGCCGTCGCTGAGCCTGCTGCTGATGCAGGGGCAGTCGCGCAAGAATGATTACAAGCATCTGAAGCAGTATGATCTGGTGGTGACGAGCTATCCGCTGCTGGTGCGCGATGCGGATGTGATGCAGGCGCAGGAGTGGCACATCGTGGCGCTGGATGAAGCGCAGAACATCAAGAATCCGAAGAGCCTGGCTGCGCAGACGTGCAGTGGTTTGAAGGTGAAGCACCGTCTGTGTTTGACGGGGACGCCGATGGAGAATCATCTGGGCGAGCTGTGGAGCTTGTTTAATTTTCTGATGCCGGGTCTGCTGAGTGATGCGGACACGTTTCGGCAGCATTATCGCAATCCCATCGAGCGTGATGCGGATGCGGAGAGGCAGAAGCAGCTGAGCACGAGGATTCAGCCGCTGCTGCTGCGGCGTACGAAGGATGCGGTGGCGAAGGAGCTGCCGCCGAAGACGGAGATTTTGCACTCGATTGAACTGGGGCAGGCGCAGAGGGATTTGTATGAGACGATCCGTGCGGCGATGGACAAGCGGGTGAGGGAGGCGATCGCGGTGAATGGTCTGGACAGGTCGCAGATCGTGGTTTTGGACGCGCTTTTGAAGCTGCGGCAGGTGTGCTGCCATCCGCATTTGCTGAAACAGGAGACGGCTTTGAATGTGTCGGATTCGGCAAAAACGGGGTATTTGATGGACGAGCTTCTGCCGGAATTGATCGAGGAGGGGCGGCGGATTTTGATTTTTTCGCAATTTACGGAGATGCTGGCGCTGATTGAGGCGCGGCTGAAGAAGGATGGGGTGGGGTATGTGAAGCTGACGGGGAGCACGAGGGACCGGGAGACGCCGATTCAGGAGTTTCAGGCGGGGAAGGTGCCGGTGTTCCTGATCAGCCTGAAGGCGGGTGGTGCGGGGATCAATCTGACGACGGCGGATACGGTGATCCACTATGATCCGTGGTGGAATCCGGCGGCGGAGGCGCAGGCGAGTGACCGGGCGCACCGGATCGGGCAGAAGAATCCGGTGTTTGTGCACAAGCTGATCTGTGAGGACACGATCGAGGAGCGGATATTGAAGATGCAGCAGAGGAAGGCGGCGCTGGTGGAGGGGCTGCTGGCGGGGCGCGCGGACAAGCTGCAACTGACGCAGGCGGATATTCAGGCGCTGTTTATGGCGGAGTGAGCGGGGTGGGGAGTGCGGGGAGAAGAATCAGGACAGCGCGGATTGCGGGAGGGCAGTGTTCAATCGTGGGCGCACGAATGCGCAGCGACGATGCGGAGCGGCGGTGAGACGCTGCTGGAAGACGCGGCGTGTGGCGAAGGGCTGGGTTTGCTTCCCGGAGGTGAAGGCATGGGACCCTGGGCGATGCCCAGGGCTGCGATAGGCCGCACCTTTGGTGCTCAAGAGGCGGAGGGCTTCGCAGGGATCGAGGGTTATGGACTGCGGGAGGTGGCGGGGGCGCTGGGTTCATCTCGGCGGAGCGAGATGGCTGCTGTACTGCGGAACGGGCAGGAGGTGGCGGGGGCGCTGGGCTCATCTCGGCGGAGCGAGATGGCTACTGTACTGCGGAACGGGCGGGAGGTGGCGGGGGCGCTGGGCTCATCTCGGCGGAGCGAGATGGCTACTGTACTGGGAGCGCCGGGCTTCGACGGCGGCGGACTGGGGACAGTCCGCCCTAGTGTGCTTGGCATGAACATGAACTAATCAGATGAAAGGAACTGATCGGAAGCGATGGAAGCTAACCGTAGCCGAAGGACAAGGCAGCGGCCGCGAGGCCGTGGCTGAAAGAAGTCCGAGGCAAACTCTCGACCATAGGAACACGAAGGGCCAGCGAGGCCGGGTGCGGGCGACAAGCGTGCTAGGAAACGCGAAGTCCGAAGACCATCAAGACGCATCAGGTAGAGGCCCGTGGCACGAGGGGAAAGCTCATGTTCTTACCCAAGGAGATCTGTTCGGCGAGAGCCGGGCAGAAGTCAGCAGAGGCCATAGTAGCGAAGATGCCATGCGAAAGCATGGAGGAGCAAAGGGCCGAAGGAACGACTGCAAAGCGACCCGGGAGCCTGTGACCCGCGCACAACCCGCCCAGACGTCAGCCGACCGCAGCGCCGCAGGCGCGACGCCCGGCACGAACCCGAACCGTCCCGATGGTGCAGCCATCTCCACCGGCGAGGGGAGCGGCACTGCGGAGACCACGCGACACCCAGGGAACAAGCCAGCGATGCAGGAGGCAGGAATGGAAGCAGCCGTCGAGGCGGGCAACTGGGAGGCGGCGCTTTGCGCGGTTGAGCGCAACGCGGGCGCCCCCGGCCCCGACGGCATGAGGTCGAATGAACTGAGGGATCACCTCGCAAAGCACGGAGCCGGGATCAGGGCCAAGCTGCTCAAAGGCAGCTACCAGCCCGGAGCCGCGCGGCGCAAAGAGATCCCCAAGCCCAATGGCGGCATCCGGCCATTGAGCATCCCCAATGTGCTGGACCGCTTCGTGCAGCAGATGCTGCTGCAAGTGATGCAGCCGATTTTCGAGCCCCGCTTCAGTGAAGCGAGCCATGGGTTCCGACCCGGACGCGGCGCGCATGGAGCCATCGGGGCCGCGCAAAGGCAGGCACGGGAAGGGAGGGAGTGGGTGGTGGACATGGACATCACCGCGTTCTTCGACCGAGTGAACCACGACATCCTCATGACGCAGGTCAGCCGCGTCGTGCGGGACAAACGGATGCTGCAGCTCATCGGGCGGTTCCTGCGTGCAGGGATCGTCCTGCCAGAAGGATGCAAAGTCAGCAGCACGGAAGGCACGCCGCAGGGCGGGCCGCTCTCACCGCTGCTGGCCAACATCTACCTGGACAAGCTCGACAAGGAGATCGAACGCCGAGGGTTAAAGCACGTCCGCTATGCCGACGACTGCAACATTTACGTGAGCAGCCAGCGCGCTGCGCAGCGGGTGCTGGAAGTCATGGGCCAGTGGATAGCGAAGCATCTGAAGCTGGAGGTCAACGCAAAGAAGAGCGGCATAGGACGGGTCTGGGAGCGCAAGTTCCTCGGCTTCATCCTCACAGCAGCCCTGCTCATAGCTGCGTCACCACAAGCCATCGCGAAGTTTAAAGACCAAGTGAGAGCGAAGTGGGATGCACGTCAGTCCTTGAGCAGCGAGCAGTTGCGCGACCAGTGGAGCAACTATCAACGCGGCTGGTGGGCCTACTATGGCCGGGCGGAGGAGCAGAAGAACATGGTGCAGTTGAGCGGCTGGATACGCCGGCACATGCGCAAGTGTTTTTGGCAACGCTGGCACAATGCCAGCGGACGCCTTGCCGCTTTAACCCGGTTGGGGATACCGCCATCGCGAAGAGAAGTGGCCCGAAGCAGTCGCGGAGCCTGGCGCATGGGGAGACACCCCGTGCTACAGGAAGCGCTCAACAACCGCACCTTGAAGAAGTATGGGCTGATCACGCCAGCCGACCTGGCCTCGCGGGACAAGCCCCGCGTCGTCTCCAACCGCCGGATGCGGAAAACCGCACGTCCGGTGGTGTGGGAGCCTCGACGGGTCTAATCCCGTCGGGGCCACCCGATCCTGCGCTGGGGCTATTCCTTGCCTTCTTCCTTCATGCGGATGAAGGGGCGCAGGAGGAGGAGGAGGAGGGGGGCGAGGAGCACCAGGCCGCCGACGATGCTCCACATGGTGGCGGTGTCGCGGGGGCCTTCCTGGGGGCAGTAGCGGATGAGGAGCCAGCCGAAGATGGTGCCGGTGGCGATTTTTCCCATGAGGAGGGGCACGGCGGAGAGGGCGGCGTAGCTGGCTTCCTGGCCTTTGGGGGCGATGGAGACGGCGTATTCGTAAACACGTGGGGAGTAGAAGGCTTCGCCGATGGAGAAGACGACCTGCCAGAGGACGACGGTGAGGAAGAGGGGATGGGCGGGACCCTGCCAGGCGAAGTAGCCGCGGATGATCCACTGGCCGAGCGGGCCGTCGGCGAGGTCCTGGAAAACGGACTGTGGCAGGGCGAGGAAGATGAAGGAGAGGGCGGTGATGAATCCGCCAACGATGACCATGGGGTATGCGGGGATCTTGCGGGTGAGGATGCCGGCGATGGGGGCGAGGATGAGGATGAGGACGCTGTTGACGGCGTTGGCGCGGCCGGCGCGCTGGCCGCCTTCGACACCGAGCTCGCGCTCAAGGAAGGTGGGCAGGACGCCGTCCATGATGCTGAAGACGATTTTGAGCAGGCCGATGACGGCGAGGAACATGAGGAGGCGGTGAAAGCCTGGATGCCTGAGAAGCATGGAGAAGAGATGGGCGGATTTTTTGACGGCGCCGCCGACGGTCAGTGTCTGGGGCGGGGCGTTCCCGGCTTCGGTTGCGGTCTCGCCTATGCCGTTGTTTTCGCCTGGGGCATTGCGCTCGCGGAGGAGGAGGAGGACGGGGAGCATGAGGAGCTCGATGCCGGCGCTGACGGCGAAGAGGACGCGCTGGATGCTGTGGTCTCCGAACCAGGTGTGGACGGTGGCGCCGCCGCCGCCGTGCTGCTTGATGCCGTCGAAGATGAAGTACCCGGCCATGAAGCCGAGATTGAGGAGGGCGTAGAAGACGGAGAAGGCGACGCTGCGCTGCTCTGAGGTGCTGAACTTGCGGGTGGCGGCGACGAGCACGGGCGTGCAGAGGGCCTCGCCCACGGCGACGGGGATGAGGCCTGCGGTGAGGGCGAGCCAGGGCTGCGAGACGGAGATCATGATGAGGCGGGCGAGGACGGCGAGGGTGACGCCGAGGGTGAGGGTGCGCCGCAGGCCGATGGCGTCGGTGATGGAACCGGCGAGGAGGGTGCTGCCGGACATGAGGAGACCGAGGAGGAGGTAGCCGTGCTGGGCTTCTTTGTCGCTCATGCCGCAGTCCTTCATGAGGTAGGAGACCATCACGACCATCATGATTTTGTAGCCGGTGACGCTGAGGAGCTTCAGGGCAAACGTGACCCAGAGGCCGGCGGGGGCGTCCTTGAGATTGGCGATGGCGTAGAGGCCGATGCCGAAGGTGGCGCCGCCGATGACCCAGCCGGCGACGGCGCCGAGCGCGAGCTTGGTCATGGCCATCCAGCCGACGGCCCAGCAGAAGAGGGCGAGCACGCCGCCGCGGAGGGCGGTTTGGGGGAGGGAGGAGGGCGCAGCGGGGGTGTCGTGCATGGGGTGAGGGGAACCGCTTTATGCCGTGGGGTCAAGTTCCATGGTCTTGAAATGGCGGGGCGGCCCTGGGCCCTGGGGGATGGGGGTGCTGATTTTTACTCCGCAAGAGAGGAGAAGACCGGGTTCCAATCCTGATGAGCTGAAAGACTGGGAGAAAAGGCGGATTTGACTGCCTACGGAATGCACGGAATACGCGGAAGTGGGATGGGATTTGAGGCTGGGGTGAAAATGGGGCGCTGGTTCTTGGGAAGGGAATGGCCGGAGGTTTGCACCGCCCATCCTTCGCTAAAGCTACGGAGGACTGGAGAAGCTACGGAGGGCAGGCGGAGATTTGGAGGACGCAGAGGGGCCGGAGATTTGGACCTCGGATGGCACGGATTGACACGGATGCCGGAGGGGATCTGAGGCTGGGGTGAAAAGGGGGCGCTGGTTCTTGGGAAGGGAATGGCCGGAGGTTTGCACCGCCCATCCTTCGCTAAAGCTACGGAGGACTGGAGAAGCTACGGAGGGCAGGCGGAGATTTGGAGGACGCAGAGGGGCCGGAGATTTGGACCACGGATGGCACGGATTGACACGGATGCCGGAGGGGATCTGAGGCTGGGACGAAAATGGGGACGCTGTTTTCTATGTCCGGGGTGGAGTGGGGCTTCCTTGAGGGAGGAGACCGTTTGAGGTGTGCAGGAAGACGTTTTTTAACCGCTGATGAGACGCTGAGATGACGCTGATTCAGAGTTTATGAAATGAGGTGGGATGAGTGCCGAAGAGTTTTTGGGTTCTGTGGTTCATTGGGGCTGCTCTTTTTTTACCATGGAGGACTCGGAGGGGCGCAGAGGATGGAACTGAGGGGTGGCGGAGTTGGAACCACGGATTGCACGGAATACACGGATGTCGGAACGGATTTGGGGGGCGAAGCGGGGTGGTTTCGGTGGTGGTGGGGATGGTCGATTTTGCCGCAGAGGGGCGGGGAGGCGGAGGGGGCAGAGATTGAGATTGGCGGAAGGTAGAACAGAGTTTTTAACCGCTGATCAGACGGCTAATCCATCCTTCGCTGAAGCTTCGGAGGACGAGTGAGACGCTGATAAAGGCAGTCGGAGAATCCGGAACTTCACCACAGAGGCACGATGGAACACAGAGTTTTTGAATTGGATCTTGAGAGGAGTTTCAGCTTCCAGGTCTGAAAACTGACCACGGAGCCGAGCGATAGCGAACCGGAGCGCAGCGGAGATAGCCGAAGGCAAACAGACGAACGCAGTGAGCCCGAAGGGTGAGCGCAGCGAATCAATACACGGAACCGAACCGAGTGAGGGAGAGGTGGGGAGGGGAGCGGTGGGCTGGGGCGCGCGGTTAATGCGGCGGCGGATTTGGAGGGGTGAGGAGAGGGTGGGAGGACGCTGGTTGAGATGATTCATCGGGTCGCCTGAGGGGAAGAACGGAGAGTGGATGAATTCTGAGGGTGCCCTGTGGCAGGGCCTGCGGGCGATCCGTTCCTGGCGTGGCAGGGGATGGGACGAAGCGGAGCAGTTATTTTGTCAAGAATTTGCACACTGACGCCCAGTTTCAGAGGGGTGTGGCTCTTTGAGAGAGTTCAGATCAAAAACCGGTTGCATTTGGAAAACGGGGCCCAATCGGATGTGGTAGTCCGTGGTAGGTGTTGAAGCCATTGGACGGCTGTTTGTCTTGTTCACTGCTTGTTTGTTCTGGTTATGACTTCTTTCTTTTTTGCTTTATCCCAAGTGCTGGTGAGGCTGTGGCTGTGGCTGATGCCGTTGCGGGCGCGGGGGGCTGTGAGGTCGTGGGGAATTGGAGCGGGTAAGGTGAAGCTGAGGAGGATTTTGGATTGCGGGGGTTTGGAGGAGGCTGCGAGGGAGAGGAGAGACGGAGAGCGGGCAGGAGCGGAGCGGAAGCAGCGGAAGGCAAATTTGGAGGGCGCAGAGGACCGAGTGGGCCGGAGATTTGAACCACGGAAGGCACGGAATACACGGGAGCCGGAGTGGATTGAGAGCTGGGGCAGAAATGGGGGCGGGGCGATGGGGCGTTGGGAGACGAAGGGACGATCGGGGTTTGCCGCAGAGCACCGGAACTCAAGGCGGCTTGATTGTGGAAAAGAGAGTCCTGAGGAGGTCAGATGCCGGAGAAAGGGCAAAAAGATTAAGGGTAAAAAAATTTCAGGGCACCGGAATGAGGTGCGACTCAGTTATTCGGGAGCAGCCGAACATCAAGCGGATGGATTGTGGAACGGGGAGTAACGACGGAGGCCAGTGGCGAAAGGGGGCGCTGTTTTTTGGCAAAGGAATTTCTTGGCAAAGGAATGGCCGGAGATTTGAGGCGTAGTTAGTCAGAAGGGGCGGAGAGGCAGAGGGAGCAGAGGTGTGGGTTTTATTTCTGCCGATGGAAGGGCTGAATGGTGGAGGTTGGGCAGAAAGATTTTGCTTTCTGGGGGTGCGGTTTGGGGGGTGGGATTGGATTGGTTGCTTGTTGTGACCACAGAGGCACGATGATCACAGAGGATCTGAAGGCCGGAGACCACGGATTACACGGAATACACGGATGTCAGGATGGCGATGGGTGGCGATGGGTGGCGAAATGAGGGGCGGGGCGATGGGGCGTTTGGGAGGCGAAGGGACGATCGGGTTTGCCGCAGAGGGGCGGAGAGGCAGGGGGAGCAGAGGTGTGGGTTTTATTTCTGCAGATGGAAGAGCTGAATGGCGGAGGTTGGGCAGAAAGATTTTGCTTTCTGGGGGCGCGGTTTGGGGGGTGGGATTGGATTGGTTGCTTGTTGTGACCACAGAGGCACGATGATCACAGAGGATCTGAAGGCCGGAGTTGAACCACGGATTACACGGAATACACGGATGTCAGGACGGCGATGGGTGGCGAAATGAGGGGCGGGGCGATGGGGCGTTTGGGAGGCGAAGGGACGATCGGGTTTGCCGCAGAGGGGCGGAGAGGCAGAGGGAGCAGAGGTGTGGGTGGGCTGAGGAGAGGCTGGGAGGACGCTGATTGAGATGATTCATCCGATCGGCTGATGAGGAGAATGGAGAGTGGATGAATTCTGAAGCGGACCCTGTGGCCGGGCGTGCGGGTGAACGGCGCCGTTGGTTTGGCGTTGCAGGTGATACTGTGTCAAGAATTGACTCCTGACCCTTTTCTTGCGTTAATCAAAGAGACATGACATCGAGAATCACCCATAGTTTTGCAGTGGGCGCCGCAGCGTTGACACTTGCCACCACGCTTGCCAGTTGCGGTAAAGTCAAATCATCGAGCACGCCACCGAAGGCAGCAGCGCCAGCAGCGGGACTTGATGCAGGCATTGTCACGAAAGTGACCAGGGAGGTTGCAGAGATTCTTGGCGTGGATGCTTCCAAGATTGGCCCAGACAAGGATCTTATTCGAGATTTGGGAGCTGATTCACTTGATGCCGTGGAGATTGTCATGGCTGTCGAGGAGGAGTTTAACATAACGATTGACGACGCATCCGCCGAGAAGATGCGGACAGTGGCGGACATCGCCAGATATGTTGCTGCCAAGACTCGGAAATGAAAGCGACCTCACTCCTGTTGCGATCAGACCGATTCGTCGTCGAATGGGGTGACAATGGCGACTCCAGTCCTCCTCCTGGACACGACTTTGCCGATGCACTTTTGAAGCGGATCCGACTGGCAGTTTGCGAATCCGAAATTGAGGCGCTGCCAATGGACTGGTGGGAGCATTCAAACTGGTTCTTCTCCGTCGCGTGGAGGAATAGGACCTACGACCTCACGCTCGAACCTTCCCCCGAGGATGCTTTGCTGCCGACTTGGGTCGTTGGAGTTTCCAAGAGCCTGGGAATACTCAAATCGCTCTTTGGAAAGAGGGCCCTCAGGTTCGATGTTGATGATGCATTCCTGCGTATTGTCGAAAATTGCACCAAGGAAGTCGCCGGAGTAGATTCAGCTGAATGGCTCACCGAAGACGAAGCAATAGAGCGGTTCTGGGGCTAAACGGATGCAGACGAAGGCAGATCTGGAGAGCGCAGAGGAAGGCCAAGTTGGACCACGGAATACACGGATGTCGGAACGGAGTTGGAGAATGTCGAGAAGGAGGCTGAAGGGGAGGCAGACTTGCACCGCCCATCCTTCGCTAAAGCTACGGAGGGCAGGCGGAGATTTGAAGAACGCAGAGGTTCCAGATTTGAGTGCCTACGGAATACGCGGAATACACGGAACGGATTTGGGGTGGGACGAAACGGGGCGGAAAGGAGGTAGAAAGATTAGGGGTAGAAAGATTTCAGAGGCTGAGGTGAGCCGGACTTTGCAGCGCAGCGCTGGAGCGAAGCGGAGGCAGCCGATGGCGAAGGGGAGCGCCGCAGCTCTGGGACGAAGCGGAAGCTGAAGAAGCCCCACTTTTTCTGAGTCTGGGTTTTGGGGATGAGCGCGCCGGGATGAACGAGTTTTTTGTGCTTGGAGCGCCTTGTCGGGAGCTTGGGGCTGTTCGCCGAGTGAATTTATACCAGAAACTGGTTGCGTTTGAAAAAGCGGGCCCAATTGAGTGTGGTGGCTGAGATGATGGTGAGGCTGTGGATGGAGGGAAATCTTATGAGCAATCTGTTCTGGTTATGTGTTCTCCTTGTGATTTCGAGGTTCGCGCTGGCGGAGGTGCTTTTGCCGTGGAGGGGCAGAGACTGGATCTGGCCGCAAGGAGGCGCAAAAATGCGCGGGGAATTGGGGGCAGAACGATTTCTGTCTCTGTGCCCCCCGGCTTGGGCTCTGTGGTTGAACAGGTTCCTTGCCTTTTTAACCACGGAGAAACACAGAGGAGGGCTGACTCCATTTCCCGGAGGTGAAGGGATAATCGGGTTTACCGCAGAGTGGCCAAGAGGCAGAGGGGGCGGAGGCTTTATGGATGGCCGCAAGGAGGCGCAAAAAGAGGCAAAAATTGTCGAACTTCAGAGGGGCTGAATTGCATGGGGCAACGGAGGCCGAAGGGGAACCGGATTTTGCACCGCCCATCCTTCGCTAAAGCTACGGAGGGCAGGCGGAGATTTGGAGAACGTAAAGGTTCCAGATTTGAGTGCCTACGGAAGACACGGAAGACACGGAAGACACGGAACCGAACCGAGTGAGGCAGACGTGCGGAGGGGGCGCGCAGTCAACGCGGCGGCGGATTTGGAGGGCTGAGGAGAGGCTGGGAGGACGCTGATTGAGATGATTCATCCGGTCGCCTGAGGGGGGGAATGGAGAGAGGATGAATTCTGAGGCGAGGCCTGTGGCCGGGCCGGGTGAACGACGCCGCAGGCTTGGCGGGGGGCGAAGTGGCGCGGTTATTTTGTCAATTATTTGCACCCTGACCCCATTTCCCCCGCAGATTCACCCGAGGGGTTTGAACTGGAACATGGGTTACACTCTGACCGGGAACATAGGTTACACTGCGTGCTCCGCATTTTGAGGTTGTTCCCATCCAGACAGCGAGCGCAGCGAGATGGGTGGATGGGAACAACCTCAAAATGCGGTCGCCCCCCTCCTCCTCTCCTCCTCTCCTCATTCGTGCTGAGAGGCGCTTTTCACCTCTCGGGCCACGATCTTCCGGCTCCCCCGTCTCTTCTTGAACGCTGTCGGTCTGATCCGGCCATAGGGGCACTCTCCGCCGATTTCGCCGAGCACCAGGTTGGCGAAGCGCACGCCCACCACTCTTTCATCGTCGCGCGGCTCAAAGACCACGCCTTGTCCGGCGAAGGCGTCCCCCACATGCCAGGCGCGCCCCTGCCACGACACGCTCCCGGTCTCGCTCACCGGATGGGTTTCCACCAGCGGCCCATACAGGTCCACCGCGATGCGGTCATCAAGCCTCACCGCGCTTTGACGATACACTTCGGCCGGTGTCCGCTGCCCGATGGCCTCATGCGGGCGCTCCTCGTTGAACTCATGCCGCCAGCGTCCAAAGCGCCGCTGCTGCGCCTCCCGGTTCGTGCTCGCAGGGGCGCAGCACTCGGCCTTGAGCGTGCGGTGCATGCGCTCATGGCTGCCGTTTTGCTGCGGGCTCGCGGGCTTGATGAACTCCACGTCGATGCCCAGGCTGATCCACCACACGCTGAGCTTGCTGAGCCCTCCGGGCCCGATGCTGCCGAAGGGCGCGCCGTTGTCCACGCGGATGATCTCCGGCAGCCCGCAGGTGCGAAAGAAGTGGGCGTAGGCCATGCGCGTCCACCTCTGCGTGGCCTGCGGCAATGCCTGCAGTCCGATGAGGTAGCGGCTGTGCAGATCGGTCACTGTCAGCGGATCGCAGCGCTCGTTGTCCTGCGTGCAGAACCAGCCTTTGAAGTCGGTGGCCCAGACATGGTTGGGGCGCTCTGCCTGTGTGAGTTCGCCGCGTTTGACCTCAAAGGCTCCGGGCCGCCTGCGCCGTGACTCGATGAGGCCGTTGCGCTTCAAAATCTCTCCCAGCGTGCTCACCGCAGGCGGCTGCTCGATGGCGTGCTTGCGCTCCAGCACCACGCGCAGCTTCTTCGGGCCCCAGGTCGGATGCAGCCTCCGCTCGGAGACCACCAGGCGCTCCAGGGACTCCTCGGTGCGCTGCGGCAGGGTATGGGGCGCACGGCTCGCGTCCACCAGCGCCCTGGCTCCGCCCTGGGCAAAACGCACCAGCCACTTGTGCCCGCATTTGCGGCTGACGCCGAACTGCTCGCACAGCTCGCTGGTGGTGAACCTGCCGCTGTTGGCGAGGGTGACAAACTTCAATCGCTGTTCCGGTGTGGGGGTGGTGTTCCATGGCATAGACCACCCGCAAAGTGTAACCTATGTCCCCGGTCAATCTGTTACCTATGTTCCCGGTTCATACCAAGGATGAAGACAACTATGACAGCATTCAAACACAATGCAGTTTTTGCCACTCCTTGAGTTGAGCATCAAACTGTCTGGCCTTGTAAACTTGTCTTTGCGGAAAGAGGCGCTTATCCGCTTTGCAAATGACGCGGCCCCAAAAACGTCGCCCAATAGTCTTTTGATGAGCTTTCGTGTCGTAAACCGCTCGATCTATAAACCATTTCAAATAAAATGGCAACCCACGGTTCCAGCTGTTGACATTGCCCGTTGATCCAAGGTTCAAATCCTGCGGAGCGGGAAGCTGTTTAACAGGGGGTAAGTTTCCGGCTGTAAAGAGGAGCATTATGCCGGGAAGAAATACGAGAAAAGCATGAGGTTCCCCGTCCTCCGCATCAAGAGGCCCTCCGCTATATGAAAGTGATAGAACGTGGTTTGTCCCAACAGCCAAATCACAAGTCTGGGTGATGGGGCTGTGGATGTATGGGTAAATGAACAAAGTTGTTCCCACCAAACTGAGATCATCAATTGCTCGTCTGGACAAATCTCTAAACTGCTTTGCTATAGGAGAATCACTTCGAGGAATGCTGGCTTCAAGGTGATGAATGGAATAGCGGAAGAGGATTGATAAAAGAAACTTAATCGCGCTTTCCTCAAACCACGAAGCTCCTGCATTATTCAATTTGTCAAAAACCGCATTTTTAAACCGGCCTTCCCATCTGCTGAATGTCACGTTGTCACAATCTTTGCAGAGATATGGTCCGATGTGGGCTGTGTGTTCTGGACAAGTTTGGAAAGAATTCAGCAGCAAACCACCACAAGAGTTCTTTTTCAAATATCGAACCATGAAGTCGGGGACAACATGGCTGTTTTTTATGGGGGGATTTGCCAAGCAGAATCGACATTTCATAACAGAGAACCTAAAACTCTTGCAATTTCACAACGGCATCGTGTCTGGATACGGGCCAAGGAACTTGTCGCCGTTGAAATGGATCATGTGGGCCGGGTCTTCGGCAATCCAGACTTCGGATTCCCAAGCGATAGAGGCAAGGAACGATTGCATGACGCGGCGCGTGTCGAATGCCGTGACAAAGACGAGGCCCGCTTTGCATCCGGCGAATAGTTCTTTGAGTTCCTTCCGGCGCTTTCCATCCACCGGCCCGGCACTGGTGACGGCTTCAATCAAAAGAAGCCAATTCCGCTTTGTGCAGTGAATAATCACGTCCGGCATCTTGGCTGCGCTATCAAGTGCCACACCAAGCCTGGCGAGGTAATCCGCTTCAAGATGTGCGAACTTGTTTTCCGTGTCCCCGATGTAGGCTACCACGCCGCCCGGCGCAAAGTGAGGGCAGAAGTCTTCAATAATGGCCTTGATTAGCGGGTTCTGTCCGCCCGGCGAAAGACCAACAGTCTTCCCATCCGGCAGTGTGACGGGAACGCGAGCCAATTCCCGATGCCGGGCAATCTCTCGCTTCACTGTCTCAACGGTAGTAAGATAGGTTGTGAGATTGTGCGCCCATTCCAGCGTTCCAAAGGTGCGAAGCAAGGCGAGCGCTGACGGCTCCACTTGATAGACTGTATCTTGGCTGGTGGTGGGACGCGAAAGGTTGTCTGGGTTTTTTAACAGCAAGCCCGCAGATAAAAATACCTTTACCCCATCGTCTCGCACTTGCTCGCGCGAATTCGGAGCGTAGCTGAAATCATAGTTTTCACGAATGAAATCCATGATTGGAGTAATCCCCATTAAAGGCGCTTCAGCTTCATTCCACCGCTTTCGAGGGACGAGATCGAGTAGAGCGAGCAAAATTCGCGCAGCAGGAACGCCCAGCTTCTTCCCCGAAATTTTTAAGGCACTCAGGGCCGTTATGGCTTCTCCGATTTTTGGATGGTATATTTTGGACGTTTCTGTGCGCTTTTTAGAAGCCATGAAGGTGAAGCTCTACAAGTTGGTCTAGTTCCTCTTGGGAAATGTCGGGCCGTGGAAGGGCTTTACCCATTGCTTCTAGTGTAGCACGGTCGGGGTAAGCCAGCTTGCGTAAATCCGTAGCGTTTACCTGTGTGTGACCACTGAAACAGCGGAAATAATGGTCAACCAAGGTGGAGTTCAGATAAACGAACAGGCCAAGTGCTAACGTCCTTTCCAGGCCTTTCCCGCTGGCGTGGAAGTAGTTTAAATGATTCTCAAAGCCCAGCCATTCCGCTTCAACGTGGGAAGGATCAAGGAGACAGGCCACCAAGCGACGCCGTTCTTCTTTAGACGTGAACCGTTTTGTGAGAAGGTAGATGCCGGATGGAACCAGCCAAGGGCGCGTTTCCTCGTTGTCCAAGATGGCGTTTGGCTTGCGGGCATCCAGCTTCGGCCAATGCACGGTTCCACCGTTGAAGTGGCAGGGGTAAAGCAACGGCACCGTTCCCGGCGCTGGCGCGGGCCTTAGCGCATCTTTGAGGCGGAAATCTACCACGCGCCCCGTGGAGACTGTGACCCCCAAGGACGCCAGCGTAGCGGGTAACTCTGAAAGCCTGTCTCGTGCTCTGGCATGGCCCGAATCGGCGGGAATGTGAATGAATCGCTCCGGGTCGTTGGGATGCACGATTTCCGCAAAGGGAAAGTCTTTTGCTGTGACGGTAGCTTCTGCTTCTCCGCTACTGGATGACACCGTAACGAGGGGCGGCTGTTTCCTACCTTTGGTGGCGTGGAAAATGATGTTCTCTTGCAACACGCTATCCCCACGGAAAGCGGCTTCTCGCGAATCGAAGACGTGAAGCCGTTGAAGAGCCATCAGTTCCAAAAAGGATTCCCGGAAGGGCTGGAAATAGGGACCGTTGCAGAAGCTCCGAGGGGTGATGGCTACGAGTTGCCCGTTGTCTTCCAGAAGACGCGCCAGAAGGCCCACAAAGCCCGTGTAAAGATTGCTTGTCTCCAAGCCAACTCTCCGCAACGCCAGCCGCTCTGGCGAGTGCGTGTTGATCTTCTTGTAGGGCGGATTGGCGATTGCCACGTTGAATGAAGGTGGCGCGGTGCTGAACAAATCACCTGACAGCTTCCCGGCCATTTCCTCAATGAAATCCGTTTGATACACCGAAGATGTGAAGGGGATTCCTCTCGCCCGGCAAAGGGATTTACACGCCTCCATTGTCTCCTGCAAAACCGGGATAATCAGCGGGTCTAGCTCGTAGGCCGTGGCATGAATAGACTCCACACCGGAACCCGGCATACATGCCCGCCGCACGAGAGCCAGAGTCAACGCCCCAGCCCCGGCTCCGGCGTCAATCAACCGCACGACACTCGGTAGGCCATCAAAGAGCGAGGCCATGAAATCCCCCGTAGGCGAGGGCGTTAGGAACTGCCCAAGGGCTTCCTGCCGCTCTCTGCCTTCCCGCATTTGGAACGAAGGGCTGACATCCGCAATCATGCCCTTACCATGGCCCCACCAACGGCATTCCGTCAACGCTTAGCTCGCTGCCTACGCCTGTCTCAACTCATGTCACTGGCCTAAGCCCTTGAATTCCATGGAAAGATGGAGGGGGTGAGAGATGCCCTGCCGCCGTCCATCTCTCTGATGTAGGGCATTTATGGGGTTACCAGAAATTTCTGTTCAGTCTTGGCTGCAAGTGCCTCCACCCCGAATGCGGTTCCTGAAAGGCTGAATTGGAAACGCGAATGGTTGGGAATAGCCGAGAATGACTGCGAATCAGAATCAAACCGTGACCACCAAAAAGCCCTGTTCGTCCATTTTGGCACCGGGGATGGTGGCGGTGAGGGGGGAGTCGGGGAGGAGGCTGCTGATGGTCACGCCTTCGGGGGGGGAGGCGATGGTGAGGCCGGGGAGGAGGCGGCCGAGGGTGTGGGGGCGGCGGCCGAATTGTTCGTCGTGGTGGGCCGGGGGCATCTGGGGGTCGGGGACTTCGGTGGTGAGGAGGATGCCGGTTTCTGAGTCGAGGTAGCCGCGGAGGGGGCGGGAGCCGGTGGGCGGTGAGGCAGCCTCCTTCGCTAAAGCTTCCTCCTTCGCTCTATGAGCTACGGAGGACGAGTCGGAGGCTACGGGAGGATTGGTGGGGAGAGGGGACTGAGAGGGGAATCCAGATCCAGATGAGGGAGGAGCCTCCTTCGCTGAAGCTACGGAGCCCACGGGAGTAAGAGGAGGAGGAAGAGGAAGATCAGTGGGCAGGGAGGGAGTCGGAGGACTGAGTGGGGGTCGGAGACCCCCACTCCTTGGGGCGTTCGCTTCCTCGTTCGCTAAAGCTACGGAGGACGAGGCGGAGGCTACGGGAGGATTGGTGGGAATTGGGGACTGAGAGGGGAATCCAGATCCAGATAAGGGAGGAGGAGTAGGAGTAGGAGGAAGAGGAAGATTGGTCGGAGAGGTGTCGAGGCAGAAGGCTAGGCGTTCTTGGCCGGTGAGTTGATTTAAGGTAGCGCGGGTGCAGAAGGCGACGGTGTGGGAGGCGGGGGCGTGGGTGGGGTGGTCGATGAATTTGGTGCCGGGGAGGACCTGGGTGAGGGCTTTGACGGTGCGGTGGAGGATGGTGCCCGCGGGCTCGAGGGAGAGGAAGACGTCGCCGGGGCGGTGCCATTCGACTTCGGCGAGGCGGAGGGCGTTGGCGAAGGGGACGAGGTCGTCTGCGGGGTCGGCGTGGAGCCAGCTTTTGCGCTGGTGGAAGGCCTCTGCGCTGAGGGCGTGCATGGCGTGGCGGACGACTTCGGCGGTGGCGGCGCGGGGGGGGAGGGGCTCTCCGAAGTGGACGGCGACGGGGTAGCGGAGGTGTTTGGGGCGTTTGGTGAAGAATTTGCCGCCTTGGTAGGAGAAGATGCTGCCGTAGAGGCCGTCGAGATAGACGGGGATGACCTGGGCGTCTCCCTGGCGGGCCATGAGCTCGAAGCCTTTGCGGAGTTCATTGATCATGCCGTGGCGGGTGATCTGGCCTTCGGGGAAGAGGCAGACGATTTCGCCTTCCTTCAGAGCGGCGGCGACGGCGCGGATGGCGTCTTTGGCGCGGGTGGCGGAGATGGGGACGGTGCCGATGAGGCGCATGAGCCATTTGAGCCACCAGAGATTGTAGAGGGCGTCCCACATGACGAAGCGGACGGGGCGGCGGCCGGCTGTAAACGGCGGCGAGGAAGGTGGGGATGGCGAGGAGGAGGAACTGGGTGGAGGCGCTCAGATTTGCGGCCTTCATGAGGGCGACGATGGCGACGGCGACGAGGGTGCCGAGGCAGTCCATGAGATTCATGCCGGCGTGGATGCGGGCTTTTTCATGCTTCTCGGCCTTGTCCTGGGCGTAGGCGTAGAGGGGGACCATGAAGCAGCCGCCGGCGGCGCCGGTGAAGATGATGCCGGCGTACATCCAACTGGAGCCGAGGGGGGCGAGGCCGGACCAGAGGAGGCCGGCGACGAGGCCGAAGCCGCCGAGGGGGATGAGGCCGAGCTCGATGCGGTGGCGGGAGACGTGGGAGGCGAAGAAGCTGCCGGAGATGACGCCGATGCCGAGGATGCCGGCGACTTTGGCGAGCTCCATGGGGCCGTCTCCATGGCCGGTGTCTGGGTGGAGCTCTTTGGTTAACGTGACGAGGATGAAGCTGAGGGCATTGGAGATGAACCAGAAGTAGGTGACGCCGAGGGCGGCGAGGCGGATGGAGCGGCGGCGGAAGACGATTTTGAGGCTTTCGAAGTGCTCGAGGGCCATGCCTTTGCGCCAGTGGACTTCGTGGTGGGCGGGGGTGGTCTGGATGCAGATGGCGGCGATGAGCTCGATGATGCCGAGGATGCTGATGATGATGAGGGGGCCGAGGGCGGAGCGCCAGGCGTCATGGGTGCGCTCATACTCGGTGCCGTACCAGATGCCGCCGGCCCACATGCCGCCGAGGATGCCGGCGAGCATGGTGACCTGGAGCCAGCCGGAGACGCGGCCGAGGCGGCGGGAGCCGGCGAGCTCTTTCATGATGCCCATCTTGGCGGGGCTGAGGACGGCGGCCTGGATGGCGAGGAGGAAGAAGCCGAGGAGGGAGACCTCCAATGAGCCGGGGACGCGCTGCATCCAGAGGGCGAGGGAGAGCCAGATGAAGCAGATGATCTGCATGACCTGCATCCAGAGGATGACGTTGCGCTTTGAGAAGCGGTCTGACCAGTAGCCGGCCAGGGGGGCGAGGAGCATGTAGGGGAGGGAGAAGATGGCGCCGAGCCAGAGCTCGATATGGCGGCCGACCCAGCTCTGCTCTGCGATGATGATGGAGAGGGCGATCAGCAACATCTTGACGAAGTTGTCGCTGAAGGAGTTCATGGCCTGGACGAAGAGCACGAGCACGATGGACGCCCAGTTTCGGCGTGGCAGATGCGGGGCGTTGTCGAGGGCGGCGGGGTCGGGCATGAAGGGTCGGTTAAGCGACGAAACGCTGGGCCAGCAGGATGTCTGCCGGGAACGTGATCTTGGGGTTGAGCTCGAAATTTTCGACGACGTGGACGGTGGCGCCGAGGTGCTGGACGGCGGAGACTTCATCGGTGACGAGGAGGCCGTCGCGGAGGATGGCGTCGTAGGCGCGGACGAGGAGGGTGCGCTGGAAGACCTGGGGGGTCTCCATGATCCAGGCGTGGGTGCGGTCGATGGAGCCGATGATGCGGCCTTCGGGGTCGCAGCGCTTGAGGGTTTCTGTCATGGGCCGGGCGCAGGCGACGGCGGTGTGGGTGCGGGCGGCCTGGATGCAGCGGGTGATCTGGGCGACGGAGATGAGGGGGCGGGCGCCATCGTGGACGGCGACGATGTCGCAGTCGGGGGAGAGTGCCTGGAGGCCGGCGTGGACGGAGAGGTGGCGCTCGGCGCCGCCGGTGATGAGGTGGGTGATTTTGGTGAGGGGGGCGGCGCCGATGGTGCGCCAGGAGTCGAGCTCGGGGCGGAGGGAGTCGCTGGTGACGACGATGATTTCATCGATGGCGGGGCAGGCCTGGAAGACGCTGAGGGTGCGGCGGAGGACGGGCTCTCCGGCGAGGGGGGCGAGGAGCTTGTTGAAGCCCATGCGGCGGCTGCTGCCTGCGGCGACGATGATGGCTGAGGTCATGCTGTTCGCTGTTCTCGGTTCGCTGTTCTCGGTTCAGGGTTCGCTGTTGCCGGGGTTGGAGGGCGACGAATTTTACACCGCGAGAGATTAGAAGACCGCAGAGAAATGCTTCTGAGTCTAGGTTCTAGTGCTGAGATTTTTCGTGTGCTGCGGTTAAGCGAGGCGTTTGGAGACTTCGGTGGAGAGGGTCTTGCTGTCTGCGCGGCCGGCGGAGCGCTCCTGGAGGGCTTTCATGACGGCGCCCATGTCTTTTTTGGAGGTGGCGCCGAGCTCGGCGATGACGGACTCGACGAGGGCGGAGACTTCGCTGTCGCTCATGGCGGCGGGGAGGTATTTCTGGAGGACGACGATCTCGGCCTTGGCGGCTTCGACGGCTTCGGGGCGGCCGGCTTTTTCGGCGCCGTCGACGGAGTCCTGGAGCTTTTTGATTTCTTTGCGGACGACGGCGATGGAGTCGGCATCGCCGAGCTCGCCGTCAGCGCCGAGTTTTTCGATGGCGGCGTATTTGAGGGAGGACTTGAGGTTGCGGATGACGTTGAGGGCCACGGTGTCCTTGGCACGCATGGCGTTTTTGAGGTCTTCGGAAATCTGGGAGATGAAGCTCATGGGAAAGGGGTCGGGGATGGGGGTGGGGAGGGAGGGGCGATCATGGCGGTGGGAGGGGGATTTGTCTAGATGCTAGATGCTGGGGGCTGGATGCTGGATGCTGGATGCTGGATGCTGTGGGGCGAAGGTGAGATGGGGGGAGCCGGTGAGTCAGTGGGGCAGTGGGGCAGTGGGGCAGTGGGGCAGTGAGTCAGTGAGTCAGTGAGTCAGTGGGCGGTGGGCGGTGGGCGGTGGGCGGTGGGCGGTGGGCGGTGGGTGCGGCGGAGTCGTGGGTGAGAGGGGGATTGGGGGCGATGAGCTTGTGGGGGCGGGGGACTGAAAATTGAGAAGTGAAAACTGGGAATTGGAAATGGGGGGATGGGATGAGAGGGCGTGGTGGGGTGGGGAGGGGAGTGTTTTGGCGGGGGTTTATGGGGGAGTTGGGGTGTTAGGCGGGGGCTAATGGGAATGAGGTTGGCAGTTTGGCGGAGGCGGTGCATGGTCGGGGTCCTGTGCAATTTCGACATCCCAAACACGACCTGTATATTCCTGACGAAACTGAACCGTGGACGGCGCTGCGGCGGGTGACGCATCTGGGGATTGTTTCGCACCAGGATGACCTGGAGATCGCGGCGTATCATGGGATCACGGAATGCTTTCACGACAAGGGCCAGTGGTTTGGCGGGGTGGTGGTGACGGACGGGGCGGGGAGCCCGCGCAAGGGGCCGTATGAGAGCTACACGGACGAGGAGATGCAGAAGGTGCGCCTGGTGGAGCAGCGGAAGGCGGCGTATGTGGGGGAGTACAGCATCATGGTGCAGCTGGGGTACCCGAGCGAGGACATCAAGAAGCCGAAGCATGCGCCTGCGGTGGCGGATTTGAAATTCATTCTGGAGCATGCGCAGCCGAAGATTTTGTATCTTCACAATCCGTGCGACCGGCATGACACGCATGTGGCGACGTTTCTGCGGTGCCTGGAGGCGATCCGTGAGCTGCCGGTGGAGATGCGGCCGGAGAAGGTGTATGGCTGCGAGGTGTGGCGGAAGCTGGACTGGCTGCTGTCTGACGACAAGGTGATGCTGTGGGTGGACAAGCACCCGCACATGCTGCGGCCGCTGCTGGGGGTGTTTGACTCACAGATCAGCGGGGGGAAGCGCTATGACCTGGCGGAGGAGGGGCTGCGGCATGCGAATGCGACGTATTTTGACTCGCATACGACGGACAAGACGAGCCTGCTAACGTTTGCGATGGATCTGACGCCGCTGACGCGGGATGACGGGATGTGCCCGGTGGAGTATGCGGTGAACTATGTGAAGCGGCTGGAGGGGGATGTGCGGGAGCGGGTGAGGAAGTTTATGTGAGGCGGTGGGGGGATGGGGGGAGGGAGTTTGCGGTGGTTGACGGTGGGATGCGAGAGGGGTGTGGGGGAAAGAGGGTGGTGGGAGGGCCTTGCCGTTGATGTGGCGGGGTGGGTGGGGGAGCGCGAGAGGTGTGGGGGGAAGGGGGCGCTGGGCTCATCTCGGCGGAGCGAGATGAGTACTGTTCATCTCGGCGGAGCGAGATGAGTACTGTACAAAAAAAATGCCAGCCGGGGGAGCGGCTGGCATTTGAAGGATTGAAGTGATGAAGGGCGGGGTTTACTCGGCGATTTTGGCGCTCTTGATGATGATGGGCTCGACGGGGACGTCGCCGTGGGGGCCTTTGCTGCCGGTGGCGACGGTGGCCATGGAGTCAATGACGTCCATGCCCTTGGTGACCTTGCCAAAGACGCAGTAGCCGAAGCCGTCGCGGCCGGGGTAGTCGAGGAAGCTGTTGTCCTTGAGATTGATGAAGAACTGGGAGGTGGCGCTATGGGGGTTGTTGGTGCGGGCCATGGCGATGGAGCCTTTGACGTTTTTGAGGCCGTTTTTGGCTTCGTTTTCGATCTGGCCGTCGGGCTCCTTTTGCTGCATGTCGGGGCTGAAGCCGCCGCCCTGGACCATGAAGTCAGGGATGACGCGGTGGAAGATGAGGCCGTCGTAGAAGCCTTTTTTGACGTATTTGACGAAATTGGCGACGGTCACGGGGGCTTTGGCGGCATCGAGTTCGAGTTCGATGGTGCCTTTGCTGGTTTCCATCACGACTTTAACGGGTTTGGCGTCACTCACGGTTTGGGCAGGGGTTGTTCCGGTCAGACCAGCAAACGTGAAGACGAGAGCGGCGAGAGTCGGTGCGATTGATTTCATAGTGGGGTTGGTAAGGACGGGGAATGAGCCACGAAGGCTTTGATTTGCAATGATCAAATCGTGACGTGGCCACGGGAAGACGCGGCACCAGGCCTGCCGGTGCAGGGGCGGGAGGCCGGCGGGGGACGGGGCCAGCGAAGGGAGAAGCGGCGGGGGAGGGGCGGCTATTCTTTTTTGAGGTGTGCGTATGCCACGGCGGGCTCTTCAAACTGGGAATTTGCGACCTTTTGTCCATCATGAGCCCGATGCACGCCTGAGATGATGATGGTGTCATTTTCGGTGACACCGCCGGTGATGACAAAGAGGCCTTCGAGCTCGTGAGTGATGGAGACGGGCTTCCGGTGGATGACGTGGTCTTTGTCCATGACATAGACGCAGCGCTGATCGGCGACTTCGAAGGTGGCCTGCTGAGGGATGAGCAGGGCGTTTTTGAGGGTGTCCTGGAGGCGGATGGTGCCGGCCTGGCCCTGGCGGAGGAGGTCGGCGGGATTGGGGAAGAGAGCGCGCAGGGTGACGGTGCCGGTCGCATGATGGAGCGCCGTTTTTTCGACGGGGACGAGGCGGCCGGTCTGATCAAACATTTTGCCGTTGGCCATCTTCAGGTCCACCTGCTGGGTGGCGGAGGCGGAGATTTCCTGATATTGTGCTTCAGGCACGTGGAACTCGGCCCAGATCTGGCTGTTGTCATGGAGGGTGGTGAGCACTTCGTCCTTTTTCACGAGGCTGCCCTTGGCGAGGCGGAGGCGGCCCATCAGACCGCTGAAGGGGGCGGTGATGATGGCGGAGCCTGGATGTGCCTGCGCCAGCCTGAGGTCCTCCAGCTTCTGGTCGCGCTTTGCAGCGGCGGTGGCGAGGTCTTTTTCGGAGGCCTGGCCGGCCTGGACCCGGTGCTGTGTGTTTTCATACTCGAGCTTTGCCACCTGGGCCTGCGCCTCCGCGCGTTTCAGCGCGGCCGTGCGATCTTGAGGCATGATCTTGAACATGAGCTCCCCCTCTTTGAGCCGGCGCCCGTCCTGGACGCTGACCTCCTCCAGATAGCCGCTCTCCGGCGCGCGGATGGCGACGTTTCGATAGGAACGAATCTGGCCCGCATAAGTGTGGGTGACCACGGTGTCGCGCCTGAGGGGCCTGGTGAGAACGGGAGGGGACGGCTGACGACCGCAGGAGGCGAGGGTCATCCCAACGAGCAGCGACGCGGTGATGCGGCGGGTGATGAGAGGTTTCCGATTTTCAAGGAGGCGGGCGGCAACTGCAAAGATCCTGCCCATGGCGGAGTGGTCTCTGTATCTCATATTATCGCGATACTAAGTGGGGCGAATTTAAAGTAAAAGAAGCAATGCGTGAAAACTAACATGACCAAGCGGATGGAGTAGTTAAAGACCAGGCCCGTGATAAATCGGCTGGTATTCCGATACTCCATGAGCTTACAGCCTATCGTGTGCGTGGAATGAGGCTTCTCTGCCATGGTCGCGTGAGGTGGTGAGGAGCCGTCTGTCTGCCCGTGGTTTGCGCTGGTGTCGTCGAAGATTTCGTGAGCCGGCGGCGAAGCGGATGTGGGCTTTTGGGTGGCCTGCGCTGTGTTTTTTGAGAGCTGTCCTGGCGGCGCGAGCTTTTTTGCGACGCGGACACGGAGGCGAACGAAGATTTGCGACAGGGAAGCTAAGCAGGCTGCCGTCGGAGCGGGGTGATGGTGCGCCGGGGGCGGGCGGCTTAAACCAGCGCGACCGGAGAGCTGATGCGACTGGGCGTGTTTCAAATGGCTGGTATTTTTCCGGGCCGTTATGTTACCTTGCAGCCTGAGCCTAGAGCCCATTTCTCCATGAAAGTACTTGCCGCCTTCCTTTTAATCTCGGCCCTCATGTGCGCCGGCGCAGACATCCCGGCTGCTGGGGATGCCAACCAGAAAGCGTATGATGCGGCCCGTGCGCTCGCCACTGCCGGCAAGTATGTTGAGGCGGAAAAAGCCTTTCAGGCGCAGGTGGATGAACTCACGAAAACGCTCGGCCCGGAGCACCGCGACACTTTGCATGCGAGGATGGGACTGGCGGCGACCCTGCTGGCGATGGACAAGCATGCAGCCGCGGAAGTTCAGATGCGGGACCTGCTTCCCGCACTGACGCGTGTCCTGGGTGAGGATGACCCCATCACCCTGAAGGCGCGCGGTAATTTTGCTGCGTTCCTGATCGAGCAGGGCAAGCTGCTCGATGCCGAGCCCGTGCTGCGCCAGGTGCTGGCCAGCAGTGAGCGGACGCTGGGCCCGGAGCATCGGGAGACCTTGCAGGATCGGGCCAATCTGGCGAATCTGCTGCTGAAATTGCAAAACTATGCCGAGGCCGAATCCCTGGCGCGTGCATTGATCTCCACCTCTCAGCGCGTGCTCGGCCGTGAAGACCGGGACACCTTGTACTGCCGCATGGTACTGGCGGCCGTTTTGGTGGGGGCCGAAAAATATGCCGAGGCCGAGCGGGAGATCCGCGTGGTGCTTCCCCTCCAAAAACGGGTGCTCGGGCCGGAGCATCCGGACACTTTGGCCAGCCAGGTCAACCTGGCCATAGTCCTGTCCAAGCAGGATAAAGACGCCGCCGCCGAGACGGAATACCGTGGCGTGCTGGCCGTCCGCGAGCGGGTGTCCGGCCCTGAGCATCCAGACACGCTGAGGGCCTGCTACTACCTGGCACGCTCCCTGGAAGCTCAGAAAAAAACAGAGCAAGCCGCCACCTATGCCAGACGCGCCTGCGCAGGCTGCCTGAGGGCGCTCGGCAAAGACGATCCGCTGACCCATCAGGCCCAGCGCCTGGTGGAGCACCTTTCAGGCACCACCTCCGGCTTCACCAAACCTCTGGAAGGAACCCTGGCCCACGCCGAAAACGGCGAGGCCAAATCGCAGTTTCAGATGGGCTACGCCTATCTGCAGGGCAAAGGTGTGGCCAAAGATGCGGCGGAGGGCGCCAGGTGGTTGCGCAAATCCGCCGATCAAGGATACGCCGAAGCGGAGGCCTACCTCGGCTACTGTTATCACGAAGGTGAAGGCGTGGGCAAGGACGCGGCTCTCGCGGTCAAGTGGATCCGACTCGCCGTGGAGCAAGGCGAGAATAACGCGCAGCGCTTTTTAGGCGAATGCTACTTCGAAGGGTTCGGCGTTGCCAGAGACGAAGCCGAAGGCCTGAAGTGGCTGCGGCTCTCGGCCGATCAGGGCAACAGCTATGCAGAGGCTGAGCTGGGCAGCCGGTTTCTCAAGGGCCAAGGAGTCGCGCAAGATCGCACTGAAGCCGTGAAGTGGCTGCGCCGCGCCGCCGAAGGCGGCAACCCCAGGGCCGAGTGCTACCTTAGCTACTGCTATCAACAAGGGTTTGGCGTGGCCAAAGACACCAAGGCAGCGGTCGAGTGGCTGAGCAAAGCCGCCGGGCGAAACTATCCGTATGCGCAGGCCATGCTGGGCCTCCGCTATTACTCAGGCAATGGAATGCCGCAGGACAGGGAGGAAGCCGTGAGGTGGCTGCGCCGAGCCGCCGAGCAGGGGCAGGACGAGGCGCAGTATAAACTGGGCATGTGCTGCTTCGAAGGCACGGGCACTGCCAAGGACGCCGCCGAGGCCGTGAGGTGGTACCGCCTCGCAGCCCAGCAGGGCAATGCCGAAGCGCAGTGCAGTCTCGGCTGGTGCTGCCTCCACGGCCGTGGCGTGGAGGCAGACGCCACGGAGGCCATGAAGTGGTATCACCTTGCCGCGGAGCAGGGCCTGGAGCCGGCCCTTTTTTGCCTGGGAGAGTGCAGCCTCAAGGGAGAAGGCCTGCCGAAGGATGCCGCCCAGGCCGTGCGCTATTTCCGCCAGGCTGCCGAGAAGGGCTTTGCGCTCGCGCAGCTCTGGCTGGGCATCCAGCATGAACGAGGGGAGGGCGTGGAGAAAGACATGGTGCGGGCGGCGATGTGGATCCGCCTGGCGGCCAGGCAGGGCAACAACGCCGCAGATGCGCACCTGGCCACGGTGGAACTTTCCATGACGGCGGAGCAGATCAAAGAAGCGAAGACGCTGGCTGGGGCGTGGAAGAAAAAGGAGGAAAGCAAACCGGTGAAGGCACCGCAGGGGATCGCGGAGCCGGTGCATGAAAAGGAGCGGCGGATTCAGATTGATTGAGCCGCCCCCTCTCGCCCGCGGGCCTGGGCAGCACGAACTGCTCTACAGTATGCGCTTGGGACAGCCTTGCGGTACGCCAGGCGAACGTGCAGTAGCCGGGCGCTTTTTGCGGATGTTCGCTTGTCGCCGTGGAGCGTGCGGCTAAGTCTGGTGGGGGGGACTTCGTCAGTCGTGAAGTCGCGATTCACTGGGGCCCGGACGCGCGTTCGGGCAAAGCGTCATAAACGCCTGCGCGAGGTGCCGCAGGCGGGCCCCTGGCAGCGAATTTCCTGCGAAGAGCCGCAGCAAGACGCGCCCGCCGGCATCGCGCAGTACCAGGAAGAACCAGTTTCCGCGCTGGTTGTAGTGCACGGTGGCCACGCCTGCCAGATCAAGGCGCTCCGTGGCGATCAGCTCCTCCCGAAACGACGAACGATAAATGTTCCCCAGCCTTTCCGTGCTCACCGTCACGTGGCGGAAAAGCTGGTACGCCAACTGGTTTCCCTCCACCCGGAACAACTGGACTCGTGCGACGCGCTGATTGGCGAAACGGTCGCGCGCGTTCTTCGGCCACGCCCACACTTGAATGCCTTCATTGGCGCACTCTGCGACGGCCGCGACGGCCTCCTGACGGCTGATGCGTGGCAGGCCGCCGACCTGATTGGGCAAGCTGCAAGAGGTGAGAAACAACGCAGCGAGAGAAAGCACGGCAGACAGAACCTGAACTGGGATGGTCTGGGAGGGGCTCGCCGGACCTTTTGTGGTGGTGGAGAAATGGCTCATGGTGGAGGGGGAGGGATGCGGCAGTGGTCCCTCGAACGTGGGAGGAAGCGGAAAATTGCACGCACTTCCTTTCCGGCCTGCAAGGGGACCGAGGTCCCGGACCTGAAAACAACTCGGCCCGGAAGGACCCAACCAAAATCCTTCCGGGCCTTTAGGTGACCAAGGAGTCCCAACCATGAAGCGACTCCCCAGCTCGTTGTGTGTTTCCTCAGGCGAACCTGAGAAATGTTTGTGAAGCTTGCGCCCCAACTGACTCTTGGATAGAGCAGGCTGCGGGCCAAGTTTGGTGGGGAAGATGGAGCGATGTGTAAAAGTTGGCGCCCATCGCGCGCAATAGAGGAAACATGTGCCTGGCATGAATGGCACTCGGTTAAGAGTTGTTATCGTGGATTTTGAAGACTGTTAGGAAGAAACGCGACAGCGTCTTGGCGTGCGGTGACAGAGATGCACGGCGCAAGCCTGCATCGACGACACCGCTTTCGCAGGGGCGTCGAGCGTTCTCAGGTCTTCCCACGCCGTCCGGCCTGCGAAAAGCGGCGTGGCGCTACGCTTCCCGCACGCACTCCAAGACGCTGTCGCGGCTCGCATGCGCCCCTGTCCGCCAGAACACCAAAAACCGCGACGACACGCCTTAACCGAGTGCCATTCGTGCCTGGCATCTGGTTTCCGGAAAAGCGGGCTGGGGCATTTCGAAGCTGGAGGGACGTTCGGTTTTTGCCGCGGAGCACCTGAACTCAAGGCGACTCGACTGTGGAACAGAGAGTAACGGCGGAGGCTGTTCGAGAAAGGGAGCGCTGTTTTTTGGCAAAGGAATGAAGGAGCAAGGGAATGGCCGGAGATTTGGACCGCAGTTAGTCAGAAGGGCGGAGAGGCAGAGTGAGCAGAGAATGAATTTTATTTCTGCCTCCTCTGCGCCGCTGCTGCTTTGCGGCAAACCGAAGCGGAATTGAGTTTTGAAAACCGCTTTGATGGCGGTGGCCGAGTGAGGCGATGCCGGTGTCTGGAGACAACTCGGCCCGGAAGGACCCAACCAAAATCCTTCCGGGCCTTTAGGTGACCAAGGAGTCCCAACCATGAAGCGACTCCCCAGCTCGTTGTGTGTTTCCTCAGGCGAACCTGAGAAATGTTTGTGAAGCTTGCGCCCCAACTGAGTGATGGATAGAGCAGGCGCTGGGCCAAGTTTGGATAGGAAATTTGGAAAATTGAAATTCGCCGCGGGTTTTTATTGAGGCTTGCTCAACAGGCTGACGCGAATGGTGAGGCTGCTCCGGCTGGAGCCGGGGCGTGATGTGTGGCGGAGGCACAAGCTCTCCCGCGGCGAAATAGCCGGGAGACGCTTCTGGAAGACGGGGCGCGTGAAGCAGATGATGGGTTCGCTTCCCGGAGTGGCTGCCAAAACCCAGGGGAGCACTCGCTAAAGCTCGGCACCCCTGGGCTGTATTGCGGAAGGCCGTTGGCCTTCAAGGCAAAGCAGTCAGTCTATTATGCAATCCTCAATAAATGCGGCTGCCGGAGATTTTGGATCACGCTGATGAGGGGATCCGCGAGGAGTGTGGCGACGAAGAGCGGATCTTCGCGAGCTTGGGATGGCCCCTCACCCTGCCTCTCCCCCAAGGAGATTTTGAGAGCATTGCCATGCCGTCGAGGGGGAGAGGGGATTCGCTTTGGGGTTGTGCGGAGGTGGCTGAGCGAGCGTGGGTAATGGAGCTGGCGGAGAGTTGTGCGGCCTGGGTGGCCTGGGTAAGAGGGAAGCACGGAGCTTGTTTAATGAATCGTGGTATTGAGTGGTATGCGGGTGATTGCAGCGGTGCCAGGGGGCACGCGGACTTGGGCTTGTGGGAGTTCCGGGGACGCGTGGGGGACGCGCTGGTGGTCGGACGGTTTGGCGAAGGGGGCTGTGGAACGTGGGAGGGGCTTTGCCGCCAAAGACATCCAACCTACGGGTGGAGAGCCAGGCCTGGGCTGGTATGGCGGATTGTGAAATTCGTTTCCGGAAGATGGAGTGCCGGGGTGGTGGAGTCCGAAGTGGACCGGTGTTTCGATGTGGACTCGGTGCTGACGCGGTATCGGAATTGCCTTCGGCTGTCTCCGCTTCGCTACGGCTCCGCGCTACAAAAAGGGCTGCGCGGCATGTGGAAGTGAGGTTTGGCAAACGCTGCAGAGTACCTGAACTCGAGGCGGCTGGATTGTGGATCGGGGAGTTACCTGGGGGAGCTTATTTGGGAACCGCTTGCACGAAGAAAGCTTCCAGATTCCGGCTGAAGCCGGTACTACAATACTTGCGCTGGCTGGTTTCGAATTTTGGGTGATGCGGGGCTTCCAGAACGGGCTGAAGCCCGAACTACGAACGGGGGGCCGGAACGGGCTGCTGCGCAGCCGCGAACTACGTGCGCAGACGAGTTGCTGAGACGTGGAAGTTATTGGGAGTGGGGGACAGGAGTCCCCCACGCCTTGGGGTGTGGTGGTTATTTCGCCTGGACGCGAATGTGCAGTACGGGGGCGGTGGTGTCCGATGTGGGGCGGTGTTTTGATGTCGATTCGGTGCCGACGCGGTATCGGAATTGCCTTCGGCTGTCTCCGCTTCGCTACGGCTCCGCGCTACAAAAAGGGCTGCGGCATCGGCATGCGCATTCTGGGAATGAGTTTTGGAGAATGCTGCAGAGTGGGGGACGGGAGTCCCCCAATCCTTGTTGGGGGACGGAGTCCCCCACTCCTTGGGGGAACGGAGTTCCCCCTGTCCTTGGTTACTTGGGGAGGACGCGGACGATGAAGGCTTTTTTGTCGCCGAAGTATTTGGCGGCGACGCGCTGGATCTCCTTGGAGCTGATGTCTGACATGATGCCGGGGAGCTTTTGGAAGTGGTCCCAGCCGAGGCCGTTGATTTCGTTCCAGGCGCAGACGTCCGCCATGCCGGTGTTGCCCTGCTGGGAGCGCAGCCAGGAGGAGCGCCAGGTGACGCGGGCGCGGTCGATCTCGTCTGACTGGAGGCCGTTGGTGGCGAGGTCGTTGATCTGGGCCATGAGCTCCTTTTCGGCGAGCTTCACTTTTTTGGGGTCGGTGCCGACGTAGAAGTAGAAGGCGCCGGCGCCCATGGCGGCGAAGTTTTGCGCGCCGACGTAGTAGGCGAGGCCGAGCTCTTCGCGGATGCGGTTGAAGAGGCGGCTGCCCATGTCGCTGCAGGCTTCGTCGATGAGATTGAGGGCGTGGACGTCGCGGTCTTCGAGGCCGACGGTGCGGAAGCCGACGACGAGGACGGCCTGCTCTTTGTCGAGATGTTCGGTCCAGGCGGCGGGCTTGGCACTGGCGTGGTATTCGCGGCCGAGGGCGATCTGGCGGTTGCCACGGGGGAGCTTGGCGAAGGCTTTTTCCACCTGGGCTTTCACGACTTCAGCCTTCACATCCCCAAAGACGGAGATGACGCCGTTTCCGGTGGCGAAGCTGGCGTGGAGCATGGCGCGGCAGTCGGCGAGCTTGAGGGCGGTGACTGTTTCCTCGCTGCCGAGAGCGGTGCGGTGGAAGGGCTGGCCGGCGAAGATCTCGCGGCGGGCCTTGCGCATGGCGACGGTGAGCGGGTCTTCTTTTTCTTCGAGGATATTGGCGATCTGGCGCTTCTTGACCTCGGCGAGCTGAGGCTGCGGAAGAGCGGGATTGAGGATGAGATCTGAGATGAGGTCGAGGGCGTCGGCTTCATCGCCACGCATGACGTCGGCGCCGATCATGTAGCGGTGGGCGTCCGCGGTGCAGATGAGGCTGCCGCCGCGGTTTTCGAGCTCGGAGGCGATCTCCGCGGCGGCGCGTTTTTTGGTGCCCTTGAGGAGCATCTGCGCGGAGATCTGCGTGACGCCGGCGGAGAGGTCCGTCTCGGCGAGGACGCCGGCGAGGAAATTGGTGCGGACGCTGACGAGCGGGAGGCGGGGGTTTTCGCCGACGACGAGGATGAGGCCGTTTTTGAGCTTGAAGCGCTGGATGTCCGGACGTGCGGAGTCGGTGGTGGCTTTGGCTTTGCCACCGGACTCGACTTCATCTCCCACGACGACGGTGCACATGTTTTCGGGCTGCAGGTAACGGCGGGCGGCATCGCGGATGAGCTCCGGCGTGAGGGCGGAGATGGCGGCGAGGAACTGAGTCTGGTAGTCCAGCGAGCCGGAGAGGAGCCAGCCATTGCCGAGGCTGCTGGCCTGGCCTTTGACGGTGCTGAGGGTGCGAAGCTGGCTGCTGAGGGTGGCGCGCACGGCCTTCTCGAGCTCGGCACGGCCGGGGCCGCTCTTTTGCATGACGGCGATGACTTCGAGCATGCCCTTCTTGAGCTTTTCAGCATCGGCGGGATTGCACTCGGCCTCGACATTGAAGAGGCCTACTTCGGGGGCGCACCAGGCGCCGGCCCAGATGTAATGGGCGAGGCTGCGCTTCTCACGGAGCTCCTGATAGAGGCGGGAGCTGCGGCCGGAGCCGAGGAGGAAGGCGAGGACATCGAGCGCGGGCTTATCCGCGTGGTTTTCTCCAGGGATCTGCCAGCCGAGGGCGATGCGGGTGAGCTCGGTGGAGAAGTTTTTGGCGGCGGTGCGGCTGCCACGCTGGGGCGGCTCCGAGGGGAGGAGGACGGGATCAAAGGCCCGGCGCTGCCAGTCGCCGAAATGGGTGCGGACGGTTTCGAGGATGGCGGCGGTATCGACATCGCCCGCGATGACGATGAAGGCATTGTTGGGCACGTAGTGGCGCTGGACGAAGCCGTACACATCGGCACGGGAGATTTGATCGAAAACTTCGCGATGGCCGATGATGGGGTGGCGAAGCGGGTGCTGGCGGAAGGCGGTGCCCTGCATGAGGTGCTGGATGACGCTGCCGGGGTCGTCATTGTCCATGGCCATCTCTCGACGGATGACTTCCTTCTCACGGGTGAGCTCGTCGGCATCGAACTTCGAATGGCGGATCATGTCGGCGAGGATGTCGAGATAACCCGCGGCGTGCTCGGCGAGGCCGTCGATCCAATAGACGGTGCGATTGAAGGATGTGTAGGCATTGACGTAACCGCCGAGGGCCTGGATGCCCTGGGAGATCTGCGCGGGGTCGCGCTTTTCGGTGCCTTTGAAAAGCATGTGCTCCACGCAGTGGGCGATGCCGGCGCCGGTGTGCTGCTCTTCGTGCATGCTGCCGGCCTTGATCCAAACCTGAACGCTGACGAGGGGGTGGGCGTGATCTTCACGCACGATGACCTCGAGACCGTTTGGCAGGGTGGTGACGCCGGCATCCAGGGAGGGGACGGAGAGGGCGCCCGCTTTGGCGGGGGCGGCACGAGAGAGGACTTTTTTCATGAGGATTTTGGCTCGCGGGCTTCACGCAGCGAGGCGGGGAGGAAGGGAGTGGTGAAGGCGTGCTGGAAATCGTAGCCGCCGGAGAAGTCTTCGATGCTGTCGCCGTCGTTTTTGCCGAAGTAGCCGCACTCGATGAGATTGTAAACGATGTTGCCGACGTCTTCGCCGCGCTGAAGGCCCCACTGGTCGAGAACGATGGTGGACATGGGGCCGTATTCGGAGAGGACGTGATCGCGGAAACCGGCGAGGAGCTCCTGGCCGCTGACGTGCTGGTCCTCGGCGTTTTCGTCGCGGAATTTTTTGGCGGCCATGTGCAGGGCATCACGCACGAGCTCGTAGGCTGCGAGATGGTAGCGGGGGTCTTTTTGGATGGAGCGCCGGACGGCCTCGCCAAAGCTGATGGAAGTCATGAACGGAGGGACAGGGGAGGGGTGAAGGAGGGAGGCAGAATGAGGAATGACGAAACCAGAATGAGGAATGAGGAATGAGGAATGAGGCGGTTGCGCGGGTGTTTCCGGAACTGGCTGAAGGCGGAACTTCGGTGCGAGGAAGGGGGGATGCGGAGTGGCGGGGGCTTGCGGGGCGGGGGGATCGAGGACGAGTTCGAGTAGGAGGACGAGGACGAGGACGAAGGGGAAGGAAGGGGTGGACGAAGGGGAGGCGCGTTCTTTTTAATTATTTGGTGATGGCCTGCTGGAGGATGGACTCGAAGCGTTCGGCCATGCGGGTGGCGGAGAATTCCTGGCGGACTTTGTTGACGCCGTTTTTGGAGAATTTCTCGCGGAGTTCGTCGTCGTTGAGGAGGGACTCGAGGGCGTCTGCGAGGGCCTTGGGGTCGTCGGGCTTGCAGAGGAGGCCGCCTTCGGTGGCGGCGATGAGCTCGGGGAAGGCGCCGTGATCGGGCTGGATGACGGGGACGCCGCTGGAGACGGCCTCGATGACGTAGAGGCCGAAGGCTTCGCCGTAGGTGGCGGGGACGCTGAAGACGGTGAGGTCGTGGAAGAAGTGGACCTTGTCCTTGAAGCTGATGTTGGGATGCCACTCGACGCGCTTGGTGAGATCCGCGGCTTTGATTTTGGCCTGGAGGCCGGCGATGTATTTGTCGTCGGCGGGAGTCTTGGCGCCGCCGATGCGGAGCTTCACGCGGGGGACGGTGCCGCGTTTGGCGAGGTCGATGAAGGCATCGACGAGGGTGGTGAGGCCTTTGCCGTGGATCATGCGGGCGAAGTAGCCGATGGTGGGCCAGTTTGGGTCCGGTGAAGAGGTGGTGAAGGCGGTGGTGTCGATGCCGTTGGGCAGGATGGTGATCTGGTCCGCGCGGAGATCGAGGCGCTCGCGCATGCGGTCGGCATAGAACTGGCTGGGGGCGATGAAGAGGCGGACGCTGCGGGCGTTTTTGCGCATGGTCTCCCAGGACTGGGTGCGGTAGGGCTCGGGGAGAGTATCGAGGAAGCTGTCTTCTCCCTGCAAAGCGCAGACGACGGGGATGCCGAGCTCTTTTTCAATGGAGGGGGCGAGGCCGATGAGGAGGCTGTTTGAGAGGGAGACGACATCGAACTTCCCATGGCCGCGGGTCCATTCGATGAGGCGGTTCCATTCGCCCCACTGGCGGCCATCGGTGCCGAGAAGGGCGCCGAGGGTCATCTCGCCGAGGACCTTGGGGCTGGTCATGCCCATGAAGCGGGAGGCGAGGCGGAGGTGGCTGGGCTTGTTGAGCCACTTGTGGAGGAAGCGGGGGAGCTTGTGAAACCAGGTAAGCTTCTGCTGGATGAAGAGGGAGATGCCGCCGATCTGGACGGGGAGCTCCTGGGAGCCGAATTCGCGATCAGTGACCAGGGGCAGGTAGAGGGGGGCCATGAGGGCATCATGACCGCGGACGCGCAGGGCTTTGATGAGCGCGTGGTCGCGCAGGCAGCTTCCGCAGTGGAAATTGCCGGTGCCGGGAGTCAGATGCAATATGCGCATGGAAGATGCCGGGGAGGGGAAAATGACGAAACCAGAATGAGGAATGACGAATGAAGGACGAAGCTCGAGAGCGCAGGGTGGGATACGCTGGTGGAACCCGCTTCGTCATTCCGATTTCGCCCGAGACCGGCGTTAGTCCAAGGGAATTTTTCGGTGTTCGGCAGACACTTTCGCGTGGGCCTTTCACCACAGCAGGGGATGGCGCGTGAGGCGCCAGCGGGGCTGTTTCTGCGGAACAGGGGAGGGCTGACGCAAACAGCCAGGCCGGCGAAGATCCGTGAACCCGGGGCGAGGCGGGGCGCATCCTTGGTGCACAGCAACAAGGCTGCTTTGTTTCCGCCTGGCGCGGGAGCGAGATCGGCGCCTCACCCGGCCTCGGCTTCCGGAGCGTCGAGTTCGGCTTTGGGGGTGAACTTGAGGTGGAGATTGAGGGGGCCGCTTTCTTCGGTGAGGCCGCAGTCGTCGCAGTTCAGCCAGAAGCGTTTTTCGTGCATGCCGAAGGCGGTGTTTTTGCCGCGGCAGTGCGGGCAGGAGAAGCGGAACTCGAAGAAATGAAGCGCGAGGGTGAGGAGGGCGGAGGTGACGCCGATGGCGCAAACTGCGATGAATGCGGTGCTGAGGACGAGGGTGATCCAGGGGACGCGGGGTAAGAAGAGGCCGACTCCGCAGATGATGAAGAGAAGGGGGAAGGCGATGCGGCAGATGCGGTGCCAGAGGATGAACATGAGGAGCGGAGGGTGGCGTGATGGAGTGGCGGGAGCTTAGCGTGGGGTGGCTGGGGGGCGTGTTATAAACTTAGGGCAGGATTCGACAGTGTGGGGGCCACCTCACCCTAATACCAAGAACCGTTGAAAACGGGTTTGTTCATGCGCCAGCCGCAGGGGGGGCTCTTAACGTGGTCCGCTCAGTCCTCAGAGCGGAACGCAGGCCGCAAAGCGGACGCATGCCTCCCTGACACTCACAGTCCGAACCTCTTCTTTCCTGGCTTGTTCGCCACACGCCCGCTCGTTCCGCTCAGAGGACTGAGCGGACCACTTTGCTGGCGCTCTCGCGCTGCCATGGGTGTCTATACTCCCTGAGGATGGAGAGGGGATTTTGATTTGTGGGCTTGCGGTGTTTTGAGGCACGAGGGCAATGAAAAAGCCAGGGCACGGTGAGGTGCGCTGGCTTTTCGATCATTCGACATTCGGGATTCCAGCGTAGGTTTAAGCCTATTTACGGCGGCCCACGAATGGCTGAGACAGGACCAATATAGGTGCCAACAATTCAGCGTGCCCGGCTTTTCTCTTTTGAAATTTCTTCGACTACAGTCTTCAAATATTCTAACATGGCAAATTCAGTTCAGACGAAGCCCCAGCCACTCATTAATTTAGTAGATCGTAACAAAATTATTAACACGCACGGGGGGCGCATTTTTACTAACCAGCGCACATCGAATGTCCTCCTCACTATACCCGTCTAATGTTATTAAAGATAGCACTACATCTTCGTTGATAAATCTCACAAAAACGCGTTGCTCTCCGTCATGCAGCTTGAGAGGAAAGTTCCCTCCAAAATGCACAATCTCGACATATATGTCCTCCTTTTTTTCAGCCAAAGGTGGCAAACCATGATGCCGACGCAGATTACACTTAATATAGCATAATAATTGTGCAGCTCTTATGCTGGGCTTATGCCCTAAATTGATATGTTTCGGGTCTGCGGCACAGCCCGTGAAACAAAATATTCCGGTTAGAACATAATTCCTGATATTCACATGCTGCCCTCCTTGCATTGGGTTTTTCTTGTTTGTAAGCAACAAATCCAATAAAAAGTAACCAATCTGAAGATTTGTTATCCCATTATGGGCAGGCGTCGTTCCCGCGAAGCGGGTCAGGTCTCGGTGAGGCCGCGGGCCATGACGACTTTGCCGGTGCGGACGGTTTCGACGATTTCGAACTTGGTGAGGAGGCGGACGGCGGCGTCGAGCTTGTCGGTGTTGCCGCTGATCAGGGCGATGAGGCTGTCTTCCTGAAGGTCAACGGTCTTGCCATTGTAGTGCTCGATGATCTGGAGGATCTCGGTGCGCTCGGAGGCGCTGGCGGCGACCTTGATGAGGACCATTTCCTTGGCGACGGCGTCGCGGTCGGTGTGCTCGATGCAGTGGATGACGTCGATGAGCTTGCTGACCTGGAGGATGATCTGGCTGAGGCCTTCAGGGTGGCCGCTGATGCCGATGGTCATGCGGCTGAAGCGGGGATCACGCGTCTGGGAGACGACGAGGGATTCGATGTTGAAACCGCGGCGGCTGAAGACGGCGCAGATGCGGCCGAGGACGCCAGGCTGGTTGTTCACCATGACGCTGAGCGTGTGAATGTTGATGATGTCGGCCTGCGGGGCGGGCTTTTTATCGGTGGTGACGGGGATGCGGTCGCTCATGGGATTTATGATTTACGATTTTTGATTTTTGATTTGGAAGAGGGAGCTGCGAGGCGCTTTTTGGCGATCTTGAAGTAGGTGGAGTCCTTCTCGATGCCGAGCCATTTGCGCTTGAGGACCTTGGCGGCGGCAGCGGTGGTGCCGGAGCCGAGGAAAGGATCGAGGACGAGATCGCCAGCATCGGTGGAGCAGGCGATGAGCTTTTCGATGAGGGCGAGGGGCTTCTGCGAGGGGTGGCCGCACTTTTCCTTGGAGATGCCCTTGAGGCTGGGGACGCGAAGGATGTTGGTGGCGTACTTGCCTTTTTCGAGATGGGCGCGGCGGGCGGCCTTGTCCTTGTAGCGTTTGTCGCGGAGGTAGGTCTGGATGGTGGCGGCGTCGTAGGGGATGCGGACGGAGCCTTTGTTGAACTTCACGGAGTCGCCCTTGCGGAGGACGAGGATCATTTCGTACTGCGGAGTGAAGCTGTCCCGGCGCTCGTCATAGCCCACGGCACGATCCCAGATGATGAGATCGTGAAACTGGTGCTGCTGACTGAGGCTGGACATGAGGTGGAGGAAGGTGTGCTCGCGCTTGCCTAGCTGGCCGAAGATGAAGGCGAGACCGTCATCGCGAAGGACGCGCATGGATTCGGCCACCCAGGCATCGCACCAGGCGAGGTAGTCTGCGGCTGTTTTCCATTGCGTGTCCCAGGCTTCATCTTCGAGGACGTTGAAATAGGGTGGGTCGGCGATGATGGCCTGAGCAATGTCTGCAGGGAGTTTTTGAAGTTCCTTGAGGGCATCGCCGTGGATGATGCGGTTGGTTTTCATCGACCAGATGAGAGGCGGACAGGAGTGTCCGCGCTCCCTTCATTACGTGGAACCGGTGGGCTTCTCCATTTTCTGCTTCGGAGCCTCGATGAGCATGTCTTCGAGAGCAGCACCGGCGGGGATCATGGGGAAGACGTTTTCAGTCTTGATGCACTCGGCTTCGATGATGCAGGGGCCGTCATTGTAGTCGAGGGCCTGCTGGAGGATGCGCTCCACATCGGCGGGGCGGCGGATGTGCCAGCCTTTGATGCCGTAGGCTTCGCCGAGTTTGACGAAGTCCGGGTTGCCGATGAGATCGACGCCGCTCTCGCGGTTTTCGAAGAAGAGCTCCTGCCACTGGCGGACCATGCCGAGGTAGCTGTTGTTCAGGACGAGGATCTTGATGGGAAGCTTGTGGATGGCGGCGGTGGCCAGCTCAAACAGGGTCATCTGGAAGCCGCCGTCTCCGGAGATGGAGACGACCG
The DNA here is from genome assembly GCF_044227185.1 of Prosthecobacter sp. Taxonomy (GTDB): domain Bacteria; phylum Verrucomicrobiota; class Verrucomicrobiia; order Verrucomicrobiales; family Verrucomicrobiaceae; genus Prosthecobacter. The sequence continues at coordinate 535,169 of NZ_JBGAFO010000002.1, read as the reverse complement.
TCTTGTCCGGACGGGCAAGCTGTGCGCCGATGGCGGCGGGGAAGCCGAAGCCCATGGTGCCGGCGCCGCCGGAGCTGAGCCAGTGGTAGCTTTCGTCGTTCTTGTAGAACTGCGCGGCCCACATCTGGTGCTGACCGACGTCTGTGGAGACGATGGCCTTGCCCTTGGTGAGATTGTAGAGCTCATCGATGACCTGCTGCATGCGGAGGCCGCCCTGCTTCTTGTAGCCGAGGGGGTACTTTTTCTTGTAGCCGTCGAGGTGGGCGAGCCAGTCTTCGGTGGGGAGTTTTTCGACGTGGGGGAGGAGGTCGCTGAGGGCGGCCTTGGCATCGCCACGGATGGCGACGTCCACCTTGATCATCTTGTGGTGCTCGGCGGCGTCGATGTCGATGTGGATGAGCTTGGCATTGCGGCCAAACATGGTGGGCTTGCCGATGATGCGGTCGTCAAAGCGGGAGCCGACATTGAAGATGAGGTCGGCTTCGACCATGGCCTTGTTCGCATAGGCGGTGCCGTGCATGCCGAGCATGCCCAGCGAGAGCGGGTGGGTTTCCGGGAAGACACCTTTGCCCAGCAGCGTGGTGGTGACGGGGCAGCCGAGGGTTTCGGCGAGGGTGAGCAGCTCCTTGTCGGCACGGGCGATCATGGCGCCCTGGCCGGCGAGAATGACGGGGCGCTTGGCGGCGGCGATGAGGCGCGCGGCTTCCTTGATGCCAGCCTGATCGATCTTGAAATCCTCTTCAGGGTGGTAGCCGGGGAGGTCCATGGGCTCGTCAAAGGTGCCGGTGAAGGTGCCCTGGGAGATGTCCTTCGGAATGTCGATGAGAACCGGGCCGGGACGGCCGGTGGTGGCGATGTGGTAGGCCTCCTTGGCGATGCGGGGGAGGGAGTTGGTGTTTTTGACCAGGTAGTTGTGCTTAACGACCGGGGCGGTGATGTTGAAGATGTCCGCCTCCTGGAAGGCGTCCTTGCCCAGCATCCAACTGACGGTCTGGCCGCAGAGGACGATCATGGGGACGCTGTCCATCTGGGCGGTCATGAGGCCGGTGATGGTATTGCCAGCGCCGGGGCCGGAGGTGACGAGGACGACGGCGGGCTTGCCGGTGGCGCGGGCGTAGCCATCGGCCATGTGGACGGCACCCTGCTCGTGACGGACGAGGATGAACTTCATGTCCGTCTTCACGGTCTGGAGGGCATCGAAGATCGGGATGGCAGCGCCGCCCGAGTAACCGAAGACATACTCAACGCCGAGATCGGCGAGTGTTTTGATGAGGGCCTGTGCGCCGTCCATTTTTTGCTGGCTCATGATGGTTGGGGTGAAAATTGCGATTTGGAGAAGGTTTGAGCCTTTTGAAAATTGGATTTTTGGCTCCAAGTTTGAGCGGGATGACGAATGCCCAGCTCCACTTTGTTCTTCCAGCGGCGGGATCAGTAAGAGGTGGGCAAAACGCGGGCGGCGGCGGCGGCCTGCTCGGCACGGGCGGCACCCACGGCCTTGTTTTGCGCGCTGATGAAGAACTTCACGAAGTCGTAGGCTTTGGAGTCTCCTTCATTAAGCCAGAAGCCGCTGTGGCCGTTGATGATCTTTTTGCTGGTGGAGACGACCATGAAAGGAAGCAGCCCGGGATCGCCGGGATCGGTGACGATGTGCTTGTTTCCACGGGCGTCGGTGAAGTTCATGAGGTCTGGGCGCAGGGTTTTGAGGGGGAGGGACGTTGGCGCTCCGTTTGCGCCTTTTTTCAGGACGTTGAAATACGACTCCACCTTGGAGAGCCTGAACTGGCCGCTCTCCATCAGCTCCAGGTCATGCGTCCGGTAGAGAGGAAAGTGACCCAGCGCGGTGATGTTCTGGCGGGCTTCCTTGGCATCGTCGCGGCGGGCAAACCAGTCGCGGAAGCGGTTGCCGAGCGTCTCGCCAAAGGGCAGGAGGCTTTTGTTGGGGAGGTCGTTTTTGGCGCTGAGCACCATCATGAGCACCGGCTGCTTGGGGTCGTAACTGACCATGGTGTTGCTGGACATGGCGTAGTGGGTGGGGCGGTAGGGCAGGCTTTTGAGCGCGGGGTTGATAAGCAGCACGAGATCCCCCAGACCGGTGACGCGCTGCATGGTGGCCTGAGCCTGGGAGCCTTTGCCCTGAGCTCTGGGGAAGGAGCGTGCGGCCCAGTAGGGCGGCAAAAAGCTGGACTCCATGGTTTTGCCCACAGCGGCGTAAAGCGCCCGCCCGCCAAAACTGTGGCCGATGAAGACGAGGCGGCTGTTTTGAAAAATGTCCAGACTGGAGCCGCCCGCCCTGCCGGCGCTGGAGGCCACGAGCCAGTGAATATTGCGAATGCGCGCCAGCGGCTCCACCAAGCCCTGGCCAATGACCTCCGCCGTGCGGCCACGGCTCCAGTAGGTGAGGAACTTCTGCGGGATGCCGCTGAGAGAGCGACCGCGCCAGCTCAGGTACACACCCAGCACCCCGCGGTTTTGCCGCCTCTGCTCCGCGCCCAGATCGCTGAGCATCTGGCGGAAGTGATTGAGGTTTTCGTTTTTCTCCTGGGCGTTGTTAAACCAGCCATGGACAAACACGACGATGGTGATGCCCTTTTTAAAGAGGCTCCTGCCGGAGCGGGTGTCCTGATCGACCGCGGTCTCAAGCAGGCTCATCTGGGCAGGATCCTGGAAGGTGCCGTACTCGGTCATTTCCACATGGCCCAGCCAGAAATTGCCGTCTGAGTACTTCTCCAGGCACTCGTGCTCACGCCCTGGAGGCTGGGTGCGCTGATCGTAGGTGTGCAGTTCTGCATGTTTACCAGCCGAGACGGGACGGTAGGCGCTGCGTGTGGTGCACGCGGAGAGCAGGAGCAGTGACAGGAGGAGCGACACCGCTGGCTGAAAAGAAGTGCTCATAGATAGATGAGATCAAGTTCAGAGCACTTCCTTGCAATGCCGTCAAACCATGAGGCTGAGGACTTGGCCGCGGGCGGAGGGCGTTGAACCAGGAAACGCCGGACGATGCGGGGTCTGGGGATTGCGGGCGGGATGACGGCTGCTTTTATTCCCATGCCCACCAGGCGAGGCCTGCGGCGAAGGTGGCAAGGAGGAGCAGGATCAGGCAGCCCAGGCCGCAGTTTCTCCAGGAGCGGCGGGCTTCGCGGGCCTGGGGAGATTCGCCGAGGGGAGAGTTTTGGGTGAGGGACTGGTCGAGGCTGAGGATGCCGAGGAAGAAGCTGATCAGGGGATCGGCGATGGTGATGAGGACTTCGAACAAGTAGGCCAGGAAGAGGCAGATGGGTTCGAGCATGGGGCGATTCAGTCGATGGGCTGAATCTGCGGGGCGCGGGGGAGGAGCGCTATTACAATGCGGGGGCGGGGTTCCAGGGGGTGTCGGGGGCATGCGGGATGAGCGACAGGCAGGGAACAGGCAGACGGGACCAACTCTGCTTGCCATTGATGTTCTTCCCGCCAGCATGACCTTCAAACCTCGAACAGACCGCAACTCTCCCATGAGCACACCGAAACACTGGCAAAAAATCCTGATCCCGACTGATTTTTCGGACGACGCGCTGAAGGCGATCCGGCAAGCGATGCTTCTCCTGCAGCCAGGCATGGAGTTGGTGCTGGTGCATGTGACAGAACCTGCATTTGACGGGTTGCGGATTCATACGGGCGAGCTTCACAATGCGGTGCAGCAGGCGGCCCAGAAGCAACTGGAGGAGCTGGTGGAGGCACATTTCCCGGGGCATCGGGCGCAGGTCAGCACCGTGGTGCAGGAAGGGCGGGCTGGAGAAATCATCTGCGGACTGGCAGAGTCGCTCAAGGTGGATGCCATCATCATCGCCACGCACGGCATCACGGCGTTGAAGCACTTCCTGCTTGGCAGTGTGGCGGAGAAGGTGGTGCGGCACGCGCCATGCAGCGTCCTCGTGGCGCGCTGAGTCTGGCCTGCTTTGTGCTGGCCGGCGCTTCACGTGTGTACCGTATGAGCCCCCCCTTGAAAAGGCCCTTTCTATGAATGCCACCCCCATTGAAATCCTTGCCACCAGCCTCTTCATCCTGGCGGTGCTGCACACCTTTGCCGTCAAGCGGTTTGCGCACTGGGCACATCAGCACCGGAAGGGGTCCATCATGGAGAATCTTCTCCATTTTTTGGCGGAGACGGAGGTGGTTTTCGGACTGTGGGCGGCGGCGCTGTTTGCTGGCATTGCAGCCACGACAGGCTCCGTCCACGAGGCGGTCGTTTACATTGAGGGCCTGAACTTCACGGAGCCGAAGTTTGTCCTCATCGTCATGCTGGTGGCGGCCACGCGCCCGGTGGTGCGGCTGGCGGAGGATTTCATCGTCCTCACGGCCCGGCTGCTGCCTGTGCGGCAGAGCGTGGCCTTTTATGTGAGTGCGCTTTCCGTGGGGACGCTGCTGGGCTCCCTGATCACCGAGCCTGCGGCCATGACACTGCTGGCCATCCTCTTGAAGCGCCGCTATTTTGACCGCGCCATCAGCTCAAAGCTGGCCTACGCCACGCTGGGCCTGCTCTTTGTCAATGTGTCCATCGGCGGCACGCTGACCCATTTTGCCGCGCCTCCGGTGCTCATGGTCGCCGCCAAGTGGAAATGGGACACGATGTTTATGCTCACCCACTTCGGCTGGAAAGCCGCGGCGAGCTGTGTGGTTTCCACCGCCATGGTCGCGTTCGTGTTTCGCAAGGAGCTGCTGTCCATCGAGCCGCCGCAGAAGAAGCGCGATCCGATTCCCGTCTGGCTGACGCTGGCGCATGTGGGCTTTCTCGCGCTGGTGGTCGGCTTTTCCCACCATCCGGATGTGTTTTTTGGAGTCTTCATGCTCTTCCTGGGTTTGGTCTCCGCCACCCGGGAATACCAGGATGGACTGAAACTGCGCGAGGCGCTGATGGTGGGCTTTTTCCTCGCCGGGCTGGTGACCCTGGGGTCCCTCCAGTCCTGGTGGCTGCAACCGCTGATCGCAAGACTGGATGGTGCCACCCTGTATTTCGGCGCCACAGGACTCACGGCCTTCACCGACAACGCCGCGCTTACCTACCTGGGCTCCCTGGTGGAGGGCATCAGGGCGGACCTCCAGTACGCGCTGGTGGCAGGGGCAGTTACTGGCGGGGGCCTGACGGTTATCGCCAACGCGCCGAATCCCGCCGGCGTCGGCATCCTGCAAAACGCGAAGGCTTTTGGCGGCGAAGGAGTCAGCCCTTTGGGCCTCCTGCTCGGCGCCGTGCCACCGACCGCCGTGGCCATCGTGTTCTTCTGGTTCCTTCGGTGAACGCAGATGCTCTACTACTTCTTGATCCGGTATAGGTTTCCCTCCGTGCGGATGAGGAGGTCGGAGCCGATGATGGCGTAGGAGGCGAGGGAGCGTTCGGCGAGGTCGTTTTGGGCGAGGACCTGGAAGGTCTTGCCGGGCTTCACGACGACGCCGAGGCCTTTTTCGTCCTGGAGGTAGAGCTTGCCATCTGCGGAGAGGATGGAGGCGGAGATGGGGCCGGTACAGCGTTCGGAATAGTGGATGGCGCCGGTTTTGGCGTCAGCGCAGGTGAGGATGCCGTTGTCTGCGACGAAGTAGATTTCGTCACCCACGACGACCATGCTGGGATTGTGCGGGGCGGCTTTGTCGATGCGCCAGGCGAGGTTGGTGGGGGTGATGTCGCCTTTGGAGGAGGCGTCCACTTTGATGGCGTAGAGCACGGGTTTGTCGTAGCCGCTGGAGAGATAGATCATGCCGTGAGCGTAGATGGGGCGGGGGACGACGGAGTAGCCCTGGTCGTAGTTGAAGTGCCAGATTTCGGTGCCGGTCTTGGGATCGAGACCGTTCACGACGCCGCTGCCGGGGGTGATGAGCTGCTTCTGGCCGGCGACGTCGATGATGAGCGGGGTGCAGAAGGAGAATTTCTTTTTGGCCTCGGACTGGCGGGCGAAGGCCCAGCGCTGCTTGCCGGTGGTTTTGTCGAGAGCGATGACTTTGGGGTCGGTCTCGGCATCGGCGGAAAAGATGAGGAGGTCTTCGAAGAGGACGGGGCTGCTGCCGTTGCCGTGGACGGGGCTGTAGGCGTGCTCCTGGGTGGCCCAGATCGTCTTGCCGGTGGTGGCGTCGAGGCAGGCGGTGCCGAGGTGGCCGAAGTGGACGTAGAGCTTGCCGTCTTCATAGATGGCGGTGGGGCTGGCGTGGCTGTTTTTGCGGTGAGCACGCGGGGAACTGGCGGTGAAGAGCTCCACGTCCCACACGGCTTTGCCGGTGGTGGCGTCCAAGGCAAGGGCGTGCAGCGAGCGGTTCGCCTTTGGGTCCTCGACGCCGCCGATGGGCAGGGCGGAGGTGAGGAAGATGCGATCACCGATCACCACGGGGGAGGACCAGCCGACGCCGGGGATAGGGGCCTTCCACACGATGTGGGAGGTGGGGCTCCAGGTGAGCGGGAGATTGGTGGCGGCGGAGTGGCCCTGGGCGGCGGGGCCGCGGAATTCGGGCCAGTTGGCTGAGGCGGGAGCGGGGGCCGTGGGGGCGGCGCTGACGCTTAGCAGGGAGGTGGAAAGAAGGAGGGTGGTGAGGGCGGTGGCGGAGCGCATGGGAAGGGAGGCGGAAGACAATCGGACAGGGGGACAATCAGACAATCAGATGAGGAGAGACGAAGTGGTGGAAGGAACGGGCGCGGGGAGGGAACGTTTGCGGGAAAAGATGAAATCGTGAAGCGGGGTGGCGAACAGCATCCTGCGTTGGCGCTGATGTGCCGTCATCGAGTCGTGGCTCGTGGAAGCGGTTCGGCTATGGCTTTTCCTGGGGCTTGGGCTGAAGGGCGGTGGCCAAATCTTCGGCTTCTTTCTGCGTGGAATTTCCACTGATCTCCACGCTGCCGCTGAATTTGCGGGCGCGGACGATGGGGGCGGAGATGACTTTGCCATTGATGAGAATGGCGAGTTGTTCGCCAAAATGTTTGTCGGCTTGAGCGTCGAAACGTTCGGCGCCCTCGGGACTGAATCGCACTGAAACGGCCCATTCGGTACGGCTCGGATTGTCCAGGATGCGCGAAACGGTGGGGAAGGCTTTGATGACATCGGGATCGCTGACGACGATCTCGGGAGATAGCCAGAGGGTTTCGTCTTTGAACTTGGCTTTGATGGCGCCGGGCTCCTCCTGCTGGAGCACGTAGCGCATCTCCATCACGTTCTCCGCGAGCATGGAGGCGGGGAGAAGGAGAGTGGCGAGTAGAAGCAGCAGGCGCTTGAAGGTGGGGAGGGAGCGGGTGGTGCGCATGGTGGGGAGAGAACGTGGAGAGAGGGCGGGCGATTGCAGGGATTGAGGGGGGCGATGGGTGATCAGACAAGGAGACGGTGAGACAATCAGACTGGGAGGTGGTTGGGGGTGACGATTCGGGTGCGCCGGTGCGATGTCAGCCAATGTCTGTGTTGTGATTTGCAGGGCATCCATCGTTGTATTGGATGAACGCATGAATCTGAAACGGGAGGATGTCAGAATTGATCACCGTTACCTGGGGCCGGGAAAGGGAGGGCGGCTTGTGGCGAGGCATCGGCCGACAGGTTTGTCTGCGGAGGAAGAGATTCCGACGACGAAGTCAGCCCGCTCTGTTCAGCAGAGGGTTCTATCGGTGCTTGAGCAGAGGGTGCTTGAGTGAAGGAGCGTCAATGAACAGGCTGACGGGCGGTGCTTTTGGGGCAGGAGGGCGGGCTTTGGCTGGAGGGCGACTGGAAGCTACCGAAAGCGGTAGCTTCGATGCAGGCTTGCGCCTTGCATCTGCGCGACCGCACTCCAAGACGCTGGCGCGCGGCTTGAGTGCGCTGGGACGAAATTGATTATGCTCCCTCAGGAAGAGCGACGTAGGGCTCTTCATTGAGCACTACTTTCTTCGAGCCGCTCAGGAGCTTGATCCATTCGACGAGGCAGCCGAGGAAGATGATGGCGACGGCGAGGAGGAAGAAGGCGGTGACGACGGTGTCCACGGTGAAGTTGAACTTCTGGGCGGTCCATTCCTTGATCTGCTGCGGGGTGCCGTTTCCGGCGGCGAGCTTGGCGGCGTTGTCCTCGACGGCGGCGATGAAGCCCATCTTGGGATTTTTGTCGAAGAGCTTGATGTAGCCGGCAGCGAAGGTGGCGCTCATGAGGAAGAGCAGGGGAATGACGGTGACGAGGAGGTAGCGGGCCTTGCCCATCTTGATGAGGATGGTGGTGCCGAGGCAGAAGGCGATGACGGCGAGCAATTGATTGGCGATGCCAAAGAGAGGCCAGAGGGTGTTGATGCCGCCGAGGGGATCGACGACGCCTTGATAGAGGAAGTAGCCCCAGGCGGCGACGAGGAGGGCGCTGGCGAAGACGTTGGCGGGGAGGCTGCGGGTGTTGCCGAGGGGCTTCCAGATGCCGCCGAGGAAGTCCTGCAGGATGAAGCGGCCCACGCGGGTGCCGGCATCGATGGTGGTCAAAATGAAGAGGGCCTCAAACATGATGGCGAAGTGGTACCAGAAGGACATCCACGCAGGGCCGAAGGCGCGGGCGAACATCTGCGCCATGCCGACGGCGAAGGTAGGAGCGCCACCGACGCGGCCAAACATGGTCTTCTCACCGATGTCGGCGGCGAGCTTGTCCATGCCTGCGACGGTGACGGGGAATCCGGCATTGGAGACGACCTCAACCACCTGGGCGGGGGCCATGGTCTTGTTGATGCCGGCGTTGATGGCGAAGTACTCGCCGGGCAGGAGGGCGCTGGCGGCGACGAGGGCCATGAGGGCGACGAGCATCTCGGTGATCATGGCACCGTAGGCGACGCTGCGGATGTCTCCTTCGTTGTCGAGGAGCTTCGGCGTGGTGCCGGAGGAGATGAGGGCGTGGAAGCCGGAGATGGCGCCGCAGGCGATGGTGATGAAGACAAAGGGGAAGACGCCGCCGAGGAAGACGAGGCCGGTGCCATCAATGAACTTGGTGAGCTTGGGCATCTGCAATTCGGGGGCGACCCAGATGACGACGACGGCGAGAACGGCGACGGTGCCGATCTTCATGAAGGTGCTCAAGTAGTCGCGCGGGGCGAGGAGCATCCAGACGGGGAGCACGGAAGCGGCGAAGCCGTAGATCATGATGGACGAGGCGATAGTCTCGCCTTTGTAGTCAAAGTAGTGCTCGATGCCCCACTCCTTGAGATTGCTGCCGGCCCAGACGCTGACGATGAGGCCAACGATGCCGAAGATGGTGATGCTGCGCACGCTGACGCCGAAGATGGTGTGACCGAAGCCCATGATGAAGGCCAGGGGGATGGTCATGGCGATGGTGAAGAGGCCCCAGGGGCTCTCGGCGAGTGCTTTCACCACAACGAGGCCGAGGACGGCGAGGAGGATCGTCATGATGGCGAGGACGGAGATCATGGCGACGAGGCCGACGACGGGATTGACTTCTTCCTTGAGCATCTGGCCGACGGATTTGCCGCCTCGGCGGATGGAGGCAAACATCACAATGGCATCATGCACACCGCCGCCGAGGGTGGCGCCGATGAGGATCCAGAGCATGCCGGGGAGATAGCCGAACTGGGCGGCAAGCACGGGGCCGACAAGGGGGCCGGGGCCGGCGATGGCGGCGAAGTGGTGGCCGAAGACGACCCACTTGTTGGTGGGCACGAAGTCCTTGCCGTCCTTGTGCGTGACGGAGGGCGGGGCGCGGTGCTTGTCGAGGACGAGGACTTTGGTGATGAGCCACTTGCTGTAAAAGCGGTAGGCGACGGCGAAGGAGCAGAGGCCGGCGACGACGAGCCAGAGGGCATTGATGGTTTCACCTTTATGCAGGGCGGAGAAGGCAACGGCGCCGGCTCCGAGGAGGGAGATGGCGATCCAGATGAGAACTTGAAGGGGCTTGGGCATGGTTTGGGATAGTAGTCCAGTTGCGCTGCAACTGGATTTGGACAGGGAATTTTAGAAGGAAGAGAGAGGGACTAAACGGACCCAAAAGGGCTCCAGTTGCGGCGCAACTGGACTACTTTGCGGGAGCCGCATCTTTCTTCGCGGGCTTGGGCGGGGGCGGCGGGACGTAGGGGGGATTGGTCATGGCGCCGGGGGCGGTTTCCTTGAGGTTGGGCGGGACGTCGGCCTGGACGTCGCCGAGGGCCCACTTCACGCCGCCGATGAGGATTTCCTGGAAGGTGGGATTGGTCCAGACGTCTTCACGGTGGCCCATGGCGGTGTACCACACGCGGCCGTTTCCTTCCTTGCGTGCCCAGGTGCTGGGGTAGGCGGGACGCTCGTATTCCTTGCCCTCCATGGCGGGGGCGTCGATGACGCTGAGGACGTGGATGTCGGGGCTGAAGTCTTTGAGGGAGTACCACTCCTCCATGAAGCCGTAGGTGGGGCTGACTTTTTCGAAGCCGGGGAACTTGGGATCGGTGACGGTGTTTTTGGCGTCCTGCTGCTTGCCGTGCTTGATGAACTCGGCGCCGAGGAAGTGGACGTAGGCGTCGGCTTTTTCGCCGTGGTTGAGGTAACGCTCGGGGCCTTTCTGCGATTCGTTGTCGGTGTGGAAGGTGTCGCTGGCGGAGTGGGTGCCGATGAAGCCCTTGCCGCTTTTGACGTAGTCGAAGAGGGCCTGCTTGCCTTCGAGGGTCATGGGGGGATTTTTGTCGGTGCCCTCGCTGCAGAGGTCGCCGGTGGTGTAGAAGAAGACGGCGTCAAACTGGGCGAGGTAGTCCTTGCTGAACTTGGAGCCGTCCTTGGAGAAGGTGAAGTCCCAGCCGTTTTTTTCGCCGAGCTCGAGGAGGACTTTTTCCGCGTGGCTGGGCTGGCCGTTTTTCCAGGAGATGACGCTGTGCTCAAAGCCGCTGGACTTGGTGAAGAAGAGGATCTTGTGCCTGGCGGCGGGGGCGGAGAAGGCCACGACGCAGGCAGCGGCGGCCAGCATGAGGGGGGCGGCAAGGTGTTTGATCATGAGGGGCGGATTCTGGCGGGTTTTTGAAAACAAGGCAAGGCAGTGTTGCACGCCTTGTCATTTCCAGCAGGCCGAATACGATGGCGCGGATGATGCGTCTTTCCTGCCTGCTGATCCTCCTGCCCCTCTGCGTGCTGCTGTGCCAGTGCGGCTCCAGCGCGGGCTCTAGCTGGAACTACAAGTACGCGCCGGGGAAGACAGCGGTGCTGATCGGTGGGAGGGCGGTGCCGCCGGCGAATGCGCCAGCGGCGGTGATGCGGGCGATCTCCGCGGGGAACCGCATCTGCACCAAGCCTTACCGGCGCGGCGGGGGGCATGCGCACTTTGAGGACAGCGCCTATGACTGCTCCGGCACAGCCTCGTATGTGCTGCATGCGGCGGGGAAGCTGGACAAGCCGACGGTGTCCGGGGCTTTCCGCAGTTTCGGCAGCGGGGGGCATGGAAAGTGGATCACCGTGTATGCGCGCAAGGGGCATGTGTTTCTGGAGGTGGCGGGGCTGAGGCTGGACACGGGCTACAGTGATGCGGACAGCGACGGCCCGCGGTGGAGCAGCCGCTCGCGCCCGACGAAAGGCTACACCATGCGCCATCCTTCCGGCCTATGATCCCGCTCGATGCCATCGTTTACCGCCCGAATGTCGCTGCGATCCTGCAGCGGGAGAACGGGGATATTTTTGTGGCGGAGCGCCTTCACATCAAAAACGCCTGGCAGTTTCCGCAGGGGGGAATCGATGAAGGGGAGGATGCGGAGACGGCGTTGTTTCGAGAGCTGGAGGAGGAGATCGGCGTGAAACGGGAGCTGCTCCTGATCTTGCAGCGGCGGGAGGGGTACCGATATGCGTTTTCGAAGGGGCGGCTGAAGTACGGGATCTATGGAGGGCAGGAGCAGACGTACTTTTTGTGCCGCTTCACCGGCGCGGACACGGACTTCAATCTGGATGCGACGCACCGGGAGTTTGCGGGATTCAAGTGGATCAAACCGGCGGAGTTTCAGATGGACTGGGTACCGAAGTTTAAGCGAAAGGTGTACCGGCAGGTGATGATGGATTTTTTTGGGGTGGAGCTGGGGTAGAAGAGATTGACCGGAGGGAGGGCCTACGGAACACGCGGAAGGCACGGAAACCGGACAGAGAGGGGGGAGGGTTGTACTGCGCCGGTGGGGTGGCGAGGAGGGGAGGGACGCTCGAAAGCGGCGCTGAAGCGCCGCAGTCCGGGGACGCTGGCGCGGGTCAGTTTAGGCCGAAGCGGTGGAGACCTTTGAGGGGGGCGGTGCCCCAGCACATTTTGGAGCGGAAGGTGGGGGCAGGCGGGTGGTCGTCCAGGGCCTGCACGACAAGGAGGGAGACCTCGAAGCCGGTGGAGCCATCGGCGCGACGCTGCGGGGTGTCGGCGACGACGAGGCACTTGAGCATGACCCACTTCGAATGTGAGGCCGTCATGGCGAGCATGGCGGGTGTGAGGGCGGAGCGTTTGATGCGCACCTGAACTTCAGCGCCGATGTCGAAGCGCTGGCGGGACCAGAAAACGAGGCCGCAGGAGGTGATTTCGCAGAGTTCGACAACAGCCTGCCTGCCACCGCAGCCCGAATGGGTTTCGTTCGCGGAGGTTTCCTGCTGTTGCTGGCCGTGCTTAGCCATACGAATCGCGGAATGACCGCGAAAGGAGGCGCACGGGGAGGGGAAAGTCAAACGGCGATCCGAATGACGAAACCAGAATGAGGAATGACGAATGAATAACGAAGCCTGGAAGATGGTGATCTTCCTCTTCTTCCCAGCAGGCAGAAATGCCGGGGGGAAGAGAGGATGAAGAACCTCGAAAGGGAGTTACTCGTCGTCGGAGGAGTCGGAGGAGGGGCCTTTGGAGGAGGGTTTCTCGCCGGCGCCGGCTTTTTCGGCCTGCTTGGCTTTCACGGCGGCTTCGATCTCGGCATAGACGGTGGCGTCGTTGCGGAGGACTTCCTTGGCGGCGTCGCGGCCCTGGGCGAGCTGGGTGCCTTTGTAGCTGATCCAGGAGCCGCGCTTCTGCAGGATTTCGAAGTCCATGGCGAGGTCGAGGAGGGAGCCGACATTGGAGATGCCCTCGTTGTACATGATGTCGAACTCGGCCTCGGTGTAGGGAGGAGCGAGCTTGTTTTTGACGACTTTGACCTTGGTGCGGTTGCCGGTGACGGTGCCGTCGGTGGTCTTGATGGCGCCGATGCGGCGGATGTCCACGCGGACGCTGGCGTAGAATTTGAGGGCCTTGCCGCCAGGGGTGGTTTCGGGGTTGCCGAACATGACGCCGATCTTTTCACGGATCTGGTTGGTGAAGATGCAGCAGGTGCGGGCCTTGGAGATGATGGCGGTGAGCTTTCTCAGGGCGGCGCTCATGAGGCGGGCCTGGGCGCCGACGGTGGAGTCGCCGATCTCGCCTTCGAGCTCCTGGCGGGTGACGAGGGCGGCCACGGAGTCGATGACGATGACGTCGAGGGCGTTGGAGCGGACGAGAGTTTCGCAGATGCGGAGGGCTTCTTCACCGGAGCTGGGCTGGGAGACGAGGAGCTCGTCCATTTTCACACCCAGGCGGCGGGCGTAGGCGGGATCGAGGGCGTGCTCGACGTCGATGAAGGCGGCGAGACCGCCGGCTTTCTGCGCCTGGGCGATGACGGTGAGGGTGAGGGTGGTTTTACCGGAGGATTCCGGGCCATAGACTTCCACGATACGGCCGCGGGGGAAACCGCCGGTGCCAAGGGCCTGGTCGATGAGGAGATTTCCGGTGGGGATGACGCTGATGTCGGTCTTGGTGCCTTCGCCGCCCATGCGGAGGATGGCGCCCTCGCCGTAGTCTTTTTGGATCTGCTGGATGGCGAGGTCGAGATTGCGGCCACGAGCTTCCGCGAGCTTGTCGGGTTTGGCTGCGGAGGTTTCGGAAGTTTCTTTGGGTGCTCGGGCCATAATCAGGTGTGGTGTGTGGTTAAATAAAAGATGTTCGGGTGAACAGAAAACGCATTTAGGGCGCGGAGTAAAGAACTTTTCGCTGTTTTGAGGCGAATAGTTGGGGGGCGAGGCAGAGTCAGACTGCCGCAGAGAGCCCGAAGGGAGAAGGCAGTGACTCCAAGGAGTGGGGTGACGCGGACGACGCTCTGTGTTCGCCAGCCTGGGGCTTCCCCCTCACCCTAGCCTCTCCCCCAAGGATACTTGGGCGATAAAATGTCCTCGAGGGGGAGAGGGGATTCGCTTTGGTGCATGCACTGCCATGTGGCGAGGGAAGTTGCAAAAGCGTTTGAAATGCTCTGAGGGCAAATGCGCGAAGGGCACCGGTCTTACATGCCCTCGATCTGTTTGAGGATGCCTGCGTAGCCGCTGAGCATGCCGAAGATGCGATAGACCACGTACATGACGATGATGGCGTAGGCGATTTTGGGCAGCCACTGGGAGGCGCGCTGGACGGCGTCCGTGGCTTCGATGGTTTCGGCGGCGGCCCAGCGGTTCATTTCGTGATCCAGGGTGCCGGCTTCCTCGGCGGTGGCGACGCCGTGGACAAAGGTCATGGGAAAGCCGTGCACGTCTGCCATGGCGCCGGCGATGGTTTCCCCGGCGGCGATGCGCTGGGAGGCATCCCGCGCGGCGTGGGTGAGGAGGCCGCTGTGGGAGGCGCTGCCGGCGAGCTGCATGGACTCCGTCATGCGCATGGAGGCGAGCAGGCAGGCATGAAAGACCTGGGAGAAGCGGGCGAGGGCCCAGTGCCGGCGAACACTGCCGATGAGGGGCAGGCAGCTCAGCCAGCGGTCCACGAAGGCGGATTTGGCCCCGAGCCGGGAAAGCCAGCGCCAGAGCAGGAAGAGGGAGAGGAGGATGAGCCAGAGAATGGCCAGGGGCATGAAGATGCCGCCGGTGGTGAAGGGTTTGTCCTCCATGGTGGCGGTGACCATTTTCGGCAGTTCGGGCAGGATGATGCCGAGGTGGGCGAGCACGAGGGGATAGACCAGTGCGCCGATGGCCTGCCTGACGGCGATGTTCCAGGCTTCGAAGTAACGGGAGAGGTGGCTGAAGGCATCGCCCAGACGGCCGCTGCGCTCCCCGGCATCGATGAGGGCAAACTCCAGCGCATCTGAAAAAGCGCCGCAGTGCTCGGTGATGGAGGCGGCGATGCCCTTGCCCTCCTTCAGGCCGAGCTGCAGGCCCTGGAGCCAGGTGCGGCGAGCGTGGGAGGGCCGCTGCTTGAGCAGCAGGTCGAGCGAGCGGTCGAGATGAAAATTGGCCCCGACCAGCTTGGCCAGTTCACGATAGAGCAGGGCTTTTTCAGAGAGTTTCATCGGCGTTTTGAAACTAAGGCCAGCGGGTCCGGGACGGCGAGCATAAAAGTGTTCAGAGCAGGAACTGTCCCGATTGTGTGACACTCTTCTTGCTTCTCAGCTTCGTTTCGCCGCCTATGATCCCCCACCCGCATGCCGCCGCCCATCGCTCATAAAGAAACGCCCGACCAGCACTGGATGCACCTGGCCCTGGACCAGGCGAAGCTCGGCGTGGGGCTGACGAGTCCGAACCCGCCGGTAGGGGCGGTGATTGTGGCGCAGGAACGCGTGATCGGACGGGGATACCACCACAAGGCGGGCGAGCCGCATGCCGAGGTGGAGGCGATCCGCGATGCGCAAAAAATGAACTCGAAGCAACTGCGCGGCGCGACGATCTACGTGACGCTGGAGCCCTGCTGCACGCACGGGCGCACGCCGCCCTGCACGGAGGCCATCAAGGCCGCGGGGATCAAGCGCGTGGTGTTTGGCGCGCATGACCCCAATCCCAGCCATCATGAGCAGGCGCAAAATCTTCTGAGGCTGGCGGGCATCGAGGTGACGGCCGGGGTGCTGGAGGCGGAGTGCCTGGCGATCATCCGGCCGTTTGCGAAATGGATCACGACGGGCATTCCGTATGTGATTGCGAAGGCGGGGCAGAGCCTGGACGGGCGCATCACGCGTCCGGGGGAGGAGAGCTCCATCATCACCAACGACGCGGCGCGTGCGCATGGCCGCAGGCTGCGGATGCGGGTGGATGCGATCCTGGTGGGTGCGGAAACGATCCGCAAAGACAACCCGAAGCTGACGCTGCGGGACGGCAGTGCGGGCAGCGGCAAGCTGCAGCCGTGGCGCGTGGTGATGACCCGCAGCGGGGACCTTCCCCAGCACTCGCACATTTTCACGGATGAGTTCAAGGACCGCACGGTGGTGATGCATGGCAAGGACCTGCCTGAAGCGCTGGCGATTCTGGGGAAGCACGGCGTGCTCTCCGTGCTCATCGAAGGCGGGGGCATCATCCTGGGGCAGGCGTTTCGCGAGCAACTGGTGGATGAGGTGTACTGGTACATCGCCCCGCGCTTGTGCGGTGGCGGGCGGCCTTCTCTGGCGGGCGCTGCACTGCCGGCTTCGATTGAGCTGCAGGACGTGACGGTGCGGCCGATGGGAGACAATGTGTGCTTCCATGGGTTTCCGGTGTGGCCGGGTGCGGACAAAGAATGAGGCGGGCTGTTTCCAACCCGCCTCGTGGAAGAGACGCTGCGTGATGTCCGTGTGAGGCGGCTGCGCTATTTGGCAGGCTCCAGCTTGATGGAAGAAACGGAGCCGTTGGTCTCGAATTTTTTGCCAAAGGCGATTTCAGCCTTGGCATTGACGCCGGAGATGCCGGGGACGGTGACTGTGGGCGGGGTGGTGTAGCCGGCGCCGCCGCTGACGATTTCAAAGCCGGTGACGGCACCGTTTTTCACGAGGGCATTGGCGACGGCCGGGGTGTGCTTCCAGAGGTCGCGGCTGCCTGGCGGGTAGCGGTAGAAATTGGAGACTTCGTCGAGGCGGTCGTTGGTGATGCCGTATTTGCCGAGCTTGTCCATGAGCACTTTTTTATTGGCCTGGGCTTCTTCGCGGGAGGGGCCGCCTCTGCCGGGGCCGACGGGATGCACGCCGCTGAAGGCATCGCGGAAAATTTCGGCGGTGACGCCAAGGGCGGAGCCGATGAGGATGACAGGGCGGCCGTGGTCGCGCGGGTCGGTGTCATGCCCGCCGGAGAAGGTGACGGGGACGCGGGTGACGCCGGGAGGGAGCGGCGCTGTCTGCGCCTGGGCGATGGAGCCCGCGAGAGCGGTGGCGGCGAGGATGAGGGAGGGGAGGAGAAGTTTCATGGAGTGGCCGGGGCGTGATGACGAAACCCTGGGGATGCGTGTTTGTTACGTCATTAAATGAAATCGTGCGCGGGCGGTGAGCGTGGCTATGCATGTGGGCCATGCCTTCTGCCCCGCCACTCCGCCCTGCTGTGTTTTTTGACCGTGACGGGGTCGTCAATGTCTCGCCGGGAGACGGGTATGTGCTGCGCTGGGAGGAGTTTCATTTTGCGCCGGGGATCATCGAGGCGCTGGCGCTGTGCCGGGAGCGGGGGTATGCGACGGTGGTGGTGACGAGCCAGCAGGGGGTGGGCAAGGGGCTCATGACGATGGAGGATCTGAACGGCATGCATGCGCGCATGCAGGAGGAGCTGGCGCGGCATGGGGCGGCGTTTGACGGAATTTATTCATGCACGCACCTGGCGGGCACCTGCACCTGCCGGAAGCCGAGTGCGGAGATGATTCTGCGCGCGCAGGCGGAGCATGGGCTGGACCTGGCGCGGAGCTGGCTGGTGGGGGACCATGACCGCGACATCCAGATGGCGCACCATGCGGGGGTGCCGCGGACGGTGCGGATTTTAAGCCACCATGAGCCGAAGGTGGCGGCGGAGTTTACGCTGGCGGAGACGGTGGAGCTGGCGGGGCTGCTGCGGGAGAGGCTGCCGAGAGTGTGATTTAAAATGAGGAAGGCAGGAATGCAGGAAACAGAGAGAGGCAACCCGGTTGGATTTCCTGCTTTCGTGATTCCGGGCTGGGATCAGGAACTGGGACCAGGAATGGTCCCGGTACTAACGGAGGTCAGAGTGGGACCAGGAATGGTCCCACTACTGCTCAGCGCTTGGCCATGGCGGACTCGAGGGCTTTGCGGTAGTTCAGGACGGCGTCGCCGATGGCGGCGGAGACCTGCTGGCGGTAGGTTTCGGAGGCGACGAGCTGGCATTCGGCACCGTTGGTGACGAAGCCGCCTTCGAAGAGGATGCCGGGGCGCTTGCAGCCGGTGAGGACGCTCCACTGGGCACGCTTGATGCCGCGATCGACGAACTTGAAGCGGCTGATGACGCTGGCGTGGACGGCGGTGGCGAGGGCGATGTTGGCGGAGTCCTGCTTGTTGCCGGTGACGCCGTTCACATTGAAACCGCCGCCGCGGCTGATGGTGGCGGCGGCGCTCTGCGGGGTGAGGGCCCAGGTCTCGATGCCGGTGGCGGCGGAACCGCCGGAGTTGAAATGGAAGCTGAGGAAGATGCTCTTCGGGGTCTGATTGGCGATGGCGACACGGCCGCCGAGGCTGATGAAGGTGTCCGTGGCGCGGGTGAGGATGACCTTGAAGCCGCGCTGCATGAGGGCGGCGCGCACGGACATGGCCATCTTCAGGGCGAAGTCCTTCTCATAGCCGTAAACGCCGCGGGCGCCGGCGTCATGGCCGCCGTGGCCGGCATCGACGACGACGGTGTCGAAGTACTCGGCGTTCTGAATGTGGCTGGGGTAGAGGACGGGGTCGATGAGCTTGCAGAGATCGAGGCGGGAGAAGAGCACCTTGCCATTGTACTCCTGCACGGGGAAGCTGAGGATGAACTTGATGTTGTTGATGAGCATTTCCTGGGAGCCGACCTGGGCTTTGAGGATGAGCTTGGAGGAGCCGAGCCAGAAGTGCGTGCCCTGGGTGCGGAAGGTGGTGAAGCCGTACACGGGATTGTAGAAGTTCCGGATGCTCTCCGCGGTGACGTAGTCACGACCACCGATCTTCACGATCTCCCAGCCGCCGTTGGCAGGGAGGACTTCGACGGACTTGGACCTTTCCGAGGGGGAGGGGCGGTCGTCATCGTCTTCTCTGAACTCGCCCTTGGGGGATTCTGTGGACGCGGTTTTCGTCACGTCCTTGATGGGCTGCTCCTTGGACTTGGAAGGTTCGGTTTTTGCGGTGGTCTTGGCGGGCGGGGAGGACTTTTTGCCGAGCTCCACTTTTTTACCGCCGGTGGTGGTGATGACGACGCGCGGCGGCTTGCCGGATTCCGAAGTTTTGGCGGTGGTCTTGGCCGGTGCTGACTTTGATTTGCCGGTGGTGGCGGGCTTGGAGGCCGGCTTTTTCTCGGGCTCGGGCGCCGGCGGGGGCGTCTCGGCCTTGCTGCCGCCGCCGAAGAGCTTTTTGAAGAAGCCCGGTTTTGCATCGTCTGCATGCGCCACGTCGAACGACGCTGAGGCCAGCGCGAGAGCGAGGAGGGCGATGGCGGCTTTGGGGGATGGGGAATGCAGTCCGGGAGTCATGACAGGAATGACGGCAATATCGGATAAAAGCGGTCCTTTATACCCTGAGACGGGCCGGAGCGCAAACGTTCTGAGGGGACGGGGCTGCTTGCCCTTGATAATGAGGCCGCCCTGACGCATGAAACAGGTGTTATGGCAAAAAAACCTGTTGTTCTGATCATCCGTGACGGCTGGGGCATCAACCCCGGCGGCAAAGCTCAAGCCGAGGCGAATGGCGACGCCACCCTGCTGGCCCGCACGCCTTTCCACGACCACCTTTATGCGACCTACCCGATGGGGACCGTGAGCGCGAGCGGCGAGGACGTGGGGCTGCCGGAGGGGCAGATGGGCAACAGCGAAGTGGGGCACCTGAACCTGGGCGCGGGCCGCGTGGTGTACCAGGACCTGACCCGGATCAACAAATGCATCCGCGACGGCGAACTGGCGAAGATGCCGGTGCTGGTGGAGGCTTTTGAGAAGGCGAAGGGCAAGCGGCTGCATTTTCTGGGGCTGATCAGCGATGGCGGGGTGCACTCGCATCAGGACCACCTGACGGCGCTGTGCGATGCGGCGAAGGCGGCGGGCGTGACGGACCTGATGGTGCATGCGATCACGGACGGCCGTGACACCTCCCCGACGGGCGGTGCGGGCTACATGGCGAAGCTGGAGAAGGACCTGGCGCCGAGCGGGGCGAAGATCGCGACGGTGATCGGCCGCTACTACGCGATGGACCGCGACAAGCGCTGGGAGCGCAACAAGCTGGCGTGGGATGCGATCGTGCTGGGTCGTGGCGAAGTACGCACGGATCTGCCGAGCGAGGCGGTTAAGGCGGCGTATCCGAAAGATCCGCGTGGCGATGAGTTCATGCAGCCGATGATCTTTTCCAACGCCAACGAGCAGCGCATTCGTGATGGCGATGTGATCCTGTGGTTCAACTTCCGTGCGGACCGTGCACGGCAACTTAGCGATGCGTTTTTGAAGGCGGACTTCAATGGCTTTGACCGCGAGGTGACGCCGAAGACGGGCTACTACACGCTGACGGAGTACGACGCGAACTACGCGGCGCTGGGGGCGAAGGTGATCTTTGGCACCGAGAGCCTGAACAACAACCTGGGCCAGGTGGTGGCTGCCGCGGGCCTGAAGCAACTGCGCGCCGCGGAGACGGAGAAGTATCCGCATGTGACCTTCTTCTTCAACAGCGGGGTGGAGGAACCGAACCCGGGTGAGGACCGCTATCTGGCGATCAGCCCGAAGGAAGTGCCGACGTATGACAAGAAGCCGCAGATGAGCGCGCCGGACCTGACGTTTGAAGTGATGCGCCGTCTGGAGAGCTACGACCTGGTGATCATGAACTACGCGAACCCGGACATGGTGGGCCACACCGGCGTGGTGGAAGCTGGTATCCATGCCTGCGAGACGATCGATCTCGGCGTGCGGATGATCGTGGAAAAGGTGCTGGCGCTCGGCGGGAAGCTGTTCATCACGGCGGATCATGGGAACTGCGAGCTGATGCGCAATCCGGACGGCAGCCCTAACACCGCGCATACGACGAACCTCGTGCACGGCATCTATGTGGCGGCGGATGCCAACAGCTACAGCGTTGCCAATGGCAAGCTGGCGGACATTGCACCGACGCTGCTGGACATGCTGGGTGTGAAGCAGGCCGCGGAGATGACGGGGAAGAGTCTGCTGGTGAGGAAATAAGGCTAAAAGGCCATGAAATGCATACTTTGCAAAGAGGGGTCTGGCGCAAGCCGATCTGTCGAGCATGTCATGCCCGAATCTTTGGGGAATAAGGAGCACATCTTGCCGCCTGGCTGGGTGTGCGATCGGTGTAACAATTACTTATCGATAAAAGTCGAAGCCCCATTTTTAAATTCTTGGTGGGGCAGGGTCGCTCGTTTTGGCATGGGCGTGGAAAATAAAAAGGGGAATATTCCTATCGGTGAGGCTGTGCACTTGAAAACCAGAACTCGGCTCGATATCAACGTTCATGGAAATAGCACGATTGTAATTCCTTCATCAGGTGAAAATTCAACACAGTGGGAGCAATATCTCGCTGACAATAGTCATGGCACAATTATTTCGCCGATAGCCGATCTCCCACCACTGGAATACGATACGGCTCGATTCATTGCAAAGGTGGCAATAGAGGTGCTTGCGCTCAAGCTTTTGGACACGCCGGGAGCCAATGAAGAATTGGTTAATCAAGTGGCTCTCGACAGCATTCGCGACTATGTGCGTAGAGGGAAGCCGGGTTTCGTGTGGCCTGTAAGCATGCGACGTATTTATCCCGGAAATTTTGCTTTCGTGGATGAGTTCAAAGTTGAATATGAAGTTCTTCACGAATGGGATGTTCTCCCAATCACTTCAGAGGGCATCGAGGGGGTTGAATTGATTGCTGTCATTGCGATTTTCGGCGTGGAGTTTGCGATAAATTTAGGTGGTCCTGATTTACACAGCTACGAGGAGTGGCTTATGCGCAATGATGGTGTTAGTTACTTATATTCGAAATCGCGAACTGAAGTTGTTCTGCCTGAGAAATTTTTGAATAGTGGTTGTCCTCCAATGCTGTGAAACATTTGCTCTTCCTCTGCTCACGCAACCAATGGCGCAGTCCGACGGCGGAGAAGGTGTATCAGAATGATGCGCGGGTGGAGGTGAAGAGCGCCGGGGTAAGCCCTGCGGCGCGGCGTCGTGTGTCGGCCAGGCTGCTGCAGTGGGCGGATGTGGTGCTGGTGATGGAGCATGAGCACAAAGAGAGGCTACGGATGCAGTTTCCTGAGCTTGTGCGGGAGCTGCGGATTGAGGTGCTGGATATTCCGGATGATTATCCGTTTATGGATGCGGAGCTGATGAAGCTGATCCGGGAGAGGGTGGAGCCGCTGCTGGGGGAATGTACTTGTGAACTTTAGCTCGCTCTGGGAGGGGCGGCGCTTTCCAGAGTGAGCTAAAGCTCACGAGTACTTTGCTTGCGCCTGCGGCGCGTCGAGCCGTGGGCGTGCGCCGGTGGTTTGGAACTTCGACAATCAATAATCGATGGTTCATCAATCGTCAATCACGCGCGGCCAGAGTGCCTGGGCATGCGTGACTGACGAAGTTCGAGCAATCGATTTTGATTGTCGAAGTACGAAGGGAAGTGCTGAGCGGGGGGGACGCGCTGAGCTCATCTCGGCGGAGCGAGATGGCTACTGTACCTGGCGCTTTGGCAGCAACTGCCACAAACCGACGACGTGCTCCCAGCGACGGATGGCGGTGTCGATGAGGAAGATGAGGAGGAGAAGAATGAGGAGGGAAGGCCAGAGTTCTTCGTACTGGATGGCCTTGATGGTTTCGAGGTTGGGGAGGGTTTTGGATTCGCCGAGGTAGTCGCCGCCGGTGATGCGGGCGGCTTCTTTGAGGAGGTCTTCATTCACGGTGCCGAGGCTGGCTTCGGTGGAGGGATTGTGAATGAGGCCGGTGGTGACCATCTCGGCACCGAACTGGGCGCGAATGAGATAGACGCCGGCCTGGGTGGGCTTGAAGTCGGCGGTGTAGCTGCCGGGGGCATCCTGGCGGAGGGTGAGTTTTTGCACGGCTTTGAGCGGAGCGCCGAGGGCGTCCGCGGCGACGTGGAAGACTTCGGCGGAGACGGCGGCGTTGTTGGCGCGGGTGCCGGCGTCTGAAAGGAGATCCACACTGATGCGGGCGTCGTCTCCCTGCATGCGGGCGGCGAGATCCATGAGGCGGCCCTGGGGGGCGCGGGCGGTTTCGCGCAGGATCTGGGACCAGAAGCGGCCGTAGCCAGGCCAGCGGGCGATCCAGAGGGAAGCCCAGCGGCTTTTCGCATCGGAGGTGAAGGCGGTGGCTTTGCCAAGGCCGAAGCGCCAGTGGGCGAGGAGGGGATCGCCAGTCTCGGTGACGAGGGGAACCTGCGCGGAGGTGCGGCGGGTGGTTTTCACGTAGCCGAGGAGATCGGGCGAGTCCCACTTTTCAAAGCCTGCGAGGATGGGGTCTTTTTCCTTGAGCTGGGGAAGGAAGGGCTCCTCCCGAATCATGCGGCCTGTGTGCATGAGAGTGTCCTGCGTGAAGATGCGGGTGATGCTGCTGGCATCCATGGTGGAATAGGACTGGCCGCCGCCGCTGGAGGCGATGGCCTGGAGCAGGGCGACGTGGGAGCCTTCGCCGATGGCGACGGTGGAGATGGTGAGGCCTTCATTGCGGCACTGCGTGGCGAGCTGCTCGTAGCCTGCGCCGGCGGTCTGGCCGTCGGTGAGGATGATCATGTGCTTCACACGCGCCTTGGTGCGCAGGAGGGCCTCGCGGGCGAGCTGGAAGGCGGGCTGCAAATTTGTGCCGCCACCGGAGGCGATGGCGGCGATCTGGCCGGACACGGCATTGGTGGACGTGAGGCGTGTCATTGGCGCGACGACGTGGGCTTCGGAGTCGAAGGCCCAGACGCCGAGGGAGTCATTGTGGCCGAGGACTTCGGCGGTGGCGATGGCGGCGCTTTTGGCCATCTCGAGCTTTTCACCGGCCATGGACCCGGAGCGGTCCAGCACGATGGCGACGGCGGCGCTTTGCTTTTCTTCTTCATCGGGGGCTTTGAGGCGGACGGGCAGGACTTCCTCAATGGGGGTGCGGTAGTAGCCGCCGACGCCGAAGGAGCCGGGGCCGCCAAGCATGACGAGGCCGCCGCCGAGTTTATCGACGTAGTCGTGCAGGGCGTTCATGAGAGGTTCGCCGAGTTGATGCGCAGGAACATCGGAGAGGATGACGCCGTCGTAGCCGCCGAGCATTTCGAAGGTGATGGCGAGATTGCCGGGCTGGCGGAGGTCGAGCTCAATGCCTTCCTTTTCCATGGCCTGCATGAGGTAGCGGCCTTCAGCGGCGTCTGACTCGATGTAGAGGAGGCGGAGGCGGCCGCGGACATCGACGATGGCGAGAGCGCTGTCGTTGCCGGGGAGCGTGTCGCCTTTGACGCCTTCGAGGACGGCGCGGTACTGGAAGGTGTTGCGGGTGGAGGGCGTGCGATTGAAGACGATCTCCTGCGTGGCGCCGGGCTTGAGCGTGACGGGCCGCTTTTCCACCTCGATGCCGTTTTCGTAGAGCTTCAGAGTGCCGGTGCCTGCGATGGTGCTTTCGAACGCGGCCTTCAGGCTGAGGCTGGCGCCTTCAAAGAGGCGGGTGCGATTCGGCGTGAGGGAGAGCAGGCGGGCATCCGGGCGATGAGGACCGGCGACGGGAAGGGCGTGCAGCTTGATGCCGGAAACGGCGGCCTCGCGCGCGGCATCGAGCAGGCTGCCGCGGGTCTCGTGGCCGTCGCCGATGAGGAGGATGTTCCGGCTGGCTCCGGGTGGGAAGAGGGCTTCTGCATATTCCACAGCGGCGGCGTAGTGGCTGTCACCGCCGTGCTCTTTCTGCCAGGCGGTCTGCATGGCGGGGGTGCTGCCTGCGGGAAGGAGCTCGGGCTGGGCGCCGAGCTGGACGATGAAGGAGTCGATGCCGCTGCCGAGAGAGGAGCGGATGCGGGCGGCTTCGGCGAGAGATTTGGTGAGGCCTTCTTCGCCCATGCTCTGGCTGGCATCGACAACGATGCCGAGCGCTTTGCGACCGGTGTGCGTGACGCGCGCGGGACCGGCGAGAGCGGCGATGGCGAGCATGATGCCGATGGCGCGGGTGACGAGCAGGAGGCGCTTGCGCAGGCCGGACATGGGGTGCGACGAACGCGACTCGATCCACAGCAGCAGGGCGACTGCGGGGAGGATGAGCAGGAGGAGTTTTGGTGATTCCCAGTCCAAGAGTGGCGGAGGATAGGCTGGCGGCGGGGCGGGGCAAGGGGAGGAATGACGAAACCAGAATGAGGAATGACGAAGAAAGAAACGGAGAGGTGGCCTACGGAACACACGGAACAAACGGAAAACCGGACAAACGTCCCGAGCCCGATGCCTCACTTGCAGGATTGCCCGTGCTACTTCAGATAAAGGGAAGGAATGCCTGGTTTTGAAAACGATCTGAGGGGCAGGAATGCCCCGATTACTTCAGAACGCTGCGGAGGGTGGAGAGGAGCTTGTCGATGTCCTCGGCGGTGTTGTAGCCGTGGACGGCGATGCGGATGCGGCCGACCTGGTGCATGACGTGGATGTTTTGCGCGAGGAGGGCGTCGTTGATGGCGGTGGAGTTTTCGTGCTTGAAGGCGACGATGCCGCTGGAGCAGTCGGGCTGCGCGGGGCTGAGGGCGGTGAGGCCGAGCTCCTTCAAACCGGCATGGACGCGGGCGACGAGGGGATCGGCGTGGGCGACGATATTGGCGACGCCGATTTGATCGAGATAGCGCAGGGAGGCATTCAAGGCATACAAGGCGGCGAAGCTGGGCATGCCGACGGAGAAACTGAGGGCGCCGGGCTTGATGCGGGCGCTTTCAAAACGGTCGGCATCGAAGGCATTGGCGATGTGATACCAGCCGCCGGCGCTGGTGGTGAGGCGTGCGGCGGATTTTTTCGGAATGCCGATGACGCCGCCGCCATGGATGCCGAGGGTCCACTTGTGCGTGCTGGAGATGAGGATGTCGGCATCCTGGCAGTCGAGCACGACGCGGCCGAGAGCCTGGGTGACATCGACGGCGATGACGGCCTGCGGTGCGAGCAGGCGGATCATGTCGCGCAATTTGGCGAAGGGGATGCGGTGGCCGTTGTAAAAGCTCACGAGGCTGACCTGCACGAGGGCGGTGCGCTCATTGAGCAATTCGGCGAGATCGACGAGGTTCAGGGAGCCATCGCGGTTTTTCCACAGGCGGGTGACGGGACGAGAAGACTCGGGTGCGGTGAGCCAGGGCGTGGCACCGGCGGGGAAATCGAGATCGGTGACGACGACTTCGTTTTTCGGCGTGAGCTGGAGGGCGTTGGCGAGGAGGTTGTAGGCTTCGGAGCTGCAGGAGCAGAAGGAGACTTCGTCCGTGGCGAGGCCGAGGTGCCTGGCGGTGATCTCGCGGCAGGCTTCGACACGGGGAAAGTGGAAGTCGCGGCCGCGCATGCCGAGGGACTTGTGGTGCATATACTCGGCCACGGCTTCATTCACGCAGAGCGGCGGGATGCTCTCGGCGGCGGTGTTGAGATAATGAATGCCTTTGAGGCTGGGGAAATGGGCGGCGCGGGAGGAGTCGGTGAGCATGCGGGGAAGTAACGCAGGTTGGGCGGGTTTTCACGCTTGGGGAGAGGCGGAATTAACAACGCGGAGATTTGGAGAACGCAGAGAAAGGCATTCTGCCCCGGGGCATTTGAAAGGCACAAGGACCTTCGGTTTAGCCGCAAAGGGGCGGAGAGGCAGAGGGAGCAGAGAATGGATTGAGTCTCTGCCGCCTCTGCTCCTTTGCCTCTTTGCGGCGAACCGAACGTTCAAAAAACTATGCTGCCGGAAATGAGTTTTGCGAATTGCTGCGATCAATCGCTTCCTAGTTCTCCTGCTTCAGCGCGGGAGCATTCTCCGGCAGCTTGATGGTGGGCTCGCCGCCGAGGTAGCCGAGGGAGGAGAGGAACTCGTCCATCTTTTTGGCGGTGACCTGGATCCAGGGGGCTTTGTTGAAGAAGCCGTGGGGCATGTCGGCGGCGGTCCACATTTCGGCGCGGAGGCCGAGGGCCTTGGCCTTGGTGATGTATTCATCGCCACCGGCCTTGAGTTTGTCGGCGGTGCCGAAGAAGAGGATGGCGGGCGGGGTGTCTTTGGTGAGGAAGCTGTTCGGCGTGATGGCTTCGGCCATTTCGAGGGTCATGGGGCCTTCGCCGGTGGTGCGGTCCTTGAAGAGGGTGGCGATGTTCATGGCGGGATTGAAGAGCACCATGGCATTGGGTTTGGCGGAGATGGATTTGTCGTCGGACTCGGCATCGTAGGCGGAGGCGAGTGCGGTGCAGGCGGCGAGATGGCCGCCGGCGGAGCCGCCACCGGCGATGATCTTGGCGGGATCGATGCCGAGCTCGGTGGCATGACCGCGGACCCAGCGGATGGCGCTTTTCGCATCTTCGACGGCTTTGTCGGGCGAGGTTTTGTGGACGTTGAGGATGCGGTAGTCGGCGCTGATGGCGACGATGCCGCGGCTGGCGAGGTATTCGGACTGCGGGACGAACTGGAGGTAGGAGCCGCTCTTCCAACCGCCGCCGAAGAAGAACACGGCGCAGGGGCGGAGGGCGGTGGTCTGCGCTTCGCCTTTGGGAGAGAAGACGTGGAGTTTCAGCTCGCCCTGCGGGGTGGTTTTATAGACGATGTCCTTGGTGGCGACCTCGGTGGTGGTCAGCTTGATGAGGGGCTTGTCTTTGTTTTTGCCGGCCTTCTGGGCGTGCAGGGGCAGTGCGAGAGCGAGGAGGAGGGGAAGAAGGAGGCGCATGGTTGCGCGGGGAAACGATGAGGAGGGGGCGAATGTTTCGTGGCGTGCCGACATCGAAAGCCAACCACTTGGTGGGCGACCGGAAAACCGATGGAACCACTCTCTACTCGAACAGAGGCGGGAGGTTTTGTGCCCCGTGCAGAACTCTGAGGATTTCGACATCATCCATGCCTTCACGATAAAACAGCAAATAATTGGGGTAGTCGTTTGCAGGAATGAAGCGGATTCCAGCGAAACGAGGTGCGCTGAAACGCGGGCGGATACCGATTCCCGCATGTGCTTCCAAATACTGGGCTGTCTCAAGAATGGCAGTGCGTACATTCGCCGCCGCATCGGGATTGTGCTGCGAGATGTGGTTGGTCACCTCGTCGAGGTCAGCTATGGCGACCGGATTGAAAGTGACCGTTTTCATGCGTGACGAGCACGCAATTCATCCAGAGGCACACGGCGGCCAGGATGGTTGAGCGCTTGGTCGAGCAAGGATTCCAGCGCTTTGGAGGCGCGATGTCCGAAAGTGGTTTGAACAGCAGCTTCAACGGCTGAATCAATATTGGCGAAGCTGCCTTGGGCGATTTGTTCGCGCAGCAGTGCTTCAGCAGGAGCTGTGAGTGTGATCGTCATGGGGGAAATTATCGGCGAAGCTGCTGTCCGCAAGGAGGTATCTTGGGAGGGTGGTGCCACTGCTGCCTGCGTGAGCGCTGATCGACAGACAAGAGTGTCTGTCGTACCTCTTACTTCAGCGTCTGCAGCCAGGCGACGAGGTCGGCGAGGCCTTGGGGGCCGATGGCACCGGCGAGGGCGGGGGGCATGAGGGAGAGTTTGAGTTCTTCCTTTTTGGTGATGCTGGATTTCTTCACGGGGGTGGAGGCACCGCCGGCGATGCGGAGGGTGAGTTCGGTGTCGGTTTCGCTGACGATGTATCCGGTGATGGTCTGGCCTTCCTTGGTGGTGATCTGCTGGCCGACGAAGCTGTGCTCGATGGCGGCGCTGGGGTAGAGGATGGCGGTGAAGAGGCCGTCCTGGCTGAGCTTGGCTCCGATCTGCGAGAGGTCGGGGCCGAAGTCGATGTACTGGCCTTTGACGCGGTGGCAGGCGATGCACCCTGCCTGCATGAACATCTGCGGGCCTTTGGTGGCATCGCCTTTAAGCTTCACGAGTTCGGGGAGCTTGGGGAAGTTGTCGAGGCCTTGGGCGGCGGGGAGGGGGAGTTCTTTGGCGGCCTGATCGCGCACGCTGGCGTCGGTGCTGCGGCTGAGGGCGAGGGCGGACTGGTCTTTGAATTCGGCGGGGAGTTTGCCTTCGCTCTGCCAGCGGAGAATGTTGCGGCCGCCTTCGCCGCTGAGGGCGAGGGCGTCGATGATGGTGTGGCGGACGTCTGCGCGTTTCTCAGACCAGAAGGCTTGATTCAGCACGGCGACGGAGGCGCGATCGCTCACGCGACCGAGCGAGGCGATGAGGGCTTTGGCGGAGGGGGCGTCGGCGTCTTTGAGGAAGCGCAGAGCGCCATCTCGATTGGCGGCGATGAGGCGTGCGGCGTTGACGGACTCAGGTGCGTTGGGATTGGCGACGATGTAGTCGAGCAGTTCTTTTTCGAAGCCGGTGAGGTTGAGGCGTTCGACGAGGGCGATGAATTCGGGTTTGCCGATGACGGGTTTCAGGAGGGAGTCGAGGCGCGCCTTGGCTTCGGGATTGGAAGCGATGGTGTTGCGGTCGAGGAGGGCGGTGGCGGCGAGAGCGGTTTCGGGGTCGGCTTTGAGGAAGATGTTCAAAGCTGCGGCAGCGACTTCGTCATGCTGCTTGTAGGAAAGTAGCTGGAGGGCGCGGAGCATCTCCGGCCAGTTTTTCACAGCGAGCTGGATCCAGCCCTTGTCCGCGACGGTGATGCCATGAGTCAATGAATGGGCGATCAGTTCCGGGGTTTGCTGGGTGCGGGTGCGCCAGATGATTTTCTGAAGCAGGAGGTCTGCCGGAGGAGTCGTGTCCTTCTCCTTCTGATTGGCGGCCTTGAGCCTGGCATCCGCAAAGAGATCCGAGGCAATGCCCAGGGCCTCAATGCTCCAGCGGTTGGAGCCATCTTCCTGGAAGAGGGCTTTCTTCCAGAGGGCGTTGGCTTCGTCGCTGCCGTCAAATCGCAGTGCAATCACTGCCTCGCGGCGCACGGCGGCGTCTTTGTCTGCGACGGCTTTGGCGATGACCTCGCGCAGCCGTTCCGGCTGCTTTTGCTGCCAGAGCATGCGGGCGGCACGGATGGCGGTGATGCGGAGGTTGGGATCGGTGTCCGCGAGGGCGGTGAGGAGGTAGTTTGGAATGGCGAATTTGAGTTCGCTGGGAGATTCGGCAGCGGCCTCGGTTTCGGAAAACCGAGCTACAGTCCAGAGGGCTCGTGCGCGGTGCTGAGGTTCTGCCTTGGTGTCAGCCAAGAGTTTGTTGAGTGCGGGGATGGCTTTGGAGCCGGACTTTTCGAGTGCCTGCCATGCCAGATAGCGCTGCTCTTCATTCGGCGATTTCAACGCAGCGACAGAGCCTTCGACGGTGTCCAATTTGAAACCTGGGGTCTGATACTTCACCGCCGCCTTCGTCGTCACGCGGAAGAGGCGGCCACGCGTCACATCGCCCATGCCGTGGCCGCCGACGCCGGGGTCGTACCAGTCGGCGACGATGAGGGAGCCGTCGGGGGCGACGGCGACGTCGCTGGGGCGGAACCATTTGTCTTTGGTGCCTTCGAGGATGTTCACGATTTCGGCTTTGTAGCCTGCGCCATCGGGCTGGGTGATATAGGCGCGGACGACGTTCGGGCCGGCGTCGCAGTGGATGGGCTGGCCGTGGAAGATGCTGGGGAGGAGATCGCCTTCATAGACTTGCATGCCGGTGGGGCTGCCGGCGCCGGTTTGCAGGAGGTTGGGGATGACGCCGGGGTCGTTGAGGTGCCAGTGGCGCTGGGGGATCTCGCTCTCCCAGCCGATGCGTGGCGTCTGCCAGCCAGCGCCGGTCATTTCGTCGGAGTAGCCGTAGTTGCCGAACTCCATGACGTAGTTGATGCGCACGCCTTTGTTGCCGTCGTCGTCGTTGTCGGACTGCCAGAGGGTGCCGAAGCTGTCCACGGCGATTTCCCAGTTGTTGCGGAAGTTCCAGGCGAGCACTTCGACGTTGCTGCCGTCGAGTTCGCAGCGGAAGACCATGCCCTGCTGGTAGGGGCGGTTGTTTTGGTTGGTGCATTTGATGCCGTGGATGTCGGTGATGAGGTTGCCGTCCTTGTCGCAGAGCTGCTTGCCGGCGTTGCCGAAGTTGAAGTAGAGGCGGCCATCGGGGCCGAAGTGGAAGGCGTGGATGCCGTGGTCGTGCTGCGCGCCGCCGATCTTGGTGAACATGAGCTCCTTGCGGTCGGCCTTGTCGTCGCCGTTGTCGTCGATGAGCCAGAAGACGTCGTCGCCACAGGAGATGAGGGCTTTGTTGCCGAGGACGCAGATGCCGTGGGCGCTGTCCACATCGTGGCCCTGGTGGAAGACGGTGGACTTGTCGGCTTTGGCATCACCGTCGGTGTCTTCGAGGATGAGGATGCGGTCGCCTTCAGCGCGTTCGCCGAGGTGCTTGCGGTAGTTCACCACTTCGCAGACCCAGACGCGCCCGCGTGCGTCGATGTCGATGCTGGAGGGGCTTTCCATCATGGGCTCGCTGGCGAAGAGCTGCACTTTGAGTTCGGGGTGCACGGTGAGGGAATCCACCGCATCGGCGGGATCGTGGGAGCTGCTATCGCTGGCGGTGATGGGGCCGGGGTTTTCGGTGTAGACGCGGAACTCCACGCTGGCGCTGCCCTGCTTGGTTCCGCCTTCATCGAGAGCGCCGCGGGCTTTGAAGCGCTTGGAGCCTGCGGGGAGATTGAAGGCGATGATGCTGTTCGCATGTGTACCGATGCCGTACTCGATGGCCTTGCCGGCGCTGCGGAGTTCGGTGCTTCCAGCGCTGGCATTCACGCGAACGCTATTCCAGCCGGACTGCGCGGATTTCCATTCGATTTCCGTGAGTTTTTTCTCGCTGCCATCGGCGAGGATGAGGCGTGGCTCAGCCCAGTCTGCCCAGTCAGCGGTGAAGCCGTTGCCGCCATCGGTGACGACGAGGTAGAGCTCCTTCGCACCTTCGAGGGAGACGTCGATGTCTACGCTGTGGTTCGGCGTGGTACTGGTGATGAGCTTGGAGCTGAAGAGCGGCTTGGGCGCGGCGAGGAGCAGCGTGGGGGCGAGAAGGGCGAGCAGAACGGGTTTCATGCGGGAGGCGGAGAGTACGCTGGAGGAAAGGGGGATTTTTAGAGTTGGCAATCGGTGGTTTTGGGCTCTCGCACGCCGTGGGGCCAGGGGAGCGATGGGCGGGCGCGATTGACGATTCATCCTTCGCTCTGCGAGCTTCGGAGAACACGTTGATGAGCAATCGATTTTTGATTTCAGAAGGGAAGAATGGGCTCACTCCACGTCTTCGCCCAGGTACGCAGCCAGGTGCTTGCGGAGTTCCGTGCGGGCGCGGAAGAGGAGGCTCTTCACGGCGGGGAGGGACATCTTGAGGACGCTGCAGATGTCCTCGTATGGGAGGTCCTGGTGGCGGCGCATGATGACGGCGATGCGCTGCTTCTCCGGCAGGGCGGCGATGGCTTTGTCCAGGGCCTGCTCCAGCTCGGTCTGCTGGGTGAGATGATCTGCGCCGGGGGTGCTGTGGTCGGCGAAGTGCCTGGGCGGATCGTCTTCGCTTTCCTGCTCGATGCTGACCTCCTTGCGGCGGGAGCGGCGGCGGGTTTCGTTGAAGACGAGATTGCGGGTGATGGTGAAGAGCCAGGTGGTGAACTTGGCGGTGACCTCGTAGCGCGGGGCGCTGCGCCAGACGCGGATGAAGACCTGCTGGGCGATGTCGTGCGCGTCGTCCACGTTGTTGAGCATGCGGGCGCAGGTGCCGATGACGGCGCTCTGGTGGAGCTCGACGAGGCGCTCGAAGGCTTTCACATCGCCCTCTTTGACGCGGAGCATGAGGCGGATGCTTTCCTGGTCGGATGACTCCTCCCCACCGTCGGCGGCGGCCTGCGGTGCGTGGGTGGGAGCGTTCCGTTCCGGGTGGGGCATGAGGTAGGCAGGCGGTGGGTCCGCCATGCTAGCGAAGGTCATGTGCAAAGTAAACCACGGGAGGAGCGGAATGGTTGCGCGCGAACATTTGACGTTCAAAGAAGCGTCGTTAAGCGTAAATCCCTATATGAACGATCAAACCTGGGACACGACTTTTCGCGAACTCTTTGAGCGCTGCGCCAAACTGCACCGCGGCGGGGACACCCGCGCGGTGAACTGGTACACGGAGGCGGACAAGGCCTTTCTGGACAGCATTGGCTACACGGCGCAGGAGTTTTTCGACTTTGTGGACGACCACTGCCGCTATGGCGTGGAGGGGCCCTCGCTGGAGACGAGCCTGCTGGTGGCCGCGGTGCGGCGGGATTATTTCCGCGTGGTGCAGAACAGCCAGCGCACCGGGAAAACGGTGCCGCCGAGCGAGCTGCCGGCAAAAACGGCGGCGGTGGAGGGCATGCCGTGGCTGCCGCGCCTGATCGTGAAAGCGCGGGCGAAGCTGAACGGAGAAATGGACCCGGACACGATGTACGGCTGCGGCGGAGACCGGGCGTTTTTTGAGCAGCACAAGCTGCACCCGGCGGATTTCCTGCGCGTGACATGGGCGGCAGGGGACGATGACAAGAAGATCATCGAGTTTGCGAAGACGGGGAAGATGTGAGGGAGGGCTTAGGCTGGAGGTGCTGGAATGGAAGAACTCAATCCTTACACGGCTCCTCAGGCTACTACGCTACCGGAGAATGCGAATGCCACGGACATCCGCATTTCCTATTTGCGTAGTGAAGCAAACTTAAAAGCCTGTGGTGTGTTCAGCATCACGATCGGAGCTTTCGTTTTGGTGGCGACGATCAACATGGTGAAAAACCATCTGGAGGAAACAGGTGGCCTTTACATGGGGCGGGCATGGGTCACTGCTCTTTCGCCTCTCGCTGGAGGCATCGGTTTATGCTTCCTCCGACGCTGGGGCTGGTTCCTTGCCTTCGCGTTTTATGGGGTCTGTGCGGTGGCCGATCTTTTTAGGCTGCCCCGAAGTGCTTTCACACTTTTGACGGAAGTTATTTTTCTGGGATGTCTGCTGCGTTCCACCACTCAAAAAGTGATGTCAAAAAGCTACACGGCCATCAGAAGAGCCACGCCTGAAATCACCAGCCGTGTGGCATCCTGGGGCTGGTGGACAGCGGGACTCTATGTTTTGACAGTGGCAATCCTCAGATCGTAGACGGTGAATAATGCGGGCAGGAGTGCCCGCATCACTTTACTTCTTCTGCACGCCGCCTTCTTTGTTCACTTCGCTTTTCTTTTCCTGGACGGCGGCGGAGGAGACTTCGAGGAGCTTGGGGGGCTCGCCGCCTTTGGGGACGAATTTGAGGGCGACGCCGTTGATGCAGAAGCGGCGGTCCGTGGGGGTCTTGAAGCCTTCGCCATCAAAGACGTGGCCCAGGTGGGCGTCGCAGCGTTTGCAGACGGTTTCGATGCGGTGCCAGCCATGGCTGTTGTCCACCTTTTCGAGAACGCCCTTGGCCTTGGAGGTGTCGTAGAAGGAGGGCCAGCCGCAGCCGGAGTGGAATTTTTCCTTGGAGGTGAAGAGCTCGGCGCCGCAGCACACGCAGTAGTAGGTGCCTTCGCCCTGCTTCTCGAATTCTTCATAAGCCGCACCATTCTTGGGCTCGGTGCCGCGCATGCGGGTCACCTGGAACTGCTCCGGGGTGAGCATTTTCTGCCAGTCGGATTCAGACTTCACGATTTCGGGCTTGGACATGGGTTTGGAAGTATCGGTTTTGGGTTTGTCCTCGGCCTGAGCGATGCAGAAGGCGGCGGCAAGGGCGGAAAGAAGGGCGAGGCGGAGTTTCATGGCGTTGGTTTGCTGCTGGCTGATACGTGGGAGGACCGCCGAAGATTGCTTATTCCCGCAAAAGAGCCGGATTCAATCGTCGTCTTCACGGGCCATCTGGCCGATGTTCCAGAGCAGGAGGCGGAAGCCGGCATCGGGATGGCGGTCGGCGGCGGTGGCATGGCGGCGGAAGGAGGCGAGGAGTTCCTGGCGCTCTGAAGTGGTGTAGGCGCCGCCGCGCAGCACGCCCTGGTCTGGCATGGCTCCCCAGGAGTCTGAGACCCACTCCCAGAGATTGCCAGAGAGGTCGTGCAGGCCGCGGCCGTCCGCGCGGAAGGAGCCCACCGGCGCCGGGCCGGCAAAGCCGTCGTCGTATTTGGGAATGGCCTTTGTGCCGGTCTTGTCCGCGCTTTTGTCGAGGAAGTTGCCGGATTTCGCGGGAGGCGGCCAGATGAAGCCCCAGGGGTAGATGCCTTCGATGCGCAGACTGCGTTCGGAGGGGGTGTCGCCGATCTCGCGGGAGAGGTAGGCGGCCATGCTCCACTCGTCGTCGGTGGGCAGGCGGTACTCCTGATCGGGCTCCAGGAGGCTTTGGGCGCGCTCGCGGTCGGTCAGCCAGCGGCAGAACTGCTCGGCTTCGGAGCGGTTCACCATGCTGACGGGGAGGTCGGGCTCGGCATCCAGCACGCGGCCTTCCACGGGCGGCTGGTTGGTGGCCTTGGCAAATTCGAGGAAGTCTTTGCGGCGGGTTTCGATGCTGGCGAGCATGGCCTTGCCGAGGGGCACGAACTTGATGCCGAGGCTGTTCTGCCAGGGCTTGCCAAAGACCACGGCGCCGGTGGCTTTCAGGCGCAGATTGAAATTGATGCTCTGGCCCTGCTTGAGCTTGCCGTCCGCGGCCTCGGGCTTGTAGCCGGGCAGGATGATTTCGTAGCTGAAGGCGTCCGCGCGCACCTTTGGCAGGGCCAAGGGCGTGCGGCCGAGGAGTTGCTCGCCATCGAAGACCTGCGCGCCTGGAGGGGTGCTGTCGATTTTAAGGCTGCCGTACTTCAGAGCCACGATCTCGCAGCGGATGGCCATGTGCCCCTTGCGCGGGGGGGAGGAATTGGGAGAGCGGGGGAGCTTCACCGGCTGCCAGACGTATTCGTGGTCGGCGTCGAGACGTCCGCTTTTGCGATCCATGAAGGTCATCCAGGCGCAGAAGGCGTCCGCGTCTTCGCGGGTGGCCTCAGCGACGCGGATGGAAGTCTTGTCCGGCTGCACAAACTCCGCCGCGCCCCACTCCGCGGGACGGTCTGCGGTGATGAGGAAGGTGTAAAAGAGCTCCGGGGTCACCGGGAGGTCCGCCACATGGCGGTCGTTCTTGAAGGTGAACCACTGCCCGAGGCGGTTCTGCCAGAGCTTCCCCGGGGTGGGTGGCTGCGGCTTTGCGGGGAGCACTGGCAGCGGCTTTACGGGCAGAGGGATTTCATAGCTCCAGTCGCGCTGGTGCTTGCCCATCACCAGACCGCTGGCCACGAGGAAGGAGGCGAGGGTGGTGATGATGGCGGCGCGGGCGAAGCGGCGCACAAAGCTCTCCGGCCGCACATCGCCGACATGCTGCAGGGCCTCGGCGAAATCTGAGGCGTGGGTGAAGCGGCGGGCGAGGTCGGCCTCGCAGGCCTGGCAGATGACGCGGTTGAGATCGATCCAGAAAGGCCACTCTTCGTCGGAGAGATTGTCCGGCACTTCGGGGAACTCCATGCGGTCTTTGCCGCTGCTCATTTCATAGAGCACCTTGCCGAGGCTGTAGATGTCCGCCTGCGGAGTGCCGGGGCCTTCCGGAGGCACGAAGCCCTCCGTGCCCACAAAGGTGCGCTCTCCGAATGCGGCGACGAGGCCGATATCCGCGAGTTTGCACACGCCGCCGACGAAGATGATGTTGGAGGGCTTGATGTCACGGTGGGTGAGACCATGATTGTGCATGTAGTGGAGTGCGTCTGCCAGGTAGACGCCCGCATCCCGGCAGAAGAAGGGATCCAGCCGGCCGTGGCGCTTCATGTCCGTGGTGAGCGTGCGAGGCACGTAGGTCTTCACGTCCTTGATGTGCGCGCCGTCCTCGGCGTCGTCCGCCAGCTCCATCACGCAGTAGTAGAAGCCGCGCGTTTCATTCCAGCCGACGTGGAGGATGTGCACGAGGCAGGGATGGCCGCGGGAGATGGGCTCAAACTGCTGGATGCCCTGAAACTCGCGGTGGAAGGTGCGGGTGAGTTCGAAGTCCTCCCGCCAGACGATCTTTACGGCGCGGAGGGCTCCGGTGACGCTCTGAGCCAGCCACACTTCGCCATAGGCCCCGGAGCCGATGCGCTTGAGCAGGGTGTAGTCGGGAATGACGATGTCGTCGCGGTGGGAGGGCGGGCCGTTTTTTTCGCGGCTCTTCACCTTTTCATGGGGCGTGGGCGCGGCGATGGGAGGAGCGGGAAGATGGACCTCGAAGGAATCTGCCTCGAGAGCGGCTGCTGCGCCGGGGTGCAGCGCGGGCACGTCATGCACCTCCTCCGCGCTGGGGTGCGGGGGCTGAGGTTCGGCGGGCAGGGCGGCTGAATCGCTCATGAAGCAGGCGTGGAAGGAGGATGGCGGGGTGATCTGGACTGCTCAGGCCAGCACCAGCGCGCGGAACTCTCCCACTAAAGCATCGTATTCTCAAGCCCCTGCACTTCTTTCTTCACCAGGGCACCGACGCGGTGCTTGGCCAGATAGACCTGTGCGGCATTGATTCCGAGGGCCTCGGAGGTCTTTTTCACCCCCCAGCCCTTCATCACGTAGCAGTCAAAAATTTGGAACTGGCGGGGAGAGACCTTGGCCTTCACGCGCTCCAGCGCGGCGGCGGTGATGTTGTCGCGCCACTCGCGGTCCCAGATGTTTTCCAGCAGGTTGTCCTTGTCCTGGGAGAGGCGGTCGATGACCTGGCCGCTGGTGTCCTCGGTGTCGGCATTGCCCTGGTCTGCGAGGGAAGGCTGGCGCTTGCGGGCGCGGAAGACATCGAGAATGCGCCAGCGGGTCATCTGCAGAAGCCAGGCCTTGAAGGAACCGGCGCGCGGGTCGTACTGGCCTTTCTGCACCTGACGGGCGATGGCGATGACAGTCTCCTGCACCACATCGAAGGCTTCCTCACGAGTGAGGCCCGCCTTGGTGCCGACGCTGAAGATGAGACGCCAGTAGGTCTGGTAGAACTCGTTCCACGTCTTCTGATCCTCCCAGTTGTTCAGACGCTCGATCAAGCTCTTGCGGGTTTTCTCCCACAAGCCCTTGTCTTTTTTCACGTCTTCCGGGATCGGAATATCTGGCTCAGGTGCCGGTTTGCTCATCCCGTTAACTCTTAACGGATGAGACGTGCTGTCAAACCTTTGAAACTCAGCAAGGATGGAGAAAATGAGCGAAAGAGACGCTTATTTTGCGCGGCCCCCCCTGCCATGGAGGGTTCAGCCGGATTCATGGATGCCATGAAGTCATTTCATCCACCGCGGCGGGTGGCGGAGGCATCGCCGGTTGCCATCGTGATGGGGAGGGCTAGTCTGGCAGTCCAGCGCCACGTTTGTGGCGTAGTCCCTGCTTTAAAGTCATGCCCGAACTGGAAAATCCCTTTCAAGAGACACTGCTCTCCCGCCACCGTGCGGAACCCTGCACCGTGGTCATCTTTGGCGCCACCGGCGATCTCACGCACCGCAAGCTGATCCCCGCCATCTACAACATCGCCGCCGCCGGAGACCTGCCGCCGCAGTTCAAGGTGGTGGGCTTTGCCCGGCGTGAAAAAACGGATGAGGGCTTCCGGAAGGAACTGGAGGAGGGGAACCGCAAAAACAGCCGGCAGGGGCACAATGACGAGCTGTGGGAGAGCTTCTCCCAGTGCATCCACTACCACCGCAGCGAATTTGAAGACCTCGAAGGCTACAAGTCTCTGCGCGAGCTGCTGGACAAGTTTGATGAGGAGCGCGGCACGCCTGCGAACCGCCTCTTCTACCTGGCCTCCGCGCCGGAGGCCTTCAAGCCCATTCTTGAGATGCTGAAGAAAGCCGGGCTCAATGAGGGCGTGGGCGGCAAGTGGGCGCGGGTGGTGTGTGAAAAGCCCTTCGGCAAGGACCTGGCCACCGCGCAGGGGCTGAACGCCGTTGTGGCGGCCACGTTTGAAGAAAAGGACACCTACCGCATCGATCATTATCTGGGCAAAGAAACCGCGCAGAACATCATGGTGCTGCGCTTTGCAAACTCCATTTTCGAGCCGAACTGGAACAGCCGCTACATCGACCATGTGCAGATCACCTGCGCGGAGAATCTCGGAATGGAAGGCGGACGCGGCGGCTATTATGACACCGCGGGGGCGCTGCGTGACATGGTGCAGAATCATCTGCTGCAGCTCGTCTCGCTGGTGGCCATGGAGCCGCCGACCGATCTCAGCGCCGACAGCGTGCGTGATGAAAAGGTGAAGGTGATCCGCGCCCTGCGCCCGCTGGTGGGGCCTGAGGAAGTTGGCAAACACGTGGTGCGCGCGCAGTACACCGCAGGCAGTGTGGATGGCACACCGCGCGTGGGCTACCGGCAGGAGGACCGGGTGAACCCCGAGTCGCAGACCGAGCCCTACGTGGCGCTGCGGCTGATGATCGACACGTGGCGCTGGCAGGGCGTGCCGTTTTACATTCGCGTGGGCAAGCAGCTTCCGAAGAAGGCCACGGAGATCAGCATTCATTTCAAAAGGCCGCCGCAGGTGCCCTTTGCCACCTCGTCGATGCTCAAGAACAGCGAGAACACCCTGGTGATCCGCATTCAGCCGGACGAAGGCATCGCGCTGCGCATCCTGTGCAAGCAGCCGGGGCAGGCGATGAGCATGCAGCAGGTGAAGATGGACTTCCGCTATTCATCGAGCTTTGGCAAAGCCAGCCCCGAGGCCTACGAGCGCCTGCTGCTGGACGCCATGGCCGGTGACGCCACGTTGTTTGCCCGCCGCGATGAAGTGGAGAACGCGTGGAAGTTCATCGACCAGATCGAGAACGCGTGGCACAAGTCTGACACGCCACCGCCGATGCATGAATACCCCGCGGGAAGCTGGGGACCGAAGGAAGCGGATGATCTGCTGCGCGCGGATGGGCGTGAGTGGCGGCTGCTTTGATAACTTGTCATGCCGGAAACTTTACGACACCTTTACTCATGACCACTTTGCTTCCTCTTGACCAAATGAGCCGTGGTGAAAAGCTGCGGGCGTTGATGGATCTGGAAAACGATCTGTTTCCCGTCACAGACGACAAGCAGCCGCCCTCATGGCATCTGGAACTGCTGGAGGAAACGGAACGAAGGCTGGCTGCCGGGGAAGAGCAGTTTGTTTCCCTGGAGGAGGCCAGGCGCCGCATGGCCGGCCTGAAACAATGCGTGTAACTCTCTCAGAAAGCGCGCTTGGTGATCTGATCGAGGGGCGGCGCTTTTATGAAGACCAGGAGGATGATGAACTCGGCGATTACTTTGAAAGGTGCATGTTTCAGGAGCTTGAATCTCTCGAAAAAAACGCAGGCATTCATCGCGTGGTGAATGGCCGGCACCGGCTCATTTGCGGCACTTTTCCTTTTGCCATTTATTATCGCATGGAACCCAACGGCGATGCCCCGGTCCTGCGTATTTTAGACTGCCGCCGTGATCCGCGCTGGATCAAGCGAGCGATTAAAAATTCCTGACTCTCCATTCTCATGCCCTCTTCCAATCTCAACGACACCGACCTGGACCGCCTGGGGCTTGAAACGCCCATTGCGCGGATTGACCGCGCTCTGAAGCAGCTTTGGGAAGGTGATGAAGCGAAGACCCGCGCCTCGCTCATCAACCTGGCGATTTACACCGAGGACAGCTGCCAGCTCATGGCGGACAATGACCTGCTGGACGATGTGGCCGCGGAGCATGCCTGCCGCGCGCTGCTCATTCTCGCACTGCCGGAGGCCCAGCCGCCGCGCGCACGGGCCTGGATTCAGGCGCTGTGCCGCCCCTACCAGGGCAAGCAGGTGGTGTGCAGCGAGCAGATCAGCTTTGTGCTGGAAGGCGGCGACGCCACGCAGGTGCAGAACATCGTCTTTGCCCACCTGGACTCCGACCTGCCGCTGGTGGTGTGGTGGCAGGGGGATTTGTCGAAGAATTTTGAAGAGCGCCTGTACAGCCGCATCGACACGCTGATCATCGACAGCTCGCGCTGGAAGGATCCCGCGCGGCAGTTTGACGCGCTGCTGGCCGCCATGAATTCTGAGACCGGTGACTTTGATGTGCGTGATCTTGCGTGGACGCGCTCGCACTTCATGCGCACGGCCCTGGCCGCGTGCTTTCAGGATGCCGCCACCTGCCACAATCTGGACAAGCTGCGGACCATCCGCATCACGCATCTCAAGGGCCAGCGGACCAGCGCGCTGCTGCTCGCCGCGTGGATCAACCAGCGGCTGAAGGCGAACCTGAGCGTGGAGCTCAGCGAGAAGGACAGCGGCCCCGCCCTGCAGGACCTGGTGCTGGAAGGGCCGGGCGTGCGCGGCGAGGTGAGGCGCGACTGCGACTCCTGCTTTGTGCGGGTGAACGCGACCTGCGGCGAGCACACGCGGGAGGATCTCCTGCCCGCGGACGTGGACAGCGAGGCGGAGCTGGTGAGCGAGCAGCTCTCCCGCTTTCACGGCAGCACGCTCTACTCCTCCATGCTGCCGTTTGTGCGCAGCATGCTGAAATAAGCGTTCGACATTTGTCCCGCGGGTTTCAAGACTGGGGGCATGCGCCCCTGGCTTCACCTCGCCCGTATTTCAAATCTGCCCACCGTGTGGACCAACGTCACGGCGGCATGGCTGCTCGCTGGTGGCTCGCTGGCGGACGGGCGCTTCGTCTGGCTGCTGCTGGCGGGTTCGATGCTGTACACCGGCGGGATGATTTTGAACGACGCGGCGGATGCGAAGTTTGATGCGGAGCACCGGCGGGAGCGGCCGATTCCGAGCGGGGAGATCGGTCTGCGCGCCGCGTGGGCGGTGTCCTGCAGCCTGCTTTTCATGGGCGGGGTCGTGGTGCTGGGATATGGTGCGAATCCGCAGATCACCGGGCTGCTGGTGGGCGCGATTGTGTTTTATGATCTCTATCACAAGCGCTGGGAGGGATCCGTGGCGGTCATGGGGGCGTGCCGGATGCTGCTGTATTTGATGA
This sequence comes from Prosthecobacter sp., assembly GCF_044227185.1. Lineage (GTDB taxonomy): Bacteria > Verrucomicrobiota > Verrucomicrobiia > Verrucomicrobiales > Verrucomicrobiaceae > Prosthecobacter. Next base: position 493,426 of record NZ_JBGAFO010000002.1, on the reverse strand, counting down.
CCGCCTCCGCGGTGTCCCCCTTTGCAGCGGTCAGCAAAAAGGAGTCCGTGACTTTTTTCGGCGCCGAGTGGCACTATGAAACGGGCCTGCTGCCAGCGGGGCCCATGATGGTGCTGCCGTTTGCCCTGGCGCTGGGCTGCTATGTGACGGGCATCACCCTGGCGGCGCGGACGGAGCATCAAAAGGGCAAGAACAAGGACGAAGCGCCCATGCCGGTCGCCCTGCTGGCGTTTGCCCTGTTGTACACGCCGGCCATCGTCTGTGCCATGCGGTTCTCCTCCGCGGGGGGCAGTCCGCTGCAGGTGCTGGTGCTCGGGGTGTTTGCCGTGCTGGTGGCCTATGCCACGCACACGCTGCGCAAAGGCGGCGCCGCCGTGGGCCGGGCGGTGGGCTGGCTGCTGGCGGGCATCGCGATTGTGGATGCGCTCGCCATTGCCACGGTCTCGGTGAAGCTGGCGCTGGGGTTTGTGGTGCTCACGCCGCTGCTGCGGCTCTGGCAGCGCTGGGTGGCGGCGACGTAGGAGTGGTGCGGGCAGGTGTATCATCAGGCGGCAATGCCCAGGAGGTGTGCGCCGACGAGCTGCATGGACGTAGGACGGTCGTGGCGAAGCCCGCCCGTCCATCAGCGTGTGGCAAGCCTCCCCTCTTGACGAGCGTTTCAGCGGCTTCGGGGCGTGTCAGCGTACGGCTGGCTCCATGGCGTGCGAACGTCCTCGCGGTCGGGCGGTTTGGCGGAGGTCATGACAGAGCGTCGGAGGGGCTTCGACGCCAAACACGACCAACCTACGGCCGGAGCGGCTGCCCGATGGCCGGATGGATCACGGCGGTGGTTCGCCCATTTTTTTGATGACCTGCCGGAGCTGCTGCTGTGTTTCGGCGTCATCCGGCGCGAGCTTGAGCGCGGCTTCAAAGGATTTTTTGGCCTCCTGATATTTGCCGAGCTCGGCGTAGAGAAGGCCGAGATTGTAGCAGGCGTTCACACTGCCGGGATCGAGAGCGAGGGCCTTCAGATAGGACTTCAGGGCCTCGTCTTTTCTGCCCACCTGATCCTGCAGATTGCCCAAATTCAGATGCAGCATGGCGCTGCTGGGATCCAGGCGCAGGGCTTCGGTGAGGGCGGCTTCCGCCTCCTTGAGCTTCTTGGAGCCCGCTAGGAAGGAGGCGTAGCTGTTCAGCGTGAAGATGCGCTCCTTTTCCTGCGCATGGCTTTTTTGCAGGTGCAGCAGGAGCTGGAAGTCCACCTCCTCCAGATCCTCCGGCGGTTTGGCGCCCCAGTCCACCAGCAGGCTCATGCGATGCACGCGGGCCTTGAGCCGCTTCATTTCAATTTCGAGGCGGGTCTGCGTGGAGAGTTCAAACGCCTTCTCGTAGGCCTTTTCGGCCATGTCGTAGCGCTCCTCCTCCATGAAGTCGTCCCCCAGGGACACATACTGGCCGATGACCTTGCGTGACTGGTAGCGGTCCCACTGGTCCTGGATGGAGGGAATGAAGAAGGCGAGGAGCATGACCGAAGCACTGCTCAGAGTGGCAATGTAGGGCCAGGCTTTCTTGGTCAGGGAAACAGGGCGTTCGTCCATGGTCTCAGTCTCCTTCAGAATCGGTTTGTTCTGCTTCTTCGTTTTCTTCAGCGGCCTCCTCTTCTTCTTCCTCTTCCTGCTCCGCGGTGCTGTCTTCTTCCACCGCGTGAGCAAAGGCGGCAAACCAGCCGCCGGCGGCGATCAAGGTTTCCGGCGTGCCTTGTTCCAGGATGCCGCCGCCACCGAGGACGTACACGTGGTCGGCATCCCGCACCATGCTGAAGCGGTGGGCGATGATGATGATGGTGCAGTGGCTCCGAAGCTGATGGATCGCATGCCGCACCTCCGCCTCCGTGTTGTAGTCGAGGTTGGCGGTGGCTTCGTCGAGGATGAGAATTTTTGGACGGCTGAGGAGCACGCGGGCGATCTGCACGCGCTGTCTTTCGCCGACGCTGAGGCCCATGCCGTTCTGGCCGACCATGGTCTGCAGCCCCTTTGGCAGGCGCTCCACGAGATTTTTCAGCCCCGCCTGCTCCACGACCTTCATGACCTCGGCATCTGTGGCGTCGGGCTGCTTGTAGCGCAGGTTGTAGGCAAGGGTGCCGCGGAAAATGGCGCCGTCCGCCGCCACCATGCCGATCTGGCCGCGCAGGCTGGAGGAGTCGAGTTTGGCGAGCTCCTGGCCGTCGATGAGGATCTCCCCGTGCTGGGGTTCATAGAGCCTGAGCAGGAGATCCACGGCGGTGGTTTTGCCCGTGCCGCTGCCGCCCACAATGGCGGTGATTTTGCCGGGCTCGAAAACCATGGAGAGAGACTTCAGCACCTGATGATCCTCGACATAGGCAAAGGTCACGTCCTTGAACTCCACCCTGCCGTCTTCGATGAGCAGCGGCCTGCCGGGCTTCTCGCCGCTCTTGTTTTCCAGCAGGCGGAAGGCGCGTGAGATGGAGGCGACGTGCTGCTGCGTGTTCACCCACAGGCTGCAAAGTTCGTCGATGGGTGAATAGAGGCGGTCCAGATATGCGACAAACATCACCACGTCTCCGGGCGTGAGCTTGTGGATGAGCGCGAGGTAGCCGCCGCAGCCGAGGACCATGGCGGTGGCCAGATGACTGAGCACGCCCTCCCAGAAGGAGAATTTGTTCGAAAGGCGGCTGCGCTGCACGAAATTTTCATACGCGCTGGCGGAGATGCGGCGGTATTCCTGCACCTCCCGCGCTTCCGCGCCGCTGAGCTTCACGGTTTTGATGCCTTCCAGCGCGGTGGTGATGCGGGCGCTGACGTCCTCCCAGCGCTCGTAGTAGGTGTTGAGGCCGGTTTCGAGCTTCTGTGAGGAGCGCCAGGCGATGATGAGGTACACAGGGATCAACGACACGGCGATGAGGGCGAGCGTGGTGTTCTGATAAAACATGATGGCCACGATGCCGACGAGGCTGATGATCTCCGGCAGGATCTGCTGGGAGAAGGCGCCCACGATGGCGCTGACCTCCTCGCTTTGATCGATCTGCTTGGCGATGGCGGCGGGGGCGCGTTTGCCAAAGAAGCCCAGCGGCAGCCGCAGCACGTGGGAGAAGGCGCCCTGGATGAACTCCTGCTCGATGTCGCAGTCGAGCCGGGCCTTTTTGTTTTCAGCATAGAGCCAGAGGATGTAGCTGACGACATTGACGCCGAGCATCAGCAGCACCGCGTAGAAGAGCGTGTGAATGGCCTCTCCTGGCGTGCGCTCCGCCACATGCGCCGGGGTGTGGGGTTTTTTTTCGTGCGTCTTCAGCGTGGGCGGCGGCAGGGGATGCGCACTTTCGTGGGCGGCCTGGATTTTTTGACGGAGGAAGTCCTCCAGCGGGTCGTCGCCCGTCTCCAGTTCCTCGCCGGCCTCCACCCTGGCCTTGTCATTGGCTCTTTTGACAAAGAGTCCGGCGATGTCATTGATCGCCTCACGATAGATCAGCGGCTCCACGAGTCCCGCGCCGGTGCTCAGCAGCGTGATGAAAACCACCATCAAAAACCTGCCGCGATGGGGCGCGATCAGTTTGTAAAGGTGCTGCAGGACTTCCTTCTTCATGAGCCGCGGGAAACAACGAAGCGCCGCCTGTTTCCGCAACCAGTTTTATGCAGGCAGGACAGGGCCTCAGAGCGCGACCGCCGCGCCCGCCCAGTGGATGGGGGAAACAGATGAAGGGAAGGCGCCGGCGCCCGGGGAGGTGAAGCAATGGCGCCCGGCCAGCACCTGCCGCATGGCATCCAGCTTGATGGGGATGCTGCTGCAGGCCGCCACGCAGCCATGGGCGCCGGCACGCAGGACGAGCGCGGTCTCCAGCTCCTGATCCTGGCTGGAAACCACGAGAAGCTTCAGGCCGGCATGCAGCACCCGCAGGTCTTTGACGAGATCCAGAACACGATGGTCCGGCATGCTGAGGCTGAGCAGCACCAGATCCGGCTGCTGCCGTGAGACAGCGCCAAAGGTGCAGGAGGCGCAGGTGACTGAGGCGGAGAGGGTGAGATCTGGCTGCGCCGCCAGCGCGGAACACAGATCCGCGGAGCGGGCAGGATGATCATCCACAATGATGATGCGGCTGGGGGTTCTCATGTCAGGCAGGGTAACGTTGAACGAACGCCCGAAATTCACGATTCCATGGCGGGCCAGCCATCAAAGAATTGGAACAAAACCTTTGCTTGGTGCTGCTGTGGCAGGCCGGTTTTCTGTTCCGGAACCCACGGCAGGTTTTGCATCAGCTCATCAAACAGAGGCGAACTGTCATCCAGATGCTGGTGAACATCCGAGAAGCTCGAATGAAAGGAGGTGCTGCCTGGAACCCGTGTCTTGGAGCGAATGCGCGAGGATTTCATGGTTGTTGAAGACCGTGTTGGTTGGACGGATCGCGCACCATGCGGCCGGGTGAAGGCCGCGGTATCAGCGCCGGGGCCTTTTGCATTTAGGTGGCGGGCCTACCTTTGTGGCGCGCCGCTTTACGTTACTTGAGCACGTCGCGCTGCGTTTCCACCCAGCGCACTGCCTGGCGGATCATTTCCGCACTGGTGACGAAGCCCATTTTTTCCTTGATGTGATCGCGATGTACCGAGACGGTTTTTGGGCTGAGATGGAGCTGTGCGGCGATCTCCTTGGCAGTCTGGCCATGCCCAAAGAGCTCGAAGACCTGAAACTCGCGGTCGCTCAGCTTGGTCAGGGGAGATTCGGTGGAACCGCGGGGACGTGGGGAGGCAAAGGAGGCGGCGAGATGCGAGGCCAGCCGCTCGCTGACATAGACGCCGCCTTCGAGCACCTTGTGAATGGCATCCAGCAGCGCATGGCCGGGGCTGTCCTTGCCCACGTAGCCGCTGGCCCCGGCACGGAGGGCGCGCGCGGCGCAGAGCATTTCATCATGCATGGAGCTGACGATGATCTTCAGGCCGGGATGCAGCGCGGCGAGATCCTTGATGAGCTCAAGGCCGCCGCGGCCGGGCATGTTGAGATCGGTGATGAGGAGATCGGGCTTTTCCCGGGCCACGAGAGCCAGGGCCTCGGATTCATTGGCGGCGATGCCGCAGATTTCGAAAGAGGGATAAGGCTGCAGCATGAAGCGGTAGCCATTGATCACCGCGGGATGATCATCCACCAGCAGGAGACGATAGGTTTTGGAGCCGGCATCAACAGTTGTCATAGGAGGTTGGGGATGTGCACGGCGATGCGGGTGCCACCTGCGGGCGGAGCACCGTGCTCCATCCTGCCACCCATCATTTCCGTACGATGCTGCATGATCCGAAATCCGATGCCGCCGGCCTCTGAAGGCGCCTCTGGCAGGCCGCAGCCGTCATCGTCGATCTCAAGGACCAGGGATTCACCACGGCACTCCAGGCCGATGCGGATCTCCCCGGGGTCCGCGTGTTTCAGGGCATTGTTCACGGCCTCCTGGGCGATGCGGTAGAGATTGCACGCGGTGGCCTCGTTGGCGACGGTGATGTTGTCCGGGCATTCAAACACGCAGCGGACGCCGGAGCTGCGGGTGGTGGCGTCTGCCAGCGCCTGCAGGGCATGCTGAAGGCCCTGCTTCCACAGGGGCACCGGCGCCAGGCCGTGAGACAGGGCGCGCACCTCCGCCAGAGTCTCGCGCAGGCTCTGGCTGGCATGCCGGGCATGGTCCGCCAGGGCAGGGACCCTGGCCTGCAGTTCATCGTGCAGGCCATTGATGGACATCAGCACGGCGGTGAGCTGCTGGCCGATGCCGTCATGCAGCTCATGGCCGATGCGCCGGCGTTCGTTTTCGGCGGAATCAATGACGGCGCGCTCCAGCTCCGCGCGTTCCTTTTCGCGGTCGGCCAGGCGTGCGGTCATTTTCTTGAAGGCCTGCGAGAGTTCATGCACTTCATCGCCGCCGCGCACGGGCTCGATGTTGACGGCCCGGCCTTCGCCAAACTCCCGGACAGAACGCGCCAGGCGCTCCAGGCGGGAGGCCACGCCGAAGTGCAGGGTGGCCCAGAGGCAGAGGCACATGAGCGCGATGACCGAGGCGGACCAGGCCATGCGCCGGCGCGCATCTTCATGGGCGTGGACCACGGCGTCCGCGCGATCATAGACCAGCAGCAGGCAGGAGGAGCGCTGAGAGGGAAGCTGGATGGGAAAAGCCGCCAGCACGATGACGTCCCTGCTGTCCAGGGCGGGGGCCTCCATGATTTTGTCCTGATTTTCACGGGCCCGCTTCCAGGCGCCGGCCGCGGGTGTTTCCTCCGCCAGATGGCCTTCCCACTCGGGGATGGAGCTGGCTAGCACGCGACCGTTTTCATCCACCACGGCGGCGATGCGCAGCCAGGGCTCGTGCTTCCACTCGGAGAGGCCCTCGCGCAGCGCCTCGACCTCACCACGGGCGAGGTGCTGCCGGGCCAGGCTGGTGAGGCGCCTGCCCGTGGCGTCTGCCTGGGTGGTCACATCCTCCACACTGCGTTTCATGTCGTTGTTCAGATCGAGTTCGTAGTCCAGCCACATCGACAGCAGACCGAGCACCAGCAGCAGCGCGGGTATCAGGAATCGGAGTGGCGGCGGAAAGGTCACTGCGGCGGCGGCTTTGTTCTTCCAGGCATGCCGGGACATTTGGTTGCAGGTTGGTTGCGGGTCGGCTGGTGGGGCCGTTTTACTTGAAGCCATGCCGGGGGAGGTCGCGGCGGGGATGGGGGTGCGAAAGCAAGGTTTTCATGGCCGCGGACATGTTGAATCCGCGGGGTATCCATCTCAATCACCCCAGCAGGCTATTTCCATGGGTGGCCGCACAGGAGGGGTCGGGGGCCATTTTCGGGTGCAAAAACCCCCATGACGGTGGAGAAAACAGGGCTGCGGCTGTAGAAAGGGCATTCGCCCGGCGTATTCCCCTTTCCCTTTGACCTCCACCCCGGTCAGAGCCAAAGAATCCGCCCCCGTTAATGTTGGAGAAAAAAATCAGGCTCGAGCACACCCATCGCATCTTGTTCACGAGAGAAGCCTTTGCGCCCCGGAACCACACGATCCGCGATCTCCTCAAACTCGACCAGCCGCACAAGCTCCCCCGCGTGCTGGTCTTTGTGGATCAGGCCGTTGCCACCGCCAACCAGGATCTGATCGATGACATCATGGCCTATGGCCACGTGCATGCGGACACCTTCACGATGGTGGACGACCCCATCGTCATCCCCGGCGGCGAGCCCTGCAAAAACGACTTCCGGCTGGTGGAATGCTGCTGGGACGCCATCAATGAGGCGGCGCTGGACCGGCATAGCTATGTGTTCGTCATCGGCGGCGGCGCTGCGCTGGATCTGGTGTGCTTTGCCGCCTCCACGGCGCACCGCGGCATCCGCCATGTGCGCTTTCCCACCACCACGCTCAGCCAGGGAGACGGCGGCGTGGGCGTGAAGAACGGGGTGAACTACTTTGGCAAAAAGAACTGGGTGGGCAGCTTTTCCGTGCCCTTTGCCGTGGTGAATGACTTCGCCTTTCTCGAATCCCTCCCCGCGCGGGAGCGCCGCAACGGCATCATCGAAGCTATCAAAGTCTCCCTCATCCGCGACCGCGCGTTTTTCGAGCAGATCGAGGCCATGGCCGGTGATCTCGCCGCGCTCAAGCAGGAGGCGCTGGAGCAGGTGATCCAGCGCAGCGCGGAGCTGCACGTAGAGCACATCGCCACCGGCGGCGATCCTTTCGAACTGGGCTCCGCCCGGCCGCTGGACTTTGGCCACTGGGCCGCGCACAAGCTGGAGCAGATCTCCAAGTTCACCGTGGCGCATGGCGAGGCCGTGGCCATCGGCATGGCGGTGGATCTGGTTTATTCCCGCATGCAGGGCATCCTGGATGCGGAGACCTGCGAGCGCGTGCTGAAACTGATTGAGCGCATCGGCTTTGCCACTTCCTCCCCGCATTTGATGAACACCGGTCGCAGCGGTGAACCCGCCATTCTGGAAGGCCTGGAAGAATTCCGCGAGCACCTCGGCGGGGAGCTGACGGTGACGCTGGTGCCGGAGATCGGGACGAAGATTGAAGTGCATGAGATGAACCGGGTGAAGATTCTCAACGCGCTGGTGGAGCTGCAGAAGAGGCAGGCGTGAGGTAAGCAACAGCGCACTCTCCGGCCGTAGATCGGTCGTGTTTGGCAAAAAAAGATCCCTCTAACACGCAAAGGGCCCTCCGCCAAACCGCCCGACTGCGGGGGACCTTCGCAGGCCCCAAGGCCTGCCGCACGCTGCGAGGACATTCACCCGCCAGGGGGGGCTGCTGTACGCTGCGAGGGATCCGCTCGCCGGAGTGTTTGCCGTACCCTGATGGACGGGCGGGCTTCGCCACGACCGTCCTACGACCCTCCGGCGCGAGTGCTCTGCTCCCTCACCTCATCCCTCGTTCCCGTTCGCTGGAACGATGCTCGCCCGCGTGTTTTCTCTTCAGCTTTTCAAGGACGCGCATCAGTCCTTCGGACACGTCGTGCCAACCATGAGCATGCTTGTTATGGTCCTTGATGGGCTTGGCATCCGTGGGAAGGGCGATCAGATGATTCAGGCGCCCGCTGGCTTTCCACTGGCAGCGGTGCAGGATCACCGGCACTACTTCAGCGGTGCCCTCCTTGCGGCGTTCCAAGGCGCGGGTGATTTCCACGCGGTTGATGTAGTCAGATGTCAGGGAGTGATCACTCACCAGCAGCAGAAAGACATCCATTTCCTCCAGTTGTTCAGCGATGCCACGATTCCACTCCTCGCCTGCCGTAAGATCCCGATCCAGCCAGTACTCCACCAAGCCGGCGGTTTGCAGCACCTTGAGCTTTAGCACGAGCTGATCCTTGGCCACGTCATCCTTATGCGAGTAGCTGATGAATACACGCGGCTTCCACACATCCGTGCGGGCATCCTGGACCGTCAGGCGGTTGTTCTCCTTGGTCGCATTCACCTCTACCAGCCCCTGGGGCGTCAGCATGGACATGTGAAGCAGGCCCTTCTTCTCCGCCTTCTCCAAGCCCGTCACCGGCAGCCATACTTCCGGAGCGTGCTGTAATTGCAGTTCCTCCAAAGGGTCTAGACCGCGAATCTCCGCATTGAGGGATCGCATCTCAGTTTGAATCGTGCCAGCGAGCTGCTGCCTGTGAACATTGGGACCGATGACAGTGGCGGTGATGCGGCGGTCCGTCACATCCGCCCGCACCACGGCACGTGCCTGTCCCAGCTCCAGCAGTGTGCCGTTCAGCCAACGCGGTAACCGTTCGCTCAAAGTATGTGTGCGAGTAATGAACCGGGGCACCAGCCCCTCGGGCAACGCCGCGTAGGCCCAGCGCAGGCGCGTCGCCTCCTCGCCCTGCCATTCCGCACCCAGCACAGGTTGGGAATCTGCCAGCGCCTGGGGCACCAGCCAGAGCTGCTCATCCTCTTTCAGCGGGAAGGCCAGGTCATACTTCTGCATAAGGCGGATGAGGAAAATAACCCTCTTAATCTCCTCCTTCGGCAGCTTGCGGCACGCCGCCTCTAGCGACAGTTCCGCACGCTCATTCGGTGCCTCACGCAGAAGCATGTAGATGCCGTCCGTCACCCAGTGCGGATTCAGCACGGTGGTATCACGCAAGCGTGAATCATCCCCGTAGTTCAGCGCCAGCCCCAAGCGGTGCAGATTGCGCGCCATGGCCAGTTGCCGGTCTTTGTCGGTCACTGCTGAAGCACTACACACTTCTTCAAAGATAGCATAATCTAGATAGTTGGTTTGCTCATCCTTCCAGTATTTCCGAAGCGCTTCCTTCACCTGAAAATACGCGGCGCCAGTCTTTTCTCGAACAGCGGCATCTTGGCCGATGATCTCTGCTAGCTTCGCCTTCAGCTCCGCGATGCCTTGTCCGGTCTCGCAGTCCGTTTCTAGGAATTCAACGATGAAAGGATACTTCTCCCGCAGCGCCTCACGGTCCAGACGCACCGGAGCAGTGGCCCACTTGTTCAGAGCTACGATTACCTTCGAAGTCGCCCCGTCCTCACTGCCAAAAGCGCGGATCAGCCGCAGCCAGTACTCAGCATCCTCCCGTTGGCTGTCCTCGCGCGCGGTCAGCACCAGCACATACACACTGCGGGCGCTGAGAAAGAACTGATGGGTCGCATGCGCGATCACCTGTCCGGCAAAGTCCCACACGTGCACCGTCACATCATCTCCATCTGGACACGGCAGACTCCAGTCCTGCAGCGCTATGCCCGTGGTGGATTCCTGCATCTTGTCATAGGTTCCGCGTACTAGCCGCTCTACTAGGCTGGTCTTGCCCGCACCGCCTCGCCCGACCAAGAGCATCTTCACCTCATTGAGCGCGCGTGCATCAGTGGTAGCCTGAGAGAAGTAGTACTCTAAGATGTCCTTCGGCCTGGCTGGTTCTTTGCGGCCCTTCTCATCGCTGGCGGAGACCTCGGCAGCCGAGGGGCCTAAGATCGAATCTGGAATTCCTAGTTCAGGATTCCCATGCAGGAAGAGATGCTCCATCGTCTGGAGTCGAATGATCTCTGATGGGAGTTTGCCCAGTTTGTTGTTGGAGAGATAAAGCCTATTGATCGCTGTGAGCTGTCCGATTTCCGGCGGCAGCGTGCTGAGCTGGTTGTTGGAGAGGGCAAGGTGCTTGAGGACGGAAAGCCGGCCTATATGCGGCGGCAACATACGGAGCCGGTTGTTGGAGAGCAAAAGTCCTGTGAGAGAGTGGAGCTTGCCGATCTCCGGAGGTAGTACAGTGAGCTGATTGTCATAAAACTCCAGTCCAGCGAGAGATACAAGCTGGCCAATCTCCGAAGGTATTGTGCTTAACTCGTTTTTGTAGGCGACAAGCTGCGTGAGCGCTGTTAGCTTGCCGATCTCCGGCGGCAACATTCTAAGCCGGTTGCTGTGGAGGAAAAACGTCTTGAGGGCGGTCAGCTGTCCGATCTCACAAGGCAGGGTTTCAAGGAAGTTATTGGAGATATCTAGAGCTGTGAGCTCGGTAAGCAGGCCGATCTCGTGCGGCAAAGCACTGAGCCGGTTATCAGAGAGATTGAGCTGCGTAAGGGAGGTAAGTTGGCCGATCTCCGGCGGTAGCAAGGTCAGGCCGAGGTCGCTTAGATCCAAAAACAAGCCCCCCCATCGCCTCTTGCATCTATCAATCCTCTCCAGAGCCTCTTGATAGGCTTCCAGAGCTTCGGGCGTCATCTCGGGGATCGGCATGGCGGAAAGTGAATGGCTGGAGGTGAATGTCGAGTCTGGAGAAGGCGGAAGAGTGGCGAGGGGGACGTTGGTGCCTGGCCATGGGTTCCAGAGAGCGGCGGCAGCGATAGCGGGCGACGGGAAGTCTCGGCGGAGGTTCAATTTTGCTTTGGCCCCCTCCGTTCCCGCGGAACTGAAATGGCTGGCGCGCGTGAACGCGACAGCGTCTTGGAGTGCGGTGGCAGAGAGGCAAGGGCAAAGCCTTGCCTCGACGACACCGCTTTCGCGGGGTATCGGGCGTTCTTCGGCCTCAGCTTGCTGTCCGGCCAGCGAAGCGGTGTCGCGCTAAAGCTTGCCACCGCACTCCAAGACGCTTCGCGCCCTCTCACAGCCGCGGCTTCTCCGGCTTGATGGTGGCTTCGGCGGAGCGGACGCCTTTCACCTGGGTCTTGCGTTTGAAGACCTTGTCGCCGTTGCAGGCGTAGAGTTCGTCGAAGTTGGCGCCGCCGAAGACGACGTTGGCGAGCCATTTGCGCTGGGGCTTGGCGATGATGCCGTTCACGCGGCCGGCCTGGTCGCAGAACTGGATGCCGGCGTGGGTGGCGACGTAGAGGCGGCCCTTGGTGTCGAGCGTCATGCCGTCGGCGCCGCTTTCCATCAGGCCATCGGGGATGCGGAGGTGGTGGTAGGGCTGCTTGGCGCTGAGGGTGCCGTCTGCCTCGATGTGGTAGCTCCAGATGAACTGGCCGCGCATGTCGGCGACGAGCAGGAGGCTTTGGTCTGGTGTGAGGCGAATGCCATTGGGGAAGGCGATGCCGTTTTTGTCATTGGTGTCCACGACGTTTTTCTCGCCATTGGGTCTGACGAGCCAGACCTGCTTGTGCGGAGGATCGGTGACGTAAAGATTGCCGTTGAGGCCGATGCAGAGGTCGTTGGAATCGATGCCTTCGGCGATGACGGTCATCTTGCCGGCTTCGTCATAGGCCACGATCTGCTTGTTGCCGCTGGCGCAGGCGAAGAGGCGGCCGTCGGGGCCAAACATGAGGCCGTTGGCCTTGCCGGTGTTTTCGGCGAAGACGGAGACCTTGCCATCGAGCGCGATCTTGTGGATGCGGCTGTTGGGGATGTCGGTGAAGAAGACTTCGCCTTTGGCATTCACGGCGGGGCCTTCGGTGAAGCCATAGCCTTCGCCGACGAGCTGCCATTCGCTGCCGGCACCGAGCACTTCCATCACGGGAGCGCGGGAGCCAGTGCCTTTGGTCACGGGCTTGGGCCAGTCCTTCCACAGCCAGCGCATGGCATCGGGGAAAATGGCGGTGGCGTGCTTGCCATTGTGGCCACCCTCGCCCCAGACGTGATTGGATTCGTAGCCGGCGAATTCGAGGGCGGAGAGCATTTCCTGATTGGCGAGGAACCAGTTTCCACCGGTGCCGTTCGCATCGTTGCTGCCATCCTGCAGGAAGACACGCAGGGCCTTGGGCTCGGCTTTGCGAATCATGACGGGGTAGTCATTGCCGCCGCGCTGATCGACGTAGGTGCCGATGCTGCTGAAGACGCGGCTGAAAGCCTCGGGCCGCTCCCACGCGGCGGTGAAGGCGGCGATGGCCCCGCTGCTGCTGCCGCCGATGCTGCGGTCATTGCCCTCGTGCGAGAGGCGGATGGCGCGGCCGTCCGGCAGCACGATCTTTTCCACCTCGGGCAGGAGTTCTTCGAGGATGAAGCGCGCGTAGTTCTCGCCGAGGCCGTCGTATTCCACGCTGCGGTTGAAGCGGTCCAGTTGAGTCGCCGGATCAGCCGCGGGCACGCGGCCGTGCATCACGAAGACGCCGATGATCACGGGGATCTTCTTTTTGGCGATGAGGTTGTCAAAGACGACGGGCGCTAGGTTTTGGATGCCGTCCTGGTTCACATGCACGCAGGCGGGCTTGTCGGGAGAGTACTGCTTGGGCACATACACCCAGTAGTCGCGCACGGTGCCGGGGAAGATTTTGCTGTTTTTGAATTCAAACTTCAGCACGTCGCCCTTCGGCACGCCCTCCTGCGGTTTGGAGTCGGGACCGGGCTGGTAGTCGTCCGCGGCATGGCAGAAGACGGACAGCAGGGAGAATGCGAGAGCGAGGAAGCGGGTGGGGCGCATGGGCGGAGTGTGAAGTGGGTCTGGCGACATGCCACTGCGAAGTTGAAGGGACATTCGTCTTTGCCGCAGAGGAGCAGAGAGGCGGAGGTAGCAGAGAATGGATTCAATCTCTGCCACCTCTGCACCTTTGCCTCTCTGCGGCGAAACGTATGTCCCCAGGCCTTCTAAAAACAGAAAGAGCAGATTCGCGGTGATTCGTGCGCATTCGCGTTGGAGAATGGCGAAGTTGTCGCATGATGCGGGGTGGATTCTGACATGCCTCTCTTTGACCAACTCATCCTGCACCTCGATGCGCCGCCGCATGACGGCCCCTGGAACATGGCGGCGGATCAGGCGTGGCTGGAGCAGAGTGAACTGCCGGTGCTGCGCGTGTATCGATGGACGGAACCCACGGCGACGATCGGCTATGCGCAGAATTTGACGAAGCTGGCGGGGACGCTGCCGCAGTGGCCCATCGTGCGGCGCTGGACGGGCGGGGGCGTGGTGCTGCATGATGCGGACTACACGTACTCGGTCATCGTGCCGGCGGTGCATCCCTGGTCGCAGACCAATCCGCTGGACAGTTACAGGCTGGTGCATGAGTCGCTGGCGAAGGCGCTGGATGATGGCAGCCGTCTCGCGGGACCGGAGGATTTGATCGAGAATCCGTTCTGCTTTGTGGCGCCCGCCATGCACGATGTGGTGCGCGGCCAAGTGAAGGTGGCCGGGGCCGGGCAGCGCCGTGGCAAGCTGGGCCTGCTGCACCAGGGCAGCGTGCAGCAGGTGACGCTGGCGGAGGAGTTCTGGCCGCGCTGGGCGGCGCGGCTGGCCGCCAACGTGCGGGTGACGCAGGAGATGACTGCGAGCATGATCGAACGCGCGAATGAACTGACCGAAAAACGTTACAGCCTGGCTTCGTGGCTGAATGAACGGGAGGATGCGCTGTGAACACGCGGACGCTGGTGTTTGTGTATGGCACGCTGAAGCGTGGTGGGGATAATCATCATTGGATCTCGCAGCAGCAGTTCGTGGGCGAGGCGTGCACGAAGCCGATGTTTCGCTTGTATGATCTTGGGGGGTATCCGGGGATGGTGCGCGCGGATGAGGGTCTTTCCATTCAGGGAGAGGTGTGGAGCGTGGATGAGGCGGGGCTGATCAAGCTGGATGTGCTGGAGGATACCGAGGGTGGTGAGTATGAGCGCGTGAGGGTGGTGTTGGAAGGCGAGTGGGCGGAAAGGGCGGTGGAGGGGTATGTGTATTTGAGGAGTGTTGAAGGCAGGAGGGAAGTGGGGGTGAGGTGGTGATTTTGTCGTAGGTCGGTCGTGTTTGGCGTCGATGAGATTCTCATGCTCCACCAGCGCCCTCCGCCAAACCGCCCGACTTCGAGGATGTTCGTACGCCGTGGTGTTTGCGGTGCGCTTGTCGTAGGTCGGTCGTGTTTGGCCTCGATGAGGTTCTCATGCGCCACCAGCGCCCTCTGCCAAACCGCCCGACTTCGAGGATGTTCGTACGCCGTGGTGTTTGCAGTGCGCTCGCAGACGGGCGGGCTTCGCCACGACCGTCCTACGACGTGGTGCGCTCGGTTGCCATTCAGCCTCAAATGTCACGTCTCGGCGTCTGTGAGTTGGCGTCTTGGATCGACTTGCAGAACCATACGGAGGCTTCGTGTTCCTGCAGTCCGGCTTTCAGGGGATTTTTTGCAATGTAACGAACGGTGGCTTGGTAATGTGCCTCGTCACGGATGATGCGGTCAAAGTTTTCGTCCTGCCAAAGCGTGCCCTTTCGGCCCAGATGGTGCTGAATGTTTCGCCCAGTGAACGATTTCCAGGAACGGCATGCCTTTTCAAGCTCAAATCCGCCGCGCAGACGACACAAGACATGGACGTGGTTGGGCATCACGACATAGGCCAGCATCTCTGTGCGCTCTCCTTCGAAATGATGAAGCGCCTTCACCACCGCCTGCCGATTTTTTGATTCGCGCAGCAGGCACTCGCCGTGACCCTCGTCAAGCAGCCGCTCCAGCTTGCGGAGGCGCCCGCGTTGGAACTCCCGCCACTCTTCCAGTTCAAGATCGGACAAAGGGCCTTTGTTGCGCCATTCTTCGGCTTCACGTTGGATCTCTGCGAGGGTGGCCCGTGGGATGGAGTCGGCGAGCCGGAAGGTGACGAAGTAGGCCGCATGCGGCAGCCTCCAGTGAGGAAGATGTCGTGTGTAGCTGGAGAAGGTGTCACACGGAATGGAACTGCCGGGATCAAATGCTGTGAAGTCGGGTGGCAAAGGAATCACAGATGGGACGATCCACGGCATAGGGCGAAATTTGCGTACGCGTTCCGAAACGCAAGTGTCAGGCAGAGCGCGGGGGTAGGAACCTCGTGTGCCTTGGTGTTGCGATGCTTGCCGTAGGTCGGTCGTGTTTGGCGTCGGTGATATTCGCATGCTTCACCAGCGCTCTCCGCCAAACCGCCCGACTTCGAGGATGTTTGTACGCCTTGGTGTTTGCAGTACGCTCGCAGACGGGCGGGCTTTGCCACGACCGTCCTACTTCCAGGCAGCTCCGCGGCCTGGCTTTGAGGAGGTTCGCACGCCGTGGTGTTTGCGGTGCGCTCGCAGACGGGCGGGCTTCGCCACGACCGTCCTACGTCGTCTATGCATCAACCCGCGCCAAAGAAACCGCCCAGCTTCCGGATGCGAGTCGGATGCCGCAGCTTGCGGAGGGCCTTGGCTTCGATCTGGCGGATGCGTTCGCGGGTGACCTGGAACTGCTTGCCCACTTCTTCGAGCGTGCGCCCGGCGCCGTCGCCGAGGCCGAAGCGCTGCTCCAGCACTTCGCGTTCGCGCGGGTTCAGGGTGTCGAGCACGTCGCGGAGTTTGTCGCGCAGGAGGTGCATGGCGGTGAGCTCCATGGGGTTGCTCGCCTCCTTGTCCTCGATGAAGTCGCCGAATTCGGTGTCGCCTTCGCTTTCGCCGACTTTGGCCTGCATGGAGACGGGCTGCTGGGAGAGGCGGAGGACGGCGTTCACACGCTCGACGGGGAGGTGGATTTCCTCGGCGATTTCTTCCGGGGTCGGATCGCGGCCGAGCTCCTGGAGGAGCTGCTTGTGCACGCGCATGAGCTTGTTGATCGTCTCGATCATGTGCACCGGGATGCGGATGGTGCGGGCCTGGTCGGCGATGCTGCGGGTGATGGCCTGGCGGATCCACCAGGTGGCGTAGGTGCTGAATTTGTAGCCGCGCTGGTACTCAAATTTTTCCACCGCGCGCATCAGGCCCATGTTGCCCTCCTGAATGAGGTCGAGGAAGGAGAGGCCGCGGTTGGTGTACTTTTTGGCGATGGAAATGACGAGGCGCAGGTTGGCCTCGATCATCTCGGTTTTGGCGCGGGTGGAACCGGCCACGTGCTTGAGCGTGTCGGTGATGAGCGTGCGGTAGTCCGCGGCCGTCATCCACGATTCCTGCTCAAAGGCGTTCACGGCTTCTTTGGCCGCCTCGCTGCGCGGGTGCTCCTTGAGATTGCGTTCCAGATTGCTGAGATCCGTCAGCCGCTGCTGCAGGAGGGTGACGAAGTCCTCGGTGATCTTGGATTTGAAGTAAAACTTCTCGCAGGTGCGGAAGAAGGAGGCGCGCAGGGCTTCAAACTCTTCCTGGGCCGCGGCGCGTTTGCGCGGCCCGGCATTGATCATGGCGTTGAAGGCCTTGCTGGTTTTGTCATAGGTCTCCCGTGCCTGGTCCAGCAGAGGCTTCAGCTTCTTGAAATAGGCGTCACGTTCGTCCGCCTTGCGGTCGCTCACGAGACGGTCAAAGCGTTCCACGCCGTTGCACAGGGCCTCGGCAAACTGCAGGTAGGCCTGGCCGATGAAGCCGATGGTGTGCAGGCACTGGCGCATGCTCAGGTCGGCCTTTTCAATGCGCTTGGAAATGTGGATCTCCTGCTCGCGGGTGAGCAGGGGCACCTGGCCCATCTGGCGCAGGTACATGCGCACCGGATCATCAAACACGTCCAGCTTGGCGGAGGCGGCATCACGCTCCGCGGCGATGCGTTCGCGGGCGGCGTTGTTGCGCGCGGCGAGGCCGTCCACATCATCGGTGATCTTGATCTCCATCGCACGCAGGCGCGTGATGAGGGCGTCCATCAGGTCCGGCGTGACGAATCCCGGCGGCAGGGCCTCATTGATGTCGTCCCAGGTCAGGTGGTCATGCTCGCGCGCGGTGCGGATGAGGTCGCGCAGGCGTGCCTGCACGTCCGGGGAATGGATGTCGTCGTGAGTGGTGTTGGCAAACTGGGCGATGCCGCCGGCATGACCGTTTTTTGGCGGGCGGCCGCGGCGGCGTTTGAGAGGCATGCCATCCGGGCCGACCTGGGCGGCGGGAGCCTCCTTGGGCGGGTGAATGCGCGGCCTGCCGCGGCCACGTTTTTGAGGTGCGGCCGCGTCCTCGGCAGCCATGGGGGCGCCCGCCTGTGCGGCTGCGTTGCGAGAATGGGATCCGTTAAGTTGGTTTTTGGAGACGGCCATACTAACCTCTTGGGGGGTCCGCGACCTGCGTCAGTCAGGGGGAGAAACTATTCGGGACGGGTTTGGTACGGTCAAGGCAATCTTTGCGCATTGCAATGAGTTCCACCTGGTGCTGCTGCAGGCGCTCCACCTCCTCCGCGGAGAGGCCACGCTGGCGGAGTTTCGCCTCCACGCCCTGGATCAGGCTCTGGAGCCGGGCGATCTCCAGCGTGTAGAGGGCGCTTTTTGCGTCTTCCAGCCCGCTGGGGCCGACGCCGCCAGGCCGGAGCGCGTGCGCCTGAAGCAGGGCAAACGCGGCCTCCTGGTGGCGCTCCAGTCCGGCCATAAAGGCGAGCTGGGAGGACTCTTCCAGAGGGTCGTGGCGGCTGTGCACCAGCAGGGCCAGGAGCTCGGTGCCCGGCACCTCTTTCAGCAGGTCTTCGCAGTCGGACTCACGCAGCCAGTACATCACTTCGGCATCTTTCAGCGCCATCTGGCAAAGGGTCACGGCGGTCCTGTGCTGGGAGGCCAGCAGTTTTTTGGCCTCGTCGGCGATGCTGGCGGAGGATGCCTCGGGCTTGGGGCCGCCAGCGCCGTTCCTGCCTTCCTTGGCGGCGCGGTTCACCATGGCCGTGAGCTGCTCTTCGGAAATCTCCAGCAGCTTGGCCACCTTGTTGACGGCGGTGATGCGCTGGGCCACGCCGGTGAAGACGCTGATGGCCGCGGCCACCTGGTCTGCCATGCGCACGCGCTCCACCATGCTGTCGGATTTGGCGCTGGCCCGCAGGCGGCGGATCTGGTACTCCAGGAAGTCCGTGGCATTTCCCAGCACCGCCTGCAATGCCTCGTTGCCCTGCTTGCGCAGCAGGGAGTCGGGGTCTTCCCCCTGTGGCAGCGAGGCCACCTTCACGGTGAGGCCGATGGGCGAGAGGATCTGGAAGGCGCGCTCGGCGGCCTTGTAGCCTGCATTGTCGGAGTCATAGCAGAGCACGACTTCATTGCACACGCGCTTGAGGAGCTTGGCGTGCAGCTCGGTGAAGGCGGTGCCCTGCCCGGCCACCACGTTTTGGAAGCCCGCCTCGTAGATCATGATCATGTCGATCTGGCCTTCGCAGACGATGGCCTCGCCTGCCTTCGAGATGGCGCGTTTGGAGCGGTCAAAACCAAACAGCACCTTGCTCTTGCTGAAGAGCGGCGTCTCCGGCGAGTTCACGTATTTGCCCGTGTTCTCCCGCGGCGCAATGATGCGGCCGCTGAAGGCGATCACGTCCCCGTTGTCGCTGCGGATGGGAAACATGAGCCGGTCGCGGAAGCGCGGGTAGGCGCCGCGGCGGCCCGAGTCCTCGTCGCTCTGCACGAAAAGCCCGGCCTCCACCAGCACGCTCTCGGGGAGCTTCGCCTGCGCGGCCCATTCGCGGAAAAAGGCGCTGCTGGCCGGCGCGTAGCCCATCTGCCAGTTCTTCGCCACGGCGGAGGTGATGCCGCGCGACTTGAGGTACTCGCGCGCCGGAGCGGCGATCTTGTGCTTCATCAGGAGCTGGTGAAACCATTCGGCGATCTCGCGGTGCGCGCGCAGAAGCAGGCTGCGGTGCTTGGCCTCCGCCTCGGCATTGGCGTCCCAGACCTCCTCCTGGATACGGATGCCCGCCGCTTCGGCCAGGCGTCTGACGGCTTCCACAAAGGAGAGGCCGTCATGCTCCATGACGAAGCGGATGGCGGTGCCGCCCGCACCACAGCCAAAGCAGTGGTAGGTGTTGCGGGAGGGGCTGACATTGAAGGAAGGAGTGCGCTCATTATGAAACGGGCACAGCCCGAGATAGTTCGTCCCCGCTTTGCGCAGCTTCACGGAACGGCCGATGAGCGCCACGATGTCCGTGGCGGCGATCACCTGCTGGATGGTTTCTTCCGGGATGCGCGACATGTCTTTAAAAGTGTTGAGCGGGGGGCGCGCCGCAACTGGTGATGCGGTCACAAAGCCCAAAATATAGAGGGCGGCCTGCCGAATCCTTTATCAAAAGGCAAGCTTGGCGGAGGATGTGATGGAAGAGGTTCTTTAGCTGTCGTGAAGACAAAATTGAATGCCGGATTCCGGCATGCCTTACTTAACAACAAGCCATTCACCAATGGCTCTGAATGAGGGTGTTAGGGCAAGATGCGCAAATAGTTTAGCCGCTAAAACGCGTCCTCCGAGGCATGCGCTAAGCGCAAACCAAACTTTCTCCCGCAGCCCTCAGATTATCCAACCACCAGATGAAGAAATCCAGCGTTCTCTTGGGCACCTTGCGTCGTCATTTTAAGCGGCCGGTTGCCATCGCCTTGGCATTGTTTTTTCCGCTGTGGTCCGTGCAGGTACCTGGCGCCACTTTGTACTATCAGGGCTTCGATGGTCCATGGGACACCACCACCGCGCAGTGGTCCACTGACAGCACGCTCTCAGATGCCGTCACCTGGACCAATGGTGACGTCGCTGCATTCACTGCTCCTTCCGGAGTCGTCACCCTGAGCGAGGCAGTCACCGCCAGCGGTCTGATCTTCGGCGCGGACGGGTATGTCATCACCGGAGACACGCTGACCTTGAGCGCCATAGCCGGAGTGAACGCCTCCCCCGTGGTCAACGTGGCCACCTTCAGGCGCGCCACGATCAACTCCATCATCGCGGGCAGCTCGGGGCTGACGAAAACCGGCAACGGCACCCTCCAGCTGGGCAACAGCGGCAACACCTTCAGCGGGGATGTGGTCGTCAATGGGGGGTCCCTGGTGATCACGGATCAGGGGCAGCTCGGAACCGGCACCACGACCATTTCGGTGAACGGTCTGGCCAACACTGGCAATCCAGGTTACAGCGGCGGCAGTTTGGTGGTGCAGGGCGGGGCGGGTGGAATAACGATCAACCGCGACATCAGCGTGACAGGGCGTGGTCCGGGCTCGGTCAATGCCGGCGGGGCTCTTGTCAGCATAGGCAGCAACATTTTCAACGGCGACCTGGTGGTGGCCAGCACGGGATCTGAGGGACGCATGGTGGCGACCAACGGGGTCACCACCATCAACGGCAATTTGCAACTCGGCACGGGCGGGGCGGAGATTTTCTTTGGCAACGGCAACATCGTCGTTTCAGGAGCCGTCACCGGTTATGACGTTGCATCCACCGATCGCTTTATCAAATCGGGCACGACGATTGCCACGACGCTCTGGCTGCAGAACTCCAGCAACAACTTTGCCCAGCCGCTGCGAATTGACACCGGAACTGTGAGGGTCTCGGACAACGGGGCCCTCGGCAACAGCACCTCCGCCCGCGCGGTGGATTTGAACGGCGGCTGGCTGGAAGTCCACAGTGATGCACCGGACTTCAGCACCCGCAACGTGTACGCCCGAGGCACGAACGCCTACATCATGGTGGATCGCGCACTGGGCGGTTCCGGTCTTAACCAGACGGCGCAGTTCGGGAATCTGGATGCGGACAACGCCACCTTCAATTTCTACAGCCGGGACGGCTACAACCTGGCGTTCAAGGGCTCCCTCGGCGCGGGGACGACGCTGCAGTGGTCCCAGGCCGCCAACCTGGTGTTCAACAGCAACTTAAGCGGCACTCTGATTCTGGACATGAGCATCGCCCATGACAGCGAAACCACCCAGCGCGTCGTGTCCTTCAATGGCAATGCGGAGACCGTCCTGACCGGCCCGTTTCTTGCCAATGGCAGCTCCACCGGATTCGCTGTGTCCAAAGGAGGCACCGGGCAGCTGACCCTGACTGACGTGGCGTTCACATCCACCAGCACAGGAACGACGACCATCGGTGGCGGCACCCTGGCTTTTTATTCGGCCAATGCGCTGCCGACCGGGCAGATTTTGATCGGCAACGCGACCACGACTTCGGGCGCGCTGACCTACCTGGGAGCGGGAGAGACCTTGACGAACGCCATCCAGCTCAACACCACGACAGCCAATGTGTTCATCAATGCCAGCGGCACCGGCGCGCTGGTCATCAGCGGCGCCATCACGGCGGTGAGCGGCACCAAGACGCTGGTGCTGGGAGGGACCAATACCGACGACAACACGATTTCCTCCGCGCTGCCCAGCACAGCCACGACGAACCTGCAGAAGGTCGGCTCTGGAACGTGGGTTCTCTCCGGCGCCAATCTGAACACGGGGTCCACCACCATCTCTGCCGGCACCTTGAAAATCCAGGACACCTTCTCCGGCTCCTCGCGCAATGTCCTGCCCAATGCCGGTTCGATCATTTTTAACGTCGATGTCCTGACCAACAGCGCGGGCGGAACGCTTCAATATTTGGGAAGCGGCGCAAACAACAGCACCGAAAACGTGGGCTCGCTGATTGCCACGGCGGGTGCGGGAACCGTCATGGTGACCGCAGGCTCGGGCGGTGCCGCCACGCTCACTTTTTCATCCCTTGGCACCATCACCGCGGGCAGCGGGATCAATTTCGTGACCGGGCCCGGCGGGTCCGTCGCTATCACGGGTGCCACCAGCACCAATGGCATTCTCGATGCCCACCTCTATTACAATGGTGCAGACTTTGCCAATGGGAGCGCAGTCGGCGCGGCCCTTTACACGACGGACAGCACTGGCGACCTCCTTGTGGCTGGCAATACGAACCCCTATGAAATCAACACTCTGGGAATCACCGGCCAGACGTCCGTGACCATCAATGCGGGGATCAAATTCAGTGATGATGTCACTTTGGCCCTCGCCACCGGGGCCACCCTGACCCTCAACAATGGAAGCACGACTGCCGGCGGCATCCTGGTGACCGGAGGCAGCAATGTCACCATTTCAGGCGGCACCGGACTGACCACCGGCACCGCCTCTCTGACGGGCGGGGCGACCACCAGCGCCTCAAACGTCATCACTGTCACCAGCACCGCGGGGCTGCAGCCCGGGGCGGCCATCACCGGCACCAACATTCCCGCCAATTCCACGATTGTTTCCATCACGAATTCCACCTCTTTTGTCATCAGTCAGAACGCCACTGCAACTGGTACGGGTCTTACATTCACTGCCGGCTCGGACATGGTGTTCCGGACAGATTCCGCCTCCGATGTCCTCACCCTGGCCACACCGCTGACTTCGTCCACCTATGGGTGGACGAAGCTGGGTGCGGGCACTTTGATCATCGGTGCGGCCAACGCCAATCCCGCCAATGCAGGAGCTGTGAACATCAACGAAGGCACGGTGCGCATGGCCACCGGCGGCAAGCTGGGGGCGGACAGCGTGGATGTAAACCTCCGGCAGGGGGCGATCCTGGACCTGAACGGCATCAATCTCGGCACGGCGGCCTCAGGCACGGGATCTCTGGATCTGCTCAATGGCGCTGGTACGGTGACGAACGGAGCGGCTTCCACCACGGCAACGATCCGCATCGGCAACGGCGGTGGCGGCGGCTATTTCTCCGGCCTGATTGAGGACGGGGCTGGTCAGGTGGCGCTGGTGAAAGCCGGCGGCGGCACCATTGCTTTTTCCGGGGCAAATTCATTCACCGGGCCGGTGACGCTGGCCGGCGGAAATCTGGATGTCACCAGCCTCGCCAACATCGGAGAGGTCAGCGGCATCGGCAGGGGAGACAGCACTGACGATGCGACGAACGCCGCCAGCCTGGTTTTTAACGGCGGCAACCTGCGTTATGTGGGAACCAACAGCGCTGGCGCGGTGCAGTCCACGCAGACTCCCTCGGTGAGCATTGACCGTCTGTTTACCATGGCGGCGAACGGCGGCATCTACTCCTACGGCAGTTATGGCAATGTGATTCAGGGCCGGGGAGCCAACAATGCGGCGCTGATCTTTTCCAACACCGGGGCGGTGGCTTTCACGGGCACCGGCGCCCGCACCTTGACCCTGGGAGGTGACTCCCTCGGCGACAACGAAATCGACCTCCAGCTCACCAACAATGGGCAGGATCCTTCGCCGGGCACCACAGGGGTGTTCACCCTCGTGAGTTCCGGCGGATTGTGGATTCTGGGCAACAGCGCCAACTCCTACTCCGGCGCCACGATCATCACGGCCGGAGCGCTCCGGGCGGTGGATGGCACCTCGCTGCCCACGGCGAGCAATCTGCGGCTGGCCGGTGGTGTGTTCCAAAGTTCCGGCCTCTTCACCCGTGACATCGGTACCGGAGCCGGTCAGGTCGCATGGACGGACGCGAGCAACGGGACCAACAAGAGCGGCGGTTTTGCCGCTGGCAACGAGGCTCTGGTGGTGAACCTGGGCGGTGCGGGGGGGACGGTGAGCTGGGGGGCAAACGGCATTGGCAACGGCACAGGTACGCTGATCCTCAGCTCGAGCACCTCATGGGCCGATGTGAATTTCGTGAATGCCATCGACCTCAACGTCACCACCGGGACGGTTTTCCGCACCATACAGGTGGATGACAACTCCTTCACCGGTCTGGATTTTGCCACGGTCTCCGGTGTCATCAGCAACAGTGGCGCCGGCATCGCGGGCCTCAGCAAAACCGGCGGCGGCACCCTCGTCCTCGGCGATGGCAACACCTACAATGGCAACACCACCCTCACCAACGGCTCCACGATCGTCACCTCCATCGGTGCGGCGGGCGCCACATCCTCCAGCTTTGGCACCAACGTGTCCGGAGGCAACCTTCAGCTCGGCAGCGCCGCGAACACCGTGAACCTTCTTTACGTCGGCGCCGGGGAGACCGTCACGCGCCCGATCGTCCTGGTGCCGAGCACCGGCACCATCCAGATTGACTCTTCAGGAAGCGGTCCGCTGAACCTGACGGATGTCACCAACTCCTCGACCAATCAATACAGTCTTATCATTCGTGGCACCAACAATGACCTGAACACCATTTCCGCCAATCTGACCGACAGCACGGCAGGCGCCTACGCCCTTCGAGTTTATAAAACAGACGGCGGCGTCTGGGCATTGACGGGAACCAACACCTACACCGGCGGCACCCGGGTTGACTCCGGTCAGCTTGGCCTCGGCTCGTCCTCCCTGGGGCCGGTGGCGGTCTCCAACCTTGTGGCGAACGCCGTCGCCAACGTGGCGACCGTGACCACCTCTGACACCTCCCAGCTCAAGGTCGGCATGTATGTCAGCGGCCTGGGTTTTGGCTTCGGGGACGTCATCACGGGCATCACCAATTCGACCACATTCACCATTTCGTCAGCACGCACCATTGCCGCCGGCACCCAGATGGTCTTTGGGGGGCTGTTGATTTACAACGGCGAAATTTTCGCCACCGACGCCGGCGGTCTGGAGACGAGCCAGCCCATTGTCTGGAACACCAATTCGAATTTCGTCCTGGGCGGATCCAACAACATCACCCTGGACGGCAATATCTACAAGGTCGCGGGGGCCAATGACCAGACGATGACCAACAGCCTCGAAAACGGCGCTCTGCTCACGGTCAACGGCAACTTCGTCAACCTCCAGAACGCCGCAGGGACGCGCATTCTAAACTTCCGCGGCTACGGTTCCACGGTGTGGAACGGGCAGATTCAGGATTACATCGGCTCCATCACGACCTCTCTGACCAGGCTGGATGTACGCATCGCCAATGACGCGACCTTCACGCTCGGCGGGGACAACTCTGTGGCCGGCGGTCTGACCGGCGGCATCCTGCTGGGGCAGGGGACACTCATCGTGGCCAGCACCGGGGCGCTCGGGGCCGCGGTGAACAATGTCATTCTCGACGGCGGTGTGCTCACCTCGACTTTCGATCTCACGGGTTCAAACAAGATCGCGAACAACGTGTTCCTCCAGGGGGACCCGGTCACCGTGAACGGCTCCCACAGCATTGAATTTGGAGCCCAGGTCAACCTGAACGGCAGCCGGTCCTTTGTGAACAATCTGGACGCCGGCCAGGTGCTGACGATCTCCGGCACCGTGACCAACAGCACGGCCAACACCCTGACGATTTTCGGCTCGGGCAGCACGCTCATCAATGGCATTGTGGGCACCGGCAGCGGTGCGCAGGGGCTGCAGTACTCCGGCACTGGAACGCTCAGGCTGACCGGCACGAACACCTCGGTGGGGCGTCTCACCGTCAGCCGCGGCGTGGTGACCCTCAGCGGATCCGGCGGCAGCTTCAATGCGCTGGCGGACACAAGTTCAAACCTGAACAACATCGTGCTGAACGCCGGTGGCACGCTGGAGCTGGACAACAGCACCGCGAGCGGCGGCAACAATGCGGCGGGGCGTATTGCAGGCCGCAGCATCACCTTCCAGGGTGGCGCCCTGAGCCTGATCGGAAACAGCACCACGGAAACCCTCGGCAATGTCACGGTGAACAACATCCTCGGGACGATCAGCATGTCCGGCACCGGCAGCAACACCCTGTCCTTTGCCACGGTGAACTTCGCCAATTCCGGTTCTTCCTGGGACCTGAGCGGGATCAGCGGTCTGGGCAGCACGAACAAGGTGAAGATCGCCACCTACCAGCAGGGAAGTGTCGCGTTTTCCAACGCTATCCTGCCGCGCATCATGCTTCTGAATGATTTCGCCGCCTATGACAGCACCAACGGCGTGGTGGCCTTTACCGGTTACAACACCACCAACGACCTGAACGGCGCCGCCAACGGAGACACGATGGACGTGACCGCCTCGGCAAACGTCTCGCTTTCACGCACGCTGAACGCCATGAAGATTGACGGCAGCGGGCTTTCCATCACCAGCACGGGCAACCGCGTGCTCACGCTTACCACGGGCGCGGTCATCAGCACCGGCGGGGACAACACGCTGGCGGTGTCACAGGTGAACATGAACGGCCAGTCCGGCTATTTCCAGGTGCAGAGCGGCACCACGCTGCATGTGACCTCCACGCTGATCAACGGCCAGCTCACCAAGGTGGGAGACGGAACCCTGAGCCTGGAAAGCACCTCGTTTTACAACAGCACCACCAACGTGATGGGCGGCACCCTGCAGTTGAACGCAGGGCTCAATGCGCTGTTTCCCGCGTCGGGCGGGCTCAACATCGGCATCGGCGCCACCGTGGATCTCAACGGCAGCACTCAATACGTCGGCAATCTGACCGGCAGCGGCAGCCTGCCAAACTCCGCCGGTACGCTGACCAACAGCGCCACGGGGCCTCTGAACATCAGCACTTTCGTGGTCAATGCCGGCGGCACCTTCGGCGGCCTCATTTCCGGCAATCTTAATCTCGGCCGTGTGGGCGGGAACACCCTCACGCTGGAGACGGCGGAGACCTACACCGGCGCCACCGTGCTCATGGGCGGCAACACCACCCTCGAAAATGACGCCAGCCTGCTTGCCACCTCGAGCATCGACATCAACGGCGCCGCCCTGATCATCACCAGCAACACCAGCCTGCAGACGCAGAACAACAACCGCATTGGCGACGCCATCTCCATCACTCTGCGGGGCGGTACAATCCAGGTCAACGGGCGGGTGGACACGGCGGCCACGGAAACGCTGGGCGCCATGACCCTGGCCCAGGGCGCGAACACCATCCAGGCAGCCACCGGCGGCACAGGCACCGCGGGGGCCTTCAGCTCCATGGACCTGACCATCGCCAGCCTGACACGGGCCGACGGCACCACCGCGAATTTCCTCAACTCCACCGCTCTCGGCGGCATAGGCAACTTCCCGCGCATTTTGTTCACCACGACGCCGACGACCTATGCCGGCGGAGCGCTGGGAGCCTGGGCCATTTCAAACTCGGGCGACTACGCCGCCTACAACAGCGCCAATGGCGTGGGAACAGTGGGGAACGGTGGTTACATCGGCTATTCGTCTGAATTTGCCAGCGGCAACATCACCGACCTCGGCACGCTGGCCACCGCGCCCTTCACCACGACGCTGTCAGGAACCACGACCACCGGCATGCTGCGCATCAGCGGCAACTTCACCGACAACATCGCCTTCACCAGCAGCAGCGACGTGCTGAACCTGGAACTGGGCGGCCTGCTGCGCAGCAACAACGTCTTTGACACCTCCATCGGCACCGTCACCACCCGCGGTCATCTGACGGCAGGCGGCAGCGAAACGAGCGGCACGCGCGAGCTGATCGTGTACCTCAATGCCACAGGCAACCCCACCTTTGGCGGCGCCGCCACCACGACCGGGTCCAACACGGTCACCATGTCCTCCACGCAGGGGCTGCAGCCCGGCATGACCATCACCAATGCGAACCTCCCCACGGGCACCACGATCGTGTCCGTGGACAGCCTGACCCAGGTGACCGTCAGCAACAACGCCACGGCCACGGCGACGAGCCAGACCCTGACAGGCGGCGCCTTCTTCGGCGGGGTGACGACGACCGGATCTTCGGTGATCACGATGGACTCCACCGTCGGCATCACTCCAGGAATGACGATCGGAAATTCGTCCTTTGGCGGTGCTGTGACCACCAAGGATTCCAACGTCATCACCCTCTCCTCCACCATCGGCATCCAGCCGGGGATGACACTGACCAATGGCAACCTGCCGGCTGGAACAACCGTGGTGTCTGTGGACAGCCTGACGCGGATCACCATCAGCCAGAACGCCACCGCCTCCACCGCGAGCGGGACGACGACGACCCTGAACGGGGTCGGTTTTGCCCCTGGAACCTATGTCGTGTCCGTGGACAGCCCCACCCAGGTGACGCTCAGCCAGGCAGCCAACGCCACCAGCGTGGGCAACTCCTTCGTGGTGGGCGTCAGCAACATGATCATCAATTCGATCATTGAGGACAATGGCCTGGGCAGCTCGCTCTCGTTTGTGAAGTCTGGCACGGGTGTGGTCAATCTCTCCGCCAACAACACCTACACGGGCGGCACCGTGGTGGACCAGGGCACGCTTAATCTGATCGGCACCGGTGTGGTCCTGCCAGGCGGCGGTCTGACCATCAACAATGCGGCGGTCGTCATGTACACGAACAACGGCCAGATCGACGCCTCCAATGACGTCACGCTGGTCGGCAGCTCGTCGCTGACGCTTGCCGGAGGCCTGGGACTGAACAACACGCTCAACAGCATCACCTTCAACAACAATGGCGGCACCGGCACGCCGACGATCACGAACCAGGCCAACAGCATCCTCACGCTGACCTCCTCCGCGCCCGTCACGGTCCTCAACAGCAACGCCGCCACCGTGGCGACGATCTCCGGCGGCTTCCTGGCGTTGAGCAGCGGGGCCAACACCTTTAGCATCCAGGGGCCCACCATCGCGGGTCAGCTCTACTCGCAGATCAGCTCCGCCCTGAGCATTTCATCGGTGATCACCGGCACCGGAGCGAGCATCGTCAAGACCGACAGCGGCCTGCTCCAGCTCAGCGGCCAGAACACCTTTGACGGCGGCATGAGCGTGCAGGGCGGCGGCATCATCCTCTCTGCCAGCAGCTCCACCCTCCCGAGCAGCCTGACCACCGGCCCCCTGGGCACCGGTGCGGTGTCCTTCGCCGATGGAACCAGCCTCCTGGTGGACAGCAACAGCCGCACCGTGGCCAATGCCATGAGCTTTGCGGGCAACCCGACCTTCAACAATACTGGCGTGTCATCCGTGACGCTCACGCTCAATGGCGCGCTCAGCTTTGGCGGCCAGGGCACCACCGGCGTGGTCATCAACATCCCGACGCCCTATCTGAGCGTGTCGCTTGCGGGCCCTATTGCCAACATGGGGACGGTCACCTCCGTCGGCACAGGCAGCGGAGCCAACACGATCACCAAATTCGGTCCGGGCAACATACCAGTCTTCAATTTCACCGGCATCAGCAGCGCGGCCTCCATCGACATCGGCGGACTGACCAACGCCGCCTCCTTCTCCCTGCTGACCGACGGAGACAGCACCGCCTCCGTGCAGACCGTGAATCTTGGTGACATCACCTGGGAGCCCTCGGTCACGGGCACGCTGTCCCTCACCATCGGACGCGCCGGCACCGGCGTTTATTATCCGCTGGCAGTGAACAAGCTCATCGCCCCGACGAGCTTTTCCTCCTCACTGCTGGGCAATGGCCTGGCGCTGACGAACAACAACAACTACGGTCTGCTTCTGGTGGACGACATCGCTTTCAACACGGTGTCCGCCAACCAGGGCCCCACTTTCACGGTTTCAGGTGGCAGCACCTCGCTGCAGCTGGACGGGCTGACCCTCGGCGGCGTTCTTTCAGGCGGACCCACGGGGGGCTCCGCCGTGGTGCTCACCAAGGCGGGAGGCGGCGTGCTTTCGCTGACCAATGCCGGCAATACGTTCGGTGGCGGCGGGTCCATCATTGATGTCACCGCGGGGTTGGTGGCCGCCTCGTCTGACGGTGCCCTTGGCGATTCCAACAACGTCATACGCCTCAGCGGCAACAATCTCGGCTACGGCTTCCGTGCCATCGGCACCTTCAGCACCTCGCGTACTTTCAACCTCAATGCCGCCGCCAGCGAAATTGAAGTGACCCAGGGGAACACCCTGACGCTGAACAGCGCCTTCACTTATTCCTCCGCAAACAATTCACTGCGAAAGTATGACCTTGGCACGCTGGAGCTTACGCAGGCGCAGACCGGCTGGAACGGCATCCTGATCATCCAGCAGGGCGTGGTGAGACTGAACGATGGTGCGACCCTGGGAAACAACGCGAACTACACCGTTGGCGCCACGGCCACCACCGGCGCCGTCAATCAGGCAGTGCTGACCCCCGCCGGCGGCACGGCCTCATTTGTGGTCGGCCAGCAGGTGTTCGGCACGGGCGTGGCCGCGGACGCCTACATCACTGCGGTGACGGCAACGACCATATCGCTGAGCGCCAACATCACCACGGCCAACCCCACCATCACCGCGACGGGCAGCGGCATCATGCTTTCCAATGTCGGGGCGGCTCTTGAACTGACAGGCGGCGTCACTGTCGCTGACGGCATTTATGTGAATGCCAGCAACAACGCCACCAGCGCCGGCATCAATGGCGGGGGCGCCGTCCGCAGCACGGCCGGGACCAACACGCTGGCCGGCTTGATCACCATCGGGGCGTCGACGGCTGACAGCCAGATGCGCGCGGTGGCGCTGGCGGCGGACGCGGGCGCCGTCTTGAACATCACCGGCGGTATGCTCGGTCAGGTCGGCACCGCGGGCTCCAGCCGGCATGCCTGGGTCGGCCTGGGCGGCGACGGCACCGTCAATCTCACCACCACCACGATCACCAACACCGGCACGACGGGCATTTTCCAGTTGAACAAATTTGGCACCGGCACGCTGAACATCCAGGTGGCCAATGCCTTCAGCGGCCGGGACGTCATCGTGAAGCAGGGCACGCTCTCCTTGAACGGCGCCGGCAGCTTCAACACCCTGGGCACCGGGCAGGGCTCCCTGCGGACCATCTTCGTGCATGACTTCGCCACCTTGACTCTCGACAACTCCGGTGTCGCGGGCAACAACGTCAACAACCGACTGGGCAACGCGGCGCTGAATTTCCAGGGCTCCGATTTCCGCATCATCGGCAACGACAACACCACAACGACGGAAACGACCACCGGCACCATGACCATCAATGCCGGCGCGCTCGTCTTCACCTTCGATGCCGGAGCGGGGCAGCAGCTGAACTTCACCACCGCTGCGGTGACGCGCAACGGAGGCTCCACCCTGCTCATTCGCGCGGACGGCTTTGGCAGCGCGGCCGGCGCCAATGTGGCCACCATCCAGGGCAGCGCCGCCACCTACACCTTCACCGGAGAGACGGGCGGCACGGGCTCGACCAACAAGTCCATCCTGCCCTGGGCCTTTGGCAACAACCTCAGCCTCACGGGGGACGCCCTGGGCTTTGTCACCGCTGACTCCTCAACGGGAGGACTCAATGCCGGCACAAACCGCCTGCGCCTGCTCAGCGCCTCGGAGCAGGTCACTGGCATCACGGCCCCGGTCACGCTCAATGCGTTTGAAAACTTGAATTTGTCCACCGCTGTCTCCAGCGCCTCCACCTACAACATCCTCAACGCCTGGCAGGTGAACTCCCTGCAGCTCAGCAGCGGCGGCAGCCTCTCTGTGGACAGCCACGTGCGGGCCTTCACCATCGAAAGCGGCGGCCTTCTGGCTCTGGGTGGCAGCAGTGGCATCAGCGGAAATGGCTACCTGACCACCACATCCAACCGTGAGCTCATCATCTACAACATCGCGGATCTGAACATGGGCATCGCCATCGCGGGCACCAGCGGGGGGCTCACCAAGTCAGGCTCCGGCAAGCTCACGCTTTCCGCCGGAAACGCCTTCACCGGCGCAGTCACGGTGAATGATGGCACTTTGAAGCTCGGCGGTGGTGACCAGACCATTCTGCCCAACCAGGTAATGCAGCTTCTGGGCGGCTACCTGGACCTCAACGGCACCGTGCAGAACGTCAACATCCTCTATGCCCAGACCGGCTCGGTGGCGGTGAACGACGGCTATGCGGTCAACACCGGCGGCACGGTGATCAACACCTCCGCAAGTGAGGCCACGCTCGGCATCACCACCGGCAATGTGAGCTTCCGCGGCGCCATTGGCAACGATGTTCCGGGGCAGAGCGACATCGCCGTGGTGCGCTCCCAGGCCGCAGGCTCCACCCAGGACTGGAACCTTTACAGCGACAACACCTACACCGGCGCCACCCTGCTCAATGGCGGCCGCACGCAGTTGATCGACGGCGGAAGACTGAGCGGAACATCCTCCATCGAAATCTCAAACGCCACGCTGCTGGTCAGCACCAGCAACATCAGCACCGAGCCCGTCAGCCTCACGGACCGCATCAATGACGCGGCTTTCATCACCATGAACGGCGCCATGTTCCAGTGGCGCAGCCGTGCCGCCCTGTACAGCACGGAGCAGCTCGGCAAGGTTTACCTCGGCTATGGCAGCAGCATCATTGACATGGCGGAGCCCGGTTCCAACGTGAACCAGTCTGATGTGACCTTTGCGAGCTTTTCGCAGGTGGCGGGGGGGCATGGCACGGTGCGCTTCCTGAACATGGACGGAAACATCTCCGCACTGCAGCGCCTGTTCATCACCGAACTGAACGGCGTGGTCACCACGAACGTGGGCGACGGTCTCACCAACAACATCATCGGCGGCTGGGCCACGTTTGAGCGCGAGTTCGCCACCTACACTCCGGGCGGAGGTGTCGCCGGCCTGACCAACAACGGCGCCGCGGGCTACTCCCCCAATACCATTTTCAATGGCACTGCCACCGACAATGTGCGCATCCTTCTGCCTGTCGCGGGATCGACCACGACGCTTACGGCCGACACCGCGCTCAACACGCTGAACCTCCAGGCCAGCACCAGCGCCACCGGCAGCAGCACGCTGGATCTCGGCGGCAAGACACTGACGCTCGCCAGCGGCGGCCTGATCCTGTCTCCGATCGCCACCACCGCCTCCGCCAACAGCATCAGCCTCATCAACGGTACGCTGACCGCCGGCACCACCAGCGGCGCGGCCGACCTCTACCTCCACGCGATGAGCTGGTTCAACAATCAGGGGGACAATACCGGCAACGCGGACGTCACGGTGTCCGCCAACATCACCGACAACCTGGCGCACGGCGTGGTGACGCTGGTCATCGATGGCGAAAACGGCCGCGGATCGCTGGCGGCGACGAATGACGTCTTCCTCACGGGCATCAACACCTATACCGGCGGGACCTTCGTCAATTCCGGGCGTGTGGTCCTCAACACGGCCGGAGCGGACGGCGTGACGCTGACCGCCACGGGCACCGGCGATCTCACCATTGTAGGCGGCTATGGTCTCAACGCCGCCATTTTCAGCGACCGCAACACCCGGGTGGTGCTGGGGGCCGGCAGCCAGATCAAAAACACCGCCACCGTCACCATCATGGGCGGCGCCACGCTTGATCTGAACGGCTTCAATCAAACGGTGGGCGGCCTCGTGTTTAACAACGAAGGTGGCGACACCCCGACCCTCACCACGGGCACCAATGGAAATCTTACCCTGGGCGGCAACGTGCACGCCAGCGGCCAGAACCTGGGCTCCGTTTCGACGATGTCTACGGCGGGCACCGGCACGATCAACCTGGGCGGCGCCACGCGCACCTTCACGGTGGATCCGGTGCAGTGGAATGGCGAAAACCTCAATTACCTCCTGGCCAATCTGAACGTCACCGGCATCGTCGTCGGGACCGGCGCGGAAGGCATCGTCAAAGATGGCTCGGGCCTTCTGCAGTTCAGCGGCCAGAACACCTTCAGCGGCGGCGTGAATCTGGTGGCGGGCGGCATCGCCATCGGCGGCAGCACAAATGTGACCACGCGCGACTCCGTCACTGGCGTCGCCAGCGCATTCACCAGCGGCGTGCTGGGCACGGGCATGCTGACCATCGGCGCCGGCACCTTCCTGACCTCCACCTCCTCCGCCAACATCCTGAACAACGACTACGTCATCGGCGGAGACTTCTCACTCAAGGGCAGCCTCAGCCTCACGCTCAATGGCGCCGCCACCCTGGCCGCCGGGGCCACCACCATCACGGTGGACACGGTGCTGACCACGCTGACCCTGAACGGCGTCATCTCGGGCACGGACAGCACCTCCGCCCTCATCAAGGCAGGGCAGGGCACCCTGGTCCTCGGGAACAACAGCACATTCGCGGGCGGCATCACCTTGAACGGCGGGAACCTGGTTTTGGCCGGCTTGAACGGCGGCAGTGCATCACCGATTCCCGGCGGCACGGCAGTGATCAACAGCGCGGGCGCCCTGCTCACCCTGCTGAACAACGGCGGTGGCAATGGCACCGTGATCACCTATGCCAACGACATCACGCTCTCCGCCGCGATCAGCGGCGGCGGTCTGAACTTCGGCAACAACGGCGCCAACACCAACAACATCGTGGAAGTGACGAACCTGAACATCGCCAGCGGCCAGACGCTGGATGTCATGGGGGCCAACGGCTACCAGCTCCGTCTGCTCAATGTGAACACCACCGGCTCCACCGCCGCCTTGCTCAATCCGGCCCTGGGCACCACCATCTATGTCTTCAACTACGGCTCGCTGAAGCCGATGAACGTGGGTCTTGGCACCGTCATCTTCCCGGAAGTGCCGGTGATCAACACCACCACGCCGCTGTCCAATGGCAGCACCCTCGCCGGCCTGAATCCGGTGGTGCCGCAGCCCGCCACCCTCGCCAGCCTCCCGCTGGACTACAATGCAGGCGGGCTTGCCGCCAGCTACTATCAGTTTAACACCACGCCGACCATCAATTCGGCTCTGGCTTCCGGCGCCGGCGCCACGGGCACCTTCAGCCAGGTAGGCCTGGGAGACATGGGCGGCTTCAATCACCCCATCGGCGTCACCACCACCAATTTCAACGGCGGCCTCTCCGTGCAGAGCGGCTACCTCCAGATCGTCACCGGGGGCAGCTACACCTTCCGCACCGCCGCGGATGACAGCTCGATTCTTTACATCGACGGCAAGGCCATCATCGCAAACTCCACGGGTGGCGCTGCGGAGGCCGCCACCGGTACGACCGTGTTTCTGGACGCAGGCTATCACAGCATCGTGTTCAAACAGATGAACGCCTCCGGCGCCACCAATTCCGGCGGCTTCCATGTGCTCTACTCCGGGCCGGACACGGCGAATGACCAGGGCGCGAACACCACGGTGGGCGGCTTCCAGTCCATCCCCACATCCCGCCTCTTCGCCGCCAGCTCCAATCTGGCCACCACCAGCAACAACTATCTCACGGCGGGCCAGCTCACCGGCGGCTGGAATCTCACGGGCGGCAACCGCGCCGTGGTGGACACCCTGGGCTCGGTGCTGAACTCCTCCGTGGACACCCTTTCCATCGGCGATGGCAGCGCCGCGTCTCCGAGCATCCTTACCGTCGTCAGCGGCACGGGCGGCAGCATCGGCACCGGCTGGTTTGGCGTCACCGGCACCACCACGGTCGGCACGAACACCATTCTGAATGTGGGCCTCAATCCCACCAGCGCCTCGGGCATGCTGTACCTCATCGGCGGTGTGAGCGACAGCGGAAACGGCTTCATTAAGACAGGCTCCGGCAGCCTCATCATGGGAGACAGCTCCTCTTTCTCAGGTGCCGTCACAGTGCAGGCGGGTTCGCTTGTCGTCGCCGGGGCGAACGCTCTGACCAGCGGCACCACCACCATCGCGGGTGGCAGTGCCACGGTCGCTTCGGGCATCACCACCGGCTCCACCACCGTCACCATGTCCAGCACGACCGGGCGCAGCGTGGGAGAGCTCGTCATCGGCACCGGCATTCCGCAGGGGGCCTTCATCACCCGCATCGTGAACAGCACCACGGTGGAGATCTCCGATCCTGCCACCGCCACCAATGCCTCCCTCAGCGCCGTCTATGCCACGGGCGCCTCGCTGGACCTGAACGGCATCACCGGCATCACGGGGAACATCGTTCTCAACGGCACCGGCCAGGTGAATCCGCTCACCGGCACCGCCACCTCCATGATTCCCACCGGCAGTGGCAATGCCTCCGCGGGCATGCTGGGTGCCTCCGGTGCCGCCCTGTGGAACAGCAGCGCCAATGCCGCCAGCGTTTCCGGCAGCATCACCATCAACTCCAGCAATGTCCAGATCGGCGGCCAGGGGGATGTCTCGCTGGACGGCATCATCACTTCCAGCGCCTCCAATCCCCTGACCAAGATCAGCGGCAACACGCTGACGCTCAGCGGTGACAATCTGGCCACGCTGCTCGGCGCCATCGCGGTGAATTACGGCACCCTCAAGGTGGGCAATGCCAATGCGCTCGGCGCCACCAGCGCAGGCACCACGGTGAGCAGCGGCGCGGTTCTTGACCTCAATGGCTTCTCCATCTCCGAGCCCCTCACCGTCTCCGGCACCGGCCTCACCAACTTCGGCGTGGGGGTGAACACCCTCGGCGCCCTCATCAACAGCTCCACCACCACCTCCGTCGTCACGGGCTCCGTCACTCTGGGGGCGGCCGCCAGCATTGGCTCCAGCGGCTACAACAGCCTCAGCGGAGTTTCGGAAGGAAGCATCCAGATCGACGGTGTCATCAGCGGCAATTTCGCCCTCACCAAGGTCGGCACCGCCAGCCTCATCATCACCAACGGCAGCAACACCTACGACTCCACCACCCTCAATCAGGGCACCATCATCGTCAGCGGCGCCGGCCGTCTCGGGGACTCCGGCACTGTCACCATCAATGGCAGCGGCTACAGCGGCGGAGTGATGGGCAGCCAGTTGATCCTGGACAACACCACCACCGCCAGCAGCACCCGCCTCGGCGGCCTCGCGGTCTCGCTCACCGGGGGCTCGCTGGAAATCGACGGCAATCTCTCCACCGCGGTCAATGAAACCCTCGCCAGCAACCAGTCCATTGCCGTCAACAATCTCTACAACATCGTCACCCTGGTCAGCAATGGCGCCAATGTACGCATCACCACGACGGGAAGCGGCACTCTGACGCGCACTTCAAATGGCGCCCTCTTCCTTCGCGGTGACAATCTGGGCGTCGGGGCGCCAGGCATTGGCAACACCAACATCATCCTCGCCACGGCCCCGACCTTCACCGGCCAGTCGGCCACCTCCGGCAAGAACATGCACATCCTCCCCTGGGTGGTCGTGGACACCTCCGCCACCGGGGACGGCACCGGCGCCAATGTGACGTTCGCGACTTATGATGCCACAAACGGCATCCGTGCGCTGAATCTCAGCACGGAGATGGACACCACCTTCACCAGCAACAACAACATCCACCTCCTCGGCGCGCTGACCTCCGGCGCGGACTCCCTGGTGTACTCCAACACCACGGTGAACTCCCTGACCTTTGAGTCTGGCGGCAGTCTCACCATCAATGCGCTGCGCAACGTGACCGTGGACAGCGGCGGCATTCTGGTCAAGGCCAACGCCATCATCTCCGGCGTCGGCTCCCTCACCGCCACCGCCGCCAACAACATCGCGATCTTCACCATGGGCTCCTCCCTGCTGGAAGTGGACGTGTCCGTGGGCGGCTATTACGGGGCACCCTCCACCACCGGTCTTTCCAAGAACGGCGACGGCACCCTGGTGCTCAATGCGCAGAACAACTACATCGGCGAGACGCGCCTGAATCTGGGCACGCTGCAGCTCGGCGGTGCCGCGCCCACCAGCAACCCCCTCTTCTACCGCTTCACCGAAGCCCCGGCACCCACCACCACGGCCGCCACCCTCCGCGCGGACACCTTCGTCTCCCAGCAGGGCTCGGTGTTTGACCTCAATGGGCACAACCAGACCGTGGGCGCCCTGGCCAGCACGATCGCTCAGCCAGGTGGCGGCGGCATCATCACCAATCAGGCCGCCGGCATGGTCAATTTCGAGACCCTGATGACGAACAGCTTCACCTTTGCCGGCAGCATCAATGACAACATCAATTTCATCCGCAGCGGCGGCAGCACCCTCACGTTCACGGACAACAGCAACTACACCGGCACCACCCTGCTCATGGGCGGTCTGCTCACGCTGCAGGACCAGGGGCGACTCTCGGGCGGCGGCACCATCACCATCAACCGCGCCGTTCTCCGCTGGGATGACAGCCAGTCCCAGGCCCTCAACGACCGCCTCTCCTCCTCCACCTCTCCGGACAACACAAACTCCAGCAGCATCATCCTCAACGGCGGCGCTGTGTACTACATCGGGCGTGCCGGCACCAACAGCGTGGCCACCTTCGGAGATCTCACACTCGCCTCCAACGCCTCCTTCGTGCAGGCGAACATTGGCAACGGCGGCGTCGGAACGGCCACCATGTCCTTCGGCTCGCTCATTCGCCTGGGCACCGCCTCGGTCACCTTTGCCACCTCCAATGGCGGCCTCGGGAACAATCCCTTCATCACCTTCAGCACCGCGCCCACGCTCACCAACGGCATCATCGGCGCCTGGGCCACCGTGATCACCACCAATCCGAGCAGCGCCGCGGCCTTCGCCACTTACGATCCGGCCTCCGGCGTCCGCCCCCTGGCCTCCTACATGCAGACCAGCAGCTTTGCCACCTCTACGGCCACGGACAACCTCCTCCTGCGTGATGGCACCGGCATCGCCGTCACCAGCGGCGGCGCCACCGTCAACACCCTGACATGGAACGGTCTCTCCGCCTCGCGCACCCTCACCTTTGCGAATGCCGGAGATGTTCTCACGCTGACCGCGGGCGGTCTGCTCACCGGCACCGAAAACTTCACCAAGACCATCGGCACCATCGCCCTTCCCGGCGTCATCACCACCGGCGCCTCCCAGTTCTACATTCACAACGCCGAGAACAACCTGCAGATCAACTCCCTCATCACCGGCACCTTTGATCTCATCTTCACCGGCATGGGCCGCGCGGATCTTGCTCCGGAAATCACCCTGGCCAATGCCAACACCTATGTGGGCACCACCTATGCCACCGGCGTCATCCTCAATCTCAGCAACGCCACCGGCACCGGCAACGCCATCACCGGTGATCTCGTCATCTCCGGCGGCACCAACACCGTGAGCGACTCCGCCGCCATCCTCGCTTCCCGCGTCATCAATCGCGGCTTCAGCGACCAGATCGTGGACACGGCCACGATCACGATCAACGGCGGCGGCATGTGGGCCCTGAACGGCTTCAATGAAACCGTGGCAAACCTCATCTTCACCAATGACGGCGGCAGCAACGGCAACGAGGGCGCGCGTGTGGAGACCGGCGTCGGCCTGCTCACCCTGACTGGAAACATCTCCGCCACCAATCTTCAGCAGCTCGGCACCATCCCGCTGCTCATCGGCAATGTGGACATGAGCGGCACCCACACCATCACCGTGGACACGGTGGCCGGCACCGCCGTCAGCGGCAACACGCAGACCGGCCTCGCCCTGGACACCAATTTCGTCGGCGGCACCACGACCCTGCAGAAGCTCGGCAGCGGCGTGCTCGCGTTCGGCGGCCAGGGCAATGCCACCACCACCATCCAGGTGCAGGTGCAGGAGGGCACTGTGGTGCTCGTCGGCACCGCCTCCTACGCGCACATGAGCATTGACCTCGCCGCCGGCACCACGCTGGACATGCGCGGTCAGAGCAACCTCGCGCTCGGCTCCGTCACGGGCGCCGGGGTGATCCGCAATTTCAATCCCAGTGCCGGCGGCACCCTCCTGCTCGGCCTGGACAATGCGGATGCCGTGTTTGACGGCACCTTCGTGAGCGATTTCACCGGCGGCCTGCTGAATGTCACCAAGGGCGGTTCCGGCAGTTGGACGCTCACCGCGGACAACAGCGCTGCGCTCATTGGCAACCTGGCCGTGAACGGCGGCAGCGTCATCCTCAGCGGTGCCGGCGCCAGGTCCGGTTTCATCAATCTCCTGGTCGATGAAGGCGGCACGCTGACGCTCGACAACAGCACCAATGCCCTCAACAACCGCCTCGGCGGCACCCAGAGCATCGCCAGCAACACCCGCCTGGTGAGCATGCGTGGCGGTGTCTTCAATTACATCGGCAATGACAGCACCAATGTCTCCGAAGCCCTGGGCACCGTCACCTTCCTCGAAGGCCAGAGCCAGTGGAACCTCACGGCCAGCACCAGCAGCACCGTCATCACCGTCGCCACGCTCTCCGCTTCCAACACCACCAACCGCGGTACCGGCGTCATCAATGCGGGATCCGCGATCCTGGGCGGCACGATTGGCGCCGGGTCTGTCAACATTGTCGCTTCCGCGGCGAACCTGAGCGGCAGTAACGGTGCTGCGGGCACCAAGACCATGAGCATTCGTCCTGACCTCATCGGGATCGACAGCACCAATCCCACCGGCGGCCTCGTCACCAGCGTGGCCACCACCGGTCTGCGTCTCCTCACCGCCTCGGAGTATCAGCTTCTCCCTGGCTCCTCCAGCGGCCTGGGCGCCGTCGTTGCGGGCGCCACCGTCACCGGCACCGGCGACGTCCAGTTTGCAGACGCCAGCGGCCTTGTGCTGGGTGAAAACCTCGCGGCCGCTGTCAATGGCATCGCGGCCAACAGTCTCATCACCGCCATCAACGGAAACATCGTCACCTTCGGCAGCAATGCCACCAGCTCCGCCGCCGGTCGCTTTACCCTGGGCGTGCCTTCCGCCGTCAATGCCAGGGCCGCCTCCGCCACGCAGTTCTATCAGGCGGTCATTCTCAACAGTCTCACCCTGGACAGTGGTGGCGGCCTCACCTCCAATGGCAATCTGATGACCGCTGCCAACGCCGACGCGGCCGGTCTCAAGTACGGCATCGCCGGCACGCTGAACACGCTCACCCTCAGCAGCGGCGCCCTCGTGGCCAACGTCGGCAACACCGGCATCGTCAACGGCGCCCTCACCGCTGGCAGCAACCTCCTCATTCTGCACACCCTCGGTGATCTCAGCATCACCAGCGCCATCCTGGGCTCGGGCGGCATCGTCAAGGCGGACGGCGGCATGCTCACCCTGGGCGGCCGCAGCTACAATACCGGTCCCACCTTCGTCAACGATGGCACGCTGAAGCTCAACGCTGGCGCCAACACCCTTCTCGTTCTCTCCACCGCCACGGTCGCCACGGTGGCTGATCTCGTGGTCAATGGCGGCGCCCTCGATCTGAACGGCTACAACCAGGCCGTGCGCCAGATCACCGTCACGGATAACAATCTGCTGCCAGGTTCCGGCGGCTCCATCGTGAACACCAGCGCCACCACGGCCACCTTGTTCACCGCGCAGAGCGCCAGCACCACCTTTGCCGGCGTTCTCGGCGGCACCGGCGGAAACAACTTCAATGTGGACAAGACGGGGAACGCCACCTGGGCGCTCACCAGTGCCGAGACCTACACCGGCACCACCACCGTGCGTGCCGGCACGCTCTCGCTGCAGGACAGCGCCTCCATCCAGAACACCTCCGCCATCAATGTGAATTTTGCCACGCTGACATGGAATGACACCGGCATCTCTTCCGTGGTGAACCGCTTCGGCACCGCACCCATCACCCTGACCGGCGGCACCATCGCCATCTTCCCGCGCCAGGAAGGCGAGATCTACAGCACCTTCGGCAGCATCATTCTGAACGGCGCCATGAACACCTTCAACTTCGCCACACCTCAGCGCGGCGGCGGGTTCAACATCAGCTCCTCGGGCCTCACCCAGCTCAACAACGCCATGTTCTATGTCGTCAATGGCACCTACACCATCGGCCGCAGTCCGCTGAGCGTTGAAGGCGGCCAGGGGCCCACCATCGTCTTCGACACCGCCCCCACCTTGATCAACAACATCATCGGTGGCTGGGCCATTTACCAGGGCACCGATTTCCTCACCTACCTGCCCACCCAGGCGGCAGGCGGCGGTCTCGGCGTGGGGGTGCTCGGAGACACCGGCCCCGGCTTTGCCAACTACAACACCAACAGCACCATCTCCGCCACCACCACCCTGGCCGGCGCCGGTGCCACGAACAATGTCAAATACACAACCACCACCAACAACATCAACTTCGTCATTGGTGCAGCGTATGCGGTGAACTCGCTCGTGCTCAACAGCAACCAGTCCAACACGCCGCTCATCTGGACCACCGCCACGGACCTCCTCACCCTCACCAGCGGCGGCTTCCTGAAGACCAGCAACGCGAACATCTCCATCGGCGGCTCGGTGGATTCAGGCCGCATCACCACCGGCGCCTCGTCGCAGACTCTGTATCTCTACAACAACCAGGCCACGCTGACCCTCAATGCGCGTGTGGTGGACAACGGCAGCCCCGTCACCGTGGTGCTTGCCACCAACAACGGCGGTTCCTTCGCCCTCTCGAATCCGAACCAGAGCTACACCGGCGGCACGATCATCGACAGCGCCACCACCTCCATCACCGCCACCACGGCCGGCACCGTCATTCCCACCGGCGGCCTCACCATCAACAATGCGGCGGTGAACTTCACCGGCGGCAGCACCACCCTCTTTGGATTGATCGATGCCTCAAACATCATCACCCTCACCGGCGGCGCCTCCCTGACCTTCCCGAACTATACCGCGAGCGGCAGCAACACCTTTGACAGCATCGTCTTCAACAATGTGGGCGGCATCGCCACTCCCACCTTCAATCTTGGCACCCCTGCAGCCGGCACCATCGCCAAGGTCATCCTCACCGCCGCGAACGCCATCACCGTGGTCAATGACAACCTCGCCACCACACCCACCATCAGCGGCGTTTACACCTCGGCCACTCAGTATGCCTCGCTGGAGTTCAGCAATGCCAGCCCCATCATTGATGTCTCCGGCCTCTCGCCCATGGGGCTCATCATCAGCGCCGCCATCACTCAGAATGCCGGCATGACAGGCGCCATCACCAAGACGGGCTCCGGCTCCCTGGTGCTGAACAATGCCAATAGCAACTGGAGCACCGGCTTCATCCTCAGCGGCGGCACCCTCATCCTGGATGCGGCTTCCGCAGGCACTCCGCCCGCCGTCACCAACGGCCCGCTGGGCACCGGCGCGCTGACCATCGCGGACGGCACCACCATCCAGGCGGGCACCGCCGCGCGCGTCATCGGCAACGTCGTCACCGTGGATGGAAACTTCACCTTCGGTGGCCAGGCCAGCACGCAAAATCTGACCTTCAGCGGCACCGTGAACCTGGGCACCGCCGCACGCACCATCACCGTGGACAGCGTGCAGGTCACCGCCACCATCAGCGGCAAACTCACCAGCGGCGCGGGCTCCGGCCTCACCAAGGCGGGAGATGGCACCCTCATTCTCTCCGGCTCCGGCAATGACTACACCGGCGCCACCGTCGTCAGCGGCGGTCTGCTGAAGCTGGGTTCCGCCAATGCCATCCCGGTCCTCTCCGCAGTGTCCGTCCTTGCAGGCGGCACGCTTGATCTCAATGGAGGCGGCACTTCCATCACCTTTGCCTCCCTCTCCGGCAGCAGCAGCACCACGGGCGGCCTCATCACCACCTCCGCCACCTCGGGCACGGTCACTCTCACCATCGGAGATGCCACCAGCACCGCCTTTGGCGGCGCCATCACCAACAACGTCGGTTCCACCCTCAATCTCGTGAAGGTGGGCTCGGGCACCCTCACTCTCGGCGGCCCGAACAGCTACACCGGCAGCACCACCATCAATGCGGGCGGCATCGCCACGGCGGCGGACAATGTCCTGCCGGACACCACCACCGTCAAACTGGCCGCCACCACTGCATCCGCCACCGTGACGCTCGACCTCGCTGGCCACAATGACAGCATCGCCGCTCTCATCTACGCCGGTGCCACCGGCAGCGTTGGCGTGGTGCAGAGCGGAGCCGGCACGCTCACGCTGCTGGGCGACGTCACCTATGACGCCACCAGCAATCCCGGCGCCGCCTCCCTTTCCGGCAATGTCAGTCTCGGTGGATCGACACGCACCTTCAACATCGGCGACAGCACCGGCACCGCGCAGGAGCTGACCGTCAGCGCCGTGATTTCAGGTGCCACCGCCACCGATGGTGTCACCAAGACCGGCTCAGGCACCCTGGTGCTCTCCGGCACGAACACCTACACCGGCAGCACCGTGGTGAATGCCGGCACCCTCAGCGTCTCCGCGGACAGCAACCTGGGCGCGGCCCCCGGCAGCGCCGTGGCAGACCAGCTCACCCTGAACGGCGGCACGCTGCAGACCACCGCTGACATGACCGTCTCCGACACCCGCGGCATCACCGTCGGCGCCTCTGGCGGAACGATTGAAACCGTGGCAGGCACCACCGCCACGGTGGACAGCATCATCACCGGCGGCGGCGTCATCAACAAAACCGGCGACGGCGCCCTGTTGATCACCGCCACCAACACCAACACCGGCGCCACCAATGTCAATGCCGGCACCCTGGGCGGCACCGGCGTCATCGGGGGTGATCTGATTGTGAACAACGGCGGAACGGTGGCGCCAGGCATCGCAGCCGAGGGGCTGCTCACCGTCGGTGGATCCCTCACGGTCAACAGCGGCGGCACTCTCCTCATGCAGCTCGGCGGCGCTACGCTGAATGATGACGCCTCCATCCGCGGCAACGAAAGCTCGCTGACATCGCTCTCGCCCTCCGTCATCGCCGGTTGGGAAAATGCCAACACGGTCTCCCTGCACGATCATATCTTCTCCAATGATCCCAGCGCGCCCGTGATCGATGGCACCCTCAAGATCGACTCCACCTTCCTCAATGGCTACACCCCTGTCTACGGGGACATCTTTGACCTGCTCGACTGGGCCAGCCT
Source organism: Prosthecobacter sp. (assembly GCF_044227185.1). Classification (GTDB taxonomy): domain Bacteria; phylum Verrucomicrobiota; class Verrucomicrobiia; order Verrucomicrobiales; family Verrucomicrobiaceae; genus Prosthecobacter. The sequence goes on along the minus strand of NZ_JBGAFO010000002.1, from coordinate 448,595 downwards.
CTCCAACAGCATCACCGGCTCCACCTCGTTTGACTTCAGCGGTGTCGTTCTGGGCGGAGATCTCGCCTTCAACACGCAGTTGTTCGCCAGCAACGGCATCCTCGTCATCGTTCCGGAGCCCGGCCGCGCCCTCCTCCTCATGTTCGGCCTGCTGGGCCTCTGCCTGCGCCGCCGCCGCCGCGCCTCCGTCATTTGAAGGCCCTGGGGCATGGACTGAGCCGCGTCGAAAAAAACATCGGTCACGGCCAGTCCAAAGCAGCCCTCCCACTCCGCGTAAGAGACTCAGCTCCCCCGGCCTGACAACGCACAGATTGCAACAACGCACAGGGAAGCCTTCTGAATCAAATCCCCGCGTCCTTCCGGACTTTGCGGTGATTGACTTGTTCAGCGTCTCCTTCCGGGTAGTCGGAACACGCGGCTTCTAAACACCTGCACCATCAGCCGCCCTTCTGCCCTTCCGCCCAGCGAATGGCAAAATACGCCAGCTCACCGGTCTCATTCATTCCCAGCTTGGAGCGGATGTTCATCTTGTGCACATCCACGGTCTTCGTGCTGATGCGCAGCGCCTCCGCGATCTGGCCGGTGTTTTTCCCCTGGCCGATGAGCACGAACACCTCAAACTCGCGGTCGCTGAGTTCTGAAATGGAGTCCTTGGACTCCGCCGCATTGCCGGAGGAAAAGGCCTTCAGGATCTCCTCGGACATTTCCTCGCTCACGGCGATGCCGCCGCTCGCCACCCGGTGCAGCGCCTGTTCCAGCACCTTTTGCGGCGCGCTCTTCATCACATAGCCGCGCGCTCCCGCCTTCAGCGCCCGTTGCGCATAGAGCTTCTCATCATGCATCGAAATGGCGATCATCGGCAGCTTCGGCCGCAGCAGGCGCAGATCTTTGATCAGCTCCAGCCCGGAGCGGTCCGGCAGTGAAATGTCCACCACCAGCACGTCCGGCGTGTCTTCGTCCACCTTGCGCACCGCCTCGGAGGCGTCTCCGGCCATCCAGGCAAAGGACAGATCAGCGGCGTTTTCAATGAAAAGGCGCCATCCCTCGCGCATCATGGTATGGTCATCCACAATGGCGATCCGAATGGCTGAATTTGCGGGTTTGGATTTCATGGTCGGCTGGTTGGGGGCGTCTTTCGGGCTTTGGCGGGTTATCATAGGTTCTTTGGCGGAATTCGCACGATGGAAATGGAAAAATCCCGCGCTCCTTTTTCCACCGTTCTCTCAAGTGTCGCGGAAAGTGTGCGCAGGCGCTGGCCCATCAGGTGCAGGCCCATTCCCTTGCCGCCCGTCGTCGCTTCTCCGGTGAATGCGGTGCCATCATGAATCACGCTGAGCACCACCGTCGTGTCCTCCATCCGCACCGTGATGTTGATCACGTTTGGCTTGGAGTGCTTGCACGCGTTCGTCACCAGCTCCTGGGCGATGCGGAACAGCAGCTCCTGCGCGCTGCCGGTGAGGACGGTGCTCACATCGGAGTAGTCCAGCGAGCAGCGCACCATGTATGACTTCTCCGCAAACCTCAGCACATTCTCCAGCGCATCCTTCAGCCCGTGGTTCTCAATCCCCACCGGCGCAAGGCCCCACGCCATGCTCCGTGCGATCACCGTCGATTCCGACAGCTCCTCCGCCACCTGTCCGGCGAGGCGGGCGATCTTGTCGTCCTTCCCCTGGATCATGCCCTGCACCACCTCCGCCTTCATCTTCGTGGCGGAGAGCCTCTGGCAGATGTCATCATGCAGGTCCCTGCCGATCTTCCGGCGCTCCTGCTCCGCGGCTTCCAGCACCATGTTTTCCGCGATCCGCAGCTTCTTCACCGCTCCGGCAAACTCCTCGGAGATCATCGAGAGCTCGTCTCCTCCCTCCAGGACTTCGGGCAGCCCGTCCTTCGAGCTCGCGGTGCGCAGGATTTCCACCACCTTGCGCACCCGCCGCGTCACCAGCTCATCCAGCGCAAACCACAGCAGCAGGCAGGAGGCCAGCAGCACGCCCGCCTGGCGCAGGGACTCATGCCAGGCGTCCTCCCGCACCTGTACCAGCGCCAGCGCCGCATCATAGCGGATCAGCACCGCCGCACGGCTGGACGACTCATAATTCTCGAAGAACGGCACCATCACCACCAGGCTCGTCTTTCCGGCATTCCATTCAAAGGCGGGCCCCATGCTCTCCAGCACGGAGGCATGCTTGCGCCATTCGTCCGCCAGCGGTGTCTGCAGCACGTCCATCTGCTGCCATTGCATGTGCGTGGCGCAGCTCACCATTCCCTCCTTGTTGCACACCAGCCCCAGGTCCACCTCCGGGGAGAGGGACACATAGGCCATCTCCAGTTCGGCGGCATGCTGCTGCTGCTTGCGGGAAAGGTGCTGCAGCAGGCCCGCCAGACGGCTGCCGGTTTCAGTGGCCTCCAGCTCCAGGCGTTCAAGCCGCCGGTCGATCAGCCATCGCTGGTTCCTCCAGTTGTTAAACAAGATCACCAGCAGGCCAAACAGCCACACGCTCAGGGTGATCCGGCTTTGAATGGATCGAAACAGGTTCTTCATCGCGGCACCTCCTTCGCGAAGCTCTCATCGATCCAGCCGCTGTCCGTACGTTTGGTCTTGAGCATCCCGCCGCGGATCATCAAATCCTCCATCTGCAGCGCCAGCTCCGGAAGCTCTTTCAGCACGCGCTCGTTTTCAGCCTTGTCCAGGTGGTGCAGCCGCACCAGGCACGCCGGCAGCTCCGTCTCCTTCAGATTTTCCCGCCTCAGCACGGCATCCATTCCAGGGAAGGGCCTCCCCGCCCATATCTTCCCAGCCATCTCCTCCTGCACTTTGAGCAGGGACACCAGATCTTGACGGGAAGACGCGCAGGCCTGCTCGGACGCCACCAGCAGATACAGGATCGGCACCTTGAGCTGGCTGGAGTCGTACACGCTGTGCGCGGCCCCCTGGCGCGACAGGATCGTCAGCCACGGTTCCGTGGCCACCGCAGCGTCCACCTGTCCTCCCTGCATCGCTGTTTCCATCTCTGACTGAAACATCGGCACAGACTCCACATCTTCCATCCTCATTCCCGCGCTTTCCAGCGCACTGGCCAGCAGATAGCTGCCGGCGCTCCGCTCCACGGCCACCCGTTTTCCCTTGAGATCCTCCAGCCGCTGGATGCCTGGGCGGGCCAGCACGGCGTCTCCTCCCGTGGACCGGCTCAGCACCATCAGCACCTTCAGCTTCTGTCCCGCCTCACGCATGCGCAGCAGGCTGTCCAGCGTCACCACGGCCACATCCGCCGCACCGCTGCCAAACGCGCGGACCACCGCGGAGGACCACGGCATCTCAATGGTTTGAAAACGGCTGGGCGGCAGTATCTGCAGGTCGCTTGCCACCAGCAGGGCTTCCGCCGGAGGCCACACCCCGGGCGCTATCCGCAGCCGGGTCTTTTGCTCCCGGTACGGGAAAAAAGAGGCGGCAAGAAGCAGCGCTGCCCCTAGAAGCGGCAGGAAGCGCTGCAGCAATGCCTTCGATTTTTTCATCCGGTCATCTTGCAACACGCACACGCATCGTGTCCACTTTTGCTTGCACCGGAGTTCTTCAATTTCTTTTCTGGCCTCGGCGGGCTCATCCGCTAAGCTGCCCGCGTGAATAAAGATATTCCTAACCTTTCCCGCCGCCGTTTCCTCGCCTCCAGCGCCGCCGCCCTCGGCTTCCCTTCCATCATTCCCGCCACCGCCCTTGGCAAAGGCGGCCGCCCCGCACCTTCGGAGCGCATCACCGTCGGCGCCATCGGCTGGGGCACCATCGCCGGGGACTGGACTCCCTCCTTCCTCAACAACGACAAGTGCCAGGTTGTTGCTGTGGCGGATCCCATGAAAGAGTACGGCCACTACGGCTACGATGGCAAGGAGACCGGCGGACGTGAGGCCGGCAGAAAGATCATCGACGCCCACTATTCCCAGGCGGCAAAGAAGCCGGTGAAGACCTGCACCGCCTACGCCGACTTCCGCGAGATGATGGACAAGGAGGACCTCGATGCCGTGCAGGTTTCCACACCCGACCACTGGCATGCCTACATGGCCATCTACGCCGCGCGCAAAGGCAAACATATCTACGGCCAGAAGCCCCTGGCGCTCACCATCGCCGAAGGCCGCCGCATGAGCGATGAAGTGGCGAAAGCCGGCGTCACCTGGCAGACCGGCAGCCAGCAGCGCAGCGACCAGTACTTCCGTCTCGCCTGCGAGATGACCCAGAACGGCCGCATCGGCAAGCTCAAGCGCGTCCGCGTCGGCCTGCCCGGCGGCCACACCAACTGGAACGGCATGGCAGACCAGGTCAATCCCGCGCCGCTCCCGCCTGACTTTGACTATGAGATGTGGCTCGGCCCGGCCGAATACATCGACTACCGCCCCGCGCTGCTGCCGCTGAACTGGCGGCATAATTTCAACTTCAGCGGCGGCATGATCACCGACTTCGGCGCCCATCACATCGACATCGCCCAGTGGGGCATGGGCACCCAGCTCACCGGCCCCGTCGAGCTTCGCAACGTCTCCGGCACCATGGACACCAAGGCGCTCTACAACACGGCCTCCGAATTCTCCTTCGAGTGCGTGTATGAAAACGGTCTCGTCATGCATGTGGCCAGCCCGAAGCACAAGCTCATGCCCGAGGTGGAGGCCGTGCTGGCCACGCCGAACTCCAAGAAGTCCTTCGACCACGTCGGTGTCATGTTTGAAGGGGACGATGGCAAATGGATCTACGTGAACCGCGGCAAGATCACCGCCAGCAGCCCTGAAATCCTGCGCGAGAAAACCCGCCCGGAGGAAATCCATCTCTACGAGAGCAAGGACCACACGGACAATTTCCTCTCCTGCATCTACGACGGCAAACCGACCGCCACGCCCATCGAAGTTTCCCACCGCAGCATCACCATCGCCCATCTGGCAAACATCGCCCTGCGCAGCGGCAGCACCGGCCTGAAGTGGGACCCGAAGACGGAAACCATCGCGGACAACGCCGCTGCCTCCAGGCTGCTCTCCAAGGAATGGCGCAAGCCCTGGGCGCTTTGATTCAGCGTTTTCCGTTCTCCCATTTTCCAACTTCGCAGAATGCCAAATCCCTTCCTGCCATCAAAGTGGTGCTGTGCCCTCCTGGCCGTCGTGCTGGCTCGGGCGGTCATGGCCCCGGCTGGCTTGCAGGCTCAGGACACCATCAAGATCGGTCCCCTGCGGCCTTTGGAGACCCTGCCTTCGCTCACTCCTGGCATGCCCGCCGCGCCGGCGCGGCCGTCTCCTGAAAGCCCCGCGCCTGTTCCCGCGGTACCGCCAGTCATCCCACAGCCAGGCCTTCCGCAGCCAGGCCTTCCACAGCCAGTCATCCCACCATCGGTGACCCCGCAGCCGACGCCGCCTCCATCCGAGGCCCCTCCGCCGCCTGCTCCGCCACCGTTGCCCTCCAGCAGTTCGCTCATCATCACCGGCCCCATCGCGCAGGCCTATCTTTACGTGGAGCCTTACCAGACGCGCTTTGAGGTTCTCTTTGATGCGGCCACCATCCTCTCCTGGCTGTCGCCAGATGCCGCCCCGCCGGCTTCCCTCACCCCGGAGCAGCAAAAGCAGATCGCCGACAAGGCCGCATCGCTGGCTGCGGACTGGTGCACCCTCAGCGCCGGCAGCCAGTTTCTGCCCGCGCCTCCGCCCACGGCGGCGGTCATCAAGGGCCTGCCAGGCAACACCCTCCCTTTGCGCGAGGATGAAGACGTGGCCCTGAACCAGGCGCTGGTGGGCTTCATGTGGGAGTTCGCCACGCCGCCCGGCCCTGAAGAATTGAATGTCACCTGGAAAGGCTGGATCAAAGGCACCACCAAGCTTCCCGTGCGCGTCTTCTTCGGCCCCTTGAGCGAGACCGGAGAAATCCATTCCTCCGTCAAAACTTTCCGCTGGCGCAATCTGGGCCGCATGCCGCGCCCCGCACCCCTGGTGGCGGTGCCGCAGTTTGAGCTGCCGGTGCCTCTTCGTGTGCCTGTGGGCGGCATTCTCTGGGTCCTTGGCGGCATCATTTTCTACGCCTATCTCAAGATCAAGGATCACAAGCTTCCTGGCGGCGGCATGCCCTACGTCGCCGTCTGGCTGCTGGGCGCCGTCCTCATGAGCCAGTTGCTCCGGCTGCCGGTTCATATGGGCGCCGGAGCTCCCGCCATCACCCAGGTCGGCGAAGCTCAGAAGATCGTCTCCCCGCTGCTGCGCAATGTGTACCGCGCCTTCGACCATCATGCCGAGTCCGACGTCTATGACGTCCTGGCCCGCAGCGTGGATGGCGAGCTGCTGCGCCGCCTCTACCTCGAAACCATCCAGGCGCTCACGCTGGACGGCCGCGAAGGCACCCGCGTCACCATCACCGAGTTCTCCGCCAACGTGGACAAGGTGGAGCCCAATCCCAAGGGCCCCGGCTTTGTGGCCGACTGCAACTGGATGGCCCGCGGCATCGTCGGCCACTGGGGCCACAGCCATCCCCGCGTGAACATCTACAATGCCCGCGTCACCATCACACCCGTGAAAAACGAGTGGAAGCTCACCGGCCTGGAGGTCCAGGAGGTGCGGCGTCTCTAGCCGATCACCGGTTGAGTTTGTTCGCCGCGATGACGCCGATCAGGATGATCAGCAGCACCGCCAGCAGCACCTTCATGACAACGGACGTCTTCCGTTTCACATGCGGTGTTGCGGCGATGACCCGGTGGTACTCCGGCGTCATCACAAACTTCCCTCGTTTTCCCAGAACCTGCGCCAGGATGTAAACGTGGATCACCACTCCCCAGGATTGATTGACCAGGCCGATGATCACCGCCACGCTTGAAAGCAGAATCGTGAGGGGGCGTGCCCAGTTTTGCAGACGTCTCAGTCCAAACGCCGCGATTCCCATTCCGATGCCCATGACTATCAAGAGCATGCCCAGAAGCAGATCATACTCGTTTTTGTGTGGATCATCACGGGTGAGGGCGATCACCCCGATGGCGGTCAACGCCACCGTGCCCAGGTAATACAAAATGCCCACCGACTTGATCGTCGCTTCGGTATTGAGGTACTCTCGGCGGATCTGTTCGTCCTCGGTGGTGGCCTGAAGAACCTCAGCCTGCGGAGCTGCATAAGGATTGATTTCCATCGGCGTCCCATCCGCCTTCGGCTAAGAAAGTCAATGAGCTTTGTGTGGCGCCGACACAACGGGCCCTCTGACAGCGTACCTGCTCCATGCGCCGCTTCCTTTTCCTCCTTGCCGTTCCCGCCCTGGCTGCTGATCTCCCGCCTGACAAGGGCACTGCCATTCCAGAAAGCGGAAAACGTCCCGTCGTCATCACCGGCAAGGCATCGCTCCCTCTGCCCAAGCATGATCTCCCCGAAGGCTACACCCTTTCCGTCGCCGCCGCTTCTCCGCTCGTCACTCATCCCATCATGGGCTGCCTTGATGACAAAGGCCGCCTCTTCATTGGCGATGCCGTCGGCGTGAACTGGAACAAGGCCCAGCTCGAAGCAAATCCGCCCAACCGCGTCCTCCTCCTCGAAGACACCGACAACGACGGCGCCTTCGACAAGAGCACCGTCTTCGCTGACAAAATGACCTTCCCTCAAGGCGCCTGCTGGCTCAATGGCAGCCTCTACGTCGGCTCACCGCCCGGCCTGTGGAAACTCACCGACACCGACAACGACGGCGTCGCTGACAAGCGCGAGATGATCGTCGGCGGTTTTGAGTACACCGGCAATGCCGCCGACATCCACGGCCCCTTCCTCCATCCCACTAATGGCCGCCTCTACTGGTGCCACGGCCGCAAAGGCCACAAGGTCGTGCAGAAAGACGGCACACCCGTCGATGAATCCCTCGCCTGCGGCATCTGGAGCTGCAAGCCCGACGGCAGCGACGTCGCCTGGCACTCGCTCGGCTGCGGAGACAATCCCGTCGAAGTCGATTTCACCCGCGATGGCGACATCATCGGCGTGCAGAACCTCTATTACTCCCAGCCTCGTGGCGACACCATCATCCACTGGCTCTACGGCGGCGTCTATGAGCGCGCCGACCAGCTCAAGGCCATCGCCCACCTGCCGCGCACCCTCGAAACCATGCCCGTCATGTACAACTTCGGCCACGTCGCCGTCAGCGGCTGCTGCTTCTGGAAAAACTATCCCGCCGCAAACCAAAGCGCGCAGCAGTTCATGGTCACCCACTTCAACACCCAGCGCCTCGTCCGCATGGAGCTCACCCCCAGTGGCAGCACCTACAAGGCCGTCGAAAACGAATTCCTCAAACTCCACAATCCCGACATCCATCTCACCGACGTGATGGAAGACCCCCGCGACGGCTCCCTCCTCCTCCTCGACACCGGCGGCTGGTTCCGCATCGGCTGCCCCTCCAGCCTCATGGCCAAGTCAGATATCCTCGGCGCGGTGTATCGGATCAAGTCCACAAAGTCCATGCCTTCACCGGCAGCATGGGCACGGGTGGCTGCCTCTCCTGCGGATCTCACTTCAGCCCTGGTTGAGCTCAAGTCGTTTGATCAGCCGGCGCGCCGTCTGGCTCTGGAATGGATCGCTCAGGATAAAAGCCGTCAGATTCCGCACAGCGCCATGATGGAGCTCCTCGCAAGCAACTTGGACCCTGCCCTCGAGCATGCTGCCCTATATGCATGTGCTCAAAGCTTGAGACTCTCCGCCGACGCACCGAAGTTTTTGCAGATGGCATTGGTCAGGTATGAGGGGGCTCTTCGTCTCCCCCGGTCGGACAAGCTGACGGTCGAGCAGAAGGCGAATATTTTCGAGAAGCAGGGAAAGTATGCCGACCCCAGATTTGTGGCGCGTGTGCTGAAAGTGGTGCCTCGAAGCCTGTTTCACGAGAAGAACTTTGACAGGGCACTGGCGGGCTTCGCCACTTCTCCATATCCGCAGCTTTCCAGTGCGGCCATGGCGATAGCAGCCACTGATGCAGACCTGGCGAGGTCGGTCATCAGCAGGTTCGCGGAGCGGCTGCCTCGTGAAGAGCCAGCCAGGTCACCTGCAGAGCTCGCGATGAGCGAGGCTGAGATAAAGCTCAGGAATGCCACACTCATTCCTCAGCTCGAAGCCTTTATCCCGCACGTCTTGGGTGGAATCGAGGCCGAAGAACTGCTGACAAGAATGCTTCAGCATCCCAACCCTGCAATCCAGCAATCCGCGCTGCGAATCATTGCTTCCCAAACTCTCGGCGTGAGCAATGAAGCCTGGTTCCCCGCGTTCGACCAGTTCCTCGCCGAATCCCCCACCCCTCTCGTTCTCGACGCTGTCAAAAAACTCCGCTCCCCCCACTTCGACGCCGCGCTCCAGTCCATCGCGGGCGACTCCAAGCGCCCTCTCGCCATCCGCCTCAAGGCCCTCGACTCCGCCAAATCCGTCAAGCTCACCGGCGACACCTTCACCATGGTCAAAGGCGTGCTGGCGGACGCAGCTTCCTCCTCCGCGGCAAAAATTCAGGCCGCGGGCATGATTGCCAGCGCGCCTCTGGCCAAGCCTCAGTTCCTCGAACTCGCGCCACTCTTCGCCACCCTCGGCCCCGTCGAGCTCAAGTCGCTTCTCGGCCTCGTCCGCAAATCCAAGGACCTCGATGTCGGCCGCACCTTTGCGACGGAAATCGCAAAGAATCCCGTCATAGCCAGCCAGCAGGAAAGCGCCTACCGCACCGCCTTCAGCGACCTGCCGCCGGAGATTTTTGAAACGATCATCCTGCCCGCCTACAACGCCGCCGTCTCCGCCTCCGAGGCCAAGAAACGCCTGCTCGCCCCGCTGGCAGACAAGGTCATCGCCAGCGGCAATGCCTCGAATGGAAAGAAGAACTTTGAGATGGGGAAGGGGACCTGCATCGCCTGCCACAAGATCGGCTCCGCAGGCCGTCCCATCGGCCCCGACCTCTCCCACATCGGCGCCATCCGCACCGAGCGCGATCTCCTCGAAAGCATTCTCTTCCCCAGCAACACCCTCGCCCGCGACTACGAAGCCCACGTCATCGAAACCAGCGACGGCCAGCAAACCCTCGGCGTCATCAAATCCCACACCGCCGAAGGCCTCCTCGTCATCGACATCGCCGGCCAGGAAAAAACCATCCCCCATCAGACCATCGCCGGAGACACCACCCTCCCCACCAGCCTCATGCCCCAGGGCCTCGACCAAACCATGCCCGAACCCGACCTCCTCGACCTCGTCGCCTGGCTCCGCAGTCTGAAGTAACCCAGCGCGAAGTGGCCTGCCCTTCTGACTAACTACGCCTCAAATCTCCGGCCATTCCTTTGCCAAGAAATTCCTTTGCCAAAAAACAGCGCCCCCTTTCGCCACTGGCCTCCGTCGTTACTCCCCGTTCCACAATCCATCCGCTTGGTGTTCGGCTGCTCCCGAGTAACTTCACATCTCCGCAGCTCTGAGTACGTAGTTCGGGCTTTCGCGTCCTCCGTAGCTTTAGCGAAGGAGGAAGCCCGTTCTGGAATCCCCGCATCACCCAAAATTCCAAGCCACCCAGCGCAAGTATTGTAGTATCGGCTTTCTCGTCCTCCGTAGCTCGAAGAGCGAAGGGGGAAGCCGGAATCTGGAAACGTTCTTCGTGCAAACAACTCACGAATAGCCTCCGCTGTTACTCGCCGTCCCACACTCAGGCCCCCTTGAGTTCAGGTGCTTCGTAGCTCGAAGAGCGAAGAAGGGTCCGCATATTCCATGTGCGGTTTCTTCGCATTCGACATTCAGACTTCGTCATTCATTCGTCATTCCTCATTCTGGTTTCATCATTCCTTCTCCGCCTCCAGCATCCGCTTCGCCGCCTGCAGGTGCTTCTTCTGCTCCGGCGGCAGCTCGGGATACTTCAGCTTCATGCTCTGCATCTCGTTCAGGATCGCCGCGCTCACGATGAGGCGCATGTTCTTCTTGTCATCCGCCGGCACCACATACCACGGGCAGTGCTCCGTGGCCGTCTCACGGATGGCGTCCTCATAGGCCTCCATGTACTCCTTCCAGTGGCCGCGCTCGCCCACGTCTCCTTCTTCAAACTTCCAGTTCTTGCTCGGCGTGTTGATGCGGGCCAGGAAGCGTTTCTTCTGCTCGTCCTTGGACACGTTGAGGAAGAATTTCAAAATCAGAATGCCGTTGCGGTGGCAGTAGGATTCATAGTGGCGGATGTCCTTGAGCCGGTCGGCAAAAAGCTTGTCCAGGTGCTTCGTCGTGTGATCCGGCACTCGTTGTACCTTGGTCACGATCTCAGGATGCACGCGGCAGATGAGCACCTCCTCATAGTAGCTGCGGTTGAAGATCCCAATGCGGCCCCGTGGCGGCATCACGCGCGTGTGGCGCCACATGAAGTCGTGGTCCAGCTCCGCGGACGTCGGCCGCTTGAAGGCGTGCACCTCCACGCCCTGGGTGTTCACCCCGCTCATCACATGCTTGATCGTGCTGTCCTTCCCCGCCGCATCCATCGCCTGAAACACCAGCAGCAGCGCCTGCCGGTCCTGCGCATACATCTTCTGCTGCAGGTCGTCGATCTCCGTGCGGAACTCCGCGATCAGCGACTCGTAATGCGCGTCGTCCTTGTACAAATCCTTCACCTTCGTCTTTGCCTTCTTGATGCGAAACGGCTTGCCATCCGGTACACGAAAATCCTTGAGGTCGAGCTTGAGCTTCATGAGATAAAATGGGGTTGGCAGCAATTAACAGCAATGCCTCCCGATGAACAGAACGAACTGCAAGAAGGCGCTTCTCCCGCCTGTTTTTTTCGCTGCCATGTTCCTCCGGCTTCTCCCCGCCATCCACCTCCTGCTCCTTGGCAGCGCCATGGCCCAGGTGGGCAGCGTCTCCTCCGAAATTGAAAAAGGCCTCCTGGCAAAGTGGGAGGGCATGATGCCATTGCAGGCCTGGAGCCCGCTCAGCCTGCCCGCGCCGGCGCAAAAGGCGCGCCTGGAAGACTTCGCCGTCGCCTTTGCCTTCCGCATCGAAGCACCTCCTGCTGCCGAACATGAAACTCATTTCCTGTCGTTGCTTTACGAAGGAGACAAGCCCCTGCTCAACTTTCACCTCACTCCCACGGAACTCGTCGTCAGCATTCCAGGCCACGGGCCTTCGCATCAGGCACGTTTCCCCCAGCAGCTCCCCGGCCGTTGGTGGCATGTGGCGCTCAATGTGAAGCGGGATGCGAAGCAGGCCCTGTCCGGCCTCTGGCTGAACGGCATTGAACTGAATTCCTGGCGCGAACCTTCAGCTCCTCTCATGCTGACCCAGTCCCTGTTCGCTTCAAACAGCGGCGCACTTCGCGGCCAGATCACCGGCTTGCGTCTCTACGATCGCACTCTCTCACGTCCGGAGATTCTCGAACTGGCCGCGCAACCACCACTTGCTGAACTAAGGCCCACGCTCGCACCCTTCGCCGCAAACAAAAGCCTCATGACCGGCGAGGTCGTGGCGATCCTCGGCGGCACCGAAGCCGTCGCCGTGGTGGAAGATGGCACCCTGGAGGCGCTGCTCGTGGCGCAGTTTCCCGGCAGCCGCATCAAAGTGCGTGACCTCTCCTGGGAGGCAGACACCGTCTTTCGCCAGGATCGCCCCATGAACTTCGGCGGCATCCCGCAGCAGCTCCAGCGCGCCCGCGCCACTGCCGCCATGCTGATGTTTGGCCGTCAGGAGTGCCTGGAGCGCGGAGAAAGCGGCCTCGCTGAATTCAAAACCGCCTTGGACAAACTGGTGTCCACCTGCGCCACCGTGACCCCCCGCATCATCCTGGTGCAGCCACCGCCGTTTGAGGGAGCTCTCGCAGAGCACAATGCCGCTTTGAAGAAGTATGCAGCAGCCATCACCGAAGTAGCTGCGGCGCATGGCGCATTGCAGGCATCACAAACCACTCCATCGCAGCCCGGTTCCACCCGCGATGGCTTGAATCTGACTTCCTCCGGCGCGACTCTTCTGGGCACCAGCATCGCCCAGCTTTGGAGCAAAGATGCCATGGCGCCCGATGCGCGTTTAAAGTCCCTCATTCAGCAGAAGAACACCCTCTGGCATCGCTACTGGCGTCCCGCAAACTGGGCCTTCCTCCATGGCGACCGCACCGCGCAGCCCAGCAGCCGCGATCATGCGGACCCCGCCCAGCGCTGGTTCCCCACCGAGCTGGAGCAGTATCTGCCTCTCATTGAAACCAAGGAGAACGAAATCTCCCAGCTCGCGAACGACCTCGGAGGAAAGCTGCCATGAAAAAAGTACTCCTGAGCTTCAGCTCATTCTGGTTCTGTTTGCTCAGCCTCGCTCTCGCCCAGCAGCCTGCAAAAAAGAAAGGCATCTCCGTCGGCGAGCCGCCCGCGGATCATTCACCCGAAGCCGAGCTAAAATCCTTCAAAGTCCTCGATGGCTTCGAAGTGAACCTCTTCGCCAGTGAAGCAGACGGCATCCCGAATCCCATCGCCATCCGCTGGGATGAGCGCGGCCGCCTCTGGGTGCTGCAAACCAGCGACTATCCCCAGGCCCAGCCAGGCATGGTGTCGGACGACAAAATCATCATCCTTGAAGACACCGACCACGACGGCCGCGCCGACAAGCGCACCACCTTTGCCGGCGGCCTGAGCCAGCCCATGGGCATGGAGCTCGCCCCGCGCGACCCCGCTGTGAAATCACCGAACGGCCACTCCGTCTATGTCGGCGAAGGTGAAAAACTCTGGCTCATGCATGACGACGACGGCGATGACCACGTGGACCGCCGCGAGGTCGTGCTGCGCGGCTTCGGCACGGGCGACACCCACCAGTGCCTCAACAGCTTCATCTGGGCACCCGATGGCGCGCTGGTCATGCATCAGGGCCTGCACTGCTACTCCCGTGTCACCACGGTCCATGGCACCCGCACACTCTACGGCGCAGGCTTCTGGCACTACTACCCGAAAAGCGGACGCCTGAACCCTTACCCCACCGGCATGCCGCTCAATGCCTGGGGCACCGCCTTCACCAAATGGGGCCAGCCCATCATGGTGGCCGGCGCCGCCGGCATGTTCTGGGCACGCCCCATGGAGGTCAGCACCTCCCTCATCGAAGACGCCGAGGAGAGCCGCGAACGCAAAGACACGCAGGTGCACAAGATCCCCCACTTCGTGCTCGAACGCTTCCAGCTTCCCTACAGCGGCCAGATCATCAAGACCGACGGCCTGCGCAAATTCTGCGGCATCGACATCGTTGGCAACTCCCACTGGCCCGAGGCCATGCAGGAGGAAATCATCAGCGGCGGCTTCTTTGAAAACGCCGTCTATCGCTACAAGCTCATCCCAGACAAAGAGTTCCCCAGCGGCATGCAGGCCGTCGAGCAGCCCCCCTTGATCACCAGCGACAACGTCGCCTTCCGTCCCATCGACATCCGCTTCGGCCCCGAAGGCGCCCTCTACATCGCCGACTGGTACGACCCCATCATCGGCCACTACCAGGCCAGCTTCCGCCACCCGAACCGTGATGCAAAGCATGGAAGGATCTGGCGTGTGGTGGCAAAGGGACGTGCGTTTGAAGCTCCAAGTCTGGCCATCAGCAACACGGAAGCTCTCGCAAAAACTGCCATGGCGGTTAAAACAGACCGCTGGTCGCACTATCAAATCTCAAGACTGCTGACAGTCATGGGCGAAGGAAGGAATGAGCTGCAGCCCTCGTCCGCGTTTGTGAGTGAACTGGAAAAGATTTGTTTCGATGCAGCTCTTGAGTCTGAAACTAGAAAACGGCTGATGATGCTGTTGATGCGGCTGCACGAGCATACGGGACGGCCCGACCTGCATGGCATTGCATGGGCGATTGCAGAAAGTGGTGACCCTGAAGTGCGGGCCTACGCCACCCACATGGCCGGGACCTTTACGAATGCCAGTGCAGTCTTAAAACCGGACGAGACGGCTGTGGCATTGCAGCTTCTGGAGTGGCGTGCCGCGGACAAATCTCCTCTCGTCCGTCTCGAAGCTGTCGTCGCCGCTGCGAAAATTCCATCCCCCGAATCCATCAAGATCGCCCTGAAGGTCCTCGACAAGCCCATGGACAGTTTCATCGAGCGCGCCTTGTGGCTCGCCGTGCATGCCACCGCTCCGCAGTGGAAGAAGCCGCCGTTCGAAATCTTGAATTCACTGCCGCCGAAGCATCTGGCCTTCCTCGTGGAAAAAGAAGGCAGCACAGAACTCCTCGGCGTCGTGCGCACCCTGGTGAAGGAAAAGGGCGGATCCATGCCCGCTGAAACTCGGCGCGGTCTGGTCGCAGCCCTGGTCCGCAAAGGAGAGCCCGATGACATGCTCCTCGCCCTCAGGCTCGGCATGAAGGATGAGGCCGCCCTCCAAGACCTCGCACAGGCCGTGACGCAGCGCAGCGGCAAGCCGCCCGCGGGAATGGAAGCACAGTTGCTGGAGATTCTTCAAAACGGCACCGAAGTACAAAAAGCAGCCGCATGCACCCTGGCCGGAGCCTGGCGTTTCAAAAGCGCCGAGCCCGCCATTCGTCCTCTGCTGCAAACCAGCGAAAGCACCCGCGCCGCCGCACTCTCCGCCCTCTCCCGTCTGGGCGAGCCCGTGGAAACCTTTGCATCATGGGCCGCTGATGCCAAACAGCCATGGCCTGTTCGCATCGCCGCGCTTACAGCCTTGGCAGAGAAGAAGCCAGCGTTGGCAGGTCAGCTCGCCGCCGCAGCCTTGCCCGGCCTCGCAGATGCGGAAACCATGCGCTCGTGGCTCGCGCCACTCCTCGTGCGTGATGCAGCCGTCTCCGCCCTGGCCCAGGCCTTGGATGCAAAGCCCTGTCCGCCTGAAGCCGCCAAAATGGCCATGGCCACCCTGACCGCCGCAGGCCGCGGCGATGCAGCCCTCATGACCGCCTTCGGCAAAATCCTCGGCGTGAAAAACACCGTGCCCGCCTACGACGCCGCCTGGGTCGCTGCCCTCGCGGCAGAGGTCAAAGCGAGCGGTGATGCCACGAAAGGAAAGACCGTCTTCAATGCCCCGCTTTCCGGCTGCACCGCCTGCCACAAGATCGGCGGCAATGGCGGTGTCGTCGGCCCGGAGCTGGATGCCGTCGGCCGCGGTGTTCCCGTGGAGCTTCTCATCGAGGCCGTCGTCTGGCCGAACCGCCAGATCAAAGAAGGCTACGTCGCGACAACTCTGACCTTGAAGGACGGCCGCCACCTCCAGGGCTACAAGGTCAGCGAAGCCGGGGGCGAGCTCCAGCTCCGCGATCTCCTGGGCGGGCAAGTGAACCGTTTCACCCCCGCGCAGATTCAGGAAAAGCAGGAGGCCGGTTCCCTCATGCCCGAAGGCCTCATCATGAACATGACCCGCGAAGAGCTGCGGGATCTGATCGCCTATCTCGCCGGGCTGGGGAGGTAGAGGAAACGGTCAAGGGGTGGTCAAGAGGTCAAGAGGTCAAGAGGTCAAGAGGTCAAGAGGTCAAGCGTCGCCCCCTCCTTGACCGGCGTAACCTTGACCAGCGCAGCCTTGACCCACCTTGACAGGTGCAGCCTTGACCAGCGCAGCCTTGACCAGCGCAGCCTTGACCCACCTTGACAGGTGCAACCTTGACCAGCGCAGCCTTGACCAGCGCAGCCTTGACCCACCTTGACAGGTGCAACCTTGACCAGCGAAGCCTTGACCCTTCTTGACCGGCACAAAAAAAGGGCGGTGATGACACCGCCCTTTTTGAAAGCAACTTTTCCCTGAGCCAGATTAAGCAGCGGAGACAGGAGCCTCGGTGGCGGCGGCGGTCTTCGGCAGGGTGAAGCGGTAGCGGATCTTGCCACGCTTGGCGGCGGCACGGGCCTTGCGCTTGGTGCGCTCCTTCGGAGTTTCGTGCGCACGCAGGCGGCGGACTTCTTCAAGGATGCCGTCCATTTCAAGGCGGGTCTTGAGGCGTTTGAGAGCGCGGTCAACGGGCTCGCCTTTACGGATCTGGATTTCGGTCATAAACGGGGTCGGAGGGGTAGTTTGGGAAAAGGGCCGTGAAAGTAGGGGAATGACGGCGTGCGTCAAATGGAATATGGGGCTCAGGCGATGAGAGTCTGCTCACGGTCCGGGCCCACGCCCACCAGGCTGATCCGGGCTCCCGTCAGCTCTTCCAGGCGTTTCAGGTAGGCTTTCGCCAGGTCCGGCAGGTCGGAGAATTTCTTGATGCCGCTCAGGTCCTGCTTCCAGCCCTGGTGGGTTTCATACACCGGCACGCAGGCCGCCAGGTCCGCCGCAGTGCTCGGCGGGTAGTGCAGGGTCTTGCCACGCAGCGTGTAGGAGGTGCAGATCTGCACCGTGTCCAGGCCGTCCAGCCCGTCCAGGTTGGTGATGGCCAGTTCATCCGCTCCATTGAGCATCACGGCATAGCGCACCAGCACGGCATCCAGCCAGCCGCAGCGGCGGGCGCGGCCGGTGGTGGCGCCAAATTCGCGACCCATGTTGTGCAGCATGTCGCCGATCGCGTCGTTTTCGGTCACGAAAGGTCCGCTGCCCACGCGGGTGGTGTAGGCCTTGCCCACGGCCACCACCTTGTCGATCATGCGCGGCGGCACGCCGGAGCCCGTGCAGGCCCCGCCGGAGGTCGTGTTCGAAGACGTCACGAAAGGATACGTGCCGTGGTCGATGTCCAGGTAGGTGCCCTGCGCGCCTTCAAACAGCAGGTTCTTCCCCGCCTTGATCGCTTCATGCAGGTACACCGTCGTGTTGGTGATGTGCGGCGCCAGCGTTTTGGCCGCCTCCAGCATTTCCTTCACGGTTTCCTCCACCGGCACCAGTTCCACGCCCAGCTCGGCAAAGGTGGCGTTGTGCCGGGCCAGACGGTCACGCAGCTCTTCTTCAAAAATCTCCGGCTGCGTCATGAGAATGGTGCGCAGTCCGTCGCGCTCCACCTTGTCCGCATACGCCGGGCCGATGCCGCGTCCCGTCGTGCCGATCTTCTTGTCGCCGCGCTTGGCTTCGCG
Source organism: Prosthecobacter sp. (assembly GCF_044227185.1). Taxonomy (GTDB): domain Bacteria; phylum Verrucomicrobiota; class Verrucomicrobiia; order Verrucomicrobiales; family Verrucomicrobiaceae; genus Prosthecobacter. The sequence goes on along the minus strand of NZ_JBGAFO010000002.1, from coordinate 430,687 downwards.
CGCCTTGTCCAGCCCGCGGTGGTAGGGCATCACCAGGTGCGCCGTTTCGCTGATCAGCAGGTTCTCCGGGGTGATCGTCACGCCCTGTCCGCGCAGTTTGGCCATTTCCGCCAGCAGGCCGATCGGGTCCATCACCACCCCGTTGCCGATCACGCACACCTTGTTCTTCCACAGGATGCCGGAGGGAATCAGGTGCAGGATGTACTTCGTGCCGTTGCTGATGACGGTGTGCCCGGCGTTGTTCCCGCCTGCGGCGCGCACCACCAGGTCTGCGCCTTCCGTGAGGTAATCAACGATTTTACCTTTTCCTTCATCGCCCCACTGGGCGCCGACAATGATTGTGTTAGACATGGATTCTTTTCTTGAAATCGCGGCATGAAAAAGCCGCAAAGGGGGTTGGTTTCATGACGCGCAGGCCTTGCCATGGCAGCCGGAAAAGGCCGCTAAGATGCTCCAAACGGGGAGCCACGGGGCGCTAGCGCGTGCTTTTGGTCAGTCTCAGGAGGCTCCCATCTGATTGGCAAAGTAGGCAGCGGCGCCGCAGGCCAGGAGGGCGGCCACGCCGAGCAGCATGAGCAGCGCTCCGCCGGGATTTTTCTGTTTCACCTTCGGGCCGAAGCCCTTGCGCAGGCGCCCGTTGTAAGGGTGGCTGCCATAGCCGCTGGAAGGCGTGGTCACCGTCATCGTCGGCGCGGAGTAGATGTCCTCTTCGGATCCGCCATCACCCACAAACACGCAGTTCACATTGCCCAGTTGAAAGGCTCCGCCGGGTGTCAGGCCCACGCTCTCCACGCGCGCGCCGCCCACCTTCGTTCCGTTCGTGGACCCCAGGTCCGTCAGCGTCCAGCTGCTGCCGTCAAAGGCAAACTCACCATGGTGACTGGACACGGAATCCTCCGCGATGACGAGCTGGTTGTCATCAGCACGGCCTACGGACATGCGTTCGGCGTCGAGTTCGAGGGTGCCCGAAGCACCGTCAGGGGTGGTGAATTGAATGCGCGGCATAACAGTGCAGTTCTAGCAGGCCGGGGCAGGGGAGGCAAGAGGGATTCACACCCGGCGGCTGCGCGCTTGCGCAGGCGGGCGTTCTCGCTAGGAAGACGGGGAACCATCCCCGCCACCCCTGTGACCCAAATTTTTGAAATCCTCGGCAAATTCGACACTGAAAGCGACTGCCACAAGCTCCTCTACGCTCCGCACCCCCTGCCGCTGAAGTACCGCGAAGGCCGCGTTTACAAGATCGAGTTCGAGGGCGACGAGGCGGCCCTGAAGGCCTTTGTGGACAAAGTGTTGATCGACCCCATCAGCCAGGAGGCCCGCACCGGCGGCCAGCCCGCCTTTGAAAAAGCCGCCTTCGTGCTGGAGTACGGCATGAAAGGCGCCGCTCTGGACCTGGAAAAGGAGATGATCCTCAATTACTACCGCAGCACCCAGAATCCCGGCTTCGAGATCAAAAAGCTCACCCTCCGCACGCGCATCTACGTCTTCGGTGAAGGCGCGGAGCCCGCCCAGTTCGTGCGCGACATCGTGAATCCGGCCATCCATACGCACGAAGTGCTGAAGGCCGCCTGATCTCCAGACAATACCTCGCCCGGTTCCGATAGCAGGCGTGCGCGAGCGGCGTTGGTGGTTCCGCCCATGAACCCAACCACCACCAACCCACGTCTCCTTTCCCTCGATGCCTTTCGGGGGTTCATCATGCTGCTCATGGCCTCCTCGGGCTTCGGCATCGTGCAGATGGCCGCGGCTCATCCCGGCTCCATCTGGGAGTTCATCCAGCCGCAGTTCGCGCATCAGGCCTGGCAGGGCTGCTCCTTGTGGGATCTCATCCAGCCCAGCTTCATGTTCATGGTGGGCATGTCCGTGCCCTTTTCGTATGCGAAGCGCCGCGAGCACGGACAGTCCTTTTTCGGCATCGCCTGGCATGCGCTCACACGCTCCATCCTCCTCGTGGCCCTGGGCGTCATGCTGGCCACTCATTCCACGGACAAGCACACCGTCTTTCTCTTCACCAATGTGCTCGCGCAGATCGGCCTCGGCTACTTCCTGCTCTTTCTCCTCACCCGCCTCGGCTGGGAGTACCTCCTGGCCTGGATCATTCTCATTCTCGTCGGCTACACCTGGTTTTTCATCCATCATCCGCTGCCCTCGCCGGAGGAGCTCTCCGCCATCGCGGGCATGAAGGGCACCGAGCAGGCCATCCTCCCCGGCTTCGCCGGCCATTGGGACATCCACACCAATGCCGCCGCTGCCTTTGACCGCTGGTTCCTCAATCAGCTCCCGCAGGCCCAGCCCTTTGTGTACAATCCTGGCGGTTATCAGACGCTCAACTGCATCCCCGCCCTCGCCACAATGCTCCTCGGCGCGCTCACCGGCTGCTTCCTCATGCGCAGCCAGAAGACGGACAAGGGCAAATGGGCCGCCCTCCTCATCATGGGCCTCGTTCTCGTCATCATCGGCACCGGGCTCGATCTCAAGGTCCTCCCCGTCGTCGGCGCCCAGCTCGATCAATACACCCTCCTCCCCGTGGTGAAGCGCATCTGGACCCCTTCCTGGGTCATCCTCAGCGGCGGCTGGGTGCTCATCCTCCTCTCCTTCTTTTACGGCCTGGTGGAGCTCCTCGGCATGCGGCGCCTCGTGTTCCCGCTCGTCGTCGTCGGCATGAACAGCATCGTCATTTACCTGCTGCACAGCCTCTGCGCCGGATGGATCAGGGACAATCTGCACAAACACCTGCCCGACTCTGCCTTCCCGGCGTATTGGACTCCGGTCATCGAGCGTTGCGGCGTGCTTTTTGTGCTTTGGCTCATCTGCTGGTGGCTGTATAAACAAAAGGCCTTCCTCAAACTGTGATCGTGATCCCCAGCCGCCTCCATCTTCTCCTTCCCCTCCTTGCCACCACTGCCTTCTTCGCCGCCTGCCAGCACAAGCCGGAGCCGGTTGCCGCTTCACCCTCGGTCGATTCGAAGAAGGAGGAGGGCTACCACAAGGCCGGCCTCATCGCCCTTTCAGACCTCCAGCACGCCAGCAACTGGGAAAAACTCATCCATGTGGACATGGGCGTTCCTGTCTCCAAGATCGACGTCCAGGCCGGCCCCGGCTTCACCACCGTGATCATCAAGGATCTCAAAAAACGCGCCGATGCCGAGAGCGTGGCGCAGGAACTGCGCTCCATTGCCGCGAAGAAGCCGGACACCTTTGGCGTCACGAAAGTGGAGGTGCGCCTCGTCAATGCGGCCCCCACCATCAATCCCTTTGTGCTCCCCACCGAGTCGGCTCCCGCCAATCCTACTCCAGGTTCGGTTCTCCCAACGCTTTCATTACCGCCATTCCGCACCGACGGCCGCTGAGCAGCGCGCCGTTGATGGACACATGCTCGCACCAGTCCCCGCAGCGGTAGAGCCCGGGCTGGATCAGGTTCGCCAGCGGTCCGTCTCCCAGCCTTAGCTGCCTGCCCTCCGGCTGCGCATGGCGGATCTGGTACGTGCGCAGGTGCCGCCACTGAGAGACCGTCTTCTCGCCAAACCACATGCGCATCTGCTCGCGCACCACCTGCTCCAGCTCCGTGCTGGACGGCGCGCCAATGATGGACGCGGAGATCAGATGCTGCCCCGGCGGCGCGTAGTGCGGCGAGACTCGTGAGAGCACCACCACGCTGTTCACCGGGCCCCGCCCGTCACCATCCAGATGCAGGATGGGGTCCCCCGCCGGCAGTTCATCTGTGGCAAAGTACAGGCACGTGGTGGCACGGCTGGGCAGCCGCGGCGTGTTTTCCACCGCAGGCAGCAGCCGGTGCGCCACCTCTTCGCTCACCGCCACGATCACGTGGTCCGCGTGCAGCACTTCCCCGGTGTCCAGCGTCACCTCTCCGGCGCGCACCGCGGACACCGGCGCATTCAGCCGCAGGCTTCCCGGCGGCAGCGCCTCGGCCAGTTGTTCCGGAATGGCCTGCATGCCCCGTGCCGGCAGCGCGCTGCCCGCCCGGTCAAACATGGAAAACAAAAACAGCAGCATGCGCGCGCTGGTGCGCAGGTCCTTCTCCAAAAACACCCCGCCCATGAAGGGCCGGAAGAAGCGGTCGATCATGTTTTCTGAAAACCCAAAGTCCCTCAGGTAGTCCTCGGTCTCCACTTCCGCCAGATCCATCGGCGGTTCCCGCAGGCCAAAGACCTCCTTGCGCAGCAGCAGCGTGGTCCACTTGTCCCGCAGCGTCACCACGGCCTCATTGAAGTTTTTCAGCGCGGTCAGCGGATGCGCCAGCGGGTCCGCCATGCGGTGAAAGCGGTTCTTCACAAACACATCCGCGCCCCGGTACAGCGGCCGCAGGTCCAGCGCCTCATAGTCCAGCACCCGCCTTGCTTCTGGGTACGCGGGTAGAAAAACCTGAAAACCCCGGTCCAGCCGGAAGCCGTCCACCACGTCCGTGCGCACCCGGCCGCCCACCGCATTGGAGGCCTCCAGAATCGTAAAGGGTCGTCCCGCCGCCGCCAGCACCCGGGCACAGGCCAGCCCCGCCAGGCCGGCGCCAACAATCACAATCCTGGGCTGTGCATCACTCATTCATCCTTAATCAGTCGCGCGCCCATCTTGGACACACCTTTTGGCTTTGCAAGCGCGGGAGCCATGGCAAGCATGCGCCATGCCAGCACCCCGCATCCTCATCCTCGGCGCCACCGGCGGCCTGGGCCGCGCGCTGCACCGGCATCTCTCCCCCCGCCATGAGACCACCCTCTGGGGCCGGGCGGATCTGGACTTTGATCAGCCCGAGACCATGCCCGCCCGCCTGGAGGCTCAAAAGTTTGACGTCTTGCTCAACACCTCCGGCATGACCAGCCCGGACGCCTGCGAAGCGCAGCCGGAGCGCGCCTTTCAGGCCAATGCCCAGGCGCCCCGGATCCTCGCTGAATGCTGCCACGCACGGGGCGCACGCCTCATCCATTTCAGCACCGACTACGTCTTCAGCGGCCAGCCTCACGACCTCTGGAGCGAGGAGGACGAAGCCGAACCCGTAAACATCTACGGCCGCAGCAAGCTGGCCGGAGAGCAGGCCGTGCTGAAGGCCTCCCCCCACGCTCTCGTCGCGCGCGTTTCCTGGCTGTTTGGCCCGGACAAGCCCAGCCATCCCGACCACATCATCCAAAAAGCTTTGCAGACAGACGACCTCAGCGCCGTGGCTGACAAGGTCTCCGTGCCCACCAGCAATGCAGACATCGGCGGCTGGATCGAACAACTGATCTTCCGGCATCAGACAACACGCGGCGTGCTCCACCTCTGCAACAGCGGCATCGCCTCCTGGCACACCTGGGCGGAGGCTGCCCTCGGCATCGCCCACTGCCTCGGCATCCCGGTCAAAACCCGGCACGTAAAGCCCGTTCCCCTCGCCAGCCTCACGCAGCTCAAGGCCCCGCGCCCCATGATGACCGTCATGGACAATGCCAGGCTGCAAAACCTCCTCGGCGTGCAGATTCGCAACTGGTACGATGCGCTGGAAGACTACCTGAGCGAGAAGTATCCGCGCCAATGACCCCCGCCTCCGCTCTCACCCGCTGCGAAGTTCTGCATGAGGACCGTTTCCTCATCGTGGTGAACAAGCCGCATGGCCTGCTCTCCCACCCCAATCCCAAGGGCGGAAAACCGCAGGCCGCCGCCTTTGAAGGCAGCTACGATGCCGGCAGCCGCTGCTTCACAACCGCCGCAGGCACCGTCTGGCTCATGCATCGCCTCGACCAGGACACCTCCGGCGTGCTGCTCGGAGCCCGCGACGAAAAAACCGCTGCCGCCTGCCGTGCCGCCTTCGAGGCCGAGCAGGTGCGCAAAAAATACCTCGCCCTCTGCAGCGGCGGCGGCTCGCTCAAACCCGAAGGCGTGTGGCTGGACCACCTCATCACCGCCCATGCCGGTCATCAGGTACGCACCACCGTCCGCCACGGCCTGCGCCCCAATGCCGAGGCAAAGTACCGCGTGCTGGAGCTGAACGCCCTCAACCGCGTCGTCCTCCTCGAAATCGAGCTCATCACCGGCAAAACCCATCAGATCCGCGTCCAGGCCGCCTCCCGCCAGCTCCCGCTCGTCGGCGATGACGTTTACGGCTCCTTCGATCTCAACCGCAAGCTGCGCAAAACCCTCCTCGCCAGACGCCTCTTCCTCCACGCCCATCAGCTCACCCTGAAGCACCCCGCCTCCGGCCAGCAGCTCACCATCACCGCTCCCCTCCCTCCCGACCTGAGTGCTGTGCTGGAGTCAGCGGGGATGAAGGCTGTTGAAGGCAGGTGAGCGTGCGCGCTTTCGTGCCAGCGCCGGCTCATGCCTTTGCTGGCTGTCAGGCGCTCCCTGAGCAAACACTTGCCCAGATCCCGCGTTCAATGTACCTTGTCCCATGCTGACCCTCTTGGAATCCATCGTGCGTGACCTGCGCGAGCTGCCCGCTCCCAAGCTGGTGGAGGTCTCTCATTACATCCACACGCTCCACCCTTCCTCCGAGAGCTCCAGCCGTCAGCGCGCTGCCATCCGCTCCACCGCTGGCTGCATGACAGGAGATGAAGGGGCAGACTTTGAACGCGCCGTGCGCGAAAGCGCAGACCGCATCGACACCGATGAATAACGACGTGCGTCTGCTCGACAGCAGCGTGGTGATCCGTCACTTCCGCCAAGGCGGTGCCATCAGTGCCCGCCTGGAAACATTTTCCACGCTTTACCTGCCCGGCATGAATGGCACTCGGTTAAGGCCTTGCGCCGTCAGTCTTGCAACCCCCATCGCATAGCGTCTTCGACAGTAGAATCTCTCTTTGCCACGACTGCCTCCATTCTCGCGCCAGCCCTGAAAGGGCTGCGGATTATAGCCCAGGGTCAGCCGAGCCTAAGCGAGGCGACCCTGGGCTACCGCATGCAAACCGCGTTTTCCAAAACGGACTTCCGGTCAGCGGCGCTTGGAGACGTTCGGCGGAGGCTGGAGGACCAGCCTCGCCACCTCGCTGCAGGCACGCGAGTGCCCAGCGCAGGTAGGGCTGGCTGTCCTCAGCCAGCCGCCGTCGAAGCCCATGATCCGCGATCAAGAAACAGCCCGCTAAACGGAAATGAGTTTTGCGAACCGCTACAGCTCCAGCGCAGGTAGGGCTGGCTGTCCTCAGCCGGCCGCCGCCGAAGCCCATGATCCGCGATCAAGAAACAGCCCGCTAAACGGAAATGAGTTTTGCGAACCGCTATATATGAGCCGCCCGTTGAGAAGCGTACCATAAACAGGCATCCTCGGCCTGAAGGCCAACGGCCTTCTGCATCATAGCGAAGGGATGCCGAGCCTGGGCGAGGCTTCCCTGGTACGCGCAGCATCCATCCGGAAAGCAAACCGGGCATTCCGCTAAATCGCAGACTGGCTCTGAACCGATCAGGAATCTCTGCGCTCTCCAAATCTGCGGTGCAAATCTCCGGCCATTCCTTTGCCCCTTCATTCCTTTGCCAAAAAACAGCGCTCCCTTTTTCGCATGGGCTTTCGACGTTACTCCCCGTCCCACAATCAAGCCGCCTTGAGTTCCGGTGCTTCGTAGCACGAAGTGCGAAGAACGGGCGTCGGTCATACGCTCCGCCACACGCCTATGCCGAGTTCGCTGCGGCGCATGGTGGGGCCTTTGTCCAAGTCTCTTCATGGGTGGTGAACATGCTCCGAGAAAAACCTGCCTCCATAAATGCCGATGAAATCAAACCGTGCTCGGCCAGCTCCGGAATGTGATTGCTCTGCAAAGTGACGCTCGACCACTTCGGGTAACGACGCAGAAGAACGGATAGAACGCGGGAATACATATCGCGCTTCACGGCTGCCTCCAAACCCGCTTCGCGTGGCAGATGCTCTGGCCAGACTCGAATGGTAACTCGCGAAGCGGTGTGCTCCTCGTAAAGCGGAGCAACCTCGATGCCGATAGCCGAACCCCAGCCTCCGTCTCGCATGTAGTAGTAAAGCGGGTCTTCGCGCCGAGGGTCGGCGTCGAACACGTAACCGTCATCCCACTTTGCGAGCTGCATGATGGAGTAGCGTTAGGGCGTAATCAAGCCCCCCTGCCTCACCAAAAAATACTCAATCCCATCCACCAGCGCCTTCCAGCTCGCGTCGATGATGTTGCAGCTCACCCCCACAGTTCCCCACGTCGCGTTCCCATCTGTGCTCGTGATCAGCACCCGGGTCTTCGCCGCCGTGCCCGTCCCGCCGTCGATGATGCGCACCTTGTAGTCCGCCAGCCGCATGACCTTCAGCGCCGGGAAGAACGGCAGCAGCGCCTTGCGCAGCGCGTTGTCCAGCGCATTCACCGGCCCGTCCCCTTCGTCCGCCGTGTAAACGCGGCTGCCATCCACCTCGATCTTCACCGTGGCCTCGCAGGTTTCAAATCCATGCTCGCCGCCATGAAAGCGGTGCGTGGAGTGATACTCGATCAGATTAAACACCGGCTGATGCTGCCCGAGCTGCTTGCGGATCAGCATCTCAAACGACGCCTCCGCCGCTTCGAACTCATACCCTTCGCTCTCCAGGCGCTTCACCTCCGTCAGAATGTTCTGCACCCGTGCATCGCCCTTGGCAAATTTGAAGCCCATGCCTTCCGCCTTCACCAGCACGTTCGACTGGCCGGACATGTCTGAAATGGTGATCACCCGCTGGTTGCCCACCAGCGTGGGGTCCACGTGCTCATACGTGCGCGCCAGCTTCTGCACCGCATGCACATGCAGCCCGCCCTTGTGTGTGAACGCCGCCACGCCCACATACGGCGCGCGGATGTCATGCGGCACATTCGCCAGTTCATCCACAAAATTCGCCAGCTCCCGCAGGCGTGTGAGGTCGATGCCCAGATCAATGCCCATCTTGATCTGCAGGTTCGGCATGATGGTGGTCAGGTTGCAGTTCCCCACGCGTTCGCCATAGCCGTTGATCGTTCCCTGCACCTGGCACGCGCCTGCGCGCACCGCCGCCAGCGCATTCGCCACGCCCACGCCGCCGTCATTGTGCGTGTGAATCCCCACGGGCCGCCCCAGGTGGGCGATCACCTTGCGCGTCGTCTCCTCCACAAACTCCGGCAGCGCGCCGCCGTTCGTTTCACACAGCACGATCAGGTCCGCCCCCGCATCCTGCGCGGCCTTCACCGTTTTCAGCGAGTACTCCGGGTCTTCCTTGAAGCTGTCGAAGAAATGCTCCGCATCATACAGCACCTCGCGCCCGTGCTTTTTCAGATAGGCCACCGTGTCGGCGATCATCGCCAGGTTCTCCTCCAGCGTCACCTGAAACACCTCGGTCACATGCAGAGCCCACGTTTTGCCCACGATCGTCACGGCCGGTGTCTTCGCATCCAGCAGCATCTTCACCTGCGGATCATCCTCCACCTTCATCTTCCCGCGGCGCGTCATGCCAAAGGCGGTGATCTTCGCGTTCTTCCAGCTCCGCTTGGACGCTTCTTCAAAAAACGCCGCGTCCTTCGGGTTGGAGCCCGGCCAGCCGCCTTCGATGTAGTGCACCCCGAAATCATCGAGCTTTTCCGCCACGCGGATTTTGTCGAGGGTGCTGAAGGAGATGCCGGTGCCCTGCGTGCCGTCACGAAGGGTGGTGTCATAGATGGTAACTGGAGACATGTGGGGAGGGGAAATGAAGAGGGGGAAGGGGGATGCAATGAGAATTCACCCGGAGTGGCGTCTGCCTTGTTGTCCGGGACGCCGGGATGCCGGGAGCGCTTTCAGCGCGGGCATGCATGACAACGGACTCTCCCGGCGGCGTCAGGCGCGGAGGAGTCCGAAGCTAATTCGGATGATGCGGCGGCAGATGTCAGGGCGGTTTCCCATGAGCGGCGCAAAAATTACGCCGGGCCCGCCCTCCTGGCAAAGGGAAGTTTTCCAGGCAGGTGGCCGGGGTCTCCTGACCCCGCTCCCGCACCAAAGCAGCCGCTTACTTGCCCAGCCGGCCCTCGTTGCCAGACTGCACCGCCGGGGTGGCGTTTTTCACCGTGGGCTTTTGACCGTTGGCCGTAGGCAGAGTCGAGGGACCCGGGACGGGCGTGAGCGGCGGCGGCACCTTGCCCTCCAGAACCGGCCTCACTTCCACATGATTGCGCAGCAGCAGGTCGTTCATCGGGACTTTTTCTTCCTCGGCCATCCGGGCCATCGGCAGGTCGCGCAGATCCATTTTAGGCACAAAGGGCTTCTCTGGAATGATCGGGCCTTCAGTCACGGTCGCGCCGGGTTTCGCCGCGGGCTGCGAGATCAGCCACACGCTCACGGCGCACACGGCCACCGCCGCGGCCGCCAGGCTCCATTTCGGCACCATCAGGTGTTCCCACCAGGTGGTCACGCGCTCCATCAGCAGCTCCACGGAGGACTTCTTCAGCATCTCCTCCCGCTGCCGTTGATGAAACCGTTCGAGGAATTTTTCGGTGAACCCTTCTTCCGGCTGTTCGAACCGCTTCAATCGAATCAACCGCTGGATGTTTTCAAACTCATTCATGGCGTGCTGTAGATTGTTGTTTCTTGTCGTTTATGGCGGGCGTTATCTATTTCACGAAATCCTCAAGATAAGTCTGAAGCAGGCGATGGGCATAAAACAAACGTGATCTGACGGTCCCTTCCGAGACCCCTAGTATTTTGCTGATTTCGGCATGCTGGAGGCCTTGTACGTCGTACAAGGTCACCACCGTGCGGTGGTCTTCTGACAGCCTCATCATGGCTGCGTTCAACCTTTTTTGCAGCTCGTGGATGTTCACTTCACGCAGCGTGCCCGTGTTTGCCGTCGTCAAGCGGATGAATTCAGGGTCGTTCTCAATGCCCGTATCTACATCGTCAAGACTCACCTTGTGGTGCCTTCCCCGCTTCTTCAGGAAGTTCAGGGTCATGTTCACCGCGATCGAGTAAATCCACGTGTAAAACGAGGACTTCCCCATGAACCGCTTGATGGAGCGGTACGCTTTCGCAAACACGTCCTGCAGCAGGTCCGCCGTGTCCTCCCGGTTGGAGGTCATGTTGTAGATCAGGCCATACAGCTTCGGCGTATACTTTTTGACCAGTTCGTCAAATGCACGTGTGTCTCCCGCCTGGGCCTTGTCCACCAGGATGCGATCCTCGGCGGTGCTGCTGTTTGGCGGGAGTTGTGTCAGCGAAGCGGCCGGGGCCGCTGCGGCGCTGAGGGATGTTTCTTCCATTGTGCACAGAAGAGAAACACTCGTTGCCTCAAGAGACAAGCATTTCTTCCCTTACGGCCAATTCAATTATTTTTGAACGTTCCACAGATGCTCCACGCAGATCTGCGACCACGTTTCCAGCTGCTCCCGCATGCCATGCAGCTCCTCCAGGGTATGAAACCGCAGGTCCTGGATGGCGTCCTCGTTGGACTTCACGTCATCGCAGCTCAGGTCAAAGAAATGCACCACGCCCAGGTGCACCGCCCCTACTTCCGTGGCGTCGTCATTGATCAGACCGATCACTTTCTGCGTGTGCGTGCCGCCGATCACCAGCTCCTCGGCCATTTCACGCTCCACTCCGTTGAAGTACATCGTCTCCCCCAGCCCGTCCTGCGCCGCATCCACCGGATTGATGTGCCCGCCGATGCCGATGGACCTCTTCGCCACCAGCCGCTTCTCCCCGGAGCTCCCGCCGCGCGTGTAGCTCAAATAACGCCCCGCATGATGAAAGATGGCATACGGGATGAGCTGCTTGTGGGAGGGATCCTTCTCCGCCGCCGGCCGCTCCATGAAGTGATTGGCCCCCGGCACCAGCATCGCCTGCAGGTAGCGCATGACGTCGGCTTGAAAGCCTTGAAAACTGCCGAGTTGGTCGAAAAGCTGACGGGTGATGACAAGAACGTGTTCCATGAGAGAACCGCCAGAATGAATGGCCCCGCCGCATCCGCAACCAATCAATCCACCAGATGCCCGAAAGACCGAAAGCCCAAGGTGCCGGGGTCTCCGACCCCGTGCCCCAAGCTTGTTCGCCACCCTCCCAACTAGAGCATTTTTAAACACAGTATGGCCATCGAGTATGGCGTCGTGGGCCACAAAGCGAATCCCCTCTCCCCATCGATGATATGACAATGCCCAGTTTTTGCCTTTGGGGAGAGGTTAGGGTGAGGGGGTAGCCCATTCCTTGCCGATGGCGACCGATCTGGCCACGCTATAATTTTAAAATACTCTACTCCAGCACCCAAACCTCCGCCGCATCTCCCGCCCGCAGTTCCTCCCCCGCCTCCAGCCGCAGCAGCGCATCCGCCCGGCTCAGCGACAGCAGCGCATGGCTCTGCTGCATGCCAAAGGCCAGGAACTCCCCCTTCACCAGCGTTCCCCGCAGATAATGCGGCCGGTCCCCGGGATTCGTCAGCGCACTCCCCGCCTTCGAAGCCACCACGCGCGGCCCCAGCCGCCCCTCCGCCGCTCCCATCATCTTCAGCAGCGCCGGCCTCACAAACAGCAGGAAGGTCACAAAGGACGAGACCGGATTTCCCGGCAGCCCAAACACACAGGCCTTCTCATCTCGCGCAAACAGAAACGGCTTTCCCGGTTTCACCTTCACCCGCCACAGCCCCGGCTCGATCCCCAGCGCCTTCAAAGCCGGCTTGATCTGGTCATGATCCCCCACCGAAACCCCGCCGCTGATCAGCACCACGTCATGACTCTTCAGCAGCTCGCGCAGCGTCTCAGTCGTGCTCTCCAGATCATCCCGGCAGTGCGCCTGCGTGCTCTCCCGGATGCCCAGCCGCGCCAGCATGCCCCGCAGCATCAGCCCGTTGCTGTTGTAAATCTGCCCCGCCCGCAGCGGCCCGGCGCCGGGTGCCACCAGTTCATCCCCCGTGCTCAGCACCGCCACCCGCGGCACGCCATGCACTGAAATCTCCTCCAGCCCCTGCGAGGCCAGCAGCCCCATCCGCCCCGGCGTGATCTTCTCCCCCGCGCGCAGCACAAACTGCCCCTGGCACAGGTCCGCCCCCGCGCGCCGGATGTTTTCTCCGGCCTCCACCGGCTCCGTGCACACGATGCTGTCCCCCTCGCGCCGCACATCCTCCTGCATGATCACCGCATCCGCCCCCGCAGGAATCGGCGCGCCCGTGAAAATGCGGATCGCACAGCCCCTCTCCAGCCGCAGTCCCTCATCCAGCCCCGCCGCTTGTTCCCCCGCCACCTTCAGCGGCGCAGGGCCCGCGGTCTCCGCTGCGATCACCGCATACCCATCCATCGCCGACTGATCAAACGCCGGAATCGGCACCGTCGCCGTCACATCCTGCGCGGCATGGCGGTCCAGCGCATCAAACAACGCCAGCGGCCCGGCGCGCAGCGGCGCCACCGCCGCCAGCACACGGCTCAGAGCTTCATCTTCGGAGATCATCGGACGACTGGCAGCAGTTTGCTCAGGTCCGCCTTCGGTTCCTCAGCGGGCGGCGGGGCAGGGGCTTTCTGCACCTGTCGCGGCGGCGGCTGCTCCTGGGGCGGGGGCGGCGGTTTCGGCAGATTTGCCGGCGGCTCCACCGTGGACCTCATCGGCCCTATCGGCTGAAACGGCGCGTTCAGCGGCGGAATCACATCCGCCCGCATGGTGGGCGCCATCGGCACCATCCCCCCTCCCGCCGTGGGCACGAGTGGCGGTGGCTGCTGCTGTCCCAGCTGAGACTCCCCGGGCTTCACCTGATAAACCACCAGATCCTTCAACTGCGGCATCCCCTGCGTGATGTCCGCCGTGATGTAGTTCCCCTTCCGCTCCGGCGTCACCTTCAGCCTCGCGTCCGACCCGTTCACCCCCTGCGAAATGATCTCCGTCCCCGCCGGGATGTCCACCCGCTGCTCGCAGTTGATCAGCACATAGTTCTGCTCCGGATTCACCAGTTCGATCACCCCGATCACCTTCGCCTCCCCGATCTTCTTGTCCCCATCCGTCTTTTTCGAAAACGACGGCATCATGCCCCCAAACTTCTGCTCAAGGTAGGTGCAGTTGGACAGCCCCACCAGCAGGGCGGCAAGGCACAGATGACGCTGAAACGACATGCCCCACAAATGCCGCATCGCCGCCAAAATGTCCAGCATGTAACACCATGCCCGGACAGGGGAATGCATGCTAAAAAATACATGCAGACCGAGCCGCCGCCTTCAATCCGGCGGTGGCAGCTGCACGCGCCCCATCCCCGCCACGAGCGCCAGAAATCCCCACGTGATTTTTTCTCCCAGCGTCAGGCGGTTCCCCTTGTCGTCAAAGCCGGTCGCTTTCTTCGCCTCTCCCGTCAGCATGCCGGGCGTCAGCCGGCCCACCGCCGTCTTCGGCACAAACAGCCGCTTCCCATCACGCTGGTCCGTGTACCACGTGCCCTCGCGCTCCGTCCGCCGCCGCTTCGCGCCATAACCCGTCGGGATGTAGCTCGGCGGATCACTGCCCACCTGCTGCCAGACTTTGAAGTCATTCCAGCCAGGCTCCTTCTCCGGCGCGCAGCACTGGCAGAGCTGGCACAGCATCACGAGACACATCCCCCACCTTAAAAGGCTGGGAGAACGTGCCGGGCTCATGCTCTCTTCAGATTACGAGATGATCCCCAGCTTCTTCATCGTCGCCGTCAGCTCCGCCACCTTCTCCTTCTCCATCCCCACCATCGGCAGCCGCAGCTCATCCGTGCAGTGGCCCGCCAGCGCCATCGCCGTCTTGATCGGAATCGGGTTCGTCGCCAGCTTCAAAAACGCCGCAAACAGCGGGTAGTACTTCGTGTGAATCTTCAGCGCCCCGGCGTAGTCGCCCTTCAGCGCCAGTTGCACCATGTCGCTGATCGGCTTCGGAATCACGTTCGACGCCACGCTCACGATCCCCACGCCGCCCACAGACATGAAAGGCAGCGTCAGCCCGTCGTCTCCGGACATGATCTCAAAGTCCGCCGGCAAAACCTGCTTCATCTGGCTCACGCGCTCAGGGTTGCCGCCCGCCTCCTTGATGGAGCGGATGTTCGGGCAGCTCTCCGCCAGACGCACCAGCACATCCAGGCCGATCTCAATGCCGCAGCGTCCCGGAATGCTGTAAAGCATCAGCGGCAGCTTCGTGTTGTCCGCGATCGCCTTGAAATGCTGGTACAGCCCCTCAGGCGTCGGCTTGTTGTAATACGGCGCCACCTGCAGCGATGCCGTCGCACCCGCCGCCTCGGCCTCCTGCGTCAGCTCGATCGCCTCCCGCGTGGAGTTCGAGCCCGTGCCCGCCATCACCACGCCGCGGCCTTTGGCAAACTCCACCGTCAGCTTCACCACCCGCGTATGCTCCGCATGATCCAGCGTGGGGGACTCCCCCGTCGTGCCGCACGGCACCACACCCGTCACCCCGTTGTCGAATTGAAAATCGACCAGCGATTTGAGCGCGGCCTCATCAATCTGGCCGTTGCGAAAAGGGGTGACGATGGCGGTATGGGTTCCTGCGAACATGGGGCGGTAGGGGAAAGGGGCGGGATTTGTCGGACTGAAAACTGAAAATTGAAAACTGAAAATTGGAAATTGTGATGCTCTCCCAGTTCAGCGTGCCCTCTTGGAGGGGGTGTTGGCCTTGGCCGTCACGATGGATTTTCCAACGATATTCATGAGCTCGGAGCATTCCTCGATCAGCGGCATAAGCCGCCCCTTCTTCATCGTGGCGGTCTTGACCGAAAGCTTCAGCCAGATGCGCGTCTCCCGCAGTTCCTTTAGCACCACCCCCAGCTTGTGCGTGAAATCATTGCGACTCTCCGCCGCGCATGCCTCCGCATAATTCGGCGCCGGCGAAGTCCCGCAGCGAATCATCTGCCCCGAAATATGCCTGCCAGTCTTAGTGTCCGGCAGCGCCTCCACCAGCGCACAAATCCGCGCCGCAAAATCCAGGAACCGATCCTCCATCTCTTCCGCCAATGCCAAAGACGACTTCTGCGCTCTCATACAATTTTCAGTTTTCAGTTCCCAGTTCTCAGTTTTCAATCTCTGGAACAGCTCTCTTCAAATCGAGACCGTCCCCGTAAAGACAAAATCCGCCGGCCCAAACAGCGTCACATTCGCATACTCGCTCTTGTTCGGCTCTTCAAACCCCACCTTCAGCGTGTCTCCGCCCTTCACCAGCACGCTGATCGGCCCCGGCTCGCCGGTCAGCTCGTGGTACACCAGCGCGCAGCCCACCATCCCCGTTCCGCAGGCCAGCGTCTCATCCTCCACCCCGCGCTCATACGTGCGGATGGAAATGCTGCCCGGGCCGATGACTTTCACAAAATTCGCATTCGTCCCTTTCGGCTTGAACGCCTCATGGTAGCGCAGCGCCGCACCCCATTCGCGGATCGGCACCACCTCCAGGTCATCCACCATCACCACCGCATGCGGCACGCCCGTGTTCACGCTGTGCACCGTCAGCCCTGCCCCGGCCACTTCCAGGTGCTGCGACAGCTTCAGGCTGTGCGGCGTGCTCATGTTGATGCGCACCTGTTCCCCTTCAAACTCCGCGGAAATGATTCCCGCCTGCGTTTCAAAGGCGATCTTCGTCAGCTTGTCGCCGTGCAGATGATTCACAAAGCGGCCAAAGCACCGCGCGCCGTTCCCGCACATCTCCGCCTCGCCGCCGTCCGCGTTGTAGTAGCGCATCTTGAAGTCCCCCGTCCCCGTCGCCGGCTCCACGCACAGCAGCCCGTCCGCGCCAATGCCGCGATGCCGGTCGCACAGCTTTTCGATCTGCTCCTTCGTCAGGGACAGGCTCAGATCACGATTGTCCAGCATGACGAAGTCATTGCCGGCGCCGTTCATTTTGGTGAAGTTCAGTGTCATGGAAAAAGAGAGAAAGAGGGGCAAAAAGGAATCAGAGAGTCAAAGAGGTCAAGAAGTCAGAGTCAGAGTCACAGCGCATGCACCGCATCCACCAGCGGCTTCACAAAGGCTTCCACCTTCGCGGCACAGTCGGCGCTGGCGCCGTTCTGCTCAATGAGCTTTACGATCGCGCTGCCCACCACGACGCCGTCCGCTTTGCTGGCGATCTCCGCCGCCTGCGCCGGATTCGACACGCCAAAGCCCACGCACACCGGCACCTCTGTCGCCGCCTTGATCACCGCCACCTGCTCCGCGATCCCCGTGGCGATCTCCGCCTGCGCTCCCGTCACGCCGAGCCGGCTCACATAATAAACAAACCCCTCCGCCGATTTCGCGATGCTCGCGATCCGCTCCGCCGGCGAAGTCGGGGCGATGAGCTGGATGTGCCGCAGCTCCGGCGTCGGCTTCAGCTCCGCATTCTGCGCCGCCTCATCCGGCGGCAGGTCCAGCACCAGCACCCCGTCCGCCCCGGCCGCCGCGGCGTCCTTATGAAACTTCTCATACCCATACGCATACACCGGGTTCAGGTACGTAAACAGCACCAGCGGCACCTGCGACTTCGCCCGCAGCTGGCGGATCATCTCCAGCACCTTCGGCGTGCTCGCCCCCGCCTTCAGCGCCCGGTCCGCCGCCATCTGGTTCACGATCCCGTCCGCCAGCGGGTCCGAGAAAGGCACCCCCAGCTCCACCACATCCACCCCCGCACGCTCCAGCCCCAGCACGATGTCGATCGTCGCCTCCAGCGTCGGATCCCCCGCACACACATAGGCGACAAACGCCCTCTTCTTCGCGGCGCGAAGCTGGGCAAAACGGGCATCAAGACGGTTGGCAGGTGCAGACATGGGGCGGGGTGTTTAGCATGCCAAACGCCCTCTGTCGAATGCCGGAATGCCCCCTGGAATCCAAAAACCGGGCCTGTCCGGCGGTTGGTCTCCTTTCACGGGGGCGATGCCGCCCGCAGATGTGTTAGAAACACCAGCGGCTTGCAGGTCACAAACTCAGGATAAAACACCGCTACGTCCTCCAGGTCGCGGTCGTAGGTCACCAGGTGGCTGGCATTGCCATTCAAGGCTGCAAGCAAAAAGGCAGTGTCGTCAGAATCGATGGGATAGTGTCGGAGATGAAAGAAATCGATTTCCACCTCGACGCCGGCGAAAATGAGCCGCCCGAGGAGCGACTGGATCGTTTGATCTGCGATGCCATGTTCCGTCAGTTTCTCCGCATACTCCTCCAGCACATCATTCGTAAACAGCCAGTCAAACTCTCCCGCTTCCCAGCGCTTGATGACTTCTGCGTTTGGACTGCCCGTCCCCTTGCTCTTTTGGGACGAAAGCACCACATTGGTGTCCAATACCGCAGCGATCATCTGTCGGCAGCGATTTGGTCAACGACCTTCTGGTGCAGTTCGGAAAACTCCGCCCGAGCCTGTTCCGGTGTCATCCCGGCAGCTCTGAGCTTTTCTGCCTCGGCACGGGCCTTCTTCACGACTTCCCGCGCCTGCTCGCTATGCTGATGCTGCCGTCTGCGATTCTGAGCAATCTCAGCCCGCAGGAAAGAGATCAGGCGCATATGAATGCCTGGCACCTGCGCCGCCTCGGCGGCCAGATCATCAGGGATTTCGGCCAGTTGATGAATGCTCACTTCTAAAAGATACCCGTCATGGTCCGCCGGTCAATCGTCCCGTCAGGAGAACACGGGTTTCAGCCATGACACATTTTGTGTATATGGAAGGCTCCGTGTGGGCGGGGCGCTGTTTCCAATGGCAAACGAACCGCGCCTGCCAGATAAGATGGCCCATGAACCAGAGCTTTCGAATGTATCTTGCTGTGTCCGCTCTCTCGATGTTGGGAGCTGCATGTGTCCCGTTTCCATGCACAACACCCGTCGCTCCCGGTGCCGACGGCTTTGTTCAGGACAGCCGGACCAAACAGCCGGTGGCGGGTGCCACGATTACGGCGGAGCGGGCAGGTTATCGCGCTAAGACGCACAGTTCAAAGTCTGGATTTTACGGCATTCCTTCGCTCAGACAGTGGCATTTCTTGATCTACCTCGGAAGCCCCGGTCTTGCCCCTACGCCTTGGTATCTGGCCTCTCCGCATTCCATGGTCTATACCGTGACCGCCTCTGCACCCGGCTACCAGCCGTCATCTCGGACATTTGGCCCCTCGCCGGGCAGGCAGAAGGGGCCCTCTGCGGTCCTCGCTCCGCGCAGCATCAATTTCTCACTCCAGCGCACCGCTCGCTGAGACAGGCACAGCAGGGCGCTTTCGGAAGCTCGCGCCCCTGCCCCAGGGGGCATTGCCACACTCCCGGCTCTTCAGCACACAGGCGCACAGTGTCTCCAAAAAGGGGAGGGGGGATGGCACGCGGCACGGGGCTTTGCTTCCTGGTCATTTTCCCTTCGCCGCCAGATACTTCCTTTGAAATTCAGCCCCGGCATCTTTCCCTGCGGCAATCCATGAAATTTCGTCATCCCGAATGGCCTGGAAGTATGTGTCACCTTGTTTGAGCCCGTCCAGAAGCTGCTTGCCCACCTCCTTTGGGTCAAATCCCATGGTATGGCGGCCTGAGTGGGTAAGCTTGCTCATTAATACAGCCTTTTGGTCCTCATCAGCCGTCTCATTGGCTGCGTGCAAATAACAAATGGAGGCCATCTGTGCAGCGTTCCGCTCCTGGCCCCCGGCTAGCAGCAGATCGCCCATGGCCTCCTGCAGCAATGGATTGTCAAAATCCGCAAATCTCATCATGCCGGCCACACCACGTATGGCCGAGAGAGCATGGTCTGAAGACAGTGTGAGTTCAGGATCTGGAGAGGAAGTTTCCATGCCGGCTTCTTTGCTGGCAACGAACCGGGCGAAGCCCATCAGCGTATTGCGCGTCGACAATCTTTTGGGCTCAGCGTTATCCTTTTCTTTCCTGGGCTTCTTGAGGTCTATCTGCCACTGGACCAGCCATTTCTGATATTTCTCTCTTCCGAAATGGGCATTGGGATTGATGGCGAGCGCCTTGGTGATCCATTTGACCGCTTCATCCAGGTCGCCTGTATAGATGCAGAACGTGCCAAGATTCGAATACGTTTCGTAGATCCCCGGGCGTAACTTTTCCTTGGCCATCATGGTGGCGATGGCACCTTTGTGATCCCCCAGCTTATGCTGCGCTACAGCGAGGTCGTCATACAGGGCAACCATCCTCGGATTTTTGGCGAGCTGTTGTTCACAGGTCTTCCGCCGCCATTCATAGAACTCCTGGGAATGGCGTGGGAATGCCCCGGTGATGAGCTGGGAGATTCCCGGGAAGCGGGCGCTTTCCGCCGCCAGAGTGTCGCCGTCCCACAGGCAGGCCGAGATGGGTGCTGCCACAAGGGATAATATTCCCGCGACAAGAAAACACCGGGCATGTTTTTTCATCCGCTTGTTTTACCCTCGCACGGCATTCTAGGTCAATCCCATTAACCACTTCCGAGCATTCCAAATGCAGGCCACCTGCATGCTTCAGCACCGAAAACCCCGATGGCGGCCCTCCACTGCCCGCCATTCGCTCCTGCCACGAATGGCACTCGGTTAAGGTCATGCATCGTGAGGTTTGCCTCTCCTGTCACATCGCGTTTTGAACCGCCGAAACTCTCTTTGCATCACCGCTTTCCAGCGTTTCAGCCCCAAAGGGGCTGCGGAATATAGCCCAGGGGTGCCGAGCCTTGGCGCAATGCCGTTAAGCTATAATTACTGTACTTTATAATTTCATGGTTAACTGACATGGGATGCACCCGCCATCCGATGCTGTTGTGGTCCAAGACTCGTCCGTTGATCTCGTCAGCCGCATTCTCAGGCTGTTGCAATGGAGCAGAGATGAACTTGAGACGGCTGACCAGAAGCGCCATCAGGGGCCTCGTCGCAAGATTTTCGACTGGCAGATCATCGTTGGCCTCATCGCCCACTCCCTGCCTTTTGCCGGTCGCTTCTCCCAATGCCTGCGCCATTTTTTCGGCATGACACTCAGTGACTCCGCCCTCAGCCAGCGCCGCCAGCAGCTTGGCGAGGACATCTTCCTGCTCATCATGCGTGAGACCTTGCGGCCGCTGGCCGATGTGAGCGTGCATGCAGCCTGCTTTTTCCAGGGGCTGCGCCTCATGGGCATCGACGGCACACGCTGGAGCGTGACCAACACTGCGCAGCATCTTGCGCGCATGACCAAGATGCAGACACGCAGCGGCAGCGCCGCCTTCGCCCACATCCGCATGGCGGCACTCGTGGAGCTGGGCACCCATGCGCCGCTGCACGCCACGCTGGGGCTTGACGGGGAAAGCGAGATGGCGCTGAGCCTGCCGCTGCTGGCGGCCCTGCCGCAGCACAGCCTGCTGATCCTTGACCGCCTCTATGGGTATGCATCCGTGCTCGACGTGCTGCAGCAGCAGTGCGACACAGCCAGATCGCAGCACTATCTGGTGCGAGTCAAAGACAAGCTCGCGGCCGGGGTGCGCGCGCCGCTGGGCGACGGCTCTGCCATGGTGGAGGTGCGCCTCTGTGACAAGGTCAAGTGGCGCAAGGTGCTCAAAACGATGGTGGTGCGCGAAGTGCGCGGACGCGTGTGGAGCCGCACGCAGGGCAAGTGGGTGGAGGTGCGGCTGTGGACCAGCCTGGGCGTGGAGCAGGCCGGGGCGCGGGAGGTTCTCGAACTTTATGCGAGGCGCTGGGAGCAGGAGGTGTTTTATCATGAGCTCAAGCTGCAGGTGGCGCGCAGCGGGCTGCTGCAAAGCCACACCCCTGAGACCGCGCAGCAGGAGATCGCGGCGCTGCTCATGGCGTGCGCGCTGGTGGCCGAGGAGCGCCTGGCGGTGGCCGCAGAGGCCGGGGGCGAGGTGCAGGCCGCCGGAGCGGTGCGCATCAGCCTGAGCATCTGTCTTGAGCACACCCAGGCGCTATGGCTGGTGCTCAGTTCGGCCCAGGGTCTGATGGATCAGGCCGCTCAAGCCGAGCTGACGCGGCGCGTGCGGGCTCAAATCGCCGCCTTTGCGCTGTCCCCAAGACGCCCCCGAAGTTGTCAGCGCAAGGTGCGTCAGACCGTGAAGGACTGGCCGCGCATGCTCTCGCCCACCTCCGTGTCCACCGCTCCGCAATATGAAGTCATCAAGATTGCTTAACGGCATTGAGCCTTGGCGAGTGCTCCCCTGGGTTACCGCAAGCAAACCGGGAAGCAAACCCATCGCTTCGCTGGTGCCTGCCGGGTGCCAGCAGCGTCTGCAAGACACTCCGCTGCACGCCTGCGCACAACAGCACCGCAAACCACCATAAACATCCTTAACCAAGCGCCATTCATTCCTGGCATCTCGCCCTTTCGCATCTACTCAAACCACACGGACTTCGGGCAGAGCGCATTCTTTGCCTGCCTGACTCAGACCGAGTTTCAACGCTTTCAAAAGCTTGCCACATTCAAACTCGGTGAAATCGAAAGGCAGTCTTGAAATCTGCCTCCACCCAATCTCCCACCCCGGCAGTTCCTCGACCCGCCCGCCTCATTTGGAAGCCAGATACTTCTTCTGAAACTCCGCGCCCGCATCCTTGCCGGCTGCGATCCAGGCCGTTTCGTCCTGGTTGACCTGCTGGAACAGCTTCTGGCCTTTGGCGAGGTCTGTCTGGAGACGCTTCTGGTAGCGCTCCAGTTTGAAATCGAGGGTCACAAGCCCTGCAGAGGTGGCCAGCGAAATCAGCCGCTCCTTTTCGGCATCGCTCTTCGCTTTCATGGACGCATGCAGATAAGAGATGCAGGCCAGCTGGGCCGCATTGGTCTTTAGGTCCCCGGCCAGCAGAAGATCGCCCATCGCTTCCAGCAGCAGGGGATTGTCATAGTCGGCAAAGCGCATCATCCCGGACACGCCATGGATGGCATCATCCAGTTGGCGCAGCGTGAGCTTCGCTTCGCCCGCACCGTGCTTGATCCCATGTTCTTTGCGTGCCACAAAGTCCGCAAATCCGGCCGGTTTTCCCATCGCCCGCGCATAGTCGGCGGAGACGTCATCTTTTGTGTGCTCTGGCTTTGCCTTCTCCCGCTCCTGAATCCACTCCACCAGCCACTGCTGATATTTCTCCCGGCCAAAGTGCGCATTGGCATTGATCGCCAGCGCCTGGCGGATGTACTTCAGCGCTTCATCCAGCTGTCCTGTGTAGATGTAAAAGGTGCCCAGGTTGGAGCGGGTCTCATACAAGCCGGGAAACAGCAGTTCCTTCGCCTCCATGATCTGGATCGCCGTCTTGTGGTCGCCCAGCTTGTGCAGAGACACGGCCAGGTCATCATACGTGCTCACATTGGCCGCACCGCTTCCGATCAGCTTCTTGCACCGGTCTCTGCGCCATTCATGAAACGTCTGCGAATGCCTGGGAAACTGCCCGGTGATCAGCTCCGCCACCCCTGGCAGCCGCGCGTTCTCAGCCGCCAGCGTGTCGGTATCCCAGATGCACGCCAGCACCGTCGCAGTTGAGAGCACCAGCATTCCAGCCACCAGCAACATTCGGACGCGTGTTTTCATGCACTGTTTTATGCTGGCATCGCATCCGCAGTCAATGATATTAAACTCTCCTGCCTCGGCCGGTGGCCGCAGTGCCTCCTCTTTATGACAACAGATGAAATGAACTCAACCTTCCGGGAGTTTGCCCTCATGTTTCTCGGACGCCTGCCTGTTGAAGAGGATATCCCCTTCGCAGAAAGTCTTGATCGCTCAGCACTGGACGGTTCGATCGACTCCTTGAAGGTCGTTGACGATTACCTCGCATTTGTCCAGGCCAACCTGGAGCATCTGACCGAATCGGAATACAACAATCTCGTCCTTCGCTGCGGCGGATACATGGGTGAGTGCATCCGCATGACCTGGCCCGCAAGCTACGATTGGATCGACTATGACGACTACATGCCGTCTCATCCGCAGATGCAGAACCTGCTCCCCGAGCGAGCATTGGGTACCTGTGCTCTGCTGGTGCGAAAGCCTGATGGCATGATTTTGCCATTAAACAAGGTTCTGAGATTCCTCCACGAGGGGCCTGAAAACAGCGTGCACTATTTCGCACACTGCGAGTCGCAGTATCACCAGTGAAGCCAATGCCCGGCATCTACACCGCCGCACTCCTCACCAGCCTCCTCGCCATCGCAGGCTTTGGCACGCTCATTGGCAAATGGCGCCAGCCCGCCAGGGGCCGCCTCCTCCTCGCCGCTGTCCTCATCTCCCTGCCGCTCCAGCCCCTCGCCTTCTACCTCCTGCGCCTGCCGCTGGATCACTGGCTTGCCGCATGGCTGACACGAAAATCCTTCACCTATCAGTGCCTGGCTTCGCTCTACGCCCCCCTCACCGAAGAGCCCGCCAAGCTCCTCGTCCTGCTCGTCCCCGCCATCTTCCGCGACATACGCCCTGAGAACTTCGTCCGCTACGCCCTCGCCATCGGCCTCGGCTTCGCGCTGGGGGAAATGGCGTTCATTGCCGAGCGTGTCTCCCACCAGCCCGCTTTGGCAAAGCTGCCATTTTATCAGTTCGGCGGTTACATCAGCGAGCGCCTCATGACCTGCGTGTTTCACAGCGCCTTCGTGGCCATCGCCCTCTCCCGTTTGCGCCGCCGCCTCTGGCTGGGGCTGCTCGGAGCCACGGCCGCCCATTGGGCCGCGAACTTCCCGCTCTCCCTCATGGCCTGGAACGTCGGCGGCCTCGGCCGCACCACCTGGGAGGTCATCGTGGGCCTGTGGCTCATCGTCCTCCTCATCGCAGCCGTGGTCCTGCTCATCCACTACACCTCCACGCGTCAATCCCTCCCCCGCCTCCTCTACGGCCTCCGCCACTGCCCCGCATGCTCCACCGACTTCGAGCCCTCCATCCTCGCCATCAACTTCGGCACTGAACGCTACGAAAAATGCCCCTGCTGCCGGAAGTGGCTATGGACGAAGCGCAGCATCTCATGAACCATAGTCCCCTCACATCCCAGCAGTTCGAAGAACTCCTGCCCCTCGCCGCAGCCTGGGCAGAGCAGCAGGAAGCCCATATTCTCGCCACGGGCATTCCTCTTTCTCCCTCCCAGTCATCCGACGCTCGTCAGATCGGCGTTGCCCACCCCGAACGCGTCCGCCTTCTCACGGTCCCCACCATCCCCACGCCGCAGCACCCCATCCTGCGCGCCGCCGGAGAGGCCACCGAACTCATCAGTCCCTTCACCGCCGGTCTCACCCTCCGCTACGGCATCTTCATCCGCAGCGATTGCGACGGCGACCGCTTCCTCGTCGCCCACGAACTCGTCCACACCGCGCAGTACGAGCGCCTCGGCAGCATCTCCGCCTTCCTCCGCCAGTATCTCCACGAATGCCTCACCCTCGGCTACCTCAATTCGCCCCTGGAGCAGGAGGCCATTTTGACATCTGAACGGCTGCGTTGAAAAAATCGTGAACAGCCTGCAGCTGCAAGGCATAACGGTGCTAAGCAGTTGCTGAATCCTCGATGTCCGTCAAATTTCGCAACAATACGAGCCATGCTGGAGAAACTGAAGAAATACTACACAAGCTCCGACCAGTGCCAGGCCATTGAATGGCTCTGCGATCCTTCCAGCTATCCCTCTCTCCGGGTGCAGGACCCTTGGAACACGGTCTTTCATCTCTACATCCAGCCCTCTTTTCATCCGATCATGAGCTGGACCCTCTACAGACAGCCTGACTCCTCTTTCATGGTGCGGCGTGTTCGCTGGGATTTCATTGCGGACCATTAGGCAAACACCTCGGCTTGAACCTCGCATTCCCGACCACTTACGGAGCGGACGCCGCATGTCCCGCGGGCTTGGTTTCATCCGCACTGGATGAGTTGTCCAAGCTTTCCGTGCCGGCTTTTGATGCTGCCTCCAGCATTGGCACAGACGGCGTCACATTCGGTTTTCGACGGCAAAGTTCCAGCCAGTCATTGGAGTTCAGTTGGTGGGCGCATCCGCCGAAGGGATGTGAGGCCGTCGCTGCATGGTATCACCAGTTTACGGACCAGATGGAAGACCTTCTTCCCGCCCACACCGACCAGTTCCGTCTTTCAGCTCTCCGACCATGACCTGGCCGTATGATTTCACAGCATCCTGCTTTCGATGTTCGTGCTTCAATTCGGTTCAGGTACCTTGGCAGCCGAAGGTGAAAAACATTCAGCAAAACACATGAGCACTTCCGTTCCCCATCAGTATAAACGCAGAACGATGGATGAGGCGCTTGACCTGGCGAAAGCAGCGTTTCGATCTGTGGTTGCCGATCATCTCAGTCCTGAAGAAATCGAGGAAGTGCGAGCGCACTCATCTGTCGGATCTGGCTCTGTTCGCGATGACGATGAAGATGAATGGACAAAAATTCTCGGTGCCAGACCTGATAAGAAAGCTTGGTATGGCATTGAAATCTATCAGCGGTCCCACAAGTGCCCTTACGTCGAAAAAGTGTTCGTGCGGATGCTCGTTCCCCGGGATCGTTCCACGACCACCGTGCATTTCATCTGGCGGCCCGTCGTCCCGCCCTATACCGGTCCCTACTTCGAGTGAGGTACTGATCGAGTCAGGAATTCAAGGCCTGGGCGGTGTTTGGAAACCCGCTGAACGATCGCAGCGCATGCAGCCCATGGAGCGCGGGCCTCCGAGCCCGCAGCAGGTCGCAAACACCTGCAGGCCGGTCTGTCGCTACAGCCACGTGGCAAGCACGAGTATGCTGAGCAGCGCCAGCGGAGTATCTGTGAGAAACTGAAAGGGAGAAGCCGAACTGCTGCATGCAGCGGAGTGCTGCGG
Source organism: Prosthecobacter sp. (assembly GCF_044227185.1). GTDB lineage: Bacteria > Verrucomicrobiota > Verrucomicrobiia > Verrucomicrobiales > Verrucomicrobiaceae > Prosthecobacter. Next base: position 404,136 of record NZ_JBGAFO010000002.1, on the reverse strand, counting down.
GCTCGGAGGCTGACCTTTACCCACAAAGTTGAAGATAAAAATTGTACCCCCGCTGTGAGGGGTATCTTCGGGCGGGTGTCCACATCCTCCACTCGCACGCTGCCCGGTCTCTCCAATGCCGTCCAAACCAACGCCCGGTGGGCGGCAGAGGAGCTGGGCTCCATTCAATTGGGTGACGCGCGCAGCAACCGGCGCATGGTCAAGGTCTTCAGCCAAATGCTCAACTCTCCAGGCAAATCCATCCCTCAATGCTCCCGCAGCGTGGCCGAGGCCAAGGCTTTCTACCGTCTGCTCGACGTGGAGGAACTCACCGACACCCTGCTCTTCGACGTCCACCGGCAGGCGGTGCTGCGCCGCGCCCAGCACAGCGGCTGCCGTGTCTTGCTGGCCATCCAGGACACCACGGCGTGCAACTTCAACACCCGTGATTCGCTTGAGGGGCTCGGCTCGATCTCCAGCAACAAGCTCCGGCCAAACATCGCCGGGCTGCACGTCCACAGCACCCTTTTGAGCGCCGCCGATGAGGATGCCGTCTTTGGCCTGCTGGGGGCCAAGCTCTACGCCCGCAAGCCCCCAGGCAAGGAGCGCGGCGCGGGGGCGCGCAACCGGGAACCCATCGAGGCCAAGGAAAGCATACGCTGGCTTGAGAGCCTGGCACTGGCGCGTGAGGCCCGGCAATGGTTTGAGCCCCCTGCGCAGGCATCCGCATCCCAGGCCAAGCCCGCGCAGCCTCCGCTCATTGTCAGCGTTGGAGACCGCGAGGCAGACATTTACGAACTGCTGGTGGAGGCGCAGCAGCACCGTGAGCAAGGTCTCGGGCTGCTGGTGCGCTCACAGCACAACCGCAGCCTCAAGGACGAGGAGGCGCAGCTATGGCAGCACCTTGAGCACAGCAAGCAGGCGGGCAGCCTCACCCTGGAACTCCCGCGCAGCCAGGGGCAGAAAGCGCGGCAGGCCACGCTGAGCGTGCGCTTCACCGCGGTGACCCTCGCCGTTCCGGTGAACCAGGCGAAGTACATGAAAAAGGACACGCCGGTGGAGGCCAGCATCGTGGAACTGCGCGAGCAGGATGCGCCGGAAGGCCAGGGCAAAGGCATCTGCTGGCGGCTGCTGAGCACGCTGAAGGTGGATACACTGGAGGCGGCGCTGCAGATGGCGCGGTGGTATGCGAAACGCTGGCAGATCGAGGAGTTCCACCGCATCCTCAAAACAGGCTGCCGGGTGGAGGCGCGGCAGATGCGCAGCCTGGAGCGGCTCAAGCCGATGATGGCCCTGGACATGCTGGTGGCGTGCCGGATCATGGGCATGAGCGCAGGAGCGCGGCAGAGGCCGCAAGATCCGGCCACAGACTGGCTCGATGAAGACGAGATCAGCGCGCTGGAGGCGTATGAAAGCGAAGGAAAGAAGCCCGTGAAGACTAACAGTGCCCCGCCGATGAGCCTGGGGGCAGCGGTCAAAAGCATCGCCCGTCTCGGTGGACATCTGGGACGCAAGGGCGACGGCCACCCAGGAGCTCAGGTGCTATGGCAGGGACTCAACAAGCTCGACATGATCACCGATGTCTGGCGCAGGCTTCGGCCCCGGCAAACTTATGGGTAAAGATCAGCTCGGAGGCCCGCGCTCCAAAAGCGCTTTGGTTCGCCGCCTTGCACCAGTTTTAAACACAGCCTGGCACAGTGGGCCATTCACCTCACCCCACCTCATCCCCCAGCCGCTTCTCCGGCACCAGATACCCCTGCACATAATCCCGCACCGCCTCCGCCAGCGGCGTGATCTCCGCAGCAAATCCGGAGCCCCGCAGCTTCGCAATGTCCGCGCAGGTATAATACTGGTACTTCGACTGCAGATGCTCCGGCATGTCGATGAACTCAATGTTCGGCTCCTTGCCCAGCGCCTTGAAAATGGCCGTCGCCAGCTCCACCCACGTATGCGCCTTGCCGGAGCCCAGGTTGAAGAGCCCGCCCGCGCTCGGCGTTTCAGCCAGGTGCAGCGTCATGCGGATCGCATCCTTCACATACAGAAAGTCACGCATCTGCTCGCCATGCTTGTAGTCAGGCCGGTGAGATTTAAAAAGCTGCACCTTCCCGGTGGCCAGGATCTGCCCGCAGGCCTTGTGCACCAGGCTGCGCATGTCCGCCTTGTGGTCCTCATTCGGTCCATAGACGTTGAAGTATTTCAGCCCCACGATCTTCGGCAGCCAGCCCTCGCACTTTGCATGCAGGTCAAAGAGGTGCTTCGAGTACCCATACATGTTCAGCGGCCGCAGCGCGTGGATGTCCGCCATCTGGTCATCCATCCCATGGGCGCCGTCTCCATACGTCGCCGCGGAGGACGCATACACAAACCGCGCCTGCGTCGCCAGCGCCCACTGGCAGAGCTGCTTGGTAAACTCATAGTTGTTCCTCATGAGGTAGTCCGCATCCCGCTCCGTCGTGGCAGAGCACGCGCCCAGGTGCAGGATGTGGTCAAACCGCCCCAGCTTGCCCGGGCTGTTCAGCACCGCCTGCAGCAGATCGTTGCCATCAATGTAATCCGCAAACTTCAGCGGCACCAGGTTCTTCCACTTCTCGTCCGTGCTCAGCCGGTCGCACACCACGATGTTCTCGCAGCCCCGGCGGTTCAGCTCCCAAACGAGCGCGCTGCCGATGAATCCGGCCCCGCCGGTGATGAGAATGCGACTTTCCGTGTTTTTCATGAGCCCGTCCGGTAACGGGAAAACCGCTCCTGTTCAAGCCCGGAGCTCGCAGCCGCAGCGCCGCCAGGAAAGTGGTCCGCACAGTCCCCTGTGCGGCGTCTGGGCATTCGTGCACGCTCAGAACCGCACAAAGCCCGCCCAGACCACTGACCTGCGCCAGCCTTCAGCTCACGAATCCAGCATGGCTCCAAAGCCCACGAAATGATTGGATGCCACGACCGGTTGAAAACCGGTCGATATCTTGGCCGACGGTTGAGACGCGTACGATAAACAAACTGGCGTCCACATCTTGAAAAGGAAGGCCAACGGCCTTCCGTATCATAGCGAAGGGATGCCGAGCCTGAGCGAGGCTTCCCTGGTACTGCTGGCATCGGTCCGGGAAGCAAACCGGGCATTCCGCCACATCGGGGACCCACCAGAAGCGTCTGCCATACGCTCCGCCACACGCCTGGGGCATGTCAGCTCCAGCGCAGGCGAGCAAGGTCGCTCATCGCATGGTCCTGCCCTGGAGACCTGTTTTCAAGTGTTGATGGTATGACACGCTTTGCCGCGCTTATTCGCGGACCTTCCTGCCAAACTCCACACCCTCTACGCCGCCATCGCCTCCGGCTGCTGCGGGGCGGTGTGCATCGGAAGCTGCTCGCGCCACAGCGCCGGGTGCAGAAAAGTACTGCGCGGGTCACGCTCCCACTCGCCTTGCCAGCCGACCACCGTCTCCATCACCACAGGGTTCGGGCACTGGATGGCCGGGTAAAGCCACTGCTGATCCGCCACCACCAGCTTGGGGATCAGCGCATGACCATGATATTCAATCTCCCATCCCAGCAGCAGCGGCTCTTCGTCCGTAAATCCCGCGATGCCCTTGGGGTGTTCCACCCAGCCCACCAGACCGCTGCCGTTCAGCGCATCCCACACTTCCCGCATTTCCAGGTCCACCCGCACCGCAAAACCCGTCGTCTTGGCATGCCCGCCGTTCGCCGGGTCACGGCTCACCAGGCCAAACAGAATGCTGTTAGGGCAGTTGTCAGGAACGATGTCCACCTGAAACCCAAAGCGGATGGGATGATCCGGCAGCAGCAGGCTTCCATAGCTTTGCACTTGGAAGCCTGAGAACGCTGGATCAGCAGCGGCAGTGGCAGAGAGGGATTCCATAGGTCTCTAAAAATTTCAGCTCAGTTTATTAAATTTGCACGCAGTTATTGAAATTTCAAACTAATTATTCAAAAACGCTCGGCATTTGTCACTCAAAATCTTAAAAACTTGTTCAAAGGCATAGCGGGACGGATGCCACCTTCCTCATAAATCATGTGATAATTTTGTTCCTGGGGCGGATTCCTTGTGGTGACGCTATTGACGAAACTGCTCCCCTTGATACCAAATATGCCTCGTGGCACTCGCTTCACCGATCAACTGCGCTGAAACCGACCTGACGGCCGAGTTTCGCGATCAATTTCTCCTCACCTACCAGCACATGCTGCTGGCCCGGGTGCTGGAGGAAAAGCTCGGCTCCCTCTACCGCGCCGGCGGGCGCATTGTCGGGGGGGTCTATTTGGGAAAAGGCCAGGAGGCCTTCAGCGCCGCTCTCGGCGTCCAGCTCCGCAAAGGCCGTGACATCTACGGCCCCCTCATTCGTGACCAGGCCGGCCGCATCGCCTATGGCGAGCCCATCATTGACTGCGTCCGCACCTATCTGGGCACCATCACCGGCCCCATGCGCGGGCGGGATGGCAACATCCATCGTGGCCGCCCAAAGGAGGGTCTCCAGGCCATGATCAGTCATCTCGGCAGCCTCCTCTCGGTCGTCGCCGGCGGTCTCTTTGCCCGCCGTCTGTCCGGTACTCTTGGAGACAGCATCGGCGCCACCAGCATGGGAGATGGCGGTACCTCCACCGGCGCCTTTCACGAAGGCCTGAACATGGCCGCCGTGGAAAAGCTGCCCATCATCGTCAGCATCGCGAACAATCAATACGCTTACTCCACCCCCAACAGCCGCCAGTACGCCTGCGAGCACCTCGTGGACCGCGCCGCAGGCTACGGCGTGGAGGGAGTCACGGTGGATGCCACCGATCTCGCCTCCTGCCTGAAGGCCTTCCGCGCAGCGGTGACCCGGGCCCGCGCGGGCGGCGGCCCGCAGATGATCGTGGGCACCCTCCTCCGTCTCGCCGGCCACGGCGAGCACGATGACGCCTCCTACATCCCCGATGCCAAGCGCCAGGGCTCCTCCGCCCGGGACTGCCTCCAGGTGGCGGAGGACTTCGCCCGCGACCACGGCTGGATGTCCTCCCAGGATCTGCGGGAGCTCCACGAGGAAGTCCGCCGCAACGTTGACCAAACCGTTTCCAAAGTGTCCAAAGAACCCGCTCCTGATCCCTTCAAAGAAAACTGGCAGGCCCTGTCCTGCGCTGAGCTGGTGGAGGGACAGCACGAGGCATGAGCATCACCTATCTCGAAGCCATTCGGGAGGCCCAGTACGAGGCCCTGCGCAATGATCCCTCCGTCTTCCTCTACGGGCAGGACATCGCCACCTTCGGCGGCGCTTTCAAGGCCACCAAGAACCTCAGCAAGGAGTTCCCCAACCGCGTCTTTGACTCTCCCATCAGCGAAGACGCCATGGTGGGCATGGCCGTCGGCGCGGCCGTGGAGGGCGCCCGCCCCATCGTTGAGATGCAGTTTGCCGACTTTTCCTCCGTCGGCTTCAATCAGATCGTCAATCAGGCCGCCACCCTCTACTGGCGCACCAATGTGCCCTGTCCCGTCACCATCCGCATGCCTTCCGGCGGCACGGCTGGCAGCGGTCCCTTCCACAGCCAGTCCATGGAGGCCATCTACGCTCACTATCCCGGCCTGGTCATCGTGGCCCCCGCCACCGTGGAGGATGCCTACTGGATGCTCCTGGACAGCGTGAAGCTCAACGACCCCGTCGTTTACTGCGAGCACAAGTTCCTCTACTACCATCTCAAGGCGGACAGCATCGGCGATCGTGAGCTTCCCATCGGCAAGGCGCGCATCGCCCGCCCCGGCCGCCACGCCACCATCGTCACCTACAGCGCCATGGTGCATGAGGCCCTGCGTGCCGCGGAGGAATTGCAGCTCGATGGCTACCAGATCGAAGTCGTGGATCTCCGCTCCGTGAAGCCCATGGACACGGACACCATCCTCGCCTCCGTCGCCCGCACCGGCCGCCTCCTCGCCCTCGGCGAGGCCTTCCCCTGGGGCGGCGTCACGGCGGAAATCATCGCCCGCGTAGTTGCGGACGGCTTCCATCTCCTGGATGCAGCCCCCATGCGCCTGAACTCCAAGGACACGCCCATTCCGTATCATCCCAATCTCTGGAAAGCGCACCGTCCCACCACCTCCACCATTGCCGCCGCCCTCCGCCGCCTGCTGCGCAATTAGTTAAATCCAGCATCTAGTATCTAGCTTCCAGCATCCAGTCATGCGCACCATTCCCATCCTGATGCCCCAGCTCGGCGAATCCATCGCCGAAGCCACCATCATTCGCATCTTGGTCGAGCCCGGGCGCGTGGTGGAGGCCGGCTGCGATCTCTTTGAAGTCGAGACCAACAAGGCCACCATGGCCGTCACCGCGCCCTGCGCCGGCACGATGGGGCAGATCGTCGCCACCACGCAGACCAGCTACGCCGTGGGCTCCACCCTCGCCGCCTTTGAGATCTCGGCGGAGGACGCCCTCTCTCTGGGCCTCGTGGATGATCCCACTCCTGCCGCCGCCGCACCCAGCGCCTCCCGCTCAGAATCATCCACCGCAGTGGAAAACCTCCACTTCAAGATCAGCGACAATGACGTGATCTCCACCCGCCAGCCCACCGTGGAGCCCGTGGTGGGCGGCCTGCCGGTGCCCGCTGGAGCCACCGGCGCCAGCTACATCTCCCCCCGCATGCGCGCCCGCATGCTGGAGCTCGGCCTCAACGCTTCCGACCTCGCCGGCGTCCCCGGCACCGGCGCCGGCGGTCGTGTCACCGTCGAAGACTTCGAAGCCTTCCTCCGCGCGCTGGAGCAGCACCGCATGACCCCCGCCTCCCCCATGCGCATCGCCGTGGCGGACTCCATGCGCCGCAGTTGGACCCGCCCCCTCGCCACCGTGGGCAGCCCGGTGATGCTGGATGCCCTTCTGGCGCATCGCAAAAAGGCGGATCCCAAGCCCGGCCCCGCCCTCTACGTCATCCGCGCCCTCGCCCTAGCCCTCTCCGAAAACACCGCCTTCGCCGGACGCCTCGTCGGTAACCGCATCGTCCATCCCCTCGCCATCGACATCGGCTTTGCCGTGGAGGTGGAGGACGGCGTCATGGTCCCCACCCTGCGCGAAGTGGAAAAGACCCCCCTCGCCAAACTGGTGCCCACCTACAACAAGCTCGTGGAGCAGGCCCGCGCCCGCCGCCTGCCCAATGACGTCAAACGCCCCGGCATCGCCACCGTCACCAATTTCGGCACCTTCGGCATCGTCTGGGCCACCCCCATCCCTCTTCCCGAGCAGAACCTCGTCCTCGGCCTCGGCGCCGGCAGCAAGGTCCCGCATTGGAGCGATGAGGTGCAGCAGTTCATCCCCGTCACCGAAGCCGAGCTCACCCTCAGCTTCGACCACCGCGTGCTCGACGGCGGCGGTGCCGGCCGCCTCCTTAAAAGAGTTGCCGAATTGCTGCAAAAACCCGAGCTGCTTTAAAAAGCACGTCAGGGGCGGTTTTTGCTGAATCCGACACACAACTCCGCCACGTGTATGCACGACAAACCCTCCCTGCGCCAGCTCATGCGCGAGCGTTTGCGCACCATGGATGAAGCCGCGCGCCACGACGCCAGCGTCCATATCGCATCTCATCTAGAACATCTCGCCGCCACCTGGCCCGCAGGCACCACAGTGGCTCTCTTCGGCGGACTCAAAAATGAACCCGAGCTCGTGACCGGTCTGCTGCCCGCTCTTCACGCCCTGGGCATCCGCACCTGCTTCTTCCAGATCGAACATCAGGCCCTGCAGCCGCGGCTCGTGTCTTCCATGGAAGATCTCCATCGCGGCCAGATGAATGTCTGGGAACCAAAGCCGCACTGCCCCATCATCGACATCGCCGCGCTCGACATCATCCTCGTTCCCGGCCTGGCCTTCACGCACGATGGCAGACGCCTCGGTCGCGGCGGCGGCTATTACGATCGTCTGCTCGCCCATCCATCCTGCCGCGCCCAGCGCATCGCCATTGCCTTCGGCCTGCAGATCGTGGATCACATCACCACCGAGTTTCACGACCAGCACATCCATCAAATCATCACCGAATCCGGCTTGATCCAGCCTCCTGCTTCTGATTAGTGCGCGTTTGTCATTTCCCCCTCATGAAGCTCATCCTCGAAATCATCCAGTCTGGCACCGCCTATCTGGAGAAGCGCAAGATCGACGAGGCCCGGCTGAACATGGAGCACCTCCTCGCCCACGTGCTGCGCTGCCGCCGGCTCGATCTCTATCTTCGCTTTGGTGAAACCGTGCCCGAGTCTGACCTTGTGACCCTGCGTGAGCTGCTGAAGCGCCGCGGAGAAGGGGAGCCCCTGCAGCATCTGCTCGGCAGCGTGGAGTTTTGCGGTCATGAACTGGTGAGCGATCACCGCGCCCTTGTGCCGCGGCCCGAGACTGAAACACTGGTGGAGCTTGTGCTGAAAAAATTCACCACCGCTCCCGCGCGAGTGCTGGACATGGCCACCGGCTCCGGCTGCATCGGCCTCAGCCTCGCCAAAGCCTGGCCGCTGAGTGAAGTGGTGCTGGCAGACATCAGCGAAGACGCGCTCGATCTCGCCCGCCTCAACGCTTCGCGTCTCGAAGCCAGCGTGAAGTTTTACCGCAGCGATCTCTTCGAAAAAATCACCGGCAGCTTCGATCTCATCGTCGCAAATCTCCCCTACATCCCCACCGCCGAGATCCCCACCCTCAGCGCCGAAGTGAAGCGCGATCCCGTCCTCGCTCTCGATGGCGGACCCGATGGCCTGCGCATCGTCGAACGTTTCCTCAAGGACGCGCTCCAGCATCTCAACACCGGCGCGTTGATTGCGCTGGAAGTGGGGCACGATCAAGGCGCGCCCGTCGCCACCCGATGCACCGAGCTGGGTTATCTGAATGCCAGCACCGCCGCCGATCTCGCCGGCATTCACCGCTTTGTGTTTGCCGTGGCACCGGTGCGGGTGGTGGCCGCTGAAGAACTGGTGCTGGAAGAAGTCGAGACTCCAGGGAACGAATGAAGAAGCAGGAGGTGCCTCAGAGGCTCATCACTTCTTCTTGAACCCAAGCCTGGCGAGGAGGCTGCAAACAACCTCCAGTCCATATGCATAGCCTTCCGGTCTTTTGCTGCCACGCGGACCCGCCACATTCAGGCTGCTTATGTTACGCCTGCGGACAAACTGCAGGGCAATTTCCGCAGCTCTTTCTGCACTGACTTCGGCCGCGTTCACGATCTGGTAGGGACGATGCAGCTTGATGCAGCGAAAAAGCGTTTCTTCGGTGCCTCCTTCCAGCTCTTCAAAGTACAAAATGAAAGTGCCGTCGGCATCGCAGAGATTCTGAATGGTCCGCTGCTTGTAGCCGCCTTCTTTGAGTTCGTGTACCGGGTAGTGCGCCGGAATGATGCCGTTTTCATCCACCCGGCCGGCTGGTACCCAGCCGCCGCAGGGCACCCCAAACATGAGCGCTGCATCCAGTGCGGCTCGATCCACTCCTGTTTGTGCTCCGGAAATGATTTTGAATTCGTTTTGGCTCATGTGTGTCGACTTCTTCCTGCCACCTTATAATTCCCCCATGCCGCCGCGTTTGATCCACGCATTCAGCGGTTCGAATTGATTCATATCCAGTGTGATGCCGCAGCCAAACGGTGCCGCATTCACGGTACGGAGATCGATGTCCCCGTTTTCAATCTTCAGCGTTGCGAAGCCCTGGGCATGGCGATGATACAGCCCGCCATGCGTGGTGAGCACCGCCTCCTGCGTGGCTGCGGAGTGCATGCTGAGGCCGCGGAAGTAGTGGTGGCCGTTGCGCTCCACGTGGGTGACACCGAGGAGAGCCATGACGCTGAGGTCTTGGAGGAGGGCGACGGGGCCGACATTGGCGAGGTCTTCGCCGCTGAGGATGGGGCCGCCGGGAATGGTAGCGGCACGCTTTTTGAGCAGGGCGGCATTGGCCAGGCCTTTGACGATGCCTTTGCAGTTTTTGTGACTGGTGCCGCGATAGCCGAGATCTAGGGCGCGGGGGAGATCGGCGAGGGAGCCGTCGCTTTCATCGATGATCATGCCGGGGCCTTCATTCCAGGAGCGTAGCGTTTGCCCGACATCGTCGTGCAGAGCCTGAGAGCGGTGCAGCGGCTGCTCGATGAGGAGGAGGTTTTGGAAGAGCGGTGCCAGGGCGGCATCGGCGCGGAGGGTGGCGTAGAATTCGCGGAAGGAGGCAAGATCGTAGAACTGTTCGTTGCCATCGAGCGTGGCGTGGAAGCCGGAGGGACAGTTGGCGGTGAAGACGCGGGTGATCTCGCGCAGGCGGGGCAGATCGATCTCGGGCTTGCCGCAGACTTTGATTTTGAAATAACGCAGGTCGTAGGCGCGGATGGTTTCTTCCAGCGTGTAGGGCAGGCCGTCTTCCGGGCTGCCTTCGGGATCGCTGAGGGCATCGCCGAGGCCGACGGTGTGACGGGCGTGCACGTGGGACAAGGGCGTGGGTGCGATGACATCGGCCACGCGCATGCCGCGCAGTTCGTCGCGCACGGCGTCTAGATCGATGCCGAGAACGTCGGAGCGCAGGACGGCGTGCAGGGGCTGGCCGAGGGCTTTGCACAGGCCGTCGAGCACGGCGCGCTCGATGAGGCTGACGCCGAGATTGGCGAGCAGGGAAGGGGTTTCTTTGACGCGTGCCCAGCTCGACTGCTCGGTGTACAAGTTCTGCCACCAGGTGAAAAAGCCGGTGGGTTTCTCCGCGGCGAGCCGGGCGATGCGCGAGGCGTTTTGAATAACGGCGATCATCTCGGCGAGATCGATCTCGAAGAGTGTGTCGGGGTTCTTGGTGAACCACTTCGGTGGCAGGCCTTCGCTGGCGAGTCCGCTCACGGCCTTGCCATCCACCACCAGATTTGCCGACACGAACAGGTGCGGCAGGGCGGTCATGCTGGCGATGCCGTACTTGAACGGGAATCGCGCGTGCATGGGCAGCACGTGGAAGTGGAAGGAATCGATGGTGAAGGTCATGGCGGCAAAAAATCGTCCTCGTCCTCTTACTCGAACTCGTCCTCGATCCTAGCGCGTTGTTTCAAGTTTTAGGTCTCAAGTTTCAAGTTGCCGCGTGAATCCGGGGGTGGTGGATGTGGCGGAACTTCCGGACCGCCTGCTGCGCAGCCGCGAAGCGAACGCGGGACTGCAATACGGCGCTGGGTGGCTTGACTCCCGGGTCGCTTCAGTTACACGTCCGCATGAACTGGCAGAAAGCGCGCTGGATCCTGGCTGGAATCGTACTTCTCTTGAGTGCGTGGCTGATGTCCGCGGCGCTGAAAATGGGCGGCATTGGTGCGGCGTTTCCGGTGATTGGCAGTGCGTTGATGTTTGTGACCTTCGTGCTGATCATCGCGCCAGAGACGGCCGTGAAGCTGGCCGAGTGGATCGCGCGGCCGTTTGCGGCGTTGTTTTATCCAGATGAGGAATTCGCGAAGCCGCCGCTTTCCTATGTGCTGGCGCGCAAGTACAGCCAGGAGCGCAAGGTGGACGCGGCGGTGCAGGAGTATGAGAAGATCCTGTTTTATTACCCCGAGGAACGGGATGCGTATCTGGAAGTGATCGAACTGGCGCAGCGGGTCGGGGATGGGGAGCTGCGGGAGAAGTATGAGGAGATGTGGAAGGAGAAGTTTGAGGAAGAGACAGAGCCGGAGGTCAAGGAGTCAAGAGATGGTCAAGATGGTGCGCCAGGTTAGTCTAGGCGGGGGCTCCGAGCCCAGCGGCGGCGAGCCGGTGCCGCGTGAAGTGGTCCGCACGCTCCGTGTGCGGTGCGTGCGGAAAGCTGGGGATCGAGCGTTGAATGGACTGCCTGCGGGGAGTAGTGGGGCGCGTCGTTCTGTGCGATTGCGGAGTGGCAGGATCGAGGACGAGTTCGAGTAGGAGGACGAGGACGATTCGGCTTCGGCGGAACGCCTTGGGTGCTTGAGGATTTTTTGATCTAAGGGGGCGTTGTCCGGAGCGAGCTAAAGCTCGCGAGTACTCTTTTACACCAGCGCCGCTGGCGTCTGTTCCTCCTGTTCCTCGATGGCGGTCAGGCGGGCCTGTTCTTCGTCGAGGTCTTCGTGGACGGGGATGGACTCGGAATCTCCTTCAGAATCGCCTTCGGCCTTCTTCCGGCGCTTGGGCTGGTTGGGAGCTTCGAGGGCCAGTTCCTGGGCGGATTTTTCCAGGGTGCGGGTGTCCTCTGTGGTCATGCGGACGCCCACCGGCTTGCTGACGCCGAACTCCTGCATGGTCACGCCGTAGATCACATCGGCGCGGCTCATGGTGCGCTTGTTGTGCGTCACGATGATGAACTGGGAGTTGTCGATGAAGCTGTCCAGCATCTTGAGGAAGCGGCCGATGTTCGTTTCGTCCAGCGGGGCATCGAGCTCGTCCAGCACGCAGAAGGGGCTGGGCTTCACCTGGTAAATGGAGAAGAGCAGGGCCACGGCGGTCATGCTGCGCTCGCCACCGGAGAGGAGGCTGATGGTCTGCAGCTTTTTGCCCGGGGGCTTGGCGATGATTTCGATGCCGGACTCGAGCGGATCGTTTTCGTCCACGAGCATGAGGTCGGCTTTGGCGGCGGGGCCGAAGAGCTCGCGGAAGTTGTTGTTAAAGAAGCCGCGCACCTGCTCAAACGTTTCCACAAACATGGTCTTCGTGGTCTCGTTGATCTTGGCGATGACCTGCAGCAGCTCGTCCTTGGATTTGACGAGGTCGTTGTGCTGGGTGTCGAGGAAGTTGTGACGTTCTTCGAGTTCTTCGAACTCCTGGATGGCGTCGAGGTTCACAGGGCCGATGCCCTCAAGCTTCTGGCGCAGCTCATAGACCACTTCCATGACGAAGGCCCAGTCGGGCTCGGCTTCCTGGCCGGGAACGACGACGTCGTCGATGTCCACCGCGTCATCATCGCGATTGGAGACGGCGCGGACCTGCGGGGCGGACTCTTCTTCCTCGGCAGCTTCCGAGGCTTCCACAGTCGCCTCGGCACCTTCATCCGCCGTGCTGCTTTCCGCGGTGCTGGCCGCGCCTTTTTTGCCGCGGTTGCGGTTCTTCTTCTGCTCCTCGATAGTGACCATCAGCACGTGGTAGTCAGGCTCAAAGGCTTCGATGTGGAAGCTGTAGCGCTCCTGCACCTGGTTGATGAGATTTTCGAGGCGCAGGTCCACGCGGGTGAGCGCGACTTCCGCGCGGTTGCGCGATTCGTTGAGGCCGTTGAAGCTCTGCCGAAGCTGCGTGAGCTGTGCTTCGAGCTGGCTGACCTGCTCAAACAGTCCGGCACGTTCTTCGGTCTTGGACTGAAGATGTTCTTCAATGGCCTCGATGGTGCCGCGCTGGGACTCGATCTGCTCCTGGAAGCGGGCGTTCTCCGCCTCGCTCTGCTGGATGCGCATGCGCCAGGTGTTCATCTCCTCGGCGAAACGGTTGATGCCCGCCTGCAGCTCCTGCAGGCGCATGGCCAGCGGGGCTTTCTGGCGTTCGATGGAATGCAGGGCGCTTTGCTCAAGAGCGAGCGCGGTGCGCAGCTCGTTGAGGCGCTCGCTGGATTCGAGTTCGCGGCGCAGGAAGGACTCCATTTCAAGCTCCAGCTCGGCTTCGCGAACGCGGGAGGTTTCGAGCTGCTCCTGCGCGATGGCCACAGCCTCGCGGAGCTGCTGGATCTGGCTTTCGGAGCCGCTGATGCGCTCCTGGATCTGGTTCTGATCCCACTCGACGCTTTCGAGCTTGGCGGTGGCCTGCTGCAGGGCACGCTGCACCACGCTGATCTTCCCCTGGAACTGCGAGAAGCCTTCGCGCGCACGCTGGGACTGCTCACGCAGGGAGACTTCCTCACGCTGCATTTCTTCAAGCTGCGCGGTGACTGTGTTCACCGCGTCTTCCTTCTCCATGAACTGGTATTCGAGGGCCTCCACCTCCGTGCGGAGCTGGCGCACCTCGGCTTCACGGCGCAGGGTGGAGGAGCCCTCCTCCTTCGTGGCGCCACCGGTGATGATGCCGTCATGCGTGATGAACTCGCCGCGCATCGTCGCGATGGCGAGGTGCGGCATCTCGCGCTTCATGCGCAGGGCGGTGTGCAGATCGTCCACGATGACGACGTTGTGCAGCAGGTGGTCCAGCAGGCCCTGCACGCCGGTCTTCACGCGCACCTTGTCCGTGGCCCAGGCGACGGCGCCGGCGGGAAGCAGTTCGCGGTCAGAGGCACGACGCAGATTGCAGAAGTCATGCGGCACGAGTGCGGCGCGGCCCATCTTGTGATCCGTGAGGCGGTCGATGATCTGCGCAGCCAGTTCGCTCTCGGTGAGCAGCACGGCCTGCAGATGGTCTTTCAGGGCGGCTTCGATGGGCGTGATGAAATCGGGCTCCACTTCAATGCTGGAGGCCAGCAGGCCGCGCACACCCACGGAGTAAACCTCCGGGTTGTCGAGTCCGCTGATGACCTTCTGCGTGCCGGCGGAGAGGCCTTCACCCTTCTGAAGAAGCTGTTCGATGATTTCGAGGCGTGACTTGCGCTGGGTCAGGCTGCGCTGGAGCTCGTTGAGCTCGTTGTTCATCGCATCGCGCTGCCGGCGGCGTTCGATGATCTCACGGGCGCAGTCCTTGGCCTTTTCGTCGAGCTGATTGCGGGTCTCCTCCAGCTCCTGGATGTTGCGCTGCAGTTCGTCGAATTCGATCTGGCTCGTCTCACGCGCCTGCTGCGCGGTCATGCGGTCATGCGCCAGGGCTTCGTGGCGCTGGCGGTCGCCGGAGATCTGATTGCCCAGGGACTGCGCACGCGCCTCGCTGGCGGCGATCTGCCCTTCAAACTGGCGGATGGACTCACGGATCGCACGGCGGTCGCTTTCCAGACGATTGCGCTCAGGCAGGATGTTCTGGTGCAGGCCGGCGTGCTCGTTCACCGCGAGCTGGCGTGTCTGAATATTGTCGGTGATGGCCAGAAGCTGCTCATCGGCGCTGGCAAGATCACGACGCGCCTGATCGAGCAGCTCCTCATTCGCGGCGATCTGCTCCTCGTTCTGACGCAGGCGGCCTTCCAGCTCCTCGGTGCGCTCACGGTTGAAGCCAATGCGGCTCTGCGCGCTCTGCATCTGCGAGCGCAGCTCCTGCGCCTGCTGGCGTGCCTGGCTGATCTGCGACTCCAGCGCGTGGTAGGCCTCGCGGGTCTGCGCGGCTTCCGTCTCGGCCACCTGCAGCTTGCCCTGAAGCTGCTCGATCTGGTTCGCCATCATGCGCACCTGGTTTTCAGCCTCGGATTTTTCGCCGGCGAATTCGGTGTACTGCTTGTGCGCGAGGTGGGTGTCCAGCAGGCGGGTGTCTTCCAGCAGCGCCTGGTAGCGGCGTGCCTTGGCGGCCTGGCGCTGCAGCGTGCCCATCTGGCGTTTCACTTCGGCGATGATGTCCGCCACGCGCAGCAGGTTGGCCTCGGTGTATTCCAGCTTGCGCAGCGCTTCACGCTTCTGCGATTTGAACTTGGTGATGCCCGCGGCTTCTTCGAAAACGGTACGACGGTCTTCCGGCTTGGAGCTCAGCAGCATGTCGATCTGGCCCTGCGCCATGATGGAGTAGGCGGCGCGGCCGATGCCGGTGCCTGCAATGAGGTCATGGATGTCCTTGAGACGGCAGACGGTGTTGTTCAGGCGGTACTCGCTGCGGCCGTCGCGGAACACACGGCGGGTCAGTGCGACTTCATTGAAATCCACGTTCAGCGACTGCTCGCAGTCCGCCATGGTGAGCGTGACTTCGGCCAGACCCACAGGCTTGCGCTTGTCAGTGCCGTTGAAAATGACGTCGGCCATTTCATCGCCACGCAGAGCCTTGGCGGAGGTTTCCCCCAGCACCCAGCGGATCGCATCCACCACGTTCGACTTGCCGCAGCCGTTTGGACCCACGATACCGGTGACGCCTTTGTGAAACTCAAAATGAGTCTTGTCGGCGAAGGACTTGAAGCCGTGGAGGGTGAGGCTCTTGAGATACATAAAAGGGAAATGACGAAACCAGAATGAGGAATGACGAATGGCTTCAGAATGTGTGCCAAACTGTGTGCCGGGGTGGACTGAACCATTCCGCGCCGGATGGCCGCAAGACTGAAGGCAAAAATCCACGCTATCTTGGGGATCGTTAAGACATCTTAAACAAGATGTGGGATTTTTCGCGACCCTTTCGGTGTGAATAATCGTGTTGCTTGTGAACAACTAACGCACTGGTTCCGTTTGTCAAAAAACTACGGCACACCATCCGCCTGCGGCTGAATGAAATCCCAGACCCAATCTTCACGCTGACCGTACGAAATGCCGGGGCCTTTGTCGGTCCAGCGCAGAGCCTGCCAGGCAGCGGACTGACGAAGAAGGATGACATCTGCCTGGGCTTGGGCCCGATCTGGCACCGGGACTTTCGTGGTGCGGAATCGGCCGGCTTTTCGGCAGTAGTCCAGATAGCGCAGAGGATCCTCTGGGATGCCGGAGCCTTCAAGGGAGGCGCCGAGCACAAAATAGGACTTCCCTGAGGCCACCACCGGATAGAGGGGCCACTTTTCCGGTGGCATGGAAAGCCACGGCAGATTCTGCACCCTGCCATACTGCGGGGGACGCAGCGGTGTCTTGCCCCGAGGTTCAAACAGGATGCGGCAAACCCAGGACACGCGCAGGGCGACGTTCAGAAGCGGCAGCTTGTCATGATGCACGCTGGAGCGATCCGGAGCCAGTGCGGCCAGCTCCTTCGCGGCGTCAGCTTCGCCGAGGTCCACGAAGTGGTTCACGGCCTGCGCCAGAGTGGCGGCGTTGAATTCTTCTTTGCGGAAAAGGGCCGGGATTTCTGCCTGACTGGCAGCGGGCACGAGCAGCGCAGCCGTGGCGCTGAGGGCCATGAGCAGATCAAGCGGACGCATGAGTGCAGAAAATTAATACACCGCCTTGCGGTGAAACAGGAAGCTTTCCACCAGCAGCAGGCCGAGCACGAGCCAGATCAGCTTCTGCGGCCAGGTGCTGAAGGCGCTGGCGGTGATGATGGGAGCGGCGGGCTGCACAGACTGCATGGCGTCAGCGGTGAGGATGGGAAGATTGGTCTCCGCGGCGGAGATCAGGGCGCAGGCGCCGCTGCGGTCGGGAACGGTCTCCCAACTGCCGATGCGGTTGAGCGCCAGCAGGCCGTGCGCGGGATCATCTGCCACCTCGATGAAGGAGTCGCCGTTCCAGGCGTGCCACTGCACGAGGCTGTCCGTGTGCAGCATCTCACCGGTGTGCAGCGTGCGCACGTCGCTCAGGGCCTCACTGTTTTCCGCGCACCAGTAGAGGGCGTTTCCGAGGATGAGAGGAAAGGAGGGCAGCAGGGCGAGCTGCTCCGACTGCGCGGGGGAAAAGGCGGTGACCACGAGACGCCGGCCCTCGAACTCTCCGGCGGCCAGCACGGGCTCATGACCGGCGATCCACAGCGGCTCGATGGAAGCCGGCAGCTCCAGCAGCGTGCTCTGCGTGACGGCAATGCGGCTGCTGCTGGCGCGGAAGAGCACGGGATGATCTGCCTGCACGGTGCGCACGCTGTCATACGGCACACTGCCGATGCCGCGTGCGTGCAGCGGCCCCGAGCTGCTGAGCGGGGTGAGGGCGATCACCGGCCGATCCGCAGGCCATTCCTTGGGCAGCCAGTGCTCGAAGACATACACGTCCGGCTTTTCTTTGGGCGGCCATGCGGCGGGGTCGCCTCTGCGCATTTCGATCCGGCCGTTTTCGATGAGAGCGGAGAGCGCCAGTTCGGTGAAAGGATCGGGCTTCTCAGCAAAATAGGCCACGCTCAGCGGCTTGGTTTTCGGCAGCGGCGCGGCGAGGCCGTTGTCCCAGCCGAAGCAGTCCCCGGCGGCCTTCAGGCGCATTTCCAACTGCTGGCCGCGCACCCCTTCCAGGGGAAGGATCAGCGCGCTGGACTCTCCCGGGGCGAGCTCCAGTTCGCGCAACTGGGCGATGCGTCCGGCGATGGAAACCTCGAGCGTGGCGGTGGTTTTGTTCGGGTTGCTCGCAGCGGCGCTGACCTTCACAAAGGCTTCGTAGCGGTCGCGCGCCAGCGGGCTGTGGCGGATCTGAAAGCTGGTGAGGCCCACGTTCAGCGGCTCCTTCAGCGCCACGGGAATCCAATCGACCTTGGCGCCATCAGACGGAGAGGAATCGCTGGCAAGCCAGATGCGTGAATGAGATTCGAGATCCGCGAGGCGCTGCGCCACGGTTAGAGCGGCCTCCGGCCTGCCCTCCACCGGCGCGGGGCTGAGTTCGTCAAGCAGGCGCAGGCATTCGCGGTGGTTGCGGCTGCGGGAAAGCAGCACGCGGGGGCGTGCATCAAAGGCGATGAGCGAGACCACGGCCTGGTCCGGCAGCGCACGGATGCGCTGCTTCACGCGCTCCTTTGCGGCATCCAGGCGTGTCCGGCCCTGCACGTCCTGCGCCGCCATCGAGGCTGAGCAGTCCACCATCATCACCACGGCGCCGATGGAGTCCGCCGCCATGTTTCCACTCGGCCGCGCCAGCGCGAAGATGGCGAAGAGCAGCACCAGCAGCGTCAGCAGCAAAGAGAGCCATTTTTTGATGCGCCGCAGCCACGCGGACTCCTGATGCTCCCGCGCGAGCGATTTGAAAAACAGCAGCGTGGACACCGGCACGCGCTTCGCCTGCCGCCGGAAGAGCCACAGCACCACGGGCACGAGAGCGAGCCAGAGGAGGTGCAGGTAGCTGGGGCTTAAGAAGCGCATGACCGGACTAGAAATGACGAAACCAGAATGGCGAATGACGAAGAAATGTCGAAGGCGGAATGATGAATGGCGAAAGTGGCTGAGGTTTCGTCATCGAGTCATTCATTCGTCATTTACGCAGTTCATCCAGCGCCTGCTTCAGATGCCCTTCGATGACGTCCTTGCTCACATAGGCCTCGCCGATCTTGCGCAGCAGGACGAAGCGGATCTTGCCGTTTTCGAATTTCTTGTCGGTGCGGGCGATGCGCATGATCTCATCGGTGTCGAGATCGTCTGGCAGGCGCAGGGGGAGATCGCAGAGGCGGAGCAGGGCGAGGATGCGCTCATAGTCGTCGCTGGTGAGATCGGAGGTCTGGGTGGAGAGCCAGGCGGCGGCGCGCAGGCCGAGGCTGATGGCCTCCCCGTGCAGCAGGCGGCCGTAGCCAGCCGCGGCTTCGATGGCATGGCCGAGGGTGTGGCCGAAGTTCAACAGTGCGCGTGTGCCGATGGTCTCGTGCTCGTCCGCCTCCACGATGACAGCCTTGATGGCGATGTTGCGCCGGATGAGGGCCACGATGTCTCCCTTGCCCGCGGCGATGTCTTCAATCGCCTTGAACATGGAGGCGTCGCGGATGCAGGCGTGCTTGATGATCTCTGCAAAGCCTTCGTTCCATTCACGCGTGGGCAGGGAATTAAGCGTGTCCAGATCGGCAATGACGTGCACGGGCTGGTGAAAGCAGCCCACCATGTTTTTTGCGTTCGGCAGGTTCACACCGGTCTTGCCGCCCACGGAGCTGTCCACCTGGGAGAGCACGGTGGTGGGAACCTGCACGTAGGGGATGCCCCGCTGATAGACCGAGGCGCAGAAACCGGCGAGATCGCCGATGACACCGCCACCGAGGGCGACCACGAAGCTCTTGCGGTCCAGGCCAAAGCGCACCATCTCGCTGAGCACGGATTCACTCCAGGAGAGAGATTTGGAGGACTCCCCGGCGGGCACCGTCACGAGGTGGGGCTTTTTGCCGGCGGCGGTCAGGCTTTTCAGCACCGTTTCGGCGTAGAGAGGGCCTACATTGCTGTCTGTCACCACCGCGCAGCTCGTGCGGTCCGGCATTTTCTTGTTCACTTCCTCCCCCAGCGTTTTGAGAAGATCGCGCCCCACCTGCACGAGGTAACTGCGTGGGCCTAGGTTGACAAAGACGGGGCGGACGGGCTGGACGGGCGGAGGCATGGAAAGAGTTCGAGAAGGCAGGTAAGCGAGTACTGTGCCGTGGGATCGGAATCCAGGCAAATCGTTTGGAAGCACTGCTCGCGCCGAAACCACGTCATCTGCCGCTTGGCGTAATGCCGGGTGGCCTGCTGGATGGCGGCGACGGTGTCCTCCAACGACACCTCCCCGGCCAGGTAGGCGCGCACCTCCCGCACGCCGATGGCCTTTTCCGCCGTGGGGGAGAGCGGGCCCAGGGCGGCCACCTCCTCCACCAGCCCCGCCTCAAACATGTCCAGCGTGCGCTCATTGATGCGCCGGTACAGCGCCTCCCGGTCCCACACAAACACCACGCCATTTACCTGAGGCTCCGCCTGTTCGAAAGAGCGGCGCAGGCCGGACTGCGGCCGCCCGGTGAGCAGGCAGATCTCCAGCGCGCGCTCCACGTAGCGTGGATTGCGCAGGTTCACGGTGGTGGCGGCCTCAGGGTCCCGCTGCAGCAGCCACACGATTTTTTCGCCGGGGCTGAGGTGCTTGAACCGTTCCCGGATCTGCGGGGAGGCGGCGGGCAGGGGGGAGAGGCCGTGGGTGAGCGCCTTGATGTACAGGCCCGAACCACCCACCACGATGGGCATGCGGCCCCGCGCGGCGATGTCCCGAATGATGGGCAGCGCCAGCGCGTGGTAGAGCTGGGCGTCGCCGGTCTCCGTGAGCGGGACCACGCCGTAGAGGTGGTGGGGAACGCGCTCCATGTCCTCCGGCGAAGGCTTGGCCGTGAGGATGTCCATGCCCGCGTAGAGCTGGAAGGCATCGGCGTTCACGATCTCCCCGCCCACGTATTCCGCCAGGGCGATGGCCAAAGAGGACTTGCCCGAGGCTGTGGGCCCGGTGATGAAGAAGGTGTTGTCAGGGAGCATGCGCGGAACGCAGCGGCCTGCGCCTCAGAATTTGCTTTCGATTTTGCGGCCCACCTTGGAGATGCCTTCACCCGTTTTGTAGAAGGCGTGGTCCACACCGCGGCCCGCGCGGGTCATGGGGCCGCCGCTGCCGCGGCAGGAGGCGAGGGAGAACACAACGACAACAGCCAGAACGGAGACGATGGTTTTCATATGGGAGCAGCCTAGTGAGGCGAGCGGATCGGGAAAGTGAAAAGTGACAAGCCGGGGTTTCCCTGATGCCCCGGGCTCACGGCGGCATCGTAAACGTCCCCTCGCAGGCCTTGGCGATGCGGTTGCGGAAGGGCATGGCTCCACTTGCGCGAGGTTGCCGCCCCGGTTTATGATAGAGGCAAGGATGCAGGCTGACAGTGGCCGCCGTCATTTCTGCGGAGATGTGCTCTACCGCATTCAACCACCCACAATCTCTCCCATGCGAACGCCGGCCTTGTTTCTAGCGCTGTCTCTCAGCATCACGGCGGCTCTTGCAGGCGGTTATGCTCCGGCTGACTTTCCCAGTTATGCCGCCCTTCCGCCGCAGGCGAAGCCGTGGTTCCAGCACCTCGCGGCGGCGCAGGATATTCCGGGCGATGTCTTCTCGCTGGCCAAGGTGCCGCAGGCCGAGCCTGCGACGGTCGAACTGATGCAAAAAATCGTCAGCGATCCCGCAGGCAGTCCCCAGCATCTCCTTCTTGTCATCCAGTGCATTCATGCGCGCCGCGACTTGAGCGCCGCCCATCAGGTCTGGCTGCGCGAACTGTTTCTCTCCAGGCTCTCACGCACCAACGGACCGGTGGACGAAGTTTTGAAGACCGATGGTCTGCTGCTGCTGGAGGATTTTCCCAGTCCGGAAAATGAAGCGGTGCTGGACCAGTACCTGACTGATACCTCGGCTCCTTTTGCCGCGAATGACGGGCATGCCGCCTACTATGCCATGCGCGCACTAAGCAGGACTGGCACCTTACAGTCCATCAGGCCGCTGTTGAAGTATGCCGAGAGTCATCGACCTGAGAGGGGCGAAGGTCATCACTACGATCTCGAAGCCATGCAGGCCATCAGAGCCATCGAATATCGTGCCGCCCCCATGAGTCCGGCATTGAGAACGGCCCTGGAGAATTGTTTTCCGTGTTGTATTCCCGATGATAAGGCAATGGCACGCGCTGAAAAGGCCCTCGCCACCCGCCCTGAGTTCAAGCCCCAGCTCTTTGCCCTTCTCAAGGTTCAGTATTTTGAAATTCCCCAATGGGGCGGATGGGGAAGCACCAATGCCTTGAGCGCGCTCGCGCTTCGCAGCGATCTCACTCCTGTTGAACGGAAGCTCATCACCACGGAGCTGGAGACCCACCTCGCCCAGGCGGACGAAAGCCCTTTCATTAACCCAGCCATCCGTTTGCTGGCACATTACCCCAGCCCGGAACACGAGGCGCTGGTGTTACGGTTCCTCAATCGAGACGCCAAACAGCAACCAATCCTGCGGGCGGCGTTTCATACTCTCTCCATCATCGGTGGAGAGAAATCTCTCGCGGCCATGCGTGAGGTTCAGGCGGACCTGAAAGCCCAGCATGCCGAGTCGTTTTTGTTGAATGATCTCGAGCAAGACATCACCCGCATGCAACAGTGGATTGAGCGTCGCACCCCCCCGGCTAAGCGCCGCTAATAACCAAAGGAGTTTGGGATGCTTATTCTTTTGAATCCAGAGGAGCTATGAACACTCACGGCGGCACGGTAAACGTCCCCTCGCACGCATCTGCAATCTGCTTCAGCAGCGAGGGTTCGTCGCTGCCGGGGATGGTTTCTTCGCCGATGCTGATGCAGTGGATGCGCACCTTGAACTGCGTGTGGATGCGCTCGGCGAGGTCCAGCACCTGGGCGGGCGTGCCGTCGCTGGGCTGGCCGTCGCTGAGGAAGTAGATGGAGTCGATGCTGCCTTCCGGCAGCATGCGGGTGAGGGCGTGGTTGAAGGCCTCGCACATGGGCGTGCCGCCGCCGGCGAGGATGCGGTCCACAAACTGCACGGCCTGCTTGTGATTTTTCTCGTCGTTCACCGCCATGCCTTTGGCGGGAAAGCAGGAGTCCACCTCGGCGCCAAATGTGAGGATGCCATAGCGCAGCTTGTTGGATTTGTTTTGCAGCGCGGTGAGCAGGTTGCTCATCTGTGCCCGCAGCTTGCCGATGCGGTCGTCGCGGGACATGCTGCCGCTCACGTCCAGGATGAAGAGTGCGCCTTTGCCTTTGATCTCCAGGCCGTAAAAGGCGGCCATGTTCATGGCGGAGTCGTCGTCCAGAGGCTTGAGCAGCTTCTGCGTCTGGAGGAATTCGGCGTAATCGCTGCGGGCCAGCATCTTCCACGGGATGTTCGCACCCTGCTCGGCGATCCAGGCCTTCCATTTGTCCGGGTCATTGGCAAAGTCCTGGCCGGTGAGCTGAAAGAGCGAGCAGTGGACGGCATCGCCGATGGCCTCGTCATTGAGGTGGGGCAGGAGGGCCTGGAGGGCCAGGGGGCTGCGCATGCCGCCCAGAGCCTCAGCCGCGCAGGCGCGCATGACGTGCGCATTGGGCGGGGCCAGCAGCTCCGCCACACGGGCCACCACGACTTCCGGATTGTCCTGGAAACCGCCCAGCGCCCGGGCGGCCAGCGCGATGCGCTCGGGCTCTTTGGTGGTCTCGAGCGTGCCTTTGAGGTGCGTCAGCAGGTTCCAGAAGAAGGTGCGGGCCTCCCTCAGGCGAATGCCTGAGAAGAACATCAGTGCATCGTCATCACAGCCGGGGTGTTTCGCCAGCCAGTCTGCCAGTACCGCGCGTCCGGCGCCCTCCGGCCAGTCCGCCACGATCTCCGCCAACCGCAGCTTCATCCCCATGCCCACGCGTTTGTCATTCACCAAGGAGAGCACGGCCTCGGCGGCCAGTTTTTGCGCATGGAGATCCTTCAGCGGTGCCAGCGCCTCCTGGCTCCCAGCCCTGGCGCTTTTGACGAGGCCCTTCAGCAGCACGCCCACGTCTTCCGCCGCAGGCAGGCTCACGGTGGTGAGCAGCAGCAGCAGAAGGATGCGGCCTGCAGGATGGCGGTGCATGGGGAAGGGGGGGGGCTTGCGCGGATTCGGTTTCAGAGTATGGGTCTGGGGCTGCGGAACCAAGCCGAAAAATCGTCGCTCCAGCGGTTCGGGCGGCTGGAGCGCGTGACGGTGGTGGATTCCCCGATCTTTCGCAAACAGTCGAAATAGTCTTTGACAGAAGAGCGCACTGTCCTAAGCTCGCGCCACTTTTTCGGAAAAAAGCCGGGGTGTATTGTCTCCTGACGCCAGTCTTGGGGACTTTTCATATCCCGGTTTTCTTGTCGAAAGAGGAGGAGGTTTCTCACGAATCCGCCGCCGGTTACGCTGTTATAGCTCAGTGGTAGAGCACGTCCTTGGTAAGGACGAGGTCGAGGGTTCAAGTCCCTCTAACAGCTCCAGTGGCAGTACGTGGGGATCTTCGAAACACGACAAACGAACCAGTCCCAAGCGCACCCCCTCAACTAACTCCACCCATGGCTAAAGAAGCATTCCAACGCAACAAGCCGCACGTCAACATCGGCACGATTGGCCACGTTGACCACGGCAAGACCACCCTGACCGCCGCCATCACGACCGTCCTTTCCAAGAAAGGCTTCGCCCAGGCTAAGGCTTACGATCAAATCGACGCAGCTCCGGAAGAAAAAGAGCGCGGCATCACGATCAACACCGCCCACGTGGAGTATGAAACCGACAAGCGCCACTACGCCCACGTGGACTGCCCCGGCCACGCTGACTATGTGAAGAACATGATCACCGGCGCCGCCCAGATGGACGGAGCGATCCTCGTTGTGTCCGCCGCCGACGGCCCGATGCCCCAGACCCGTGAGCACATCCTGCTTGCCCGTCAGGTCGGCGTGCCCGCCCTCGTGGTGTTCATGAACAAGGTGGACATGGTGGACGATCCGGAACTTCTCGACCTCGTCGAAATGGAAGTTCGCGACCTCCTTTCCAAGTATGACTTCCCGGGTGACGAAATCCCGATCGTGAAGGGCTCCGCCCTGAAGGCCGCCGAAGGCGACCCCGTGCACGAAGCCAACATCCACAAGCTCATGGACGCCGTGGACAGCTACATCCCGCTGCCGGAGCGCCCGATCGACAAGGACTTCCTCATGCCCGTGGAAGACGTGTTCGCCATCGAAGGCCGCGGTACCGTCTGCACCGGCCGTGTGGAGCGTGGCATCATCAAGAAGATGTCCGAAGTGGAAATCGTCGGCATCCGTCCGACCGTCAAGACCACCGTCACGGACATCGAAATGTTCCGCAAGCTGCTCGACGAAGGTCGTGCCGGCGACAACGTGGGCCTTCTGCTTCGCGGCACGAAGAAGACCGACATCGAGCGCGGTCAGGTCATCGCCAAGCCCGGCTCCGTGACCCCGCACAAGAAGTTCACCGCTGAAGTGTACGTCCTTTCCAAGGACGAAGGCGGCCGCCACACCCCCTTCTTCAACAACTACCGCCCGCAGTTCTACTTCCGCACCACGGACGTGACCGGCAGCGTGAAGCTTCCTGAAGGCGTGGAAATGGTGATGCCTGGTGACAACGTCTCGATCGAAGTCGAGCTGATCACCCCGATCGCCATGGAAAAGACCATCCGCTTCGCCATCCGTGAAGGTGGCAAGACCGTGGGTGCCGGCCGCGTGGCCAACATCCTCGACTAGTTCGCGCAGTTCGTTTGTCTCGAATCCCCGCCGGGTCTGGCGCACAGGCCCGGCGGTGATTTCGTCTCCAATCCCAGCCGGGAGCAGGAAACGAATCGGGTCAGCCGGACTTGCCAAATTGATTTCATCCGTTATCCATTCCGGGAAGCATTTCTTCGCTCACACAGGTCAGTAGCTCAATTGGTAGAGTAGCGGTCTCCAAAACCGTCGGTTGGGGGTTCGAGTCCCTCCTGGCCTGCCAGCGAAAATCCCGGAAACATCCGCAGAAAACGAAACGCTTCACATGAGTCGCATCCGCAAATACATCCGAGCTGAATGAATCCACAGTGGTGGTCTTCATCGCGATGATCCTCCTCGGAGGCTTCGTGGCAGCGTTTGACATCAGCTTTAAGTGGGCCTTCGAGGCCGCGCAGAAGCTGGGCATGTAATCTCCGTTTTCCCCCAAACCCTTTTTCGAATCCTCTTCTTATGGGAGCCATCCCCTCACCCCGCGACCAGTGGTTCGTCATCCACGTCCGCTCCGGCCTTGAACAGAAGGTCCGTGACAGCATGCTCCGCCGCATTGAGAAAGAGGAGATGAGCGACTACGTCTATCAGGTGCTCGTGCCCATGGAGCGAGTGGCTGAAGTGAAGAAGGGCAAGCGCTCCGAAAGCAACCGCAAGTTCTTCCCGGGCTACGTCATCGCCAACTGCCACCTGCTGGACGAGCACAACCGCCTGGTGGACAAGACCTGGTACTTTGTGAAGGAAACCGACGGCGTGCTCAACTTCGCCGGCACGAAGGACCACCCCATTCCGATGCGCGCCAAGGAAGTGGAGGCCATGCTGGCCCAGGTGCGCGACAAGGACGAGGGCGCCGTGCCCAAGATCGCCTTCAATCTCGGCGACACTGTGCGCGTGGCGGACGGCCCCTTCGAAAGCCAGAACGGCATCGTCGAGGAAATCGACCCGGAACGCGGCGTGCTGCGCGTGTCCGTCAACATTTTCGGGCGCTCCACACCGGTCGATCTCGAATACTGGCAGGTCGAGAAGGCATAAGCCGCGTCGCCGCCCCCTGAATCTCAATCACAAGCAAGGAACACAAACACATGGCCAAAGAAATCGTCAAACTCATCAAGCTCCAGATCAAGGCTGGCGCTGCCAACCCCGCACCGCCCATCGGCCCTGCTCTCGGTCAGGCCGGTGTGAACATCATGGCCTTCTGCAAGGAGTTCAACGCCGCCACCGCCAAGGCGGGTGGTGACGTCCTGCCGACCGTCATCACGGTTTACAAGGACAAGAGCTTCACCTTCATCACCAAGCAGCCCCCGGCCTCCAACCTTCTCAAGAAGGTGGCCAACATCGCCAGCGGCTCCAAGGAAGCGAACAAGATCAAGGTCGCGAAAATCACCCGCGCCCAGCTTCTTGAAGCCACCAAGATGAAGATCGCCGACCTCAACACCTCCGACCTCAATCAGGCCTCCCGCATCATGGCGGGCACCGCGCGCCAGATGGGCATCGAAATCATCGACTAATCCCCCAAACCCAAGCAGGAGAACGTCACAGTTCGCCACCACTGCACACCCACCATGCAAAAGAGAAGCAAACGCTACAAGAAAGCAGCCGAGATGGTTCCGGCAGGCAAGGCATTCACGCTCGAAGAAGCGGCCGAACTCCTGCGCAAACTCCCTGGCACCAAGTTCAACCAGACCGTCACCCTGTCGTTCCGCATGGGTGTGGATCCGAAGAAGAGCGACCAGATGGTCCGCGGCACCTGCCCGCTGCCCCATGGCTCCGGCAAGACCGTGCGCGTGGCTGTGTTCGCCCAGGGCTCCGCGGCAGACGCCGCCAAGGCCGCCGGCGCTGACATCGTCGGCAACGAAGACCTCATCGCCAAGGTGAAGGACGGCTTCCTGGACTTCGACGTCGCCATCGCCACTCCGGCCGCGATGAATGAAGTGCGCAAGCTTGGTAAACAGCTCGGTCCTCGTGGCTTGATGCCGAATCCTCGTACCGGCACTGTGACGGACGACACCGCCGCCGCCGTCAAGGCTGTGAAGGCCGGCCGCGCCGACTTCAAGCTCGACAAGAACGGCAACATCGCCTCCTCCGTCGGCAAGGCTTCCTTCGAAGTGGCGCAGATCGCTGAAAACGCCACCTCGCTGATCGAAGCCGTGGTGCGTGCCAAGCCCGCCTCCGCCCGCGGCCGCTACGTCGAAACCATCACGCTCGCCGCCACCATGTCGCCTGCCCTTCGCATCGACGTGTCGAAGTACATCAAACTCTAATTCCAGCAGCACTGTACCATGAAAGAACTCAAAACATTGCTCATTGATGATCTGCTGAAGCGGGTCAACGCCTCTCCGTTCCTGTTCGTCGTCGATTACACCGGCCTGAAGGTGGACAAGTTTGCCGAACTGCGCAAGCGCCTCGCCACCACCGGTGCGGAGATCCACGTCTTCAAAAACAACCTCGTGAAGAAGGCCGCTGAAAAGGCCGGCTTCCCGGGTGAGCTGGGCGAACACCTCACGGGCCAGAGCGCCTTTGTGACGGGTGCCAAGGACGTCTGCGCCGCCGCGAAGATCATGAAGAACTTCGCCGCTGAATTCGAGAAGCCGGTCATGAAGGCCGGAGTGCTCGACGGCAAGCTCCTCGACGCCGCTGGCATCAAGGCCCTGGCCGACCTGCCCGCACGCGAAGTGCTCCTCGCCCAGCTTCTCGGCGTCCTTCAGGCTCCTGCCTCGAAGCTCGTCCGCACCCTCAATGAGCCCGCCGCCTCCCTGGCCCGCCTTTTCAAGGCCAAGAGCGAGCAGGCTTAACCCCCGCCCCAACCCTTTGAATAGATGGCCCGTCAAACGGCCTGAACACCCAAACACCCAATGGTTCCTTGCCGGGGAGAAAGCTTTCTCCCTTAAACCACCCGAAGCTTCGGACAGCGGCGATACCGACATACTAACATGGCTGACCTGAATAAAATCGTAGAAGAACTGAGCACACTGACCGTCCTGGAAGTTGCCGACCTTGTGAAATCCCTCGAAGAGAAGTGGGGCGTGAGCGCCGCTGCTCCTGTCGCCGTCGCCGCCGCTGGTGGTGCCGCCGCTGGTGCTGCTCCTGCCGCCGCTGCTGAAGAGAAGACCGAGTTCGACGTCATCCTGACCGACGCTGGTGCCAACAAGATCGGCGTCATCAAGGAAGTCCGCGGCGTGGTCCCCGGCCTTGGCCTTGCAGAAGCGAAGAAGCTCGTCGAGAGCGCTCCGCAGACCCTCAAGGAAGGCGTCAAGAAGGAAGAAGCGGAAGACATCAAGAAGAAGATGGAAGCCGCTGGCGCCAAAGTCACGATCAAGTAGTCGCTCGTTCCTCCTGCTCTTTGCCGCGTGGCGCGCGCCCTCAAAAGCAGCGCCGCGCGGTCTGGGGCCCGCCAGTGAGTGTCAGTCCCCAATCCTCCCGTCTGTTTCGTTCCATCGCATGCCCGCTTCCGCCCGTGATCCCCGCCTGAACCTCCGCAGCCAGTGCTACGGTTCCGGGACACCACGCGACGTGGGGCATGCTTCATTTCATTTTCATCGCCTGAATCCCGGCTCACCCCAGGATTCCGGCTGCTTCGTTTTCGCGACAATCGTAAGCATTGCCGGGCTGGCCGCCTGACTTTGCTGCTTTTGTTGCTTCGCGGACTTCACACCTCCGCATCCCGTGCCACCGCCCATCGCCCCCTAACCGCCTCATCACTGCCTTATGTCCCAGCGCACCAACTTTGGCAAAATCCACGAAGTCGCCGAGCCCCCGAATCTCATCGAGATCCAGCTCCGCTCATACGAGGAGTTTCTCCAGAAAAATATCCTGCCCTCGAAGCGCAAGGACGTCGGCCTGCAGGCCGTGTTCCGGGAAGTTTTCCCGATCACCAGCTATGATGAGAAGATGACGCTCGATTTCGTCATGTACGAAATCGGCGAGCCGAAGCTGAGCTCCCTCGAAGCCATCCACGAGGCCGAGACCTACAGCTCCCCCCTTTACGTCACCTATGAGCTCAAGGACGAGCAGGGTGCCAAGCAGGAGCGCGTGTACATGGGCGAAATCCCCCTCATGACGGTGCGCGGCACCTTCGTGATCAATGGCGCCGAGCGTGTGGTCGTCTCCCAGCTTCATCGTTCCCCCGGCATCTGCTTTGAAACCACCCAGCACCTCAACGGCCGCTGGCTGCACGGCTTCCGCATCATCCCTGACCGCGGCACCTGGCTGGAAGTGCAGTTCGACACGAACGACCTCCTTTACGTTTATCTCGACCGCCGCCGCCGCCGCCGCAAGTTCCTGGCCACCACGCTCCTGCGCGTGATCGGCTTCCCGGGCGACGAGGACATCCTCAAGCTCTTCTACGAGATCCAGGATCTCAAGCTCAAGGACAGCATCTCCGAAGAGGAGATCGCCACGAAGATCCTGTTCAAGGACATCCTCGACGGCGAGCTCATCGTCGCCCGTGCCTACGAGCCGCTGACCTCCGGCGTCATCCGCCAACTCATCCAGCTTGGCCACAAGTCCATCAAGGTCGTCACCGCCTCCCCGGACGACCTCCTCATCACCTCCCTGCGCAAGGACACCGCGAAGGATGAAGATGAAGCCCTCAAGGAAATCTACCGCCGTCTGCGTCCGGGCGATCCGCCCACCACGCCGAACGCCCGCGCTCTGGTGAAGCGCCTGTTCTTCGATCCGAAGCGCTATGACCTCACCCGTGTGGGCCGCTACAAGATCAATCAGAAGCTCTCGCTGAAGATCGACACTGAAATGCGCATCCTCACCGCTGAGGACGTCATCTCCGCGCTGCGCTACCTCTTCCATCTGCGCGAAGGGCAGGGGATTCTGGACGATATCGACCATCTCGGCAGCCGCCGCGTGCGCGCCGTGGGCGAACTTCTCGCCAACCAGTGCCGCGTGGGCCTGTCCCGCACCGAGCGTCTGGTGAAGGAGCGCATGACCCTGTTCGACGTGAACATGGACACCATGACGCCTGCCAAGCTCGTCAATCCGAAGGCGCTCTCCGCCGTCGTGCGCGACTTCTTCGGCCGCAGCCAGCTTTCCCAGTTCATGGACCAGATCAATCCCCTGGCCGAACTGACCCACAAGCGTCGTCTGTCCGCACTCGGCCCAGGCGGTCTGAACCGTGACCGTGCAGGCTTCGAAGTGCGTGACGTTCATCCGTCCCATTACGGCCGCATCTGCCCGATTGAGACTCCTGAAGGTCCGAACATCGGTCTGATCAACTCCCTCGGCTCCTACGCCCGAATCAACGAATTCGGCTTCATCGAAACGCCGTACCGTCCGGTGAAGGACTGCGTGGTGGCCGACAAGATCGAGTACCTCACCGCCGACCAGGAAGAGAAGCATTACATCGCCCAGTCGAACAATCCGGTGGACGAAAAGGGCCGCTTTAAAGGCGCCAAGGTCACCGTGCGTTACCGTGGCGACTTCATCGAAGTCGAGCCAGGCATCGTCACCCTGATGGATGTGTCTCCGAAGCAGCTCGTTTCCGTGGCTGCCGCACTGATTCCGTTCCTTGAGCACGATGACGCCAACCGCGCCCTGATGGGCTCCAACATGCAGCGCCAGGGCGTGCCTCTCCTCGAAGGTGAGTCCCCGCTCGTGGGCACCGGCATGGAAGGCAAGGCCGCGCGCGACTCGCGCTCCGTGATCGTTGCAGACGCCAACGGCACCGTCGCCGCCGCGACCGCCGACGTGATCATCATCACCAAGGACGGCAACCTGCCGGTCAAGGACGAGAAGTTCCTGGAAAACCCGCTCAAGTCCGTGCAGACGGACGAAGACAAGGGCACCCATGTGTACCCGCTGCGCAAGTTTGGCCGCAGCAACGCCGGCACCTGCATCAACCAGAAGCCTCTGGTGAAGCGCGGTCAGAAGATCAAGAAGGGCGATGTCATCGCCGACGGTCCTTGCACCGACCAGGGCGAGCTTGCCATCGGCAAGAACATGCTCGTGGCCTTCATGCCTTGGAACGGCTATAACTTCGAAGACGCCATCACCATCAGCCGCCGCGTGGTGAAGGAGGACATCTACACCTCCATCCACATCGAAGACTTCGAAGTCATCGCCCGTGACACCAAGCTGGGGCCTGAAGAAATCACGCGCGACATCCCGAACGTGGGTGACGAAGCGCTGAAGAACCTCGACGCCCAGGGCGTCGTGCGCATCGGCGCGGAAGTGAAGCCTGGCGACATCCTCGTCGGCAAGATCACGCCGAAGTCCGAAACGGAACTCGCCCCTGAAGAGCGCCTCCTGCGCGCCATCTTCGGTGAAAAGGCCGCGGACGTGAAGGACACCTCCCTGCGCGTGCCATCCGGCTGCACCGGCATCATCATGGACGTCCGCATCGCCCAGCGCGGCGCGAACGGCGACTCCGAGAAGGAGAAGCTCTCCCCCGCCGAGTACAAGAAGCACATCAAGCAGATCGAAGAAGACTATCGTGCGAAGAAGGAAGACCTCACCGAGCAGCTCACCGAGCGCCTCTCGGACATCCTTCTCAACGAGAAGATCCCGCTCGACATCGTGAACGGTCAGACTGGCGAGCCTCTCGTGGGCGCGAACAAGAAGATCACCAAGACGATGCTGCGCCACGTGGCCGAAAGCTACGACACCATCGAAATCGACCCGAGCCCGATCCGTAACAAGATCTTCGACATCATCCAGACCTTCGAACAGAAGTTCAGCGATGCCGACATGGAACGTGAGCGCAACCTCGACAAGATCGAGTCCAGCGAAGACACCGCCGACAGCGGCGTGGTCAAGCAGGTGCGCGTCTTCCTGGCCTCCAAGCGCAAGCTTTCCGTGGGTGACAAGATGGCCGGCCGTCACGGCAACAAGGGCATCGTCGCCAACATCGTCCCTGAAGAAGACATGCCGTTCCTCGAAAACGGCTGTCCGGTGGACATCGTGCTGAATCCTCTCGGCGTGCCTTCCCGAATGAACGTGGGGCAGGTGCTTGAGACCCACCTGGGTCTCGCCGCCAAGGCTCTTGGCATGAAGATCGCCACTCCGGTGTTCGACGGTATCCCTGAGACCAAGATCATGGAGTACATCAAGGAGGCCAAGAAGGTGGAAGGCTACGAATGGATGGGCCTCAACGGCAAGTCGAAGCTCTTCGACGGCCGCACTGGTGATGCCTTCAGCCTCGATGTCGTCGTCGGCTACATCTACATGCTGAAGCTGAACCACCTGGTGGCGGACAAGATCCACGCCCGTGCGGTCGGACCTTACTCGCTCGTCACGCAGCAGCCTCTGGGTGGTAAAGCCCAGTATGGCGGCCAGCGCTTCGGGGAAATGGAGGTGTGGGCGCTCGAAGCCTACGGCGCCGCCTTCACGCTGCAGGAACTCCTCACCGTCAAGTCTGACGATGTGCAGGGCCGCACGCGCATCTATGAGCAGATCGTCAAAGGCGACCACGCTCTGGAAGCCGGCACGCCGGAGTCCTTCAACGTGCTCATCAAGGAAATGCAGTCCCTCGGTCTCGACGTCAAGGTGCACAAACGCTCCAGCGCCAATGCCGATGCGGAAGCTCTCGACGGCTTCGTCACCACGGCGGGTGCCTAACCCGCCATTCCCCAGAAACCCAGCGCATAAACCTGCCACCCATCTCCACACATCATGAATGCTGACGCGAGCTTGAAAGAAATCTTCGGGGAACCTCAACACGGCGAGGAGTTCGACTATGTGTCGATCTGCATCGCCTCGGCGGACCGCACCCGCTCCTGGTCCTCCGGCGAAGTTAAGAATCCAGAAACCATCAACTACCGTACGTTCAAGCCAGAAAAGGGCGGCCTTTTCTGCGAGCGTATCTTCGGACCCACCCGTGACTGGGAGTGCGCCTGCGGCAAGTACAAGCGCATCAAGCACAAGGGCGTGGTCTGCGACCGCTGCGGGGTCGAAGTGACCCTCTCCCGCGTCCGTCGCGAGCGCATGGGCCACATCGAGCTCGCCGTGCCGGTGACTCACATCTGGTTCTACAAGTGCATGCCTTCCCGCATCGGCCTCATGCTCGACATGACCGCCCGTTCGCTGGAGCGAGTGATCTACTATGAAGACTACATGGTCATCGATCCAGGCAGCACCCCGCTTCAGCGTGGCCAGCTCCTGACCGAAGTCGATCTTCGTGAAGCCGAGGAGCAGTACGGTGCAGACGCCTTCCGCGTCGGCATGGGCGCCCAGGCCATCCGCGACATCTTCGCCCAGCTCAACCTGGCCGAAGTGACCAAGGAGCTCGAAGAAGCGATGACCAAGACGCGCTCCAAGCAGATCCGCAAGAAGCTCGCCAAGCGCCTCAAGCTCTGCCAGGGCTTCGCCGAAAGCCACAGCCGTCCGGAATGGATGATCCTGGAAGTGCTGCCGGTCATCCCGCCAGACCTTCGTCCTCTCGTTCCCCTCGAAGGCGGCCGCTTTGCCACCTCCGACCTGAACGATCTGTATCGTCGCGTCATCAACCGCAACAACCGTCTCAAGAACCTCCTTCAGCTCCGCACGCCGGATGTCATCATCCGCAACGAAAAGCGCATGCTGCAGGAAGCTGTTGATGCGTTGTTCGACAACGGCCGCCATGGCCGTCCGGTGACCGGTGCGGGCAATCGTCCGCTGAAGTCCATGTCCGACATGCTAAAGGGCAAGTCCGGCCGTTTCCGCCAGAACCTTCTCGGCAAGCGCGTGGACTACTCCGGCCGTTCCGTCATCGTTATCGGTCCGGACCTCAATCTGAACCAGTGCGGTCTTCCCAAGAAGATGGCTCTGGTGCTGTTCGAACCCTTCATCATCCGCCGTCTCAAGGAGATGGGCCTGGTGCACACCGTGCGCAGCGCGAAGAAGATGATCGAACGCCGCACCCCGGAAGTGTGGGACATTCTGGACGAAGTGACCAAGGGCCACCCCGTCCTTCTCAACCGCGCTCCGACCCTGCACCGTCTCTCGATCCAGGCCTTCGAGCCGAAGCTCATCGAAGGTGAGGCCATCCGCGTGCATCCGCTCGTTTGTACGGCCTACAACGCCGACTTCGACGGTGACCAGATGGCTGTGCACGTGCCGCTTTCCATTGAAGCTCAGATGGAGGCCCGCCTGCTCATGCTTGCGCCGAACAACCTGTTCAGCCCTGCCAGCGGCAAACCGGTGATGAACCCCTCCCAGGACATTCCTCTGGGCTGCTACTTCCTCACCTACCTGCGCGAGTTCCCCGGGCACGACGCCAAGGGCAAGAAGGGTGATGTGGACGGCCGCGTGCCGATCTTCAATGACGCCTCCGAAGTGGAGTTCGCCATCGCTGAAGGCGGCCTGACCGTGAATGACAAGGTGCGCTTCCGCAATCCTGACCACGGCCTGCCAAAGCGCCCCTATGGCGACCCGTCCAAGGCTGTGGTCGAAACCACCGCCGGCCGTGTCCTCTTCAATGAAATCTGGCCTGAAGGGCTGGGCTTCATCAACACCACCGTTGGCAAGAAGCAGGTGTCTGACATCATCTGGCGCTGCTTCCAGACCTTCGGCCAGAAGGAGACCGTGCATGCGCTGGACCGCCTGAAGCAGCTCGGCTTCCGCGAAGCCACCCGTTCCGGCTGCTCCATCGGTATCACGGACATGGTCATCCCGACCGCCAAGGCCGGTGGCCTGGAAAACGCCTACAAGCAGATCGAGGAAATCGAGAAGCAGTATCGCCGCGGTATCATCACCAACGGCGAGCGCTATCAGAAGATCATCGACATCTGGACGCAGGTGGGTGAAATCGTCGCCGACGAGCTCTTCCGCACCCTGGAATACAACGAGGGCAAGAAGCACCACAACCCGCTCTACGTCATGGTGAACTCGGGCGCCCGAGGCAACCGTACGCAGATCAAGCAGCTCGCCGGCATGCGCGGCCTCATGGCCAAGCCCTCCGGCGAGATCATCGAGCGTCCGATCACCTCGAACTTCCGTGAAGGTCTGAGCGTGCTCGAGTACTTCATCTCCACGCACGGTGCGCGTAAAGGCCTGGCAGACACCGCTCTGAAGACCGCTGACTCCGGCTACATGACCCGCAAGCTGGTGGACGTGTCCCAGGACGTCATCGTCACCGAGGAAGACTGCGGCACCGTCAACGGCATCACGCTTTCCTCCATCTATCAGGGCGACGAAGAAATCGTCGATCTCAAGACCCGCGTCTATGGCCGCGTGTCCTGCGAAACCATCCATGATCCGGTGGACAAGAGCGTCATCATCAAGGCCGGCCAGCTCGCTTCCGAGAAGGAAGCCGCGCACCTCGCCAAGATCGGTGTCGAGAAGCTCAAGATCCGCTCCGTGCTCACCTGCGAAAGCAAGCGCGGCTGCTGCTCCAAGTGCTACGGCCTCCACCTCGCCACGCACCGCATGGCGAAGATCGGCGAAGCCGTCGGCATCGTGGCCGCCCAGTCCATCGGCGAGCCCGGAACGCAGCTCACCATGCGTACCTTCCACGTGGGTGGTGCTGCCACGAGCTCGTTCAAGCAGCCCTTCATCAACGTCAAGAACACCGGTACGGTCAAGTACACCGACATGCGTGCGGTGCAGACCATCGAAGGCACCTGGATCGCCCTCACCAAGAACGGCGTCCTGTCCATCCACGACGACGACGGTCGCGAACTCGAAAGCCACAAGCTGGTCACGGGCGCCGTTATCGCCGTCGAAGACGGTGGCAAGGTCAAGAAGGGCCAGCAGGTCGTCACCTGGGATCCGTATAACGTGCCGATCATCACCGAGAAGGCCGGCAAGCTGGAGTTCCGCGACATGATCTCCGGCATCACCATCACCAAGGAAGTCAACCAGAGCACGGGCAACGAGGAAACCGTTGTGATCGAGCACAAGGAAGACCTCCACCCGCAGGTGGTCGTGGTGAATCCGAAGACCCACGAAGTCCTCGCCAGCTACACCATTCCTGCCGGCGCTCACTTGAGCGTGAAGAACAACGAGAAGGTCGAGGCTGGTACCACCATCGCCAAGACGCCCCGCAAGGCCTCCAAGACGAAGGACATCACCGGTGGTCTTCCCCGTGTGGCCGAGCTTTTCGAAGCCCGCAAGCCCAAGGACGCCTGCGAAATCGCCCGTATCGACGGCACCGTGGAAATCGGCGGCCTCGTCCGCGGCAAGCGTCGCGTCATTGTCACCGACAACAAGACCGGCCAGCAGGAAGAACATCTCATCCCCCGCAGCAAGCACATCCTGCTGTTCAATGGCGACCACGTCAGCAAGGGCGACCAGATCACCGATGGTCCTGTCGTCCCGCATGACCTCCTGGAAATCCTTGGCCCGCAGGCGCTGCGCGAGCACCTCGTCAATGAAGTGCAGGAAGTGTACCGCGCCCAGGGTGTGGAAATCAACGACAAGCACGTTGAGATCATCATCCGCCAGATGCTGCGCAAGGTGAAGGTCACCGACACCGGCGACACCGAGTTCCTCTGTCATCTCTGCCGCCTCCTTCCAGGACACCACCCGTGTGCTCACCGAGGCCGCCACCCTTGCCAAGTCCGACTTCCTGCGTGGCTTCAAGGAAAACGTCATCATGGGACATCTCATCCCGGCCGGCACCGGCTTCATCAGCAACCGCAACTTCGAACTTCACGAGACCGAGCGCCCCGCTCTGCCTGCCGTGGACGAAGACGCGGCCTAAGCAGCCCGCCAGTTCCAACCCTTACCCGCCTCCCTCGGTGCAAGCCGGCGGAGGCGGTTTTGCGTGCGGGCCTGCTGATTTCTTTAGGTGACGTTCAGGCGTCCAACTGAGGGCATAAGGGCGAAAACTAGTTAATATATCCTAACTATGAGCACTCTCTGCATTCAAGCTGACTGGAACATCCTTAAGGGCAAACTCAAGCAGGCCTGGGCCCTTGTCACTTCCGACGACCTCGAATACGAGGAAGGCAAGACCGACGAGTTCCTCGGTCGCATCCAAAAGAAAACCGGCGAAAAACGCGCCGCCATCCGGAGGGCCAGACGCGCCTGTGAAGAACTGTGGCAGGAGATTGGCCAGCCTCCGCGAAGTTGTCGTTGAGCTGCGAGCACGGGCGGTATTAGACTGGTTGGGTAGTACCTTGAAACATGGTCAGCCGCATTGAACCTGACAGATATGCTGACACGGGTTTTTCCGTGAAGGATACCGCGCCGGAGATCAACGCCATGATATTCGCCGCCATGATGCGCAAGACCCCGGAAGAAAGGCTGCTGATGGGATTCAGCATGACGGAGACGGCGCGAAGGCTGGTATGGGGCAGTGTTCGGGACCTGCCCACCGAGAGCGAACGAAGGAGAGAATTCTTCCGTCGATTTTACGGCATGGAATGTCCCTTTGAGTAGATGGCTGCAGGCATGGGGGCTGTTTGGGAAAACAACCGTCAACGATCATCAACCACCGAGGACGATTGAAACTTCTTCTTCTCACTTCGGCACGATGGCCAGATAATTCCTCACCGTGCTCCAGCCGGGGAAGGAGCGTTCGCTCCCCGCATTCGTGCGGTAATAAAGGGCGGAGGAGTGGCCGCCGTCCAGATTGAGCGCACGGTTCACCGTGAAAGCCGGCATGATGCCCGGCGTGGTGAGCAGTTCGGAGAGTTCGCTCAGGGTGATGTCATGCGCGAGGCCGAAGAGCCATTGATGGCCGCCGTCGTTGGCGATGAAGGTGCGGGTGCTGCGCTTGCGGCGGTCGAGTCCGGGCACGGCCTGGCCGCCATCCACCAGACGCGGGCCGGCCTGGATGAGCTCGCGTGCCTGCTGTGGGTTTACCTCGGCATTCCAGAGAATTTGCGGGTGGGAGGTGACCACCACGGCCCCTGTCAGCAGCGGCCCGGTCTGCCACGTGCCGGTGCGCTGCCCCTGGGCGATCATGAGGCCCATGGGGGTGAATTCCGGCGTGAAAAAACCGCCATTCACACCGGCCACCGCCGCAGCACCCTGCATGCATTCGCTGATGCGGCTGCCACCAGACCAGTCCTTGGGCTGGTCAATGACCTTCAAATCAAACTGGCGGTCGTCAAAAACCACGAGCTGCAGTTTAAACGGGTGATCCTCACGACCGATCTTGTACTCGATCAGCGAAGCGTTGCCAAAGAGCGGCTCTCCTTTGAAATCGGAGATGGCCGACCAGCGCCCAGCCGGAGCGGTCTTGGCCTGAGCCTGCGCGGCCACCTCATCCGCTGAAGGATAACCCGGCACGAGAGACTGCGGCTGCGATGCCTCCTGGGCTGGAGGGGAGGACGACGGCGGCGTGGTGCAGCCAGCCAGCGCCAGAACAAAGAAGAAAAGCAGCGGGCGCATAAGCTCAGACCAGTGAGGCGAGTTGCTCCTTCATCGCCGCCAGCGCACGCGCACGATGACTGAGCTGGTTCTTGGTTTCGGCAGGCAGGACGCCGAAGGTCTCCGTAAAGCCCTCGGGAATGAAAAGCGCATCATATCCGAAGCCGCCGGCGCCGACTTCCTGCGTCAGCAGCCGGCCTTCCACACTGCCTGCGGTGACGTGGAGCACTTCTCCATCACGGGCCAGCACCATGCAGCATTGAAAGCGCCCGTTGAAAGGCGCGGTCTGCGGCACTTTCCCCAGCTCTGCCTTCAGCTTGGCGCGGTTGTCGGCGGCATTGGCATTTTCACCGGCATAGCGCGCGCTGCGCACACCGGGTGCGCCACCGAGCGCATCCACCTCCAGGCCTGAATCATCCGCCAGCACGAGCAATCCCGGAACACCACGGCTGCCGCTCACGGCTTTGATGATCGCATTCGCTTCAAAGGTGTCTCCAGTCTCCTCGTCCAGCGTCACGCCTGGGTGCGCCCGCAGATCCTCCACCTGCCAGCCATCTCCCAGAATGGCGGCGACTTCTTCGGTTTTGTGGGCATTGGACGTGGCGAAGACGAGCTGAGGCATGGCCTATGGATGGCGGGGACGGTGGAGATTTTCAACCGCGGGGGCTCTCTATTTATGATTTATGATTTACGATTTATGATTTCCCAAACGGCCGGGCCGCTTTCGAAATCGAGCTCCCCAAATCGTAAATCATAAATCGTAAATCATAAATCTCCCCTTCAGTGCATCAGCGGCTCCAGCAGCCTCTCCTCCGTGATCAGCCCCAGCGGCTGCTGCTTCTCATCCACCACGATCGCCAGGCGGCGGCCGGATTTGCGCAGGCGCTGCAAAGTATGCAGTGCGGGCAGGCTGGCGGACACGGCATCCAGGGTGCGCATGTGGTGGCGCACCAGGCGGTCGGGGGGAAGCGTCGCGGGAAGGTCGGTGGTGTCCAGCAGACCGATGAAGCTGCCGTTGTCCCCCAGCACGGGCAGAAGCGTGCAGTTTTGCTCACGTGCGGCGATCAGCGCCGTGCTCAGCGGAATCTCCGCCGCCAGGGCCACGCTGCGTGCCAGCGGCTGCATGACGTCGGACGTGCGCAGCTTTTTGTAGTCCAGCACGCGCTCAATGAGGTGCGTGGCATTGGGGGAAAGCTGATGCTGGGCGGCCAGGGCGTGCGCCAGAGCCTTCAGGTCGTCGCGTCCGCGCGTCTGGCGTGCCTCGCTGGGCACCTCAGAGGAGTCGGTGTGCTTCTTCCCGGCCACCACGCGAAACAAAGGACGCGCCAGACCCACGAGATGAATGAGCGGCGAGACACTGCGCATGGAGCGGAAGGGATAGCTGCGAAAGAGCTTCTTGGGCATGACCTCCAGGCCGATGAGAAACACCGGCATCGCGAGGGTGAAAGCGAGCACATATCCCCACAGGCTCGCATGATGAATGACGGGAAAAGCCACGAGCAGGAAGGCCGCGAGGTTGGTGAGGTGGTTCGCCACGGTGATGCAGCCGATCAGCGCATCGCGGTCCTCCAGCAGCGGCAGCAGGCCGCGTGCGCGGCGGTCTCCCGCGCTCGCCGCATGGCGCACACGCACACGGCTGACGGCCATCACCGCGCTCTCCAGGCCGGAAAGCATGAAGGAAAGCGCAAGACAGAGGATGAGCAGGAACCAGGTCATGCGGGAAAGCGGTGGTTAAGAAAGGGCGGATTTTCTGGTCGAATGACGAAATCAGAATGAGGAATGACGAATGATAAAAACACGGTGCTCGGGCAGCGGTGCATGTTTGGATCTTCCTTGGGTCTTTGGCGCATTGGACATTTCTTCGTCATTCGGAATTCTGGTTTCGTCATTCAGACGGAGGCTGATGAAATCAATGTCTGTTCATTCGGCGTCAGAGTCTGCTTCGGGCTTGGGTTTGAGGCGGAGCTCCACCTC
Source organism: Prosthecobacter sp. (assembly GCF_044227185.1). Taxonomy (GTDB): domain Bacteria; phylum Verrucomicrobiota; class Verrucomicrobiia; order Verrucomicrobiales; family Verrucomicrobiaceae; genus Prosthecobacter. The sequence goes on along the minus strand of NZ_JBGAFO010000002.1, from coordinate 363,438 downwards.
CTGAATGCGGGCGCGCACGATGCGGCGCACTTTGATGTCAGCAGCGTCGAGGCTGATGCGCTCTCCCGGCTTGGGCACATGGCCGAGCTGGTTGAAAACCAGGCCGCCGATGGTGTCGATGCCGTCAGCCTGCAGCGCCACGTCCAGCTCCTCCCGCAGGTGATCCAGCCGCGTGCCGCCATCCAGCAGGAAGCGGCCGCCGCCCAGATCGCGGATCTCCGAGGTTTCGCCATGCCAGGGCGCGGCCTCATAGAGCAGCCAGTCGGCAATCTCGCGGCGCGTGATCATGCCTTCGAGCCCGCCATACTCGTCCGCGATGAGCACCGGGTGTTCGTCGTTTTGCAGATGGTGCTCCAGGGCTTCCAGCACAGGCATGGTTTCCGGCACAAAGGCGGGCGCGCGCATGAGCGTGCGCCACTCGGTTCGGTTCGCCAGCTTCCAGGCACCGACGTCGATCACGCCTTCCACGGAGTCGGGCGTCTCGCCGTAAACGATGACAAAGCGGCTGGCGGATTTCTCCAAGATGGCGGTGGCTTTCTGCGGCGAGTCCTCGCTGCTCATCAGCGCGAGATCCACACGAGGGATCATGCAGTCGCGCACGGTGAGGGCTTCGATGTCCAGCGCCTCATGAATCATGGCGCTCTCATCGCTGTCCAGCAGGCCCTGCTCCTGGCGCATTTCCACCAGCGTTTCAAATTCATCCCGTGTCACCGGCATGCGCACCTTCATATGGCGGGTCACAAACTTTTGCAGCAGCACGTCGGTGGTGCGGTCCACCAGGGCGGCCAGGGGGTCCAGCACGTTGCGCAGCGGATGCAGCAAACGCAGGCTGCCGAGCAGCACCACGGAGGGATTGCGGGCGGCGAAAAACTTGGGGGCCATGTCTCCTAGCAGGACCGTTGCCAAAAATAAGACAGATGAGGTGAGCCAGGCATTCCAGCCCAGCGCCCGCAGCGGGCCCGTGACCAGCCACAGGCCCAGCGCCGCCAGCGCCAGATTCAGCGCCGCGGAGAGCAGCAGCGTGCGGTGGAGCTGCATGAAAGGATTCGCGGTGATGGCGCGGAGCTTCCTGGCCACGGCGCCTTCACCTGCGGCGAGCAGCTGCGCCTCGATGTCCCGCGCGCTGTGGATGGCCGTTTCCGTGGCGGAAATGACCGCGAGCAGCAGCAGCAGCGCGAGATAGAGTAGAAAGGCGACAAACAGGGGCATCGAGAGGACGCATCAGTGTGGGAACAGCACTCACGGTCAAGGTCTATTACGGAACGGAATGTGCGTTCGTTCTTGCCAAAAATGCATCGGGCTGCTAGCAACGGGCGCAACCAACCATGCGCTCCATCCTCCTCTCCATCCTCGTCTGTGCCTTCACCAGCCTGCAGGCTGCCGACAAACTGAAAGTCCTCATCGTGGACGGCCAGAACAACCACAAGTGGGACATCACCACGCCGGTGCTGCGCAACGCGCTGGAAAGCAGCGGCGCTTTCACCGTCGATGTCAGCACCACGCCGCCCAAGGGCTCGCCGCCGGAGGCCTGGCATGCATGGAAGCCCGTGTTCAGCGACTACGCGGCGGTGGTGAGCAACTACAACGGCGAACCCTGGCCGCAGAATGTGCGCGATGCCTTCACCAAGTATGTGGCCGATGGCGGCGGCTTCGTCTCCATCCATGCGGCCAACAACTCCTTTCCCGACTGGAAGGAATACAACGACATGATCGGCGTGGGCGGCTGGGGCGGGCGCAATGAAAAGTCCGGCCCCTGGCTCTATGTGAAAGACGGCAAGCTCTTCCGTGACACCGTCGCGGGAAACGGCGGTGCCCACGGCGCGCAGCATGAGTTCGTGGTGGAGGTGCAGAATCCCGATCATCCCATCATGCGCGGCCTGCCCAAGCGCTGGATGCACGCGAAGGACGAGCTGTACAGCAAGCTGCGCGGCCCCGCGGAAAACGTGGACATCCTGAGCTATTCCATGTCCGATCTCAGCGCGGTGAATGAACCGAACAACATGGTACTGGGCTACCACAAAGGCCGCGTGTTTCACACCACGCTGGGCCATGCGGACTACTCCATGCTGGACCGCGGTTTTTACACCATCCTGCAGCGTGGCACCGAATGGGCCGCCACCGGCGATGTGGAGCGCACCGCAGCCGTGCCTGCGGATTTTCCCACGGAAACTACGGTGAGCGTGGTGAAGCTGGAAGGTTATCCCAAGCAGGAAGCTCCGAAGCCGAAGGCAAAGTAGCCCAGTTCCTTTGGAACTGGGAAGCGCTTTGCCAATAGCCAGCGCTGCAGACTACCGTGTGTTCTATTCGCGGCGGAGCTATTCCTTGCTGCACAGCAACAAGGCTACTTGGCTGCCGCCGCCACATCCCGGGCGATCTGCGCCTTCAGCTCATCCAGGCTGCTGAATTTCATCTCGCTGCGCAGGTGTCGCTTGAAGCGCACCTCCATGTCCTTGCCGTAGAGATCGCCGCTCCAGTCCAGCAGGTGCACTTCCAGCGAGGGCTCGGCATCGGCGGCCACGGTGGGGCGGCGGCCGAGATTGGCCACGGCAGGGAGCCACTGCGTCTCCGTGCGCGCCTCCACCGCATACACGCCCAGTGGCGGAAGCTGTTCGTTTTCGACGGCCACGTTGGCGGTGGGAAAGCCGAGCTGCCGGCCAAGCTTCTGCCCCTCCACCACGGTCCCGAAGACCGAGTATTCCCGTCCGAGGAAGGTGGCCGCCTTGGCGAAATCTCCACGCGCCACCGCCTCACGGATGAGTGTGCTGCTGACCACCTGGGACTCGATCTTTAAAGGCGGCACGCCGTAAACGGCGAAGCCATGCTCCTCTCCCATTTCCATGAGGAGATGGATGTTTCCCCCGCGGCCATGACCGAAGCTCCAGGTGTAGCCTACGGAGACACAGCCCAGCGGGCGTGAGGCGCGCACGAGCTGCTGAATGAATTCGCGGGCAGGGGTTTTTGCCGTTTCGGCGGTAAACGGGCACGCCAGCAGGCACTCGATCCCGGTTTGTGACAGGATGAGCTGCTGATGCCGCGGGCCGCAGAGCAGCCGTGGCGCTGAGCCCGGACGCAGGACCTGCACCGGGTGGGGATCAAACGTAACTACGACCGCAGTGCCATGATGCTGCGTGGCGTGTTCCTGAGCCGCCCGGATGACTTCCTGGTGCCCGAGATGCATGCCGTCAAACACCCCCACCGCCAGGGCGAGGGGACCGGGAAGGGTGGAAAGGGCGTCGATGGAGCGAAGAACCTGCATGCTGGGTTGGAGAAGCAGCCAATACCAGCGGTGATGCAGAGCGCAAGGCCACAAGGGCGTTCGGGCCGCCCGCGCTGCTTACTTGAGGTTGCTCAGGGTGCTCCAGAAGGTCTTCAGAACGCTCTGTTTGCCGAGGTTAAGGCTGGCCTTCACATCGGTGTGGGCGGTGCCGACGATCTGGGGCATCACTTCGCCGTAGGCGGGCATCGAGGTCCAGCCGAGGGTGATTTCCTTGTTGGAGGCAGTGGCGGTGGTGTTGTTCGTCTTCATATGATTCGTAGGTTTGAGAATTTCGAGGTGATTTAGGCGGTGAGATTCAGTTTTGAATGAAGCTTTGTTTACGCGTGTGAGAATCGAGTCACAAAAATGAGAATTACATGCCCGAAGGATGGCGGGGGCTGAAGCCAGCATAGTTGCGGCCCTGGGTGCGCCAGCGGGGACCTTCGCCAGCCACGCGACCGGAGGTGTCCATGCGAAGACCACAGATGGTGATGAAAACATGCTCGCCTGGCTTCACCCAGATCGTGATGAAGCGGCCCTGTCCAGGTTCGCCATAGTTGGCGAACTCCTTGCTGGACAGGCAGCGGTTCAGCAATCCTGCCTTCATAAGGACATAAGAAGTGCTGCTGCTGCAGTCATAAGCGCTGTCCTCAATGTTGCGATGGCCGGCACCCAGCACGTAGGGCTTGTTCTGGAGGGTGTTGGCGGCATACACGGCAAACTGGAGGGCCTGGGGGGCGGTGGCGCCGACCGAAGCGAAGCGGCCGTCGAAACGGATCTGAGAATTGCCAACGGCGGGGCGCGCGGCAGGGGCCTGCTGGGCGGCGGCGCGCTGGGCGGCAGCCTGAGCTGCGGCCTGGTCGGCGTAGTAGCGGGCCCATCCGGCCGCATTGGCCTGCTGCTGAGCGTTCCATGCGGCCCAAGCCTGCGCGTTAGCCTGTTCCTGAGCGTAAGCAGCCTGTGCCTGGGGGGCGGCATAGTAGCCGGCGGCATAATAACCATTCTGGGCGTTCGCGGCGGTGGCAACAGCGAGGAGGCTGACGGCGAGTGCGAGGCGGATGATTGTTTTCATGGCTGCGTAAGTGGTTCTTGCTTCTGCTAGTATTTATAGCAAAAACTAGAATCAATGCAACAGCCATATCAGAATTTGATCATAATTTTGTAAAAATGATAAAAATGATAGGCGGTGTTCGGGTCAATGGTTTGATAACCAATGATTTAGAAAAATGTCATCTGAGAGAGTGGACACGATTCATGTGACCTGAACCGATAAAAACCGCTGAAAAAGTCAAAAAAAGGCGGCCGATACTACAATCGGTCGGAAAATACGATCATTATAGAGAGGCCGGAAAATGACCTTTTTCTAATTCTTGCGCACCGAGCGTCTTCTTTGAGAGTGAGAGCCCATGAACTCATGCCCGCAGCCGTTTCGCGCCATAGTCCTGGCTTTCGTCCTGGCCACTGCGTGGGGGCGTGGCGCTGAAACGGTGGTGCATTATTATGATGAGGAGGGAATGCGCTACCTGACGCTGCGAAACACCTCCGCCACCGGCGTGGAGGTACTGCTGCGGAATGCCTCAGAACCGGGCTCGACCGGCATCTGGACAGGGCAGGGGAACCGCAAAGACAATGTGGTCACCTTTGCCGCTGCGGTGGATGAGGGGCAGGACCGCGGCTCGTATTTCATTGCCAAAGGCGGCGAGTCCAAGATGGAGGTGCTGTTCAAGCCCGGGCAGAAGATGCCGCAGGACGTGGGCATCCTCGGCATTTACCGCCGTGTGAGCGATGACAAGCGCCTGCAACTGGCGCGCAAGGAATTCCAGGCGGCGGAGGGCCGGCTGAATGCGGCGCTGAAGGAGGCACCCCACCTGTGGGCCGGCCCGGACAAGACGGTGCCTGGAGAGTGGAAGGCACGCTGGCCGTGGCTGCTGGGGCGGTGGATGAAGATCGCCTACCAGCCGCCGGAGCCAAAGCAGGTGAAGCCGGCGCAGCCTTTCTCTTCAGGCAAAGAAACCATCTCGCCTGAGAAGGATGCACAATACTGGCTCAAGCTGGCCCAGGTCACCGCAGTGGCCTATGCATTCGTGCTCCAGGCCCCAGACCCCAAGAGCATGGGGGCTTGGGACGGCGAGTATGACGACGGCTTTGGCGGCCACGTGAGCATCCGCCGTGCGAAAGACGGCAAGCTGCGAGTGAACCTCTCCTGCACTCGCGTGAATGAAAACCAGGGATCCGATCTGGCGGGGCAGATTCCGGCGGAGTCCGTGAAGACCAAGAACGACGAGAGCACGGCGGGCGCCGTCTTCATTGAAGGAGACGTGCCGGACGACGCGAAGGAGATCAGCATCACGCTGAAGCGCAAAGGCGGCTTTCTCTGGGTGGAGACCAAGCGCAAGGTGGCGCCGCCGGGAGCCTTGTCCTGGCACGATGGCATCTACCGCTGGTCGCCGGTGCCGGTGGAGCAGTAGGCGCGGGTACTGAGTGAACGCTTTGGGCTAAAGGGACTCATAGGTCGTATGGGACCTATCAATCCGAGGCAGTGCGCAGGTGCTCAGGCTGGCTTGCTCTTTTCCGCAGGCTTGCCCGGTGTCTCCACGAACGAAGCCACCGCCAGCAGGATCGCCGCGCACACCACACAGGAGTCGGCCACATTGAAAGAAGGCCAGGGGTGGAAGGGCCAGAAGCCGAAGTCAAAGCGCAGGAAGTCCACCACGTAGCCGTCGAAGAAAGTGCCGTCAAAAAGGCGGCCGCCATCGTGGTTGCGGAAGAGGCGGTCGGTGAGATTGCCAAAGATGCCGGAGACCAGCAGCGCCACAGCCAGCCGGCTGAGCTTGCCGGGGAAGAGGCCTTTGCCATGCATCACGTAAATGAAGGCGAGCGCTCCCAGCGAGATGGCGGCAAAGGCGTAGTTGGCATACTGCGTGCCATTGAACATGCCGAAGGCCACGCCGGTGTTGGACGCATGATGCAGCCAGAAGATGCCAGGGATGACCTCCTGCTCATGCTCATAGAGCCTGAAATGCTGCACGATCCAGCTCTTGGTGAACTGGTCGAGGATGTAAAGCGGCAGTGAAAGGAGCAGGAAGAGGCGGATCATGGGATAAATGACGAAACCAGAATGACGAGCCGAGCGAAGCGAGACAGACGACGGAAGGGAGCCCGGGGGGGTGAAGGAAATAATGACGAACGGAGGAAGGAAGAGAGTCAGGGGAGGTCTGACCTCATTCGACATTCATCATTCTGCATTCGTCATTGGCGCAGCATTTACGCGGGTTGAAGCACGACCTTGAGGAGCCCTTCCTTGTTATCGTAGAGGCGCTTGAACCAGCCGGCGCCTTCTTCCAGCGGGGCCACGGCGCTGAGCAGAGGCTCTACCTGGATGCTGCCGTCCTGAATGCGCCGGATCGCCTCCGGGTATTCGCCGGCGCAGGAGCAGGAGCCCTTGATGGTGAGCTGGCGGGTGACGACTTCCTGAAGCGGGAAGGGGGTGTTCGGCTGGAGATTCCCAATCAGCACCACCTGGCCGCCTTTGCGCACGCAGCGGATGGCGAGATCCAGCGGCGCGCCCGCGCCCACGACTTCAAAGCTCGCATCCGCGCCGTCGCCGCCGCAGATCTTGCGGATGTGCATGGCCAGGCCTTCCTGCTTCGCGTTGAAGGTTTCTTCGGCACCCAGCTTCCGGGCCAGCTCCAGACGGCTGTCGTCCAGATCCACCGCGATGACCTTTTCCCAACCCCGGGCCTTCAAGGCCTGCACGACGAGAAGGCCGATGAGGCCCGCGCCCACCACGACCGCAGTGCCGCCGATGCCTTCGTCCGAGTCGTCTTCCACCGCTGCTCCGTGCTCGCAGCCATGCGCGCAGTTTTCATCATGAGCGTGTGCTGTGAAGGCCTCTCCCACCTCGATGCCATCGGCCAGATTCACCGCATGCAGGGCGATGGACACGGGCTCGGCAAAGGCGGCCTTTTCATAAGAGAGCGCATCGGGGATGCGGTACAGGATGCGGGTGGGCAGGGCGATGCGCTCGGCAAAGCAGCCATGCCGGCGGTATTCGCCTGGGGAGACGCCCAGCACGCGGCGGTTCGGGCAGAGGTTCACAAAGCCCGCCTTGCACTCGTCGCACTCGCCGCAGTATTCGGTGGAGTCAAAGGTCACGCGGTCGCCGAGGTTCCAGCCTTCCACCCCTTCGCCCAGGGCGATGATTTCACCGGCTGCCTCGTGGCCCATGACGATGGGCATCTGGCGGCGGCCGCTGCGTCCGTCCATGCCGTGAATGTCGCTGCCGCAGATGCCGCAGGCGGCCACCTTCACCAGCACCTCGCCTGCGGCGGGCGTGGGGTCGGGGAAGCTGGTGTCGTAGTTGAACTCGGAGGGGGCGGTGAGGACGAGCGCTTTCATGGGTGGGGAGCGCGGATCATGCCTCGGGAGGGGCCGGAGGCAAGGGGGGAAGTCCGGCAATCTTCCTCTTCCTCCTACTCTTACTCCTTCTCCCGGATGGAGGACGACGAACGGAAATACAAAGGGAGGAAGAGGAGGAGGATCAGGAAGCGGCCCGGTGGGGCGTTGCTCGCGGTGCCATCATTCATCCCCACCCACCTTGCCACGCCCTTCTTTGATCCCTGCCCGGTGCCTCTTGCCCGCGACAAACCGGCGCTTCAGGCCACGCGGTCGCGCACGGGTCTGGCGGCGGAGTTTTTCGCGGTCGTTTTGGATTTCGAGCTGGGCGTTTTGGAAGATGGACTCCAGGCGGTCACAGAGATCCTGCCGGGCGATGAGGCGGTTCTGCGACTGCGAGCGCTCGCGCTGGCAGCGCACCTCGATGCCGCTGGGAATGTGGCGCAGCACCACGGTGGAGCTGGTTTTGTTGATCTTCTGCCCGCCCGCGCCGCCACCGCGGATGAACGACTCCTCCAGATCCTCCTTACGAATGCGGAGTTTCTGCATGCGGGCGCGGAGCGCGGGATCATCAGGCAGGTCGGCCATTTGGATAATATCAAGGGGCGCGAAGGAGGTTGCAACTAGCTCGTGAGTGGAGCGGGGAAGGGACGTGTGTCCAAAATGGCGAAACCAGAGCCGAACGAAGTGAGACAGATGACTGAAAGGAGCCCGAAAGGGGAGCGAAGCGAATCAATGGCGAATGACAAAGGAATGACGAATCAATGACCAAGTCTCAATGCGCTGTTTTTGGATCATTCGGGCTTCATTCGTCATTCCTCATTCTGGTTTCGTCATTTCCCCGTTCTCCCTCCAAATCCCCCCGCGCACCTTAAAAATTGCACTCCTCCCGCACCCCGCTATGGCTTGGCGATGGAAGAATACCACCGCCTGCTGCGCAAAGTGCTCGAACACGGAAGCTACCGTGAGGACCGCACCGGCACGGGCGCATACTCCGTCTTTGGCGAGCAGAGCCGCTATGACCTCAGCGCCACCTTCCCGCTCGTCACCACCAAGAAGCTGCACCTGCGCTCCATCATTCATGAGCTGCTGTGGTTCCTGAAAGGGGACACCAATGTGAAGTACCTGCAGGATAACAAAGTCAGCATCTGGGACGAATGGGCGGATGAAAACGGGGACCTCGGCCCCGTGTACGGCGCGCAGTGGCGGCGCTGGCAGGGCGCGCCGGAGGCGGAGACGCACGACCAGATTGCCCGCCTGATCCACGGCATCAAAACGAATCCCTACAGCCGCCGCCACATCGTCAGCGCGTGGAACGTGCCGCACATTGAGAAGATGGCGCTGCCGCCCTGCCACTGCTTGTTTCAGTTCTTTGTGGACCGGGGCAAGCTGAGCTGCCAGCTCTACCAGCGCAGCGCCGATCTCTTCCTCGGCGTACCGTTCAACATCGCCAGCTACGCCCTGCTCACCATGATGGTGGCGCAGGTTTGTGATGTGCAGCCCGGCGAGTTTGTGCACACCTTCGGGGACCTGCATCTTTACAAGAATCATCTGGAGCAGGCGAAGCTGCAGCTCACCCGCGAGTGCCGTGCGCTGCCGGTGATGAAGCTGAATCCTGCGGTGAAGGAAATCGATGCGTTTAAGTACGAGGATTTCACGCTGGAAGGGTATGATCCGCACCCGGCGATCAAGGCGGAGATTGCGGTGTAGGTTTGCAGGTTCAGCGATGCGTGCGCTTTGCGTTTTGGAGTGCTCCAGCCCTCTGGAGCTTTTTGTGGGCCATGGGACGTTCGAAAGCTCCAGAGGACTGGAGCACTCCAGGACGCTGGCGCGTGGTTTGGGTCACCAGTCTTGATCGACATCGTAGTCGTCTTCGACTTTCACCTTGTCGGTTTTGAAGCGTTGGATGGACTTCGCCATGGCTGCGCTGGTGGTTTGTTCGAACCATGCTGCCGAGCACCAGGGGTAGTCCTTGGCGGCTTGGACCAGTCCATGATGAACGGCGTTTGCATGGGTGTAGTTCAGCCGCGCGAAATATGAGGTCGGGTGCGTGAGCTGGGTCTCGCGGAAGTTATGCCAGACATTCCGGCCTGGCGTTTTGTCCAGTTTATTGACCCAGCCTGCGAGCTTCACATGCAGCACTTTGAGCATCGTTTGCAACGAAGCTGGATCTGCGGGTGATTTAGCGATGAAGTGGTAATGGTTCGAAAAAATCGCCCACGCTTCCAAGCTCCAGCCGTACTCTTTTGCGACAGCCAGGAGACCGCGCTGGACGACTTCAAGACGCCGGGGGCTGCGGAAATGATGCGCTTTGAGGTAGGTGGAAGCCGTCACAAAATAGGTGCCGCGTTCGGTGAGCCGATGCGGTGGCGCATGGGGCCAGTCAATGATGTGTGGCATGGGAGAAGGTTGCTTAAAGCCGAGGCGTTTGGCAAGTAGCGACAGCGGGCCCAGGGCGCCGCGTGCGCTTTGCGTTTTGGAGTGCTCCAGCCCTCTGGAGCTTTTCGTGGGCCGGAGGACGTTCGAAAGCTCCAGAGGACTGGAGCACTCCAGGACGCTGGCGCGGGTCATCATATGCCATGAGCTGAAAGATCGCCCTCGGTGGCACCTTTTCACGGAGATGAAATCTGCTGCCGCTGGATGCCTCCTCTTGCTGCTGGGTGCGCTCACTGCTTTACGTGCGGCTGATCCGCTCAAACCCACCCACGCCGATGTGCCCTACGGACCGCATGCGAAGCAGAAGCTGGACTTTTACCAGGCGAAGTCGGAAGCAGGAAAGCCGACGCCGGTGGTGTTTTTCATTCATGGCGGCGGGTGGCTGAACGGGGACAAGAACGGGTTCAACGGGCAGCGGCCTTATCTGGATGCGGGGATCTCGGTGGTGTCGGTCGGCTACCGGCTGCTGCCGGAGGCGGCGGCGGACGGGCTGGTGCCGCCGGTGCAGGGGCCGCTGCATGATGCGGCGCGGGCGCTGCAGTTTGTGCGCAGCAAGGCGGCGGAGTGGAACATCGACAAGGAGCGCATCGGCGCGACGGGGAGCTCGGCGGGCTCATGCAGTTCGCTGTGGCTGGCGTTTCATCCGGACATGGCGGATGCGAAGAGCGCGGACCCGGTGGCGCGCGAGTCCACGCGGCTGTGGTGCGTGGCGGTGGTCCGCGCGCAGACCTCGCTGGACCCGCGGCAGATGCGGGAATGGATTCCGAACAACAACTACGGCGCACACGCCTTTGGCTTCAAAGTCGAGGGCGGGAACAATGAAAGCGCGTATGCGGAGTTTCTGGGGAAGCGGGAGACGATCCTGCCGTGGATCGCGGAGTACTCGCCGTATGCGCTGCTGACAGCGGATGATCCGCCGGTGTACCTGTTTTACAACACGCCGCCGGCCATGGGCCAGCCGGAGAAGAGCACGGCGCACAGTGCCAATTTCGGCGTGGGCCTGCAGGAGCAGTGCCGGAAGCTGGGCGTGCCCTGTGAGCTGGTGTATCCCGGTGCGCCGGAAGTGAAGCACGCGGACGTGGCGGCGTATCTCATCGAGCGGCTGAAGGCCGCGACGGCGCGCTGATGCGAGGCACGGCGGGGGCGGCGTGCGGATTTCGTGCAGTTGTTTCCAGAGCGTTTCCACTTTCTGGCCCGTCATCCGGGGCTTGCTGGGGGAAAGCGGCTGAAGCGGCTTTTCGTTTCCGTTTCCCCCCCAGGGGGGGCTTTTTTTGGAAATGAAGACCGGGCGGGTTCCGAGGAGGGGGACGGGGCAGGGCGCGGCACGTTTTTGGGTGACAAAGGCATGTTATGGTATAAAACACCACTCAGACAGCCCGCCATGAGAGTGGAACGGGAGGGGTGGGTGCGCCTGCCTTTGGGAGTCAGGATTGAGGATGTGAGCACGGGCTGCGGGGCTGGCGCCCCTTTGTGTGAGCAGGAAGGACCCGGTAAGCCGAGGTGGAAAACCGGTTTCGCGCAAAAACAGGGGCGGGTTTTTGAGTGCGGGCAGATGCAGTGGCATGCGGGCACCCTCGCAGCCGGGCGGTCTGGCGGAAAGGAGGTGCAGGGGGATGGGGAAACCTTCCACGCCAAACACACCCGCCCTGCGGCCTGAGCGCCGGCCCTGGCGTGGAAAGGAGTGGGGACAGCCCCGCCGTTTGTGAGCGCGTCGCAGATGGTGTGAGGGCTGCCACGCAATGAGGTCCAGCCTGCGGGCGCACGCGCCACGTGTCAGGGGAGGGGCGGCGACAGTCAGAGGAGCTTGTTTGCGATCCAAAGAGAAGTATCGCCGCCGTTTCCAAAAAAGAGCCCCCTGGGATGGAAATGGGAAACGAACAAATGCGCAATCCGCAAGCCTGCGGCAGCTGGCACGGCCCGGGACCGTGGCTGCGGAGGTTCGTGCCATCAAATGGGCGTGGCACCGCCGTTTCCAAAAAAGAGCCCCCTGGGATGGAAATGGGAAACGAACAAATGCGCAATCCGCAAGCCTGCGGCGGCTGGCACGGCCCGGGACCGTGGCGCGGAGGTTCGTGCCATCAAATGGGCGTGGCACCGCCGTTTCCAAAAAAGAGCCCCCTGGGTGGAAATGGGAAACGAGCGGCGGTCCGGATCGAGAGCGGGCGACGACTACTGCGTGAGGCGCGGATCGGCGATGATTTCGGCGGTCATTTCCTTCAGGTGAGACGCCAGATTCGGATCGCTCTGGGCCGCCGCATATTCTGAGAGGGCGAGTGTCAGGGTGACCAGCCTGTTTTCGAAGTGCTGCTGGCTCTGGCCGGAATCCGGATGCTGTCTGATCACAGCCATCAACCGCTGATGCTCGGCGATCTTGCCCTTCAAATACCTGGCGCTGTCGCCGCAATGACGGGCGAACAAATCCATCTCGCCTGCGCTGAGGAGGGCATCCTGAACGAAGCGAAAGCACTGCTTGGCGAAAGCAGGCTGTGTTTCGTCCAGCTTTTTGAAGAGTTTCACCGACGCATCATCGGCTGAGAGGGTATGGTTGATGGAGACCACATCGTGAAACAGCTCTGGCGGGGCCTTGCCAGTCAGCACGGTCTGCGTGCCCTGATCTCTCAAGGCGGTGAGGGCGGCCATGGCGGGTGGATACTTTTCTCCCAGTCGCTTCCAATCGCTGAGTGCAAAGGAAAGGCGGACCCCATACTGCGCCGGGCTGATCCGCAGGGCGTTGGTGTGGTACCACTCGTGCCGCTCCAGCGCCGCCTCATATTCGCCTGCGCGGGCCAGGGCCTGGGCGTCCTGCAGCGCGCGTTGCGCCTCATCATCGGCTCTGGCGGATGAAATGAGCATGGCGGCGGCCGACAGCGGTAGAAGAAACTGGCGCAGGATTCGCATCCTCAAAATACGCCAGTCCCGCAGCACTTTCTCACGCTTTGATTTTCGAAACGATGCGGATGCCAGCGCTGGCCAGCAGGATCATCTGCCCGTCTCGATCATGCGCGCAAACTCCGCGAAGAAGTACTTCGCATCGTGCGGACCGGGCGCGGCTTCAGGGTGATACTGGACGCTGAGGACGGGGGCCTCGCGGTGGCGCATGCCTTCCACGGTGCCGTCGTTGAGATTGATGTGGGTGACCTCCACGTTGCTTGGCAGGGAGGAGGGATCGATGGCGAAGCCGTGGTTCTGGCTGGTGATGGACACCTTGCCATTGCGCAGGTCCTTCACGGGCTGATTGCCGCCGCGATGGCCGAACTTGAGCTTGAAGGTCTTGCCACCGTAGGCGTGGCCGAGGATCTGGTGGCCCAGGCAGATGGCAAAGATGGGCTTCACGCCGATAAGCTGCTTCACCTCCTTGTGGATGTAATCCAGCGCGGCGGGATCGCCGGGGCCGTTGGAGAGGAAGATGCCGTCGGGGTTCTTGGCCAGCACGTCCTTGGCGCTGGTGGTGGCGGGGACCACGTCCACGCGGAAGCCCTGCTGGCGCAGGCGGCGCAGGATGTTCCGCTTCACGCCGTAGTCATAGGCCACGATGTGGTGCTTGGCCTCAGGAAGGGGATGGCGCACGACGCCATCGGCGCCGGGCTCGCGCTTCTGGCTGGGGCTGGGGATGTCCCAGTCGCCGCTTTCAGTGCCTTCGGGGTCCCAGAGGTAGGGGGACTTGGTGGTGACTTCCTTGACGTAGTCGCTGCCTTCCATGGCCGGGCTGCTGGCGGCCTGCTTCACGGCCTCCTCCGCCGTGGCGGTGGTGGTGATGACGGCCCGCATGGCCCCGCGGGTGCGGAGGTGGGCGGTGAGGGCGCGGGTGTCCACGCCCTGGATGCCGGGGATGTTCCACTGCTTGAGGTAATCATTGAGGCTCTGCGTGCTGCGCCAGTTGCTGGGCACCTCGCAGAGTTCTTCGATGACGAAGCCGCGCACATGCGGCTGGTCGCTCTCCAGATCGAGCGGGTTCACGCCGTAGTTCCCGATCATGGGGTAGGTCATGGTCACAATTTGACCGCGATAGGAGGGATCGGTGAGGACCTCCTGATATCCGCTCATGGAGGTGTTAAAGCAGATTTCGCCGGTGTGGCTGGCATCGGCGCCGAACGCCGTGCCTTCAAACACCCGGCCGTCTTCAAGGGCGAGGAGGGCTTTCTTCATCAAGGTTGCTACGCTGGTCATAGCCAGAAGGACGGGGGGTGCAAGGGGGGAGAATGACGAAATCCGAATGAGGAATGACGAATGTCGGAGACGATGAGTGGTGGGGCTCGTCCTCGATCACGGCGCGTCGAAGGAGATGGCAGGGGGAAATGGCGAATGAAGAATGACGAATGCCTGGAGGTGGCCGCAAAGAGGCGCAAAATGGGGCAGGGGAGATGTGGAGTGCGGTCGCGAAAGGGGGGGACGACTGGAGCTACCGCTTTCCGGCGTGGAGGGAAGGGGGCGAATGACCAGCTGACGCCCGAAGGCGGGAGCGTGGAGGCTCTTGCTGGCCGGTGAACTCACGCGGGTCAGGAGACGCTCGAAAGCGGTAGCTGCGTTCATTCTTCACTCCGCGACCGCACTCCAAGATTCCTGGTCCGTCCGGTTACTTCTTCTCCTCAGTCTCCAGCCGTGGAAACAGCGGCACAGGCGCGCCGAGCTGGTGGCCGCTGGGCAGGAGGCCCCACTTGAGGTCGCTGACCTTGAAGCCTGCGGGCAGCTCCCAGCCGATCTGCGCGCGGGCGGTGGCCATGGCGGTGGGCATGATGGGGCTGAGCAGCACGCTGACGTGCGTGAGCGCCTCGGCCAGGTGGTAGAGCACGCTGTCCAGGCGGGCGGCCTGCGCGGGATCTTTGGCGAGGCCGAAGGGCTTGGTGCTGTCCACAAACGCATTCGCGTGCGTGACGATTTTCCACGCGGCGGCGATGCCTTCGTGGATGTCCCAGCCGTTCATCTTTTCAAGGTAGAGCGGTACGGCTTCGGCGACGGTCTGGCGCAGCGATTGATTGATCTCGTCATCGTAATCGCCGGGCGTGAGGACGCCTGCGCGATATTTCTGCGCCATGTTGAGGGAGCGGTTGAGCAGGTTGCCCAGGCCGCCGGCGAGTTCCTTGTTGTAGGACATGTCGATGCGCTCGCCGCTGAAATCGGCGTCGTAGCCGGTGGCGATGTCGCGCATGAGGTAGTAACGCAGGCCGTCGGGCGTGAAGGTGTCTGCGAGCACGTTGGGATCGATGACATTGCCGAGGCTCTTGCTCATCTTCGCGCCCTTCACATTCCACCAGCCGTGCACCACGAGCTTGGGGATCTGCTCGTCCGGGAAGCCGAGGGCGTGCAGCATGATGGGCCAGTACACGGCATGTGCGGGCACGAGGATGTCCTTGCCAATGATCTCGGCATCGGCGGGCCAGATTTTTTCAAACTGCGGCAGGCCTTCATTGCCCACTTCATCGGCCAGATAACCGGCGAAGCTGATGTAATTGGTCAGTGCATCAAACCACACGTAGTTCACGAACTTCTCGTCAAAGGGCAGGGGAATGCCCCAGCTCAGGCGCTCCAGCGGACGCGAGATGCAGAGGTCCTGCGCGGCGCCTTCGAGGGAATTGAGCACGTCATTGGCGCGGTGCGGCGGATAGATGAAATCGGGGTTGCCGCGGATGTAGTTTTTCAGCCACTCGACGTGGTCGCTGAGGCGGAAGTACCAGTTTTCCTCCTGCAGCTCTACCACTTCGCCCCACTCCTCGCCGAAGCTGCCGTCGGGGCCGCGTTCTTTGTCGGTAAGGAACTGCTCCTGACGCACGGAGTAGAATCCGGCGTAGCTCTTTTTGTAAAGCTGGCCGCAGTCGTGCAGCTTTTGCAGCATGGCCTGCACCACGCGCTTGTGCTTGATGTCGGTGGTGGCGGCCCAGCCGTCGTAGCGCACGTTGAGCTTGTCCCACAGCGCTGTGAAGTGCTGCGTGACGCCATCGACGAATTCCTGCGGTGACTGTCCGGCTTTGTCGGCGCTTTTTTGCACCTTCTGGCCGTGCTGATCCACGCCGGTGAGGAAGTACACCTCGCGCCCGTTCAGGCGCTGAAAGCGGGCCATGACATCGGCCAGCACCTTCTCGTAAGCGTGGCCGATGTGCGGCGGCGCATTGGTGTAGTCGATGGCGGTGGTGATGTAGTAGGGCTTCATGGTCAGGCTTAGGTCTTTCCATGCCGCCCTTCGCGGCGCAATTCAAGTCCTCCTGCGCGCGAATGCGCGGGAGAACTTGCCTCAGTGGACCATGCTGCCGATGCCGATGCCCGCCAGCATCAGCAAAAAGAAGAAGGCTCCTATGATGACATAAATGAGCGTGATGATCCCATAAAACTTCCAGAAGCGCCGCTGCTCCGCGAGCGCTGTTGTCAGGTCGCCATACGATTTCGTTTCGGCCAGCCGGCTGATGCCCGAGGCGTAATTGCTCAGCTTCAAAGTGGGGTAAATGATGAGCAGGGCGGTGATCCCAAAAAACACCATCATGAAGACCAGCATGCCAAAGCCAAGGCCGCCTTTGCCGTTCTGGGCCAGGGCGCCGGCGGAAACCACTCCAAGGAGCAGGTTTCCCACAATGGAGAGGAGAAAGAGCGCGCAGAAGATCCACATCAAGACCGAGATGAGACGCACCCAAGGCTTGGTGCCGATGAGCTCGGTGATGACAGGTACAGGCACTGCGCCGAGGGGAGTGCCCAAAGTGTTGGCGGTGGGGGCGGCGTAGGGATTGGTGCCGTCTGGCTTCTTCAGCGCCGCAGGCTGCCTGACCGGAGCACTGAGGGGAGAGGAAATGGTGGGGACGGTGACGGCCGCGGCCTTTGGCGCACCGCCGTCCGGGACGATCTCAGAGACTCCCTGCCAGCCGGACATTCCTTCCCGCCAGGCCCAGTCGGAGGCGAGAAAGAATCCGGTTTTCAGACCTTCTTGAATCTGGGAGGCTTCAAAGGAGCCAAGCTCCTGACCGTCGCGGGTGACCAAATAGGCGCTCATAGGTGCCCGTTTTTTAACCGCCAGCCGCCCCGGATGTCGAGATGATTTTAGTCAGAAGAAGGTCAGATTCTGGCGGGAATTGGGATCACTTCGGCAGCATGGTGAGATACTGGTCGTTCATCTGCTTCACCTTGGCGCGCATGGGTTCGAGCTGGGGCTGCAGCTTGGCGAGTTCGGCGGTGGCTTCGGCGATGATTTTGTCCTTCTCGGGGATCTCCTTCGTGGCGGCGGCGATGGTCGTCTCGGCGTCGGTCTTCTTCTTTTTCGCGCCTTCAAAGTCGGCGCTGGCCTTGGCGACCTCGGCCTTCTTGGCATCGAGCACCTTCTGCTCCGCCTCCAGCTTGCCATGGGCGGCGGCGTAGGCCTGCTCCAGTGGCGGCAGGGCGGTCTTGGCGGCGGCGATGGCGGCATTCAGCGGCGCGATCTTGGCGGCAGAGTCTTTTTCCAGCGCGGCGGGGGTGGCCTGCTTTTCAGCGAGGGCCTTGCCCTGGGCTTCGATCTCCTTCTGGATGGCATCGCGCTGGGCGCGCAGCGGGGCGGCCTTTTTGTCCGCGGAGGCGAGTTCGTTTTTGGCCTGCTCCAGCTGCTGGCTGGCATTTTTCACCGTCGTCTGGGCCTTGCTCACATTCTGAGCGCTCGCAGAGCTGGCGGACTTTGCGGCATCACGGACTTTGGCGGCTTCATTGCGGGCGGTCTTTTTTGCGCCGGCTTCGCCTTCAGCGGCCTTGATGGCGGCCGCCACATCAGCGGCGGCTTTTTCTGCTGCGGCGACTTTGGCGGTGAGCGCGGCGTCACCGGCTTTGGCGGCCAGTTCTTTCTTCGCGGCGCCTACGGCATCGGCGGCGGGCTTTTGCTTCGCACGGGTGTCGTTCACGGCTTTGTCGGCCGCGGTTTGTGCGGCGGTGGCGGCAGCCAGGGCGGCCTCCGCGTCTTTGGCGGCCTTCTCTTTATTAGCGAGGTCGGCCGTGGCATCTGCGTGTGCTTTCTTGGCGGCAGCGAGGGCGGCGTCCTTGGGGGTGACGGCGTCCTGCCTGGCCTTCACAGCCTTCTCAGGGGCGTCCAGCTTGGCGGCCACTTCAGAGAGGCTTTTTTTCCTGGCGTCGATGAGCTTGGCGATGTCCTCCGCGGCCTTCTTCGCAGCGGCGATGCCCTCGTCCTTCGCTTTGCCGGCGGCGGCGATTTCGGCCTCCTTGGTGCTGATGATGGTCTTCTGCTCGTTCACCTTGGCGGCAGCTGCGGCATCGGCGTCGCGGGCGGGTTTGATGGCGGTTTCCAGGCCGGCCTGCTCGCCCTGCACTTTCTTCAGAGCAGCTTCGAGTCCGGGCTGCGCGGCGGTGGATTCCGCGATGGCTTTCTTGGACGCTTCAATGCGTGCCGCGGCGGAAACTTTGGCGGCCTCGGCATCCTTCTTCGCTTCGGTGAAGTCGTTGAAATCCGCCTCCAGCTTCGCCAGCTTTTCTTTTTCCGCCAGCACGCTGGTGTTGAACTGGGCGGCCTTCAGGGCGGTGGGCACCTTCTGCAGAATGCCAATCTCATCACTGGCGGATTTTGCCGCGGCCTGGGCATTGGCCAGATTGGTTTTGCCGGTGGCGGCGTTGCTTTCGGCGTTCTTGATTTTGTCAGGGCCGGCCTTCACCAGCGCGGGCAGCTTCGGCAGCTCGGCTTTCTTGGCGGCGATGCCTTCGGCGGTGGCCTTGATCTTGGCGTCGGTCTCCGCGATGAGCTTGTCGAGATCCGCCGTGGGCGCGGGTGCGGCGCCCAGTTCGGCCTTCGCCTTCGCGAGGGCGGCGGTGAGCTGATCGGCCTTTGCCTTGGCAGGCGCTATCTTCTGCTGCTCGGTCTTGGCGGCGGCGAGCTTGGTCTCGGCGTCCTTCACCTTGGCGGTCAGCGTGGCGTCACCGGCCTTGGCAGCGAGTTCTTTTTTGGCGGCCTCCAGCGCGGCGTTGGTGTCGGCCACGGCCTTGTCGGCAGCAGCCAGCTTGGCGGCCTCCGCGGCCACAGGGGCCAGCTCTTTCTCCTGGGCGGCGATCTTGGCGGCCTTTTCCGTGTGGGCCTTGATGGCGGCGGTGCGCGCAGCCTTGTCCTGATCTGCCTTCGTGCGGGCGGCTTTCAGGGCGGCCAGAGCCTTCTCGTCATTGGCGATTTCTCCAGGAAGATTCTTGCTGCGCGCCTCGGTGGCGGCGACTTCGGCACGGACTTTGGCCAGCGCCGCATCGCGCGCCTTGGCATCGGCCTCGGCGGCAGGGATGGCGGCCTTCAGTGCCGGCAGCTTGGTGGTGAGCTCGGCCAGACGCTGCTCCGTCTGCACGATGCGCTGGGCGATTTGCGAGGGATTGCTGGTGAGCTGACCTGCCTCCGTAAGCGCCGGGGCGCCGAGGTTCCAGAGCTTGATCTCGCCACGCCAGTTGGCGGAGATGGCGGTCTTGGAGTCAAAGAGGGCGACGACCTTGGTGACGAGATCTCCCTGACCCGGGGCTTCGCCGAGCTTGTTGCCGTTGATGTCCCAGACACGGACGAGGCCGTCATTGCCGGAGGAGACGATTTTGCCATCCGGGGTGAAGGAGACGGACTGCACGCCCCCGCCGTGAGCGGCCCAGTTCTTGACCAGCTTGCCTTCGTTCATCTCCCAGGTGCTGATGGTGCCATCCATGGAGCAGGAGGCCAGGATGTTGGAGTCCGCGCGCCAGGCCACGTCCACGCAGGAGCCTTTGTGCTGGCCCAGGATGTAGAATTCACCGCCGTTGTCGGCCTCCCACACATTCACATTGCCATTGCGGTCGCTGGTGGCCAGCAGCACGCCGTCCGGGCTGAAGGCCGTGCTCATGACCCACTCGGTGTGCTTGCTGATGACGTACTCTTCTTCGCCGTTGGCGGTGTTGTACACCTTGACCTTCTTGGAAGGGCTGCCGATGACGATGAGCTTGTGGTCCGGGCTGATGTCAGCGGACATCACCTGGTCAAACTCCTTGCCGACTTCGGTGATGCGCCTGCCGGTTTTCACATCCCACACCACGGCGTGGCCAAACTTGCCGCCGCGACCGCCGCCCATCACGAGCAGGGAGCCATTGCGGCTGAAGCGCAGGCTGCGCGCATAGCCTTCGGTGTAAGGGAAGATGCCCACGAGCTGCTTCGTGTCCGTGTCATAGAGCAGGATCTGCTTCGGCGCGGCCAGGGCCATCAGCGAGGTCCAAGGGCTGGCGGCCATGGCGGTGATGGCGGTGGTGTGCTGGGTGACGATGACGGGCTCCAGCAGCACATGCTCCGGCTTGGCGATGGGGCCTTCCGGCTTGCCGCTGGTGACAGCCACGGCCATGTCCACCTTCGGCTTGGCAGATTTTTTGGCGATGCTCGACTTGGTGTCCAGGACGCCGCCTTTGACCCAGGCAGCAAGGAGATCCAGGTCCTTCTGTCCCAGCGGCGCGCCCTCCGGCGGCATGAAGGGTTCCTCCTTCTTCGCACAGGTGGTCCAGATGCGGCTGCTGTCAGGATTGCCCGGATCGACGACGGATCCGCCGCCGCCGCCAGTCATGAGCGCGCCGAAGCTGGTCAGGTCCAGATCGCCCTTCTTTTTGTCGGGATTGTGGCAGGAAAAGCATTTGTTTTCCAGCAGTGGGCGGATGTGATCCTGATAGGTGATCTTCTCGGCAGAATCCTGGGCATGAAGGGACACTGCGGCGAAGGCCGCGCAAGTCAGCGAAAGGGTGGTTTTGGACAACATAGAAGGGGTAGCGCCGAGAATTACGCAGCATAGGGCCAAAGCCTTTCGCGCCTTCCCTTGCGCAGGGTATGCAGAAATTGCGCTGCTCAGGCGAAAATCTCGTCCACATTCACCGAGATGCCGGTGACAGGATCGGTGAGGACACCCGAGGTGGCGCAGAGTACTGGCGCATCCTTCTGATAGATGGAGACAATTCGCATGCTGGGGATGACGAACCAGACGCTGGAGGTGCCGGCGGCGAGCAGCCGGTTGACCTTGGTGGTCATTTCCTCCAGGGTCTGGCTGGGAGAGAAGATTTCGACGGCGATCAGGGGCGCGATGGTGACCCAGGTGACATCTTCTTCGAAACTGGTGCTGGTGCGCGGAAAAACACAGAGATCCGGAACGACACGCCAGCCGCCGAGCTCCAAGTTCAGCTCGCTCATGGTGCGAAAATTCCGGTTCTGAGCAAAGGCGGCGACAAGATTGGACTGCACGATGGCGTGGTTTCTTCCAGGCATGGGCTTTCCCCGCTCAGTTTGGTACACCGCCACGACATCTTCGACCTTGGCAGGCGAAGATGCTGGGGCATCTTGCGATGCTGCGCTCATGGAGTCATCCTATCCCTGGGAGACCTCTTTTCAAACGGTCATTTCCCCAGCTTGTAGATCGCGCCGTTCCAGTCCAGCACCAGCATTTCGCCAGCGGCATTGGCGCAGAAGGCGGTGGGTTTGACCAGCACAGTGGGCTTTTTCTTGGGATCGGTGGGCGGGGTCTGCGGGCTGGTGTAGAGCAGGTCATTGCTCTGCTCCTTGCCGCTGTCGTCGGTCTTCAGCGCCCAGATTTTGCCGAGGATGAAGTCTCCATACACGTACTTGCCCTGGAGCTCGGGCAGCGCCTTGCCGGTGTACACGATGCCGCCGGTGATGCTGAGGCCGTCTCCGTGATTGTAGGCGTGGATGGGCTCGATGAACTTGGCGTCGGCGGGCGGGGTGTCGGTCATCAGCGGGAAGGCGGCGGGGCCTTCGCGGAAGTTCCAGCCGTAGTTGCCGCCATTGGTGATCCAGTTGATCTCCTCCCAGATGTCCTGGCCCACGTCGGCGCACCAGAGGTGGCCCTTGGCATCAAAGCTCAGGCCCCAGGGATTGCGAATGCCGTTGGCATAGATCTGCGGCAGGGCGTTCACGCCGCTGGCGTAGGGGTTGTCGGCAGGGATGCCATAGGCCTTGGAGTACTCGCGGCTGTTCACATCAATGCGGAGGATCTTGCCGTAAAGCGTGGCATTGAGCTGGGACATTTTGAGCTCGCCGTTTTTCTTCGAGTTGTCGCCCACGCCGATGTAGAGGAAACCGTCGGGACCGAAAACGATATTGCCGCCATGGTGGTTCCAGTTCACCAGGGGGATCTCAAGCAGGGTGCGTTCGGTGGATTCGTCCGCCTTGTCACCGTTCGCCTTCATCTCGGTGATGACGAGGCGCTTCGGCTTCTGCAGGGTGTAGCAGAGGTAGAAGAGGCCGTTGTCCTTGAATTTCGGGTGGAAGGCCAGGCCGTTGAGCCCTTCTTCAAACAGGCCGTCCTTGGCCTCCATGCCACGCGGGGAGAGATCCAGGAAGGTCTTCGCCTCGCTGCCGGCCTCGTCTTTGGGCAGAATGAGGATCTGCCCGCGTTGCAGCGCCAGAAACTCACGGCCGCTGCCATCTTCCGGGATCACCACGGCGATGGGCCGCTCTGTGGGAAGCTTTTCATAAACGCGGGTCAGCTTGTGCGTGTCGGCAGCAAGAGCGGCGGAGGAGAGCAGGGCGAGGCAGAGAAGGGAGCGCATAGGAAGAACGAGATAGTCAGTCTATGCGGGGCGAGTCTTGCAGGGCAATGAAGATTTTTTCGACAGGGCAGGGAGGAGGGTTGCCATTTCAAAACCCGCTGGATACGCTGCCGCCATGAGTCCGTCTGTCCTTCCTCCCCCAAGAGTGATGCTGCTGAATATCGCCATCCTCGGCATGGCCTCATGCACTTCCACGCCAGTGCCCGCTCCTGCAGCGAAGATGGACAAACCAGCGCAAAAGAAAGACTACTCGGCTCTGCGCATCGGTGGCCGGCAGGAACTGAAACTGCCCGGCATCGGCGTCATTCATGCGGACAAGCGCGAGGAAATCGCAGGCAGCGAGGTGTTGTTTACAGGCCGTGTGTTTCTTGAGATACCGCCTTCGGAGGGTGTTCTCATCCTTGGAATAGCAAAGTATGCCTACGCGGAAAAAGCCCGCTGGAGAGGGGCCATGGGCGTCCTCGTTCTGGAAGGATTGTCGATCATCGAATTTGATCGCGCCGTGACCGAAAATGCTGCCGACAGCCAAGTGATGTTCGACGGGAACGGAAAGATTACCACAGTGGGTCATCATGTGACCTCTTTCTATTGAGGGGAGGATGCATTGGACCCGTGGGATCCCGCCACAGTTCCATTTGCCATCCAACTTCGAAGAAATAGAATTCATACCATGAGTCTGGAAACCCTGATGCAGGAAGCCCGCAAGCTGGGCTTGCAGGAGCGTCGCCGTCTGGCGGCCTTCCTGACGACTCTCAGGGAGCCTGGGGAGGCAGGTTTTGCGGAGGAGATGGCCCTCAGGATCGATGACACCACCCCTGGACATTGGGTGACAGTGGAGGAGATGGCCCAATAAGTGCCTTCAGACTTTGTGCTATTCCGGCATCCGTTCACGCAAGCCCGCGTCAATTGCGAGTTCTGGGGATGCGCACCTTCAGACTTTGTGCTATTCCGGCATCCGTTCACGCCAATAATCAGGCTCGCGGCTTGTATGGGCGATGGCGACGATGTGAATGCTGGAGTCAGCCTCGTCATGCCAATAGACGACATTGTATGGGAAGCGCTCAACACGCACCTTGCGGGCATCTCGGCGAAATTTCCTATGACGAACAGGATCAGCACTCGCGCCAGCGATGGCGATTTCGACTTGGCTGAGAAAGCGCTCGCCAAGTTCACGGCCACCGCGTTTGGCAAGATAGAGTGCGGAGCAGTTCAGCTCGCACTTTGCTTCGTCGTCCCAAGTTATCGGCGTCATGTGCGAACTGCCGCCTAGAGCTGTGCCAGCAGGCTGCGTGCCTCGTTCATGACTTCGGCGTGTGGTGTGCGGCGGCTTGCCCCGCTGCGCGCAGCCTCGATGCGGCGGTCGATTTCAGAACACCAGGCCGAACTCAGCTCGGTGTCATCAGCGGCATCCACACTTTCGATGAGACGCGCCGCGATGCGAGAGCGGTCCTCCACTGACAGCAGCAGCGCGCTTTCCAGAACGGTGTCAAAGGTGGCAGCCATGGGCAAGAGTAACGGGAAACGAATCTACGGTCAAGGGCTCACCAGAGCTCCAATGAAGCCCCACCTCAAACCAGCCGATCATTGACCGCCCGCGGAATGCTTCTATCCTGCGCGTCCTAAATCATTCCATGAGCAACGCCACCGCCATCACCCCCACACGTGCCCAAGACTTTCCCGAATGGTACCAGCAGGTCGTTCGTGCCGCCGACATGGCGGAGAACTCCGAGGTGCGCGGCTGCATGGTCATCAAGCCCTGGGGCTACGGCCTGTGGGAGAGCATCCAGCGCCAGCTCGACGCCAAGTTCAAGGCCACCGGCCATGTGAACGCGTACTTCCCGTTGCTCATCCCCCTGAGCTACCTGGAAAAGGAAGCGCAGCATGCCGAGGGCTTTGCCACGGAGTGCGCGGTGGTCACGCATCATCGCCTGGAGGCGCAGAAGCAGCCGGATGGCACTACCAAGATGATCCCGACCGGCGAGCTGGCGGAGCCCTTTGTCATTCGCCCGACTTCGGAAACCATCATCGGCGCGGCCTTTGCCCGCTGGGTGGAAAGCTACCGCGACCTGCCGCTGCTTATCAACCAGTGGTGCAACGTCATGCGCTGGGAGATGCGCCCGCGCCTCTTCCTGCGCACCGCCGAGTTCCTCTGGCAGGAAGGCCACACCGCGCATGAAACGGCGGAGGAGGCCATCGAAGAAACACGCACCATGCACAAGGTGTACGAGGACTTCATGCGCAATCATCTCGCCATCCCCGTGATCCCAGGCGAGAAGACCGAGCGCGAGCGCTTCCCCGGTGCCGTGCAGACCTTCACCGTCGAAGCCATGGTGCAGGACAAGAAGGCCATCCAGGCCGGCACCTCCCACTATCTGGGGCAGAACTTCTCCAAGGCGGCGAACATCCAGTTCCTCGGCCGCGACAACACCCGCCAGCTGGCCTACACCACGAGCTGGGGCGTGAGCACACGCATGATCGGCACGCTCATCATGGCGCATGGCGACGACGACGGCGTGATCATCCCGCCGCGCGTGGCCCCCACTCAGATCGTCATCCTGCCCGTGACACCCAAGCCCGACACCCGCAAGGAAGTCATCGACGCCTGCGAGGCGCTGGCGCAGACGCTGCGCACGCAGTTCTTTGCCGACGAGCCCCTGCGTGTGCATGTGGACAAGCGCGACCTGCAGGGCGGCGCGAAGAACTGGGAGTGGATCAAGAAAGGCGTGCCCATGCGCATCGAGATGGGACCGCGAGACATCACCAGCCGCAGCGTGGCCGTCTGCCGCCGCGACCAGGGACCGAAGGCCAAGGAATTCGTGCCCAAGGAAGACTTCCTTCAGACCGTGAAGGAGCGCCTGCAGGAAATTCAAGACGCCCTGCTCGCCCGAGCCACCGCGCTGCGCGATGCCAACATGAAGAAGCTGGAGACGCTCGAAGAATTCAAAGCCTTCTTCGCGGAGAACGCCGAAGGCGGCTTTGCCCTCATGCACTGGGCCGGCAGCAGCGAGGAAGAAGAGACTCTCAGCAAGGACATGAAAGTCACCATCCGCTGCATCCCGCACGGCGACCAGTTTGCCGAAGAAGGAAAATGCTTCCTCACCGGCAAGCCGAGCGCACACCGCGTGGTGTTTGCGCGGAGTTATTGAGACAGGTCACGGGCTGACGAATGCCGCGATAGCGTCTTGGAGTGCGGTGACAAAGATGCAGGGCGCAAGCCTGCATCGGCGGCACCGCTTTTGTCAGCCGGACAAATGTTCATCGGACTTTGCGCATTCTTCACCTCCTCGAAAGCGGTGTGGCGCTTCGCTTCTCACCGCACTCCAAGACGCAAAGCGCATGCGGAGAGCCTGCCCTCCTACCGCAGAATCTCCCCCTTCGTCACATCTCCGGGCACATCCAGCAGCATGATCTGATTGATGGTCTTGAACTGCTTGTGGTCGGCCACGTCCCAGACGATCTTTTTGTCCCGTGTGACTTCGATGACCTGGGCCTGCTCGCCGATGTGGCCGTGGCCGAGATAGACGCAGAAGACGGTGTTGCCATTGGGCAGGCGCTGGCAGCCGGCCATGAGGCGCAGGGTGTTGCCGGGGAGGTCGTTTTCCTTGAGCTGCCACACGATGTTTTCTTTCGCATCAATCTCGCGCACTTCGTGGCCGTCTCCGCAGGTGATGAGCAGGTGGTCGTCCGGCAGTGGCACGACCTCATGCGGATCTCCGGGGACTTTGATCTGACGCAGCACTTTGCCATCGCCATCCAGCTCGACGATTTTGCCCTCGCCCTTGAAGCACACGAGGTAGTGGCCGTTGGCCAGCTTGCGGGTGCCGCGGAACTGGTTGTGCAGCTTGATCTCCGGTGCGGTGGTCAGCTTGATCTCCTTGGTGATTTTGCCTGCGCGATCCACCTCGATGATGCGGCTCGTTCCGCATTCCACGATCATCACCTTGCCATCCGGCAGCGGCTGGCAGGCATGCACCTCCACCTTCATATCGCCCGGCGCTTTGTATTCCCACACGATCTTCTTGTCCGGCGTCACCTCCAGCGCACCGCTGACGAAGCAGAAGAGATAGTTTCCGTTCGGCAGCTTCCAGCAGTCCTGCGGGGCTTTGCAGTCCCACTGCCACTCGATTTTTCCTTCAGCGGAAACCACACACACTTTCCCGCCGCCGTAGTCGCAGCAGAGAAACGGATGCGCCGCAGAAGCAGCGGCGGTGGCGAGGGCAAAAAGTGCGGCAAGAAGTCGGAGCATGGCGGTGGTCGGATGTTGTGAGTCCGACATCAACGCACGCTGCAGCGCCTTTGCTTCAATTCATCCTCAGCGGATGAAGTAGCTCAGATTTTCCAGCTCCACGGCCAGATCCACGCTGTTCACCACCACATGCTCCGGCACATCGAGCACCGTGGGGGAGAAGTTCAGGATGGCCTGGATGCCGTGCTGCACCAGTTCATTGACCACGGACTGTGCATTGGCGGCGGGCACGGTGAGGATGGCCATCTTCACGTTCTGTCGGCGGATGAAGTCGGCCATGGCGGTCATGGCCAGGATGGGAACGTTCACCTGCGGCAGCTTGCGTGGTGTGAGGTCAAAGGCGGCGGCGACTTCAAAGCCCTCTTTGCGGAATCCGCCATAGCGCAGGAGCGCCGAGCCCAGATTGCCCACGCCCACGAGAATGACGGGCTGCAGCTTGTTCTGCCCCAGCACATCTCCGATCGTGCCGCTGAGAGCGTCTACGTTGTACCCCAGACCACGAGTGCCGAGCTGGCCGAAATACGCCAAATCTTTACGCAACTGAGTGGACTTCACTCCTGCGGCCTTTGCCAGGGCGGCAGAGGAGACGGTGTCCACCTGGTTTTCACGCAGGCGCTGGAGGCAGCGCTGGTAGATGGACAGGCGGTAGATGGATTTGCGGGGAATGTCTATTTTGGCAGGCATTTGGGGAACAATGTGAAATTTCACCTGAAAGCGGTGAATGTCAAACGCGCCTAGGCTGCCAGCCTATCATCGTAACGGCCCGGCCTTCGGATCCGGCGTCTGCCGGACGGGGGGCGCGTCTGGAATGCGCTGCGCCGCCGGGATGTGGAGATTTTGCTCCAGCATCTTCAAAAACTCGATGAGGCCCGGGGTGGCCTTCTTTTCATCGTAGAGCCTTTTCAAAATGGCGTACCCCTTGTGCCAGGAGGCCGGGTCCGTGGCCTGCGCGTAGGCATAGCCGGCGAAGCGTTCGGTGAAGTTCAGGCCGCCGTGTTGAAAGGAGTTCCAGTAGGCATCCCCCGATGCCTTGAAATCCTTGCTGCGGTTCCAGTGCAGGTCTCCCATTTTCTGCCACAGCCGCGGGTTGTCCGGCAGGTATTTCAGGCCTTCGTTCAGGATGTCGATGCCGCGCTTCACGTAGGCTGCGTACAACTGCCCGCGCAGCGCTCCTTTGAGTTCTTTGTCGTAGAGATAGTAGGAGGCGGCATTATAGGCCATGTGCCAGGACGCCTCCTCCCAGTAGCGGGCGTTGCGCGGCTGAAGCTGGGTCACAAACTTGTAGTATTTGTCCACCTCCGCCCAGTTCACCCGGGTGAACTCCACATGGGCGCGCAGTTCGAAAAGAATGGCGATCACTCCGCGCAGGCCGCCAAACGCCGCGGCGAGACCCATCTGCCCCATGTTTTCCTTTGCGTTAAGATGCAGCGGCTCATCCACCAGGTGCATGGCGCGCAGATCATGCGTCACCCGCTGCTCCAGCGGCAGTTTCAGCACGCCGAAAACGAGCAGCACGGCGGCGGCCTGGAGTTTTCGTTTCATAGCTCCTTTTCCACAAAGACCAGGTGTGTGACGAAGAGGTAAACGACCATGTAGAGCGCCGCGATGCACGTCATTTCATACACCGCCGCCCAGGGCACGATCTCGCCGTTGGCCACGCTGTCCACCACGTCAAACTGGGCCAGGTCGGGGCAGATGGCGGCCAGCAGAAACGAGACGATGCGGACGGAAACACCGCTGAGATGGGGCTGAAACACGAACTCGCGGATCATCGCATGACCGTGGCCGATGATGGTGATGCAGAAGGCGATCACGATGGTGAACAAGGTGGAGCTGGCGATGCACGACAGCAGCAGGGCCACGGTGGTCACCACGGAAGCTTTCAGGAAGATGGCCCAAACCGCCCAGTGCAGATTCCAGGTGAGGCCCTGCTTTGCCACGATGTCGCGCATTTGTGCCACCGCTTCGGGGGTGTCCTGCCCTTCGTGACGCAGCTGGGCCAGGTAGGTTTCTGACAGCCCGGACTGCTGCATCCAAAGAATGAGGCTCAGCACGGCATCAATAATGACCAGGCCGGAGGCGATGAGCATCAGCACGCCGATCAGCTTGCCCAGCACGTAGTCAAAACGCGGCACCGGCTTGGAGAGGATGGTGTAGAGCGTGCGGTCCTCGAGATCCTTCGGCAGCAGCAGGGCGGTGGCCACAATGCCAAACACGATGCTGAACACCTGCAGCACTCCCAGGGACATGCTCTTGAAACTGCTGAGCTGTTGTTCCGGGTTGACCACTGCGGTGCCGCCAAAGCCCAGCAATGCAACCAGCGCGCAGAACACCAGCAGGAAGGGCAGGATCTTCATCCGCATGAGCTGGGTCATCGTCGCATAGGCCAGCGTGCAGACACGCCGCGGTGAAAAGCGCACCGGGGCCACGCTGGCGGGGGCGGAACTGGGGGAGGCGTGGCTCATGGTTGTTTCGGTGAGTTCGTGGCTTCGAGAAAGAGACGCTCCAGGGTGGTGCGCGGGTGCCCGCTGCGCAGCAGGCGCGTGCTGCCGCCCTCGGCCTTCACCAGGGAGTCAATTTTGGCCAGCAGCGCAGGGGAGGCGTTTTCCAGCACCAGCTCGGTCTGGTTTTCCACGGCGATCAGTTCATTCAGACGCCCTTCGCGCACCATGCGCCCGTGCGCCATGATGCCCACGCGGTCGCACACCTCCTGCATCTGCTCCAGCAGGTGAGAGGTGACGAGCACCGTGATGCCGCGGGAGCGAAACTCGATGATGAGGTCCCGGATGATGCGCGAGCCGGAGGGGTCCACCCCCGCCGTCGGTTCATCCAGAATGAGAAGCCGTGGCTCATGGATGAGGGCCTGTGCCAGGCCCAGGCGCTGCAGCATGCCTTTGGAGTAGCCGCCCACACGCCGCGTGGCCGCGTCTTCCAGCCCGGTCAGCGCCAGCATTTCCTCGGCCCGGGATTTCAGGGTGTCTCCGCTCATTCCGCACAGCCTGCCGTAGAAGTGCAGTGTCTCGCGTCCGTTCAGGTGCTTGTAGAAATACGGGTTCTCCGGCAGGAAGCCCACGCTGCGGCGGCTGGCCACATTCGTGCTGGGAATGCCAAAGATGCTGCTGTCTCCCGCGGTCGGCATCAGCAGGCCCAGAATGGTCTTCATCGTCGTCGATTTTCCCGATCCATTGGGACCGATGAGGCCATAGACCTCCCCTTCATTGACGGTGAGAGACACGTCATGCACCGCGCGAAAGGCGCCTTTGCCAAGGCTGCCTTTGAAGACCTTGGTCAGATGATTGACGGAAACGGCAGGCGTAGTACTCATGCGGTGGGTGCAGGTTAGTCGCGCAGGATGCTGAATCCACGCAAATTCGGCTCCGCCGCGATGGCTTTGACTTCCCGTTCCTTGATGTGGGAGCCCAGGCTGCTCTGCTGGATGTCTTCGAGAAAGGCGTCCAGCTCGTCCGCTTCGAAGGACTGCGCCAGCATCTCCACGCGGCCGTCAGGCAGGTTCTTCACCCACCCCGTGACATCAAAGCCCGAGGCGATGCGCTTCGTGCTGTAGCGAAAGCCCACGCCCTGGACGCGGCCGGAATAAAAAACATGTTTGGCGGTCATCATCACGTCACTTCATCAAATGTTTCAATGCGGCCCGTGCCTCTTCGCTGGCCGCTTCGATCAGCACCACGCCCGCGTCGCCACGGTTGCGCAGCAGACTCACAAACCGGCCCTGCGTGGTGAATTCATTTTCGCCTTTGGTCTCATAGGTCTCCTTCAGGCAGTTCAGCATGGCTTTGTAAAATGCATCGGCGGAGGCCTTGTCCATGAACAGCGTCTGCCACGCTGCGTGGTCGCGTTTGGCGCCGCCGTCCGCCGTCCAGGCCAGCAGGCGGTCCGCCACCAGCCCACGTGCGCCGAGCGACGCGGCCTCGTCGTCGTTGTGTGTGCGCAGCGCGGCCACGCAGGCAAATTTGCCCAGGCGGTCGTCCAGGTAGGGAAGCACCCCCTTGAGTTTTACATCGCTTAGCTGGATTTCCACCGGCGCGGGGCGCTCCTGGTCCAGATAAACCTCCGGTTCGATAACCTCCGCCGTGCTGACGGGCGGGCGGCTGTAGGCGGCATTGAGCTGCGCGAAATTTCCGGCGCTGTGCAGCGTCTGGGCAAAATCAAAACCACCGGCAAAGGGAAACAGCGCCAGTTGGCGCAGGTACGCCGGCATGGGCACCTGGTTCAGCGGGTGGTCCGGATCTTCCGCCGGCAGATCATCCTTCGGGGCCGAGGCGGGATTCTGCAGGGAGAACAGAAAACGTGTGAGCCCCGCATCTCCCGCAATCAGCGATTCGCGCGCCAGCCGCATGTCAGTCTTTAAAGGGCCGTGCTGCGGCTGAAACAGCACGCTGCCATATTCGCGCAGCAACTGGCCGAAGGCGATTCCCAGCGGCTCGTTCGCGGTGACCGCCGGACCGGAGGCCGTGGCGGGATCCACCGTGTACATCGTTTCCGACTCCTCATCATACCAGCCGCCGAGCTGACGTGCCAGCAGGGCGGCGCGCAACGGCAGCGGATCGATCGCTTCGGGAATCCAGCCCAGGGCCGCGAGCCCGCGGGCAAACTTTTTGGCCTCTTCGTTTGGCTGCTGGCGCTTCAGCCAGGCCAGGATCACGATCTCGACCTCCTCCTGGCTGATCGCCGTCGTCACCAGAGGCAGCGCATGCAGCTTGCGCATTTTCATCATCTCCAGGCCCATGCCCACAAAGTCGGGCGGCACATCATCGTCCTTCAGGTTCATCTTCGGCGCGTCCTTCATGCCCAGCGTGCCGAGCTTTTGGATCAACTGCGCATTCTCATCCTTCAGCGCGTTGTTCTGCCCTTCCAGGTACTCGATCTGCCCCTGCAGCAGCACGATCTCCTTCTTGAGATCATCCACCGCCTTGCTGGTCGCATCGCCCGGCGGCGGCGCCTCTGCTTTCACCGCGGCAGCCGGGGCTGGTGCGCTGACCGCCGGGGGCGGCTCCGGTTTGGCCCCCACCAGCAGCAAGGCCGCCGCACCTCCTAGGGCGAGGAGGACGACGAGCAGGGTGGCCGGGTTGAACTTCATCATCAAATCATGCAGCGGGAAGCGGCGCGGGCAATTTCATCCTTCGCTAAAGCTTCGGAGAACAGGCCTCCACGTCGTTTTTCCGCTTGGCGCAGACCCGATTCCCCCCAACATACCCGGCACCGGGCACAGCCGCCCCGCACCACCATGTTTCGCTGGCGATTCGGCAACCACGATCTCGATCTCACCCATCGCGGCCTCATCATGGGCATCGTCAATGTCACGCCAGACAGCTTTTCCGACGGCGGCCGCTTCAATGATCCCGGCCGTGCCGTGGAGCATGCCTTCACGCTGCTGGCGGAGGGGGCGGACATTCTGGACATCGGCGGCGAGTCCACACGCCCCGGGGCCGAGCCCGTGAGCGAAGCGGAGGAACTGCACCGCGTGATGCCGGTGATCCGCGCGGTGCGCTCACAGACCAAGGCGCTCATCTCCATCGACACCATGAAGGCCGCCGTGGCCCGCGCCGCGCTGGACGCCGGGGCGGACATCATCAACGACGTCACCGGCCTGCGTGGGGATGCCGCCATGCCGCGCGTGGCGGCTGAATCCAGGGCGGGCATCGTCGTCATGCACATGACCGGCACGCCGCAAACCATGCAGGCCCGCCCTCAGTATGATGACGTCGTCGCCGCGGTGGCGGACTTCTTTGAAAATCGCCTCCGCGTGCTCGAAAACGAAGGCATCGCGCCCGAGCGCATCGTGCTGGACCCCGGCTTTGGCTTTGGCAAAACCCTGGAGCACAACCTCACCCTCATGCGCGAGCTGCCCCAGCTCTGCACGCGGCGGCCGCTGCTGGTGGGCATCTCGCGCAAATCCAGCATCGCCCGTGTCGTCCATTCAGACGCCATGGAAGACCGCTTCTGGCCCACCATCGCCCTCAGCGCCTACGCGCGGGAGCATGGCGCGCGCATTGTGCGCGTGCATGACGTGAGGCCAAACCGCGAAGCGCTGCGGATGATGGAGGCGATATTGGATGGAGCGTGAATGCATTGCGTGGCCATGAGCGACGACGACACAGACCGGGCACGCCCGAGCTCGCATTTCACGGGACTTGCTGCGCTCAGCATCGCGCTGCCGCTGCTCTATGCTTTGAGCATCGGGCCGGTCGCTTACATGCTTGTCAAATACCCGTCCTTGAAACCAATGGAGGGGGCTGCCGCCACCTTTTATGCACCCATGCTGTGGTCGTGCCACTATACCTCTTTCGAGCAGCCATTGGTGAACTACGTGGGGTGGTGGGAAAGGCTGGCGCGGCGCAGATGAATCAGGAAGGGCAGGCACCCCGCTCAAGGGGCTGCTGCAAAGCCGTCTTGCCAAGCCTCGTGGAAACGATTTAACATGGCTGCCGGTGAGCGACGCTAAAGGCAGTTCAAATTCCGCAGCCCTTGTGGCGCTCATCGTAGCGCTGCCGCTGCTCTATGCCTTTAGCAGCGGTCCGGTCGTTTTCGCTTTAAAAAAATTCCCTGCGGTGAGGCACATGGAGGATGCTGCTGGGACATTTTATGCACCGATGATCTGGTTGCATGAAAATGCCGCTTTGAAGCGACCACTTAATAAGTATTGGGAGTGGTGGGAGAAACTGGCTGCGAAACCTTGAACGGTCACATGAAACCCGATGAGTGATGACAGCCGGTCTCCGAAGGACAAAAGCTCAGCAGGCCTCGTGGCTCTGATCATGGCGCTGCCATTGTGTTACGTGCTTAGCATCGGGCCCGCGGGTTACCTTCTGGAAAAGTTTCATGCACCTCCCACCTGGCGGCCCTATGTCCTGACAGTGTATAAGCCTGTGATCTGGCTCCATGACAACACTTCGCTCAAAGAGCCGATCGAAGTTTACGTCAGATGGTGGTCAGATCTGACGCGGCGCTGAACTCGCGCGCGGTGGCACGCCGGCGGATGCATCCAACGGATGAAGCCCGCCATAAACTGTCCCACACCTGCAGGCCGCCCGCGTCTCACTTTCCAAACAAGGGAATCCCCAGCTTCTGCGCCACACGCTTCGGCCTTCTCATCGCCTCGGCCATGCGGGCCGCTTCATCCGTGCCGCGCAGGTCCTTGCAATCCGGATGGGCTTCAGGCGACCCGATGAGCCCAAGCTGGTGCAGCACATGGGCGGTGCTGTGCTTGTAGGGGGATGCGCTCATGCGGTCATCGAGGCGGAAGACCATGTCTTCAAAGGACTGGAAGGCCTCGAAGAGCTTATAGACGCGCGTGTCAAAGCGGCCGGTGCCGGTCTTGAATTTTTTGTCCGCCACGCTGTCCAGCAGCCACATGTCGCGCGCGGCGCAGATGAGAGGGCAGGCGCTGACACCCGCGCCGATGAGCAGCGGCAGGCCGAGCTTGATGGCGGTGGCGATGCCGTAGTCGTCTCCGCTGTGCGGGGAGAAGGGGAGGTTCAGGCCTTTGCACATGGCGGCCCAGTAGTGGAAGTGCGGCTCATCGAGCGTACTGACCTTGCCACCGACATACGCCGGATGCAGCGCGATCTCATGGAACAGCCACGGGTCAAACGGCGTGGCCCAGGGCACAAAGGAGGGCTCCAGCGCATGCGCGATGCCGGGGCGGATGAGATGCTCGGCGATCTGGAAGTAAGCATCACGCCGCGGCTCATTCTCCAGCGTGTTCAGCAGCTTGCTGGTCATGATCATCATCTCGCAGTTGTCGTGCTCCTGCGCGATGTCCAGCAGCGGCCAGTAGCGTTCGGCTTTGAAGGTGCTGTCGTTTTCCGCGCCGCGCGCGGTCACGCCGGCGATGAAGCGCTGGGTGGGAAATTCCGCACGGAAGCGCTTCAGCACCTCGGCATACAATTCGTTGCTGAGATCAAAGATGTAGCCCGTGTCCGCGTTGAGCACGAAGACCATCTCCACGCCGTAGTACTCGCCGCACTGCTGCATCCAGCGCACGCTTTTGGTGAAGCCGTCCCAGTCCGGCTTCCTGTCTTTGAAGGGCAGCAGCGTGGCCACACAGAGGCGGGCTTTCGTGGTGTGATCGACAAGCTCCTCCTCGCTGGTATAGGCCCACACTGTTTCGTTCCAGGCGGTGGAGGGCGTGAGGTCTGCGGGATTCGAAATGAGGGCGCGTGGATCTGCCATGCGCCCAGTAGAGCATGGCCGCTCGGAGGGGCCAAGACGAATTGCGAATGCCCGGGATCGGAAATTCTGATTACCGGATGATTTTCAGCGTGCCCGCCCTGCCCGCAGGCCAGGCCGCGCCTTCCTTCACCCACTTGTTGATGATGGCGTATTCATCCGCGGTGAGGCGCTCGCCCACCGCTGGCATGACACTGACTCTCTGATGCACGGTCTTCACATTCGCCACCAGCAGGCTCGTCTCCGGGTGGCCCGGCACGATGTAGGTGCCCAGGGCCTTTGTGCGCAGGGCCTCCTTGCGGCTTTCCAGGCTCAGGTGGCCGGGCAGCGCCTGACGGTTGTGGCACATCACACACTTCGCCTCCAGCACCGGCTTCACATGCGCCACGAAATCGACGGGGCCATGCCTGGCGGCGTGGATGGCGTCCTTGCTGAGCACGTTGGCGCCCAACGGCTTGGTTTCCGAATCAGGTGGCGTGGCGCAGGATGCGAGAACCAGGACGCAGAGGAGAGAAGGCCAGGAGCGGTGCATGGGTGAAACAGAACTCGGGATGATGCGCATGCAAGGGGGAGAACTGCTCATTTCTTGAACGCCTTCTCCGCTTTCACGCCCTTGCCTTCGTTCTTGAGCTTGTCAGACCACGCGGCGCGGTTGCCGGAGTTGTTGAGGTCCAGTTTGCCACGCAGGTTCTGCAGATAGGCGTCCTTGCCCTCCGGCTTGATCACGGCGCGCCTCACGATTTCCCGCCCGGCCATCGCTGGCGAGGATGGTGCGGCGAATCGCACCGGCGTGAGATTGCCGCTGCTGCGGAACACGGCGTAGCGGGTGTCCCCCAGCTTTGCCACCACCACGGCCTGGCCATGGATGCCGGTGGCGCTGAAGGCGCCGCGCGGGTCGGTGCGGCCCTTCTGCGGCTGCGCGAAACCGCTGGTATCATAGGCCGCGATCTCCGCATCCGCCACGTAGGCGTTGCGAACGGTGTCGTGGAGCTGCACGTGCACGGAGCCGTTTTCAGCATCCTCGTGGGACTCCATCTCCAGCGTGGTCAGCAGCACCAGGCTGCTGGTCATCTGGGAGTCTCCGCGGCAGATCACCAGGTAGGCTCCCTCGTCCTTCAGCGGCAGATCGATGCTGCGCTTTTTCCAGGCATAGTCCTGCCCGTCTCCCAGCGGCACCTTCATTTCCGCCTGCGGAGTGATGCCGGAGAGATTCACGCTGCCCACGCTGCTCAGATCCTTCTGCCGCTCCTGCAGCTTCATCAAATCCACCCGGTAGATGAGCAGCGCGGCCTCCTTCACATTGCGGTGCTCCAGCTCGATCTTCACCGGCTGGCCTGCTTCTACGCGCGTGGCAAAGGGCAGCTTCACCCGTTTCTCCTCCAGCATCTCGATGGACTCGCGGGCGTCATCAAACTCGTCCTTCACCTTCTCATACCAGCGCACCGCCTCGGCAAACTGACCCTGCGCATGGTGGATCTGCGCGGTGATGTAGCGCGCATTGGGCGCATCATCGCTGCTGCCCGCGGCCACGGGTGCCGCCGCGGCCAGCGCCTCGGGGAACTGATACTGCCAGAAGCGGCCCAGCGCCGTCATGTAATGAAAATTGTTCAGGAACGAGCTCTTGGTAAAGGTCGTCGCGGCATTTCCGGCGGTCTGCACCACGCTGGCGTAGTCTTTGAGATCAAAGAACACATTGATCAGGCTGAAAGCTGCATCGTCCGCGAGATCGTCTTTGGCGTGCAGTGTCAAAAACTGCCGCAGCAGATCGCGGCTGCGCTCCAGGAGCTGGTTCTTCGTCCACTTCGCCGCGCCAGGGCGCAGCGGCACGCTGGTGGGATTGGCGGCCATCTCCTGAAAGCGCTGGCCGAGGCTGAACGCCGCGAGCAGGCCGTCCGCGCCATCGGGGTATTCCAGCCACAGCCGGGTCTGGTGCTCCGCGCTGCCGGGGAAGTCGCCTGCGGTCTCAAGCGCGGCGCTCACGCCGGCATCGCTGACAAAGCTGCTTTCCATCGTCGCGCGATACACCAGCCAGGCGCGCTCAAATTCGCCGATCTCCCGGTATGCCGCCGCCACCTTGAGAATCTTGTCAAAAGGGATGACGATGTCCGGGTGGCGCTCGCTCAGGGCCTCGAAGAGCTCCACCACCTGTCGCGCATCCATGCCGCCGCGTGAGGTGTGAATCCACAGCAGCATGCGCGCGATGTCGCGCTCGTGGTATTTCATGGCCTCGGCGTCATTGCGCAGAATTTCGAGGTGAGTGCGTGCTTCTTCGAGCGCATCTTCGTCGAAGAGCAGCTCCGCCAGTTCCAGCCGCTCAAAGCCGTTCATCGCATAGGCGTCGGTGGAGGGCTGGCCTGGAGAAAGGATCGTCAGCTTTCCGTCTGGTCCGGCGTTGAACTGATCATGGCGGCAGGCATCGCGCACACGGGTGTGCGGAATGTGATAGCTGCCCGGATGCAGAGCCATCAGTTCGTAGCTGATCTCGGTGTTTTCGGTGAAGGTGCGGGGGATGAACCAAAGCCGCAGCATGCCTGGAAGCTGCTCCATGCGCGCATGCGGCGCCTTCAGCGAGCCTGGGATGAACAGGCAGCCGGCGGGCAGCGGCTCATCGATGATCACATAGCCGGTCTGCGCCTCCTTCGGCGCTTTCAAATTCAACCGCACGCGCAGCCGCTGCCCATAGGCCGCCACCTTCACCGGGGAGCTGCTCTCCGCCTCCAGAGGCCGGTCATGATGACGCAGCCCGTCATGGAGCCAGCGCCTTTGTGCAATGGTGGGCAGCGAATCCACGGAGGCGGTCTTGGCATCCACCACCTCATCACGGATGAAGGAGACAAACAGAATGGGCCTCGCGGCGGGTTTGTTGTAAGTCACGTTGAGGTGGATCTTCCCATCCGCGCCCGCCTTCGGCACCGGGAGAGAGGCTGGCAGGTGCCAGTCATCCGCCACGCCGTCGATGTGGATCTTCAGGTTCTCCGCCTCCGGCACCTCGTGCTGACGTGTGCTGATGAAATGCCTGGCCAGCGCCGCCGTCCATACTCCCTTCAAGGCGGAATCATCAGACAGGCCGATGCGATGCAGCAGCAGGTCGCCGGCTTTCTTTGCCAGGGCGGAGTCTGGTGCGGTGCGTGCAGCGGCGTAGAGAATGATGGCGGTGGTGTCGTCCGCATTGCTGAGGCGGGAGGTGGTCTTGCTGCCTGCCCATGCGGGGCGGGCTTCCAGGATCTTGAGCAGTTCCGCGGCCTCATCCGCGCGGCCCATGCGCTGAAAGGCGGCGGCCAGCCAGCCCAGCGCGGGATCATTCAGCTTGGCGCGGTCGCGGTACATGCGGTTGGCCACGGAGAAGTCGGCCTCGCTTACGCAGGCGAGGGCATGGAGGATGACGGCCGCCTTGTCCGGCTCGTCCGGCGGGATGATGCCCAGGGCCTTCTTCAAATAGGCGGTGGCAGATTTGAGCGTGGTCTCATCCACCTCCTGTCCCAGCGCGCGCGCCTCCACCAGCGCCCACAGGCCCAGGCTGGTGACGATGCTGTCATGCTGCCAGCGTACGTCCTGCCAGGGCCAGCCGCCGTCCCGCTGCGTGATCTGCAGCTCGGAGATGCCGTTTTCGATCATCGTGCGCATCGCCTTCCTCGGCAGCTCCAGGGTGAAGGTTTCAAACACGGAGACCTGCGCCAGGAGTCTGCTGGCGGCGGTTTGCGGAGTGTGCCTGGTGTTTTGCGCTACAGGCAGCAGCATGTTTTGCAGGAGGCGTTTCGGAGAGTCCACCACCCACGCGGCCATGAACTGCGCCTTGCTCGCGGGGATCGCCTGATCTCCCGGAGCGGACAGCAGCATCACCTCCGTGGCGGCGCTGGCGCTCTCCACTGGGAGCACCTGAACCGTATTGCGTGCATAAGCGGCCGTTTTGCCACCATGCTTCGCGTCCGCATCCAGCCCCGCCCACTCCCGCATCACAGGAGTGATGGCGGGATCAAACCTCACCATCTTCTGCCCGTTGCGGGTCACCTGGACTTCGCGGGTCTGCGGCTCCATCGGTTTCACAAAAGAGCCCAGCACGCTGCTGAAGGTGAGTTTCACCGTCGTCTCGGCCAGGTTCGCCGGCGCGCCGAAAAGAGTGGCCACGGGCTGAAATGAATCTCCCACACGCAGCACCGCAGGTGTTTCCAGCTTCACGAAGAAGTCAGCCTTGGTGATGAGCTCCTTTTCCGCCTCGCCCACCTCGGTTTTGACTGTGCAGCCGCGGCTGGACAAACGCCACGCACCCGCGGCGTCCGGAGTGGTCAGTTTCACCTTCACCTGGCCCGAGGCATCCGTGACCAGCGGGCAGTACCACTGCGCATCTGACGCGAACGTCTGGTCGCCGACGGATTGGAAACGCCCTCCCCCTGCGGTATTTGCGGTGCTTGCGGTATTGGCTGCAATGTAGGGCGCGACGCCCGAGCTCATGTTGATGATCCCTGTCCCTGTCCTGATGCCACCGGTGGTGCCCGCGGCGTTGAAAATTCCAGACCCATCGAGTGCGATGTTCCCTCCGCGACTATACATCAACGGGGAGGCGGCTCCGCCGAGAGAAAGACCCGTGGCGGCAGTGTTGAGGGCGCCGCCGTTGATATCTCCCGTGAAAGTGAGGCTGTTGCTGCCGTTTGTGGTTAGAGCCAAATTGCCGATGTTGGAGGCAGCGAAGGTGCTGCCAGTCAAGACGGCGCCGGAGCCTGAGATCACCCCGCCGCTTGCGAGGATAAGCGTTCCTTCAGGCGGGGCGATTGATGCAGCGCTGGAGCTTCCAACATACGTGCCGGACTGGGCCTGCCGGCCTCCTCCAGCCGCCTGCTGATACCACACGCTGCGCTCCTGCTGCTCCATCTGGCGCAACTGATCCAGGTGCGACTCGACACTGTGGGCGACGGCGATGACATTGCCCGCTTCATCCCGGGTCAGGAGCTGCGAGGAGGCGCGATGCTGAAAGGCTGCATTGCTCCCGGTGCGCAGGCTGCATTCTGAACGCAGGCTGCCATGAAAGTAGGCTTCGATTTCCTCGGTCTCGTCAAAGTACTGTGCAAACAGGGCCGAGCTGGCGAGCGCGAGGCTGAGCTCCGCCGCGACAGGTTTGCCATTCGCATCGGTGGTGGTGAGCGTGATCTCGGCCGCATCGCCCGGCTTCACCGGCTCGGCGGGCGTCTGGATTTCAATCTTGAGCGGACGCTCCACCACGAAACCGCGCCGCGCGCTGTGCAGCTTGTCCCCATCCAGGCAGGAGACGCTCACATCAAACTGCGGCCAGTGCGCGGCGGCAATGGCGACGGGCAGCTCATTGTGACCCGCCGCCAGCTTCACCACGCGATGCTCGATCATGTTTTCTCCGGCGAGCGTGACGAGCGCCAGCGGCGCGGCGATGCGGCTGTGCGCATCCACCTTGAGCGTGCTGCCTTCGTGCACGGATGCTTCATCGCTGAAAAGCCGCAGCTTCGTGGTGTCGTCCGGGCCTGAAACCTGCAGGCTGGTGGTGGTCTCGACCACATTTCCCCGCGCATCCGTGGTCTGGGCCACAAGCTGGTGCGGCGCGGCCGACTGCAGCATCACGGAGGAACTGCCGAGTCCCGTGGTGGCATCGGTCTGCACGGTGAACTCCGCGATGCGCGCCGGGGCGCTGGCATTGGGCAGATAAACCAGGCCAGGCAGGGCGGCGAGCACCGGATTGGCTGGCTGATTGTCGAGGCGTGAGAGCGTGATCTTCACCGTGGCCGCGGTCGGTTTGCCCCGGTGATCCAGCGCCTGGATGCGAATGGGCGCAGGCTCGTCCGTGAGCGCGGGTTCCGGCAGGCGGTCCCACACGAGACTCACGCCTGTGTGGAGCAGGCTCACCACCTGTCGTACGGTGCGCCGGCGCACCGGCAGATCCGCGGATAACGTGAGATATTCCCCGGCCTGAAAAGCCGTGGTCTCCTGTGTGAAGGTGAAGGTTCCGGTGGCATCCGTTTTTCCCTCCAGCACGCGCCCGTCCGGCATGCGCATGCGCACGGGCTCGTCCGCCAGCGGAGAGCCCCAGGAATAGTTTACACGCAGCGTGCCTTCCACACGGTCACCGCGAAAAACGGCATCCGGCTTGGTTTCGATCACGGCGGTGATCTCGGCGATCTCAAACTCGCGGACATCGAAGGTGGCTTCGTATGTCTCATCCCCCTCCACCGCCTTGGCCTTGATGG
Source organism: Prosthecobacter sp. (assembly GCF_044227185.1). GTDB lineage: Bacteria > Verrucomicrobiota > Verrucomicrobiia > Verrucomicrobiales > Verrucomicrobiaceae > Prosthecobacter. The sequence continues at coordinate 322,217 of NZ_JBGAFO010000002.1, read as the reverse complement.
AGTAGGTGTCAGCACCGGCCGCGGCAGGCAGGGAAATGCTGTGGGTGAAGGTGCCGAAGTCGCTGAGCTTTGACTTCATGCGGTGGAGCACGCGTTTGCTGCTGTCAGTGATGCTGATGTCATATTCACGCCCCACGGGAACGCTGTACGCGCCGTCCTTCACATCGCGGATGATGCCCCGGAAGTGGACCTTGTCGCCAGCGCGGTAGGCGGATTTATCCGTGTAGATAAAGCCGCGGCGGGAGAGCGCCACGGCGTCACGGTTCGTGTCTCCACCTGTGATCTCCTGCGTCATGCCCCGAAGGTTGAGCCGGTGGATGGCTGCGCCGGCGTCCGTTTGCACAAAGGCGCACAGATCGGCGGCGGCACGGATCATTTCGCCGCGCAGGCGGAAGACCCCATCCTGGCCCGTGCGGCCCCGGCCGATGATTTCCTTGCCATTGCTCAGCAGCACCTCGGCGTCGGCCACCACGGTCCCTTTGATTCTGTCCTGCACAAACACGAGCGCCTCCGTCCACGCGGACTGGACGATGAGGTCAATGTCGCTGCGGATCACGATGGTGCTGGCCTGCCAGTCCTCGCCTTCGACACGAATGAGGCACACGCCGGGCTTCGCGCCTTCAAACGGCACGTCGATGGCCTGCTCGATCGGTTTCAGCCGCGTGTAGCCTTCGATGCTGACCTCCCAGGTCTTGTCCGGCTGGATCAGGTCGATGTCCAGCGACCCGATGCCTGAATCGCCATCGAGCCGGTGACGGCTGCGGTAAAAATCTTCAAGGTTCAAAGTGTAGCGCGAGACTTTCAGCTTCTCGATGTTGCGCACGTTCACGCGTACCTGGGCGGGTTCATTCGTGCGGAAGGTGCGCGGCGTGCGCAGTGCCAGGGAGCGCTGCGGCATCATGGCGGCGCGTTCCGCCGCCAGCTGTTTCCATCCGCCCCAGGTCAGGCGCTGAAAGGTGTTCAGCGCATCTTCATGCCGGTCCAGGTACTCCGCCTGGATGATGCCGGTGCGGTACAGCGCCAGCGAGGCCTCCTCGCTCTGCGGATGCTTGATGATCAGGCGCGACCATTCAACGATGGCGTTTTCAAACAGGGCGGTGAGCTCCGGCGAGCGCGGCTTACCCGCCTCTTTTTTGGCCAGCTCCTGCGCCGCGGTGAAATGCCACTGACCGTTTAAAAAGAGGAGCTGGGCGCAGCGTGGGTCCAGCGGATGCGCGGCGATGAAGGTGTCGAAGAGCTTGGTGGCTTCCGCGCGGTTCCCGGCCGCCACCGCATTGAGGCAGAGCTGAAACTCCGCCTCCACGATGCGCGCCTGCGCCTGCTGCCACAGGCTGCCGTCCGGATGTTTGGCGATGTAGGCGCGCCATTGTTCGATGGCCTGCGCATACTTCCGCGTGGCAAAGCGCAGGGCGCCGATCTGGAAGAACGCCATCTGCCGCCATGCCTCCAGCCGCTCCGCCGGGGTGCGCTTGTCCCGTTCATCCGCGGCAGGGGCGGGCCAGTCCGCGCGGTCATGGAGGAGCTTGCAGACCTCCATGGCCTCATCGCTTTTCTGCTGGGAGATGAGCACCTGGATCAAGGTGAAGGCCGCCTCCGCCGAACGCGGATGAGAGGGGTGCACCTTCAGGAACTGCCGCAGGGCTGCGGTATGCCTCGCAGGATCTCCAGGGATGGTGGCAAACCGCGCGCCCTGCTGCGCCACTGCGCTGCCCTGCTGCTGCTGCACGTCAGGGATGGCCTGAACCATCAGCCCGCCATAACTGCGGCAGAGCAGCCATTCGATGTCGCCGAGATCCGGCTTGGCTCCTGCCGCAGGTGCTTTGGTTTTCCACAGCGCCAGAACGTCCTCCGTGTAGCGGCGCGCGGAGGCCGCGTCCCCCGCCTGCAGCCGGTTTTCGATGAGCATCTGCCGCACCTCCCAGCGATGCACACCGGCTTCCTTTGCCGCGGATTTCGGGGGCGTGCTGCCGATGAGTCCTTTCCAGTCGGGATCAAATTCCCGCAGGTAGGCGTCGCAGGTCTCCGGCAAGTCAGGGTCTTTCAAGTCACGTACGCTCACGGCGGTCTGAAACAGCAGGTTCTCGCGCATCTTCGGCCCCGTTTCGAGTTCCAGCGCCTTGCGGTACAGTGCCAGCGCTTTCATCTGTACATCGGTGCCCAGGCTTTGGCCCGGCACGGCCGGTTTGGTGATCTCCTGCGCCAGCGTCACCAGCGCCTCTGCAAGTTTCTCCTTCCGAGTCGTTGCAAACAGGCGTGCGGCTTCCGCACTGTAGATCGCCTCCGCCTCCTGGTGCCGCTTCAGTTCGGCCAGGCACTGCGCTTTTAGAAAGAGCGCCTTGCGCTGCCAGGCATGCGTGGCGGGGATGGCGTCGCAGTCGGTGATGGCGGCGGCGTACTGTTTGGCCTCCGTCCGGGCCACGGCGCGCAGATAATGCGCATAGCCCGGATCGGTGGCGGCCGTGATGACGGCATCCGTCAAGGCGGACGCAGCCTCGGTGTAGCGCTGCCGCTGCATCAGCACCTCCGCATCATTGACCGGCGTGGCGGTCAGGGTCTGAACAAGAGCGAGGAACAGGATGGTGCGGTGGTACATGGCGGCCTCCATTGATATTTTCCTGATTATGCGCAGCTCAAAATGCCGATGGCAAGATGCATGAATGAGTGGCGGTCAATTTACGTTCGGTTTACAGACGAGTCTCATCGCCAGCCATTTTCCCATGAACCGCCGCCATTTCATCCGCTCCGCCGCCGCCCTGCCTTTCATTTCCGCCATCGCCGCGGAACGCCCCAAACGACTCATTCTGAGGTCTTCATGGCAGACGGTGAACATTGGGGACATCGCGCACACCCCCGGCGTGCTGGCGCTTCTGGAAAAACACCTGCCGGAGGTGGAGGTGCGGCTGTGGCCCAGCAATCTGGAAAACGGTGTGGCGGAAATGCTGGCGGCGCGTTTCCCGAAGGTGAAGGTCATTCGTGGCGAGGAAGTGAAAAAATCCTTCGAAGAATGCGACTTCCTCCTGCATGGCTCGGGCCCCTCGCTGGTGGCGCAGGCAGATGTGGTGAAGTGGAGCCAGGCCACCGGCAAGCCCTATGGCGTGTATGGCATCACCTTTTCCGGCCAGCAAAGCTCCAGGAGCAAGACGCAGCCGCAGGTGAAAACCATCGATGTACTCAGCGCCGCCAGGTTCGTGTACTTCCGCGATTCAGTTTCACTGGAGCTGGCCAAGAAGATGGGCTGCACCTGCCCGCGCATGGAGTTTGGCCCGGACGGTGCATTTGCCGTGGATCTAAAAGACGACGCGAAGGCCGAGGCCTTTCTCAAAGGGCACGGGCTGGAGCAGGGCAAGTTCCTCTGCTGCATCCCGCGCCTGCGCAACACCCCCTACTGGACGCTGCCGGAGAAACATGCGGCCATTGATGAGAAAAAGGACGCGCGCAACAAGGCCATGATGGACCACGACGGCAGGCCGCTGCTGGACGCCATCGTGAGCGTGATCAAGAACACCGATCTCAAAATCCTGCTCTGTCCGGAGGACAAGACACAGATGAAAGTGGGCAAGGAGATGCTCTACGACAAACTGCCGGAGGATGTGAAGGCCCGCGTGGTGTGGCGTGAGAACTACTGGCTCACCAACGAGGCCCTCAGCACCTACCGCCGCAGCGCAGGCCTGTTTGGGCATGAGATGCACAGCCCCATCATGTGCATCGGCAACGGCATCCCCGCCATCGTCTGCCGCTGGGCCGAGCAAACCAGCAAAGGCTACATGTGGCGGGACATCGGCCTCGGCGACTGGCTCTTCGATCTCGACAAAGAGGACGAACTGCAAAAGGTGGCCGCAACGGTTCTCGCGATGGCGAAGGATCCCGCCGGTTCCAAGGCGAAGGCGGAAAAGGCGCGCGACTTCGTGATGGCGAAATTTGCCGCCAGCATGGGCGTGGTGAAGAGCTGCCTGCCGGGGTGAGGCAGCGCCCAAGTGTGGAGGATCGATGGAAAAATGTAATCGCCTCTGGACGGCCGGAGACTGATACGCGGTTGTGAATTTTGCAAAGTTAGCCTGGACTAATTTTGCAAGCTGTGAAAAACATCAACCCCAACGCGCCCATGATTGTTTCCTTCCAGGCTGTCCGTGTTCGTCGGCTTGTCTTTCTGGCATTGCTGGCCTGCTGTTCCCTAGGTCATGCACACCAGGCGCCGGGTTTGCTGGCACCGACGCTGGAGGCCGCGGCTGCCAGTGCTGATGAGGAAAACTGGAGCATCCACATGCAGAACACGAATGTGCTGCAGGGGCATGCGGCTGTGCGCTCCCCCTATGCCGGGCAGAACAGCCTGAACTCCGCGCCGCAGATGCGGCAGACGGTCTCGCTGGACCTGCTGCTGGGCCTGCGGCTGTGGGAAGGGGCGGAGATGCATCTGGACGGGATGATGTGGCAGGGCTTTGGCATGAGCAATGCGCTGGGCGTGGCGGGCTTTCCAAACGGTGAAGCCTTTCGCAAAGGCACCAGCGAACCCAATGCAAACATCTCGCGTGCCTTCATCCGCCAGAGTTTTGGCCTTGGCAGCGAGATGGAGGATGCACCCTCGGGCTCGCTTTTTCTCAAGGGCGGGCAGCATAAGTCCCGTGTGGTGGTCACGCTGGGCCGCTTTGGCGCCAAGGACATTTTTGATGGCAACGCCTATGCCAATGACGCGCGCACGCAGTTCATGAACTGGAGCCTGATGGCGAACGGCGCGTGGGATTACCCGGCGGACAGCCTGGGCTTCACCACCGGCGGGGCGGTGGAGCTGTACCTGCACCAGTGGGTGGCGCGCTACGGCCTTTTTCAGGTGCCGAATGTGTCCAACGGAATCGGCATGGACCCGCACTTCTGGAAAGCGTGGGCGCAGGTGCTGGAGCTGGAGCGCAAGCATGAGATCCACGGCCATCCCGGCGCGGTGCGTGTGCTGGCCTATCTGAACCGCGCGCACATGGGCAGCTTTCAGCAGACGCTGGACAATCCTGCGCGCCCGGCAGACATCACCAACAGCCGTGCCTACCGCCTGAAGTATGGCTTCTGCCTGAACGCGGACCAGGAGATCGCCGATGGTCTGGGTGTGTTCACCCGTCTGGGCTGGAGCGATGGCAAGGAGGAGGCGTGGTCTTTCACCGATGTGGACAGCTCGGCAAGTTTTGGTCTCAGCGCCAAGGGCACCGCCTGGAACCGGCCCAATGACACGCTGGCCATCGCCGGCATCGTCAACGTGATCTCCAAGCCGCACCGGGCCTTCTTCCAGCAGGGGGGCACGGGCATCCTGGTGGGCGATGGTACGATGTCCTACGGACCCGAAAAAATCATTGAGACGTATTACGACATCGGCGTGACGTCCTGGCTGCACCTGGCGTTTGACTACCAGTTTGTGACTAATCCGGCCTACAACCGGGACCGGGGCCCGGTGCATATCTTCGGCGCGCGCCTGCATTGGGAGTTTTAATGCTCCGTGAAATGTGATGAATGAAGACGCGGGAGCGTTTAGTCTGCCGCATGAAGCCGCCCATCCTGCTTTGGATGCTTCTCGTCGCCATCCACGTGAAAGGCGGCGATGTCACGCATTTTGAGACAAAGATCCGGCCCGTGCTGGTGAAGCACTGCTACGAATGCCATTCCGTGGAGTCGGGCAAGTCCAAGGGGGGGCTGACTCTGGACACGAAGCAGGGCATTCGCACCGGAGGGGACACAGGGCCTGCCGTGGTGCCGGGAGATCCAGCGAAGAGCCTGCTGCTGTCGGCGATCAAGCACAGCGATCCTGATCTCGAAATGCCGCCGAAGAAGCCGCAGCTTTCCCAGGCTGTGATCGCGGATTTTGAAGCGTGGATCAAGGCGGGCGCGGCGGATCCACGCGAGTCAGCGCTGCCGGTGGCGGAGCGCCCGCCGCTGGATGTGGAGTCAGGAAGGAAGTTCTGGAGCTATCAAAAGCCGAAGCCGGTTGCTGGCACGATTGATGGATTCATCCGCGCAAAGCTGAAGGAGCATGGCCTGGAGCCCGCGCCCGCGGCAGAGCCGGTGGTACTGCTGCGCAGACTGTATTTCGATCTCATTGGTCTGCCGCCCACGCCGGAGCAGTCGGCCGCGTTCTCCATGGAAAAACTGGAGGCAACCGTGGATGAACTCTTGCGCAGCCCGCGCTTTGGCGAGCGCTGGGGCCGCCACTGGCTGGATGTGGCGCGCTTCGCGGAATCCAACGGCCGCGAATCCAATCTGACCTTCCCGCATGCCTGGCGTTATCGGGATTACGTGATCGACGCAGTGAATGCGGATGTGCCGTTTGACCGCTTCATCACCGAGCAGATAGCGGGAGACCTGCTGCTGGCTCGGGGAGATGCCGAGCGCGCGCGTCTGCTTGTCGCCACGGGATTCCTCGCCCTCGGTCCCAAAGGCCTCAATGAAATGAACCCGGCGCAGTTTGCCGCGGATGTGGCGGATGAACAGCTCGACACCGTGACCCGCGCCGTGCTGGCCAGCTCCATCGCCTGCGCCCGCTGCCACGACCACAAGACCGAGCCCTTCAGCATGGAGGACTATTACGCACTGGCGGGCATCTTCAAAAGCACGCAGACCTTCTACGGCAACTGGATCGACTCCGAGAACAACAACCACGGCCATCTCATCCGTCTTCCGGAGCTGCCGGGTCAGGTGATTCCAAACCGCGCGGTGACGGCAGAGCGCGTGAAGCAGCTCAAGGACGACCTGGCAAAACTGAACGCCGAGGAGAAGGAGCAGAAGCTATACGTCGCAAAAGCCAAAATGGAGGGGCGCGACATCAGCGCCGAGTATCACAAGATACTTACCACAGCCATCCGCATCCTATGGACTCGCGGCGGCATTGAAGGCCAGCTTGAGACGGTGGATGACCAGGGCCATGCGCTGCCGCTTTGCATGGGCGCGCTGGATGCCAAACGCATCCAGGATTCGCAGCTCTACGATCGGGGCGAGATTGCGCATCCGGTGAAAGCAGTGCCGCGTGGTTTCCCGCAGGTCGTGGGAATCAAGGCCGCGCTGCCGAAGGACCAGAGCGGGCGGCTGGAACTGGCGCAGTGGCTCGTCAGTCGTGAAAACCCGCTCACCGCGCGGGTGATGGCCAACCGTGTCTGGAGGCATCTCTTCGGTGCGGGGATCGTGCGCACTGCCGACAACTTCGGCTTCAGCGGCGAGCGGCCGAGCCATCCCGAACTGCTCGATCATCTCGCGCTCCGCTTCATGGACGGCGGCTGGTCGGTGAAGAAGCTGATCAAGGAGATTGTGATGTCCGAGACTTACCGGCAGGACTCCACGCACCGCAGCGAGGCCTTCAACCAGGACCCTGACAACCGCCTGCTCTGGCGCGCGAGCAAGCGTCGTCTCGATGCGGAGGTGATTCGCGACTCCATGCTTGCGGTTGCGGGTGTGCTCGATACCTCGCGCAGGCCCGGATCACTTGTGGGGGAGCTGGAGGGGCAGTCGGTCTCGCTCATCGGCTTCAATACGAAGCTGCCTTCTGATCTCGATGGCTCGAAGCGCCGCTCGATCTACCTGCCAGTGCTGCGGGATCAACTGCCGGATGTCCTGGAGCAGTTTGACGTGGCGAACCCGAACCTCGTCACAGGAAATCGCGATGTGACCAACGTGCCGCTGCAGGCGCTCTACCTTCTCAACGGCGCGTTTGTGCAGGAGCAGGCGGCGGCTCTGGCTCGGCGTGTTCAATCTTCGCCTGATCCAGTGAAGGCGGCGTTTCAGCTTTGCTTCAACCGCCTGCCAGATGAGAAGGAGGCCGCGCTGGTCGCGAAGTTCTTCCAAAACGGACCGGCCGTCGATTCGAAACTGCTGCCAGCGTTCTGCCAGTCGCTGCTTGCCAGCGCTGAGTTCCGTCTGGTTGACTGACAACGCCTATGAACACGATCCATACACGACGTGAAATGCTGACCACCCTGTCCTCAGGCATTGGCTGGCTGGCCTTTTCAGCGCTGGCGCAGGCAAAGAGCGGCCTGGCGGCGCGGCAGCCGCATTTTCCCGCGCGTGCGAAGCGGGTGATCTTCCTCACGATGCGCGGTGGTCCCTCGCATGTGGATCTCTTTGATTACAAGCCGGAACTGATCAAGCGGGACGGCCAGACCGCGAGCCTGGGCCGGGATTCCAGCGGCGCAAAGCTGTTTGGTCCGGTGCACCCGCTGAAGCAGTTTGGCCAGTCGGGGCAGTGGATGACGACGCTGTACCCGAAGCTGGCGCAGCATGCGGACGATCTTTGCATCATCAACTCCATGCACACCGACCTGCCCAACCATGCGCAGGCCTTTGGGCAGATGCACACCGGCAGTTTTCAGTTTGTGCGGCCTTCCATCGGCGCATGGACCCTGTATGGCCTCGGCAGCGAAAATGAAAACCTGCCGGGCTTCATCACCCTGAATCCTCCGGCGGACAATGGCGGCGCGCAGAACTACGGCAGCGCTTTTCTCCCGGCCATCTGCCAGGGCACGCGCATCGGCGGTTCGCAGCTCCCGGAGCTCTATGCCGCGCTGTTGAACAAGGACGCGGCTCCCGCTCCGCCGATGAAGAACATCACGAACGCCAGTGTGCCCCGTGACCTCCAGCGCGCGCAGATTGACTTCATTCGCGGCCTGAACGAACGCAAGCTTGAGCGGGACGGTTTTCATCCCGAGATCGAAGGCGCGATCGAGTCGTTTGAGCTCGCGTTCCGCATGCAGAGCGAAGTTCCCGAGGTGCTGGATCTCCGCAGCGAGCCGGAGCATGTCCTCAAGCTCTACGGCGTCGGGCAGGGGAAGGATCAGTTCGCCCGGCAATGCCTGCTGGCGCGGCGCATGGCGGAGGCCGGGGTGCGGTTCATCGAGATCGCTTCTCCTGGAAACTGGGATCATCACAACCGCCTGCGCGAACTGCTCGCCACGAACTGTGCCTCCACAGACCAGCCCATCGCCGCGCTGCTGACGGATTTGAAGGCCCGCGGCATGCTCAAGGACACCCTTGTCGTGTGGGCCGGTGAGTTTGGCCGCACGCCCTACGCGCAGAGCGGAGACGGCCGAGATCACAATCACAAAGGCTACTCCATCTGGATGGCCGGCGGCGGTGTGAAGGGCGGCCTGGCCTACGGCGCCACGGATGAAGTGGGCCACAAAGCCGAGGTCAATCCCATGCACATTCACGACTGGCACGCCACCATTCTGCATCTGCTGGGCCTCGACCACACCCGCCTCACCTACTCTTATGGAGGCAGAAATTTTCGTCTGACGAATGTGAGCGGTGAAGTGGCCGCAGGTATTCTGGCCTAAGATTGAGATTGCACCGGCGCAAATCGGGAGGCTATTGTCCGGCTGATTCAACGCGGACTGGTCTGCGGGGATGCTGTCGGATTTCCAGCCTCGATCAAAATCATGCGCGACGGTTCCCCTGACAATTCATCCTCCGCGGCCAAACCTTCCTCAGGCTGGGGCAAATTGTTCCTGGGCCTTCTGCTGGGCGGAGCGATCGGTGCCGGTGCCCTGTATGTGACCAAGGTCGATCCTTCCTTGCTGGCAAAGCCTGCGCCATCAGCACCGGCTGCTGCTTCTTCCGCCCCTGCGTCCGCCGAGGAGGTGGAGGTGCCGGTCAAGCACGAGGGACTGCCGCGCACGCCGTTCGAAAAAGGCATCCTGCCGGCGGACGAACCGGTGGAGTCCATCAAGATCACACTGGGAGTGGGCACCGAGGGGCGCGCCTTGAGCGAGCCGGTGGACGTGCATCTGGGACTGGGCTTTCCGCTGCGGCTGTATCCGCTGGGTGGCGTGAAGCGCGAGCCCTCCTTTGCCGCGTTTCCACACAAGTCTTCGCTGGATGGCATGACGGATGAGATTGCGCCGGGGAAGATGGCGACCTTTGAGTTTTGGGTCAAAGGTGATGATGCCGGGCTCGATGCGCTGCGCACCTCGCAGCAGTTGCTGGCGGATGTGAAGTGCGGCGACTTGCAGCACATCGGCTTTGCCTCGCAGGGGCGCAGCGACTGGGTGCTGGCGGGCTACCGCATCGAGGTGAACGGAAAGCTCTTTGCCGCGAACGGCCTGGTGGACGCACGGGCGCAGGAGAGACTGGCATCGAGCCGTGCCAGCCTCATGAAGCTGCTGCCTGACTACGAGGCCAAGACGAATGCCACAAACCTGACCGAGGACGAGAAGAACGAACTGAAGACAACGCATGCAATGGTGCGTGCGCTGAGCGGACGCGTGGTGGGCGCGGTGCCGTGGTTTGAAGAAAACAATGAGGCGCTCGGGCCGGTGACACCGACGGGAACGAAGGTGGAGAACCTGCGCATCACGCTAACAGGCGGCAAGGGGCCGCAGCAGGGCACACGCAATCCGCTCTATCTCGTGGCTGGCGCACGAAAGTTTCTGCTCTCATCCGAGATGGATCCGCTGCGAGATGCCAGTGAGCCGCAGCTTTTTGATCTGGCCGCATTTGAGCTGGCGCTGAATCCTCTGAGCAAAGAAGTCCTGAGCAAGCCGGGGCTGGGCATCATTGGCAGCGGCGCTCCCGCAAACAAAGTTCCTGACCGTGCGCAGTTGCAGAGCCTGAAGATCGAGGCCGACGGTCAGGTGATCTATGAAAGTGAGAAGCAGCCGGACGACCAGAAAACGCTGCCCGAGCTCTGGCTGACACCTGCGGCGTATTTTAATGAAGCGGGCGATCTGATGCGGCCCACGCCGGCCGTGACTGAGGTGCCGGTGTGGAAGTCGGGCATGACCCTGCCGGGAGGCGCTCCTCCGCCGCCCCTGCCACCGGAACCTCCGCCCTTGGTGAATCTCCCGCCCGTGCCACCGCTGCCTCCGCCCCCACTGCTGCCGCCCATACGTACGATTTTGCCGGGCGGCCTGCCGCCTCCGGGAGGCGGTCTGCTGCCGCTGCTCAATGCACTGGCCCAGTTGCTTCTGCCTTTGCCGCCTCCCGCCGCACCGCTCATCAGCGGTGTGCGCATCGCACCCGGCACCCCTATTGTGTGTGATGGGGATGTGGTGAATGTGCAATGGAGCGTGGGCGGCAGCACCGCTGGCATCAGCTCCTGGCGTGTCGATCTGTTTGCGGTGCTTCCGCACAAGGCCGCGCCGGTGCTCATCACCCCCATGGCGACTAAGATCGGCGGCGGACCTGCATCCACCGGCGTGTGGATGCCGCCGATCAACCGCGCGGCGGTGGCCGGGCTGCTGACGCCAGGCTCCGCCGAGGCGCTCTATCTCTATGTGCAGCCGCGGGTCACCGCACTGGGCCCTACCGGCAATGTGCTGACCGCAGCCAATGGTTCTCTGCTGCCCCTGTTCCCTGCGGGCACCACGACGGCCGGCATCGGGCTGAAGCGTGGCGGGGTTCTGCCGCCCCTCGGCCTCGGCAATGCACCCGCGCCGAGTTTTCAGGTCACTCCGGCGGTCACGCCGCCCTTTCTCAAATGGCAGGGCATGCCGCTGGCAGATCCGCTGGCCATCCGCAATGCCTGGAGCCTGACCGCCGAGCATGGCAGCCATTTTGGCCTGCTGTTTGCCAGCCACGAAAACATTCCCGGGGCTGTCACGCTGCCGGCCTGGAGCACTGCCGCCCGGCCCACCGGCAGCGGTGGTGAACTGGTCACGATGCGGTTCGAGGGGCCGGTGCCCATTCCAGCGGGGGCCAATGGCCTGCGAGCCGTGGCCTACATTGCTTTTGTGGGCGGTTCTTCGCCTGCCACCACCGGCCAGGTGCTCGCACGTGCGGAGCTTAGCAGCGGCCCCATCCGGCGCAGCCTGGCAGGCAACGTGGTGCCCCTGCCGTTCGGTGCGCAGCCCTTCTTCACCCTGCAGACGACCAGCTTTGTGCCGGCGGCTCCGCTGACCAAGAGCCAGCCGCTGCTGCTGGTGGATATGCCGCTGCGGTTTGACCGCATGGCGGCGAACAACTTTGCCGGCTATCCGCTCGATCCCGTGAATGGCGCCAGCTATTCATTTGCAGGGCCGCCAGCCTTTAATTTTGGCGCTTACACCGCGCAGGCCGGCACCGGCACGATGTATGTCACGCTCACCTACATGGTGACGCTGAACACCACGGATGCGACGGATGCCGTGGGTGTGCTCGGAGTCCGTCTCGTCCCTGACAACACGCCATGAAAACGCTCCTGCCTCTTTTCATTCTTCTCGTCGCACCGCTGCTCCATGCGGTGGAGGGCGGCGTGCATGGCCGTGTTTACGGGCAGGATGAAAAGGGCGAAAACCTCGGCCCGGTGGCGAATGCAAAGATCGAGCTGCGCGGCGAGAACGGCGCTGCAGCGGCGTCCGTGACGACAAACGAGTTCGGCTACTACCAGATCGCCACGCTCGCGGCGGGTGGCTATCGCTACAAGGTCACGGCCACCGGTTTTCATGATGAAGATGAGACGCGCGGCTTTGCCATGCCGCAGGACACGCGTGAGTATGTGCACGACTTTCTTCTCACACGTGAGCCGAAGGCCGGCAGTCCTCCGGCGCAGTCCAGCATCGTGCAGCCCGCCGTGCATGGCCGTGTGTATGGGCAGGCTGAAACAGGCGAAAATCTCGGGCCCATCCCCGGAGCGAAGATCGAGCTGCTGTCAGGGAAGGGGGGAAGGGCGGTGGCGGTGGCGGTGGTCACGGCCAGCTCTCCCGGCGGGTACTATGAGACCAAAAATCTGCCGCCCGGAGATTACGCGTATCGTGTGACGGCGGCGGACTTTGCGCCCGAAGATGCCGGACGCGGCTTCACCGTGCCGAAGGGAGCGCTGGAATACGTGCATGACTTCCTCCTGTCGAAGGTTCCGCCCAAGAGGTACAAATGCGATCTGGCGGTGCTGGTCGTCAAACGCATCAACGGCGGAAAAGACCCGGCCAATGATGTGCGCCTGCCGGTGGCAAACGCCAGGCTGGTGCTGCAGCCTTCGGGAAATCTCCCCACTCCGCTCAATCAGCCGTTTGTGACTGATGCGAAAGGCGAGTACCTGGCGAAGGATCTTGCGGAGGGCGGCTACACCGTCGCCATCGATGCACCCGATTGCGAGTCCTTCACTGGAGCACTGATGGTGAAATGCGAAACGAATGGAAACGTGATCTTCGAGCTCAAGCCCTGCGACGAGATCCTGCACAGCTACGTGCGTGCGATGCTCACCGAAGGCTGGGGGCCCTCCGCCCCGGCGAAGACCGCCGCGGAACGCGCCTATCAGCGTGCGTTGAAGGCGGATGCCAGGGATTGCAGTGTGAACTACGCCAGCGCGCTCACGCTGCTCAGCGCGGGAGACTATGCCGCGGCGCAGCAGGGGCTCGCCGCAGCCATCGGCAAGAAGAGTGACCGCGCCACTTGGGACCGTGCCTGTGAAGCACGTCTGTGGATGAGCCTGTGCCTGCATCAGCCGGCGCAGGCTGTCCGCGAGATGCGCTCGCTGGCGCAGAACCATTATTCCACTCGCGTGGCCACCCAGGCGGCGAAGGACACGGCCTATGTCTGCGGCATCGGGCTGGGTTTGATCAAAGGACCGTGGCGGGATCTGATGGGTGCCGGAGATGCCGCGCTGCTGGAAAGCGATCTGATGGGCGCGCTGAAAGGCGATCTGCAGGCAGAGTGCATGCGCGCGCGTGATCATGTGGCGGCTGAATATGGCCAGCTCAGAGCAGCCGAGGATGCCGCGCGCAGAGTCCTGGTAACGACGCTCACGGAAAAGCGCAACGCCGAGATCGTCATTATTGTGGAGCGCCAGACGGTGATCAGCAAGGAGGTGGCGGTTCTCGATCCCGAAATCCAGACGCTGCAGGCCACGGTGGCCCAGTTTGACCAGCAGTACCGCGTACAGGTGGCCGGGTTCATGCAGCAGCAGCAGGGCAATGCGGTGCAGCTTCAGGCATTGAATGCCAGGCTGCAGCAGATCACGGCCTGCATGGCGCAGGACCAGGTGAAAATGCAGGCGGCGGCGCAGCAGCAGGTGCCGCAGGCTCCTGTAACGCAGCCCGGCATGCGGCCCGGAATGGTACAGCCGGGCGGCGGTGCGGGCGCGCAGGCCATCATGGTGGAGATCCAGCAGCATCAGGTGGAGATTCAGCAGATCCGCCAGCAGATGCAGGTCATTCAAAACCAGAACGTGCAGATGGGGGTGAACATTGCGAACCTGCAGACGCAGTTCAAACGCAGCGCCGAAACTGCGCAGACGGATCTCGATTTGAAATTACGCCGCAGGCAGGTGCTGGCCGTCGAATTCGAGACCCTCGAACGCAAGCGTACGATGTCGTTTGATCCCTCATCCTTCAGCACACCTGAGATCGATGACCTGGTGCGTCGCGGGCGCTCTCTGAAAACCTACCGTGACCTGCCGCTGGAACCGCGCCGCGAGGAGCTGCTCGGCCAGTATGACTGCGGTGCGGCGAAGGAGCCCAAGCGTCTCGCAAACGGAGCCAGGGCGGCTGAAATCAAAGAGGCGGTTTTTGCCAGCCCAGCTCCCGCCAGAAATGCCGCCGCGCCTGCCGCAGGTGCGCCTGCATCCGCACTGCCGGCCATGCCTGCACTACCTGTTCCCGCACAACCCGTTCCTGAAAACTCCGGCATGCCGCCGCTGAAACCTCTGCCGCCTTCCGCCACTGCCGTCAAACCACCTCCAAACACCGGCGATCCGGCCGAGATCGTCATCACCAACAATCAGACAGGCGCGGTGCGCATCTTCGGCCTCTCGCCGGGATCAGACAATGAGCTCTTGGTACGTTCCTTGGAAGCGGGTGAGGAGGCGATGATCCCGGTCCGAATCGGCCAGACCCTGATCATGCGGACATCCGCGGGCGGCCGCGAACTGCAGCGCCACAAGGTGGGCAAAAAGCTTGAGGTGTTGAAGGTTGGGACGCCGCCGCCGCAGTAAATGATTCCAGCGGAGGCAGCGCGAAGCGTCAGCTTTACGCGTGCCGGCCTTTGAAGGTCAGCTCGGCGATGCCGCTCTTGTCCAGGCCACCGAGGCCCAGCGTGACCATTTTCTCATACTGCGCCTTGGTGGCGTCATTCAGGGGCAGGCTGAGGCCGACGGTTTTCGCCACATCTGCGGCGATGCCGCTGTCCTTCGCGGCGTGTTCGGCGGAAAACCAGCAGTCATGCTCGCGGGCCACCATGTCGGCGCTGTCGGTTTCCAGCACGCGGGAGTTGGCGCCGGTCTGGCTGAAGACTTCGCGGATCATGTTCAGGTCATGTCCCAGCGCGGCGGCGAGGCCCAGGCCTTCGGCCAGCCCGGCGGTGTTGATGTTCATGACCATGTTCACCAGCGCCTTCACTTCAGCCGCGCGGCCCGGCCCGCCGATGAAGCGGCGGTTCACGCTCATCTGCTCGATCATCGGCTGCACCTTCTGGTAGACGGCTTCGTCTCCGGCCAGCATGAGGTAGAGCTTGCCTTCGCGTGCGTGGCTGATGGAGGAGGCCATGCAGGCCTCCAGGCTGTGTGCACCGGCTTTTTCAGCGGCCGCATACACCTCGCGATGGATCGCCGGAGAAAGCGTGGCGCAGTTGATGAAGATCTTGCCCTTCGCATTCGTCAGCAGGCTGTCTCCGCTTCCGAGGAAGATGCCGCGCATGGCGGCGTCATTGGTCACGACGGTGAAAATGACGTCCGCCACAGCGGTCACGTCGGCCAGCTTTGTGCAGGCCTTGCAGCCGAGCTCTGCGGCCAGATCCGCGGCCGCCTGGGTGTTCACATCCAGCACGGCGGTGACGCTGTAACCACAATCTTTGAGACGGCGGGCCATGTTGGCCCCCATTTTACCGACTCCGACAAATGCAACGGTTTGAGACATGACTGGCTTGGTGGTTGGTGGGTTGGTTGGGTTTACTTGAACTCGGGATAAAACGGATTGTGCGTCTTTTCTTCTCCGACCGTGGTCAGCGGGCCGTGGCCGGGGCAGATCACGGTGTTGTCCGGCAGGGTGAAGATTTCCTTGCGATTCGTGGCCAGGGCATCTGCATACGAGACCATGCCGCCGCCCATGCTGGAGGCAAAGAGCGCGTCTCCCACGATGGCGACGGGGCGCTCCAGGCCGCTGATCACGTAGGTGATGCCGCCTTTCGAGTGGCCCCAGGTGCTGCGCGGCTCGATGCGCAGGCCGCCGGATTCCCAGCACTCGGCATCGCCGAGCTTGAAGGTTTTGGCATCGGCGCAGGATTCCTTCTCATGCGCAAAGGTGGTCACCGTGCCGTCGGCGGAGAGCCTGGCCAGATCGGCAATGTGGTCCCCATGCGTGTGCGTGAGGAAGATCAGGCTGAGATTGAGCCCCTTCTTCTGGATGAAATCGATCATGGGGGTGGCATCCGCCCCCGTGTCGAAGGCGACGGCGTTTTTCGTTTCCGCATCCCAGACCAGGTAGGCGTTCACCGTCATGTCGTGGTAGGGGGTGTTGAACTGCTCCAAACCGGGGACGCTGACGGGGTGGGGTCGCCACCCGTTGTGCGCCATCGTCACAAGGGACGCGGCATCGAGCTGAAGATGCGGGGCGATCTGCCGCAGCACCGTGTCATTCACCGTGCCGGACTTGGCGGCGGCAATGTCCTCCGCGCTGACGCCGGAGCGGGCGGCCAGGTCGGCATCGCTGATGCCGAGACCACGCATGGACTTGGCGATCACGTCATTGAAAAGGTCTTCGAGGGGGAGTGTCATGATGGCCGACTCAAGGCGTTCTCACCGGGAAGGCAAGGCCTATGTGCCGCCCGGCCCCTACAAAGCATGAACTCCCTGCGGCGAGTCCTTGCCACCGGCAGAGTCGCGAGTAGCATCGGCGCGCCATGACCGATCTCGACATTCGTGAAATCCATTTTCTCCGCGGCCCCAACATCTGGACGAATGATCCGGTGCTGGAAGCCTGGGTGGATCTGGGCGGCCTCAAGGACACCTCGTCAGACCTCGTGCCCGGCTTTGCGGATCAGCTCAAGGCGTGGTTTCCCGGCATGATCGAGCATCGCTGCAGCATCGGCGAGCGCGGCGGCTTTTTTCAGCGGCTGGACACAGGTACCTGGCCGGGGCACATCCTGGAGCATGTCACTCTGGAGTTGCAGACCCTGGCGGGAAATGCCGTGGGTTTCGGCAAGGCGCGGGAGACCTGTGTCGAAGGCCTCTACAAAGTCGTCATTGAGTATCTGGATGAAAACGTGGCCGAGGCCTGCATGCGCGAGGCACGCGAGATCCTCCTGGCCGGCTACGCCGGCAAGCCGTATGACATTGCCGATGCCGTGGCGCGCATGAAGCGCGTGGTGGATCGCAATGCGCTGGGACCCAGCACGAGCGCCATCATCGCCGCAGCGGAGGATCGCGGCATTCCCTGGCGCCGGCTGCGCGAGGGCCGCAGCCTGGTGCAGTTTGGCCAGGGCGTGAACCAGCGCCGCATCTGGACGGCGGAAACGGACCGCACCGGTGCCATCGCCGAGCACATCGTGCAGGACAAAGATCTGACGCGCACCCTTTTGAAAAAGGCGGGCGTGCCCGTGCCTGAGGGGCGGGTCGTTGCCAATCCCGATGACGCCTGGGAGGCGGCGGAGGACATCGGCATTCCCATCGTGGTGAAACCGCAGGACGCCAACCACGGGCGCGGCGTCTTTATCAATCTCACCACGCGTGAGCAGGTGGAGAGCGCCTTTCAAACCGCCGCCAATGAAGGCGAAGGCGTCATGGTGGAGCGCTTCATTCCAGGCAATGACCACCGACTGCTCGTGGTGGGCGGTGAACTGATCGCAGCCAGCCGTGGCGACCACGCCGTGGTCACAGGCAATGGCAAAGACACCATCGGCGTGCTGGTGGACGCTCAGCTCAACACCAATCCGCTGCGCGGTGTGAGCGACTTCTGCCCCTGGTCCAAGATCGACACCGAAGAATGGGACCCGGCCATCCTCTCTGAGCTGGAGAAGCAGGACTACCAGCCGGATTCGGTTCCGAATGATGGCGAACGCGTGCTCATCTCCCGCTTTGCCAACTGGTCCACCGAAGTCACCGGCCTAGTGCATCCGCGCAACCGCGAGCACGTCACCATCGCCGCGCAGGTCGCGGGGCTGGACATCTGCGGCATCGATGTGGTGTGCACGGACATCAGCAAGCCGCTGGAAGACCAGGGCGGCGCCGTGGTGGAGCTCAATGCCAGCCCCGGTCTCGTCATGCATCTGCGCCCGGCCACGGGCGAGGTGCGGCCGGTGGGCGAAGCCATCATCAACATGCTCTTTCCCGAAGGAAAAAACGGCCGCATTCCTGTGATCGGCATCACCGGCACGCATGGCAAGACCACCACCACCAGGCTGGTGGCGCACCTGATGAAGGCCACGGGCAAATTCCTCGGCGTCTGTCACAGCGGCGGCCTGCAGTTTGGCGCGCGCCACGCCTGCACGAAGACGGGTGACCGCACCAGCGGCACGCACGGAGTTTTGCTCCATCCCTGGACGGAGCTGGCCATCTGCGAGAGCAGTGCGGAATCCATCCTGCTTGAAGGCCTTGGCTATGACTGCTGCCAGATCGGCGTGGTGCTGAACGTGGGCAGCGATCATCTGGGACTGGGCTACATCGACACGATGGAGCAGATGACGAAGGTGAAGCGTTGTGTGGTCGATGTCGTGCTGCCCGAGGGTATGGCGGTGCTCAATGCCGATGATGTTTTCGTAGCCGGCATGGCGGAATCGGAGCACTGCCAGTGCAGCGTGACGTTCTTTTCATGCGTCTCGGACAATCCTGTCGTCACCGCTCATTTGGCCAAGGGCGGGCGCGCCGTGTTTGTGAAGGATGACGCGATTTACCTCGCGGAAGGCGATCAGGAACGCCGGCTCTGCGAGCTGAAAGCGGTGGCCATGCCGGTGACCGGTCATTTCCAGTTCAACGTGCAAAACGTTCTTGCTGCTGTCGGGGCCGCCTGGGCTTACGGGCTCGCGGACCAGACCGTGGTGGAAGGACTGGGCACTTACGTCTGAAATCCGCCTCCTGTAAGGAAGCAAACCTCGGAGTTGTGCGTTCTAATGGCAGTAGAACTGCTTGCTGAACCCATCTGCGATCCATGCCTATCCATCCATCCGAACCCGGCTGTCAAGCCTTTGCATCCTCCGCCCTGTTGGCTCGAACCCCCGCGTTTGCCTGAAGATGCCGGTTGGGATTTGCATTTCACTGTCCTCTGCCGCGGCGGCGGCCTGCAGCAGGGAGCTCCTGTCGGCGGAGTGGCATCGCCTGGAGATAGCGCCGGAGGTGGTGTGCCAGGAGCAGACGCTTTCCGGGCGGTTTTGTCTGCTCCTTCATCTCACGGAGGAGCGTGCGGAGGCCTGGATGCCCGGGTTTGACACTCTCAGTCTGGCCGACACGCTGAAACTCGATGTGGTTCGCTCCGATGACGACCTGCTGCGCGAGATCTGGCTTACGCTGCTGAATTCGCCGGGGCTGCTGGAGTTCCCCAGCGCGGAGGAGCTGATGGCCGCGGTGAGAATCCGCCGAAACATCGTGCGTCATGCCGAGCGCACCCGCCTGAACTTTCACACCTCCGCCATCGAGCGTCCGTCAGACTGCTGGCGTTATTCGGGCGAGACCGGTTTTGTGCTGATTCCCGGATGTCCTTTGATTGATTCCTTGAAAAAAGCCTGCCAGCCGGAGGCAGGCGGCCAGTGGTATTCCTTCTCATGCTACCGCGCCACCGAGTATGTGATCCTGCTCGCCATCGCCGAAGAGGCGCAGACCAGCCATCCGGAGCTGCTGCGCCTCCTGCAGGCGCAGTGGGAAAAAAAGGCGGTCTCCTCCGGCCTGTTTCACGAGATTTTCATGCACGAGCTGGGCACTTTGGAAGAGCCGCTTCCCATGCATTACTATGTGCCGGGAGACCGTGCATGGTTCCGCAATCCAGATACGCATTCATCGGATGTGCCCGGCTTTGAGGGCTCGTGGGTGTTCTATCTCGGCGGCGGCATGTTTGCCAATTTCTGGAAATGCAACCGGCCTTTCAACCTCCTGTCCAAATGCCTCGAGATCCATCACTGGCGCGAGGGCGCGTTTCGGGATGAGGAAGGGCAGTTGCAGATGGATGAGACCAAGGTGGAGCAGCTCGTGGCGCAGACGCTGCAATCGCCGGAGGCCACCGCGCGAGTGTTTGAGCGCATGCACCGCCTGCGCGATCCCCAGGGAGTCTATGCTGAGGGCGGCTGCATGGACGCCACACGGGAGGCTCCGAAGTATGTCCTGGCCCCGCACACGGACCTCATCCGGGCGCTGAAGGCCTTATAGCCGGATGAAAATCTTGCGGCGGTACAACCACAGCGTCACCAGCCAGAGCACGACAAAGGTGCAGATCCCGATGGTCACCGGCCTGAGTTCCGTGCCGAAGACATCAAACACGCGGGTGCCGAAGTGTTTCTGAAGGTTCTCGGAAAACCAGACATCCAGCGTGTGGCGCATCACATAAAAGGCCAGTGAGTTCATGCCCAGAACCACAAACGGGAAGGACCAGCGCCGCCACTGCCGGATGTCGATGATCTGGTACAGCCCCGCGAGAATGAGAAGGCTGAAGCCGCCGCTGAAAAAGACCCAGGCGGGTGTCCACAGCCGCTTCACAATAGGGCAGACGCCGCCAAAGTGCAGGATGAGGCTGAAAGCCAGGCTGGCCATGCCGGCGATGGCCAGCGTCCTGACCGGGCTGAGCCCCTGCTTGTTTGCCTGCCTAAGCCACGTCCCGGAGGTCAGGCCGAGGATCATGGTACAGATGGTGGGGATGAAGTTCAGTGTGGTGTAGCCGCCCAGGTAGCCTACATAGGGGTCCTCGCGCGGGAATTGGTTGAGCAGCCAGCGGTCAAAGCTCCAGCCCACATTGCGGTTGTGGTTCCAGTGGGCGAAGAAGCCGTTGAAGTCATTCTGCCAGCCCTCCGGTGTGTTGAAGTCCATGGGATTGACATGCGGCGGCATGACCGGATAGAGCGCATAGAGCAGCCAGTAGGCGATGAGAATGATGGCAAACCAGATCCACCGTGTACGGGGTTTGCAGTACGCCAGCGCAAACACCGCCATGTAGCCCATGCCGGTCTGCGTCAGTGTTTCGTCGAAGGTCCAGTGCGTGAGGTCACGGTCCACGCTGCGCAGAAAGATTCCCAGGAAGATCAGCGCCACCGAGCGCCACAAGGCGTGCAAAATCACGTGCCACTGCGACTGCCCCTGCTTCGTGCGCGATGAGACCGAAAACACCAGCGAAGCCCCTGTCAAAAAGGCGAAAGAGGGATGAATGAGGTCATTCACCGAAGCCCCCACCCAGGGAATGTGGGAGGAATGATAACCAAAAAACTGCCAGACGGCGCTGTTTGGAAAATGCTTCGCCACCTCGTCGAGCTCCAGCAGGCGCAGCCCCAGCAGAAACATCACAATGCCACGGTACACATCGATCGAGCCGATGCGCGGAGCCGCGGCTGGCAGGGTGGTTGGCGGCGGGGTGCTCACTGAATCGGTGGTCAGTAGTAGTGCTCCAGCTTGCGCTTGCTGACACGGTCGAGACTGGCGACGTTCGGGATGAGGTAGCGCGTGTTGCGGCGGTCAATGATGACCAGCCGGCCATGGCCCAGGCTTTGGATGCTTTCATCCGTCTCCACTTCAAAGCTGGTGTCGCCGCGGTCCGTGGTCACGTGCCATTCGTGCCCGTCCGCCAGCCGCACGATGCGGTGGATCACCTGGATGATGGGGACAAAGTTGCGCCTGTTCAGCGCCTCCAGCAGCAGCGTGCGCGAAGGCTCCGGCACGCTCTGCGGATCCTCAATGCACAGGATTTCACGCGAAGCTTCAGACTGTATGGAGATCCAGTGGTCCTTCTCGGTCAGGGGGAACATTTTGGCCGGATGTACATTCGCATGGCGGATGCCGGCGCTGTCCACCAGCGCCAGCCGGCCCTCGGCGTCCTTGACGAATTCAATGTTCAGCGGCTCCGGTGTGCTCATGCGTGATTCACCTCCATCATGGCCTGGTGCAGGCGCGCATAGGTGCCGCTGCTTCGCAGCAGCTCCTCGTGCGTGCCGATTTCCTTGATACGCCCTTCCTCGATCACCACCAGCCGGTTCGCCTTGCGCAGAGTGCCCAGGCGGTGGGCGATGGCGATGGTGGTGCGCCCTTTAACGAGATGATCCAGCGCCGCCTGGATCTCGCGCTCCGTTTCGGTGTCCACAGCGGAGGTGGCCTCGTCCAGGATCAGAATGGCCGGGTCCACCAGCAGTGCGCGGGCGATGCTGATGCGCTGGCGCTCACCGCCTGAAAGCTGCTGGCCGCGCTCTCCCACCATCGAGTCATAGGCGTCCGGCAGGCGCATGATGAAGTCGTGCGCACGCGCCGCACGTGCGGCGGCCACAATCTCCGCCCGCGTGGCCTCCGGCTTCCCGTAGGCTAGGTTTTCCGCGATGGTGCCGTAGAAGAGGTACGGCTCCTGCAGCACCAGACCCAGGTTTCGGCGGTAGTCCGTCACATCCACATCGTTCAGGTTAAAGCCGTCCACCAGCACCGCGCCGTCGCTCACTTCAAAGAAGCGGCAGGCCAGGTTCACCAGCGTGGTCTTGCCAGCGCCGCTGGGGCCCACAAAGCCCACCATCTCTCCCGGCTCAATCTTCAGATTGATGCCCTTGATGATCTCACGCGAGCCATGGCGGAACTTCACATCGCGGAACTCAATCTCGCCCCGCAGGCGGCCCACCTTGATGGGGTTGCTCTGGTCGTCCACGTCCGGCTTCACGTCCAGCACGTCAAAGATGCGGTGTGCGCTGGCGGCGGCCCGCTGCATGGAGGCGGTAAAGCGGCTCATGGAGTCCATGCGCTCATAGAAGCTGCTGATGTAGAGCACGAATCCGGTCAGCACCCCCACGGTGATGCTGTCATGCGCGACACTCCAGGCGCCCACCGCCCAGACGATCAGCAGCCCGATGTCCGTCAGCAGCTTGATCATCGGCGTGAAGAAGGACCAGGTTTTGTTCACCCGGTCATTCGTGTCAAAGATGTGCTTGTCCGCCACGCGGAAGCGCTCGATCTCCCGCTGCTCCTGAGCGAAGGCCTTCACCACGCGCACGCCGGGAATGGTGTCCGCCAGCACGCTGGTGAGCTGGCTGCCGGCGCGGCTGGCGGCGGCAAACCCGCCGCGCAGATGCTCGCGCACGCGCTGCACCAGCCACGCCACCACGGGCACCGGGCCCAGCGCCGCCACGGCCAGCATCGGATTGATGCTGAAAAGGATGACCGCCGTGAAGATGAACTGCAGCACGTCGCAGAAGAAGTCGATGAAGTTCACCGAGATGAACAGGGACAGGTTTTCCGTGTCCGAGCTGATGCGGGAGATGAGGTCTCCGGTGCGCTTTCGATTGAAGTAGGTGAGGGAGAGGCGCTGCAGGTGCTCAAAGGTCTCCCGGCGCATGCGGCTCGTCACCAGCTCGGCGATGCGCGCCACCACAAAGGTCTTGCCCCAGTTCAGCGCCCAGGTCAGCAGCGCGGCCAGCGCCAGCCCGGAGATGAACATATAGACCTTGTGCACATGCACGCGCTCGGTCTGGCTCTGCAGGGGAATGAGCACATCATCCACCAGCGACATGGTCAGCCATGGGGCGATCATCTGCGCGCCGGTGCTGGCCATCGTGAGCGCCAGCCCCAGGAGCAGCAGGCGGTACCACGGCCGGGAAAAGGTCAGCAGCCGGAACAGGGGCTTTCCGGGCGGCACATACTCGTCGGCAGTTTCGGCACCCTCGCTTTCGTCCTCCTCATCCTCCTCGGTCTCTTCAGTCCCCGGTTCCACGGCGATCTGCTCTCCGCTGAGAAGGCGGCGCTGCTCCCGGAAACGCGCCGCGAAGGACTCCGCCTGTCGCAGGGAGCCGGAAGTCACCCGCCATTGGCCGACGACGGTGGCATTGCCGATGAGCTGCAGCGCAATCGTCGCCCCCATCTCGTCCAGTTTGAAATCCTGCAGGTCCGCCAGTTTCCACGAGTCAAAACGGGGCTGATTGGTGCCGCGGTCCTCAAAATCCAGCAGGCGCATGTTGGTCAGCACGATGAGCCCGTGGCGAAAATGCAGCGCTGAATCCAGGTCCGTCATCAGGCGGGCCACCGTACGCTCGCCGGGCGCCAGTCTGGATTCGGCATGCTCCAGCAGGAGGTCGGAAGGGGCTTGGATGGGAGGATGCGGCAAAATGATGGCGGATCGTGTAACCCGCCGAACGTCCAATGTTACCGAAGCTTGTCAAACTGGTGCGGTTATTTCGCCATGGGGCCCCGCAAAGGACTGAAAGGAGCCTGATTTCCTCCTTAGTTTCCCTTGACCTCCTGCCGGTCTGTGGACAATTCCGCGCGGTTCCTCTCCTCCGCTTGCCCCACACAGTTCCATCCTGCGATCTCCGCTCCACCCTTGTTCGCAAAATCCTCGCTTTACGCGGCCCGAATCTCTGGGCGCGGGAGACCGTCCTGGAATGCAAGGTGGAGTTTCCCGAACTCACCGATTACGTGGCCAACTGGCGCTCCTGGCTGCTGTCCTGGCTGCCGGCGCTCGAGTCACAGCTCAGTGAGACCAGCATGACGCCTCAGGCGGAGTCTCTGGCGGCCCTGCTGCAGTCCATCACCCTCCATCTGCAGAGCCGTTCAGACCTCCAGGTCACCTTTGGCAAGGTGATGCCCACCTCTCAGCCGCTGACCTACCGCATCATCACCCAGTATGATGACGAAGTCGTGGCCCGTTCGGCGTTTGAACTGGCCCGCCGTTTGATCGATGCCGCGCTCTTCGGCCAGACCATGGATGTCAATGCGGCCATCGCCGAGCTCTGTGACCTGGCCAATGACATCTGTCTCGGGCCCAGCACCCGCGCCATGGCAGACGCCGCCCGCCTGCGTGGCATTCCTGTGAGCCGCCTGACCGAAGGCAGCCTCGTCCAGCTTGGCTGGGGCTCCAAACAGAAGAAGATTCTCGCCGCCGCCACCAGCCAGACGAGCGCCATTGCGGAAGACATCGTGCAGGACAAGGACTTCACCCGCCGCATGCTCAATGAAATCGGCCTGCCGGTGCCGCAGGGCCGTCCGGTGAGGAATGCCGAAGACGCATGGGCCGCCGCCAATGAGATCGGCCTTCCCGTGGTCGTGAAGCCGCTGGACGGAAATCAGGGCCGCGGAGTGGCCTTGAACCTCTACACCCGCGAGCAGGTCGTCACCGCGTATGAGGCCGCCCGGGAGGAAAGCCGTTCGGTGATTGTGGAGCAGTTTGCCGAAGGGGAGGACTACCGCGTGCTGGTGATCGGCCGGGAGCTCATCGCCGCCTCCCGCCGCTTTCCTGCGCATGTCATTGGCGATGGCGAGCACACCGTTCAGGAGCTCGTGGCCGAGAAAAACCGCGACCCACGCCGTGCCGCGGATCACGCCGCCGCGCTCAGCCGCATTCGCATCGATGCCGTGGCCATGGCAGTGCTTGCCGAGCAGGGCGTCACCCCGGAGTCGATTCCGGAAAAAGACCGCACCATCCTCATCCGCCGCAATGCCAACCTCAGCACCGGCGGCACCGCGGTGGACTGCACGGCGGAGGTGCATCCCACCATCTGCGCCGCCGCTGTCGAAGCTGCACAGATGGTCGGCCTGGATATCTGCGGCCTGGACATGATCGCACCGGACATCACGCAGCCCCTGAGCCCGCGCAACGGCGTCATCATCGAGCTCAATGCGCGCCCCGGACTGCGCATGCACCTGTATCCTTCCGAAGGCGAGCCGCGCCCCGTGGGCAAGGCGGTGATCGACACCATGTTTGCTCCCGAGTGCCGCGGTCGCATTCCCATCGTGGCCGTGACCGGCGTGAACGGTAAGACGACCACGACGCGTTTCATTGCGCACCTGCTCACGCAAAACAAATGGCGCGTGGGCCTGACGAGCACGGACGGTGTCTTTGTTGGCTCCCGCATGATCGACAGCGGTGACTGCAGCGGGCCGAAGAGCGCGCGCAGCATTCTCTCCTACCCGCTGTGTGACGCCGCCGTGCTGGAGACCGCCCGCGGTGGCATTTTGCGCGAGGGGCTGGCCTTTGACCATTGCGATGTCGCTGTCGTCACGAACATCGGCTGCGGCGACCACCTGGGCATCAATGACATCGACACTCCGGAGCAGCTCGCGGAGGTGAAGCAGTGCATCGTGGCCGCGGTTCCCGCAAATGGCAGCGCCGTGCTGAACGCCGCCGACCCGCTGGTGGTGAAGATGGCGGAAACCTATCCGCGCAGGACGATCTTCTTTGCCCTGGATGGCGAAAATGCGGTCATCGTGCTGCACCGGATCAAAGGCGAAAGGGCCATCTTTGTGCGCAATGGCAGCATCGTTCGAGCCACGGGGCCGACTGAGGACATCTTCATGCCGCTGAGCGAGATCCCCCTCACCCATGGCGGACGCATCGGCTTCCAGGTCGAAAACACCCTTGCTGCCGTGGCCGCGGCCTGGGCGCTGGGCCTTGATGATGATCTCATCCGCCAGGGCGCGCGCAGCTTTGTGCCCAGCCTGGATCAAAACGCCGGACGTTTCAACGTGCTCGATCTGAAGGGCATCACCGTCATTGTGGATTACGGTCACAATGTGGATGCGCTCCGCGCGCTGCTCGAAGGACTGCGCCAGTTTGAAAATGCGCGTCGCATCGTCGTTTACAGCTCCGCTGGTGACCGGCGCGACAGTGACATCATTGAGCAGGGCCGCATGCTGGGCACCGAATTTGACGAAGCCTGGCTTTACGAAGGCGACTACGTGCGCGGCCGTGAGTCAGGAGAGATCATGAAGCTCCTGGCCGCAGGCCTGGAAAATGCCGCCCGCACCCGGCGCGTGGAGTCCATTCTGGGACACCTGAAATCCGTCGATCTGGCGCTCGAATCCGCGCAGGCCGGAGATTTGGTGATGATCCAGGCGGACACGGCGGATGAAACGGTGCAGTATCTCAAGGAAAAATACGGCGCGAAGTGACATCAGTTGGTTTCCGCCCGATGAAATGCTTGCATGGGCACGCTGGATTCGGCTACTAGGAGCCTGCTCAAGCCATGACCACCACCACCGCCACTCTCCTCAGCATCGCCTGCGGCTATCTCTGCGGCTCAGTGCCGTTTGGTTATCTTGCCGGTCGTTTAAAAGGCATCGACATCCGCCAGCACGGCAGCGGCAACATCGGCGCCACCAATGCCATCCGTGTGCTGGGGAAGGGGATCGGCATTCCGGTCTTCATTCTCGACATGCTCAAAGGCTGGCTGCCGGTGTGGCTGGCGGCGGGCTGGATCGCGCAGACAGGTGCCTCTCCGGAAATGGTCTCCGTGGGCAAGGTGCTGACCGGCTTCGCCGCCGTGCTCGGTCACATGTTCACCTTCTGGCTCGGCTTCAAAGGCGGCAAAGGCATCGCCACCACGGGCGGCGTGCTGGCGGGCATTTCACTGGCCGGGATGATCGGCGGGTGGATCGGCTTTCTCACCTTCCTGTTCGCATTTCGCTATGTCTCGCTCGGTTCTCTGGCGGCGGCGGTGGGCGTGCCCACGGCAATGGCCATTCAGATGTGGCGTGAGGGTCGCTGGGACTTTGTGCTGCTGGGCTTTGGCATCGTGGTCATGATCCTCGCCTTCATCCGGCACCGCTCCAATATTCAGCGCCTGCTGGCCGGCACGGAGAGCAAGGCCTTTACCAAAAAGAAGCCGCAGTCATGATCCAGTCCGCCACAGTCTTCGGTGCCGGCAGCTGGGGCACCGCACTAGCCGCATTGTTGTCCTGGCGCGGGCTGGATGTGCAGTTTTGGGGCCGCGATGCCGAGCTCATGGCGCAGATCCGCGACACCCGCCGCAATGCCCGCTACCTTCCGGACCTGGAGCTTCCGCTAAAGATCACCGTCACGTCCGATCTCGGCTCATTGCGTCCTGCGGACATGCTCGTCTTTGTCATTCCTTCCAAGGCCACGCGCAGCACCGCGGAACTCGTGGCGCAAAGCGGCGCCGCCTCCAAGGCGCGGGTGCTCGTTTCCTGCTCCAAAGGCATCGAGCTCGAAACCGGCCGCCGCATGAGCGAGCTGATCGGCGAATCCATTCCCGGCGTTCCGCTGGCGGTGCTCACCGGCCCGAATCACGCCGAGGAAGTGGCTCGCCAGCTCGCCACCGCCGCCGTGGTGGCATGCGCCGAGGATGAAATCGCCAAAGCGGTGCAGGCCTGCTTCACACTGCCCTTTTTCCGCACCTACACCACGGACGACATCGTCGGCGCTGAATGGGCCGGGGCGATGAAGAACCCTTATGCCATTGCCTCAGGCATCGCCCATGGGCTGAAGCTGGGAGACAACACGCTCGCCGCGCTCGTCACGCGCGCACTTGCCGAAATGGTGCGCCTTGGTGTGGCCGAAGGCGGCAAAGTGGAGACGTTTTATGGCCTCAGTGGCGTGGGAGACCTCGTGGGCACCTGCTACTCCACCCACAGCCGCAATCACCGCGTGGGCGTCATGCTGGGGGAGGGCCGCCCGCTGGATGAAATCATCGCCAGCACACGCATGGTGGCCGAGGGCGTGCTGAACACCGCCAGCCTGCACCGCGCCGCACAGGCCCGTGGCGTGCGCATGCCGCTGCTGGATGAAATTTACGCCGTGCTGCATCAGGGTAAATCCCCCA
The DNA here is from genome assembly GCF_044227185.1 of Prosthecobacter sp. GTDB lineage: Bacteria > Verrucomicrobiota > Verrucomicrobiia > Verrucomicrobiales > Verrucomicrobiaceae > Prosthecobacter. The sequence continues at coordinate 293,636 of NZ_JBGAFO010000002.1, read as the reverse complement.
AGGAGGGGATGAAGGCCCTGCTTTCACGCGACCCACGCCCGGAGGCCGATTGATTTTCCCATGGCTGATTCAAACGGTTACGAACTCCTCGACAGCGGCTCCTTCCAAAAGCTGGAGCGCTTTGGCAGCGTCGTGCTCTCACGCCCCTGCGCGCAGGCGGTCTGGCAGCAGACACTTCCCAAGGCCGACTGGCAAAAAGTGACCGCGACCTTTTTCCGCGACGGCGGCAATCAGTGGCGTGGCCGCGACAAGCTGCCCGAGACCTGGGCCATCGAAGTCGATGGCACCAAGTTTCAGCTCAGCTCGACCGATTTCGGCCACCTCGGCATCTTCCCCGAGCAGCGTGACCAGTGGCGGCGCATCCGCGAAGTCTGCACCGAGTATGCGAAGCGTCACGACCGCCCGGCGCGCGTGCTCAATCTCTTCGCCTACTCCGGCGGCAGCACTCTGGCCGCAGCGCATGCGGGGGCGGAAGTCTGCCATGTGGACGCCTCCAAGGGCATGGTCGACTGGGCGCGCAAAAACGCGGCGCTGAACGGTCTGGAAGAAAAACCCGTGCGCTGGATCGTGGATGACGTGACCAAATTTCTGGAGCGTGAACTGCGGCGCGACCGCCAGTATGACCTGCTGATTCTCGATCCGCCCAGTTATGGCCGCGGTGCCAAAGGGGAGGTTTTTAAAATCGAAAACGATCTGCCTCCGCTGCTTTCACTGCTGGGCAGGCTCATGTCCCAGCAGCCGCTTGGCGTTCTCCTCTCCTGCCACACCCCGGAGCTGACCCCCATATCTCTGCACCACCTGCTGGTGCAGCAGTTTGGCCGCAAGGGCGGCAAGGTGGAGCATGGCGAAATGCAGCTCCGCGGAGCCGCCGGCGTCCTGCCCGTCCCCAGCGGCAGCTTCGCCTGGTGGCTGGCCTGATTGGCATTCGACATTCCGCATTCGTCATTCGACATTTGGCGCGATGCTTCCATTTCTCCTCCGCCGCGCCTTCAGCAGCGTCATCGTGATCTTCTGCGTGATCTCGATCACGTTCGTGCTCGCGCGGATCACGCCAGGCGGACCTTTCGACAAGGAAAAGGAACCGCCGCAGCACGTCAAAGAGGCGCTGGAGAAAAAGTACAAGCTCAACGGCTCCCTGTGGGAGCAGTACATTTCCTATGTGTCGTCTCTCGCGCATCTTGATCTGGGGCTGTCCATCAAGTATCGCGATTGGAGCGTCGCCGAACTCCTCCGGCAAAAACTGCCAAACTCGTTTGTTCTGGGATCGGTGGCTTTCGTGATCGCGAGTGGTGCGGGCATTCTTCTCGGAACTTTGGCGGCGATGAATAAAGGCGCGTGGGTCGATCATTCGGCAATGATTGGCGCGCTGCTGGCCATTTCGATTCCCTCCTTTGTCAGCGGTCCGTTCTTGATCGCGCTTTTTGCCTTGTGGCTTGGCTGGCTTCCCGTCGGCGGCTGGGGGACAGTGCCGCAGATGGTGCTCCCTGCGCTTTGTCTCGCGGCCCCTTACGTTGCCTACGTCGCGCGTTTGATGCGCAACAGCCTTCTCGATGTGCTGAAAAGCGACTTCCTTCGCACCGCGCGTGCGAAGGGGCTCAGCGAAACGCAGGCCGTGGCCAGGCATGCGGCCAAGGTCGCCATTCTGCCCGTCATCACTTTCCTTGGCCCTCTCGCCGCGCACCTCCTCACAGGCTCGATGATCGTGGAGGTTGTCTTCAACATTTCCGGGGCGGGAATGATTTTCGTGAACTCGATTCAGAACCGCGATGTCTTTTTGCTGGGCGGTGCGGTCATTGTTTACTGCACCCTGCTGGTGCTCTTCAACCTCCTGGTGGACGTGATCTACACGCTGCTGGACAAACGCATCAAGCTCCATGCCTGAGGCCGCTGCTCCAGCATTCATCGCGCGGCCGGACGGCTGGCAGATCCTGAAGCGCAACCGCGCGGCTCTCATCGCGCTCGGATTTCTCGCGGCCTTGTCGCTTGTCGCCATTGTCGTGCCGATGCTGCTGCCCGAGGCGCTAAAGCTCACCAGCAGTGAGTCCCTGGCGCCGCCTTCCAACGCACACTTGCTGGGGACTGATGTGAACGGCCAGGACATGCTCTACCGCCTGCTTTCTGGCGCGCGTGTCTCCCTCGGCGTCGGCCTGGTCAGCGCGCTGATCAGCCTCGGCATCGGCACTCTTTACGGGATGATCAGCGGCTACGCGGGCGGCCGCGTCGACGGCGTGATGATGCGCACCGTCGAGGTGCTGCAGTCCGTGCCACGCATTCTCTTCATCATGATTCTCATCGCAGCGCTGGATGAATACATGAAGGAGTGGATCGACGGCTGGCGGCTGGCCGCGCAGGAGAAAAACTGGAAGGGGCTGGCCGAGGACATCAGCGCTTTGAAGGCCTACTCCAAGGTGCTGCTGATGATCGTGTCGCTGGGCCTCGTCGAATGGCTCACCATGGCGCGCATTGTTCGCGGCCAGGTGCTGGTGCTGCGGGAGATGACCTTTGTCACCGCCTCACGCGCCATGGGCCAGAGCCCCTGGGGTGTGCTGCGCCGCCATCTTCTGCCCAATCTGAGCACCATCATCCTCACCTACCTCACGCTCACCATTCCCGCCGTCATCCTTGATGAATCCTTTCTCAGCTTTCTCGGCCTCGGCATCGAAGACCCCGCCGCGAGCTGGGGCTCCCTGCTCAAGGACGGCGCGCAGGTCATCAACCCGCTCGAAAGCAAATGGTGGCTCCTCGTTTTTCCGGCTCTCCTCATGTCCGCCGGCCTCCTCGCTCTGAACTTTCTCGGCGATGGACTGCGTGATGCGTTTGATCCCAAGAGCGGCGAATGACGGGGAAACTGCAGGGCGCTGCCCTCAAGGCTCATCCTGGGGTTCTTCCTCATTCTCTCGCAGTTCTTCATTCAGAGCCTTTTCCAGATTCTCCAGGTAGGTGACCATGTCCGCCTCATTGATCGCCTGCTGCGCGGCATGCTCGTCAGGGTCGAGCACCCAAAGGCGCTCGGACGTGGTGATCTCGCATTCCGTCGTCTGTATCACTACGCGGCCGTTGAAGTCGCTGTACCACTCCAGATAAAGGGCGTTCGCCCACACCCAGGGAATCTCGTGAAACCGCTCTTCTCTAAGGGCCTTCTTCCATTCCTCCTCGGGTGCCAGAAGCTTCTTTACCTTCTGTGAGGCCGTGATGTCTCCCACCGATCCTGTCTGATTGAGTCGCAGCCCCTCATATTCCGGCTGCGGCTCGGGACTGGGGTTCAAAAAAGTGAGCCTGGAGCCCGCCACATCCGGCCAGGCATCGCCGTTTAGATCAAGGATCAGCGGCTCCTCACGGCCCAGCAGCCAGATGCGTCCGGTCACCCGGCCTTTGACGGTGTTGTCGATTTCACCACGAACGATGCATTTGTCGGGTCGCCAGGCCATGGAGGAAATAAAAGAACGGGAATGAGTCCTGCAACACAAGAAAGTGCAGTGGCCACACTTCTCTGCCATAAGCATGAAGTACACGGGTCTCTAGGGTGTCATCTTGGGGGCGGGCCAATGTTTTTTTCACGGCTTGTTGCAGACTGGAATTGCCAATGGCGCAGTCATTCCGTTACAAAAGCAGCATGATTCGTGCAGTTGTCTTTTTTTCCTTTCTCTGTGCCGCTCAGATCTCAGCCCAGGAGGCTGCACCGCCCGAGGCATTGAAATACCATGAGCTGCTGCGCAAGCGCCCGCAGGCCGGCACCCTGTTCGACCGTTTTTACGATGCCTGGCTCGGCAGCGGCACGGCGGAAACTCTGGAGGCCTTTTTGAAGGCGAAGGCTGCTGCTCCAGAGGCGAGCACGGCGGACCAGCAGGTGCTCGCGCTGCTGTACACACGGCGTGGCAATGACGCCGGGGCGCTCGCGGCTCTGGATGCCGCCCTCAAACTCGCGCCTCAAAATGCCGAGGCCTGGTATGAAAAGGCGCGGGTGCAGGGCCGCATGCTGGACTTTGACGGCGCTTTGAAGAGCCTGGCGGCGGCCGCTGCCGCACAGCCCGCAGACCGCCTCCGCATCGAAATCGCCCGGCAGCAGGGACGCATGCTCCTGCGGCTCGGCCGCACCCCGGAGGCTCTGCAGGCCTGGCAAAGTCTCGCGCAGCAGCATCCCGACGACCTCGACCTCGTCGAAGAAATCGTGGAGCTCATGGCGGAGGAGGGCTTGTATGCCGACGCATCGTCGCAGGCAAAGTCACTGGTCGAGAAAACGCGCGATGCCTCGCAAAAGCTCGCACGACAGCTCCGCCTGGGCGATCTTCTTCTCCGCTCTGAAAAACGGGATGAAGCCCTGGGCGTTCTGGAGGCGGCCCTGGCACAGAGCGGGCAGGATTCCTGGGTGGAGGCGGATGTGCTCTCCCGCATTGACCAGGTGTATCGTCGTGAGGACGACATCGAGGCGCTGAAAGTGCGGCTGCAGGCGCTGTTCACCGCGCACCCGTCACGGGCCGCGGTGGCCGTTCATCTGGCGCGTGTGCTGGCCAGTCTCGGCTCCAAGGAGGAGGCCGCGAAAATCTTCACCACCGTGCTGGCGCGCAATCCAGGACGCCGCGATTTGCAGGAGGCCTACATCACGCTGCTTGAAGACATGGAGCGCATCTCCGAGGCCGTCGTGCAGGCCCAGGTGGTCGTCACCCAGAATCCGGATGACAAGGAGTCCCTCATCCATCTCGCCACCTTGCAGCAGCGGGATGGCAAAACAGATGCCGCTCAGGCCACACTGGACATCTTCCTGAAGAAGAGCGCGGTCAATGGCGCCACACCGGATCATGACCAGCTCCGCGTGGCGCGCCTGCTGGAAAGCTGGGAGCTCAAGGATGCGGCGCGCAAGGCGTATGAAAATCTGCGGGAGGCGCATCCGGAAAGCATTTCCGCGCGTGAAGAGCTGGCGCATTACCTGCACCGCAGCGGTGACGATGAAGCGGCCCTGCCCATCTGGCAGGACCTGGCAAAAACAGGCGGTGTGGAGGACATGCTGCGCATCGGCCAGGCCCTCATCGCCCATGGCAAGGCGCGCGAAGCCCAGGACATCCTGGCCGGGCGGCAGGCGGATTTCGCCACCCAGCCGCGCTATCTCGCCCTGCTGGCGCAATGCGCACTGACCAACAAGGACAACGAGAACGCGGTGAAGTGGTCGCGTGCCCGGCTGGCGCTGACCACCGACGCCGCGGCTTTGCAGGAGGCCGTCAGGCAGGCGCACATCGCGGTGCGTGAAGCCAAGGTCGAAGCCGCGACCATCGCGGACCTGGAGCAGGCTGGGGCCGCCATCACGCTGCCAAACCGCTGCCTGCTTTCCGAAATGCTGGAAGAGGCCGGCCGGTCAGAGGCTGCGGAAGCCGCCCTCAAAGCCGCCGATGCCATCCCCGAGCAGCAGCTCATGCTGGGTTCGCAGCTCGTGCGTCTGCTCGAGATCCGCCAGGAATGGTCGAAGGCCGCCGATGCAGTCGCGGCCCTGCTGCAACTGCCCGGCGGCATGACCAGTGACCGCACACGCCAGCTCGTGTCCTTGCGCCGCCGCGGTCTGGAGACGGACAAGGCGCTCGCGGCCATTCCAGACTGGAAGAAGCTCTCACCCGGAGCGGTGCAGCCCTGGCTGGAGGAGGCGGGGCTGCTCATGGAGCAGGCAAAGGAATCCGCCGCGCTCGATGTGCTGCGCGCCGCAGCCCGCAAGTTTGCCGATGACCGCGAGGTGAAGTCCCAGCTCGCCTCCTTTCTGGCGCAGGCTGGAAAGGCTGATGAAGCCGCGCAGGTGTACATGCAGTTGTATGAGCAGACGGAAGATGTGGTGGCGCGCATGCGCGTGCTGGCGCCTCTGGCGCAGATGTCGCAGCTTCAGGGCACCCTGCCAAAGCTGGTGGAAGACTTTCAGCAGCGCCAGCGGCAGAACCGCGCCAGCGCCCAGCCCTGGCTCGCCCTGGCGGAGATTCACCGCGCCACCAACAAGGATGAAGAACGCCGCCGCTGCCTCTATGAGGCTTCACGCCTGCGGCCAAAGGATCTTCAGTTGCTCACAGAAATCTCCCGTTGCGAAGAGGAGAACGGTCTGGAGGCGGAGGCGCTGCGCACTCTCCAGGCCGCCGCTCAGCTCGACAAAACCAACGCCACCCGGCAAAAGATCGCCCGGCTCATGATCGCCACGGGCGATGAAGACGCGGGTTACCGCCTGATGTTTGAAATCGCGGGCGGTTCATCCGGCGACGCCCGCACGCTGGAGCAGATGGCGGATTCGCTGTGCGAGCAGGGAGAGTGGGAGCGTGCCATCAAGCTGCTGGAGCCCGTCCTGCCCCTGCACCCGGCGGACTATCGTCTCCATTACCTGCATGCCGTGGCGCTGGAGGAGAGCGATCACCGCCCCGCCGCGGTCAATGCCTTCATGCACTTGCTCGAAATGCATGAGGAGCTTCCCGCCGTGCTTGCGGCCGCCGCCGCCCGCTCCGCCACGGCACAGCCCGCCAGCTACAGCGGTGAAATACGCGACCTGCCCGCCGGAGCCGCCGAATGGATGCAGCTCCCTCGTGTGGCGCACCAGGCCTATGAGTACCGGCAGAAGCAGATGCGCGGAGGGTATGCGAAGGTCGGCAGCGGCACCTTGTATCTTGGCTCGGGTTTCAATCCCTCGGCCGCGACGTCATTGCCCGCCGGCTGGCTTCAGCAGCCGGCCAATGTCACCAATCTTTCCGCCTTCGCGCTCTATCACCTTGTGGAGATCGGGCAGGGACTGGGGGCGGAGGAGAAAAAAGCCCTCATCGCCGGTCTGGACGCCGCGGGTCTGCGCGACTCCGCCCTGCTGCTGGAGGTGCCGGTATATCAGGGGCAGATGGGCATACCGCTGGACCTGCTGGAGCAGCATCCGCAGCACGCGGCGCTGCATGCCCTGTGGCTCATCAATCAGTCGATGATCACCCCCGACACGCTGCCAGTGCTGCAGCGCTGCATGGACATGTTCAAAACCCGCCATCCGCTGCTGGCCTTCCAGGTGGGCATGCATGCTCTAGTGTTGGATGAAAAGGAGGCCCTGGCTCTTGTCGGCGATGCGCTGCAGGTCGCCGAAAACATCCGTGCGGACGACCCCCACGCCTTGTCGATGCTCCTAAGCGGCCTCACACGCTCCGGCTCGCTGCAGCGCAGCGAGCCTCTGCCAGAGACAGTGATGACGCGGCTTGTCAGCCTGGGACGTCAGTGGTTGAAGGCACCTGGCCGCGTGCTGAGGCCGAACCAAGTGGACTACACCGGCCTGCAGTTCATCCAGGCTGTCAGCACCCTGAAGCGCTGGGATGATCTCGCCGGCGTCCTTGAGGAGGACAATGCACGCATCCTGAAACTCCCTTCCACGCCGCAGCCTGCGGCCATGATGTTTTACTCCGGCGGCTATGGCGGCTACTCCCAGGTGCAGCCCCAGCCGCTGCAGCCTGCATGGAGCGGACTGGACGTCTCCGCCCATCACGCCGCTGTCATCGCCTCGCTGCAAAATGCCAGCGGCGCTTATGCTGCCATGTATCAGAGCGGGATCGAAACAGGCGTGGTGCCAGATGAGCCTGAAATCCGCGCGGGGCTTCTGCGCACTGCGGCACGGCTCACCGTGCCGGGCCTGAAGACCGTCATGAATCTGCGCCTTCATGACATGGCCGCTGTCAACACCGCTGTGGAGACCCTGCTGAAGTCGCCCGGACTGGGGGTGGACCACTGGCTGTTTGCCGCATGGCTTGCCCAATCGCAGGGCAGTTGGGAGAAAACCATTTCTTTCCTGCATGAAGCCTCCAGGCTGAAGGCCGCACCGGCTCAGCGGCGCGGCATCGACAGCGCCATTCTCTACGCCGTCACACGCATTCCGGGGGAAAAGACTCCCGAGGTGCGCTCCGCCGTGCAGGCCTGCATCACCCGCATGCTGGTCGGCTCCATGCAGGTCCAGGAGCGCCAGATTCTGGCCGGCATTGCCACTCAGGCAGGTCTCGCTGAGCAAGCTGCCGAATTGCAGAAAGCCATTGGCACCTCCCGTGTGCCGGTGTCGGCGGCGGCCAGCCCCTATTCGCGCAATGTCGCCTCCCAGCGCGGCTCAAACGCCGCCGCCACCATTCCCCGCCTGCTCTCCACAGGCAGGCAGGATGCCGCCTTTGCAGAGCTCAAACGTCAGATGAAACTCCTCGCCGCCGAGTGGCTTGGTCAAAACTGGAGCGGCGCCATGAACAATGCGCACAACCTCCGTCAGACTCTGGAGTCCAAACAGATCAACATGCGCTTCTTTGAGCAGCTCGAGGCTTCTGCTGGCCCCGGCTGGCATCAGCAGCTCGAGCTCGGCGCGTTTTTTGAGCTGATGGATCAGGACGACCGCGCGCGCGCATGCCTTCAGCGAGTGGTGAAGGACAATCCGCGGTCATGGGTGGCGCATTTGAGGCTGGCGGTGCTGCTCGCCTCGCAGGATCAGTCCTCGGCCTTGAGCCATCTCATGGCCATTCCAGACACCGAGATACGTCAGTTCATCCAGCGCCTCACGTATGAGGCGGGCCGGTCGCACATGGAGTCTTCCTCCTTTGAGCAGCGTCTTGCCTTGATCAGGCTCCTCTCCGTCTGGATCGAGCGGCACTTCAATCCCAAAGTGCGCATGGATCCCATGCTGGCGCAGCTTCTCATGAACCTGCCCCAGCAGGTGCAGCAGGGGGAATGGAATGACCCGCTGCGCTTTCCGGCGCTGTATGATCTCATGAACAGCTTTGGAGAAATCACCCCCGCAGGCAAAAAAGCACAGGCACAGCTCCGCGCCGCTCACGACGAGCTTTGCAAGGCCATGATCCACGTTCCGGTGCTGGCGGAAGGCGGATTCGCTCCTCTTGCAGGTCTCGTCGAGAAAAACCGGGAGCCCCTGGAAGCGCTGGAGCCTCTGGCCCGTGAGGCTTTGGAGCGTCAGGCATGGTCGCGCCGCAGCATGCCTGCGCTCGGCTACTGGTACGGTCGTTCTCAGCGCCGCTTTGCCGGCGGCAATCAGATCGCGCTGCCGCATCCGGAAGATGTCCTGCTGCGCGCGCTCGCCCAGAAGGGGCAGATGGACCGCCTCGAAACAGATCTGCTCCCTTTGATCCAAAACGCCCAGGGCGCCGCCTCGGTGAAACAAACCCGTGCCTACGCCAGCCTCTTCACCTGCACAGAAAAGGATTTTCCCCAGGCTGCGAAGGAGTGGATGCGGAGCCAGGCACCTTACCCCGACTCCAGCAGCGGCCAGGAGATCACACGCATCTGGGCCCAGCGCAAAATCGGCGCCCCGATCCACGACTTCTTCATGGACCGTCTGCGCAATCCGCAGCTCGGCGTCAACACCAATGAACTGGCCGGTTACGTGCAGATTCTCAGCGAAAACGGCCATCAGGACGAAGCCGTCGCCTTTGCGCGCCAGTTGCGCGACCTGTGGCTGGGCAGGGATGTGGAAAAACGTCGGCAGGTGCTGGCAGGTCACTTCAAGGAAATGACGGGCGGGCGCCGCAGCTTTGGCTGGATGGGCATGTCACAGCAGGGGCCACGGCCGGAGATGTATGTCTCCTTCCACAGTGAGCTGCTCAATCAGCGCTGTTTTGTTGCCATCGAGCTGGCGGAGGAGGACCACTTGCTCGACGAGCCCTTGGTCTTTCAACAGCTTTCGCTGGCAAACGATGCATTTGTCAAAGGTTCGTCAGAGAAGTTTCTTGCCTCGCTGGATGCGCTGAAGCTCCTCGCTCCGGCGCCCTCCTGCCGCTTCTGGTTCAGCCAGTCAGACCGGGCTCACACGCATCTGGGGAGAGTCCTGGACAGGCTGGGCAGCTCAAATGCCAAAGAGGAGCGTGAACGCCTGATAAAGTTGATCAATGCCCGGAAGCCGCAGACCTTTGGCGCTGATCTGTTTGTGTCATTCCTGGAGGAAGACTATCAGAAGAGGGCGGTCGTGCTGCCTCAATTTCTGAAACGCCGTGCCGGTGAGCTTTCGCAGCTCTCGGCTCCCGCCAAACGTGAGCTCACGGCTTTCCTGCGCCAGCACGTGCGTGGCTACCCCGGCATCCTTGATGCCGAGACCGCGCGCCTCATCGCGCCGCTTCAGGCCGCCGAGAATTCACAGTCCGAAGAAACGGCCGATCGCATTCTCGCCGCCAGCACCGTGGAGGGGGCGGGCGTCGAGGAGTACCATTTCCCAAGGCAGGTGACGAAGATCATTGCGGAGCTGGCGCGCACCGACCGTGAGAAGGCCGTCAGGCTGCTGGAGCACAGCATCAAACTCATGAAAGGAACGCAGCAGTACCTGCAGTCTCTTCGGCAGCCGGGCAGCGGCAATGCTGTGGCCGAAATGATCAAGGCCATGGGCCGGGCGCCGCAGTTGATGAATGAAGTCGTCGCCCTCGCTGAGAAGGAGCATCTGCCGGAGAGCTGGCTGCGTGAGTTTGGGTATGCCATGGAGCAGGACAACGCCCTGGCGGACAAAGACCACGTCCTCGCGCTGTTCACCAGCACGCCCTTTGTCGCTGAAGCCGGAGCTTTTCGCAGCTTCGCCATCCCTGAAGGCTCCCTCCTTTCACACCTCACCTCCAGTCTGGGCAGCGGCAGTCATAAAGCGGCCCGTGATGCGCTGCAGGCAGACCTCAAGGCCCGCCAGCCGCAAACCTTTGGCGTCAGGCTGTCGCTGGCGCTGATTTCAGGGGCAGGCGCTCAGAGGGACGCCTTTATCAAGGAAAGCTCCGCCGACTTTGCCAGTCTCAATCCTCGGGAGGCCGTCGGTCTGTTGCAGACTTTTGCCTATCGCGAATCCAAGTTCCGGCACCCTGAACAACTGCCAGCGGATCTTCAAGCCGCGCTCGAGCCCCTGCTGAAAGCATGCGCGGCCAGCGATGAGGAGCTGCGCCGTGCCCTGCTCGCCTCGACCACGCCGATGGCTTACAATGACATTGAGGGCCTTGCCGCTCTGCTGCGTCGCATCGCGCAGCGCGACCGTGCTCCTGCCGTGGAGCTCTTTGACAAGGTCACCCTGCTGGTTCTGGCCGGACACCGCGGCCAGAACTACGGCGGCTCAGGCGCCGGCCTCCTCGGTTACTGGCTGCGCGAAGCCGCCGGCATCCCACAGATCTTCAGCCACGCCATGAAGGCGGCTGAAGCTCAGGGCATCCTGGGAGAGCGCGACTGGATGCAGGGGGTCGGCAGTGAGATCACCGAAGACAGCCAGTTGCAGAATGCCGGCACCGTGCGCATGTTCATCGACGGCTCCGCCATGATGGCGGACATCAAGGACTTCCGTTCTTATGTCATGGAGAAGGATGCAGACGGGTCGATCCTGGGCCGCATCGCCCGCTATGTGCGTAGCCGCAAGGAAGTGCAGGCGGAGATCAGCACACATCTGACTCAGCTCAAGCCGGCCACCTTCGGCAGTGAGCTGCTGCTGGCCATGATCCAGGACCAGCCCCAGCCAGCGCTTGTGGGGTTTGTGAAAAAACACACGGCGGAGATTTCCTCCATGCCAGCGGAGCAGAGTGACGGCTTGACGATGGCCCTTGAGCCCGCCCTGACCCCGCTCAGCATCTATGCACGTGGCGTCCCGGCGCTCGAAACCATGCTCAAAACCCAGGCGCAAAAAGCCAGGGACGCCGCGGACACCCTGCTGGCCTTCAAGAACGTGGACAGCCTGCATCGGAACGGCAACAGCGACGAACAGTTTGCGCGTTCACTCGCCCTCATCGCCCAGCATGAGCCTGCACGCGCACGTGAGGTCTTCGCGCACCTGCTCAAGCTTTACGACAGTTATCCCGACACATCCTCCAGCGGAAACCCCGCCTACACTTATCCGGCCCGGTTCTTGTCCGCCCTTTACATCGATCCCGGCTTGTGGCCCTTGCGCTCACGCGAGGCCACGGCGCGCAAACTTTCCTCCGACCGTGACTGGCGCGCCGGCCCCTCCTGCGATTCCTGCTTCAACGGGCATGAGACGGACGCTGTCTTCATCATCGACGCCTGCACCCGGGCCGGCTGGTTTGCTGACGCCGCCGCCTTTGACCCTCTGCCTGGCTGTGGTGGCATGACTCATGAAAGCCTGCTTTCGGCGTTTCTGGACAGCCTCTGGAAATCGAAAAAACGTGAGCCCATCCGCGCCATCCTGCGCAAGCACATCGATGCGCAGACGAAGCCCGCTTTCGGCATGGCCTTCATTCGTGCCATGGTGGATGAAAACAGTCCCGCGGGCATGAAGGCCTTCGCAGACGCGCATGCGGCTGAGTTTGCGCAAGTCCCCAGGCCGGCGCTTTTCGCGCTGTATGACATCGCAGCCAGCCGCTCCGGCGTGCTCGCTGATCCATCCATGCTGCCCGCACCTGTCCGCGAAGCCCTGAAGCCCATCCACGCGGAGCGCATCAAACAGGAGGAATCCTTCCGTGATCAGGTGCTGCAGTCCAGGCCCTTCTCCAGCTTCAAGCTGAGCGAGAACGGCTTCGTCACCGAGTGGCGCAAGGCGCTGGCGGAGCGGCTGCGTGCCAGTGATTGGGATGGCGCGGCGGCCCTCTTCAACAAAGGCATGCAGATCATGGAGGAGCAGCAGCTGGAAAAAGGCTGGGGCAGCGGTGGCAGCAACAACGGCTGGACCCTGCGTTCCGGCCTGCTGGAGGACTTCTGCCAGTCCAGCCTCACCGGCAACGTCGTCGGATTTGCGCTCAAACTCTTTTATGAGGATGAGTCCACACGCCTCCAGCACAGCGGCTGGCATACCAAGTACGGCTGGGGCCGCTGGATGGAGATGCGCTGGACCACTTTTGGCGGACGGGCGGATCCGGGTGCCGCCGCTGATGCCCTGATCAAAGAGCTCACTCCGCTGGTGCCTGCGGAGCGCACCGCGCTTCTGGCCCTGGGATTTCACAATTTCCTCACACGCCTGTGGAAGTCTGATGCGAGTGCCGTCGTCGCCTGGGCCGAGCAGCAGCGGGCTTCTGGCGCGCGGCAGGCGCTGCTGCGTGAACTGGCCACTGCGGGAAGGCTTTATCTGGAGGCGGATCCCTCCGGCATGCCGCCAGATGCCACCTGCGCCATCGGCAGTACTCCGGTGCTGGATCTGCTCTGGAAGCACTACCGCAAAGCCATGACGGATGAAAAGCTGCCGCCACGCGTGCGTGTGGCGCTGGGCCATCATCTCTGCGCCACTTATCCCCTTGCCGTGCCGCCGGAGATCGTGCTGGCCGCCGCTCGCGTGACTGCGAGGGAAAACGAAGTCGTGCATGCCGTGCATGGCTACAATGTGGCGCATATCGGCCGCCGCTTTGCGCTGCTGCCGGTGAATGCCGAGTGGCACGAGATCGCGCAAAACTTCTGGGATGGATGGGTGCGCCGGATGAGCTTCCAGCAGCAGCCCGCCAACCGGGGCCAGTTCTACGGCGTGTACAATGAGCCCTTGTTCGCCATGCTGCAGATCGCGGCGCGTGCCAAAAAAGACGCCTGGATCGACCGTCTGCTCAATGAAGACGCGCCCAGTCTCAAGTCCATGCGCACCACCATCGCGGTTCTGGCTCTCGCCGGCGCCGAAGCCAGGGCCGCCGAACTTCTGAAGAAGCACGCCGCTGAAATGACGGACTGGAACTCCGCCATCTACAGATGGGAGCCCTCCATGCAGCCGCACATTGCCACTCTGGCGAAGGCCTGTGATGATCCCGGCCTCGCATTGTTTGGAGAAGTCATCCTTGCCGAGGCGCAGGACTGGAAGCCCGCCCTGGTCAATGCATTCAAATCTCCCACCACCTTCGAGCAGCGCATCGCCGCCCTGGCTCCCCGCATTGCCTCCACTTCTTTCTCATCGGAGGCCCTGCGCGTCCAGGTGGCCAGCATTGTCGCCAATTATGCTCCGGTGGCCGCCCGCGATCATCTCAAGGACCTGCTGAGCGCCGCCGCGCAAAAGCAGCCCGTCGTCGAGCTCGCGGACATGCAGCGAAACGGAGCACGAATGCACGCCTCCTATGTTCACGGTCTGGTCATTGCCTCCCGTGCGGCCGCAGGTGATGACGGCGCCGCCAGACGCGCCTTTGACGACCTCGCCGAGCTCAAGTCCGACGCCAACAGCCACCTCATCGCCTCCGCCCGCAACGACCTCGCCAGTGCCTTGAATGATGCGGTCACGGAATTCTGGAAGAACGGACAGGCCAGGGAGATCAAGCTCTGGCAGCCCCTGTTCGAGCATCTCCTGCAGCAGCGCGGTCCTGCGGACGACCACAGCGGTTATGCCGCCAGCCTGCTCATGGCCCTGCTGGCTGCCGCGCCGGATGACACGTCGAGCGCCTACAACCAGCAGCTTTCCCAGGAGAAAAAGACCGTGTTTGTGAAGGCGCTCAGCCGGAAAAACACCGTGATCTCCGCCACCGCCGCCCTTGCGGGCCGGGAAGGCTCTCCCGCGCGCCTGCCTGCTGTCCGCCGCGCGCAGTTCGTGATCAATCTTCTCAATAATCCCTTCATAGGCCGCATCGGCCAACCCTTCCAGCTCATGATCCGTGAGCATCGCATCCTTACGCCCCAGGAAGCCACGGCTCACGCCTCCGCCATTGCCCTCGCCTCCCCGCGGGAGGGGCGCACAGCATTGGAGCTGGCTGACTACGCGGTTGAGGCAGGCAAGCCGGATCTCGCCTTTTCGCTGCTGACCAAGGCGGTCACGGACGCCGCGGGCGCCTCATCCACCACCTTCAACATTCTAGTCCGCCGCCTCTGCCTGGAGATCCGCCAGCACAAAAAACAGGAGGCCGCCGAGACGCTGCAGCAGGTGCTCAAGCATGACCTCGCCGCAGGGCGAAAGATGGAGCTGGCGTCCCTTCAAAAACTTGCCGCCGCCATGAAGTGACAGGATGGAATCTCAATCTCGTGAGGGTCGCAGATCGCCCAGCATCTGCGAGACCGGCCTGTCCGACAATCGTTGCGTCTCTGCCTCCATCAGGCGCAGTGGTTTGAGGACACGCGCATCGAGGTCCAGGCTGTGTCCGAACAGGCCGGTCCACAGATCTTCGACATTGAGACGGAAGTGATTCATCTCGCCGTGTTCCGGGAGACGGAAGTATGGTGCGCAATCCAGCAAATCTTCGATCACATCCTCCTCATTCGGATGTCCTCCACAGAGCTGGCGCACCCGGTGAAACGCGCGCAGGTCTTTCGTGGAGAGGCCTTCCTGCTCCGGAGTACGTGAACGGTGTAATTTGCCGATCAACACGTCGCGGACATGAGGCACGATGACTTTCACTCCATGCCGGGTCTCCACATGCGCGCGCTGGAGATAGTGGGCCGTGGTGCGGAAGAAATGACGCGGGCACAATTGCAGTGTGAAGGCAGGGCGCAATCTCCCACCCGCGGCAGCCTCCAGCTTTCGGGCGATTGCACGCAGGTGTGTTGGGTCGCCTGAAACCATGATGTCGGCATCGGCACTGGTAAAAGCATCATCCAGGCAAAGCTGGATGGGGACGGAACCAAACAAGGTCAATGGGTCCGCGAAGCCCGGCAGTTCGGCGTGCAGGCCGGCAAAAAAGGTGTCCAGCACTTGTCCTGCGGCACATGACCAGTTCGGCAGCGGCAGAGGCCAGTTCATGAAGAGATTTTTGCCCTTCGAGGTTCAATCGAAAGCCAGTGCATGGCCTGCCGGACAAGGCGGTCTTCCACGGTGGGATCAGCCGCCAGGCTCCTCGCCACATCGCACCACTTTCGACGCTGTTTTAGTCTCTGGCTCATCAGCACCCGCGCCACCAGGCGCGCCAGGCGCTGTGGTGTGTCCAGGCCTCCTGCGGCTGAAATCCTCTGCAGCCGCTCCAGCACCTGGGCGGCTGCAGACTTTACAGCAGGCTGCTTTTGCATGCGGATAAGTAGCCCCTGAAAACGCTGCCATCAAGCCCGGCTCGGGATGCTGATGCATCAAACCGGGTGCCGGCTAGTGCGCCTGCAGCCAGTTCAAACCCGTGCCGGCTTCGACTTCTGACGGCACGCCTTCCAGGGGCAGTGCGTTTTGCATGGCTTCGAGGATGATGGCTCTCGCCTGCTCCACTTCGCCTTCCGGCATCTCGAAGAGCAGTTCGTCATGCACCTGCAGCAGCATCCGTGTTTGCAGGCCCGCCTTTGTCAGAGCGGCGTCCACGTGGATCATGGCCAGTTTGATCATGTCGGCGGCTGTTCCTTGAATGGGAGTGTTCATGGCCACGCGCTCGGCGGCGCCGCGCACCGTCGCGTTGCTGCTGGTGATGTCGCGGATGATACGACGCCGGCCGGTGAGGGTTTCGACGTACCCGCGTTTCCTCGCGTCTTCGACAACCCTCTCCATGAAGCGCTTCACGCCGGGGAACTGTTTGAAGTAGTTGTCGATGATCGTGGCGGCCTCGCCACGTGGAATGCCCAGGCGCTGGCTGAGGCCAAAGGCGGAGATGCCATAGATGATGCCGAAGTTCACCATCTTCGCCGTGCGCCGCATCTCGGGCAGGACGCCATCGAGCGGCACGCCATACACACGCGCGGCGGTGGCCTGGTGAATGTCAAGGTTGCCGGCAAAGGCTTCGATCATCGCCTTGTCTCCGCTGAGCGCGGCCATCACGCGCAGTTCGATCTGCGAGTAGTCCGCGCTCATCAGCACCCAGCCCTCATGGCCGGGCACGAAGGCCTTGCGGATCTCCCGCCCCAGATCCGTGCGGATGGGAATGTTCTGCAGGTTCGGATTGGTCGAGGCCATGCGGCCCGTTGCGGCCATGAGCTGGTGAAACGTGGTATGCACCCGGCCGGTGACTTTGGAAACCGCATGCGGCAGTGCTTCGACATACGTGCTGTTGAGCTTGGTCACCTCCCGGTAGTCGAGAATGTCCTGAATGATCGGGTGCAGGCCCATCAGGGACTGCAGCACCTGCTCGTTCGTCTGATACTGGCCGGTGGCGGTTTTCTTGGGTTTCTCCAGGAGCTTGAGCCGGTCAAACAAGACCTCCCCGAGCTGCTTCGGGCTGTTCAGGTTGAAGGGGGCGCCAGCGCTCTCCTGGATGCGCCGTTGCAGCTCCTGCGCCTTCTTTTCCAGCTCCAGCCCGTATTCCCGCAGCGCCTGCACATCAATCTTCACCCCCCAGTTCTCCATCTTCGTGAGAACTGGCAGCAGCGGAGACTCCACCTTCTCGAAAACATATTGCTGATCTTTCAATTCAGGACGCATCTTCGTGGCGAGCTGCCACGTCACGTCGGCATCTTCCGCGGCATAGTCCGCCACCTTGCGGGCGTCCTGCGCCGCCACATCGGCCATGGTGGCCTGGCTGAAGAGGTCGTTCTTCTCCGTGCCAATGAGGCTGGTGATGGGAATCGGGGTGTAATGCAGGAAGGATTCCGAAAGATAATCCATCCCGTGGCGCTGCTCCGGGTCGATGAGCGAATGCGCGAGCATGGAGTCGAAAAACGGGCCGCGCACTTCGACGCCGTGCGCCAGCAGCACGCTCAGGTCAAACTTGAGATTGTGGCCGATCTTCTCGACACCTTCGCGGGTGAACACCGCGCGGAATTCTTCCAGCACAGTCTTCGCCGCGGCCTTCTCGCGTGGAAAATGCACGAACCAGCCTTCATGCTCCCGCCATGAAAACGCGATCCCGACGATCTCCGTGTCGCGCGGATCCAGTCCCGTCGTTTCCAGATCGAAACAAAAAGCGCCAAGGGAGGAAAGCTCCGCAAGGAGCTTTTGTCGCTCCTCGGCCGTCTGCACGAGGTGATAGGTGTGGGACGTGTCCTCAATGGTGTTGAGCCTGGCCGGCGGAGGGGCGAGAGCGACTGGAGGCGGTGCGGCAAAGAGATCTTCCGCGGCAGACGTCTGCGCGGGCTGGCCGGCCGCCTGTTCCATTTTGCGGCTGCGCCCGGCTTTGAAGTCGTCGCCGAAAAGACGCCGGCCCAAGGCGTTGAATTCAAACTCGGTGAAAAACGCTTTCAAGGCCTCATCGTTGTGCGGCTTGATGACGAGGTCCGCCACCTGAGGCTCGTATGGGGCGTCATGGAAAATGGTCGCGAGTTTCTTGGAGAGCACCACATCATCCCGGCTCGCTTCGAGCTTCTCCTTCTGCTTGCCTTTGAGCTGCGCGGTGTTCGCCAGCAGATTTTCCACGCTGCCAAACTGCTGGATGAGCGCGGTGGCGGTTTTTTCGCCGAAGCCCTTCACGCCGGGGATGTTGTCCACGGTGTCTCCCATCAGCGCGAGAATGTCGATCACCTGCTCGGGCCGTTCGATGCCCCAGCGCTCGCAGACTTCTTTGACGCCGAGTATCTCCACATCACTGCCCTGGCGGCCGGGCTTGTAGATTTTGACGTGCTCGGAGACGAGCTGGCCAAAGTCCTTGTCCGGCGTGACCATGAAGGTCTCGATGCCTTCCTTCTCCGCACGCTTGGCCATGATGCCGATGATGTCATCCGCCTCATAGCCGTCGCGCACCAGGATGGGCACGTTCATGGCCGCCATCAGGCGTTTGATCTGCGGGATGGCCATGCTGATGTCCTCGGGCATTTCCTCGCGCTGGGCTTTGTAGGCTGGAAACATCTCATGTCGCGGTGTGGGTGCGGCGGTGTCCAGCGCCACGGCCAGATGGGTGGGCTGCTGATTCTTCAGGATGTCGAGCAGCGTGTTGGCAAAGCCGTAGAGCGCGGAGGTGTTCACCCCGTCGCTGGTGCGGATGGGGGCTTTGATGAAGGCGAAGTGCGCGCGGTAGAGCAGCGCCATGCCGTCGAGGAGGAAGAGACGTTGGGACATTTGACCTCAAACTAGGCGGGCAGGGCGGCTGCGCAAATGCTGCTCAAGCCCCCTGCAGCGTGATGGCCGCATCCTCCATCGCGCGGCTTGCCTCAGTCTCGTCGTTCACCACCTGCGTGGCGCCCAGGCGCTTGAGGCGCTCCACGTCCGAGCTGAAGCGCGCCCGCGCCAGCACGGAGATGTCCGGACGGTGCTCGCGGATCATCGCCAGCGCCTGGGCATTGACCGTGGCGTCCGGGAACGTCAGGGCCACCATGCGCGCATGTTTGAGCTGGGTGAGCTCCCAGGTTTCCTCGTGGCTGGCATCGGCAAACAGCACGGCCTGCCCCTGGCGCTTGAGCTTCTGCACTGTCTCGGCGTTCAGTTCCACCACCAGCGTGCGCACACCGGAGTCCAGCAGCGCCTTGTTGAGCTTTTCACCCACCGGTCCGTAGCCGCAGATGATGGCGTGGCCGGTCAGGACGCTGATGCGCTGGCGCAGGTTTCCGGAGTCGATTTTGACGGGCTTGCCACGGCCCCAGCCGCGTTTCACCAGCCAGTCGCCCAGAGGGATGCCGAATTTCAGCAGGGCAGGGAGCAGGCCCATCGAAAGTGCGCAGCCGGCCAGGAGCGTCTGCTGTGTGTCATGGCTCCAAAGATGGGCGCCGCCCGCGTTTTGCAGCAGCACCAGGGAAAATTCGCCAGCGCTGCACAGGCCGATGCCCGCCATCAGCGCCTGCTTGTGCGCGAGGCCGAGATAACGCGCGATGATGGTGATCAGGCACGCCTTGCTGAGCACCAGCGCCGTGGTGAGCAGACAAATTGGCAGCCACAGCGTCATGGCCGTCTTCACATTGATCATCAGTCCGACGGACACAAAGAACAGCGTGAGAAAGAGATCCTTCAGCGGCATCACGTCGGCCAGGATTCGGTGCTTGAAGATGGATTCGCTCACCGCGAGTCCCGCGACAAACGCGCCGAGTGCCAGCCCCAGTCCCAGCAGTCCCCCCACAAAGGCGAGGCCGACACAACTGCCGATGACCGAAAGCGTGAAGAGCTCCCGGCTGCGGGTGCGCGTCACCGCGTTCAGCAGCCAGGGAATGACCCAGCGTGCGGCCACCCCCGCCAGAATCACAAACGCGCCCCCGCGCAAAGCCAGGGAGCCAAGCCTCGGCATCAGCGCCGTGTCCGTGCCCTCATGCGGCAGCAGCAGCGGCAGGAACAAAAAGAACACGATGATGAAAAGGTCCTGAAAAATCGCCACGGCCAGCGACATGCGCGCGCCGGGGCTGGCCTCCAGTCCGAGATCCTGGAAGCTCTTCAGGCTCACCGCCGTGGAGCTCAGGGAAAGCGCCACTGCAAGAATCACTGCCCCCTGCCAGGTGCTGGAATGCAGCGCGCTCGACACCGCCGCTGCCACCAGTGCGCACAGCCCCATCTGCCAGCCTCCGCCCACAAAGGCCAGCCGCCGCAGGAACCGCAGCTCTCCGAGAGAGAACTCCAGCCCGAGCGTGAACATCAGCAGCACCACGCCAAACTCCGCCATCTGCGAGACCTGCACATGCGACTCACCCCCGCCCAGCAGCTCCAGCACGCCCGAGTTCGCAATGAGCACGCCGCAGATAAAATAGCCCGCCAGCATGGACTGGCGCAGGTGCAGCAGCAGCAATGAAACCAGCACCACCCCCGCAAGCATGAGAGCCAGGAGCGCAAACAGAGGCGGGATGGCGGAGGCTGCGATGGTGGGACCGAAAATCATGCGAGATTTTCCCTTCGCAGTTCAGGCACGGCTTATCAAGCCCGGATGCTGCCGCGCGCTTCAAAAAGACCGCGTGAAATGGTGTTAAAGATTTCATTTAACACCACCCCACGCCATGCGGAAAAATCAAATCAGCCCTCCTGCCGTTCGTCGCCGCTGTACTGCAGATTGTAAAGGTTCTGATACACTGCGTTGCGTCCCAGCAGTTCCGCATGCGTGCCGCGGTCAAGGATCCGCCCCTGTTCCATCACAATGATCTGATCCGCCTCCAGAATCGTCGAAAGACGGTGCGCGATGGCCACGACGGTCTTGCCTGTGGAGAGGGTGTGGATGGCGTCCTGGATGATCTTTTCACTCTCCGTATCCAGCGCCGAGGTCGCCTCGTCGAGCAGGAGCACCGGCGCGTCCCGCAGAATCGCCCGGGCGATGGAAATGCGCTGCTTCTGGCCGCCGGAGAGGTTGCACCCGCCTTCGCCCACGACCGCATCATAGCCATTGCTGATCTGCTCGATGAACTCGTGCGCGTGCGCCTTTTTCGCCGCCTCAATGATCTCCGCTTCGCTCGCATCCAGACGGCCATAGCGGATGTTTTCACGGATGGTGTCGTGAAACAGAAACGTGTCCTGGTTGACGATGCCGATGTTCCCGCGCAGCGACCTCTGGGTGAGCGAGCGGATGTCCCGTCCGTCCAGCATGACCGAGCCTTCATCCGGATCGTAAAACCTCAGCAGCAGGGAGAAAAGCGTGCTCTTGCCCGCGCCGCTGCGGCCCACCAGGGCGTAGAATTTGCCGGGTTCGAGATGCAGGTTGATGCCCGCCACCGCGGGGAGCTCCTTCTTTTCGCCGCTGCTTTCACGGTAGTACAGTGCGCAGTTTTGGAACGTGATCTCCCCGCGTGAGCGGCCGGCATCCGCTGCATTGGGTGCATCCTGAATGTCCGGGCTGCGTTCGAGCAGCTCAAACACCATCCCTGCCGCGACGGCGGTCTTTTGCAGCATCATCTGCACACGGCTCAGCTCCTTCACCGGCGGATAGATCTGCGTGAGCGCCATGACGAGCAGGAAAAAATTCTCTGCCTCCAGTCCGCGGTCCCACGCATACACCAGACCTCCCGCAATGCCGAGTGAGGCGATGGTCTCCACGCACGGTCCCACAAACTCGATCGCCTTGGCCCAGCGCACCATGTTGCGCGTCATGCTGGCGTTGGTTTTGTCGAAACGCTGCTCCGCATGCTTTTCCCCGGCATATGCCTTGACCAGCCGGATGCCCGAAAAGGACTCCTGCATGGCCACCATCAGCTCCCGGGAGTCGTATTCTTCACGCGCTCCCGTTTTACGCACCCGCTTGCCGATCCGGATGATCGGCAGCAGACACAGCGGGAACACCACCAGCGACATCAGGGTGAAAATCCAGTCCTGGGCAAACAGCACCACCAGAATGGAGATGATCGTCAGCGGACGCTGCGCCAGAATCTGAACCATCTGCATGGCATTGCGCTGGACCACCGCCGTCTGGCTCGTGACCGTCTGCATCAGCTCGCCGGTCTTGGCGGAGTTGAAAAAGGCCGGGGACTGCCGCATGACGCAGTGAAAGGCCTCGTTGCGAAGCTGATAGGCCACCTTGCTGGTGACCCAGGCCTGCATGTAGCTCGAAAGGTAGCCAAAGAAGCCACGGAGAAAGATCAGCACCGGAATGAAGGAACAGGCCAGCATCACCCCCGTCAGGCCAATGGGCGCGTCGGCATCAAGACCAAAGATTTTTGCCAGATTGACCTCTCCGACCAGAGGGAGGTTCGTGGCCTCCCCCAGCGTCCGCGTCTTGCCCTTCAAAACCAGCGAGAAAATGAGCTGAAAACCAATCAGCATGACACCGTTGAAGACGGCGCTGAGCATTCCCAGCACGATGCTCAGTGCGAAGCGGCCCCGGTAGGGGAGCACGTATTTCCAAATGGAAGTGAGCGTTTTTTTGGCCAGGAGTGCGAACTGCGGATCTGCCAGGTTGTACATGATCGGGTAGGAGTGGCGGGGAAGGGGGCGCTGCGTGTGTGGTTGAATTTACGAGTCGCCCAGGTGTTGACGATAAATGGCATCCAGCCGGTCGAGCATCACCGCCAGGCTGTGATGGTTCGTCACGAGCTGCTGGCCGGCGCTGCACATGGCCTGGGTCCGGGCTTTCTGCTCCAGCGTCTCGCGGATGGCGGCGGCCAGGGCGGCGGCATCATGCGGTGGCACCAGCCGGCCGGTTTCTCCATGGCGGATGATGCTGGGAATCCCGCCCACGTCGCTTGCCACCACGGGAACTCCCATCGCCAGCGCCTGCAGGCCCGACTGCGGAATGGCTTCGTGGAAGGAGGGAATCGCCACGATGTCGAGAGTGCGCATGATTTCAGGCACATCCTCTCGATGGCCCAGAAAGGTGAACTGATCTCCCACGCCAAACTGTGCGACCATCGAGTGAACATACCCCACCGAGGGCCCCTCTCCGGCGATGACACAGTGAACATGAATGCCGTGCTGGGTTTTGAGCAGTTGCACAGCCTCTGCCAGGACTTGAATGCCTTTGGCGGCACGGATCACCGTGATCATGCCGACGCGCGGCGTCTGCGCCGGCCCTGCATGGGTGGAGTAGTCTGCTTTGGGCCCCTCCGGCGTGAAGCGGTCCAGATCCACGCCGGTGGGCAGCGTGGTGATTGCAGCCTGATCCAGCTCAAAGGTGGAAGCCAGGGTGCTGGTGATCCTGGGGCTGGTGGTGATGATGTGCTGGCTCCACTCCTTGTACATCAGGCGGCTGATGGATTTGTTTGGAATGGGTACGTCGAAATGCCGGCTGCGGATGATCAGCGGCACGCGCGCGATGCGTGCCGCAATCGTGACCAGCCACCCGTCCCGCGAGCTGTGCGGATTGGCAATCTCGATCCGGTGCCGGTGCAGCCACCAGGCCAGCTTCAGGATGTGAAAAGGCAGCAGATGGCGCTGGTCAAAGCGCTGCGCCACCACCGGCACACCCGCCTGCTCCGCACGCTGATAGATCTGGCTCTCCATGGGCGCGATCAGCCACACCTCGCTGCCACGGCGGCGGAACCCGTTGATCTCCGCCAGAATGCGGTGTTCCTGCCCGCCCCAGCCAATGGAGGCTTCAGAGTGGGCGATACGCCAGATGCGCTTGGGGGGGATTGAATCTGCCATGAACTCCTGCTGCTCTATTACTCAAGCAGCAGGGAGCCAAATCCTTTTTTCAGGAGCCATGTTCATGCAAACACCGGCTTGGTGTGCGGCAGGGCATTTTTGCCTGAGCGTTCAAGATGCCGCGCATAGATCTCGTCGAGGCGGTCCAGCATGGCGTCCAGACTGTGATGCTTTTCCACCAGCTCGCGTCCGGCAAGGCACATCTTCCGTGTTTGCTCACGCTCATCGATCGCCGCCGCGATGCGCCCGGCCATGGCGTCGGCATTCCCTGCTGGGAAAACGCGCCCGGTGCTGCCATCACGGATGATCTCCGGGATGCCGCCGCAGTCACTGCCCACCACGGCGGTGCCGCTGGCAAGAGCCTGCAGACCGATCTGCGGCACCCCTTCATGCTTGAGGGAGGGGATGCACAGCACATCCAGTGCGCGCAGCACGTCAGGCACGTCCTCACGGTGCCCGGTGAACTTCACGCAGTCTTCCACGCCGTGGCTCCGCGCCATGGCGGCATAGACTTCCACAGGCGCGCCCCCGCCTGTGACCACATACTGAAAGTCGCGGCCTGATTCGCGCAGAAGGCGGGCTGCCTCGAAGAAGGTCTGGTGGCCTTTCCACGAGCGCAGAACGGAGACCATGCCGATTACTGGTGGTGCGCCGGTTCCCCTGAACACCGGCAGGTCGGCCTTGGGACCTCCAGGGTGGAACTGACCCACGTCGATCCCGGTGGGCAGCGTGGTGGCGCGGTTTTCCGCCAGGTCGAAAGTGCTGCGGATGTAGCGGGTGATTTTGTCACTTGTGGTCAGGGCATGATCCGCCATCAGGGTAAACTTGTACCGGCTCACTCTTGGAGTGCGGTCGATCACATCGATGTGCCGGGTGCGGAGCAGCAGCTTGGTGCGCGCCAGCCGTGCAGCCATGCCCACCAGCCAGCCATCGCGTGAACTGTGGGTGTTGACCACCTGAATTCGCTCACGCCTGAGCAGGAGCGCCAGGCGCAGCACATCATAGGCCATCAGCCTGCGGTCATAGGCGCAGGCATGGGTGGTGATGCCTGCCGCCTGCGCCCGCGCCATGATCTGGCTTTGCGGGTGCGCGAGCAAAGACACCGCGCAACCGCGGCGCTGGAATCCGCTCAGCTCCGCCATGACGCGGTGCTCCTGCCCGCCCCAGCCGAGAGAAGCCTCGGAATGGAGGATGCGCCACTGCCGGGGTCTGTTTTCAATCATGGTGTAAAGCATTGATGAATAATTCGCTGCGCGGGGAGGCTCTGCGCGTAGTGAAATGCCAATTAATTCATTAATTTCACCCGTTTTATGGTATGATGCCTAAAACTACAACATCATTGTTTTGTAATGGTGAGTACTGCAATGCTCTTGACTGCGTTTTTTTTGTGCAGCGCAATCGCCGCGCAGTTTTAGGTAATCATCACAGGATGACGAATAGCATATTCGCGTCATGGTAAACGCCTCATCAGGTAGGCTGTTTTCCTTTTTGGAAAAAAAGTTCTGGCATGCTCCCTGCCTTGCCTTCATATCCAATTTTTTCTTCCACCTCCGACCTTCCTACATGACGTCATCCACCATCGGCATCATCGGCCTGGGCTATGTGGGCCTGCCATTGAGCCTTCAGTTTGCCAGAACGGGCAGCACTGTGCTGGGATTCGACATTGATCCCGCCAAAATCAAATCCCTCGAGGCCGGAGAGAGCTACATCCTGCACATCTCCGCGGAGGCCATCCGCACGCAGCGGGATGCCGGGCGTTTTTCCGCCACCACGGACTTTTCCCGGGTGCGTGAATGCGAGGCCATCATCATCTGCGTTCCCACGCCGCTGGCAAAGCACCGCGACCCCGACCTCACCTACGTGCTAAACACCGGCAGGGCCATCGCCCCGCACCTGCAGCCCGGCCAGCTCGTGGTGCTGGAGTCCACCACCTACCCCGGAACGACCGACACCGAGCTGCGCGAGGTGCTGGAGGCGGGATCCACTCTCAAAGCCGGCGTGGACTTTCATCTGGCCTTCTCGCCGGAGCGCGAGGATCCCGGCAATCCTCAGAGTGACGTGGCCGTGATTCCCAAGATCGTCGGCGGTTACACCCCTGAATGCCGCCAGCATGCGCTCAGTGTCTATGGCCGCGCCATCAAAACCCTGGTACCCGTGGAGTCCTGCCGTGTGGCGGAGGCGGTGAAGCTCACCGAAAACATCTTCCGCGCCGTGAACATCGCCATGGTCAACGAGCTCAAGGTCGTCTATGCGGCCATGGGCATCGACATCTGGGACGTCATTGAAGCGGCAAAGACCAAGCCCTTTGGATTCATGCCTTTTTATCCGGGCCCCGGCCTCGGCGGTCATTGCATCCCCATCGATCCCTTCTACCTCACCTGGAAGGCACGTGAGTATGGCCAGGAGACGCGCTTCATCGAACTCGCCGGCGAGGTCAACACCGCCATGCCGGCCTACGTGATCAAGCGCGTGTCAGAGGCCCTGGCCTCCCTGCATCTCACCATCCGGGACAGTCGCATCCTCATGATCGGCATCGCCTACAAGTCGAATGTGGACGACGATCGTGAAAGTCCGGCCTACGTGCTCTGGGACCTTCTGGAGCAGCAGGGCGCGGAGGTGGACTATCACGATCCCCACGTGCCTGTCATCCGCCCTTCGCGGGAGCATGCTCATTTCGCAGGTCGCAAAAGCGTCGCGCTCGCGGCCGCCTCCCTGGCGGATTATGATCTCGTCCTCGTGGCCACCAATCACAAGGCCGTGGATGTGGCGCTCATTGCTGAGCACGCACGGCTCGTGGTGGATTCGCGCAATGCCCTCAGCGCCTTGATGAAGGGAAAACCGAACTATTTCAAAGCATAAGCATGAAAGCTCTCGTCACCGGTGGTGCAGGTTTTATCGGCTCCCACATTTCCGAGGCGCTCTGCCGCAAGGGGGCGGAGGTCATCGTGCTGGACAATCTTTCCCTGGGCAGTCCGGCCAACCTCAACTGGAAGCAGCCGGGCGATAAAATCGACCTCGTCGAGGGAGATGTTCGCGATCCGGCCATCCTGGCCAGGCTCATGCCCGGTGTTGACTGGGTTTTTCATCAGGGGGCGCTTCCCTCGGTGCCGCGCTCGGTCGCCGCTCCTCTGGAGAGCAATGCGAACAATCTCGACGGCACTCTGAATGTCCTCCTCGCCGCCAGGGATGCCGGCGTGAAACGGCTGATGTTTGCCTCCTCCTCCTCCATCTACGGCAACGCGGATGTTCCCGCCAAGCATGAAGGCCTGCCCGTGCAGCCGCTCTCGCCTTACGCGCTGCAAAAGTACGGCGGCGAGCGCTACTGCCAGCTCTTCCATCAGCTCTACGGGTTTGAAACCGTCGCGCTCCGCTACTTCAACATCTTCGGGCCGCGCCAGGCTTTTGATTCACCCTACTCCGGTGTCATTGCAAAATTCTGCACCTGCATGCTGGCCGGCACCGCCCCCGTCATTTTTGGGGACGGCAGCCAGGCGCGTGATTTCACCTTCGTGGCCAATGCCGTTTCCGCCAATCTGCTCGCTGCCGAGGCGCCTGCGGAAAAGGCCGCGGGGAAGGTCTTCAATGTCGCGGCCGGTCACTCCATCGATCTCCTCCGCCTGGTGAAAGACATCAATCACCTCACCGGCCAGCAGTTGCAGCCGCGCTTCGAGCCCGCCCGTGCCGGCGATGTGCTTCATTCGCTGGCGGACATCAGCGCCGCCCGTTCCTGCCTCAACTATGAGGTCCAGGTCGGCTGGGAGGAAGGGCTGCGCCGCACGCTGGAGTTTTACAAAACCACGGCTGACACCTGATTCATTGGGCAGTCTGATCCTCCCATGAAATCCAAAGCCCGCATCATCCTGGACGCCTACAATGGCCTGCTGCGCGCCTGTGGGAACAAGCTGCGGGTGACTCCGGCAGAAAATGCCTCCGGGGTTCTGGAGCGCCGGGTGCTGCTTCCCGCAGGGGAGCAATCCGGCGTGAACCCGCTGGAGCTTCACTTCAACGGCCCGGAAACCGCCAACTGCGACTCCAAATGGCCCAATGCGGAACTGTTTCGGCTCAAGGACGTGTGGCTCACCGGGGATCAGGGGCAGGTGTTCCTGGACGATGGTTCGCTCTTTGACCCCTGGGTGTGGCCTTATGAGCTCAGAGTGCTCAAAATCTACCGGCCTCTGAAACTCGGTGCCAGACGCTGGAGCGGCCCGCCTCTGTTTCACCTGACGGGGAGAAACCACGACAACCGCGGGCACTTCATGATCGAGCATCTGCCTCGGCTGATGGCGGCGCGTGACTATCTCCGATCTCTGCCAGACTACCGCATTCTCACGGCTCCCGGGCATGGGCGCTGGCAGTCACGCTACGTGGAATTTGTGGGTCTGGACCCTGCCAAGGTCATCGAAGGCACGCAGGGCACCATGCGGGTGGACGAGCTGATCTTCGTGCCAAACATGTTTACCGGTGGCGGGCTCTGCGCTCCGCATTTCTATGCGGAGCTTTCCAAATGCGCCGCCACGGCGCCTGTGCCAGACGGGCCGGGCCGCGCGCTGTTCATCACCCGCAAGGACGCCCCGGACAAACAGCTCCTGAATGAAGACCGCATCGTCGAAATCCTGCGCAGCCGCGTGGGTGATGTGGATGTGATCAGCCTGGGAAAATACTCCATGGCGCAGCAGATCGGCATGTTTCGCTCCGCCCCGCTCATCATGGGCCCCATCGGCCAGGGGTTGTGCAATGTGCTTTTCACTCATGATTCACTCTGCGTGATCCTGACGCCCGGCTCGGTCGAGCATCCTGTCCACGGGACCGCTCATGCCTCCCAGCTCGCACGGTTGTGCGGCAGCAGCTCGCTGACTTTTCTTTCGGGTGAAACCCTGCCCTCCAGGGCCAACTGGAGCTTTCCCGAGCAGCGCTTCACCGAATTGCTGGACCAGATGCTTCAGCGCCCGGAGGCCGCCCGGCTCAAACACCCCTGCCGGGAGTGACCGGCCCTCGGCTGTCCGGCCGCGGTCGCACGGCTGCTTGTTGCGAGCGGAAGAATGGATCACGAATTGAGGTTGCCTCGGGGGGGGAGCGGGTCTCTATTCGCCATCCAAATTTCAGTTTTTAATGGAGTCAGACATCCGAGCACTAAAAGAAAAAATCATTCGAGCGGCCAGCGTTTCTGGTGAGGGGCACATCGCCAGTGCTTTTTCCATTCTCGACATCCTCTGGGTGCTGTATCACAGCATCCTCCGCAACGATCCGCGCAACCCGCAGGACCCCATGCGCGACCGCTTTGTGCTCAGCAAGGGACATGCCTCCCTCGGCATCTACGGCATTCTGGCTCAGCGCGGCTTCTTTCCGCTCGAGGAATTAAACACCTTCGCCTCCTCCAGCGGCAGGCTGGGCGGCCACCCTGACTCGCGCAAAGTCCCGGGTGTCGAAGCCTCCACAGGGTCCCTCGGCCACGGCATGCCTATGGCGGCGGGCATGGCGCTCGGATTGAAGATCAATGCCTCCCCCTCGCGCGTTGTCTGCATCGTCGGAGATGGCGAGTGCAATGAGGGCGCCGTCTGGGAGGCCGCCCTCCTGGCCGCCCACCATCAGCTGGGTAATTTCACCTGCATCGTGGATTACAACCACTCCGGAGACCGCGCCCTCATGCTCGGAGACCTCTGCGCCAAGTTCAGCTCCTTCGGCTGGGAGGCCATCGAGATCGATGGTCATGACCACGCCCAGATCAAGGCGGCGCTCGAAGCTCATGGCGGCTCCGTTCCGCGTGCCGTCATTGCGCGCACCATCAAAGGCCGCGGCTGCAAGGAAATGGAACACAACCCGGCCTGGCATCACAAGGCTCCCAAAGCGGACGAACTGGAGGCGCTGCTGGCCCAACTCACATGAGAAAACAGTTTGTCACCACCACGGAGCGTCTGCTGGACGAAGATCCGCGCCTCGTCGTCCTGCTTGGCGACATTGGCGTCTTCGCCTTCCGCAACGCCTTCAAAAAACACCCCCAGCGCGTCATCAACATCGGCATCCTCGAGCAGGCCTCGGTCAGTGTCGCGGCCGGCCTTGCCAAGGAGGGCTTCATTCCTCTGTTTCACAGCATCGCCCCCTTCGTGGTCGAGCGCGCCTTCGAGCAGATCAAGGTGGACTTCGGCTATCAGGAGCTGGGCGGCAACTTCGTCTCCGTGGGCGGTTCCTACGACTACGCCGCGCTGGGCTGCTCCCATCACTGCCCGGGGGATGTGTCCCTCATGCAGGCCGTTCCTGGTGTGGAGATCATCGTGCCGGGGCACCCCGCCGAGCTTGATGCGCTGATGTCGCAGACCTACGCCAGCGGTCATCCCACCTATTACCGCCTCTCGGAGCGCTCGAACCGCAGTGCGCAGCCTGTCACCTTTGGCCAGGCCCAGGTCATCCGCGCAGGCTCGGGCCCCGTGGTCGTCACGGTCGGGCCGTTCCTGGATCGCGTCGTCGAAGCCCTCGAAGGCACCGATGCCACCATCCTCTACTACACCACGCTCACCCCCTTTGATGCCGCCACGCTGCAGCAGCATGCCGGGGACGGCCGCATTCTCTGCGTCGAGCCCTTCTACGAGGGCACCCTGGCCGCCAGCGTCACGCAGGCTCTGCGTGGAAAACGCATCGCTCTCACCAGCATGGGAGTGCCGCGCCAGTTCCTCACCTCCTACGGCAACGCCGATTACCACGATCGTGCCTGCGGCCTTCTGGCGCCAGACATCCGCGCCCGTTTTGACGAGCTTCTCCATGTCTAGTTCCTATTTCCACGAAGATGCCGGCATCGCCCTCGACGGCGTCCCCCGCGAACCCTTGCAGGACGCACGCGTCCTGCTCACCGGCGCCTCCGGCGTGGTGGGCATTCACATGGCAGCAGCCTTTCGCCGTCTGATTGCCGAGGGTTCCAAACTCCGCCTGCAGGTAACCTTTCAAAGCCCCGTGACGGGTGTCATCGCTGAGATGCTAGACCACCCGCAGATCTCCATCCGCCGCGGCGACCTCACAGATCCCACCTTTCGGCGCAGCCTGGATCAAGCCGAGGTCATTTTGCACGCCGCAGGCTACGGCCAGCCCGGGCGTTTCCTGGAAAATCCCGGCAAAACCATCCGCCTTAACACCGAGGCCACGCTCGACCTGCTGGAGAAGGTTCCCACCGGCGGCCGCTTCCTCTTCGTCAGCACCAGCGAGCTTTACGTCGGCCTGCCCGTCGGCGAGCCAAACCGCGAGGACAGCATCGGCACCACCAACACCACCCACCCCCGCGCCTGCTACATCGAGGGCAAGCGCTGCGGCGAGGCCGCCTGCAATGCCGCACGCGCCGGAGGCATCCAGGCCGTGTCCGCCCGCCTCGCGCTCGCCTACGGCCCCGGGGCACATGCCCATGACCGCAGGGTGCTCTACACCTTCATCGAAAAAGCTCTCAAGCAGGGCGAGATCGCCATGATGGACCACGGCGATGCACGCCGCATCTACTGCTACGCGCCGGACGCCGTGCGCATCATGCTGCGCGCCGTGCTCGAAGGCCGTGAACCCATCTACAATGTCGGCGGTCGCGGTGTGCTGCTCATTCGTGAAGTCGCGGAGAAAATCGGGGCGCAGCTGGGCGTGCCTGTGCGTCTGCCGGAGACCGCCCGTCCGCTCGAAGGAGCACCGCCTGAAGTGGGCCTGGACATGGGGCTGTACGAGCGGGAGTTCGGCCCCCTCAAATACGTTGACTTTGACGAGGGACTTCGTAGAACCATCGCATGGCACCGCCGGGAGCAACCGGTGGCTGCATAATTTTTATGGCCCGTTATCTCGTCACCGGCAGCGCCGGCATGTTAGGTTCCTCACTTCGCCGCCTGTTGGGCGAGGAGGGGGCGGTGTATCTGACGCGGGAGGATGCCGATCTCACCAGTTTTGAGGCCACCGCGGCCCTCTTTCGCACGCACAAGCCCGAGTTCGTCATCCACTGCGCCGCCGTCGTCGGCGGCATTGGCAGCAACAGCGTCCACTCCGGCGAATACTTCCGGCACAACATCCTGATCAACCTCAACGTCCTCGAGGCCGCGCGACAGGCCGGCGTCAAACGGCTGATCTCCTTCATGTCCACCTGTGTCTTCCCGGACAAGACGGAATACCCCCTGACCGAGAAGAACCTGCACAACGGCGCCCCGCATCCCTCGAACTTCGGCTACGCCTATGCCAAGCGCATGCTGGAGGTGCAGAGCGCCGCCTACCGCAAGGAGTGGAACTGCGACTTCATCGTCGCCATTCCCACCAACATGTACGGCCCCGGCGACGACTTCGCCCTCGAAGGCGGCCACGTCATGCCCTCCCTCATCCACCGCTGCTTCCTGCGCCAGCAGGAGGGCGCGGATCTTCCCGTCTGGGGCAGCGGCACCCCGCTGAGAGAGTTCGTTTACGTGGACGACATCGCCCGCCTGGCCCTCTGGGCCCTCGAAAACTACCACGAGGAGGAGCCCATCATCTTCTCCTCCGGCATCGAGCGCAGCATCAAGGAGCTCGTCGAAATCGTGGCCGACAAGATGAAGTTCACCGGCAAGATTGTGTGGGACTCCACCAAGCCCGACGGCCAGTTCCGCAAGCCCTCAGACACCACCAAGCTCCGCAAATACCTCCCCGACTTCCAGTTCACCTCGCTCGATGAAGGTGTCGAAAAGAGCGTCGCGTGGTTCAAGGCCAACTATCCCAACATCCGCCAATGACCGTCCAAACCATCCAGCCCGCCGACCTCGAAGCCATCCTGGGCGAGCCCGTCAGCGAGCGTCTCAAGCAGCGCCTCGCCGAATTCGACCTGCGTTTCACCGAAATCACTCCGCAGGAGCGCGACCAGTACATCCTCGAAGCCGTGCGCGCGCTGGTGAACCCCGAACTCAAAGTCGCCGGCGAGCATCGCATCGACGACTGGGAGCGTGGCTGGGGCGAAAACTTCGACATCTTCTGCAAAACCGGCAACCCGGACGCCGCCGTCCCCCTCTACTTTGGCAAGCACCCCATCGTGCGCTGGCGCAGGCGCTGGGTGCGCCCGGTGTCCGAGTCCTTCGATTACCGCATCATCTGCCTCCTGGTGGAGTATGCCATGGAGCGCTACATGAAGGACGCCGCAGGCATCTATGAGTTTGGCTGCGGCCCGGGCTACCACCTGCTGCGCGCACGCAAGATCAACCCCACCGCCCACCTCGTGGGCCTGGACTGGACCACCGCCTCGCAGAAAATCCTCAACGGCATGGCCGCCAGCGGCATCGATCCCAATCTCGAAGGTCGCAATTTTGACTTCTACCATCCGGACGAAACCCTCGAGTTCCTGCCAAACAGCGTGGCCTACAGCGTGGCTGCTCTGGAGCAGGTGGGCCCGCGCCATGAGGCCTTCATCCAGTTCATACTGCGGAAGAAACCGGAGCTTGTGGTTCACTTTGAGCCGATCGACGAAGTGCTGGAAAAGGACGACCTGCACGATCAGCTTTCGGTCCTCTACTCGAACAAGCGCAACTACCTCAAAGGCTACCTGCCACGTCTGGAAGAACTGGAGCGCGAAGGAAAGCTCACCATCCACCGCAAGCAGCGCGTGCACAGCGGCAGCTTCTTCATCGAAGGGCATTCCCTCATCGTCTGGTCCCCCAACCGCTAAGCCTTTCCATGAGCGATTCATTCAACGTCGTCAATTTCGCCTCCGCTGATGAGCGGGAACGCCGCAAGGCCATGACCAGCCTCATCGCGCAGTGCCCCATTCCCCCTGAGGAGCGCATGGACAACATGGGTCTCTTTCTCAGCTCCAAAACCTGGGCGCGCCTGAAGTTCATGGACTTCATCTACCAGAAGATCGTGGAACTGCCCGGCGTCGTCATGGAGTTCGGCACCCGCTGGGGGCAGAACATCGCCACCTTTGCCGCCCTGCGCGGCATCTACGAGCCCTTCCACCGTCATCGCAAGATCATTGCCTTCGACACCTTTGCCGGCTTCCCGCACACTGCCAACCAGGATGGCGACGGCGGCATCATGCGCCAGGGCGGCTATTCCGTGACCGAGGGCTACAAAGAGTACCTCACCAAGATCATGGAGTTCCATGAGGCGGAAAATCCTCTGGGCCATATCCGCAAATTCGAACTCGTGCAGGGAGACGTGTGCGAAACACTGCCGGTCTATCTCGAAAAGCATCAGGAGACCATCGTCGCCCTGGCTTATTTCGATCTCGACCTCTATGCGCCGACGAAGAAATGCCTCGAACTGCTCAAGCCGCGCCTGACCAAGGGCAGCATCCTCGGCTTCGATGAGCTCAATGAGCATGCCACGCCGGGGGAAACGCTGGCGGTCATGGAGGCGCTCGGCCTGGGGAACATCTCCCTCCGTCGCCTGCCCTACACTTCCCGAACGAGCTACTGCGTCATTGAGTAACCTGCCTCCGAGACCATGACGGACACCCAGCTGGACAGCGCCTTCACGCTCGTCGTCCCTTCGTGCGATTTCTACTCGGACACCTGGCCTTACTTTTTCCACTTCCTGTTCAAATACTGGCCGGACGTCCCGACGCCGGTTTACATCGTCGCCAATCACCTGAGCTACGACGACCCGCGTGTGCACACCATCAAGGTGGGGGATGACCGCCAGTGGGGAGACAATCTGCGCGCGGCTTTGCCCCATGTGCGGGGAGACGTGTGGCTCATGCTGCTGGATGACTTCTTCCTGAACCGGCCGGTTGTCAGCCAGGAGGTGCAGGCGGCGGTGCAGCAGTTCCGCCAGCGGCAGGCTTGCTACCTGGGGATCGATCACTTCAGCGTCCAGGGTACGCCGGTGCCAGAGTCCACCTGGCACGCCATTCTCCCGGAGCCTCCCTGCGTCGGGCTGAATGCGACCATTTGGAGCGCCAGCCAGTTGCGCGCTGTCGCGGCCGCGCCCGGCATGAACATCTGGCAGGCGGAGAACCGCTCCAAGCAGCTCGCTCGTGAGAGCCCGGAGGGCCACTACTACATCGGCCCGGAAGGCAAGGCGCTGCTGACCTACCAGGAGTCCATCAAAGGTCTGTTCTGGAAGCCTTCCACCCTGGAGTTTTTCAAACGGGAAAACGTGCCGCTGAGCGCTTCCCCCCGCCCTTGCCCGCCCCAGGGGAAGGACTTCGTTTCCAAGCTCATCCGCAGTTGGAAAAAGCGCAGCTTCAGGAGCTGGCTGCGGAGGCGCTCTGAAAAGACGGCCCGTGCCGGAGGCGGAACGGTCAAACCGCTGAATATTCATGCCTGAAGCCTCGCTGGCCTTGTGTCCCGTTTCTTACTGATTTGAAGATTCTATTCACCAAGTTCAAACACATTGGCGACGCACTGCTGCTGACTCCCACAATCGCCGCGGTGAAGCGTCAGTATCCCGATGCGGAGATATGGGTTTGGGTGCGTGCAGGGACGGAGGGAATCCTGGCTGGGTGTGAAGGCATCGACCACTTGCTGACCAGTGCGCCGACAGGCGGCGGGAAGCGCTCCCGCAGCAAGGTGCTGGTGGATGACATCCGCAATCTGCTGCTGGTCCGGCGGCAGAAGTTTGATTTTGCTTTTGATTTCAGCGACGGGCGGCGTGGCCTGTGGATGGCCGGAGTGAGTGGCGCCCGGTTCACCGCTGTTTCCTCCGCGGACGGGATCTCCGCGGTCTGGAGCCATGTCTTTGATGTCTGCCTCCCCTACAGCGAATGCGGCTCTCATCGCGTGATCAAAGATTTCAATCTCGTGCGGGATGTCCTGAGGCTGGATGGGGACATCCCGCCGCTGCAGTTCACGCGCGGCAGGGCTGATGACGCCTGGGTGAAGGAGCAGAGGCTGAGCGGCTGCACGGTCATACACCCGTCCACACGCTGGAAGCGCAAATCCTGGCCGCTGGAGCGCTGGATTGAACTATGCAGCGGACTGGAGAAAGCGGGCCATCGCCTGGTGCTCAGCTCCGGCCCCAGCCGTGATGAAGTGGAATTTTGCGAACGCATCAGGTCTGGAGCAGGCCTGAATGTCGTGCTGACCCATGGAAAGCTCACATGGGCGGGCATGGCCGGGTTGCTTTACGCGTCCAGGCTCTTCGTCGGGGTGGACACCGCTGCCATGCACCTGGCGGCTGCGTGCCAGGTCCCCATTGTGGCGCTCTTCGGCCCGACGGTGGAGCAGGTCTGGCGGCCCTGGGCTTGTGAGCACCGGCTGGTCATCCCGCAGTACGAGGAGAACGAGCTCGTCCGTCCAGATGGCTATGTGGACACACGGCTGCGCTCCATGGATCGCATCCGTGTGGCGGAAGTCGCCGCCGCCTGCCAGGAATTGATGCAAAAGAACCATCATGAAGGTCTTCTTCGTCATTAATCAGCATGTGTTCGATGGTTCAGCGCACGCGCTGTACTGCTATCGAAACTGCTGGTGGCTGGCCAGGACAGGGGCGGGCCGCAGCGTGGAGCTGCTCGTGCCAGGAACTCTATCCCTGGCCCGGGATGTCTCCGCCGCATGCGCGGAGCATTTTGATCTCCCGCCTCTGGAAAACCTTCGGGTCACGGCTTTGCCCGCGCTGCGCAAAGCCAAGCGTGAGAGGGGCGTCACGCTCAATGTCATTTTTCATGCCGCGGCCTCCTGGCATCTGCGCCGCCATGCGCGGAAGGGGGATGTGCTGCTGACCGCCAGCTTTCCGAAGCTCTTTGCCTTTCTGGCTGGCAAAAAGACGCTCAAATCAAAACTCAAATGTGTCTATGAGGTGCACCAGTTGCAGGAGCTGGACGGGCACAAGGACCAGCCGAAATCCGTGCGTGAGCACCGCGTGCTCGCCTTGGCAGACGGGCTGGTGACGACCACCGATTCACTGAAGGCGCTGCTGCAAAAAAATCACCCGGCCACGCCGCTCATCAATATCGGGCTGGCATGCGCTGTGCCGAAGACGCTGCCTGCGCCCGCCCCTGGCGCCACGCCCTTCGTTCTGGGGTATGTCGGCTCGCTGTATCGCGGGCAGGGGATCGACTGGTTGATCGAGTACTGGGAATCGATTTCCGCCGCATTGCCACGAGCCGCGCAGTTAAAGATCGCGGGGGGCAGTCCGGCGGAAATCGAAAAGCTGCGCGACCAGATCAAGGACGGCATGCACGATCACATCAGCTTCGTCGGGCAGGTGCGCCAGTCTGAGCTGAACGGCTTCCTTTCGGGAGTGGACGCTTTGGTGATTCCTGCCTTGAACCAGGGGCGCATGCCCTGCGTGGCCATCACCAAAGCGTATGATTACCTGGCCTGTCAGCGGCCGGTGCTGGCCAGTGATCTGCCTTCCATTGTGGAGGTCATGCGGCCGGAACAGGAAGCGCTCGTGTTTGCTGCGGGAGATGCCGCGGCTCTGGCGGCCCAGCTCCGCAGGCTCATGTCAGCGCCTGAGCTGGGGCTGGAGTTGGTGCAGTCTGCAAATCAGCGGCTGCTCACTTTGGGCTGGGAGGCCAGAAACTCCCGCTACTGGCCGTTTTTGCAGGCCTCTCCAGATTGAATGAAGTGAAGCCTCAGGCGGTTTTGGTCATCTCAAAGATGCCGCAGCCATATTTGCATCCAAAATTGCCGCCTATGCCGGCGGCTGTCAGCTCTTCATTTGTATGCAGGCTGCCGCGATCATCCACATACGAGAATTGATCGACGACGTAATGGCTCTTAAACTGGTTCAGAAGATACTGAACCGAGAAAACGCGGTGGGCATTGAACTCAATGCGCTGCGGACCGATCGGGGTCGAAAAATAAAACTTGCCGCCGGTCTTCAGCAGCGCGCCCATGTTCTTCAGACCGACCAGATGCCCGTCATGCTGGATCGGGTCTCCATAGCGGCCCAGGCCAAAGTGCTCCAGGGCATGCAGGCACGACATGGAGTCATAGGAGCCCTGCAGCGCCTTGTCCATCGGCTGCATCAGATCCGCCTGCACGAAATGAATGTTGGGGATTTCATTGGAGAGCGGGCGGATGTCCATGACATCGATGGCACGAAACGAAGCCACGTGGGCCACGAAGCCGTCGATCCGTGAGCCGATGTCCAGATGTTTTTCCGGGTTGTTTTGAAACACCCGGCGCGCCACCAGCAGATCCTGGTGGAAATAATGGCCGCGGGCCGTGCCGCCTTCGGCGTAACGATCCTCCAGGCAGGGAATGTTTTTCGTGATGGGGAAATCTGTCGCGCCCGCCAGTTGCCGGCGCAGAAGCTTCAGCTCCTTGAAATAGGTCGGCAGGGTGCGGGCTGTCTGCGCCGTCTTGCGCGTGTTGACTCCAAAGAGCTGCAGGATTTTGGAAAGACTGGGCATGGTTCGTGGCGGTGTCAGCGGCTTTGCCGCAATCCGGCGGCGTCGAGATCTTGAATGATGGTGTCGGAGACCTTCCGGGCAAAGGCGTCAAAGCCAAATGACTCTGCCACACTGCCGCGCAAAAAGTGACAGATATTTTGCTGGCAGGTCACAAATTCATCCTCACTCATCGTCTTCATGCGCTGATACACTTCGCCGGTGTCCTTGAACTGCCGGCGGTCCAGGAAGCATCCGGCGGGAATGCTTTCGGTCACGTTGCTGGCGCCCCAGTAAACGGGCACGCAGCCTGCGGTGAAGCTGTCGAAGATCTTCTCCGTAAAATAGCCCGGCAGGCCCTGCATGTTTTCATAGCAGATTGAAAAGCGCGTCTCCTGCAGCGTGGCATGCTTGTGCTCGAGCCTGCCGCGGTAGGAAGGAAACGGTTTCACTCCCAGCGGCTTCAGCACATGGCGCCAGAGGTTTTTTTCCAGCTTTCCCAGCAGCCCGCGCCTGCGTGGCGGCGAATCCCAGTTCGTGCCATAGAGGTCAAAGTCTCCTGGCGCATGCTTTTCGAACCACCGGATGGTCCGCAGCCTTTCGCTGTACAGTTCCCCCGGGTCGGTGAGCCGGGACATTTTATTGCCGGAAATCAGGCAGCAA
Source organism: Prosthecobacter sp. (assembly GCF_044227185.1). Lineage (GTDB taxonomy): Bacteria > Verrucomicrobiota > Verrucomicrobiia > Verrucomicrobiales > Verrucomicrobiaceae > Prosthecobacter. The sequence continues at coordinate 255,072 of NZ_JBGAFO010000002.1, read as the reverse complement.
AGCCGCGGACGCCCGGTGAAGCCGGTCACCTCGGGGACGCTGACCTGGAAGCACGGCAGGTTGTATTTGATCACCTTTTCGCCATCGACGAGCGCATCGTTCCAGGCAAAGATTTTGCGATACCGCGCCCGCATGCTGGAGTCCAGGCGGTTGCTCGGGCAGATGGCGGGCGTCTCAAACAGCATGAGATAGGCCGGAGCGCCGGGCACCGTGAGCTGCTGTGCATCCAGGTGCAGCTCAAAAGCCACGGGCGCGCCCTGATTCACATCCGAAGTGTTGAGCTCAATGCCATGTTGCAGCAGGCGCTCACGCAGCAGAATCCACGGCGCGAACACCGAATCTCTGTTGCGGGGATGATCTGCCTGGAAAAGTTCGTTGCGGCCTATCCAGGAAACGACAAGGCTGGCTTTGTGCATAAACGCTGGTGTCTGCGCGGGGCGGAAGGTGGGTCAGGGTGGGGGTGTTTGTTCTCAGTTTGCCGGACGGGCCTGGTCGAGCGCCAGCCATTTGTTCAGCACGACGAGCGACCAGATTTTCTGCTCATTGCCCGCGCCCTGGTGGAAGCGTTCGAGTTCAGGTCGCGCCGCCTGGTAGTCCAGATGACTCCAGACGGGTGCGGTGGCATCCGCGTGAATCTGCCTCACCTCCGCAGCCAGCGCCCCCTGCCGCAGCCAGTGTTTCACGGGCATCTGAAATCCCTGCTTCGGCAGGCTCCAGAGATGGGCCGGCAGCAGGTCCCGGTACGCATCGCGGAGGATGCGTTTGCCACGCCCATCCGGGCTGATCTTCCACTCCAGCGGCAGCGAGCGGCAGAACTTCACCAGCGCATCATCCAAAAAGGGCGCGCGCACCTCCAGCGCCACATCCATGCTCGCGCGGTCCATTTTCACCAGCAGGTCTCCACGCAGGTAATGGGTGTAATCAAAGTCCGCTGCTTCAGCCTCGGTAAAAACAGCCGGCGCCAGCGGGTGAAAATCATGACCGGTGAGGCGGGAGGCCTCTGCCGGGGTGAAGACGCAGCGCAGCGCCTGCCACAGTTGCCATGGATCCGGGTGGCGGCGCGCCAGCTTCCAGGCAGAGAGTCCGTCCCGTATGCGTCGGCGTTCCGCACGCGGCAGCAGCCCCGCCGCTGCGTGCATGAGGTGACGCCGCACATTTCCCAGGGCATCCTGGGGCGCATGCAGGGCGCGGTGAAAGCTGCGCAAATGATTGTAGCCGGCAAAGGCCTCATCCCCGCCGTCTCCGCACATCGCCACCGTGACGTGGCCGCGCGCAGCGGCGCAGACCTGGCGTGTGGCTACAATCGAGGAGTCCGCCAGCGGTTCATCACATGCCGCCAGCGCGAGGTCCAGGCTTTGATCGGCCACATTCAGGTCGATCTCCTGCTCGTGATGTTCAAAGCCCAATGCGGCGGCGGTTTGGGCCGCGGCGGCACGTTCATCACTGTGCCCGCGGAATCCCAGCGTGAAACTCCGGTGAGGTCCGCCGGTCTGGCTCATCTCATAGGCTGCGATGCTGCTGTCCAGCCCTGCGCTGAGCAGCAGCCCCAGCGGCACGTCGCTGACCAGACGCTTGCGCACGGCCTCGCGGATGAGATGACGGATCTGCTCCTGCGCTTCCTGGTAGCTCGCAGGCGGAGGATCTGCGGCTTCTCCGCCGGAATGCCACGCCGCATACATCCGGGTTTCCGGCTGCAGGCTGCTGTCAAAGCGCTGCCAGCATCCGGCGGGTACTTTGCGCATCTCCTGGTAAAGGCAGTTGTCATCCGCCACATAGCGGAAGCTCAGAAACTCGGCCAGCGCGCCCGCCTTCAGGCTCAGAGACTGGCCCGGCAGCGCCTTGAAGGCGGCGGCACTGGAGGCAAACCAGACGGCGCCCGGCTGCGGCAGCCAGTACAGCGGCTTCTTGCCAAAGCGGTCTCGCGCCAGGATCAAATGCTTCCGCTCCTCATCCCACAGGCCGATGGCAAACATGCCGTCCAGTTGCGCAAAGATCTCGGTGCCATATTCCCGGTAGCCATGCAGCACCACCTCGGAGTCTGAGTAGGAGAGAAATCGGTGGCCGCGGGCTTCCAGGCGCTGGCGCAGCACTTGGAAGTTGTAGATCTCCCCGTTCACGACCACCGCCGTCCGGCCGTCTTCTGCCACCAGCGGTTGTCCGCCGGTGTTGAGGTCGATGATGGCGAGCCGCTGGTGGTTCAGCGCGCAGTCAGCCCAAGTTTTTTGTCCGGCCCCGTCCGGGCCACGCCGCGCCATGCGCTGGCCGACTTGTTCCAGAATGGGTGCATGGGCCGCTGCCTGCCCCGGGCTGAAGACTCCAGAAATGGCGCACATGGTTTGTTAGAGAACTCCTTTCAGCAGTGCCTGCCAGCGGTTGAGTTGTTTCATAAGCGCTCGCCAGTTCTTCGGCGAGCCTCCCACGGCTTCGTAGCGCCGCGCACTCTGCCACAGCCGGCGGGCAAGGTCACGGCCGGGATTGAAAGCTTCCGCATGCTTCCCGGAACGGAAGGCCGCCTGCAGTCCTGTGAGGTATCGCATCCAGGTGTCCCATCCCTCGGCATCCGGGTGAGTTTCCGCCGTCCAGGCTTCCTGTTGATCGAACGAAGGATCGACATGGCAGCCCGTCAGCTGCTCGCGATATTTCTGCCTCATGCGCGCACGCGTGGCGGCAGAGCTGCTGCGCCGCGTGCTGCTGTTCTGCGAAGCATGCACGCGATAGTCCAGCAGCGTCTCCGGCATGTTCTCGATGCGGGTGCTGAAAAACAGCCGCATCCACAGGTCGTAATCCTGCGCGCATTCCAGGCTGGTGTCATATCCTCCCGCCGCGACGACCACCTCGCGGCGAAACACCACCGTCGGGTGATTGAGCGCGTTTGACCAGTTCATTCGGTAGCCGATCTCGCTGTGCTTGAGCGGAACTCGCGGCGGCCTGCCCTGGCTGCCGATCAGCCGGATCTGCGCGCCCAGCACGCCGAGCTCCGGCTGGCGGATCATCTTTTCGAACTGAAGACGCATCCTCTCAGGGTGCGCGATGTCGTCGCTGTCCATGCGGAAGACCAGGTCCGTCGTCAGCATGCCCAGTCCTTTGGCCAGGCACGCGGAGACACCCAGCGCCTTGTCATGCCGCACCACCCGCACCCGCGCATCACGCAGGCCCGCCAGGTACTCGCTCACATCCGGGGTGGCCTCGTCATCGAGGATGAGAAGGTCAAAATCACGGTGGGTCTGATTCAGCATGCTGCCAATCGCCGCCTTCACATGGGCCAGCTCTCCCCGGCACGGCATCAGCACTCCACAGCTCGGCTTCATGCATCCCCCCCGATCCGGATCCAGCCTTCCGGGATGAGATCATCCACCGGCGGTCCCTTCGACTCATCATTGAACCACCGCGCCGGCGTAAGGGTGATGCCATCCTCCGCTCCCAGCCAGGCTCCCCACCAGCTGAAGGTGCTGTTTGCCGTGACGTGGTGTCGGCACAGGCTCATCAGGCGCAGGTCCTCGTAGTGGTGATCCGCATCATTGAAGTCAATGAACACTTTTTCACCCGGAAAGGCCAGGTTTTCACGCGCCCAGGGGATGTCGTCTGAAAAAATGAAAAAGCGCAGGCCCGTTTCGCGCGCGCCCAGCTCCGCCGCGGCCTGATCATAATACTGGAGCGAGCAGGAGCCGTGTACTCCGTGAGTGTTCGCATTGCTGACGTAGTCCGTGCGGCGCACGTGCAGGGACACCGAGTTGCACCCGGAGATTTGCGCTCCCATGGCAGCGTTGGCGGCAGATGGCGGGGTTTTTACCTGGAACTCAGATTTGATCTGCGGGGCGATGTCCCGAAAATAGCGCGGGCTCTGCCAGTAGCCGTCCAAAAACAGGCTGCCGCGTCTGGCCAGCAGGCCTGGGTCATATCGCAGGCCCTCCTGCGGCACTCTTTCCAGCCTGCTTCCCCGGAAGACCGTTTTTGCCAGGAGTTTGTTCAGAAACGAACCTTTGCCGGTCATCTGGGCAACCTCCAGCGCGCTGGCCGTCCGGGCCTGAATGTTCAGATGGCCAAGCGCATAGGTTCGCAGTTTGTAGGTGTCAAATCCGCTCACATCCAGCAGCAGCTCGGCATCGTTGAGCTCTGCCAGGTGTCTTGCCGCCGCATACTGAAACATCTGGTTGCCCAGGCCGCCGGAGAGATTGACGAGAATCGTGTTCACGGAGAATCAGCTTCTAAGGACGTTGCAGCTCTTTTCCCGCAGGAAGGACTGATAGGTCTGTGCCAGCCCTTCTCTGAGCGGAATAAGTGGCTGCCACCCGAGCTGATGGATGCGCGAGTTGTCCAGCAGCTTGCGCGGCGTGCCGTCCGGCTTCGTGGTGTCCCACACGATCCGGCCCGTGTAGCCCACGGTCTCGGCCACCATCTCCACCAGCTCCCGGATGGTGATGTCCGTGCCAAAGCCCACATTGACGAGGTCCGGCGGATTCTCCAGTTGCAGCAGAAACGCGCACGCGTCCGCCAGATCATCCACATGGAGAAATTCGCGCCGCGGGCTGCCGCTGCCCCACGCCGGCACTTCGCTCATGCCACTCTCCTTCGCTTCATGAAAGCGCCGGATCAGCGCCGGCATTACATGGGAGTTCTGCGAGTGGTAGTTGTCACCAGGACCAAACAGATTGGTCGGCATCGCCGAGTGATACACCACGCCGTACTGCTTGCGGTAGTATTCCGCCATTTTCACCCCGGCGATTTTGGCGATGGCATACGCCTCGTTCGTTGGCTCCAGCGCTGACGAGAGCAGGCTCTCCTCCTTGATCGGCTGCGGCGCCAGCTTCGGGTAGATGCAGGAGCTCCCGAGAAACAGCAGCCGTTTCACCCCCGCGGTCCAGGCACTGTGAATGCAATGGCTGGCAATCGCCAGGTTTTCATAGATGAACTCGGCGGGATAGGTGCTGTTGGCGTGGATGCCCCCCACTTTGCCTGCCGCAATAATCGCAGCATCGGGTCTTTCCGCCTGGTAAAAGGCTTCCACCGCCGCCTGGTTCGCCAGATTGAGCTCCTGCCGCGTGCGTGTGATGATGGTGACGCCGGAAATCTTTTCAAAGCGGCGCACCAGGGCGCTCCCCACCATGCCTGTATGACCGGAAATAAACAGCTTCATCGTTTTCAGAGACTTTTCACCCTGGCCTCGTGTTCAGCCAGCTTGAGATCTGCATCCACCATTATTTTCACCAGATCCTTGAACCGCACCTTCGGCTCCCAGCCAAGCTGCCGGTGCGCCTTCGCCGGATTGCCAATGAGAAGATCCACCTCCGCGGGGCGCTCATAGCGCGAATCATGCATCACGTATTTCTCCCAGTCCAGCCCGAGCAGGGAAAACGTCTCCTGGCAAAACTCCCTCACGCTGTGGGTTTCGTTCGTGGCGATCACATAGTCATCCGGCTGCTCCTGCTGCAGCATCAGCCACATCATCTCCACATACTCCCCGGCAAAGCCCCAGTCCCGCTTGGCGTCCAGGTTGCCAAGGTACAGCTTCTCCTGCAGCCCCATCTTGATGCGCGTGGCCGCGCGCGTGATCTTGCGCGTCACAAACGTCTCCCCGCGGCGTGGTGACTCGTGATTGAACAGGATGCCGTTGGAGGCATGCAGCCCGTAGCTCTCGCGGTAGTTCACCGTCAGCCAGTGGGCGAACACCTTGGCGCAGCCATAGGGCGAGCGCGGCCAGAAGGGCGTCTTCTCCGTCTGCGGCACCTCCTGCACCTTGCCAAACATCTCCGAGGACGAGGCCTGGTAAAACCGCGTCTTTTTCATCAGTCCCGTCTCGCGGATCGCCTCCAGAATGCGCAGGGTGCCCAGGCCGTCCACGTCTCCCGTGTACTCGGGAATATCGAAGGAAACCTTCACATGCGACTGCGCGCCCAGGTTGTAGATTTCATCCGGCTGCAGCTCATAGAGCAGCTTCACCATCTGCACCGCGTCCGCCAGGTCGCCATAATGCAGGTGCAGCCGTGCGTCATCCACATGCGGATCCTGGTAGATGTGGTCGATCCGCCCCGTGTTGAAGCTGGACGAGCGCCGGATGACCCCATGAACCTCATAGCCCTTCTTCAGCAGAAGTTCTGTAAGATAGGAACCGTCTTGTCCGGTGATCCCGGTGATGAGGGCTGTTTTCATGAGTGGTGGAACCTGTGTTGGTAGAGTGATTTTAAAGGGAAGCCAGACAAAATTTGCTCCAAATCAGCCCTTTACGCTCCCCCTGGGACAACACCGATTTTCTAGCCAAACGAGTCCTTGTCTGCCTTCCCCAGCCGCACAAAGTCAGGAATGGCTGAAAACGAAACCGACCACGAATCTTATGCACTCCTCGACAGCGGCGGCGGCCGCGTGCTGGAAAAGCTCGGCGCCCTCGTGTCCTCCCGTGCCAGCCATGCCGCCTGGTGGCGACGCAGGCTTCCCGGCGCGGAGTGGCGCAGGGCCGTGGAGCTCAAGCGCGAGCTCAAAGAGCCGCTGAAGCTGCGCATCGGCACCCTGCGCTTTCTGCTTTCTCCTCAGGGCAGCCTTCGCGCTCTGGCCCCCGAGTTGGAGGATCTCTGGGAGCAGGTCTGCGCCCAGTGCGTGGCCTTCGCGGAGCAGCAGCGCCGTCCGGCCCGCGTGCTAAACCTGTTTGGCGGGGCGGGCGGCTTCACGCTTTCAGCTGCCCAGGCCGGGGCGGCGGTGGCCCATGTGGATGCCTCTGCGGACTCCATCAAGCGCGCCCGCGAGCACGCCGCCATCAACACCCTCACCAATCGCGACATACGCTGGGTCGTGGACGATCCGGTGAAGTTTGCCCAGCGCGAGCGCACCCAGTCCACGCGCTACGATTTGATCATCATCGACCCCCACACGCCCAAGGACGCCAAACGCGGCGGCTTTGAGCTGGAGCGCGATCTCGGCCCCCTGCTCGGCACCGTCAGTGGTCTGCTGTCGGACAAACCCGTCGGCGTGCTGCTCTGCTGCCGTCAGGGCCCTGTCTCGCCCACCACCCTGCAGCATCTCATGCGGCAGGAGTTCAGTGTTTTCGGCGGCAGTGTCGAAAGCGGGGAGATTCTCCTCACCGGCGCCGAGGGGGTGCCGTCGGTTCCGTTTGGGGTGTTTGCCACCTGGCAGAAAACCGCCTGACCGGAGTTGGCGCTCGGCGCCTTCCCCCTCATTGGAGGGGGGCGGCGCCAGCGCATCTGAACCTACGTTCAGTGGACACGGATGAAGCCGGGCGGAGCTTAGCCGGTGGAAAACGGCAGGGATGCGGAATCCTTCAACCATGCCCTCTTCCTCGCGTCCATGAAAGCAAACCATCCGGATCGCCGCCTTTCGGGGTTCAGTCTGATTGAACTCCTGGTCGTGCTCGTGATCATTGGTTTGATCGCCGCCATCGTCGTGCCAAATCTGGGTTTCATCACCGGAGAAGCGGACAAGGTGAAGGACAAGCGCAATGCTCAGACCATCATGCTCGCTTATTCCACGGGGGCCGCGGCCGGGGTGGTCTGGCCTGACGGCGATGTGGCCACCCAGGTGGCCGCCGTCGTCGAGGGGCGGAAACCCGCCGGCGGTTCGCTGGCCAGCATGACGTTTCAGTCCTCCGTAGCCGCTGACAAAGTTCCCGGCACCTACATGTACATCGGTGTTCGTGCCACGGGCGAGCTGTTCTTCGACTCTTCCGGCGGTCAAAATGCCAGCGGACATTGACCGGCACCGCATCGGCGGGCTGCATCTCTTGGTTAAAAGTTCCGTGGTTCTGCGTTTATGCTGCTCCATGAAATATTTTCTCCTCTTCTCTCTCTGCGCGGTGGCGGCTCATGCTCAGCTCGGACCCAATGGCGCCACGGCCTCCTTCAGAGGCAGCCTGCCACCGAAGCCCGCCGCTCCGCTGTCAGCAGAGCAGGAGGCGGCCCTTGCCGCGGATCTCGCGGCAGTGACCAAGTCCTTCCAGGCCGTGAAGAAACATCCCCGCGCTGCGGATGCGGACATCTTTCTCAAGGCCGTCCGCTATGCCCTGGAGTTTCACGAATGGTATGACAAGAAGCCCGAGGACGGCATCAAAAAGGCCGCCGTGCTGCTCGATGAAGCAAAGAAGCGCATCGCATCCCTCGCCAAAAACGAAACGCCCTGGATGAATGGCAGCGGGCAGAAGGTGCTGGGCTTTTATTCCAAGATCGACGACTCACCGCAGCCTTATGGCGTGGAGGTGCCTGAGGGTCTGGAATTTGGCGCAGGAAAAAAGCCCGTGCCCATGTGGATCTGGCTCCACGGCCGCGGAGACACCTCCACGGACCTGCCCTTCGTGTATTCAAAGCTGATGGCAAAGAAGCCCGGCCAGTTTCAGCCCGCGGGCACCATCGTCATTCATCCCTTCGGCCGCTACTGCAACGGCTGGAAGAGCGCGGGCGAGACCGATGTTTTTGAATGCCGCGATGACGCCATGAAGCGCTTCAATGTGGACACCAACCGTGTCGCGCTCGCGGGTTTCAGCATGGGCGGCGCGGGCGCCTGGCACATCGGCGCGCACTACCCTGATCAATGGGCCTGCGTGCACACGGGCGCGGGCTTTGCGGACGTGAAGCGCTATCAAAAGCTCACGCCGGAAAAATACCCTGCCTGGTATGAGCAGGCGCTCTGGGGCGTCTATGACGTGCCGGACTACGCGCGGAATTTTTTCAACGTCCCCCTCATCAGCTACAGCGGCGAGAAAGATTCACAGCGCGACTCCGCGGAGTACATGATGGAGGTGCTTGCAAAGCAGGACATCCATCCGCCTCATCTCATCGGCCCTGACATGCCGCACAAATACCACCCCGAAACCATCAAGGAGGTGCAGGCCTGGATCGAAAAAGCCGTCGCCAAAGGCCGCGACCTTTTTCCCGACGAAGTCCACATTCAGACAAAGACGCCCTTCTATGGCCGCGTGAAATGGCTCAATCTCCACGGCATGGAGGAGAGCTGGAAGGAGGCCCGGCTCGATGCCAAAGTCGTGGACGGCCAGACCATCGAGATGAAGTCGCAGAATGTCACCCGCATCGTCTTCTATCCGCCGCCACAGGCGCGCAAGGGCGGCGAATCGCTCACGCTGAAAATCGACGGCGCCACTTTGAAACTCAAGGTCGGTCCGGTGGCACCGCAGTTCGAAACCTTCCTGAGCTCCGGCCCCAAGGTGCCCGGCGCCTTCTGCCGTCTGATCAAGGAAAACGGCGCCTGGCGTGACTTTGGCAATGCCGAGCCGTTTCAGCATGAGGGCCCCGCCGGCGGCAAGCCCGGCGCGCATCCTGGACCCATGGACGCCAGCTTCATGAAGCGCTTCCTCATCGTGCTGCCAGACGGCAAATCCTCTTCACCTGCGGTGGACGCCTGGGTGAGCGCGGAGTCCGCGCATTTCATCCAGCGCTGGAAAGGTCTCATGCGCGGTGATGCACGTGTGGTGAAAGCCTCCGACGTGGGAGACATTTACGAAGCCGGCAAAACCCAGAGCCTCATCCTCTGGGGCACCCCGGAATCCAACTCCTGCCTCAAGCAGCTCGCCGCTTCGCTGCCCGTGAAATGGGATGCAGAAAAAGTAACCATGGGAGACCAGTCCTTTGACGCAAAGACCCACGTGCCGCTGCTGACCTACCCCTGCCTGAAATCACCGGGCTTTGAAGTGGTGGTCAACTCTGGCCTCACCTTCCGCGAGGCGCATGACCGGACCAACTCCCTGCAAAATCCCAAGCTTCCCGACTGGGCCATCCTCGACATCACCCAGCCGCCGAATGCCGAGACTGCCGGCAAGGTGGTCGCCGCGGACTTCTTTGATGACCACTGGCAGGTGAAGAAAAAGTAAGCTCATACCGAGCGGTTGCGCGGCATGCAGGGGGGCAGCGGCGGGTACAGCATGTCCAGCGTGGACTCCCGCAGCCACCCGCGCAGAGACGGCTGGTTCACACCCAGCCGTTGGGCGATGTCTTTGCAGCTTTCTCCACGGCGCATCCGGTCTCGGGCGGCGGTGACGATGGCTTCTTTTTCAGCAGGGGAGTAACGTGAGGGGCGGGGCATGGTGTTTGTGGGGTGAAGGGAATGACGCGTCGCCCTTCCGTTCAGCAAATCCCAGCCCACCACCTGCCGTTTCCCAGTCCCCAAATCACGCAAAGCCGACGCTATTTGTGCAGCGCACTCATCCCGCCGTGCGCAGTGCGGCAGCGCTGCATTCCACCATCTCCACGCCGGTGAGATCCGCGCCGCCGAGGTCGGCTCCCAAAAGATTCGCCCGGATCAGGCGTGTGCCGCTGAGGTCCGCGCCGCACAGGTTCGCATTGGCAAAATTCGCCCGCCGCAGGTCTGTGTCGTGGAAATTCACGCGGCGCAGGTCCGCTCCCAGAAGCCGCACGCCGGTGCATTTCGCGCCGCGCAGGTCCGCGCCCTCCAGGTTCGCCAGACTGAGATCTGCCCCATTCAAATTCGCCCCCCGCAGATCAGCCAGGCTGAGGTCCGCGCCTCGCAGGTTCGCCAGGCTGAGATCGGCCCCGTTCAGATTCGCCAGGTGCAGGTCCGCCTGGGCCAGGTTCACCCGGCGCAGATCCGCGCCGCGCAGGTTGGCCTCGCTCAGGCAGGCCGACTCCACCCCTTCGTCCAGAAGGAAAGCATTCCAGACATAGGGGCCCTGTTTCAGAACTTCCAGACAGGTGTTCTTTTCCATGCGGTAATTTCTACACAGGGCGAAATCCGGTAAAGGCAGGGATTGTAATGAGTTTGTGTGCGGCTTACGCAGCCTTCACAATTGGAGCCGTCCCGGGGGGGCGGCTACAAAATCAGGCGCGTTTCGCAGGTGCGCCATGCGTATCTATGCATCATGCTTCCCCTGCATTCTTCATCCACCATGAACACACTCACACGCCGCTTCTTCCTTCCCGCGCTCGCCGCCACGCTGCTGCTTGGCACCGCCGGCGCACGCGCCGCTGCTGCTGGCATCCAGGATGACGGAGCCTTCTTCTCCGAATTCGCCAAGGTCAACGCCACCGGCACCATCAACGACGTCGCCACCCGCCTGCACAAGGACATCACGGTGCAGACCTTTGCCTCCGTGCCCGAGGACATGAAGGCCGCCGTCCTTCACACTGACAAGGCCGCCACCAACCGCGGCTTCAACCAGTGGGCGGAGCAGCTTGCCCGCTCCAAAAAAGTGAACGGCGTTTTCATCCTCCTCGTCAAGGAGCCCGCGCATCTCCAGGTCGTGCTGGGCACGGACACCCAGCGCCAGGCTTTTACCCTGGCAGATCGTGCCACCCTGGTGCAGCGCATGCTCAGGCAACTGCACGAGAAAAAGAACGATGATGCTCTGATCGACGCCGTGAATTTCATCTCCACCACCATGCGTGCTCACCGCGGCGCCAGCGCGGCGGTCGCCGGCTCCAAATCATCCTCCACCCAGCAGCTCGGCTCCCCGTGGATGCTCATCGGCATCGTGCTCCTGATCTGGCTTGGCTTCAGCCTCATTCGCGGCCTCTTCCGCTCCATGTCCGGCGGTGGTGGCGGCATCGGTGGCGGTGGCATGGGCCAGCCTTCGTATGGCGGCGGCGGCTTTTTCCAGAACGTGATGAGCAGCATGTTCGGCGCTGCGGCCGGCATGTGGATGTATGATCACTTTTTCAGCTCTCACAGCTACGGTGCGCCTCCCATGGACAGCTCGCACATGGGCGGCGACAACGGCGGCGGCGGCTTCACCGGCACGGACACCGACTACACCAGCTCTGGCGGAAGCTTTGGCGATGGCTTCGGCGGTGGTGATTCCGGCGGCGGTGGGGGCGATTTCGGTGGTGGCGGCGACTTTGGCGGTGGCGGCGATTTCTAATCTGCCACCCGTCCAGCCATGAGCCGCTATGCCAGCAACCAGGACGTCGTGCGCTTCTTTGCCGACCACGGCATTGAAGTCACCCACGTCCGCCGCGAAGGCGCTGTGCGTCACCTGCGGGTCCAGCAGCGGCCGCTCACCCTGCCCATGGACGCCAGCCCGGACAAGTGCCTGCGCCTTGTGCGCGAGAGCATGACGGCGGCGGAATCTTCCGGCACCCAGCAGGCCTCACATCAGGCTCAGTAGAGCTTCCCGGACCTGGGTCTGCCATTTGCCAAAATAAGCCAGCCGCGCCTGCAAATGCTGCAGGTCGGTCAGGGCGGTGCTGTCCCCCGCGTTCAGGCGGGCGTCAAAGGCGGGCAGGCTCTCGAGCAGCCGGGTGCGTTCTGTGTCCAGCGTTGCACCCAGCTCCTCCAGTTGCTCGCGCAGCCGCATCTCATCCGGCGCCAGCAGCGCCTTCGCCAGGGCGGAGGTGGCGGCCTGCTTGCGCTTCAGGAAAACCGCCACGTTTTGCAGCGTGGAACCCACCCGGCCAAAGAGGCCCATCATCGCTTCGTCGATCGGCACCGTGCGCCAGGGCACCTCATGCAGTTCCAGCAGATGCTTCAGGCGTTTCTCAGGGGCCTGCAGCGTCTCGTAGGCGCTGTTGATCTCGGCGGCTTGCGCCGCGTCGCCCCCGGGCTGGTCAGGGTGCGCGCTGCGGCTGGCAGCCAGCCAGGCCTGCTGCAGCGCCTCCTCATTGAGCGCGGCGATCCGTGGCAGACCGAGAAGAGCAAAGGCGTTCGGCATCGGTCTCAGGCGGAGAAGCTTTCGCCACAGGAGCAGGTCACCACGGCGTTCGGATTCTTCACCTTGAAGCCTCCGCTCTGGATGTCGTCGCTGTAGTCCAGCTCGGACCCCGAAACAAACAGCGCGCTCTTGGGGTCGATCACCACCCGCACCTCGCTGGAGGTGACCATGATGTCGCGGTTCGCCGGGCCGTCCACGAGGTCCATCTTGTACTGCAGCCCGGAGCAGCCGCCGCCGACCACGGCCACGCGCAGCGCCCCGTGTTCTGCACGGCCCTGCTTTTTGAGCAGGCCTAGCAGACGGTTGGCGGCGTTCGGCAGCACCTTGATGAGCTTTTCATTGCCGATTTTGAAACTGGGGGCGGCGGCGGTCATGTGGGAAAGAAGAAAGATGGATAGCGCAGGGATGGAACGAAGGAAAGGGGCAGGGGGGCGCTATTTTGATGGCTGTGTGGATTGTGCTTGCCTCATCAGCCGATTTTTGAGACCTAAGGGGCACAACTCCAATATCTCCATGAGCGAACTCGAGGTGCTTCCTCTTCCCCTCCAACTCTTTACCCTGAAAGATGGCGTCGTCGCCAGTGACAGCGGCCAGGAGGCCGTAAACAACTACGCCGCGGACTTTCAGGGCCTGCGCCACTTCGGCCTCAAGGTGGGCGAATGCCTGGAACTCGGCGCTCCCTGGATGGGCACGCTGCAGGAGGAGGACTTCACCCTGAACTTTGCTTATTTTGACGCCGGTACTGATGCCCAGGATCCCGGCGCCGGCGCCCTCATCGGCGAACGCGTGCCGATGTTTGAACTCCTCACCCGCGCCAACTCCCTGGAGGCATAAACCATGGCTGCATCCATCACCCCTTCGCTGCGTTCCGCCCTCGAGCGTCTCAAACACGCCGGTTCCGTCAATGGCCTCCTCCTCTGCTGGCGGCGGCAGATTTTGATCAACCTGCTCCCTTTCGAAGAATTCCGCGCCGAGCGCCTTCTTCAGGCCCTGCATGATGCCCGCGCGCATTTCGCCAGCGGTGGCGACCGCGATGTGGGCACCTTCTGGTTTGGCTATGAAGGCGTGTTTGTCCTGGCCTTGTTCCAGGGGGAGTGCCTCCTCGTCACCCTGCACACCCATGCTTCAGAGGTGGACTTCATGCGCCGCGCCGGCCTGACCTTTTTGGATGACACCCAGCTCCTCGTGCAGACGCTGCTGCAGCCCTCGCCGGATGATGAAATCAGCCGCGTGGAAACCCAGCCTCTCAGCGGTTTGGACGGCGATGGCCACCCGCCGCAGTCCTCCGGCCCCACCAAGATGATCCCACGCCTTGGCAGAGCAGAGCCTGGATCGATTCATTAGCGGCTTCCTAATGATCTGAAAAATGTTGTGGTTTCAATCTGGCCTTTCATTGAAAGGTTTACTGTCTCCGTGCCGAAATCTCAGCTAGTCTCCAACCCCCTCAGCCCCATGTCCGACCCTGCCGTCTCCACGTTCTCGCGCCGTCGTTTTCTCAATGCCAGCGGTGGTGCCATCCTCGCTCCGGCTGTTTTGACCTCCGCCGGCTCCCTCCTTGCGCAGAAAAAGGCGGACTCCAATGAGACGCTGAAGATCGGCCTGATCGGCTGCGGCGGGCGTGGCACCGGCGCGGCGGCTCAGGCGCTCGGCGCGGACTACAATTCGAAGATCGTCGCCATGGCTGATGCCTTCGACACGCAGATCGAGAACAGCATCAAAAACCTCTCCACCAGTTTTCCGGATCGCGTCGATGTGAAGCCGGACAAGAAGTTCACCGGTCTCGATGCCTATCAGAAGCTCATCGACTGCGGTGTGGATGTGGTGCTCCTCGCCACTCCTCCAGGCTTCCGTCCTCTCCACCTCACCGCTGCCGTCGAGGCCGGGAAGCACATCTTTTGCGAAAAGCCCATGGCCGTGGATGCTGCGGGGTATCGCGTCGCGCAGGCCGCCGTGGAAAAGGCAAAGCAGAAGAAGCTCAATCTCGTGGCCGGCTTCTGCTGGCGCTACTCCACCAGCCGTATCGAGTGCTACAAGCGCCTGCATGACGGCCAGATCGGCGACATCACCGGAATCCTGGCCACCTATTACGCGGGCCCGGTCAAGGTCATGCCGCCTGCCGCAGGCCGCCCCGCCGGCATGGGCGATGTGGAGTGGCAGGTGCGCAACTGGTACAACTTCTCCTGGCTCAGCGGCGACAGCGTCGTGGAGCAGGCCGTCCACAGCCTGGACAAGATCTGCTGGGCCATGAAGGACGTTCCCCCGCTCAGCGTCATGGCCACCGGCGGCCGCCAGATTCCCGCGGAGGACGGCAACATCTTTGACCACTTCCACTGCGCCTATGAGTGGGAGGGCGGCATTCTCTGCCAGCTCACCAACCGCCAGATCAACGGCTGCCACAACGAAGTCATCGACAACATTCACGGCACCAAGGGCCGCCTCGTCATCGGCAAAGGCCCCGCGCCCTTCATCGACGGCGAGCAGCGCTGGCGCTGGCGCGGCGAGGAGAAAAACATGTACGACCTGGAGCACCAGGCCCTCTTCAACGCCATCCGCAATGGCGAGGTCATCAACGACGGCGACCGCATGATGAGCAGCACCCTCATCGCCATCATGGGCCGCGAGGCCGCCTACACCGGCCAGAAAATCTTCTGGAAAGGCGACTCCGCGGAGCCTGCGGGCAAAGATGCGAAGCAGGATAAAAAGAGCCCGCGCGCCTCGCTGGTCATGCTGGACTCCCAGCAGGACCTCGCACCGGACACCCTGCAGTTTGCCGACAAGTTCGAGCCCACGCCCATGCCCCGTCCGGGCACGACGAAGTTCGTCTGAGGCTCAGCGTCTGCTCCGCAGTTCCTGGCGCAGTTGCTCCACCTCATCGAGCAGTTGCGTCAGCAGCTTCAGCCCGTGCAGATTCATCTCACAGGTCTCGCGCAGATGCTCGATGCGCCGCAGGGCCCGCACCGTGTCATCATCGTACTGGGAGGGCAGCAGGCCATGCTCCTGATACTGCACGATTGTCTGTGTGGAGACACCAGTCGTCTGGGAAAGGATTTCCAACGAGTAAGTTTGCGGGCTCATGTCAGGCGCGTGGGTTGAAGGTGGAGGTGCTGCGCAGTTGTTCCCACAGCTTGCGTTCCGCATCGCTGGTCTTGTCCGGCAGGACGACGTTGAGTTTTACGAAGAAGTCACCGCGCTCCCCGCTCTTGCCCTTTGGCAGTCCGCGGCCCCGCACACGCAGGCTCTGGCCGTTTTCACTGCCGGCGGGAATGCGCAGCTTGATGGAGCCGTCCAGCGTCGGCACGATGACTTCGGCGCCCAGCACCGCCTCCCACGGCGCCAGGTCCAGATCGTGGTGCAGGTCCGCCTCCTCCGTGGTGAATTCCGGGTGCGCCGCATGCCGCACGCGCAGGTACAAATCTCCCGCTTCACCGCCGTTGCGTCCTGTCTCGCCCTGGCCCGGCACGCGGATGCGCCGGCCGTCGGTGGCGCCGGGCGGAATCCGCACCTCGAACTGATGCGTCTCCACCTCGCCGGTCTGGCGGTTCATGGTTTGCAGGGAAATCGGCCGCTGCGTGCCATGCATGGCCTCCTCCAGCGTCACAAGGATGTCGCCTTCGATGTCATGGCCGCGCCGAGGGCGGCCTTTTTTCGCGGCACCGGCCGGCATCTCTTCCTCAAACCCCTGGGGGAAGCCGTAGCGGCTGCCACCGCTGAAGTACTGCTCGAAGAAGTCACTGAAGCCGGTGCCACCAAAGTGGAACTCCTGCTCATGGCCGCCTGCTCCCGGCGGTGGTGGCTGGAAGTTCCCCTCATCCTGCCACCGCGCGCCCAGAGTGTCGTACTTCCGGCGCTTCTCCGGGTCGCTCAGCACCTCGTTCGCCTCGTTGATCTCCTTGAACTTCGCCTCGGCCGTCTTCTTGTCCTTCGCGGTGTCGGGGTGGTACTGACGGGCCAGTTTGCGAAAGGCCTTCTTGATGTCCTCCGCGCTGGCGTCACGGGAGACGCCCAGCACGGCGTAGTAGTCTTTAAATTCGGCGGCCATGGTGGGATACAATTACGTCGCGCAGCGACATGTCGTTGTGATTCGTCCTGCATTCCTTGAGCGGATGGCAGGACTTTCAAGGCCAGAAGGCGAGAATGGCCCCGCCTCCTGCCACCGACAGCAGCAGGCCCAGCAGGGCATGTTTGATGTAGGTCCGCGAACCGAGCGCGATCACGAAAAACATCTTGAAGCACAGGTTCGCCATGCCGCCCACCAGAATCATCCGCCATGCCACGGACGTTTCCAGGTGTCCGGTGTTGACCAGCCGTGAGGTGGAAAGCGTGATGGCGGACATGTCCGGCAGTCCCGAAAGAAACGCGGCCATGTACAGCCCGGACGCACTGCTGTGCTGTCGCGTGTGGGCCACGAGCACCAGCACCACTGCATACAGCAGGCCCAGCATGACCGCATGCTTCAGCTCGGACGGCGGGTGCTCATCCACCGGTTCGGAGTCGGCGTTCTCCGCCAGCCGGTGCGCCACCGCGGCGATCAGCCCCACCCAGAACATCATGGCCACCAGGGGTGGCAGCAGTTCACGGATGTGGTCTGTCGCCACGATCATCACCTCCGCCAGCAGCCGCACAAAGGCCACCGCGGACGCGATCAGCGCCATCGCCGCGAGTGAAAGGCCCCCTGCGCTGGAGATCTTGCTCCGCCGCGCACTGCTGGCCGTCGTCGCCGTGCTGGAGACCAGCCCGCCTAGGACCCCCGCCAGAGCCGCCCCTTTGGACCCGCCCAGGTACTTCTCCGCCATGTAGGCCGCCAGACTGATGCCCACGATGAGCACCACAATCAGCCAAATGGCAAAGGGGTTCAGCACGCCGAGATAGCCCATCTCGCGGTTCGGCAGGGCGGGCAGAATCACCAGGCCCACCAGCACCAGCCGGGCGATCGCCCGCAGATCCTCTTCGCCGAAATGCCGCACCATGGTGTGCAGCGCCTTCTTGCTCTGCAGCAGCGCCATCACCCCTCCGGCGATCATTACCGCCAGCAGCCGCTCGCCCATCATGGCGATGATTCCCGTGGCAAACATCACCAGCATGGCCATCTCCGTGGCCAGGCCGGAACCCGGCGCGCGTTTTGACTCACGGACCCAGCTCCCCAGCACCACAATGCAGGCAAAGGCGATGAAGCCCGCGGCCAGCACCCAGCTTCCATAGGCGTTCCCCAGCAGCCCCGTCAGCGCGCCAAAAAGCGTCAGCAGCGCAAAGGTGCGGATGCCGGCCACGCGGTTCTTCGCCCATTCGCGCTGCAGCCCCACGAGAAGCCCCAGGCCTGTGGCGGTCCCGAGAGATAGCAGCAGTTCCGGGGTGTCGGGCAGCGGGGTCGGCATGGCGTTAAAACGAAGTCTGCACGGGACTTTACACGGACTTGCCATCCGCGCCATCCCAGTCCAAGAAAAGGGTCTCCAAGCCCCCAACCATGTCCATCTGGAACCACGCCAACCCGCAGCTCAAAGACCTCGTTGCCTACGAACCCGGCAAGCCCATCGAAGATGTGGCCCGCGAACGCGGCCTCAAGCCGGAGGACATCATCAAACTGGCCTCCAATGAAAATCCGCTTGGCCCCTCGCCAAAAGCCATCGAGGCCATGCAGCAGGCGGTGAAAGAGGTGAACATCTACCCGGACGGCGCCTCGTATAAGCTGCGCAACGCCCTTGCCGACAAGTTTGGCCTCGAGATGGGCAACATCATCATGGGCTGCGGCTCCAATGAGGTCATCGAGTTCATCGGCCACGCCTTCCTCAAGCCCGGGGACAACATCATCACCGCCGAGCACGCCTTCGTGGTGTACAAGCTCATGGCCAAAGTCTTCGGCGCGGACACCATCGAGGTGCCAGACCCCGGCTACGTGCATGATCTGGACGCCATGGCCGCCGCCATCACGCCCAACACCAAGGAAGTCTTCATCGCCAATCCGAACAACCCCACCGGCACCCTCGTCACTCAGGAGCAGATCGACCGCTTCATGGCCAAGGTCCCCGAACACGTCGTCGTCGTGTTTGACGAGGCCTACTATGAGTTCCTCGACAATCCGCCGGACACCCTCAAGTACGTCCGCGAAGGCCGCAATGTGGTCGTCCTGCGCACCTTCTCCAAGATCCAGGGCCTCGCCGGCACGCGTGTGGGCTACGGCATCGCGAAGAAAGAACTCATCGATGTCCTGCAGCGCACCCGCCAGCCCTTCAACATGAACTCCATCGCTCAGGCTGGCGCCCTCGCCGGTCTGCTTGATCAGGAGCACCAGAACAAGACCAAGGCCATCACCGACGAAGGCCGCGACTACCTTCAAAAGCAGTTTGGTGAAATGGGCCTCGAATACATCCCCAGCTACGCCAACTTCGTCCTCGTCAAAGTCGGAGATGGCAACGCCGTCTTCAAAGACATGATGGACAAAGGCGTCATCGTCCGCGCCATGGCCGCCTACAAGCTCCCCGCATGGGTGCGCATCAGCGTCGGCACCATGCCGCAAAACGAGCGCTGCATCGCTGTGCTCAAGCAGGTGCTGGGGAAATAGGGCCTTGTCAGCAGCAGCCGGAGACGGTAAGTGTCCTGCATGAGCATTTGGGCTGACATTTGTGCGGACAAGTCCCTGCAGGACTTGCCTTACAAAATTGAGACCAATCGCTTTGACCAAATTGTCATGAGTCCTGCATCAGCCTGGCACAGTGATTATCAGGGGGAAATCGGATTCACTCTGAAACGCCTCATGCCGGAGGGAAGGATTCTTTCCGAAGCCGCCATTCAAACGACGGATGGAATCAAGGTGGCCGATGTTGCCTGGATCAGTCGTGAGCGTTTCGCCCCGCATCGCCGTGAGGCGAATCTTCCCGTCGCGCCCGAAATCTGTGTGGAGGTGGTTTCCCCTGGCAACCACCGCTTCGAGGTGACAGATAAGGTGCGTCTCTATTTCGCCAGCGGAGCCGAAGAGGTCTGGATGTGTGACAGGGAAGGGCGTATGGAATTCTTCTTGCGGGACGGTGACGGACCTGTGCCGCATTCGCGCCTCTGCCCGGATTTCCCTTCGCGCATTGAGTGGGAGTAGTCTGCTCCCGCCACGAACAGAAACTTGTGAACGCCGCAAATGCGGATTCATTGCCGCATGCTGTCGAATCTCTCTCCATCGCAGGGCTCATGGATGCTTGGCGTTTTCACTTTGCTTGCGGTCAGTCTTCCAAAAGTCATTCTGGCCCAGGCAGAGACGGTGAAGCCCGCCATTCCCACCGTTGAGCCCGGTTTGGAGCAGGCGGTGAAATGGCCCTGGCAGGTGGAGCCTTCGGATGCTGCAGCCTTCGGGCTCCCCATCGATGCTCCGGCTGCAGTTGCCACAACCCAGCCTGGAGCGGTGCCGACGGCCCAACCGCTCAAGCCTGGAGCGACCACACCTGTCGAAGTCAAAGCCGCCCTCAAAGGTCCGCCTCCCGCCATGCTGGAGCATGTCGTGGTGAAAGGAGATTCCCTCACCAAAATCGCGCACGCCAACGGTGTCACTGTGGATCAGCTCAAGATCTTCAATGACATGAAAAACGACCGCATCGTCATCGGCCAGGTGGTGAAGGTGCCCGGCGAGAATGACATCAAGGCGATGATCGCGGCGGCTGCTCCTGCGAAGGAACCCGCCAGAGAGGAGGCTCCGAAGAAAGCCGCGGCCGCGCCGGAGAAAAAGAAGAAAGCGCTCTCTCCCGTCAAAGAAGAAGCTCCGGTGCTCATCGCCACCAAGCCCCATCGCCCTATCCCTCCGGCAGCCTGGGGCGCTTCTCAACTGGTGCTCATCCAGGCCTTTTTGGACCGCCAGGGCTTCACCATCGGCCCCATCGATGGCACCGCTGGCCCGGTCTATGACGCCGCCTACAAGGCCTTTGAAAAAGCCCATCCCGGCGAGCTTCACACACCCGAAGGCCAGCCTTCGCCTGCCATGAAGTCCATCGGCGGTCCCTACGTCGAATACACCCTCACCGCGGCCGACATGCGGTGGATCTCACCCCGCCCGGGCGCTCCCCCTTCCGGCAAAGGGAAAACCAAGACCATCGTCGAGCCGCCTCCCACTTTTGAAGAGCTCACTCACGAAAGTTTCATGGCCTACCACTCCGGCTGGGAGTTTGTCGCCGAGCGCTTCCATGCCGCCGAGTCCTTCCTGCGCCACATCAACCCCGGTCTCAAAAACCCCAATGTTCCCGGTGCGGTCTTCCTCGTTCCAAACGTCCTGCCTTTCGAAATCGAAAACGCTTTCACCGAGCCCCTGCAGCCCGCTGCCGATCCTGCCGCGCCCGTCACCGCCAGCATGCTCGGCGTCAGCCGGCTCATCATTCGTCGCGGAGATCAGATCATCGCCAGCATGCCCGTTTCCTCCGCCCGCCCGGGACTGCATGGGCGCAAGATCTGGAAGATCCTCGAAGTCATTCCACGTCCCCGCCTCTTGAGCATGGGCGATCCTGCTGCTCCCATGACCGTCCCCTACCGCCTGTCTGCTGGCCCCAACAATCCCACCGGCATCCTGTGGATCAATCTCGCCAAAAGCGGCGATCCCAAACCTCTGCCCTACGGCCTGCACGGCACCAGCATTCCCGGCACCATGACCAAACAGGAAAGCCTCGGCGGCTTCAGGCTCACCAACTGGGACATCGCCCGCGCCGCCCGCCTCCTGCCCGTGGGCACGGAGTTGAAGTGGGAATAAGGGGAGGCGTGTGCCATCGGGTGCCCACCACTTTTACTTTTCGCGTTCCCTCAATCTCCGCCTCCGAATCGCCAGCACATCCCGCGTCATGCGGATGGAGTCGCGGATCAGATGCACATGCCCGCCGGGTGTCTCATGCCATTCAATGGCCACCTCGTCAAAGTCGCAGCCGGTGTCATGCAGCGCGGCCAGCAGTTCCACATCAAAGGCAAAGCCGCGGATGACCAGCTTCTGCGCAATGCGCAGATACGCCGCGCGCGGCACCAGCTTCAGCCCGCACTGGCTGTCATGAACAGGAATGTGCAGCAAGGTGGACACGAGGGTGCCAAACACCCGCCCCATCAGCCGCCGCTTCCACTGCCGGTGCACCCGGGAGCTTGTCTGGTCCCAGCGGGAGGCAAACACCGCCCTCAGCGGTCTAGGTTCCTGCCGCGCCCGGCGGACGAGATACGCCACCTCGGCGGCGGAGCATGAGCCGTCCGCATCCACAAAGGCCAGCCAGTCCACCTCCGGTGCCTGGTCCCACCCGGCATACACCGCCCCGCCTTTCCCCTGGTTCTTCGGCAAAAACAGCGGCGCCTGGAGGTGCGCGTGCTGTTCGCATAGCGGAGCGATGAGGGCCGCCATGCGCGCGGCTTCAGCCGCATCCGAGCCGTCCTCCACCACGCGTATCGTCACTCCTCCCAGCTCATGCGTCACCTCGCACAGTTCCTTGAGGAACGGGCCGATGCGCCCGCTTTCCTGGTAGCAGGGAATCACGAGATGAACGGTGGCTGGAGGCATTAAAGGAGCAGGTCGCGGATGTTCGGCGGAATCCACTGGAGGTAAACGCATAAATCCATGGCCGCTGCGCATCTTTCGTATGCTCGCGGAGTTATGGCATTGCGCTGCGGGCGGGTTTTGTGTCTTTATCGCTGCCTCCGTCCGCCATGCGCTTTCTGCATCCTCTTTTCGTTCTGCTGCTGGTGCTGCTGCCGGCCTGCAGCTCGACGAACCGCATGCTCAAAGCGCAGCCCGCCGCTCTCTCTCCGTTTTTCGAGCAGCCCTGG
The DNA here is from genome assembly GCF_044227185.1 of Prosthecobacter sp. Lineage (GTDB taxonomy): Bacteria > Verrucomicrobiota > Verrucomicrobiia > Verrucomicrobiales > Verrucomicrobiaceae > Prosthecobacter. The sequence continues at coordinate 232,694 of NZ_JBGAFO010000002.1, read as the reverse complement.
CTGGCGCAGGATGCCCGCGCGCAGCTCGGCTTTCAAAAAATCTGGATCACGCCGGACCCCAGGGTGCTCGCCGCAGGAAAGGCGAAGCGAAAGCTTTTCATCGCTCCGGTCACCTTGCATTTTCTGCGTCCCCTCAGCCGGGGGCTCGCCTCCAGCGAGGTCGCCTGGGGCGGCGTGGAGCGCCGGGAGGCGGATGTTGCGGCGCGCCTGCGGGAGGAGTTTGTCGCCGCATTTCGCTCCTCGCCCGCACCGCTGTACCAGCTCGCAAACCGCCCGGGCAGGGACACGCTCACTTTGCAACTGGCCATCACCGAGCTCAATCCCACCAGCCCCAAAGGAAATGCCGTGGTGACCGTGCTGAAGATTGTGGCCACGCCCATGATGGGGTTCGCAGCCTACCTCACCAAGGGCAACATGGCCATCGAAGGCAAGGTGCTCGACTCCAGTTCCGGCCGCGCTTTCTTCCAGTTTGCGGACAACGAAAGTGACCAGCTCACCCTCATCAATCTGCGCGACTATCAGCCCTATGGCCACGCCATGAACACCATGCGTCACTGGGCCCGGCAGTTCGAGCAGGTGACGCGCAGCCCGCGCGGACTGAAGGTGAAGGATTCGAGCTCCATCACCCTGCGCCCCAACTGAGGCCTGGTCACCTCCTGCCGAACAGTCTGGCAAAAAAACCGCGCTTCGGCGCGGGCGGTGGCGGCGGGGCCACCGGCTTCGCTTTCGCCACAATGACCGGGCGCGGTTCTGCCGCAGGCCCTTCAATGACCACTGTCATCCCCTGTGTGATCTGCTTCACCAGGCGCACCACGTCCCAGTTCGCCGTGCGCATGCAGCCATGGCTGGAGGTGCGGCCGATGTTCTGCGGCGAGTTCGTGCCGTGAATGCCGATGCCGGGCCGGTTCAGCCCGATCCACATCACACCCACCGGATTGTTCGGCCCAATGGGCAGCTCGTAATAGTTTCCGCTGCGCACTCCGTACTCCAGCACGCTCTTGTCCCAGCGAAACGTCGGCATCTGCGTGATGCCCAGGATGCGCCAGGTGCCCGGCGGTGTGGCCAGGTGGCCGGTGCCGGGAGTGATGGGCACGCTCGCGATCAGTTTCTCCCCATCCCACACATCGAGCACTTTTTCACGGGTGTCGATCTTGATCACGCGGTTCAGAAATTCAGGCACCTCCGGCAGTTTCGGTATCTCTGTCAGCTCCTCGATGAGAAACGGCTGCACCGCCGGCACCTTCACCACATCCCCCGGCTTCAGCGCATCCATCTTCATCGGCTTGTTGATGAACTCCAGCAGCTCCGGCGCGCAGTGAAAACGCTCCGTCAGAAACTCCAGCAGCGAATCATAGGGCAGGTACTTCTTTTTGCTCTGCGCCGAAGGCTGCCGCGGCACCTCGCCCACAAACTTCAGGTCTTCCTCGCGGATCGTGTAGTTCGTGTACAGCTCCGGCACACTGGAAAGGTCCAGCGTGTTGTTTTCCACCTCCGTCTCGGGCAAACCGTGAGATTTTTCATAGCGCTTCAGGGCCTTGGTGGTGAACTCGCCTGGCCGGCCATCAATCTTTCCGGGGCCAAAGAGCTGGCCGTCGAGAAAGATTTGGAGCCGCAGAATGTCATCCACCGGCTCCGGCGCCTTCGGGAGCGGATCAGGAATCACCGCCTGCGCGGAGGCACAGGCGAGAAAGAGCAGGGGAAGAAAACGAACAGACGGAGGGTTCATGGGAAACAGAAATGCCATGCGGAAGATCCGAAGCTTGCGGTGGTTTCGGCCGCCACAAAAAGAATGGGGACGCCGATCCTGCAAGCGAAGAACCATGCGCGCAGGAAGAATGCCATGCCGGAGGCCGCGCTCTCGGGATGCGATGTTCCCGCGGCCCCTTTCACCCCCGCACCTGTCCGCTGCCATCCACCAGATACTTGTAGCTGCACAGCTCCGCCAGCCCCATCGGCCCGCGCGCATGCAGCTTGTCGGTGGAGATGCCGATCTCGGCGCCAAAGCCAAATTCGCCGCCGTCATTGAATCTCGTGCTCGCGTTGTGCAGCACCACCGCGCTGTCCACCTCATGCTGGAAACGCTCGGCCGCGGCACGGTCCTTGGTGATGATGCTGTCCGTATGGTGCGAGCCATACCGGTTGACGTGCGCGATGGCCTCGTCCAGCCCGCTGACGGTTTTCACGGCCAGGATGAGATCCAGGTACTCCGTGCTCCAGTCTTCCTCCGTGGCTGGTTGGGCTGCCACGCCCAGGTGCTGCCGCGCGGTCTCATCCGCATGGATTTCCACCTTCGCCTCCAGCAGGCGCTGGCCGATGAGCGGGTAGAATGTCGCCGCCAGATCCTCGTGCACCAGGATGGTTTCCAGCGCGTTGCACACACCCGGCTTCTGGCACTTGCTGTTGACGATGATGTCTGCCGCCATGTCCAGGTCCGCATCCGCATGCACATACACATGGCACACACCGTCGTAGTGTTTGATCACCGGCATGCGTGCGGTCGCCACCACCTTTTCGATCAGCCCCTTGCCGCCGCGTGGAATGATGAGGTCCAGGTATTGATCCATCTGCGCCATGTGCTCCACGCTGGCGCGGTCGGTGAAAGGGATGAGCTGAATGCTGTCAGGCGGCAGCCCGGCGCGTTCGCCTCCGGCCTGCAGCGCCGCAGCCAGCGCGCGGTTGCTGTCGATGGCCTCGCTGCCCCCGCGCAGGATCGTGGCATTGCCGGTCTTAAAACAAAGCGAAGCCGCATCCGTGGTCACATTCGGCCGTGACTCAAAAATAATGCCGATCACGCCGATGGGCACGCGCACCTTGCGGATGTGCAGGCCGTTCGGGCGCGTCCAGTCACTGAGCTTTTCACCCACGGGGTCAGGCAGCAGCGCCACTTCACGCACGGCGTCGGCCACGGCTTTCAGGCGTTTCGGGTCCAGCGTCAGGCGGTCGATCATCGCCTTGCTCAGCCCGTTTTTCTGCGCCCGCTCCAGGTCCAGCGCGTTCGCGGCGAGGATGGCTTCCTGCCGCGCCATGATCTCCCCGGCCATCGCCACCAGGATCGCATTTTTCTGTTCGGTGCTCAGTTTGACCAGGGCATACGAGGCGGCGCGGGCACGGCGGCCCATCTCCAGGATGGCGGATTTGATTTCGGAATCAGTCATTGAAAGGGTGAAAAAGGGAAGGGGGCCAAAGGCGGCCGCCCTGTGAAGTGTGTTATTTGGAAGGAACGGCTCCTCCGGGGATTTGGACGTCCTTGCCCTGCAGATGGCGGGCGTTGAAGGCGTACATGCGTTCCACCAGCGGCCCGCTCAGAAAGACGTGGCCGCCATCCGTGCCGGTCAGCAGGATGGAGGGGATATGCGCCGCCTTCAGCGCCGTATCAAACTCCGTGGCCTGCGCATAGGGCACGATGTTGTCCTTGTCTCCATGAATGATGAGAAAGGGCGCATCATCCTGCGTGAGGTAGCTCACGGGCGAGGCCTTGCGCGCCTCCTCCCGGCGGTCCTTCAGCGGTCCGCCGATGAGCTTGGCCAGCGGCCCCTGGGGATCATCAGGATCAATCACGCTGCCCTTGCCGCCGAAGGTCAGAAAATCAGACGGCCCGCAGAAGTCCAGCACGCAGGAGACCCGGCTGCTCTGCTCCAGGTGCCTGCCCAGCTCTCCTTCCAGCTCCTTCACTCCGCCGGTCACGCCCAGCATGCTCACCAGGTGCCCGCCTGCGGAGATGCCAAAGACGGCGATCTTGTCTGGATCGAGGTGATACTCCTCTGCATGCGCGCGCAGCCAGCGGATCGCGGCCTTGCAGTCGTGGATCTGCGCCGGCCACTGGGCCTGCTGGCTCAGCCGGTAGTTCAGGCTGGCCCCTGCATAGGGCGTGTTTCCCTTGATCAGCCCCACCAGCACATCAGCCTCGTCCTTGCTGCCCGCCTGCCAGCCGCCGCCATGGATGTAAACCACCAGCGGGTTCGGTTTCTCCCCCTTCTTTTCAGGCAGGTAAAGGTCCAGCATCTGGCGTGCATTCCCGGAGCCCACATAGTCCAGGTCCCTCAGGGCGCGGAACCCCGCCGGGGCAGGCGTTACCTTCTGGCACTGGGCCAGAAGGGGGAAGCTGAGGGCGAAAAGGAGCAGATAGCGCATGATTCCCGGCTCCTTAGACCGGGGAAATGGGCAAAACAAGGGCCGGAACGATCCCGTTCGGCAGGCTCGTTGCCACCTTGACGCATGCTTAACCAGAACTTACTATACCCGTCTGATGAGATTCCTTTCCCCAGTCCGCCTGCCGGTCCTCCTGGCATGTGCCGTTTCATTCTTCTCCCTGACGACTGAGTCCTCCGCCCTCTGGCCCTTTTCCGGCAAGAAGGACAAGGTCGTCCCGGCGAACAGCGAGCGTGAGTCGCAGGAACTCGCCGCCGCCGCCCTTCTGGCCCAGGCCCGCCAGGCCGAGAACGCCGGCAAGGTCAGCAAAGCCCAGACCCTTTACCAGACCATCGTGAAGCGCTACTCCTTCACCAAGAGCGCCGCCGAAGCCTCCTTCCAGAATGCCGTCATCGTCCGCCACAATGGCAAGATGGACGCGGCATTCGACGCGCTGCAGGCCTTCATCCAGTCCTACCGCGACAGCCCGCACTTCAGCGAGGCTATTGAAAAGCAGTTTGAGATCGCCGAGGAAGCCAAAGGCGGCAGAAAGCAGCGCGGCATCCTGCTCATCAGCATGAAGATGAACTCGTCTGACGTGATCAAGTTCTACGAGAAAATCATCAAGAACGCCCCCTTCGGCAAATACGCCCCTCTGGCCCAGTTCAGCATCGCGGAAATCCAGCAGGACCTGAAAGAGAAGGACAAGGCCATCGCCGCCTACCAGAAGGTCGTGGAAAACTACCCCAACACCTCGCAGGCGGCTGAAGCCCAGTTCCGCATCGGCTCCATCAGCAACATCGCCGCCCAGCGCAGCGAGGACGCCTCCAACCTCCTCGCCGCCCGTGACGCCCTCCGCACCTACATCGCCACCAATCCTACCGGAGATCGCAAGCAGGAGACCGAGATGATCCTCCATCAGGTCAATACGGCCGAGGCCAATCAATCCCTCACCGTGGCCAAGTTCTATCAGCGCGTAGGCAAGACCAAGGCCGCCGCCATCTATCTCAATGAGGCGCTCAAATTTGGCTCTCCTGAGGTTTCGGCAGAAGCGCGCACCATGCTCGCTCAGCTCGCCGCCACAGATCCTGATGGCGTGGCAGACGCCAAAAAAGGTCCGGGCCAGGACTACACCGCGCTCACTGCGGAGAATCTGAAGACGCGTGACGACTATGTCGGCCCGCTGGCCCCGGAGCTGGCCCGCCTCAGCCAGAAGCCGAAAATGCGTACAGGGGACGATGGTTTTGTGCCCATTCCTCTGACAGAGCCCACCCTGCCGCTGCGCCCTGGAGCCACCACTCCCGGTGCCGGCTCTCTGCTGCCACCAGTTCCCGAGACGGAAAAACCTGCTCTGCTGCCGGTGCCGCCGGCTCCCAATGCACCCATGGTTCCCCCGTCGCCAGGTGGGTCCAATGTACCTGTGCCACCCGTTCCGCCCGTGCCTTCGACCACGAAGCCCGCGTCATAAATTCTTGCGCGGGCATGTCAGCACGCCATGCTCGGCCGGGTCACTTCTCAAACTATTTGGATGAAATCGCTTTTTCTTCTGCTGGCGTCTGGCTGCCTTCTGCTCTCCGGTTGCGCGGGCTACACCCTGGGTGCCCACAAGCCCGTACACCTCCGCAACATCACCAAGATAGCGGTGCCCACCTTTGAAAATCTCACCCTGGAGCCTCGGCTGGCCGTACTGGTGACCAACGCCGTCATCAAGCAGCTCCAAAATCACGGCTCCTACCAGATCGTGTCCAAAAGCGAGGCCGAGGCCGTGTTGGAGGGAAAAATCTCCAACATCAACCGCACCCAGTTTCGCTCTGACCTGAACAACGTCCTGCGCAGCTCGCAGATTCTCGCGACTTTGGTCTGCCCCTTCACCGTCAAGGACACCGCCTCCGGCAAAGTGCTCCATTACGGCTACGCCACCGCTGATTCCTACATCATCCTCGATGCGAACCTGCAGCTCTCCGAAACTCAGCTCCTCGAAGACGCCGCTCAGCGTCTGGCCTTTGTTCTCGCGGATCAGGTTTCCGAAGGCTGGTAATCTTCTGCCCGCGCCATGTCCTCGGAGCCAGATCCAGCCGCGGAGCAGTCAGCCGGTCAGGAGGAGGAAGGTGAGTTGTTTGAGCCTGTGGCGCCCGCCGGCCGCTTGAATCCAGGCCTGCATCTGGTCGCCACTCCCATTGGCAACATGCGCGACATCACCCAGCGCGCGCTCGACACCCTCCGCGCCGCCGACCTCGTCGCCTGTGAGGACACACGCCATTCGGGCATGCTGCTGAAGTACCACGACATCCGTGCGCGCCTCATCAGCCTCAATGAGCACAATGAAGCCCAGCGCATTCCCCAGCTTCTGGAGCACATGCGCCAGGGCGGCAGTGTCGCCCTCATCTCAGACGCGGGCATGCCCACCGTGTCAGATCCCGGCCAGCGGCTTGCAGGGGCGGTCGTGGCCGCCGGTTTCCATGTGGAGGGCATCCCCGGGCCCAGTGCCGTTATCACCGCGCTGGCCGCCTCCGGCCTGCCCACCACGCCCTTTTATTTCGGTGGCTTTCTCCCCCACAAAAAAGGTGCCCGCACCACCGTCCTCACCGCCGCCCTCCAGCGCGATTGCACCAGCGTCTTCTTTGAAAGCCCTTACCGCCTGGTCGATACCCTCGAAATCCTCGCCACAGCCTCGCCTAAGCATAGGCTTGTAGTGGCAAGGGAATTGACCAAGAAATTTGAAGAAATCAAACGTGGTCCGGCAGACATCTTGCTACCTTATTACCGGACCAAAACGCCCAAGGGCGAAATCACCCTCCTCATTGCTCCGGTCGATCCTCCCAAGTGGTTGACTTGGTAGCTCCATCAAAAAAATTCAGCCCCTCTCCCATGGAAGCCCTCGCCAATTGCGCCGTCCTCAACACCACCGACAGCCTCAAACTTTCGATCACCAATCATCTCCGCTTCACCCTGGGTGCCTACATTGCCACGGCCAGTGAGAACGACTGGTACGTCGCCACCTCCCTCGCCGTGCGCGACCGCGTCATGGAGCGCGCCACCCAGTCTCGCCGTCAGCACCGCGCCCAGGGCGTGCGCCGCGTGCACTACCTCTCTCTGGAATACCTCATGGGCCGCCTGCTGGAAAACAACCTGCGCAATGCCGGCATCTATGACGCCACCAAGCAGGCCCTCTCTGAAATGGGCAAGGATCTCGATGCCCTCGTGCAAAAGGAGCCGGACATGGGGCTGGGCAACGGCGGTCTCGGCCGCCTCGCCGCCTGCTTCATGGACTCCCTCAGCACCCTGGACCTGCCCGCCATCGGCTACGGCATCCACTATGAGTTTGGCCTCTTTCGCCAGGAGTTTGTCAATGGCAGGCAGGTGGAGCATCCAGACGCCTGGATGCGCGATGGCAGCCCCTGGAAGATCGCCCGCCCCTCCTACCGCCAGACCGTCCATCTTTATGGCAAGGTCATTCAGAAGTTCGACGAATTTGGCCGCCCGCACCACGAGTGGGTGGACACCAAATGCCTTCTCGGTCTCCCCTGGGACATCCCGATCGTCGGCTATGACAGCAACACCGTGAACGTCCTCCGCCTCTGGCAGGCGCAGGCGGACGAAGACTTCAACTTCAAGGTCTTCAACGAAGGCAGCTACATCGAGGCCCTGCGTGAGAAGGCCATCGCCGAGACCGTCTCCAAAGTTCTCTATCCCAATGACGCCACCGAGAGCGGCAAGGAGCTCCGCCTCGTGCAGCAGTACTTCTTTGTCGCCTGTTCCCTCGCGGACATCGTGCGCCGCTTCAAAGGCGGCTACGACCTCCCCTGGAGCGAGTTCCCCTCCAAGGCCGCCGTCCAGCTCAACGACACCCATCCCGCCGTCGCCATTCCAGAGCTCATGCGCATCCTCGTGGATGAAGAGAAGCTCGAATGGAGCCAGGCCTGGGACATCTGCCAGAAGACCTTCTCCTATACCAACCACACCCTTCTTCCCGAGGCGCTGGAAACCTGGAATGCCGCCCTGTTTGAGCGCGTGCTCCCACGCCACCTGCAGATCATCTACGAAATCAACAGGCGCTTCCTGGATGGCGATGTCGAAGCCCGCTGGCCGGGGGACGGCGAGAAAAAACGCGCCCTCTCCCTCATCGAGGAGAGCGGTGGCAAAAAAGTCCGCATGGCCCACCTCTCCGTTCTGGGCAGCCACGCCACCAACGGTGTCGCCGCGCTTCACACCCGCCTGCTCTGCGAGCGCCTCTTCCCGGAGTTCTTCGAGCTCTATCCCGACCGCTTCCTCAATCTGACCAACGGAGTCACCTTCCGCCGCTGGCTCGACGTCTGCAATCCGGAGCTCTCCGCCCTCATCACCGAATCCATCGGCGCCGGATGGTTGAAAGACTCCACCAAGCTCATCGCCCTTGACCGCTTTGCCGACGACGCCTCGTTCAAGGAAAAATTCCAGGCCATCAAGCGCGGCCACAAAGTCCGCCTCGCCAAGATCATCCAGGACACCTGCGGTGTCAGCGTCAGCCCTGACGCCCTCTTTGACGTGCAGATCAAACGTCTGCACGAGTACAAGCGCCAGCATCTCAATCTCCTGCACATCGTCACGCTGTATCGCAAGATCATCGCCGACCCGAACTTCGACATGGCTCCCCGTGTCTTCATCTTCGGTGCCAAGGCTGCTCCCGGCTACTACCTCGCCAAGAACATCATCCACGCCATCAATGCCCTCGCCGCCAAGGTGAACCACGACCCCCGCGTGAATGGCAGGCTCAAGGTCATCTACATCCCGAACTACGGCGTCTCCCTCGCCGAGCGCATCATCCCCGCCGCTGATCTCTCCGAGCAGATCTCCACCGCCGGCAAGGAGGCCTCCGGCACCGGCAACATGAAGCTCGCCCTTAATGGCGCCCTCACCATCGGCACCCTCGACGGCGCCAATGTCGAAATCCTCGAGGAAGTCGGTCCGGAAAACATCTTCATCTTCGGCCTCACCGTCGAGGAAGTCACCGAGCTCTACGCCCGCGGCTACAACCCCTGGGACTTCTACCACGCCAGCGAAGACCTCCGCCTCAGCATTGACTGGCTCGCCTCCGACTACTTCACCGGCAATCAGGACGAGTTCAAACCCCTCCGCGACAGCCTCCTCTCCCATGGCGATCCCTTCCTCGTCATGGCCGACTACGACCGTTATGCCGCATGCCAGGCCGAGGTGGACAAAGCCTACCGCGACCAGAACCGCTGGCAGAAGATGGCCATCCACAACACCGCCCGCATGGGCAAATTCAGCAGCGACCGCACCATCCTCGAATACGCCAAAAACGTCTGGAACCTGCCGCAGATCGGCGTGTGAGGCGCTTGAGGGTGTAATCTCCCCTGGCGCTGCGGCGGAGCGAGCATCATCTCGCTCCGCTCAGAGTCACGCCCCCAGCATCGCCTCATGCACCGCCTGCGCCGCGCGTGCATACGCTCCGCCGCTCCCCAGCGTGGCCACCACGTCGGCCAGCTCCCGCTGCAGTTGCTCCCGCTTCGCGCCGTGGGTCAGCAGTTCCAGGGTCGCCTTCGCCAGCGTCTGCGCACTGAGCTGCCCCTGCACCAGTTCCTTCACCACTTCACGCTTTGCCAGGATGTTCACGATGCCCAGGTGCTTGATGCGCACCACCAGCCTGCCGATGACATAGGTGGGCCAGCTCACGTTGTAGATCAGCGTGTAGGGCAGGCCAAAGCACGCCGCCTCCAGCGTGGCGGTGCCTGAGGCCACCGCTCCCGCCTCGGCGCGCTGCATCAGATCATACACGGTGCCGGTTTCGATCCAGCGCTTCGCCTCCGGCATGCCGTGGTCGTCGGCCATCTGCCGCATGAATCCGGCCAGCGTTTCATTTGCGGCGGAAACTGCAAAGCGTGCCCCCGGCGCGGCTTCCTTGATGATCTTCGCCGCCTCCATCATCAGCGGAAACAACCGCCGCACCTCGTTCAGGCGGCTGCCGGGGAACCAGCCCACCAGGCCCGGCTCCCGCTTCCATTCACGCTTCAGCGTCACCACACGCTCCACCATGGGGTGCCCGCTGAATTCGGTGCGCAGCCCGCTCTTCTCATAAAACTCCTTCTCAAAAGGGAAGATGCAGATCATGAGATTGAGCACCTTCGCCATTGTCTTCACCCGGCCCTTCTTCCAGGCCCACACCTGCGGGCTGATGTAGTAGAGGATGCGCCCCTGGTAGCCTGCCGTGCGCAGCCCGCTGGCCAGCCGCAGGTTGAAGCCGGGGTAGTCCACCAGGATCACCGCCTCGGGTTTTTGATCCAGAATGGAGTCCAGCACCGCGTTCATCTTCTCTTTGAAGTAGCTGTACATTTTCAGCACTTCCCACAGTCCCACCACGCCGGCCGTCTCCACCCAGTCCTCGATCCCGTCTCCCGCGACTTCGCGCATCTTCGGCCCGCCCAGCCCCACCACCTTCATATCAGGCTCCAGCGCCTTCAGTTCACGCAGCAGCCCCGCGGCATGGGTGTCGCCGCTGACTTCGCCTGCGATGATGAAGATGCGGTTCATGAGCCTCCGAGCGCGGCGTTCTTTTCGATCTGATCCGTGATCTCCAGCGCGATGCGCACCGCCTCCGCGCCTTCCTGTCCGGTCACCACCGGGCGGCGTCCATGGCGCGCGCATTCCACAAAGGCGGCGATCTCAAGTTTCAACGGCTCGTCCTTCTCCACTTCCACCGCCTCCCGCACGATCTGCATGCCATCCTTGCGGTAAATCCACCCGCTCTGCTCCTGGTAGTCCAGGCTCAGATAACTCGAGCTCTGAAACACCCGGATCTTGCGCATCTTCTCCGGACTGATGCGGCTGGCCGTGATGTTCGCGATGCAGCCGTTGGCAAACTTCAGCCGCGCATTGGCGATGTCCTCGCGCTTCGTCAGCACGGGAATCCCCACCGCGTCCACCTGCACCAGCTCCGATTTCACCAGGTGCAGCACGATCTCGATGTCATGAATCATCAGGTCCAGCACCACGCCGATGTCGATGCTTCGGTTCGGGAAGGGGGAAAGGCGGTGCGCCTCGATGAAGCGCGGGTTGTCCATGCGCTGCTCCAGTTGCAGCAGCACCGGATTGAAGCGCTCGATGTGCCCCACCTGCAGGATCACGCTCTTGGACTTCGCCAGTTCGATCAGCGCCTGCGCCTCCGCGTAGGATTCACTGATCGGCTTTTCCACCATCACATGAATGCCCGCCTGCATCAGCGGCTCGGCCACCTTGCGGTGGAAGATCGTCGGCACCGCCACCGTGGCCGCGTCCACACGACCGGCGAAATCGGCCAGATCGCTTGCGGCCTGAGTGCCATACTGCGCGGCGAATTCAGCCGCGCGGGCAGGGTCCGCATCATACACCGCCGAAAAGGTGATCGCGCCTTCGCTCTTCGCGGCGATCTCCGCCATGATGCGTGCGTGATTTTTGCCAATGGCGCCGACTCCGGCGACTCCGATGCGGAAAGGGGAACTCATAGTGTGGGACAAGGAAAGAAAGCGCAGGATTAGAATTTGCCGGGGAACTTCATCCCAGGCGGCAGCTTGGGCATCTTGCCGCCGCCTCCGCCACCCCCGAACATTCCTCCGAGGCCTCCCATGCCGCCTCCGCCACCCCCCATCATGCCGCCCATCATCTGGGCCATCATGCCCTTGTTGCCCATGAGCTTCTTCATCATCTCAAACTGTTTGAGGAGCTGGTTCATCTCCATCACGGGCCGCCCGGCGCCGGCGCAGATGCGCTTGCGGCGCTGGCCGTTGATGATCTCGGGCCGCTGACGCTCTTTCGGCGTCATGGAGAGGATCAGCGCCTCCACATGCTTCATGCGTTTGTCGGCGTCAGGTCCCACCATTTCCTTCATTTTGCCCATGCCGGGCAGCATGCCGAGGATGCCGCCGATGGGGCCCAGCTTCTTCATCATGCGCATCTGCGCCAGCATGTCGGTGAAGTCGAACTTGTTCGACTGCATGCGGGCGGCCAGCTTCTCGGCCTCCTTCTCGTCGATCTCTTCTGCGGCTTTCTCCACCAGGCCCACCACGTCTCCCATGCCCAGAATGCGCTGCGCCATGCGGTCCGGGTGGAAAATCTCGAGCTGGTCGATCTTTTCGCCCACGCCGAGGAATTTCACCGCGCAGCCCGTCACCTGCCGCATGGAGAGCAGCGCACCGCCGCGGGCGTCGCCGTCCAGCTTCGTCATGATCAGGCCGGTGATGCCCACGGCCGCGTTGAATTTCTGCGCCACGCTCACGGCCTGCTGGCCCGTCGCCGCGTCTGCCACCAGCAGCACCTCGTTGGGTTCCACCACCGCGCGCACGCGCTTGAGCTCCGCCAGCAGTTCTTCATCCAGGTCCTGACGGCCGGCGGTGTCAAAGATCGCCACGCCATTGCCCTGCTCCTTGAGCCACACCAGCGCGGCTTTCGCAGCCTTCACCGGATCCGTTTCGCTTTCAGCAGGCGCAAACACGGGCACATTGAGCTGCTGCCCCAGCACCTGGAGCTGCTTCACCGCAGCCGGGCGGTACAAGTCCAGCGCCAGCAGCAGCGGGCGGCGGCCCTGCTTTTTCAGCCAGTTTGCCAGCTTGGCGGAGGTCGTCGTTTTGCCGGCCCCGTTGAGGCCCGTCATCAGAATGCGCTGTGGCGGGTCCACGTTCAGCGCTGTCGCGTCGCTTCCCAGCAGCTTGACCAGTTCATCGTGGAAGATTTTGACGATCTGCTGCCCCGGGGAAACCTTCAGCAGCACTTCCGCCCCGATCGACTGCTTGCTCACCGTCTCCACCAGGTCCTTGGCTACCTTGAAGTCCACATCCGCCTCCAGCAGCGCCATGCGGATTTCCTGCATCGCTTCGCTGACGTTGGATTCACTGATGCGCGACTGGCCGCGCAGCCTCTTAAAGGCGCTTTCTAGTTTTTCGGAGAGGGCGGAGAACATCGGAGAAAAAGGGGGAAGGGGGGCTTAGATAGTCGCCAGCAGTCCCCACATCGCAACCCCGAAGCTTATCGGATAACCCGAGAGGCAGGGCTTACGCATGAAGCGGTTAGCCACGGGAGGGAGTATTCTGTGACAGCCAGGCTTTTTGCCGATGTTCATCGGCAAGCCCTGGCGACATGCCGGAGGGATGTGATACCCCAAACAGTTGAAAACGGGTCTGAGAGGCCGGCGGTCAGTTGAGGGCGGTGGATGCTTGCGACGCAGAAGCGTGGCGGGACGCGTTGCAAACGCCCATTCTTCGCTAAAGCTACGAAGGACTAGCTGCTGGGACCCGGCGGCATGTGACGGAGCGCTGGGTTTGCTGCCCCGGGTTTGCGTGCGGGTGACCCAGGGCTTGCTCGTTCCTCGCGGCGCCCTGGGCTGGACTCCGTCGCCCCTTTGGGGCTGAAGCGAAGAGAATAGACCCGTATTTAACAATGCGTGGTATGACTTCCCACTTGGCGGACTGTTCGCGTATACCCAGGCGTTGAAATAGTTGAAACGGTTGAAGTTTCGGCGCTGCCCTTCGTCATCCATGATGGCATTTTGTACAGCGGAAGCATTCCAAGACGCCAAATTCTACTCCTCATACTCAGGCGCTCCATTCATGCGTAGGCCCTGCCCGAGAGGGGAAAACACGCGCCAGCGTCCCCGGAGTGCCGTGCGTCAGCGCCGCTTTCGAGCGTCCCCGCCCCTCATCCCGCCTTCTCACTGCGCAGGCAAATAAGCCGCCGCCAGATCAATCTTAAAATGCCAGCTCACCACCTCGGTGGGCTGGGAGGGTTCGCGTTGGAAGCTCAGGCTCACCGCGCAGTCCTCCTTGCGCAGCTTGTAGGGAAACTGGAAACGCACCACCATCGCCGCCGGGTCGTAGTTCGCCGGCACTGTTCCCAGACCGGCAATGCGCAGCTTGATGCTCTCCGGCACGATGGTGCCCAGTTTCTTCAAGTCCGCTTCAATAAGAGGGCGGCGTTCGGTGATCACCGCCTCCGGCTTCGGCTTGAGCTGGATCAGTTGCTCCCCCTTGTCGTTTTTGGCGTCGGCCACCAGAAACTTGTTGGAGCCCACATCTCCCCGCCCGCGGAAGCTCGTCGCCAGCTTGAAATTGATGTCGTTGTCCCCGTGCACGATGTAGCGCCCCAGCTTCCCGTTCGGCGTGTCCCAGGTCACTTTCTGCCCGTTCACGGTGACGAGAGACTCATACCCAATCTGCAGCCCCGTCTCCATGATGGAGTCGTCAAAGTTGCCGTAGGGGTACGCAAAGGACAGCACCTTCACATGCAGGTTTTCCTCCAGGAAATCGCGCGAGTCCTTCAGCTCGCTCACAATCCACTGCTGCACGTCCGCGTCGGTCTTCGCATTCTTGGGTTTCTTCTTGAGGCTTTCGTGCGAGACGCTGTGGCTCCCCACTTCGCATCCGTGCTGCATCATCTCCTTGATCTGATCCCAGCTCATCGAGCGTCCGGCCCCGCCCACGTACTTTTTGTACAAGTAGATCGTGAAGGGAAAGCCGAACTCCTTCAGCACCGGATACGCGTATGTGTACACGCCCTCCCATCCGTCATCCATCGTGATCACGATGGCCTCTTCGGGAATGTTCTTCTCCCCGCGCTTCCATGCCATCATGTCGCTCAGCGAGATGACCGGAATCTTGGAGTCCTTGATCGCCTGCATCTGCGTCCGGAACTTCGGCGCGGAAATCAGCATCGGGCTGCCTCCCCGGTCTTTGAAATCATGGTAGCCGAGGATGGAGACGACGGACGATTTGTTCAGCTCGAAGGCGGGCGCGGCCGGCATCTCCGGCCCCGGCGCGGCGGCTTCCTGCAGCGCGGTCTCCTGCAGCTTCTTTTCGATCGCCTGCTCCTCCGCGGTCAGCGCCGGTTCCTCGGGCTTGGGCGGTGGCGGTGGTTTCGGGGTCACACCGCTCTGCTCGGCCAGGCGGCGCAGTTTGGCCTCGATGCGCTTGCACGAGGGCAGCACCCCCAGGGCAAGGGCGGCAAAGATGAGCGGAAGAACGAAACGCATGGCACTAAGGATTGGAAACGGCGGGGCGCGGCCGGGTGATGAGCAGGCTTTTGACAATGAGATGCGGGCTGGCTTTCTCCCCCGCGCTCAGCCGCAATGTCTCGCCACGCAGGTCGTTGGTCAAGACAAGGCTGCCCAGCCGCAGAATGCGGAAGGTCTTGGTGTCCGCGGTCATCCGCTTCACTTCCAGCTCCTTTTCCAGCGTCTGCCCGTTGAACTCCACCCGCACAATCAGCGGGTCCGGAAGCTCCGGGCAGGCATAGTGCAGCAGCAGGTCATAGTTTCCTGCGGCGATGTATTCAATCCGCCAGCTTATTTCACCGATGGTCGCGGTCGTTGCATCCGCCGCCGCCTTGGGGGTGGACTCCTGCGCCAGCGCCGGAGACAGCGCGATCAGGGCCTGTTTCTGCTCGGCCGGCACCGGAGGCTGTGGCATGGGCGCCGGCATTGGCATCGCGCCTGACTGCGCCTGCTGTGTGGCGATGAGGTCCAGCGCCCCGCCCGCGCTGATGATCTGCTGGACGCGGCGGATCTCCGCGTCATACGCTGATTTGTCGGCGGTGGTGGCCGCCTGTCGTTGCAGCTCGGCCAGGTATTTACCCAGCAGCGGGATGTGCCGCGCGCTCAGCTCCTTCTGGTAGATGCTCTCCATCTGCTGCAGGCGGCTCCCCGCCGCCTGAGCCGGCCCGGGCACCACTGCAGCCCCGGCCGTCGGCGCAGCCGCCGGCGTTGACGCAGTTGCGGCCGGCGTCGTGGGCACCGCTTGCTGGGCTGCGGCATACCCCGTCATCAGCAGCAGGACTGCGGCGTATGTGGCTTCTCGCGTCATGGCGTCCTCCCTCCATTTGCCTCGGCTGAAAGGGCCCAGGCCCCGGGCGCGGGCCGCCGGTTTTTGGCGGCGCTTTCCAGTGCGCTCAGCGTGGCCAGGAAGGCCCGCTCCATCGCGCTGTGCTGCTTCTCCCTTGCGGGCGCCACCACCGCGGCCAGCCCGTGATTGATCAGAACATTCTGGTATAATCCCACATTGGGCAGAAACAGCAGCGCCGCCATCGTCCCGTCCTTGTCGCGGTCCGGGCGGATCAGCAGCCGCAGCGGCTTGTCGCGCAGATAGCTCGCTGTGAACTCCCGCGCGGTGCGCCCCACCGCCACCACGTCCTCCACCTCGATGTTGAAGTGCTCCGCAAAACGCTTCACCCGCGCGGCGTCATCTTCCTCCGGCGGCGCGCAGTCCACCCACAGCAGGCGCACGGTCAGCGTGCGGCCTTCGTGCACCACCTTGAAGTGGTCGCCGGAGAGCGGCTCTTCATCCGCCAGCCTGGCATCGCTGATGTCCTCAAAGCCGCTGAAGTCACCGCCCGCCGAGGCAATGGCGTTCATCCCGGTCTGCCCGTTCTTTTGATCGCCCAGCCGGTTCATCCGCCGGATCTCCGCATCCACCTGTCCCTGCAGCGCCGGCTTCGTCACTGCCAGGTCATGCAGCTCATCCACATACTTCGCCGCCGCCGCCTTTCTCGCGGTGTCGATGGACTCTTTCAAAGTGGCGCTCGCCTGCTGCATCGCCGTCGCGGAGCTCGTCGGCGCCGCTGCGGCGGGGCTCGGCGCTGCCGTTTCGGTCACCGGCACCAGCCGCAGGTTTCGCACGCGGATGATGTTGGCGGGGTACCCGCTCGTGGCGGCGAAGCGCAGCGTCACCGGGTTGCGGCTGAAAGTCAGCGGCCCCACCCGCACCGTCGTGAAGGTCGTTTCATCCGGGCTGCGCTTGATTTCAAACGTTCGGTGGTTCTCCGCGGCGACGCCCAGCAGCGTTACTTCATCAAATTCAAACAGCGCGCTCTGCTGCGGCTGAAACTTCGAGGAGGCATAGATGCTTCCCGCCACCGGCGCGTCGCTCATGTTCACTTCAAATTCCAGATGGTAGCTTCCCGGCATCAGCCGGAAGTTCACCCACTCCGCACCGCTGCCGTTGGAGCGCCAGTTCCCCAGCGTTTCGCCGGCTGCCTGCACGGAGCCCATCATCCGCGCCTGGGTCAGCGGCAGGGGGGTGGCCAGGCTGGACACCGTTCCGGCATACAGCGCCTGCAGTTGCTCCCGCCGCTGGCGGATGGCGCGTGCCTCTTCATAATCTCCGCCCGCGGCCACTTCCGTCTCCGCCTTGGCCAGCGCCCGTTCATACTGCTGCGTCAGCAGCTGGGACTCCGCCATCACCTGCCGCATGAAGGACGCGCGCGTGGCGGTGAGCGCCGGTGGCTCCGGCGCTGGCGTCTGAGCCTGTGTCTGCGCCTGCAGCGCCGCGCAGGCGTGCAGCGTGCAGATCAAAACCAGGGCTGGCAGCATGCTTTTCATCGGGAGGCTGGCACCAGTTCCACGCCCAGCAGTTGCATCAGATTATCCGTCACCAGCGCCTGCACGGAGAGCGTCAGCGTGCCTGCGCCGTCGCTGATCTTCAGCGTGCCCGCGCTGCGCTCCTGCGGGCCCTTGAGCGTCGTTTCGATGTTCGTCGTCAGTGTGAAGCGCGCTTCTTTGATCAGCAGCTTCCCGCCCTCCGCCGTTCCGCAGCGGTAGCGCAGCATCACTTCATACCCGCCGGGTGGCAGGCCCGGCAGTTTCCACACGGCGGACGCGCCCACCTTCGACCATCCCGTGATCGCGCCGCCCTCGTGCCGCAGATCGCTTAAAGCAGCGGCCTCCAGCGGAAGCTTGATCCGGTCCGGCAGCAGCGCGGTTTTCAGCGCCTGCTCGCGGGTTTGCAGCAGCAGCAGCTCCTTGTCCAGCCGCGCCAGTTCATTTTGCAGACGTTTGCGCTCATCCCTTGCAGTGATCGCGTCATCGTAGTCCCGTTCCGCGGCAAACTGCTTTTCCAGCGTCGCCAGCGTCGTGATCTGCTCCTTCACCGGCTTCAGGCTCGCCTCGATCAGGTCGCGCTCATACCCCAGTCGCAGCAGGGCGATCTCCGGGCTCGCTCCTGGGTCATCCGTGCGCTTCTCCGCCTTCGGGGCCGACATGGCAAGCCCCGCGCTGACGAGTGCGCATGCGAAAACAAAACCGGGTTTCAAATGGAGGACGGGAGGGGGTGGAACAAGCAGCCTCATGCTAGCCTGAGCCCGCGGTGAAACAAGCCCGAACTCACGGGGCAGGGCTAGGCATTTCGCTCACTCCCCGCCTCCTGGCACACGCCACCGGCCTGCTGCCCCCTTTTCCAGAAATGGATCCCGGCGGCCGGATGGCTCTCATCAAACCACCGCCACCAAGGCTCTGATTTTATCTCATCAGCAGGCCGGTCCATTTTGGATGGCGCACGGCTCGGTGCATCGCAGCATTTAGGCCTGCATCCTATTTCAAATGGGCGCGGGGAAATTCGCTTTTCCTCACTGGCTGAATCTTCATTCAAGACGTAACAAAAAATGAAAAGCATTCGAATTTGATGGGTATCTTTTTTGTGGCACTTTTCGTTCCCCCAAAACTCAATGCAGAATACTGAAGCATCGTACCCTCCCTCTTCTCCTTCATCGTTCACAAAGGCCCTGTCGCGCGTCGCCATCCTGTTCACAGGAATCATCATGGGCGCCCTCTTGATGAAAGGGTACGAGTACAAGGAGGAGGCCGGCAGCGTTTCTCACACCCTCCTCGGCCAGCAGTTGAGCTCCGGCCCTTGGGGCGAAGTTTATTTCACTCCTTTCACCATCTCCGCTCCTGAGGAGCTGCTCCCTCTGCGCAAGCTGGAGGAAGGCGGCACGCGCTGGGTCTTCCCGCGTGCCCACTACAGCGACGTTCAGCGCCTTCTCGAGTCCACTGGCATGCCGGCCTCTCTGGTGGCGGAACTGATGGAACCCGGCGTGCTGGCGCAAAACGAACGGGGCATGGAGATGCTGCCAGCGGCCAAGACCCTCCTCGCTCTGCCTGCCGGTCCGCGCAAAAAGCTCTATCAGGCCGTGTTGCAGCATCCTGAAAATCGCGGCCAGATCAGCTTCATCCACAAGGACACTCTCGCGGACCGCTTTGGCGGCTCGAACAACGGCGAGCACACCCTCATGCTCTTCAAGCAGCTCTGCTGCGAGCACGGGGACTACCTTGTCTTCAGCGGCCTCTCCGTGGTGCTCTCCCAGCTTCCCACCTATGAGGAAAAGCGCGATTTCATGCGCGGCCTCACCTGCCAGCGCACGCTCACCATGCGCCTCCGCATCAAGCAGGGCATGGACATCAGCGCCCTCGCAAACTACTGGGGCAAAGGCATCAAGGGCACCGATGTCCGCACCATCTTTGAATCCATCGCCGAGGCTCCCGGTGGCGGCACGCTCGGCATTGCCACCATGCTCCCGCCGCTGCCCTCCTCCCAGTTGTTTGTCTATCCCACGCCGGACAATCCTTTGAACGGCCCCGCTCCCGTGCGCGACTGCCACTGGACGTCATTCAATTTCTTCCAGGATTCTCCCGAGCAGCAGCTCAGCGATCCCGCCTACTTCACCCAGAAGCTCAAGGAGGACTACACCCCTGCTGCGGGAGATCCACGCTATGGTGACATCGCTTTCTTCAGCACGCCCTCCGGCGGCATCGTCCACTCCGCCGTGTATCTGGCGGATGACATCTTCTACACCAAGAATGGCGCCACCTTCACCTACCCCTGGATGCTCGAAACCCTCTCTGATCTTCTCAAGCAGTACTCCTTCCAGGTCGAGCCGGGCGAAAAACTGGTGGTCAGTTACTACCGCCACAAAAATCTCTAGGCATGTCCTCCTTTGACTCCCTGCGCACCCTTCTCCGGCGCCGGCTGGATCTCATCGCCGACCACGCCTTTCGTGACCGTGATGCCGCCGCGCACCTTGAAGCTCTGAAGCAGGTCTCGGAGGAGCTCACCATCGAGCACGTCAGGCTGCGCGCCCAGCTTCCGCCGCGTCTCAATCATTTCCTCACCCAGGCCAGTTTTTCCAAGGCCCTGGAATATCTCGATAGCTCGGAGGGCTGAGCGCGTTGAATGCGGTTCAACCATGAACCGCTTCCTTGTCCTCACCACTCTCCTGTGCCTCGCCTTTGCCGCCGCCTCCCGCGCGGGTGACAAGCCCAACATCATCTTCGTCCTCTGCGATGACCTCGGCTACGGCGACGTGAAATGCCTCAATCCCGAAGGCAAGATCGCCACCCCAGGCTTTGATCGCCTCGCCAGAGAGGGCATGATCTTCACCGACGCCCACTCCGGCTCCAGCGTCTGCACCCCCACGCGCTATGGCGTGATCACGGGCCGCTACGCCTGGCGCTCCAAGCTGCAAAGCGGCGTGCTCGGCGGCCTCAGCCCCCGCCTCATCGAGCAGGGCCGCCTCACCGTCGCCGGCATGCTCAAGGCCCAGGGCTACTCCACCCACTGCGTCGGCAAATGGCACATGGGCATGGACTGGGTGCGCACCGGCCCCACGGAGGACTTGAACATCGAAAAGCCCGACCAGGTGAAAAACGTGGACTACTCCAAGCCCATCACCAACGGCCCCACCACCGTCGGCTTTGACACCTACTACGGCATCAGCGCCTCGCTCGACATGGTGCCCTACTGCTTCATCGAAAACGACCACGTCGTCGCCAATCCCACCGAGACCATGAAGCTCGTCATGAACAAAGGCGGCGCCGTCAGCTACACCCGCGAAGGCCCCGGCTCCCCCGGCTTCCGTGGCGAGGATGTGCTGCCCACCTTCACCCGCGAGGCAAAAAAAATCATCGAGGCAAAGGCCAGACAAGGTTCTCCCTTCTTCCTCTACCTCCCGCTGAACTCTCCCCACACCCCCATCCTCCCCAGCGAAAAATGGCAGGGTAAAAGCGGCATCAGCCTCTATGCCGACTTTGTCATGGAGACAGACGACGCCATCGGCCAGATCATGAAAGCCACCGAGGACGCCGGCATCGCCAAGGACACCCTCATCATCGTCACCAGCGACAACGGCTGCTCCCCCAGCGCAGACTATCCCAAGCTGCTGGCCGCAGGGCATAACCCCAGCTACAACATGCGCGGCCACAAGGCCGACATCTTTGACGGCGGCCACCGCGTGCCCTTCATCGTCCGCTGGCCTGCGAAAGTGAAAGGCGGCCAGACCTCCTCCCAGCTCGTCTGCCTCACCGACTTCATGGCCACCGCTGCGGATGCCCTTGGTGTGAAGCTGCCCGAAACCGCCGCGGAGGACAGCTTCAGCTTCCTGCCTGCCCTGCTGGGTGAATCCGGCAAGCCCGTGCGCCAGAGCGTCATCCATCATTCCATCAATGGCTCCTTTGCCCTCCGCGAAGGGGACTGGAAGCTCGAGCTCTGCGCCGGTTCCGGCGGCTGGAGCGATCCCCGCCCCGGCAGCCCCGGCGAAAAGGGCCTGCCCGACACCCAGCTCTACAATCTGAAAACCGACATCGCCGAGAAGAACAATGTGCAGAAGGAAAACCCCGAAATCGTCACCAAGATGACCGCCGAGCTCGACCAAATCGTCACCAGCGGTCGCAGCACCCCCGGCGCACCGCAAAAGAACGCCGTCGAAGTTGTCCTCCGCAAACCCACCCCCGCCGCAAAGCCAAACGCGAAAGGGAAGGGGAAAGGGAAGAAGCAGGAGTGATGGACAGGATGCCGGGTCTCCTGACCCCGGACCACCACCGTCACACCCGGCGTCTCATTCATACCCAGCGCGGAGTGGTCCGCACTCTCCGAGTGCGGCTCGCGCGGAGGTGGAGAACGTTTTCCCAGAGGTTACACTTGGTTCGTCGCTCGGTCTGTGGTGATCGCCGTCCTTTTCGCCCCGCCTGAAATCACGCAACTTTGTTCGTGCGTTCCCAGTCCTTCCCGCTAACCTCGCGGCCTCGATTCCCAAACCAAGCAATCACCATGAGCTACTCCCTACCCAAACTTCACAATGCAATGTGGCCCGGACTCGTCGGCAAAGGCGATGGCGAAGGCCAGGAACCAGCGATCAGCCTGGAAAAGATGCTCGACCTCACCGCCGCCGCCAATGTGAACGGCCAGAAGTTTGAGGGCATCGACTACTTCCTCTTCCTCCCTCACACCAATCCCGAGGCCAGCGACGACGAGATCAAAAAAATCGCCGACCTCATCGCCGGCAAGGGCTTCAATGTCGGCTCCCTCGTGGCTCCCGTGTGGCCCGGCACCGTCGGTGACTCCGCCATGGGCGACGACGCCCAGCAGGAAAAATTCCTCAGCGCCGTGAAGATGGCCTGCCGCATCGCCAAGATCTTCAACAACCACGGCGTGCGCAAATACGGCGTCATCCGCATCGACTCCGCCGAATTCGGCATCGCCAAATGGCGCGAGAATCCGAAGGCAAACACCGCCCGCATCGTGGACACCTTCAAGAAGGCCGCCCAGATCGCCGCGGACAATGGCGAACGCCTCGCCGCCGAAGGCGAAATCTGCTGGGCCGGCATGCACTCCTGGAAGGACATGCTCGATGTCCTCGAAGGCGTCGGCATGCCCAATGCCCTCGGCTTCCAGGCCGACCTCGCCCACACCTACCTCTACACCCTCGGCTACAACGCTCCTGAGCACGCCCTCATCAAAGAAGGCTACAGCGATGCCGAGTTCTGGGCCGCCTATGAGAAGATGACCGATGCCCTCCGCCCCTGGACCATCGACTTCCACGTCGCGCAGAACGACGGTACCGTCCACGGCGCCGGCTCCCACGACAAGACCGGCAAGCACTGCCGTGCTGACGATCCGAACGGCAAGCTCGACATCACCAAAGCCTCCGGCTACTGGCTCAAAGACGCCGCCGCCCGCGGCATCCAGCACATCTGCTGGGATGGCTGCATGTTCCCGAACGCCGTGCTCGAAACGCCGGACACCTGGAACAAGATCCTCGCCGCCATGATCAAAGTCCGCGACGCCCACGGCTGGTAATAATCAGTCCGCCAGCTTCATTCCATCACGCCGTAGGGTTTTCCCTGCGGCGTTTTTTTAGACTTGCCACGACACGGCCGTTCCGTGTTAACCTTCCGTTCATGAACTCGCGCCTGCTCCTTTTTTCCTGCCTCACGATTTCCGCGGCTGCGCTGGCCGAGACTGAAGAAGAGGCGAAAGAGGCGATGATCTCCGGGACACGGGCCAATCTGTCCGCATATGATGTCATCACTGCGCCCAAGGCTGACATTCCCGTCATGGTGAACGTCAAGCTGGGGGAGACGACTTCGAATTTCAAAGATGAAGTTTACGATGGCATCCGCATCACCGCTCCTGATGACGTGGAGGGGCGGGATTTAGTCTGGTATTTCAATGTGCCGGGAAACTGGTCCACCTGGTACATCGTTCCCGTGTCAGGAGATTTTGGCAGGGGCTTCCGCAACTTCATGCGTGCAGACAGGCTGTATGCGGGCCTGGACAAGCCGCAGGAAAAGAATCGCATGCGCGTGCTCCAGTCGCTCGACAGCAGCTACTTCAAGCCCGGCGGCGAATACATCCTGTGGTTTAGGCGGGAGAAGTCCGCTGACGATGCCGCGTCGGATATGCGCGCTGTCTTTCGCTTCGTCGCCAGGCCCAAGGCGGACAAGGAGTGGAATCGCGAAAGCGTTGAAAAAGCCCTCAAACTTAAAAATGCCACGCCAGCCGACCAAGTCGCGGATTGGAACTCCCGCGGCGGGCGCATCCTGCTCGACACCGCGCTCTTCGATCCCGCAGACGCCAGCAGCCGCATCCGTGACGTGCTCTTCAGCATCCGGCAGACGACCTATCACAGCGGAGGCGTTTATGTCTCGGTGGAGTCTTCCTGCAAGCCCTGCAAGCGCACCCCCACCCTCGCCGCCATTGTCGAGAAATACGGCCCGGCGGATTTCGTGCAGACGAGCACTGAACTGCGCAAGGTGGATCAGCAGGCCGGGAATAACGGCCGCAAAGAAGAGCCGAGCCCCGTCACCACTCATTACTACGACTACTTCGCCTTTGAGGTCGTCGATGCTGATGCGGATGGAAAAGTGCGGGAGGTGAAAACTCACTCCACTGATTTTTCCCAGCTCAAGCCGCCGGCCAAAGGCGGGTTTTTTGCAACGATGCCGATGCGGAGTGTCACCGTACTTTATCAGGACGGCAAGGAAGTGGGACGCTTTTACTACTTCATGCAGGGCAGTCTGGAACCTCTTTGCATCCAGGAGCCGCCGGTCGGAAAATATACCAACGACAATGTGACTCTCGAATATCAAGGCGGTGGCATCTGGGTGAAGCAGGCGATGGAGAATGGCAGGCTGTCATACCGGGCGCCTTATGCCGGGCACCGGCTGAACGGCCTGGCCGAAGGATTTTACCCAGATGGCAAACTCCAGTTCAAAGTGCCATACAAAGACGGGGAGCTGCACGGTGAGGGCTTTCAATACTCCGAAGATGGCAAAGTCATCGACCGGCGGCGCTTCATCGAAGGACGGCAGGTGGGAGACGACGAAAAAAACGCTCCCCGCAAAGGCCCCGTCAAAGCAGCCGAGCCCAAATCAAAACCCAAGCCTCTCTGACGCCCGCCGCGTTCAGCCCCTGCGATCCATAGGTGCCCCTCATGCATCGTTTTCTTGCCTTGTTCGTCACACTTGTTTCCTGTGCCCACATGCCCGCCCCAGTGACGCTGCCTGCCGAAATCACCGCAGCGCTTCCTCCGGACTGCCGCCAGGTGCTCCTCGTCACCGTAGCAGATCAGCACACCTCCGCCGCGGAGCTCACGCTGCTTGAGCTCACCCCCTCCCATACGTGGAGCACTGTCGGCAACGCCATTCCCGCCCGCATCGGTCGCAATGGCATGGCCTGGGGCCACGGTGAGTTTTCGCTCCACGCTCCTCCGGGCTGGCGCGTCAAAAAAGAAGGAGACGGCTGCGCTCCCGCGGGCGTCTTTCGCATCGTCCAGGCCTTCGGCGACGGACCTCAGCCGTCCGGCATCCGGCTGCCCTGGCTGCACTGCACCACGCACCACTGGGGCATCGATGATGTCCGCTCACGACACTACAATCAGATTGTCGATGATCGCGTCACCCCCTCAGACTGGACCGGCCCCGAAACCATGGTGCCCGCCGTCGGCTGCTACAAGCTCGGGGCCGTCATCGCCCACAATCCACGCAACACCCCGGGCCTCGGCTCCTGCATCTTCATGCACGTCTGGCAGGGCAGGGAAGTCCCCACCGCCGGCTGCACCGCGATGTCCGAGCCGGATTTGCGCAACGTTCTCGCTTGGCTGGACCCCCACGCATATCCATGTCTTGTGCAGCTCGTTCAGAAGCCCTGACGAATCACCTCCGCTCAATCACATCGCTGCTCTTGAACCGCACCTTCGGCAGTCCTGCATACCGGTCATCCGCATGGCGGTAGCCTGCAGGGCACAGCACCGCCGTGGTAAATCCCTGCGCCTCCAGTCCCAGCACCTCGTCATACTTCTCCGGCACAAAACCTTCCATCGGGCAGGTGTCCACACCCAGCAGCGCCGCCGCCGCCATGAACTGCCCCAGCGCAATGTACGCCTGCATCTTCGCCCATTCCGGCGTCATGTAGCCCTGCGCCAGAGTGCCCGTCAGCATCTTGCGGAAGCCCGCCAGTGAATCCGGCGTACCTCCCCGCACCTCGGCGATCCGCATCAAATTGGCGTCGATCTCCGCCTCAGACATCGTGCGTCGTGTGGCCATCACCACCAGGTGGGAGCAGTCCACCACCTGCCGCTGCCGCCACGAATGCCCGACCAGCTCCTCACGCAGCGCCTGGTCCTGGATGATCAGAAACTTCCATGGCTGCAGGCCATAGCTCGACGGCGTCAGCACCAGCGACTCTTCCAGCGCCGCCCAGACATCGTCAGGAATCTTCTTCTTCGAATCAAAAACCTTCGTGGCATAGCGCCAGTTCAGCGCGGTGAGCAGTTCAGCAGGAGTCATGGAGTTGCCCGACTATGAGGGGCAGGCTGCAGCTTTAAAGTTCAAAGTTCACGGATCACTCCAGCTCCGGCGGCACGTTCCCATACGTCCACGGCACCCCCTTGCCAGCCCCGCCAAACGGCAGCGCCTTCGCCGGCTCCGGCTTCGGTTCCGCAGTCATCTGGTTTGCCAGCTCCACCCCCTTCTTCGCCATCTGCGTTCCTGCCGTGACCTCCAGGTTGGAGTAAGCCGTCAGCCTCGTCTCATAGCCGCCCCCATGCGGCCCGAAGGCCTCCTCGGTCGGCACATAGCCCACGATCCCGTTCGAAAGCTCGCACGGAAAGGTGAAGGCATGCTGGCTGCCTTTTTTGATGTCCAGTCCATACTGCACAAAGTACTCCGCAGGATCCGAAACAAAGCACACCGGCCCCACTTTGATACACTGCACCTCGCAGTCCACCACCGGTGTCACCCTGTTCAGGTGGTCCAGCATCAAAATCTCCTTCGCAAACAGAAACTCCGTCGGGTCTCCCGGCGCCTTCGCCTTGCTGGCGATCTCCAAACTCTTTTGAACCCGCTGCGCCGATGGTGGCCGCCGCTTGATCTTCAAAACCTCCTGCCGTGTGTCGATCGGCGCCACCGTGAACCGTGGCATGGACAGCAGCACGCGGATCGCCTCCGCACCCACACGTCCGCCCACCAGCCGGCTCCAGTCCTCGCCCTTCGGGTTCTCATACGGGCTCAGGTTGTCCACTTGCGTGATGTCGCCGCAGGCCCCTTGCAGAAAGACCACCGGCGCATGCGTGTCCATCCCGCCCTGAATCGTTTTTTCCAGGTATTGAATCCAGTTTGCCGAAATGCCGCCCGGATTGGTGGTGGCATGGCACGCGTAGTTCACCACCACGCCCACCAGCTTCCCCTGCAGGTCCCAGGCTCCGATCACTCCCACCTGCGGGTCGATCGGCCCCGCGTATTCAATGATGTCAGGATTGCCCGAACGCGGGTGGCTCCACGTCTGGCCGTTCTTCATCCGCAGCCGCCGGTTGAAGGCCACCTTGTCTTCATGGCCAAAACCGCAGCCCAGTTGCACCGGCACTTTGTTTTGCTGCGCCGCCACCACTCCGGTCACGATCTCATGCGTCAGCCGCAGCAGGTAGCCGGGGTCCGCGCAGGAGGACTCCTCATACGCCAGCTTCTTCACCAGGTCGGAGGCCGTGTCATATTCCCCCGGCATCACCATGCCCACCGGCCCGGAGCTGTGCGAGTGCGAGGCGCAGATCAGCACCGCGTCCCCCTTGATCCCCGTGGCTTTTTCAATCTGCGCCCGCGCGTCCAGCACCACCTGCCGCGGCACCACCAGCGAATCCAGCCCCACCGTCACAGCCGTCTTTTTCCCGTCGTCAAACAGCGCCACCCGCACCTTGCAGGCATCGTGAAAGCTCCGGTGGTAGCTCTTCCCGTAGCCGCCCGGCTGCTCCATGCCGATCCCCGGCGTGATGTCCCGCTCCGCAAATCCCGCCTTGATGCTGGAGGTCGGGGCAGGGGCCGGGGCGGCGGGAGTCAGCGTGGTCAGAACGGCAAAAAGGAGGGGCAAATGAAAGCGCATGGAGGAAGTACGTTCCGGCCGGCACCCTTCCATGATAAAAAACTTACATTACAGGTTGGTGTGGATATTGCATATTTGTCCCGCTTCGAACTATTGTAGAAGCTCCGATTCCCTACTGATTCGTGCATGCCGCCTATTACATCGCCAAAGGCCAGAAGACCCTCGGTCCCTGCTCCAAGGACGATCTGCGCAATTTCCTCGCCTACGGCTCCATTCGCGACAGCGACCTGGTGAAGCGCGAGGATGAGGAGCAGTGGCGCCCCGTTTCCTCCCTCCTCGAGCTCCATGCCGAAGGCCAGGTCGTTGCTGACGGCCTCACCGTCCTCCCCACCCGCCGCCGCGTGGCCCGCTACCGCGACTACAACCGCGTGCCTTACAATCAGCGCGGTGGCGCCGTGCTCCGGCGCATGATTTTCGGCTTCCTCGTTTTCCCGCCCCTGCTCTGGTGGGCCGCCGTGGCCTTGTACTCAGACCACATCTTTCGCCAGAAGAAGGACGAAAACGGCTATCTTATGGTATGGGGCCGCTGGGTGGAGATCCTCGTCACCGTCATGATCATCGTGAACGCCTTCGCCTGGTGGATGGCCGTCACCTACGCCTCCTGGATTCTCGGCCCCGGCCTTCTCGAACTGAAGAAAGGCATGGGAGAAGCCGTGGACGTGGTCAAAGGCCTCATCAATGACATGTCCGGAAAGTAGTTTTACGCACCCACGCCCTTCGCCGGCGCGTCTGGCAATGACTGGCTTGCCATTTGGTGTGCAGGATTTGGCATCCTAAGGCGGCGCTGACACCTGCTCTGGCTGCATCGCGTTGGTTCTCGCATGAAAGCCAGCCACTCACTTTCGCTGCTCGCCACCGCCCTCTTCGCCCTCACGGCGCACGCCGCTCCCACAGACATTCCGGCCGCCTCCAGGCAGATCGATGCTCTCCTCGCCAAAAGCTGGCAGAAGCACCACATCCAGCCCCATGCCCTGGTGGATGACGCCACCTTCCTGCGCCGCGTGTATCTCACCGTCGTCGGCCGCATCCCCTCCCTCGATGAAGCCCGTGCCTTCCACGCCTCCCAGATGCCGGACAAGCGCGCCAAGCTCATCGACACCCTCCTCGCCAGCGAAGGCTACGTGCAGAATTTCTTCAACTACTGGGCCGATGTGCTCCGCGCGCAAAGCCAGGGCGTCGCCGGCAGCACCACCTCGCAGAATTACCTGAACTACATCCGCGCCGCCCTGCGCGAAAACAAGCCCTGGGATCAGATGGCCCGTGAGCTCGTCTCCAGCGAAGGCTCCTGCTTCGACACCGGCGCCATCGGTTACTACATGCGCGACCGCGGCATGCCGTTGGACAATCTCTCCAACACCACCCGCATCTTCCTCGGCACCCGCATGGAGTGCGCCCAGTGCCACGACCACCCCTTCGACAAATGGACGCAGAAGCAGTTCTACGAGATGGCCGCCTTCACGCACAACATGAGCGCCACCAGCTACCGCTCCAAAAGCGCCGAAGAAGTGCAGAAAATGATCCGCACAGACAAGTCTCTCGACAGCGACACCCGCGATCTCATGCGCCAGGCGCTCAATGAGGCCATGCGCCCCCTGCGCGACACCCTCGTGGTGCAAAACAAGTCCCCGCTCCGTCTTCCCCACGACTACAAATACAAGGATGCCAAACCCAAGGATGTCGTCCAGGCCTCCGTCATGTTTGGCAAGCCCGTCGCGCTGCAGAAGGACTCAAACACCATCGGCGAGTTCGGCCAGTGGCTCACCTCGGCTGAAAATCCCCGCTTCACCACCATCATCGCCAACCGCCTCTGGCAGCGCGTCTTTGGCGCCGGCCTCTATGAGCAGGTGGATGAAATGATGGACAGCAGTGTGCCCTCCAATCCCGAGCTCATGCATTTCCTGGAGCGCCAGATGGTCGCTCTGAAATACGACATGAAGGCTTATCTCCGCCTCCTGCTGAACACCCAGGCCTTCTCCCGTGCCAGCATCAAGGAGGTCTCTCCCGGCACCCCATGCTATTTCGAGGGCCCCGTCTTCCACCGCATGCGCTCTGAGCAGGTGTGGGACTCGCTCGTCACCCTCGTCAGCCCGGACCCCGACCAGCCCAACTGGAGCAGCCGCGAGCGCGAACGCCGCGACCTGGAAAACCGCCACCACCTCGCCGGACTTCTCGACAAGACCGAAGCCCCCCTCCTGTTTGAGGCCGCCAAAGAAGTCGCCGCCGCCATGCGCGAGCAGAACAAGGAGTTCGACCAGCTCCGCAAAGAGCTCGATGAAGCCCGTGCCAAGGAGGACAAGGTCAAGGCCCGCGAGATTCAGCGCCGCCTCGGTGAAAGCCAGCGCATCCTTCGCGAGCAGGTCTCCAAATGCTTCTACGAGGCCGCGAAAAAGTCCGGTAATCAGGAGATCCAGAAAGAGCTCGCCACCGTCAGCGGGGACGGCCCCATGGAGATGGCCATGATGAACCTCATGCAGGACAGCCGCGTGGACGCCAAGGACGCTCCGCTGAATCCCAGGATCCTCGCCACTCTCAAGAAGGACGAGGAAGTGCTCGGCATGAAGGACGCCAAAAGCATCAAAGGCTTCGAAAACTTCCAGCGCACCCTGCACCAGACCTGGAGTCGAGCCGCCGAGCTGCCCTCTCCCGCACCACGTGGCCACTTCCTCCGCGAGTTCGGCCAGAGCGACCGCGAGATCATCGAAAACGCCAGCGACGAAGCCAGCGTGCCCCAGGCCCTCACCATGATGAATGGCTCCCTGCTCACCCAGCTCACCAGCGCCTGGTCCGTCCTCAGCATCAATCTCCGCCAGGCCAAAACCAACGAAGACAAGATCGACACCCTCTTCCTCAGCCTCTACTCCCGCAAACCCACCGCGCAGGAGAAGGCCCACATGCTTCAGACCATCGAGAGCTACGCCTCCTCCAAGACCCTGTGGGAGGACATCACCCTCGCCGCTCTCAGCACCCAGCGCTTCATCTTCGTCGAATAACCATCTCCTGCACACCGCACACCCTCCAGCCCGCATCCCCATGAAAACGCCCCACAACGATCTCTCCCGCCGCGCTGTCATGACCCGCATGGCCCAGTCCTGCCTCGGCGTCGGTCTGCTGCCCTCCATGGAGCATCTTTTCTCCAGCAAGGCCTTTGCCGTCGGTGAAGGCAGCGCCACCGCGAAGCAGGCCGCCACGGCGCGCAATGTGATCTTCCTCTACATGACCGGCGGCCAGAGCCACCTCGACACCTGGGATCCCAAGCCGGACAACAAGGAAGTCGCAGGCCCGGTGAAGGCCATCAAAACCAGCGCCGACGGCGTGCAGGTCAGCGAATACCTCCCGCGTATGGCGAAGCAGATGCACCACGCCTGCGTGATCAATTCCATGGCCACCAACACCGCCGCGCATGAGCAGGCAAACTACTTCATGCACACCAGCTTTGGCCTGCGCAGCACCATCAAGCACCCCGGCATGGGCGCCTGGCTCAGCGTCTTCCAGGGCCCTGGCAATCCTGCCCTGCCGCCCTACGTCTATGTCGGCAATGACAGCCGCCATCCCGGCGCCGGTTTCTTCGCCAAGCGTCACGGCCCCCTCATGGTGAACAATCCCGAGGCCGGCCTGCAAAACGTCACGCCGCAAAAAGGCGTCACCGATGAACGCTTCGGCATGCGCCGTGAACTCGCCCACGCTCTCGATGCCGAATTCCAGGGCAAATGGGACACCCGCGGCGTGAAAGCCTATTCAGACGTCTATGACGACGCCGTGAAACTCATGAAGAGCGAAGACCTCGTCGCCTTTGATCTCACCAAAGAACCCGAAGCCATGCGCCAGGCCTACGGCAAGGACACCTTCGGCCAGGGCTGCCTCCTCGCGCGCCGCCTCGTCGAGCACGGAGTGCGCTTCATCGAGGTGAGCCTCGGAAGCTGGGACACTCACGTGGCCAATTTCGTCAACGTGCCCCAGCTCTGCACCACGCTCGACACCGCCCTCGCCGCTCTCATCACCGATCTCGAGCAGCGCGGCATGCTGGACTCCACCATGATCGTCGTCACCTCCGAGTTCGGCCGCACCCCGAAGATCAATCAAAACCAGGGCCGCGACCACTACCCCGTCTTCTCCTCCGTCATCATCGGCGGCGGCATCAAAGGCGGCATCAAATACGGCTCCACCACCGCGGACGGCTCCGCCATCGCCACGGACAAAGTCGGCCCGCCCGACCTCAATGCCACCATCGGCTACGCCCTCGGCCTTCCCCTGGACCAGGTCATCTACTCCCCCAGCAAGCGCCCCTTCACCGTGGCGGACAAAGGCCAGCCCCTCACGCACTTGTTCGCCTGAGGGATCTCTGCTCCCGAAAACAAAAACGCCCGGCAGCTCGCGCCGCCGGGCGGTGATCATTTGGTGCTCTACGCTTACGCGTTCTTGTTCTTTTTCCGGCCCTTCATCGCAGCCAGTGCTCCGCCCGCGGCCAGCACGGCCAGCGTCGAAATCGCCAGCGGCTTCAGGTTCGTCGGCGGGTTCATGTCCGCGGCGCTGTAGTGCCAGCCCTGGCGGTACGCCGCACGGCTGAGGAGCTTGTTCGCTTCCGCGTTGTCAGACTCCTGCTTGGCGCTGTCCCAGTTGATGACCTTGCCCGGATTGGCGATCGCCAGATTTCCAAACAGGCAGAACTTCGTCAGCGGCACCGAGTAGTCAAAGTTGCTGCCGCAGATCTTGTCCTGCTCGATCGCGCGGATCAGTTCCAGTTGAGGCTCCCCTTCAGCAATGGAAGGCTCCAGTTTCATTTCAGGTGACTTGCCGCCCAGGAAGTCGGCCATCTTCGTGTTTGGGATCAGGCGCGGGCTGCCGCAGTAGTCGTCGGTGTTCAGGATCACCCCGGCGTCGCCGCGCAGCAGGAAGCCGCCTCTGATCTTGTCCCAGTCACGGTCGGCTTCCAGTTCCGCCGGACGCTCCGGCTTCAGGCTGCCTTCATACCAGTGCAGCTTGACCTCGCCGTACTTGGGCGTCTTGAAATAGAAGATCACATGAGACGACTTCGGCCAGCTCACGTCCGTCAGTTCCGTGCACTCCGCTTCCATCTTGTAGGGTTCACCCAGGTCGCAGGCCCAGAAGGGGCCGTCCAGAAGGTGGCATCCCATGTCCCCCATCGCGCCCGCGCCGTATTCGCGGTGGCCGCGCCAGGCAAAGGGGTGCAGCCCTTCGGTGAAAGGCACGGACGGGCACGCCGCCAGCCAGTTCTCCCAGTTGAAAAGATCTTCGTTGGTGTCGGTGGTCACCTCCTTGCCGTCCGGCCCCTTGGTCTTCTGCTTCATCTTCGGCACCGTCCCATGCACATACTTGGCCTTCGCGTCATTGCCCTGCGGCCAGATGGGCCGGTTCGTCCACACATGGATTTCCTTCACGTTCCCCACGATTCCCTCGCTCACCCACTGCTTCAGGAAGCGGATGCCCTTGCCCGTGTGGCCCTGGTTGCCCATGTTCGTCTTCACTCCCATCTTCCTGGCCGCTTCATGGAGCTGGTTCGCCTCCCAGATGCGGTTCACCAGCGGCTTCTGCACGCACACATGCTTGCCCCGCTTGATGGCCTCCATCGCCGCCGGGTAGTGCGCGTGGTCGGGTGTGGACACCGTGCACATGTCAATCTTGTCCCCCATCGCATCAAACATCTCGCGGAAGCTCTCAAACATCTTCGCGCCCGGGTACTTCTGCTGCGCCTGCTTCAGGCGCTCACGGTCCACGTCGCAGATCGCCACGATGTTCGCCCCCTTGGCCGAGATCCCCACGTCGGAGGCTCCCTTGCCGCCCGCGCCACCGATGCCCGCCACGTTGATTTTCTTCACGCCACCCTCCTGCCCGAGCAGCAGGTTGGGAACAAAGATCCCGCCGGCGGTCACGGCGGTGTTGCGGAGAAACGTACGGCGGTTGGGGAAGAGCGATGGCTTCATGGAGTGGGTGGATTGGGGCTGCGAAGATAGCGGATTGCCTCAGAACTACGCAATGGGAATGTCGCCTCTGGAGAAAATCGCGCCCTCTCCGTGCAGAAACACCTCCAGGGGCATTCTTTCTGCTTGGCGGCAGGCCTGTTCATCCCCTAAAAGGCGCCATGGACTTTGCGAAAATTGCTTCCGACCTCTCCGGTTTTGTCTGGGGCCTCCCCCTCATCGCGTTGCTTTTCGGCACGCACTTGTTTCTCACGCTGCGCACCGGCTTCATCCAGCGCTTCCTGCCCCGGGCCATCAAGATCTCCTTCTCGCGTGAAAAAGAAGGCGCGGGAGACGTCTCGCAGTTTGGCGCATTGATGACAGCGCTCGCCGCCACCATCGGCACCGGAAACATTGTCGGCGTCGCCGGCGCCATCACCACCGGCGGCCCCGGCGCCGTGCTCTGGATGTGGCTCACCGGTGTCTTTGGCATCGCCACAAAGTATTCGGAAGCCGTGCTCGCCGTGAAATACCGCATCACCATGCCGGACGGCAGCATGGCCGGGGGGCCCATGTATGCGCTGGAGCGCGGACTGAAGCAGAAGTGGCTCGGCGTCATCTTTGCCGTCTTCACCTGCATCGCCGCCTTTGGCATCGGCAACATGACCCAGGCCAACAGCATCGTCGAACTCCTGCGCGAACACATCAAACCAGAGTCGGATGTCGTACTGCGCTGGGTCGCCGGCAGCGTCATGGCCGTCCTCACCGCCGCCGTCGTGCTCGGCGGGGTGAAGAGCATCGCCAAAGTCTGCGAATTTCTCGTCCCCATCATGGCCGTCGGCTACGTCTTCGGCTGCCTCCTCGTCCTCATCAAAAACTACGCCCTCATGCCGCAGGCCTTTTCCGACATCTGGAACGGCGCCTGGAGCGGTCAGGCGGCCGTCGGCGGCTTTGTCGGCGCTACCTTGAAGCAGGTGGCCCAGGCGGGCATCGCCCGCGGCCTCTTCTCAAATGAGTCCGGCCTTGGCTCCGCCCCCATCGTGGCCGCCGCCGCGCAGACCCGCAATCCCGTCCGCCAGGCGCTCGTCAGCAGCACCGCCACCTTCTGGGACACCGTCGTCGTCTGCCTCATGACCGGCCTCGTCATTGTCAGCAGCGGCCACTGGAAAGAGGGGCTGCCAAAGGGCGCCCTCACCAGCGCCGCGTTCGGAGATCTGCACACCGTCGGGCCCATCTTCCTCCTCTTCGGACTCATGACTTTTGTCCTCTCCACCATCCTCGGCTGGGGCTACTACGGGGAAAAGGCGGCCGAGTACCTTTTCGGCACCCGCTCCGTGAAGCCCTACCGCATCCTCTGGGTGCTCGCCGTGCTCTTCGGCTCCGTGCAGCCCGCCCAGGCCGTCTGGGACTTCGCGGACGCCGCCAACGGCCTCATGGCCCTCCCAAATCTCATCTGCCTCATCTGCCTCAGCGGCGTGGTCGTCGCCGAAACCCGGGCCCATCGAGACGAGCTCACCGGCCGCCCCTGAAAAAGTCTGCCGTCCCGCTTGCAAGAACGGCCGCATCCTCTATTCTCTCCGCCCGCCACTCACTGCCTCATGGTGTAATGGTAACACAGCAGATTCTGAATCTGTTATTCAAGGTTCGAATCCTTGTGAGGCAACCACCTCGTTTTTCACCATGACAGCTGCTGAGGTCATCGCCGAAATTGAAGGCTTGCCGCCGGAGGAGCGCGAGCTGGTTTTTCTCCGGGTTCATGAAATTGAGGAGGCCTCGGTTCCTGACTCCTTTTTGCAAGGCATGGAAGAAGCGATGCGTGGTGAACTGTTGGACATTAAAGACGACCATTTCCAGCTTCCGCCGGTGAAATGACCTATCGCTATCTAGCCACGCCGCAGTTTTGGCGCTCATATGCCAGACTGAGCGAAAACCAGAAGGCGTCCGCCACACGGACTTACGGCATTTTCAAAGAAAACCCATTCGATCCGCGCCTCAGGACGCACAAGATTGCCAGCCTCTCCTCCCGCTTTGGCCGCACGATCTATTCTGTTTGGATCGAACCTGACTTGAGGGCCGTGTTTTACCTTGATGGTTCCGACTGCATCAGCGTGGACATTGGAACACACGCCATTTATCGATGAAATGGTCGTCACCCTGAAGCGATTTTAACTTCGAGCGGAAAGAATAGCGGCACGCCCGCCCGGAGGGGAGCGTGCCACATGCGCTAAACAACCCGGCAGGGCAGGGGCGAAACCAATAATCAGCCCTTCGCCTGCGTCGCCGCCAGAATCGCGGAGTCCAGCCGCGCCAGACGGTGCGTGCTCGACGCCGTTTCGATGCCCTCCAGGGCCCGGTAGGTCTTGCCCACCTTCTTCACCAGACCGCAGTTGGTCAGCTTCAGAATCTTCTCATACGAGCGCAGCCGCAGCATCTCCTCCCCGCCGCTCACCGCATTTTTCAGCTTCAGTCCTTCAAACACTTTCGCAAACAGGGCTTTGAACTCAAAAGTCTCCCCGGAGGACAAAACGCTCACCAGTTCATCGGTGACGTGATCAACTACCCGGCGGGAGAAAGGTGCTTTTTTAGTGGCGGCTTTTGTGGTGACCATCTTTCCCTGTACCACACGAATGACGTCCTGTCTCAGAAACCCTTCGCAAATGTCACTTTTCTGCATTCTGGCATCCTCTCACGCCGCCAGAAGCGTTTCTTTCCCGGACCGGCTCAGTTTTTTGAAAGAAATTTCCGCTCTTAAGGCCGCGGACTGGTTCTTCTGCGGCCATGATTTCACCACGCTCACCGGCCCGCGGCCCCGCGTGTATCTCGCCCCTTTGCCCGCATTGTGCAGGGCCACCCGCCGCTCCAGATCATTCGTGATCCCGCAGTACAGCGTCCCGTCCTTGCACCGCAGCACGTACAGCACCCACTTTTTTTTCGCGGGCCTGGCTTTGGCGGCGGCTCTCTTCTTTTTCTTCGGCACGGCGCATCATAGCCGCGCCGTGCCGCTGCGAAATCAAAACAGCTCGCTGATCGTCGTTCCTTCCGTCAGCGCGATCGGACGGTCGTCCGCGGAGCGGTAGCTGATCTCCCGGTAGTCATATCCCAGCGCCGAGTAGATGCTGGCATGAATGTCCGCCGGCGTCACGGGCCGGTCCTTCGGGTAGGCCCCGGTGGCGTCTGAACTGCCGATCACCTGCCCGCCGCGCACTCCGCCGCCGGCCAGCAGCACGCTGTAGCAGCCCGGCCAGTGGTCGCGCCCCGCGTCGTTGTTGATCTTCGGCGTGCGTCCAAATTCTCCCATCCACACCACCAGCGTGCTTTCCAGCAGGCCGCGTTCCTCCAGGTCGTCCAGCAGCGCTGCGTAGGCCTGCTCCATCGGCGGCACCAGCCGGTTCTTCAGCCCGTTGAAATTGTCCTTGTGCGTGTCCCAGGTGATGGACGGCCCGTTCACCGTCGTCACAAACCGCGTCCCCGCCTCCACCAGGCGCCGCGCCAGCAGGTGGGACTGCCCCCAGCTGTGCCGCCCGTAGCGTTCGCGCACCTTCGCTGGCTCCTTGCTCAGGTCAAAGGCCTCCGCCGCCTTGCCAGACTGCAGCATCGCCGTCGCCTGTTCGTTAAAGATGTCCATCTGCGCCACCTGCGTGGAGGCGATCGGCCGCGCCGCCGCGCTCATCTGGTTCAGCAGCGCCAGCCGCTCTTGAAAACGCGCCGGCGTCAGGCTCGCGTCCAGCCCCATGTTCCTCACGCGGAAGGCCGCGGCATTGGGATCATCATCCAGCACAAACGGGTCGTATCGAGTCCCCAGGCAGCCGCCAAACTGCCCCGGCGTCAGGTACACCTTGCTGTCGCAATGCGGAAACGGTGTGATCACATACGGTGGCACCCCTTTGCTGAAGCCATCCCGCTGCGCCAGCCAGCCCACCAGAGTCCCCACGCCCGGCAGATCCGTCGGGCTTGGCGTGATCAGCGTGCTGTCCACGCGATACGGCCTGCCCGTCGTCGCCCAGTGCATGCCGCCGTTGTGGCTGCTGTGCCCATGGTGCACGGAGCGGATCAGCGCCAGCTTGTCCATCCGCTTCGCCATCTGCGGCAGCAGCTCCGTCACATGAATCCCCGGCACGTTCGTGCGGATCGTTTTAAATTCCCCGCGAATCTCCACCGGCCCGTCCGGCTTCGGATCCCACAAATCAATGTGGCTCGGTGCTCCGCCGTTGAAGATCATGATCACCGACTTCGCCTTGCCCAGCCCGATGCTGCTGCTCTTGTTCACCGTCGCGCCCAAGGCTCCCAGTCGGCCTAGGCCCATCCCCAGCAACCCCATGCCACCGGCATGCAGCACGCTGCGACGCGAAACACGAATCTCTGGAACCTGAATGCCCATGATGAAACCTACGAGGCAGGACGGTGATTCTTGCGAATGCGAAGTAATTCACCCCGCTGTTGGCGTGAGACTCACGCCCGCC
Source organism: Prosthecobacter sp. (assembly GCF_044227185.1). Lineage (GTDB taxonomy): Bacteria > Verrucomicrobiota > Verrucomicrobiia > Verrucomicrobiales > Verrucomicrobiaceae > Prosthecobacter. Next base: position 194,753 of record NZ_JBGAFO010000002.1, on the reverse strand, counting down.
ACTGCAGGTCCACCTTCACGCCATTCCACTCATGCTCCGCCAGGTGCGTATGCGTGGTGAAAGACCCGCCCGTGGCGCTGAGCCGCGCCATCGTCCAGCCTGTCGTGCTTTCCTTTGGATTCGCCACAAACGATGTCGCCGGTGTGTTCAGAATGTGGATGCCGCGATGCTCAAAGTAGTTCCGGTGATGGATATGCCCGTGAATGTAGGCCTTCACCTGCGGCCGCGCGGCCAGCACCTCCCACAGCGCCTCCGAGTCCTCCAGTCCGCCCGGAAAATGTTTTTCCTCGCCACCCAGACGTGGATTGTGGTGCGCAAAGATCAGCGCCGGCTTGTCCGCATGTGCATCCAGCACCTTCTCCAGCCAGTCGCGCTGCTCCTGCCCCAGCAGTCCCTGCGCCACCATTCTCGCCTTGAGCGAGTCCAGCAGAAAAAGGTTCGCCCTGGCCGTCTGCACCACGCCCACATGTTTGGCGGCCACCGCGGTGCTCGCAGGCTTCTCGCCCTTCAGCACTTCATAAAACACCTCACGATCATCGTGATTGCCCATCGTGAGATGCACAGGAATACCGGCCTCGCGCAGCGGCAGGATCAGTTTCGCAAAGTGCGTGTAATCGTCCGGCTGCCCGTTGTTCAGCGCCAGATCACCATTGATGATCACCGCCGCCGGTCGCTTCGGCAGACCCACCAGATAGGCCACTGTCTCGCGCAGATGCGTTGGAATCGATGCATTAGCCGGGTGCTTTCCTCCCACATGCGTGTCATTCAGAATCGCGATCAAATCCTCATCCACCTCCGCTGCTCCAGCTTCCTGCGACACCAGCGCAGTCGCAATGCCCATTTGTGCGATGAAGTGACGGCGTGAAGTGAGATGAATCGGCATGCTCTGCTATACGCACGGTTTCCTCGCCGTATTGCTTCCTCATGGACCGCCGCGACTTCATCAAGACCACCAGCGCCATTGCCGCTGTAGGACGGACATTCGTGTCCGCCGCCCCCGCCTCTTCACGCCAGCCCGAACTCATCAAAACTGAAAACGCAAAACCCGGCGCGAGCTTCCAGCTCACCCGCATGCGGCCGGACGGCTCCAAATCCTACCGCACCTCCCTCATCGAAGGCTACTGCTCCCGCCAGTCCGTCAAAGCCGGCGAAAAGCTGGAAATTTTCGTCAGCACCAAACCTGCCGCCAAGTTCACCATCGACCTCTTCCGCATGGGCTACTACGCAGGCGCAGGCTCCCGCCTGATGACCACCCTCGGCCCCTTCGAAGGCCGGGAGCAGCCCGTGCCCGAGATGGCAGACAAACGCCTCCGCGAATGCCAGTGGCAGTCCTCCACCACCCTCACCATCCCCGCCGACTGGCCCAGCGGCGTCTACATGGGACGCCTGAGCACCGTGCCCGAAGCTGCCGACAAACCCTACTGGCAGAGCTACCTCATCTTCATCGTCACAGACGACCGTCCCGCCGACATCCTTTTCCAGTGCAGCGACAACACCTGGCAGGCCTACAACCGCTGGCCCGTCAATGAATCCCTCTACACCGATCCCCGCGCCGCCCACGCCCCCGGCGTCAGCGTCAGCTTTGACCGCCCCTACGGCAAGTACGTGCAGATCTTCGACAACCCTCAGAGCATGGGCAGCGGCGAGTTTCTCCTCTGGGAATACCCCTTGTGCTACTGGCTCGAAAAAGAAGGCTACGACGTCACCTACTGCTCGAACGTTGACAACCTCAACTCCGCCAATCTCGCCCGCGCCAAAGCCATGATCAGCGTCGGTCACGACGAATACTGGGACATGCGCCAGTACAACAACGTCAAGGAGGCCATCGCCAATGGCCTCAGCGTCCTCTGGCTCTCCGCCAACGACGTTTATATGGTCACCCCCTTCACTCCAAACGCCGGCGGCGCCGCCAACCGCCGTCTCACCCGCGAGACCTGCTACGGCGAATTCCGCGAAGAAGAAAAAGAGGCCTACTCCAAAGTCCTCGGCCCCTTCGAAAACCCCGGTCCCGACGAGCGCGACATCATCGGCGCACGCACCACCGTCCCCTTCAACGGCGGCGGCGACTGGACCTGCGTGAAGCCCGACCACTGGCTCTTCGCGGGCACCGGCATGAAGCACGGAGACAGCATCCCCGGCCTCGTCGGCTGGGAATTCCACGGCGACCCCGACACCGCCCGCCCCGGCCTCGAAGTCATCGCCGCAGGCAACGTCTGGGCCGGCGGCACCCGCCTCGGCAAATACGCCGCCACCCTTTACGAAGGCCCGAAGAAAAACATCGTCTTCAACGCCACCACCATCTTCTGGTCCCAGGGCCTCAGCGATCCCCCCGGCCACATGATCCCCTGGAGCCACTACTCCCGCCCGCATGGCCCGGATGAACGGGTGCAGCGCATCACAAAAAACGCCATCGCAAGAGCACTCGGATGAGATGGCAAATCGCCAGCGCGCGAGCACTCGAGGTGGCCGCTTGGTCATTCGCACCCGTCTCTGCTCTCGCCGCGCATCACGCTGTCCGGTTGAAATTTGCATTTCTTCAACAGCATCAGTTTGCCATCGCCTATGTGAATGATGCCTGCCTCCGCTCGGAGCATCTTTGGAAACTGATGGAGCATCACTATGGCTGGTTCTGCTTCGCTGCGTTTCTGTTCCCTGCCATAGGCTGCTTCATTCAGCACCTAGGCCTTCGTTGGTGGTGGCGGCTGCTCATCGCATTCTTTGCTTCTATTCCGGCGCTGGCCTATGCCAGCATGGCTCTGCATCTCTTCGGAAAGGTCGTCACGCATGCCCCATGATAAACTTCACGGAAACATCTTCGCAGACCTGCTCACTCAAAATTGCTCTGCAATAATCAGCAGCAACGAGCGGCCAAAACGCAAATCCCCTCTCCCCCTCGATGATAGTGCATCGCCCATGATTGCCTTGGGGGAGAGGTAAGGGTGAGGGGGCGTTCCGGGGAAGGGCGGCTGCCGTTGCGCGGTGAAATCACCGCATCTTATCACCCTCGTCAGGTTTCACTTCAGGCACTTGAGCCATCACTCGATCAAACGCCGCAAGGTCAGCCCGCTTTGCCCTCCCGCTCAAATAATCCTCTGTCGCAATAGCCGGCAGCTTCTCTCCCGCTGCTAAATCAAAAACTGCTCCATCGAATAGCCATCCTTCACCGCCAGCTCTTGAATGCCGCGATGAAGAGAATCAGGAAACTCGAGTGTGATGCACGCCATCTTTTGCTTCATTCTGATCTCCCTTCTGGATTCCGTGTCTTCCGCGTGTTCCGTAGGTACTCCTATTCAAACACAATCAAGCTCCGCGCCACCTCGCCCCTCTGCAGCGCCTCATACGCCTCATTGATTCCTTCCAGCGGATACCGCTTCGTCACCAGCTCATCCAGCATCAGCCTCCCTGACTGGTGCATGCCGATCAGCAGCAGCAGATCCGTCCGCGGCTGTGTGCTGCCATACAAGCTCCCGCGCAGCGTCTTCTCCGCATACACCAGCTGGTTCACATTGATCGAGGCCCGGTCCGCCGCGCTGGTGATCCCCACCATCACGCACATCCCGCCCTTCTTCGTCGCGTCAAACGCCTGTTCCGCCGTCTTCCCCGAACCATACGCCTCAAACGCGTAGTCCACGCCCTTGCCCTCCGTCAGGTCCTTGATCGCCTGCACCGGATCGCCCGCGTTGATGTCCACATAATCCGTCGCGCCAAACTGCCGCGCATCGCCTTCCTTGCGGCTGAATTTGTCCACCGCGATGATCTGCCGCGCTCCCGCCATCCGCGCGCCTTGCACGATGTTCAGGCCGATCCCCCCGCACCCGATCACCGCCACCGTGCTGTTCGGCTGCACCCGCGCTGCCCTCTCCACCGCGCCCACGCCCGTGATCACCCCGCAGCCAATCAGCGCCGCCTTCTCAAACGAAAACTCCTTCGGAATCTTCACCACGGACGCCTGCGGCATCGTCGCCAGCGAGGAGAATGCAGACACCCCCGCGTAATGCCGGATGCTCTCACCCGCCGCGTTTTGAAATCGCGTCGTGCCGTCCGGCATCAGTCCGGTGAAACGCATCGCCGTGCCCATGTCGCACAGCGCGGGCCGTCCGCTGCTGCAGTACTCACATTTCCCGCAGGAGCCGCGCCACACCAGGATCACATGGTCCCCCACCTCGACCGAAGTCACCCCTTCACCCACGGCCTCGATCACCCCGCTCCCCTCATGCCCCAGGATGATCGGCATGGGCATCGTCAGGTCACCCTTCATCACATGCAGGTCACTGTGGCACACACCCGCCGCCTTCATGCGCACCGTCACCTCGCCCGCCTGCGGCGGCAGCACCTTCACCTCCTCGATGCGCAGGGGCTTCTTCGCTTCATACAAAACGGCGGCTGGGGCAAGGGTGGACATGGTGCCGGGATGAGAGACCATCCGCGCCTCCCGGCAAGCAATACATTCGGCCGAGTTGCGGCCCTCCGGAAGAGCTTGATTTGATAAAGGCCCGCCCGAAGGTTGTAGGATTAGCCGCCACTTCCTGGTGGCTTTCATCACCCCAATATCTCATGAAACGCGCCCTCTGCCTGCTCGCCGGACTTCTCACACTCTCCCTCCTCCCGGCTTCCGCAGCCGAAAAAACCTTCCCTGCCAAAAACCCGGTCCTCAAATTCGAGCTGCCGGAGAAATGGACCAGCGAAGTGGACGCTTCGGACGGCAGTATCTCCCTCACTTCCGATGACAAAGATGAGCGTATCTCAGTGAATTTCGTCGAAGTGAAGGTGGAGGCGACCATGGAGGATTTTAAAGGCATGGTGCCGGAGATGGTCAAAGAACTCAAAAATGCCCAGTTGGTGCAGGAGGCAAAGGAACAAACATCGGATGGCCTGACCGGCTACACCACCGGCTACATCGGCACCTATGAAGGCAATCAGGCCATGATGATCATCATCCTGTTCAAAGCTGGCGAGGGCCGCTCGATCATCGAGACGGCCGTCATGATGGAGCCAGCCACAATGCCGAAGGAGCAGGCCGCGAAATTTGACGCCTTAATGAATTCCGTCAAAGGGATCAAGGAGAAGTAATGCCAGCCACTCGCAGCAGCTCCAGCCATCCCGGCCGGAGCCTGCTGCCAGCCACGCGGTCAAAGTAGTCATCTCGCTCCGCGAGATGACCCAGCGCCCCCGCCATCCCCCGGTCTCTCAGCGCTCCCCATAAACTCTCTCCCGCTGCGAAAGCCCTCAGTTCCTCCCGCGCTTCACCAAAGGACAGAAGGACAGCTCTTCCTCGCCGCCTCCCGAATCTCCTGCGGCAGGCCGCACTCCCCGGTTGCAGGCATCGCCGGTCTCGCTGAGATAGCGTCCACATGTTTTCCAACCGCAAGACATTCTCCATCCTCGGCGCGCTCGCGTTGCTGGGCGCGTCCGGTCTCCGGGCGCAGGCTCCTGCGGCTCCAGCTCCTGCGGCCCCCGCACCCACACCCGCCCCGGAACCAGCGGCATCCGCGCCGGCAGCGGTGCCTGTACCCGCACCTGCGTCCCCTGCGCCTGCCCCGGCACCTGCGCCTGCGCCTGCGCCTGCGCCTGCGCCTAGTGAAACCGTTTCAGACCTTCCCGCACTTCAGGCCGCCGCACGTGCCATCGAGGCGCAGTTGCCCACTCCCGCCGTCCAGCCGCAGACCTACTTTGATCTCACTCCCGTTCAGCGCGATCGCTGGCGCAAGTTCCTCCCTCAGACTCTCCTCAAGCTCACCCGCCGCGAGCGCGTGCAGATCGTCGTTCTGGGAGACGCCATCCTCGACGGCGCACAGGCGGATGCTGGGGTCGATCCCCTTCTAAAAAGCTTCGCTGGCGTCTTTGCCAGCAAGCTCGCCTCCCAGTTTTACTACACCGGCGGCGTCCGCGTTGTGCGGCCCGGCGCCAAATTGCGCAGCAAAGAGTCCATGGCCCTCGGCCCGGAGATTCTGCTCCAGCCCGTTCGCATCTCCAGCATCGTCTCTGCACCCGCCGCCCTCGCCATCGCCTGCCTTCAAAGCCAGCCGGATGTCGTTCTCCTCGCCCAGGGGCTGGAAGACGGCCTGGCAGACCTCCCCTCCGCCGATGTCGCCTCGGCCTTCCGCACCATGCTGGAAGTCGCCCGTGGCAAGCGCCTCGAAGTCATCGTCGCCGGCCCCGTTCCACAGGTGGCGGACCCGGAGGAATCCAGCCTCGCCCTCACCCGCGGCCCCTCCAGCGTTCTCCGCGAGGCCTGCGCCAGGGACAAGGTGATGTTTTCAGATCTTGGCGATCTCTCCCGCCTGCTCGAAATCCCTGGCGGTGCCAAAGGGGCGGACCAGATCTTCCCCACCCTCGTTCAGGAATACCAGAACCTCCTCAATCTGCTTCCCGCCGCCGGAGTGGACACACCCACCGCCGGCATGCACGCAGAGATGGGCCGCATCTTGTACCAGGACGTCATGCAGGGCCCGCCCGGCGTCTCCTGGCAGATCAGCGCCGCCAAGGCCACCCTCGCAGGCCAGGGCCGCCTCACCCTTGAGTTTTCTGTCGCCAGCACACGCCGCGAGCCACTTCCTCTGATCGTCCTCCCTCTCATTCCCCCGGGCCTGAAGCCCAAGGACGCCAGTCCCGAGGTCACCCTCGCTCCCGGCGCAAAGCAGACCCTCAAAGTGGACTACGCCATCACCGACACCCGCGATCTCCCCCTCACCGATGGCGAAGTCCGCCTGCCCGTCCTCGTCATCTCCGGCAAACAATCCCGCATCGAGGACATCGTTGCTCCGCTCCAGCCTTTCAGCGTCACCTGGAATGAGCGCGCCGCCTTCAATCAGGAGAGCGAGTTCTCACCCGAACTCGAGGTCGAAAACAGCACCGGCGCCAGCCTCTCCGCCACCTGGGAGTCCTCCTGGGCCGGCAAGCCCCAGCAGGGCCAGATCTCTCTGGACGCCAGCGGTTCCGAAGTCCTCAAGCTCGCCCTCCCTCTTGCTGCCGAAGGAAAGAGCCCCTTCCGCCGCGTCCTGCCTTTCAAGCTCACCCTCTCCTCCGGGGGCGTGAGGCAGATCTTTGATCGCGAATTCGAGGTCATCCGCAATTTCGGTCTCAAAGAAACCGTCCCCATGAGTGCGGCCGATGGGCAGGACAGCGCCGTCACCCTCCGCGCAGATGCCGATGGCATGAAGCTCTTCCTCACCCTCGATCTCACCGGCGTCAGCCTCGCGGACGACTCCTCCGGCCACGCCTTTGAGCTCCTCCTCAATCTCGACGCCCGCAGCTACGGAGAGCGGTTGACCCCAGGCGCCACCGCCGCCCTCCGTATCACCGGCAAGGCCGCCGATGGCGACGCCCTCGTGGACCCCATCGCTCCCTGGGCCTTCGGCAGCAGCGGTGCCTCCGCCACGGGTTACGCGATGGCGTTTGACCACAGGGAAATCCAGGCCGTGCTCAGCAGCTCCGCCTCCGGTGGCCGCAGGCTCACCATCACCCTGCCAAAGAGCTACCTCTATCTTCACGAGTGGGCTCTCGGCAACGGCAACAGCCAGCTCGGCCTCAATCTCCGCTTCTCCGGCGGCGGCCGCGACTACTTCCTCACCCGCAGCACCCGCCAGGGCGATGACGCCGAAGGCCTCGCCGTCCTGGAACTGACCGACAAACCCACGCAGCGCTGGACCGTCCGCGTGGAGTAGAGAGACTCAAAAAACATGGCAGAAGAACGAGCGAGCAAAAAACTGTGGGACCGCGCCGCGTGGAGAGACGCCGGCTTTTTCCTCACCTACCTCCGTCCCCACTACAACGTCTTCATCCCCGCGCTCATCGCCCTCGCCATCACCGGCGGCATGACCATCCTCTTCATCAAGGAGCTCGCCGCCCTCGCGGGGAAGGGGATCGGCGGCGGCATCAGCGCCGGCTGGATTGCCCAGTTCAAAGCGCTCGCCGTTCATCTTTCCACCCTGGTTTCAGGCTGGCCCGCCGAAGCCACCAGCCCCGAATGGGGGAAGGAGTTAAAAGACGTGGCCGCTCAGGCCACGGCACTGGACGCCAGCTTGAAGGGTGCCAGCGGCCCCGCATGGATGGCTGAGCTCACCCGCAGCGCCTGGTATCTGGTCGCCCTCGTGTCAGGTCAGGCCGTCATCGCCTTCTTCCGCATCATGCTCTTTGCCAAGGCCTCTGAGCGCGCCCTCGCCGCCCTCCGTCTGGACACCTTCAGCCGCATCATCCGCCTGCCCATGGCCACGCTGAATCAGCGCCGCGTGGGAGAGCTCGCCTCCCGCCTGGCCAATGACGTCGAGGCCATGCGCGAGACCCTCGTCGTCACCATCCCCATGCTCATCCGGCACACCGTCATGCTCTCGCTCTGCCTGGTGCTCATCCTCAGCATGTCCGTGAAGCTCTCCCTCTTCATGATCGGCACCATCCCCGTGGTCATCGTTCTCATCGCCCTCTTCGGCGCCCGCATCCGCAAGCTCACCAGGCGCGCCCAGGACAATCTCGCCGCCTCCCAGGTCGTCGTGGACGAAAGCCTCCAGAGCATCGTCAGCGTCAAAGCCTTCCGCAATGAGGCCTACGAGCTCGCCCGCTACGACAAAAATCTCGGCGAGTACCTCCGCACCGTCCTCCGTGCCGCCGTGCCCCGTGCTTCCTTCATCGCCTTCATCATCTTCGCCTTCAGCGTCGCCCTCATCCTCGTCACCTGGTTCGCCATGCGCATGCTCAATGACGGCGCCATCGGCAAGGAGGAGCTCACCCAGTTCGCCGGCCTCAGCGGCATGATCGCCGCCTCCTTCATGCAGTTCCCCGAGCTCATCACCCAGCTCCAGCGCTCCCTCGGCGCCACCGAACGCGTGCGCGAAATCCTCCGCGACTCCACCGAGCCCGAGGACGACGGCGCCGCCAAGCTCCACTTCAAAGGCGAGATCGACATGCGCGATGTCAGCTTCGCCTATCCCACCCGCCCGGACACCATCGTGCTGCGCGATTTCAATCTCCAGGCCAGAGCCGGCCAGCGCATCGCCCTCGTCGGCCCCAGCGGCTCCGGCAAATCCACCAGCGTCGCCCTCCTCTTCCGCTTCTACGATCCCACCTCCGGCGAGATCCGCATCGATGGCCAGCCCATCCGCGAAATGTCCCTCACCACCCTCCGTCGCAATCTCGCCCTCGTCCCTCAGGAGGTCCTCCTCTTCGGCGGCAGCATCAAGGAAAACATCGCCTACGGCAAGCCTGACGCCACCGAGGAGGAAATCATCAGCGCCGCCAGGAAGGCCAACGCCCACGACTTCATCACCACGCTTTCCTCAGGTTACGAAACCCTCGTCGGCGACCGCGGCACCCAGCTCTCCGGCGGCCAGCGCCAGCGCATCGCCATCGCCCGCGCCATCCTCGCGGATCCCGCCATCCTCGTCCTCGATGAAGCCACCAGCAGTCTCGACGCCGAAAGCGAGCGCCTCGTGCAGGACGCCCTCGACAAGCTGATGGAAAACCGCACCAGCATCATCATCGCCCACCGCCTAAGCACCGTCCGCCGCTGCGATCAGATCCTCGTCATGTCCTCCGGCGCCATCCTCGAGCGCGGCACCCACGAAGAACTCGTCGCCAAACCCGGCTCCCTCTACGGCTCCCTCGCCAAACTCCAGCTCGAGTAGCGGGCTGCCACCCAGCGTGGAGTGGTCCGCACATTCCATGTGCGGTCTGGGAGGCGGGAAGTGACACCAGGTGCTCAGTCGCGCTGGTAATTTTCCGACCCCTCAGCTCCTGAACACCATCGCCGGCTCCAGCTTGCTCACCCGCCAGATACCCAGCAGCGCCGCCAGCGTGCAGATGCTCAGCACCACCCCCAGCACCGCAAAGGGCACAAACTCCGGCATGTAAAACGGCGGCTGCTCATTCTTCAGCGCCCCCATCGCAAATCCAGACGTCCCCAGCAGCCCGATCCCATAGCCGATAAACCCCACCGTAAACGCCTGCGTGATCAGCATCAGGCACAGCGTCCCGTTCGAGGCCCCCATCGCCTTCAGCGCGCCCAGGTGCCGCATGTTCTCCAGCACAAACGAGTAAAACGTCTGGCAGCTCACCGCCATTCCCACCAGCAGCCCGATGATCACCGTCGTGCCAAACGAAATGGGAATCCCCGTGTTCTTCACATACCACCACACCGTGGAAACATTGAAGTTGCCCGTCTTCGCGCCGTCGCGCTGTGCCCAGAACTCACCAAAGCCCGCCTCCCGGTTCACGAACGCCTTCAGCCCCGTCTCCCGCTGAATGTCCGCCACCGCCTGGTCCACGCTCACCCCTTCGCGCGGCGCGCAGATCACCGCCTGCAGCATCTTGCGCTGCGGCGGCACATACTGCAGCGCCCGCTCATACGTCGTCCACACATAGGGCCCGCCCGTGAATGACGTCATCGCATCCGCAATGCCCACCACCCGCGCCTCCTGGTCGTTGAGCTCAAACACATCCCCCACCTTCACCTTCTCCCCGCGCTTCCGCGCCAGTCGCGTCACCCCCAGGTCGTCGATGATCACCGAATGCGGCAGCCGCAGCTTCATGAGGTTTCCCTCCAGCATCTTCGCCGGCGCGCCCGCCAGGGTGTTTGAGTCAATGCCGATGAGCTGGATCATCTTGAAGTTTCCGTTCTCCAGCCGCACCCGCTGGATGCCCGAGTAGATCGGCGCCGCCCACGCCACGCTCTTCACGCTGCGCACCCGCGCCACATCCGTGTCCAGCAGGGGGTTCGTCTCGTTCACCTGCTCCACCTTTTCCTCCACCACCCAGATCGGCGCCGGCACATTGCGCAGCGTCGCCTTCGTCCAGTTCATCAGCCCGCAGAACACCGCCGTCTGCTGCGCCATCAAAAACGTCGCCACCGCCAGCCCCGCCACCAGCATCAAATACTTCGCCGTGTCACCAAACAGCATTTTCAGGGCAAGGCGGAGCATGGAGTAAAATCAAAACAGTTTTATCGCTGCGCCCGGCATGACACATCATCGAGCCAGGTCCACAGCTCTATAGCACGTCATGGAACGAACACCAAGGAATGACCGCAAATACGCGCAAATCACCCTCAAACCCAGCACTATTCATAAAAATTCGCGGTCAATTCGTGCCCATTCGAGTTGAACATTTCGATGCTGCCACGACGACACATTCGCAGCCGCAATCACAATCATCATCCACGTCTCCCCGCCTCTAAATAATCCCGCATCGACCAATCATCCTCCACATCTTCTGCCGCCACCTGCGCTTTCAGCCGGCGCGCCCTCGCTATTTTTTCCTGCACCTGCCCGTGTGAGCAACCCCGCGCGGCAGCGATGCCGGGATGTCCTCCGTCCATCACTTCTCGCAGATCAGCCTCAGCGTTCGCACCCTCCATCCTGCCGCTTTTCCAAATCATAAATCATAAATCGTAAATCATACATTACCTGCCTCCCCCAAACAGCCCGCCAAAGCTGCTGCTGATCACGCTCGTCAGCACGCTCTGAATCTGGCTCCCGCTCGGGTGGTTCTCATGGATGTGCCCGTGCGGCGTCAGCTTGTCGATCACCTGCGGCAGAAACTGCGCCAGCAGCGGCAGCACCGTGTGCACCTGCATGCCCACCTTGCCGGCCAGCGCCTGTAGATTCTCAGCTCCCACCGCCGCCTGCATCTGCTCCGCGGTGATCGGCTCGTTCGTGCCCGTGCCCACCCAGGAGGAAAAGGTCGCCCCCATGCCCGCCTTCTCAAACTGCGCCATCATCCCGCTCAGCCCCCCCGCCTCGCTCAGCATGCCCGAAAGCATCCCGGCAGGGTCCATTTTGGCAGAGCCGCCGAGCAGTCCGCCCAGCGCGTTTTTGGCGAGTGAATCAAAGAGTCCCATGGAGACCGCGAGTGTGGGGGAGGGCAGGGGAAAGTCAAGGCCCCGCCACGCAACCATCCACTCGCTCGATCACCCCCAATCGTCCTCGTCCTCGTCCTCAATCAAAGCGCCCCGCATCCAACCAAAAATGCCGCATTCCTCCCAGCCCCTGTCTTGATCCCTCTCCCCCTCAAAACGCCGCCCCCTTGACCTCGCATTCCCTCCCGCTACTCTCTCCGCCCCCAAACCAACAAAAACTTACCATGAGTCAAACCCACGAATTCCAGGCCGAAGTCAAACAAGTCCTCGATATCGTCATCCACAGCCTCTACACCGACCGCGAGATCTTCATTCGCGAGCTCGTCTCCAACGCCTCTGACGCGATGGAAAAGATGCGCCTCACCCAGCTCACCGAAAAAGAAGTCTTCGACGCCGCCGCCCTGCTGGAGATCTCCATCACCACCGATGAAGCCGCCCGCACCCTCACCATCGCCGACCACGGCATCGGCATGACCCGCGCTGAGCTGGTCGAAAACCTCGGCACCATCGCCCACTCCGGCTCCAAGGCCTTCGCTGCTGCTCTGAAAAACGCCGGCAAGCAGAATGACGCCTCCCTCATCGGCCAGTTCGGCGTCGGCTTCTACTCCGCATTCATGGTGGCAGACAAAGTGGAGGTGCACACCCACTCCTGGCGCAACGACGGCGAGCACCTCGTCTGGACCAGCGACGGCTCCACCAGCTACACCATCGATGAATCCAAAGACGAAGCCCGCGGCTGCAGGATCATCCTCCACCTCAAGGAAGACGCCGCCGAGTTCTCCAAGAAGCACCGCGTGAAGCAGATCCTGGAGAAATACTCCAACTTCGTCACCTTCCCGGTCATCCTCGACACCGAGCGCGTCAACACCGTCGAAGCCCTCTGGCTCAAGCCCAAGGACAGCATCACCGACGAGCAGTACACCGAGTTCTACCGCTTCGCCGCCCACGCCTTTGACGACCCCAGCTACCGCCTCCACTTCCAGGCCGAGTCCCCCATCGCCATCAATGCGCTCCTCTTCACCCCCACGCAGAACATGGAAGCCTACGGCATGGGCCAGATGGAGCCAAACGTGGGCCTCTACTGCAAAAAGGTCCTCATCGATCCCAAGCCCAAGAAACTCCTTCCCGAGTGGATGCGCTTCGTGCGCGGTGTCATCGACAGCGAAGACCTCCCGCTGAACATCTCCCGCGAGTCCATGCAGGACAGCGCCCTCGTCCGCAAGCTCGGCGACGTCGTCGCCAAGCGCCTCCTCAAGCACCTCGACAAAGAAGCCGTCGAAGATCCGAAGAAGTACAACGAGTTCTACTCCCACTTCAGCCGCTTCTTCAAGGAAGGCATCGCCACAGATCACACCAACCGCGATGCCATCGCCAAGCTCCTGCGCTTTGAGTCCAGCATGACCGAGCCCGGCGAGACCGTCAGCCTCAGCGACTACGTGAAGCGCATGAAGGAAGACCAGAAGGAGATCTACTACCAGGTCGCCACCTCCCGCAGCTCCATCGAAAGCGGCCCCTACGTCGCCGCCTTCAAGGCCAAAGGCTACGAAGTGCTCTACATGTTTGAGCACATCGACGAATACGTCATCTCCAGCCTCAGCAAGTTTGAGGACAAGGACCTCAAGTCCGTCAATGCCCCCGATATCGACCTCGGCGACACCGCCGAAGAAGGCGAAGCCCTCCCCGAAAGCGACGCCACCTCCCTCTGCGACTGGATCAAGGACCGCCTCTCCACCCAGGTGGAAACCGTCCGCACCGGCAAGCGCCTCGTCGGCAGCCCCGCCCTCGTCCTCACCCCTGAAGGCGAGATGAGCCCGCAGATCCGCCAGATGATGAAGGCCCTCGGCAAAGACGGCGACATGCCCGGCTCCAAGGTCATCTTCGAAATCAATCCACGGCACCAGCTCGTGCGCAATCTCTCCACCCTCCGCGAGAAAGACCCCGAGACCGCCGGCCTCATCACCGACCAGATCCTCGACAACGCCCTCCTCTCCGCCGGCCTCCTTGACGAGCCCCAGCGCATCATCGAGCGCACCCAGAAGCTCATGGAAAAGCTCTCGGCGTAGGCTGCTAAAAAAGATCAGAGCGCCCTGCGGTGAACTTTCGCCGCAGGGTCTCGCGAGGGCGCCAGCAAAGTGGCCCGCACAGTCCTCTGTGCGGTGCGAATTACCCAGCGCCTGCTTTTTCACCCAAATCATTCGCGAGGGTTTTTAGACAGCCGCAAGGGAATGAGCGATGGGTTTCTGCGCAGGCAAATCGTAGCTTGCAGCTCAGGGAGTTCGCGGGCTGCACAGAGGACGGTGCGAACCACTATGGGGGCAGCCTTCGGCTTGTTGCGTCCACAGGCTTTGTTGAAAATGGTCAATGGGCTTATGTTTGCGCGCTGGATCTCGAGAAGCCTCAAACCTCCGCTTGCACCTTCCCGCCCTCCCCGCCTTCATGCCCGCATGATCGCCTTTCTCCGCGGCCTCCTCGCCGAAGCCCTGCCACACCGTGCCACCATCGACGTCAACGGCGTGGGCTACCTCGTCCTCATCCCTCTCACCACCTTCGACAAACTCCCCCATCCCGGTGAGAAGGTCCAGCTCCTCACGCATTATCACGTCACCGACCGCGACCACACCCTCTTCGGTTTCATCACCGCGGACGAGCGCGATCTCTTCCGCCTCCTCATGGACCGCGTATCCGGCATCGGCCCCAAGATGGCCCTCAGCGTCCTCAGCGGCATGCCTGTGCCCGCCTTCAAAGACGCCGTCATCAGCGGCGATGTCAAATCCCTCTCCCGCATTAAAGGCGTCGGCGGCAAGACCGCCGAGCGCATCGTCCTTGAGCTCAAGGACAAAGTCGGCGTCGTCGATGCCTGGCAGGCCGCCCGCACCGCCAAAGGCGCCCACGATCCCAAGCAGGAAGCCCAGAGCGACGCCGTCCTCGGCCTCATCGCCCTCGGCTACAAACAGGCCGAAGCCATCAAAGCCGTCACCGACCTCGCCAAAAACCCCGCCATGGACACCGCCGACAAGCTCATCCGCGAAGCCCTGCGGAGTGGGGGTCTCTGACCCCCACAAGACAGGGGCGGGAGCCCCTGTCGCCTCGGGGTAGGGGCCAAGCGGGACGCTTGCCCTACGGGCTACTTCAAACTCTTGATATACAGAATCAGACTCTCAATCTGCCCGTCATTGAGGATGCCATTGTAGATCGGCATCCCCGTGTCAAACTTCTCAAAGCCCTTCACCACTTTCGCACTCGGACTCAGGATGGACTCCCGCAGATACGCCTCATCCGCCTTGAACTTGCCCTTCTGCCCTTTGGCGATCTCCCGCTCGCTGCCATACAGCCCCTTCCAGCTCGGCCCCACCTTGCCCACCAGCGTGCCATCCGTGCTGTGGCAGGCCATGCAGCCAAACATCTGATACAGCCGCTCGCCTTCCTCCGCAGTCGCTTTCACCATCGCCACCGCCGCCGCTTTGCGCGGCGTCAGGTCCACCTTCAGGTTCTCATCAAAGCCCTCCTTCTTTGCGTCAAAAGTCATGAGCTCCCACGGTGAAAAATACGCCGTGTTCTCCGCCTTCAGGCCGTCCGCGCTCTTCAGTCCCCAGCCGATGCGCATTTGGTGCACGCCCGCCTTCATGTCCGGAAAGCCCACCAGCACGCTCATGCCATCCTTGCTCAGGTACGCGCTGCTCGCCGTCATCCATTCCTGGCCGCTGCTGCCGTCGGGTTTCAGATGCGGAGAGCCGTACTCAAAGGTGCGCTTGTAGTTCCAGCGTTCGCCATTGTAGCTGTCCGGATCAGTCGCCAGCTTCGGGTCCAGCGTCGCGTTGAACTTCAGCAGCAGCCCCTTGTCCGTCGGCGTCACTTCTTTGATCAGCACCCGCGGCTTGTCCGTGTAGCGCACCCGCGCCAGCCCGCTGATCTTCTTCACCACCGTGCCCCACACCTGGAAGCCCGCCACATAGAGCTGGCCGTCCGCCGGATTCACCACCGCATTCAGCGTGGGGAAATCAAAGTTCCGGTTAAAGCTCACCACCGCCGCCTGCGGCTTTTCAAAGTGCGAATTCATCAGCACCCGGAACAGCTCCGGCCGGTTGTAGCCGATGTGGATCAGCTCATCATTCACCGGCCCCATCTTCGCTCCGATCAGCCACGTCTGCGTCACCCCGCTCGGATTCACCGGATGCGGCAGCCAAGTCAGCGGCTCCGTGATCGTCTCCGGATATTTCTCCTTCGGCGCGATCGTCGGCAGATGTCCGTAGAAGTGATGATCCGAAATGATGTGCAGCGGCGTGGACGGCACATAGTTGCCCTGCTGATCGCTCGCCGTCACCAGCCCCGTCTTCGGATTCACGCCAATGAACGGCTGCCGCAGCCCATACCCGATCACCTCCATCGACTTCCCATCCGCCGCGATCTTGATCACCGTCCCGTTGTGCTTCCCAAACGTCGTCCCCTCCTGCCCGCCCTTCGAGATATACAGCTCCCCCTTTGGCCCCAGCTTCATCGAATTCGGAAACTCCCGCGTCTCCGCCGTCTGCGCAAAGAGATTGCAGAACATCTCATACCGGTCGCACTCCTTGTCACCATTCGTGTCCACCAGCTTCCAGATCCCATTGCGGTCAAAGACAAGAATGTCGCTGCCGCGCACCACGATGCTCATCGGCTCATGCAGCCCGCTCGCAAACCTCTTCCAGGTGACTTTGTCGAGATCGCCCTTCAGGCCGGAGATCAGCCACACATCCCCGTCGAAAGTCACACCTGCCGCATCACCCTTGTCATTGAAGAAGGAAATGTCCGCCAGTCGCACATTCCTCTTCCACGGATTGTCGAGCGGCAGGGGGATTTCGTCGTTGACGTAGGCATCGGGCTTGGTGGAGAGGGTGCCGGCGGTGGTGAGGATGGCAGCCCACTGCGGTACTTCTTCATCTGTAGTGGTTGCACCGTGCAAACTTCCCGCTGGCATGTCCACTGAGCAGACAATGGTCACGGGTTCTGACGAAGGAGCAAGCCTGATCCAGGCACAGTTTTGTGTCACCATCACAGTCAGCTTCTTCTGGTTGATTGTCGCACCCTTGTCATCCTTCGTTATGGAAACAGCATGCTGCTTCTCTTGGGTTGTTCCCAAAATCCAAATCAAAGAATCCTTGTGCGGAGCAACTTCCACTTTGCGGACGATGGCCCAGTCTCCTTCAGGATGACTGAATCTGACAGGGAGCATCCGAACCTCTTCTTGAATGTCAGTGGTCGCGATCTTCATTTTGAGAGGACACGCCTGACGGATCTTTTTATCCGCTGCTGCAGCACCAGGTCGGTCAACAGATTCAAATCGAGCATAAGACACCGGCCCTCTCCCCACCTCCTCCGGACTCGGCGTCGCCGCACGCGGATCAGTAAAGCTCGGCTTCTCCCCCACCTGCCACCCCGGATAAATCCCATTCGCCAGCCACACCTTGCCCACCGGCTTCGGCAGAAAATCCTGCCCGTCCTTCGTCTTCTGCCCCGCCACATGGTACGATCCCGGCGCCAGCGCATCCGGCGTCACCGGCGGCTTGCCCTCCTCACCTTCCCAGATGCACGCGATGCGCAGCAGATCCGTGTCAAAACACGCCCACAGATTGTGCCCCAGGTTCAGGATGATTCCCCGCGGCGTCAGGTTGTCCTTCGGAAATCCCTCGCCCACCTCCCGCGCATCCAGCACGCTGCTGAAAAACGGAAAATCCTTCTCCACAAAATCCCCCCACGGCGACGGCGCGGCCGGAGCCTCCGCCACCTTCGGTTTGGCAGGCTTGGACTTGTCAGCAGCAAACGAACAGGTGGCAAAAGCCAGGAGCGCGAGAAACGAGCAAAACTTCATGGGAGACACAGAACAGGCGTGGCGGGCCGAATCTGTCAATCATGGAGTGGTCCGCACTCTCCGAGTGCGGTTTTCGAATCCGGGCACCCACGTCCCGCTGAAGTTCGCGGCCCCTATAAACCGAGTTCGCGCAATGGCCAGAGCCATGCCCAGCGCGGCGTGGTCCGCACATTCCATGTGCGGTCTGGAAGTCCGGACACCGCACTCGGAGAGTGCGGCCCACGCCGCGCTGTGACTCTCGCCGTCCTGTAGCATCATTGCTCTCTCCGCCAAAGCGTAAACTCACCCTCCGCCAGCCCAGCCTTGCCCGGATTCTCCCCGATGTACCGCCGAAATTTCATAAACGCCGCCTCATTTCGCACGAGATGATCAAAACTCTCGTCTTGCCAGAATCTCCCGCGCTGCCTCAGCGCCGCGTTGATTTGCCTGGCCGTCCATCTCTTCCACGACTCCACCTGCGCCAGCATCGCCTCACGCGCCATCCCGCCCACGAGCAGATGCACATGGTTCGGCATCACCACAAAATCCCCCAGCATGTAACGCTGTCCGTCGAAGCAGCGCAAAGCATCCATCAGGATCTGCCGCAGGTTGGGCTGGCGAAGGACACATGCCCCGTGACAGGCGTCCGCTTCAGACTCAAGTCGAGTGGTGAACTGGCGAAAATCAAGACGCTCCGTCTCGTCCAGTTCCTCCACCTGCAGCCGCCAGTCCTTCCGCTGGGGATCAATTCCATGCTCCACCAGCCATCCGTCCCGCTCTGCCCGCCACCGCTCCCATACTGCCTTCGGAATAGAATCCGCCATGCGCCACGTGATGAAATAGGTCGCCCCCGCCTGATCCCAATGCGGCAGATGGCCGCGAGTGACCGTTACACCTGCAAGAGGATCGAAAAACTGAAACGACATGAAAGGCCCGGCGCGGAGTGGTCCGCACTCTCCGAGTGCGGTCTGGTCTCCGCAAGCAGAAGCAAACACCGCCCCGGAAAGAGCGGTCCACGTCGCGCTAGGTTACTCCACCCTCACCGCCGCGCACACCGCCGCCAGCACCCGGCTCAGCGAGGCCACACCACCCGGCTCATCAAACCCATTCCCCAGCTTCGGCTGCCACGTGTCCCGATCATGATTCTGCTCCGGCTGCGGGATCAGCGTCAGCTTCGGATCATACTGCCCGTCCTTGCCACCCAGCTTGTAAATCACCAGATCCAGCGACGGCACCACATACAGGCAGAAGCCGCCCGCGCCCGATTTCCAAAAAGCATCCTTCGGCACACCCGCCACGTGCCCGTCCTCATTATGCTCAAACTGCAGCGAGAAAGGCGTGTGCGGATTGTACGGGCTCCACGTCTGGCATTTCTTGATGTACTCAGCCGGCACCAGCTGCGCATCCTTCCACTTTCCGCCGTGCGCCAGGCAGTAGCCCATGCGCATCACATCCGTGGCATGCAGCGCCGTGCTGCCCGCGCCGTTCGCATGTGGCATCACGTAATCGCCGCGGTGCAGGCAGTAGTCCCACGCACCCCAGCCCTGCGGCTTCGCCAGCCGCGCATCGATGTAGTCCTTCAGCTCCATTCCCGTCACATGCCGCAGCACGATGCTCGCGATGTGCGGGGAAGGGGAGGAGTACGAATACCCTGCACCCGGATCAATCCACAGCGGCACGTTCAGCGAGGACTTGTCCAGATCCCGGATGTTCTGCCCCGGCACCGGCTTCAGCGGCCGCGTTTTCGGGTCGCCCTTTACATACCCGCTCGGCGTCTGCCCCTCGCCCCAGTAGCCCGCCGTCATGCACAGCAGCTGCCCCAGCTTGATCTCCGCCTTGCGCGGATCATTCAGCGGAAACGCCTCCGGCAGGTACTTCTCCGTAAACACCTTCGTGTCCAGCCCCTCGGGGATCTTGTCCTTGAACTCATTCAGCATGATCCCGCACGCGATGCTGCAAAACGCCTTCCCGGTGGAGGCCATGTCCGGATTGCAGTTCCGGCTCGCGCGGCCGAAGTACCGCTCAAACACCAGATACCCCTGGTGCACCACCAGCAGCCCGCCGTGCGCCGTGGCCCGTTCAGAGAGAACATACGCCGGCTCGATCTTGCTCAAATCCATCCCGCCCAGCTCACGGCACGCCTTCTCCGTCTTCGCCTCACGCCAGCCTCCCTCGCTGTCCGGCGGCGGAAAATAAACATCAGCAGCATGCACAGACAGGGAGGCGGAGGCAAAAACAGCGGCGGTCAGAATTCGAAAGCTCATGGCAGGTTTGCCACCATGAAGGCTTCGCCCCACACTGCCAGCCGCAATTTTCTCAAACCTCAAAAACTCCGGCTCACGCCAATCAAAATCCCCAGCGCATTCACCCCCGGATTCGGGTTCGTCTGCCCGCCGTTCGACATATGCTGAAACATCGCGCTCGCACGCACCGACCAGTTCCGGTTCACCGCATAGCCCACGCCCACCTGGCTGAACCAGTTGAAGGTGAAATCCTGCCCCTCACCGCCCGGCACTCCCTGCGCATCCAGCCAGCCCACACCGCCGCCCGCTCCGCCGAACACACTCCACGCCAGGTTCGGACTCCACCATTCGATGGAAGGAGAGGCCGAAAATCCCAGGTAGCGGTTCTCAGACCCCGTCTCGATGTAGTTCGCCATCGCGGAGAGCTTGTTCCGCACGCTCAGCGCCGACCCGTTTCTAAAATGCAGCCCAAACATCTCCGGCGCGCGCCAGGAGACGATGAAAGGAATGATGCGATAGTTGAAGGTGGTGTCTCCGCCCACCTTCCACAGCATGCCCGTTTCGAAATCAAACGCGTTCCGGTCCCACGGCTTGAGTTCGGCGGGAGCACTTTGGGAAAAGCCGGTCGTGGCGGCCAGCAGCACGCAGGCCATGCAGGTGAGGAGTCGGGTCATCCCTTCACATAGCCTCCGCCACCGCATTTTCCAGTCAGGAGTTATTTGCCACTGCCCCGCCGCGCTTCATATCTAGCGCCCCATGCCAGCCCACCCCGCCTACGATCTCCTCTCCCTCGGTGAAGTCCTCCTCCGTCTCGATCCCGGCGAGGGGCGCGTCCGCACCTCCCGCCAGTTTACCGCCTGGGAGGGCGGCGGCGAGTACAATGTCGCCCGCGGCGCCCGCCGCTGCTTCGGCCTCCGCTCCGGCATCCTCACCGCCTTTGCCGACAATGAAATCGGCCGCCTCATTGAGGATCTCATCCTCCAGGGCGGCGTGGACACCTCCCTCGTCAAATGGGTGCCCTATGACGGCATGGGCAAGCGCGTGCGCAATCCCATCAACTTCACCGAGCGCGGCTTTGGCGTGCGCGGCGCCAAAGGCAGTGTGGACCGCGGCCACAGCGCCGCCTCCCAGATCAAGCCCGGAGACTTCGACTTTGATCATCTCTTCGGCACCCTCGGCTGCCGCTGGCTCCACACCGGCGGCATCTTCGCCGGCCTCTCCGAGTCCACTGCCGAGGTCACCATCCAGGCCTGCGAAGCCGCCAAAAAACACGGCGTCACCGTCAGCTACGATCTCAACTACCGCCCCTCCTTGTGGCAGGAGCGCGGCGGCTTCGCCGGCTCCCAGGCCCTCAACCGCCAGCTCGCCCCCTACGTCAATGTCATGATCGGCGTCCTCAGCGATGTCCCGCCCGTCTCCTCCT
Organism: Prosthecobacter sp.; assembly: GCF_044227185.1. Classification (GTDB taxonomy): domain Bacteria; phylum Verrucomicrobiota; class Verrucomicrobiia; order Verrucomicrobiales; family Verrucomicrobiaceae; genus Prosthecobacter. Next base: position 173,418 of record NZ_JBGAFO010000002.1, on the reverse strand, counting down.
CCACACCGACCGATCCAAACGACATCTTCGCCGCCGAAGACGCCAAGCTGCGTCCCATGATGGAAAACCTCGCCGCGCAGTATCCAAATCTCCACACCATCGCCGCCACGCTGCGCCGCGTCCACACCGCCAATGTCAATGACTGGGGCGCCCTCTGCTGGCACAAAGGCTCCTTCCACCGCAGCCGCAACTACTCCCGCTTCGACATCCTCGACCGCATCGGCGCGGGCGACAGCTTCGTCGCCGGCCTCATCCACGGCCTCCTCGTGGAAAACGACGCGCAGAAAGCCGTGGACTACGGCGCCGCCCACGGCGCCCTCGCCATGACCACCCCCGGAGACACCAGCATGGCCACCTTCCCCGAAGTCCAGAAACTCGCCGAAGGCGGCGATGCCAAGGTCATGCGCTGAGACTGCTCCGCTTCGCTGAGAATGACGAAACCAGAATGGCGAATGACGAATGAACTCCCAATGCCCCACATACGAATCAGGTCGTCTTAAGGGCGGGTCAGGCTCTGTGACATTCGAGCTTCGACATTGATTCGTCATTCCTCATTCTGGTTTCGTCATTTTTGCCTCTTGTTTCTTCACTCCATCGTTCCCAGTTTACTCATCTCGTTTTCCCCTGAATGGCCACCCCCTTCTTCACGCCTCCCCACGTTTACGAGCAGCCCTTTCCGGCCTTCGATATCGACGCCATCGAGACCCCCGCCTACGTGGTCGATGTCGCACTGCTGCGCCGGAACATGGAAAAGCTCGCCCACGTGCAGAGTGAATCCGGCGCCCGCGTCCTCCTCGCGCTGAAGGGCTTCTCCATGTTCAGCGTCTTCCCCATCATGCGGGAGTACCTCAGCGGCTGCTGCGCCAGCGGTTTGAATGAGGCCCTGCTTGCCCAGGAGTTCGGCAGGGAGGTTCACGTCTATTCTCCCGCCTTCAAGGAGCACGAGATGCAGCAGATCATCCCCATCTCGCATCATCTCAGCTTCAATTCCCTGGCTCAATTCAGGAAGTTCAAGCCCATGCTCGATGCCGCAAAGGCCGCCACCGGCCACGCGCCCAGCCCCGGCATCCGCGTCAATCCCGAGCACTCCGAAGTCGAGGTCTCCCTCTACGATCCCTGCTCCCCCGGCTGCCGCCTCGGCATCCGCTCAGAGCTTCTGGAAGGCGAAGACCTCACCGGCATCGAAGGCCTCCACTTCCACGCCCTCTGCGAGCAGGACAGCGATGTCCTCGAGCGCACCGTCGCCGCCGTCGAGCGCCGCTTTCCCAAACTGCTCAGGCAGGTCCAGTGGGTCAATATGGGCGGCGGCCACCACATCACCCGCAAGGACTACGATGTCGCCCGCCTCATTCGTGTCCTCCGCACCTTCCGCGAAAAATGGGGCAAGGACGTTTACATCGAGCCCGGCGAAGCCGCCGGCCTGAACACCGGCTACCTCATCGCCGAAGTTCAGGACATCATCTCCGGCGAGCACAAATCCACCGTTGTCTCTTCACCCTCTCACACTAACATTCCCCATGGCCAAGATCGCTCCCGTCCTCAACTCTTTCGCCCGGCAGCAGATGCGCATCATTCAGCAGCAGGACTCCATGACTTCCTCAGAGATGCCGAAAGAAAGCTTGATCACCCAGATGCGGCGCTGCGGATCCACTCCGAGACCGAATCCCTTCTTGCCTGGGCGCGCGAAAACCACCGCCTGATCACCGCTGCGCATCTCGCCCACATCACCGCCGGGCTCGCCGAACTCGAAGGCGCCTCCGAGCACGATGTCTGTCTCGATCATGCCGCGGGCCGTGTCCTGAAGTGGACCAAGCCGCCAAACTTCGGCGCCCGCGGCAGCGCCCTCGGCTACCTCGAAAACATCCTCGCCTGCAATGCCTTCTTCGCGCTCGACTGGCGCTTTGAGGCCATCGTGCAGGCAGACGACGGCGTGCGCATCCTCAGCAGCCAGCCCTTCATCATCGGCGAAAACGCCACCGTGCAGGAGATCGACTCCTGGTTCACCACCCTCGGCTTTGGCAAAGAGCGCGAAAACACCTACGTCCGCCCGGACGGCCTCAAAGTCGCAGACGCCCGCCCGGACAATCTCATCCGCCGCCCGGACGGCGCCCTCGTTCCCGTCGATGTCCACATCCTCGGCGTCGCCTTCGAGGATTTTCCGGATGAAGACGTCGAGCCCGAGCCCCTCGGCTGCGAAAGCATCACCCCCACCATCATCCTGGACATCTCCGCCACCGCCCACATGCCGGACACCCTGGAGATGCCCTACCGCCCCTACATCTTCGGCGCCGGCCTGCCCGGAGAGCATCCGTATGAGTACAAAATGGGCGGCACCTCCTGCCTCGCCGGAGATGTCCTCAGCGGCTTCTCCTTCCCCGAGCCCCTCCGCATCGGCCAGCGCCTCGTCTTCGCAGACATGGCACATTATACCATGGTGAAAACCACCACCTTCAACGGCGTCCCCCATCCCGACATCGCCATCTACGACCCCTCCACCAAAGAGTACCGAGTCGTCCGCAAATTCGGCTACCCCGACTTCCGCAACAAGCTCTCGTAACGCAGCACGCGCCCCCGGAGCGCGGGCCTCCGAGCCCGCAGCACTCCGCCCACACATGGCGCGCCGCACGTCCCATCGCAATCGCATGTGATTCAGCCCGTATTGTAGTACCGGGTTCGCTTCGCGGCTTCGCAGCAGCCGGTCCGGCCACATCACCCACAGCCTGCAAAAACAGGCGCCGCCATGCGCACGCCCAGGACGCACGAAGCCACGAACCGAGAACCGAGAACCGAGAACCGAGAACCGGGAAACCAAACCCCACATCACAAAAGCACCATTTCTCGCCTCAATCGTGTCTGCATCACAACTCGCCATGCCGTAATGATTCGCTCATCCTCGTCGTACTCACACCATGCGCATCCTCTCCTTCCTTCCCATGTTGTTCTTAGTGGGTTCCGCAGCCCGCCTCTCCGCCGTCGAACCCGTCAAGGCGAAGATCAACCTCCTTGACGTCATCAAGTCCGGCAACGTCGAGTACCACGTCAACCCCAAGGCCGACTTCCACGACGACCCCAAGGACATCTGGACCTTTGACAAAGACGGCACCTTCCACATCAGCGGCCGCGGCTACGGCTACGTCGCCACCAAGGACAACTACCGCGACTACCATCTCGTCCTCGAGTTTAAGTGGGGCACCAAGACCTGGGGCAAGCGCGAAAAAGCCGCCAAGGACAACGGCCTCCTCCTCCACGCCTACGGCCCCCACGGCGCCTACGGCGACACCTGGATGGCCAGCATCGAGGCCCAGATCATCGAAGGCGGCGTCGGCGATATCCTCGTCCTCTCCCCGAAGCTCGCAGACGGCACCGAGCTCACCACCTCCCTCTCCTCCGAGTACACCCTCGACCGCGACAAGGAAAAAATCTGGAAGAAGGGCGAGCCACGCCAGACCGTCACCAAAGGCCGCATCAATTGGAAACACCGCGATGTGGACTGGGCGGACAAAGTCGGCTTCCGCGGCCGCGAAGACGTCGAGTCTCCTTCCGGCGAGTGGAACCGCCTCGAAGTCATCGCCAAAGGCGACACCCTCCAGTACTTCGTCAATGGCGCCATGGTGAATGAAGCCTTCGACTGCAAACCCAGCGAAGGCAAAATCCTCCTTCAAACCGAGGGCGCCGAAATGCTCGTGCGCCGTTACGAATTGTATCCCCTCGGCGAGTTCAAAGAAAAATGGAGTGCCATCCAGGCCAGCGGCGGCAGCGACATCGGCGCCGTGCGCGACGGTCAGGACAAAGCCCTCTCCCCCGAAGAATCCCTCAAGCGCATCCAGCTCGATGGCGACTACGAAGCCCAGCTCGTCGCCGCCGAGCCCCTCGTGCTCGACCCCGTCGAGTGCACCTGGGATGCCCAGGGCCGCATGTATGTCGCGGACATGCGCGACTACCCCCTCGGCCCACCCGTCGCCGGAGATCCATGGCTCTCGCGCATTCAGCTCCTCACCGATGAAGACGGCGACGGCCGCATGGACAAGGCCGTCACCTTTGCCGACCACATGGACAATGTGCAGGGCCTGCTGCCCTACAACGGCGGCCTCATCGCCACCACACGCTCGCAGATCCTCTTTCTCAAAGACACCGATGGCGACGGCAAGGCCGACGAAATCAAATCCCTCATCAAAGGCTTCAATCCCAAGCACGCCCAGCTCCAGGTCAGTGCCCCCCGCTGGGGCCTCGATGGCTGCGTGCATTTCAACAACGGCCTCGACGCCCGCGAGATATACCCCGCCGACAAACCCACGGATGTAGTGAACATCCCCGGCAGCAATTTCAAATGGGACCCCCGCACCGATAAGATCACCCCCACCGGCGGCAAAGGCCAGTACGGTGGCTCTTTCGATGACTACGGCCACCACTTCTACTGCTCCAATCGAAACCCCCTCATGTTCACCGTCATGCCCTACGAGGCCATGCTGCGCAATCCGCACGCCGGCATCACCCAGAACTTCGAGGACATCGCCCCCTTCGGCCCGGATACCCGCGTCTTCCCGCTGCAGATCACCCACACCACCGCAGACGCCCACGCCGGCACAAACACCGCTTGTTCCGGCCTGGGCGTCTATCGTGGTCCCCTCATGCCAGAGCTGAAAAACAACGTCTTCGTTCCAGATCCCACCGGCCAGCTCGTCACCCGCTACAAGGTCGAGCCCAATGGCGCCTCCCTCAAAGCCACCCGCGTCGGTGACCGCACCGAATTCTTCCGCAGCAGCGATGAATGGAGCCGCCCTGTCAACTTCACCACCGGCCCGGATGGCGCCATCTACATCTGCGACATCTACCGCCGCTGGATCGACCACGCCCGCTTCTTCCCCGAGGAGTTCGTCAAAACCCACGACATGCGCCAGGGCGAAAACGAAGGCCGCATCTGGCGCGTGGTGCCGAAGGGCAAAAAAGCGCCAAAAGTGGAAGCTGCACCGAAAGAGATCGAGAAGCTCGTCGCCTTGCTCGGGAATGAAAATGCCTGGCAGCGCGAGACAGCGCAGCGGCTGCTGGTGGAGATGCTCGCTCCAAAGTTCGCCGGCTCCCAGATATCGAAATTCGTCTGCCCTCTTGACGTTCTGGAGCCTGCTGAAGCCGCCAAGTTTTGGGAGGCGGCGCACAAGCTCTCCGGGATTGGCATCCTGCATTTCTTCGCCACCTACGCCGGCATCGACGGTGGCGATCACCAGCTTGCCAACACGGCTCAGGCAAACATCAGGGATGCCTTGACTGAGAAGGGTTCAAAAGATGCCCCCTTGACCCGGCTCCGTGCCCGCATGCTTCTGATCGGCCGCTCGAAGCTGCCCCAGGAACAAAGTGAGAAATGGGTTCGTGAGGGCGATGCGGAGACTGCGATGACCGCTCTTCTCGCCGCAACAACATCCGATCCAGCATCTGCCGCGTCCTTGGGTAAAGCTCTCTTAACCCGTTTCCCGGATGATGCATGGGTCGCAAGAGCAGTCGCTTCCTCCGCCAGCAAGCAGATGGGCCGCATCCTCAGCTCCCTGGGAGATGACTACTTCAAGACCTTCTCCGAAACTCGCAGCACCACCATTCGCACCTTTGCCCTCGGCTCCCTCGCAGATGCCGAAGCCGCGGACGTGACCGCCCTGCTCACTCTCCTGCAAAAAGAGCCCGGCAAGCTCCTCTGGTGGAAGCCCGCCCTGCTGCAAGGCCTCGCCAAGCTGCCCAAGGGCCACGAAGACGCCGCCAAAGAAATCGCCATGCTGCAGTCAGAGATCGACGAAATCATCGCCAATCCCAAATCTCCCCTCGATCAGCGCCTCGCCGTCATGCCCCTGCTCGCCCAGCGCAAATGGGACGCCGTGCAGCCCGTCGTGAAAACTCTTCTCAGCACCAGCCAGCCTCCGGAGCTCGCCCTCGCAGCCTTGGCCCTGCTGAAAAAATACCCCGTCGCCACCACCGCGCCATTCATCTACGAGCTCCTCCCCGCCGCCGGTCCCGCCTTGAAGCGCGATCTCGTCCCCATCCTCACCTCCAATGCCACCACCGCCCTCGCCTTGTTCCGGCGCATGGAGAAAGGCGAATTCCCCACCGCCTGGGTCGATGTCGAGACCCGCTGGCGCTACCAGCGCGGCACCGGCGAAATGCCCGAGCTCGCCAAGAAACTCTTCGGCGAAGCCAGCAGCGACCGCGCCAAAGTCGTGCAGGACTACATGGTCTCCACGACGATGAAAGGGAACGCCAAAAGAGGTCAGCAGGTCTTCGCCACCATCTGCATCTCCTGCCACAAGCATGGCGCCCTCGGTGTCGATGTCGGCCCTCCCCTCTCAGACGTGAAGGTCAAGCCCCCCGAAGGCCTCCTCTCAGACATCCTCGATCCCAACCGCATGTTTGAGGCCCGCTGGAGCGCCTACACCGTCGAAACCAAGGACGGCCGCATCCTCTCCGGCCTCATCCAGAGTGAAACCGGAGATGCCATCGTCCTCGCCATGATGGGCGGCGCGAAAGAAACCATCCAGCGCAGCGCCATCAAGGAGATGAAATCCCTCGACCACACCCTCATGCCCGTCGGCCTCGAAGCCGCCATCAACAAGGAGCAGATGGCCGACCTGCTGGCGTTTTTGCTAGGAAAGTGATGCGGGCACTCCTGCCCGCAAAGACGCCTCCACCTCGCGCATCACCTCCCGAACAACCGCTCGTGAAGTGGTCCGCACATTCCATGTGCGGTCTGGCTTCCACGGTTGCAGGCAGCACCTGATGTCCCGGCTTACCTCCTCGCCTCCTCCGGCCAGTCCGCCACCTGCACATCAAACTCAAACACCTCCGGTCGTTCGATCGCAAACTCCAGATCCACGGTCTCATACGTCGCAGGCACCCAGTAGCGAAGGTCAAAGGTGGGCGTCGTCGCCGCCACCGTCGGACCATGAGCGTCGTTGAAAACACGAATGGGGTGGCAGCTAAATTGCCCAAATTCCTCGCGCACCTTTCGCGGGTCAAACACCTCGCTGCCACCACCTGCCAGATGTCCCGTCACCCGGGTCAGCACCGGCCAGTCATCCACTCTCGCTCCGGGAAGCTGCACATACGCAAAGTTCAGCCACATGCCATTCTCCACCTTCCTCTTCTCACTCCCCCGGTGATTCAGCATGAACCGTTGGGCGGCGATGGCCCGCGTCTGTACAAAGTGAGAATCCCCCATCGGAATCGATTCAAACACCGCCGTCCGGCCCGCAGGCATCTTGGCGCCCACCCCTCGGCTCAGGGCCAGCCTCACACGCCAGTGGGAATCCTGCATCACGGTCCTGCTACTGCCCATGGGTTGCCAGAAGGCATTCACCGTCCTACCATCCTGAGATGCGGAACCCTGGATCAGCTCGGAGTTTCCCCAGCAGTCCGAGATGCGTACCCCGATCACATGGCAGGGCAGCAGATCTCCGCACTGCGAAACATCAAACTCCAGCCGCATGTTGGAAACACCCTTCGAGTTTGGGGCGGGGTGTTCCCACACGACTTTGCGCAGTTGCACCCTACCTGCCGGTGTCGATGCGTTCACCGGGGCCGGCAGGCCCACAAAAGCCCGCACCGGCTGGTGGCAGGGATTTCGCACCTCCAGATGTCCCGATGACTTTCCGGAGGGATCCTCGATTCGAAACACCAGCATCGCATTGCGGTGGGGAATCGCATCCCAGTTGCAAAACAAAGGCCGCCATCGCGAGCTCAAAGATTGAGAAGAACCAAAGTCATCCTGCAGGATGACTCTTCCCTCGAAACGTCTGCCATCAGTTTCTCCCACCTGAACCTTGAGCAAAACAGGCACGTGAGAGTACTCAGGTGGGGGGAGGCTTCGCTGGCTGACCATCCGTTGCAAAATCTCAAGGATGTCAGGCGCTTCAAAGTGGTTCGCGGAGTACGCATAAAACGCCTCCTCAAATTCCGAATGCGGTAAAGCCTCCCCATGCACCAGGCCCAGATATCGCACGTGGGTCCCGTCCATCAAAACGGTCGAGGCCACGTCACGATTCACCCACCACACCCCTCCGCCCCCCACGCCCAGCAGGATCAGCGCCCAAACCCAGCGAGCACGCACAGCCCACCCTGGCCTCCTTTCCGTTTCTCCCTCTGCGCGCATGCCCCGATCCTTTCAGAAACCACCCGCCTTAGCAACAACAAACCTCTCAACCCACCGCGGCGCGATCCCCACTCTCCGAGTGCGGCTTCTGCTCCCCCCAACACCCACACCCCACAAAACAACACAAAACCCCAAAAACAGAGAACAGAGAACAGAGAACCGAGAACCATCACTCCACCGTCCCCCCACCTCACTCCTCCGCCGCACCCTCTTCCCCATGGCCTTCCTCCGCCATTTTCTGAATCGTCCCGCTCAGCAGCTCAATGTACCCATGCACATCCAGTGACTCCGCCTCCGGCTCCCCCCGCACCGCATACAGCCACCCCTGCTCATACGGATCACTCCGCACGATGCACGCATCCACCTTCAGCTCCGGGTTCCCGCCGGCAAACGCGCCCTCCATCACGCAATAGACATCAGACGCCGCCTTGAAGCCCTCCACCCAGCCGATGTTGTCCCCCGGCGTCACCTTCGCTCCATCTCCCGGCTTCCATTCGCAGTCCACCAGCTCGCCCAGCATCCGCGTCGCAAACTTCGTAAACCCCACGCGCCACAGGTTCGTCTCCCCCTCCACCGGTGCCATCCAGTAGTGCGAGCGCGAATAGCGAAACGTGTCAGGAAAACGGGCGGAAAACCGGGCGTGCTTGAAGCGGACAAAATTGAGCATGGGGAAGGGGAGAGAAAAGCCGGAGGTCAGGAAGTGGTCAAGAGATCAGGTGGAACGGCAGCACATGGAAAGAACTCGCTTCCTCATCGTGCAAGCGGAAGCAGCCGAGAATGCAGCCTCTTTGGGACGGATTGAAGCGCCAAAGGCGCGGCCTATCGCAGCCCAGGGCATCGCCCTGGGTCCACGGCACCGCCAGCCGCAGCCCTGAAGGGGCGGCCTAACTGCTCAGCCTCATCCCCTCCGCTTCAGCCCCACAAACGCCAGCACCACGCCCACCAGGAAATGCACCCCCAGCATGCTCATCGCCAGGTCCGGCGTCGCAAACCACGTCTTCACCAGTTTCTCGATCGGATTGAAATACGCCGTCTTCGCCAGTGAATCGATGATCCCGGACCACCCATAGTGCGCCGTGATGAACGGATGCACCACCTGTCCCATGATCTTCGGAAAGCCCAGCAGCGCCCCGCACAGCAGCACATTCGCAAACAGCAGCGTCAGCGACACGCTGTGCGCCCGATCCCTGTTCCCGGAGTTCGCGGAAATCCCCAGGCAGATCGCCGCAAACGCCGCGCCTGAAAGCGCAGGCAACACCAGCTTCGCCACCCCGTTTCCAGGCAGTCCTCCGGACACGATGTCCACAAACATTTCCATCCAGACGCTCTGTACCAGAATGATTGGCAGCATGAAAAGCAGGCACCCCAGCAGCCACGCCGCCGGGCTCACCCCGCCGATCCTCTCCCGCTCATACAGCGCACGCCGTCCCGCGATCTCACACGCCCCCAGCCGCACCGCCATGAACATCACCAGCAAAATCTGGATCAGCATGATCATCGAAACCGTGTGCGCCGCCGGCCACAGCACATCCGCATACGTGTTGCCGCCCTTCACATCCTTCAGATTTCGTAAATTCGGCAGCAGCAGCAGCGCCGCCACGGCCGGCGCACCCACCAGCAGCGCCGCATGCGTGATCCACTCTCCCGGCGTGCGCCGCAGCAGCGTCCACCGCCGCTTCACCAGATGCTGCGCCTGGCTGAAAATCCCCGGCAGCGGAATGATCGGCCTCGCCTCCGCGTCCACCGGCTTCTTCACCTCGTCCTCGTCGCCCTTCTGCTTCATGAGGATCGTCCGGTCCTCATCACCCGGGTCATCCTCCGCCGCGGAAAGCTTGTCCGCCACGCTCCCTCCCAGCTTGAAGGCCGCGTAGTACGCATCCCGGTGCTTCATCCAGGAGTCGCCCCACCGCTGTGCCGGGCGTTTCGCCAGCCGCGCATACACCTCGTCATACGTCGGCACCGTGAAGTAGTGCGGCACCGCCCGCGCCGGTCCGTGAAAGGCCACGTATCCCTCGTGCATCACCACCACCGTGTCATACGCACCCAGGTTGGAAAGCGAGTCCGTCGCATGGATCACGATGCGGTCCGGCCGGTCCGTGGACACCATCTTCAGCAGCGCCTCAAACTCCCGCTCGCTCCGTACATCCAGACCCACCGTAAAGTCGTCACACAGCACGATCACCGGGTCCGCCACCAGCGCCAGCCCCAGCTTCAGCCGCCGCCGCTGCGGCAGCGCCAGCGCAGACGTCCGCTCCGTCGCGATGTTCTCCAGCCCCACCGTCACCAGCACATGAGACACCCGGGAGAGCACCTCGTCCCGCGTCCGCCCCGCCCCCCGCAGCATCGCCGCGCTGATCAGGTTCTCCCGCACCGTCAGGTGGTCGATCAAATTGTCATCCCCCGCCGGCACCCAGCCCAGTTGGTTCGCATACAGCGGCTGCTTGATCACGTCCCGCTTCCCCAGCGTGATCGTTCCCGCCTCCGGCTCCGTCAGTCCCGCCAAAATGCGCAGCAGCGTCGTCTTCCCGCTGCCGGAGGGCCCGATCAGCGCCAGCACATGCCCGCCTGGTGCCATGAAACTGACCTGTTCCAGCACACGCAGCGGCTCCTTGCCTTTTCCGGGAACAACATGGGAGAGATTGCTGATTTCGAGCATAATCCCCGTTCTAACCCGTTCTGGCGGAAAGCGCAAAGGTAACTATTCGGGCCCGGGCCCACCCTTCTGGAAGGCGTTACGCAAACCGGCCTTCAGGCTGATCCTGTGCGCTTACACTTCCATGTGTATCGAGCCTCCCAGCGCGAAACCCCTCTCCCCGCCCCAGATGTCGCAGCTCTGAGCTTCCTTCGGGGAGAGGCGTTCCAAAGTCTCCTAACCGCGCCGACCGTATGATCCAAGGACCTGAAGAGTGACGCGCAAAGTTCAAAATTCCGCCTTCCCCTCCGCCAGCCTGCGCTTTATTCCTGCCCCATCATGGCCTCCATCCTCCAAGTCCACCCTGCCGACGACGCCATCGTCGCCCTCTCAGATCTCGCCGCCGGCACCGCCCTCTCCTTGCACGGCACCTCCTGGACCCTGCGCGAAAAAATCCCCGCCAAGCAGAAATTCGCCGCTCACGACTTCGCCATTGGCGACCTCGTCACCATGTACGGCGTCACCGTCGGCCGCGCCACCCAGCCCATCGCCACCGGCTCCCTCATCCACACGCATAACATCGTCCACGCCACCTCCGCCTTCAGCGGCAAACAGCGCGACTACACCTGGACACCTCCGGATGTCTCCAAATGGAAGACCCGTACCTTCAATGGCTTCAAACGCTCCGTCGGCCCCGCTGGCACCGCGAACTACTGGCTCGTCATCCCCCTCGTCTTCTGTGAAAACCGCAACCTCGCCTTCATGCGCGAGGCCCTCACCCGCAGCCTCGGCTACGGCAAAACCTCCCCCTACGAGCGCTTCGCCCAGCGCCTCGTCGAGCTCCACCGCTCCGGCGCCTCACGCGAGGAAATCCAGGCCACCGCCCTCGAAGCCGAAACCTCCGCCACCGCCGCCCGCGTTTTCAAAAACATCGACGGCGTCAAATTCCTCGAGCACGGCCTCGGCTGCGGCGGCACCCGCCAGGATGCCCAGGCCCTCTGCCGCCTCCTCGCCGGGTACATCCACAGCTCCAACGTCGCCGGCGCCACCATCCTCAGCCTCGGCTGCCAGCACGCCCAGGTCAGCCTCCTCGAAAGCGAGATGGCCGCACTCTATCCCAAATTGGAAAAACCCCTCCTCATCTACGAGCAGCAGAAGAGCAAATCCGAGCGCGACATGATGGCCTCCGCCATCCGCGACACCTTCCTCCACCTCGCCACCGCGAACGAACAAACCCGCGAGCCCTGCGCGCTGAGCAATCTCATCATGGCCGTCGAATGCGGCGGCAGCGACGGCTTCTCCGGCATCTCTGCAAATCCCGCCATCGGCCACACCGCCGATCTCCTCGCCGCTCTCGGCGGTGCACCCGTCCTCAGCGAGTTCCCCGAACTCTGCGGCGTCGAGCAAAGCCTCAGCGACCGCTGCGTCACCGCCGCGCTTGCGGACAAATTCGTCGGCCTCATGCGCGCCTACGAAGCCACCGCCCAGGCCTGCGGCTCCGGCTTCGATGCCAACCCCAGCCCCGGCAACATCCGCGACGGCCTCGTCACCGACGGCATCAAATCCGCCGGCGCAGCCAAAAAAGGCGGCACCAGCCCCATTGTCGATGTCCTCGACTACGCCGAGCCCATCCGCCAGCATGGCGGCCTCACCCTCTACTGCACCCCTGGCAACGACGTCGAAAGCACCACCGCCCTCGCCGGCGGCGGCTGTAACATGATGCTCTTCACCACCGGCCTCGGCACCCCCACCGGCAACCCCGTCTGCCCCACCCTCAAAATTTCCACCAACAGCGACCTCGCCAAACGCATGCCCGACCTCATCGACTTCGACACCGGTCCCATCATCACCGGCCAGAAAACCGTCGAACAAATGGGCGAAGAAATGCTCGAACTCGTCATCTCCACCGCCAGCGGCGAATACATCCCCAAAGCGGTCGCTCTAGGTCAAGACGACTTCCTTCCCTGGAAGCGCGGCGTGTCGCTGTAGAGGGCTGTCTGCACTATTTATTCGACCTTCTTTCGCGGCTTCCTCGGAGGGGTAGCGTCATCTCCAAAGTATAGCTTCTCAGTGACGTGATCGCCACTGTGTGAGGTGAGTTTAACATTGCGACGAGGCCTGAGAAGTTCGACTTCACCATCGCGCTTCATCCGATAACCTTCACGCTCAGTCCAATATACGTTTTCTGTTTCATAATCGAAAACGTCGATGAAAAACCCATCGACTTTACGAGCCATTAACCATGGGTGCCCACCAAACGAAAGCGAACCAGCCTCTGCCACGGCATCCTTCCAGTCTGGATTCCTGTATCGCCTCATGGACTGGAGATACATTTCTCCATATTTTTCGAAATTCAGCAACGTCCGTTCAGTGGAATAAAGCAAGGGAAGGTACCGCCTAACAAAATCATCCGAAGCCCGACTATCCAGCACAGCGGCAATTGTTCGCCGTCCCAATTGCTCAAAATAGTCATCGCGCATGTACTCCCAAGTGATTAGCCACACGGTCCTTTTTGGAGTTCGAAACGGAAACATAGTAACATACTCAAGCTGGAGTTTTGAATGACAACGAAATCTGGCGAGCGCTTACAAAAGCTTGGCTGTTATCGAATCGTCACCCCTCCGTCTCCGCATGCAGCGCGATGCAGTTCCCCTCCGAATCCAGCACCTCCGCGCGAAACCCATACTGTCCGATCGAGTGCACATCCGTCTGCACCGTCCCCCCATTCGCTCTCACCGCAGCCACCGCCTCCTTCAGCCGCCCGTTCACATCAAAGTAGATCATGATGCCATCCGCCGAAGGCTTGAAATCCTTCACCACCACCACGCAGCCCTGCTGCCCGCCATCCGCCGTCGGCAGCATCGCCGTCGGCACCCCGCCGAAATTTTCCTCCTTGAGTTCCCGCCCCAGCACGGCCGAGTAAAAACGCATCGCTCGGCCGAGATCGACCGCCGGAATATCAAACCAGACAAGATTAGGTTTCATGGCCACCAGCATGACTGACCACCTCGCGAAAGCAAACGCCAGACCTGTGACGCACCCGGAAATCATGCTTGCCGATAACACGGGCTCCGTCTCTTAATTGCGACCGCCATGCGCCCCGCCGTCTTCGCCCTCCTTCTCGCCATCCCGGTCTTCGCCAAAGACATCCCCGTCGCCGATGCCGCCGCCTTTGCAGAAGCCGCCAAAAGCATCGCTGCTGGCGACACCCTCATCCTCCAGGACGGCACCTGGGCGGATGCCCAGCTCAAACTCTCCGCCACCGGCACCGCCGCGAACCCCGTCACCATCAAAGCCCAAACCCCCGGCAAAGTCATCCTCACTGGCGCCTCCCGCCTCTCCGTCGGCGGCTCCCACATCATCGTGGACGGCCTCTGGTTTCAAAACCCCACCGGCGATCAGGTCATCGAGCTCCGCCGTGACTCCAAGCAGCTCGCCACCGACTCCCGCATCACGAATTGCGCCGTCACCAACGACACACCGCTGACCTCCGCCAAGTCCTCCCAGTTCGTTTCCATCTACGGCGCCCGCAATCGCGTGGACCACTGCTACATCGCCGGCAAGACCACCCTGGGCACCACCATGGTCGTCTGGCTCTCCAACGAATCCAAAGACCAGGGTCAACACCAGATCGACCACAATCACTTCGGCCCCCGCCCGCGCCTTGGTCAAAACGGCGGCGAAACCATCCGCCTCGGCGACAGCAAGACCTCCATGCAGACCGCCGCCTGCATCGTCGAGCACAACCTCTTTGAGAAATGCGATGGCGAAGCCGAGTGCATCTCCAACAAATCCTGCGGCAATGTTTACCGTCACAACACCTTCCAAGGCGTCTCCGGCACCCTCACCCTCCGCCACGGCAATGCCTGCACCGTCGAAAACAACACCTTCATCGGGGCCGGAGCCAAAGGCGCCGGCGGCGTCCGCATCATCGGCGAAGACCACGTTGTCACCGGCAACCGCTTCGAAAACCTCACTGGCGATGACGAGCGCAGCGCCATGTGCTTCATGCTCGGCATCCCCGATTCCCCCGCCAATGGCTACTTCCAGGTCAAACGCGCCAAAGTCACCGGCAACACCTTCATCAACTGCAAGCACAACATCCTCATCGGCATGAGCGGCGACAAAAAAGCCACCCTCCCGCCTCTCGAAACCGTCATCAGCGGCAACCACATCCAGGCCAATCTCGCCGAAGCCTTCGAAATCAAATGCGCCACCGAAGGCGTCACCATGAAGGACAATCACATCGACAAAACCGCTCCTGCCGCCACGCTGTCTCCGCCCACTGCACCCGTCGGCCCCTCTTGGAGGCAGCCGTAATCCAGCAAGGTGAAAACCTCTCATTCTGTTTCCGTGTGTTCAGTGTATTCCGTGGTCAATTCTCCGGCCTTCGCGGTGCAAGCCCCTGGCGCTCCCCACCCGCCGCGTTCATAGTCCCCTCATGCGCACAAACGTCCTCCGCAAACCCCTCACCTGCTGCTGCCGCAAGCCCATGACCGGCTTCTACCGCGACGGGTACTGCCGCACCGGCCCTGGCGATGTCGGCCTTCACACCGTCTGCATCGAGGCCACCGAGGAGTTCCTCAATTTCTCCTACCTCAGCGGCAACGACCTCACCACACCCGCCCCCGAGTGGGACTTCCCTGGCCTCAAGCCCGGCAACCGCTGGTGCCTCTGCGTCACCCGTTGGAAGGAAGCCCTCGATGCCGGCTGCGCCCCGCCCGTCTGCCTCTCCGCCACCCACGAATCCGTCCTCGAGTGGGTCGATCTCGAAGACCTCAAAGCCCACGCCCTCGACGACCCCGGCGAAGTCATCGACAACGAGTAACCTCATCAATCGTCCACCGACTCGAAACTCGTCCGCAATCTCTCGCTTCGCGTCATCTTCCGCCTCCGCCAGTTGGAATATCTGCTCAAATGAAAAGCTAAGTGTGGGAAAACTCACTTCCCCATGCTCACCCGGCTTCCCCTTCCTTTGCTTTGCTCCAGTTTGAGCAATTGGCAATAAGAACGGAACTGGTGCCATGCTAGCAGTGCTCCGCCCAGCGGCAGTCCCGCGACCATCAATTTAACGGAGCCCGGCATCATCATCTGGCTCATCAAAGCATTCGCAACAAAGGCATGAACCAATGCGGCAGCCTGCAGCAAGATCGAGCCTGACAGCATCCAAAATTTTTGCGCTGTGGACAGCCATAAGCCTGCCGCGCCGATGCAGGCAGCGGAAACCCCAAACACCACGTATCTGAACACATCGGGAAGCTCGGACGGCCGTAAAAACGAGAGAATCGACACTGCCACCACTATCAGCAGCGCACATCCCGCCACATACGCAGCCGATTGCTTCCGCAAATGGTTCAGCGCCTCCTGAGTCTCCTGTTCATGCTTCAGCAGTTGCGCGAGGCTCAGCAACGGCCCTCCGCATTGCGGGCAGCGTCTGACATTCGCTAAACTGGCACCTTCATAATCCTTCACGCATGGGCGGCAGCGATAGTTCTCCATAGGGTTGAAGCGCTGGTTAGTTGCGCAGCAGGCTTTTTATAAAACACAGACCTGCCTTTGCGAGTCAAAAGCTCAGCAAACTCCTTGCGCCGCGCAACATCTTCGGCCGCATCCAGCATCCAGCATCCAGCATCTAGCATCTAGCATCTAGCATCTAGCATCTAGCATCTAGCATCTAGCTCCGGCTCTCCAAAAACTCCTTCACCCCCTGCGCCAGCACCTTGCTGATCCCCGGCACCTCCGCGATCTTCTCCACCGTCGCCTTCCTCAGCCGCGTCACCGAGCCAAACGCTTTCAGCAGCGCCGCCTTTCGCGCATCGCTGATCCCCGGGCAGTCATCCAGCACGCTCTCCGCCACCCGTTTGCCCAGCAGCAGCTGGTGGTACCCGTTCGCCCACCGGTGCGCCTCATCGCGGATCCTCTGCAGCAGCTTCAGCGCCCCCCGCTCATGCGGAATAATCACCGGATAGCTCTCCCCCGGCAGGTACACCTCCTCATTCTCCTTCGCCAGACCAACGATCGGCAGCCCGTGCAGCCCCAGCTTCTGCAGCTCCGCCACCGCCACCCCCAGCTGCCCCTTGCCACCATCCACGATCACCAGATCCGGCAGCCTCACAAAAGGCGCCTTCCGTCTTCCATCCATCGCCTCTGGATTCTCGTCATTCGTCATGGATTCGCTTCGCCCCCCTCCGGGCTCGCGTTGCTCGTCTGTGTCGCTCCGCTCGGCTCCGCATTCATCATTCGTCATTTCCAGTCTCCGCATTGCCTCCAGCGGCTCCTCCTGGGAAAACTCCGCATCACTCCCCGCTGCCTGCCTGCCCTCCAGCAGGATGCGTGAAAACCTCCGCCGTATCACCTCCGCCATGCTCACAAAATCATTCTGCCCGCTCACCGCGCGTATCCGGTACCGCCGGTAGTTCGAGTTGTCCGGCACCCCGTTTTTAAACCGCACCATGCTCGCCACACAGTGCGCCGTGCCGATGTTCGCAATGTCAAAGCACTCCATCACCAGCGGCGTCTTTTCCAGATGCAGCAGCTCCTGCAGCTCCCTCACATCCGCCATCGGGTCGATGCTCCGGATCACCCGCGCCCGGGTCCCCCGTTCAAAGCTCCGGCTCGGGATCAGCGTCTTCTTGAAATCCTCCACCATATCCCGCAGCTCCGCCGCCTTTTCAAAGTCCATCCGCGCCGCCGCATGCTGCATCTCCTCCTCCAGCGCGCTCACCAGATCCTTCGACTTTCCCTCCAGAAACTCGCACGCCTGCTCCATCCGCTTCTTGTACTCCTCCAGCGAGATCCGCCGGATGCACGGCGCCGAGCAGTTCTTGATGATGTCGTTGCTGCAGTGCTTGTAGTCCGCCTCCCCCGGCTTCAGCGGCCGGCACACCCGCAGGCCAAATCTCTTGTTCAGCCAGCTCAGCGTCGTCCGCAGCGCCGTCCCATGCGGAAAGGGGCCGAAGTACCGCGCCCCGTCATCCTTCTTCAGCCGCGTCGTCGCCAGCCGTGGAATCTCATCCCCCAGGTGCACCCGCACCATCAGGTACCGTTTGTCATCCCGGAAGGTCACATTGTACCGCGGCCGGAATTCCTTGATCAGCCGCCCCTCCAGCACCAGCGCCTCCGTGTCATTGCGCACCTCGTGCAGCTCAAAGTCCCAGATGCTAGCGATCAGCGCCCGCGTCTTCCTGTCCGCCAGTTGAGACCTCGCCGGCGTGAAGTAATTCGCCAGCCTCTTCCGCAGATCCCGCGCCTTCCCCACATAGATCACGCTGTTCAGCCGGTCCCGCATGATGTACACCCCTGGCACATGCGGCACATCACGCAGCTTCGCGAGCAGATCAGGTTTGGCACGTGAGGAAGACATCGAGAAAGAATGATAACAAAATGACGAATGACGAATAACGCATGAACCCGCGACCCGCCAGGCAGCCAGGCAGCCAGAGCAGGGCAGGGAAGGAGGAGCAAAGTCAAGACCGCCTCATCAGCCCGTCAAGCCCTTCGCCCCGCCCACTCCTCAAATACGTCTCATCCTCCCCATCCGTCCCATTTCTTCCACCCACAAAAGCAGACTTGTTGCCGCGCCCCAAAAACCCTCGCTCGCACCTCCCACATCTCCCACCGCGCCGTGGCCCCCACTCTCCGAGCCCGGCTTCCCTTCTCCCCAAGAGGGCCCACCCACCACCACCCCACAAAACAACCCAAAGCCCCCCCAAACAGAAAACCGAGAACCGAGAACCAAGAACAGAGAACAGAGAACAGAGAACAGAGAACCATCCCCAGCATCCAGCTACCCCACCACCCTCCAAGGATGCACCGCCTCCGAAATCCCCTTCAGTTGCATCGGCGGCATCGGCACTGCGTTAATAAAACTCTTCGAGTCCTCATACGTCTCATCATCCATGATGATCTCCCCCGCCTGAGCGATGCTGCACAGCCTTGACGCCAGGTTCACCCGGTGTCCCAGCACCGTGTAGCTCAGCCGCTGGTCAGACCCCATGCACCCCGCCACCACCGGCCCCGTCGCCAGCCCTATCCCCACCTCCAGCGAGTGCTTGGACACCTCGTTCAGCTCACGCCTCACCCGCAGCATGTTCAGCGCGCACTTCACCGCCTTCACCGCATCTTCCCCCGTGCTCTGCGGCGCCCCAAACAGCACCATGATCAAATCCCCCACAAACTTGTCCACGATCCCCCCGTGCTCATACGCCACCCCCGTCAGCGCCGTCATGTGCTCGTTCAGCAGCTCGATCACATCCGCCGGCGGCATGTTCTCCGTCAGCGCCGTAAAGCCGCGGATGTCGCAGAACAGCATCGTCACATGCCGCAGCTCCCCGCCCAGCGTCCCGCTCTGCGTGATCAGCTGCTCCGCCACAGACCGGTCCGCCACCGCATTCAGCACGCTCCGGTACTTCTCCTGCAGCGCCAGCCCCGCCGCCATCTCATTAAAAGACGCCGCCAGCCTCGCCAGCTCGTTCTCACCCCGCACCGGCACCCTCACATCAAAGTTCCCTCGCTCGATCTGGTGCGTCCCGCTCACGATCTCGCGGATCGGCCCCGAAAGCCCGCGGGAGATGTACAGCACCGCCACCAGCGCGATCAGCAGAGACACCACCCCCAGCACCCCCACATCCCGCCGCAGCTCCCCCAGCTCCTTGTCCATCACCGCCAGCGGGTACAGGTTCACCTGCGCCGCCAGCGGAAAAGGCGAGCCCGGATTCAGCACCCGGTAGTAAATCTGGTGCCGCTCCCCGTTGATCCACACCGCCATCCCCCGCTGCGTCCGGTGCGTGTGGTGGATCGAGTCCGCAATGTGCGCCGCCACGATCTCCCGCTCCTCCTTCGGGATCGTCGTGCTCACCAGCCCCTCCTCCACCCACACCCCGCTCATGATCTCCCCCAGGTCCGAGTGCTTCGTCTGCTCATACAGCACCCTCTCCGCCAGCACCTGCAGCGGCAGTCCAAACAAGATCGCCCCCAGAAACTCGCCCGACTTCGGGTCGCGCAGCGGTGTGATGTACATCTCCCTCACCTGCTCGTAGCGGTTGTCCTCCCCGTACTCCAGGCGCATGTAGCCGATCTCCTGCTCCTTCAGGATGTCCTTCAGCTTGTGCTCTCCCAGCCACAGCAGCTTCCCCGACTTCCGCCGGAACTCCGCGCTCGTCGCGCTTTCCCGCAGTCGTGAGGGCAGCAGCATCCCGCGCGCGCCAGGCAGGTTCTTCCTCGATGACATGACAAAGTTCCCCTCGGGATCAATGAGGTCGATCGACGGCTGCTGCGACATCGGCAGCTTTGAAAGCACGTACTCCCTGTTCTTGTCCCGGTCCCGGTCCTTCTCCCTGTCCCGGTCTTTCCCTTGGTTGTCCTTGTCCTTGTCAGTGTCATTGCCTCCCGCTCGTGCCGCCGGCATCGGGCCCGGGTGCGGCGGCGTCCCCGGCGGCCCTCCGCTCCTCATCAAGCCCGCCCCTGGCACATCGCTCAGAATGCGCTCGCTCGTCAGCGACTCCAGCTCCGCCCGCAGCGTCTGCCACGCCGCACCCAGATTCTTCTTCGAGATCGCCTCCAGCAGCTCCGGCTCCTTCGCTATCTTGTCCAGTACCTTGGACAGCGCCTCCGTCCGCTTCTTCCTCGCTGCCGAATAGCTGCTGATCTGCGAGTCAAACTGCTCCTCAAACAGCTTCCGGTACGACTCCATGAACTTCACCTCCGCCAGCACCAGCGTCGCTATCGTGATCCCCGCCACCACCGGAAACACCGTCAGGATCAGCTTGGCACGAAAACTGTGGAACCACTTCATGAATCAGATGTCACAGGCAAAGCATGACGCAGGAGGATGAACCCGCACCCGCCCGCATGGTTGCTCACCGCACGCGTTTCATCGTGTACGTTCCGTGGTCCATCGCGCACTTGTAGTTCGCCTTGAAGTCATCCCCCTTGATCGTCCCTTCATAGTGGTACAGCCCGCCCGCCCAGTCCGGCATCTTGTGCTCCCCGGTAAAGCGGTAGCTCCCATCCTGCTGCTTCTTCGTGCGGTGCACCGCCTTGTAGCTCCCGCTCAGGATCTTCTTCCACGTCGCATGGTAGAAAAACTCGTGGTCCCCCTGCAGGTCCTTCAGCTCCGACACCACGCACCGCAGCTCCCCTTGGTGGCCGTTCGCATCACTCAGCCACGTCCCCTGCCACCTCCCCTCCACCTGGGAAGTCACCGGCGCCTTCCTCCACGCAGACCGAAACGCAACCCCGCACGAAGACAGGCACGAACTCAAAATCAGACCAAGGACCACACGGAAGATCAAAGCATGTTTCATGAATGAAGGAAGAAAGGAAGGAAGAAACGAGAATGGCAGTCCCCTACGAACGTCCCGCCCGCCCGCCCTTTTTCGCCCATCCCCCAATTGCCCCTCCCCCAGCCCATAAGCCCCCCGCCTATCCCACACGAAGTAGTCCCCACACTCCGTGTGCGGTATCGCGCGTCCTCCAGGCTCTCAAACCACCTCCCAGCTCCCCAGCCCACCCCACGCGGCGTGGTCCGCACTCTCCGAGTCCGGCCCCGCACGTCCCCCAGCCTTCAACCAGCACCCATCCCCCGCCCAATTTGAAATTCTCAGTTTTCAGTTCCCAGTTTACAATCCCTTCCCCCCTCCGCCGCCTCCCCGGCCACTCTCCCCTCAGCATCCCTCAGTCCCCGAAGTAGGAACAACCTTCCTCTTGCCCCCGCCCGTATCCACGATACTAACCCCCGAGAACCTCAAATCAACCCACCCACCACCATGGCCCACACCCTCCCCCCCCTGCCTTATCCCTCCAACGCTCTCGAGCCCCACATCGACCAGCAGACCATGGAGATCCACCACGGCAAGCATCACAACGCCTACGTGACCAACCTCAACAACGCCCTCGCCGGCAAGCCCGAGCTTGAGGCCATGTCCGTCGAAGACCTCTGCAAAAACATCTCCAAGATCCCCGCAGACGTCCAGGGCCCCATCCGCAACAACGGCGGCGGTCACTTCAACCACACCCTCTTCTGGAACATCATGGGCCCCAATGCCGGCGGCGCCCCCACCGGTGCTCTCGCTGACGCCATCACCTCCACCTTCGGCAGCTTTGACGCCTTCAAGGAAGCCTTCGGCAAGGCCGGCGTCGGCCGCTTCGGCTCCGGCTGGGCCTGGCTCGTCGTGAAGGACGGCAAGCTCGCCATCACCTCCACCCCCAATCAGGACAACCCCCTCATGGACGGCTCCGGCACCCCCATCCTCGGCTGCGACGTCTGGGAGCACGCCTACTACCTCAAGTATCAGAACAAGCGCCCCGACTACATCGCCGCCTGGTGGAACACCGTGAACTGGACCGCCGTGGCAGACCGTTACAAGGCCGCTCTCGGCTGATTCCCCGCTTCCTGACGCCTCGTCCTCTTCACAAAGCGCGGAACGGCCCTGCCCGTCCCGCGCTTTGTCGCTTTCAGGCTCCGTCATTCGACATTCCTCATTCTGGTTTCGTCATTTATCCGATGTCCATGGTCCTCCATCGTCTCCGCAACGGCCTCATCTATTCCCAGGCCTTCGCAGACTACCTGGCCTCGAAGCACGCCAGCGAATCCATCGGCCATCCCGGCGAAGTCATTCACCTCGACTACGTCCGTTGTTCTCAGGGAGATCTCAGCGGCCAGGAGTGGTGCCAGCTCACCTGGATCAGCGGCGCCCAGGCCGCCACCGAGCACCGTCACCCCATCGGCGGCACCGAAGTGTACATCCACAAGCAAGCCCTCCGCGGCCTCAAAAACCGCCTCCTCCATTTCGATGGTACAAATGTGGTCGTGAAGCAGTAGCCATGATGCACGCCCTCCACATGATCTTGCCCACGATGCCCCGTCCAAGGCATTCCATCCGCCACACCACACCGCCGCACACCAGCCCCAACGGGGCTGCGGAACATAGCCCAGGGTCAGCCGAGCCTGGGCGAGGCGACCCTGGGTATCATCCATCAGACCGGGAAGCAAACCCAGCATTCCGCCACACCCAGCGGCCACCAGCAGCGTCTGCCAGGCAGCTCCGCCACACCTTTGCCGTGCACGCCACACTCCCGTCAACCTCTCTCCACTCGGCCCGCTTAATCACGCGCCCTCATCCGCCCCGGACGCACCCCGCATCCACCCTTCATCCGGCGTCCGCCATTCGACATTGATTCGTCATTCCTCATTCTGGTTTCGTCATTGTCGGCACATCCAACACGCTTAAAACAGCCAAAGCCCCACATGCCGACCCTGGCCGACATCGGAGAAGACAACCTCATCCGCAAACTCATGCGCGGCGTGAAGCTCGACAGCGACGTCATTGCCGGGGCAGGGGATGACTGCGCCGTCGTCCGCGGCTCCAAGGACGAACACACCCTCCTCAAAACAGACGCCCTCGTGCAGGACGTCCACTTCACCCTCGAAACTCCTCCGCGCCTCATCGGCCGCAAAGCCATCGCCCGTGTCGTCAGCGACTTCGCCGCCATGGGCGGCACCCCGCGCCACGCCATGGTGACCCTTGTCGCCCCACCCAGCATGGAGGTGGCCTTCCTCACCGAGGTCTATCGCGGCATGCGCGCCATCGCCAAAGAATACGGCATCAACATCGTCGGCGGCGAAACCTCCCGCGGCCTCGTCCTCATGCTCTCCATCTCCATGAGCGGCACCGTCCCCTCCAAGCGCTGGCTCTCCCGCAGCGAAGGCAAGGCGGGCGATGTCATCCTCGTCACCGGCCGCCTCGGCGGTTCCATCCATGGCAAGCACCTCAAATTCCAGCCCCGGCTCGAAGAAGGCCGCTGGCTCTCCGAACATGCCCATCCCCATGCCATGATGGACATCAGCGACGGCCTCGCCAAAGACCTTCCCCGCCTCGCCCTCGCCAGCGGCACCCACTATCAGGTCAATGTCGCCTCCTTGCCCTGCAATCCCGGCTGCACCTTCGACCAGGCCTGGGGCGATGGCGAAGACTACGAGCTCCTCCTCGCCGTCAATCCCCGCAGCGTGAAGTCCCTCCTGCAGAAGTGGCGCCTCGCCTTCCCCAAGCTCCCCCTCACCATCATCGGCAAGCTCGTCCCCCCCGGCGAAGGCCGCCCCCCCGACTTCGAAAGCACCGGCTGGGATCACTTCGCCCTCAGCGCCGACGCCTGAGCCCCCCCCACTCCGCCGCCGCTTTGCGTCTTGGAGTGCTCCAGCCCTCTGGAGCTTTCCGTCTCATCCAAGCCCCCCTGAAAGTCTCTCAACCGTCCGGCTCTGAAATTTTTTTGCCCCTTATCTTTTTGCCCTTAATCCTTCCCAATCTCGAAGGAATGTTTGCGGTGCAAATCTCCATCCTCTCTCGACCTCGCAAAGCCCGCTCTCCCACTCTTCAGATTCTGAAATTTTTCTACCCCTAATTTTTCTACCTTCACTCTCTTGGCTCCGCATAACAAGCCTCGCCCACCTCTGAAAAATCTCTGCGCCTTTCCGATCTCTCCGGTGCAACTCAACTTCCGTTCCAGGCACTCCTCATGACCACCCTCGCCACCGCCGAAGACGCCCACGCCTGGGGCATGCAGCTCGCCCCCACCCTCGCCGCAGGCGATGTCATCGCCCTCTGCGGCACCCTCGGCGCCGGCAAAACCCAGATCACCCGCGGCATCGTCGCCGGCATGCAGTCCCAGGCCGCCGTCACCAGCCCCACCTTCACCCTCGTCCACGAATACCTCGACGGCCGCCTCCCCGTCTTCCACTTCGACTTCTACCGCATGGACTCCGCCGCCGAAGTCCTCGGCATCGGCTGGGACGAGTTCCTCACCGAACCCGGCCTCATCATCGTCGAATGGGCCGACCTCTTCCCCGACCTCCTCCCGCCCCACACCCGCTGGTTCCATATCGAAGCCAGCGCTGACGGCTTGCGAACCGTCACCGAATCCTCCAAATCCTGACGCCTCATCCATTCGTCATTCCTTATTCTGATTTCGTCCTTTTCTCCGCATGCTCCTCTCCCTCGACCTCTCCACCGCCCACGGCAGCATCGCCGTCGTGCATGGAGATGACGTCCTCTTCCAGTCCACCTTCCAGTCCGAGCGCTCCCACAACGCCCAGGTCTTCGCCCCGCTGAAAGAAGCCCTCACTACAGCCGGCAATCACCTCAGCGGCATCGTCATCGGCAATGGCCCCGGCTCCTACACCGGCGTCCGCATCGCCATCGCCGCCGCCCAGGGCATCGCCCTCTCCCGCAATGTGTGGTGCGCCGCCTGGTCCTCCCTCACCGGCCTGGACCTCGATACCCCTCCCGCCTACCAAGTCATCGGCGATGCCCGCCGCCAGAGCTTCTATCTCGCCCGCGTCGAGAACGGCAGGCTGCGCCCCGACCTCGAAATCGTGTCCGCCGAAATCGCCCAAAAAAAGGCCTCCGATTGCGGAATATGGTACACAACTGACCCCAAACCACCGCTCAATCTGCCATTCAAAACGGCCAGACCAGACGCCGCCAAGCTCGCCAAAATCGTCCAGTCCCTCCCCCCCTCCGAGCTCGCCACCCTCATTGCCCAGCCCCTCATCCCCCACTACCTCGCCGAAGCCTTCATCACCCTTCCCAAACGCTCCACCCCATGACTCCCGAACCCATCACCACCCACGTCTCCGAATGGGGCGAAGGCCCCATCTGGCACCGCGACCGTCTCTTGTACGTTGATATTGAATCTTATAAGATCATCGCCTTCACCCCTTCCACCGGAGAAGAAAAGGTCTGGAACGTGGGCCAGCGCGTCGGCACCGTCGTCCCCCGCGCCAGCGGCGGCCTGCTTTGGGCCGGAGATCACGGCTTCTTCTTTCTCGATGAAGCCACCGGCCAAAGCACCCTCATCGCCGATCCCGAACCCAACCTCCCCGACAACCGCTTCAACGACGGCAAATGCGACCCCGCCGGCCGCCTCTGGGCCGGCACCATTTGCCTCCAGAAGCGCCCGGATGCCTCCCTTTACTGCCTCCACACCGACCTCCGCGTCGAAAAAAAGTTCGGCCCCGTCACCAACTCCAACGGCATCATCTGGAGCAGTGACGCACGCACGATGTATTACATCGACACGCCCAGCAAAAAGATCCGCGCCTTCGACTTCGACAAAGCCACCAGCGCCATCACCCACGAGCGCGTGGTATGGGATACCAGCGCCGATCCCTCCTCACCCGACGGCATGACCATCGACAGCGAAGACCGCCTGTGGATCGCCTTCTGCCACGGTGCCAAAGTGGTCTGCTTCAATCCCGCTACGCGCCAGGTGGAGACGCAGATCGACTTCCCCTGCGTTGAAACCACTGCCTGTGCCTTCGGCGGTCCCGATCTGCGTGATCTCTACATCACCACCGGCAAGAAGCCCGGACTGGAGGAGCCCCTCGCCGGACGCCTCTTCATCTGCCGTCCTGGAGCGCAGGGCGTGCCGAGTGATGCGTTTGGTGGATGAGTCCTGCAGCCAGCCGAGAAGCGCAATAGATGTCAGCCCGAGCCTCCATAAGCTCACGAAAATAAGCATGCGCACTTGTCAGGCGTGATGATTGTGATTATAAAAACCATAATTGCATGAAACTCATCGCTCCTGATCCCGAGATGCGTACGGCTGTTCCGTTTGAATACACGGCCAAGCCACTGCTGACACCCACGGAGGCGAGATTTCATGCCTGCCTGCTTCACATCACGCAGGAGCGCTGCCGCATTCAGATCAAGCCGCGGCTGGCGGACGTGTTTCAGCATGAAAACCGCAACGGGGCCTTTCAGATGATCAGCCAGAAGCATGTGGACTTCCTCATCTGCCGTAATGACGACTGGATGCCGATGCTGGGCATCGAGCTGGATGATGCCAGCCACAATTCGATCAAGGCCAAGGAACGCGACATGTTTGTGAATCTTCTCTTTGCCTCCACGGGCGTACCTCTGCTGCGTCTGCCCGTCCAGGAACTGGATCAACTGGAGGTTCTGGTCGAGGAGCTGAACCGCGCCTGGAGCCACCGCTGGAAGACTTTGGAACTGGGTGTCGCGGATTAGGCGAGAGGAAAAAGATGCTGCATGACAGGCTCACAACCCGTGGCCTGTTACTCTGCATGAAGCTTTTCGTTTTTTCACTTTGGGTCCTGCTTTCATCCCTTCGCCCTGCCTTGGCGGAAACCGCGGTGCAAAAAGTGGACGTGTGTGTGTATGGAGCCACGCCGGGAGGCATTGTTGCCGCGGTGGCTGCGCGCCAGGAGGGGTGCTCGGTGCTGATTGTGGAACCCAGCCGCTGGGTGGGTGGGATTCTCGGTGCGGGGATCAAGCCCATGCAGGACTGCGCTGCGCCGGAGGCGGTGGGCGGGCTCACGACCAGCCGCGTCTTCAAGCTGGGGAACAGGCCGGATCTGATCCGCGAGGCCTTCGCGAAGTGGCTGGAGGAGGAAAAGATTCCAGTGCTGTTTGAGCACCGTGTGGAAAGAACGCGCAAGACTGGCACCACGATCCACAGGCTCGTGCTCGAACTCGCCCCGCCGGATGCTCACGGCGTCCCCGCACCGCAGGCCACGCAGCGCGATGCCGCCACCATCGAGGCCAGGGTCTTCATCGATGCCAGTTACGAAGGCGATGTGCTGCGTGCCGCCGGAGTGCATTACAGCGTGGGCCGCGAGTCGAAAGATGTTTTCAATGAAGAACTCGCGGGCGTGGGGCCAGCAACGAACTGGACGCCCATCGATCCTTATGTCGTCCCCGGCGATGCGAAGAGCGGACTCCTTCCGCTGGTGGACAAAGATCACGGACTGCCCAAAGGCGCGGCGGATGACTACACGCAGGCCTACAACTACCGCTTGTATGTGACCCGTGACGCGGAGAAGAAGATCGCCTTTAAAAAGCCGGAAGGGTATGATGCCAAAGACTTCGAGCTCGTGGGCCGCTATGTGGAGCATCTGGTCCGCACCACCGAGGGCGGAGAGGAGAAACTGCTCAAACGCCTGCGCGACATCTTTCCTGGCTGGAGAAACAGCGGCGAATACAACTACAAGCGCGACTCCCTTGTCACCATTGCTCCGCTGGGCGTGAGCCGTTACTACCAGGATGGGGCCTGGGTGAGAAAGTCTCGCGTATGGCGGCAGCACCAGGATTACCTGAGCGGGCTGCATTACTTTCTGAGCAACGACGAGCGGGTGCCGCAGAAGTTCCGTGAGGAGACGGCCGCGCTGGGGCTGGACAGGACCATGCATGCGGACACGGAGGGCTGGCCCAATCAGCTCTATGTGCGCATCACACGGCGCATGCAGGGGCCGTATGTGCTGACTCTGGCGGATGTGTGGAACCAGACCCAGGTGGAGGACAGCGTGGGGCTGGCGCTGTATGGCGTGGACATTTATCCCGTGCGTCGTTACGCCGTGGCTGACCCCGCCACGGGAAAGATGGGCGTGGCGACGGAGGGGAACATGTTTGTGGGCGGCTCGCAGGGCACGGGACATCCCTATCCCATCCCGTATCGCGCACTGACGCCGAAGGCGAAGGACTGCGGCAATCTGCTGGTGCCGGTGTGCTTTTCTGCAAGCTACATCGCGTATGCGTCCGCGCGCATGGAGCCGGTGTTTTGCGTGATGGGCGAGTCGGCGGGGGTGGCGGCGGCGCAGGCGATCCATGCCGGTGTGCCGGTTCAGGCGGTGGATGTGGGGAAGCTGCAAGGGCGGCTGCGGGAGCGCGGGCAGATTTTGAAATGGACGGGCGGGAACCTGAAGCCGAAGGGCGGTGGAGTGACGACGGGCGAGTGGGAATCCAAGGAAGCCTGGAGCGAGGCGAAGCCCGGCTGGGAGTGGCTGTTCCCGTTTATCGACACGAACAAGGATGGGAAGATCTCCAAGGCGGAGCATGAAGCCTTTCAAGAGTATAAGAAGCAGCACCCGGCGTGGATGAAGGAGCTGAAGGAGAAGTGATCAGTAGGGGGCCGGAGACCCCGTCACCTTGGCATGCCTTCCACGATCACGGGGGCCTTCCGGCGGACGCCGATGTACACCGGGGATCTCTGGCGCTCCAGCCACTTGTGCTTAAAGGGGAGCTCGGTGTTGAAGGCGTGGAAGTGCCAGGGGCCGTCGTCGGTGCGGATGGAGTATTGCAGGGCGCGGCCGCCATCCAGCAGGGTGGCGTGCTGGACGTCGAGCTTGCGGGCGATCTCGGTGACTTCGCTGACGTTCATGACGCCGCCGTCGCCGGAGAGGACGAAGACGATGGTGCCGTCCTCCCGCATGCCGACGAGCGAGCGGTAGGTGACTTTGGAGCCGTCGAAAAATTCGTCGGGTTTGAGGTCGATGTAGGAGAAGGTGGTGTGGTGCTTCATCACAGAGGGATAGACCTGGCAGCCTTCCTGGATGAGTCCGGGAACATCGTTGAGCAGTGATTTCGGCCCGCACCAGGGGCGGCCGTCTTTGACGAAGAAGCAGCCGCTCCAGTCGCCAAAGGGCTGGTTCACCTGGCGGCCTTCGTGATAGACCCAGCCCATGGGACGGCCTTTGGGGTCGCGGAAGTTGGCGGTGATGGCAAACCAGAGGTTACCCTCCGCCATGCGTTCGCGCGCGGTGGTGAGGGCGAACTTGGGCTGGAAGGTGGTCATGAAGTCGAAGCGGTCGGCGGAGAAGGTGACGACCTGGACTTCCGCGCCGAAGAGGCGCTGGGAGAGGCCGGCCAGCGTGCCTCCGCCGCGCCGGACTTTGAGGGTGGACCAGTGCATGCCGGTCTCGCTGTGGCGCTCGATGAGGGCGGCATCGAGATCTCCGGCGGTGAGGGAGACAGCGGATTTCCACTCGCCGCGCTTGGTGAGGATTTGCAGCGGGGACTTGGAGTCGCGCACGCTGACGGCGACGAGGTTGCTGTTCACATTGAAGAACACCTCGGCGGCAAGCCAGACCAGCAGCGCGCCGGCAAGGACGAGCAGCAGAAGCAGCTTCAGGCATCCGCGTTTGGAGGGCATGGGGGTGCGCCAGCATGGAGAACAAGTCCGGCACGATCAAGAGAGATGTCAGTCGGGTGAATGAAGATTGATTCAGGCGGTGGTCTGTTCCAGTTTCGCGGGCATGAAACTGATTTTGCCCTCCGCCTTTGTTTTTCTGATCTCGCTGGGGTTGCTGGCGCAGTCGCCCGCACCAGCACCCGTGCTGACGCTGAAGGCCAGCACGGATCATCCGGACGCCTTGTACAAGGTGGGTGAGACGGCCACCTTCACGATTGAGGCGCTGCAGGGAGGGAAGCCGGTGGAGGGCAAGGTGACCTGTGTGTTTTCCAAAGACGGCGTGCAGCCACAGCCACCGCAGACGCTGAATCTGAAGAGCGGCAAGGCGACTGTGATCGGCAAGCTGGACGAGCCGGGCTTTCTGCTGCTGCGCGTGACAAGCGAGAAAGCCTCCGCCATGGCCGCGGCGGGCTATGATCCGCTGCTGCTGAAGCCGAGCATGCCGGTGCCGGAAGATTTTGACGCCTTCTGGGCGGCGCAGAAGGCCGTGCTGGCGCAGGTACCGGCGAAGGCGGTGCTCACCCCTGTGACGACCGGTGCGCCCAAGGGCGTGGCGGCCTTTGATGTGCAGATCGACTGCGCCGGTGGCAAACCGGTGAGCGGCTATTTCGGCAGGCCGCTGGACGCGAAGCCGAAGTCCCTGCCGGCGATCCTGCATGTGCATGGCGCAGGGGTGCGCAGCTCAAATCTGGGCAGTGTTTCCTGGGCTCTGAACGAGGGCGGGATGCTTTCCATGGACATCAATGCGCACGGCCTGCCGAATGGGAAACCGAAGGAGTTTTATGACGCGCTGGCAGCGGGAGAACTGAAGGATTACCGCATCGAGAACCCGCGGGACCGTGAGAAGATCTACTTCAAAGGCATGTTTCTGCGGCTGATGCGGGCGCTGGATTTCCTGGCGGCGCAGCCGGAGTGGGATGGGAAGACGCTGATCGTCTATGGCGCGAGCCAGGGCGGGTTCCAGGCGTTTGCCGCAGCGGGGCTGGACCCACGGGTCTCCTTCATCTGCGCGGGAGTGCCGGCTGGCTGTGACCACACCGGCAGCCAGGCGAACCGCATCGCCGGCTGGCCAAAGATCGTGCCGCTGGATGCGGAAGGGAAGCCGGACCCGGCGGCACTGCAGGCCTCGCGCTATTTTGACAATGTGAACTTTGCCACGCGGGCTAAGTGCCAGGGTGCGGTGGTGACGGTGGGCTTCATCGACACGACCTGCCCGCCGACGAGTGTGTATGCAGCGTACAATGCG
Organism: Prosthecobacter sp.; assembly: GCF_044227185.1. Classification (GTDB taxonomy): domain Bacteria; phylum Verrucomicrobiota; class Verrucomicrobiia; order Verrucomicrobiales; family Verrucomicrobiaceae; genus Prosthecobacter. The sequence continues at coordinate 142,431 of NZ_JBGAFO010000002.1, read as the reverse complement.
CTGACGATGCCCAAGGAGATGCACACCGACATCCTCTCCGGGCACACGAGCACACCCGCGGCGAGCAAATTCATGCAGGCGGCCGCCTTGAAGCATGTGCGGGAGAGCAGGGCGAAGTGATGCCCCCGCTGGCGCTACAGCGTCGCTAAAGTTGCGTCCTTAGTGGAGGTGTTCTTGCATAAAAAACGCAAAAAGTGGTGACATAAAGTTTTGGCGAGGTTACGGTGAATACTTCGCCTATGAATTCAAGTTCTGCTCTTTTCAAATCCATCGTGTTTATCACCAGTCTCAGTCTTCTGGCTGTTTCTGGTCTGCCAGTCGAAGCTCAGGAAGCCAAGGCCAAGGGAAAGGCCACCCACAACAAAAAGGGTGCGCCTCCCACGCCCAGTTCTCTGGTCAAGGACATGAAGGCCTCCGTGGCCGTCATTGTCAAAAACGCCAAGGACATCAATCCCAAGTCCAAGCAGGCGGTGCCGTTTTACTCCGCGCTGAAGACCACGGCCAAGGGGCTGGATCAGATGGACAAGGGCATCAAGGAAAAGAGCCAGGACATGCTCAAGGGCCTGGACGCCACCGGTGAAGGGGTCACCCAGCTCGCCGCCACCTGGGGCATCATTCGCGGTGCGCATCCCAAGTCTGCCGTGGGGCGCGGCTTGAAGTCGCTGAATGCGGCCTATGAGATGTACCTCACCCATTACGGCCCCTCCGTGGCTGCCCTGAAGAAAGGTGGCAAGAAGGGCAAGCTCACCGATGCTGAACTGGCCGAAATCCAGGAAGCCGGCCCGAAGATGGAGGAGCTCATCGGCAATCTCAAGAGGGCCTCCGCCAACGCGAAGCCGAAGAGCTACCAGTCCCGCATGATCGCGGATCTCATCGGTCTGGCGGAGAAGATCCTGGGCATCCAGGGCACGGACCGCGGCACGTATGCCAAGTATCAGTACCAGACCGGCCGCCTGCGCAACACCCTCGCGGCCTACGGCAACATCAACAAGGCCTACTACCCCGAGTACTACAAGTCCTCCTGGACGGTGCTCACGCCGGTGGTCAATGTGCTGAGCGCCATCTTTGACGACTCCGCCTGGGGCTACTATGACGGCTGGGACTACTATGACGTCGCCATCGTGAACTACGGCAGCTACTATGAAGAAACCGCGATCAGCCTGTCCATTGAAGTAAGCGAAGTGTCCTCCTACGAGGAGTCGGTGGAAAGCTACGAGGAGGAATCCGCCACGGAGGAAGATGAGGAAGACGAGGAGGAGATCGACGAAGAGCAGGACGAAGAAGACGACGAGCAGTCCCTGGCGGATGAGGCCGCCGACTGCGAAGACGACGCTGATGGCGACGGCATCGACGACGAAGAAGATGAAGACGACGACAACGACGGCATTGCCGACGAAGAAGATGGCGACGACGACGGCGACGGCGAGTCCGACGAGGAAGACGGAGATGAAGAGGACGAAGAAATGGAAGACGAAGGTGACGACGACGACTGCGACGGCGCCGCCGACTGCGGCTGCGACGGCTGCTGCCAGGAGTAAGCCTCACGATCGAAGATTTCTTCCCGAAACAAATTCCAGGCGCATGGTCTCAGGGCCATGCGCCTTTTTTGCGTGCGCCCGGCAGGGCGCACTCACTTGGCGGTTCAAGTCCGCCGCACACCCGGCAAGGGAACGTGCTAGCTGAAAGGCAAGGGCGTCAGCCGTGAGGCTGAGTCCGAAGGAGCCGACCGTAGGGAGACAGCCAGCCAAAGGCTGCCCGAAGGGGGCGCGAAGCGCAGCAACTCAGAAGCAAAACGCTGCACCGATGAACAAGAACCTCATACAAGGCACCACGATGGAGACAAGGCGGCCAATATCGCTGAAGTCCGATTCTTGCCCGGAGAGTCGTGATGTATATGGGGCGGTGATGAGCGGGGAGGTGAGTGCGTCATACCCGGGGAGGTCTGGGAACCTGCTCCAAGAAGAGCTATCGTTGCCGGAAGGCGGTGGGAAGGGAACCCAGAAGTCAGCAGAAGGCATAGTAGCAGCCGCTCCACGCTGCGAAGGCCCGAAGAGAGAAGACCACCACCGTCATGTCGATGGAGCGAGGAGTCGCAGCAACGGAGCCTGAGATGACACCAGCAGCCCACCGGAGAGGCGTGCGGAACACGCCGTGCCGTGGGACTGCCGCGACAAAGCCCACGGTCGTGACTGACCCAGGTGAGTCCACATGGGAAAGACAAGACAGCAAAGACAACGCTCCGTGCGAGCTGATGCCCCGCATCCTCTCGCGCGAGAACATGCTCGCAGCCTGGCAGGCCGTGAGGCGCAATGCCGGAGCCGCCGGAGTGGACAGACTCCAGGTGGAAGCATTGCCCGAATGGTTGAAAGCCAGATGGGAGCAGACTACAACGTTGGCAGCGTCAGGTCAGACCATGAACACAAACTCTTCAACTCAACCGCCGGATGCGGAACCGCACGTCCGGTGGTGTGGGAGGACGGCGGGGGCAACCCCGCCTCCTACCCGATTTTTCTCCCTCTCCCCGCTCCAGACTTACGACTGCAATCTCGATTGCCTCCGGGGAGAGGGCTGGGGTGAGGGGAAACGAGACGCGCCGACAGCGCTGAATCACCCCTCACCCGGCCTCTCCCCCGAAGGGATTCCTTGCGGGAGCACATGTCCTCGGCGTGGAGAGGGGATTCACTTTGTGTTCTTTCTCGATGTTTCCTTACCTTCGTCACCTGCGTCAGCTTCTTATCACGCCAGATGCCCCAGTGCCAGCAGGCCGTAGTAGGTGTACTCGCAGTCCAGCACATCATCCGTCCAGTTCCCATGAAACCCGCCGGTGGCATCCCAGAGGGAATCGACGAAGTCGAGGCAGGGCTCTTTGAGACGGGAGTAGTCGGCCTGTACGGCATCCAGGGCGTGGAGGGCCACGGCGGTGGAGAGGAGATCGGGAATGGGGGCGGCGGGCAGGGCCAGAAAGCCGCCGGCGGGCAGGCACTGGCGCATCAGCCAGTCCACCGCTTCCGGGGGCGGGGCCATGTCCATGTGGCGGTGCAGTGCGACCATGGCCGCGGTGGCGGTGGTGGAGCCCACAGGGATGCCGGGCTCATTTGACCAGGCACCATCCGCCGTGCGCAGGCCGCCCATGCACTCCGCCAGCCGCCATGGCTCAGGAGGGAGGCCGCCGAGATCCTGATAGGCCCCCCACGCCAGCAGGCAGCCGTAGGCGCTGCCCTTCGCCCGCTTCGGTGCCTGATGGTAGCCGCCATCGGGGCAGCGAAAGGCCTCGATGCGTGCGGCCAGCGCCTCCCGCGCGGCGGGAGGGAAGTGCTGCATGCCTGCATTGGCCCAGCAGCGTGCCAGGCAGCAGAGGTGCACAAAGTCCTGGCCTTCTCCATCGCCGAAGTGAGCCAGCCAGGGACGCACATCAGGAATCGTGTCGGCATTCACCGAAAGGGCCTGCAGGCCTTCAAGGCCGAACACGGTGTAGTAGAGATCGGGCTTGTCATTGCGGTCCAGGAAGCCGCCCTCCGGAGAAAGGCGGGAGCGCAGAAAGGCCTGCACCAGGTCCGCCGACTCACCGAGGAGTTTGGGGGCCAGACGTGCGACTTGCAGCATCTCAAGACGAAAGGACATGAACACGCGACTAACCCCGGTGCCGGACTGCTGCCAGAAGAAACTGATTTTCCCGCTTGAGTATTTTCTGGCTTGGTCAAAAATCACGTCCCCAGTCAACCCGACTCCATTGCTCACGTGGCGGAATTGGTAGACGCGCTAGATTCAGGTTCTAGTGAGTAACATCGTGAAGGTTCGAGTCCTTTCGTGAGCACCATCCCCCTCTAACTGAGGGGTTCCCCTTGGGAAATAGAGAGTGGATCTAGCGCTGCCTGTGAGAGGTGCGGCGGTCAATGAAAGCCCTCACTGAGCATAGGTCGATTTTCCCCCGAAGGTGAAGGCTTTGGGCAGAGCGCATTTGCATTTCGCCGAGGTGCACACCTTGGGCCTGGCGCACTGGCAGCGCGGGTCCGCGCACGCATGCTGCTTCTCGCACGAGCAGCCGGCGCTCAGGCAGACGCGGGGCAGGTTGCACCTGCATGGCCGGACGTCCGCGCAGCAGGCCCATTTTTCATCATGCGTGACCTTGTGTCGTGACCACGCGCGCCAAAAACCGAGCTTCCACAACCAGACCGCCACCATGAGAGAGGTGGCGGCGGCAGCCTGCGCGAGGGAGGCGGAAATCCTGGAGGCATCAAACTTCAAGGCGTCCAGCGCAGCGCATGTTCCGACCACCAAACCCAGCCATGCGGCGGCCCACCCCAGCCCGCCGAGAAATGCCATGACACCGCGCGTTTTCATTCGGCAGGCTATTCCGCGCTCATCCGCCTTCAAGCTGATTCGGGCGCGACATTTGAGCGGCTGCTTCCCACCTTGAGGCCCGCAAAAAACGGCTCGTCAAACGGCGATAAGTCGGCAAGGTGGCCGCCATGCAGTGTGAGATGAGCGGTGACCGGTTACCCAGAAAGAGAACGAGAAAGGTGAAGGCGATATGCAAGACGCAGGATTCGTAAGGCAGGCCTTTGCGGGGATTGCATCGCGCTATGTGCTGGCTAACCACGTGCTGAGCCTTGGCATTGACTGCCTGTGGCGGCGGACCACGGCGCGGCGCATCGCAGAGCTGCAGCCCCGGCGTGTGCTGGATCTGGCGACCGGCAGCGGCGATCTGGCGCAGGCCGTTCAAAACGCCTGCCCGCAGGCGAAGGTTTTGGGCGCGGACTTCTCCGTGCCGATGATGCGCGAGGCACAGAAGCGCCAGCTCCGCGCCCTGGTGGCCGCGGACGGGCTGGCGCTGCCGTTTCAAGACGGTGTCTTTGACGTGCTCACCGTTGCCTTTGGCCTGCGCAACATGGCTTCCTGGCCCGCGGCCCTGCAGGAGATGAGCCGCGTGCTGCGCCCCGGCGGGCGTTTGTTTGTGCTGGATTTTTCCATCCCTCGCATGCCCGGCATCCGGCAGCTTTACCTGTTTTACCTGAAGGAGGTCATGACCCGCGTGGCCGGATGGATCACCGGCAAACGCGAGGCCTACGTGTACCTCTGCGGCTCCATCGAGCGCTTTCCATCCGGCCGGGAGATGGAGGCGCTGATCTGCGCGAACGGTTTTCAAAGCGCGAGCTCACGGCAGCTCACGCTGGGGATAGCGTCATTGTATGAGGCGGTGAAGTGAGGAAGCCGAGCCCGCCTCTCGTGGTTAACTTCTTGCCTTCTTCGAGCATCTCCGCTTTCGTCGGCTGTCTCATGGCATGAACGCGCCCATCACCATCACCGAAGTTTTGGGCCGCGCAAAGCAGGGGATGACCCGGCCTTTTATTTGTCGGAGCGATGATGGGGCCACGTGTTTTGTCAAAGGTGCTTACGCCGGGCGGCGTTCCTTGTGCTGCGAATGGGTGGCCAACCGGCTGGTGCGTCCGATGTTGCCGGAGGCCGTGCTGGGCGTGCCGCCGTTTAGGATGGCTGAAGTGCCGCCGGCTTTAATCAAAGGCAGTGTCATGCCGGACATACGAGACCTGGGGGCCGGGCGGGTGTTTGCCTCCATGCTTGTCAAAGACGGCCTGGAACTGGAGTGGTCGGAGGCACAGGCGTGGCCCGAGGAGACAAAGGCGCTGCTTCTGCTGCTGGATCTCTGGCTGCAAAATGAGGACCGCAGCCTGTCTGCCCTGGGCGGGAACCCGAACCTGCTGGTGACGCCCGGGCGTGCTCTTGAAGCGAGTGGGGGAAGTGATCCGCCACGAGGGGAAAGGCTGTGGGCGTATGACTTCAATCTGGCGTTCGACCCGGACTTCAGCCGTGCTCGTTTCTTTGATGCCCATGTGTTTGGCAGCATGCTGCGGCAGTGGCCCGCCGGATTTCGGGAGAGCATGACGGCACGCCTGGAAACAGCGCTGACGGAAGTGCGCACGATCTTCGCGGAGCTGCCGCTGGAATGGCTGCATTTGGACGGAGACGAGAGTTTGCCTGTGCAACTCGACGTGGAGGGAGTAAACTCGATCCTGCAACTGCCGTTCACCGAATCTGACAGCTTCTGGACTTTGCCATGACATCTGCACAACATGCCTGCAACTACGCGCTGCTCCATTTCCGGCCTCATCGAGAGACGGGGGAGATGGTGAATGTAGGCGTGGTGGGGATCTGCCTGCAGCCCTGCTTGTTTCATTTCATGATCGAGGAAAAAATGACCGCCCGGCTGAAAGCCGTTTTTCCCGAGCAAAAAGAAGAAGCCTTTGCCGCCGCGGCAGCCGCCATGAAGCGGGAGATGGAACGGGTGAAAGCCACCATCCACGATCCTAAGACCTGCCAGCTTGCCTTTAACAAAGTGGTGCGCCCGAGGGAGTCCATTTTTTGTTTCAGCGAGCCGCGCACGATTCTCACGGCGGATGCGCTGCACTTTGCGGAGGTGCTGTTCAGCCGCTATGTGCGAATGGAAGCGCTGCCGCAGCACAACGCCCATCTGGCCGCGGCCTGACAAGGAAGGGATCAGATCAGGCCGTCCTTCAAATCCTGCAGCGCACCGCCGAGGTGAGATGTGACATCCGTGGCGCCGACGGCTTCCATGGCCGCCCCTTCCTGAATGACAAAGCGCTCGGCGGCGCGGCCGCAGAGCCATGCACCGAGGCCGGCCGCCTGATGAAGGGGGATGTGCTGGGCGGCGAGGGCAGCGCAGACGCCGGTGAGCACATCGCCCATGCCGCCGCTGGCCATGCCGGCGTGGCCGGTGGTATTGAAGAGCGTGGGCTGGCCGCGCGTGGCGATGACGGTGCGCGTGCCTTTGAGCAGCAGCGTGTGGCCGGTGTTGGTTTCGGTGAGGGACTCCACCAGCGTGCGGCGGCTCATGCCATGCCAGCCGGGGAAGTTGCGCAGCAGGCGGTCCATCTCACCAGGATGCGGGGTGAGGAGGCGTGGCAGCTTGCCCATGGCATCGAGCACGTCCGGATGCTGGGCCAGCATGGTCAGGGCGTCGGCATCCACCACGGCGGGAGTCTTGCTGCGCTTCAGCACTTCGAGGATTTCCTTCTCATGTGCAAAGCCGAGGCCGGGCCCGAGCGCGAGAGAGTCGAAGCGCATCTCGAGCACGTCACGGTAATCGTCGATGGGCTTGACCATCACCTCGGCAGGCATGCGCGGTGCCATGAGGAGATAAACATCTTCCTTCACCAGCAAAGTGACGAGCCCCGCGCCGCCGCGGATGGCGCCACGGCAGGCCAGCTCCGCCGCACCGAGAAAGCCCGGTGATCCGGCCAGGATGCCCACGCGCCCGGCATCTCCCTTGTGCATGTCATTGGCACGCCGTGGCAGCCAGTGGCGCAGCAGGCGCGGTGTGAGTGCCTCAGCACTCGCATCGCCGGTGATTTGAGACAGCGCGGGCAGAGGCACCAGCGCGATGCGCCCGACGTAATGATCGGCCCCGTCTTCGAGCAGGCCGGATTTGATGTGCGCCACCACGGCGGTCACATCCGCCTCCACGGCATCATCGCAGGCATCGCCATGGTCGCCATCGAGGCCGGAGGGGATGTCCATGGCGATGGTCAGCGCGTGGCGCTGGGTGCGGAGCGTGTTCATCTCGCGCGCCAGGGCCTGCAGCTCGGGCTTCATGGGTCCCGTGGCACCGATGCCGAGGAGCCCATCCAGGCTCACCAGAGGGCCGGCGGGAAAGTCAAAGGTGGTGGCGTCTTCCAGGAAATGAACCAGGCTGCCGAGAAGCGCGAGATGGCGGCGCGGGAGCTCCTTCATCGCGGCGGGTTCGCAGCAGAGCCGGGCGTGCAGTTTCCAGCCATCCGCCACGAGTTCACGCGCGGCCACCAGCGCATCGCCAGCATTGTTGCCTTTGCCAAGAAACAGCACGAGCGAGCCAGCGCGCGGCGCAAACTGGCGCACCACCTGCGCGATGCCTTTTCCCGCCTCCTCCATCAATGCGGCTGCGCTCACGCCGTGGGTGAAGGCGGCTTCTTCGCATTGCTGCATCTGCTGGCAGGTGACGATCATGGAATCTCCGCTGCATCCAGCAGCATGGCTTTGAGTTGGTGCGCGGACTGGAGGGTTTCCTGCGTGGTTTTGGTGGCGGGAAGAGAGAGGACGCGCGTGCCCTCGGCCGTGGTGTTCAGGGCGTGGGAGATGGCCTCGATGCTCTTCACCTCAGGGCCGCCGAGCACCAGCAGCTGCATGAGCCGTTCTCCATCGCGCTGCAGTCCCTCCTTCAGCCGCTGCAGCGCCGCCGGTGTGTCTGGTATGAAGGCAAAGCGCAGGGAGCGTACCACTTTTTCACCGGTGACCTCATGTGCCACGGAAAGAGCCTCGGCAATCGCCTGCGTGGTGCTCTCAAGCTGCTCAGGCTGGCCGCCGTAGAGGACCAGGGCCATCACGATTTCCCGCGGGCGCTTCGTGCCGGTGAGTTCGGCATCAATGAGGGCCAGCCCCTCGCCAAAACGTTCGCGGCGCACCGCGTAGCCCATGTTTTCCGCGCCCATGGTGGATTCGAGGTAAGCGGGAATGCTCAGATCACGGTCCGCCTGGCCCAAAGCCGTGCGCACAATGCCCGCAACCCTTTCGATGCCCTCAGGGCTGATCGTGCGGCGCAGCGCCAGCGCATATTTAAACGAGCGGTCCGCCGCCTGATCCTTCTTCCACTGCCAGATGCCAAAGGAGGCAATGCCGAGAATGATGGTGCCCACAGGCAGCATGACGAGGGCAAAGCGAATCCAGCGGCCGGGGTCAGCGGGGGTTGGTGGTGCGTCGGTCATGGGTGATGATCCCATAGCCATGATTCAGCGTGATGCCACGCCGAATGCGGGGAGTGATGCGCCTCAATCCAAATTTTGCAGCAGCTCCGCCACTGTCTCCTTTTGCCCAGGCAGCACCAAATCCGGCCGGATGTCCGCCAGCGGCTCCAGTACAAAGCGGCGCAGGTGCATGCGCGGATGCGGCAGGATGAGCACGGGATCGTCACTGACGACATCATCCGCATACAAGAGGTCCAGATCCAGCGTGCGCGGCGAATTGCGCTCGCGCTGTTCGGGTCTGCCCAGCGCCTGCTCCACGGCTTTGAGATGCGCATGCAGCTCCTGCGGCGTGCACTCCGCCGCCACTTCGATGACCGTGTTTAAAAACGCCTGCGTACCCGGCGCGCAGTCCACAGGCTCCGTCTCATACACCGGCGCGCTGGCGTTGAGCCGGATGCCGGGCACCCTCGCGAGCAGCAGGTCGATGCCGCGTTGAATGCTGGCAGCGCGATCACCGAGATTGGAGCCGAGGGCGATGCCGAAGTTCATGGGAAGGGGAAGTTGACGGTGGTTTACGGTTATTGACGGTTGTTTTCCAACCCCCGGCTAACAACCGTAAACCACCGTCAACGATTGTTCAGCCACCGCAAACTCAGATTCCGCGCGGAGAGGTGGAAACGGTGCGGACGGCAGTGAGGGTGTGGCCTGCGGCAAGGGTGTCTGCGATGAACTTCAGGAAGCCGCCGGAGGGACGGCAGGGGATGACATCGAAAGGAATGAGTTCGTTTTCAAAGCGAATGATGTTTTTCGCATGAGCATCGAAGACTCCGAGGTTGTCCGCCGCGCGGTAGTAGCCGCAGGCGGTGACTTTCTCGAAACCTTGCCCAGCAAACCATGCGTCGATTTCCGCCAGAGTGACGGGCACAATGTCGAAGCGGGGCTGAGAGGTGACGATGGCGAGGTCATCGCCCTGGTCGAGGATGCCCTCCAGCCGGTTGAGCCCGATGACGAGTTCGTTTTGCAGATGGAGACGTTCGAGATACTCAATCGGCGAAGCCTCCCAGAGATGAAAGCGCGTGCCTCCATGTCCGAAGACACCAAGGCGAGGTCAATGCCCGGCGAGAGGCCGAAGATGCCATCGCGGGTGACTTTGAAGACTCGCTCTCCTTCACGAAACCAGTCATGCTCCATGCCGCCGCGTTCCAATCGCGGCACGATGGCCGACGAATCTAGCAGCAGACCCAGACTTCCCGACCATTCACGAAGGTCTTTTTTCTGCCGGGAGAGGGAGGGCGGCCCAGGTGAGCTGCCACCTGCTGGCGAAACTCCTCGGAGGTGACTGAGCGCCGAGACGATAAGATCCTCGCCATCTGCTCTTGAGTGAGCAGCGGCTTCACTGGCGGCTGGCTGTCGGGAGTCTGGGACATCGGCGGGCATGCGGAATGTAAGCGCAGACGCGGCGGGGGGGAAGGGCGGAGTTTGCGGTTGTTGGCGATGCTTTGGAAACCATTGCAAACAATGGCAAACCACGGCCAGCCATCGCAAACTTCTACTTCAGCCCCAGCACATCCTGCATGTCATACAGTCCCGCAGGCTTCCCGGCCAGCCAGACGGCGGCGCGGACGGAGCCGTTGGCGAAGGTGTCGCGAGAGCTGGCCTTGTGGGTGAGCTCGACGCGTTCGCCGACGTTGGCGAAGATCACGGTGTGGTCTCCCACCACGTCGCCACCGCGGATGGCGTGGACGCCGATTTCCTTCGGCGTGCGTGCGCCCACATCGCCAAAGCGGCCGTGCTTGCAGTCGTTGTCGTATTCGAGGCCGCGCACATCGGCGAGGATTTCGACGAGGGTGCGTGCGGTGCCGCTGGGGGAGTCTTTCTTGAGGCGGTGGTGCATCTCCACGACTTCGAGGTCGAAGGCGGGGCCGAGGAGTTCGGCGGCTTTGCGCGTGAGCCAGAAGAGGGTGTTCACGCCGATGCTGTAGTTCGAGGCGAAGACGATGGGCAGGGTCTTGGAGGCTTCGCGGATGCGGGCCAGCTCCTCATTGGTGTGGCCGGTGGTGCCGATCACCAGGCTTTTCTTCTGCTTCAGGCACTCGTCCAGCAGCTCATTGGTGAAGAGGTGGGAGGAGAAGTCGATCACGCTGTCGGCTTTGGCGAGCGCAGGGGACAGGGCATCGCCCACATCCACAGTGGAGGCGACGGTGACGTTTTGAGCCTCGGCGGCACGGATGATGGCCTGGCCCATGCGGCCTTTGCTGCCAGTGATGAGGAGTTTGAGGTCGGACATAACGGGCCGGGTTGATAAGCGGGACCCCGGTATTATGCAAGGGGCGGCTGTACGCTGTGCAGCGGGTCGTGCAGCAGAATCTCGTCGTAGTCCGCGTTCGGAGAGCGCTCGGCCGGCGGCCAGAAAACGCCGCTGCGGATGCGCTCCACGGCTTCGGTGGCGCACGCCAGCGCGCAGTCGGTCAGGCCGGCGTCAAAATTCTCCCAGGGTACGATGGCGGTGTCCTGGATGCTTTTGGGCAGGGCGAAGTAGGCCACCTCGCGCACGTCCAGGCCGCGCTGGCGCAGGGCGGCGGCGTAGAGGGGCAGTTGCAGATCCAACCACAGGGCGCGCCGGCCGTCGGGCAGGTCAAAGCACTTCCATTCATCCGCTTCGGTGAGCTTGGTGCGGGCGGTGATGACTTTGAAATGCGCCTCCTCTGGCGGCCGCCGTTTGTCGGAGCTTTTGAAATCCACAATGCGCACCTTGCCGCTCACGTGGCGCTCAATGCGGTCGATGCGGCCTCGCAGGCGGGCTTCAGCGATGAGGAAGGGCCTGGCGTCTTCTTCACCGCCGATGAGCAGTTCCGCCTCCACGCTCTGCCAGCCTCCCTGGCGGTTTTTAGCCTCGATCTCCGCGGCCTTCTTCAGCCGCTGCAGGATGCTTTCCATCTGCAGCGTGATCAGCGGCGCGGGACGCCGGCCGTAGATTTCCTTCACCCGGTCCCGGGCGGCGGCTTCGAGACAGTCGGAGATTTTTCCCTCATGCGTGCAGTCGCGCATGGCTGCATCCAGATGCAGTTGATGAAAGGCGTGATGGATCACGTTGCCAAATTCGGCGGCATCCAGCTCGCGCTTGTCCATCTCCACGGCCTGCATGCGTTTGTTGCAGCCCAGGTAAAAGCGGAAGGGGCAGCTCAGGTACTCACGCAGGCGCGAAGGTGAGATGGTTTCCAGCGGCTTTGCGGCCCAGTCCGGCTCCAGTTTCCACGCCAGCGTGCGCGGCGGTTCGGCGGTGGCGGGCTGGTCTTCTTCCTTGGGGAAAAGATGGGCCACGCGCCGCGGCAGCGCCTGATCATCACAAAGAAAGAGAAGACGGGAGGGGCGCAGGGCATCGCCATCTTCACTCCACTGCCCGCAGAGCAGGCGCAGGCGGCCACGATCTCCCAGACGCTGATGCGCCAGCGCGGCGAGGATGAAGGCGTCACGCGCAAAGCGGGTGTTTTGATGCGGCAGGCCCAGTGCCTGGCGCAGGCTGTCCGGCAGAAACGGATGGCTGATGAAGATGCCCGGCACATGCTCCTCATTGAATCCGGTGACGATGAGGTTGGGCGCGTGCTCCCACAGCAGTTCCAGCCAGCCCTGCAGCACGACGTCAATGTCACCGCGAGGTTCGGCGAGGCGGCTCTGCGCCAGGCAGTCGAGCGACAATGAGAATGCCTCCTCCGCCGTGGGCTGCAGGCCGAAGCGCCGGGCTTCGAGCTCGAGCTCTTCACTGATGCGCAGCCACTCGGTGGCCAGCTCCGTGCGCTCGCGGTCGCCCGGCGCTTCGGGATCGAAGTCATGCTCACCGAGCAGTTTCAGGATGAGCGCGCGCGCTGCATGCGCCGGGCTGAGCCGACGCAGGGAATCGAGGAGTGCGAGCGTGTTTTCCACCGCGGGCAGCAGAGCCGGGTGCTCTGCGAGCGGCAGTTCCAGCGCATGCGTCAGAGTCACGGGCAGATGCTGGCTGCTGAAGTCATCCGCCTGGCGCAGCAGTCCGGCAGCACTCTCATTGCCGGGGATGATGGCGCTGCGGAAGTCCTGGATGCGCAGCAGCGCGGCAAAGGCGCGCCAGGAGCCGGAGGCCAGCAGCAGGCGGAAGCAGTCGAGCATGTGCCACAGCCCCTCGCGCTGCACAGGAATGCCGCCGGGTTCAAAGCTGCGTGCGTTTTCGAGCGTGAGTTTTTCCAGCAGCAGGCTGCCGACTTCGGAATCGCAGACGCCGAGCGCGGTGCGCGCCGTGGGCACGAGCTCGCGCATGAGATCCAGCGTCAGCGCCGCCTGCGTGGCGGGATCGCGCGCCACATGAATCTGCGCGTCTTGGATCGGCAGGCTGCTGCCCGCGTCTTCGCCCCAGTATTCGGGAAGGGGGCGTCCGCAGTCATCAAAGGTGTGGGCCATGGACTGCGGTGCCTGAATCGCGATGACCACCTCCAGGCCGCGGCTGGCACATCCGGCGATCCATTGATCCAGCAAGGGCGGCAAATCCGGCGAGGCGAGCACGACGATGCGCCGCACGCCGTCCGGCAGGGCGGGCTCCTGCGCATGGCGGCGTTTCAGTGCCTGCGCATCGGCCACTTTCGCCTGCGCGAGCTCCGCGAAGTACGCGCGCTCGATTTTCCCCAGGTCCTGCCAGCGTGCGGCGTCGCGCTGAGCGGCGGGGTGTGTGGCGGTCTCCGCAAAGGTGAGGCCGCCGGTGCCGAGAAGCATTTTCAGCTCCGCCAGCATGCGTGCGGTCTCCGCCTGCCAGCCCCAGCCGAGAGAGACGGGCGGGTGTGGAAAGAGCGCTGGCAGTGCCTCCAGCGGCACCTGCTCCAGCGCGCGCTGCCAGGCCATCTGGGACTGCACGGCGGTGGCGGCTTCGAAGCGGCGCGACTGCGGCAGCAGGGCCTGCTCCGGCAGCCAGAGATGCGGCACGATGGCGGCCGTGCCGGTCTCGTTCGTCACCTGCGCCAGCGCCTCGCGCAGGCGGCGTCCGGCTTCACCGTTGGGCACCAGCAGCAGCGTGCTGCTGAGGTCCAGCGCACGCGCTGAATCCCAGCCGCGGCAGAGAAAAGCCACGGCCTGATCCAGGACGGGAGCCTCCCACCCCCAGAACAGACGCTGGACCGGCACACTCATGCGTCTTCCTCTTCCAGCTTCTGGATGATGTCGCTCACGATCTGCTCGGGCGTTTGATCAATGGCCACGTGGATCACATCCGGCGTCAGTTCCAGGGTGGCGAGCTGGCTGTCCAGCAGGGCAGGGGGCATGAAGTGACCTTTGCGCCCCGCGAGGCGGGAGGCGATGAGCTCCTTGCTGCCGTCCAGCAGGACAAAGCGCAGGGTCTCGGGCTGATCGTGGGCGCGCAGCTTGTCACGATACTCCGGCTTCAGCGCGGAGCAGGCCAGCACGTAGATGGGCGTGACGTGGCGCATGTCCTCGATGCGCTGGCGCAGCGTGGCGTACCAGGGCCAGCGGTCCTCGTCAGTCAGCGGCGTGCCGGCGGACATCTTGGCCTTGTTGGAAAGCGGGTGGAAGTCGTCGCCATCTTCAAAGGTGCCGTCGAGTTTTGACGCGAGCTGGCTGCCGATGAGGGACTTGCCGGAGCCGGAGACACCCATGACGATGATGGTTTTTAAAGCGGAGGTGAGCATGGTGGAAGGTGTTTTTTGTGAAGCTTGACCGTGGGGCATGCCACGCTGAAAATGCGGGCCGAAGCCATGAAATTCCCCACCCTGACCGCTCTTCTGGTGCTCGGCACCGCCTTTGCCACTGCTGAAGACAAGCCTGCTGCCGCGGCAAAACCGGCGGCGGCCAAAGAGATCGTGCTCTTCAACGGCAAATCCCTCGACGACTGGGAGAGCGTCGATGTGGGCGGCAGCGGGGTGGTGGAGGTGGAGGGAGGCCTCATGATCATCAATCAAGGGGAGAATGTGAGCGGTGCCATTTACAAGAAAGCGGCGGCACTGCCAACGACCAACTACGAGATCACGCTGGAAGCCAAGCGGCTGCAGGGCGTGGATTTCTTCGTGGGCCTCACCTTTCCCGTGGGGGATGTGAAACACTGCGCCACCCTGGTCTGCGGCGGCTGGGGCGGCAGCGTGACGGGCATCTCCTGCATCGACAGCCTGGACGCCTCCGAAAACAACACCTCCAGCTACCAGCGCTACAACGATGACCAGTGGTATGCCATCAAGCTGCGCGTCACGCCGAAGAACATCAGCGTGTGGCTGGGGGAGAAGCAGGTCGTTGACGAGGACATCGAGGGAAAAAAGATCGGCGTGCGCCCCGGTCCCATTGAAAGCTACCTGCCGCTCTCGCTGACCACCTTCAACACCACCGCCGCCATCCGCAACGTGAAGCTGACGCCCATTCCGGAGCCGAAGTGATGCGCGGCCGCTGTGTGACACACCTGCTCGTCCTCGCCGCATGCGGGGCGCTGACCTCCTGCCACTCCGTGCTGCGCATGGAGCTGCCCCGCGCGGAGACCGTGCTGAGCAGCGGTGAAAAGCGGCGCATGGCCGCGCTGCTGGAAGAAGTGGCGGCCGGGTGGGACGGCATGCATCACGGCAAAGCCTCCGCCAGACGGGCGGCCGAGGACCGTTACGAGCGTGCACTGGCCAGGTTTCTGCGTGAATGGGATGCCCACCAAAGCCCGCGCTACTGGCAGAACGGCACCGTCTTTGCGTCCAGAAGCCAGACGTTCCAGGTCGGGCTGAGCACCCAGCCCGGCCTGCGGCGCGAGGTGAAGCCCGCGCAGATCGACGAGCTGATGCTGGCCTCGCGCACGAGGTCGCATGGGGAGGACACTCTCTCTGAAAGGCCCGGCGTGGGCGTGCCGGTGGTGGGCCACATCTACCGCAATGACACCACGCGCAGGGAGCAGCCCTTTCTGCCGCCGAACGGCGGCAACCTCACACTCACCGCCGTGATGGAGCTTGCGGAGGATGATGGAGATCCCGCCACGCCACGGAGCTGCCGCCTGCGCCTGCACGATGCCCTGAACGTGGACACCGTGAAGGTGCGGCAGGATGAACGCCTGCTGGCCGCAAACTTCACTGCCGCCAAGGACCGGGCGCTCTCCAAAAAATCACTCGGCCTCTTTTCCTGGGTGGGCCTGTTTTACCCCGAGCGCACCCTGGGAGACTGCCGCCTCTGCTGCATGGACGCGTATGATCCGCGGCGCATTCCGGTCGTGTTTGTGCACGGGCTCATGTCAGACCCCCACATCTGGCTGAATGCGGTGAATGCCATCAGCTCAGACCCGGAGCTGCGCGCCAGGTACCAGCCCTGGTATTTCCTCTATCCCACCGGCATGGGCGTGCCGCAGACCTCCGCGCGTCTGCGTGCCTCCCTGCAGCAGGCGCGCGATTACTTTGACCCTGACCACAACGACCCCGGCATGAGCCGCATGGTGCTCGTGGGCCACAGCATGGGCGGGCTGCTCAGCCGCATGCAGGCCATCGACCCCGGAGACAGGCTTTGGAACGCCATTTTCACCAAGCCGCAGGAGCAGCTCAATGTCTCCCCCGCCTTGCAGGAACGCCTGGCGAGCACGCTTAAATTCAAGCCGCGGCCCGAGGTGAAGCGGCTCGTCTTCATCACCACACCGCAGCGCGGCAGCGATCTGGCCGGAATCAATCTCGTGCGCCGTCTCGCCTCGCTCATCCGCCTGCCGGTGGACACCCTGCTGATGTCAAAACAGCTGCTCACCGGCAACACGGACGCCCTTTCGCCGCAGATCCGCGACTGGGGCTTCTTTGCGTTTCTGAGCATCGGCACGCTGTCCAACAAACATCCCTTTTATCAGGGCCTCAATGAGGTGCCCATCCCCGTGCCGTATCACTCCGTCATCGGCCAGTTCGGGCACAAGCCCCTGCTGCAAAGCTCCGACGGCGCCGTGCCCTACTGGAGCGCGCATCTCGACGGCGCCGATTCCGAAAAAATCGTGCCCTGCTGGCACGGCTGCGTGGAGCGCCCCGAGGTGGTGCAGGAAGTCACGCGCATTCTGCGCGAGCATCTGCGCTGATCAGGGGCCTGGCACGCTTGCGCCTGACAAGAAGGATGACATAGATCGCCACAACACCGCCGGCAGCCAGCGCAAACACGACGAGCCCGACATGGCTGTAATCGGAAAGCCAGGCTGCGAGGGGGACGCCCACCCGTTGTTCCAGCTTGGTCCGGGGCACTTCGGGCATCTGCGGCTCCTCCCAGCCGTTCCAGAAGTCCGTGTGAGTATCCGGGTGCATGCCTTTGGCAAAGCGCTGCTGCATGAAGGCCGTCTTGGCCGCCAGCCGCTGCCGCGCGGCGGCGCGGGCCTGATGAAACCACAGCGGGATGGCAGACTGATCCCCGCTGCCTCCCCAGATGCCCACGCGGCTGAGTGAAAGTGGCAGCCGCTCCAGCATTTCCTCCCTGGTCGGCGGAACCTTTGAGCCTTTGAAGTGGGCTTCCGGCTGCAGCCAGTCGTGAAGATCCTTTCCCGCATAGACCGGCTCCCGCCCCTCTTTGATCAGCTCGGTCATTCGCAGGCAGGTGAGATAACAGAGGGCGAAATGCGAATCTCTGTGCCCCTGCGGCGTCCTGTCGTTCATGAGAAGCCATGACACCAGAAAATGCACATCCAGGCTGTCCTGCGCTGAGCCCATCTGAATCAGTCCGCAATAACCTTTCACCAGATTGGAACTGGTGGTGTCCACAGTGTTTGGGAAGTCCGCCTGCACAGAGCGCAGCAGCTGGTAGGAATCGTACAGGGGCTCCTGCATGCCGGGGCTGTGCAGGCCCGCCTGCCACCACTCCAGCAGCGCCAGGTGGGCACGCTCGCGGCCAAAGTGTGCGTTGGGATTGATCTCCAGCGCGGTTTTCACCTCCTCAATGGCGAGCTTGAGCTTTTCTTCCTGCGCGTTGCGCTCCAGTGTCTTGATCCATTGGTGCGTGCGGAAGACGCCCAGGTTGGCATGCATGCGGTAGCGGTGATCCGTCGTCTGCTCCGGTGGCAGTGCCGCCATGCGGGCGCTCTTCCGGTCCATCCACGCCACCGCGTCATCATGCCGGCCCAGGCGGTCGCAGGCCACCGCCGCATCATCATACAGCTCCAGACGTTCCGGTGTGGTGCCGATCTCCTTCGTCACACGGTCCAGGCGCATCTGGTAATACTCCGGCGGAAACCGGTCAAACCACCCCACCATCGTCTCCACCACCTCCAGCCTCCCCTGCGCCTCCATGGCGATGGTATCGCGATCCCACAAGCACGCGCACAGCGGCGTGGCAGTCAGCAGGAAGACAAAGGCGGGAAGGAACTTCATCCAGGTACGGAACGAGACATCCACGGCCGGGTCAAACGAGATTGCATTCAAGTTCGACTTTGGCCGCGTGGCGATCCCGCAGCCTGGGCAAACTTCATTGCTCCTCGGCGTCATAGAGTTCAAAGACGCTTGCGGAAGCATGGATGACGTACTCACGTTCCAAAAACCATTCGCGCAGTTTCTGCCACTCTTCCCGTGGAAGGGCCTCGATGGCTTCCTCGATTTCAAGGACGGTGTGCATGGGTGAATATGATAGCATATTTGCCAGACTGATTTCCGCAAAGCAAAGAAAGCCAGGAGACGCTCGCGGAGGCTTGAGGACAAGCCTCCCTGCCTCGCGCTGGATGTATGGGAGCCCAGCGCGAGGTAGGGCGGACTGTCCTCAGTCCGCCGCCGTCGGAGCCCATCGTTCCCTTGGAACGGCATGCGCCCTGATGCGGCCGAACCTTTTGCCCGCATGGAACCGCCGCGAAGCTGCGTTTTTTGAGTTCCAACCATGAAATCTTTGTTCCTTTCCGGCCTGCTGGCCTCCGCGCTGGTGGTCCATGCCGATGATCTGCCCTTCACCCAGGTGCCTGCCGAATTTGCCGGCCAGTTTTCACCCGGAAAATCACCGCTGGTTTTCAATGACGGCACGCCTGTGAAAGCGCCGGCGGACTGGCCGAAGCGCCGCGCGGAAATCCTGGCCGACTGGCACGCCATCATGGGCCCATGGCCCGCGGTGATTGAGAAACCCAAGATCGAGGTGCTGGAAACCAGGCAGCGGGAAGGGGACATCACCCAGCGCAAGGTGCGCATCGAGATCGCCCCCGGCCAGACCGGCGATGGCTACCTGCTGCTGCCAAAAGATGCAGGCAAACGCCCCGCGGTGTTTGTGCCCTACTACGATCCTGAAACAAGCGCGGGTCTGAGCGAGAAGCCGCTGCGCGACTTCGCCTGGCAGCTCGCGCGGCGCGGTTTTGTGACTCTGTCCATCGGCTCCCCGGGTGGGGATGCACGAAAGCCGGTGCTGAGCGAAGGCGCAAAGTGCCAGCCGCTCTCCTACCTTGGCTACATCAGCGCCAACATGTGGCAGGCCCTGGCATCTCTGCCAGAGGTGGACTCCGCGCGCATCGGCATCGTCGGCCATTCCTATGGCGGCAAGTGGTCCCTCTTTGGCTCCTGCTTGTGGGACAAATATGCCTGCGCGGCGTGGAGCGATCCGGGCATCGTCTTTGATGAAACCCGCGGCAGCATCAACTACCAGGAACCGTGGTATCTCGGGCTGGACCCCGCCCTCACGCGCAAGCCCGGCCTCGTCACCGCAGACAGTCCCCGCACCGGCGCCTACAAAACCCTCGTCGAAAAAGGCCACAACCTGCAGGAACTCGAAGCCCTCATGGCCCCGCGCCCCTTCCTCGTCTCCGGCGGTGCGGAAGATCCCCCCAAGCGCTGGACCGTCCTGAACCACGCCATCGCGGTCAATCAGCTCCTCGGCACCACCAGCCGCGTGGCCATGACCAACCGCGAGAAGCACGACCCCAATGAGGAGTCCAATGAGCAGATCTACCGGTTCTTTGAGTACTGGCTGAAGCCCTGACCTGAGGCCTTGTCAGCGCAGGGGGGCCGGAACCCGGAGTTTTGTGCATTGGGACAAAGGCGGCACTTGACGGAGGGCCGCTCTGTCCACGAAGGTACGTCTTCAACCGTCACGTGACCTTTTTGTCGAGATCATGCCAGAAAACACCGCTCCAGCCACCACCGCGAATCCTGCCGTCCAGTCCGCTCTCAAAGCGGTGGAGGCGCAGCGGGAAGCTGTGAAGGAGTTTCCTGGCAAGGCCCCCGGCCTGGTGCGGGCGCTGCAGACGCTGGGAGACGCCCAGCGCGATGCAGGGGACGTGCCTGCGGCCGAGGCCTCCTACCGCGAGGCGCTGGAGGCGGGCAAGGATCTGGAGCTGCCCACCGAGGTGATGGCCAATGTGCGCACCAGCCTGGCCACGCTGCTGGACTTCAGCGGGCGTGAGGCGGAGTCGCTGCCCTATTACGAAGAGGCGATCAGCAATCATGAAGCCCTCGGTGGGGAAAATGCCGAGGTGGCGGCGCAACTGCGCAACAACCTGGCCATGACCTACAAGTGCATGGACAAGTTTGCCCTGGCCGAGCAGCACTACCTGCGCTCCCTGGAAACGCTGGAAAACAAGCGCGGGCGCAAATCCGAATCCGTGGCCTGCGTGTTCAACAATCTGGGCAGCCTGTACTACGCGGCCGGGTTCCCCGACCAGGCCAAGGAGATGTTTGAAGACGGCCTGCAGATCCGCACGGAGGTGCTGGGAGAGCGCCACCGCGATGTGGCGCAGTCCCTGTGCAATCTGGCCACGGCCTGCCATGAGCTGAAGGACAACGACGCGGCGCAGAAGCATTTTGAAAAGAGCCTGACCATTCTGGAGTCGCAGCTCCCGCAGGAGGCGCGCAGCTATGAGGCCATCGGGACCGATTACGTCGCCATGCTGGAGATCATCGGTGAAGAGGGCAAGGCCGCCGCGCTGAAAAAGCGGATGGAAAAGGTCCTGGCCGCAGTTTGATGCATGGTGGCGTTTGCCAAATGCGTTGTCCGCATGAAAGGTAGGCGCGGAAATGAGTCCCCACCCCTTTTTGCAAGAAAAAACCTGGAGCGGCACTGCGGTGTCCAGCGGGGTCGCGCATGCGGTGGTTCATGTGCTTAAGGACCACTTTGACGA
Source organism: Prosthecobacter sp. (assembly GCF_044227185.1). GTDB lineage: Bacteria > Verrucomicrobiota > Verrucomicrobiia > Verrucomicrobiales > Verrucomicrobiaceae > Prosthecobacter. The sequence goes on along the minus strand of NZ_JBGAFO010000002.1, from coordinate 121,647 downwards.
GCCGGACGAGGACACCATCGAGGCTGGTACTGAAGACCATGAAATGCAGCGCCTGCACGCGGCGCTGGCGGTGACGAGCAAGGAGATCGAGGAGCTCCAGCGCGTCATGGCCGGGGAGCAGGGCAGCGCCGAGAGCGAGATCTTCGAGACGCATCTGCTCATCCTGCAGGACGCGACCATTTTAAAGCAGACGGAAAAAACCGTGCGCGAGCAGCGCGTGTGCGTGGACTGGGCCTACTACAAGCTCATGTGCAAGCACATGGACGCCCTGCGCGGACTTTCAGACGCCTACCTGCGCGAGCGCTTTCTCGATGTGAAAGACGTCACCCACCGCGTTATGCGCCACCTGCGCGGCGAGTTGCTGGACCACCCGATGTTTGACGAGCCCGTGATCGTGGTCGCGCATGATCTCACGCCTTCGGACACCGTGCAGCTTGACCGCAGCAAGGTCCTCGGCTTTGCCCTGGAAACGGGCAGCGCAGTGTCTCACGCGGCCATCATCGCCCGCTCCCTGGCCCTGCCGGCGGTGGTACGGCTGCATGGCATCTGCGACGAGCTGCACAGCGGCGACACCGTGCTGCTGGATGGTGAAGGCGGCCTGCTGATCCGAAATCCCAGCGCAGAGACCCTGACGCGCTACCGGCTGCGCGAGGAGCAGGCGGAACGGCGCGAGGATGTGTTCCAAATGGAGCGGCACAAGCCCTCCCTCACCCGCTGCGGCACCGCCGTCTGCGTGGGGGCCAATGCGGAGTTCATCGAGGAAATGAAGATCGTGGAGGACAGCGGCGCCGAGGAGGTGGGCCTCTTCCGCACCGAGTTTTTGCACCTGGAAAACCCGGACGCCACGGAGGATGAACTGGCCGCCGCCTACGGGCGCGTGGTGCAGTCCCAGGCGCCGAAGCGTGTGGTGTTCCGCACGCTGGATCTCGGCGGGGACAAGGTGGACGAGCGCCTGGCCCTGGAGCCGGAGCCCAATCCCTTTCTCGGCTGGCGCGGCATCCGCCTCTCCCTGGGCCGGCTGGATCTGTTCAAGCGCCAGCTCCGCGCGCTGCTGCGCGCGGCGGTGCATGGGCGTGTGGGCATCATGTTTCCCATGGTCTCCGGAGTTGAGGAAGTCATCGAGGCGAAAGCCGTGCTCAATGACTGCGCGGACGAGCTCACTGCGGCGGGGGTGGACGTGCCGGACGAGATCGAGATCGGCGCCATGATCGAAATTCCCAGCGCCGCGCTCTCGGCGGATTTGATTGCCGCGGAAGTCGATTTCCTCAGCCTGGGCACGAATGACCTGACGCAGTACACCATTGCCGTGGACCGGCTCAATGACCGCGTGGCACAGCTCTACCAGCCCACCCATCCCGCGGTGCTGCGCCTCATCGCCATGTCCGTCAAGGCGGCGCGCTCAGCGGGCATCCGCATCGGCATGTGCGGAGAGATGGCCTCGGACCTCACGCTCACGCCCCTGATGATCGGCCTCGGCTTGAATGAGCTCAGCGTGGCCACCACTCAGATCGCCCGCGTGAAGCATGCGGTGCGGCGCCTGGCCGTGGCCGAATGCGAAACACTCGCGCAAGCTGTCCTTAAATGCTCCAGCCCGGCCGAGATAAGGAATCTCAGCCGGGCTGTGGCGGATCGGTGTTATCCTGAACTTTTTGAGTAAGTTTGCGGTTGTGAGCGGGGGTTTGAAAACCATTGCAAACAACGGCCAGCCATCGCAAACCACTGCAAGCTTCCCCCCTCATGCGGCCAGCTTCGCCTTGCCCTTGCGCACCGGCTTCGCGGTCTTCGGGGCCATCGTGGGGCGGAAGGCGTCGCCAAAGAGATACTGGCGGGCGCTGTCCACCTGGCCCATCACACGGCGGTGCCACTTGGTGTACTCCTTGCCCAGGCGCTCTTCGGCGTCGTCCTGCTGGAGGGCGGCGTCCAGGCTCATGCGCTCGGTGCTCAGCTCCACCTGGAAGGTGATTTCGGGGATGTGAAGCTCCACGGCTTCAAACATGTCCATCACGCGGGCGGCGTAGCTGGTGTCCCAGACCTTGTCGTCTTCGTCATAGCAGCTCGTCACCAGGTGGGCGATCAGGTACTCGGCATTGTCAGAGTACACTTCGGCCGCGTCGATGACGGAGTCGAAGCTCTCGCGGTCCACCGTGACCGGCAGCACCACCGAGACGGCGACGCCCGCGGACTGCAGGATCTGGTCCATTTCGCAGCCCTGATAGAATTTGTTGAAGAACTCGCCGAGGCCGGTGCTGATGTCCAGGATGGTCAGCGGGGAGGCATCCACATGAGCCAGGAAAGCCCTGGGTGTCAGGGAACTGGCGTCGAGAGCCACGGTGCCCATGGCGTCATGGGTATCCTCTTCGGTGAGGGAGAGGAGTTGATGAGGGACACCATACTGCTGGAGGTAGCGGTGGAAGCAAAGAGCCAGAGTGCTCTTGCCGGTGCCGGGATAGTCGTTCTGGATGAGGATGAGTTTCTTCATAATGTTTTTCTCAAATTGCAAAGCTATTATGTTAATTATAGTTTATATTGCAAGAATAAATATTTTGTATTTCCATAATTTTAATACAATAAGGCTATCTTTAGCGGCTGGATTCCCTGAAAAATCAAGGCCTGCGGGGGGAACCCGGCCCCCCCAAAACCCCCCAAAAAAAAATTTGCTTTAGGCTCCAAATCACCCCGCTTTTCACCAGAACCGCTCATTCCGCACCCCGCGAAGGCCTCTGCGCAGGGGGGGCGCGTCTCTCCTTAAACACCAGGCCTGCATGTCCCGGCATCCACATTCCCCTCGAAGCCGCCCTTGCGCAGTGCCAATGAGGCTCTACTATCGCGCTCGGCACACCTCCTACCCCGTGGTGTAATGGTAACACAGGAGATTTTGATTCTCTCGTTCAAGGTTCGAGTCCTTGCGGGGTAACCACTCAAGAAAGAAAGGTGGTGCCATGCAGATAAAAAAACGGAGACTTCACCCGAGGAGCCCAGGAAAGTTGCTGCGGGAGAGCAAATGCGGCCTTGCCACATGCCTTCTGGCTCCGGGCGGCCCCGCATCCCCTGGGAGGCCATGATAGGGAGGCAGCAGGTGTTCTGATTCGGGCTTGACGAAGCCAGCTAGGTATGTTCGAATGCACATTATGAAGACGATTCTTACGCTTTTAGCAATGATGTGCGTCACGGCGGGTTACGCTCAGGATGCAAAACAGCAGCAGCTTGCCACTGGATTCGCCGCCAGCACGGGCCAGCCGTATGATCTTTGCCTCAAGGCGGTGATGATTCGTGACTGGTGCGTGGCCAACCCCCAGGGCGGCGTGCTGAACGGCACCACCTATGATGCCGCCGCAACCGCTCAGTTGTTGCACAAGAGCATGGTCATCCTGGGGCTGGAACTGCCCAGCGCGCCTGTTCCCGCCACCCCGGCGACTCCCCCGGCCTCGCTGCCCATGGGCACGGGCTTGGCAGATCGCGCACCCCGCCAGGTGGGGCGCAGCATGAATGATCCACAGCGCAGGGCTGAGATGGAAGCACGCAACGCACGAACACAGCAGGGAACGGCCCAGACCCAATCGCCGGTAGTGCGTCGCGAAATCATCGGGGAGGCCATCAAAACGGCCATCTCACAGCGCCGGATGCTTCTGATCTCCACCGGCGGGGGCGGAGGCACCTTGGTTGAGCCCCATCTGCTGGGCGTGACACCCGCCGGAAACTGGGCCATGCAGGCCTGGGTGGTGGAAGGAGCCGTCTCCGGAAGTTCGCAGAACGGCTTCCGCATCTACTCGCTCGATCAGATTTCCACCATCGAGCTGACCGATCGCTTTTTCAACCCGCGCCCAGGCTACAATCCCAACGGGCAGCCTGTGTTCAAGGCCGTTCAAACCTCCCTGTGATTCAGCGCAGGTAAGTCAAAGCACGTGGCTGGATGACCACGCGATGTTTTGAGAAAAACATCAGGCTGAATCCAGCGCCCCCCAGATCCAGGGCGTGGCTCATGCCACGCTCCTTTGGATAAGGGGCCATCCCGAGACGGCTCCATGTCAGGAAAGCCACAGATGGATCCAATCAAACATAAAAAATCTGCGGGTTCCCTGAATCTGTGGGAAAACAAATCATACCCGAAACAGATGAAAACAGCTCTGCGCGCCGAGCCAGCCCCACCATACTGGGAGCGCCGCCGTACTGGGAGCGCCGGTTTGTAACCGGCTCTGGGTGCCGCTCCGCTTGCAGGTGAGCACCGAACTTCTCACCACAGACCCGTTTTCAAAGGATCGTGGTATAACGTCCCAGAAATCTTCCCGCAGATTCAGGAAAGCCACAGATGGATCCAATCAAACATAAAAAATCTGCGGGTTCCCTGAATCTGTGGGAAAACAAATCATACCCGAAACAGTTGAAAACAGCTCTGCGCGGCCCAGCCAGCCCCGCCATACTGGGAGCCCCGCCGTACTGGGAGCGCCGGTTTGTAACCGGCTCTGGATGCCGCTCCGCGTGCAGGTGAGCACCGAACTTCTCACCACAGACCCGTTTTCAAATGATCGTGGTATCAAACCGTCTGACAGGGCATGGTGGTCTCACAGACCCGGCACCACCCACACGCTGCTGGAACTTCCGTGCCGCGTGAAGTACGCCGCGCGTCCCGCCTTGAACAGAGGAAGGCCATTCTGGGAGCGCAGCGTCGCATCCCGGCTGGACACCCAGGCGGCTGCGGTGGCGGACCTCGGGCTTTGGAAGAACCAGTAGCCATCGTAGCCGCTGGCCCCTGCGAGGCTGTCTCCCTTCCAGAGCTGCAGCGCATCCGCGGAGGCCGGGCCGGTGGTGGCGGTGAAACTGCTGGCGCTGGTCATGTTCAGCCCGGTGGCGGACGCTGGCAGCGGCCAGGGGTTGGCCAGGAGACTGAATCCGGAAGAGATCAAATGGGCAAAGGGCGTCGTGCGCACCTGTCCGGTGATGAGCAGCACGCTCGCGGAGGAGCCGGCGCTTTTCAGCATCACGCCCGTACCAGGAGGAATGACCATGCCGTCAGCGCTTGTCAGAGTGGCATCACCTGCCGCGATCCACTGGTGATAGCTCCCGGCCCGCAGCAGCCAGTAAGTTTTAAAGCCGTTCTCGCTCAGCACCTGCACCTGGTCCGCGCTGGCAGGGCTGCTGGCGCCACGCAGCAGCGTCTTGTCAAACACCTGGCCGAGGGTGATGTGCTTGCGCACCGCCATGCGTGCTCCGCCAATGTCCGCAGGCAGTGCCGCCAGCGTGTTGTTGGCGGACTCGGTGTCGATCAGCAGGGCCCGGTCGCCGATGTGGGCCAGGTCCCAGTGATGCCCGGCATACGTGCCGTCGGTGATCTCCACGTAGTAGCACGCATCGGCATCCACCACGCCCGGCAGATAGGAGGCATCGGTCAGGTAGAGCACGGTGTCGGTCGCGGAGTGCGCATAGCCGGAGAAGACCGGGGTGTTCACCACATTCACACCCACGGACTGCATGCCATTCTGAGGAGTCCACTGCTGCCAGGCATAGGGGGCCGTGGCGGCGGTGGCGCCCGTGGGTGTGTGCTGCACTTTCAGACGCACCATGCCCAGGGCGGGGCTCTGGCCTGCCGCCGCATCCAGATTTGCCCAGCGCAGGGTTTCAGTCCCGTCGGCATTGTCGCTGACAGCAGCAGTGAGGTTCAAAGGCGTCCAGGTTTTCAGGTCCGCGCTGGTTTCCAGCAGCCAGTTCAAATCACCCAAGCCCTGCGGGCGGATCACACTCGCGTTGACGTGGCGGCCGCGTGTGTCCAGCCGCAGCGCATCTCCCGCGCTGATGCCGCTTCCCGCGCTGCCGCCCAGGGCATACTCCAGCAGATCCGGCAGATCGTCCCCATCGGCATTGCTAGTGGCGCTGGTGTCTGGGCCGTTGCTGCGCCCGCTGCTGATCCACGCGGCGAAGCTGCTCGGATAAGGCGTGACCGTCTCCCCCGGCGCGCTGGCCTGCAGACGGCTGGCGGGGATGACTTCCAGAGGCTGGCTCGTGCTGGCCCAGAGCAGTCGCACCACGGCGTCCCCGTCATTCGCAAAGAACTCCATTCGAATCGCGACGGGCACGCCTGCCTGCAGGTCGATCTCGCCGCTGTCCGTCTCTTCATCATGCCTGCTCCAGTTGTCGATGAGCAGTTGCCCGTTCACCCACAGCCGCAGGCCGTTGTCGCTCGTGGCGGCAAAGGAGTAGCGTTCGCTGTGGCGTGGGATCACCGCCCCCTGCCAGCGCACGCTGAAGTTGTCTGAAGGCAGCCGCGCGTCCGGCGCGGCGGCGCTCCAGCGGAAATCAATGCCGCGGTCGATGCGGCTGAAGCGGAGCTGATCAAAGCCGGCGCCGGCAAAGTAGTCCGCCGCGAGCCCGTTCGGTGTGGCAGATGGGATGCTGCTGGCGCTGGAGATTTCCACATAGTCCAGCGCCGTGGCGCCACCAGCAGCGCCACCATTGTCCAGCGTGAGGCGGCCGTCGCTCACCAGCACGCGCCGCGTTTTCATTTCAAAGGCCCCCGCGGCGCAGGCGGCGGCGCTCCAGGCAGACGCGCCTTCCACGTTCAGCGTGTTCGTGCTGGCCGCGGTCGCGTCTCCCACGCTCAGAGTCACATCATACTCGCCATTCGCCACCGCGATCTCCCACCTCGCACCGGCCTGCATGCGGATGAAGCTGTCCTGCCGCTGGTCGGTCATTGCATTGCGGTCGCGTCCCTGCGCGGTGTGGTCCTTGTTCCAGCCGTAGGTGAGTCCGTTGCGCTCCGCGAAAACCTCACCGTTGTCCGCGCTCCAGCCATTGGGCGTGGGCGTGGCGGTGCTTTGAAAATTGATCTTCGCCATCAGTGGCGCGGGCGGATCATACGTGAGGATGACCGTGTTTGAGGCGCTGCTGCCCTGCGCCGCGCTGTCCTGCGCGGCATCCGCGGGCAGGCGCACGCTCACATCTCCCGCTGTGGCTGGCTGGATCGTGACGATCCAGAGTGAATCGCTGCCGCTGAGTCCCGTCACATGGCCGTTGGTCACGATGAAGTCGCCCTCGCTGACATCCGTCACGGCCTCGCTGAACTGCGCGCTCACCGTGAAGCCGCCGCCGCAGGCCGCCAGCACCACCGTCGGTGCGGGGTCCGCCGGCACGGTGTAGTGCACGCTCAGGATGTCCGAGACGACGTCCTTGGAATACTGCACGGTGACGGCTCCCTCCGCCGCGGGTGTGACAGACAGCGCGTAGCTGGAGCCTCCGCCGCTGAGCGCCGTGGCGCTGCCGTTCGTGATGATGAAATCATTCACGCTGACTCCAGCGACGCTCTCATTAAAGCTGACGCTCACATCAAACACACCGCTCACCTCCGCCGCCGCCGTGCCCAGCGTGACCGTGGGCGGAGTGTTGTTCACCGGAGCGAAGGTGACGCTCAGCGTGTTGGATGCCGCGCTGCCGTTTTCAGCCGCGTCTGTGGCGGCTTCAGCAGGCAGTTGCACCGTCACGACTCCGCTGCTGGCAGGCGTGATGGTGACGCTGTAGCCCGCGCCGCCGCCGGTGAGATTCGCGGCACTGCCGTTCGTCACGATGAAATCAGAGACGCTCAAGCCGCTGACGGATTCACTGGCCGTGATGCTGACTTCGAAGGCCCCGCTCACCGTGTCTGCCGGAGTGCTCAGCGTGAGCACAGGTGCGGTCACATCGCGGGTGTTGGTGAGGGTGAGCACGTTGGAGGCGAGGTTTCCCAGCCCGGTGGAATCGCTCATCACATTCGCGGCGATGCGGATGCTCACGCTGGCCGCGGTGGGCTCCACGTAGAAGCTGAAGCTTGTGCCGGAGATGCTGAAGCCGCGCAAAGTGCCGCCCGTGACGGTGATGTCGCTGGCGGTAAATCCGCCGGCCGCCTCGCTCAAAAAGCCCGCCACCGGAAAGGAGGCGTTCACGCTGCTGCTGGCCGTGGCCAGCACAATGCTCAAAGGTGAGGGCGCGCGCACGACTGCGTCGTCAATTTGAGAGAGAAAAGACACGACTTTGGACATCTCGCTGTCGGTAAGAGACACCCCCTGGTGCGCTCTCACCGCTGCTTCGAGCGTCGCAGCGCTGCCATCATGCAGATACGGCGCCGTGCTCCACAGTCCGCGCAGCGTGGGCACATCCAGGCCCGTGAGCGGAGCGCCCAGCCGCTGGCCGCTGCTGGGCTTGATCGTGCCGATGTTTGCAAACACATTCAGCGCGCTGTTCGTGAAGCGTGCGCCGTCGTGGCAGGCCGCGCAGTTTTGCGCGCGGAAGATCTGCTGCCCCGCCACCGCGTCGGCGGTGAGTGCGCCAGTGCTGCTGCGGTTCGGGCTCGTGCCGGTGGTGGTGAGGGAGGTCACATACGCGGCCAGCGCATCCAGGTCCGCGCTCACGCCCGCCTTCGGTGTGCCCAGCGGCTGGTCACGCGTGCCGGTGTGGAAGTCTCCGTCGCTCATCAGCCCCTGCCCGCCGGCAAAGCTGCGGATCTGCCCTTCGAAATCCTGAATCTCATCAAAGTTCCCGCTCCAGTGCGGCGGGCCGTGCGTGGCGTGGCCGCGCAGGGAGATGTTGTTGCGCAGGCCTTCGCCAAAGCTGGTGAAATCCCACACGCGCCCGTCCTGGTCGCCGTCATTGTGGCAGGAGGCGCAGCTGAGGTACTGCTGCAGCGCCATGCGCGGGTCGCGTGAATCGTAGAAGAACTGCTTTCCCTTCAGCACCGTCGCCGGCAGCTTTTCCGTGTTGATGCAGCTCAGCAGCGCGGTCGTGGGCGGTGCGGTTTCTGCTCCGCCGAGAATGGCGCTGACGTCGTGAATCGTCACGCTGCGGTCCATGAAATTGTGCACATACACGAAGCGCCCGTCCGGCGAGGTGGCCACGCCCTGCGGAGCGCGCCCGGCGGTGAAGCGCAGCAGCTCGCGCTGGTTCCACGCATCCACCACCGCCACCTCCCGGCTGCCCTCCAGCGCGGTGAAAAGATACATGCCCGCGGGATCATACGCCGCCGTGCTGGCAATCCCGGCGTCATTGAAATCAATCCGCGCCGCGTGGTCTTCGCTCTCCGTGGAAAGATCAATGCGCGAGGTGATGCTGCGCACCGCGTTGTCATGCGTCAGCGGTCTGCCATCGCGCAGTTGCCCGCGCTTGATGTTGTCTTTCTTCGAAGGCACCCATGCGTTCGTACCGTCCGGACTGAGTACCGCGGGGCCCAGGTAGTTCGGAATGCCGCGTCCGGCGATGGAGCTGTCCTCTTCCTCACTGTGGGAGAGGATGATGGTCTTGGTCACAGCCATGCTCGCGGCATCGATGACTCTCACCTCGCCGCCATACTGGGTGTCTCCATCCTGCGTCACCACATTGGCCGTTTCCTCCCCCGGCAGGTGCGGCGTGATGAAGCGCGTGGCATACACCTTCGCCCCGTCCGCGCTCACGGACAAATGACGCACGCTGGCTCCCGCACTCGCGCTGCCGAGAAACTGCGCGGGCCTGGCGGGATTGATCTTCAGCACCAGGCCGCTGTCCTGCAGCGACACATAGGCAGCCGTGCCCGCCGGATCAAACACCACGGCAAACGGGCGCGAGCCGCGGGGCAGCGGCACCGTCTGCACCACGCTGAGATTCGTGCCGATGATGGAGAGGCTGCCGCTTTCGCTGTTCACCACCCAGGCCCTGCCGTCCGGTGCGATGGCCACGCTGCGCGGCGCCCGGCCGGTGCCGATGATGGCGTTGCGCGTGCGCGTCACCGCATCAAAGACCGTGACGCTGTCCTGGTCCGGATTCACCACCCACAGCCGCGCATTCGCCCCGCTGCGCGCCTGATAAACGATGCTGCTGGAAACCGCGGGCCGTGCGGAGGTGAGCGGCGCATGCACCGCCTGATGGAAGCTCGTGGTGACGACGGCTCCCGTGTCATCCCGCGCGGTTAGCGTGACGAGATAGCGCCCGGGAGCGGCATACGTGTGGCTGATCGTGGTGCTGCTGCTGAAGCCGGAGAGGGGAGATCCGTCGCCAAAATCCCACTGAAACTCCGGGCTGGCGCTGCCGGAGGCGCTCACCGTCAGATCAATCACGCTGCCCGTCGGCGCCGGCGCATGCGTCAATGGAGCGAGCACCAGATCCGAATGCACCGTCCACTGAAAGGTCACGGAGGCAGGCTCAAGCAGCCCGTCATTGACGGTCACCGTGACGCTGTACCGGCCGATGACGGACGGCGTGCCGGAGATCACACCCGAGGCCGCATCCAGCACAAGGCCCGGAGGCAGCCCGCTCGCGGAGAACACGCGTGAAGCGGGGCTGTAACCAAAGGACTTGATGCCAGCAGGTACCGCGTTCCTGCCCACCGTGCTGAGCTGATCTCCGGGCTGGCTGATGGAATCCGTCAGCGTGGCGTCCACCAGCACGGTTGTTGAAACGGAGTAGGGACCTTCGGGTGAAATGGCAAACAGCATCCAGTAGCCAGGGGTCAGCACGTTCACATTGGCAGGCGCCTTCAGCACATACACACCCGGTTCGTGTTCCGTGAATGGCAGTTCGAGAAATCGCAGGTCACTCGTCACACAGTGGGTGAGCGAGGCCATCTTGATGAAGGTGAAACGTTTCATGCCGGCGGTGGCGCGCACCGCAAAGGCCATGCCCGGGCCGATGACCTCCGGCGTTTCACCGATCTCCGGCCGCTCTGCCGGTGTGCCGTCGGCCTTGTACAAAACAGCCGGTGTGTAGATCTGCGCGTCCTGGTGGTCGGCCGCGTTCCCGCTGAGGCCGCCGCCGCCGGACCACACGCGCCCGTCGGGAAGAAGGATGGCGAGCGAGTGATAATTGCGCGGCACCCACATGTCCGCGCCGCGGCGCCACTGGCCGGTGGCGGGGTTCCAGATTTCCGGTGTCAGCACGCTGCCATCATCACTGAATTTGACCTGCGAGGTGTTGCCACCGATCGCCATGACCTCGCCTGTGGGGAGGACGACGCCATTGGCAAACGTGCGCGCAAAGGCCAGGCTGCCGGTGGGCGTGACCCTGGGTGTGCTGCCATTGATGTCGATGACACATGCTAGTTTGGATGGCTCACCCGTGCCCATGGTGCGGCCGCCGGCCTGCAGGATCTTGCCCTCGTTGAACATCACCATGGCTCCGTCCTTGGGATAATAGGATCCTGGTACAACGGCGCTCGTGCTGATGAACTGGCCGTTTCCCGTGGTGTCCACCCAGTGCATCGTGTGCGTGGGGCCGGTGTGGGCGATGCGGCCGTCCGGCGCCACATGCAGAAACGGATGCCAGATGGATTCCGTGCCGCCCTCGTCGGTGGCCAGGGCCCAGTTGATGTTCGTGTAGCGCGTCCAGCCTTTGCCTTCCTGCCAGCGTTCCGCAGTGTCGCTGCCGCCGGAGCCGGACGCGGTGAAGACGCTGCCGTCCGGCAGCGCCACGCTGGTGTTGTACCAGCGCGGGTCCTGCATGTCCGCCGCCGCGCTCCAGGTGCTGGTGCGCCAGTCAAACACGCTGCTGTCGCGGATCGTGTTGTTGCCGCCGTTGACAAGCAGGCGCCCGTCCGGCAGCAGCGAGACACCGCCGCAAAACATGTCATGCCGTGTGTTGTTGATCTCCACAAACTCCCCCGTGCGGTAGTCCCAGGTGGCCGCATAGGTGAAGCTGCCCGGCGGGAAGTTGTTGCGCTGGCTTGAGGCAAAGGTCAGCAGTCTTCCATCCGGAAGCTGCGCGCAGGTCACGGGGATGTGCGGCGTCCATGGGATGACGGCGCTCCAGGTGCCCAGCGTGGAGTACTGCGCCGGCGTGGGAGCCTGCGGCTGCGGCGTGTCGGACGAGGGCGCGAGCTGCGCGGCCTCGGCGGCCAGCGCATCACTCTGTTCATGTGTCAGGCCATCCGCATGGCACAGGTGGCCGGCCGGCAGCAGCAGTGCAAACACAAGGCGTTTCATCGTGCGGCGGTGGTCGTGCTGGCGGCCGGACCAGCGGTGAAACTTTCATCCGTCAGCGTTTTGAGAAAGGCCACGAGGTCCGCCTTCTCCTGCGCTGTGAGCTGGATGCCTCCCTCCGGATGCTTGGCCAGGTTCGGGTCCAGCGTCGGGGTGCGGCGCACGCCGCTGCTGTAATGCTCCACCACCTCCTCCAGCGTGGCAAAGCGGCCGTCATGCATGTAGGGCGCGGTGCGCGCGATGTTGCGCAGGCTCGGCGTCTTGAATTTGCCGCGGTCAGCGGGGTCTTTCGTCACCGCCATGCGGCCCACGTCTTCATCGGAAAGTGCGAGTCCGTTGCTGGCAAAGGCCTGGCTGGCAAACAGCGTGCCGCCGTGGCAGTGAAAGCAGTCCGCGCCACGCAGCCCGCGCTTCGGTTCAAACTCCGTCACAAACAGCCGCAGCCCGCGCTTCTCGCTCTCCGTCAGCTCCTCCACCTTCCGCGCGGCCCGGTCAAAACGTGACTCCTGCGAGACCAGCGTCAAAAGGAACTGCTCCAGCGCCTTCGCGATGCGCTCGGCCGTGATCTCCGCGGAGCCAAACGCCCGTTTGAAAGCAGCCGCGCAGCCCGCGTCCGCGCTGAGCTTGGCAATGACATTTGGCAGCGTTTCATTCATCTCGCGCTTGTCCTGGATGGGCATCAGCACCTGCTCGCGCAGCGTGGCGGCGCGGCCGTCCCAGAAGAAGCCCTGCTGCCACGCCAGGTTGAACAGCGGCATCGCATTCCGCGCCCCCACCTGCTGCTGCGCGCCGAGGCTGAAGCGCCGCGCATCCGCAAAGGCGCGGCTTTGATCATGGCAGGAGGCGCAGGATTGCGTGCCATTGCCCGAAAGCCGTGTGTCATGAAACAACTGCCGTCCCAGCGCCACTCCCTCCTCCGTCAGCGGATTGTCCGCGGGCAGCTTCACCTGCGGAAAACGCTGCGTCATCGCGGGCTTCAGCGCATGCGTGCCGGAGGGCAGGGGAGCGGGCGCGCTGGCAAAGACCGGCGTCTGATACACATCATAGCTCAGCCCGCGCACGCGGAAGGCCTGCTCCATGTTCCCCTTCAGCTTCGCGGCAAGGGCGTCTCCCTCGCGCGAGTGCGTGGAAGTTCCATCGGTAATGAAGTCGATGCCCGCGAGCACGCGCTGCATATCCAGATCCAGCGCGAGTGTCAGCGGCCGCCCGCCGATGAACTCCACCGGCAGCTCCACCGTCATCAACTGTGGCGCATTGGCGATGTGGTAGGAAAACCCGTCCTCCTTGCCCCCATTTTGAAAGCGTCCCTCCAGCGCCATGAAAATGTACCCGCCCTGCCAGCCCCAGTGCAGCCCGTTCACCTGCGGATTCAGCGCATGATCCGGCGCATGAAGATTCGGGTCCGCCTTGTTCGTGGCCTCATCCACCCCGATGCGAAAACGAACGCCACGGTACCTCCCCGCCGGAATGCCCGAACCCTGCGCCGTCAGCCGCCCCGAGCCCGCGCTGAGATAGGCAAACCAGTCCCGCGACTCCACCCACGTGCCATCCTCCCGTTGCAGCGCCAGCCCTGAGAGCAGCCAGTCCAGCCGCGTCACCCGTGCCGCTTTCGTCGTGGCAGCGCCCAGCGGCTCATTCATGTGCAGCGGCGTCACCTCCAGCCGCAGCTCCTGCCCCTGTACCGTCGGAAGCATCCCCATCATAAAGACCCCCAGCAGCCCCGCAGGCAGCTTGAAAAAGGATCGTTGGTCGTGGTTGAGTCGCATAACAGACACGTTTTATCGTTCGCGACACATTTTTCTATAACCTCCATAGCTTCACAAGTCATGTAATTGTAAAATCGAGAAAGTAATCTGAGAGTCTTCGCAGCCCTGAAAAACTCCCCCTCCCACCCGCGTAGCCCTGCCAAGATGAAAGTGGCCCTCTTTTTTGCGCTCTCCTGGCTCCCCTTTGCCCTCCCCATTCACGCGGGGCCAGTGAAGCCCGTCAGGCTTCCGGAGGTCATTCTGGACGCCGCCGGCCCGGAGATTTTCCCCCCGAGCTGGCGCTCCGCCCCCGTGAGCGCTGAGGCGACCGTTCTGGATGAAGCCCTCCGCGCACGCTCCCAGAAGCTGCTGGCCGCTGCCCTGGCGAGGTACCCGTACGCCGTGCTGCAGAAGCATCTGCACCACGTCTATGTGGTGGGGCGCCTGGCCTACAGCGGCGTGCCCACCGGCGGCACCAATTCCCGCACCGCCGTCTATCTGGCAAACTCCGGCAAGGCCTCGGATGCGGTGCTGGAGGGCATATTCCACGCGGAGTTCTCCAGCATCCTGCTGCGCAATCTGCCCCAGAATCTGGACACAAACCGCTGGCTGCAGATCAATCCTCCCGGCTTCCGCTACCTCGGCAGCGGGGTGCAGGCCATCAAGCAGCAGCGCGCCTCCCGCCAGTTGGACGCCGAACTCCACAAGGCGGGCTTTCTCCACGCCTATGCCCAGGCCAGCCAGGAGGAGGATTTCAATTCCCTCGCCTCACGCCTCCTCATGGGAGACCCGGGACTCTGGAGCGCCATGGCGCAGTTCCCCAAGATCCAGGAAAAAGCCGCGCTGGTGATGGACTTCTACGGCCGTCTGCACCCACAGTTCACCCCAGCCTGGTTTAAGGCACGCCGGATGCTGCCATGAGGCTCCGATCCGCCTTCCCCCTGCGCCAACGCCAGATGAATCCCATCAATCAGGCGGCCACGCTGCGGCGGCGGCGCAGCATCCAGGCCATGCCAAAGCAGCCGATGAGCAGCGCTCCACCCGGCTCCGGAACGGGGGCAAACCCGCCGATCACCAGGCCGTCCTGCCAGTTGTTCGGATCGTTTTCGGCATAGAACGTGTTCAGCGTGAAGTAGTCGTGCTGGGCGGTGTAGGTGTTGAAGAAGCCCGCTGCGTCCTTGGACGCCACGTCGCTCAGGATGCTCTGGAAGATGGAGGAGCGTGCGTCGTCCGTGGCGTCGCCCAGGCCCATGTAGTAGTCCATGTAGTCGCTCATGTTGGTGAAGTCGGACTTCACCGCCTTGCCCTCGGTTTCAGACAGGAAGTTCTGCACCGCGAACATCGCGTTGTGAAAGGCGTCGTTGTTGTTGAAGCTCGTGAAGCTCGGATCCTGCTCCAGAAAGCGGCCGGAGGCGCCCGCCAGCGTGCTCCACGGCAGGTAGGTGTCCAGCACGTACTCCATCACCGTCACCTGCTTGGGAATGACATCCGTGTAGAGCGTCGGGTCGGTCTGATAGATGTTGTAGTAGCGCTCGGTGTTCTGTTTGTCCCAGCCGTCCTGGAACGAGTACGTCTGCGCCGTGATGGTCTGGTTGCTCAGCGCGGGTGGTCCCGGCTCGATGCACAGCCACCAGTAGGTCTGCCCGCCAATCACGTACTGGCCGATGGCATTGCCATCATTGTCCAGCCCTGTCACGGTGACCGTGTCTGCCGAGGCCGTGGCGGCCAAAGCAACAATTACCATAGAGAAGAACTTTGGGAAGGTCATGATGGTATCAAAAATACGGGGAAAGGTGTGATAAATCGAGGTTTAATTTGTTAAAATGATGAAAATTATGTAAGGAATTCGCAAAATTAAGGAATTATTAAGCGGGAGTTGCGGGTGTGCGAGGTGGCTCTACGCTCCGGCTTTCCCGTGGCGCGCCCTTTCTCGTCCCCTGCATGGCTCTGGATTCTCTCCCTGGCGGCGGTTGCCTGCGTCTGGGGAGACCTGAATCTCTTCAAAGGCCCCCTGCATCGGTTCATGGAGCGGCGCAGCGGCGGGGTGGCAGCGGAGGTCCACGGGCACCCCATCACCCGGCTGGATCTCGCTACCGCCCTGCGTGAGGATCTGTGGAAACGCCATGAAGTCTGGAGGGATCTCAGCCCTGAGACTCAGCAGCGCGTACGCTGGCGGGTGTTGGAAAATCTGGTGAATGACCATCTTATCCAGGCCTGCCGTGGTGAAAGCGGCCCCGACAGCCCGGCCCTCAAGGCCTCCGTGCGGCGCGAGCTGGAAAGAATGCAGCGGCAGTTTGCAGAGCCGGCGGAGTTTCCCGCACGCCTGGCCGGTCAGCACCTCACCCCCGCGGCCCTCGAAGCCCAAATCCGCGACGCGCAGCTAGATGAGGCCTGGATCGCGGAGAAAATCCAGCCGCGTCTCGCACAAGTCTCTGAGCAGGACCTGCGCGCCTGGTATGACAAGTTCAGGGAGACCCTGCGAATCCCGCAGGCCTGGCATGCGTCGCACCTTTTCCTCACCCGGCACGACAAGAGCAAACCGGACCGCGCCGCGGAAATGCGCGAGTTCCAGCGTCAGCTTCAGGCCAAAGAGAAGACCTTTGCGGAACTGGTCCGGGAGCGCTCCGAGGACGCGAGAAGCAAAACCGAGGGCGGCGATCTCGGATGGTTCACGCAGGAGCGCATGCCGGCGGATTTCATCGCCGCGGTTCAAAAGCTCAGGGTGGGCCAGATCAGCGAGCCGGTGGAGACGCGGCTCGGCTGGCACCTCATCCTCGTCCATGAACGCCGCACCTCACGGCTGCCGGCCTTCGAGGAGGTGAAAGGGGAGATCGCCGCCCTTCTTTCCAGCCAGCGGCGGGAGGCGGCGGTGCAGGGCCTCCTCTCAGAGCTTCGGGAGCAGGCGCGGCGGCAGCAGTGGCTGGTCTATCATGCCGAAGTCATCGCGCGGGTTCACCCGGCTCCGTGAGCCTCCGGCGCCCCAGCCACTTCCGTATTTCTTCCACCCACAGCACGCTGCTGCCCACCACCCCGAGCAGAAGCAGGTCTGCCAGCGGGATCGGCACCGTGTGGAAGATGCGGTTCATCACCGCGGAATAAACCACCACGAGATGCAGCGCGCCGCCCAGCAGAAGACCGCCGACCAGCCAGCGATTGCGCAGGACATCGAGGCTGATGGCGGACTTGGTGGCGCTGCGGCAGTTCAGCACATTGAACCACTGGCTCACAGCCACCAAGGTAAAAGTCTCGGTCTGCACCAGCGCAAACGGCGCACCGCTGGCCTGCCGCCACAGAAAGAAGCCAAAGATGGCCGCCACGGAGGTGGTCACCATCAGCAGCAGCCGCCGCAGCATGGGCCGGGTGATCAGCGGTTCATCGATGGGCGTTGGCTGCCGCCGCATTTCGTCGCCCTCCAGTCCTTCCAGGATCAGATTCACGGTGACCACGCCCTCCGTCACGAGGTTGATCCACAGAATCTGCACGGCGGCCAGCGGCAGCGGATACCCGCAGAGCAGCGCCAGCAAAAGCACGATGACTTCATCAATGGAAGTGGCGAAGAGAAAGAGCACCACCTTCTTGAGGTTCTGGTACACCAGCCGGCCCTCCTCGATGGCTTTGACGATGGTGGCAAAGTTGTCATCGGTGATTACGATCTTCGCGGCGCCCTTCGCCACGTCAGTACCCGTGATGCCCATCGCCACGCCCACATCAGCAGCGGCGAGTGCGGGGGCGTCATTGACACCATCTCCGGTCATGGCCACGACCTGCTTCTGCGCCTGGAAGGCTTCGACGATGCGCAGCTTCTGCTCGGGATGTACCCGCGCAAACACCGAGATGCGCTCCAGCCGCTCGCGCAGATCCTCCTCGGACATGGCTGCGAGCTCGGCACTGTCCAGGGCGATGTCTCCCTCCTTCGCAATGCCAAGCTCGGTGGCAATGGCGAGTCCAGTGGCCTTGTGATCGCCTGTGACCATCACCGGACGAATGCCGGCCGCGAGACATTCGCTCACAGCCTCCTTCACTTCCTGGCGCGGAGGATCCATCTGGGCGATCAGGCCCAGGAATCGCAGGCGGCCGCCCCAGTCGTCAAAGCCCGCCTCTTCATCGAGCGGTTCGTCATTCACCTCCGCCACCGCCAGCACGCGCAGCGCCTGCGTGGCCAGTTCATTGGACACCTGGCGGACTTGGTCGAGATCGAGCGTCGTGGGATCGCACAGGGCCAGCAGGCGTTCGGGCGCGCCTTTGAAAACCACGCGCTGTTTCCCGGCCTGGTCGTGCTGCGTGGCCATCATCTTCGCGGCGGAATCAAAAGGGATCTCTGCCTGCCGGGGCCACTCTTTTCGCAGAGGTTCGGGATCGACGCCGCCCTTCAGCGCGAGTGTGAGCAGGGCCGCTTCGGTGGGGTCTCCCATCGGCCGCCAGCGGGTTTCCTTGTCATCGGGACGGAGGAGATTCGCGTCGTTGCAGAGGGCGACTGCTTCCAAAAGCGCGCGAAGTTCGGCATCCTCCTCGGCGGTGAGGTCTTTGCCCCTCACATGCAGCCGCCCGTCTGCCGAGTATCCCGCGCCGGTGGCTTCGATCTGCCGCCCGTCCGGCAGCAGCACACGGGTCACGGTCATCTCGTTCTTCGTGAGCGTCCCGGTCTTGTCGCTGCAGATGATGCTGGTGGCTCCCAGAGTTTCCACCGCGGCAAGACGCCGCACGATGGCCCTGCGCCGCGCCATCCGCTGCATGCCTACCGCGAGGCCGATCGTCATCGCCACCGGCAGGCCCTCAGGCACCATGGAGACCATCTGGCTGATGGCGACCATGAAGATTGTCACAAAGGGAATGCCGCGCAGCAGGCCGAAGCCGAGGATCAGAGCAAAGAGAATGATGGAGGCCACCACCAGCCAGTTTCCAAACTGCTTGAGGCGGGCTTCCAGCGGGGTCTTTGGTTCTTTGGCAGAAGCGGTCAGTCTGGCGATTTTTCCCACTTCCGTCTGCAGCCCCGTGGCCACCACCACGGCACGGCCCCGCCCTGCGGTGAGGTGCGTGCCGGAGTAGATCATGTTTTTGCGGTCGCCCAGTCCCGCGTCCTCAGGCACAGGGGCGGTGCTCTTTTCCACCGGCAGGGACTCGCCTGTCAGCGCCGCCTCCGTGGCTGCCAGAGAAGAAGCCTCCAGCAGCCGCGCATCAGCGCCCACCTGGTCTCCCGCGCCGAGGAGAAGAACATCTCCAGGCACCAGCTCCCTGGCTTCAATCTGGGCTTCATGCCCAGCCCGCACCACGCGCACCTTGAGCGCGGAGAGTTCGCGCAGCGCGGTCATGGAGTGCTCCGCGCGCCCCTCCTGCACCGTGCCGATGAGCGCATTGATGAGAACGACCACCAGGATCACCACGGCATCACTGGCATGTCCCATGGCAAAGGAGATCACCGCCGCGACGAACAGGATGTAAATCAAGGGACTGGCAAACTGGGAGGCAAACACCCGCCACAGCGGCTTGTGTTTGTCTTTCGGCAGTTCATTCGGGCCTTGCTGCTTCAGGCGTTCGGAGGCCTCGCTGCCGCTCAATCCGGAGCCCGCGTCCGTTTGGAGCGCCGCCACGACTTTCCCGGCGTCGGCTGCGTGCCAGAGGAGCGGTGAGGAAGACGGCATGAGAGGTCCTGGGAATGAGGGTGGGAGCTGCCATCGCTGATACGTGCCATCAGCCGCAGGTGGTTCTACTCCATATCCCTGAAGAATCGGCTGCCAAGCAGGCATTGTGGAACTGCCTTGGGAAAAAGGAGGAGGCCGTTGCGCGTGCGGAAATGCGCGCTAAGGGCGTGGGCATGAAACAAAACGTTGGCATTCTCGGGCTCGGCATCATCGGCAGTCGTGTGGCGGACAACCTGCGCAAGGCAGGGCATGAAGTGTTTGTCTGGAGCCGCAGCGCACGCCCCGTGCCGAACTTCCTCGCTTCTCCGCATGAGGTGGCGGAGGCGGCGGGCATCATCCAGATTTTCGTGCGTGACAGCGCCGCGCTGCTCGAAGCCATCGAGGACATGAAGCCGGCGCTGAAGGCCGGGCATCTCATCATGAACCATGCGACCGTGAGCAAGCAGGCCACGCTGGAGGCCGCGAAGCTGGTGGAGGAAACGGGCGCGGCCTTTCTCGACGCCCCGTTCACCGGCAGCAAGATGGCTGCGCAAAACGGCAGGCTGAGCTACTACATCGGCGGCCCCGATCTCCTGCTGGAGCGTGCGAAGCCCGTGCTGCAGGCGAGCGCGGCGAAGATTCTGCCGCTCGGTGGTGTCGGCGAGGCGATGGTGCTCAAGATCGTGACGAACCTCGTCTCCGCTGTGATCGTGGAGGCCGTGGCCGAAGCCGCGGACATCACCAAGGCAAACGGCATCGCGCTGGAGAAGCTGCACGAGGCGCTGGAGAGCAATGCGAACTACTCCACGCTCATCGGCATGAAGCTGCCCGCCATCATCAAGGGCGACTACGAGCCCCACTTTGCGCTGCGCAACATGCTGAAGGACGCGGACTTTGCGCGTGAGCTGGCGGCGGAGGCGAAGCTGAAAACGCCCGCCCTCGACTGCACCGCCGCCGCCATGCGCGCCGGAGTGGATGCCGGGAAAGGCGACCTCGACTTCAGCGTGATCGGCCAGCGGTAACTTAAGCTCAAACCTGCCTGTCCGATGAAGCGGCACACTCGTTTTCTCCTCGTTCTCCTTTTCCTGGCGGTCCACGGCAGCATGGCCCTGGCTCATGATGTGGCCGTTCCCGCCGCAGCGGATGGGGGCCGCATGAAGGTGCTAGTCTTCTCCGGCGCTGCGTATTACCGGCATCCGGACATCCCCGGCATCAACCGCTGGCTGGTGCTGCTGGGCCACGAGAACGGCTTTGATGCGGACATCACCGAGAGCCCGAAAGACCTCATGCCGCAGGTGCTGGCGAAGTACGACGTGCTGCTGCTCAACAACGCCAATGAACTCGACAAGATCATCCCCGAGGCGCAGCGGCAGTCGGTGGAGGCCTGGTTTGCCAGCGGCAGGAAGGGAGTCGTGGGCCTCCATGCGGCGCTGGTGCATCAGACGAACTGGCCCTGGCTGAATCAGCTTGGCGGCTGCGACTTCAACAGCGACTCGGATTTTTCCAAGGCCAAGGTCACGGTGGATCCGGCGGCAAAGGAGCACCCTGCCGTGAAGGGACAGCCCGCGGAGTTTTGGATCGAGGCGGACTGGACCAACCATGACCGCTGCGTGACGGGGCTGCCAGGTTTTCAGGTGCTGCTGCGCGTGGATGAGAGCACCTACACGCCCGTGCGGGATTATTTCAAGACACGGGGAGGCAGGCCGATGGGCGCGGATCATCCCATCGCCTGGACGCATGAGCCCGCGGGAGGCGGCCGCTTTTTCTATACCGAGTTCGGCCACGATCTGCGCTCGCTGAGCACGCCCTTTGTCCGCCGGCACGTGCTGGAGGGCATCCGCTGGGCGGCGGCGAAAAAAGCGGCGAAATGAACTGAGCAAATCACCAGCATGAAACACACACTGACCGTCCTGCTGCTCGCATTCACGAGCCTTTCCGCCACCGCCGATGAAGCCGCCCTGTGGGATTTGGCGAAGAATGACATCCCCGCGGCTCAGCAGTCCGGCGCGGTGGAAAAGGTGAACGGCACCGTGAAGCTGCGCGATGGCGCGGCCTTCGCAGTGCCGGCGGAGGCTTTTCCAGACCAGAAAAACTTCACGGTGCAGGTCACGCTTTCGCTGGATGCCCTGGTGCAGGATGCCGTCTTCACCGTGATGAACAAGCAGAGCAGCGGGCAGGACGACGGCTTTGCCATGTTCTTCAACTACAAGGACAAGCCCTACTACGCGCGCCAGGTGAACTCGGTCGTGAACCGCATCCTCATGGTCGGCGGCGCGCTCAACGGCCGCAATGAGCCGGAGGTCGGCAAGCCCTGCACCTTCACCATGGCGGTGCGCGGCGGCCTGGCGACTTTTTACATCGATGATGCTCCGATCAAGAAGTGCTTCATGGAGCTGATCCCCAACGGCGGGCCGATGTGGATCGGACGCAATGACAATGCAAAGTCCAAGACCATGCCGGTGACGGTGCACGCAGTGAAAGTGTTCGGGCCGGGCTACAGCTATGTGTCGAAGAAGGAGCGGGCCAGTGAGTTTCCGCGCGGCGCGGTGGCTGGCAAAGGCTGGGCGCTGGACGTTCCGAAGATCGAGCACCCGGAATGGCCCAAGGTGCTGATCTACGGCGATTCCATCTCAGGCGGCTACAGCGGGCCTTTCATTCCGGAGATGCTCAAGCAGCACGTCTATGTGTTTCATTGCGTCCACTTCGTCGGTGGCGATGTGCCCGAGCAGGCGCTGACGGAGATGGCGGGCCGGTACAAATTTGACGCGGTGGTTTTCAACAACGGCCTCCATTCCCTGGGCTGGACGCCGGACAAGGTGCCGGATGCGCTCGTCCTGGACCGGATGCACAAACTGACCCGCTGCTTCAAAAACGGCGCACCGCAGGCAAAGATTTTTTACCTCATGACCACGCCGCACACGGCCGCGCGTCCCGCGCCGGACCAGCCGGTGACTAGCCTGGGCGACAAAAACAACGTGGTGATCCGCCTGAACACTCTTTCCGCGCAGGTGATGAAGCAGGAGGGCGTCGAGGTGATCGATGCGTATGCGCTCCTGGCCTCGCATCTCGAACTCGCCGCGGGTGACAACTTCCACTGGCAGGCGCCGGCGTATCAGATGCTCAGCCAGGAGATTGCCAAACACGTCCTCCCGGCGGTGGGGAAGGGGAGGTGATCCGAATGAAAGTGGCGCGGCCGGTTTCCTGATTGACTTCACCCGCGGGGACTTCAAAAGAAGGGCATGCCTGAAGCGCCCATGCCCGACGAGCCGGATGCTCCGCTGGAGCCTTCGTCTGCTGTCGGGCACCCGTCCACCTCCTGGCTGGTGTGGTTGGTGGGTGCGGCGGCCTGCGGCGCTTTGATTTTGGTGGTGACGCATCTGAGCGAGGAGGAGGAGTTCATGCGCCTGCTGCGCCAGATTGATGTGTTCTGGCTGGGCCTCGCGCTGATCCTCCAGGCTGGCACGTACGTGTTGCAGGGCATCGTGTGGCGCGTGGTGGCCGTGGCCAAGGGGCAGGTCTTGTCCGTGGGCAAGTCGTTTGAGCTGAGTCTCGCGATGTTGTTTGTCGATCAGGCGCTGCCCTCGGGCGGGATCAGCGGCGTGGCCGTGGTGTCCGGGGCGCTCACTCGCATGGGCATGCCGCGTGCGGTGGTTTCAGCCGCGGTGCTGGTGGACGTGGCGATGTATCACCTCGCCTACGGCTGCTGCATGGCGCTGGCGCTTGCCGTGGCGCTCCATCAGGGACATCTGCCCGGCTGGGTGACGTGGGCCATGCTGGTTTTTGTGCTGGTGGAGGCAGGCGTCTGCGCATTTCTCATTTCACTTCCCAGCGGCGGCGTGGTGTGGGTGAAAACCAGGCTGCGGCGCTTCGCAAAACTGACGCGGCTGCTGCAGTGGGTGGAGCATGCGCCCTCCGGCTCATTCAAAAACAAGCGGGTGCTGCTGCTGGCCTTTGCCATGCACGCAATGATCTTCCTGCTGGATGCCGCCACCATCTGGGTGGCGGCGCGCGCGCTGGGAGTGGCGGCATCCGTCGGCGGCGTGTTCTCCTGCTTCATGGTTTCAAACCTGTTCCGCACCATCGGCATCATCCCCGGAGGACTGGGCACGTTTGAGACGGCGTCCGTGGTGAGCCTGAAAAGCATCGGCCTGCCTCTTTCGGTGGGGCTGTCGGCGACGCTGCTGTTTCGCGGCCTGAGCTTCTGGCTGCCGATGATTCCAGGCCTCATCTGTTCGCGACGTCTTCTGAAAAAGAAACAAGCGTGACCTCAGCGGCGGGGCTCCACCGCCTGCTCCAGCCGGGCAAACATCACTCGTTTCACCATTTCACTGGTCAGCAAATAAAGCAGGGTGATGCCTGCAAGCATCAGCATGAAATGCCACGGCGGCGGCACCAGGCCAAAGAGCTCGCCGAGCGGTGTGTAAGGCAGCACGACGACCGTCCCGGCGACGGCGAGCGTGGCCGCGGCGAGAATGCGCCCGGGGCGGCTCTTGAAAATGGAGCGGTGCGTGCGGATGACCATGACGATGAACATCTGCGTCAGCACGGACTCGATGAACCAGCCGGTCTGAAACTGCCCCTCCGTGGCATGCAGCACCAGCAGCAGCGCGCCGAAGGTGAGGTAGTCAAACACCGAGCTGACCAGTCCGAACGCCACCATGAAACGGCGGATGAACTTCTGGTTCCACCGGCGCGGTTTCTGCACCTGCTCGGCATCCACGCTGTCCGTGGCGATCGTGAGCGCGGGAAGATCGGAGAGAAAATTGTTCAGCAGGATCTGCTTCGGCAGCAGCGGCAGGAACGGCAGAAACAGCGAGGCCCCCGCCATGCTGAACATGTTGCCAAAATTCGCGCTCGTGGCGATGAAGATGTACTTCAGCGTGTTCGCAAAAGTAATGCGGCCGTTGCGCACCCCGCGCGCCAGCACGCCGAGATCGTGGCGCAGCAGGACGATGTCCGCGGCCTCCTTGGCCACATCCACCGCGCCATCCACGGAAATGCCCACGTCCGCGGCGTGCAGAGCGGAGGCGTCGTTGATGCCATCTCCCAGATAACCGACCACGTGACCCGCCTTGCGCAGCGCGATGAGGATGCGCTCCTTCTGATTGGGCTCCGTTTCAGCAAAGATGTCCACCTCGCTGACGCGGCTGGTGAGCGCGGCTGCGGTCATGTGATGGAGGACGTCCCCGGTGAGCACTTCAGGACTTGGAATGCCCATCTGCGCGCCCAGGCGCTGCGCCACGAGGCGGTTGTCTCCGGTGATGACCTTCAGGCTGACGCCGAGCTGGCGCAGCTCCTGAATGGCCTCGGCCGCTCCTGCCTTGGGCGGATCGTCAAACAGCAGAAAGCCGGTGAAGGTCATGTCCTGTTCGTCGTCCTTGTTGATCACCGGATCGTCGGTCACGTCCCGGCTCGCTAGCCCGAGCACCCGGTGGCCGGCGTGGCTGTAGTCGGCAAAGCGCTGCTGCAAGGAATCGCGAAAGGCCGCCATCGGCTGCTCGCCCTCTGGCGTGGCCACCTTGGTGCAGACCGCGAGCACATTCGCAAAGGCCCCCTTCGTGATCATGAGGTGGCGTTGCCCGCCATTGCTGTGCTCCACCACCACGCTGAGACGTTTGCGGATGAAGTCGTAGGGCACCTCGTCAAACTTGTGCCAGCCGGAGAGATCCAGCCCCGTCTCCGCACGCAGCGCGGCATCGATGGGATTGGTGAAGCCGCTTTCAAAGGTGGCGTTCAGCACGCCGTGCAGGCGCGCCGTGTCGCTGGCTTCGCCCTGAAAATCATGCGCGGCGAGCAGGCGCACGTGCCCCTCCGTGAGCGTGCCGGTTTTATCCGAGCAGAGCACGTTCATGCTGCCAAAATTCTCAATGGAGGAGAGCCGCCGCACGATGACCTGGTCCTCCGCCATGCGTTTGGCCCCCCGCGCCAGGGTGATGCTGACGATGGCGGGAAGGAGTTCCGGCGTCATGCCCACGGCCAGCGCGAGCGCAAACATGAAGGCCTCCAGCACCGGACGGTGGAAGAAGACATTGATGCCGAAGATGGCGATGACGAAGAGCAGCGTGACCTTGATGAGCATCTCGCCAAAGCGCCGCAGCCCGCGCTCGAAGTCCGTCTCCGGCGCGCGCAGTCGCAGCCGCTCCGAAATGGCGCCAAACTCGGTGTCCGCGCCGGTGCCCATGATGAGCACGCGCGCGGTACCGCTGACCACGTGGGTGCCTTCAAACACAGAATTCGTCCGCTCGCTCTGGCGCGCGTCCGGGGCTACGGCGCCGGCCTTTTTCTCGGCGGGGTAGCTTTCTCCGGTGAGCGCGGATTCATCCACAAACAGGTCCTTCGATTCCAGCAGGAGCCCGTCTCCCGGGATGGTGTCTCCAGCGCTGAGGAGAACGACATCTCCTGGCACGACCTGCTCGGCGGGAATCTCAGCCTTCTGATCATCGCGCAGCACACACGCACGGGCCTGGATCATCGCCAGCAGAGCGGCCACGGCATTCGCCGCGCGGTATTCCTGCCAGAAGCCCAGCAGGGTGCTCATGAGCACCACGGTGGAGACGATGAGGACGTCCATCTTGTCCCCGAGAAAGGCGGAGATGGTCATCGCCACGAGCAGCAGGATCACCAGCGGGCTGCGGAACTGGTTGAGCAGCAGGCGCCAGGCGGAGCCGTTGCTTTTTCGCAGGCGTGTGCCCGGCTCTGCCAGACGGGCCGCGGCCTCCGCGGAGGTGAGACCGCTGCTGCGCGAACGCACCTGGCTCAGCGCGGCATCAGGGGAGAGGTGGTGAAATTTCATCGTCTCAGCAGCAGGCGCAGCCTTCGGTCCATTGGCTGGAAACGCCACAAGAATCTAACGGTATCCAGTAGCATCGATGCCGTGGTACTACGCATGGACAACACCGGCTGCGGCGTCGTTCTATAAGTTTGAATCCACGGTGATGAATGCCCACGCCACCAACCTGGAATGCTCGCACGTCTGCGCCTGGCGGGACACCTGCCAGTGCCTTCGCCTGCTGGTGCGTCAGAGTGTGCTGCTGGGCGGTCACCTGGGCGGTGCGCAGCTTTCGGGGGTGGAGTCGCTCTATTATCCCCATGGTCTTCCCCCTTGTGTGAGGGCTGACGGCAGTCTGCGCTGGGACAGCTCGGAGGAAGACTCCGAACAGTTGCTGCGGTGGACCAATGACGGGCCGGGCCTGTGAAAGCATGACGGAACCTACGTCGTCACCTTGAACGCACTCCCCGCATCTTGGTCATTCCTGTCCCCAGGATGCGCCGGAAAAAAACACTCCCGCCGGCGTCGATTGCAAAATCGCCCGCCGATCACAATTGCTCCACGAGCCGCCTCGACTAGGAATGCGGGGGCCAGTCACCCCCTCTCTCCTATGTTTACAGCCATTCTTTATCTTCTTGCCGGTGTCGTGCTCGCCTGGTTCGGTGGCGAGCTGTTTGTGAGAGGCGGTGTCGGCCTGGCCGCGTGGGCTCGCTGGCCCACGGCCGTCATTGGCGTCACGGTGGCGGCGTTCGGCACCTCCTCTCCGGAGCTGATGGTGGCCATTCATGCCGCGCACGATGGCGTCCCCCAGATATCCCTGGGAGACGTGCTCGGCAGCAATGTGGTCAATGTCTCGCTCGTTCTAGGCCTCGTGCTGTCCCTCTCCGCCATGAAGGCGGAGGACAGCGGCGTCATGCGGGACTGGTTTGTCTCTCTGCTGGTTCCAGGCGTCGTGTACGCGCTGCTCATCGACGGCTGGTTTTCACGGGCGGATGCCGCGATCATGATGGGCGTCTTTTTTGTCTGGCTCATGGTCGTGATCAATCATGCCCGTGCGCATGCCGCCAAAAATCCGGCCCCGGCGGAAAAAGTCGCCGTGGGCCGCATGCTGGGCTTCAGCCTCCTGGGCCTGCTGCTCCTCATCGGCGCCGCCCAGTTCGTGGTGCATGGCGGCAGGGCGGTCGCCCTCGCGCTGGGCTGGAGCCCCTTCATCGTCGGCGCGGTCATCGTGGCGCTGGCCACCAGCACCCCGGAGCTGGCCACCACCCTCATCGCCCGCATGCGCGGACATCATGACGTGGGCCTGGGAAACATCCTCGGCAGCAGCATCTTCAATGCCCTCTTCATCGCCTCCGTCGCAGCCTTGATCCATCCCTACAAGGTCAATCTCTCCGAGATCATGCCCAGCCTCATTTTCGGTGCCCTCACCACCCTCCTCATCATTCCCGGCCCCGGCGGCCACATCGGCCGCTGGCGCGGAGTGCTGCTCCTTGGCATCTATGTCGTGTACGTGATGCTCTCGCTGGATCAAGGCACGGCGCACTGAGCCGCCCCGTTTATTTCGCCAGCCGCCCCAGCACGTTTTGCGTGATGCGCATCACCGTCGCATCGCCACCCATCAGGCCGTGCGCCCAGTCCGTGGTGGCGGCGGTGAAGACGGTGCCGCCGCGGGTGTAGAGACCCAGACAGGCCGCGCCCGTCCGCCCGATCTCCCATTTCTCATACCACTCCGCATCATCCGGATGCCAGCGCACCGGGCAGGTGGCCAGGACTTCAAAGGTCTTCGGCGTGCCGTCTTTAAACGTGGGGAAGGGGAGGCCGTCCTTCCAGGAAAGCTCGCAGCCATCGCACTCATAGCCGACGATGGTGTCCTTGCCGCCAAACTTGTCCCCCCGCTTCAGCTCGGTGCCTTCAAAGATCCAGTGCTCCGGCCGGTGCACTTCATACTCCGCGGGCTCCGTCATGAACTGCCCGTGGCTCTTCCGGTACCCGCCCCACAGAAAACCCACGCCCGTCAGCTCGTTCTCCGGCCGCTTGAGCAGATGATGGCTCCACGCGGTGCTCAGGGTTTTAAAATCGCGGGTCGCAAAGACCGGGTCCAGGTGGTAGTTCTGCTTGCAGCACGTGAAGGCGCGGCCGCCATCTTCGGCGCGCACCTGCCAGCAGCACGTGTTCCCGCTGAAAAAGGCCACGTTGCCGCCCTTGCCGATCCATGCCTCCAGGTTGTCGCGCATCGGCGTGCTCCAGTACTCGTCATGCCCCACGCTCAGCACCAGCTTGTAGCCCGCGAGAATCTCCGGCCGGAATTCCAGGTCATCATTCGCCGCAAACTCCAGTGTGTGTCCATTCTTCTCCGCCCACTGCACAAACGGCAGCTCCCAGCGCGCAAACTGGGAAGGGCCGGGCCTCTCGAAGCTCACCCGGTGCCCCTGGTTGTTGGAAAGGCTGTTGTAGGCATACACGGAAAAGCCGCCCCAGTTGTTGTACGCGTTGTACGTGTTGCTGCAAAGCTGCAGCAAAATCTTCGAAGTCCTCCCCGGCTTGGCGGAGCGCACGATGAACCACGCGCTGCTCTCCGCGCTGCGTTTGCCGCGGTGGCTCCATTTCCCGCCCGTGTCCGCCGCGCGGAATACCACTTCATAATAGCCGCTCTTCCATTTCTCACCGCTCGGCACGCGCACACTCTCCGGCCACCGGCAGCCGTTCGCAGACGCATCCTCCGGCACCGGATACGCCGCCCCGGGCACGTCAGCTTTCTTCCACACCACCTCCCGCGTCGCGCCCAGCCGCGCCACCTCGATCTCATACTTCGCCGCAGTGGTGCTCACATGAATCCCGATCTCCTCCCCCTGCGCGATGCTGCGCTGCCCGGCATAGCCTTCAATGAACAGCGGCACCGGCTCCGCCGCGTGCAGGGAGGAAAGAACAACAAAGAGAGCAATGAGAAGACGCATGGTCAGACCGCTACGTGAC
Source organism: Prosthecobacter sp. (assembly GCF_044227185.1). Taxonomy (GTDB): domain Bacteria; phylum Verrucomicrobiota; class Verrucomicrobiia; order Verrucomicrobiales; family Verrucomicrobiaceae; genus Prosthecobacter. The sequence goes on along the minus strand of NZ_JBGAFO010000002.1, from coordinate 92,639 downwards.
GGAAACGCGGTCACTTTCAGCGGGCGCTTCCAGCCCGGCGCTCATTGGACGTCTCTCAAAGCCGTCGAGATCACCCGCTCCACCCCATTGCCAGGCGCCCGCTCAGAAAGAGTCGCTGCATCCCGGCTGCCCGTGCGGGTCGGGCGCAGCACGTAGCACCGCCCGGCCACCGCGGTGAATCTCATCGGAGCATAGCCATAGGGGCGGCAGACATCGCTGACCTTGAGAACCGTCTCTCCAGCCGGCAGGCGAAAACTTTCCCGCAGCCGCCAGAAGGCCGTGGGCTGGTCATTGATAAAAGACGGCGAGACCTTCCGCCCAAAACCCATGAAGCCGCGCAAGCCTGACGCATCCGCGGAAATTAAACTGGCGTGAGGACGCTGCGCCGGTGCATTCCGAAACACATTCGGTGCCTCACATCCCGTGACCAGCAAAGCTCCCGCAGCGCATGAAAGCACGCGGTGCCAGAAGGAAAGCTTCATCGCCTTCTCTCTCTACTCCTCCGCCTCCGCCAGCTTCGCCGCCTCGCGTTTCAAGATGCGCCCCACGCGGTGCTTCGCCAGGTACACCTGCGCCGCATTCACCCCCAGCTCCTTCTTCACGCGCTCAGGGCTCCAGCCCTTCAGCACATAGCAGGAGAAAATCTGAAACTGCCGCGGAGACACCAGCGCGCGCACACGCCGCAGCGCGATGTCCATCACCTTGTCCTGCCACTCCTTTTCCCACAGCTTTTCCAGCGCCACCCCGTTCGGGTCCGCGCACCGGTCGATGGGCGCCGTGCGCCGCTCATCCGTCTCATCCGCATACAGGTTCGCCTCGCGGCTCTGCTGCTTCTTCCGGCGGCGGAACTGGTCCAGAATCCGCCACCGCGCCTGGTTCAGCAGAAAGGATTTGAAGGACCCCAGGCTCGTGTCGAATTTCTTCTTCTGCAGGTTCTTCGCCACGCCGATGAAAGTTTCCTGCACCACGTCATTCGCCTCGTCATCGCTCAGCCCCGTCTTGCGCGCCACGTGGAAGACGAAGCCCGAGTACGTGCGGTAAAATTCATCCCAGCTCGCCCAGTCGTCCCAGTTGTCCAGTTTCTCGATCAGCGTCTTCCGGGTCGGGGGGGATCCGGACGTCTCCTTGAGGAGTTCTTCAGTTTCAGCGACTTTGGGCAGGTCGGACATGCAGTGGGGGGGCGGAATAGTAACGGCGCCTGAGGTGGAGGCAACGAGGTTTTGTCATCCATTCGATAGATCGTCTGAAGGTCAGCCGTATTGCATGGCCCCCCAAAACCACCATCCCGGCCCAACCACCCCAATGCCGGTCAGCTCCCCCATGCCAAAACATCGCCCTTTCCAGCCCGCCGTAGCGCTCCTCACGCTGCTGGCACTGGGACTGAGCGCCTGCAGCACGGGCTTCTACAAGAAGTGGGCGGACAAGGAGACCTTCGGCATCCTGCGCAAAAAGGCCAGCAAGGTGCCAAATTCCGGAGACGCCTTCCTGAACATCAGCCCCCCGCCCCCCGTCAGGATGGAGGAACTCCGCAAAAGCATGAAAAAGGAGGAGTTCCTCGGAGACCGCTCCTTTGTGGAGGAAAACGCCCGCGTCGTCAGCCTGGCGGAGGCTCTGAACTTCGCGGTGCACCGCAATCGTACCTACCTCACCCAGAAGGAGGCCGTGTATCAGGCGGCCCTGGGCCTCACCCTCACACGCCAGCAGTTCAGCCCCATCTTCGCCGGCTCAGGCTCCGCCACCAAGTCCAGCACCGTCTCCCTCTCGGGTGTCAACAGCCTCGTCCGCACCTCCACCCAGACCACCACCGGCAGCCTCGGCGTCTCCGCCCTCACCCGCACCGGCGCCCAGCTCGCCACAAACCTCACCAGCAATTTCGTCCGCTACCTCACCGGCGGCGGCAGGGGCAATGGCCTTTCCCAGCTCGGCCTCTCCCTCACCCAGCCTCTCCTCAGCGGCGCCGGCTATCTTTCCGCCTCGGAGGCCCTCACGCAGAATGAGCGCAGCGTCCTCTACGCCATCCGCACTTTCGCCCAGTATCGCAAATCCTTCGCCGTGGACATCGCCACCCAGTACTTTGGCGTCATCCAGTTGCGCGAGACCGCCCGCAACGCCTACCTCGCCTTCAAAGCCTTTGATTTCGTCGTGGCCCGTGAGACCGCCATGCAGAAGGAAAATGCCGCAAACAGCACCAAGTCCTCCGTCTTCCGTCTCGTCCAGTCCCGCATCGTCTTCGAGCGTTCTTGGATCAGCGCCATCCGTGACTACGAGCAGGCCCTGGATGACCTCAAGGTCAATCTCGGCCTCCCCGTCACCGAGCGCATCGTCCTCGACTACAAGGACAAGGACGCCCTCCAGATCATCGAATCGCCCGGCACCCTCGATGAAGCCATCACCGTCATGCTCAACAGCCGCCTCGATCTGCTGAATTTGCGTGACCAGGTCGAGGACGCCAGCCGTAAGGTTCTCATCGCCAAACAGCAGGCTCTTCCCTCCGTCAATGCCCTCGTCAATTACAGCGTCCTCGACAACCCCAACCGCACCGACTACGCCCTCCTGCCCGGAAACCGCAATCTCAGCATGGGCCTCAACACCGACCTCAACCTCAACCAGAAGCCCGAGCGAAACATCCTCCGTTCCGCCATCATCACCGAGCAGCAGGCCAGACGTGCGCAGGATCTCGCCGAGGAAAATGCCCGCAGCGACGTCCGCACCGGCTGGCGTGACCTCCAGCTCGCCCGCAAGCAGTACGAGCTCGCCAAGATCGGCATGGACATCAGCACCCAGCGTCTCGAGGTCGAGGAAGCCTTCAATGCCGAAGGCATCGGCACCGCCATCAACCTCGTCGATGCCCAGCGCGACATGAACACCACCCGAAACCTCATGGTCTCCACCACCATCAACCACACCCTCGTCCGGCTGCGCCTGTGGCGGGACATGGGCGTGCTCTTCATCGAGAAAGATGGCGGCTGGGTGGACGTATTGAACAAGGAAAAGCCTAAAGGAGAATGAAGAAGGGAAAATCCAGAAAAGGAATCATCACCGCCGGCGTCAGTGCTCTCGCCCTCGTCGGCTGGTGGAGCATGTCCGGTGGCGGTGCCACCGCGGAGAAAGTCCCCACCTTCATCGTGCAGCGCGGCCCCTTGGAGATCAATGTGCTCCAGGGCGGTGAAATCCGCGCCCTGCAGAACAATGAAGTGAAGAGCGAGATCGAGATCCCCACCAAGATTCTCAACCTCATCCCCGAAGGCTACCTCATCACCGAAGAAGACGTCAAGGACGGCAAGGTCCTCATCGAGCTCGACAGCACCGACCTCAAGACCAAGATCGAAACCCACGAGATCGAGTTCCAGACCACCGTTTCAAACTACATCGACGCGGACGAAAACCGCGAGATCCAGAAGAGCGAAAACCAGACCCTGGTGCGCGACACCAAGCAGGTGGCCATCTTCGCCCTCATGGACTTTGAAAAATACCTCGGTCGTGAAGTCACCGGCGCCATCCTCACCGCTGCAAAGCTCCCCCCGGACGTGGAAGCCTTTGAAAAATACGCGGACGTCCTGGAAACCCAGGCCAACACCCCCGTCAACTCCGAGGCCGCCATCGCCAAACACGGCGCCTCCGGCAAGGAAAAAGCCCCCAAAAAAACCGTCGCCGCCCCGCCCGTGAGCGAGATGATCGACTTCACCCCTTTCCTGGAGCAGAAGGCCCAGAGCGATGGCGAGGCGCAGCAGAAGCTTCGCCAGCTCGAAGATGACCTCCTCCTGCACCGCTCTGAGCTGGCCCTGGCCAAGCAGAAAGTCGAGTCCTCCAAACGTCTCGCAGAAAAGAAGTTCGTCACCGCCGCCCAGATGGAAAATGACGAGGTCAGCTTTGACAAGGTGGAGCTCTCCGTGAAGACCTCGGAAACCGCGCTCGCCCTCTTCAAGAAATACGAGTTCAGCAAGCAGTGCGCCACCTACCTCGCCGCCTACCGCGAAGCCCTGAACAAGCTGCAGCGCACCATCCGCGCCAACCGCTCCCGCATGGCCCAGGCGGAGACCCGTTTCAGCACCGCCAAGCGGCGCTACGAAATGGAGCTCGCCCAGCGTGAAAACCTCGAGCAGCAGCTCAAGGCCTGCGTGATCAGGGCCCCCCAGCCCGGCCTCGTCGCCTACGGAGACCTCAACGCCAGCTCCTCCTACAACTACAACAACAGCATCGAGGAAGGCGCCACCGTCCGCCTTCGCCAGACCATGCTCACCATTCCGGACATGAGCCAGATGGGCGTCCGCGTGAATGTCCATGAGTCCCAGATCAAAAAGGTCCGCATCGGCCAGCCCGTGAAGGTCCGTGTGGATGCCGAGCCCGGCAAGGAGCTGGACGGCCGCGTCGCCGAGCTCGCCGTCCTGCCAGACTCCAGCAGCAGCCGTTACACCCCGAATTTGAAGGTCTATCCCTGCACCATCCACATCAATGGCTACCACCCCTGGATGAAGCCCGGCATGAACGCCAAGGTCGAAATCATCGTCGATCAGCTCGCCGACGTCCTCTACGTCCCCGTCCAGTCCATCGAGGTCGAGCAGGACCACCACTTCTGCTACATCAGCAACAACGGCGCCCTCGAGCGCCGTGAGATCAGCACCGGCCTCTTCAACGACGAATTCATCGAAGTGCGCGACGGTCTCAACGGCGGCGAAGCCGTCGCACTCGCCCTGCCGAAGAAGGCCGAGACCGACATGGGCGGCAGCGGCAGGTCCGAGCATCCCGAGGGAGACCCCGGCAAGCCCAAGTCCTCCAAGAAGCCCAAGGAAAAAGCCGTGGCCGTCGCCAAACCGTGATGCCGGACACCGAGCCCATCATCAAGCTGGTGGACATCTGCAAGAGCTACCAGATGGGGGAGACCCTCCAGCACGTGCTCCAGGGCGTCTCCGTCTCCATTTATCCCGGCGAGTACGTCTGCATCATGGGCCCCTCCGGCTGCGGCAAGTCCACGCTGCTCAATGTCCTCGGCTGCCTCGACCAGCCCACCACCGGAGACTACTACCTCGGCGGCCTCAACGTCGCCCACCTGGAGGATGACGACCTCTCCGCCGCCCGAAACAAAAACCTCGGCTTCATCTTCCAGAGCTACAATCTCATCCAGCAGCTCAGTGTCATCGAAAACATCGCCGTCCCCATGTACTATGGCGGCGCCAATGACACCGACATGATCGAAACCGGCACCCGCCTCGCCACCCAGGTCGGCCTGGAGCACCGCCTCTACCACAAGCCCACCGAGCTCTCCGGCGGCCAGCAGCAGCGTGTCGCCATCGCCCGCGCCCTCTCCAACAATCCCCTCGTCATCCTCGCAGACGAAGCCACCGGAAACCTCGACTCCAAATCCGGCAAGGAAATCCTCGACCTCTTCGACGATCTCAACCAGCAGGGCAAAACCCTCGTCTTCGTCACCCACGACGAGCGCATGGTCGAGCGCTGCACCCGCATCATCCGCCTCAAAGACGGCGTCGTCGAGCACGACCAGGCCGGCGCCAAAGCCGACCGCCTCCGCGGCAAGGTCATCGGCCAGCACTACGGCCTAGCCGCATAGTAGCCATCTCGCTCCGCGAGATGAGCCCAGCGCCCCCGCCGCCCCCGGGACATCCGCACAACACGCGCGCCGCTCCCCCCCCAATGGGTCAGACAGGCCCCATCAGGCCCTATAAGACTTATCCGGCCTATAAGTCCTATTTCAGCGCCTCGTCCATCCCCTTCCCATCCGCTCCAGGCAAGGGGATGCCCAGCCATCCTCGCCGTCCTGGGAGCGCCGGTTTTTAACCGGCTCCGGGTGCCGCTCCGCCTGCAGGTGAGCCCCGAACCTCTCACCACAGCCCCATTTTCAAAGGATCGTGGTATAAATGTCGCTCTTTTGGTTCTCTTGGCAAGAGATGCTACTTGCCAAGTTTCACTAAAATGGGTTTTTTCAGCAAATGATGAAACCGGCTGAAAAAGTGAACGAAGCAGAGTTGCTGCCGCAGTTCCAGAGACGTGGCTGAGATTCGGCATGCAGCCCCCAAAAACAAAAAGCGCAGTCAGATCGAATGTTCACAGCCAATCTCTTGGGCCCGCATTCTCAAAGTCCACCAGAAACTCCCATTTTCTTGCCAGAAAAACCATCTTCCAATACCAATACCACCACCGTTGGATGACCTCGGAACCTGCTTTTTGACAAAGGAATAAGGAGCAAAGGAATGCAGATTTCAGAATTCCAAATTCCAAATTCAAGATTCCAGATCAGACATCCACCATTCCCTTGCCCCGCATTCCCTCGCCAAAAGCAGCGCCCCCTCAAAGCAAGAAACCCCAATCCAAAGGTCCGGAAAAAATCTTTTGACCCTCAATTTTTCACCCTCTTTCCGATCCTTAATCCATAGAGTGCCTCCCCCCCCGGATGAAATCATCCGTGACTTTTCTCTGACACCCCGCAATCATCCCACCCATGGCCCAATACACCGTTCAGCCCGGCGACAACCCTTCCAAGATCGCGGCATCCTTCGGCATGACGCTCGATCAGTTTCAAAGCGAAAACCCCACCCTCGTCGAATGGGGCACCGGCCGCTGGAAGGTGCTCTTCCCCGGCCAGATCGTAAATGTGGACACTGCCGGAATGGCCGGCCCCATCGGAGACCCCGCCGCGCAGGCCGCTCCCACGGACTTCGCCGCCCCGCCGCCCTGGATGCAGATCGCCATCATGGAAGTCGGCGTCCAGGAATGGGCCGGAGCGGCGGACAACCCGCGCATCCTCGAATACCTCCAAAGCTGCGGCATCAGCGGCAGCCTGCTGCACGACGAAACCGCCTGGTGCGCCGCCTTTGTGAACTGGTGCGTGCTCCGCGCCGGATTCAAGCCCCGCGGCAGCGCCAAAGTCTCCGACTGGTGGACCTGGGGCCGCCCCGTCGTTCCCACCTACGGCTCCATCTGCATCCTCCAGCCCCTCACCGTCGATCAGGCCGGCAGCGGCCACATCGGCTTCCTCCACGCCCAGGACGACACCAACGTCTGGCTCCTCAGCGGCAACTCCCACAACCAGGTCCGCATCGCCGCCTACCCCAAAAGCAAACTCATCCCCAACGCCCCCTTCCGCTGGGCCTTTTGACGAACGATGACAGGCTCGCCAAATCCATTTGCTTGAGAGTTGCAATAAGGTCCGCGAATCCCCCTGAATACACCCTCTGCTTCTCGCCTTGCCCGTACTCCTTCGCGTGTCACGCGGCCTGAAGGGCCGCAGGACTCAGCCCAGGGCGCCGCGAGGCACGAGCAAGCCCTGGGTCACGCATGCCATACACCCTCCTCGCTCATCCTCATCCCCAACGCCCCCTTCCGCTGGTCCTTTTGACGAACGATGACAGGCTCGCCAAATCCATTTGATTGAGAGTTGCAATAAGGTCCGCGAATCCTCCTGAATACATCTTCTGCGGTCGTCTTGTCTGCGGGTTGTCGCAGGCCACGCGGCCTGAAGGGCCGCCGGACTCAGCCCAGGGCGCAGCGCAGCAAGCCCTGGGTCACGCATGCCATACACCCTCCTCGCCAAAGGTCGCGCTCTGAAGGAGCGCGGGAAAGGCGGCTTCAATCCCACGCCCGCCTCCCGCCCTCCCATCCACGCATCGTGTGATAACGTCGCACCGAAATTCCGGCACCTCAGCAATCAAAAATCGATGGCTCATCAACGTGTTTTCCGAAGCTCGCAGAGCGAAGGATGAATCGTCAATCAAGCACGCTCCCAGGTTCTCGAAACCCCATCGATCCACGAAAAACTGAAGCCCGCCCAGCATCCAAGCTCCGTCCTTTCCCACGCCCCTCCGACACCTCCTCCAGCCCCGTTTTCAATGGTTCGTGGCCTCACACCACAGGCAGTTGAAATCGAGTCTGGAAAGAAGCACGAGCAAGGAGGCCTCCTTGACCAATAGAGAGCACAGCCTGGCATGGCCGTAGGACGGTCGTGGCGACAGCCCGCCCGTCTTCGAGCGCGTCGCAAACCCTGAGGCGAACAAACCTCCTCGAATCCAAACGGTTTGGCGGAGGAATCGTCGAAACATCGAACATTCGACTCCACCCACGACCGGCCTGCGTCCGCCGCAGGCATGGCCGTAGGACGGTCGTGGCGACAGCCCGCCCGTCTTCGAGCGCGTCGCAAACCCTGAGGCGAACGAACCTCCTCGAATCCAAACGGTTTGGCGGAGGAATCGTCGAAACATCGAACATTCGACGCCACCCACGACCGGCCTGCGCCGCCGCAGGCATGGCCGTAGGACGGTCGTGGCGACAGCCCGCCCGTCTTCGAGCGCGTCGCAAACCCTGAGGCGAACAAACCTCCTCGAACCCAGGCAGCTTGGCGGAGGAATCGTCGAAACATCGAACATTCGACGCCACCCACGACCGGCCTGCGCCCGCCGCAGGCATGGCCGTAGGACGGTCGTGGCGACAGCCCGCCCGTCTTCGAGCGCGTCGCAAACCCTGAGGCGAACAAACCTCCTCGAATCCAAACGGTTTGGCGGAGGAATCGTTGAAACATCGAACATTCGACTCCACCCACGACCGGCCTGCGCCCGGAATGCACGTGTTCGAAAACCGATCCGCTGCGACTGCCCTGCAGCCCCGTTTTCAATAAGTTCGTGCCATGAGACCTCACACCCGTTGTTTCGCAACACCTCAGAGCCCTTCAAAAGCGGACTCAAAAGAACCTCTGCGGCGTTCCAGCCTCCCGAATAGAGCGGTCCGCAAAACTCATTTCCGCCTAGCCTAAAACGGGAATGGATGGCCTGCGCAACACACGGAATCCTCGAAAAAAGCCTTCCAAACCACTCACTCCAAAGGTGAGGCGTTTGGGCTTGGGTTTTTGTCTGATTTTCCGTTTGTTCCGTGTATTCCGTAGGCCGTCATCTCTTTTTCTGGGTTTAGCGGGCTGTTTCTTGATCGCGCCTCATGGACTTCGACGGCGGCTGGCTGAGGACAGCCAGTCCTAACCTGCGCTGGGCACTCGCATGCCTGGCGTGAGGTAGGAAGGCTGGTCCTCCAGCCTCCGCCGAACGTCTCCACGCGCCCCTGACCGGAAATCCGGTTTGGAAAACGCTATAACTGCAGTGCCAATCCCCGGCCATTCCCTTGCTCCTTCATTCCCCTGCCAAAAAAACAGCACTCCCTCGCGACGAACAGCGTCCGCCATATCCCCCAATGTCCGCCTCACCTCTCCGTAGGCTCACGCATCAGGTTCAGCACGCGGGAGCGGTCCACCACCGGCGTGGCTTTCGGCTGGGCCGGGGTGTCAGCCTTGGGGGTGGAAACCGGTGCGGAGGCCGTGGCAGGCTTCGCCTTGGGTTTGGAAGAAGTGGAAGACGTGGAAGACTTCTTCTTCGAAGAAACCGCAGCCACCGTTTTAGGCTTCGCCACCGGGGCAGGGGACTCCGCCGCGGTCCTTGCCTCCGCCTTCGCCTTTTCCGCCTTGGCATAGGCCTCCGCTTTCATCTCGGCATCCGCCTTCGCCTTGTCAGCCATCGCCTTCGCCGCGGCCTCTTCCAGGGCCTTGGCCTCCGCTCTGGCGGCCGCTCTCGCCTGCGCCTCGGCTTCCTTCCTCGTCTTGGCCTCGGCATCTGCCAGCGCTTTGTCCGCCCTCACCTGGGCTTCGGCTTCCTCCCTGGCCTTCGCCTCGGCATCCGCCAGCGCCTTGTCCGCCTTGGCTTTTGCTTTCGCCTCGGCCTTCGCCAGGGCATCCGCTTCGGCTTTGGTCTTGGCCTCAGCATCCGCCACGGCTTTCGCCTCCGCCTTCAGCCTGGCTTCTTCCTCAGCCTTCGCTTTGGCTGCCGCCCGGGCCAGCGCTTTCGCCTCGTCCCTGGCCTTCGCCTCCGCCGCGGCCGCTTCATTGGCGATGCCCCGGACAGCTACGGCACCGTCGGGAATGATGGAACTGCCATCAATGCGGATCTTGGCGGTCTCATCCTGGCCGATGTAGAGACGGTCGTTCTGCTTGGCCGTCGCTTTTCCGCTGGCTTCGGAAAACTCCGGGGTGATGGAGATGCTGTCAGCCTGCAGCCAGATGGGAGGCGTGCTGTTTTTCACCAGCAGGGCGCCACCGGTCGCCTGATGGCTTTCGCGCCCCCATTGATCACGTGTGGTGTCAATTTTCTGAGCGTAGAGCCGTGCAACGCCGGCTTGACGCGTGGCAGGGTACTGCCGCAGCAGGGCTTCTGAGGAGAGCTTGAATTCAGCCGGTTCGGGCGCAGTGGAGCTGCAACTGCTGAGGCCGATGGCGGCGGCGAGAAGGCCGGTACGAAAGAAAGTCATGGTGGGGGAAGGGTTCTGCGTCGTCGAATCAGCATTCAACGAATGTGACAGGGCCGAAACCTTCCATGATTGCAGAAAATCTTCCGGATGCAAACAGGCCACGCGCAGTCTGCTTCTCCCGGCCCGCGCTCCATTACCGCTCATCCAGGGGCGGGCTGCCGCCGCGGCACCCTGAAATCATTCAGCGTTCCGTGGGCTCCCGCATCAGGTTGAGCAGCCGCGGCCGGTCCACCCCCTGCGTTTCTTTGGGCTTATTCTCCTCAGAAGGCGGGCTGCTCTTCTTCGCCTTGGGCTTGGCGGCGGCCTTCGGCTTGTTCCGCTTCGGCGCAGGCGGCGGCGCTGGTTCTGCCACGGCAGGTGCGGGGGCCGTGGCCTCGGCCTCCGCCGCCGGCTCTGCTTCCGCGGAGATCTTGCGGATGAGATGCGCGCCGTCCGGCTTCAGCGTGGTCCCCTCCAGGCGGAACTTCGTGGCGTCATACCCGATGTAAAGCCGGTCGTTCATCTTCACCGTCGCCTTGCCGTAGGTTTCACAAGATTCGGGGGTCACGGTCAGCCCGGGGGCCATCACCTGGATCGGCGGCACCGCGTCGATCACATACAGCGCCCCTCCCGTGGCGCGGTACATCCGGTTCCCGGCATCATCCCGCCCCGTCTCGATCACCCCGGCATACAGCCGTCCCGCCTCGGTCGTCCTCCGCGCCGGGTACTTCTGGTTCAATGCGTCCGCTGAAAGCCTGAACTCCTGCGGCTCCGGCGCCTTGGAAAAGCTGCACGCGCCAAGACTCAAACCAACGGCCAGGATGCTGAGACGAAAAAAGATCATGCCCCGGATTTAAACGGGACATGCCTCTTCGGGCAAGCCTTCAATGCGCCTCCTCCTCGCCGATTATTTGCCCGTGCGCAAATACGCCACGATGTCCGCCACATCCTGCGCATTCAGGCCCAGTTGTGTGGCATTCAGCATCATGCTGTGGTTCAGCTTGCGCCGGCTCTTGATGCGGGACTTCGCCACATACTGGTTCTGCCCCCCCATGCTCCGCACGATCATGATGTCCCCCTCCGTCAGCACCATCCCATGAATGGTCACGCCATCCTTGGTCACAATCTCCTGCCCCTCATATCCATGGGCGATGTCCTTGCTCGGATCGATCAGCGCCTGCGCAATGATCTCCCCCGGCTGGCTCCGGCCCCACCCTTCCAGGTTCGGCCCAAACTCCACCCCCTGCCCATTGATCTGGTGGCACATCACACACCGCGTCACCAGTTGCGCCCCGTTCTTCACATTCCCCTTCAGCTTCATCACCTCCTCCACCTTCACCGTGCTGGGAGCCGCATCTGGAGTGACGATGGTGATGAGCTTCGCGCTCTCCGGATCAAAGATCCCCTCCTTCTTCAAAGCCTGCGGAATCCCGAACGCCGCCCACTCATCCGTGCTCCGCTTGATCAGCCACCACATGACATCAGCATGAATCGGCGATTCCTTGTCCCTGGCCAGCCCGAGCACCGCCTCCGCCGCGTTTGCCGCTGGAATGAATGCCAGCGTGTCCAGCGCCAGCTTCCGCTGCTCCGCCGTCAGCTTGCCGTCGGCGGCCCTTTTTGCCAGATCCGACACACAAGTGGCAGGGTGCAGCCGCCAGGTGATGTGGGCAAAATCATCGCTCCACGACCCCACCGGCTTCAGCGCCGTCCACACCGCCTCCTCCTTGCCCTCACACCCGATGCCCCAGGCCTCCAGCAGCGAACGGTCCCCGCCATCGATGTGATGGGAGAGCTTCACCAGCAGCGGCACGCTCTGCGCCGCAGGCACATCCCGCAGCGCCACCGCCACCTCGCTGCGCACCATGGATGAAAGATCGGTCGTCAGATTGCTGAGAATGTCGATCACATCACTCGTCGCCGCACGGATCGCACGCAGCGCCACCAGCCGCTTGGTGGCGTCTTCGGACTCCAGCCACACGCGTGCGGAAATGAGCCCTGGATCACCAAGCTGCGCGAGCAGCCACACCGCACGCGCGGCGATGTAAGGATTGGCATTGTCCCGCAGCTTCAGCACCGCAGGCATGATCTCATCCCCGGCGGCTCTCAGCCGCGTGAAGCCCACATGTCGCACATTCGTGGCAGGCGACTGCAGCGCGGCGATCTGCCCTTCGGTCGTGCTGAGATCGATGGCGGGCACCTTGGATTTGAAACCCTTCGGTGCGATGCGGTAGATCGTGCCGCTGCAGGTTTCATCCGTGTCCTGGTGGCCGCCGGTGCGTTTGTCAAACCAGTCGCTCACATAGATCGCTCCATCGGGGCCCACGCAGACATCCGAAGGACGGAACAGAGTGTGGCGGTCGTCGGAGAGGTTGTTCGCACCGCCCACGAAGTCGCTGCCTTTGAAGACACCGGTGGTGTTGGTCGTGCAGAAATCAAAGCGCTCCAGCTTGAAGCCCGCGCCTTCCGGTTTCGGCAGGTAGCCGAAGACCACGTTGCGCCCGGTTTCGCAGCTCAGCAGCAGGCCGTTCCATTTGTCACCCAGCGCGCCGTTTTCATAGAAGCACATGCCGGTGGGCGCGCCGCCGCCATACACGTCGCCGGCGGGAATGCTGCCGGGATCTTCCTGGCGCCACTCCGCGGTGGGAATGCTCTGGCCGGGGCGCTTGTCGGCGCGCCACTGGCGTTTGCCATCGCGGGAGAAGAAACCGAAGCTGCCGCCTTCGATGAGGTGGCTCACACGGCAGGCGGGCGGATCGTCGTTATCGTTGAGAAACATGTCGCCGTAGCTGGTGCGCACGCCTTCAAAGCTGTTGCGGTAGTTGTAGCCCAGGATGCGCGCCTTGTGGCCGTCCGGATCAATGCTGGCGGTGAAACCACCGACATAGACGTGCCCGTCGTCGCTTTTCGCGCCTGCATAGGGATTGTTCAGATAAGCGCCGCCGATGCGGAAGGTGGTGCCGCTCTTGTCGCTGAACTGCGCCCCGCAGTTGCCGTTGCTGAAATAGAGGCGGCCATCGGGGCCGGCATAGACGCTGTGGAGGCTGTGGTCATGCTGCGGCTGCTCAAAGCCGCTGAGAAAGATCTCGCGCTTGTCCACCGCGGGGTCGAACTTCAGATCACGGTTCACATCAGTGTACTTGATGATGTGCGGAGCGTTGGAGACGAAGATGACGTTGTCGAAAACGGCGACGCCCAGCGGGCACTCAAGCTCCTTCTCACGCACGAAGACGTGGCTGCTGTCGCACTTGCCGTCTCCATCCGTGTCCTGCAAAATGCGCACGCAGTCACCCTCACGGCTGCGGCCGCTGTGGCGGCGGTAGTTGACGCCTTCAGTGACCCAGACGCGGCCCGCGTGGTCGATGTCCATGTTGGCCGGATTGAAAAGCTGCGGCGAGGTGGCCCACACCGTGATCTCGAAACCCTCGGGCACTTTGAAGGCGCTCGGTTCGAGGTGGTCAGGCTTCACCTGCGCTGGGTCAAAGGCCGGCGTGTTCGCATCGGGAGTGAAAGCCGGCTTTCCCGCGACGAAGGGGCCTTTGTCCTTTTTGCCTTTGGCGGGTTTGTCCGGGTTTGCGGACATGAATGCAAACGGCGCCACCAAGGCGAGAACGACAAGAAGGTTTTGACGGTTGGGCATGATTGGGGGGCAGAAGGAACGGGCGGAACGCCATGATCTTGCGTGAGGAGTCGCGTGCTCCGACGCAAGTCAGGTGGACACGACGAGACATTCGGCAAAGCTGAACGCCGCCGTGCGCCAGCGCACGACCTTGCCGCGTTCCTCCAGTCCGTGCCAGCGCGGCTCCCGCTACTGCCGGTAGATGACCACCACGTCCGAGGACGGGCCGCTGGGGGAGAAATCATTGCCGAAGCCGACGGTCTGGAGATTGGCGGCTTCGAGCCCGAGTTCAATGAGACGCTGCCGCACCGCCAGGGCCCGGCGCTCGGAGATGGAACGCGCGTGATCCTGGGGCAGATTGGGCGGCGCATAGCCGGCGATCAGCAGGCGGGCCTTTTTATTACCCTTGCTCATCTCCTGCACGAAGCCGCGCAGGGCATGCTGATGTGATTCGGTGAGCCTGAAGTCCGCATTTTCAAACACCAGGGCGGGGCAGGCGGGCTTGAGGCTGTTGCTCAACGGGGAGGTGTAGCCCTCGCGCGGCCCCAGCGCAAAGACGACCGCCTCGGAGGACGTGCTGCTCAAAAAGGAAGGCATGGGCAGGCTGCCGCAGGAGGCCAGCAGTACACTGCTGCAAAGGAGGGCTGTGCGGATGGCGCGCTGGTTCCGTCGGTTCATCTTTGGCTGGGCGTCATTCATCATGGCTAGCGCATCCAGCGCGGTTCGGTGATGCGGCCATGGCCGCGCACGATCGCACGACGGTTGCCGCTGCGGAGATCATGCACAAACAGCTCGCCGTGCTGCACGTAAGTGATGAAATGCCCGTTGGGACTCCAGGAGGGATGCTGCGCCCCGCCGGTCTGCACCACGTGAACGCCGCCATTCGGGTAGGGCTTGATGGCGACCGCCCACTCGCCGCTGATGCGGGTGGTAAAGGCGATGTGGCGGCCATCCGGCGACCACTCGGGATCGGTGCAGAAGTGATAGCCGGTGCGCCAGCGAAACAGGCGCGAGGACTGGCCATCCTTCTGCGGCACTTCGACGATGAACAGCCGGGGGCCGTCGCCATCGTCACTGGAGAAGACGATCTCCCGGCCGTTGGGATGCCACGACGGGCTGGAGGGCGCCCCCACGGAGTCACTCACACAGGCGGCGGTGTTGGTGTTGAGATCGCTGACAAAGATTTCGGGATTGCCGATGAAGCTCATCACGGCGGCCAGATGCGTGCCGTCTGGCGAAAAGGCCGAGCCAAAGCTGCTGCCGGGCGTGTCCGTGACGCCGCGCTCCCAGCCGACATTGAGATCCAGCAGGCGGATGATGGGGAAGCCGCTGCGGTAGCTGGTGAAGGCAATCATGGAGGAGTCCGGCGAGAGCGAGGGAGACACCGCGCCGTTTTTGTCGTGCGTGACCTGATGCACCTCCCCGCCTTCGGCATCGCAGACGTAGATCTGGCGCTTGCCGGTGGCATCACTCACGAAGACGATGCGGCTGGTGGCCAGGCCGGGCCTGCCAGTGATGGTGTAGATGACGTCGTCCGTCAGGGCCTTGAGGTTTTCATCCAGGCCCGGCGCGGCATAGGCGCGCTGGAAAAGTTCCTTGCCCTTGGCATCGCGCAGCCTGCCGTCCACACGGCCGCCCACGGAGGTGCCTTCCACGGTGAAGTCCGCCTTTTCGTCGGCACCGGCCACGAAGAACTCGCGGGAGTCGAGCAGTTCCTTGCGCAGGGCCTGCTGGGCGCTGGCGCCCGTGCCGCCGGTGAAGGCGCCCACGCGGATGCGCGGCAGGGTTTTCTTCGTTTCCTCAGTCCTGCTTTTGCCGCCGAGGCCGATCCAGCCGCGCATTCTGTCGAAGACGCCAGCCTCCGCCGGCGTGATCTGGCACACGGCGAGGATGAAAATGAGAAGCGGCGTGCGGACGTTCATGCGGGGGTCAGGGCAGCAGAAGGAAGTTCATTTCCAGATCGTAGCTGTCTTTCGAGAAATTTGAAGGCAGTGTCGCGGAAATTTTTTTAACTTTCGCGGCCGCCTCGAGAATGGACTGGTCGAGTACGTGCGATCCTGAGAATTTGCTCATCTGGGCCTTCAGCACCGTGCCGTCTTTGCCGATGGAGATGTTCAGCCGCGCTTCGCGCTGGCCTTCGGCCACACTTTCAATGGGCGGTGCCGTCCAGCCGGCGAGGAAGGCCGCATTCACCGCCTCATCCACGGCATCCAGATTCACCTCCTCCTCCGTGGGCGGGGCGATGCTGCCGGGAGGGGGGAGGGCGGTGGGCCGCAGGGCATTGAGGCGGGCGATGTCCCCGAGCGTGGGGTTGGTCATCGGTGGCACCACCGCGCCGAATGAGCCGGGGACCGCAGCCCGCGGCTGGGCTCTGCGCAGGGTGATGCTGCGGTTGGCGGAAGGCTTGGGCGGAGCCGTGGCGGTGCTGCCTGCAAACAAGGAAGGGGTGCCGGTGGTGTTTGGCACCGGCTCCATCACGTGCTGCTGCGGGGGCGCGGCGATGAGCGTGGCCTTCTGCACCGGCGGTTCGGCCGCCGCCACGGGGGCCGCAGTCGGGGCTTTTTTCTCCGTCTTCGCGGCGGCAGTCTGGCGTTTCGTCCGCGGCGCGGCGGAGGGCGGCGGAAGCTGGGATTTGAAATCAGAGGGATCCATCCAGGTGAGCTGCTGGGAGCGGCTGTCATGCTGCAGCCCCCCGGCATTCTGCCACCACCACCAGACGCCGAACACCGCGCCCAGATGCAGCGAGACGATGACAATCACCGCTGCTGAAATCGGCTCCAGCGTCGTGGGGCGTTTACGGTTCATGGAGGGTCAGGGTTCGTCGGCATGAGTCGTGACGGCGGTCTTCTGAATGCCCGCCTCCTCGAGCAGCTGCATCGTCTCCACCAGCTGCTGCACAGGAAGATCACGATGCATCCGTACTTCGATGCCGATGCCAGGTTTGCGCTGGGCAAGTTGCTTTAAAGAAAGGGGAAGATCCGCGCGAGCCAGCATGGCGCCGTTCAGCGTCACAGACTGGTCGTTGTTTACCACCAGGGTCATGGTTTCCGCCGGGGTGGTGCTGGCGGCTGGCGCCGGGGCGGCGGAAGGAGCGGGAGCAGACGCCGCCAGGAGGTCCTTGTCCGCCTTCAGCAGGGGGGCGGCCAGCAGAAAGACAAACAACAGCACCAGCACCAGATCCATCAGCGGCGTGAGGCTGATTTCGGTGATGAGGCGGAGCTGGTGCCTGTTCGAGTGGCGTTTCATGCGCGGGCGTGCACAGCGTGCATGGCGGAGGGCAGAGGGGAGGAGCTGGTGCCGGTGAAGGCGGGCATGGAAGGGCTTCCCAGCGCGCTCATGCTGGGCAGCGCCTCCGTACTGAAGCGGTGGTCCACAAACGTGCGGTCAAAACCCGCGTTGAGCTCGCTGGCGAAATTGTCCAGCCGCACCACCATGCCGCGGATGCGGTTCACCAGTGCGTTGTAGCCCACCATGCTCGGAATGGCCACGATCAGCCCCAGCACCGTGGTGACCAGCGCGGTGGTGATGCCCGGCGCCAGAGTGGTGAGCGTGGCCGTGCCGCCCGCGGTCGTCAGCGTGCTGAAGGTGTCCAGGATTCCCCAGACTGTGCCCAGCAGGCCGAGAAACGGCGCGCCGCTCAGGGCGGTGGCCACCCAGCTCATGCGGGCTTCCAGCCGCAGCGCCGCCTCCGCCACGCTGCGCTCCATGGCCACCTGCACCGCGCTCATTTGAGAAGGCGTGATGCGCCCCGCCCCCTGCAGCCGCGCCGCGAAGGTGGTCCCGGGCTCATCCTCACCCAGGAGGTACCAGGACATCTCCCGGCAGGCCGCGTGGTAGATGTGGTAGAAGGAGGAGAACTCATGGGGCTCGCGCTGCTGGTAGAGCTCCAGCGCGTGGTTGCTCTCCCGATACTCGCGCAGAAACGAGAGGTTCGCCTTGTGCACGCGGGAAAGCAGGAAGTGCTTGCTCAGGATCACCGCCCAGCTCGTGATCGAAAGAAAGGCGAGGATGCCGCAGATGATCCAGCAGGTGGGATTGCTATGTTCGAGGCCATACTGCAGGCCGGGCGAGAGAAAGGATTCCATAGGCGGCATTGCGGGTGAATGAGTTGCTGCTAGTTAAAAGACCTTAATAGTCGGGCGTCAACAGACGAGTGCGCAGAGAATGGCGGAGGAGAAGGGGAGGTGCGTTTGCCGCGAGCCTATGTTTCCTACGGCCTTTATATCGGTTAAAGCGCTCATGCTGATGGTTTAAGATGATCCTGCTTGCGTGAGTGCCTCCGGCCCCGCTATAGGTGAAAAGCATCGTGCGCCGTCTCACCCCCCCGGCGTTACCTTACCATCTTGAAAGAAACCTGCCGAAATTCCCCCAAGGAAGGAGAGCCGTGCTGCGATGATGAAGCGGAGCCACAACGTGGCCTTGTTTTTCCCGTGGTAGGCATCGGTGCCTCGGCGGGCGGTGTTGAGGCGCTGGGCGAGCTGCTGCAGGCGCTGGCGCCGGACACCGGCATGGCCTTTGTCATCATCCAGCATCTGCCGCCGGACCGCCCGAGCAGTCTCTCAGAAATCCTTGCCCGCGCCACGGAGATGAAGGTGTGTGAGGTCAGCCCCGAATGTGGGGAGCCCGAACTCCACCCCAATCATGTCTATGTCATTCCTCCCGGATGCGACATGACGCTTCATGACGGCGGACTGCACCTCTTCCCGCAGGAGCCGGACACACGCCGTTGCGGCATCGATCTTTTTTTCACCTCGCTGGCGGAGCAGTGTGGCCATCAGGCCATCGGCATCGTGCTCTCCGGCATGCTTTCAGACGGCACGCTGGGCCTGGAGGCCATCAAGGCGGAGGGCGGCATCACCTTCGCCCAGAACGACACCGCCCAGCACGACTCCATGCCGCGCAGCGCTGTCGCCTCCGGCTGTGTGGACTTTGTTCTATCCCCGGCGGAGATCGCGGAGGAGATCGCCCGCATCTCACGCCATCCCTTCGTGGCGCCGCGCGCGCAGCCGCCGGTGGCGGAGGACGAGTACACCAGCCACGACCGCATCGCGCAGATCATCCATCAGGCGCTGGGGGTGGATTTCACTCATTACAAGTCCAACACCATGCGGCGGCGCATCACCCGCCGGGTGGTGCTGCACAAGCTGGAGAGCATGAAGGAGTACGAGGCCTTCCTGCAGGACAGCCCCAAGGAAGTGGAGACGCTCTATCAGGAGGTGCTCATCGGCGTCACGAGTTTCTTCCGCGATCCCTCCGCCTACGCCGCGCTGACCCGCCTGGTCTTCCCCCGCCTGCTGAGCGGGCGCTCCCGCCAGGAGCCGCTGCGCCTGTGGGTGGTGGGCTGCTCCACCGGGGAGGAGGCCTACTCCCTGGCCATCGCCTGCATTGAATGCGCGGAGAGCCTGCACTGCACCGTGCCGCTGCAGATCTTCGCCACCGACCTCAACCACCTGGCCATCGCCACCGCCCGTGCGGGATTGTACCCCAAGGAGATCGCGCGGGAGGTGTCCCAGGAGCGCCTGCAGCGCTTCTTTACCGAGGAGGAGGATGGCTACCGGATCAGCAAGGCCATCCGCGACCGCTGCATCTTCTCCCGCCACAATGTGCTGGCGGATCCGCCTTTCTCGCGCGTGGACTTCATCTCCTGCCGGAACATGCTGATCTACTTTGATCCGGTGCTGCAGCAGCAGGTGGTGCCCATGCTGCACTACGCGCTGAAGCCCGGCGGCTGCCTCTGGCTGGGAGGCTCGGAGTCCGTGGGCACGACGCGGGCGCTTTTTGAAGCCGAAGACGTGCGGCATAAAATTTTCATCAAACGCCCGGGCGGCGGCACTTCGCCCGGCATGCGCTTCCGCCCTGCACGCGGCAGCAGCCTGCCCGGCACAGCATCCTCTCCTCCAGCTTTCTCCATGCGCGAACCCTTTCGGGCAGATCTGCCCAAGGAGGCCGAACGCCTCCTCCTCAGCAAATACACGCCCCCCGGGGTGCTCATTTCCACCAGCCTGGAGATCCTGCAGTTCCGCGGGGACACCAGCTCCTTTCTGGCGCCCATGGCCGGTGCTGCCAGCCTGAACCTGCTCAAGATGCTGCGGGAGGAGCTGCTGGTCTCCGTACGTTTCGCCGTGCAGCGCGCCGGGGAGACCGGCCGTGTGGTGCGGGAGGAAGGCCTGCGCGTGAACACCGACTCCGGATACCGCGAGCTGGCCGTGGAGGTCATCCCGCTGCAATCCGGCGCGCAGGAGCGCGGCTTTCTGGTGCTTTTCATCGAGACGCAGCGCGTCGAGCAGCAGGACGCGGACGCGAACTCCCTCTCCCACGAGGACACGCGGCGGCAGGAGGAGATAGCCCGCCTCAGGCAGGAGCTGGCCGCCACACGGGACTACCTGCAGTCCGTCATCGAGCAGCAGGAGGCGGTGAATGAGGAGCTGCAGTCTGCCAACGAAGAGGCGCAGTCTGCCAACGAAGAACTCCAGAGCATCAATGAGGAGCTGGAGACTTCGAAGGAAGAAACGCAGGCCTCCAATGACGAGCTCATCCTTCTCAACGAAGAGCTCAACAAACGAGGGGGCGAACTGAACCGTCTCAATGAGTCCCTGCGCCAGACGCGCGACTTTGCCGAGAGCATCGTGGACAGCGTGCGCTGGCCGCTGGTGGTGCTGGACTCCGCCCTGTGCGTGCGCCGCGCCAGCGCCGCCTTTTACTCCACCTTTCAGGTGGACCGCGCCGCCACCGAGGGCGTGCACATCTACGAGCTGGGTCATGGCCAGTGGAACATCCCGGAACTCCGCACGCTGCTGGAAAACATCCTGCCAAAGACCCAGGGGGTGGAAGACTTCGAGGTGCGCCTGAACGTCGAAAGCCTGGGCCAGCGCGTGATGATGCTCAATGCCCGCCGCCTGGCCCAAAGCGCCGAAAAGGAGCCCCTCATCATCCTCGCCATCGAAGACATCACCGAGCGCAAGCGCGTCTATGAGGCGCTCAACCGCCTGGCCTCCATCGTGGAAACTTCGGACGACGCCATCGTCAGCAAAGATCTCGACGGCATCATCATCACCTGGAATGCGGGCGCTCAGCGGCTCTTTGGCTACACGGCGGAGGAGGCCATCGGCCGCCCCATGACGCTCGTCATTCCGCCGGAGCGTCTCGACGAAGAGGAGCAGATTCTCGGGCAGATCCGGCAGGGCGGTTCCGTGGACCACTTTGAAACCGTTCGCGCCCGCAAGGACGGCCGCCGCATCCACGTCTCCCTCACCATTTCTCCTCTGCGGGATCATCAGGGCCGCGTGATCGGCGCCTCCAAAATCGCCCGGGACATCACCGAGCAGAAGCTTGTGGCCGCCTCGCTCCTGGAAAAAACCGAGCAGCTCACCGCCGCCGACCGCAACAAGGATGAATTTCTGGCGATGCTGGCGCATGAGCTGCGCAATCCGCTGGCCCCCATGCGCAACACCGTGGAGATTTTGGAAGACCGCGGCGTGGGCGAGGAGGAGCAGGGCAATGCGCGAAACATCCTCCGCCGGCAGATCACCAACATGAGCCGCATGATCGACGATCTCATGGACGTGTCCCGCATCACACAGGGAAAGATCACCCTGCATTTGCAGCGGGTGACGCTGCAGTCCATCCTGAACGCCACGGTGGACCTGGCGCGCAGCAGCTTTGCCGCCAACCAGCAGGAGCTCACCGTGCATCTCCCCGCCGAGCCGGTGTACCTGCATGCGGACGCGACCCGGCTGGAGCAAGTCTTCAGCAATCTCCTCGGCAATGCCTGCAAATACAGCGGGGAGGGCTCTCACGTTTCATTGACCGCCGGGCTGGACCCTGAAGCCCCCACGCCGCAGGTCATCGTGCAGGTGCGTGACAATGGACGGGGCATCTCGCCCGAACTGCTGCCGCACGTCTTTGAGCTTTTCCGGCAGGCCAGCCGCTCGCTGGACCGCGCGCAGGGCGGCCTGGGCATCGGCCTCACTCTGGTGGAGCAGCTCGTGGTGCAGCATGGCGGCAGTGTGGAGGCTCGCAGCGAGGGGATTGGCAAGGGCAGCCAGTTCATCGTGCGCCTGCCTGTCATGACGAAGGAGCCGGAGCCGGAACCGGAGTCGGAATCTGAGCCGAAAGCGGAACATACGCCGCCGCCTCAGACCGCCGGAAAGGCGGCCACCCGCCGCCTGCTCATCGTGGACGACAATGTGGACTCCGCCCAAACTCTGGCGCTGCTGCAGAAACGCCGCGGCCACGACGTCCGCGTGGCCTTCACCGGCCCGGAGGCGCTGGCGGTGGCGGCGGAGTTTCTCCCGCAGGCGATGCTGCTGGACATCGGACTGCCGGGGATGGACGGCTTTGAGGTGGCGCGGCAGATACGCGCCATGCCGGCTCTCGCGGAGATCTTCCTCATCGCCATGAGCGGCTACGGGCACAATGAAGACGTCGCCAAGGCTCTTGCCGCCGGTTTTGACAGCTACCTCGTCAAACCCGTGAACCTCACGGTTCTCAATGCGCTGCTGGTCACCCGTTCGAATCTGGGAGCCACGGCCGGAGGGCAGGCTGAGCACTGCGGCAGGGAACGGGTGTTTTGATGCCTCCTTTTCGAATACGAAGCGTTCCTTGCACCCGGCCCGTTTCTTGCTTCCCTGAGCCCCCCTAAACTCATAAACACCCCCCAAAGATGCCCGTAGCCACACCCGCCCAGTACCGTGCCATGCTTGATGCCGCCCAGAAAGGTGGCTATGCCTATCCCGCGATCAACGTTACCTCCCTGCCCACGATCAACGGAGCGCTGAAGGCCTTCGCCGAGTCCAAGTCCGACGGCATCATCCAGGTCTCCACCGGCGGCGGCGAGTTCGCCTCCGGCACCTCCGTGAAGGACATGGCCCTTGGCGCCATCGTGCTGGCGGAAGCCGTGCACATCCTGGCGGAACGCTACAACGTCCTCGTGGCCCTGCATACCGACCACTGCCACCCGAAGAACGTGGAAAAATTCCTCAAGCCCCTCCTCGCCGCCACCAAGGCGCGTCGCGAAGCCGGCAAGGGCAACCTCTTCAACTCCCACATGTTTGACGGCTCCGAGCTGCCGCTGGAAGAGAACATGAAGGTGTCCAAAGACCTCCTCACCCAGTGCGCCGCGCTGGACATCATCCTCGAAATCGAAGCCGGCGTCGTCGGCGGCGAGGAAGACGGCCACGACACCTCCGGTGTGGCCAACGACAAGCTCTACACCACCCCTGAGGACATGCTCACGGTGTATGAAACCCTCAACGGCATCGGCCGCTTCATGTTTGCCGCCACCTTTGGCAATGTGCACGGCTCCTACAAGCCCGGCGCGGTGAAGCTCAAGCCCACCATCCTGCGCGACGGCCAGGCCGCCGTGACCGGCAAGTACGGCGCCAAGGCCGAGATGGACCTCGTCTTCCACGGCGGCTCCGGCACCCCGCTGGAAGAAATCCGCGAGACTCTCGGCTACGGCGTCATCAAGATGAACATCGACACCGACACCCAGTACGCCTTCACCCGCCCCATCGTCGGCCACATGATGAAGAACTACGACGGCGTCCTCAAGATCGACGGCGAAGTGGGCGACAAGAAGAGCTACGACCCCCGCAGCTACCTCAAAAAAGGCGAGCAGGGCCTCTGCGACCGCATGAAGGAAGCCTGCAACGACCTGCTGAGCACCGGGAAGACGATCTTCGGCACCGTCTAAACTTCTCTGTTTCATCCGCTCTTGTTCAGGAAGGCAGCGTTCTAGCGCTGCCTTCCGTTTTTCCACCCTCTTCGTCAACTGTCGTGAAATCCCACCTCCGCAACCATCCCCTTCAGCTCTATCTCATCCGCCACGGAGAGGTGGAGGAGAAGTACCACAAGGTGTTTGGGGGCTCGCGCATTGACATGGGCCTCTCTCCTCTGGGGCTGAAGCAGGGGGAGGCGGTGGCGCAGTGGCTGAAGGACACGAAAATCGATGCGCTGTATGCCAGCCCCATGCTGCGGGTGCAGCAGACGCTGGCTCCGCTGGCGAAGCAGCGGGGCATGCAGCCAACGCTGCTGCCCGGGCTGCGCGAGATCGATTTCGGCGACTGGACCGGCCACCGCTGGGACGAGGTGCAGACGCATTTCGGCGCGAGCGCCTTTGACTGGCTCGAAATCATCCAGAGCAATGGCATCGCCAATGGCGAGACCATCGACAGCCTCCTGACGCGCGTGCGCGACTGCCTGTTGCAGATCATTCAGGCGCACCCGCACCAGCATGTGGCGGTGTTCTGCCACGGCGGCATCATCCGCGCCATCATCGCCCTCCTGCTGGAAATGCCGCTGATGCACATGGCGCACTTCAACATCGAGTACGGCAGCATCAGCATGGTGGAACTCCTGCCGGAGCGGAAGCACGCGGTGGAGATCGAGCTGCTGAACTTCCAGCCGCCGATAAAGTAGCCCAGTTGCGCTGCAACTGGTGTTTTTTCACACCTGTTGCGGCGCAACTGGTCAACTTCAATAATTCAGCGGCTTCAGTTCCGGCAGCACAAACTTCCCATCCTTGCGGATGAGCTTGCCGTCGAAGTGGATCTCACCGCCGCCGTACTCAGGGCGCTGGATGTTGACGAGGTCCCAGTGCACCTGGCTGCGGTTGCCGTTGTCGGCGATGCCCTCATAGGCCTGGCCGGGGGTGAAGTGGAAGCTGCCGGCGATTTTTTCGTCGAACAGGATGTCGCGCATCGGCTCCTTGATCTCGCGATTGAATGCGATGGCGAATTCGCCGATGTAGCGGGCGCCTTCGTCGCTGTCGAGGATCTTGTTGATCGCCTCGGTGTTGTTGGCGGTGGCGCTGACGATTTTACCCTTGTTGAACTCCAGCTTCACCGTGTCAAAGGCGATGCCCTGATAGATGGTGGGGGCGTTGTAGCTGATGACGCCTTCCACGCTGGTTTTGACCGGGGAGGTGAAGACTTCGCCGTCGGGAATGTTGTGGTTGCCGCCGCAGGCGATGGCCTTGATGCCTTTGAGGCTGAAGCTCAGGTCGGTGCCCGGACCGGTGATGTGCACGTGCCTGGTTTTGTCCATGAGCTGCTTCAAAGCTTTCATGGCGGGGAGGAGCGCGGCGTAGTCCAGCAGGCAGACGCGGAAGAAGAAGTCCTCAAAGGCCTGCGTGCTCATGCCGGCCTGCTGGGCCATGGAAGGCGTGGGCCAGCGCAGCACCACCCAGCGGCTGTTGTTCACGCGCTCGTTCTGCACGGGGCGCAGCTTGGCCATGACCATCTTCATTTTGTCCGGCGGCACGTCCGCAGCCTCAGTGATGTTGTGGCTGCCGCGCACGGCGATGTAGCAGTCCGTCTGCTTCATCAGGGCCAGGTTGTTTTCCGCGATGATGTCATACTGTTTCTCAGAAGCATGGATCATCTGCTCGCGGGTGAGCACGGCATCATTGAGGCGGACCATGGGCAGGCCGCCGGCTGCGACGACTTCGCGGATGAGACTCTGGCCCACGGTGTTTGGCGCGTCGAAGAGGTCGATCCAGACGAGGTCGCCTTTTTTCACCTTGGTGGAGTAGCGGACAAGCTGGCGGGACAGGGCGTCGATTCGGGGGTCGTGCATGGTGATGAGACTGTGGCGGAAAAGACACAGACTGGCAAAAGGGAAAATCGGGGGAATACTGCGGCATGCGCGCTTTGTGGTTCCTCCTCCTTGGCCTGCTGGGCCATTCTCTGACGTGGGCCGGTACGCCGGAATGGGTCAAGGAGCTCACCCCGGGCACTGCGGGAACGCAGAGACGCGTGCCACCGTGCCGCCTGACCTTTGACGTCGGCTGGAGCCATGTGATGACGGCCGGCCAGGCCACGCTGACGGTGCGCGAGGCGGGAGCTTTCTGGCGGGCGGATGCCAGCGCGGCCAGCACGGGGCTGGCGCGCGCGCTGTGGAAGTACGACTGCGAAATGACCTCCATCATGCATCGCGGAGATTTGCGGGCGCACTACCTGCAGCACCAGGAGACGGACAGCGCGGAGACCTGCCGCTACCGCGTGTCGTTTGAGCGGCATCGGGTCATCACGGAGACCCAGGTGCAGCCGGTGAAGGGAGCCAAGGCCACCTCCACCGCCGTTTGCCCCTATGGCCCCATGGATGACATCCTCTCCTTCATCCTCTACGTGCGCAGCCTGGAGCTGAAGAACGGGCAGAAGATCACGCGGGTGGTGCAGCCCTGGGACACGCCCTACCTGACCACGTTTGAGGTGCAGGGGCGCGAGACCATTGAATACGGCGGGCAGAAGCGCCCCTGCATCAAACTGGGCCTGAAGATCCGAAAGATCGACCGCAACACCCTTGCCCTCAGCGCCTACAAAAAGATGAAGACGGCCACCATCTGGGTGTCAGACGACGAACTGCGCATCCCCATCGAGATGAATGCGAGCGTCTTTGTCGGCTTCATGTTTGCCCGCCTGACTCAGTTCGAAACTCTCACTGGCAAGCACGCCACGGCTTCACTGCCCGCCAGCATCACGGTCAAACCGCCGCCGCCTCCCGCACCGTGATCCGTTCAAGGCGCCGCAGGAGCTGCCTCAACGCTGATTTTGATGTCGTCAAAGAACACCGGCTCGCCTGAAAACGGGGTGGCCCAGATGGCGCATTTGCCCTGGCCTTTGAGCTTGGAATCCTCGTGTTTGATGAGGGGCTCGGCAGGCTCCGCCGCATCCGCTGCCCAGGCCTTGCCCGTAATGGTCCAGGCATCACCCGCTCCCTTTTTGGCTTCGAGTTTCACCTTCACCCAGACTTCACTGGTCCAGGCAAAGGGCACGGACGCCAGGGTCTGGTCTCCCTTCACCAGATCGAGCGATTTTTTGGCGGCATTGACGATGAGGCGGTGCCCGCTCATCCCATGCACGCTGACGCCAAAGCGTGGCGTGCTGCGGCCGCGCTTGATGGCGAGAATGCGCGCCTCGATGCTCGCATTTCCCGCCGCCGAGACGCCGAGCTGGGCGCTGGCATCGGTGATGGGATTGGGATCAATCACGATCGCCTTGTTGCCATCCCGCGCGGCGATCTTGATGGTGCCGTCCACCACAAAGACCTCCTTGGGCGGCTCGCCTTCAGTCCAGTCGTCGGCCGTAATGTTGAAAGTTTGAAGCTGCTGGGCGTGGAGTGAGCACGCGGCAAACAGGCTGGCGGCAAGAAGCAGTCGTTTCATGATGGGGTGAAACGAAACTGGTTCAGCGCACGGGTTCTTTCAGCAGCGCGAGAGCTTCGAGGGCGGAGGCATCTTCATGCACAATCGCGGCAAGACTGCGGGCAATGGCGGCGGGATTTTTGTGCTGCCAGACATTGCGGCCGATGGCGATGCCGGCGGCTCCGGCCTCCATGGCGTTCTCCACCATTTTCAGCAGCCCGGCGTCGTCTCCCATGGCGGCTCCGCCGAGGATGATGACCGGCACAAAGCTCTGCCCCACAATGCGGCGGAAGTCTTCCACCGTGCCGTTGGTGGGGTAGGGGGTCTTCACCACATCCGAGCCCAGCTCGGCGGCCAGGCGGACGGCAAAGCTGACGTTCTCCACGGTGTATTTTTCCGGAGCGCCGAGCGCGAAAGGCAGCGACTCCAGGATGACAGGAATGTCTGTGTCCAGGCTCAGGCGGATGAGGTCGGCGCATTCCTGGAAATTCGCCTTCTCATAGGCGGAGCCGGGGTAGAGCATGTTCATGACGGCATTGGCGCCCACCATTTCCGCCTCCTCCACGCCAAAGACGCCGATGCTGCCGGCGCCCTCGCCCGTGGTGCGGGTGTTGTAGATGTCCGTGCGCAGGATGATGCCCTTGCCCGCCAGACTGTCCGCCGCGCGCAGGGCCACTCCCAGGTTCATGACGTAGCCATCGACGAACTCGTTCACCGAATCGATGAGCTGAAAGGGGTTTTCCAGCCCGGGCACGGGAATGGCACAGCCGTGGTCGATGGGGAGGATGACGGTCTTGCCGTTGCGAAAGAGGGATTCGAGGTTTTCCTGGCGGTTCATGGGGGCGGGATTGGTATGGAACCTTCCTTCGCAGCGATGGAGGCCCCGTGCAAACCAAAATCCAGCCCCTGTCTGTGCCGCC
Organism: Prosthecobacter sp.; assembly: GCF_044227185.1. Taxonomy (GTDB): domain Bacteria; phylum Verrucomicrobiota; class Verrucomicrobiia; order Verrucomicrobiales; family Verrucomicrobiaceae; genus Prosthecobacter. Next base: position 64,687 of record NZ_JBGAFO010000002.1, on the reverse strand, counting down.
GCCGCCAGGTCAGCGCTTGATGCTCTGCGGCTTGTTTTTCATTTTTTCGAACTCGCGGTTGGAGCTGTCCACCGCGCGCTCAAACCGCGTTTTGTCGCGCTTGGCCTCACGCACGCGGTCCACCGTCCAGAAGGCGCCGCTGAGGCTCGTGGCCAGCAGCAGCATGAAGAGCAGGTAGCAGATGAAGGACATCTGGCGCTCCTGGCTCCGCCGCTGCTCCCGGTTGGAGTCCACGTCGAGGACTCCGAGAAGGTCCATCCACCAAAGCCGCCAGACGCTGGGATCCCGCGCGATGTTCAGTGTCCAAAAACTGATGAACAGCGCAAGAATGGAGGCAATGGCAAGGCCAATGGGCATACGTTATCAATCTTCGCCCCGAACCCGCCGTCAATATCGTTTTTCAAGAGTCTGGCGCAGCCTTCGCCTTCACCAGTTTTTGATCCATTTGACGGACAGCGTCGGATCCGAAAGGGTGTTGATGCTCTGCTTCGTGGTGTTTTGCTCGTCTTCGGAGTAGGACCAGAGATCGTAGGTGGAATTGATGGTCGTGGCCGTGGTGGTGCCGGAGCCAGATCCTGAGCTGCCGGACCCGCTGCTTCCGGAACCCGTCGTGGTGGAAGGAAGCGCCGCCTTGATGTACTGGAAGGGGTGGCCAAAGCCGTCGATGAGGATGTAGGTGGAGCCCTTTTTGGTGAAGATGGTCTGGGGGATTTCCACAAACATCTTGTTTTTGATCTCCGCCGTTCCTTCGACCTTTCCGTCCGAGGAGCCTCCCGCGCTGCCGCCTCCGGCAGAGCTGGAAGACGCCGCTGTCACACCCTTGATCTGATCGTAGCCATCGCCGGTCAGGGCTTGGTAGAGGCACGCCGCCCCCGAGATGTCATACGCGGCCGTCCCAGGAGGGAAGGGCATCATCTGGTTGCTGCCGGCCGGCTGCGGATACTCGCCGAATTCGGAGTTGTAACGCTCCAGGGCGAGCTTGATCGCCTCGAAAGTCCCGGTGGTGAGGCGGCGCTTGGAAGAGCGCATGGCATAGGTGTATCCGCCCAGGGTCAGGGCGGCGAGCATCGCGATGATGGTGACGACGATGAGCATCTCCACCAGCGTGAAGGCGCGCGGGCGCGAATGGAATTTGAAGAGGGTTGTTTTCATGACTCCAGAATAAAAGGTTGGTTTTTTTGACCAGGCAGGCCGGGCTTAGCCGCCGGCGCCACCGCTGAGGTTTTTGATCACGTCGATGAGCGGCAGGAACAGGGCCATGACGATGACACCCACCACGAGGGCGAGCACGACGATCATCAGCGGCTCCAGCATCGAGGTCAGGGCGGACACGGAATTGTCCACTTCGTCTTCATACACGTCGGCGATCTTCAGCAGCATCTCGGGGAGCTGGCCGGTTTCTTCACCCACGTCCACCATGGAGATCACCATCGGGGGGAACACATTGCTGGACTCAAGCGGGGCCACCATGGACTCACCTTCTTTCACGGCGTCATGCACTTTGGTGATGGCGTCGGAAACGATCGTATTGCCCGCCGTGTCACGCGTGATGTTCAAGGCCTGCAAAATCGGCACACCGGAGGTCACCAGCGTTCCGAGCGTGCGGGTGAAGCGCGAGATGGCAGTTTTGCGCTGCACATCACCGAAGAGGGGGAGCTTGAGCTTGGTGCGGTCGATCCAGCGCCGCCCGCCCTTGGTGGCCGCCATCATGCGCCAGCCGACGACGATTATTGCAATCCCAGCAAGAATATACCAGGCATTGCTGGCCATAGTGCGGCTGAAGCCGATGACCCATTTCGTCAGGTCCGGCAGCTTGTCCTTGCTGCCCAGCATGTCCTCGAAGATGACTTCAAATCGCGGCACGATGACCATCATCAGGAAGACCATGATGCCCGCGGCGATGAACATGACGATGATCGGGTAAACCATCGCGGCCACGATCTTGTTTTTGAGCTTCTGGGCCTTTTCCTGGTACTCAGCCAGACGGTTGAGCACGAGCTCGAGCACACCACCGAGCTCCCCGGCCTTCACCATGTTGATGTAAAGCTTGTTAAAGATGCGCGGGTACTGCTGCAGGCTTTCGGAGAAGGTGCTGCCGGTCTGCACGTTGTCCGCCAGCGTGTTGATCGTGCCCTTCATCACCAGGTTCGGCTCCTGGCGGCCCAGCACGGTGAGGCCGCGCAGCAGCGGCAGGCCGGAGTCGATGAGGGTGGCGAGCTGGCGCGTGAAGATCATCAGGCTCTTGCTCTTCACCTTGGCATTGGCGCCCACTTTGACGCTCTTCGCCTTGCCCTTGGAGCTGGATTTGACGCGTTTCTTGATGGCGGCCGCCTGGCCCTGGCCTTCCGCGGCCACACTGGTCGGATACAGGCCGGACTGGCGCAGTTGATTGATGGCGTCTGCCTCGGAGGCGGCGTCAAGATCTCCGGCGGTTTCCTGTCCGTTCTGATCCAGGGCAATGTAATGAAACGTGGGCATAGGTGGCTTGGCGGGGCGGCGTTGTTCAGTGTAAAAATGAGAATACCGGGGCGGCGGGCGTTCTGTCCATCAAATAATGTCCAGAGATGCGCGGGAGGTGGCGCCGGCGGCCCGGAGGGCGGAGGTCAGGTGTATTTCAGCACTTCTTCGATGGTGGTCGAACCATCATAAATGCTGCGCAGGCCGTCCTCACGCAGGGTGACCATGCCGAGCTCGATGGCTTTTTGCTTTAGCACGATGGAAGGCGCGCGGCCGGTGATGAGCTCGCGGATGGGGTCGGTGACGTCCAGCAGCTCGTAGAGCCCCTTTCGGCCCTTGTAGCCGCTGTTCCCGCAGACAGAGCAGCCGGAACCGGTGTAGAAATGCTTCCCCCCCAGGTCTTCCGGCGAGAGATTGAGCTGGTTGAGGATGTGCAGGCTCGGCTCATACGGCGCACGGCAGCTCTTGCAGATGGTGCGCAGAAGTCGCTGGGCCAGCACGCCTTCCAGCGTGGCGGAGACGAGGAAGGGCTCCACCCCCATGTCCACCAGACGGGTCACGGCGCCGGCGGAGTCGTTCGTGTGCAGGGTGCTGAGCACCAAGTGGCCGGTGAGGGAGGCCTGGATGGCGATCTGCGCGGTCTCCAGGTCGCGCATCTCTCCCACCATGATGCGGTCGGGATCCTGACGCAGGAAGGAACGCAGCGCCTTGGCAAAGGTCAGGCCCACCGACTCATTGATCGGCACCTGCATCACGCCGTCGAGCTCATACTCCACCGGGTCTTCGGCGGTGAGCAGCTTGCAGTCGATGGTGTTGATGCGCCGCAGGCAGGCGTACAGCGTGGTGGTCTTCCCGGCGCCGGTCGGGCCGGTGACGATGAAGATGCCGTTGGGCTTGTGAATGGTCTCGACGATGTAGTCCTGCAGGAAGGGCTGCATGCCCAGCGCCTCGAGCTCGATGTTGATCGATGAGCGGTCCAGAACGCGGAGCACCACGGACTCACCGTGCTGCGTCGGCAGGGAGTTCACGCGCATGTCCACCGGCTTCCCGCCCACATTGGTCATGATGCGTCCGTCCTGCGGGATGCGGCGCTCGGCGATGTTCATGCTGGACATCACCTTGATGCGCGAAATGATCGAATTCGCCAGATGCACGGGCGGCGGCGCCATTTCATAGAGGGCGCCGTCCACACGATAGCGGATTTTGAACTCACGCTCAAAGGGCTCGAAGTGAATGTCGCTCGCACGCTCCTTGATGGCCTGCTGCATCACCAGATCCACAAATTTGACGATCGGCGCGGAGTTGGCCTCGGCCTCTGCCGTCATGCCTTCCTTCCCGGCCTTGCCGAGCTGGCCGAAAATCTCATCGATGCTGGGGGCGCCGGCACCGTAGTACTTTTCAATCAACGCCAGCACCTGGCTGCGGCGCGCCACCACGGGAACAATCGTTTTTTCCAGGCCAAAGCGCAGGTCTTCCACGAGCTGGGGATTGAGCGGATCCGTGAAGGCCACATGAAGGCCCTGGCCGTCCAGAGTGACCGGAAACGCGCCGTAGAGACGCGCCATGCCGGCGGGAATCAGCGCCACCACGGAGGGCGGCGGCTCAAAGTTGTCGAGGTCGAAATGGTCGGCGCCCAGTTCATCGGCCACCTGCGCCCAGAATTCGTCTTCACTGGTGTAGATGCCGTAGGACAGCAGCACCTGGACGATGTCTTTGCCGTTTTGCACGGCATCCTGCTCGATGTCATAGGCGAGACCTTTGTCGATCACGCCGCGGCCTTTGAGCATCTCTACCACATTATGGGGTGTCATAGCGTCTGAAGGAAAGGAAGTTCGTTGGAAGGGGTTCGATGAAGAAAGATCAATCGGCGTCGGCCATCGTGGCCTCGATGACTTCCTCGGCCGTGGTCGAGCCGGAGAGCACCTTGCGGATGCCGTCCTCGCGCAGGGTGCGCATCCCCAGCTCGCGCGCACGCTTGCGCAGCTGCGGCGTGGTGAGCTGCTGGTTGATCATGCCGCGCACTTCGTCGTCGATCTTGAAAATCTCCACGATGGACATACGTCCGCGGAAGCCGCGCTGGCGGCATTTGGAGCAGCCGACGGGGGTGTTGATGTTCGCCTCCGCCATCTGGCCGGCCTCCAGCCCGAGGGAGCGCAGTTCATGCGTCGAGAGCTTGCCGGGCTGCTTGCAGTCCGGGCACAGCTTGCGCACCAGGCGCTGCGCCTCGATGGCGCGCACGGCGGAGGCCGTGAGGAAGGGCTTCACCCCGATGTCCGTGAGACGTGCCACCGCGCTCGGCGCATCGTTCGTATGCAGCGTACTGAAGACAAGGTGACCCGTGAGCGAGGCCTGGATGGCGATGGAGGCCGTCTCCAGGTCGCGAATTTCCCCCAGCATGATGATGTTGGGCGCCTGGCGCAGCATGGCGCGCAGCGCCGCCGCAAAGGTCATGCCCACGTCCTCCTTCACCATCACCTGGTTGATCCCCGCCAGCTCGTATTCCACCGGGTCTTCCACGGTGATGATCTTGCGGTCGGGACGGTTGATGAAATTGAGGCAGGCGTACAGCGTGGTGGTTTTGCCGGAGCCCGTCGGGCCCGTCACCAGGATGATGCCGTCCGGCAGCGTGATGAGCTGCTCAAAGGAGGCCTGGTCGTCGCTGAGGAAGCCCAGGTCCACCAGGCCCAGCTTGAGGCTGCTCTTGTCCAGCACACGCATGACGACGCTCTCGCCGTTGTTCGTCGGGATGATCGACACACGCATGTCGATCTCCTTGTCATTGAAGGACATCTGGATGCGGCCGTCTTGCGGGATGCGCTTTTCATCCAGCTGCATGGAGCCGGTCATGATCTTGATGCGGCCGATGATGGCGGAATGCAGGCGCTTCGGGTGGTGCTCCACATCCACCAGCACGCCGTCCATGCGGTAGCGGATGCGGATGTCCTTCTCCAGCGGCTCGATGTGAATGTCAGACGCCTTCTGCTTGAAGGCTTCCATCAGCAGGTTCGTCACCAGCTTGATCACCGGGGCGTCGTCATCCTTGCTGTCCTGATTCTTGGTGGTCAGGCCCAGGATTTCCTCATTGCCATAAATGTTGGACTGGACCGTCTTGATCAGGGAGGGCGTGGAGCAGTAGTACTCGATGTCCGGCTGCAGCACGTGCGGCAGGGCGTCCAGTGTTTCAAAGTCAAACGGGTCCGCCACCGCAATCTGCAGCGTGCTGTTGTTCATCCCCAGCGGCGCGATTTTGTATTTCTTGGCCACGTCCACCGGGACCAGCGCCTTGAGGCCCGGGTTCGCCTCGAAGCCATGCAGATCCACATACTCCATGCCGGAGTTCACCGCCACCGTGCGGGCGATCTGCTCGTCCGTGATCGCTCCGGATTTGATCAATGCAGCAATGGCGCTCTCCCCGGGTTTCAGGCCTGTCTTTGCCTGCTGGATGTCACGCCCGGTCAGTTGCCCGGTTTCTTCGAGCTGTTCGAGGAGGTATGCTTCATTGGAGTACATGAATTCGGATCGGCTTGGCGGGTGGTACGGGAAAACGGTATTTTACGATAATCATCAGACTACAGCCTCGCGGCGGAAAGTGTCAACGTTGCCGCGCACACAAGCCGAAAATTGGTCACAATGAATGACAAACCGCTCCGGAAACGAGCGTTCGACTTGCCCCGCCAAGCAATCACGTCGAATCATCACCACCATGCACCTCGCTCAGCGCCTCTCCGCACCGTTTCTCGGCATCTGCCTTGCCCTTTCCACTTTCACTCCGCGCCAGGCAGGGGCCCACGAAGCCGGCTCCCAGATGTCCGCCATCGCCAAGGTCTTCCTGGCCGCCCTCACGCCCGAGCAGAAGGCAAAGGCCTGTTTTGAATTTGGCTCCGACGAGCGCGAAAACTGGCACTTCATTCCGCGTGAGCGCAAGGGCCTCCCCCTCAAGGAGATGACGCCGCAGCAGCGCCTGCTGGCGCATGCTCTCTTAAATACCGGCCTCAGCTTTCGCGGCTCCGCCAAGGCGGTGACGATCATGAGCCTCGAAGAAGTGCTCTATCAAATGGAAGGTGCGGATGAATCGAAGCGCGCCGCCACACGTGAAAAGCGCGATCCGGAAAAATATTTTGTCTCGATCTTCGGCGAGCCTGCCGACAAAGGAGCCTGGGGCTGGCGTGTGGAAGGGCATCACCTCTCGCTGAACTTCACCCTCAAGGATGGGCAGATGATCCGTGCCACGCCCTCCTTCATGGGAACCAACCCCGGTGAAATCCGCCAGGGGCCGCTGACCGGGCTCCGCGTGCTGGGCGTTGAGGAGGAATTGGGACGCGAATTGGTGAAATCTCTCACCCCTGAGCAGTTTAAGAAGGCGTTCGTCGCCACGGAAGCTCCCAAGGAAATGATCACCGCCGCGGAGCACAAGGTGAGCGCGCTTTCACCTGCCGGTCTTGCTGACTCGGAGATGGATGAAAAACAGAAGAGCATGCTCACCCGTCTCATTTCAGAGTACATTGAGCGCCTGCGTCCGGAGATCGCCGAAGCCGCGCGCGCTGAGTTTAAGAACAGCGGCCCCGTTTATTTTGCCTGGGCCGGCGGAAAGGAGCGCGGCGAACCGCACTACTACCGCGTGCAGGGCAAGACCTTCCTCCTGGAGTATGACAACACGCAGAACGATGCCAACCATGTGCACAGCGTGTGGCGCAGCTTTGACGGCGACTTTGGCCGTGACTTCCTCGGAGAGCATGTGAAGCAGGCTCATTGATACCGCCTCCGGGCCCGGTATGTGACAGCATCTATGGCAAATCATGCACGCATTTTGCGTGCCGGTCATGCTTGCACACATCTGTTCGCACGCTGTTCACAGCTTGTTGGTGGAATCTTCACAATCGAGTGTGAATTTTATTTTGAATGTTTTGCGATATGCGCTGCAAAACTTTAAAAATATATCGAAGAAGAGCTTGTTTCATGTGCCGTTTTCGTCATACAAAGCGCCGTCATTTTAAAAGATATTCAATGGCCTCCTGATTGCTCCCTTTGAAATTCTTCGCTCTCACTTCTCAAACCAATCCCGACCTCACTCTCCCAGGAAAACTCATCATGGCGCGCAACGATGAAAACTCGAATCACTCTTCTCCCAACGGCTCGGCTCATCATGGACACACGGAACTCTTCACGCCTGTCCCCACCGTCTGGGATCAGGTCTGCGAAGTTTTGGTGAAGCGCCTCGGCGGGGATAATTTTCAGCGCTGCTTCAGCGGCACGACCGCCCGCCTCACGGACGACGGCAGGTTCGTCATCACCGTCCCAAATCCGATCCATCAGCTCTGGATTGAGAGCAATCACACCGTGGCCGTCACAGATGCCGTGGCGGAGGTCACCGGTGTGCCGACGACCATCGAGTTTCATGTGGCCACCGAGCCCGCGCCGGTGAGCTACACCCCCCTGCCTGAGCAGAAGGCGGCGCGTCTTCCTGTGAACGACCAGGCACCGATTCGTTTCTTCAGCGAAGCCGGCCTGAACGCCAAGTTCAACTTTGACAGCTACGTCATCGGCCCGAACAGCAGCTACTCCGTGGCCGTGGCCAAGGCCGTGGCTGAAAAGCCGGGCCGCATCTACAATCCGCTGTTCTTCTACGGCCCCACCGGCCTGGGCAAGACGCACCTGCTGCAGGCCATCGGCCAGGAGGTCCTGGCCCGCAAGCCCCGCGCCAACGTCCGCTACGTCACCTCCGAGCAGTTCACCAACGAGTTTGTGGACGCCATCAAGCGCCAGACCTTCAGCCAGTTCCGCCAGAAGTACCGCAGGGTGGATGTGCTCCTCATCGACGACGTTCATTTCTTCGAAGGCAAGGACAGCACGCAGGAGGAGTTCTTCCACACCTTCAACGAGCTCTTCAACAACGCGAAGCAGATCGTGCTCGCCAGCGACCGCCCGCCGAGCGAGATCAAGAATCTGGAAAGCCGCCTCGTCTCCCGCTTTGAGTGGGGCCTCGCCACGCAGATTCAGGTGCCGGATCTTGAAACCCGCATCGCCATCCTGCGCCGCAAGCAGAGCGACTTCAATGTCTCGCTCGATTCATGGATTCTCGATTTCATCGCGCAGCGCATCCGCGTGAACGTGCGCAAGCTGGAAGGCGCCCTGATGCGCGTGGCCGCCCACGTGTCCCTCGAAGGGGCCGTCACCACGGAATCCGCGCTCGCCGCGCTGCTCCATGACGTGATCGATGAAGATCCGTCCAAGACCGTCACCGTGGACCGCATCCAGCGCATCATCGCCACGCATTACGATCTGCGCGTGAGCGACCTCACCGGCCCGCGCCGCCCAAAAAACATCGCCGAGGCCCGCCAGGTGGCCATGTATCTCACCCGCACGCTCACGAAGCTGCCGCTGGTGCAGATCGGGGATGAATTCGGCGGCCGTGACCACGGCACCGTCATCCATGCCTGCAAGGTCGTCACGAACCTCGTCAACGGTTCCAACGACTTCAAACGCACGCTCGACACCCTGGCGGGGAAGATCCGCGAGAGCTGAGGTCTTACGAGGGATCAACGAGATGCGCGGCAGCGTACTGGAGTGCTCCAGCCCTCTGGAGCTTTGCGCAGGCCGATGGACATTCGAAAGCGCCGGAGGACCGGCGCAGTCCAGGACGCTGTCGCGAGGAGCCTTACTCCATGCAGTTTTTGAAGTCTCCAAGCGGCTCATCGAAGTCCGCTGACATCGAGATTTTGCCTTTGAGGCATCCGAATCCTTTTAATGGATTAACGGGCAGATCGAGAGTCTCACGGTTCAAGGCAAGCTCCAGCCCTTGCAGCCCGCGAAGATGCTCCACGAGCGATTGACGACGAGACCGGTTCGGACGCAGGATCATCGCACCGGAAGGGGTGACGCTAACACGAAACTCCATGCCGTTCTTGAAAAGTCCTTGGGCAAGGACATCCTCGGAGAGTGAAAGCTTGTGATCGGATTCCAGCGTCGCAGTCATGCCATCGAGTTTAATGGCTGGCAGATCAATGACAACCGCGAGAATGAATCACATCACCTCCCCACGCTCAGCGTCCCCCACATGAGCACGGCATGCCCGGGGAAGGTGCAGACAAACTCATACTCCCCGGGCTGTGACGGGGCCTTGAGCTTGATCGTTTCTTTCTGTCCAGGTTCGAGGAGCTTCGTGGCGGCCAGGATTTGTTTCTCAAAGGCGGCGGGCATGTAGGCGCGGCCTTGTTTGTCGAGCTTGTCGGGCGTCATGGTCATGGCGGCGGTGCCGATTTCCATGTGCTTGCCCGGAGGCACGATGACGAAGTTGTGCGGCATGACGTCGTCGTTTTCAAAGATGACTTCGAACTGCTTGCCGGCGGTGACTTCGATCCGGGTGGTGTCAAAGCGAAGCTGCTCGTGCACGGTATGGACGACGAAGACATCGACGCTGATGGTCTTCAATTCAGCGAGCGTGGCCTTGCCGGCATCGCCCTGCAGCGCGGCCATTTCCTTGGCGGCGGCGATGATCTCGACGTACTCGGGCTTGCTGCGGTCCGCAGGGGCGACGGTCTTGCCATACGCAAGCACGGCCTCGGTGACGGGCTTCGCTTTGGCCGCGTCCCAGCTTGTTTTTGGGAACTTCATGAGCGCCTTGGCGGCGGCGTTGCGCTCCTTGCCGTCGATGAGGTGCTGCGCCACGATCTGGAAGTTCGCGGCGGCATGGCTGGCACCCATGAGGGGCAGGGCGGTGAGCACGGCACGCAGGCGGCCGCCGTCGAGCTTCGCATCGCCCAGCAATGCGGTAAGGTGCGGCTGGAACTTGGCGCGCAGGGCGGCTTCATTCGCCGGGATGAGGGCGATGGCTTCGATGAGGTAGTTGCGCTCTCCACCGTCGGTGGTGGCCTTCCAGAGATTGTCGGGTGTTTTGTCACCGACGATGTAGGCGGCGTAGCACACACGCTTCACCGGGGCCTGCTTCGCCTCCTGGGCCAGCGTTTTGATGAGCGTGCCATGGCGGGCGATCATGCCCGGAGACTGCGCCAGCAGCAGCTTGCCCAGGTCGTCCGCGGTGGAGTTGAGTCTGCCGCCGGCGGCTTCGACGCGCTTGAGCATGTCCACCAGCACCACAGGAGCGTCGTTGCCGGAGATTTTGGCGAGTTCTTCCAGCGCCTTCGAGCGAACGTCGGCTCCGAGCTTCGGGCGGGTGAGTTTTTCCACCAGCACGGGCTCGATGTCCGGCAGGCTTTTCAGATCGGCATCGCTGGTCTTGGAGATGAACTCGGCGAGCGCGCCGGGATCCTTCGGCAGAACCTTCGTCTTCAGCACGGACTGCAGGCCTTTGCGGCATTCGCCGAACACGTGGTCGATGTAGGAATCCGTGGGCTGCTTGAGCACATCATAGGCAATCTCCAGCGCCTTCTCCGCGTCCGGCGTGGGCTGGTAGAAGCTCAGCGCGCGGACCGCATGCATGCGCACCGGCATGGCGTTGTCATTCACAGCCGCCTTCAGCAGCTCGAGCGCGCCAGGCACGCGGTCCTTCCAGTAGCAAAGCACGCGGGTGGCAGCAGCGCGGGCGCGCGGTTCAGGAGAGGTGAGCACCTGCTTGAGGAGATCCACATCCACCACATCCACCCACTGGTGCACCCACAGCGCTTCGAGGCGGTGGTGCTCGTATTCCTTGTCCCCCTTGTCGAGTTTGGCGGCCCACGCTTTCGCTGCGGCGGCCACCTTGGCGGGCTCGTATTTAGCCAGCTCGATCTTGCTGCGCATGCGCACGTTGTCCTCCCAGGTCTTCAGGTTTTCGAGGAGATTTTCAATGCTTTCACCATAGATCTTCGCGGGCTTGAGCAGCTCGCGGCCTTCATACGTCAGCTTGTAAATGCGGCCATGCTGGTGGTCGCGGTTCGGATCGCGCAGGTGGTGCTGCATGTGGCCGATGATCGCGTTCGACCAGTCGCAGAAATACAGCGCACCATCCGGGCCCACGCTGACGGCGGCTGGGCGGAAGGTGGGATACACGGCGGGATCCACCTTCACCAGCTCATTGCTGACTTCCCCCTTCAGGGCTGAGCCATCCGGCAGAAGCGGCACGCGCCAGATGCCCTGGTAGCTGATGACGTTGCAGTTGAGGAAATTGTTCTGCCAGTCCTCCGGGAAATGGCGGCTGGAAATAAGGCCATTGCCAGCAGCCGGGCGCGCGGGGCGCTTCCAGAACTCCTGCAGCTTCGCGCTGCCGCCGCCTTCACGCGGCAGGTAGCAGGAGGAGGCCTCGGCAAAGGTGTTCACATTGCCCGTGGCGTCCGTGAAGAAGGCATTGCCCCAGCGGTCCCACACCTTGCCATGCGGATTCACCGTGGCGTCCGTGGTGAAGCGCTCCAGCGTGCGGCGGTTCAGGTCAAAGCGGTAGATGCACCCGTTGGTGTTGCGCACCGGGCCGTAGAGCGTCTCCACCTGCGTGCGGTGGAAGACACCGTCGCTCGGATACAGCGCGCCGCCGCAGTCATAGTTCAGCGCATTCGTTTCATGGTGCGAGTCCGCCGCGCAGAGCCCCATGAGGAGGATGGTGCGCTTGTCGCTCTTGCCGTCGCCATCGGTGTCCTCCAGATACACCAGATTCGGCGACTGCATCACAATGACGCCGTCCTTGTAAAAATTGAATCCGGTGGGGCAGTTCAGATTGTCCGCAAACTCCGTCATCTTGTCCGCCGTGCCGTCGCCATTCGTGTCCTCAAACACCAGCAGACTGTCGCCCTTGGTGCTGGTGGGCGTGCGCTCGGGGTAGTTCCGCCAGGCGCTGATCCACAGGCGGCCGCGGGTGTCCCACGCCATCTGCACCGGCTTGGCCAGTTCCGGGAACATCTTTTCATCGGCAAACAGCGTGATCTTCAGCCCCTTCTCAGGCTGGATGTTTTTCATCGCCTCCTTCGCGTCCGGAAATGCCACGAGGCCTTCCGGCGTGAAGGTCATGCCGGTCATCGGCACCTTGTTGAATTCCTTGCCCTCCTTCGGATTGGGCATGTTGGTCGGCACTTTTTCCACCGGCGGGAGGTTGTCGTCCTTCACCTGGAGGTCGCCGCCTTTGGCGATGGCATGCACACGCTGGTCGCGGTTCGCCGTTTTCACATCGCGCTGCGCCATTTCCTCCATCATCACCTGGTAGTTGGAAATGTAGGGCTTCTCGGGATTGCGCTCGTTCTGCTTGAAGCCGCCCACTCCCGCCGTGTAGGCCAGGCCGGAGCGGCCCCCATAGACGTTGTAGCCGTCCACGGTCCGGTAGCGCTGGTGCCACTCCCAGTTCTTTTCATTGATGGCCTGGCGCAGCTTTTCATTCACCTGCGGCGCGTCCTTGCCGGTGAGGGATTTGAAGGCGGCGGTGGCCAGGGCCTTTTCACCGCTGTCCGTGATGTAGAGACCGTCGAGCGTGGAGCCGTCGGGCAGCCCCTTGGCGCTGGGTTGGAAGAGATCCACAAACGTCACTCCTTTCGCCGCGGCGACTTCATTCATCGCGGCGGTGTAGTTCTGGATGTTCGTGTTCTTTTCATCCACCGGCGGCAGGCTTGGGTTCGCCAGCTTTTGCAGCGCGATGGGCGAGAACAGCACGATGCGCGGCGCGCCTTTGCCGCTGTAATTCTGCGCCTTCGCGTCGTCGATGAACTTGGCCAGGTTCTTTTTGAACTCCTCGATGCCTTCGTACCCTTTGAAGGACTCGTTGTAGCCGTAGAAGGCGAAAATGACGTCCGCCTTCACCTTCGCCAGCCACTCGTCGCGCGTGCCGAAATTGTCGATGCGGTGCCACGTCTGCACCTCATCGCCAGAAAAAGCCAGATTGCGGAAGGTCAGGTCCTTCTCGGGATTTGCCTGGGTCAGCATCGTCTCCAGCCAGCCGGAGTATTGCGCACGGTCCGGCAGCGCATTGCCCAGAATGGCAATGCTGTCGCCCTGCTTGAGTTCGATCTCTGCCTGGAGCGGGACGGTGAGGGCGAGGAGGAGAGGGAGCAGTTTCTTCATGGGTTGGGAACGGGAAGGCTGTGCAATACGGAGAGGCAGCATCAATCTTTGCCGCGGAAAGCGCAATCGTGGTCTGCGAGCGATGACATCAAAAATGTTTACGGATTGACGCGGCTGTGGTAATTTAACCGAATGCCCGTGAAATCCCGTCTGATCTTTGCCCTCGCCACCTGCTTGTTGCTCAGCAACTGCGGGCTCATCGGCACGGCGATCAGGCTGGCTCCTTACGCCCTGCTGTTTGCCGACGAAAACGACAAGGGCGCCACCTCCGGCTCCCGCTCTGGCAAGAGCGTGGAAATGCGCGGGCGCGAGGTGCAGGACAAGAAGGGGCGCAACATTCTGCCCCAGGCCGCCGGCACCGGCTCCCAGGTGGCCTGGAGGCGCTGAGCATCTTGTTGTTTACAGAATTGGATCGTCATGATAAACACGACTTTAATGAAATTTGCCCGCCTCAGTTTTCTCGTTTTGATTTCAGCCTGCTTCACCAGTTGCGGAAGCCAGACATGGAACGCGTTCAAGAACACCTATCCGGTGAAGTTCCTGGACCAGACGGGTTCCGCCGTGCTGGGCTGGCTGGGCGAAAACAATCTTCCCACCGACGGCAAGCCCGCCACCATGGAGGAGCGCGCCCGTCAGATCGAAAGCCGCGGCCACTATGCAGGCCGTACCCAGACCCCCTTGCGTGATGCTGGACAGGCCATGGCGGCTCGCTAAGTGTGCTCTCCGCACACATGGACTGGCACCGCATACGCTCTGATTTTCCCATTCTCGACCAGCAGGTAAACGGACACCCGCTGGTGTATCTGGACAACGCCGCCAGCAGCCAGAAACCCCGCGCCGTCATTCAGGCCCTTTCGCACTACTACGAGCGCGACAACTCCAACGTCCACCGTGCCCTGCATGAGCTGAGCAATCGCGCCACGGAAGCCTTCGAGGCCGCGCGGAAAAAGGCCGCGCGTTTCATCGGCGCCGCCTCGGAGGACGAGATCATTTTCACCCGCGGCACCACCGAAGGCATCAACCTCGTGGCCAGCACCTGGGGCACGCAAAATCTCCGCGCCGGGGATGTCATCCTCATCACGGGAATGGAGCACCACAGCAACATCGTCCCGTGGCAGCTCCTCGCACAGCGCACCGGCGCCACGCTCAAATACATCCCGGTTCTGGATGACGGCACGCTGGATGGCGAGGCCGTCGAAACGCTGCTCACCGATCAGGTAAAACTCTTCGCCTTCGTTCACATCTCCAATTCGCTCGGCACCATCAATCCAGCGAAGGAACTCCTCGCCAAGGCAAAGGCCTTGGGAGCTGTGACCCTGCTCGATGGTGCCCAAAGCGCCGGCCACATGCCCATCAATGTGCGCGATCTCGGCTGCGACTTCTTCGTCTTCTCCGGCCACAAGATGTGCGCGCCTACCGGCATCGGCGTGCTGTATGGCCGCATGGCCCTTCTGGAAACCATGCCCCCCTGGCATGGCGGTGGCGAGATGATCCTGAATGTCTTCATGGAGGCCAGCACCTACAAGCCGCCGCCGCATCGCTTTGAGGCCGGCACGCCGCACATCGCCGGCGTCATCGGCCTCGGTGCCGCCATCGATTATCTGGAGGCCATCGGCCTGGAGCACATCCAGCGTCATGACCACAACCTCGCCAACTACGCCGTGCAGCGCATGGCCGAGGTGCCTGGCATCCGCATCCTCGGCCCGCAGAACGGCCACCGCGGCGCGCTCGCCGCCTTCCACCTCGATTTCGCCCATCCGCATGATCTGGTGGAATTCGCCAACAGCCACGGCGTCGCCATGCGCGGCGGCCACCACTGCACCCAGCCGCTGATGAAGCGCTTCAAGGTGCCCGGCACCACCCGCGCCAGCTTTTATTTCTACAACACGCTCGAAGAGATCAATCGTCTCGTCGAAGTCCTGCTCCTCGCGCGTAAGTTCTTCACCTGAGACAGGCCGCCGGCCTGTGCTATACGTCTCCGACGACCATGCTTTCCGACGACCTCCGCGACCTCCGCGACCTCTACCAGCAGGTGATCCTCGATCACTCCCGGAACCCGCGCAACCGCGGCGAACTCCCGCCCCCCTGCCTCCACGCCCATGGTGACAATCCCTCCTGTGGCGACGAGATCGACGTCTGGGTCAAAGTAGCCGACAACGGCCACATCGACGACCTCAAGTTCACCGGCCAGGGTTGCGCCATCAGCCAGGCCAGCGCCTCCATGATGACGCAGAAGATCAAGGGCAAATCCAAAGCCGAAGCCGCCGCCGTCCGCGAAGACTTCCGCCGCGTCGTCATGGGAGACGGCGCCCCCGCGAATGAAGATGCGCTGGGAGAACTCATCCTGCTGGAAGGCGTGCAGAAATTTCCGCAGCGCGTGAAATGTGCGATGCTCGCGTGGCGCGCGCTGGAGCAGGCGCTGGAGGGGAAGTAGGGGGGGCTCCCGATGCTAACCCACGGTCTTTGGCGGGTGAACACCTGCGTTTGCTAGCACTCGTCGTAGCGACACAACATTGCCCCTGTTCAAGGCCATTCGTTCGATGGAAGCCCTGCCAATGGCTGTGGTTCCCACGAGTTCAAGATGATCAGGCGACCAGATGAAGTGCTCCGCCCAACGATCCTGTCGTGGATGGAACAAGCCGGAGATTTCTCCAGTGTGTGGATCAGGGTGAGCTGTCGCGATGAATTTTCGATTGTTGCACCCCTGGCAGGCAAAGGCGAGGTTCGACACGTCATCGCTTCCACCCTTGGACTGGGGCGTGATGTGCTCGATGGAATAGGTTGATGAAGAATAGCGCTCGGGGCAGCGGCAGTATTCGCACAGCCCTTGGGCAAGGCGGCTCACCTCTGCTCGGATGGCGGCTGGAACGGCCACAAATTCAGGCCAGCTTGGGTTTCAGGTCCGCCTTCTCCATCAGCTCATCCAGGCTCATGCCCAGCAGTCTGCTGGCGCTGGCAAAGCAGGCCATGCGGCGCACGTTCACCTCCTCCAGCGTGTCTGTCAGGGCCATCAGCTCGCGCATCTCGTCGGGCGCGATGTTGCCTTCGTCTCGCCTGATCACCAGCGTGCGGTAGTTGGTCCACCAAGCGTCGGAAAATCCTTTGTCCATTTCCGCAAGCAATGGTTGCTCCAGATGCATGGCGGTGGCCTGGACATCCCGGATGATGGAAACGCTGCGGTCATCAGCGCCGCCCAGTCGCCGCCACATCGTCGCAATCATGCGGACCAGCTCTGGAAGGCTGGCAGGCTGGTTGAGGGCGGTGGACTCTTCAGCGAGCATCAGCGGGGATCATGCCTGAAATCAGGCGGCAGTTCAACTCAGTTGTCAGCAAACGTTGCCACGCCTTGCCGCGTGATTTAATGCTCCCCCATGCCCGAACTCCCCGAAGTCGAAACCACCCTGCGCGGCGTCTCGCCCCATGTGCTCGGCCAGCGGGTGCGGGAGGTCATCATACGGGACAAACGGATGCGCTGGCCAATCCCGGATTCAATCCACGAACTCGAAGGCTGCCGCATCGACTCCGGCACGCGCCGTGCGAAGTACATGCTCTTCAGCACCTCCAAAGGCACGCTGCTCCTTCACCTCGGCATGTCCGGAAATCTGCGCGTGCTGCCACCAGACACGCCCTTCAAGAAACACGACCACCTCGCCATCACGCTGGAGAATGGCAAACAACTGCGTCTGCATGATCCCCGCCGCTTCGGCGCGGCGCTCTGGATCGAGGGCGACCCCATGCAGCACGCGCTCCTGCGCGATCTGGGCCCGGAACCACTCGGCGATGACTTCACCGCCGCTCATCTCCAGGCCGCCTGCAAAGGCAAGACCGCCGCCATCAAACAGGTCATCATGGATGCCCATGTCGTGGTCGGTGTCGGCAACATTTACGCCAGCGAGGCCCTCTTCCTCGCCGGCATCAATCCGCGGCAGGCCGCGGGAAAGGTGACCAGGCCCAAGCTCGTGAAACTCGTGCAGGCCATCCGCAAAGTGCTGGCCGCCTCCATCAAAATGGGAGGCACCACGCTGCGCGATTTTGTGAACGAGAGCGGCGAGCCCGGCTACTTCAAGCTCACCCTGCGTGTGTATGATCGCGAAGGCGAACCCTGTCGTGTGTGCAAGACAAACATCAAACGGATCATCCAGGGCCAGCGCTCCACCTTCTTCTGCCCGACCTGCCAGAAGTAGCGCGCCCAAACGCGGCTCACCATAAATGGTGAGATTCTTTCGTTCGTCATTCCGGCATTCGTCATTCACCATGGCCGGATCATGTCCACGTCTCTTCCACCGCTCCGCAGTGCCTACGATCTCGAACGCGTGCTCGAATTTGAATTCGTCCGCGCCACGGAAAACGCGGCCTTGCAGGCCATTCACTGGCTCGGGCGTGGTGAGAAGGAACTCGCAGACGGAGCGGCATGCAGCGCCATCTACGGCGTCTTCGACATTCTCGACATCCGTGGCGAAGTCGTCATCGGCGAAGGCATCAAGGACAACGCGCCCGGCATTTTCGTCGGCGAGCACCTCGGCACTTGGCGCGACGGCTCGCCGCGCTTCAACATCGCGCTCGATCCCATCGACGGCACCAGCAACATTGCCAAAGGCCTCCCCAACAGCATCTCCGTCATCGCGGCGGCACAGATTCCCGATGGTGCCCCGTGTGCCATGAAAAGCATCCCGAGCTTCTACAGCCACAAGATCGCCTATGGCCCGGCGGTGAAGAAGGCGCTGGAGGGCAGGGGAGACCGCTGCTTCCTCGACATGCCGCTGGAGGAGGTCATCACCTTCGTGGCGGAGGCCCTGGGCAAGCGCGAACGCGATCTCGTGGTCTCCACCATGGATCGTCCGCGTCACCAGGACATCGTCGAGCGGATCCGCCGCTCGGGCGCTGCGCTGCGAATGGTGACGGATGGCGACATCGCCGCGGCCGTCGCGCCTTCCATGCCGGAATCCGCCTGCGATCTCTACGTCGGCATGGGCGGCTCTCCCGAAGGCATTCTGGCTGCGGCTGCTCTCAAATGCCTCGGTGGCGACATGCAGTTGCGCATGTGGTTTCACAATGAAGAGCATCGCGCTGAAGTCGCGGCTATGACGCCTGCCTCAGAGATGAACCAGGTCTTTCGCGTGCATGAACTCATCGTCGGAGAGAGCGCTCTCTTCTGCGCCACCGGCATCAGCGACAGCCCCCTGATCCCCGGCTGCCGCCTCGTCGGCCACCGCGTCGAAACGCACTCCATTTTGATGCGCTCACGCAGCGGCACGGTGCGCCGCATTCACGCCACGCACGATCTCGACCGCAAAGTCGTGCCCCTGCGCGTCTAGGCAGTGTTTGAAAGCAGCGACTGACAAGGAGAGGAGAGGGATCGTCCTGAATAGCTGATGCGCAGGGGTTGAATAAATGACTTTTGCGCTCTCCTGCTGGGCGGGAAAAGCGTCAGTCTGTATGAGCACAAGAAAAACACTCTCACACCCGTGACCGGTTTGCCAATTTCATGCACGGAGATCAATTGCCCTCACCTGATGACCGCTATGTGCTGACTGGCAGCAAAGCAGGAATCTTCCTCGTGGACGTAAAAAGCGAAGAGTGCGCAGGAGCTGGGTGTAACGCCAAAGCATTTGGCTTGGGTGAGCAACACGCTGGTTGAGGGATTGAACTAAGTGGTGTTTTCGATCCGTGAGGCACTATTTCGGATGAGGCCCGAGGGTTCAGAACTTCACGAGATCCCAAGTTGAAACGCCATGGGGGCGTGATTCAGGGGGGGCAAAAATGGGGGGCTTGCTCAGTAGGACAGTGGGTTTGCTGACCCTGATTATCTGCGCATTAAAAAAAAGGGACTAAATTGAACCCACTATAACTACCATATCTAAAGCCGGATTTTTGATTTTAATGGTGCTTGCCATGAAGTCATGCTCTCAATTAAAATAGAAGTCATTTCGATAAAATCGAAAGCGTGCAGGAACTCAGTATTCATCGGCGCCTATGAAACCACCAAGTACATTTGAAGCTACGCTGGTCGAAGTTGCTTTTCCCAGCGGCTTCCACCTGAGTTCCAGATACGCGTTTTTAGAGACCTTGGATGAAGAAGCATTGATTGTGCAATATCGGAGTCTCTACGGTAAAAGATTTCATGATCTGCTGGTAACGAGAGTGGAAAAAAAACACGAATGGATGGAAGATGCCTACGAAATTAAAGTGTTTTTGAAGCAGTCGCCGGATGACATTAACGGATTTCTCGGGCTCCGGCATTGGGGTTAAATACGGTGCCTCTTTGCATTAGTTGAATCACACGGTCAGCGTTAGCAGCTGCCCGGCTCCTGACGCTTTCCTCAGATTGCTCTGGATCCAATAAGTCTACACGCCTACGTGTTGAAAGTAATGAACGAACTTCTCCTGCTTCCAAGGGTGTAGCACCTACACGTCTTACTGAAAAGCTCTCCAGCTCGCCTTTCTGACCGATAAATAACAGGAAATCGCCAGGCTCAGGCTGGCTAGATACATCAGATAAATCCGCCTCCTTTCGGAAAATTCGGCAGGTCAACGCGTAGCTGTCTGGCATGGCCACCTGATCCGTTTCTGTGGCGGATGCAGCTTTACAAAATTCAATTTTGGCCACCAGAATTGCTTGCCTTGTCCAGCCTAAGTCTCGGTTCAACAGGTCGAGGTCAAAGTCTTCCAAAAGATTGGTGAAGCCAGTGAATCGTTTCCAAACCACTTTAGGACTGACTTCTCTATCAAAAAAAGATCTTAAAACTTCAAGACGCGAAGCACACAAATCCTCAGCATTCCACTTTTCCTTTTCCAAGACACTTTGCGCCTCCTTTGCGCTGCTAACGACCGGTTTCAATACTATTGCAATCTCAGCGTCAGAACGGCATACACGTGACGCTTCACTACCGGTAGAATCATCATATTGAGTTTCCTCGTTCATTGCAAGGGCGGTCAGTTCAGCAAACTTTTGTGTCTCAAAAAGGATTTCCGTTCATTGTTAAACACAATAAGGGGTCATTCAAGCCTGCTTTAATCGTTCAAAATCAATAAATTAGCTTGTCAGAGTTGAATCTGAGGGGAAAAGGGCCGAGGTAGCAAAAAATACGCCGCATTTTTTAATTAAGTTGCGCTAAGTTAATTGATAATAAGGAGGAGTTAAATAATTATTTCCCAGATTTACATTTTTTTTTTTTTGAAATGCCGCATGCTGGTGACGGGAAAATTAAAACCCCCGGTAATCTCATGGCTCGCGTGCTTAATTTTTTTGAAAATCCATCCGTGGCGCTCCCTGAAAAGCTCATGACAGATGTCGCACGCCTAGATGGCGAAGAGCTCATAACTTTGCTCTGCCATGTCGCTACCAAAGCGATTCTGAAACTTCCAACCGGATGTATTATCAGTGTTGATCCGGTATTCATGTTTGCTCGGGAAATGCTTAGTTGGTCTGGAAGTGCGAGCCTGAATCATGCACGCCCTAACAGCAGAACCGCTCGAATTGCCGAGCTTATTCTTTCCCTCCCCAAGGATGTTACAGGACCAGAGCGGGCATTGGCCGCTGCTGTGCGGCTTTATCATGAAGGCGCCGACGAGGTTAACGCCCGAAGCATTAATGGAGCAAACGACGAGTGCAAAGGGGCATTCATCCCAAATATCACGACTGCTATTGCCTCAAATGTACGCGCCGGATTTCTTGAAGAAACCACACGTGATGGGCATTCAACCTTTAAAGTGACTGCCCAAGGCTTTGCTTCGTTCGAGGTATTGCATCGTAAACTGCATGACCGGGTTGGTAATATTAATGAGGGAAAGCAGGTGGGTAACGCGGCATAAACCAGGTTCGCCAAGACCCATTTGCAATGGTGCTGGGATGGCAGATGAATATCGAACAATCCAAATTTGTACCAAAGTATTCATCTCGCTCTGCGGTCGAGTTTTTCAAAACACTGCCTACCCCGCACAAACACAAATCTCCCGCCGGTTCCCCGCCAGCTGCGTGGCAAACACCGGCGCAGGCGCAAAGTCCCGAATCGTGTCGATGAACTCATGCGCGCGATCCTCCAGCGCGGGCGTGTTGAGCTTGATCGTCAGCACCAGCCGCCGCGCCTGCACCGCATCCTGAATGCGCTGGAGCGTGGGGATGATTTCAGGCGGCGCGAGATTGATGTCACACAGCAGCAGCGCGACATCCTGCGGCAGCGCCGTGAGATTTAGCCGTCCCGCCGCCGTGCGCCAGTGGTCAAACCGCACACCCTTGGACTTCGCGAGCTCCAGCACCCGCGCGTCCATGTCTCCCGTATCCACGCCGAGCACGTTCATGCCGCGCTGAATCAGCGCATACGTGGCTCCCCCGGGAGCGCAGCCCAGGTCCAGCGCCGTTTCGCCGCGCAGGTCCAGCTTGTCCCACCCGCGCCACGCCAGCGCCTGTTCCAGCTTGAGCCAGGCACGGGAGGGCACGTCTTCAGGCAGGGAAATGCGTGGCACTCCACCTGGATGCGGATGCATGCCAGCCTGGTGCTCATGGCAGCCGAGAAAGATCGGCTCTTCGTCCGTTTCACCCGCGATGACGTCGAGGATGAGATCGCCATAGGCCACGGGCTGGTTTGTTTCGAGCTGAACACCCGCTTGCTCGAGTGCCGCAGCGATTTCCGCAGTGAGTGTGTCCATGCGCTGCCAGGTGGCGGCGTCCACCCCATCCTCATCGGTGAGGCGCGGGAAGACATGCAGCCGCAGCGGCTTGCCGCCCAGCTTGCGGGCGTGCTCCACCACATCGTCCAGCGTCTTGCACAGGCCCAAAGAAGTGCCGCTCACGCGGGCAAAAGTGCTCAGGCTCTTCGGCGGGTGGAAATCCGCGCGGCGGATCTTCCACGTGATGAACTGCGGCTTCATGAACGCAGGCGTCAGCTCGCCGGCAAAGTGGCTGGCGATGTCACGCTTCAGCGTGGCTTCAGATCCGGCGCGGCAGGTGGTGAAACGAAAGGGCGGGTTCATGGGCGGAAAAAGAAAGGCGGAGCCTAGGCTCCGCCCTCCGTGGTGAGATGTTGTACCGAGAAATTATTCGACGCCTTTCCAGCTTCCAAAGCTGGCGCCTTCGGTGATCCATTTCTTGATCAGGTCGATGTTGGCGGCGGAAATGCGGTCGCCTTTGCCTTCAGGGGGCATGGCCATGTCGTCGGAGTCCGGCAGCGCCATGGTCTTGACCAGCCAGCTCGCGTCCGGCTTGCCGGCCACCACGTTTTCGTTCGGGTATTCCTTGCCGCCCTTCATGATCACTGCGGCGCCATCCAGACGCAGGCCGCCCTTGGGTTTCTTCATCTTGCCGTTTTCTTCGTGCTCCTTCTCATGACACTTGAAGCAGCTTTCCTTCAGAATGGGGAGGATCTGCTTTTCAAAGTCCACCTTGCCCGCGTCCTGGGCGCTGGTGGTCGGGGTGGTGGAGAGGCCGAGGGCGAGCACGGCGGCGAGAGCGAGGGTGGGTGTGGTTTTCATGAGTGTGGTGTGACGTTGCAGCGAGCAAAGATGTTCGCGGGATTTTTTGCGGTCAAGCAGCATCCCGAAGGGGATCGAAGCTGATTCATAAAAGTGAGGCAAGGTAAATATTTCGGTAGCCTTAAATAATTTCATCTGTCAGAATTACCAGATTGCTGCCATGAGTCGTGCCGCCGCTCCCGCCCGCCCCCCTCGCGCCCGCTCCACGGACGAGAAAGAGAGCCCGTGGAATGACGTCTTTGGCATCTTTTTGCTGATGGTGGCGGCCATGCTGCTGCTGGCGCTCGTGTCGTATGATCCGCGGGACATGCCCTCGTGGTCCTTCCTGGCGCTGTCGGAGTCGTCAGGGGAGCAGGCGCACAATTTTGTGGGGCGCGTGGGCGCTCTGGCGGCGGGGCACATGCTCTGGCTCATGGGCTACGCAGCCTATCTGCTCCCCTTCAGCATGACCTGGTTTGGCGTGTGCAAGCTGCACTCCAAAATCAAGATCACGCGCGCGGCCTGGCTGGGCGTGGCGGTCATGATCATCAGCGGCGCGGCGCTGCTGCAGGTGCAGAATCTGCTCAGCGAGCGCGATCACTTTACCCCGCTCGGCGGTGCCGGCGGCCTCGGCTATGTCATCGGCGGCACGCTGCTGAAAAACCTGCTGGGGAAGGCGGGGGCCACTCTGGTGTTGGGCACCGTGTACATGGCGGGACTTTTCCTGGTGACCGGCCAGCATCCGCTCACCGTGATCCATAACATCCGCATGGAGCTCACGCGCTGGAAGATGGAGCGCGAGGCGCAGCGCCTGGCCGAGGAAAAGCTGGCCGAGGAGGCCGCGAACACCATTCCCGGTACTCTCACCCCGGTGCCCACCGAACTGCGGCGGAAAAAGAAGGACAAAGGCGCAGGTGCGGGCACCGAACTGCGTGGCGACACCCCGGCCGCGCCTGCGACGAACCTGGAGCTCCCGCTGCAGTTTGACCCGCCTGCGCCCAAAATCATCGACTCCTCCGTCTCCCGCCCTCACGAGGACAACAGCGACAAGCCGAAGCTGGCCGAGGTGTGGGAGAAGAAGCGTGCGCAGAAGATCGAGCAGGCCCCGCATGGCTCGCTGGGAAATCTCACCAAGCTTTTCAAAGACTACAAGCTGCCCTCCATGGAGCTGCTAAAATGGCCGGAGGACACCGGCCGCGCCCCCACCAATAAAAACGAACTCCTGGCCATCCAGGCCACCATCGTCAAAGCGCTCGCCAGTTTCGGTATCACGGTGGAGCCCGGGGACATCACCCGTGGCCCCGCCATCACCCGTTACGAGGTTCGTCCCGTGGACGGCCTGCGCGTCAGCCGCATCGCCAATCTGGACGCCGACATCGCCCGTGCCACCCGTGCGGAGCGCATCAATATCCTCGCCCCCATTCCTGGCAAGGACACCGTCGGCATCGAGCTCGCCAATTCGGAAAAAACCATCGTGCCGCTGCGCGAACTCCTGGAAGACGATGTCTTCGTCAATGGCAAGTCCAAGCTCCCCGTCGCCCTCGGCAAGGATGTGTATGGCAAGACCATCATTGGCGACCTCGCCGTCATGCCGCACCTCCTGGTGGCCGGCGCCACCGGCAGCGGCAAGAGCGTCTGCATCAACAGCATCGTCACCAGCCTGATCTGCCGCTTTGCGCCGGATGAGCTGCGCTTCATCATGATCGACCCCAAGGTCGTGGAAATGCAGAGCTATGAGGAGCTGCCGCACCTGGCGCTGCCTGTGGTGACAGATCCGAAGAAGGCGCTGCTGGCCCTCCGCTGGGTGGTGAAGGAGATGGAAAACCGCTATCAGATCTTCGCGCAGGAAGGCTGCCGCAATTTCGAAGCCTTCAACAACCGCAACCGCAAGCGCAAGGCCGAGGCAGACGCCGCCCGTGCCGCGAAGCAGGCAGCCGCCCCGCAGACGAAGGCCGGTGTGGATGATGCCGCGGTCTCCGCCGCCTTTGCCAAGGAAGCCGCCGAAGAAGCCGCTGCACCGAAGACCGCGGAGATTGACACCGTGGATGGCGAAAACAGCGACCTGCGCGACGCCAGCGGCACCTGGCTGGGAGACTCCCAGGCTCCGCCGCCACGCCGTCAGGAGGTCGTCATTCCCGACACCATGCCCTACATCGTCGTCATCGTGGACGAGCTCGCGGACTTGATGCAGACCGCCCCGGCGGACATTGAAGTCGCCATCGCCCGCATCACCCAGATGGCGCGTGCGGCCGGCATTCATCTCATCGTCGCCACTCAGACGCCGCGTGCGGACGTCATCACCGGCGTCATCAAGGCGAACATCCCCACCCGCATCGCCTTCCAGGTCTCCTCCGCGCTCGACAGCCGCGTCATTCTTGACCGCAAAGGCGCCGAAAACCTCGTGGGGAAAGGGGACATGCTCTACGTCCCGCCCGGCGGCGCCCAGCCCGTCCGCAGCCAGGGCGCGCTCGTCACCGATGACGAAATTCACGCGCTCGTGGAGCACTGCGTTGCCCAGGGCAAGCCTGTCTTTGACGTCAAAGTCGATGACGAAAGCGGTGAGTTCGGCGGCGAAGACGACATGGGCGAAGATGGCGTCAGCTCCGAGGAGCTGGAGTGCCTGGAGAAATGCCTCGAAGTCATTCGCCAGGAGAAAAAAGCCAGCACCAGCCTCCTCCAGCGCCGCCTCCGCCTCGGCTATGGCAAGGCCGCCCGCATGATCGACATCCTCGAAGACCGCGGCATCATCGGCCCGGGAGAAGGCGCGAAGCCACGTGAGATCCTCGTCCAGATGGACTGAGTCCGGACAAAGTACTCGCGAGCTTCAGCTCGCTCTGGAACGTTCGCGGACCCTGAACGAGCCAGATTTTTCCCACTGCTTTTCGCCTGCGGTGTCGTCCGGAGAGATTCCCGTCTGACTGGATACCCGTCCTGCTCTGCGGGAGGCAGACGAGAGAGAATTCCCTTCGTCTCTTTGTAATCGACAACGGGCGGCCAGCCTTGGATGCTCGTGGCATATGAAACTCAGCAGTTTGTTTTTTGGCGACTTTGCCGATTTGTTTCAAGACGACCGCATCGACAAGGCCACGTATGAGGCGGAGAGCGCCCTGCTCAGCGCCAGATCCACCTCGGTGCGTCATGCGCAAATCCTGAAGGACGCGAATGAAAAAATCCTCCAGTTGGAGCGGGACAATGCGTTGCTGGGGCTCGTTTTACTGGGCCTGCTGCGTAGATCACCATCAGCCGAAGTGGAGGCGCTCGCGGGCGAAGTCAGGTCGCTGATGGCAGACAATGAAAAAGCCCCGCCTCGCTCCCTCAAGTTTCTACGAGACGCCCTGGGCCTGCCGCCCGTCTCAGAGCAGCCGGGCGGCATCTACAAAAAGCCCGTGGCCGCCACGCCGCTGCGCACGCCGGGGCCGCTGCAAACGCCACCACAGCCCAAGGGCCCCAGGCCGCCCGGAGCCAGAAAGTGAAATCACCGCGAAGCTGACAACGCGCCTTGCGCATTCGGGGCCGCTGGCGAGAGTCCGCCACCATGCCCGCCCCAGCCGATTTCCGCACCCTGTTCACGAACCTCAAGGCCGAGATGCAAAAAGCCATCGTCGGCTACGATGAACTGCTCAGCGACGTGCTCGTGGCGATTTTCTCCGGCGGCCATGTGCTGCTGGAAGGTGTCCCGGGTCTCGGCAAAACCTACCTTGTCCGCACGCTTTCTCAGGTCGTCGGTCTGGAGCCCGGCCGTGTCCAGTGCACGCCTGACCTCATGCCGGCGGACATTCTGGGCACCCACATCGTCGGTGAAGATGAAAAAGGCCACCGCACCCTCCGCTATGAAAAGGGCCCGGTGTTTAAGAACCTGCTGCTGGTTGACGAAATCAACCGCGCCACGCCCAAGACCCAGGCCGCCCTGCTGGAAGTCATGCAGGAGCGCTCAGTGACCACCGGCGGCGAGCGCCACGCCGTCCCGGAGCCGTTTCTCGTGCTCGCCACGCAAAACCCCATGGAAATGGAGGGCACCTACCCGCTGCCAGAGGCGCAGCTCGACCGCTTCATGTTCAAGATCAAGGTCCCGTTCCCGGATCTCGACGCCCTCGTGGAAATCTCCCGCCGCACCACCGGCTTCACCGAGCCAAAACTGGCCACGATGACCGACGGACCAAAGCTCATGGACTGGCAGCAGCAGCTCTCAAAAATTCCCGTGGCCGATCCCGTGGCCCACTACGCCTCCCGCCTCGTGCTCAGCAGCCACCCCGAGCAGCCGGACGCCCTCCCCGAAGTGAAGCGCTACGTCTCCTACGGCGCCAGTCCGCGTGGCCTGCAGGCCCTCATTCGCGGAGCCCGCGTCTGGGCCGCCATCCAGGGATCCACCGCCGTCTCCACCGACGACGTCCGCGCCATCGCCCACGTGGCGCTGCGTCACCGCATCATCCTGAATTTCGAAGGCGAGGCCGGCCAGGTGAAGGTGGACGACCTCATCACCAAACTGCTCGACCAGGTAAAAACGCCCGCGCAGCAGGCGGCGTGAAGAAATGAAAATGACGTGAATGAATGGCACTCGGTTAAGCCGACACTTCGTTCATTCCACAGCCCGCCTCTCAGCGCTAAAGGTGGAGCCTGTCGCAGCCCAGCGCATGCCGAGCCTCAGCGAGGACGCCCTGGTTGCTGCTCATTCCCATTCTCTTCATCCCACAGGCCGGAGGCGCAACTGACGCAGGGTGTAGAAGTCTGAGTCAGTCTGCGGAATGCGTCTGGCGCCGTGTTTGCGCCTTGGACCGAAGTCATCGCGGTGGGTTTGAAAGACCTCTTCGACAAAGGCTTTGCTGCCGAGCACCAGGCCGTCAGTGAAATAACGAACACGCAGGCGGACGAGCTCTGCAGGGCTGAGTTTGCCCTTCGCGGCGAGCACGGCGCGGGCGGCCTCTGCGGTGATGCCGCGTCTCATCACGTTTTCATTTTGCGCGTCTTTGATCTCCCGCCCTTCATCCTGCAGCAGGCAGCGGTAGGCTTCTGCTGCGTCTGCGGAGCGCCAGCTGTCCACGGGTTTGCCGAGCGCTTTGCAAAGGCCGCGCTG
This sequence comes from Prosthecobacter sp., assembly GCF_044227185.1. Taxonomy (GTDB): domain Bacteria; phylum Verrucomicrobiota; class Verrucomicrobiia; order Verrucomicrobiales; family Verrucomicrobiaceae; genus Prosthecobacter. Next base: position 36,738 of record NZ_JBGAFO010000002.1, on the reverse strand, counting down.
GGCTCTCCGGCTGCCGCTCAGCGCCTCGGCGTAGCCGCTCCAGCGGTAATCCTTCGGGTCTTTGACCAGGCCGGCACGCACCGGGTTGAGATCGATGTACGCCGCCATGGTGCGCAGCGGCTCGCCTTTGCCTTCGACCAGCACGCTTTTGAATCGGTCCATCCAGAGGGTACCACGACGCTCGTGGCGTTTGTTGTACCAGCGGCTGAAGCGCTCTTTGATTTCTTTGACGAACAGCGAGAGGTCGCAGAAACGTTTTTTGATGGCCTCGATGCGCTGGCCCGCCAGGGCCTGCAAGCCGCGGGCGCGGAGATCGGAAAGTTCATCGCTCAGCAGCCCGAGGTAGGCGCGGCTGTAGAGGATTTGGAGGTGCTCAAACAGCTTTGCTTCCCCCTGCGGACCCTCAAAACGCTGCAGCCAGGTCTGGCGGTGCGGCACCTCCGCCAGCAGGTGGAAGTGATTCCGCATGAGGCAGTAAGTCACCACCTTGATGCCGGAGAACTCCGCCATGCGCCAGATCACGCGCCGCAGCGCCTCTTTTTCGACCTCATCAAAATGCACCTCACCGCCGCAGGTGCGTGACATGACGTGATAGCAGTAGGATTCCAAGGGGCCTTTGCCAAGGATGCGGTGCCTGCCCCCAGACCAGGACCGCGCGCCGGGATAGAGCCCTGTTTTGGCATTCACGCCCACGAGCTGCTCTTCGAGCGGGAGAGCCTGGAGATGAGAGGATTGGAGGGGTATCATGGACAAGAGAGTGGAGCGAAACGAGGCGAAAGCAATAATTAAATGCCTGGCATTATATGTGGCGGCCATTAGACCATTGCCGGGGACGGCGGACGCCTCGTTCTGGGTTTTTGACTTCAGCTTGCCGCCCCGATAGGTGGTTCTTCCGAGCGGGGGATATCAGTTTGTGGGGCTCCGCCTATCGAGTGGAGAGCGCGGTCTTCGATCTCATGATGCACTGGGGGCCGAAGGAACGGGCTGTTTAATTTTGGACTCGTTGGCATTGGCGGCGGAAGGCTCGTCTTCGACGCCAGCGCCAGAGGAGGTTTCTCAATTCGTTGCCCAGCATGAAAAGCCACATGAGCAGGCCGCAGCCGATCTGGCACAGACTGAAGTAAAGGCTGGGTGCCGCACCGTCATCGACGATGATGAAGTCGGGAGCCAGGTTGAGGCGAAGGGCGGCCAGCCGGGCATGCATCAAGAAATCGAAGAAGAGGCCGTAGCGGGTAAGACCCGTGATGTCCTGCCGCATGAAGAGCTGGTCTGCCTGCCTTGAGGCAGCAACGATCTTTTTCTGCACCGGGCCGGGGGAGCGGCTGAGATTTTGCAGGGCCTCGACCACGGCGGGATCGCTGGTGGAGAGGAGGATGTGAATCGGCGCGTCCAGCGATTCACCAGCCGGGCGCACGGGAATGTAGATTTCGGAGATTTTCCCGACCCGTGCCTTGTAGGCGGCCTCAAGCAGACTCATCTGCCCTTCCTGAAGCGTCATCCATTCAGCGTCCGGCTTTTTGGCAATGTATTTTGCAACCGTGATCTTCAGCGGGTCCGGATTCCTCAGCGCCACATACACGCCCTGGCAGCCCAGCCAGAGCAGGCCCATGGCGGCCAGGTGCCCGAGCAAACTCAGACTGCTGAAGCCTGGGGCGTGATGCCGAAATCGGAAGCTCATGCGGTCCGCTTACGCACGCGGCGGCAAATTCGGCGCTGGCGGCGGGGGGGAGGCAGGAGTGCTCTTCGCCGCGCTGCGCAGCATGAAAAAGCCGACGAGCACGCCGCCGCCGAGCATGAAGAGGCTGCCAGTCAGGCTGGGAGCGGCGCCGTCATTCAAAATCACGAACTCTGGAGCCAGCTTCATGTCCAGGGCGGCCAGTTTATCCCGCGTTTTGGAGTCGGAGTCGATGCCGAAGCGGATGAGGCCTGAGATGTCCCTTTGCACAAAGATCTTGTCCTTGTGCCGTGCCGCAGCCTCGAGGGCGTCCTTCATGTTGCCGCTGGAGCGGTTCAAATCCTCCAGCGCGGCCACGATGTCTTTGTCCTTGGTGGAAAGAAGGATGTGCACCTGGGAACCCTCCGTCTGCCCTTTGGGCCGGACTGGGATAAAGATCTCGGAGATATTTCCCGACCGCCCTTTGTGGGCGGCTTCCAGGAGGTTGAGCTGAGCCTCCTTCAGCGTCACCCATTCCGCATTGGGCTTTTTGGCAATGTAGTCGGCGACGGTGATCTCCAGCGGCTGGCGGTTTTTCAGCGCAGTGTAGATGCCTTGACAGCCGCCCCAAAGAAGGCCGATGGCGATGAGGTAGCCCAGGCAGCCAAGACTGATGAAGCCGCGGGGGTGTTTCTGAAGACGGATTTTCATGCGTCCGCCTGCATACCAAAAAAATCTTAGCCGCCGCAAGACAGATTCTTGCCAGATCTGAAAATACCTGCTTCAAACAACCTGCCCATTTTTCCCATGAACACCGCCACCACCGCCGACACCTGGTCCGAAGACGAAGTTTCCGCCTACCTGAACAGCCCCCTGCTGGACAACGGGCGGCCAATGTCAGGAACCGAAGGCATGACCATCCAGCAGGTGGAGGACGACGTGCTGCGCGGCGGGCGCTTCAGGATCTTCCGCTGGAATTTCTCCCTCGTCGTCATGAGCTTTCAGCGCAGCTCGGGCATTCACTACATCCGGGCGGGGCATGGCCCTGGCGCGCATGCGCTGCCATGGACTCTGCTTTCGATGATGGTGGGCTGGTGGGGGATCCCCTGGGGCATTGTCTTCACCATCCAGACCATCTATACCAACTGCATGGGCGGCAAGGACGTGACCCCGGAGCTTCTGTCGGCGGTGGTGGGACCGCAGCGCGCTTCAGGCATCATGGCGCAGGCCCAAAAGCCCCGCGCGGATGTTTTGCTGTGGGTCCTGCGTATTTTTATCCTTTTGATTCCGTTGAGCATCTTTGCGTTAATTGCGAGCGCTGAGCACTCGTCTCGCTAAAATTGCCGGATCCGACACATTCAAATGCCCGAAACCCTCGAACGCGAAGACCTCTTTGACGCCTCCTTTCTGGACCGTCTGCGCGTGCTGGCGCTGCGGCTGCGCAAGCGGCGGCAGCTCATGCGCCGGGGCTCGCAATCGACCCCGGCGACGGGCTTCACGCGGGAGTTCAAAGACTACCGGCACTACACCCCGCGTGAGGATTATCGTGCGATCGACTGGCGTTTGTACGCGCGGCTGGACAAGCTGTTTGTGCGCCTCTACGAAGAGACGCAGGAGCTGAACCTCCACATCCTCCTGGACACCAGCACTTCGATGGCGCAGCCCTTTCCAGAGAAGCGCCGCCAGGCGCTGCGCTTTGCCGTGGCTCTGGCCTACCTCGCCCTGAGCGCACAGCAGCGCGTGAGCCTCTACTCCATGAGTGCCGGCGTGCATCAGGAGCTCCCGCCTCTGCGCGGGCAGGGAAACATTGAGAAGGTGATCCAGGCGGTGATGAAGCTGAAGTTTGAAGGGCTCACGGACATGAAGCGCTGCTTTGAGGAGTTCCGCCCCAGCAAGCAGCGCTACGGCATCATCTTCATCATCAGCGACTTTTTTGGCCGCGAGATCGGCAGTGCCACGGAGGCGGTGGCGCGGGTTTCGGCCTGGCCGGGGGAGAACCACTTTCTGCAAATCGTGCATCCCTCCGAGCGGCTGCCTGAGATCGAAGGTGAACTGGAGCTGACGGAAGTGGAAACCGGCGAGCGTCGCCGCTTCTGGCTGACCAGGCGCGATGTGCAGCGCTACGTGGAGACGTTTGACGCCTTTGTCACGGACCTCTCCCGAGAATGTGCCAGCCACAGCGTGGACTTCATGCAGGTGACGAGTGATGAAGCCTTCGAAGAGCGCTTCCTCGATCTCCTGGTGCGTGGCTCCGCGCTGGCGGGCGGCGTGTGATTTCTCTGGCGGGGAAAGGGATACAGGAAAGCCCCACGGGAAGGTCAGGCGGGAGGCCCCGCCGGCCACACTTGGCATCTGCCACTCCTATGCTCTTATGGGAGGATGAACTGGCCTGTAATCAAAGCTGTGGGACTCCTGATGGGATCGAATATTTTCATGACCTTCGCGTGGTATGCGCATCTGAAGGACTTGAAATCGAAGCCCTGGTTCATCGCTGCCTTCATTAGCTGGGGGATCGCGTTCTTTGAATACATGCTGCAGGTGCCAGCCAACCGCATCGGCAGCACGGCGCTGACGCTGCCCCAGCTCAAGATCATCCAGGAAGTCGTCACGCTGACGATCTTTGTGCCCTTTGTGGTTTTTTACATGAAGGAGTCCTTGAAGTGGGACTACCTTTGGGCGGCGCTGTGCATGTGCGGAGCGGTGTACTTCATTTTCCGCAAATGAGCCGGTTTACGGAGAGCTTTTTGGGGGAATGGCTGGGGTACCTGGGCTCCTGGACGGTGAGACTGCTCAGTTTTGGGCGCTGGAAGCCCGACGCAGAGTCCTGGGAGGCCGTTGGAATCGGTTTTGTAGTGCTGGTGGCTGCGGTGGTGTGTGGAAAGTTATAATAATTGTACACATTATTATTCACATGTTCACATTTAAATTGTGAAGATGTTTAAGATTGGTTAAATAATTCACTGTTCCTATGTCCACCGCAAATCAGCGCAGACATTTCCATGAGGCCCGCAACCGCCCCGCCGGGATCAACAACCGGCAGGACGTGAAACGGGACCGTTTTTTGCTGCTGATGAAGCGCTGGATCGGCGGTGCGGTGCTGGCGCCGGCCTGCCTGGTGACGGCGATCACACTGATCATGATGCTGTGGCGGGCGGTGGTGCGCATGGATTTCCTGAAGTCTGAGGAGTTCATCTTTTTCAGCTTCGGCGGCATTGTGTGGGGGGCGGCCTACCTGTCCGGTGTGCGGCCAGTGACGGCGTATGTGTTTGGGCATGAATTCAGCCACCTTGTCACCGCGCGGCTGTTTGGCGGGCGCATCTTTGACTGGAAGGTCAGCGCCGAGGGCGGGTATGTGGAGACGGACAAGTCGAACACCTGGATCACGCTGGCGCCATATCTGATCCCGTTTTACACCCTGATCATCATGCTGGTGTTTGGCATCGTGGGACTGGCGCTGGACATGCAGCAGTCGCACTCGGTGCATCTGTGGAGCTGGACGTTGCACCTGAAGCCCCTGCGCCTGCTGTATGCGCTGGTGGGGCTCACATGGTTCTTTCATGCCACTTACACGGTGAAAACAGTGATCGCCGAGCAGGGGGATCTGAAGCGCAACGGGGAGTTTTTCTCCATGATGCTGATCTTTCTCATCAATGCCTTCCTGCTGATCGCGCTGTTTCTGGCGTCCTCACCTTCGCCGGGGCTGGGCTTCATGGAAGTGGCGCGCTGCTGGTGGTCGGTGGCCTCGGGGATGATCAGCTGGCTGTGGCATCTGGTGTTTTGAAAATGACGAAACCAGAATGAGGAATGACGAAACAGGGCTGAAGCCCGAATGAAGGAGTTGCGGTTATGAGATCATGGACAGTCTCAAACCGGAATGGAGAGCCCAGAGTTTGTTTCGCGCCGGTTGAGGGGGGGCGTTTTCATCCCCGGATATCGAAAAGCTGCCTTCCTTTGAGTTCCACATTCATTCGTCATTCCGCATTCTGGTTTCGTCATTCCTCCCACTGGACTCCGGCTCCTTTTCGTTCCATGAACTTTCCTCATGCCCGAAGACCCCGAAGTCCTCTCCGTGACCCAGCTCACGCGCGAAATCCGCGACGTGCTGGAGGGGCACATCGGCAGCGTGTGGGTGGAGGGGGAGATCAGCAATCACCGCCTGCAGTCCTCCGGGCATCAGTACTTCACGCTGAAGGACGCCGGGGCGCAGCTGAGCTGCGTCATGTTTCGCGGCGCGGCGGCGCGCAGCAGCGCACGCATTCAGGATGGCGCGCTGATGCAGGTGCACGGGGAGATCAGCGTGTATGAGCCGCGCGGACAGTACCAGATGGTGGTGCGCCAGGTGCAGGCGAAGGGCAGGGGATCGCTGCAGGAGCGTTTTGAAGCGCTGAAGCGCAGGCTGCATGCGGAGGGCTTGTTTGATGCGGAAGTGAAGCGCGCCATTCCGCGGTTTCCGCGGGTCGTTGCACTGGTCACTTCGCCCACTGGCGCGGCGATTCAAGACATGCTGAACATCCTGACACGGCGTGCGCCGTGGGTGCGGGTGCTTGTTTTTCCTGTTCGCGTGCAGGGGCAGGGGGCGGAGCTGGAGATCGTGCGGGCGCTGCGGGTGCTGGGAGATGCGGAGAGCTTTGGCCTGCCGGTGCCGGATACCATCGTGGTAGGCCGTGGCGGCGGCAGCCTGGAGGATCTGTGGTGCTTCAATGAGGAGGCGCTGGCGCGGGCCATCGCGGCCTGCGGCATTCCGATCATCTCCGCCGTCGGGCATGAGATTGATTTCACCATCGCGGACTTTGTGGCGGACCTGCGCGCTCCCACGCCCAGTGCGGCGGCCGAGCTTCTCGCCCCGGACGTCACCGAACTGCAGCGCCATTTCGACAGCATCGCCCGCACGCTGAAGGCCCGCGTGGGCACTTTGCTGGATCACCATCAGCACGTCATCGAGCTCACCGCCAAAGGCCCGCTGCTGCACGCCCCCGGCCGCCTCCTTCAGCAGGCGGAGCAGAACCTCGACGATCACGAGTCCCGCCTGCGCGACACCCTGCGCGAGCGCCTGCAATCCTGGGCGGATGACCTCACGCAGAAGCAGCAGGTCCTCTCCGCCCACCATCCCCGTGTGCAGCTCACGGAGGCGGTGCACCGCGCGGAGACGGGAGAGCGCAGGCTGAAGCAGGGCCTGCTGCATCGGCTGGACCGCCTCGCGGATCGGTTGCAGTCCCGCGGCGAACTGCTCAAGCACATCGGCCTGGACGCCGTGCTCGCCCGCGGCTTTTCCTTCACCACCAATGCAGACGGCAAAGTCCTCAAAGACGCCTCCGAGGTGAAGGCGGGGGATGAGGTGGTCACAAGGCTGGCGCAGGGGACGCTAAAGAGTGTGGTGAAAGGGCCGTAGCTCGTTCGATCTTCCTCCTCCTCTTACTCCTACTCCTCCTCCCTGGCTTTTTCCGGAATTCCGGGAGGAAGAGGAGGAGTAAGAGGAAGAGGAGGATTGGCGAGCCGCCGGGAAGATTCGGCCCCATTGCTGCGTAGGTAAGGCATGCTCTCACGCCGCTCCATTTTGAACCGCTCCGCCTACGGCATCGGCGGCATCGCTTTGGCTTCATTGCTCAAGGAGCAGAACCTGCTGGCCAGCCCGGAGCAGATCGGACCGAAGCATTTCGACCTCAAGCCCAAGGTGCCCCATGGCTTTGGCCAGGCCAAGGCCATGATCTCCATGTTCATGCAGGGCGGGCCCAGCCATATGGACCTGTTTGACCCCAAGCCCGAGCTCACCAAGTACGACGGCAAGGACTTCCCCGGCGAAGTGAAGTACGACGACGCCGCCGGCGCCAGCCGCGAGTGCATGGGCAGCCCGTGGAAATTCAAAAAGTACGGCCAGAGCGGCATGGATGTGAGCGAGCTGCTGCCGCACTTCTCCAACATCGTCGATGACGTCACGCTCATCCGCTCCATGCACACGGGCGTGAACAATCACGGCCAGTCCATCTACGCTTTGCTCAATGGCCAGGTCACCGGCGGCCGCCCCACGCTGGGGAGCTGGCTCACCTACGGCCTCGGCTCCGAAAATCAGGACCTGCCCGCCTACGTCGCTCTCACGGACCCGCGCGGCCTGCCCGTGCTCGGCGTGGACAACTGGAGCAACGGCTGGCTGCCTTCGCTGTATCAGGGCACCGTCATTCGTCCCAAAGAGCCGCGCATTCCGAACCTCGACGCGCCGCTGAGCCTCAAGGGCGATGCGCAGTCGCGTTACCTCAATTTCGTCCAGCGCCTGAACAAGGAGCATCTGGAGGCCCGCCCCGGCGAGGCGGACCTGGAGGCGCGCATTCAGAGCTTCGAGCTCGCCGCGCGCATGCAGACGGCGGCCAAGGAGGCGCTGGACATCGACCAGGAAAGCGCCGCCACCAAGAAGCTCTACGGTCTGGACAATCCCGCCGCTGCGGAGTTCGGCACGCGCTGCCTCATCGCGCGCCGTCTTGTCGAGCGCGGGGTGCGCTGCATCTCGCTCTTCACTGGCAACCAGACGTGGGACAATCATCAAAACATCCGCACCGCTCTGCCTGCGGCCTGCCAGTATGTGGATCAGGGGGCCGCTGCGCTCGTCATCGATCTGAAGCAGCGCGGCCTGCTGGACACCACCATCGTCCACTGGGGCGGTGAGATGGGCCGCCTGCCCGTCATTCAAAACCGCTCCGGCTCCAAGGACCGCAGCACCGTGGGCCGCGACCACAACACCTACGGCTTCAGCATGTGGGTGGCCGGCGGCGGCTTCAAAGCCGGGCACATCCACGGCGAGACAGACGACTTTGGCCACAAGGCCGTGAAGGACGTGGTCAATCACTTCGACTACCACGCCACCCTGCTGCACCTCTTCGGCCTCGATGCCAAGCACCTCAGCTACCGCCGCAACGGCACCGAGCAGGTGCTCGTGGAAAATCCCCAGGCGCGCGTGGTGAGCGAGATTTTGGCGTGAGACGAATTCCCGCCTGCATTTGGTTTGAAAATCCGATGCGGCGACTCACGCCGGCGCTTGTGAGAGAAAGACACCCGGCAAAATGGCAGTAACCGGCGCTGATGAATAGTCGTTGATGTTGCGGGTGACGATGAAATCGACTCCCGCTTGCACCGCCGCAGCGCATTGCAATCCATCCTCGAAGTCCGTCATTGGTAGCGCGAGCGCATGCTTTGCGGCAGATGTCCCTGCGGGCACCACTTCGATGAACGTCAGCAGGTCATGAATGAACTGTCGTGCCTGCAAGGCTCTGCCGCCTTTCTGCAGCAAATAAAAAACATTGGCGATGGTATGCCAGGCGATGAAGCCATTGCCGGGATGGCGTTCACACCAGTCCAAAACTTGCTGACTGTCCGCGGCATGCGGCATGCGACCGGTGCCCACATCCAGCAGGACATCGCAGTCGACCAGAATCTTCACACGCTGCTCCTTTCATACCTTCTCAAGAGATAGGAAAGCCGCTCGTCTTCAGGATCAGCTTCCGGCAGCGCAAACTTCCCCAGCCAGCGTGTGCTAAAGGTGGCTGCTTTGGCGGATTTCATTTCGCGTTCCGCCGCATAGACAAGGCTGGCACGGATGTCCTCTTTTTGCAGGCCTGGATGGAGGCGGAGAATTTCTTTTTCTGATTCGCCCGCCGCCAGCCATTGCAGCACTTCGGCCACGGTGATCTCGCTCTGCCGGATCCTGGCCGGAGGTGGATCCATGACGATGATGCTGCCAATGTCGATTTCATCCTCCCCTTCACGCACCTTGCACTCGGTGTTTTTTTCAGAGCCGGATTCATACGTGGTGGAGACCAGAAACGGAGTCCAGTCATAGCTGACCGCGCGCGCCGCCTCCTGCAGCCACCAGCTTCTCCAGGATGAAATGTCACCCACGTGCCCGTGTGATTCAGCAAATCCTTTGCCCGGCAGGTGGCTGCTCCTGCTTACGATCAATGCGGTGATCTTCGGCAGTTCTTCGTGACGCAGCGTCCAATCGTTGAGGGCCGTCAGTCCCAGTTTTTGCAGACGTCTCCCCGCGAAGTAATGAGGCGAAGGCCGCCCCAGCCGTGCGAGCAGGAAAGAGTAAGTGGGAAAGGTTTGCGGATCTCCGGCCCGAATGCCACCCCGCCGCATCTCCTCGACAAGAACGTGCAGCAATGGCTGGGCCTTTGGATCTGGCGGCTCAATCAGGGACATGGAGGGAAACTATCGATTCTTCTCGGGGAAACAACCAAACCTTACACGCATGTAATGCTCCAGTAACACAAAAGCCGCTCCCCCTGTGGTTTGATTGCGGCGGAAACCAATCCACCCCAAACAATCCAATGAATCCAACAGATACTCCTATGAAAACTTCATCTCACAACCAGTCGATCTGGAAACGGACGGCGGTTCTTGGTTCCGTATGCGTGCTGAGCGCTTCGCTGGTGGCCTTTACGGCTGCCAAAGAGGCGGCAGGCACGAAAGCGGAGCCCCTGCACATCCAGGTCAGTGATGCGCCGCTCTCCACCGCAGCCAAAGGCTTCCCCAGCTTCTCGCCCATCGTGAAAGCCGTGGCGCCCAGCGTGGTGAAAATCTCGGTCTCCAGCGAGGCAAAGGTCAGCCAGATGGAAATGCCCGGCGGCATGGACCTGCGCCGCTTCTTCGGCCCCGGCTTCCAGATGCCTGACGAATTCCAGCAGCAGCAGCGCGGCCAGCACCAGCGCCATGCGCCCCGCGAACAAGGCGTGGGCTCCGGCATCATCGTGACGAAAGACGGCTACATCCTCACCAACAACCACGTGGTGGACAATGCCAGCACGATCAAAGTCAGCCTCACGGATGGACGCGAGTTCAACGGCAAGGTGGTCGGCCGCGATCCCAAGACGGACGTGGCCGTCGTGAAGGTCGAAGCCAAAGACCTCCCCGCCATGGCTTTTGCTGACAGCGACAAGATCGAAGTAGGAGACATGGTGCTCGCCATCGGTCATCCGTTTGGCATCGGCCAGACGGTGACCAGTGGCATCGTCAGTGCCAAAGGCCGCGCCACGATGGGCCTCGACTATGAGGACTTCATCCAGACGGACGCCGCCATCAATCCGGGCAACTCCGGTGGTGCGCTGGTGGACGTGGAAGGCCGCCTGATCGGCATGAACACGGCCATCCTGAGCCGCAGCGGTGGCAACCAGGGGGTCGGCTTTGCAGTGCCTACCAACCTGGCCCGCTGGGTGATGGAAAGCATCGTCAATACCGGCCGTGTGGAGCGTGGTTTCCTGGGCGTGAACATCCAGGACCTGACACCGCAGCTCGCGCAGCAGTTCAAGATGGACCAGTCCAAAGGTGCGCTGGTGTCCGGCGTCTCGCCTGACAGCCCTGCTGACAAAGCGGGTGTGAAGAGCGGCGACGTGATCACGGAATTCAACGGCAAGCCGGTCAGCGACAGCCGTCATCTGAAGCTGCAGGTGGGCTCCACCGCCCCCGGTGCCGCAGTGCCCATGAATGTGCTGCGCGATGGCAAGACCATGACCCTCAGCGTGACCGTGAAGGAACTGCCCGGCGACAAGGTGGCCAGCGCCACCCCGGCCGCGGACAAGGCGGACGACGCTCTGCATGGAGTCGGTGTGTCTGATCTGGACAAGGCCACCCGCGACCAGCTCAAGGTGCCCTCCAACATCAAAGGTGCCCTGGTTTCCTCCGTGGAGGAAGACTCGGTGGCCTACGATGCCGGGCTCCGCGAAGGCGATGTGATCCTGGAGATCAACCGCCAGCCCGTCAAAGATGCTGAGCAGGCCACCGCCCTGTGCGCCAAGCCTGAGAGCAAGGTCTCGCTGGTGAAGATCTGGAGCCATGGCGGCACCCGCTTCATCGTGATCGACGAAAGCAAGGCCGGCTAATGTTTGTTGGTTCGTTCGATGACCCGCCCCTGCGCGAAATGCGGGGGGCGGGTTTTTCTTGGAAAACGGTGAATGAAGAAGAGGAAGAGGGGAAGGAGGGGCAGTCGAAGAGCCCCGGCAGTGGACAATCAACCTCAGCGCAGCTACCCATGAGCACCCAGCCAGCCATGCGCATTTTAGTGATTGAAGACGACAGCAAGATCGCCTCGTTCATCGTGAACGGGCTGAAGCAGAACAGCTTTGGCGTGGACACGGCCGCGGACGGCGAGCAGGGCCTGGACCTGGCCTGCACGGTGACTTACGACTGCATCGTGCTGGATCTCATGCTCCCAAAGCTGGACGGCCTCTCGCTGCTGCGGCAGCTCCGCAGAGAGAAGGTGCACACACCAGTGGTGATCCTGAGCGCGAAGGCCACGGTGGACGACCGCGTGAAGGGACTGCAGGCCGGTGGCGATGACTACCTCACCAAACCCTTCGCCTTCTCCGAGCTCCTGGCGCGCGTGCAGGCCCTCATCCGCCGCGCCACGCACGTGGTGGAGCCCACCACCCTCACGGCATCCGGCGTGGTGCTGGACCTGCTGGCACGTGAGGTGAAGCGCGAGGGGCGCACCATCGAGCTGCAAAGCCGCGAGTTTGCGCTGCTGGAGCTGCTGATGCGCACGCCGGGCCGCGTGGTGACCAAGACGATGATCCTGGAGCATGTGTGGGATTACAGCTTCGATCCCCAGACCAATGTGGTGGATGTGCTGGTGCACCGCCTGCGCGCCAAGATGGACAAGGACTTTGATGTGAAGCTCATTCAAACCATCCGCGGAGTCGGCTATGTCTTTAAACCTGTTTAAGCCGTGGCGGCGCAGCTTCGCGGTGCGGCTCACGCTGGGCTATGCGTCCATCTTCACGCTGAGCGCCCTCGTGCTCTTCGGCCTGCTCTATGTGCTGCTCGCCTCCGCGCTGGAGCGCAAGGACCGCGAGGTCATCGAGGCACGGCTGAAGGAATGCGCCGCCGTGTATGCCAGCGGGGGGCTGCCGGCGCTGCGCAATCTGGTGCAGCTCAACAGCACGGACGAAAGCAAATCCAAGTCCTTCTTTGTCCGCGTCACGGGAAATCTGGGCAGCGTGCTGTTTGTGAATGTGCCCAATGACTGGCTGCCGGTGGATGCAAAAACGCTGCAGACGCAGGCGGATGCCTCCCGGCTGGACTGGCTGCGCATTCCGAAGGACGAAGAGCGGGACCTCACCGTGGCCACCGCGCGCCTGAGGGACGGCTCCATCCTTCAGGTGGGCCGCAGCACGAACAGCCGCGAGACCGTGCTGCAGCCTTTCCGCCGGAATTTCCTGCTGGTGATGACGCCCACGCTGCTGCTCGCCGTGCTGGGCGGCGCCTACTTCGCGCACCGCGCCACCACCCCGGTGCGGGACGTGGTGGCCACCGCGCGCACGATCTCTGACACCGGCGACTTTTCCGCCCGCGTGGCCGCGCAGATGAACCGCACCGAGCTGGAGGAGCTGGCCACGGAGTTCAACCGCCTGCTCGACAAGAACCAGGCGCTCATCCAGGGCATGCGCCATGCGCTGGACAATGTGGCGCACGATCTCCGCACGCCGCTGACGCGCCTGCGCGGCACCGCGGAGGCCGCCGTGCAGACCACGCCCGATCCCGTGGCGCGCGAGGCGCTGGCAGACTGCGTGGAGGAGTCCGAGCGCGTGCTCACCATGCTGAAGGCGCTGATGGACATCAGCGAAGCCGAGGCAGGCATGATGAAGCTGCACCGCGAGCTGTCATCCATCCCGGCGCTGCTCCAGCACGTGGTGGAATTGTACGATCTCATCAGCGAGGAAAAGCACATCACCATCAGCACCGATTTTGCGAAGGAGTGCATGGCCTCGGTGGATCCCACCCGCCTGAGCCAGGCCTTTGCCAACCTGCTGGACAACGCCCTCAAATACACGCCGGAGAACGGCAAGGTGCACCTGACCTGCCAGGCCGCGGACAACACTGTCACCGTGACCATTCGCGACAACGGCATGGGCATCCCCGCCACCGACCAGCCGCACATCTGGGAGCGCCTGTATCGCGGCGACAAAAGCCGCACCCAGCGCGGCCTGGGCCTGGGGCTCAGCCTCGTCAAAGCCATCGTCGAAGCCCACGGCGGAACCGTGGCCGTGACGAGCGAGGTGGGGAAGGGCTCGGAGTTCACCGTCACCGTCCCGCAGATCCCGCTGGCGGGGTGAAGGGGCTGAGCTAGACAGGCATTGACAGGTGTTCGCAAATTTGCTAATACTCTCAAGGAGCAAATTTGTGCCACAAACCAAAGTCGTTTTTTATCAGGAGACGGATGGAACGGTGCCTGTGCTGGAATGGCTGGAAGGAATTCCGGCCAAGGCGCAGTTGAAATGCCTTTCCAAACTTGAGCGCCTTAAGCAGGAGGGACATGAATTGCGCCGACCCGAAGCCGATTTGCTGAGAGACAAGATCTATGAACTGAGATCGAGCCTGCAGGGCGTCCACTATCGCCTTCTCTATTTCTTCCACGGGAAGGTGGCCGCGGTCGTGTCACACGGGATCGTGAAGGAGGACCGCGTGCCGCCGGTGGGAAATAGCGCGGGCCATCGAACGGCGAAAGAATTTTGAAGCCAACCCCAACGCACACACATTTAAGGAGATTTGAAGATGACTAAAAAAAAGATCAAACCCACCAGCGATGCCGTTGAAATTCTGCATCGCAGGCTCGTGGCCGGGAAGCCGGATAAAATGGCCGAGCTGGAGCAGATTCGCGCCGACGAGGCCGTTGCACGGAAGATTCACGACCTGCGTGTTCAGGCAGGTCTTTCTCAGCGGGCTTTGGCGAAGCTGGTGGGAACGACAGCCTCTGTCATCTGCCGCCTGGAAGATGCTGATTACGAGGGGCATTCACTGGCGATGCTCAACCGCATTGCCGCAGCGCTTCATCGCCGCGTGGAAATTCGTTTTGTTCCGCTGCGGAATGCCAAGTCCTCCGATGGGCGAGCCTCACGTTCTGCGGCGTGAGTGAAATCCATCTTCAGTCGAAGATGGTGCGCGATACAGGGTTCGAACCTGTGACCCCTACCATGTCAAGGTAATGCTCTACCACTGAGCTAATCGCGCGAGTCCGGGGGCGGAGTCTATAAACGGCACCTGCCGGTTGGGCAAACGGTTTTTCGGGCAGGATGTCAGCCGTTGTTCACCTGCTTGCGCACCGTGGTGCCCTGGTTCAGGAGGTCGTCGCGCTCCAGGCCGGTGATGCGGGAGATGGAGCGCAGCACCCAGAACATCAAGGCCAGCAGGACGGCCATGAGCGGGATCATGAGGATCAGGGAGCCGCTCCAGTTCAGCCGGCCGATCGCCTTCGTGTACTCTTCGCTGCCGGGTGTTTTGTCTCCCAGCAGGTAGAGGGCGAGGGCGAAATTCATGGCCGAGGAAAAGATCATCGTGCCCGCCATGCCCCAGGAGGCCTTTTTGAGAAGAATGGCAAAGTTGTGGTGCTTCTCCGGGGTGTCGAGCGCCTGGTGCAAAGCCGGATGATTGATCATTTGAGGATTGAGCAGCAGATCATTCACGAGCGGCCTGCCCCAGCGGTGGCTCAGTGGGAAGGCGATGCCGAGGAACAGGGGGAACATGGCCTCCTTGGCGGCAAACCACGTGGCGTTGAGCTTCCACAGGCCCAGCACGCCGGTGACGATCACGGCCGTCAGCCCCAGGATGGAGAAGAAGTTCATGCCGCGCTTGTTCACAAAACACCAGATGCCAAAGCCCAGCGGCAGCAGCAGCGCCACGATCAGCGCCCAGAGCGGGCCCAGCCGCTCCGGCGCGCTGAGTTTCTCGAGAGCGAGGGAAGGGAGGATGACGGTGAGCGCGAGGTCGAGGAGCGGGTGGGGCTGTTTTTTGGTCACGGTGGAATTGTGGAATGATGAATGAGGAATGTCGAACGACGAATGACGAATGACGAATGACGAATGACGAATGACGAATGACGAATACGGGGAGGGGGTTATTCTCATTTGAGGCCTTCGGGGCTATTGGCAATTTTCAGTTCTCAGTTTTCAGTGCTGCGGTCCCGCTGCGGCGAGGGGGGCGTTTCTTGATCGAGAACGAGAACGAGAACGAGAACGAGAACGAGAACGAGGATTCCACGGCCCCGACTCCATCCTTGCTTCCGCGCCGCTTCGTTTTACGCTCCGCACCCTCATTTCCATGGTCGCCACCGCCGCCCCCAGCCTTACCGAAGAAATCCTTCGCCTCAAAAAAGAACGCAATGCCGTGATCCTGGCGCACAACTACCAGGACAAGGCCATTCAGGAGATCGCTGACTTTGTGGGAGACTCCCTCGGCCTCGCCTACAAGGCGAAGGAGACCGAGGCGGACGTCATCGTTTTCTGCGGCGTGCATTTCATGGCGGAGACGGCGAAGATCGTGAACCCGGGGAAGATCGTGGTGCTGCCGGATGCCAATGCCGGCTGCTCCCTGGAGCAGAGCTGCCCCGGCCCGCAGCTTGAGGCCTTCCTCAAAGCGAACGCCGCCAAGAATTATTACGTCATCGCCTACATCAACTGCAGCGGCCACGTCAAAGCCCTCAGCGACTGCATCTGCACCAGCGGCAATGCCGACAAAATCGTCGAGGCCGCGCCAAAGGACCGCCCCATCCTCTTCGTCCCAGACCAAAACCTCGGCTCCTGGGTCATGGAGCGCACGGGCCGCAAGATGGACCTGTGGAAAGGCGCCTGCTACGTGCATGTGGAGTTCACGCGCGACAGCATCCAGCAGATCAAGGACGAGCACCCTGACGCGAAGGTGGTGGCGCACCCCGAGTGCACCTACGCCGTCCGCATCCTGGCGGATGAAGTGTGCAGCACGGAGAAGATGGTCGGCTACTGCCGCAGCAGCCCCGCCAGCACCTTCATCATCGTGACGGAGAGCGGCATGCTGCACCGGCTGGAGCGCGAAGTGCCGGGGAAGACATTCATTCCCGGTCCCACCGGCCACTGCGCCTGCGCCGACTGCCGCTACATGAAGCTGAACACGCTGCAAAAGCTGCACGACTGCCTGCGCGACCTCACCCCCCGCGTGGAGATGGACGAAGACCTCCGCAAGCGCGCCGAAAAGCCCATCCTCCGCATGCTGGAGCTGAGCCGTTAAAAGCAGCACGGCTGCCCGCCAGAAGTACGATGGGCACTCATGCCCGTCGATCAGCGCGCTCTTCACGCGCGGCAGTTCCCGCATGACCTGCCGGCTGCGAGACGCTTGGAATGATGCGGAGTCTTTGCGTGCTGAGAAAGCGCTGATCGACAGACAAGAGTGTCCGTCGTACTTCCCCCCTACCTCCACCAGGAGGGCAGATCCGTCATCGTGTCCTTGAGGATGCCGCGGATCGCCACGCGTTCCGCGGGGGCGAGGTGCGCGTGCTGAGCGTCGGGCTGATCGCGCAGGTAGAGGGCCATGTGGTAGTACACGCGTTCCTTCAGCTCCTTCGGCGCGGCCTTCCAGGTGTCCGTGTAGAGCATGTAGCTGCAGCGGTGTTTGAACATGCGGGTCTTCAAATCCAGGTCCTTTAGCGAGAGGCCCGCCTTGGACACCTTGCGGTCGCGCAGGAAATCCCGCACGTAGGCGGGGTCGCCCACCATGCCCTTGGCCGGAAATTTGGCCTCGTCGGCAAAGACCGTGTAGCGGGCGATCTCCTGCGCGCGCTCCTCGATCTCCGCCTTCGCAGCGGTGTCCAGCAGGCCTTTGTTTTCGCTCTTGAGCTGGCGCACGGTGTAGATGGCATAGACCAGCCGGTTTTCGAAGCCCATCTGGTGCTCGTTCACCAGATTGGGCAGGATGTCGCTGGTGGGCAGAAGGTGGAGGCCGAGGTCGGAGTACTGGCCGGGCTCCACGGGCACGATCTGGTTTTTTCCCGCGTTGGGGATGCCCATCACATTGGCGTGATTGTGAAGGAGATTGTGCTGGCCGGTGAGGTGCCAGCCGCCAAAGCGGTCCTCCAGCGGGATCTGGTGGCCCTGCACGTCCCGGCGGTAAGTCTCCAGGCTGGAGCCCGCGCGCGAGACCAGCAGGGACTCCGCAATGAGCCCGGGCAGGCGCCGCGTCGCATTGCCCGCGTGGCAGTTCATGCATTTGGTGGAGCGCGTGACGTTCGGCACCGGCCCGCCGGGCCGCAGCCGGTCAAAGACGTAGAACATCGGCCCCATCTCCGGGTCTGCGGCGATGATTTCCACCAGCCCGCCCGGCACCCAGCCGAGGTAGGTGTCTTCATTGAAGTACAGGGCGCGCGGGTTGCGCGGGTTGATGATCTCGCTCTGCAGGGAGCTGGCGGAAAACACCAGGATCTGGGAGCTCACGGGGATGTTCAGCGCCTCCAGCAGGCTGGTCAGGAAGGCCTTGTCGTTCGTGGTGTCCAGCTTCAGCTCGCCTTTCCGCGCCTTTTCCTGCAGTTCGGCAAAGCGGTCCTTCGGCTTCCATTCCAGGTAGGAATGGGGCGGCTCTTTGAAGTTGATGACACGCGGCGCCTTGGTCTCGGCGGCCGGGGCGGCGGAGACCAGCAAAAACAGCAGCATCGGCAGGGTTTGGGAACGCATTGTGCTCTATACGCTTGCCAAGTTATTCAAATCGCAGCACACAACCACTAAACATTTGTCATCCGATCTGTCTGGTTCGTCATTTCCCTTTCCATGCCCACCCTCCAGCCCCGCCGCGCCGGCATCCTGATTCCCGTTTTTGCCCTTCGTACCGCCGAGGACCTCGGCGTCGGGGACATCGGCGGTGTGCGTGAGCTCATCGACTGGGCGGCGGACACCGGCCTCGGTTTCGTGCAGTTTCTGCCCATCAACGCCACCGGCAGCGACAGCAGCCCCTACAACGCCATCAGCTCCGTCGCCCTGGACTACCTGACCCTGGAGCTCTCCCCGGCGGCGGTGCCTGAGCTGGACGAGAAGTTTTACAGCACCATCACGGGCATCCTGCGGGTGGACCTGCTGCGGCACGGCTCGGTGAACTACCCGAAGGTGCGGCGGCTCAAGCACACGCTGCTGCGGCGCGCCTTCAGCCAGGTCGAAAGCCAGCCCGCGCGCATGGCGCAGTTTGAGGCTTTTTGCGAGAAGGAGGCCTCGTGGCTGGACGACTTCTGCCTCTTCAAGGTGCTCATGGAGGAGCACGGCCATGAGGACTGGGCAAACTGGCGCGACCAGGTGAACACTGCCGCCAAAGCCCGCGCCTGGCGCGATGCCCAGGGGGACGAGATCGACGACCGCATCCTGTTTCACGCCTACGTGCAGTGGCTCTGCTTCACCCAGTGGGGCGAGCTGCGGGCGTATGCGAACGGCAGGGGAGTCAAGCTCATGGGAGACATCCCCTTTGGCATCTCCTGGTGCAGCGCGGATGTGTTTTTCAAGCCTGAGCAGTTTGACCTGGAATGGTGCGGCGGCGCTCCGCCGGAGACCTACTTTAAAGACGACTACTTCGTGCAGCGCTGGGGGCAGAACTGGGGCATCCCCCACTACCGCTGGGACGTCATGGAGCACGGCGGCTTCCAGTGGTGGCGGCAGCGCACGCAAAAGCTGACGGAGGTTTTTGACATCTTCCGCATCGATCACGTGCTCGGCTTCTACCGCATCTACAGCTTTCCCTGGCGGCCCACGCGCAATGCGGAGTTCTGCTATCTCACCGACGAGGAGACCAAGGCGCTCACCGGCGGACGCCTGCCGCACTTCATCGAAAACGCGGACGACACGCCGGAGCACAAGGCCGCGAATCTGGCGAATGGTGACAAATACCTGCGCATGATCCTCGATGCCGCCGCAGGCAGGGCCGAGGTGGTGGCGGAGGACCTCGGCACCGTGCCGGACTACGTGCGCCCGCACCTGCTCAGCCTGGACATCCCCGGCTTCAAGGTCTGCCAGTGGGAGCACAATGAGCAGGGCCGCGTGGTGATGGGCGCCACCTATGACAACTGCGCCTTCACCACCTACGCCACGCACGACCATGAGCCCATGCGCACCCACTGGGAACACCGCCGCCGCGATGCCTCCAGCAGCGACGAAGCCGAGCGCGCCCTGGGAAACAAGGAGCTGGGCGACCTCGCGGAATTTTCCGGCCTGCGCTTCTCCGCCGAAGGCTGGCCTGAATACGACGCCCACATCCGCCACGCCCTGCTGGAGGCCCTGCTGACCAGCAACGCCCGCTTCGCCGCCTTCATGCTCACGGACCTCTACGGCCTCGAAGACCGCTTCAACGTCCCCGGCATCGCCGCAGACAGCAACTGGAGCGCCCGCCTGCCCATGACCGTGTCTGAGCTCCGCAACGCCCCGCCATGGAAGGAAGAAGGCGACTGGCTGAAGAAGGCCATCAAGGCGGCGGAGCGGTGACGTTGTGCCGCTGCGCTCGCCGGATCAAACAAACATTCTTTCTGAGAAACAGTCTAAGTGTAGGCTTTTTTTGGGGGGCATTCTCAGCTACGGCTTTACTTCGACGATTACTTCGACGTCAGGACGTGCTTTTTTGAAGTCGTTGATTGCACTTTGGGGCAGTTTGTGGGTCAAAATGAAAAGCTTCTTGAGTTTTTTCAACTTGCGAAGCTCCACCAGGATCACCGGCGTCAGGTTCGGGCCGCCGATCATGAGGTCTTCGAGCTTGCGCATGCTGCGCAATGGCACTGCCACGGCATCGGTGACGGGAGTGTCATAAATGTGCAGCCTGGTGAGTTGGGGCATTTTTTCCGCGAAGGACTGCACGGCCCTGTCCGTGAGAGCGGAACATGCGCGAAGTTCGAGCCCATGCAGCCCCTGGAAGCGAGTGGCAAAGGCCTCCCAGTCCGCGTCAGTCCACTCGCGAATGTCCGAGCACAAAAATTCCTCCAGCGATGGCTGTGGTGGCAGGCTCATGACGAACTGGTAAAAGGTTTTGGCTTTGTTGGCGCCATTGCCCGCAAGATGCAGCCGCATCAGCTTTGGCAAGGTCCCAATAACACTGGCATCGCCGCCCATGCCCACGTTGTACTCCAAAACCAGGCGTTCCAGTTTTAAGAACTGGTTGAGCTTCAGGGCGGTCAAAGAGCCGCTTGAGAGGCTGGCCTGGTGGATTTGCAAGTCATGCAAATCGGCGAGCGTCGAAACCGACTCCCAGTCTGCCACTGGAGCACCAGACATGCCCCCCAGGATGAGCGTTTCCAGCGCAGGCAACGGCGCAAGATCCTTCAGGTGAGAAATAACGGAGTTATTGTCCCTCATTTCAAGGCGTTCAAGGGAGGCCAGACGCTGAAGCGGGACAAGCGTCGTGATTTGCCGCGGTTTGTGAATCCTCAGCTCTTGCAGGGCAGACAGGCGCTCCGAGATGCAGCGGATGTCTTCGTCATCGAGCGCCGCGCTCATTTGCAATTTGGTCACCGCAGGCAGCAGTGGCAACTGCCGGAAAGTCCCTGGTGCCCGTGCTTCAGTGCATGCCTTGATCAATTCCTCGTCGCCCCCTTCCAAAATCAACAACTGCTTGAGTTTGGTCATGCCACGCAGCACCGAAAAATCGGCAAATTTGGTTCCCTTCAGTTGGATTTCTTCCAGATCGGTCTGTCCCAGCAACCACTCGGGGTTGATGTCCACTTTGTCGGCGATGACGTTTCTTACGATTATTTTCAGCAGCTCAAATTTGTCAGATGGGACTTTGTCGTTTCTCTGATGAGTTAACGTCAGCGGTTGCTGGCCGATCCGAATCACAATTTCGCCATCGTTTTGAGACAGTGCCCAGTCGGCCAGTTGTCGGGTGTAGAGCGGGCGCGGCGGGGGCTCAGTGAGCGCCGCAGGAATGGGCTCTGCCGGAGGAAGGTTGGGCTGGTATTTGCCAGGCTTGTCGTTCTTGGGAGTGGCGGCGGGCGGCGGCATGGCCGCAACTGGCTTCGAGTCAGCCGGGGAGGGCGGCGCATCAGATGTCGCAGACTTGTCCAGCGCCTCCCGTACTGAGCGTACGGCGGCGGCGTCGGAGATGCGGTTTTGCTTGGTCAAATCCGTCTCCAGTTTTTTGAGCGCGGAGTCGTACTGTTCCGTCAGTGTCTTCTGGTTCTCCATGCGAGCGGTGTCCAGCTTGTCCATGGCGGCGCGGTATGTGTTGCGCAGGGGTTTGAGAACGGCTGGGTCAGTACTGTCATCTCCCAGCAGCGGCTCGCTGGCTGCCGCCCGCTTTTTTTCGCTGTTGAGCGCCAGCACGGCATCCAGATCGCCTGCTTTCTGGTGGCGGGGCAGCTCGCGATTCAGTGCGCTGATGTAGCTGGTGTTGAGTTGTTTCACCCCTGCTTCGAAGGGGGCCGTTACGCGCTCGGTTGTCAGCCCGTCCATGCGTTTCTGGAGTTCGGTGAGTTCTGGAGGCAGCGCCGCCTGCGGTGCGGCTGTCTCCGGGGGCTTCATTGGGACAGGTGGGGGACTGGAGGCCGCAGCTACCAGAGGAGGTGTGGGCTGCTTCACAGCGGTGGCAGGTGCGGTGCTCACGTTCGGCTTCTCGTCCCATTCGCACACATAGCCTGTTCTCCAGTTGCCGGGCAGCCCCCGGCCGCTCACCTCAGGCTGGTCCCACCATTTGCCAGGCTCCCGTGTGGTCAGCAGCATTGCGTAGTTCTCCCCTTCAGAGCCGGAATTGTTCGGCTGGCCGGTATCCCAGTTTGAGTAGCTCACGGGAGATCCATCGCTCCAGATCCAGCGTCCTTCCCGGGCCTCATCTGTCGCGCCAAGCCAAAGACCGTCCACGGCCCTCCCTGCGGCCAGTTTCAAGAGGAAATCGTTTTCCTCTTTCGAGCGGACCTCGGCCAGTCTGCCTTTCTGTGCCGCGCATTTCGTTTTGGCCGCATGCCAGTCAAGGTGCTCCGCATAAAGTTTATATCGTTTCGTGCCAAAGACCACCGGAGGTGAGTTGGTGTCGGCAGCGCCGCTGCCCTGCATCATTGCGACGGGCTGCATTTTTTCCACGGGCTTGATGGCGAGGATGTACTTCGGGCCGATGACAATCTGGATGGCATTCTTGGCCATGCGCTCACAAAACGAAATGTTTGGAACGTTTGGCCCTTCTTTGCCGCCCACAAAATACCACTTTTTCGCCGCGTCTTGGAACGCGGCAAAGCCATACTGGGAGCTGAGGTTGGTCAGCCCTTGAATGTTCAGTTTGTTTGTCTCCAGTGATGCTGTCCGCAGGCTGCCCCACTCTGTGGTGCGCCCGTTGCTTTCCACGACGTATCCCCCGTGCGAGGGATGGCACACGGCATGGACTGTTGCAGTGCTCGTTACGGGCTTTGGAAGATTATCCTTCGGTGCGTCGCGGCCCCAGGTTACCAGGATTCCGTCATCGCGCAGAGCACATGCGTAGGTATCTCCAAAGCCGATGGATGTCACATGGTTGAGGTTTTTGGGGATTTGCTGAATCAGTCTGGCCATTGCATCGTCCTCCACGGCCCAGCAAAACACCGTCCCGTCACGCTGGAGACCCAGAACAGCGCCTGAGTGACCGTCATCGTCGGTGCTGAGGGACGCAAATGAGGATGCGGCTGAGACGGGTTTGGACCATTTGCCAGCCTCTTTTCCGAGGATCAGCACGGAGCCATCGGATCGCAACGCGAAGGCTGTACGGCTGCGGGCTCCCACGAGATGAACGACATCTCCTGTGGCAGCGCTCATTCCCTCAAGCAATTCTTTCTTTCCCCAGGACGTCACGCGGCCGTTCCGGTGCAAGGCAAGTACGATATTGCCCCCGTCTGCGAAGGCGACCTGCACGACGTCGTCCATCCCGGCGGGTATTTGGGTGATGGGGTCTGCAGGATCAATCGGCTCGCCAGTGCGCCGCCAGACGAGGACCTGGCCGGCCTCAGACGGGCGCGTGGGCAGAGGCAGAGGGAAACGTGACGGTGAAGATGATGAGGTGGAAGCTGGAGGGCTCGGAGTTGGCGAGACCGAGAGAGCTGGAGTGGAAGAGGCGATGGCCGGGGTGGCTGGCGAAGCAGGCTTCCTCCCCTCCCATAGGAAGAAGGCTCCGATGCCGAGTGC
Source organism: Prosthecobacter sp. (assembly GCF_044227185.1). Lineage (GTDB taxonomy): Bacteria > Verrucomicrobiota > Verrucomicrobiia > Verrucomicrobiales > Verrucomicrobiaceae > Prosthecobacter. The sequence continues at coordinate 13,197 of NZ_JBGAFO010000002.1, read as the reverse complement.
GGCAGCCACGCCGAGGCCGATGAAGAGCGGTGTCTTGGATTTTGCAGGCGTGGCAGCGATGTCTTTTCCGGGCATCTGGGGCTTCGCGGCGGCGGCGGCTTCAGGGCGTTTTTGCGGCGGCCTGCCGGTGGGCTTTTGCGGCAGGGACTGCTGTGGTGCGGCGGCTTGGCCGGGCGGGCGGCTTGGTGCCTGGGGGGCTGAGAGAATGGCATCAAGATCCTGCCGGATCTCCCCGCTGCTCTGGTACCGCGCTTCGCGGTCATACTGCATGGCCTTGGTGATGATCTGGTCAAAGCGGCGGTCCGTCCCTGGGCTGAGCACGGAGGCGGGCTGCCAGGCTCCGCGCGGGATCTGCCCGGTGAGCATCTGGTAAAGCATGACGCCCACGGCGTACAAGTCGGCACGACCGTCCACCTGCGCACCGGGCATGAGCGCCTCTGGCGCGACATAGTCTGGCGTGCCCATGGCCATGCCGGTTTTGGTGAAGCCGCTGCTGCCGGCCTCTTCGGCCTTCGCAAGGCCGAAGTCCGCCACCTTCACGGCTCCCTCGCGGTTGATGAGGATGTTGGCAGGCTTGATGTCGCGGTGGATGACACCGTGCTCATGCGCATACTTGAGTGCATCGCATACATGCGCGGTGATGGCCAGCGCGTGATCCGGCGGCAGCCTGCCCTGGGAGGCGATCATCTGCTGCACATCCGTGCCATCGACAAATTCCATGACGATGTAGAGCTGCCCTTCGGACGTTTCTCCAAAGTCATGCACGGCCACGATGCCGGGGTGCATGAACTTGGCCATGACCCTGGCTTCGTTTTTGAAGCGGTCGATGTAGCTGGGGTCCTCCTCCTCCAGGCCCGGGGGCAGAATTTTGATGGCCACCGTCCGGTCCAGGGACTTTTGTTTTCCTTTATAGACCGCGCCCATGCCGCCACGACCCAGCATGCACTCAATTTCATAGCCCGAGAGCAGCTCTGCCAGCCGTTGCGGTGTCGGGGGCTCCCAGCGGAAGCCTTTGCCGCCGGTGGTACGCTGATAACCGGCGGGGGTGGATTCACCGGGAGAAGCAGGATCAGCGGTGTCTTTGCTCATGATAAAGAAAAGCAGTAAAACAAGCGGTTCTTATGGGGTGGCCCTTGGGAATCAAGAGAAATAAGGTAGGTGCAAGGCCTATTTTGAGACTGTCGCGATGCAGGCGCGCAAAGGGATGGGAAACATCGCTTCGATCAGAGAGGCTGTCGTCTGGACATGCCATTTGCCATGACCGTGGCGGAGCCGCGCAACGCCCCGCCATGGAAGGAAGAAGGCGACTGGCTGAAGAAGGCCATCAAGCGGACGGAAAGGTGAGGGGAGGTGGTGGGCGGGAAGCGCAGGGTGGGTGTGATGACCGCGGATAAGGGCAAAAAGATGAGGGGCAAAAAAATCAGAATCTGAAGGTCGGGGAGAAATCTTTTTGCCTTTTTTGGGAGCTCTGTCCTTCATCAGTGGCCGGCATGTCCCAAAGTGTTCCCGCAGATTGATCCGACTTCTGAATCTGTGGGAGAAAGAAACCTGAGGATGATGAACTTTTCGCCCCGGGCTGGCAGCCCATGTCACCAACGGCACCAAAAATTTGCTGGAGATCGGGATGGGGCTTTCCTAGAGTTGCGCCATGGAGGACCTACCAGGCTGGGTGGCTGCACAGACGAAGGCGCGGAACATCTTGAAGAACCGTTATTTTTCCGCGCTGGCGGATGGCGCGATGGGTCGTGAGCAGTTCCTGGCGACTCAGCAGCAGTTCTTCTTCGCGGTGCGGTATTTTTCCAGGCCCATGGCGGCGCTGATGGCGCGCATGCCCTCCTCGGTGCAGCGGCGGAGCTTGATCCACAATCTGGCCGAGGAGCACGGCTTCGTGGATGAAAAGGCGGCGGTGTTTGATCCGGCGCTGGCCCATGACATGACCTTTCTGCGTTTTCTGGAAACGCTGGGCGTGACGCGCGGGGCGATGAGCCATGTACGCGAAGAAGAGGCGGTGAGGGCTTTTAACACGAGCCTCATGGGCCTGTGCCTGATGGAGCGCCCGGAGGTCGCCTTTGCCTGCCTGGGCATCATCGAGCAGGAATTTGCCGGCATCTCAGCGCGCCTGGGCCGCACGGTGGTGGAGCGCGGCTGGGTGCCGGCGGAGAAGCTGGTGCATTACAACGTGCACGAGGAAATCGATGGCCGGCATGCGGCGGAGTTCTTTGACTGCGTGGCGGAAGCCTGGGCGGCAGGGGGCGGAGACCGCGCCGCCGTGCAGGACGGTGTGCGGCTGGGGCTGCATGTCTTTGACCGGCTCTACGAGGATCTTTGGGACGCAGCCGCGGCACCGCCATGAACTCACTGCCACCTGATCTCCAGCGGCGCTGCCATGCGCGCTCCGCCGCGCGGCACGTCTGGCGCGCGGCCGCCTTTCTGGCGCTCTATGCCATGGGCGCGGCGGGGGCCGTGTGGCTGGTCTCCAGCGCGGCGGGGTGGTGGAAGTGGCTGCTGGTGGCGCCGCTGTATCTTCTCGCGGCAGGATCATTGCACGGCATCAGCCTTTTCACCCATGAGGCGGTGCATGGCACGCTGGCGCGAAACCGCGTGTGGAACGGGGTGCTCGGCGCCCTGTGCGCCATGCCGGTGCTGCAAAATTTCTCAGCCTACCGTGTCCTGCATTTGAACCATCATCAGCACCTCGGGGAGGCGGGAGACCCCGATCACTACGCCAACTACACACGCTGGACGTGGATGGTCTTCATCATGAACTGGCTGCGCCTCCTGGTGGGCTACCCGGTTTACATCACGGCCATTCCGGTCCTGGGATTCAAGCAGGGCACGGCGCGGGACCGCGCGGGCATCGTGGCGGAAGTCTGCGCCACGGTGTTTTTCGCCTGGCTGGTGTGGCGTCATGTTCCCACGCTGTGGCTGTGGCATGGCTGGCTGGTGCCCATGCTTTTCATCAACACCATGGTGAACATCCGCGGCATGAGCCAGCACACGCTGCTGGAGCACGCGAATGATGAAGTGCGGGGCACGCGCACCATTCTGACCAGCCCGCTGGTGCGCTTCTTCATGTGCAATGAGAACTTCCATCTGGAGCACCATCTGTTTCCCGGCGTGCCCTGGCACCACCTGCCGCAGGTGCACGCGGCGCTGGCCCCGGCCCTGCGCAAACAGGGCGCGCCCTACATCAGCTCCTACTCGGCCTTTGTGCGGGAGTTTTTCATTCATAGCCTGCGGCGCAGCCCGCTGGGGTGGAAGGGGGCCGGGAAGCACTCGTGACGGGGCGGCGCGTGCAGATTCATGAAGGGCTGTATCTCGGCTTCGGCGTGGTGCTGTGCGTGGCGCTGGCCTGCCTGCATGGCTGGGACGTGCTGCTGCTTGAAGTGGCGGTGCTGACCTGTGGCTACGCGCTGCTGGTGCGTACTTCGGCAGCGGGCGGCCGCATGCGCCTTGCCGGTGCCTATGTCGCAACGTGGGCGCTGTATGCCGGCTCGTCCATGCTGGTGGAGGCGCTGGCGGTGCCGCTCCGCCATCATGAGCTGCTCGCCGCGGATGCGGCCTTGTTTGGCGTCTCCCCCGTGCTGGCTCTGCGGGGCGTGACCGCGCCCTGGATGAATGACGTGCTGAGCGCGGGCTACATGAGTTATCACGTCTATCTGCACTGGGCGCTGCTGCAGGCCTTCATCCAGGACGGTCGGCGGCTGCTTTTCAGCTCACGTTTGTTCACGGCATTTGCGGTGGGGTTTGCGGGCTACCTGCTGTATCCGGCGGCACCGCCTTTGACGGCCTTTCCAGAGCTGTTTTCCGCCCCGCTGCCGGGTGGTCTGCTGACCCATTGGAATGAACAGATCAACCACGCCATGGCTTCGCGCTACGATGCCTTCCCCAGCCTGCATGTGCTGATCACGCTGACGCTGCTGGCCTGGGACTGGCGGTGCTTTCGCCTCCGTTTCTGGCTCATGCTCCTGCCCTCGCTGCTGATGCTCGCCGCCACGCTGGTGCTGCGGCTGCACTATGCGGTGGATCTGCTGGCCGCCGCGCTGTTGTTTCTCATCCTTCACTTTGCTCATGGCCGAACCAAACTCCACTCCCGCTGATGCCTGGGCCCGCGAGGCCGCCACTCTGCCGCTCGCCTTTGCGCAGGTGCGTGAAGACCCGCGTCTGGATGTGGAGCTCGCGGAGACTCTGCCCGCGGGTGCCGTGGTGGTGATGATCGCCTCGGGCGGCGAGACGCTGGTGCAGCTCGCGCGGCTGCCGCTGAAGCGCATCCACGCGGTGGACATGAATGCGGCGCAGCTCGCGCTCTCAAAGTGCAAGCTGCACCTGGCGGCCCATGCCAGCGCTGACCAGGCGGCGCGGCTGCTGGGGCATGAATCAATGCCGCTGGCACAGCGTGGCGAGGAGCTGAGGCGGTTGCTTGGAGCACTCGCCATGCCGGAGGATGTGTTCGGGCCCCTGGACTTGGTGGCTGCCCACGGGCCGGACCACGCGGGGCGCTATGAGCGTTGTTTCGCGGAACTGCGGCGCGTGCAGGCGGCGGGGGCGGGGCTGGATGCCGCCCTGGCGGAGGTGATGGCTCTGCCAAATCTCGTCGCGTTGTTTGGCCATGAGGCGGCGCAAAATCCGCGACGGCCTTTTCACGAGCACTTTGCCTGGCGCACCCGCGTGGCCCTCGCGCGTCATGGGGCGGAGACCAATCCCTTCCTCCGGCAGATGTATGAAGGCAGCTTTGCTTCGGAGCACCGCTACGACTGGCTGCACACGGCCGCTGCGCCACGTGCGGAGGTCGTCTGGCATCAGGGCCGCATGAGGGAGGTTCTCGCCAGCCTTCCTGCAGCCAGCACGGATATGGTGCATCTCTCGAACATCCTCGACTGGCTCTCTCCGGCGCAGGCAGGGCAAACGCTGGCCGCCGCCGCCAGGGTTCTGAAGCCCGGCGGCAGAGTCATCCTGCGGCAGTTGAATTCATCCCTCGACATGGATGCACTCGCTGGAGCCATCGCGTGGGATCATGAACTGGGCCGCGCCATGGAGCAGCGGGACCGCAGTTTCTTCTACCCGCAAATCCTCGTCGGCAGCCGCGCATGAAACTTCACCTCCTGCACGAACCGCCCCCGACATGGCTGGGAGAGGCGCTGGAGCGCTTTGAGCGCCAGTTTGACTATCCTCTGGGAAATGGCGCACGCTTCAGCATCTCGCACGGACGCGACTACCTGCCTTTCTTTGCCGCCATGGGAGATGCGACCGTCATCGTGGCGGAAGCCGGCGGCGTGGTGCTCGGCACGCTGGCGCGCGTGGAGCGCTGGATGCACTGCCCGCACACGGCGCCACACCCCAGGCGCGTGCACTATTTGTGCGATCTCAAGGTCAGCCCCTCGGCACGCGGCAGCCGCGTGCTCGCGCATCTGCTGCGGGAAGCCCGGCGGCAGATCATGAGCAGCGGCGCCCATGCCTGCTACGGCATCGTGATGCACGGCACCGGAAGGCGGCCCACGGACTACACGGGAAGGCTGGGCATTCCGGCTTTTCAGGAGCTGGCCCAGATCGTCGTGCTGCGGATTTCTACCGGCCAGGCAGCATCGGGTACGTCCACCGCGCCAGACGCCTCCACCCAAGCCCCCGCCTGCATCCTCACCGGTGGAAACCACGCGCTGCGCTCCCTCATGACGCCCCTGCGGATCGCCGGCGCCGCCTGGCTGGAGGACACCCGGCGCGGCAAACGCCTCTGGACCGACGAAGGCACCGAGATGCTCTCCGCCCACCTCTCCGGCTTTCGTTTCAGCCATCCCACGCAAGGTGCCGCGATCATTCGCGAGGCCCTGCTGGCCGCCAAGGCCGCAGGCATGCCCGCCATGTTTGCCGCCGTGCCGCAGTCACAGGCCGCGCCCTTGCTGCAGGAAATACCCGGCCTGCAGGCTCTCCAAGCCCCCGCCACCATCTACGGCCACGACCTCGAACCCGCCCACGACTGGTGGGTGGACACAGCAGAAATCTGAGTCCCCTGAGACGCTTCCCCACGTCCCAGAAATCCTCCCACAGATTCAGGAAAGCCGCAGATGGATCCAAACAAACATAAAAAATCCGCGGGTTCCCTGAATCTGCGGGAAAAACAAATCCGAGTTCCCCCCTCAGTCCCGCCCATGCTGTCAGCCCAATTTCACGCACACACTCACGGCAGCCCCCACGCCTCTCTCAGCGCCGCGTAGTCCGCCTGCGGCAGAAGCACGTAGTGCGGCGATGCGCTCGGGTCCAGCCAGCGCAGCAGGCGGGTCAGATCTCCCTCGGCCATGGTGGTGCAGCCCGCGCTGGGCTTGTCCGGACCGCGGCGCACGTGGAAAAAGATGGCGCTGCCGTAGCCGGGGGCGGCCGGCTGCTGGTTGTGCCGGATTTCCAGCATCCACTTGTAGGCGGCGTCTCCGAGCCGCATTTTTTGTTTTTCAAACCACGGCGGGATGCCCTGGCGGGGATCAATGCGGACGTGGCGGTTGTAATACTGGGGGAGGGAGGAGTCGTCCACATAGGCGTCCCAGGGCCCCACCTGGATGTAGGGCCAGCGGGCGCCGCCCGGCGCGGTGGGGGCATAGCCAAAGAGGGAGCCGAGCTGGAAGACGCCCGCCGGGGCGCGCCAGTCCTTTTCCACCTTGGGGGGGATGCCGTTCTGGGGCGGGGTGAAGACCCCGCGCCCCCACGCCAGCCCTTTCCTGCCCAGAAGAACGGGGATGGTTTTTTCAAAAACTGCCTGCCACGGCGCCCCGGCGGAGGCGCGCTGGTAGCACTGCATGGTGGCGGTGTTGGAATTCCAGGTGGCCGCCTGGGAAACGATGACCTGGCGCACAGCACGACCGAGCTGCGCGTGGGACATGGAGGGAGCCAGGGCAAAAATACTCAGGCCCAGCACCGAAAGAAAAGCGGCCTTTTTTTGATGAAAAACTTTTTGGTATTGCATGGCGAACCTGTTTCCGAATATATTCAATAAATCAACCCTGCCGGGTTAATTGGATTCAGGTTTTGGGGGTTTTTTTCCTGAGCTCCGAGTTCCGGCAGGGTTGTTTTTTTTGTCCCGGCCACCCCTCGGATGAATCTCGGGCATTGATTCGCGTCCAAGGCGTTCTAAAAATGATCCCCATGAACTTTCGGTGTCTTTCAGCCATTCTCGGTGCCGCGGCCTGCCTCAGCCTTTCGTCTTGTTCCAATTCCTCGGTCATCAGCCTGGACTACGTGCCCCAGGCCGGACGCATGCTGCGTGGGGCGCCGGAATTCGTCGCCGGGGAGTTCAAGGACAAGCGCGGTGAGCAGGCCCAGACGCTGGGGCATGTACGCCTGCCCATCGGCCCGAGCGTGGACACCATCCAGACCCGCCTGCCCGTCAGTGAGGTGGTGCGGAACTGCTTTGCCTACGCCCTCGAAGCCCGCGGCATGCTGGCCACCGATGTGAAGGGCCGTTTCATCCTCACCGGAGAAATTCAGGACCTGCGCGCGCAGCTTCTCGTCCACCCCTACGGCTATGCCCGCATCCGGGTCAATGTGGTGGAGGCCATGTCCGGCCGGGTGATTTTCACCCGCGTCTATGAAGGCGAGCGCCAGAGCAATGCCTACCGCCCCGGCAGCGGCTCCCCCGTTCCCATTTTGCGGGACCTCACCTCCCGCGCCCTGCAGGACGCCGTGGATCGTGCGCTGGACGACCCCAGCATGCGCCAGCAGACGGGGGCCCACGCCGACGACCGCCCGCGCTACACGCCGGGCATGCTCTAACCCACACCGGCGTTATGCCTGCAGACATCCTCACCACCACGGCGAACTCCCTCACCGGGTTTCACGTCAATCAGGAGCTGGGGGTGGTGCGCGGCATCATCGTCCGCTCGCGCTCCATCGTGGGGTCCATCGGCGCGGGAATTCAGACGCTGTTTGGGGGGAACATCTCCATCTACACCAAGCTCTGCGAGCAGGCGCGTGCGGAGGCCTTTGAACTCATGAAGCAGCACGCGGAGGCCGTGGGCGCCAACGCCATCATCGCCATGCGCTACGATGCCACCGAGATCGCCCCCGGCGTGACCGAAGTCCTCTGCTACGGCACCGCCGTGGTGGTGCAGCGCGCGTGAGCCACGTTATTTCCCCAGCGCCTCGTCCAGCACCCGCCCATCCGCTCCAGGGAAGGGGATGCCAAGCAGCTTTGCCATCGTCGGTGTCACATCGATATTTTTGATTTCATCGAGCACCGCGCCCTGTTTCACGCCCGCGCCGCTGATGACAAACCCGCCGTAGAGATTGGGATCCGTCTGCAAATGACCGTGCGCTCCCTTGGGCGGATCGTTCGGAATGATGACGTTGTTGTCGGCGAGGGAATCGGTGAAGGTGTAGCCATCGGCGGCCAGCAGCACGAGATCCGGCTCGCGGCCGTCCTTGGCGGCGGTGACGTGGTGCAGCTTCGCATCGAAATCTTTGGCCTCCACCACACCCTCCACGCCTTCCAGCTTCGCGAGCGTGGGTGTGATCTGTTTCAAGATGCTCTCGCGGTTCGCGTCATCCAGCACATACACAAAGCAGGCGCCGCCCTCCGCCATGGCAAACACCTGCGAGTCCGGCGCGAGGCTCTTGCCCAGCACGGCTTTGACAAAACCATCCTTCCGCAGCGCGGCATTGGCATTGATGGATTTCGTGAAGGTGACGAAGCCGTGGTCCGTGGTGATGACAAAAGTCGTCTTGTCCAGGATGCCCGCCTCCTCCACGGCACGGATGATGTCGGCCACGCGGTTGTCCGAATCATTCGCGGCCCAGTAGGCTTCCGCCACCTGGCGGCCGTGTGCATGCTCAAAGGAGTCGAGGCTCACCAGATGCAGCGCCAGGAAGTTGGGCTTGTGCTTCTTGATGATGTGCTGCGCGAGCTGGGAGTACATGTAGTCGCGCTGGGCCTTGCCGGGGTTGCCCAGTTTGCACCACTCGTTCTGCTTTTCGATGGGGATGCCCGCTGCGCGTGCCTCCTCCAGCAGGGAAGGGGTGCCGTATTTTTCAAACAGCTCCTGCTCAAACACATCCGGCACGGTCCAGTCCAGCGTCTTGGCTCCGCGTGAGGCAGGCCATATCACGCCGGCGGTGGTCAGGCCGGCCGCCTTGGCCGCATCGTAGATGGTCGGTGTCTTGACGATTTCTTCCTTGTTGAAAAGCGGGTCGGGAATCAGCGGGATCTTTTTCCGCGCAGCGCGGTCGAAGTACTCATTCGCCAGTACACCGTGCTTCGCCGGATGCACCCCCGTCACCAGCGTGGTGTGGTTCGTCCACGTCACCGTGGGGAAGGAGCACTCCATGCGCTTCGCACGCACCCCCTTGGCCGCCAGCGCCTTCACCGCGGGCATGTGGCACTTCGGATCATCGAAGTACTGATGAGCCCAGCCGTCGATGCTGATGAGGATGACGTGCTCCGCAGGCGCGGCATGAGCGAGTGAAGCGGCGGCGAGGAGGAGGGCGAGGGAGCGGTAGAGCATAAGAGACATGGAGTGGAGAAGTTCAGGCTTCGACAGCTCGTGCCGATGCGATCCTGTGGGTGATGGTGGCGCGCTGACCGAGAGCAGGAGCGCCCGTTGTGTACGTATCAGGGCAGCGCCTGTACTTTCTTCCCGATGCAGTACAGCTTGTCCTGCGTGCGGATGAAGAGGCACCCATCGCTCACCGCCACACTCGCGCGCACGCTGGCGGCGTTGCCATTCGGCTTGCTGCCGTTGCCCATTTCGTTCATGCCCAGCAGCTCAAACTTGTCCGTGTTCGCCTTGGCCACATAGACCTCGCCCCAGAAGTTGATGCAGTACACCTTGCCATCCACCACGGTCGGGCTGCTTTCAAACTTGGTCTTCCCGCCGAGTTCACCGCTCCACACCACCTTGCCGGTCTTCGGCTCCAGGCAGCTCAGGATCTTCTTGCCACCGTCGAGCACGTAAAACTTCCCTTTGTAAAAGGCTGGCGTGGGCACGTCGCTGGTCACGCCCTTCGGCTCCGTCTGCCAGACGGGCTTCGTCTCGCCTTTGGAATCGAGCGGCATGGCAAAGATCGGCGAGTTTTTCGGCGCGCACACGATCGCCATCCCATCGCCCACCACCGGAGAGGGCACCAGGCGGAAGAATTTGTTGTAGCCTTCACCGGGCGGATTCCACGTGGCGAGGCGGGAGAACTCCTTGCCCGTTGCGGCATCGTGAATCGTCAGCGTGTCACCGCCGGAGATCAGCATGAGGCGCTGGCCCTTGTAGGTGGTGAAGATGGGGCTGCTGAAGGCCTCCAGAGATTCCGTGGAGGCGAGGCTCGGGCGGATGTGCTTCCAGAGGTCCTTCCCGGTGGCGGGGTCCACGGCGAGGATGTAGCTGCTCATGTCCTTGCCCGCGGTGCCCTTTTCAAACTTGTCCTGGAATTTGAAGGACTCGTTGCGCTGCAGCACCTGGATGTACAGCTTGCCGCCGTCCAGCGCGGGGCTGCTGCCGTAGGTCCACTGCGTGGCAAAGGCGCCGTGCGTTTCCTTGAAGTCACGCTTCCAGAGGATCTTGCCGTTGAAGTCGCAGGCCGCGGCCACGGCGTTGGCAAAGAGGAAGTACACGTGGTCGCCATCCGTCACGGCGGAGGGGCTGGCGAGGTTGCTCTTGTCATCCCACTGCACCTCGGAGCCTTCGCTGATCGTCGTGCGCCACTTTTCTTTGCCGGTCAGCTTGTCATAGCAGAGGCCCACCAGCTTTTTCTCCGCATCGATGGGCGCGGTGATGAAGATGCTGTCCTTCCACACCACGGGCACTGAGGCGGAAAGGCCGGGAACATCCGCCGCCCAGCGCACGCCTTCGGTGGTGCTGAATTTCACCGGCAGTCCGGTCTCACCGGAGGAGCCGTCCTGATTGGGGCCGCGCCAGCTCGGCCAGTTTTCGGCGAGGGCTGCTGAAGTGAAGGACAATGCGGCAAGCAGGAAGGCGGCGGAGGATTTCATGGCGGAGTGAGAGAAGCGAATACGTGCTGGCATGTCGAGATGTTTTCGCGAATTGATCGTTAACTTTGAACCTGACCCACTGGCAAACGACCGCGCTCGCCCTTGCCGGCTTTGCCGCCGGGCTGCTGCTGCACCTGCGCTGGCACCCGCTGCGCAGGCATTTGTCTGACGCCTGGGATTTCCTGCGCCTGCACCCGGTGCTCATTCCACTGACCGCGGGCGCGCTGTTGCTGGCCGGCATGAGCGGCGAGGCCGCGCAGGCCCAGGCCTCGGCCCCGGCCACGCTGCAGCGGCTTTCGGACTGGCGGGAAATGATCCTGCCGCTGGCACGAGCTGCGCTGGCGCATCTGGCCGCGCTCCCGCACGCGCTGGTCCCGCCCTGGCCGCTGGCCTGCGTGGCGCCGGTGGCGCTCGTCTTTCTGACGATCCGCATCTGGCGCTGGCCCTACCGCTATGGCGAGCGCAGGCCGGGGCCCGAGCAGAAATTCTCCCTCCTCGCTGTCACGCTGGCCGGGTTTGCCTGGCTGGGGCTGGAGGCCGCCAGCGCGCGGCACATGCTGCCCGAAGGCACGGAAACTCTGAAGCTGGGGCTGCGCTACGCCTTCACCGCCCTCGCCGCCGCGGGCATGCAGGTCTGGCTGGTGCGCTTCGTCATGGCCTGGGAGCGGCCGCGGCAAACCGACGCTTCCGGCGATGCCGCGGCGGCGCTGGAGCAGGCCTTTGCCCGCTGGCAGGGCGTGGCCTTTCTGGCGGCTTTCAATCTCCTCTGGATGAGCTGGCGCTGGTGGCAGCTCAGCACGCCGCAGAGCATCGGCGCGTGGTGGTGGGTGGAGCTGCTCCTCGTTTTCGCCGCGCTGCCGGTCGCGGTCGCCGCCGTCCCCGGATCATTCTGGCATCAGGGCGCCAGCGCCCTGCACATTCTCTGGCGCGCCGCCATCCCGCTGCTGCTGCTCGCCATCACCTCCCTCGCCCTCTTCATTCTCGTGCTCTACACGGAGGAAATGGCGCGCGCCTTCTCTGTGGATTCGCCATTTTGGCGCATCATCCAGCAACCCCTGGGCGCATTGGTGCTTGCCATGCTCGATTGCTGGCTATTGCTAACGGCTCTCCTTCTCATGCTGCGCCTCGGCTTTTCACGTTCCACTTCCGCATGACCAGCGGCACGCTCTCCCCAGAACAGATCGTGCGCCGGGCGAAGTCGAATCTGGCTTTTGCGCTCGCATGCCTGCCCAAAGAGCGCCGCCGGGACATGATCGCCTTCTACGCCTTCTGCCGTGTGGTCGATGACATCGCCGACGACCCGGACAACTCCGCGGAGTCCAAGGAAAAGGAGCTCAATCACTGGAAGCACTGCGTGGAAACGGGCGAGCCGCCGGGGCACCCCGTGCTGGATGAGATGCTCCTGCTCCCGCAGAAATACGGCTTCCCCCGCGCCTGGCTCGGCGAGATCATCGACGGCGTCGCCAGCGACATCACCAAGACCCGCTACGAGACCTTTGAGGAACTGCTGGGCTACTGCTACAAGGTCGCCAGCGTCGTCGGCCTCGTCAGCATTGAGATCTTCGGCTACCAAAACCCCGCCACCAAGGACTACGCCATCAATCTCGGCTACGCCCTCCAGTTCACCAACATCATCCGCGATGTCGGCCAGGACGCGCGCGACACCGGCCGCATCTACCTCCCCCAGGCAGAGCTGCGAAAATTTGGCGTGCTGGAAAGCGAGATCCTCGACGCCCGCCCCAGCGAGCGCTTCATCAAGATGATGGACTTTCAGTACGCCCGCGCCCGCGCCTACTACGACGCCGCGCGGAAGTGCCTGCCCCCCGAGGACCGCAAAAACATGGTCGCCTCCGAGATCATGGCCGCCATCTACTCCCGCATCCTCGAAAAGCTCCGCCGCGAGCGCTACCCCGTCTTCACCAAACGCGCCCGCCTCAGCAAGCTCCACAAGATCTGGATCCTCAGCAGCCACCTGATCAAAGCGCGCTTTGGGAAGTGAGGAGCGCGGGCCTCCGAGCTGATCTTTACCCATAAGTCTGCTGGGTGCGAAGCCTGCGCCAGACAGCGGTGATTGTGTCGAGCTTGGTGAGCCCCTGCCAGAGCACCTGAGCTCCTGGGTGGCCGTCGCCCTTGCGTCCCAGATGTCCACCGAGACGGGCGATGCTTTTGACCGCTGCCCCCAGGCTCATCGGCGGGGCACTGTTAGTCTTCACGGGCTTCTTTCCTTCGCTTTCATACGC
>NZ_JBGAFO010000012.1:0-272038 GCF_044227185.1 Prosthecobacter sp. | reverse complement strand
GTGTAGCGTTTTGCTTCTGACTTCCTTCGGACCCAGCCTCGCGGCTGACGCCCTTGTCTTTCGGCTAGCACTTCCCCTTGCCGGGTGTGCGGCGGACTTGAACCGCCAAGTGAGTGCGCCCTGCCGGGCGCACCAAAAAAGGCCCGGCAGCCTGCGCTGCCGGGCCTGGATGAATCAAAGCGCGCTTATGCGCGATCAACGGAGAACTTTCCGGCGCCGGTGAAGAGGAGGGTGACGTAGGCGATGAGATAGACCATGGCGAGCTCGCCGGACTTGATGTTGCTGGCGGCCACATCCACCAGGGCTGACTTGTGAACGAGGAAGAAGGCGACGCCCATGGTGACGGCGAGCATGAGCGCGGCGAAACGGGTGAAGAGGCCGGCGATGAGCAAGGCGGAGCAGAAGACCTCCGCGAAGATGGCGAGGCCCAGATTGACATTGCCAGGGACGCCAGGCAGGCCGCCGAATTTTTCCGCCATGGTGGAGAAGTTCAGCAGCTTGCCGCGGCCATGCAGGAGGAGCATGGAAAAGCCGAGGGCGACACGGAGGATCAGCAGGCCGTAGTCGGGAGACTTCGGCAGGAACGACAGTTTCAGTACTTTGAGCATGAGTGTGTTGGGTTCGGGTTGGCGGGGATTTACGTGAGCATGGGCATGCCGGGGGGCTGGGGACAAGCCTAAAATTTTGGCTGCAAATGCAGGAAACCGGGGGCGGGCGGCGTTGGGGCGGACCACGGTGTGTGGAGGCCATGGGTGTGGCGGCGGCTTGTGTCACCGCTCCGCGGTTCCGCGAATTCCATCCCATGGACTGGCGCGAACCGTGGGTTGGCACCCACGGCTACGGTTGTGGCAGCGCTACGCGCTTATGAACCCATCGAGCCCGTGCGAGCGGGGCGGTGGGTCATTTGTGGGTGCTGTGTGCTTGAGATAGCGCTGGGCTCATCTCGGCGGAGCGAGATGAGTACTGTACTTAGCCGAGGGCGGCCATCATCTCCTTGAGCTTGGCGAGTTTTTCCTGCCAGTCGGTTTTGCGCTGAGTGTGCTCATCGAGCACTTTCTGCGGAACTTTGGAGGTGAACTTTTCGTCGGCGAGTTTGGCGGTGACTTTTTCGAGCTCGGACTCGGCTTTGGCGACTTCTTTGCCGATGCGGGCGCGCTCGGCTTCGACGTCGATGAGGCCATCGAGGGGGAGGTAGAGGGTGCCGAGGGGGGTGAGGGCGCTGGGGGTGCCTTGAGTTGGCGTAAACGAAGTGTCCACGTCCAATGGCTCGGCATTGAGGAGGATGCGGAGGACTTCGATCTCGTGGGCGGGGAGTTCCTGATTCGGCTTGAGGACGAAGCGGACGCGCTTGTTGATGTTGAAGGTGCTCTTCAGGCCGCGACCGAGATTGACGGCTTCGTATTTGTCGTTGGCGGCTTTTTCGTCTTCGGGAAGGATGCCGAAGTAGGCGAGTTCATCGGCGTCCAGAGGTTTGGGCCACTTGGCGAACATGATGGTTTTGCCGCCCTGATCGTCTGGCAGGTCGGTGTTGAAGCCCATGCCGTGCCAGAGCTCTTCGGTGATGAAGGGCAGGAAGGGATGGAAGAGGCGCAGGGTGTGGCTGAGGACGAAGTCGATGACGGCGAGGGTGTTGGCTTTGCGCTGGTCGTCGGTGCCCTGGAGGGTGGCTTTGGAGGCCTCGATGTACCAGTCGCAGTACTCGCTCCAGAAGAAGCGATAGAGGGTGGCGGTGGCATCGCTGAAGCGGTAGTCTTCGAGAGCGGTGGTGACTTCGGTGATGGCGGTGTTGAGGCGGAGGAGGATCCACTTGTCGTCGCTGCTGAGGAGGGCGGCGCTGATCTCGGTCTCGGTGGTGCCGCCCTGCATCTGGCGGAAGCGTGCGGCGTTCCAGAGCTTGGTGCAGAAGTTGCGGCCGAGCTCGACGTTCTTTTCGTCGAAGCAGATGTCCTGACCCAGCGGGGCGCTGCGCATGATGCCGAAGCGGAGGGCGTCGGCGCTATAGCTGGCGATGAGTTCCAGGGGGTCGGGCGAGTTGCCGAGGGACTTGGACATTTTGCGACCTTGTTTGTCGCGGATGATGCCGGTGAAATAGACGTTCTTGAAGGGGAGCTCGCCCATCCATTCGAAGCCGGCCATGATCATGCGGGCAACCCAGAAGAAAATGATGTCCGGGCCGGTGACGAGGTCGGTGGTGGGGTAGAAGGCCTTCAATGTGGCGGTCTTTTCCGGCCAGCCCATGGTGGCGAAGGGCCAGAGCCAGGAGGAGAACCAGGTGTCGAGGACGTCGGGGTCCTGGGTGAAGCCTGCGGCTTCAGCAAATCGCTGAACGCGGTTTTGGAGCTCTGGTTGGTCTGCGGAATCCGAACATGTGCACACGTATACTCGCACATCAAAATCACCTTCTTTATCAAAAACATCTCGAAGCTTATGCCACCCTGTATTCAGCGGTATATCTCCTTCAATGTCATGCCAACGACGTGTCCCGTTGACTTCTTCAACAGTAACAACCGATTCGCAGCATGTAATGTCAAACAACCCAGCCAACACTGAGTCATCGCGATCAAACATTTTGCTTAATTTCATCTCGCGGCTCCACACGGGAATGCGGTGGCCCCACCAGACCTGGCGGCTGATGCACCAGTCTTGGAGGCCGGTCATCCAGTGGTCGTAGGTTTTGGCCCAGCGGTCGGGGTGGAATTTCATTTCGCCGCTGGCGACGACTTCCTGGGATTCTTTGACGCTGGGGTATTTGAGGAACCACTGCTCGCTGAGGCGTGACTCGATGGGGACATCAGCGCGCTCAGAAAAACCGAGGTTGTTCTGATATTGCTCTTCTTTGACGAGGCTGCCGATTTCGGTGAGGAGCTCGGCGGCGCGTTTGCGGGCGGCGAAGCGCTCCATGCCGGCGAGGTCTTTGCCGGCGAGGTCATTGAGCACGCCATTGGGGTGCATGACATCGATGACGGGAAGCTTGTGGCGCTGGCCGATCTCGAAGTCGGCTTTGTCGTGCGCGGGGGTGACTTTGAGGACGCCGGTGCCGAAGGTGAAATCGACGTGCTCGTCGCCGATGATGGGGAGGAGTTCCTGATTTTCGACGGGGAGCGGGCGGCGGACGTGCTTGCCGATGAGATGGGTGTAGCGCTCGTCCTTCGGATTCACCGCGATGGCGGTGTCTCCAGGGATGACTTCAGGGCGGGTGGTGGCGATGGTGAGCCAGGTGCCGGGCTCTTCGACCACTTCGACTTTGAAGTGGTACATGATGGCGTTCTGGGGCTTCATGACGACCTCTTCATCGCTGAGCGCGGTGAGGGAAGAGGGGCACCAGTTGACCATGCGCTTGCCACGGTAGATGAGGCCTTTTTTGTAGAGATCGACAAACACGCGCATGACGCAGGCGTTGTAGTCGTCGTCAAAGGTGAAGCGCTCGCGGGACCAGTCGCAGGAGGCGCCGAGTTTTTTGAGCTGCTCAATGATGATGCCGCCGTGCTTTTCTTTCCACTCCCAGATTTTGGCGACGAGGGCTTCGCGGCCGAGGTCGTCGCGGTGCTTGATGACGCCCTGTTTCTTGAGGGTCTTTTCGACGACGTTTTGGGTGGCGATGCCGGCGTGGTCGGTGCCGGGGAGCCAGAGGACTTCTTTCCCGAGCATGCGGGCGCGGCGGGCCAGGATGTCCTGGATGGTGTTGTTCAGGACGTGGCCGAGGGTGAGGATGCCCGTGACGTTTGGTGGGGGGATGACGATGGAGTAGGCCGGGCGGGTCTCGCTCACGCGAGCTGGGTCGGCTTCAAAGCATTTGTCATCCAGCCAGCGCTGATACCAGCGGGCTTCGACTTCCGCGGGCGTGTAGGTCTTGTCGAGTTCGGGCATAAAGGGCGGCCAAGATGGGGGAAAGCGGCCGGTTTGCAAACGGGGAGGTGCGTCTTGGCTGACACGTGGGGGACTGACTGCCGGCGGTGCCCGGCGTCAGAATGCCTCTTGTCTTCTCTCACACTGCCGCACAGCATCAGGGCTGAAAGGCCCACGACCGGAGAGGTGAGGCTGGGGAGGGGCGGACGATCTCCCGCGCCCCTTCAGGGCGCGACCTTCGGTGGGAAGGTGGCGTCATGCGTGACCCAGGGCTTGCTGCGCTGCGCCCTGGGCTGAATCCGGCGGCCCTTCAGGCCGCGAGCCAATCCTCCTATGGGATCAGCGCATGGGCATGGAAAGGGGGCCGACGGGGGGCATTTCGGGGCGGGGGTCGCGGATGTTGTCTGGGACGGTGTGGGTGCGGCGGGCTTCGGCCTCCATTTCGCGCTCGGTTTTAGGCGGGGACTTGTCTTCGAGAACGGCGCAGCCAGACAGAAGGGCTGCACTGAGGAGGATCAGGGCGGTGGGTGCTGAGTTCATGATGGCGTGGGTGGTCAAAAATCACTTGGGGAGCCGCGCGTTCAAATCCTGCACGTACTTGCGGTCTTCCTCGCTGAGGCGTTCGAGCGGGACCTCGACGGGTTTTTTGTTCACCAGGAGGCGGATTTTGCCGTCGCGGATGAGCGTGGGTTTGTCCGGCATTTTGGCGGGCGGGGCTTTTTGGACGGCTTCGCGCGCGGCGGCGGGATTGGCGGCTTCAAATTCAATGACGGCCTCCTCAAAGGTGATGATGGCGCCGAGGAGCGATTTGCCATCGGTGCTCTTCCACTGGCGGGCATCGCCGAGGATGAAGTAGGAGGTCAGCTTTGTCTTGGTGGGAGGCGGTGGCTTGGTGGAGGCGTTGACATTGACGCCGTTGCTGCCGGCGCTGCCATTGATGGGACGGGTGTCGAATTTCTTGCCGGTGGTGGGAAGGACCACCTGCGCGCTGAGCGGCGCCGCCATCGCCAGAAGGATGAGCAAGGCTTTCATCCTGAGAGGCTAGCACGGCTTTTGGGTGGGATGCAATGGGGATTATGCGGCGGGTGGAGCTTGCCTGAAGAGAAGTAAACGACTATTCTCCGGCGTTATGTCCACTCTGACACTCGATCAGACCACGCGCATCGAAAGCCTGCTGGCCGCGGGTGAACTCGTGTATTTGTCGAAGGGTGGAAAGAAGCTGGGAGTGATCATTCCAGTGGTGGAGAAAGCGCATGGGGTGCCACTGCCGGACTTTCGCGCCCGCCTACGGCAGACCTGGGGCAGCCGTGTGTTCAGCAATGCAGAGGTCCGAGAGATGCGTGAGGCGGAGCTTGAACAGGATCACGGCTGATGCACTGCGCGGACACGTCTTATCTTTGCGCGCTGTACCGGCAGCAAAGCCACTCTGAATCGGCCATTGCAACCCTGGAGGAGATCGGGGCTCCGATTGTTATTTCACCGCTACTGGCCTATGAATTCCGGCAGGCCGTGAGGTTCCAAGTATTTCTGCGCTCCCGTGATGCCAGGAAAGGATATTTGGAGACGGAGGGTCTGGCGATGCTGGCGCAATTTGAGAACGATCTGGAATCTGGCGTTGTCATTGAAGCGGGCATGAATCTGGCGGACATAGTCACTGAAGCAGAACGCTTGAGCGACCGGCATACGATGCAGCGAGGTGCGCGTTCCTTTGACCTGTTCCACATCGCCACAGCGCTGAAATGGCAAGCCACGGTGTTTCTGAGCTTTGATGTCTTACAGCGAGAAATCGCGGCAGCCGAAGGATTGAACGTGCTGCCAGCGATGAACTGACCCGTTGGATTCACAGCAGCAGAGAGCTTTAAAAAATCTCCTAGCTGCCCGTCCTCCCATTTATGCGTCCAGCGCGGCGTAGTCGATGGCCTTGAGGCGGGGCTGCTTGGGGCCCATGCGGGGGACGCAGGCGATGAGGGCCTTGGTGTAGGGGTGCCGGGGGTTGCGCAGGATTTCATCGACGGGGCCGGTTTCGACGATCTCGCCGCGGAACATGACGGCGACGCGGTCCACGACGCTGCGGATGATGCTGAGATTGTGCGTGATGAGGATCATGCTCATGTCGAGATCACGGCGGAGCTGGGCGAGGAGGTCCATGATCTGTTTTTGAATGGTGACATCGAGCGCGGTGGTAGGCTCGTCGGCGATGAGGAGCTTGGGCTGCATGCAGAGGGCCATGGCGATCATGACGCGCTGCTGCATGCCGCCGCTGAGCTCGTGCGGGTAGGCGTTGAGGCGCTTGCGGGAGTCAACGATGCCGACTTTGTCGAGCCACCTGACGATCTCGTCATCGCGGCCGGTCTTGGGGATGTCCGGGCGGTGGAGGGCGAGGGCCTCGCCGATCTGGGTGCGGATGGTGAGGACGGGATTGAGCGAGGTGGTGGGCTCCTGGAAGATGTAGGCGATTTCTTTGCCGCGGATCTTGCGCAGCTCGCGCTCGCTCATCTCAAGGATCTCGTGGCCGCCGAGCGTCATCTGCCGGGCGGTGATGGTGGCGGGGGGCTCGGGAAGAAGGCGGGCGAAGGAGAGGGCGGTGGCGCTTTTGCCGCTGCCGCTTTCGCCGACAAGGGCAAGGGATTCGCCGCGCTTGAGCTCGAGGCTGATGCCTTTGACGGCCTTCACGGGCTCGGCGTCGTGGCGGCTGAACTCGATCTGCAGGTCGCGGATGCAGAGCAGCGGGGCGTCTTGGGCGGAGGTGGCTTCGGCGGACATGGGACTCAGGGAAGTCGGGGTTGTACGATGCGGCTGACTTGCAGCAAACACAAGGCGGCAAGCGCGATGATGCCGCCGGACTGGAGGAGGGGCATGGGGTCCGCAAGAGCGCGCTCGGCATCCTGCATGGAGGCGACGGCGAGAGGGCGGAAGATCTGGGCGAGGGGTGCGTTCAGCTCCGCCACCAGCCGGGGCAGCAGCGCGCAGACGGCGGCGATGCCGAGCAGCGTCTGGGCAAAGACGGTGCCAATCCAGGCGGCGAGCATGCGAAACTGGACCGCGGCGATGTGGGTGCGCCAGATGGCGAACTCCGAGGCGCCGAGCATGCGAGCGGGCTCGATGGGCAGCTCCGCCTCGAAGTGATTCCAGGTCTGATGCCAGGCGGCGCTGCCAGACACAAGCACGACGGCCCATAAGAGCAGCCAGAGCAGCGGCGACGGCGGACACAGCGCCAGCGCACCGAGCCCCCAGAGCAACCAAGGCTGCCATGCGAGCGCGGCCACATAGCCACCGGAGGATTTGAGCCGGCCGCGCAGCCTTTGCAGGCAGAGGCACAGCAGTGCGAGCATGGCCCCGCCGCTGGCGAATCCGAGAGCGATACCGCCGGCCGCGCCGGCACGAATGCTCTGCGCCATCCAGTCTCCCCAGCCCATGAAACGCAGGGTGTCTTCAACGATGATGAGGTAAACCGCCGCCACGAGAACGAGCGACTGCAGGCGCACGCGCAGCAGGGGGAGAAGCTGCGTGAAGTGATGACGCCAGAGGCGCGAGCTGCGCGGTACGCCGCGGGCACGGAGGAGGAAATCAAGATTCAAAACCGATCTGCCGTCCACGACGACGGCGTGGATCATCTCTCCGCACAGGGGCAGGGCCAGAACCAGCGCGGGAGCCAGAAACTCCCAGAGCGTGCGTGCGAGCAGGATCTGCTGCGAGTCGTGGCTGTCCGGCAACTGGGCGGGCATCAGCGACTCCACCGGCCAGCCCAGGCGCCCGATCCAACCGCCGATGAAACCCCAGGCCAGAACAACCACCGGCATGCAGGCCAGCGCGCGGCCGAAAAAGGCGGCCAGCATCTCCGTGCGCGGGCCGATGCGCCGTGCATTGAGGCCCACGATCACGCCGAGGCACAGGGCCAGCAGCAGGGCGATGGTGAGCACGATCAGGCTGGAGCCGCAGCGCACCCAGAAGCCTGGAGCGGGCACCGTGATGGAGCGCAGCGCCTGGAGATCGTGCTGCCTGAAAAGCAGCACCGCAGCCGCAGCCACCAGGCCACCAAGAAACAGGCGGAGAGGCAGCCACCGGGGCGGCAATGAGAATGGCTGCAGGCTCGTCATTCTCGCAGGCGTAGTTCAACTTTGATCCTGGGGGCAGCCGGCTTTTGCGTTTGCGGCGGCTGCATCGCCGGCTCTTCATCACGGGAGCGGAGCTGGAGCTTGAGGTCCGAAGCGGGCTGCGCGGGCTTCGACGCCGGCGTGAGGGTCTGCAGCGTCCAGTCAGACACGGGACCGTGTGCGGCAGCGCCCTGCTCATGCAGCGTGGGCATGGCGGCGGCCTCATCATGCGTGGTGAAGAGGGTGAGCATGGGGTGCATGGGCAGCAGGCGGGCCTCCAGCTCGCGCACGCGCCTGGTCACCTGATCGGGGTCAAACTCAGACGCGAGGGCCTCGAGGAGGAGATCGGTCTGCGGATCGGTGATGCCGCAGAAATTGCTGCCGCCTTCCTTTGCCTGCGCGGAGTGCCACCAGGGGAGCTGGTCCCAGGAAACTTCAAAGCGCTGGTCCAGCAGCACGGCGTCAAAGCGGTGCTCGTGCAGGCGCTGGGAAAGGGTTTGCGAATCCGGCACGTGCTCGATCTTCACCTCGGCGCCGAGCTTGCGCCACTGCGCGACGAGCAGCTCCGAGGTGCGGCGGTGGAGGGCGTCATTGCCGGGGACGAGCAGGGTGAACCGCAATGCGCGCTCCGGGCTGCGCGCGATGCCGGAGACATCGCGCGGCCAGCCGGCCTCGGTGAGGATCTGTCGCGCCTGCTCAAGCTGGAAGGGCTGGCTTTTCGCACGAGTGCTGAACCAGAGGCCGGGGGCGAAGAGGCTGGCATCCGCATGGCCCAGACGTCCTGGCAGCGCGCGGATGAGCTCGTCCGTGTCCGTGGCGAGGGCGAGCGCCTCGCGGCAGCGCTCGTATTTTAAAACGTCATGCCGCGTGTTCCAGAGCACGACGAGGCGCTGCCGCGGCGGGGTGAAGCGCAACTGCTCCAGGTCCGTGCGGTCCGCCGCCGGCCAGATGAGATCCACCGAGCGGGTGCGCATGCCGATCTGCGTCATCAGCGGCGAAGCCAGGAAGTTGAACAAGAAACGCGGCGCCGCCCTGTCCTGCCGCACCGGCGCGAGCAAGAGCGAGCGCACATCCCGCGAGGCGATGCGGTGCGAACCGGCGCCGGGAGGCGCGTGCTGTACAAAATCCGACTCCTGCGCGGACGGATGAGCGCGCAGCCATGCGGCGGGAAGCACGGGCAGACCGACCAGCACGCACAAGGCGGTGCCCTGGCGGCGGCGGAAGGAGACATGGAGGCGCGAGCCGTCATTCTGCGACTCCACGGCCTGGATGTTGCTGAGCGCCTCGCGGTTTGGCAGCGGCCAGTCGTTGGTGCGGAGAAACTCGAGCGTGGCCCTGGCGTCCTCCGCAGTGGCGGGTGTGCCGTCATGCCAGTGCTGGCCGGGGCGGATGTCGATGTCGAGCACCGGCTCGCTGAGGGCACCGACTTCGGCCATGGGATTGATGACGGCCGGTTCGTTCGTGGCGATGTCGAGGAAGCGATGGAGGTCTTCGAGGAGACGCTGCGAATCTCCTGCGACGACGATCTCGCAGGCGTTTGCGCCGTCGAACCACACGCGCTGGATCAGCTTTGCCTGGGGGGAGCCGGTCATGAACTGGTCCCATGATTTGCGCAGGGGTTTGCGGCTCTCGATGCGCCAGAAGACGACGGGCTTGAGCGGCAGGCCGGCGATGACTTCAAAGGCCTGGCGTACGCCGGCGGCATTGGGCTCCGTGAAGCTGAGCAGCAGGCGGTTTTCGATGACGCGCACCGAGCTGAGGCGCCACTCGGCCCAGAGGTTTTTTTCGCCGATCTGGGCCTGCAGCAGCTCCTGACCTTTCTTTGCCGCGGCCTCGTCTGCAAACCAGCAGGTGACGTCCTGCGTCCAGCGCCAGAACTCGGCCAGTGCGGGCTGAAGGGTGCCGCCGGGCCCGAGACGGATGAGGGGCTCATGCACGAGGTCCGAGATCTCCCGCTCCACCTCGGTGGCGGGAAGATAGGGGTTCAGCACCGGCAGGCTTTGGGAGAGCATGACCACGACGCCATCGGCGCGGTCCGCGCGGCTGCGTCTGGACTCCTGCACCGACCACCCGGCCGCCGCTGCGAGGAGCAACGGAAAACCATAGATGAGGGTGCGGGCCAAAATCATGCGCAGTGCGAAGCTAGAGCGCGGGCCCCGGGGTGCAAGACATGGCTAGATGCCGCTCATGATGCCGTCGTCCGTAACCTCGATGCGCTCGGCGGCGGGCACCTTGGGCAGGGCGGGCATGCGCATCATGGTGCCGGTCAGGGCGACGAGGAAGCCGGCGCCGTTGGCGATTTCAAAGTCGCGCACGGTGATGGTGAAGCCGCGCGGACGGCCGCGTTTTTTCGCATCGTCAGAGAGGGAGTCCTGCGTCTTGGCCATGCAGAGCGGGAGTTTGTCGAAACCGCTGCGGGCAAAGAGGGCGAGCCTGGCTTTCGCTTCCTCGGTGAGCACCACGCCATCGGCGCCGTAGATCCGGGTGGCGATGGCGGTGAGCTTGGCCTCGACGCTGTCCTCGGGCTGATAGAGGAAGGGCAATGGCGGGGATTCGGAAGGGAGGGCGGCGAGGACTTTTTCGGCGAGCTCCACGGCGCCGGCACCGCCTTCGCCGAAGACATTGGCGGTGGCGCTGGGGACGCCGCGGGAGCGGCAGAACTCGTGAACGAGAGCGAGCTCGTCGGGGTGATCGTTGGTGAACTGATTGATGGCGACGATGACGGGGCGCTGGAACTGCGCAGCGCTGTCCAGATGCGCGGCGAGATTTTCCAGACCGCGAGTGAGGGCTGCGGTGTCGGTTTGAGTGAGCTGATCGAGAGCGACGCCGCCGTGCATTTTGAGAGCGCGCACGGTGGCGACGATGACGATGGCGGCGGGTGCGAGGCCGCTCTGACGGCACTTGATGTGCATGAATTTTTCACCGCCGAGATCAAAGGCGAAGCCAGCCTCGGTAACGGCGAAGTCGGCATGGGCGAGGGCCATGCGGGTGGCGAGAACGGAATTGCAGCCGTGGGCGATGTTGGCAAAGGGGCCGCCGTGGAGGAAGGCGGGCACGCCTTCGACGCTCTGCACGAGATTCGGTGGAAGCGCTTCGCGCAGCAGGGCCATCATGGCACCGGTGACGCGGAATTCTTTGGCATAGACGGGATCGCCCTCGGCAGTGAAGCCGACGACGATGCGCTCGAGGCGACGGCGGAGATCTGGCAGCGACTCCGCGAGGCACATGATGGCCATGATCTCGGAGGCGGCGGTGATGTCGAAGCCGGTGGCGCGTTCGGTGGGCTTGCCGACGGCGGTGCGGACGCTGCGCAGGGCGCGATCGTTCATGTCCATGACGCGCTTCCAGAGAACGCGGTCAGGAGAAAGGCGGGCCTCGCCGAGGAAGAGCTGATTGTCGATGACGGCGGAGAGGAGATTGTGGGCGCAGGTGATGGCGTGGAAGTCTCCGGTGAAGTGGAGATTGATGGAATGCGCGGGGCGCACGGTGCTTTTGCCGCCGCCGGTGGCGCCGCCTTTGCGGCCAAAGACGGGTCCCATGGAGGGCTGACGGAGCGCGAGGGCCACGCTCTGGCCGATTTTTTTCAGGCCCTGAGAGAGGCCGATGGAGACGGTGGTCTTCCCCTCCCCTGCCGGAGTCGGCGTGATGGCTGAGACCAGGATGAGTTTTCCACGCTGCGGTTTGTCATGCATGGCCTTGAGGCTGACCTTGGCCATGTGGGGGCCGTGCAAAATGAGGTGCTCAGGCGCGATGCCGAGATCAGCGGCGATGGGGGAGATGTCCGGATGCATGCGGGATGGAGGCGCGCAGGATGGCAAGGCTGGCGGTGAAGCAAAGGGTTTTTGCAAGGATGGAAGGAGCGGCACAGTTTCCTAAAAACATGCACCCTGCCCTGCCCGCTTCATTTCTTCGCATCGGTTTGGTCAGCGTTTTGAGCGCGGTCTCTCTGCATGGGGAGGAACTGCGGCCGCTCATCACCAAGACGGGGAAGGTGCTGGTGAGCGAGGATTTTTCGGGAGCGGAAATGCCGAAGGTGTTTCGCACGCTGGAGAGCGCGGCGTCGTTCAGCATCGTGGAGGGGGCGCTGCAAGCGGTGTCGCGGGCGGGGCAAAAGCAATCCACGCATGGAGTGATCGTGGCCAAGGCGCATGATCTTACGATCTCGTTTGCGGTGAAGTTTACGAAGCCGGGAGCGCTGTACATTGGAGTGGACGGCTACAAGGAGTCATACAAAGGCAACACGCATCTGGTGCGCTTTGAGCTGACGCCGGAGCGCATGGCGTGGGACCAGCACCGCGGCGGGCCGGAGTCAAAGCATGCCGTGGGGGAGGCGATGAAAGCCGCGCGTGCCGCGAAGCAGGAACTGCCGAAGGCGACGGCGGAGCAGCTCGCGGACCCGACTTTTTTCCGCATCGAGGGACTTGCCTCCAAAGAAATCAAGTGTGCGCTTGATGAGTGGCACGAGGTGATGATTGAGGTGAGCGGGAACGAGCTCGTGGCGCAGGTGGATGGCGAGAAGCTGACAGCCACCGCCGCTGAAGCCGACTCGATGAAAAGCCGCATCGGCTTCGGCCTCACCCAACGCGGGACAGTGCTGATCGACCGGGTGCGGATTTATGAGAACACGCCGCTCAAGGATGGGGGCAAGTGATACACGAGCAGTTGAAAATGGATCTGAGAGGAGGCCTGGGGATGTGGCGGCGCTTTCCAGAGCGAGCTAAAGCTCGCGAGTACTTTATTCCTCGAAGATGGCGATGTGCATGGTGCCGTCGGCTTTGATCCAGGCGTGAAACATGCCGGGGGTGTTGAAGGGGGTGGCGATGTTGCCGGAGGAGTCGAGAGCGATGAGGCCGCCTTTGCCGTCGTGCGTTGGGAGCACCTCGTGAATGACGCGGCGGGCGGCGGTGGCGAGGTCGCTTTTGGCGTATTTCATGTGGGCGGCGACATCGTAGGCGACGACGGAGCGGATGAAGGATTCGCCGTGGCCGGTGCAGGAGACGGCGCAGGCTCCATCCTCGGCATAGGTGCCGGCGCCGATGATGGGTGAGTCGCCGGCGCGGCCGGGGCGTTTGTTCGTGAGGCCGCCGGTGGAGGTGCCTGCGGCGAGGTGGCCCGCTTTGTCCAAAGCGACGGCACCGACGGTGCCCGTGCGCAGGGTGAGATCGGTGACGGGGGTGGAGCAGGCCTGGGCTTTCTGGACTTTGCGCAGGCGTTTTTGCTGCTCGGGGGTGATGAAGTACTCCATCGGCTCAAAGGGGAGCTTGCACTCTTTGGCGAAAGCCTCGGCCCCCTGCCCTACCAAGAGCACGTGCGGGGTGCGCTCCATGATGAGGCGGGCGAGGCGGATGGGATTGCGCACGCCGGTGACGCATGCGGCTGCTCCGGCGGTGTGCTTCTGGCCGTCCATGATGGAGACGTCCATCTCGACGGTGCCGGCGGAGGTGAGGGCGGAGCCGCGCCCGGCATTGAAGAGCGGGGAGTCCTCCAGAATGATGATGGCGGCCTGGATGGCATCGAGACTGGTGCCGCCATCACGCAGGATCTTGTGACCGCTTTGCAGGGCTTCTTCGAGCACCTTGCGGCACTCCGCCTCTTTCTCTGCCGACAAGTCTGCACGGGCGACGCCTGCGCCGCCATGGATGACGAGCGTGATGGGGGCATCGGCGGCCAGCGCGGCTGAGTGGAATGCGAGGGTGGTGAGGAGGAGGCGCAGGATTTTCATGGTTTCATTTCGGGTACCGGGCATACTGGGGGCGCGGAACGCAATCGAAAACCGCGCCGTGCCGGATCACTCATTTTAGTGAAACGACAACCGGGCGCGGCTGGCACAGAATCGCTCATGAAAACGTCCCCAACGCTGCTGATCCTGCTTTTGCTGACGATCGCGTTCACACCGCGGGCGAGGTCCGCGGAGATGAAGCCGGGAGCGGGGCGGTTTGACTTCAGCCAGGCCGGCAAGACGGTGCCGGTGTGGTATTATCTGCCATCCGAAGCGAAGGCGGAGACGCCGGTGCTTTTTGTGATGCACGGGGTGAAGCGCGATGCCGAGCGCTACCGTGACGAATGGCTGCCACACGCGAAGGAGCGCGGCTTCATCCTGGTGACACCGGAGTTTTCGGAAAAGAACTTCCCTGGCAGCGACGGCTACAACACGGGCAACACGATGGATGAGCAGGACAGGCCGCGGCCGAAATCGCAGTGGTCGTTCAGCTTTCTGGAGCCGATTTTTGATGCGGTGAAAGCGGCGGCGCACAACCGCAGCGAGCGCTACTCCCTTTACGGGCACTCGGCGGGGGCGCAGTTTGTACATCGCTATCTGTACTTCATGCCGGAGGCACGCGTGGCGCAGGCGGTGGCGGCGAATGCGGGATGGTGGACGCTGCCGGACCTGAAGGTGGACTTTCCCTACGGTCTGCGCGGCAGCACTTTGGACCAGGACAGCCTGAAGGCCATGCTGCAGCGACCGCTGATCGTGCTGCTGGGCACGGCGGACACGGATCCGAATCATGCCAACCTGCGCAAAACTGCCGAGGCGATGGCGCAGGGACCCTACCGCCTGGCGCGCGGGCAGTTTTTCTATGCCGCGGGTGAGCGGCAGGCCAAGGAGCTGGGAGTGCCGCTGGCGTGGAAGCTGGCGACGGCACCGGGAGTGGGACATGTGGACAAAGAAATGGCGCCGTATGCGGTGGAGCAGCTGTTTGGCAAACATGCGGCCAGCAAGGAAAGCACCGCCCATGTGCGGGTGCTGTTCGGTGGCGACACCAATCATGGCGAGAGCTACCAGGATGAGTATGGCAAGACCAGCGAGGGAAACATCCTGGAGAAGAAAGGCTATGAGCACGGTCTTGGCCAGCTTGGCCGGCTGCTGCAGGCGGTGGACTACCGCATCCTCAATCTGGAAACGCCACTAACGACGAAGCATGACAGCCCGCTGGCCGGGAAGGACTACCTTCATTACAGCGACCCGGTGAAGTCTCCGGCGGTGTTTCAGAAGTATGGCCCGATGGCGTACTCGCTGGCGAACAACCATACGCTGGATCAGGGCGCGGCCGGGCTGGAGGACACCACCGCCGCGCTGAAGGCGGCAGGTGCGGAGTCGTTCGGCGCAGGCAGGACGCTGACGGAAGCAGCGCGGCCTTTGATCCGGAGCTTCAAGCTGGGCGAGCAGCCCTTCACGCTGGCGGTGTTTGGGACCTTTGAGTATCGCAAAAACTACGACGAAGATTATCACTTCTATGCGCGTGCCGACCTCCCTGGGGTGGCTGCGGTGGATGTGCCCGCGGCGCAAAAGGCCATCGCCGAAGTCAGACGCGAGAGACCTGATGCATTCGTGGTGTATTTCGTACACTGGGGAGACAACTACGCGTGGAAAAGCGAAGAGCAGACGAAGACGGCGCATGCTCTGCGTGCCGCGGGCGTGGATCTGATCGTGGGCCACGGGGCGCATACGATGCAGGAGATCGAGCGTGATCCGCGGGGCTGGATTTTTTACAGCCTGGGCAATTTTCTTTTCAATGCACGCGGCCGCTACGTCGCGCACAAGGCCCCGCCGTACAGCCTGCCGCTGGTGGTGGATTTCTCGCTGCAAAACGGCCGCCTGCAGGCGGGGCTGCGCGTTTATCCCATCGTGAGTGACAACCAGGTGACGGGTTATCAGCCGCGCTTTGTTTCCAAGCAGGAGCTGGGGGAGATTTACACTTTGCTGGGGGAAAAGAGCGGCTGGGACGCCACCAGCAGCACCCAAGTGAAGGAGGGCAGCGATGAGATCGGGGCCTTCCTGGAATTTCAGCCGGTTTCCACTGCGAAATAAGGCTGGGCTGGCGCGACGGTCGTTGATATAACAAAGAAACTTTCACGTCTTCATCGCCCACCATGAAACGCACCATCCGCACTCTGCTCGCCCTCACCTTTGCCCTGGGAGCCACCTGGCTGATCGCACAAACGGCGGCGCCCGCCGGAAAGAAGGGAGGCATCGAAGCCAAGCTGGCGATGGCGCTGAAGCTTTACCCCGATGCGGATACGGACAAGAACGGCACGCTCTCGGTGGATGAGGCGCTGAAGTATGTGGAGGCGCATCCGGAGCTGAAGGCGCTGCTGGCTTCCAGGACCAAATCCAACGGCCCGAACACCAGCAAGCCGGGAGAGAACACCACGCCCGCCTCGGCGGGACTGCCAGCGGGCCCGCGTGTGTTTGTGTGCGCGCACAGCTTCATGATTTTCACCGCGACGATGCTGCCGAAGATGACGGAGGCGGCGGGCATCGGCTATCAGGATGCGGGACGGCAGATGATCGGCGGCTCGCGCACGCAGCAGCACTGGGATGTGCCGGATGAGAAAAATCTGGCGAAGAAGGTGCTGCGCGAGGGCAGCGTGGACGTGCTCACAGTCTCGCCGCACATGCTGCTGCCGGATGAAGGCATCGACAACTTCACCAAGCTGGGCCTGGAGAAGAACCCAAATCTGCGGGTGCTGGTGCAGGCCTCCTGGCCGGCGCGGGATGGCAACTTCACGGACGGCTTTCACAATGCCATGCGCAATGAGGCGACGGTGGAGAGCCTGCACAAGATGCGTGAAATGCAGCGCGAACAATGGAACACCAGGCTGGAAGCGCAGGTGAACGCGCTCAATTCCGCGGCCGGGAAGCAGGCCGTGTGCATCGTGCCCGTGGGCGATGCGGTCTGCACGCTGCGCGAATGTGTCGCCGAAGGCAAGGCGCCCGGCATCACGAAGCAGGCTGATCTTTTCAAAGATGATCTGGGGCACCCCATGCCGCCGCTGTCGGTGCTGGTGACCTACTGCCACTTTGCCGCCATCCATCAACGCAGCCCGGTGGGCCTGCCGGTGCCCGCGGCCCTCAAGGATGCGCCGCAGGCCGCCGAGCTGAACACGCTGCTGCAGCAGATCGCCTGGGATGCGGTGACGCATTATCCGATGAGCGGCGTGAAAGTGGCGGGGGCCGAGTGACGACTGGTTCTGGTCCCCTCACTCCGAGAACCAGTGCACAGTTTATGAACTCCTCCCGCCTCATCCTCGCGTTTCTGGCCCTGTCATGCGGCGCAGCCCGGGCGGAATTTTTCCCCAATGATTCGCGCAGCTTTTCCCAAAGCGCGAAGGCGGTGGTGCTCACGGATTTATCGAAGGTGGAGCCTGCGGCGGCGCTGATCACCGGCAAGCGGCAGAAAGGAAAGTGGAAGATGATCCCCTTCACCACGGAGGAGATGAAAGGCACGGCGCTCTCCATCTACAGCGGCACGAATCCACCGGTGGTGAAGCTGCCGCTGGCGGAGCGTGGCTGGCATGCCGTGTATGTGGGCCTTGCGACGACTTCGGGAGGGTTCAACATCGGCGGCAACGGCATCAAGGCGAAGCTGAGCGATGAGCCGGTCTTCAAGCGCATGGCGAACAATCTGGCGCTGCTGAAAAACCGCCGCGCGGTGATTCAGGAGTGTTTTCTCACGGTGGCAAATCTGAACGGGCAGGCGGTGGAGATCGCGCCGATGCCGGGCCTGCCCGCGACGGTGTGCTATGTCAAAGCGGTGCCGCTGACGGAAGCGGAGGCGAAGGCTGCGCAGGCGCCCTCGAAGCAGCGCAGCTCCATCGCAACGTTTGACGGGCATAGCTGGATCTGGCCGTTTAAACCGACCACGGCGGAGGAGCTGGCGGAGGAGTTTCGGGGTTTTGAAACCACGGACATCGGCAAATGGTGGTTTCAGGTGACGGGGTCGGATCTGGTGTGCTACCCCAGCAAGGTCGGCACTTATCCCGGAGAGGGCACGGTGGACTTCCCCAACGGGACTTATGCGATCTACACCAAGTCCCTGGAGACGCTGTTCAAGAAGGGCGTGAATCCGCTGAAGGTGGCGCGGGATGCGGCGAAGGCGCAGGGCGCGGAGTTTCATGTGATGCTGCGGCCCGCGGGCTGGGTGGGCTCCATGCCGTATGAGGAGACCTTCAACAGCAAGTTTTTCTACGCGCACCCTGAGTGGCGCTGTTTTGATCGTGACGGCACGCCGACGTTTTTCATGAGCTATGCGATCCCGGAAGTGAGGAAGCATTTGATCGAGGTCTTCCGTGAAACCCTGGAGCTGCAGCCGGAGGGCGTGGGCTTTCTCTTCAACCGCGGCATGCCGCTGATGCTGTGGGAGGATGCGTTTTGCGAGCGGTTCAAGGCGATGCACCATGCCGACGCCAAAGCGGTGGAGGACGATGATCCGCGCATTCATGCGACGCGGGCGGCGATCATGACCGACTTCATGAACGAGGTGCGCGTGCTGCTGGATGAGACAGCCGCGAAGCAAGGGCGCAAGGAACGGTACAAGATCTCGCTCGGCACGTTCTCGAATGAAGCCGACAACACGCGCTGGGGCCTGGACCTGGCGAACTGGGCCCAGCGTGGTCTGGTGGATGAGCTGGCGACGACGTGGTTCGCCTACCACACCTCGTTTGAGAAGACCCCCGGCAAGATCGACATGGAGTACTACCGCCGCATCACGAAGGGAACGAAGACGAAGGCCTACCCGATGGTGATCGCGTGGAAGACCGGCAAGCCGAAGGACTTGTGCAAGCAGGCCGCTGCTTATCTCGGCGCGGGAGACCCTGGCATAGCGATCTGGGATCCGCAGGTGATGAAGGGCTGGCCTGACAACTCGCCGGGCAATGTGTTTGATGTGCTGGGCAGGCTGGGCCACCGCGATGAGCTGCTGCGCTGGGCCAAAAACGGCGTGCCGGAGCCGCTGACCATTCCGCTCACGCGTCTGGATGAAAACCACTTCAGCCGCTGGTTTCCAAACACGGGGTTTTAGTGCCAGTCTGCCTGCCAACCACCACCAACCCAACCATGAAAAGGAGTCTTCTTCTCTGCATGCTGCTGGCATGTCCAGCCCCCGCTGCTGAGCTTGTGCCGGGAAAGAGCGTCTTCGGAGAGCACCAATACATTGAATACATCCCGGGAGATCTTCCGCTCGTGGTCTGCTCACCGCATGGCGGACGTGAGACGCCGGAGAGCATTCCCGACCGCACGCAGGGAGTGGTGCAGCCTGATGGGAACACGCAGGAGCTCGCACGCACCTTTGCCGAGGTGGTCCATGCGCGGACGGGCCACCACATGCACCTGATCATTTCCAACCTGCACCGCAAGGAGCTGGACCCGAACCGGGAGATCGTGGAGGCAGCGCAGGGAAGCCCCATCGCCGAGAAAGCGTGGAATGAGTATCACGATTTCGTGGCGCAGGCCTGCGCGGCCACGGTGAAGCAGCATGGGGTGGCGTTCTTCATCGACCTGCATGGGCAGAGCCACCCGGATGTGCGAGTCGAGCTGGGCTATCAGCATTCGGCCAGGGACCTTGCGGCGGATGACGAGCAGCTCAACGGCGATGCCTATCTGGCAAAGAGCAGCATCCAGCTCATCGCGGCGCAATCCAAAGAAGCCTATTCGCAGATTGTGCGCGGGCCGGCGAGTTTTGGAGCGCTGCTGGAGAAGAAAGGGTTCTTCGCGGCTCCGAGTCCGCGGATGCCCTCGCCGCAGGAGCCTTTTTTCATGGGAGGCTACACGGTGCGGCGTTACTGCCTGGCGAAAAACAATGTCGCCGGGCTGCAGATAGAGACTTACAAACCCAAACTGCGCGACACGCAGGAGAGCCGGCAGAAATTTGCGGAGGCGCTGGTGGATGTGCTGGAGGAATATCTTCCGGCACGGCTTGCGATTCAACTGGACGGCACGCCTGTGACTTCCAAAACTACACGCTGATATGACCACCTCACGCCGCTCCTTTCTCCGCTACGCCGGACTCGCGCCCTTCAGCCTCTGGATTCCCAAATCTTTTGCGGAGGGAACTGGCGAACATCTCGCACGCAGCACGCCAGACGCCCAGGGTGTGGCGGCGAGCGGCATTCTGGATTTCATCGATGCCGTCGAGCGCGAGAAGTTTGAGCTGCACAGCTTCATGATGCTGCGGCATGGCAAGGTGATCGCCGAAGGCTGGTGGAAGCCGTATGGGCCGGAGTTTGTGCACACGATGTACTCGATGAGCAAGAGCTTCACCTCCACCGCCGTGGGATTTGCCGTGGCCGAGGGCAAGCTGAGTGTGGAGGACAAGGTGGTGTCGTTTTTCCCGGACGACCTGCCCGAAAAGGTGAGCGACAACCTGGCGGCAATGCGGGTGAAGGACCTGCTGACGATGTCCACCGGCAATGAGAAGGAGCCGACGGGCGTGTGCGTGAAGTCGGAGAACTGGGCGCGCACCTTTCTGGCGCAGAACATCGCGCACAAGCCGGGGACGCAGTTCATGTACAACAGCGCCGCCACGTACATGTGCTCCGCCATCGTGCAGCGGCTCACGCACCAGACGGTGCTGGACTACCTGACACCGCGGCTGTTTGCGCCGCTGGGCATCAAGGGCATGCGGTGGGAGACCTGCCCGCATGGGATCAACACGGGCGGGTGGGGGCTGAGCATTCAGACCGAGGGGCTGGCGAAGTTTGGCCAGTTTCTGCTGCAAAAGGGGAAATGGAACGGTGAGCAGCTCCTCCCCGCCGCGTGGGTGGAGGAAGCATCGCAATTCCACATTCAGCAGCCCGGCGGTGACAAGCCGGACCGGCCCAAGGCGAAGAACGACTGGATGCAGGGCTACGGCTACCAGTTCTGGCGCTGCCAGGGCACGGCCTTCCGTGGCGATGGCGCGTTTGGCCAGTTCACGATTGTGCTGCCTGAGCAGGATGCGGTGATCGTGATGACGAGCGAGAACAAGAACATGCAGGGACAGCTGGATCTGGTGTGGAAGCACCTGCTGCCGGCGATCGATGCGAAGGGGGCGCTGCGGGCCGATTTGAGCAAGCTCAAGACGCTGGCACTTGCGCCGCAGCAGGGCGGCAAGAAATCGTCTGTGGTCACCAGCAAGGCCTACATGCTCGAGCCCAACGAACTCGGCCTGAAAACAGCCTCGTTCGGCTTGGGAGGCGACACCTGCGTCTTCTGCACCGATGAGCAGACCATCACGTGCGGCATCGAAGCGTGGCATCGCTGCGAGGCCGCCATCCCAGGCACGCCGCCGCGGCTCATCTCGGGAGGCATGCCGAAAAAAGTTCCCACCTCAAAGATCGCCGCCAGCGCGGCGTGGAGAGATGACCGCACGCTGGTGATGCAGTGGCGCTATTATGAGACACCGCACAGCGACCGGGTGACCTGCGAATTTGAGGGGGATAATGTCACCATCACTTTCCTCAACAGCATCACGGCGATGAATCCGAAGGCGAAGGATGTGCGTGCGCCGCTGAAGGGGAAGGCCGTGGCGTAGGCATGGGCGGCACGAGATCGTGGGGTGTCATCACGCGCTGATGGACGGGCGGGCTTACGCTGAGCGTTCGCCCAGGACCTGCCTGAGCGCGGTCAGAATAGTCTGGGCGGTGAAGGGCTTGGGCAGAAAGTGCTTCACGCCCATGGCGCTGGCACGCGCGGCGCCGCCGTCATTGGCCAGCCCGCTGGCGGCGATGATTTTCACAGCGGGATTCAGGCGCTGCAGCACCTGGATGGTGGCATGACCGCCCATGACGGGCATCATCATGTCTGTCACCACGGCGGCAATGTCCGTCCGGTGCATGGAATAGAGCGCCACCGCCTCGGTGCCGTCCGCGGCGGTCAGCGCGCGGTAGCCGTAGGTTTCCAGCGTCTGCCGGGTGATGGTGCGCACGGCTTCTTCATCATCCACGATGAGAATCAATTCGTCGTTTCCTCGGGGATGCGTGTCCTCCTCCACCTTCGCGCCCCCTCCATCCGGACCGTCCATGGCGGGAAAGCAGATGCTGAAGGTGGCGCCGTTGCCCGGCTCGCTGTACGCATTGAGAAAGCCGCCGTGGCTTTTGACGATGGAAATCACGGTGGAAAGCCCGAGGCCGGTGCCTTTGCCGTGCTCCTTGGTGGTGAAGAAAGGATCAAAAATCTTGTCCATCACCTCCGGAGGAATGCCGGTGCCGGTGTCCGTGACCTTGATCATGAGGTAGCGTCCCGGAAGGGAGCCCTGTGTCATGCCGGCGTAGTTGTCATCCACCTGAAGGCTGGTGGCGGACAAGGTGAGCGTGCCTCCTTTGGGCATGGCATCGCGCGCGTTTACGCAGAGGTTCAGCAGCACCTGATGCACCTGTGTGTGATCTCCCGAGAAGGATGGGAGCTGTGCGTCCAGCTCCGCGCGGAAGACGATCTCCTTCGGGAAGGTGTCCTGCACGAGATGCTGCATGTCCTCGATGATGTGCCGGATGTTGATGACGACGCGCTCCCCCTCCACGCCGCGTGCAAAGGAAAGGATCTGCTTCACCATGTCCGCGCCGCGCCTGGCGCTGGTTTCGATGGTGGAGAGCACGGACTTGGCGCGTTCGTCGCGGCTGGTGAGCCGCAGCAGGTCGATGGACATCAGAATTGGCGCGAGCACGTTGTTAAGGTCATGCGCGATGCCGCCGGCCAGCGTGCCGATGCTCTCCATGCGCTGGGCGCGGAAGAACTGCTGCTCCATCTTCTTTTTCTCGGTGATGTCGCTGTTGATGGCGAGCACGGCCCGCGGGCGGCCCGCGTCATCGCGCACCAGCGTCCAGTGGGCGTCGATCAAAACCGCGGCGCCTGATTTGGTGATCTGCTGGATCTCGCCGCTCCATTCCCCCTTGCTGAGGACAGCCGCGATGGCCTGCTCGTAGGGGGCGAAATCACGATAGAGGAAATCGCCCGTATGGCGGCCCATCACTTCCTCGGCGGTCCAGCCGTAGAGCATTTCGGCGCTTTTGTTCCAATAGGTGATGCCATGCTCGAGATGGCGCACCAGGATGGCGTCGCGGGCCTGGTCCAGGAGGGAGGCCTGCTCCTGAAGCAGGTCTCTGGAACGTTTGCGCTCGGTGATGTCCTGCGCCACGCCGACCACGCGGTAGACTTTGCCTCCGCCATTGCACACGGGAAAGGCGCGGTCCCGGATCCACCGCAGCGCGCCATCCGGGCGGATGATGCGGTACTCCTCGTCGTAGGTGCCTTCCGTCTGCTGCGTGCCCGCGGCACGCAGCACGCGCTCGCGGTCCTCCGGGTGGATGGAGTCGGCCCAGGTCTGCGGCTCGCTCTGCAGGCTGGCGCAGGATCTGCCCCAGATGCGCTCATAGGCCGGGCTGATGTAGAGCATCTTCTGCTTCGCGGTGTCCGTGATCCAGAAGACTTCCTGAATGTTTTCAGCGATCTGGCGGAAGCGCTCCTCGCTCTCCCGCAGGGCGTCCTCCGCGAGCTTGCGCTCGGTGATGTTTTCATGCGCCACAACCACGCGCACCGGGCCGGGGCCGCCAAACTGGGTGACGCGCACCACAAACCAGCGCTGGGCACCTTCGCTATGACAGGGATATTCGAGGTGGAACTCCTCCTGGCGTCCGGCCATGACGGCACGGATGCCCGCGGCCACCAGCGAGGCCTCCTCGGAAAACTTGCCGACCGAGCGGTCGCAGAGCTGCAGATAATTGTCTCCCACGCCATGAGTAGTGCCTCTCCAGTCGTTTTCAGCGGCAAAGCGTTTCCAGGCGGCATTGACCTCGATGATGGTGCCGTGCTCGTCCAGGATGGCGATGTGGGAGGTCAGCGCATTGAGAGTGGACTGCAGGAAGCGCTTGGACTCGAGCAGGGCGATGGCGTCCTTTCTGCGTGCGGTGATGTCGCGGAAGGTCCAGATGCGTCCGTAGTACTGGCCGTCATCGCCCACCACGGGGGCGGAGTAGCGGTCCAGCACGGTGCCGTCCTTGAGCTCCACTTCATCACGCCCGACTTCCTCCAGATGAGCATAGAGATGCTTCACCCGGGCGACGAAGGCCTCGGGATTGGCCGCTCTGGAGGTGACCCACTGCAACTGGCCGCTGTCATCCGGATCGTCTGCGATCTGCGGCGGAATCTGGAAGATTTCAGCCGCACGCTGGTTTTGCAAAATTTTCTTTCCCTGCTGATCGACGACGATGATGCCGTCGATGGTGGCGCGGACCTGGGCTTCGAGAAATGCCGTCTTCCAGCGCAGCTCCGCCTCCGCCTGCTTGCGCTCGGTGACATCACGGCAGGTGCCGAGCGCGCGGAGGGCCCTGCCCTGGTCATCATGGAAGACCTGCCACTGCTCCTCGACAAACTTGATGCGGCCATCAGGCATCAGGAGCCGATGCTCCAGGGAATTCACGCCGCTCAGATCAAGGGAGCGCTTAAACGCCTGGTCCAGCGCTTCACGATCCTCAGGATGGGCGTGAGCGAGGAAATCCTGATGGGTCGGTTTCAGCCCCCCGGGCGTGATTTCGAAGATGCGATAGGTCTCGGCAGACCAGACCGCGGCCAGGGTGGAGAGGTCCGTGTCCCAGCTTCCCATTTTGGCCACAGTCTGCGCGGCGGTGAGATGCGCGCGCTCGACTTTCAGCTCCGCCGTCAGCTCGCGGAGGTCCTGTTCGCTTTGCTTCAGAGCTTCGGTCGTCCTGGCGCGCTCTTTGCGGAGCTGCCCCTGGGCGAGGGCCAGCCTGACGGAGACGCCCAGCCTGGCGAGGCGGTCTTTCAGCAGGTAATCCGTGGCGCCGAGCCGCATCATCTCCACCGCCACGTCCTCGCCGATGGTGCCGGAGATGATGATGAAGGGAATGTCCATGCCGCTTTGTCGCAGCAGATCCAGCGCGGTCGGGCCATTGAAGGCCGGCATGTCAAAGTCGGAGAGAATGATGTCGAGGTCCGGCTTGAGCCGCTTCAGGAAATCCTCTTCGGTCTCCACGCGGTGCCAGTCAGGGGCAAACCCTGCCTGGCGCAGGGCGCGCAGCACCAGCTCGGCATCATTGGGATTGTCCTCGGCGATCAGGACACGGAGTGGCTGGCTCATGTTATTATTGGTCCAACTTGGGAGGCTGGTTGAGCAGGAGCCAGTACATGCCCAGCTCCTGCACGGCGGTGGTGAAGCTTTCAAAGTTCACCGGTTTGACGATGTAGCTGTTCACCCCGAGCTGGTAGCTTTTGACCACATCGACCTGCTCTCTGGAAGAAGTGAGCACCACGACGGGAATGTGCCTGGTGCGGGGGTCGCCCTTGATGCGCGCCAGCACCTCAAGCCCGTCCACCTTCGGCAGCTTGAGGTCGAGGAGGATCAGCCTGGGGGTGTCCTCGATTTTGCGCCCTTCGTGCGCCCCTTCGCAGAAGATAAACTCCAGCGCCTCCTCGCCATCACGGGCGACCTGGATGCGGTTGCCCAAATTGGCATTGCGCAACGCCCGGCGCGTGAGCTCCAGGTCTTCGAGGCTGTCCTCGACCAGCAGGATTTCAATGATTTGTGAATCGTTCATAAAGAGTTTTCGCCTTCAAGGGTGAAATAAAAGGTGGCCCCCTGGTCCACGGCAGCGTCCGCCCAGACCTTGCCGCCATGGCGGTGGATGATGCGCTGCACGATGGCAAGACCGACGCCGGTGCCGTCATAATCCTCCGCGCGGTGCAGCCGCTGAAAGACGCCGAAAAGCTTGTGGGCGTAGCGCATGTCAAAGCCTGTGCCGTTGTCGCGCACGAAATAGATGTTTCCCTGCTCCTCCTTGTTGCAGCCGATTTCGATCACGGCGGACTCGCGTTTCTGGGTGTACTTGATGGCGTTGGACAGCAGATTGATCCACACCTGCTTGAGCAGGGCGGGATCTCCTTCGCACGGCGGCAGAATGGCGATGCGGAGATCGATCTGGCGGCCCTCCCGCTGACTGTGCAGGTCTTCGAGAACGCCCTCCACAAGCTGCGTGGTGTCGATGCTGCGTTTGGTCAGCGTGGCACGGCTGAGGCGCGAGAAGCTGAGGAGATCGTCGATCAGACTGCCCATGCGCTGCGCACTGGTGCGGATGATCTGGAGATAGCGCCGGCCATCAGGCGGGAGCTGCGCGCCATAGTCCTCCATCACCGCGCGGGAGAAACCGTCCATGGCACGCAGCGGGGCGCGCAGGTCATGCGAGACGGAGTAGGAGAAGGACTCCAGCTCCTGGTTGGCGGCCTGCAGCTTCAGGTTGGCGGCCTGCACTTTCTGCGAGCTCTGAAAAATCTCCGCCTCCATCTGTTCCATGCGGGCGCTGAGCTCGGCGTCCCTGCTGGCGGTTTGGGATTTGCGGCGCACGAACTCCGTCACTTCCTCGACGCGGTGGATGATGTACTGGACCTGCTGATCGGCGCCGACCACCGGGGAGTTGATCGGGCTCCAGTAGCGTTCTTCAAAGACGCCGTCCACGCCGCGGACATCGTATTTTTGAATGGCCATGGTGTCCGCCGCACGGGTTGCCAGAACACGATTGAGCGAGGCCCGCAGATTGGACACTCCATCAGCGGTGGGATCATCCGGATTGTCTGGGAAGACTTCAAACAGCCCCTTCCCGATGATGTCTTCGCGTGAGGTGAGAGTGGCAGCCAGATAGGCGTCGCTCGCCGCCAGGATCTTAAATTCGGGTGTGAGAACCAGATACAAACCTGGCAGGGACTCAAAGAGGCTCTTGAGCTCCGCGCGGCTGCTGAGGAGCTCCACATTGGCGGCCTCCACCTGGGCGGTGCGCTCGATCACCCGCTGCTCCAGCTCGAGATTCAGGCGCCGCACCTCCTCCTCGGCCAGCTTGCGCTCCGTGATGTCCACCCAGGCGCCGAAGACCGCGCGCTCGCCAGTTTCCGGCACGGTGAAGGGCTTCTTGGTCGTCTGCAAAATGCGCTTGCGACCGGACAGATCCGTATGGTTTTCCTCCCTGACGAGCTTGGTAACGCCTGAGGACATGATGGCGTGGTCATCCGCCAGAAAGGCCTCCGCCTGGGCCCGGTCTGAGACCAGGTCGAAATCGTTTTTCCCCATCACCTCCTCCAGCGGGAGGCCGCAGGTCTCGGCCAAAGCAGGATTGGCAAAGATGTACCTGCCCGCGGAGTTCTTGGCGAAGATGCCGTGCGGCACGAGGTTGGTGATCAGGCGCAGCCATTCCGCGCCCGCCCTCAGTGCTGCCTCAGCGCGTTTGCGCTCCGTTATGTCTGCAAACATGGAGATCACCACGGGTTCGCTTTCGCCAGGAAACTCGATCTGCTCCATGGAAACCAGAGCGTCCAGCCGCTGGCGGTTTCTGCAGCGGAACTGCGTTTCGTAATCGTGCACAAAGCCCTGCGTCTGCAGTTTTTCCATCACCGCCGTGCGCGTCTCCGGAACATCCCACAAGGCCAGATCCACCGACGTGCGGCCGATGAGCTCTTCGCGCGGGTAATCAAACAGCCGGCAGTAGCGCTCGTTCACCTCGATGAAGCGGCCCTCCTGGATGGTGGTGATGCACATGGCCGCGGGATTGGCCTGAAACGCCTTGGCAAAGCGCGCCTCGCTCCGGCGCAGCGCGGCCTCCGCCTGTTTGCGCGTGGCGATGTCACGCACCATCTTGGAGGCGCCGATGATCGCGCCCTCCTTGCTTCGAATGGGTGAGACCCAGATGGAGACGGGAAGGGAGCTGCCGTCGCTGGTCAGCCGCAGCGTTTCAAAATGCTGCACGCGCTCACCGCGTCTGATCTGCCCCTGGATTTTCTCCTCCTCATGCCGGCGGTCCGGTGGGATGAGGAGGGAGACCGGGCGCCCGACGATTTCACCGGCCGGATAGCCAAACAGCTTCTCCGCACCCGCGTTCCAACTGGTCACCATGCCGTCCAGACTCTGGCTGAAAATCGCATCATCGGACGAGTCCACAATGGCGGCGAGCATGGCGGTGGCCTCCTCGTTCCGCCTGCGCCCGGTGACGTCCCTGAGAATGACCGTGCGGACTTTTTTCCCGTCCACCTCCGTCTGTGAAATGGATGCCTCGGCGGGAAACTCCCCGCCGTTCTTCCGCCGCCCGTTCAATGCGTGCACGCTGGGGGTGGGCGCCACCGCTCCGGCACCGCGTTCCGCAGGCTGGATCTGCTCCGGCTTGAAACCGATGATGAAACGATCCAGCGGCTGTCCCAGCGCCTCCTTTTCGGTACAGCCAAACAGCGTCGCGGCGGCGGCATTGAAGAGCACGATTCTTTCTTCGTCATCCACGCAGATGATGGCGTCCAGGGCGGAGGCCACGATGTCTCCGAGACGCATGCGCACGCGCGTTTCCAACTGCTGGCTGGTGGAGCGGAGCACGCCCAGGACGTCTGTGAGCGGGCCGGTGGTGGTTTGCAGCAGGCTCACCACCACGCCCATTCCGACAAACGTTCCCATCGAAAGCAGCACGTGGGCATGCCTGCCGCCGATGGAAGGAGCGGGAGCGATGAAAGCCCACCACACGAGAATGGCGGAAAATGCCGTGGCCCACAGTCCAGCCCGCCAGCCGCCCATCCACGCGCTGATATAAACGGCCGGAAAAAACAGGAGCCATAGCAGCGGTTGCAGCCAGAACCAGCACAGCCACTGCACCCCAAGGGCCAGCAATGGAAGCAGCAGTGCCGGCCAGGGCGGCATCCAGCGTGGAAGAGTCAGGGGCATGACGTCTCCTGGATATTTCCATTTCCCGGCATGCAGCCGCACCGCCATTGGAGATGGCAGGCTCTGTCAACAGCGTGGAAGCTTGGACCTTGGCGGCGCAACGATGTTTTCATAACCGAGGGATGATTATTGCAGCATGGGCGATAGGACTATTTTCCGCCAGTCAATACAACAGGCAATGCGCAAATGTCGTTAAGTTCTGCTTAGGCAAATCGGAGGAGGAACGAGGGTATAAATCGATATTTAGGACTGGCTGGCTCCACTGTGGCGCTGACCGCTATATTTCCACTGTGTTCTTCTTCAATCTCATACGAAAAAACTTT
This sequence comes from Prosthecobacter sp., assembly GCF_044227185.1. GTDB lineage: Bacteria > Verrucomicrobiota > Verrucomicrobiia > Verrucomicrobiales > Verrucomicrobiaceae > Prosthecobacter. The sequence goes on along the minus strand of NZ_JBGAFO010000012.1, from coordinate 243,319 downwards.
TCGTGGCAGTATTCTGACGAATATTTCATAATGATCCGGCTTGCCTGCTGGGAACACTGGGGCGTGAAAGAATTTTCGCTGGAACGGGCCCCGAGCACTGACTTCTAATCTAATTTCTTAACCGATGGACTTTTCGCGGCTCGAATTTTTCGTTCCCTCCCCAGAGGGTGGAGACCTGCTTCAGAAAGCGAGGTTGGCATCGTAGCGGAAGAAAACTGACGGGCCGTGCTTGCCATTCTGCGTGGAGATTGCTTCCTGTGGCCCATGCTCAGAACTCGTCATCTGGTTGGTTTTTGCGGACATCGCTCCCGTTTTTCAGAGACGGCGGTGCGCACCGCGCTGATGGCGGCGCTGACGGGCCTGCGGGAGCTTTCCGCGCAGGCAGGGGGAGAGATCGAGCTCTACGCGAGCGCAGCGGAGGGCTCCGACCTGGTCTGCCTGGAGGTGGCGCGTGAGCTGGAGATTTCGGTGCATCTGCTTCTTCCGCTGGTTAAAGAGGAGTTTGAGAAGGATTTTTCCAGTCCTGCCGCCTGGGCGCGGGCCAGGGCCCAGATGGATCTTGCGGCCAGGCCGGGCCGAGACTCTCTCCGCACGGTGGCGGGAGAACCCACGCGACCCGAGTGTTACTTCAACCAGGGCATTGTGATGCTGGAAGCGGTGGATGTGCTCATCGCAGTATGGGACGGGGAGCCGCCACGCGGGCCGGGTGGCACCGCGCAGATGGTCGCCCAGGCCCGGGCCATGGGCATCCCCGTGCTGCACATCCAGCCGCAGGATGGTGCATCCGCCAAAGACGAGGACTTTGACGCCGCCATCGGGCGGGATGCCATTCTGGACGAGCTCAATGGCATCGCCCAGGCCGCGGGAGACGCCAGCGGGAGCGAGGCCTCCACGCCGGATGAACTGCAGCGCTGCCTGGACCGGATCGCCGTGAGCGAAGCCGAAAAGCTGCGGCCCTCGCTGGTGCGCATCATCCTCATTCACGGCATCGCGGCGATTCTGGCGGCCCTCGTCACCTTCAAGATGATGGACAAGCAGGCGCTGTGGGAAAAATACAAGTGGATCATCTCGCTGACCGAACTGGCGCTGGTGAGCGCAGCCCTGTGGATGAATTTTCTGCTGCGGCGCCGGCAGGTGCAGGACCGCTGGCTGCGCTGCCGCTTTGCCTGTGAACTGGTGCGCGGGCTGCGGGCGAGCGTGCCGATCATGGACCCGCTGACTCCGGCCATCTCATGGTTCGATGCAGAGTGGCGCCGCTTCGCCCTGAGCGCGGGGCTTCTCGTGCAGTCCCACCATGCACGGGACAGCCTTCAAGCGCAGCGGGACCATTACCTGGCCACGCGCCTGAGCGAGACTCATGCAGACGGGCAGATCCGCCACTACACCGCCATGAGCCCGGCGACTCTGTGGTGGTGGGGGTTCACCGGCAAACTGGGCGACTGGTGCACCCGGCTGGCCCCTCCTTTTGTGCTCGCTTCCGTGCTCAACAAGCTGAGCAAGATCTGGCACAAGCCGGACGGCTGGGGCCTGGAGCATGGCTTCATGACCTGGATCGCCGTGGGTTTTCTGCCCATCGCCCTGCCGCTGATGGCGGGAGTGACGGCCAGCCTGCGCCATGCGCTGGACGCCGGACGGCGCAAGCTGCGCTACCCGCAGATGGTACAGTCCCTGCGCGAGCTCAAAGCGGCCCTCCAGGGACTGGAGACGGAATCCTCCATCCGCCGGAACGTCACACGCTGCGAGGACCTTTTGCTGGACGAACTGCGTGAATGGCGGCTGGCCGCCAGCTCCAGCAAGCGCTGACAACCGGCACGCCGAACATCCCATCTTCTGACAACTCATGGCTGTCCCTGAATCTTCATCCAGCACAGACGCAACCGCCGCGGCGGAAACCGACCGCCTCAAACGGGAATACTGGTGCTTCATCAGCTACCGCCATGCGGACAACAAGGAACCGGGGCGCCAGTGGGCCACCTGGCTGCATCAAACGCTGGAGACCTACGAAGTGCCCGCGGACCTGGTGGGAACGAAGAACCAGCGCGGGGATGTGATCCCAGAGCGCATCTTTCCGGTGTTTCGTGACGAGGAGGAGCTGCCCGCGGATGCAAGCCTTTCCACGCCCATCGAGGCGGCGCTGCAAAACTCCCGCTTCCTGGTGGTGCTGTGCTCGCCGAACGCGGTACGAAGCAGCTTTGTGGCGGATGAGATTCTGCGCTTCAAACAGCTCGGCAAACAGAACCGCATTCTGGCGGCCATTCTGTATGGGGAGCCGACCCTGGCGACGAACATGGAGCGCGAGTGCTTTCCGAAGCCGCTGCGCCATGCGATTGATGAAACAAGCGGACAGCTCATCGAAAAACTGGCGGAGCCGATCGCCGCGGACTTTCGACTGCATGATGGCGGTCAGGGCTGGACCTCTCCCGCGGCCTACCGTGACGTCTTGAAAGCCGCAGGCATGCCGGACAAAGCGGCGAACGAGCAGGTGAATGTGTACATGCGGCAGCAAAACCTGATGCTGCTCAAAATTGTGGCCGGAGTGCTGGGCGTGCCGCTGGGAGTTCTGACGGCGCGTGACAAAGCGTACCAGATCGAAAAACAGAAGCAGCGCGCCAGGGTGCTGCGCCGCTGGCTGATGGCGGTTAGCGGGCTGGCGGTGGCGGCGCTGATCGCCGGAATGCTGGCGGTGCGCAATGCGAACGAGGCGAAGGCGCAGCGGGACCAGGTGGCGGCCAAGTCACGCGAACTGTCAGACACGCTGGGCGTGGCCTATTTCCGTGAAGGCAGTGCGCGACTGAAGGACGCGCGGACATCCAGCGAGGGCATGGCCTATCTGGCGCGGGCGGTGCGGGAGCACGCGCACCCCATGGCGGCCAACCGCCTGCTGACCCTGCTGCAGCAGCGGGACATGTGGGTCTGCGAAGATGCGGGGGCGGCACCCGCCGCCGTGCCAGCGAAGGCGCTGGAAAAACCTGCGGTGCCTGCCTTTGTGACGCCGCCGCCGCCCCCCAACGAGAGCAAGGAGCCGGGCAAGTTTGACCTCGTGGTCAAAGGACCCAACGGCCTCGTCGCCGTGTCCTGGTGCGAGGATGTGGACTCTCCCGAAGGCTCCAATCATCCGGGCGCCGGGCTGAATCATTTCCGGGTGTGGGACGCGGATGAGAAGCCGCTGTGTGACTGGATCCATGCGAATGCGGAGGCGGATTTTTGGGTGGGCAACATCAGCGGAATGACTTTCTCTCCAGACGGCACCTGGCTGGCCGTGACTGTGGATCGGTGGCGTCAGCCGGCTTATCTGCAGATCTGGGATTTTCGCCGCGGCGCCAAAGTGGGAGACGACATCGAGGCCACCGGCAAGGATCCCCACTACCAAAGCGCCGTCTTCACCACGCTGACATTCATGCCAGAGAAGCAGGAGGCGGAAAAGCGGAGCAGTGCGCTGCTGGTTGGCTCTTCCTGCGGAGACGCTTACTGGAAGGTGGTCCACCGGCCAAAGGATGCGGCGGAGTCTTATCTGCAGGATGTCGCCGTGGTGCCGCACCACTCGGCCATCCGTGCGACGCTGCTTCTGCAGGGCGGGCAGGAAACATTTGTCACAGCCTCTGACGATGCCGAGGTATGGTTCACACCCACGCCCAACCACCTGGAGGGCAACGATGCGCCAGTGCTGAAACTGGAGCAGCCCGTGGACGCCCTGCGCGCAGACACCGCGGGCGGCGTGCTGCTGCAAGTGGGAGAGCGACAGCACCGCGCTCTTAAAATTCCGGCCCAGTCGCTCGCCGGCAAACCTGAGGCGCGCTCCAAGCTGTGGGTGTACACGGATGAAGAACGCCACGTGCGGGTGGACCGCGTGCAGGCAGAGAAACCCCAGACCATCTTTGAAGGCACCGTGGATGAACCCATTGTGAAAGCGCATGTGCAGGAGGATTCTCCGGGATTGAGCCTGGAAGGCGCAGGCGGTGCTGTGACCGCCTTTCTGCTTCAAGACGGAAAGGCAAGCATGGTGGCGGACGGGCGTGGCAGCGAGATCGTGATCGACCCCGAAAAGGGCGCCCACAAGCAGACGCTGCGCGGCCTCGTGGCAGACATGCGGCCCGTGGCGGGAGGCAGCGCAGTGGTGGCGGTGACGAGTCACTACGAGTACCAGGTGTTTGATCTGGCCACAGGAAAGCGCCTGTCCCGGCCGCTGGATGAATCGGTCTTTTTTACTGATGACCATGCCGCCTCGGAGCTGGAGGCTGCGATGCTTTCGCCAGACCGTTCGGTGCTTCTCACCCGCAGCCTGCACCATGAGCCGCCGAATGTGGACCTGACCTGGACCATGCTGTGGGACTGCGCCTCCGGCGAGCCGCTCACTGACCGGATGCTGTTCACCGACCTTGGCCTGGAACAACCCAAGGCGCCCCGTGATCCCTATCTCAACAATGAAAGCGCCAACATCGAGGGGATGGTGCTCTACCGTGCCAAGCCCGCGCTTTATCCGATCCTCGCTGAGCTGGGAGAATCGCTCGCCGGACTGCAGCTCGATGCGGCCGGAGAGCTGCGCGTCTTAAGACCGGCGCAGGGCCGCGTGAAGGAGCTGCTGCAAAAGCTTGCGCAGATGAGCCGGTGATGCGGCGTCTTACAAGAGGTGGTCCAGCCGGACCTGCTCGCCAAACTTTTGCCCTTCTTCGGTCAGGAAGCGGATCATGCGCAAGTTGTCCAGACTGAAGCCGCCGCCGTGGGCCTTCTCGGCGGCGAGCACTTCCGCGACGCTGAATTCGCGGTTGTAGCGCACGTAGGTGAACCGGTCCAGGCCATGAATCTCCGTGACCTCCGTGTCGATGGGTTCGCCATGCAGGGTGCGGCCGAGCGTGCGGCAGAGCATGTCCTGCTCCTTTGAAATGGAGTCCATCAGACCCGAGGGCACGGTGGCGGCAAAACTCAGATTTCCCAGGATGCGGCGCAGAAACGCGTTCAGCCGCGGACGAATCTGCCCCGTGCCGATGGAGACGAGGTGCAGGCGATCAATTCCGGTGGGCCAGCCCACGCGATAGCAGGGCTGCGTGGCCGTGAGGTAGGCGATCAGCGCGGGGTTGTTGTAGGCAGTGATGCCGCCGTCCAGAAACTCGAAATGGTGGCTGCCGAGCTTGATCTTCTCCGGCGGGAAGTACACGGGCGCGGCCGTGCTGGCGCGCACGAGCTGCCAGAGCGGCAGGTTGAGATTGCACTCCTCGCTGGGGCTGCCGTCCGCATGGGTGCGCTGGTTGTAGAGGGCGTTGGGATTGTTTGAAAGCGGCCAGGCGGAGCTGGTGGTGGCGTTTCGCATCACGATCAGCAGCAGCGTCTTCAGCCGCGAAGTGCCGAGCAGCGCGGGCGTGCCGTCCTCTTCCACGAAGATGCTGCGCAGCATGTCCGCGATGTTGCTGTCGCTGAATTTGCCCCGATGAAACTGCCACCACGGCGCGCGCGTGAACATGCGCTGCGCCTGCTCCGAGTAGAGCTGCCGGATCGCCTGCACCGACATGCCCCAGGAAAGGAAAGTGGCGATGATGGCCCCCGTGCTGGTCCCGGCGATGAGGTCGAAATGATCCGCCAGCACCAGGTCTTTTTTGCCGGTGTGCTCCCTCAGCATCCCCTCCATGCGCCCCAGAACTTCGATGGTGAAAACGCCACGGATGCCGCCACCATCGAGAGCGAGAATGCGACGACGTGGTTTGTCCTGGGTGAGGTGTTCGGGAGTCACGCGCGGACCTTTAGGGCAAAGTGTGCACAAAGACAAATGTCCATGTACTCGACCAAGTCCTTCATGCCGTGCGGAATTTCATGAACCAGCTTTGCTGCTCGATCAGGCCAGACGTCGGTTTTGGCGGAAAATTCTGCACAGCATCCCGGAACAATGCCGTCGTGCACTCGATCATGCTGGCGGTGTCTGCCGCCCGGATGTCTGCATCACGCACGCGCTGCAACTCAGGGCCAGCCTCGACCCAGGTTTGCACCCAGCGTTTTGTCAGTGCGCACTCAGCATCAGTCATGCTTTGAGTGTAGGCGGCGACGGTGAATGTGCATTTGAATTCGCCAGCCAAAAAAAACAAAACGCGCCCGGCCTTTCGACCGAACGCGCTTTGGGGTTTTGGGGTGGGGTAATGGGTCGTGCGCCAGTTGCGGCGCAACTGGGCTACCTTAGTAGCGGTAGTGGTCGGTCTTGTAGGGGCCTTCGACGGGGACGCCGATGTAGTCGGCCTGCTCTTTGGAGAGGACGGTGAGTTTCACGCCGATCTTCTTGAGGTGGAGGCGGGCGACTTCTTCGTCCAGCTTCTTGGGAAGGACGGTGACGCCGACGGGGCGGGTGTCCTTGGTTTCCCAGAGCTCGATCTGCGCCAGGGTCTGGTTGGTGAAGCTGTTGCTCATCACGAAGCTCGGGTGGCCGGTGGCGCAGCCGAGGTTCACGAGGCGGCCTTCTGCCAGCATGAAGATGCTGTTGCCAGCCGGGAAGGTGTACTTGTCCACCTGGGGCTTGATGTTGAGGCGCTTGACGTCCTTGCGGGCGTTGAGCCTGTCCACCTGGATCTCGTTGTCGAAGTGGCCGATGTTGCAGACGATGGCCTGGTCCTTCATCTTCTCCATGTGCTCAAGGGTGATGATGTCCTTGTTGCCGGTGGTGGTGACGTAGATGTCTCCGGTGCCGAGGGTGTCTTCGATCGGCATGACGCGGTAGCCTTCCATGGCGGCCTGCAGAGCGCAGACGGGGTCGATTTCGGTCACGATGACCTGGGCGCCCATGCCGCGAAGAGCGGCGGCGCAGCCTTTGCCCACATCGCCATAACCGCAGACGACGCCGACCTTGCCGGCGATCATGACGTCCGTGGCGCGCTTGATGCCGTCGAGGAGGGATTCGCGGCAGCCGTAGAGGTTGTCGAACTTGGACTTGGTGACGCTGTCGTTCACGTTGATGGCAGGGAAGAGCAGCTTGCCAGCCTTGGCCATTTCATAGAGGCGATGCACGCCGGTGGTGGTCTCTTCGGAGACACCCTTGAGGTCCTTGACGATCTTGTGGAAGATGCCGGGCTGGTTCTTGGCGATGTCCTTGAGCAGGTCCTTGATGACCTTCACTTCGTGGTTGTCGGAGGGGGTCTCGACCCACTTGTCGCCGTTTTCCATTTCATAACCCTTGTGGATGAGGAGGGTGACGTCGCCACCGTCGTCAACGATGAGCTGCGGGCCGTTGTCGCCGGGGAAGATGATGGCCTTCCAGGTGCACCACCAGTATTCTTCGAGGGTCTCGCCCTTCCAGGCGAAGACGGGGGTGCCGGAAGCGGCGATGGCAGCAGCGGCGTGGTCCTGGGTGGAGAAGATGTTGCAGGAAGCCCAGCGGACGTCAGCGCCCAGTTCCTTCAGCGTCTCGATGAGCACGCCAGTCTGGATGGTCATGTGCAGGGAGCCAGTGATGCGGACGCCGGCGAGGGGCTTCTTGGGGCCGTACTTCTCGCGGGTGGCCATGAGGCCGGGCATTTCGCTCTCGGCGATGTCGAGTTCTTTGCGGCCGAAGTCGGCGAGGGCGATGTCTTTTACTTTGTAGTCGGACATGAGGTGTGTCGTGGGTTCAGGTTTGGGGTGAAAAGGAACAAATCAACGCATCAAGATGTGATGATATGTTCCAAATAAAGACCTGGATGTCAAACGGGGATTTACCGGCCGTTTGATGCTGACCCACCATGAAATTCGCCTCCCTCCTCCTCTGCCTTGGCCTCGTCGCTTCCCTGCAAGCCGAAGATCTCCACCCCGCTGCGGACGCGGCTGGCTTCGTCCCGCTCTTCAACGGCAAGGACCTGACGGGGTGGAAAACCACGGGAAACTGGGTGGTGGAGGCCGATGGCAGTGTCTCCCTGCACCCGCGCGAGGGCGAGAAGGGCTGGCAGCGCTACGACGCCTACATCGCCACCGAAAAGCAGTACGGGGACTTCGTGCTGGACCTGGAATTCAAGATCAACCCCAAGGGCAACAGCGGCGTCTTCATGCGCGTGGCGGACATGAAGGAGCCGGTGAAGACCGGATTTGAAGTGCAGATTCTCGACACCTACGGCCTGGAAAAACCCGGCCACCATGACTGCGGCGGCATCGTGCATGGCATCGGACCCTCCAAGAACATGGTCAAACCCGCAGGCGAGTGGAACCGCTACACGATCACGGTCAAGGGCCGCAGCGTGAAGGTCGTCTTCAATGGCGAGGAAGTGATCAACACCACCCTCAAAGACATGAAAATGGCGGACCGGCCCAACGCGGGGCAGATCGCCTTTCAAGACGAGGCGCTGCCGGTGTGGTACCGGAATGTGCGGATCAAGGAGCTGAAGTAGCCCGTGACTGCCCCCACTCTCCAGGACATTCTAGAGGCGGCTCTGCGCATCGCGCCGCTGGCGCATCGGACGCCCGTACTGACGAGCCGCGGGCTGGATGAACTCTGCAGCGCTCAGGTTTTCTTCAAATGCGAAAACTTCCAGCGCACCGGCTCCTTCAAAATCCGCGGCGCAAGCAATGCCATCCTGGCGCTTTCGGATGAAGAAGCGAGGCGCGGGGTGGTGACGCACTCCTCGGGCAATCACGCCTCCGCCGTGGCCTGCGCGGCGCGGCATCGCGGCATTCACGCCACGATTGTGGTGCCGAACAACACGCCAAAGGCCAAGCAGGAAACCGCCGCGGGATTTGGCGGAGAAATCCACCTGTGCGAGCCGACACTCGCGGCTCGCTCTGCCGCCGTGGAGGTGATCCGGCAGCGCACCGGCGCAACGATGGTGCATCCCTATGACAATGAGTTTGTCATCGCGGGACAGGGCACGGCCGCCCTGGAGCTGATGGAGGATTTTCCCGACCTGGATGCCATCGCCGCGCCGATCAGCGGCGGCGGACTTCTCTCCGGCACGTCTATCGTCGCCAAAGCGCTCAAGCCAGGCCTCGAGGTCTTCGGTGCCGAGCCGGAGCGTGTGGACGATGCCTGCCGCTCCTTTCGCTCGGGCAAGCTTGAACCGCTGCTGAGCACGGACACCATCGCCGATGGTCTGCGCGGCGCCCTTTGCGAGCGCACGCTGGGGATCTTCCAGGCGAATGTGACGGACGTCCTCACCGTGAGCGAGGCGCAGATCATCGAGGCAATGAAGCTGATCTGGCGCTATGCGAAGATCGTCGTCGAGCCTTCGGGGGCCGTCCCCTTTGCCATGCTCATGGCGCACCGCGGGCGTTTCGCCGGACGCCGTGTCGGACTCATTCTCACCGGCGGAAACCTCGACCTGGACAAACTCCCATGGCAGACCTGACCATTGACGGCGTCACCTTTGAAACCGTGCATGTGCCCACGGAAAAAACCAACATCCTGCTGGTGAAGGCGGCGGGTGGATTCGTCGGCTGCGGCTATTTTGATGTGAATGTGGCGAACCGTGTGGGCGATGCGGTCGCCATCGTCACGGGCGTGAAGACGATTGAGGAAGTGCTGGCCGCGCCCGTGGTGCGGCTCAGTGACAAAGCACGGGAGGCGGGTGTGACGGAAGGCATGAGCGGGCGAGAAGCGGCACTGCTGCTGCAGCGTGAAACTTGCGGGGCACAGCTTCGTTAATGGACGCACCATGCGTCTCTTCCCAGCTCTTCTGCTTTCGTCATTCTGTCTTTGGGTTTCACCCTTGCAGGCGCAGCCGACGAACGTGCTCTTCATCGCCAGCGATGACATGCGTCCGCAGCTCGGCTGCTACGGCGATCCCACGGTGAAGTCGCCCAACATCGATGCGCTGGCGAAGCGCGGCATGGTGTTTCAGCGCAGCTACGTGCAGCAGGCGCTGTGCTCCCCTTCCCGCATCTCCATGCTCAGCGGGCGCTACCCCGCCACAACAGGGATCTTTGAGATCGGCCGCACTCTTCGCACCACCATGCCGGACATCACCACGCTGCCGCAGCATTTTAAAAACAACGGCTACCACACCCGCAGCCTGGGCAAGATCTACCACGAGGGCATTGATGACGAAGCCTCCTGGACCGTGCCGCCCTGGCGCAGCAAGAAGCCGCGCACCAGCGCCGCCACGCAGGAGGCGGTGAAGAAATACATTCAGGATGCGAAGGCCAAAGGCATCGCGATTCCTGACAAAGGCAAAGGTTCCCGGATGTCGGCGGTGCCCGCCTTTGAAGCGGTCGAGTGCGGTGACGACGACCTCCTGGACGGTGACTGTGCTTCCAACGCCATCGCGCAACTGCGCGAGCATGCGAAGAATCCCGCGCAGCCGTTCTTCCTCGCCGTCGGTTTCTCCAATCCTCACGTGCCTTGGATCAGCCCGAAAAAGTACTGGGACCTCTATGACCGCTCCCAGCTGCCGCTGGCCACCAACACCTTTCTGCCCAAAGGCGCGCCCGAATTTGCCGCCACCTCCGGCAATGACTTCCGCTGGTATGCCGGTGTGCCCGAGGGCGAGCTGCCGGAGCCCTATGCGCGCGAATGCCTGCACGGCTACTGCGCCGCCATCAGCTACGTCGATGCGCAGGTGGGGCGGCTGCTGGCCGCGCTGGATGAGACCGGTCTGGCCAAGAACACCATCGTCGTTTTCTGGAGCGACCACGGCTATTACATGGGAGAGCACACCTGGTGGGGGGCCAAGCACAACAACTACGAAGGCGCCACGCGCAACTGCCTCGTCATCGCCACGCCTGGCATGAAACATGCCGGGGAGAAAACCGACGCACTGGCTCAGTCGGTGGACCTGGCACCCACGCTCACCGAGCTTTGCGGCCTGCCTGCGAACACCGGATTCCAGGGCCGCAGCCTAAAGCCCGTGCTGGACGATCCGGCCGCCACGGTGAATGACGCGGCGTATAGCTGGTATCCGAAGGCAGGCTACCTCGGCCTGACCATGCGCACGGATAAGTGGCGCTTCGTTGAATGGACCAAGCCCGGCGCAGCCACCGAGTACGAACTTTATAACATGATGCACGACCCGCAGAACAACCTCAACGTTGCCGCGAAGCCGGAGCATGTGAAGATTATTGAAGCTTTGAGCAAGCGGCTGCGCGAGAAGTTTCCAGTGCAGGAGTTCAAAGCTCCTGGAGCCGTCAAGAAAGGTAAAAACCAATAGCCTCCCGCCATGCGCCTTCTCCCTGCCCTCCTCGTTTCGTCAGTCCTGATGCTGGCTTCGGCACATGCCGCGGATCAGCGCCCCAACGTTCTGCTGATGATGGCGGACGATCTGGCCGCCACGCTGCAGTGCTTTGATTATTCGCAGGCGAAGACACCGAATCTGGATGCGCTGGCGAAACGCAGCGTGCTTTTCACACGCGCGTACTGCCAGTTCCCGCACTGCAATCCCTCGCGCTCCTCCATGATGAGCGGCCTGCGGCCGAACACGACACGGGTCACCAACAACGAAGACAACCTGTACAAAAACATTCCGGAGGTGCTGACGCTGCCGCACCACTTCCGCAACAACGGTTATGCCACGGCGCGCTGCGGGAAGATTTTCCATCTTGGCGTGCCGAGCGGACTGGAAAGCATGGATGATCCACAGGCCTGGGATTTTGGCACACCCTTCAAAAGCGAGCTCCCCTACCCGCCCAAGCGCGAGAGCAGCGTGAAGGTGAAGACAGGCAAGAAGCAGGGGCTCGGCTGGCAGGAAATTCCAGGTGACGATGACCAGCTCGTGGACGGCAACTTTGCGAAGACTGCCATCGAATGGCTGGGCAAACGGGACAAGAGCAAGCCGTTCTTCCTCGCGGTGGGCTTTCATCGCCCGCACATGCCGCTCGTCGCGCCGGCGAAGTACTTTGATCTGTATCCCCTGGAAAACATCACGCTGCCCGAGGCGCCTGCGGATGATGAGGCGGACATTCCTGCGCCTGCGCGCAACGGGGCCGTTCCCGGCTACGCGGTCAGCGCCACGCCGGAGCAGAGACGTGCCGCCATTCGCGCCTACCTGGCCTGCGTGAGCTACGTGGATGCGCAGGCCGGACGTCTGCTGGAGGCGATCAAGCAGATGGGACTGGATGACAACACCATCATCATCTTCACCAGCGATCATGGCTGGCACCTGGGCGAGCACGGCCTGTGGCACAAGCGCAGCCTGTTTGAAGAGTGCGCCCGCGTGCCCTTCATCATGCACACGCCCGACATGAAAGACGGCGGCCAGCGCAGCAGCGGCCTCATCGAGCTGCTGGATGTTTATCCCACGCTTTGCGATCTCTGCGGTGTTCCTGCCCCGAAGCACCTGCAGGGACTGAGCCTGCGCCCGCAGCTCAAGGACCCGTCTTCTTCCATCCATGATGCAGCCTTCACCCAGGCCCGTCGCGGAGCGGATGCGGAATTCTGGGGCCGCACCATTCGCACTGCACGCTGGCGCTGCACGGAATGGGACGAGGGCAAAAACGGCATCGAGTTGTATGATCACGACAGCGATCCACATGAGTACACGAATCTTGCCAATGATCCCAAACACGCGGAGGCGCTGAAAGGTCTGCGCGCCCGGCTGGCGGAGAAGCTGCCGCCGTTTGCGCGGTGATCAATGCTGGCGCAGGCGCAGCACCGCCTCGCGGGCGCGAGTGAGAAAATCTGGTTTGGATTCGCCTTCTTCCAAGCGGATAGGCTCGCCAAAGGTGACGCTGCCCAGCACGGGGACCGGCAGGACTTCGCCCTTCGGCAGGATGCGGTTGAGGTTTTCCATCCAGACCGGGACGAGCTGTACATCCGGCCGCTTTTTGGCCAGATGATAGAGCCCCGCCTTGAAGGGCTGCGGCTCCGGGCTGGTCTGGCGGCCGCCTTCGGGGAAGAGAATCAGGGAATGGCGGTCGCCCATCGCATCGATCATTTCGGTGAGAGGATTGGCCTCCGGCGTGGGCTTCTTGCGCTCGATGAGCACCGCATTGAAAACGTGGCAGGCCAGAAAGGGGCGCACGCGACCCACGGACCAGTAGTCCCTGGCTCCCACCATGCGGGTAAGAGACCGCACCGGCGGCGGCAGGGAGGCCCAGAGCACAGGGCCGTCGAGATTGCTGGTGTGATTGGCAAAATACACGCGCTGCACCAGCTCCGGCCCGCAGCCCTGCCAGCGGGCCACGGAACCCGAGAACACACGCAGCGAGCCGGCGATGAGACTGCGAATCATGTGCAAATCATGAACGAAGAAGAACAGGTTGTCACGCGGCTTGCTCGTCCGTAATGCTTCCTGCTCAGACGCATGCCGAACTCCCCACCAGCACCTCCTGATTCGTCCTCCTGGATGACTGCGCTGGCGGACTTTCTGCTGGACGAGCCGGCGGTGGAATCCATCCGCCTGAACCCGGATTCCAAGCGCGTCGAAATGGCCACGCTGGGGCAGGTGGATGGCGAACTGCTGCAGGCGAAGCTCTCCGAGGTGCTGCGGGCGGTGGATGCGCGATGGCTGAAGCAGGACATGCAGGTGCCGCCGAGCAGCGGCATGCTGGACGTGCAGCAGAAAGGCGGGGCCTTCATTCTCGAGAAACCCTCCTGCCCGACTGCACCGAAGTTCTGGAAGTGGCGCGACTTTGCCTGGCCGGAACCGGACGAGATGGAGCAGGAGAGCGACAACGAATGGCGCATGCTGGCCCTGCAGGCGGGCATCTGCGCTGTAGCGCTGGTGGCGGGCTATGTGCTGGAGCGGTTTTTCTCCGCGCCGGCATGGCTGCCGAAGAGCCTGTTTGCCCTTTCGCTGATCTCCGGCGGCTGGGACGCTGCGAAGGACACCTGGGAAAACCTGCGCGAGGGGCGGCTGGACGTGCACTTCCTCATGCTGGCCGTGGCCTGCGGTGCGGTCTCCATCGGTGCGTGGGAGGAAGGCGCGCTGCTGCTGTTCCTGTTTTCCACCTCGGGCGCGCTGGAGCATTTCGTCATGTTCCGCACGCACCGGGAGATCAATGCGCTGACCAAGGCGGCGCCGAAACATGCGCATGTGCTGCTGCCGGATGGAACGACCACCGACCGCGGCGTACAGACGCTGCAGGTAGGCGAGGTCATCGTGGTGAAGCCGGATGAACTCTTCCCCGTGGATGGCACGGTCACTTCAGGCTCCACTGCGGCGGACGAGTCCACGCTCACAGGGGAGGCGGTGCCCATTGCCAAAGAGACGGGCTCACCCATCTACGGCGGCACTTTGAACCAATGGGGGCTGGTGCAGGTGCGGGTGGACCGCCCGGCCACGCAAAGCGCGCTGGCCAAGATCATCACGCTGATCCAGACGGCGCAGCACCTGCGCGCGCCGAGCCAGCGGTTTACGGACCGCTTTGGCACCCGCTACACGCTGCTCACGCTCAGCACCGTGGCGCTGATGTTTTTCGTCTGGTGGCTGGGCTTTGGCATTCCGCCGCTGGAAAACACCGCGGCCTCGAAGTCTTCCTTCTACCGCGCCATGACGCTGCTGGTGGTCATGAGCCCCTGCGCGCTGGTGCTCTCCATCCCCTCCGCCATCCTGGCCGCCATCGCCTGGGGCGCGCGGCGCGGGGTGCTCTTCCGCGGCGGCGCGGCCATCGAAAAGCTGGCGGAGGTGGACGTCATCGCCATGGACAAGACGGGGACGCTCACGGAGGGCGAGCTGAAGGTGTCGAAGATCGAAAGCTTCCCCGCCGGGCGGGAGGCGGATGTGCTGCGCATCGCCGCGAGCCTGGAGGCGAATTCGAATCATCCCATCGCCCGGGCGATCACCCAGCATGCGCAGGCGCAGGGCGTGGTGGTGGAAAAGCTGGCCGAATTTCAGTCCATCACCGGCCAGGGCCTGCGCGGGCGCACGGCCGCCGGGCTGAGCTACGTGGGCAGGCGGGAACTGGTCAAAGACAGCACCCTGGGCGCGGTGCTGGCCGGGGTGCCGGACGCACCGCTGGGCTTCAGCGAGGTGTGGGTGCTGCACGAGCAGATCGTTGGCCGGGTGCTGCTCAAGGATGAGATCCGGGCGGGGAGCCGGGCGGTGCTGGAAAAGCTGGCCGCCGAGGGCGTGCGCACCATCATGCTGACGGGTGACCGCCGGGCGGCGGCCACGGAGGTGGGGGAGAAGCTGGGCATCGCCGAAGTGCGCGCCGGGCTGCACCCGGAGGACAAGGTGGCCGCCATCCGGGAACTGACCCAGGCCGGGCACAAGGTGGCGATGATCGGCGACGGCGTGAACGACGCGCCGAGCCTGGCCGCCGCCTACGTCTCCGTGGCCATGGGCGCGCGCGGCAGCGACGCCGCCCTGGAGCAGAGCGACGTGGTGCTGATGCAGGACAAGATCGAAAAACTGCTCTCCGCGCGCCAGATCAGCCGGCGTGCCCGGCGCATCATTCAGCAGAACCTGATCATCTCCCTGGGCAGCGTGGTGGTGATGGCGGTGGCGTCACTTTTTGGCATCGTGCCGCTGACCCTGGGCGTACTGACGCATGAGGGAAGCACGGTGGTGGTGTGCCTGAACAGCCTGCGGCTGCTGTTTGAAAAAGAGTGAGTGCCGCCGCCATTTTTCGCCGCCGCAACTCCGTGCTGGACGACCCCCCCCTTTTCCTCATAAAGTAGGTGAAAATCCGGCATGCGCATTCTCTCCAAAGTCCTCTGGACCCTCGCCTTCCTCGTCGCCACCTTCGTCTGGATGGTGCTCTTTGAGCACGGATTCAGCATGAAAGGTCTGACCGAGGGTACAGGCACTGAGCTGCGTGGCATCGCCGCATGGTTTGGTGGCGGGAAAAAGTAGCCCGCGCCGCACTCTTCATTCAACCCCGTCAAGCCCCCCCCCAAGATTATGATCGTTCAGGAAGCCGACCTCGACCCCAAGTACCAAAACCTTTGGAAAAAAGCACTCATTTCCGCCGAGCGGAAAAACTGGGAGTATGTCATCGACCAGGTGCTGCCCATTGTGACAGCCAACGTTGGATTTTTGGACGGCCGCAAGCTGCTGCGCAGCGCTGAAGGCGAAGTGGCCGGCGGCGGCAAGAAGTTCAGCTTTGGCCTGGGCAGCTTCAAGCCCAGCTCCAAAAAAGACCCCGCGGAGACCATCGCGGACATGGAGGAAAACGTGTTTCGCAAGGACCCCTTCAACATCGGGGCCAACGAGCAGCTCTATGACATCGCCATGAAGATGCAGTTCCCGGATCTGGCGTCCTTTGCCCTGGAGACCATCAAGGGCGGACATCCGGAGAACACAAAAAACATGCACAAGCTGGCGCAGCACTACATGGCCATCCAGCAGCCGGAAAAAGCCGCCGCCACCTACCTCGGCATCCTGAAGGTGAACCCGCGGGACATGGAGGCCATGAAGGGCGAAAAAGACGCCGCCGCGCAGAGCTCCATCAAGAACCAGGGCTGGGGCTCCGCGAACTTCAAGGATGCCATGAAGGACTCCGGCGAGGCCGCGAAGCTGGAAATGCTCAGCCGCCAGGGGATGACGAAGGAGCAGATGGAGCAGTTCCTGGCGGAAACGATCGAGCAGTACAACGCCGACCAGGGGAACATCGTCATCGTCAAGCGCATGTCCGACCTCTATGAGCGCCTGGGCCAGATGGAAACGGCGCTCATGTTCTATGACTACGCGCTGACGCTGAACGCCGGCGACATCGCGCTGCAGCGCAAGGTGGAAATCCTCCGCGACAAGGTGCAGGACCAGAAGATCGAGGAGTACGAGCGCGAGATCGAAACCAACCCCGAGGCGCCCGACATCGATGACAAACGCGCGCAGCTCGCCGAGATCCGCCGCCAGCGCGCCGCCGTGGTCATCTCCGACGCCAAGACCCGCGTGGACCGCAACCCGACTGACAAAGCGCTGCGCTATGAGCTGGGCCAGGCCTACTTCAACGCCGGCATGTACGGAGAGGCGCTGCCCGAGCTGCAGCAGGCGAAATCGAACCCGAACCTGCGCATCAAGGCCATCCTCATGCTGGGCCGCTGCTTTGAGCGCAAGAACATGAACGACCTGGCCAAGACCTCCCTCATGGAGGCCTCCAAGGAGCTGCTGGTCATGGACGCCACCAAGAAGGAGGTGCTCTACGAGCTGGCCAACGTGCTGGAAAAGATGGGAGACAAGACGGCGAGCCTGGACGCCCTCAAGGAGATCTACAACGCCGACTATGGCTACAAGGACGTGGCCAGACGCGTGGAGTCCTCCTACACGTAGCCAATCTTAGGACAGTTCCCCCCTGTGGCACCCCGTTTCGCATTCCGAAAACGGGGTGTTTTTCTTTCACCTGAATTGGTACTGGAAAGCCCTCGGCCCGTCCGCCATCTTGCGGGCTGATGATACACGAATTTCTCGCCGCCGCTGACATCTGGGCCACCGTCAAAGAGGGCATCCCCGTGGTGCTGGCCCTCATTGTGATCGAAGGCCTGCTGTCGGTGGACAATGCGCTGGCCATCGCCGCGATGGCCTCCCATCTGGATGAAAAGCAGCGCAAGACGGCGATGAACATCGGCTACGCCGGGGCCTATGGCTTCCGCATCGTGGCGCTGCTCACCGCCAGCATCATCATGGGCAACCACTGGCTGATGCTGCTGGGCTCCCTCTACCTGGTGTGGCTGATGTGCTCCCATTTTGCGGAGCAGGAAGACGAGGAGGAGGATGGCAAGGGCGCGGCCAAGAAAGTACCGCAAAGCTTTGCCAGCACGATTGCGATGATCGCCTTCCTGGACTTGAGCCTGAGCTTTGACAACGTGGTCGCCGCGGTGGCCTTCGCGCGTGACAGCAAGGTGCTGGTCTATATCGGCGTGACGCTGGGCATCATCACGCTGCGGCTGGTGGCGGGCTACTGCATCAAGCTGCTGGAGCGCCAGCCCTGGCTGGAGCACACGGCGTTTCTGCTCGTGGGCTTCGTGGGCCTGCTTCTGGGCCTGGAGCTCTACTGGGATCAAAGCATCAAGCGCGTGCTGGATGTCGGCGGGTTCAGTCTCATCAGCGAGGCGGGCGGGCACTACCACATCGCCAAGGCGGTCAAATTTGCCGGCATCCTTGGCATCATCCTGCTGCATCTGGCCTACGAGAAAAATGCCGCGGTCAAACGCGTGCTGCGCCCGGTGATGCATCTGCTGCTGCTGCCCGCGCGGCTGGTGGCCGCGGTGACTGGCGCGATCTTTGGCGCCATCGCCTGGCCGTTTCGCGCCGCCTGGTCGGCCGTGACCCGGAAGCAAAAATCCCCCGGCAGCTAAGCCGGGGGATTCCTGAATTCACGCTGCTGCCGGATGCGCGTTACTGCTTCGGCTTGGTGATCATGTCGAAGCTGTCGCTGCGGAAGGGGGTGACGGGCAGACCGTCGGTGCTGTAGAGATTGCACACCGGATTGTCGGCCCAGGCATACCGGACGGCGATGGGTTTCGTGACGCCCTTGGCGCTGACTTCGAGCTTGTCCTTGCCGATGATTTTCGCGTCGGCCCAGGCCCACTTTTGGTCCTCGCCGCAGACCACAAAGCCCTTCACCTCGCTGATATCGACGGTGCGCAGCGCGCTGCCGAAGGTGTCGAGCGTGACGATGGCCTTCTCCCCGCTGAACTCGGCGGATTTGAACTCGGGGCTGCGATAGGGGAGCTTCAGGCCGTAGTCCTTTACCAGCGCCCAGCGGGCCAGGCGCTCGGCCACGTCGCGCTTGTTTTTGGGGTGGATGTCATTCGCATCTCCAAGATCGATGATGACGGCCTGGCCGCCGTTTTTGATGGCGGTCTCGGTCTTGGTCTGGCTTTCGCGCAGCTCAGCCCAGGCGCTGGCCACGGACTGCCCGGCATCGGCTTTTTCGGGCATGAAGTCGGCGAGCTGCACCCAGTAGAAGGGGAAGTCTCCCTGCTTCCATTCATTGCGCCAGTTCTGGATCATGAATGGGAAGAGGCTGGCGTACTCGTAGGCGCGGCCGGCATTCGTTTCGCCTTGGTACCAGATGGCTCCTTTGATGCCATAGCCGATGGTGGGCAGCAGCGCGCCGTTGTAGATGTTGGCGGGGCGCGCATTGCCGGTGAGCCAGGCGGTGGGTGGTGCAGGCGCGCGGACGGTGAAGGGCTTGCCCGCCTTTTTGGCCTCTTCGGCCTGCTTGGTCCAGGCGGCGAGGTCGGCGTCATACCTGGCCTTGGCTTCAGGGGAGGAAAGGAGCGCCTCTCTCTGCCTGGCGCTTTCCATCAGCGGCTTGAAGCGCGGGTCCTTCTCCAGCTCGGCGCGGTTCACCCAGGCCTCGCAGGCGCTGCCGCCCCAGGCGTTGTTGATCAGGCCCACGGGCACATCCAGCATCTTGTGCAGGACGCGGCCGTAGAAATAACCGACGGCGGTGAAGCCGCCCACTGTGGCCGGGGAACACTCCTTCCACTCGCCCTTGAAGTCCTTCTGCGGCTCCTGCGTGCCCACATTCGGCACGGTGATCAGGCGGATGTTCGGATACTTCGCGGTGGCGATCTCCAAATCCGCGTCCCAGCTTGATCCGACATTCCACTGCATGTTCGACTGGCCGGAGCAGATCCACACCTCGCCGACGAGCACGTTTTTCAGCTCTTTGGAGGTGGTGCCCTTGATGGAGATCGTCGCAGGCTTCGCGCTGGCAGGCACGGGATCGAGCTTCACCGTCCATTTGCCGTCGGCGCCGGCCTTGGCGGTCTTGGTCTGGTCGCCGAATTTCACGGTCACTTCGGTGCCGGGAGCGTCCCAGCCCCAGAGCGGATTGGTCTGCTTCTGCTGCAGTACCATGTTGTCGCCAATGATGGCGGGAAGCTTCAATTCAGCGCGGGCGGAAAGCGCCAGCGCGGCGAGGAGGGTGGTGAGAGAGAGGAGTCTCATGGATGGATGAAAAATCAGGACGGAAGAAACGCCGCCAGCGGCTGGGTTTTCAAAATCTTTTAATTCCTACTTGATTAGTGTATATTAATGCGCATAGCTTTCCCCATGAAGCTCACCAAACGCGGCGAATACGCCCTCCGCACCCTCATCCGCCTCGGCATCGCCGACCGGCAGGGGGAGGGCGTCATCTCCGTGTCCGTGCTGGCGGATCAGGAACGCCTGCCTTTCAAGTTTCTTGAGGCCATCCTCTTCGAGCTACGCCAGGCCGGCTATGTGGAAAGCCTGCGCGGCAAGCACGGCGGCGCACGCCTCGCCAGACCCGCAAAATCTATCAAGATGGGCGATGTCGTCCGCCTCATCGACGGCAAGCTCGCCCCCATCGGCTGCGCCAGCGAGACAGAGTACGAAAAGTGCTCCTGTCCCGATGAAGAACACTGCGGCCTGCGCATGCTCATGATCGACGTGCGCAACGCCATCGCCAACATCCTCGACCGCTACACCCTGGAGCACGTCGTTGAGGTCACCCTCCGCAAACAGGAGCAGCAGGCCGCCATCGCCAGAAAAACTGCCAGAAAGAAGGTCGTCAAGTCCCGCCACGCGGACCCGGCGGACGGCTTTCTGGCGGCGCTCCTCGAACCCGTCACCTGAAATCCCCCCATGAGCCAGAACATTGCCGAATCCGACACAGAGTCGTGGGTCGAAATCGTGCGCCAGAAAGTCGGGGCCATGCGCTTCGGCTCGGTGCAGATCATCGTCCACGAAGGCCGCGTCACCCAGGTGGAAAGCACTGAAAAAACACGTCTGCCAGACGCGGTCGTCTCCGTACCCGCTCCGCGGAAAAAGTAGCGCCCACCCTCCATAGCGCGGTCTCGGAACCACGCGCCCACATTTGTCGAGAGGCTGACTGGAACACCAGAGGTCATCACAGCACGCGGAACCCACCGCCACCTGATGAAACCACCGTTCCGGCCAGCCTCTCGGCATTTATTTCCACGCAGCCGACCGTCATCCCCCCCCATGATGGAGGCCTGATCTCAAAAGCACCTGCGAACGCCGACCGGACCTCCGGACGCCGACGCTCAGCAGTTGCCGTCCATGTCCGCCAAAACATCCGCCCAACATTCCGCCACTTCCTCTTTCCCTCTTCAGTTTCAAACCCATCGCAGCCTCAGTCTGCGGCGAAAGCTCAAGGTGTTCCTCAGCCTTGCCATTCTCTCTCATTCCGTCCACGCTGCCACGCTGACGTGGTCGGGTGATTTGGACAACACCTGGCTCAGCGGCACAAGCGGCGCAGACACCAACTGGGTTGGCAACACAGTGCCGTCCAATGGTGACAGCCTCGTTTTTGATCTGACCAGCACCAGCAACTTCACACTGGCAAACAACTTCACCGCCCTCAAGCTTGGCGGCACAAATGCGATCGCCTTCACGAACGACACACTGACCGGCACCGGCTTCACACTGACGGGAAATGCCGTCATTCTTGGCGGCAACATCATTTCCAGCGGCGTCACAGGCACACACACGCACACCTTGAGCCTGAATCTGATTCTCAATGGCTCACGAACCATTAATGCGGTGACCGGAACCACCATCGTGATCGATGGCAGCATCAGCGAAACCGGTGGCACTTATGGTTTCATCAAATCGGGCGCAGGCGCGACAATGCTGACCGGTATCAACACTTTCACCGGAGCGGTCTCAGTAAATCAAGGGTCTCTCACAATCAACAGCATGGCGGACAGTGCTTCAGCAAGCTCGCTGGGGTCGGGAACCACGGTCAATTTGGGCAGCGCTGCCCAGGCCGGCACACTGATTTACACAGGCGCGGCAAGCTCCACCAACCGCGCAGTGGTGCTTGCTTCCTCCGGCACGGGAGGCGGCACGATAACAAACAATGGGAGCGGTGCTCTCGTTTTTGCCGGCGCCTTTTCCAACTCAGGATCTGCGGCCAAGACATTCACGCTGGGCGGCAGCAACACAGACATCAATGACTTCCAGTGCCCGCTCGTGGACAGCAGCGGCGGCGCCCTCTCGTTCGTAAAAACCGGAACCGGCGCGTGGACGTTGTCAGGCGCCAGCAGCTTTACGGGTGCATTGTCAGTAAACCAGGGCACGCTGACGCTGGCCTCCATCGCCGACAGCGGAATCAACAGTGCAGGCGGGGCAGGCGGCATCATCAATATTGGCAGCGGCACCACCGCGGCCGGCACATTGATTTAAGCGGGGTCAGGTGCTTCCACCAACCGCACGGTCAACCTCGCCGCCACGTCCACCGGCGGCGCCGTGATCAGGAGCAGCGGAGGCGGCGCCCTGATCTTCACCGGCGTGTTTTTCAATGCCGGCACAGGCACAAAAACACTCACGCTCGGGGGCACGAACACCGGCGGCAACGAGATCCAGAGCGTGCTCTCTGATGGCAACGGCACGCTCGCACTTGCCAAGGTGGATGCGGGCGCCTGGATTCTCTCCGGAGAAAACACTTTTTCGGGCACGGTGACATTAAGCGCAGGCACGCTCGTGCTCAATTCGGCAGCCGCACTTGGCACCGGCACGCTCACCATCACCGGGGGAACGCTCGACAATACCAGCGGCTTCGCCATCATGCTCAGCACGAATAATGCCGTCGCCCTCAATGGCAGCCTGGTCTTTGGCGGCACGAACAGCCTCGGCCTTGGATCTGGCGTCGTCACCATTGGAAACGCAAACCGTGACATCACGCTCAATGGCAGCAGCACGCTCACTCTGGGGGAGGTGCAGTGGAACTCCATCGGAGCCGTCCGCGTGCTCACAGTCAATCAGGGCGCTGAAGAAGGTGCCAGGCTCGTGCTTGGCGGTTTTCAGCTCAACACCAGCACGGACACCGCCGCGCGAAACCGCACCATCACCGGCACGGCCGATGTCGAGATCAGCGGTGCCGTAGTGAATGGCAACGCATTTAACAACGGGCTCATCTATGCAGGCAGCGGCACACTCACCCTGTCCGGCGTGAATGGCTACACGGGCGTCACAACAGTGAATGGCGGCACCTTGAAACTGAGCGGCGACGGCAGCATCGCCACATCATCCGGCCTCACGATCAGCTCTGGCACATTCGACATCGGTGGCACTGCCGCCACTGTCAGCGGAACGATCACACTGGGCACTGCGGTGACCACCGTCGCCGGACAAAGCGCGACGATCATCAGCAGCGTGGCGGGTGGCAGCCTCGCTCTGGGAGGCAATGTAACCTACAATGCGGGCAGCGCCGGTTTTGAAAACAGCCAGGCGACCATCGCTGCAGCCTTGGTTCTCAATGCCGATCGTACTTTCACGGTGAACGACAGCCCTGCCGCAGTGGTGGATGTTCTGATCTCGGGTGGCATCAGCGGCGGCTTTGGAATCATCAAAGCAGGTGCGGGCACCATGCAGCTGGCGGGCACGAGCACCTTCACCGGTCAAACTCAGATCAACAATGGCGTTGTTGAAGTGTTTGCACTCGGAAACATCGGCATCGCAGGCTCATTGGGCACGGCTGACAAGGACACCAGTTCAGGCGTCATCCGTTTGGGCAACGCCGCCACCACCGGCACGTTGAATTATCTCGGCACGGGAAGCCAGACGAACCGTCGCATACAAGTCGGCAGCAGCAACGGAGCGACGGCTTCCGGTGGCGCGACGATTCTGAACAATGGGAGCGGCGCGCTCGTCTTCACTGCCGCCACGATCAACAGCGCGGCCAATGTCAGCGCCACCGGACCGGCAACGGCGCGTGTGCTTGCCCTGGGCGGCTCAAACATGGACGGAAACTCCCTGCTCGGCGCCATCGTGAACAACACAGGTGCTGGCACCAGCGGAACAAACGCCGTTGCACTGGTAAAACAGGACTCCGGCCTCTGGATTCTTGCCGGCAGCAGCACTTACAGCGGCGGAACCACAGTCAATGGAGGAACCCTGGTCGTGAACAACCGCAGCGGCTCGGCCACGGGCAGCGGCTCGGTCATCATCGGTGCCACGGCACGCTTGGGAGGCAGCGGCACCGCAGGAGCGCTCGGTTCCTCCACATCCATCACGCTGGAGAGCGGAGGCGTGATCTTTGCCGGCCAGTCCGGCGTTTTCGACGCGCAAATCCTCACTCTTCAGGCAGGTGCCGGCTTCTCTCTCAGTGGCAGCATCGAGCTCGACATCCTGGGCGGCGCAGCCAGCGGCCTGCTAAACTCGCAGGCCGGCAACAACGACCTCGTGGTCTTCAGCGGCGGCGCGGTGATTCTGACCGGGGCCACGCTCAGCCTGCACACCAGTCTGGCTCCTGCTGGCGGCATCTGGACGGCAGGCTCTTCTTGGAGGCTGATCGACTGGTCCGGTCTCACCGGCAGTTTCACCAATCTTCCGGATTCCGGCCTGCAGGTGGGCAACCCGGACGAACTGCCCGATCTCAGCCTTCTCGGCCTGGGCTGGGACTGGAGCCAGCTCTACACAAATGGTACCCTGTCCCTGGCAGCCCTCGTGCCCGAACCTTCGAGAACCTTGTCTGCAATGCTGGGAATGATGCTCGTCCTGAGGAGCCGCCGGAGAATTGTTTGATTTAAACCTCAACCACACACCTGCCATGAACACACGGCATCCCGATTCACGCCGCGGCGCGCCTGCGCTCGCCCATCTTTCCGAGGAGCAGCGCGTGCTGGTGGAGCAAGTCAGCCAGAGCCCTTGCGCCATGACGAGCATCCGACGGCGTGCCAGCGCCCTGCTGCTGCTCGATGACAGCACCCCTGTCGCAGATGTCTCAAAACACGTCTCCATGGATCACCGAACGGTGGTCTCCATTCTGCTTCGGTATCGTCGTGGCGGCATTTATGCGGCGTTGCTGGGCATCAAGCCCTCTGCCCAAAAACGCTGCTGGCTCGCCCTCAGTCCCATCCATGTGGCCTGAGGGCTCATTCCCCACCCCATGTTCCTTGTTCTCCTCATCACCGTCCTGATGGTGCTTACCACCTCCTTTCTCTGTTCAGTGACGGAGGCCGTGCTGCTCAGCCTGAACCCGCTCTCGCTGCGCTTGCAGGAAAAAAAGGGCGCCACCGCTTCCGGACGCTGGCTGAAGCTCAAGAACAACGTCGAGCGCCCCATCTCCGCGATCCTGGTCTTCAACACCCTGGCAAACACCGGTCTTGCCACTCTGGCCGGTGCCATCTCGGCCAGGGTGTTCGGAAGCGACTGGTTGTGGCTGTTCTCCATTGTCATCAGCATTCTCGTGCTCTTTGGCGGCGAAATGGCGCCGAAGATTTTAGGGGTGCATCACGCAGAACGTCTCGCACCTCGTCTGATCGGGCCACTCTCCCTGATGCTGTGGCTCTGCCATCCGCTCGTGCTGGTGATGGAGAAATTTTGCACCCGGCTGAAGCGCACCGCGGCCCCCCGCACGCAGAGCGACCAGATCATGGACATCATCACGCTCGTCCAGGCCGCAAAGGCCGAGCAGCTCATCCACACCCGTGAGGAAATCATCATCATTCACGCCGCCACGCTCAGTGCGCGCCGTGTCAGGACCGCCATGGTCCCGCATGAGGCGGTGAAGGTCTTTGACACCCGCCTCACGCTGCTGGAGAACGTGCTGGCCGCAGGAGGCAGGCTGCACCGAAGTTATCCTGTCAGCCCGGACGGCACGCTGGACAAGGTGACCGGCTACATCCGTGTACGCGAGCTGTTCGTGCAGAATCTGACCTCCCCTGCCAGCGCCGGCTGGCAGCAGCTCATCCGCCCAGCCTTGCGCATTGACGGCAAAGCCTCCCTCACACAGCTGCTGGCGCTCTTCCTCGACAAGCAGGAGGTCGCCGCCGTCGTGGACTCCGCGGATGGCGCGATTCACGGATGGATCACGATGGATGATGTCATGAAGATCCTCATGGGCGCCCGGTTTTGAAACTGTGTGGCAAGATGCCGGCCGTCATTCATTATCTGCAGCATTCGAAATTTTTTCTTATTCCTACTTGATCAATGTAGATTAATCAGATACATAATCATCACATCGCCTTCTGCAGTCCTCAAAAGCTGCAATGCACCCCAAGAGACTGACCGGACCACCGGAAGCGCTCGAGACATGAGATGCCATTCACAGGCCAGCCCTGGGATTCTTTTCATTCTCGCGTTCTCCTGCTTCGGTCAGTCTCTTGCTTTACATGCCCACCGCCTGAAAACGGAGGCCTTTAACGACACCTGCTGACGCCACCAGAACACTGGACGCCGATGCTCCTGCACCCGCCTGTCCATGAACTCATCTTCTCTGAAAAAGAGCCGTCTCCTGCTTCTCCGCGCATCCGCCCTGGGACTGCTGCTCCCGGCTTTAGGCACCGCCAACAGTGCTGAAAACACGCCAAAAAAATCCGCCCGCGGCACCTATTATCAAAATCCTCTGAGCTTCGGCACCACGCGAGATCCTGACCCGCCCAAGTATGCGCGCAATGCGAGCGAGATCGGAGTCGATTCGCTGCTGAACGTGAAGTGGCTGGACATCGGCCTGGACTACCGGTTCCGTTATGAATATCGCGAAGGAGACCTGCGACGTCCGATGGATTCGCTGGACCAGCCGCTGCTGCACCGCACTCGCGCCTATATCGGGATCAAGGACATCCTGGATCCGTTCCGCTTTGCCTTTGAAATGCAGGACTCACGGCGTGAGAACAGCCAGTTTGCACGCGACAACCGCGATGTGAACGAGTTCGCGATCACCCGGCTGCATGGCGAGCTGTATTTCAAGAGCCTGCTGGGGCATGACACCATCGGCAACAGCCGTCCGTTCAGCGTGCGCTACGGGATCCAGAACTTCGACTTTCTGGACCGCCGCCTGCTCTCCAACAATGAATGGCGCAACACTGCGAACACCTTCAAGGGTTTCCTGAGCAGCCTGGGGCAGGAAAGCAACGACTGGCAGGTGGACCTGCTGGCGGTGCAGCCGCTGACCCGGCAGAAGTATGACTGGGACAGCCCGGTGCAGAGGCAGTGGGTGTATGGCGTGATCGGCCACTGGCGGCGCTGGTCTGACGTCGTGACGCTGGAGCCCTACTACCTGGCGATGAACCAGTCTCCGCTGCCTGGCATCGTGGACTATCAGGTGCACTCCCCCGGCCTGCGCGCCTACGGCGTGGTGGGAGGCACCGGGCTGGATTACGACTTCAGCGTGACCTACCAGACCGGCCGCAACGGCACACGCACCATCCAGGCGTATGCAGGCACCTTGGAGCTGGGCTACACCTTGGCCTCCAGTCCGTGGAAGCCACGCCTGAGCCTCTTCTACGGACGCGCAAGCGGCGACCACAATCCGAATGACAACAAGGACAACCGCTTCCAGCGTTTCTATGGATTCAGCCGTTCGTGGTCCGCGAATGACTACATCACCTACCAGAATGTGAGCACGCCCACGGTCCGTCTGGAGATCAAGCCGCAGCAGAACCTGCGCCTGGACATGAACTGGAGCGCCTACTGGCTGGAAAGCGCCACCGATGCCTATTCCGTGGGCAATGTCATCCAGGTGCAGGACAAAACCGGGAGCAGCGGCAGCTATCTGGGCTGCGAATATGACATCCGCGCCCGCTACACCTGGGATCCCAAAACCGAGATCACCGTGGGGTACTCCTACTTTCAGTCAGGCGGGTATGTGAAAGCCCAGCTTCACCGCGACCACACAAACTTCGCCTACTTCCAGCTCAGCCGGCGCTTCTTCTAGCCGCGTCCCAAAAGGCACACCCTTCCCCTGCTTTTCAAGCCGTCAGCCGGTCCAGGGGCGCTCCATGCCCGCAGGCATGCATTCCATTCCTCATCCTCAGTCCATTCATCAAAGCAACCTCTCATCCATAAAACACTCATGAAAACCACCCTGACCCTTCTGACCACCGCTCTTCTCGCCCTCACCGCACACGCAGCCGATTTCGAACTGCTGAATGTCTCCTATGATCCCACGCGCGAGCTCTACGCGGAGTTCAACAAAGCCTTCGCAAAGCACTACAAGGAAACCACCGGCAAAAAAGTCAGCATCGACCAGTCTCACGGCGGCTCCGGCAAGCAGGCGCGTGCCGTCATCGACGGCCTGGAGGCCGACGTGGTGACGCTGGCGCTCGCCGGAGACATCGATGTGATCGGCCAGCAGGCTGGATTGATCGCGAAAGACTGGCAGAAGCGCCTGCCGAACAACAGCGCTCCTTACACGAGCACCATCGTGTTTGTGGTGCGCAAGGAGAACCCGAAAAACATCCAGGAC
Organism: Prosthecobacter sp.; assembly: GCF_044227185.1. GTDB lineage: Bacteria > Verrucomicrobiota > Verrucomicrobiia > Verrucomicrobiales > Verrucomicrobiaceae > Prosthecobacter. Next base: position 215,383 of record NZ_JBGAFO010000012.1, on the reverse strand, counting down.
TGGGATGATCTGGTGAAGGAGGGAGTCAACGTCGTCACGCCCAATCCCAAAACCTCCGGCGGCGCACGCTGGAACTACCTCGCCGCGTGGGCCTACGCGCTGAAGACATACGGCAGCGAAGCGAAGTCCAGGGAGTTCATCGCCGCTCTCTTCAAAAACGTTCCCGTGCTGGACACCGGTGCACGTGGTGCCACCACCACCTTTGCTCAGCGTGGCATTGGCGATGTGCTCCTTTCCTGGGAAAACGAAGCCTGGCTCATTCAGCGTGAGTTCCCCGGCCAGACGAAGATCGTGATTCCTTCCATCAGCATCCTCGCCGAACCGACCGTGGCCGTGGTGGACAAGAACGCCGAGAAAAAAGGCACCACCGAAGTGGCGAAAGCCTACCTGGAGTACCTCTACACACCGGAAGCGCAGGACATCATCGGCAAAAACTACTACCGCCCGCGTGATGCCGCCGCCGCGGCGAAATACGGCGCCCGCTTTCCGAAGCTGAACCTCGTCACCATCGATGGCGACTTCGGCGGCTGGGGCAAGGCGCAAAAGAAGCACTTCGATGACGGCGGCATCTTTGATCAGATCTACCAGGGCAAATAATGCCCTTCACAAAAACAACCCACCCCTTCCAGTCATGTCTTACTTCTCCAACATCGTCGAATCGGTCGGCCATACTCCTCTGGTGAAGCTCAATCGCATCACCTCCGGGCTGACAGCCACCATCGCCCTCAAGGGCGAGTTCAAGAATCCACTTGGCAGCGTGAAGGACCGCATCGGCCGGGCCATGGTCGAGGCGGCGGAACAGTCCGGCGAGTTGCAGCCGGGTGCGCACATCATTGAGCCCACCAGTGGCAACACGGGCATCGCGCTCGCGTTTGTGGCGGCGGCAAAGGGTTACCCACTGACCCTGGCCATGCCTGAGAGCATGAGCCTTGAACGCCGCACTCTGCTGACGATGCTGGGAGCGAACCTCGTGCTAACGCCCGCCAAGGATGGCATGAAGGGAGCGATCAAGCGTGCGGAAGAGCTGCTGGCGGACACACCTGGCGCGTGGATGCCACAGCAGTTTGAAAATCCGGCCAATCCCCAGATTCACCGGCAAACCACGGCCTATGAAATCTGGAACGACACCGAAGGGCAGATCGACATCTTCGTCGCAGCGGTGGGTACAGGCGGCACGCTCACGGGAGTAAGCGAGGTGATCAAAGCACGCAAACCGTCGCTGCAGTCCATCGCGGTGGAGCCTTCGGCATCCCCTGTCATCACGCAGACGCTCAGGGGTCAGCCGGTGCAGTCCGGCCCGCACAAGATTCAGGGCACAGGCGCGGGCTTTGTGCCGAAGAACCTGAATCTCGACATCATCGACGAGGTGGTCCAGGTTACCAACGAGGATGCCATCTTCACCGCCCAACGGCTTGCCCGTGAGGAGGGTCTGCTCGTCGGCATTTCCACGGGAGCCAATGTCTGGGCGGCGCTGCAGGTGGCTGCACGGCCGGAGAATGCCGGCAAGCTCATCGTCACCGTCGGCTGCAGCACCGGCGAACGCTATCTCTCCACCGCACTCGCCGATGAGGCACGCAACAAAGTCAGCGCTTGAAACCATGACACTTCCATCCCATTTGCAGTTCACCGGCAGGCACGCACCTCAGCGTGGCAGCATCCCGCTGCCGGACAGACGACTGATGATTGAAACGGATCCGCCAGAACAAGGCATCTTCATCCCGAAGATTGTCAGCAAGCCCGTGAAAACGGGCCATGGCATCAAGATCGGCATCTTTGCGGGCATCCACGGGGATGAGGAGGCGGGCACGCTAGCCACGCAGGAACTCATCCGCTGGGCTGCTGAGAAGCCGGAGGAGCTGCACGACTATGAGCTGCACTTTTTCCCGGTCTGCAATCCCACGGGCCGCAATCTCGGCACAAGGCACAGCCACTCCGGTCTGGATCTGAACCGCGAGTTCTGGTTTGGCTCCACCGAGCCTGAAGTCGTGTATCTGGAGGCTGAACTGCGACGTGAGCTCTACGAGGGAATCATTTCGCTGCACTCGGATGACACCTCCGACGGCTGCTACGGCTTCGTCAGCGGGGCGCTTCTCAGCGAGCATCTGCTGGAACCAGCCCTGCAGGCGGCGGCCGAGTTTCTGCCACGCAATGAGCAGCACATCATCGATGGGTTTCTCGCCGCGCGCGGCATCATCAAGGAAGGCTACCTCGGCATCCTGAGTGCGCCTCCGGAGCAGCGGCCGCATGCGCTGGAAATCGTGTTTGAGACTCCCGCGCTCGCGCCGATGGATGCGCAGGTCAAAGCCACCGTCGCCGCGGTGAAACGCATCCTCGCGGAATACCGCGAACTTCAAGCCTACGCCGCCAACCTGTAATCAGCGCTCATGGCCAGTTCACGCCACGTGCTGCCGGGCTTCAGGCTTTCGCTCGGCTTCACCATCACTTATTTGAGCCTCATCGTTCTCTTCCCGCTGTCCATGCTCATGTGGAAGGCCACGAGCGGCGGCTGGGAGCACATGCTGGACACGCTGACGCAATCGCGTGTGCTTGCATCGCTCAAGCTGAGCTTCGGCACGGCTTTCGCTGCAGCGCTGGTGAATGCGGTCTTCGGACTGATCACCGCCTGGGCGCTGGAACGGTATTCATTCCCGGGCCGCCGCCTGCTGGATGCCATGGTCGATCTGCCCTTTGCACTGCCCACCGCCGTGGCGGGCATCGCGCTGGTGACGCTGTATGCGCCGAACGGCTGGATTGGTGCCTGGCTGGCGCAGCATGACATCAAGGCCGCCTACGCACCGCTGGGCATCACGATCGCGCTGACATTTGTCGGCTTTCCCTTCGTCGTGCGCACGCTGCAGCCCGTCATCGCGGATCTCTCCATGGATGTCGAGGAAGCGGCCGCCTGCCTCGGGGCGAACCGCTGGCAGACGCTCACGCGTGTCGTGTTTCCAGCACTGCTGCCCTCTACGCTCGCGGGCATGACGCTCGCCTTTGGCCGTGCGGTGGGCGAATATGGCAGCGTCGTTTTCATCTCTGGCAACCTGCCTTTTAAAACCGAGATCGCGCCGCTCCTCATCACCATGCGCCTGGAAGAGTACGACTACTCCGGCGCCGCCACCATCGGCGTGGTGATGCTGGCCGCCTCCTTTGCCATCCTGCTGCTCTCCAACGCGCTGACGAGCTGGAGCCGAAAGCGGACAGGGAGATGAACTGAAGAATTCAATGACACGCCACATGGCCGCCATCATCGACATCACCCCTGCCCACCGCACGCGCCCGCGAGCGGCCACCTCAGACTCTCTCGCGTCGCGAGTGCTCATCATCGGCAGCGCCGTGGGTTTCATGGGACTCACGTTTGTGCTGCCTCTCGTCGTCATTTTTCAGGAGGCGTTTAGAAAAGGCTGGGAAGGCTTTGCCGAGGCCTTTGATGACCGCGCGACCATGCATGCGGTCTGGCTCACGCTGAAGGTGGCCGCCATCACCGTGCCGCTGAACACCTTGTTTGGCCTCGCGGCGGCGTGGTGCGTCTCGCGCTTTCAGTTTCGCGGCAAACGCCTCCTGACTTCGCTGATCGAGCTGCCGCTGTGGGTGTCGCCGGTCATCGCGGGCATGGTTTATGTGCTGCTCTTCGGTGCGCAGGGTTTGTTTGGCCCTTCCCTCAAGGAGCACGGCATCAAGATCATCTTCGCGCTGCCTGGCATCGTGCTGAGCACCCTCTTTGTCACCTTCACCTTTGTGGCCCGCATTCTGGCACCGCAGATGGAGGCGCAGGGCCAGGCCGAGGAGGAGGCTGCGATGACGCTGGGCGCGAACGGCTTCCAGATGTTCTGGCGCGTGACGCTGCCGAAGATCAAATGGGGCCTCCTCTATGGAATCATCCTCTGCAACGCCCGCAGCATGGGCGAGTTTGGCGCGGTGTCCGTGGTCAGCGGACACATCCGCAACAAGACCAACACCGTGCCGCTGCACATCGAAGTTTTGTACAACGAATACCAGTTTGTCCCCGCCTTTGCCGTGGCCTCCATGCTGGCCCTGCTGGCGCTGGTGACCCTGATTTTGAAAACTCTGACGACCACCCAACGAGGAGCAGCATGAGCATCCACATCCACCAAATCTCCAAAACCTTCGGCAGCTTCAACGCGCTGAAAAACGTCGATCTCGAAGTGAAAACCGGCGAGCTCGTCGCGCTGCTGGGTCCCAGCGGCAGCGGCAAGACCACGCTGCTGCGCATCATCGCCGGGCTGGAATTCGCCGACATGGGCGAGGGCGGCATCCAGTTTCACGGCACCGATGTCACGCACCGCAGCGCCTACGAGCGCAAGGCCGGCTTTGTCTTCCAGAACTACGCCCTCTTCAATCACATGACTGTGGCGGAGAACATTGCTTTTGGTCTGCGTGTGATGAAGCGGCCAGAGCGGCCCGACCGGGAGGACATCGACAAATCAGTTACTCACCTCCTGCACCGGATTGCTCTCGAAGGCTATGGGGATCGCTATCCCTCGCAGCTCAGCGGCGGGCAGAAACAGCGTGTGGCGCTGGCACGCGCGCTTGCTGTGGGGCCTCAGGTGCTCCTGCTCGACGAACCTTTCGGCGCGCTGGATGCCAAGGTGCGGAAGACGCTGCGCAAGTGGCTCCGCCAATTTCACGACGAGACCCGCGTGACGACGTTGTTCGTCACCCACGATCAGGACGAAGCCTTTGAGCTCGCGGACCGCGTCGTCGTTCTGCATGAGGGCAGCATCCAGCAGGTCGGATCACCCCAGCAATTGCGCGAGCATCCGAAGAATGAGTTTGTGGCGGACTTCCTCGACTGCGTGATGATTTGAGCTGCGCTCACCTTCCCTGCTTCACCCGCAGCAATTTCTCCCCCGCCGCGTTCAGCGTTTCCAACTGCTTCGCGTAATGGAAGCGGATGAAGCGGTGTTCGGGTTCGCGGAAGAAGCTGGAGCCGGGGACGCCGGCGACGCCGACTTCTTTGACGAACCATTCAGCGGCTTCGGTGTCGGTGGGGAAGCCGAGGGAGGAGATGTCCATGAGGACGTAGTAGGCGCCGTGCGGTTCCGTGAAGGGCAGGCCGGTGGCGCGGAGGTGATCGAGGAAGACATCGTGCTTCTCGGTGTAGAGATCGCGCAGGCCGTGGTAGTAGCTGTCTGGCAGTTCGAGACCGGCGACGGCGGCTTCTTGCAGCGGGGCGGCGGCGCCGACGGTGAGGAAATCATGCACCTTGCGCGCCTGGGCGATGATGTGCGGAGCGGCTTGCACGTAGCCGAGACGCCAGCCGGTGATGGAATAGGTTTTGGAAAGTGAATTGCACACGATCACGCGCTCCGCAGCGCCAGGAAGCGAGTGCATATAGATGTGCTCATGCGGCGCATAGACGATGTGCTCGTAAGGCTCGTCGGTGATGACAAAGGCGTCGTGCTTTTCCGCGAGATCGAGGATGGTTTGCAGCTCGGCGCGGGTGAAGACTTTGCCGGTGGGGTTGGAGGGATTGCAGACGATGATGGCCTTGGCGCCCTGCGCAAAAGCGCGCGTGAGTTCATCGGGATCAAAGCCAAACTGCGGCGGACGCAGCGGCACGTAGATGGGCTCGGCCCCGGAGAGGATGGCGTCCGCGGCGTAGTTCTCATAGAAAGGCGAAAACACGATGACTTTGTCCCCCGGTTCGCAGCAGGTCATCATGGCGCACATCATGGCCTCCGTGCTGCCGCAGGTGACGACGAGGTTTTGGTCCGGATCCACCGGCGTGCCGGAGAAATGGGTTATCTTTTTGGCCAGTGCCTGGCGGAAGCGCGGCGCACCCCAGGTGACCGCATACTGGTGGAAGGGGCCGCGGGTGGCGCGCTCCAGCGCGGCGAGGATTTCCTCCGGCGGATTGAAGTCGGGAAAGCCCTGGGAGAGATTGATGGCACCGTGCTGGTTGGAAAGACGCGTCATCGCGCGGATGACGGACTCGGTGAAGGCGTGGAGGCGGCGGGAGGTTGCAGGCATCCTTGCGATTTGGGCGAGATGCCGCCAACGTGCAACCAACCAATCCGACCCATATGCAGGCCGTTGCTCATGCCTCCTGAACCCAATCCCCCGCCCCAGCTCAAAGAATGGTTTGATGCCGCCCGCTACCGCGCCATCGCCAAGGAACTGTCCGACATCGCGCCCAAGTTTCGCAGCGATGATTTCATGCAATCCGCCCTGGATGGACTCGAAGGCCGCAGTCTCATGCAACGCGTGCATCAGTGCGCGGTGGCCGTGAATGCGGCGCTTCCGGGCACCTACCAGCAAAAGGTGCGCGCTTTGCAAAAACTGGCACCGCGCATCGGCCATGAGTTCGTGACGATCTTCCTGGGTGATTTCGTCGCCACGTTTGGCCTGGAGGATTTCGATTTCTCCATGGAGGCACTGCGGTTTTTCACCGTCTTCGGTTCGGCGGAGTTCGCCGTGCGGCCCTTCATCATGGCGGATCAGAAGCGTGCACTGAAAACGATGCATGAGTGGACGGCTGATCCTGATGAAAAGGTGCGCCGTCTGGCCAGTGAGGGCTCACGCCCGCGACTGCCCTGGGGCATGCGCCTGCAGGCGCTGGTGCGGGATCCTGCACCCACCGCGGTGATTCTGGAGGCGCTGAAGGACGACGACTCGCTCTTCGTGCGACGCTCGGTGGCGAATCATCTGAATGACATCACCAAGGATCATCACGACTACGTTTTGCAGCGTCTGGGCTCCTGGGATCTGGAACGAGAGAACCTGCGCTGGATCGCGAAGCATGCCTGCCGCACGCTGATCAAGCGCGGGCACCCGCAGGCGCTGAAGCTCTTCGGCTTTGGCAAAAAGGCGGAGGTGTCGTCAAAGCTGACAGCCTCTCCTGCACGCCTGAAGCTCGGGGAGCGTCTCACGCTGACAGCGGCGCTCACCTCCACCTCCAACAAGACGCAGCGCCTGGCCATCGACTACGTGGTGCACTACGTCAAGGCGAGCGGCGGCAGCGCGGAGAAGGTTTTCAAATGGACGGAGATCGACCTGCCTGCGCGTGCGGAGATCGAGCTCATCAAATCCCAGGTGGTGAAAGACTTCACCACGCGCAAGCACTACGCTGGCAGGCACCGCGTGGAGCTGCAGATCAACGGCCAGCGGGTGGCGGAGACGGTGTTTGATCTGCGCTGAAAACAGAAACGCCACCAGGATTTCCTCCTGATGGCGTCAGTGATTCGAACTGCGTGACGGCTCTTACTTCTTGGCCGCCTTCGCCTGCGCCTGGCTCTCCGCCGAGAGCTTGCTCAGCGGCAGGATGTGGGTGATGCCGGTGGAGGGGATCTTGAGCAGCACGCTGTCGCCTTCCAGGCCCATGAACTCGGCCTCGATGGTCTTGCCCTCGGTGTTGGTCCACTTCATGACGCCGCCGGCCGCTGGAGCCGCGGTGGGTGCTGCGGCAGGGGCCGCGCCACCGCCAGTGAGGTTGGCGCCTTCATCGATCCAGGCCTTCAGCGTGGCCAGCTCCGCATCGGTGAGGCGGTTCTTGCCTTCAGGGGGCATCACATCGCCGTCGTCGTTGGGCAGGGTGCAGTTCACATACATGGTGCTCTGCGCGCCCTTGCCGGGGATGATGTTTTTGCCCGGGCCGATCTGCTCGGATATCTTGTCGTCATCCAGCGCCAGCTTGCCTTTGACCTTCTTGGTGACGCTGTGGCAGGCGTAGCACTTGGTCCGGAAGATGATCGCGACCTGGGACTTGTAATCGACCGCGGAGGCGGCGGTGGCGGTCAGAGCAAAGGCGAGGAGAAGGCAGGATTTCATGGTTGCGGGCGACATGGAACGATCAAACGGGCGGTTTGCCTAGCATATTTTACAGATTCCACCAGTTCAGCGGGCGGCGGGGTCGAGCTCGCGCAGTTGCTGCAGGGTCGTCAGGATTGCATTCCGCTGGGCCTGCAGGCGGCTGATGCCCAGCACCGCCCGGCTGCCGGAGAGCGTGCTGAGCAGGGGGCTGTTTTCCGGCTGGGCGGAATTCCACTCCGCGCCGCGCAGGGCGGTGCCATTTTTGGCCGCAAGGGCCTGATACTCAGAGTTCAAGAGCTGGCGCTGCGAGGCGAGCTGGGCGCGCAGGACGTCCACGGCATTGCGGGCGGGGGGAGGCGTCGCAGCAGACGGGGCTGGAGTGACGGGCGGGCTCCCCTGGTCCTTGACGGTTTTGACCAGCTTGTTTTCACGTGCCTTTTCCAAGGCTTCCTGCGGATCGTAGCAGGCCTCCCAGCGCAGGTCGGGCGTGGTTTTCGCCAGGGCCACTTTGGCCAGGCCGGCACTGTGACGGAACGACACCTCCTCCGCATTGACCGCGGTGATCTCCACCTGGCTCAGCACCCGGCCGTCCTCCAGGCTCAGCGTGGGGAATTTTCTCCCCACCATGGCGCTGCGGCGCTGGGTGCGGAACTGCTCAAACCTGGCCTTGAGAGCGCTGACTTCGTCCTGAGAGAGCTTCAGCTCCTGCTCGGCCTTCTGCAGCCGGGTCTGTACCACCAGAAATTGCTGCATCTGTACCTGCGCTGCGGACAAATCCGTTTGTGATTGCACCAGCAGGTGGTTAGCCTGGTCCACACGCGTCTGCAGCGCCTGATTCTCCACCTGCAGGGCATCATACTCGCTTTTTTTGACACAGCCGCTCTGCAGCGACAGCAAAACTGCCGCTGTGAGGAGCGTCCGGGTAGGGTGCCTGCTCATGCCAAGTAAACTGTAATCGCTTTTCGAGCCATTTGTCACGCGTCCCTTTGCCATGATTTTCAGAACCAGGCCCCTGGCTCAAGCACTTGCATTCAAGCCATCCTGACCGACACTGCCAGCCCCCCAGACCCCATCCTTATGAGCAAAGCCTCCGTTGAAGACCTCAAACTCGCCTCAGACGGCCTCCGTGGCCAGCTGGCCGAGCAGTTCGCTGACACCAGCACCCCGAATATTCCGGACGATTCCAACATCCTGCTCAAACACCACGGCTCCTACCAGCAGGATGACCGCGACGTGCGCGCTGAACGCACCAAGGCCAAGCTGGAAAAGGCCTGGAGCTTCATGATCCGCAGCAAGATGCCCGGCGGCCGCATCACCGCGAAGCAGTGGATGATCCATGACGACCTGTGCACGAAGGCCTTTGGCAACATGCGCCTGACCAACCGCCAGGGCATCCAGCTCCACGGCGTGCTCAAAGGCGGCCTGAAGGAGGTCATTCACAACGTCTGCCACAGCGGTCTCAGCACCATGGGCGCCTGCGGAGATGTGGTGCGCAACACCATGGGCCCCGCCGCCCCCATCAAGGACGCCGTCCATGCTGATACTCAGAAGCTTACGGAGGAAATCAGCCAGCGCTTCCTGTGGCGCTCCAGCGCCTATGCGGACATCTGGCTGGACGGTGAAAAGCTGGAGCCAAACTGGACCCACGATCCGGAGGTGAACCCCGCCGTGCGTGAAGTCACCAAGGCGCCCGAGGGCGATGACCCCATCTACGGCAAGGTCTATCTGCCGCGCAAATTCAAGATCGGCGTGGCCATCCAGCCCTGCAATGACGCGGACATCTACTCCCAGGACGTGGGCCTGGTGCCGCATGTGGTGAATGGCGAAGTGGAAGGCTACACCATCACCGTCGGCGGTGGCTTTGGCATGAGCCACGGCCAGCTCAGCACCCGCCCCTTTCTGGGCCAGCCGCTGCTGTATGCGAAACGCGCCAATGTCGTGGACGCCATCGAGGCCATCGTGACCACCCAGCGTGACCACGGCAACCGCACCGAGCGCAAAAACGCCCGTCTGAAGTACACCGTGCAGACCATGGGCCTGGACGGCTTCCGCGCCGAAGTGGTGCGCCGCCTGCCGGGCATCGAGACCTTCCCGCCCAAGGAGCTCCAGTTTGACAGCGTGGAGGACAAGCTCGGCTGGCATGAGCAGGGCGACGGCAAGCTCTACTGCGCCGTCCATGTGAGCATGGGCCGCATCGTGGACCGTGAGAACGGCCCGCACTACCGCAGCGCCTTTGTGGATCTCTGCAAGACGCTCGACCTCCCGCTGATCGTGACGCCGAACACGAACATGATCATCGCCGACGTCCCGCCGGAGAAGAAGGCTGAAGTGGACGCCATCCTGGCGAAGCACGGCGTCATCCACGCCGACGGCATGACCCGCGCCCGCAAGGTGGCGCACGCCTGCGTGGCCCTGCCCACCTGCGGTCTGGCGCTGAGCGAGTCCGAGCGCGTGCTGCCCGGCTTCATGGACAAGATCGACGAATCCCTGCGCGAACTCGGCCTGGAAAACGAGCCGATCCTCTTCCGCATGACCGGCTGCCCGAACGGCTGCGGCCGCCCCTACAATGCCGACTTCGGCTTCGTGGGCCGCTCGCCGAACAAGTACGCCATGTTTGTGGGTGGCAGCATCCGCGGCAACCGCCTCGCCGGTCTGGAATTCAAGACCGTGCTCGGCGAGGAGGTTCCCGGCAAGGTCCGCGCCTTCCTGGAAGCCTTCAAGGCCGAGCGCAAGGAGGGCGAAATCTTCGCCGACTGGTTCGCCCGCACCCGCACCACGGGTGAGGCGCCCACGCCGGAGCAGTTCCACGTCGAGCTCGCCGAGCGCGCCTCCAAGCTGGCAAATGAGAAGGTGGGCGAGGCCGGCTGATATCGCTCCTCCATTCTGCTTTGTATGAATGATGTCACGGCCACGCCTCCCCGGCGTGGCCGTTTTCATTACACACGCTTCATTGTCTGTGCGGCGCGCGACCGCCTGCAGGAGACGAGCGGCGTCATCACGGAGCTGCGCCTGCTCAAGGAGGCCGGAAACCTCACCCGCGACGAATACCAGCGTACCGAAGCATTGTTTGAGTGGTTCAATGAGCACCTTCCCTGCCCGCCATTCAGTTCTTCCAACTGGCCCCGCGACGCCATTTCCTGGTTCAAACCAGCCGCCCAGGAGCATGTGGAAAAGATGGAGGAGATCATTGCCATATTAGCGGCCTACGACCTGAGCTGCCGCACCCTGCACACCCAAGATCCGGGCTTCATCCACTATGAGGATGATTTCCAGGTTGTTGCCTCGTCGCCCCATTTTTGAAGCAGAACCGGGAGGCTTGGGCGCCCCGCTGCTTCTCGTTTCGTCAAAATCTGAACATCCCGGCACTTGTGCAGGGCCTGGGTCTGCGCCAAAGACTGCGCATGTCACTCCCGTTTTACCACTACCTCCATGTCATCGGCCTGATCCTCGTCTTCATCGGCATCGGCGGACTTCTTTCCAGCGAAGGCGCCAAGAAGGCCATGATGTGGCACGGCATCGGCCTCGTCATCAGCCTGGTCTCGGGGTTTGGCCTGCTGGCGAAGTACAACAAGATGCTTCCCGAAGGAGCACCTTCGTATTACACCTACCACTGGGTGTGGGCCAAGTTCGCCCTCTGGCTGGTCCTCGGCTTCCTCCCCGTGCTGGCCAAGCGCCGCGTCATCGCCGCGCCGCTGGTGGTGCTGCTTGCCGCCATCTGCGGAGCCGGACTCGCCGCCCTGGGCTACTTCAAGCCGCAGTTCTGAAGTGGCCGGACCGCTCCGTACAGTACTCATCTCGCTCCGTCGAGATGAGCCCAGCGAGATCATTCTCGCGGAAAGTCTTCATATCATGATGGCGCAACCGCCCGCGCTCGCGCTGGACTCCTCTCGCGGAGCGAGAGGAGTACTTTCCTTCACGCCCCCAGCGCCTTGCTCTTCTCCGTGGCCGCGCGCACGGCCTGGATCATCGCATTGCGCAGGCCGTGCTGCTCCAGTTTTTCGAGGCCCGCGATGGTCGTCCCCCCGGGGCTGGTGACTTCATCCCGCAGAGCCGCCGGATGTTTGCCGGTGGAAAGCACCATCTCCGCCGCGCCGGTGACGGTCTGTGCCGCGAGGCGCAGAGCCGCAGCGCGGGGCAGGCCCATGAGCACGCCGCCATCGGCGAGGGCTTCGATCACGGTGTAAACATACGCCGGGCCGCTGCCGGAGAGGCCGGTGACGGCATCCAGCAGCTTTTCCGCGACCTCATCCGCCGTGCCGACGGCGCCGAGAATTTTGGCTGCGAGCGCCGCGTCCTTGGCCGTGGCCTTGCTGCCGCGGGCAAAGGCCGCCGCCCCTTTGCCGACGAGCGCCGGGGTGTTCGGCATGCTGCGGATCACGCGCTGCTTCCCGCCGAGCCAGGTTTCGAGATTCACCAGGGAGAGCCCGGCGGCGATGCTGAGGTAAAGCCGCGAACCTTTCACCTCCGCCAGCGTTTCGCACAGCGCCTTCATGTCGCCGGGCTTCACCGCGAGGATAACAATGTCCGAAGCCGCCGCCACTTCCGCAGGGGAGCCAGTGATGGATTTGCAGGTGAGGCATTTGCGCAGCGAGTTCACCGCCTCGGGCATCACATCGCTGAGCGCCACGTTCAGGCCGGCCTTGCCCAGCGCCTGCTCCACGCCACGCAGCAGTGCGCCGCCCATTTTTCCACAGCCAATGAGTCCGAGTTTCATCATGGCGCGACTGTGGGGCAGATGCGGCGGCGCGCAAGTGCGCCAATCTTATCTTGCGTTGCACGCCGGTTTTTTGACATGCTCATAGAAATCGTCGCTAAAAATGCAACACGACCACTTTCAGCCGGAAAAGATCATCGCCGCCGGGCCCTCTGCCAAAGTGTATCGCGGAGCGGAGACAATGACCGGGCGCAAGGTGCTGATCAAAGCCCTGCTCCCGGATTACGAAACCGCGCATCCGCTGGACCGGGAGCGCCTCCAGCTCCTGGCGCCCTCCCTCATGCAGATGCGGCACCCGCAGATCGCGGGGCTCATCACGCTGCTGCCCTCGGAGGAGGAGTTTGCCATCGTGTCTGAGTTCATGCCGGGAATGAACGCCCGCACCTTTGCCGCGGAGCGCAGGCCCACTCCCGCGGACCTCCGCGCGCTGGCCGTGCAGCTCATGCACGCCCTGCTGGTGGGCGAGCACCTGCGCCAGCCGCATGGCGATCCGAAGCCGAGCAATCTCATCATCGCCGATCACCCTGGCGGCGGCTTGTTTCTTCAAGTGCAGGACTGGGGCCTTTCACTGGCCCGGCAGACGCACCCGCCGGAGACGCTGTGGTTTCGCGCGCCGGAGCTGCACAGCGGCGGCATGCCGACGACGCAGAGCGATCTCTTCACCGCCGCAGGCAGCCTGTTTTGCCTGGCCACGAACACCGCGCCCACCCAGGGCAGCACGGTGGAGGAGGTCATGCAGGACTGGCAGGCCTTCAATGCGGGCTACGTGCTCAGCCATCTACGCCCGGACCTGGATGCACCGCTACGCGACTGGCTGGCCTGGCTGCTCAATCCCATGCCGCACATGCGCCCGCAGGCCGTGGCCCAGGCGCTGGACATGCTGATGCTCAGCATGCACACCGGTTTTGCCTACATGCCACAGCAGGCGCCCGTGATGGCGCCCGGCTACCAGACCACGCCGCTGATGGCCGCCGTGCCGCCTCCGCCTCCAGCTCCGGTGGCCGCCGCTGCACCCCCGCCATCGCCGCAGGCGCAGGCCCCTGCCTCTTCCGCGCCGAAGCCGCGGTCTGTGCAGCCAAAATCCGCACCGGCACCAGTCGCAGTCGCCGTCGCCGCCTCAGCTTCTCCCGTCTCCACCGCGACGGCTGCTGCCCCGGCGACGCCCACGCCCGCCCCCTCTGGGAAAAAGACCTCCGGCAGCCGCATCGCGATGGCTGTGATCCTGAATTTGGCGGCTGTGACGATGATCGGCTTTTTCGTCTGGCCCATCATCCAGAAGTCCCTGCCCAAGGTGGAAGTATCCGCGAGTACGAGCACCAGCGCGGACTCCAAAAGCTCAGGCGCCGCACCCGCTGCCACCGCAGGCGGCACGGCTTCAGCTTCTCCCGCCGCTCCGGCACCCGTGCAGGCCATCCCTGCCGTCTCCAAAGTCACAGACGCCCCCGCCATGACGGATGCCGCGGCCAAGGCGCGCTAGCTGCGCCATTGCGACAGCATTTTCCATGCGGCAGGCGCTGATTTCGCATGGTGCGCCGGCGTATCCTCTCATCTCGTGAAAAGCCCCACCGCCCTTCTTCTCCTGCTACTCGCCACACCCGCTGCAGCGGCGGTCGATTTCGTTCACGACATCCAGCCCATCTTCAGCAAGCACTGCTACCAGTGCCACGGCGGCCACAAGCAGGAGGCTGCCTTTCGATTGGACCACAAGCCCAGCGCTCTGAAGGGCGGTGACTTTGGCGTGGCGATCATTCCCGGCAAAGCCGATGACAGCCGCCTCATGCACGCCGTGCTGGGCACGAACCCCAAGATGCGCATGCCGCGCAAAGGCGACCCGCTGAGCGCGGATGAAATTGCGAAACTCAAGGAGTGGATCGCCTCCGGTGCCGTGTGGCCTGACAGCGCCAGCGTGAGCATCGACAAGAAGACCGACCACTGGGCCTTCAAGCCGCCCGTGCGCCCGCCGGTGCCCGCGACAGCGAAGCATCCCATCGACGCCTTCATTCGCGAACGTCTGGCCAAAGAAGGACTGCAGCCCTCCCCACCCGCGGCGCCTGAAACTCTGCTGCGCCGCCTCCATCTGGATCTCACCGGCCTGCCTCCGCGACCGGAGGAAATCGCGGCCTTTGCCACCGAGTACAAACGCGATCCAGCATCCAGCATCAAGCAGCTCGCATCCAATCTCCTCTCCAGCCAGCATTTCGGCGAGCGCTGGGCACGCCACTGGCTGGATGCCGCGCATTATGCTGACAGCAATGGCTATGAAAAGGACCCGATGCGCTTCATCTGGTTTTACCGCGACTGGGTGGTGAGCGCCTACAACCGCGACCTGCCCTACGACCAGTTCATCATTCAGCAGCTTGCGGGAGATCAGCTTCCCAAGGCCACGCAGGATCAGATCGTGGCCACCGGCTTCCTGCGTAACACCATGGTCAATGAAGAAGGTGGCGTGGACCCCGAGCAGTTCCGCATGGAGGCCATGTTTGACCGCATGGACACTCTGGGAAAAAGCGTGCTGGGCCTCACCATCGGCTGCACGCAGTGCCACAACCACAAGTACGACCCCATCACGCAGGAGGAGTACTATCGGATGTTTGCCTTCCTGAACAACGACAACGAGCCCTGGCGCGTGGTGTACACCGGCAGCGAGCAGATGCAGCGCACGCAGGTGCTGAAGCGCACGGCGGAGCTGGAGGCAAAGCTGAAGCATGACCATCCTGACTGGGAGCAACGGATGAAAACCTGGGTGGCATCCGTCAAAGCCGCGCAGCCGCAGTGGCACACGCTGGCCTTTGAGGATGATCCTTCTGGCGGTGAAAAGGCGCTGCGACAGCCGGATGGCAGCATCCTCGCCCAAGGCTATGCGCCTACGAAGAGCGAGGTGAAGTTTGCGGTGAAGGGTTTTCACGATGCAGCCGCGGCTTCGCCAAAAACCGTCTCCGCCTTCCGGCTGGAATTGATGAATGACCCCAATCTGCCTGCCTACGGCCCGGGCCGCTCGCAGAAGGGCACGGCGGCGCTCACGGAATTCGGCGCTGAAATGAAGATCGATGGCAAGCCGGCGAAGCTGAAATTTGTCAAAGCCACCGCAGACTATGGCGAGCCGGAAAACACGCCGCTCGCCCCATACG
The DNA here is from genome assembly GCF_044227185.1 of Prosthecobacter sp. GTDB lineage: Bacteria > Verrucomicrobiota > Verrucomicrobiia > Verrucomicrobiales > Verrucomicrobiaceae > Prosthecobacter. Next base: position 199,771 of record NZ_JBGAFO010000012.1, on the reverse strand, counting down.
CACGCGACAAGGATATGGAGAAGGACAAGCGCGTCACCGGACCCATCGCGTATGCGATCGATGGCAATGCCGCCACCGCCTGGGGCATCAATGCCGGACCGGGTCGGCGCAATGTGCCGCGCAATGCGGTCTTCGTTTTGGAGAAACCCGTCGAGCTCAAGCCTGACAGTGAGCTGTCCGTGAGCCTGAGCATGAAGCACGGCGGCTGGAACAGCGACGACCTGCAGACGATGAACCTGGGCCGCTACCGCATCAGCGTGACCGATGCGCCGAATGCCGAGGCCGATCCTCTCTATGGAAAGAAGGCGGAGTTCAGCGCCTTCCGCACCACCGTGGCGGAGTGGCAGCCCATCAATGATGAGATTGAATCGATGTGGAAGCAGCACCCCGAAGGCAGCACCACGCTGGTGCTGGACCCGCGCGCGGAGCCGCGCATGACCTCCGTGCTCAAGCGCGGAGATTTCCTCAAGCCCGACAATCGCGTGACCGCCGGTGTGCCTGCCATGCTGAATCCGCTGCCAAAGAATGCGGATGGCTCGCGCCTTACATTCGCGAAGTGGATGGTGGACCGGCAAGCGCCCACCACCGCACGCGCTTATGTGAACCGCGTGTGGCAGTCCTGTTTTGGCACCGGCTTGGTGGAGACCGCCGAAGACTTCGGCACCCAGGGCGCGCTGCCCAGTCATCCCGCGCTCCTCGACTGGCTCGCGGTTGAGTTCATGGAGCACGGCTGGAGCACCAAGCACCTGCTGCGCCTAATCACCAGCAGCGAGACCTATCAGCAGAGCAGCAAGGTGACACCGCAGCTTCTGGAGCGCGATCCCTACAACCGCCTGCTCGCGCGCGGTCCGCGTTTCCGCGTGGAGGGAGAGGTGGTGCGGGACATCCAGCTCGCCGCCAGCGGACTGCTCAATCCCGCCATCGGCGGCCGCCCGGTGATGCCGCCCGCCCCGGCATACTTGTTTGAAAAACCTGCCAGCTACGCGCCCTTCCCGTGGAAGGTGGATGAAGACGCGAACCAGTTCCGCCGCAGCCTCTACGTCTTCCGCCGTCGCAGCACGCCCTATCCGTTTTTGACCACCTTTGACACACCCAATGGCGAAAGCTCCTGCATCCGCCGCTCCAAGAGCAACACGCCGCTGCAGGCCCTCATGACCCTCAATGAAACCATGAGCATGGCCGCCGCCAAAGCCCTGGGCGAACGCATGTGGAAGGAAGGCGGCGCGGATGACGCCTCCCGCATCTCCCACGGCTTCCAGCTCTGCACCGGCCGCCAGCCGACCGCCAAAGAAACCGCCGTGCTGGTAGACATGCTCAAGCGCCACCAGCCCAAGCCCGGAGACATCGACTCCCACACCCTCGTCGCCCGCGTGCTGCTGAATCTGGACGAGACGATCACGAAGGAGTGAGCGTCACGGCTCACGCTGCATGCGCCAGAGCCAGTCGTGCTCTCGCCATGGCTTGTCTTTGTCCCTGGTGCCGCCGTCGTCCTTCGCATCCGGTCCGGCGGACCAGAGCAGATAGCCCTTGGTTTCGAGCCGATAGCCGAGCGGCATGCTGGGCCGTGCCGGATCTGTAATCGTGTAGAGTTTCAGATCCTCCTTCACGGCCTCTAGAGACGCAGGAAAGCCACCCTGCTTCAGGCGGTGCTTTTCCAAAGCGCAGGCGATGATGAGGCAGCGACGGCGGAAAAGGGTCTTTGCCGCGACTTCCGCAAGGCTGCCCACATTCGGAATGGCGATGCCAGCGAGAAAGCGCCGCGGATTGGGCCAGGAGTTTTCGGAGCGGCTGCGCAAGCGCACTGCCTGGCCCCGGGCCGTCCCGGTCAGCCAGGCCTTGGCTCCAGGCGGCCCAAGCTGTTCCAGCATGCAATCCGTGTAAAAAGCGATGTTGGCATCATGCCAGCCGATGGGACCGAGCACGACAACCCAATCGAAAATGTCCTCCGCCAGTCTCTGCCACAGCCATGGCTTGGTGGAGCGGTGGCGAATGACTTCATGCAGCTCCGGGCGGTGATTCCGCAGATACACGAGCATGGAAAACGTGCCGAGAATCTCCTGACCGTGCGCAGACTGGTACTGCTGCAGATCATCAAACTGGCCCAGCCGCACCTGCAGGCGGCCCAGCGTCTCCGGCGTCCATGCCGGATGACTCAGCGCCTCATGCAAGGCATCAAAGCTTGTCTCATGCAGTGCCAGCGGCACCAGGCAGCCGGTCAGGCCGCCGCGCGCCGTGCCTTCGCTGACGCGCAGCATGATCAGCGCTGTGCTCACCGTCTTTGCCGTGTCTTCGGCCAGCGCGGCGCTGCGAAGGTGCAGGCCTAGCTGGCGCTGGAAATCGTTCAGGCCATGAAAGTTGGGGATCACCGCAATGCATGGATCGTCACCTGCTGCTTCCAGGGCCTCACGCGGCCCAGGCTTCATGACCGAGAAAGGCTTGTTGAGACCTTCGGCCAGCTTTGGCAGCAGGCCGTTGCCATCTCCCAGTTCACGGGCCAATACGGCGGCAGCGGCTTCGCTCCCCTGTCCTCCACGTTTCTTCATCCACGCATCCAGATCGAGCCTGTCGATTTCCCCGTCTGCGGAATCGACAATCTCGGGCTGAATGAAGCCTGGAGGCAGCAGCGCGTTTGAAGGCGCCGTGTATTGCATCTGCCCCCGTTCCGGCTGTGTCACACGCAGCCAGCTTTCGAGCACTGGATTGGCAAAGTAATTGTCCTCATCAGCCACCTTCGGCGGCATCAGGGCCAGCGGATCATCCGTGCCCAGCCGCTCCACCATGCGCAGACGCACCACCGCCAGCTCACGCGCGCTGCGCCAGTTCTCCCACTGGTAGTACAGCGTGATGAGCGAGACAAGGCAGACCAAAGCCCAGGCGGTATGGCGGGTCCAGAGCCGCGGTCAGAGCCAGCGTGCCAAGCGAACGGAATACCAGGAGTTCATGGGAGTTCAGGATTGAATTTCATGCGCCAGATAAAGTCCTTCTCAGCCTGCCCGCCATCGTCCCGACCGTCCTGTCCGGCGGACCACAGCAGGTAGCCCCCTTTTTCAAGACGATAGCCGGGCATCTGTTTAGGCCGTGCGGGATCGTTCACAGGAAAGGGGTTGAGTTCGCGCTTCACCGCCTCGAGCGAAGACGGAAAGCCACCATGCTTCATCCGGTGCTTCTCCAGCTCACAAGCGATGATGAGGCAGCGGCGGCGAAAAAGCACCTCTGCGGCAGCATCGAAAAGGTTGCCCACATTGGGAAGCGACAGCGCTCCGATCTTGCGCCGCATGTTCCAGTCGAGGTGACGGTATTCCTCATCACGCCGTCTTTTCAGCATCTCGCCACGCGCCTTGCCCTCCATCCACTCGGACTCGCCCTTGGGCCCCAGCATGTCGAGATAGGTCTCCGCGAAGAAGGCGATGTTCGCATCGTGCCAGCCGGTGGGACCATAAACATAACAGAAGCGCGTCGCGAAGCCCTCCGTGGGTTTGTACCAGGAGCCATCGTCAGCGCTAAAGCGCATCTCTTCCGTGGCAGCCCACCCTTGGCGGCACCTTTCGCGGATGTGGATGCCATCGCCAAAACCAATCAGCGCGTCCATGCTCATGCCGCGCTCCAGCACCTCCAGATCATTGATCTTGCCAAGCTGGAGCTGCAGCATGCGCAGGCCGCCTTCATCCCAGGATGGGTGACCAAGGGCATCCTGCAAGGCCTCAAAGGCGAGTCCATGCGCCGCCGTACTGACCAGTGAACCCACAAGCCAGGAATGCGAGGTGGCGGACTCAGGAAACAGCCGCAGCAGGATGAGCGCCGTGCTGCGCGTCTTCTCCACATCACCCGCGGCGGCGGCTGCTCGCAGATGCAGCCCCAGGTCGCGCATCGTATTGTTCACATTGCTGATGTGGGGCTGAGGTGCCCCATAGGGGTTCGCTCCCGCGTTGCTGAAGGTCTCCCGCTGCGCTGGCTTCCACGCGGAGAAGGGCCGCGAAAGCCCTGCGGCAAGCTGGGGCAGCAGGCCGTTGCCATCGCCAAGCTCGCGGTTCATGGCCACGGCGGAGCTTGCTCCCTTCAAATCGCGTCCCGCGGCCCATGAAGTAAAATCAACACGGGAGCTGCCGCCCCCTTTCGCTTCGATGATCGATGGTCGGGTGAAACCCGGAGGCACAAAGGCGTTTTCGGGAATGATGTATTTCACTCTCTCCCCATCGCGATGCAGCCACTGCTCCACCACCGGCTGCGCAAAGAAATTCTGCTCATCGGGAACACCAGGCGTTGCGAATGCGACCCAGTCATTCGTGCCAATGCGCGCAACCATACGCGCATGAGCCGCCTGCAACTCCCGCGCGCTGCGGCGGTTTTCCCACTGGTAGTACAGCGTGAGCAGCGAGATGAGGCAGACAAGCGTCCAGCCCACCCGGCGGTTCCAGACCAGGGACCACAGCCAGTGAATGAAGCGAACCGAATACCAGGAGCTCATGGCGATGTCGTATTGAGTTTCATGCGCCACAGCCAGTCTCTGTCGTCCATGCCGCCATTGTCCTGCGCATCGTGTCCGGCTGACCACAGCAGGTAGCCGCTTTTTTCCAGGCGGTAGCCAGGCATCTGCGTTGGGCGAGCGGGATCGTTGACCGCAAAAAGCTTCAGCTCATCCTGCACGGCTTCGAGCGAGGCCGGATAGCTGCCGTGCAGCAGGCGGTGCTTCTCCAAAACGCAGGCTATGATGAGGCAGCGGCGGCGGAAAAGTGTGCGGGCGGCAGCCGAGAAAAGATTGCCTATATTGGGCGATCCCATGACCCCCAGCATCCGGCGTGGGTCTCCAGGAAAAATTTCCTTCAGGCGCGCCTTGTATTGGTCGCGGCGGTCTCCCGCGGACATCCACATCGTTTCACCTGCAAGACAATGTACATCAAGCTCCGCATTGAGATAGAAGGCGAGGTTGGCATCGTGCCAGCCGCTGGGGCCATAAAGATAGGCCCAGGTGAAGCATGCGTGCCACAGCCTCCACCCCCAGCGTTTGGCGTCTTGCTGGTAGTTCTCTTTGAAAAGATCCGCGTTGCCCCTGGCACATTCATCCCGAACACTGATCGCCGTGGCGAATCCCCACAGCGCATTCGCACGCATCGAGCGCTCAAGCATCTCCAGATCATTGATCTTTGCGAGCTGCAGCTTCAACGCACGCAGGCTGGCTTCATCCCAGACGGCATAGCCCAGCGCCTGCTGAAGCGCTTCAAATGCGATGCTATGACAGGCCAGGCTCTGCATGGAAACGATCAGTGTGCCGTGCGTGGCGGCGGATTCTGCAAAGAGGCGCAGGGAGATCAGCGCAGTCTGCCTTGCTCTGGCCACATCGCCCGCTTCGGCCGCGCAGCGCAGATGCAGGCAGAGTTTTTGCTGGCTCTGCATGATCTGCACAATGTTTGGAATCTCCACGTCATGCCGGTCCTTGCCTGCTGATTCCAGCGCCTCCCGCAGCCCGGGCTTGAGGCATGCAAAAGGCCTGCCGAGTCCCGCGCCAAGCTGAGTGAGCAGCCCGTTCGCATCGCCCAGCGCCTGATTCAGCGCCACCACGTCGATCGGAGTGCCCCGCCCTGTCCAGTCCACCTTGGAAGTGCCGTCCGTCTCATCTTTCATGACCTTCGGTTCCGGCAGGTCCTCCGGCCAGAAGGCATCCTTCGGCACACGATACACCTTGAAACTGCTGCCTCTCTTCAAGTCTTCCGCAGCCCATTGTGCGACCACAGGCAGCGCAAAAAAATTCTGCTCATCAGGAATCGAAGGCGGCGCCTGCACCCACATGTCATCCGTGCCGATGCGTTCGACCAGCCGTGCATGCGCCTCCTTCAGCTCACGCGCGCTGCGCCAGTTTTCCCACTGGTAGTAGAGCGTGAGCAGCGAGGCCAGGCAGATACCAGACCAAAGCAGCCGGCGGCCCCACTTAGAGAGGCGGCTGCGGGCCTTGGTGCTGGGGGTGGAGGAGTTCATCGGCAAGCTTTTCGATTTGTTTGAGATTGGCCAGAAGCTGCGCGGGCGTCAGCGGCGGCAGCTTCGCATAGCTGTCCAGCGTGGACTGCGGAATGGCCTGGGGCGTGGTCACACGAAAGAACAAGGCCATCAGCCAGCAGGCCGCGAGAGGCAGGCGGAGCGGGCGTGGGATGAAGGCCAGGAACGCCAGCAGCCTTGGCGCGCGTTTCGGCGCGGCAGCGTCTTGGAGTGCGCCGGTCCTCCGGCGCTTTCGAACGTCCTCAGGCGCGCGCAAAGCTCCAGAGGTCTGGAGCACTCCAGGACGCTGCCGCGACTCTTCCAGTGCCGTGCTCAAAACGCGCTCAAGAAACTCCGGCGGCGGATCGCGCCAGCGCTGGGCGCGGAGGGTGGATTCGGGGTCGTGTTTCATACAAGGGTGTGTTTTTGAGCGCGGAGTTTTTCCAATCCATAGCGGTAACGGCTGGCGACGGTTTGAGTGGGAAGCCCCAGCAGCTCGCCAATCTCCCGAAAGCCCAGCTCCTCCCAGACATGCAGGTGGATGACGCTGCGCTGCTCTTCCGGCAAAGCAGCGAGCGCGGCGGTGATCTGCGCACGGGTTTCCTCTGCCTCTGCATCCGCAGAAGGCACAAACCAGCCGGGCAGCTCTTCGGCAAATCGTTCCATGGCCTCCTGCCGCGATGAACGACGCCTCAAGGCATCCAGCGCCAGATTCCGCGTGAGAGTAAAGATCACCGCCCGCTCAGACTCCGCCTGCGCGACCACCGCGGCATCCCGCGCGAGTTTGAGAAACAATTCCTGCACCACCTCCTGCGCCAGCAGTTCATCCTTCGTCACCGACCACGCGAAGCGATACGCACTGACGGCGTAGTCGGCATGGAGGCGGGTGAGTGTTTCTTCAGAAGGCGGCATCCGTGGTCAATCTGGCAAACGACGCACGGGCTTGGCGATTTTATTTATTTAACTCAAATCGCCAGCGCGTTCTCCGCATCACCAAAGTGCCCCACATGCAGCCCCATGCGATCCATGAGCGCGATGTGCAGACGGCACATCTTGCGGTTCGGATCGGCGCTGAGGTCGTGGAAGCGGCCGCCCTGGATGGTGCCGCCGCCGTTGCCCGCGAGGACGACGGGGAGCTGGCGTGAGTCGTGCGCATTGCCATCGAAGAGGCTGCTGGTGAGCATGACCATGCTGTTTTCCAGCAGGGTGCGCTCGCCTTCATTGGTGGCCTGCATCTTGGTGAGGAACTCGCCCCAGAGCTTCACCTGATGCTGGTTCACGCGCTGGTACATGTCCAGCCGATGCTCGTCATTGGCATGGTGGGACAGCTCATGGATCCCGCCGCTGATGCCTTCCAGACTGGGGAAGCGCATGTTGGAGAGGTCGTTGTTCATCATGAACGTCGCCACGCGGGTGCGATCCATCTGGAAGGCCAGGAGCATGATGTCGAACATGAGGCGCAGGTGGTCTTCCGCGCTGGTGGGAATGCCGGCGCCCGGACGGGCAAGCGTGGGCACCTTCACCGTGGGCTGCCAGCCGGCACCGCTCGTTTCAGCCTGGCTGATTTTTTCCGCCAGCTCCACACGCTGCTCGATCTCGCGCACGGAGGTGAGGTATTCGTCGAGCTTCTGCTTGTCGCGCTGGCTGAGTTTGGGTTTGAGGGCACCGGCGTCCTCCATCACCAGGTCGAGGATGCTCTTGTCGCGCTTGCGCTTGCTGCCGTCGTCAAAGAGCTGGTCGAAGGCCTGCTGCGGGAAGATCTCCTTCGGCGCGGGGGTCGTCGGCGTGTTCCATGAAATGTAGGCGGAATAGATGGAGGTGAAGCCGGAATCCGTGCTGTAGCTCGGGCGCTCCGTGCCGAGCACGACGCAGGGCACGGGCGTAAACTTGCCCGTCTGCGCTGCCACAAGCTGGTCCATGGTCGTGCCCACTTCGACGTCCGTGGTGGTCTTCTTCACCTTGAGACCACACAGCACGTTCATCTTCGGGTAGTGCCCGCCCTCCCCTTCCACCGTCGTTGGATTCCACAATCCCTTGAACACGCTCACATGCTTCTTGATCGGCTCCAGCGGTGAGAGCGTCTTCATAAACTCCATGCCCGCAGCTCCCTGCGTCGCACCCCAGTGGTGCGGATTCACACCATTGCCTGTAAAGCACACAGCCAGCCGCCGCGGCGCGGTGTTGTTCTTGACCGCATCAGCCCCAAAGGAGTTGATGGATTCAAACCATGGCAGACCAAGAGCGATGCCGGTGCCACGGAGGAATTTGCGACGAGAAAGGTTCATAAAGGGGGTACTATAACTACGCTTTGAATGGCCCATTTATTCACGCTGCACAAGGCAAGCTCGTCCGAGGCCAAGAATGGATGAAATGATCCCCCGCTTGCGATTCCCGCGCCAGTATGGCACTGTTTCAAGCATGAACGCGTTTTCTGAACTGGAGCAGGCGCTTGACCCCAGCGAGCCAATCTTCACGGTCGAAGGTGCGCGGCGGCTGGTGAACATGCCGCCCAATGCAGAAAAACTCAGCAGGATGGAAGAACTGGCAGACAAAGCCAATGAAGGCGGGCTGACGCCGAACGAACGCAGTGAGTACGAAGGGTTGATTTACGCGGGCAAACTGATGTCCATCCTGCGCCTGAAGGCAGGGGCTTTTCTGCAGAACTTCAAGGCCGCCTGATTTTGGATGCGAAGCTGAAAGAGCAGGTTCGTGAACGGGCCGGTCGTCGTTGCGAATACTGCCGTCTGAGAATGGAGGATGAAATCGATGCGCCATTCCACATCGAACACATCATCGCCAGACAGCATCGTGGAGTGAGCGCCGAAGAAAATCTCGCGCTCGCGTGCATGAGCTGCAATCTGCACAAAGGCACCAATCTGGTCAGTCTCGACCCGGACACGAATCTTCCTGTCCGCCTCTTTGATCCGAGAAAAGATGCTTGGGATGAGCATTTCCGGCGCTCCGGAGCACACATTCTTGGCATCACAGACATTGGCCGCACCACGGCCTGGCTGCTGCAATTCAACAGCGACCTCAATCTTCTTCAGCGGCAGGCCATTCTGGAGAAGCACCCTTTGGATTGATCGTCTCTCCGGCAGGGGCGAATTACTTGGCCTCCGGTGCGCTCGCAGCCGCCATGACCGCCTCACTGCGGCGGTTGAGAAACTGGCGGCTGTTGACGACTTCGAGCACGGCTGCGGAAAACTTCCCGCCGTTCTGCTTCAGCGTAGTTTGCATCTTGGCCAGCAGCGCTTTGTCGCTCGGCATCGTCTGGCGGCCGAGGGCGTAGCCGAGGAGCTTGCGGCAGAACTGGGCGGTGAAATTCGCCTCGTTCTTCCTGAGGTAGCCGCGCAGACCGGCGAGGCCCTGGAACTTGGTGCCGTCCTTCAGCTCGCCGGTGTCGTCGATCTTGCCCCCGGTCTCATCCGCGGTGCGGAAGCGGCCGATGGGATCGAAGCTTTCTAGCGCAAAACCGAGAGGATCAATGCGCTCATGGCAGACAGCGCAGGCGGCGTCGGTGCGGTGAATCATGAGAGCTTCGCGCAGGGAGGCGGGCTTCACGGCGCTGTCGGGCAGCTTGGGCACATTCGGCGGTGGCGGCGGGGAGCTGAAGCCCAGCACCACCTGGTAGAGGTAGTCGCCGCGGAGCACCGGGCTGGTGCGGTTGGGGCGTGAGGTCTTCGTCAGAATCGCCCCCATGCCAAGCAGACCACCACGATTTTGCTGCGCCACTTTCACTTCCCGAAATTCACCGCCGGCGACCCCCGGGACACCGTAGAATTTGGCCAGCCGCTCATTGAGGAAAGAGTAATCGCCGCCGATAATGTCGCCCACGTTGCGGTCATCGCGCACCAGGTGGGAGAAGAACTCGGTGGTCTCCCGCTGCATGTCGTTGCGAAGGTCGGCGGTGAATTCGGGGTATTTCTTTTCATCGACGGTGCTCTTCTCGTCGAAGCCGTTGAACTTGAGCCACTGGCCGGCGTATTCCTTGGCAAGCGCGTTCGCTTTCACATCGCGCAGCATGCGCTTTGTCTGCGCGGCCAGAACTTCCGGCTTCAGCAGGCTGCCATCGTCAGCGGCTTTGCGCAGCTCCCAGTCAGGCTGCGAGGCCCAGATGAAGTAGCTGAGGCGGGAGGCCAGTTCAAAGGCGTTGAGCTTCACGTCTCCCGGGGCGGCATTGGCCAAGGGAAGGGTCTCCGCCTTGAAGAGGAAGTAGGGAGAAACGAGAATGCGCACCAGGACCTCGCGCGCGGCAGACTCACGATCGAGCTCCTTTTTGCGGCCTTCGAAATAGAGCGCGTCGAGCTTCTGACTTTCCTCCGGAGTGATGGGCCGGCGCCACGCACGGCCCGCAAAATAGCGCAGGTGGCCCAGCAGGGCGGAGTCGAACTCCTTCTGCTGCTGGGGATTGAGATTGGGATTGGCCGTGTAGCCAAAGTCCTTTTTCATGGCCGCGAGGTAGTCGCGGTCCTTCGGGCCGAGAATCTGCCCGAGCTGCTCGTCGCTGAAGTAGTACACCGTGATGCCCGGCTTGCGGCGGTAGAGGTTGCTGGCCACTTCCTCCAGCCGGCGCTCATACATGTCCGGAAAGGCCTGCTTCATCATGCTGAAATCCCGCATCGTGTTTCGCGCGGCATCGGTCTGCGTTTTCCAGACGGTGAGGAAGCCAGGGAAAATCTTCGTCACATCCGGCGGCTGGCCCGCCGTGAGCTTCCACTGGATGGTTCCGTCATTGATGTCGGGATTCTGCAGGTCCAGGCGTGCCTCGGCGTGAATCTGGGTGACGGTCTCCGGCAGCGGCAGGGTGAAAACCAGGGGGGCCGCGATGGCCAGCACACCCGGCTCAATCTGGCGGCCCTGCGGATGTTTGCCAAAGGCGCTTTTCACCTTCTCCAGCTCGGCGATGCGCTGCTTCAGCGCCTCAGCATTGGCGGGCGGAGGCGTGGCACCGAGGGCTTTGCGGTCTTCACCGAGCTGCTTGTTCAGCCAGTCCATGTAGAGCAGGTGCTGGCCTTTGGTCGTGCGGACATCGAGCTTGGTGATCAGCGCGATGTCGCCCTTGTTGCCGTCGCCATCATCGCCAATGCACAGGTGCACGCGCTTCTGCCCCTTCACATCCAGCACCATGTTGTAGGCGCGGATGCCGTCGGCGTCCTGCTGCTGGCGCTGCACACCGCTGCCGGGCTTTTTGGGATTGTTCCATGACAGAAGCTGCGCCTGGATCGCCTTGGCGCCATCGATGACCGCCTGCGGCACCTGCCCCTGCTTCGCCGCATCCGGTCCGGGAAGTTCACGCCATGCCACGCGGGTGAGATCCAGAAAGCGCGATTTCGGCTCCGTGGCGTTCACCAAAGCGTTCCAGTTTTGCAGGAAGGGCAGCGTCAGGCCGCCTTCCTTGGCAAGCTGTTCCAGCGGCGTTTTGAAGTGCTTGTGCTTCCAGCAGGCCACCATGTAGTCCGCCTCGCGCATGTCGTCGAAGTCCTTCGGCAGGAACGGCCCGGACTTCTGCTGATACCACACATACAGCGCCTGCTGTGCCTGCGCCTTCACCTGCTCCGGCCCGCGCAGTCCGATGCGCTGCGTATTAAACACAATGCCCGTCCCCGGCATGATGGTGGCGTGCTCGGCCACTTTGCGTGCCGCACCAAAGTATTTGTCCAGCGCCGCCGGGCTCATGAAGAGCACGTCGCCCGTGTTGCTGAAGCCCTCACCACCGCCGCCGTCGGTCTGGAATTCCTTGGCCAGACCGTAGTCGTGCCCGGTCAGATCGCGGATCGTGTAGTCATATTCGGCATTGGTCAGCCGCCGCATCGTCACCGGGCCGGGATCGCCAGACTGCGCGGCGGCCAGGGCGTCCAGCTCCCCATTCACCCAGCCGAGCAGGGATTTCTGCTCCTGGTCGGTCATCTGGTGGGCCTTCGGCGGCGGCATGTCCCCGTTTTCGATGGTGTCCTTCACCTTGAGCCAGACCTCGAAATGCTTGGTGAGCTGCGGGTCCGCCGCGAACTGCTGCAAATCCACATCCCCCTTCGTTTTCTTGGGATTGTGGCACTCGTAGCACTTCGCCTTGAGGACGCCTTCAGCGTCCTTCCACGCCGGGGCGGCGGAAAGCGAAAACGTGCCGACGACAAAGCCGGCCAGAGCAAGATGGCGTGAATTCAGAAACATGAGGGGGTACCAGTGATACGAGCAGCCAATGGTTTTTAATCAGCAGCTTTCGCTCCTTTTTTGTGCTTTCCTGTGCTATAAATCGCGCCCAAAGAATCACGCGAAAACATCCCCCTGCCGGGACGTATCCTTATTACCCCCCATGAGTTCCACTTTCTCCCATCATGCCCCCAATCTGGAGCATGCGTTTCTGACGCGCCGTGAGCTGCTGCAGCGTGTCGGCATGGGCTTTGGCTCCATGGCGGTCAGTTCCCTGTTCACCGGTCAGCAGGCTGCGGCGGCCACCATGGACCCCATGGCTCTGAAGCGCCCCCATTTTGAGCCGAAGGCCAAGCGCGTGGTGCACTTCTTCATGAACGGCGGCCCCTCCCACGTGGACACGTTCGATCCCAAGCCCGAGCTCGACAAATACGATGGCAAGGCCCTGCCGAACGTGCTCAAAACCGAGCGCCCCACCGGCGCCGGCTTCAAGTCCCCCTTCAAATTCACCAAGCGCGGCCAGTGCGGCCTGGAGGTGAGCGAGATCTTTGAGAAGACGGGGGCTTTCGCAGACGACCTCTGCGTCATCCGCTCCATGCACGCCGACGTGCCCAATCATGAACCTTCGCTCGGCCTGATGAACAGCGGCGAAGGCCGTCTCAACCGCCCCACCATGGGCTCCTGGGTCACCTACGGTCTCGGCAGTGAAAATCAGAACCTGCCGGGCTACATCGCCATGTGCCCCGGCGGCATGCCCACGCGCCGCACGAAGAACTGGCAGTCCGCCTTCCTCCCCAGCGCCTACCAGGGCGCCTACATCAACACCGAAGACACCCGCGTGGAGAAGCTGGTGGAGTTCATCAAGAACGGCTCGCTCGACCTCAAGCAGCAGCGCCGCCAGCTCGACCTCCTCCAGGAGCTCAATCAGCGCAATCTGGTCGCCCAGGACCGCGACCAGCAGCTCGAGGCCCGCGTGCAGAGCTACGAGCTGGCCTACCGCATGCAGATGGAGGCCACGGACGCCTTTGACATCATGAAGGAGCCGGAATCCGTCCGCAAAATGTACGGGGACCACGCCTTTGGCCGCCAGTGCCTCATCGCGCGCCGCCTGCTGGAGCGCGGGGTGCGCTTTATCCAGCTCTGGACCGGTGCCGGCCAGCCCTGGGACAACCACGACGAAATTCTGGAACATCGCAAGCTCGGCGAGCGAACCGACGGTGCCATCGCCGCTTTCATGAGCGATCTGAAGCAGCGCGGTCTGTGGGATGACACCCTCATGATGTGGGGCGGTGAATTTGGCCGCACCCCGGCGGTGGAGCTGCCCACCCCCGGCGCCAATGCCGGCAAGCAGCACGGCCGCGACCACAACCACTACGGCTTCACCATGTGGCTGGCGGGCGGCGGTGTGCGCGGCGGCTACACCCACGGCTCCACGGACGAGTTTGGCTTCGCCGCGCAGGAAAACCCGGTGCACGTGCATGATCTGCACGCCACCATTCTGCGCATCCTGGGCTTCGACCACGAGAAGTTCACATACAAATACGCCGGGCTCGATTTCCGCCTCACGGGCGTAAACGAGTGCAAGGTGGTGCGGGAATTGCTGGCCTGACCGGGCCGGGAAAGCCAGCCACCGGCCCCTTGCAAGGCTGGCGCATACGTTTACAATCGCCGCCTCATGCACCGAAAAATCCTCTTCGCCCTGGCCGTGCTGGTGGCGCTCATCTTCACGATGAACCTCAACAACGCCCAGGCCCAGCAGCCTTCGCCTGCCGCCCGTGGTGCCACCGTGACCCCCGCGCCCGCTGCTGCCGCTGCCGAAGACAACCCCTATGGGGATGTGCTGACCTTTCAGGGCTTTGTGAAGCGCACCGGCGTCATGGCCTACCCGCTGATCATCCTCTCCATGATCGCCTTCTTCATGATCGTGCTCTTTGGCTTCACCGTCCGCCAGGGCACCGTGGTCAGCGACGCCTTCATGAACTCCGCGGACGCCCTCATTCGCAAGCAGGACTACCTGGGCCTGCTGGCCGTGTGCAACCGCCGCAACGAGTGCATCGCCCGCATCACCTCCAAGACCCTCGACTTCGCCACGCGCAATCCCACCGCCAGCTTTGAAGAGGTGAAGGAAGTGACCGAGGCCGAGGGCAACCGCCAGTCCAGCCTCCTGCTGGCCCGCATCGCCTATCTCGGCGACGTCGGCGCCATCGCCCCCATGCTTGGCCTGCTCGGCACCACGCTGGGCATGATCACCACCTTCCATGAGATCTCCGGCAAAGGCGTGGGCGGCTCCAATCAGCTCGGCCTCGCCCAGGGCGTCTCCGAGGCGCTGCTCTGCACCGCCTCCGGCCTCGTCATCGGCATTCCCTCCCTCATGTTCTACGCCATCTTCCGTGGCAAAACGAACCGCCTCATCTCCGAGATGGAGGCCGCCACCACGCATCTCATGGCCCTCCTCGCAGTGCAGTACAAGCGCGCCGCCCGCGCCGTCGGCGGCCAGTAGAGTGAGAATGACGAAACCAGAATGAGGAATAACGAATGAAATCCGAAGCTCCAATGACGAGAAGTGCCGCCAGGAATGACTGGCAGGGCATTCGTCATTCGTCATTCTGATTTCGTCATTGGCCAGCTCCGCAATCCCCCTGCCATGAATTTCAGAAAACAGCACTCCATCGAACCCTCGCCCATGCAGCTCGCCCCGCTGGTGGACGTGCTGTTCCTGCTCGTCATTTTCTTTGCCGTGACCTTCCAGTACGCCAAGGAGGAGCAGGTCATGGACGTCAGCGTGCCCGCCGCCGAGGAGGGCAAGGAGAAGGAGTCCCGCAACGTCGGCGAGATCATCATCAACATCAAAAAAGACGGCGAGATCCTCGTCAACGGCCAGAAGTTCAACACCGACGAGCTCCTGGTGAAGCTCAAAAACATCGTCGCCCTCTACAAGGACCAGGCCGTGATCCTCCGCGGCGATGAGATTGTGGATTATCAGCACGTCATCCGCGTGCTGGACACCTGCCAGAAGGCTGGCATCTGGAACATCGCCTTTGCCACGCGCAAACCTGACGCCGACCAACCTGCCGCCACGCCCAAGTGAGATGACCGCCGCGAAGTTCCCAACCGCCTCGCGCAGCCATGCGCCCCGTTTCGTTCCAGCGCTTTTCTGCCTGGTGGCGTTTTCATCCATGGCCCAGCAGCCTGCCCCCCCGCGCGCCCTGCCCGTGGAGGATGATGTGCCCAAGGCCATTCCGGTGAGCCCGCCGCCCAAGGCCCAGCCCGTGACGGAGGATCCCAAATCCCGTCCGGCAGCGCCTCCGGTGAAAACCAAAGGGCCGGATGATGACATGTTCGACTTTGCCACCCTGGCCTACGACCGTCAGGAGTGGGGCATGGCCGCGCAGTCCTATGCCAAGTATCTGCAGCAGTACCCCTCCGGCAGGCAGGTGCCGGACGCGCTCTACCGCATCGGTGAGTGCTACATGAAGCAAAACCAGCTCAAGCAGGCCGCGGGCTACTATGAGGAGGTGGTGAACCGCTACCCCGCCAGCGAGGGCGCTCCCTCCTCCGCCTACCGCCTGGGGGCCATGACCTTCAACGATTCCAAGTTTGCGGACTCGGCCAAGTTCTTCAGCTTCTGCGAGGCCAAAACCAAAAGCGCCGCCGTCCGCCTGGCCGCCGCCTACAACAAAAGCCGCGCCTATGAAATGCTCAAGGACAAGGCGAAACAGGCCGCCGCCCTGAACAGCGTCATCGCGGTGAAAACGGACAATCCCTACCGCGAAACAGCCCTCCTCACGCTCGGCAGCATCTATCTCGGAGAGGATAAAAAGACCGAGGCCCTGCCCATCTTTGACGAGCTCGTCAAAACCAGCTCCGACCGCTCCATCGTCGCCGAGGCCAGCATCCGTGCCGCCGTGCTCTATGCCGAGCTCAAGAAGCCGGACGAATCCATCGCCATGTTTGAAAAGGCGCTGCGCATGCCGGAGACGAGCGAGCAAAACCGCGGCATCTCTCTCGTGGGCATCATTCAGGCCCTCTATGCCAAAGGCGACTACGACGCCGTCATCGACTACTTCAACAAGAACTCCGAGGTCCTGCCGCCGGGAGCCTCCCGCGCCAAGATGCTGCTCCTCGTCGGCCACTCCTACCGCATGCGCAAGAGCTACGCCCGCGCCGTGGAGGTTTACTTGATGATTGAGCAGTACCATCCCGACACCGACGAAGCCTTCGAGGCAGGCTACTGGAAGCTCTACTGCTTCTACCTGCTGAATGACAAGGACCTCGGCGAGTTTGCCACCGCTTTCATCACCCGTCAGGCCCCGAAGCATCCGGATCACGAATACCTCTCGCTGGCCCGTCTGATCCGCGCCGACTTTTACTTCAACAAAGGCGACTACGCCCAGGCGGCCCAAAGCTACAATGAGGTCAGCATCGAAAAACTCCCCGAGAAGCTGCGCCCCGGCACCCTCTTCAACATGGGCTGGGCTCAGGGCGAGGCCGGACGCCACCAGGAGGCGGTTGGCACCTTCACCCGTTTTATCAACGAGAATCCAGGGCACGAGTTTCTCCCCAAGGCCTACGCCCGCCGCGGCCTCGCCAATCGAGACGCCCGTGACCTTCCGAAGGCGAAGGCAGACTTTGAGCACGTGACCAAGGAGTTCCCCAAATCCGACGCCTGCGAGCTCTCCTGGCTGCAGCTCGGCTTCATCGCCATGGAGCAGAAGGATCCGAAGGCCACCGTCACCGCCTTTGAAACCCTGCTGAAAAAATTCCCCAACACCACCGCCGCTGCGCAGGCCTACTACGGCATCGGCCGCGGCTATTTTGACCAGAAGATCTACGACAAGGCCGTCCCCGCCCTGCGCCGCTCCATTGAGATCGACAGCAAGGACTATCTCGAAAAATCCAGCCAGCTCCTCATCCTCTGTGACTACGCGCGCCAGAACGCGGACAAACTCTCCAAGACCATCGACAGTTACCTGCAGTCCAAACCGGACGGCCAGGTGTCCCCAATCGTTTTGAAATGGCTCGGCCTCAAGCTCTACAGCAGCGACGACTTCAAGCGCGCCGCCCGCTTCCTCGAGCTCGCCGTCACGCCGCAGACCCCGGAAAACACGGAGCCTGTCGTGTGGAACTACCTTGGCATGGCGCAACTGCAAAACCAGAGCTACGACGCCAGCATCCAGGCCACGGACAACTTCCTCAAGTCAGAGCCGGACACCGCCGCCCGCTCCCGCGCGCTGCTGACCAAGGGCCGCGCCCAGCTCGGCAAAGGGCTCTTTGATGAGGCCGACAAAGTGGCCCAGGATGCGCTGCAGGTCGTCAAGGACGGCAAGCTTCAGGCCGAGCTCCTCACCCTCGAAGGCGACATCTACGCCGCCCAGGGCGACAAGCTGGCCGCGGAAGGCCAGAAGGAGGCCGCCATCGCCAAATGGAAGGATGCCGCCGCCAAATATGCCGTGCCCAGCCAGTTTTTCGACGACCCCGACGTGACCCCCAACGCCCTCTACAGAGCCGCCCAGGTGCTGGAGAAAGCCGGAGACTCCGCCAAGGCTAAGCAGATGTTGCAGCAGCTCCAGCAGCGCTATCCGAAGTATCAGCCAAAGTAGCCCTGCTCCTGTGGAACAGGAGTCCTACTGAAACGCCGCAGGCTCCAGCCCCACCGGCTTGCCATCCTCCGCGGTCGCCAGCGGATTCCCCGGCGCTGGAATGAAATCCTTGAAATCAAGCGGCGCAAAATTATTCCCCTGCCGGTGCAGCTCCACCTTGGCCCACTCGCTCGGCACCGCCGCCGGCGGCAGGAGCTGACTGGCAGCGGCGATGCCGGGATTCCCATACCGCGTGCTCTTCTCCTGTCCGGCGAGCTTTTGCACCTCCGCCAGGACGAGGTTCTCGCCGCGATAGCTGCCCGGATCCTGATGGCCCACACGCTTGCCGCCAATGTCGGCGGTCTCCACAATGCGCCGCTGCTCCCCGGCGATGCGCGTGAAGAACACATTGTGATCCGACCGCAGGCAGCTCAGGTGCGAAAGGCGCAGCAGCGAGTTGTTCACCTTTCGCGGCAGGTTGTCGCAGACCAGGTTGTGGGAGAAATGCACCAGCAGCTTTGGCTCAAACTGCCAGGCCGTCATCGCGCGGATGAAGTTGTTGTAAAACACGCACTGCCGCACCGTCACATCCGCGCAGCGTGCCACGGCGATGCCCTCGTTCATGCCATTGATCATCACCGTGTTTTCGATGAGCAGATGATCACAGTCCGCCGCGGCCACCAGAGTGCCCACGTACCCGTCCAGCTCCCGCCCGTCATGAAAGCAGCGGCTGATGACGTGGCCGGAGCCCGCCGAGATGTCGATGATCGGCCCCGAATCCGGCCCGAAGCGGAAATGGCGGAAGCGCAGCCCGTCCAGGTGGATGAAGTGCTTGTTCAGCAGGCGGAAAGCCGTGCTGCGAAAGCGCTCGCTGCCGTCCATCCACACCACCTCGCCAGGTGCCGCACGAAAGGTGATGGGCGCGCCCTCCTGGCCGGAGCTGCGGATCGTGACCGTCTCCTCATACGTGCCCGCATGGATGAGCACCGTGTCTCCCGCCCGCACCGCATCCGCCGCATGCACCAGCGTGCGCCAGGCATTCTGCACGGAGAGGCCGTCACGCTGGTCATCACCATTCGTCGCCACATGAAAGGTGCGTGGCGCCTCGCGCTTCACCGCAGTCGTGAAGGTCTGCGGTGCAGGGGCTGCTGCGGCGGCGGCCACCGCGCTCTCCACCGCATGCGGCGCAAAAATCATTTCGTCATCCATGCCTTTCGGCACCGGGCGGAAGTAGTAGGCCGCACCCGGTTTCAAACCTTTGAGACTCACGGAATGAAAGCTCCCCCGCCTCGATTCCACCTTGTCCGCGCATTTCGCATCCGGCCCCCATTCCAGCGTGGTCGGCGCCAGTTGCGTGGGTGTCCACCATTCCACCGTGGCTGTGCGGTCGCCCACCTCATGCACCAGTACGTTTTCGACCGGCAGCGGCCGCTTCACCGCCATCCGTTTAAAGGGCCCTATGGCGCTGGCCAGGGGGCCGCGCCCGATCAGCGGCGAACCCGCCTTCAGCACCTCGTCCGCGCCGATGCCGAGCTCGCCCTGGTCCGCAAACCGGTTCGCATCCGCCCACAGCCCCGTCTGCGAAGGCGCATCCACCTCCAGCTTCGCCCCCTTGCCGAAGACATTCGCCAACACGCTGGACCGCGGTGAATCAACAAGCGCGAGACCGGATTCACGCACCAGATTATGCTCAAAGCGCAGCCCGCTCACCTTCGCACACTTCACGCCGGAGGCGACGCAGCTTCGGATGGAAACATCCTCCACTCCCTCTGCACGGATGCCCGCACGGACTTCAAATCCCTCGATTTCCACATGCGGTGCGCGCAGTTCCACACTGCCCAGGACAACACGGTCCCGCCCATGCCGCAAAAAGCGCACCGGCTTCTCCGCCGCGCCGCCACGCACGATCACCAGCGGCTCCGCATATTCGCCCGCCATCACGTAAATCGTCTGCCCGGCCTGCGCCGTCTCGGCCGCGTGCTTGAGCGTGCGCCACGCCTGCTTGAGCGAGGTCCCCCCCGCCGCATCATCACCGGAAGGCGAGACAAAAAACACGCCGCTTCCAGCCTCCTGCAGGCGGAAATCGTGATTCCACCAGTCGGCAAATCGTCCGTGCTCCTTCGCACCCGGCTGCGCGGGCAGCTCAAAATTCGTGTGGTCAGGCGCGCGGTAAAATTTGTGGCCCACAGTCACATTCCCACGCTGGATGGCATCATCAAAACCGCCCTTGATCATCAGCCCTGCGTTGAAGGCGATGTTGTTTTCCATCACACACCCCGCCCCGCCGCTGTAAAAGGTGATGTCGCTCCGGCTTGAGCTCGCCTCCGATGCGAATCCCTCCACGCGGTTCCGCCGAAACGTGGTGCCGCTGACGCCCCAGCCGTTGATGTTGTTGCCGATGTCCACATGCCGCGACCAGTTCGCAAACGCATGGCAGTCTTCCACCACGCAGCCCTGCCCGCCGCCGGAGAGATGGATGCCCCCGCTGTTTAGAAAGGCGGTGCAGTTCCGCACTGTCACGTTTTTCGCGTTCTTGAACATCAGCCCCCAGCGCGTGCGCGCGCCGTGCTGCAGATCGTAATCACGATGGCTGAACCCGGTGAATGCCAGCCCGTCCATGATGATGTTTTGGATCACCGCTCCTTTGGCGTCAAACACCACGCCGCACGCGTTGGTCACGGAGGCGCAGAGCGCGTGCGCTTCCGGCGGCTGTGAGTCCGTCGTGTGTACATACAGCAGCCCGCCTTTCTCATCCTGGTAGTAGCTGCCCAGCGCCGTTTCCAGCTCGGCGGCGCTCAGCTTCGGCTCCAGCATCCGCAGCGTGCTGCGCTCCGCCACGCTCTCGGCGCGCTGCTTGAACGGCGTGACAAACACATGCCGCAGCCCCGGCGCGGGCTTGAAGCCCCCAAGCTCCGCATCACCGCGGATCACCACCGTGCCCGGCCGCCAGGCCCGGATGGTGATCGCTGCCTCCCCCGTGCCGCTGACCGCCGTCTGAATCGCCTCATGGTATTCCCCAGGCATGATCGTCAGCGTGTCGCCCGGCTTCAGCGCCGCGATTCCCTCGCCGATCGTCTTGAAATCCGGCGCCTGCGCGTCTTTGGCGACCTTGTATTCAGCGGCATGCAGCGCGGCGCTGCACATGAGCAGGAGCAGAGGAGTCTTCATGGTTGGCACCTTTCAAACAGGTGCATTCCAATAACCGCTGAGACCGCTGTATCTTCTGTGAATTTTTTCTCAGGACCTCTTGTTGCGGTCCCAGCCCTCACGCGAGTCACGTTTACCGCCACCACCGCCGCCGCCACCACCGCCAAAATTCCGCGGCGGGCGCTCCTCCTTCGGCCGTGCCTCGATCACCCGCAGGGGCCGCCCGCCCACCTCCTTGGTGTTCAGCGCATTGATCGCCGTGAGCGCTTCTGATTCGACCGGCATCTCCACAAACCCAAAACCCCGCGAGCGCCCTGTCTCGCGATCTTTGACCACGCGCGCGCTGGAGACATTTCCAAAAGCCGCAAACTCCCGCTGCAGCTCCTCATCCGTCATGGTGTAGGGCAGATTGCTCACATAGAGGTTCATCGCATCAATGGTAAAGATGAGCCATGGAGCACGTGTGTCAGAAAACAGGTCATGGCGTGAACCGGGTTTTCTCTGTCTGCATCCCTCCCGGGGGGATACACACGGACGTGAAAGTACGCCCGGGGCGGAAGGGTGTCAATCCGCGCCTGAGCGCGCCGGCCGGCCCCCGCCGCCCCTGGGGCAAAAAGTTTCAGTTGCGGAAAATCCATGAATTCGTATCCGAGTCCGCCGTCCCATACCTCCAAGCCCACCATGAAACACATCCTCACCCTCATCGCCGCTCTCAGCCTGCTGGCCGGTCTTGCCCCTGCCGCCGAGCCGCTGAACACCATCTGCCCCATCTCGGGCAAACCCGCCAACCCCTCGATCACCAGCACCTACACCAAGACCGTGGCCGTCTGCTGTGACAAGTGCAAGGCCCAGTTCACCGCCGCCCCCAAAGGCTACCTCAGCAACATCCTCAACGCCGTCGCCGGCCAGTGCCCGCTGAGCAAGAAGAAGTCCGATGCCTCCAAGACCGTGACCTACACCCGCCAGGTCGCCTTCGCCGATGCCGCCAGCAAAGCCGCCTTCGACGCCGCCCCTGACAAGCACATCAAGGAAGTCCGTCAGTAATCATCATTGCCCTCTTCCAAAGCGGAGCCGCACCCTGCGGCTCCGCTTTTTTCATGCCCACCCCTCTCCTCCGTCTCGTCCTCGTCCTCGTCCTCGTCCTCGTCCTCCTACTCGAACTCGTCCTCGATCCTATCCCTCTCGCTAGATCAAGCTCCACCGAAGAACCCAACCTGACCGCTGCCGTGCGCGTTGCAAACCCACCCAACTCACAAAAAAGAATGCCGCTCCGGTCCAATAACGCATCTACTCTCCCACTCGTGAAAGCCGATGCCGCCGCCACCTCCGCCATCGAAGCCCTGCGCGATCTCTTCGACGTCCTCCCCGACGTGCAGGCCTGGATCAAAGACGCCAGACGCCGCTACCTCTGGGTCAACCGCACCTTCCTCCTCAACTACGGCATGCACCAGCTCAGCGAGGTGCTGGGCAAAACCGACGACGACCTCTCCCCCCCTCACCTCGCCGCCCATTTCCGTGCCGGTGATGAAGCCGTGCTCGCCGGCCAAACCGTCCAAGGCCGCCTCGAACTTGTCGGCCGCTTCGACCACACCGCCTCCTGGTGCTTCACCACCAAACGCCCCGTCTGCACTCCCCGCAGCCGCATCATCGGCACCGCCGGCATCACCCGCGTGCTCGATGCCACCCAGATCGACCAGCGCAGCGACATCCGCCTCGGCGTCGTCATCGCCCTCATGACCCGCCGCCTCGGCGAATCCGTCACCAATACCGACATGGCCCGCAGCGTCGGCATGTCCCCCCGCGCCTTCGAGCGCAGCTTCCTCCGCGAATACAGCCTGCCCCCGCAGCAGTACCTCAAACGCCTCCGCATCCAAACCGCCTGCCGCCTCCTCGTGGACACCCGCGAATCCATCGCCGCCATCAGCCTCCGCTGCGGCTTCGCCGACCAAAGCCACCTCACCCGCTCCTTCCGCCGCGTTACAGGCATAACACCCGGCGCCTATCGCGAGAAGTACACGCACTCATAATTCGCCGCAGTCCCAAGGTGCCGGGGTCTCTGACCCCGTGCCTTCCTCTTCGATCCATCATTCACGCGGCACCTCACGCAATGTGAACAGCGCGAGCAGAGATTTGAGATCAAAAACCTCTGCCCCCTCTGCCTCTCCGCCCCTCTGCGGCAAAATTCGAGCATTCCTTCCCCGCCGCAAATATTCCAAGCCCTGCCGTTTCTGTTCTATCCACGCGCAAGCCAACGCGATAGCATCCGCGCACCATGAAGCTCCAATCAGGCACCACCGTCGTCAAAAACGGCCAGCTCGTCGATGGCACCGGCAAACCCGCCATCCCCAACGCCGCCCTCATCATCACCGACGGCCTCATCACCTACGCCGGCCCCGCCACAGACGCACCACCCACTCCCGACGCCCGCATCATCGATGCCCAAGGCGGCACCATCATGCCCGGCCTCATCGAGGCTCACATCCACCTCACCTACTTCAATGTCTCCGAGCTGCAGGATCTCGACATCAAATTCCCCGTCGAGTACGTCACCCTGCAGTCCGCCGTGAACGCCAAGACCGCCCTCGAATGCGGCTATACCGCCGCACGCAGCGGCGGCTGCCTGCACAACATCGACGTGTGGATGAAGAAGGCCATCGAGGAGGACATGATCCCCGGCCCGCGCCTCAGCGCCAGTGGTCGCGAGATCTGCGGCGCCGGTGGCCTCATGGATTGGAACCCCGACTACCGCCGCATCGGTATGGAGGGAATCGTCTTCATCGTCAACGGCCCCGAACAGGCCCGCACCGCTGTGCGCAAACTTGTCAAAGACGGCATCGAATGGGTGAAAACCTACCCCACGGGAGACGCCGCCTCTCCCGACATCAACGACCATCACACCCTCTGCATGACCTTCGAGGAAATGCACGCCGTCGTCGCCACCGCGCACAATCACGGCCTCAAGGTCACCGGCCACTGCCGTGCCACCGAAGGCATCCGCAACGCGCTCAAAGCCGGATACGACGCCATCGAGCACGGCACATTCATGGACGACGAGTGCCTCGACCTCCTGCTCAAGCGCAACGTCCCCATGTGTCCCGGCCTCGGCTTCGAGCTCTTCAGCGTGCAGCGCGGCAAAGAGTTCGGCCTCTCCCAGCGCGTGCTGGACGGCCACCAGGAAACCCTCGAAGCCGGCGCCGAAAGCTGCCGCAAAGTCCTCAAAGCCGGCGGCACCATGGGCCTCGGCGGCGACTACGGCTTCGCCTGGACACCTCACGGCACCTACGCGCAAGAACTGACCTTCTTCGTCAACTACGTCGGCTTCTCCCCGCTCGACACCCTCAAATGCGCCACGCTCGGCGGCGCCAAAATGATGGGCCGCGAAAAAGAAATCGGCACCCTCGAACCGGGCAAGCTCGCCGACGTCCTCGTCGTCTCTGGCGATGTGCTTGCGGACATCTCCATCCTCGAAAACCGCGACAACCTCCTCGCCGTCATGCAGGGCGGTGTGGTGAAAGCCGGAACGCTCCTAAAGCCTGCGAGTTTGTGAGCCACCGCCACGTTCCATGGTCATGAAGCCAGCCATTCTCCTCGCCGCCCTCCTCACCCTCCCCGCTTTCGCCGCCGATATCCAGGTGGAACAGCAGGGCTCCGTCCTGCACTTCAGCACCGGCGGAAAGGCGATCTGCGATTACCAAATGGAAGCCGGCGATGTCCCCGAAGGCGTGTCCCCCGTTTTCAAACACGGCGCGCACCTGCACCCCGTCTATTCCCCCAGCGGCAAGCTCGTCACCGGCAATCACCCCGAGGACCACCGCTGGCATCGCGGCATCTGGCTCGCCTGGACCAAGACCGAATTCGGTGATTCCCACCCCGATTTCTGGAACCAGGGCAAAGGCGAGGGCAAAAACAAAAGCGGCGATCAAATCCTTGCCGAAGTGCGCTTTGCCAAACTCGAAAAAAGCTGGGGCGGCGCTGACGTCGGCGGCTTCATCAGCCAGCACCTCTTCCTCGATCACAGCCACGCCCCCGATCAAAAGGTCCTCAATGAAACCTGGAACGTCGAAGTCTCGCAAAAGGATCTCGACGGCAAACCCGCCAACATCATTGACCTCACCAGCACCCAAACCTGCGCTACAGACAAAGCGCTGAAACTCCCCACCTATCACTACGGCGGCCTCGGCGTCCGTGGCAACCTCGCCTGGAACCCCGTCGATGCCGTCACCATGCTCACCAGCGAAGGCCACGACCGCGCCAAAGGCGACTCCACCAAAGGCAAATGGGTCCACATCGGCGGCCAGGTCGATGGCGCCCCCACCGGCATGGTCATCCTCATCCATCCCTCGAACTTCCGCTTCCCCCAGCCCCTCCGCCTCAATCCCAAAAACCCCCAGCTCTGCATCGCTCCCTCCCAGGATGGCGACTGGTCCATCGAGCCCGGCAAACCCTACATCTCCAAATACCGCATCCTCGTCTTCGACGGCGCCCCCGATGCCAAATGGATCGACGCCCAGTGGCAAAACTACGCGAAGTGATGGCCTACGGAACACACAGAATACACGGAACCAGACTTTAATTTCTCAAACCTCCTCCATCTCTTCCCTCTTATCCTTTCCGTAGTATTCCAAGTACTCTATAGACCACTCAATCTGCTTTTTTCAATTCTGCCTTCTGATCCTTTCCGCGTATTCCGTGTGTTCCGTAGGCCATCCAATCCGTGCTCTTCAACTCCGCCTTCCAGCGTAATCCGTAGGCCATTCAATCCGTCATGAGCAACCTCATCTACCCTGAAGAATCCTTCCGCATACGCGGAGCCTGCTTCGAGGTCTATAAGTTGAAGGGCTGTGGATTCACCGAGCCAATCTATCAAGAATGTCTCGAAGCCGAATTGGAACTCCAAGGCATTCCTTACGATCCACAGCAACAGTTTCCGCTCACATACAAGGGCCGTCGTCTGAGACACACATTCATCCCAGATCTCGTCTGTTTCGGCATCATCATCCTCGAACTCAAAGCAGTACCGAAACTCACCGACGAGCATCGCGCCCAGATCATCAATTATCTCCAAGCCAGCGGACTGAAACTCGGCCTGCTCATCAATTTTGGACACTACCCAAAAATCCAAATTGAACGTTTCCTCAACTCCGACGGCTATTGCGGCCCAGCCTGACAACCAGCCCTAGCCCTTCCGCCTCCGACTTCTGATCCTTTCCGTGTATTCCGTGTGTTCCGTAGGCCAAAATCAAACCCGCTAACCCCTAAGCAGCCAAGTAGCCGCTCATGAAATCCCTCAAGCTCGCCCTGCCGCTGCTGGCGCTTTCTTCTCTCCACGCGGACATGGTGGATACCGGCGCGGATCTAAAAGCCCTTCCATCCCTCCCCTCCGGCTACGAAGTCTCCCTCTTCGCGCAGGAGCCGCTCGTCCGTCAGACCTGCTCCATGGCCTTCGATGCCAAAGGCCGCCTCTGCATCGGCATGGGTCCGCAGTATCGCAATCCCAAGCCCGACACCCCCGGCGACAGCGTCGTCATCGTCACCGATGAAAACGGCGATGGCAAAGCTGACAAAACGCACACCTTCGCCACCGGCTTCAATGCCATCCAGGGCCTCGCCTGGCATGGCCGCGATCTGTGGATCGCCAACTCACCCGACCTCACCGTCGTGCGCGATCTCGATGGCGATGACGTGGCCGATGAATACATCAAAGTCTTCACCGACCTCGGCAACCTCGAGCACGGTCTGCACGGCCTCGTCTGGGCTCCCGATGGCCGCCTCTACATGAGCAAGGGCAACTCCAAGGGCCTGAACGACCCCAAGAATCCCGACCGCATCGCGCCTCAGCCCTTCCGCGAACTCTTCGGCCAGCCCACGCAAACGCCCGCCACCAAGCCGCAGACCTTCACCGCCGCCACCTACAAGCACACCTACCACGACCCCAAAGACGACTGGGGCCTCATGGGCGGCGTGCTCCGCTGCGAGGACATGGGCGCGAATCTCGAAATCGTCTCCCGCGGCTTCCGCAATCCCTGGGACATCGGCATGGACGACGGCTTCAACTGGATCGGCACCGACAACGATCAAAACGAAGGCGACCGCGTCTTCATGCCCTTCTACGGCGCACACTTCGGCTGGAACCATCCCTGGAGCAGCTCGTGGACCGGCGAAGACCACCTGCCCACCGTCCCCCTCAGTCACGATGTCTTCCACGGCAGCGGCACCGGCGTCGCCTTCGGCGATCTCGGCACGCATCGCGGCGTCTTCTTCATCAACGACTGGCTGCGCAAAACCACCTTCCTCTTCAAACCCAAATGGAACGGCGCACTCATGCAATGCGAAGGCGGCGAATGGGAGCCCTTCATCTCTGGCGGCAAATCCCTCTTCCGCCCCACCGACATCTCCTTCGGCCCCGACGGCGCCCTCTACTGCATGAGCTGGAGCCGCGGCTACGGCGCTGAGTACGACTCCTCCGGCCAGATGACCAGCGAAGGCCGCGTCTATCGCATCATCGCAAGAAATTCTGCTGCGCCCGCTCTTCCCACCAAGCCCCTCAAAGACCAGTCCATCACCGAATTGATCTCCACCCTGGCCAGCCCCGTTCCCGCCCAAACCGTCAACGCACAGGAAGAAATCATCCGCCGTGGCAGCAGCGCCAAACAGGAACTCATCACCGCCCTTCAAAGCGACAAACTCACCACCCGCCAGCAAACCTGGACTGCATGGGCCTTGGGTCGCTTGGGCGAAACCGCCTTCTTCGAGTCCGCCCTTCAAACACCCGGCAATCTCCGAATTCAATCCCTCCGCATCCTCAGCCACACTTCGTCTCCCGCCATCATCGCTTTAACAAAAGCCTCCGACGCCCGCACCCGCTTCGAAGCCGTGCAGGCACTGTGGCAATCGCATCGCGCTGAAAGCGTCCCCGCCTTAGTCGAAGTCGCCGCAAACGAATCCGACCGCCTCACCTTTTACAGCGCATGGCGCGCCCTCCGCGATCTCGCTGGCACCGCTTCACTCAAACAGCTCCTCGCTGACCCACGCGGCGGCGTTCGTCGCGCAGCCCTCCTTGCCCTGCTCGAAGACGGCGCACTCACTGAAGAAGGCGTGAAACCTCTGCTCTCAGACGCAGACAAAGAAACCCGCCACCTCGCCGAGCACTGGATCAAGATGAACAGCGGCGCAGGCCAGAAGATCGAGCTCCGCGGCCTCGGTGTAAATAGCGCCAACATCGCCCCCATCACCGGCACACCACCGACGCGCGAACCCATCACCACCCCCACCACGCTGGAGGCGGCCATGGCCGCTCTACCCACCGCCGATGTCGAGCGCGGCCGCCTTCTCGCGCTTCATCAGGCAGGCGCAGGCTGCATCCTCTGCCACCACATCTCCGGCCGCGGCAACCAGTTCGGCCCCGACCTCACAGGCATCGGCGACCGCGCAGATGCCAAACATCTGCTGCAGTCCATCCTCGATCCCAGCGCCGTCATCACCGAAGGCTTCAACTCCCACGTCATCACCACCGCCGCAGGCGTGCAAACCGGCGTGCTGCTCGACGAAAGCGGCCTCGCCGTCACCCTCGGCCTCATCACCGGCCAGCGCGCCCGCATCATGCGCGCAGACATCACCAAGCACGAGACCCTCCCCATCTCCGCCATGCCTCCCTTCAGCTCCGTGCTCAGCGCCCAAAACAGCGCCGACATCGCCGCATGGCTGCTCACCCAAAAAGCAGGTGCCAAGCAGCAGCCAAAAAAATCCGACAAGAAGCCGGACAACAAAACCGCCGACAAAAGCCCTCATAAAAAAGACGGCTCCGAAGTCACCCCCGTCCCCGATTCCAATCCCCTCCGCTTCCATGGCGACGCCGTGAAAGGCTTCTGCATCGAGGAACACGAAACCAAACTGCGCGTGCTGTACAACAGCAAGCCCGTCGCCGAATACGTCACCCGCCATCCCGACGTAAAGCGCCCCTTCTGGATGAACCTGCGCAACCGCTCCGGCGTACAGCTCACCCGCAGCTTCCCACCTCAAAAAGAAGAACCCCAGGACCACCCCGACATGCACCCCGGCCTCTGGCTCGCCTTCGGCGGCATCAACGGCACCGACTTCTGGCGCAATGAAGGCCACGTCGTGCAGGCCGAGATCAAAGACATCACCGATCACAGCTTCACCGTCATCAACCGCTGGCTCAGCGCCAAAGGCGAAGAAATCTGCCGCGACACCACCACCTACTCCTTCACCCTCCAGGACAAAAACGTCGCCCTCCACTGGGACACGAAGCTCGGCAGCACTGAGCACGACATCACCATCGCCGCCCAGGAGGAAGCCGGCCTAGGCGTCCGCTTGTCCGGCGCACTCTGCGTCAAAACCGGCACCGGCCACATCACCAACAGCAAAAGCCAGCGCGATGAAAAACAATGCTGGGGCCAGCCCGCACAATGGTGGCGCTACGGCACCGACACCGCCGCCATCCGCATCGCCCCCTCTACCGAATCCTCCCGCCCAAGCTGGAGCCACGCCCGCGACTACGGCGTCCTCGTCATCAATCCCACCGGCACCCCCGACGCCAAAAAGAAACCCACCCCCTTCACCATCCCCAAAGGCGAAACGCTGCGACTGGTGTATGACATCACTCTGGAATGAGACTGCCCTGCTGCCATTTTTTAGAGCGACCAGTCCTCGATGCCCAGTCCTGGGATGCGCTGAAAATCACTGTCCTTGGTGACAACCACACAATTGCCAAGCGCCTTGGCAATCGCCGCCGTTTGCATGTCAATCACTTGGATCAGCAGGCCCCGTGTTCGCAGATCATTTTGGACATCACCATAAGCCTCGGCGGCACTCCGATCATAACTCCACAGCCGCAGATGTCCAATCTTGCGGTTCAGCCTTTGCAGGTTCCTCGCAGGATCACTGCTCTTCATCAAACCGGCGATGAATTCGCCCAGAACGGGCGTCCCAATGCCAATCACATGCCCCGCACGCACTGCGGCGACCACTCGGCTCATGACCGGCTGCCGCGCCTGAATAAAATCGCTCAGGATTCCGCTGTCGAGCAGGTAGCGCATCAGTCAAAAGATCGCGCAATGCGCTCCTCTCGTGCGGTTGATTCTGCCTGCTTATTGAGGTGCTCCCGACGCACTGCAGCCATTTCCTGCTCAAACTCCTTGGCCGCTTCTTCGGAATCAAACACGGCAGGTGTTTCCTCCAGCATGCTCGCCCTTTCCTCCCGTTCCTGGTCGGTGCGCGGCCACGGCGAGCCATCGGCGCTGACTTCATCGCTCTCAGGCACTACGACTTCTACCGTCGTACCGTTTTGCCACGAAACCGCCGTCAGCAGTGAGACACTGCCGTTTTGATAAATGCCTTTGGTGACTGTCACAGCTTCATTCTAATACTCCTCATCTCACTTTCCAACGTCAATTCTCATGCCCCCCCTCCGCTCGCTCTTTCTCTCCGTCCTGCTCCTCGGCAACTCAGCCGCCATGCGCGCCGCCGACCTCTTCGAAAAATCCAACCTCGCTGCCTGGTGCATCGTCCCCTTCGACAAAGCCAAGCGCGGCCCCGAAGAACGCGCCGCCATGCTCGAAAAAATGGGCGTCAAAAAACTCGTCTATGACTACCGCAAGGAGCACATCCCGCAGTGGGACGACGAACTGAACGCCCTCAAAAAGCACCACATCGAGCTCATGGGCTGGTGGTTCCCCACCACGCTCAATGACGAGGCCAAACAAACGCTCGAGCTTTTCAAACGCCACAACGTGCATCCCCAGCTTTGGGTCAACGGCCACGGTGGCAGCATCCAGGTCAAAGACGAGGCCGATCAGCAGGCACGCATCGCCAAAGAAGTCGCACGCCTTCAGCCCATCTGTGAAGCCGCTGCCCCCCTCGGCTGCCAGGTCGCTCTCTACAATCACGGCTGGTGGTACGGCGAACCCGAAAACGCCATCGCCATCGTGGAGGCCCTCAAAGCCAAAGGCATCAAGAACATCGGCATGGTGTACAATCTCCATCACGGCCACGGCCATCTCGACCGCCTCGCCAAAATCTTCCCGCGCATGCTGCCGCATCTGCTCTGCTTCAATCTCAACGGCATGGACATCGACGGCGAAGCCAAAGGCCGCAAAATCCTTCCACTCGGCGTCGGCACGGAAGATGTGAAAGTGCTGCGCGTCGTCCGCGCCAGCGGCTACAGCGGCCCCATCGGCATCCTCAATCACACCGATGAAGACGCCGAAGGCCGCCTCCTCGACAACCTCGACGGCCTCGCCTGGCTCATCCCTCAGCTCGACGACAATCCCCCCGGCCCCAAGCCCAAGTACCGCACCTGGACCGACAAACCCGCCACTCCAGCCATCACCACCAAACTCACCGTCGTTGGCGAAAGCGTGCCCTCCCTCAGCAAGGAATTCGGCAATGCCCTCAAAGGCAGCTACTTCCAAAAGGACAACGAAGCCTACCGCACCCTGCCCCTCACCATCGAGTGCCGCGCCAAGCTCACTGGCAAAGACCACTACAACATCCTCATCGCCTCAGACGCCAAATCCTCCGCCACCCACTGGGAACTCTACACTCACGCCAAGCGCGGCACGCTCGCCCTCTACATGCCCGGCCGCGGCGGCGACTTCGATTCCCAAGTCAACATCTGCGATGGCGAATGGCACGACCTCCACGCCAGCGTCAGCGAAACCAACCTCATCCTCTGGATCGACGGCAAACAGGTGCTCGAAAAGCCCGCGAAACCCCTTGCCGGCAACTCCACAGCAGGCGGCATCGCCTTCGGCAGCCTCGTCGATCACAGCATCGGCTGTGATGGCATCATCGATGACGTGCGCCTCTCTCGCGGCGCCATGAAGCCCCGCAAAGGCGCTCCCGGTCCGCGCCTCCGCATGGACAACACCCTCGGCCTCTGGGACTTCGACAACCTCGACGCCCTCCTCCCACCACCCGCACCCAAGCCCGCCGAATTCAAACCCGACCGCAAACCGCTCCATCCTGAGGACAACGTCCACTGGCAGGAATTTGTGAGCCGCGAGCGCATCTTCGACTTCTACGGCAAGCAGGCCCTGCAGTTCATGAAGCAGAAGCCCCTGCCCGAGCTCATCCCCCAGTTCCCCGGCCTCGATGGCGGCCAGCAGGGCCACTGGGGCAATCAAAACGACCAGGTCACGTGGAAGGATGGCCGCTTTGCTGCCCAGGACCACGGCAGCGTGTTCAGTTGCGTCTTCAAAGGCGCGGGCCTGACGATTCCGAAAGCCGTATGCGTTCGATATGGCAACAATGCCGCCGCTTTCGATCCAGAA
The DNA here is from genome assembly GCF_044227185.1 of Prosthecobacter sp. Classification (GTDB taxonomy): domain Bacteria; phylum Verrucomicrobiota; class Verrucomicrobiia; order Verrucomicrobiales; family Verrucomicrobiaceae; genus Prosthecobacter. The sequence continues at coordinate 167,640 of NZ_JBGAFO010000012.1, read as the reverse complement.
ACACTTTCCTTCCTCGTGACATGGTCCGGCGGTTTCATCAAACTCAGCGACGCACGCCACGGATTTATGGGCGGAGCCGCAATGGACGGAAAGTTGATTCGAAAATATGACCAACACCCAGGAACCGATGGTCCCGGTGTCTATCACGGCTTCTACCGTCACGGCAAAGAAGTGATCTTTTCCTATTCACTGGAAGGTCGTCCCTTTCTTTCCACCGCAACGAACGAACACCAAGCCCCTGAGAAGTTTGCCGGCCTCACCAAAGGCGGCCCCGCCCAATGGCCCCAATGGCTCGAAACCAAAGGCAGGCTCGGCACCCAGCAGCCCTTCGCCACCGACACCATCGAGCTCCCCTTTGAGAATCCCTACGGTACCCTCTTCTTCATCACCGCCCACGACTTCTTCAGCGATGGCACCGCCGCCATCGCCACCATGACCGGCGAAGTCTGGCTCGTAAAAGGCATCGATGAGAAGCTCGAAAAAGTCCGCTGGAAGCGCTTCGCCACCGGCCTGAACCAGCCCCTCGGTATGAAGATCGTGAAGGACAAACTCTACGTCCTCGGCCGCGATCAGATCACCTGCCTGCACGATCTCAATGGCGATGACGAAGCCGACTTCTACGAGTGCGTCACCAATGCCATGCAGACCTCCCCCGGCGGCCACGACTTCATCGTCGGCCTCGAAACCGACAAGGAAGGCCGCTGGTATTTCGCCTCCGGCAATCAAGGCGTGTGCCGCATCACCGGCCGCGACAAGCTCGAAGTCCTCGGCACCGGTTTCCGCAATCCCGATGGCCTCGGTCTTTCCCCAGACGGCCGCTTCATCACCACCAGCGGCCAGGAGGGCGACTGGACTCCCGCCTCCTCCATCTTCCAGATCGAACTCGATCACAATCTCGGCGCTCACTTCGGCGCCGGCGGCCCCAAAAACGGCCAGCCCCCCGAACCCGTGCTCATGTATCTCCCACGCGGCGAAGACAACAGCGCCAGCAGCCAGGCCTTCATCTCCGGCGACAAATGGGCCTCGCTCAAAGGCGATGACAACTTCATCCACCTCTCCTCCGGCGGTGGCGGTGCCTGGCTCGCCATGCGTCAAAACGTCAAAGGCCGCTGGCAGGCCGCTGCGTTCAAGATCAGCGGAAACTTCGACTCCGGCCCGCAATGCGCCCGCTTCAATCCCAACGACGGCCACCTGTATGTGAATGGCATGCAGGGCTGGGGCAGCTACACACCCAAGGACGGCTGCTTCCAGCGCGTCCGCTTCACCGGGGGCGAGAAACCCGTCCCCATCGCCTTCGAGGCCCGAGACAACGGCGTCCTCCTCCGCTTCAACCAGCCCGTCAAAGAGGCTGACGCCGCCACCTGCTTCGCCCAATGCTGGAACTACCGCTACGGCGCACAGTACGGCTCCCCCGAATACTCCGTCAAATACGCCGACACTCCCGGCCACGATCCCCTCGAAATTCACAGCGTGCAAAAGCTCGACGGCGGCAAAACCCTCTTCCTCGAAATCCCCCAGCTCGTCACCGCCAGCCAGGTACATCTGCACCTCACCACCGGCCACGACATCTTCCTCACCGCCCACGCCCTGGCCGAACCCTTCACCGCATTCCCCGGCTACGCCAAAATCGCCAAAACCAACCACGCCGCGCAGATCGGCATGGAGGCTCCCAAGTCAGCCAAGCCCAACCCCTGGGCCAAAGGCGAAGGCGGCCGCGAGGTGATCATCGAAGCCGCTCTCGGTCTCCAATACGTGCAGAAAAAGCTCACTGCCAAACCCGGCGAAAAACTCACCATCGTCTTCAAGAACCCCGACGTCGTCCCGCACAACTGGATGCTCGCCAAGCCCGGCACCCTGCAAAAAATCGGCAACCTCGCCAACCTCATGATCACCGATCCCCAGGGCCTCGCCAAACACTACGTCCCCGACTCCCCCGACGTCCTCGCCTACACGGACATGACCAATCCCAAGGAGCAGTTCACCATCCACATCACCGCCCCCAAAGAGAAAGGCGACTACCCCTACCTCTGCACCTTCCCCGGTCACTGGATGGTCATGAACGGTGTTCTGAAGGTCGAGTAATACTACCGCATCCATTAAAAATGGAGTCTGTTTCTTCAGCCCTGAAAGGGCTGCGTAATACAGCCCAGGGTCAGCCAGCTTGTCCTCCGAAGCTCTCGGAGCGAAGGAGGAAGCCTAAGCGAGGCGACCCTGGGTTTAGGCAGTCAAATCGGAAAGCAAAGCCAGCGCTTTCTTCATGCACCGCGCTCACCAGCAGCGTCTGCCTCGCCGCCCCGTCAGGTCTGGCTGCTCCACCGCATCGAATCACAGCGGCCTTCCCCAACGGCATCGAATTCAGAAAGCCTCTCTCCACCGCCAGAGCGGGCAAAAGACCAGTCGGTTAAAAATTCCAACTCTGAGATCTGGAAATTTTTTTACCCCTAATCTTCGTTGCCCATCCTCCGGAACTCCGAAGCGAAAAGCACTCAGCCTACCCGAGCGCTATTCACCTCAGCCCTCCGCTACGCAGCCGCCACCGCCGTCTGCCCCTGCACACCCAGCCCCTCGACGCCAAGTTCGATGACATCGCCGGGTTTCATGAAGACCGGATCGGGCTTGAAGCCGAGACCGACGCCGGGAGGTGTGCCAGTAGTGATGATGTCTCCAGGAAGAAGGCTCATGAACTGGCTCAGGTAGCTCACCAGCTTCTGCACGCCAAAGATCATCTGCGCCGTGCTGCTGTTCTGAATCGTCTTGCCGTTCAGCTTCAGCCACAGTTTCAAATTCTGGGGATCAGGAATCTCGTCGCTCGTCGCCAGGAACGGCCCGATAGGCGCAAACGTGTCGCAGCTCTTCCCCTTCACCCACTGCCCGCCGCGCTCCAGTTGCCACTCACGTTCGCTGTAGTCATTGTGCACGCAATACCCCGCCACATGGCTCATCGCGTCTGCTTCAGACACATAGCTCGCCTTCTTGCCAATCACAAAAGCCAGCTCCACTTCCCAGTCCGTCTTCTTTGAGTTGCGCGGGATCACCACATCATCATTCGGGCCCACAATGGCGCTCGTTGCCTTGAAAAACACAATCGGCTCCGCCGGAATCGGCATGCCGCTCTCCTTCGCATGGTCACTGTAGTTCAGCCCGATGCAGATGATCTTGCTCGGCCGCGCAATGCACGGCCCCAGCCGCGTCTCAGCACTCACCGTAGGCGCGGAGGCCGCATTGGCCTTCGCCCAAGCCGCCAGACGCTCCAGCCCATCACCACCAAAAAACTTCTCATCATAGTCCCCACCAAAAGCAGACGCATCAATGCGGCGTCCATCCTCAAGCTGCAGGCCAGGTTTCTCTTCTCCAGGATTTCCAAAGCGGATCAGTTTCATGTCAGTTGTTTAGTATGCGGTTCTCAGTCTCAATTCGTCATTCGCCATTCTGGTTTCGTCATTTCTTCTCGTGATCTTGCTGCTTCAGCGGATCACCTTCATGGTTCGTGTATCTGCCAATCAGCGGGTACTGCTCCAGCTCCGCCACCGTGCCGGTGACAGGAAAGCTCTCGCGCCCGACCCAGTAAACGGCCGCCGCGGCGATGTCTTCCGGCATCAGCAGCCGGCCCATCGGCACCGCGTACGCAGGCAGCCGGTCCGGCCAGCCTTCGCCCAGCCCGTCGCCCAGCTTCACCTGGTATTCGTTCTCCGTCAGCGTCCAGCCCACATTGAGCTGGTTCACACGCACGCGGTCCGTGCCCAGCGCATCCGCCAGATTACGTGTCATCGTCATCAGAGCGCCCTTGGACATCGAATACGCCAGCAGATTCGCCTGACCGCAGTGTGCCAGCACCGAGCCAATGTTCAGCACCACGCCTTGGTTCTTCTTCAACTCCGGCAGCAGCGCACGGATGAGCAGCATCGGCGCACGCGCATTCACCGCGATGATGCGGTCAAACATCGCCGCATCCGTCTCGCCGATCTTCGCGCGATTCGTCAGCGCCGCGTTGTTCACCAGCGCATCCACCTTGCCAAACGCCGCGATCGCATCCTTCGCCAGCTTTTCTGGGTAGGCCGCATCCGCCAGATCTCCCTGGCAGAAGGCCGCCTTGTCCGTGCCGAGCTCCTTGCACAAAGCCTCGCCTCGCGCCGCATCACGGCCGTGCAGGATGACTTTGCCGCCTTCGGCAACAAATCGCCGTGCCATGAATTCACCGATGCCGGTGGTGCTGCCCGTAATGAGAATGACCTGGTCTTGAAGTCGCATATTTTTCAGGGTGGTTTGGGGGAGCCGCTTCCTATGGCGAGCACGCAGCAATGCTCAAGGCCTCACCCAAGAAAAACAAAACCGTCACTGCTTCGCCAGCACCTCCTGCACGCACTTCATGAGGTACACGTTGTTCTTCGGCGACCTCTGATTCTCCTCCGACCACCGCTCATACCCCAGCTCGCGAAACGCCACATCATCCGCCCTGTCCAGAGCCAGCAGCACTTCGCGGATAAACTTCCATCCCGTCAGCTTCAGGTCCTTGAGCACCGGTGTACCGTCGGTATAGCGCATCTCCTGTACTCGCGCGAGGGCTGGTGATTCAGGAATCACGCCTTTCTCATCAGCTTTTGCGGCGAGCGGATTCCAGAAGTGATCCGACGCCTCATACGCCATCCCAAGCACTGTCTTTGCCTGCTCCTCCGGCAGCGGCCACGCGCTCAAAATCTTCGCCGGCCCCAGTCCGCCTAGGCCCAGCCCTTTTTCAGACCACCGCGCCGTCCCCTCCGTAAACCACTTGTTCTTAAAATAGGTCACGCTGTTCTGAATGAGGTGAAAAAACTCATGCGCAGGCGTCAGATTGGTCGCCGCCTTCACCGAAGTCGCCACCGTGAAGCCGATGCTCAGCGTGCCCTTCGGATCCCCCGGCCTGTTGTATCGCTGCAGCTCGTCATACGCCACGCCGTTGGACTTCAGCACGTCCTTGTGCCGGAAACTGATGTCAATGAAGCTCGCCGTGCGAAACCGCTCCGTCTGCAGCGGATCAGGAAATCCCAGCACCTCCACAAACAGCGTACGCGCCGCCACCACCTGCGTCAGCACGTCCTCCACCTGGTCCGGCACACCGTTTTTGTTCGCATCCGTCGCATCCACCGCGTGCTGTCCCTCCGTCTGGTAAAACACGCGGATCTTCCCCTCCTGATGCACCTGCGGCACAGGCGCCGCATGCAGCAGCCCCATCGAAAAGGTGAAGAACAAAAAGGCGCGCATGTCAGATCACAAGACCCGTCTCACTTCTCCAAAGCCCATGCGATGCCATTCAGCAGAAAACGCCGGAAGGCGGGCAGCTTGAAATCATCCCAATGCCCCATCGAGGTGTAAAACACGCGCGCCTTCTTCTCACCGTACAAATGCGTCCACGCCACGGGCTCCGTCTCCGCGCCTGGCAGCGTTCCCTTCAGCAGTGGTGTCGTCCCCTCTTGCAACGGTGTGTTTTTATACAGCCCACCATGTCCGATCAATTCACTCACGGTGACTCCCTTCAAAATCGCATGCGCTTCAGCACCCGGCACCAGCGTGATTTTCGCCGGATCTTTTCCATAATGCCCCGTGTAGTTCCCGCCCAGCACTTCGTGATCAAACTCCTGCCAGATGGCCAGCCCCGCCTTCGGTTCCGGCTCCTTCGGCCGCAGCGCAAAGCAATGGCTCGCCGTACGAATCCCCACCAGTGGTTTCCCGGCATTCAGATGCGCACGCACCGCATCGATCACCTCCGTTGGCGGAGTGCGGCGCCTCACACTGATCAAAAGAAGATCCGCACCCTTCATCGCCTCCACAAATCCCGGAAACTGATTCTTATCCGCCGCATCCGCCTGCACCACCGTCACGCGATAAGGCACTTCCTTCAAATCCTTCGCAGCAAACTCCGGCAGTGTCTCCCAGGTATGGTACTCGTCCTCGCCAATCATGATGACAATGTGCGGTGGCTCTGCCGCCTGGACCTGCCATCCGAATGCGAACGCGAAGCAAAGCAAAGTGCGAAGAAGGAATGATCGTTTCATAGGAATTCAAAGTTGGTTCAAGGTTTCGGTGCTGCTGAAATTTTCGCCTTCGCCGTCGCCCACTCCGCATTCGGCAAAGCCTCCCACACACGCAGATGGCGAAAGCTCGCCTCCGTGCTGGCGCCCAGCATGAGGCTGTGCTTCGCCACGCCAATCAGCGGATTGGCCAGGGTCGTGCTCTTCCCATCCAGCGTCCCCACCACCTCCTCGCCTTTGATCTCCAGCACCACCGTGTGCCATTCGTTCAGCTTCACCTGTGCCTGCACGCGGCTCGTTGTTCCCTTCTCCCGCTGCTTGGTCGCAGGATTGATGCGCTCCGCATCATACGGAATCAAAAACAGCCCGCCCGGCCCGATGCTCAGCGCGATCACATAATCCTTCACATCCGTCGCCTTGATAAACAGCGACCGATACTTCCGCCCCTCATCCGGCACATCATTCAGCCTCACCTCACACTGAATGATGGCGTCGGTGAATTGAAACCCAAACGACGCCGTTGCCGGATGATTCGCCGTCGGACTCTCCACTCCGGTAAAGCACCCATCCGCCAGTTTCCAATGCCCCGACTTTCCACCCACCGGCCCCGCATTATACCGCCAGCCGGTGAACCCGCTCGCAAATCCCACCGGCTTCCCCGTCACCGCTGCCAGCGGCGGCGTGAAGTCCTCGCTCACCAGCAGCTTGCCCCGCGTCGTCATGAGTGTCTTCGGCAGTTCCTCCGCGGCCAGGGCACCGCAGGCCCATGTCATAAACAAAAGTATAGGTGCTGATTTCATGCAGTTCATTGGCCGAGTTTGCTCAACACCTCCAGCGCCTTCGTTTCAAAAATCTTCTGCCATTCCGGTGCCACCAGCGTGTCGCAGTCTTCCTGCGCATAGCCACTGTTCAGCCGCTGCTCCACCGTCGGCGTGTACCAGATATATCCATTGGTGTATCCCGAAACGAAAGCGCCCGCATCCTTCGCCTCCTTCTTGATGTTCAGCCCCACCTGCACCGTCACTTCTCCAGGAAAGGTGACCAGCTTGAAATCCCCCACGCGCAGTCCGCACACTTCGGCATCCAGCGTTGCCTTGCCCGCCTCCTGCGTCTGCTTCAGGTGCATCTTCAGCAGCCCCAGATTCGCATTCAGCCGCGTCAGCCGCTCCATGATCTCGATGTTCGCCAGATAGCTCTCCACCAGCACCCGGTTGTCAGCATCGAGCTGCGAAATCCCCTTCCGCCCCTGCGCTTCATCATGCAGATAGCTCTGCGAATAATGCGAAGGCGTGTCCGGCCACAGCCTGTGCTGCAGCAGCAGCGGCAGGAAGGTCTTGAAATTGATGTTTGTCGGCTTCAGCGCCGCCGTCAGCTTCTTCTGTTCCGCTTCGATTCGTGCAATCCGTGCCTCATAATCCGCCGCGCGCGGCACGCTGACCGTCTCATTGCTCACCCTCAGCACACCATCACCCTTCGTCTCAATCTTCCGCATCGCCGCCATCACCGTCGCCCCGAGCATCGTCCCCAGCGGCTCCGCATCCGCCGCCCGCGTCACCTCCTTATACCGCACAGGATTGATGTCTCCCCCGCAGCCCTGCACAAAGAATGCCATCGCTCCCGTCGCCTCTTCAATCACCTTGGACGCAAATCCCGGATAGTCCGCCGAGCATCCCTTGCTCGGCGGGTTCATGATCGGATGACAGGCAAACTGATACAGCACCGCCAGCGGCGTGCCATCCGCGCGATCCAGCCTCAGCACGCCCACCTGCGGATCGATCGGCCCCACGCCCGCCACCGCTTCATCCAGCGGCATCGAGTACGCCCGCCGCATGTCCACCATGCTGCCGTCCTTCATGTTCAGCCGCCGGTTTTCGCTGATGCGCGTCTCCAATCCCACGCCACTGCCAGCCTTCACCGGCACCAGATTCCCCGCCGCCTCCTTCACCGCCTGAACAACGAGCGGTTCCAGATCCCCGCGCACAATCCCATGACAGTGGCTCGCATTCACCACCACATTCTCCGGGGCAATGCCCAGCTCCTGCAGCCCGCGCCGCACCGTCGCCATGAATCCATTGCCAATGCGTCCGATGCCTCCCACCGCCACCGCATCCAGCGTGATCACCACCGCCGTCGTCCCTCTGCTTTTCAGCACCAGCGCCTTCGCAAAGCACGGGTCATTCACCGGCCCTTTGCGGTCCGTGATATCCACCTTCGCCACACCCGCCAGCATTTCAGCCCGCGCCGTGGCAGCACAAGCCAGCAAGAGAAAACAAATCCATTTCATGACAGTTTATTTCTTCAAAGTCCACGCCACCGCATTCAGCAGCAGCCGCTGCACATCCGCGCTGCGCATGTCTTCCGGCGCACCGAGGCTCGTGTAAAAAATGCGCGCCTTCCCAGGCCCATACGTGCGCATCCACGCCACCGGCTGCGGCGGTGTGCTGGCGCCTTCTTGCGCCGTGCCGATCAAAATCGGCGTCGCATCCGCCGCCAGCGGCAGCACCTTGTACATCGACTGATATCCCCGGATCTCCGCCACATTCACTCCCTCAAGAATCGGCGTCTTCACCCCCGCAGGCGCGCTCACACTGTAGGGCAGCCCCTTCGTTTCATACCCCGTGTTCTCACCGCCCAGCACCTCATGCGTAAACTCCGGCCACGGCGCCAGACTCGCATCCACCACCTCGTTCGGTTTCGGCAAAAACGCATGGTTCGCCGTGCGAATGCCCAGCAGCGGCTTGCCCGCCGCCAGGTGTGCCTTGATGGCCGCCATCTCCTCCTTCGGCGGAAAGCGCCTGCGTGAAAACAGCACCAGCAGATCCGCATCCTTCAGCGCCTCCACCAGCCCCGCAAAGTGATGCATCTGCGGCTTGTCCCCTTCCACAATCGTTACCCGATGCCCCAGCGGCCTCAGCTCCTTCTCCGCAAACTCCCGCATCGTCCTCGGGGACTCATAGTTGTTCGGATCTTCCACCGTCATGATGACGATGTTCGCCGCGGACGCAGCACAGGTGAAAAGGGCGAGGCAGAGAAGGATGCATCTCATGGCAGAAAATGAGGGTGTGATAAAATGAGGGATCGAGTTTGGCATTGATAACAGTCCATTCACCATACGCTTTGACATGTGGAGATTCAGCGGGGCATTTCGTTCCATGGCGTGATCATGGGTTCACAGAGATCAAATATTCCGCCTCACGCGGAGGCACGTCAAAACGCAGCGCGTCAGCACCTTCGAGCTTGCCTGGCATTGTGGGAATGACGCTTCCCTTCGCATCTTTGATGCTCACATTCGGCAGCTTCCATGCTGGCGGCAGCACCATTTCGATCGTCAGCGGCTGGTCGTAGAGGGCGGCATCAGTGGCGCAGGTGAGTTTGAAGCTGAGTTGCTGCGCGTCCGCTTTGATCAGAGCGAGCTTCGCAGCATCTCGCTCCGTCATGTATTGATGAATGTCTGCCATGCCTGCGATCCAGAGTTTAGCCTCATGCTCTTTGGCGATGTCCATGGCCGCACGAAAGTTCGCCTCGCTGCTGCTGAGCCCCTCGCCGATGTAGTGATAGTGAATGCGGCACCAGAGGCCGCGCTGGAGGTGCTGCTGCAGAATCCGGCGAAAATTTTCGACACGATTGCCATAGCTGTCGTCCATGCCGGTGCTGTTTTCTGAGGCATCGAAATGGTGATACTTGTCGAGGTAGTAGCGCAGGGAGCGCGTGGTCTCCCAGCGCGTGCCGCCGCCAAGGTTCAATGCGGTGAGCCTGCTCTTTCCGGGTGTCATCTGCCAGATCACCTGCGCGGCCTCGCCGATCTCCGCCTCCATGTCCGCATCCCCCAATCCACCCCGGTGATGCGCCGAGTGGTTGGCGAATTCATGCTTGCCTTGCTTCGCCAGCGCTTCCCACGCCGCACGCTGCTGATTAAATTCGGAAACACGACGGCTTCCTGGTTCGGATGCACCGGGATTGATCATGAAGGTGCCGCGAAAGCCATAGCTTTCGAGAATGGGCGCCGCCTTGCTCAGATGCGTGGGATGTGAGTCGTCAAAGCGGATGCTCAAAGCCGCATCCCGGCCATCATGCCATTTCGCGATGCGCATCTTCACGCCGCTGGTGGGATCTTCGATGGCCCGGCTTTTTTCCGGTGTCGGCTTCACCCAGCCTCCGGGAGGCGGGACCGCCTCAACAACGCAGCTCGTCACACCGGCAGGCAGCGGCACGAGCAGCTTGAACCACTCGATGCCCGAGCGACGCACCAGCAGCGCTTTTCCACTGGCATCGCGCACTTCCACATCAGCGGCTGGCCAGGCCTTGGGGCCGCTGTTCGGCAGGTCGATACGGATCGTTTGCGGCCTTGCCTCCGCATGGGGAGCCACGCTGATCTGCAGCTTGAATGGCGCGGCAAGCACGGCGGTGATGGCGGCCTCGCTGGAGGGATCAGCGGACGCCACCTTCACGCCGCCCAGATCTGGCGATTGAGCGTGAAGGGCGCTTGCAAACAAGCCCAGGACAAAAGCAGCGATTGCCTTCATGCGGAGGTTCACTTCAGTTTCTCAAACAATTCCTCCAGCCCCGCGACGATCTTCGTCGAAGCATCCACCTCCAGACACGCCGACCTCGCCCGCCATGTCTCATACCCGCCCAGTTGATGCTGCTCCGGCGTCGGCAGATAGCCATGGTACGCATTCGCCAGCGAAACCGTGAAGGTCTGCGCATGCCGCTTCTTCAGCCCCAGCCCGATCTCCACAAACACCTCCGCCGGAATCGCCGACACCCGCAGCTCCCCAATCTTCATCACCTGCAGCGGCGCCGAAACTTCCCTCGGAAAATCCGCCAGCAGCACCGTCTCCCGCGCATACACCTGCTCCATCGTCTCCATCCGCGGAAACAGCTTGGACTGCTTCGTCACCGCTCGCGCCTTTTCCACTTCCGCCTCGGTCGGGATGCGTAGCCCCAGCTTCACCTCCTTCTGCGCCACACCCAGCTCCACCCAGTCACGATACGTCAGCGTCTTGCACGCACCCGCCACCGCCTGCGCCACATCATTCGCCACGATCTTGATCCGCCCATACAGCCCCTCCTTCGCCTGCCCTCCACGGAAGTCGATGTTGTTGATGTCACCGCTCGTCCCGTTCGACATGATCCCCACAAACGGTGGATCCTGCTGTTCCGCACCCAGCAGCTCTCCCACACGGTTCGCAAACGCCCCGTAGTAATCCGCCGAAATGTGCCCCGGCCCCACGCCGCCCACATAATGCAGCGAGTAGTTCGCATACAGCGCGATGGGCTTCCCCTCCACCGACTGCACGCTGATAAAGCTCACCTGCGGATCTGTCGGCCCCGCAGGCTCCACCAGGTTCGGATTGTTTACACCCGGGTTCGTCTTCACCTGATCCGTCGTCACACCATGCGGCGTGGGTGGGATGCTCCCCGGCTTCATCTTCCACCGCCGGTTATACACATGCTGCGGCACATCCACCGTCCCCCACGCGATTTTTGCCGGTGCCAGATTGTCCAGCGCACAGCGCATCCCATCGGCCATGCGCCTCGCAAGAAACCGCTGATAAATCGGGCTCGGCTCGCTCTGCCCCACCGCCTGCGCCGTGCCGCATGAATGCGAGTGCGTCGCGGACATCATCATGTTCTCCATCGGCACACCCGTCGCCTCATTCACCATCTTCTTCGCCTCATCAAAAATCCCGCGCCCGATCACACAGCTGTCCGCCACCACCAGCACCAGCTTCGTCTTTCCATCATCCAGTGCCACGCACCGCGCATTCAGTTCATCGTGAATGAACACCGCCTTGCCATCCTGAAAGCCCCCGTTGATTGAGCTTCCCAGTTCAGGCGTGATGTTGCTCGTCGCCGCTCCCGCGCGGAACTCGGCGGCATGCAGCGCGGACACTGCGGATACGATGCAGAGGATGGTCAAAAATCTCATCCCAGTCGTACGGCCCCAAACGCCCGAACTTCATCAAATCAGTTCGCGGATCGGTTGAGCGCCGTTTTCCACGAGGTAATGCGGCCGCCCCTTCGTGTCGGTGATGGTCGTCGTGTTCACGTCGATGCCCAGGTTCCGGTACAGCGTGGCAAAGACCTCTGGAAACGTGACGGGCCGGCTGTCTGCCTCACCACCCAGGCGGTCCGTTGAGCCGATGACCTGGCCGTTCGGCATCCCGCCGCCTGCGAGCAGCGCCATCGCCACACGCGGCCAGTGATCACGCCCCGTCTGTTTGCTGATGATCGGCGTGCGTCCAAACTCACCCCACACCAGCACCGTGACGTCCTTGTCCAGCCCGCGTTGATGCAGATCCTCCACCAGCGCCGTGATGCCCTTGTCAAAGATGGGGAAATCCTCGCGCTCGCGGGAAAAAATGTCGTTGTTCGCGCCACCGTGCCAGTCCCACTTGCTGTAGTTCACGGTCACCACTCGCGCCCCGGCCTCCACGAGCCGCCGTGCGGCGAGAAAGCTCTGCGGCACACGCGGCGCACCGTTTTCGTCGATGCGCTTCACCGTGTCACCCGAGCCATAGCGTTCACAGATCCGTGGATCCTCTTTGGAAAGGTCGAGCGCGTCCGCGAGCTTTGACGATGTCAGCACACCCATGGCCTGCTGCGTAAAGGTGTCCATGGCTTCCATCCTTCCGCTGGAATCCACATCACGCCGGAAGTTGTCAAAACTCCTCAGCAACTTCGCGCGATCCGAAAGCCGGTCATACGTGATGCCTTGCAGCGTCAGGTCGCCACGACTCGGCCCCATGTGCCGGAAGGCCGCGCTGGCAGAGCCGAGCAGACCCGGTCCGGGCTCGTTGTAGGGGCCGTGCGTGCATTCGTAGCACATGCTCACAAAGGGTGGTACCGCCAGATCATGCGCCCCCTGCAGCTTTCCCACCACACTGCCAAACTGCGGCCATCCTCCAGGCGGCACAGTCCCGGTCCGGTTGGGAAAGCCCGTGTAACATTGAATGGCATCATGCCCCGCCTGCGCACCCACCAGCGAGCGGATCACGGTAAACTTGTCCATCATCTTCGCCATCCGCGGAAAGAGCTCGCAGATTTGAATGCCATCCACATTCGTCCCGATCGGCTTGTGCGGCCCCGCAATCTCTCGCGGCGCATCCGGCTTCAGATCAAACATGTCCTGATGCGGCGGCCCGCCCACCAGATAGACCAAAATCACCGCCTTGTGCGAGTTGCGGATGCCCGCCTGATCTTCCAGCGCCAGCAGCTTGGGCAGCGAAAGCCCCACCGACCCCAGTCCTCCGATCTTGATGAAGTTACGTCGCGAAACACCATCGCAGAAGGCGCTGCGCGATTCAGCCGGGGCAAGGATCTTGAGCATGATGGATCAGCGTTGAGTTGACAGACCGCTTTCAAATAATCGCGCTCAGCCCCCTTTCTTTCGCGCACCACAGCAATCACTGCGCCATGCCCTCACGCAAGGTCTTCCATCTTCGTATCCGGCGCCCACCAGATCACCACCATGCCCAGCGCATAGATCGAGGCGCAGATCGCGCCCACTTTCGCATAATCACCCCCCAGCGTTTTGAAAAGAAACCCCGCCGCCAGGATGCCCGCCGCCGTGCCAAACCGTCCGGAGTTGTACGCCAGCCCGCTGCCCGTGGCCCGCACCCGCGTCGGAAAGAGCTCCGGCAGATACAGCGCCAGCCAGCCAAAAAACAGCGTCGCCACAAATCCCTGCGCGCACACGATCGGATGAAACGAAGCCTGCAGCGGCGCCGTCATCTGAAACATCGCATACGTGATACTCACCGTCGCCGCGCTGATCACACAGTAGCTCAGCCGCCGCCCCAGCCAGATCGCACACTGCCCGCCCAGCAGACTTCCCAGCGTCGCCCCCAGCGCCCACCATCCCTGCGTCGCAGCCTTGTAGTCCCCATGCGCTGCACCCGCGATCTTGTCGGCCCACGGAATCATCCACTTGCTCGCCGACCACGCCCCGATCATCGGGATCGAACTCAACAAAATCCCCACCACCATGAACCGGATCAAGCCCGGCTGAAACAATTCACGCAGCGGCGTCACCGGCCCCTTCGCCGCCCCACGCGCCGCCAGCCACTTCGGCGACTCCGGCAAAACCACCAGCACAAACACTCCCAGCAACGCAGGCACTCCCGCAAACTGAAACACCCATCGCCACGACTCTGGCGTGATGTGCCACTGCCGCGCCACCTGAGACAGCGCCAGGATGCCCACATTCAGCCCTGCCATCATCGCCCCAGACACCAGCGGCCGCGAAGCGCTCGACCAGCATTCCGAAACCAGCGCTATTCCATTCGGCCACAGCCCGCCCACCCCCAGCCCCACCATAAATCGCAGCACCAGCATCTGCTCCTGCGTCTGCGCATATGCCCCCATCGCCGCAAAGACCGAGTAAAACAAAACGCACACCCCCATCGCCCGCGTCCGCCCCACCCGATCCCCCAGCGCTCCCAGCGCCACCCCACCGATCGCCGCACCCAGCATCAGCGCCGCCGTAAACCGCGCAAACCACTCGCCTCCCAGCTCCGCCGTAAAACTCGCCCCCAGCAAACTCTTCGACACCGACAGCGACGCCACCGGCATCAGCCCCAGCTCCACGCCATCAAAGACGAGCCCCAGAAAGACTGTGACGAGGACAAGATAGCGTTGCGCAGCACTCATGGTTTTAAATTCAATGTCATCAAGCTACGCCATCCCAACACGATTGCGTGAGTTCATTATTCTTGAAAATTCGCGGATCTCCGTGGCCATTTGCGTTGTAAATCTTGAGTTCAAAATCCATCCCAACACTGAACTTAACGACATTGATTCTATTCAGCTTTGCATAATGGAATAATTCTCCCGCCTTGAAGGCCAACGTGCCTTCCGCATCATAGCGAAGGGTTGCCGAGCTCTGGCGAGGCTACCCTGGTACACGCCGTATCCTTCTGGGAAGCAAACCCAGCGCCTTCTTCACACGCCGTTCCCTCCAGCAGCGTCTGCCTCGCCGCTCCGCCACGCCTTCGTTGCGTCCTCGCACATGAACTCCGACTTTGTCAGCCTATTGCGCAGCACTCATGGTTTTAAAATCGCCTGGATCACCGCGCTGTTGTCCGCCTCCCCATACCCCAGCGCCTCCGCCTTTTCCAGCAGCGCCCGATGCGTCTCACTCAGCGGCAGCGGAATCTCACTCGCCGCCAGCATCAGCCTCACATCCTTCAGGTGCTGCGAAAGCTTTGCCTGCGGCTCAAAATCCCCCGTGATCATCTTCACACCCTTCGTGTCCATGATCCGCGAGTACGCCATGCTTCTTCGCATCACATCCAGCGTCAGCGCCAGATCCAGCTCCATCTGCTGCGCAAACACAATCCCCTCCGCCAATGCCGCGCGATTCAGCCCCAGCACCAGATTCGTCACCAGCTTCATCTTCGCCCCGCTCCCACACGGCCCCACATGCACCACCTCTCTCGCAAACTTCTCCATAAAGCCGCGGCATCGCTCAAACACCTTCACATCCCCACCCACCATCACCAGCACATCCTTTTGCAACAACTGCGCACTGCTCCCCGACACCGTTGCATCCAGATACTCCACCCCTCGCTCCTTCAGCTCCGCTCCCAGTGCCGCCATCTCACGCGGATCACCCGTCGTCGTATCAATCACAATCTGCCCCGCCTTCAAACCCGCACCCCGCAGCACCTCACGCACAATGTCCGAATTCGGCAGGCACAAAAACACCACATCACAATTCTCAAACACATCCCCCACCGTCACCGCATTCACACAGCGTGCCGCCTCCACATCCCACCCACGCTCCGCCCCGGTCATCGTCATCACGGCACTGCCCATCAGCCCCATGCCGATGATGCCCACATTGCTGGCGTTCGCCTCACTCATGCCAGCCCAAAAAACTCACGCGCATTCCCGGAGAGAATCTTCTGCTCATCCGCCGCCGGAAGCTTCAGCGAACGCAGCGGCTCCAGAATGGCGCTCGGCTCCACCCACGGATGATCACTCGAGAACAGCAGCTTGTCCGCGCCACTGAAATCCAGCGCAAACCGCATCGCCTCCGGCAGTGGCGACACAATGTCCATATAGATGCTCTTCAGATACTCGCTCGGCTTCCTCTGTAGATTCTGCGGCCCTCGCTTCAGCACCGTGAGCTGATGATCCATCCGCCCGCTGATATACGGCAGCGTGCCACCCAGGTGCGGACACACCAGCTTCAGCTTCGGATGCTTGTCCAGCAGCCCGCTCGCAATGATCCTCGCGATCGCAATGGTATTTTCAAACATGTTCCCCAGCGTGCTCGTCAGCTCATACCCCTTCACCACCTCCGTCGTCATCGGCTTCGCCGGATGGAGCAGGATCGGCAACCCCAGCTCCTCCGCACGCGCATACAGCCAGTGAAACTGCGGCTCATCACACCACGCCCCCGCCAGATTCGTGTACAACAGGATGCCCTTAAACCCCAGCTTCTTCACACAGCGGTCCAGCTCCTCGCTCGCCGCCTTCTCATTCTGCAATGGCAGCACGCACAGCCCGCGAAACCGCGTGGGATGCTTTGCGATCACCCCCGCCAGCGAATCATGAATCAACTGCGCCACCGCCGGCCCGTCCGCGCCAAACCACTCCGGCCCCGGATCATTCGTGCTCAGCATCGTGATCTCGATCCCATTTTTGTCCATCGTCGCCAGCTTCGCATCCACATCCAGGTAAAATGGCGGCACCTTCCGCAGCCAGTCCCCCATCTTCAGAATCGCCATGCCCTTCTCATCATACACCAGCGGCTCCGTTTTCCGCTTCCTCATCATCTCGATCACCTCCGGAAAAAACAGATGGCTCTGGCAGTCGATGATGCCACTCGGCGGCGCTGCCGCAGCAGCCACGGCGCTGCCCGCGACGGTGGCAGTAAGAAAATGACGGCGGTTCATAAAATCATCACTTGGCGGGTTTCAAATACAGCGCGCTAAACCGGATCTCCGTGTTGCGCTTCCCCTCAAACGTCACGCGCACCCGGATACGTTCAGGCAAATCCGCGCCACCTTTCTCCCACACCACCGGTGTCTGAAATCCGCTCTGCTTCACCGTGCTGGTATATCCTGCCAGCGGCGTCTCGTTCACGCTCAGCAGTTCGATCTTCAGCCTCGCCTCAGCCCCCAGCCCATCAGCATTCACAAAGAAGCCCTCCCCGCCCTTCACCGCGATCGCCGCCGTCACAAACTCACTCGTGATCTCCGGCAGTTGATAGTCCCCGGGCCCTTTGCCCACAGTCTCCACCACCAGTTCGCCAAACCGATCCCTCGGCAGCTTCGCAATGCCCACCCCTCCACGCGGCGGCGATTCCTTCCAATGCCTCGGATCCCACGAGCCATAATAGATAAGCGTCTCGTCACCGATGTTCTCAAAGCCCTGCCCCTGAATCACCCCGCCCTGATCCCACGCGCCATCCTCACCGCGTTTGATGAAAGTCCACTCATGCGCAGGTTCACGAAAATTCAGCCCGTCATTGCTCACCACAAAGCCGAGATCGATTGTGATGTCCGGCCACTCCTTCGCGCCATGCCACAGGCCTACCACGCCCAGCAGCACATTGCGCCGGTTCCACACACTGATCCCCTCGTGCGTCTGCTCCCCTTCCAGGCTGCGCCCCGCCCCCAGCACCTCATGCTGTGGCTCACGAATAAAGCCCACATTCTGCGTCGGCATCCAGTGCACAAAATCCGCCGAGCGATACATCCGCGTCACCCGTCCCTGATACGACCGCGTCGCATTCAGCGCATTCTGTCCGCACGCATAAAACATCCCGTCCCACTGATACAGCCCGCCGCTTGGCTCGAAATGAATCGCAGGCAGCAGCACGTCCTCTTTCCTCAGCTCCGCCTTCACCGACTTCACCTCCTTCACCGGTTTCCACGTCAGCCCGTCCGCACTCACAAACGGCAGCAGCGTCCCCAGCCTTCGCTGCCCTCGGAAATACACATGCGAGGTCATCTTGTACCGCCGCGCAGGATCTGGGTCCGCCTCATCCTTCAGCACCTTCACATTCACAAATCCCCACGGCCCGCCGCCCATCGCCAGCAGGTTGTTGTTCTTGTTCCCCTTGTAGTCCACCAGCCCAAGATTCGGCTTCGTCCAGGTCACGCCATCCGTACTCTCCGCATACGCCGCACGCCACCGTTCCGAGGCCACCTTGTTTTCCTTGTCATCATCAAACGCCACATACCACAGCCGATACTTCCCATTCTCCTTCAGTATCGACCCATAAAACTGCACCCCCTGCGCATCCGGCGTCCCCGGCGCCCCCCGCGGCAGCACCGGATTCCCCGCATGCTTCTCCGGCGTCCGCATCTCCAGCCGCAGATTCTGCGTGTACGGAATCGAAACATTGTCGAAAGCAAACACGCTCACCGCCTGCGTCTCATCAAAAAGTTCCGCCGCATGAGATGCCGCCACACAGCCTGCAATGCCCAACGATAAAAGAATGCGTTTTGTCTTCATGATCATGATGGATTCTCGATATAAACAGCAAACAAACGTGTGTCCTCCTGGTCCCTGCCCGACCAGTTCACCCGCACACGCACGGGCTGCTTGATCCCCGTCAGCTTCTCGCCTCCACGCCACATCACCGGCACGCGATAACCCGACTTCGCCGTGAACGGCACAAAGTCAGCCGCTGTGTAGCCCGGCACCGGCAGAAATTTCTCATCCAGCAATTCCACCGCAAGCTGGCTGTCCGCCGTCAGACCCGTCACATTCACAAACACCCGCGCTCCCTCACGCACATCCGCGATGGGACCGGAGATGCAGTGCACATCCTCCGCTTTTGGCGATGGCGAAAAATAGCCCAGCCGGTCGCGCGGCCAGGTGGCCACACGCACCCCCGTCGGACTGTTGCGGTCCACCTCCGTCCAGATGCCATAGTACACAAACGTGCGGTCGCCGATGTTATGAAACGCCTGCCCCTGGGTCAGCCGCGGCTCCGCACGATCTTCCTCTTCAAATGACGGGATCATTTTAAAATCCGGCAGCGGCTCATGGTAATGCAGTCCGTCATGGCTCACCACCAGCCCGATGTCCACCACCGCGGTCCTGCGGTCATTCGTCTCATTGTGGTACTGACCGTAGAAACCGAGCAGCACATTGCCGCGGTTCCACACACTCGCCCCCAGGTGCACCTGCTCGCCGCGATGAAATTCAAAGTCCGCAATCGCGCGCGGCGGCAGATCATCACGCCGGAAGCTCACATGCCCCGCCTTTGTCCAGTGCTCGAAATCCGGCGACACCAGCGCCACCATCATCCGCTTCTGCGCCCGCATGTATCCACGAATCTGAATCGGATGCGGCACCGGCCCGCCGTGGCCATACACATAATACATCCCGTTGTGCTTGATCAGTCCGCTCGGCTCCAGATTGCCCCCGCCCAGAATATCCTTCCCCTCTGCAAGGCTCTTCCAGCGAATCCCATCCGCGCTCACCGCCGCCGGTTTCATCTCCGGGTTGATCTCCCGCACCATCTTAAAGCGCCGCTCCGGGTTCGGATCTTCAGGATCATGCAGCACCAGCACGATCATCCCCTTCATCTCCTCCCCATCATCCACACACACCAGGTTGTTTTCCTTGCCTCCGTTGTATTCCACCAGCCCCAGCTTCGGCTTCACCCATTTCACACCGTCCGTGGATGTCGCGTAGCACACCCGCCGTTTGTGCCCGTCATGCCCCGAATACCACATGCGGTATTCGTTCCCCACCTTCAGAATCGTCCCGCAAAAGTAAGCCCGCAGAGAATCAGGATCCCCCTTCTTGCCAGGCGCCATCACCGGCGTTCCCGGATGCTTCGGGTCAATCCCCAGGCTCGGTGCCTTGGCCGACTTATGTCCCGGTGCCAGCGTAAGAATCAACCCCTTGCTAAACGGCATCCCATGATCATCGAAAGGAAACAGCACCGTCTCATCCGCCGCTGCTACAGCCATGAGCGGCATCAAGGCACAAAGAAAAAGTGAAAAGCATTTCATAGAGCATCCAGCGGTTCATCCCTCCACGTATCATCCCTCTGCGCCCCAAACAAATCCGTCTGCGGCAGCAGTTGCTCCGGCTGATTCCCACCCGCGAGCACCTCCGGCATCGCGCGAAACTGCACCGGCACGCCATACGCCAGCGTATCCGGCGGCACATCCTTGTTCACCAGCGTTCCCGCACCAATAAAAGCCCCGCGCCCGATCCTCACTCCCGGACAAATCGTGACGCCACCACCGATCGTCACCCCATCCTCAATCGTCGCCCCCTGCACGCCATCCTGCCGCATCGGATACTTCGCATTCAGAAACGTCGTCCCCGGCCCGATGAAGACCATGTCTCCAATCGTCGTCCGGCTCGGCACATACACATGCGCCATGATCTTCACCCCATTCCCAATCTTCAGCCGTCCTTCCAGTGTGCACTTATGATGCACCACACAGCGATTCCCGATCGTGATCTCCCCACGAATCAGCACCTGATGCCCGCATTGAAATCGGTGCCCGATTGTCGTGTTCGCATAGATGATGCTCCCGCTCCGGATGATCGCATGATCGCCGATGCGCGTCGGCTGCGAGTCTCCGGGATAGCGATAGCCAAGAATGACATCCGCATCGACCTGCGCCTCCGCGCCGATCTCGTGAAAAGGTTCCGTGGGAATGCTCATGGTATCAATTCTCTTTGGCAAAACGGCTCAATGTTTCCAGCCCCTTCACCGCGATCACATCTCCCGCAGGCTTCGCATAGGGCGCACGAAATTTGCTGTACCGATAGTGCGCACTCATATACTCCCCATCTCCAGGATTCGTATTCGCCCCATCCGTCAGGTACCCATACGAGAGATTCGTGTAGCCGCACGGAATCGAAATCGGCAGCGGCGATCCCGCACGGATCTGCCTTCCAATGCCCTGAAACGGTTCAAACGGCATGCACACAAATCCCACATCCCCCAGCCTCAGCACCTGGATCTCCACTTCCAGAAACTTCGCCACACTCTCCGCCTTGCCCTGCCGCCGCATCTCCAGCGCCCACTGGCTCCAGGGCAAAATCATCTCGATCAATTTGCCCCGATACGCCGGCGTCAGCTCACGCGGAAAATTATGCCCGATGCACGCCAGCGTATTCTCATCCCCCGCATTCGCGCGCCGGATAAAATCTTCCATCTCCGCGATCTCCCTCTTCAGCACGTCCTCAGATGGCAGCGGCGCCAGCGGTATGCCCACCTTCTCCACCGCAAAATCCATCCCATCCCGCTTCGACACCTTCAGCCCGCCCAGCGCCGCGATGTAGCTGTCCGCCAGCATGCGTCCGTATTTTTTCGAAAGCTCCACGTCTCCGCGAAACATTCCCTTCGAGTTCACATCCCCCGCGCACCCTTGCAGAAAGCTCACCGCGATCGGCTTCGATGGCGAAAGATGCGCCGCCACATGCTCACACGCCACCTGCGGCCAGTCGCCAAAGATGATCGGCTTCTCTGGATGAAAGCATGAGCACGGATGCGCGGTGAAATGCGTGATGGCCGTCACCACTTCTCCCTTCTCATTCTTCAGCACCACGATCGGCGCCTGCCGGTCCATGTCCCCATTGAAATCCACCCCCAGGAGATCGCGGTCCTCCTCACGGATCAAATAGCTGCTGCCATCCGCACGCCGCCCCTTGCGGTTGTAGCTGATGCGTCCCTCCGTCCCCTCCGCCCACGAAACCGTCACCGCTTGCAGCAGCGCAGGCAGTTGCTTTGCCGTCGCCTCCAGTTGCTTGATAAATTCCTCCCCCGCAGGCACCAGCTTCGCCGCAGGCACCTCCTCCGGCTTCATCGCGATCGTCGAATACGCCTCGATGTGATTGCTCACCAGGTTGAGGTCCGTGTGATTGTGCGACACCATCAGCAGCACCCGCTCCATTGGCAGCTTCAGCGCCTCCGCCGCCGTGCGCCGGATCAGCGGGCTGATGTTCGCCCCCTTCGGCGAGTTCATGTGCGTCGCGATGAGGCACACCCGCGACTCTCCTGCTTGAAACAAAGTCACCGTCGTCTTCAGCGGCCCCTCCACCTTCTGCACCAGCGCCCCCACCTTGCTCGATGTGGCCCCTCCCGTCGTCGGCGTGATGCCAAACTCCAGGGCCGCCACCTGCAGCGCGGGTTTTTCAGCCAGCAGGCGCGCATGCAGTCCGGCACTCAGCAGGCACAGGAACAAAAGCGGTTTGGAAAAACGTGTGGTCATGGAAGTCAGATGGATGTTTGCAAGGAGGAGGAAGAGGCGGCGGCGGGCAGCGGCCTGGGTTTCACCCCGGTTTTGGCGGCCAGCACCAGCAGCGCCGTCATGATGGATGACGCCGCCAGCACCTGCACCCCCGCCGTGTAGCCCGTGGTGTGCTCCTTCAGCCAGCCCATCGCATACGGCCCCGCAAAGCTGCCCAGGTTGCCGATGGAGTTGATGAGGCCGATGGCCGCCGCGTTCGCTGTGCCGCCCAGAAAGCTCGTCGCATACGCCCAGAAGCTCGGCGTGTATCCCGTGAGGCCTATGACCGCCGCGCAGAGGCACCCAAGCGCCAGCGCCAGCTGCCCCTGAAACTGCGCCACCGCCGCCAGCCCCGCGCCGCCCAGCATCAGCAGCCCCGCCGTATGCCAGCGCCGCTCACGCGTGCGGTCCGAAGACCAGCCCGCAACGATTTTGGCGATGACTCCCAGCGAGTACGGCAGCGACACCAGCAGCGCGACGGTAAAATTCGAAAACCCAGACAACGCCTGGATCATTGTCGGCAGCCAGTAGCCCAGCCCGTTGGAGGCCAGCAGGCCGAAAAAATACGCCGCTGAAAACAGCAGCACCCGCCGGTCGCCCAAAGCTTGGGCGATGGAAAGCTTGCGCGTCTGCCCGGACTGCTCAGCCGCCATCCGCTCCCGCGCCAGTTCACCCACCAGCCAGGCCTTCTCATCTGCGGGCAGCCACTTCGCATCCTCCGGCCGGTCCGTGAGAAAAAACAACACCGAGATGCCGAAAACCACCGCCGGCAGCCCTTCAAGGATGAACAGCCAGCGCCAGCCTTCGAGCCCCAGCCAGTGCAGCTTCAGCAGCGCACCGGAGAGCGGCCCGCCGATCACCATCGCCAGTGAAATCGCCGACATGAACAGCGCCACCGCCTTCCCGCGGTCCGCGGCGCGAAACCAGCCGCCCAGATAGACGATCATGGCCGGAAAAAAACCCGCCTCCGCCGCGCCGATTAAAAATCGCAGCCAGTAAAACTCCGCCGCGTTTTGCACAAAGCCCATCAGCATCGCCAGCACACCCCATGACACCATGATGCGGCACACCATCCGCCTCACTCCCCACCGCGCCGCAAACACCGCCCCCGGCACCTCCAGGATGAAGTAGCCGACAAAGAAAATGCCCGCGCCAAAGCCATAGGTCGCCGCTGTGAATCCCAGGTCCGTCGTCATCTCCAGCGCTGCATAGCTCACGTTCACCCGGTCCAGGTAGGCGATCACATACAGCACGATCAGGTACGGCATCAGCCGCCACATCACCCGCCTGCGCGCCCTTGTGCCGATGTCTGGATCGTGGTGCGTCATGGGCGGAGGTCGGCTATTTGCTCTTCAGTTTCTCCATCACCGCAGCGGGCGGCTCCCATCCATAGCTGCGCTTCTCATTGCCGTTATAAGCACAGGTCACCACAAACAGATCCGCCACCTTCGTCTTCTCCGGCGGCAGGTTGATCTGCACCTGCGTGTACCCATCCGCAAACCACGCCTGATACCCATCCGTCGCGCTCTCCTTCAGCGAATGCCCGTTCACCGCCACATCCAGCAATGTCGGCGCCTTGTACGGCACCCGCAGCCGGAAGCCGATGCCCCTTTGAATCGGCTCACCCTTCGTCGCCTCACGCGGATCGGAAGTGAACTCATGCTCCGGCCCCGCTTTGACAAACTTCTCAATGGCATCTGCATTCACCCCCGGCAGTTCCCGCAGGTTCGCCACAAACTTCCCTGGATCATTGTCCAGCGCAGCCAGTCCTTTCGGCGTCACCGCGCACACATAGGTGGCCCGCCCGTCATACTCCGGATACATCATGCCATCCGCACAGGTCGGCTGCCGGCCCCACAGCTCCGCACGGCTCTGCCGCCGCTGCGTGGCCGTCTCGCCATACGCCGTCACAAATCGTCCCGCACGCGCCCGCACCCGTGTCACCGGATACCCCGAAAACTTCTCGCTCACCCACGGCTTGTTCCCCAGCGCCAGAATGCCAGACACACGCGCCACCCCGCTCTCCTCCCAGCCGATCTCCGTCGTCGAAATCATGGTGTGGTATTTCATGTAGCCATAAAACATCGTGCGAAACCGCTGCGGCCTCGGCGCATTCCACAGCCGGCTGCGAAACACATCGTGGTCCGGGTTGTAAAAGCAGCGCTGCGCATCCGCCTCCGCCCGGTCAGACCCATACCCCGCCTCCTGCCCCGCCTTCACCATCGCCTCCGTCACCCGCGGGTCCCACGGCCGCACCCCGCAGTTCGAATACGAGCACGCCGAAATCTCAAACATCGTCTGCCCCTTCAGCATCGACCTGTCGCCCATCTTGTCGTCCGGAAACGCCTGCAGCCCCGTCCCATGCAGATCCAGATGCACGTCCGGCTGAAACTCATCCACGATCCCAAGAAACGCCATCAGCTCCGGCGTCCGCTTCGGCACCGCCAGCTTCAGCTTCGGCAGATCCCAGTAGCCAATCTGCGAATCATACAGATCAATCTTCTCCTTGTTCCCAAACCGGTCCGTCGTGAAAAACGCATACGGATTCGCTATCGGCACCACCAGCATCACCTGCTTCTGCCGCGTCTCCTTCGCCAGCTCCGAATCCCCCAGCAGCCACTCGATCAGCTTCAGCGTCGTCGTCGTCCCCGAACGCTCAGGCCCGCCATGCAGCGCGGACACCAGCGCCACCTGCTTGTCCTCATCCGGCACCTTAGCATCCGTGATCTTCACCAGATACACCGGCTGCCCCTCATGCGACTCCCCCCGCTTTTCATACGTGAACAAGCCTGGATGCTTCTCCGCCCAGTACTTCAGCGTCGCATCATACTCCTCAAAGGTGATCCGGTGAATCTTCTCCACCCACGGCTGTTGGGCCCGGCAGAACATCGACAGCAGCAGAAAAGCAAAGATCAGTTTCATGGTACAAATTGCAAAGCAAAGAGGTCAGCATCCTTCAGTTCAAAACGCAGCCTCACCGTTTTCCCGACCGGGCTCCCGCCCTTCCACACCACCTCATGGTCGATGTGGTCTCCCTGGATCGGTTTGCAATCACCCGCTCCAAATCCCGGAATCACCTTCCCATCCGCATCCTGCACCTCCACCCGCGTCTCCCCCCGGCTGATCAAATTCAGCACCAGCTTGTCACCTTGGAATGTCAAAGGTTTTGTCACCACCACCCCATCTTTTGCCGAAACCGACACAAAACCATCCACTCGAAACGTGAATCTGCGGATGCGACTTCCCGGCCCTTGGTAGTAGGCCTCGCTCGCATAAACCGACAGTTCCCGCTCCCGTCCCGGCAGTTGCAGCACCCCGCACGTCATGTAGTTGCTCCGGTTCCAGTCCCGGTCCTTCGGTGCTGTAATGGGTATTAGAGGCTCCTCCCAGCGCTTGAAGTTCACCCCGTCCCGGCTGCTCATAAACACCGGCTCCACCTGCGAATGCTTCGGCTGGTAACGCGTTGGAAATCCGAAGATTAGCTGGGGCGCCCGCGCATACGGCCGCACCGCATTCGTATACAGCTGCACCTCCGGCGCCTCCTTCCCATAGGCCAGATCCGCCTGATTTTCCCAATGGAGAAAGTCCTTGGAAGTCGCCGTCCGGATCGCCCGCACCCCCTTCGGCTTCCACCCCCGCTCATCCGTATAGCCCCCGGTAAAGTAGCGCCAGTACGCCCGGTACTCCCCACGCTCCGCATCATAGAAAGCCGTGTTCTGCGAATCAAACGACCCCGCTGTAATCACCGGCTCCTCGCGCATCAGCGACCAGTGCACACCATCCGCGGAACGATACGCCTGCAGGCTCGGCTTCAGCTTGCGCGTCTTTTCATCTCCAGTGCTCGCCAGTGCCTTGTAGCGCGCTTCCGGCGGGCAGTTCGGATGGGTATCCTTAAAAGGTGCGAAATTGGAGCACCCGTCTCCCATGCGGATGATGTTGTTCTCTTTTGAACCGTTGAATTCCACCAGCCCCAGCTTCGGCTTCACCCAGGTGATGCCATCACGGCTCTCCGCATAACACGTCACTCCAGGCTGGCTGGGTTTCCCATCGCCTTCACCATGATGCGACCCGCGGTAGTAGCAGCGGAAAAGATCGCCGTCCTGAAACAGCGTGAAGTACCCTGAAGTGTTTCCTTCCCACGCCTCCGGGCAGCTCAGTGCCACATCCTGCGCCTCCGGTTTGTGCAGTTTCAAAGCCGCACCTTCCATGCGGTCGATGATGTGCTCGTCCACAAACAGCTCCCGCTCCGCCGCACCAAGGCTGAGAGAGAGACAAAACCATGCACACAGTGGCTGGAGGCGCGTCATAGAAGACGGGAGAAAACGCGCCGCTTGGACCGTTCTCTCCCGTCAATGCGCTTATATGCGCTGTCCTGCGCCAATCAGCCGTCGATGTTCCAGCCGTCGCGGTATTCCTTCTTCATGAAGGCGTTCGCTTCGGGCGTGTCCGGGCTGGTGCCGGTCTTGCCGTCGTACTGGATCTTCTTGCCCGTGCGGTACGCCACCAGACCGAGCAGCATCATCTCGATCATGTCCGCGCTGTAGCCAAAGTTGCACGCAGTCGGCTTGCTGGGGTCGCGGCAGGCGTCAAACCACTGCTTCTGGAAGTGGCCGATGTCCGGCAGCATGTCCTCCTTCTTGCGCGGCTTGTAGTAGCTCATGTCCGCGTCGTTGCCGTAGGGAATGATGAGGCGTGAGTCGAAATCGGCGATGAGGAAGCCCTTGGTGCCTTTGAACATGGCCCCGTGGCCGATCTGGGTGAGGTCGAGGTGCTTCTTCGGCGAGCTCGGCATCGCGCCGCCCTGGTACCACGCCACCGTGATCGGCCCTCGCCAGTCGTTGGCAGGCAACTCAAAGTGAGACTCGCACTTCACCGGCGTCACGTCGGAGTTGTAGGCGTCTCCTTTGGCCTCCGCGGAGGTGGGAAGGCCGCCGTCCACGGCGTTCCAGAGCAGGTCCATGGTGTGGCTGCCCATGTCGCCGATCTGGCCCGCGCCGAAGTCCCAAAACATGTTCCAGGAGAGGCAGTTGGCACCGGCTCCGCCGGAGAAGTAGGCCGGATTGTAGGGGTGGAAGGGCGACGGGCCGAGCCACAGGTCGTAGTGGAAGGTGGAAGGCGGCTGACCTTCCTCGGGGAAGTAGCCAGGCTTGGGAATCTGGCGGTTGCCCCAGGCGTAGGCGGCTTTCAGCTCGCCGATGGCACCGTCGCGGATGAGCTCGCGCACGCGGTTGAAGTTCGGATTCGCATGGCGCTGCATGCCCACTTGGGTGGCCAGTTTGCCCTTCTTGGTTTCCCAGGTCGCGCGCACGGTGCGTGCTTCATTCACCGTGATGGCCAGCGGCTTCTCGCAGTAGCAGTGCAGGTTCCGCTTCAGCGCCCAGTTGGCAATGAAGGCATGGGTGTGATCCGGCGTGCAGACCACCACGGCGTCGAGCCCTTTGTGGTCCAGGCACTTGCGCCAGTCAATGTAGGTCGTGGCATTCGGGAAACGCTTCAGCGCATCCGGGAAGCGCGCCTCATTGATGTCACAAAGAGCGACCACGTTTTCTTCCGCGATGGAGTCGTAGTGCGCCAGGCCACGGCCCCACACGCCGATGAGGGCGACGTTGAGCTTGTTGCTGGGGGCGTTCTGTCCGAACAGCGGGCGGGTGATCATGCTGCCGGCGACGAGGCCGGCGGCACCGACGAAGCGGCGGCGTGAGAGAGGCGTGGGTTGGGTGCTCATGGCACCGCATCAAACGGTGCGGGAGAATCTTCTCAAGCACCAAGGTGGTGCGAATTTCCGCTTTTCTCCCGGCCAGATGCGGCTGGAAAACGAAGGCTTGCTTAACCGAAGCCAATTTTGGAAAATAAGAATCCATCACATCCCCTCCCATGGAAATACCTACCGCCGCGAAGACCCTGCTGGAGCACAAAGGCCGGGACATCTGGACCGTTCAGCCCACGGCCACCGTCTACCAGGCCATTCAGATGATGGCCGAAAAAAACATCGGCGCCCTGCCGGTCGTCGAGGGCGGACGGCTCGTCGGCATCATCTCTGAACGCGACTACATGAGCAAAGTGGCGCTGCGCGGGAAATCCTCCAAGCAAACACCGGTCAGCGACATCATGACACGGGATCCAGTGACGGTGGGGCCAGATGAAACGGTGTCCAGCTGCATGGAGATCATCACGGAGCACCGCGTCCGCCACCTGCCGGTGTTGGATGGGGACGAACTGCTGGGCATCGTCTCCATCGGCGATCTCGTGAAATGGATCATCGCCACGCAGCGCATGACGATCGAGCAGCTCAATGCCTACATCTCCGGCGGCTACTCGGCCTGATCCGCATCACACCAGCGCATTCGGCCGGCTCCAGCGGATTTTGCCGAGCAGGAGATCGCCTTTGAATCCATGCTTGGGCAGCATGCCGCCGTCCGTAACCCAGGATTCATCTGGAGAAATGTTGGTGGTCTGGAAATTGCCCATCAGCGGCACCTCATCAGGCGCCTTGATGCCGTCGCCCTCCAGAGGAAGAACGACACGCTCCGTTTCACGGATCAGGCGCAGCGTTTTTAGGTCCACCTGCGCCATAAAGAGCGGCGAGCGCCAGCGGATCACGTTCACATTGCTGGCGTCCTTCCGCGTGTACACAAGATGCAGCGCCTCGCTGTGCGGCAGCCAGTGCTGCTGCGTGGTGCTCATCTCCAGCGGTGTGCCATCGTCCCAGCACCAGGGCTGCTTTTCTTCGAAATCCAGGCCGTCATCGCTCGCGGCCACGTAGCCGCGTTTGTCCTCGGCGCGCAGCGTCACATAGAACTTCCCGCGATACCGCACCAGAGACGGCTCCAGCAGTCCGCGCCCTTTCGGGTGTTTGATTTCACGGCCCACCTTTTGAATGGCCAGCGTCTCTCCATCAAATGAGCAGCGTACACCCGCGGCGGAGCGGCCCGTCTGCTGCGCGCCGAAGGACATCACAAAGGCGATGCTGCCGTCCTCCAGCACTTCGCGCTGGCCGCAGTTGTTGGTGTAAATATTGGCGCCGCGCGGATCATCCCAGGCCAAATGTTTCCTCCCGGACCACTGGCCGTTTTTATAAACCGCATACACCGGGCAGCGCGGCGGCTGGTCACGCTCAAACTTGGGGCCGCGGTAGAAGACATTGAGCCCCATCGCCAGCACGGTGCTGGTTTTCGCATGATACTGCGGCACGACATCGCAGACGCCTTCCTCGCCACGTCCGTCTGTCGTGGGTTCACGGCCCAGTGCCGGAATGGGCTGCGGCTCCGACCACGTTTTGCCAAGATCACGCGACTCCATCCAGTGCACCGGCAGAAAAAAGTCCGAGCCGCGAATCTCCTGCATCGTCATCAGCACCACCGGCCCGTCCTTGGACGGCATAAGGCAGGGCCGCGGATGGAACCACGACGGCCCGCTGCCATCACGCCCGCGCTTGAGCGTGATCGTTTCCACCGAGGCGATCAGCGGAGAGGCTGACTGCCCGGAGGCCAGACTGGCGGCCAGCATGCCCGCCGTGCTTTGCTGGAGAAAATGACGGCGTTTCATGGCATCTGGAGGCAGAAAGTTACTTCGCCTTGGGTGCAGGCTTTGGCTTCTCTGGCAGGCCCTGGCCGGGCTTGAGGTCCAGATTCGCCTTCATGTCATCTTCCGTGACGCGAGAGGCCACACCGCCTTCGGGGATCTTGCCTTTCGCGGTCCACAGGATGGCGTTCAGCACCAGCTTGCGCTGCTCGTCATTGGCCCAGCCCCGGTGGTAGTGTCCACCCGTGAAACCAAACCCACGGCCGCCATCGGCCCGCTCACAGGCCCAGGCCACATGCTGCTTCTCCTTGTTTTTCACCGACTCACGCACGGCCGGATTGCCGCTGTGCGCGCCATCCGGGCGGCTCATGGTCGATTCAGGCGCCACATCGCTGAGGATCGGCGTCACGCCCTCCATGTTTGGGCGGAAACGCATGTGGAAGTACCACTCGTCATTAGTGCCAAAGGGCTTCACGCCAGAGCTGATGGGGTGTGCGGGCAGTTCCTTGAAATTGGCGTCCCAGTGCGGGTTCACGCTCCAGTTGATCTCAAAGCAGCCGCCCATCCAGTCGATGAATTCCTTGCCACCTTTTTCGATCGTCGGCTCCACCGCATAATGCAGCGTCAGGAAGCCGCAGCCGCGCTTCATTTCTTTGTCGAGCTGAGCCAGGCGGTCGCCCTGCAGGGCGGGATGTCCCCCGCCGCCGTCCGAGTAAATCACCACCGTGTCCGCCTTGGAAAGCTCCTCCTGGGAGGGCCACTCTCCGTTGAGATGAAACTTGATGTCCACCTGATCCGCCACGCCCTGCTCCAGGCATTTTTTCAGAAGCTGGATGCCCGCATTGTGCTCATGCTGTCCCGGCCCGTGCGAGGGCTTGCCCGCGATCATGACGATGGATTTCTTGTCCGCTGAAAAGGCGGAGCCGAGGAGTGAGAAGGCCAGAAGGGCGGTGAGCAGATGCTTCATAGAATGGGCTGGAAGGTGGAAAGCAAACGCCCGCAGCGCACGCAGCTTTTCACGATCTTCAAACGACTGCCCGGCTTCTGGCACGCCTTTCGCTCCTTTCTCCCTTCCGCCCGACCGCATGCCCATTTCGAAAAGCCGGCCCCAGACCAATGTCCTCTATGCCTTTGCCTTTGTGGGCACGGTCATGGCAGTCTTCACCGTGGGCTACCGGATGGCGGGGTGGTCGTGGAGCGACGCCTTCTACATGGTCGTCATCACCGCCTTCAGCGTCGGCTACGGCGAGGTGGTCCCCATCACCGACCCCTGGCTGCGGGCGTGGACGATCATCCTGATTCTCTTTGGCTGCACCGGCATCATTTTTGTGACCGGCACCCTGGTGCAATGGCTCACGGAGGCGCAGATTCAACGGGCTTTGGGAGGCAAACGCATGGAAAACGAAATCGAAAAACTCACCAACCACGCCATCATCTGCGGCTACGGCCGCATTGGCCGCATGATCGCCTCGCAGCTTCAGGCAGGCGGCATTCCTTTTGTCATTGTGGATCAGGCCACCGACCGCGTGGCGGAGGTGCGGGATGCGGGCTTCCTCACACTGCAGGGAGAAGCCACCGATGAATCCGTGCTGAAGCACGCCGGCATCAGCCGCGCACGGGTGCTGGCCACGGTGCTGCCCAATGACGCGGCGAATGTCTTCATCACCCTCAGCGCGCGCAACATGAACCCGGGCATCCAGATCATCGCCCGCGGCGAAGTGCCCTCCACCGAACGCAAGCTGCTGCAGGCCGGAGCCAACCGCGTGGTGCTGCCGGCCCACATCGGCGCAGACCGCATCGCGCACCTGATCCTGCACCCAAACACACGCGACCTCATTGGCGGCAAGACGAAGGCCAGCATCGACTTTGACCACCATCTCACGGAACTGGGGCTCGACCTGGAGGAGATCGAAATCCGCCAGGATTCGCCCTGGATGCACAAGCGCATCTCCGACGTGGAGACTGGCACCGCCGGACGGATGCTGCCCGTGGCCATCCTGCGCAAGGAGGGCGCCACGGATCTGAACCCCAGCCCCAGCGCCATGCTCATGCCAGGCGACGCCCTGGTGGTGATGAAGCGCGTCATGCGGCGGGAGCGGACCTGAAACATGCATTTTTCGCTCAAGCTGGCGCGCTGCCTGCGCCTGCACGCCAGCCATGCCCAAGCAGCCCGACCGCATTTTCAAAGTAGTCATCATCGGCGGAGGGTTTGCAGGAGTCTATTGTGCGCGTGAACTCGTGCGCCTCACCCGCGAAGTGGCTGGAATGACCGTGGCCGTCATCGCCAGCGAGAACCACATGGTCTTCCAGCCCATGCTGCCGGAAGTCGCGGGCGGCTCCCTCTCGCCCCAGCATGTGGTCAATCCCATCCGCATGATCTGCCAGGAGGCGGAGGTGCTGAAGGGAGAGGTCACCCACATCGATCTGGAGCACCGCATCATCACGCTGAACGGGGGCGCCTTCACACCGCAGATCACGGTGGGTTTTGAGCACATCATGCTCGCTCCCGGCGCCGGTGTGGATCTCAGCCGCATCCCCGGCATGGCGGAGCACGCCTACCTCATGCGCACCGTGGGGGACGCCATGAAGCTGCGCGCCGCCATCATCAGCCGCATGGAGGAGGCCAATCTCATCACCAACCCCAAGCTGCGCAAAGAACTGCTGTCCTTCGTCATCGTCGGTGGTGGCTACTCCGGCGTGGAAACCGCCGGGCAGATCCAGGATTTGATCGTTGGCGCACGCCGTTTTTATGAAAACATCGAGCCGGACGAGCCCAGTGTGACTCTGATCCACAGCGGCGACCGGCTGCTGGGCATGCTGAGCGAAAGCCTCGGTGCCTACACCGGAAAATGCCTCGCCGAGATGGGCGTGAAGATCCTCTTCAAAAGCCGCGTGCGCGCCGTCACCGCGCGCACAGTGCAGCTTGGCGATGGCGTCTGCCTTTCCGCCACGCTGGTGGTCTGCACGGTGGGCAATGCGCCGCATCCGCAGATCACCGCCCTCGGCAGCACCGGGGCGCTGCCGGTGGAGCGCGGCAAGGTCGTGGTGGAGGCCACGGGGCAGGTCAAAGGCCTGAAAGATGTGTGGTCTGCCGGTGACTGCGCCGTCTTTCCCAAAGCCGACGGCGGCAACTGCCCTGAGACCGCGCAGTTTGCCATGCGCCAGGGCGCGCTCGTGGCCAAAAACATCGCCGCCGCTTTCACCGGGCGGACCTTGAAACCCTTCCGTTTCACCGGCCTCGGCGAACTCGCCACCATCGGCCATCGCAAGGCCGTGGCACAGGTGTTTGGCATGCGCTTCTCCGGCATCATCGCCTGGTTCATGTGGCGCAGCATCTACCTCATGAAGCTGCCCGGTTTCGACCGCAAGCTGCGCGTGATGGCGGAGTGGACCTTCGAGCTGTTCTTCCCGCGCGACATCAATCTACTCACCCCCAGCTTCTCCTCCCCCCTCGGCGAAATGCACCTCGAGCCCGGCGACTCCCTCTTTCACGCCGGCGAACCCGCGCAATCCCTCTACGCCGTCAAAAAGGGCAACGTCAACATCACCGATGCCCAGGGGCAGATCGTGAAGGCCGCCGGCCCGGGTGAGCACTTCGGCGAGCGCGCGCTGCTCAGTGACGGCATCTGGCGTTTCGACGCCACGGCCACTGAATCCAGCGAGCTCGTCGCCATTGACGGCGGGACCTTCAAGACGCTCGCCAAAAGCATCGGCTCGCTGGATGCGCTCTTCCGCGGCACCGCGCAGCAGTACCACCTGCCCGAGGAGATCCAGCAAACCGTGAGCATGATTCCGGAGGCCACCCGCAATGCCTGCGCCGCCGATGTGATGACGCGGGACATCGCCTCTCTCGATGCCGGTGTCACCGTCCAGGATGCCGTGGCGGAGTTTCAGGCGCACCCGCACAGCACCTATCCCGTCACTGCGGATGGCTGTGTCATCGGCCTGCTGCGCCGCTCCGTCGCCTATGAGTGGCTGAAAAACCACGGCCTCACCTGCGTGGACAAGCTGCAGACCCTGCCGCTGACGAAGCCTTTCTGCATCACTGCAGATACCCCGGTGCCGGTGCTGGTGGGCACGCTGATGCGCAGCGGTGTGAGCAAAGCGGTGGTGGTGGACGCGGATAAAAAGCTGCTGGGAATGATCACGCTGTTTGATCTGCTGAAAGGCGCCCGGCCAGCGTGAAGACTTGATCACGCCGGGCTTTGCGCCCACATTATGGAATGCCCGAAATTAGCCGATTCTTTGGAATCCGGGTGGAGATGTTCTATGACGATCATCTTCCTCCGCATTTCCATGCTCGTTACGAAGGCGAACGTGCGGCATTCACACTTGATGGAAGCCTGATGGAGGGAGAGATGACGGGACAGGCCTACCGGCTTGTTCGTGAATGGGCAGCCATTCATTCTGACGAACTCAATGAAAACTGGAGCTTGGCAGAACGGCATCTTCCGCTGAAACGTATTTCACCCTTGGACTAACCTTATGATCACCGCCGGTTCCACCGTTTCTCTCGAAGCATGCGAAGTCGCCGCCTTGCAGGTCACAGGCCCGCATCGGATCAGCCTGCGCTTTCGGGATGGTTATGTTACCGAACTCGATTTTGCGGCCTACGGCAACGATGGCGGCCCGTTGCGGCGGGCCTTGTCAGATCCGGGTTTGTTTGCTGAGGCTTTTCTGGCCTATGGCGTTGTGTCATGGCCAAATGGATACGACATCGCCCCCGAAACGCTGCGCCGCTATGCGCAGCAAGGCTTTGTCGGTTGAGATTTAAGCTCCCTCATCCTCCGCTGCGAATCCCGCACAAACCGGCACTGCCACCAGCGGGCCAGCGGGAAGCCGAGCCAGGCCATCCAATGATGAGGATGTGAAAACGCGCGGATGGCATACCAGACGCTGCCATCCGCCCTGCGCTCGATGACGAACTGCTCCTCGCCGCACTCGGTGTGTTCTGGCAGCGTGCCGTACACAAAGCCATGAGAATTCTCGGAGTCGCAGCGCCGCAGGATGCGGCAGGGGTTTGCCCACCACAGGCCGCAGATGCGCGTGACCATCGCCACGATCTGCCCCACCTGCTGCCCCTTGGCTTCCAAGCGGTCCACTTCCGCCCAGGTGGGAAACATGACCCATGCGTCCAGAGCCTCGCACGCGGCACGATAAACTTCCTCTCCACTGCCCAGCCTCACCTCATGCTCATCGGCAATGAAGCCTCCCGCAAACGGCGGCGTGTAGCTCAACGGCTCATTTTTCCATGACTCCAGCAGTCGGTGCATTTGTTCGGGGGCAGGGCGTTTCAGGCTGAGCATCGTGACTGCATGCTGCCATGCCCTTGGGAGCAGACGAAACGAATTTGCACAAAAGATGCGCCGCCAGCTTTCACAGCTTTCGAATCTTTTGCATCTTGCGGCACTTTCGGCCATCCATCCGCATGCCCCCATCCATCCGCGCCGTCATCTTCGACTTCGACGGCCTCATCGTTGACACTGAAAGCACCGGTTACCACACCTGGAGAGAAATCTTCACCACGCACGGCCATGAACTCCCCGTGGAGCGCTACGCCCAGGCCGTGGGCACCGACTTCCTCACGGGCAGCTATGATCCCAAGCGGGACCTCGAACAGCTCACCGGCCGCGACTTCGACTGGGCCGCCATCGAGATCGAACGCAAGATCCGTGAAAATGAGCTGCGCAGGCACCTGCAGCTCCTCCCCGGCGTGGCAGATCGTCTGCAGGAAGCCGCCGCGCTCGGCCTGCGCATCGCCATCGCCAGCAGCAGCCCGCGGGTGTGGATTGATTCCTGGATGGATCAGCTCGGCCTGCACCACCACTTCCACCACATCTCCACCGTGGATGACACCGGCAAGGTGAAGCCCGACCCCAGCCTTTTCCTGCACGCCGCGGAAAAGCTCGGCGTCGCACCAGCCGAAGCCATCATCTTTGAAGACTCCCTGAATGGACTCCGCGCCGCCATGGCCGCAGGCATCCGCTGCATCGT
Organism: Prosthecobacter sp.; assembly: GCF_044227185.1. GTDB lineage: Bacteria > Verrucomicrobiota > Verrucomicrobiia > Verrucomicrobiales > Verrucomicrobiaceae > Prosthecobacter. The sequence continues at coordinate 131,894 of NZ_JBGAFO010000012.1, read as the reverse complement.
CGCGCCCGGGCCCATGACGCGACATTTGGATTTCAGCGGCGCGTGGAAGCGCGTCGATTCGCTCGTCCAGGTATCTCTCCAGGAACTCATGGCATGAAACTGCCCACGCTGCTCGTCCTCTGGTTCATCAGCACGCTTCACGCGGCTGATCCAGCGTGGCTGAGCACGGGGGATTTCCAGTGGCAGAGCTCTCCACCGCTCATCGGCCCCGCCACAAATGCAGCGGACCCCGATGTGGCGCTCAAGGATCCCACCCTGGTGTTTCATGAGGGAAAATGGCATTTGTTTGCCACGCATCGCCGCGCCTCCGGCAAGGTGGACATGCAATACCTCAGCTTCGCTGATTGGAAAGACGCCGGCAAAGCCACGCGCCACACGCTCGACTTCCATGATCAGTATCACTGCGCCCCCCAGGTGTTCTTCTTCACGCCGCATCAAAAATGGTATCTCATCTACCAGCTCGCCGATGAACGCCGTGCGCCGAAGATGGCGCCGTACTTTTCCACCACGTCCACCCTCGCGGATCCAAAGTCCTGGACCAAACCGCAGCCCATGATCGAAGCGCTGCCCGAAGGCGGCGACAAAATCAAATGGATCGACTTCTGGGTCATTTGCGACTCCGCCAAGGCGCATCTTTTCTACACCAGCGACGACGGCCATTTCTGGCGGCGCGAAACCGCCCTGTCCAGCTTCCCGCTCGGCTGGTCCAAACCCGAGCTCCTGCTCAAAGAGACCAAGGAGGAGCTCTTTGAAGCCTCCCACACCTACAAGCTCAAAGGCCGCGAGCAGTATCTCACCCTCATCGAAGCCATGGCGCCCGGACAGCGCTACTACAAAGCCTGGCTGGCTGACAAACTCGAAGGCCCCTGGACACCACTGGCCGCCACACGCGACCACCCCTTTGCCTCCACCGCGAACGTCACGCAAGAAAATCCCTGGACCACCAGCATCAGCCACGGCGAGCTCATTCGCAGCAGCAACAACGAGATCCTTGAAGTCGATCCCGCCAACCTCCGCTTCGTCTTCCAGGGCGTGGATGATGAAGGCTACAAGGCGAAAAAATACGGCAGCATCCCCTGGCAGATCGGGATTCTTGATTTTCAAACCAGTTTCCTGGAGCAGACCCTGAACCGCTTTATCTTTCCCAAAATCAGCTTCCAAGGTGCGAATGTGGAAGAGGCCATGGAATACCTGCGCGTGAAGAGCCGGGATGTGCAAACAGCGTCAGGGGGCAAGATCGGAGGAGTGAATTCCATCGTCAGGGCCGATGACAAAACCTCCACCGCAGTCGTTTCCATGAACGCGGAAAACATTTCCTATCGCGGTGCCCTCGAAGAAATCGCCCGGCAGTCCGGCCTGCGCCTGACCTTGTTTCGCCAGGGTGTGCTTCTGTCTCCCAAAGCAGAAAAAATTCCTGGGAATCCCTGGCTTCCCCGGCCAAAAATTCAGCCGTGAAACGACATACGGCCGCCGTCTCTGCGACGTGCGGCCTTATGCTGTGCCTGCCAGACCGCCCGAGGGGGCGGCCTTTCTTTCTCAGTGCGGCCCTGGAGCTGAATCCGGATGATTGAGGAACGGACCGTTGGCGACTTTCGGGCCCGTGACGGGCCGCTGGACAGACCGGTGGAAGATGCTCTTCACATTGTTCAGGTGGAGCGAGGCCTTGGATTTGGCCGGGGTGATGGCGGGAGTGGCCTGGGCAAAGGCGGCGGAGGCCAGCAGAGCGGCAAGCATCAGTTTCATTTTCATAGCTGGTATTGGCTAGGGTTGGTTGGATTGGATGGAATGGCATCCGGGAGGCGCTCTTCGCATTTGGATTGGCGGTGGAGCGTTCCTGAATCGCCCTGGAAGTAATGCCAGTTCCATGCCAGCAGCCCTCTGCGGCGCTGGAGGCCTTGATTTTGCTGGGCTCCAGCATTTGGGGAGGGTTCCACGGCCGGCGCTTTCCATCGCCTGGTTGTAAAGTTTCAAAGCACCCTGTGTAAACTTCCAAAGCGTTTCGCCAGGTGGCGTCAGCTCACTTTTTGGCCCGCCTGGGCAGCAGGTCGTAGCGGTCCAGCTTCTCCCGCACCGTCACCCGGGAGACGCCGAGCCATTCAGCCACCTGGCTCTGATTGCCCGCAGCCAGCCGCAGCGCGCTGGCATACAGCACCTGCTCCAGCGCCTCCACCGCCGCATTCAGCGCCCCGCCAGGCAGCCTCCCCGCCTGCGCGGCATGCAGGCAGTTCTCCACCACTTCCGTCATCGTGCGCGCCGGTGTCTCCGCTGGTGGTGATTCCGATTCCAAAAGGATGCGCACCATCTCCGCCGAAATGGGAAAGCCGCGCGCCTCAATGAGCAGGGTGCGCGCCGCATTCTCCAGTTCGCGCACATTGCCGGCCCAGCGGTGCTGCTTCAGCACCTCCAGCGCCTCCCTCTCGATGGCGGGCTCCGCGATGCCGAGCTGCGCGGCCACCTTGGCCAGGAAATGCCGGGTCAGCGGCGTGATGTCCTCCGTGCGCTCCCGCAGCGGGGGCAGCCGCAGCACGGCGCCATTCAGGCGGTAGAGCAGGTCTTCCCGAAACTCCCCCTTCTTGATCATCGCAGTCAGATCCCGGTGTGTCGCGGTGATGACGCGCACATCCAGCTCCAGCTCCTGGCTGCCGCCCACCCGGCTCACACGCCGCTCCTGCAGCACACGCAGCAGCTTTGCCTGCACCGGCGGCGGGATGTCGCCGATCTCATCCAGAAACAAGGTGCCGCCCTGCGCCTGCTCAAAGCGCCCCGCGCGGCGCGAGACTGCGTGGGTGAAGGCTCCCTTCTCATGACCAAAGAGCTCGCTCTCGATCAGGTTCTCCGGGATCGCCGCGCAGTTCACCGCCACAAAGGGCTGCTCGGCCCGGCTGCTGTGCAGGTGCAGCGCACGGGCCACCAGCTCCTTGCCCGTGCCCGTCTCTCCCAGGATCAGCACCGGCACCGGCGTGGCCGCGTAGCTGCCCAGTTGCTTGAAGACCTCCTGCATTGCGCGGCTGCGGCCGATCAGCGCCGCCTTCCCCGCCTCCCCCTCACGCAGGGGCACCGGACGCGCGGAGGCGGAGGACATGTGCAGCGCGCGCTCCACCACCCGCAGCATTTCGGGGGGATCAAACGGCTTCAGCAGGTAGTCAAACGCGCCAGCCTTCATCGACTCGATGGCGCGCTCCGTGGTGCTGAAGGCCGTCATCAGGATCACCGGCAGCCTGGGCTTCGCCGCATGGAGCTGCTGCAGCACATCCATGCCGCCGATGCCCGGCATGCGGAAATCGCAGATCACCACGTCAAACGACTCTGTCATGGCCATCTGCACGCCCGTGGTGCCATCGCTGGCGCGCCGCACCAGGTGGCCGCTGGTTTCCAGCACGGTGAGCAGCGACGACGCGAAGTCGTCGTCGTCATCGATCAGCAGCAGCCGGGCGCTGTGTTCAGACATGCGTCATGGTGCCGCCACACCCGCCTCCGTGCAAGTGCCTCAAACACGCGGCAGCCGCAGCTCAAACCGCGTGCCCTCCGCCGAGGTGGACGCAAGCAGCAGGTCTCCGCCATGCCTGCGGGCGATGCTGCGGCTGATGCTCAGCCCCAGGCCTGTGCCGCCGCGCTTCAGCGTGGCAAAGGGCTTGAACAGACGCTCCTGGAGATCTTCGGGCACGCCGGGGCCGTTGTCCGTCACCGCCAGCACGATGCGGCGCTCCAGCACCAGCGCCTCCAGCAGCACCCGCCCGTCCGCGCGTCCGCCGCAGGCCTCCGTGGCATTGCGGATCAGGTTCAGCACCGCCTGCCGCAGCAGGTCCGGATCGGCATGAAAGCTTGTGTCTTCCACCACGCCCAGCTCGAAGCGCACGCCACGCTCCTGCATCTCCGCCTGGTGGTCATGATGAAACGTGTCCACCAGCTCCGCCAGCGCACACTCGATGATGCGCGGCTCCGAAGGACGGGCGTAAATCAAAAAATCCCCCACGATGTGCTCCACCCGGTCCAGCTCGCGGTTCATGCTGCTCACCTGCGCGGCCACCTTGGGCTGGAGCTCGGCATCCACCAGCAGGCTCAGCGCATAGGCGCGGTTTTTCAACGCGCCAACTGGGTTGCGGATCTCGTGCGCCAGCCCGGCGGCCAGGCTGCTGAGAGAGGCCATTTCATCACGCGCGGTTTTTGCATGCTCCACCAGCGCCGCCTGCTCCTGCAGCGGCTGGAACCAGCCGCGGTGGATCATCCACAGCAGCACGCCGAACAGGGGCGCCATGACGACCGCCGCCACCACCACCCGCCACTGCATTTCATGCATCGACTCCCGCATTTCGCTCACCCGGTCCAGCAGGCGGGCTCCGCAGGCATCCCGCAGAGACTGCAGGTCCCGCAGCATTTCCCGGAAGGGCTCGTCCGCCCGCATCACCCCGGCCAGCCTCTCCTTGTCAGGCAGCGCCAGCCAGCTCTGCACCTGCTCCCCGTAGATGCGCAGATCCTTTTGCACCTCCTCCAGTGAGGTGGCCTCCGCGCCCGTGAGCGACACTGGCGGGTGGCGGAAGAAAGCCTCGGTGCGCGCAAACAACACCGCATACTGGTCCTGCTTTCCCAAACTCACCTCGCCATCGCCCAGCCGCAGCGCAGCACTGTGCAGGTCCAGCATCAGGGCCGCGCCGTCGCGGTGAAAGCGCAGGCCGATCTCCTGCTCCTCATGGGCCAGCCCCCGGAGCTGCTCCACCTCACGCAGCCGCAGCACGATCAGCAGCACCAGTCCCGCCGCGGCCGCAAGAAGGGACAGGGCCAGCGCCACGGCGGCTTGCTTCCACGCGGAGATCGTCATGCATCAACTATACACAGGATGCAGCGCATTCACTTTCATCCTGCACCGATTGTGAAACCAGCCATGGGACTTCAATGAAGAAGCTGTCATCTCCGACGACTGGCTTTCGGCCCGGCGTCTGATGACCAGCCAGGCCCCCCTCCTCATTTCGGGCCGGGAGCAGTCACCGGATGATTCAGGAAGGTACGGACATGGGTCTTTTTGACTGGAGGATTGGTGACCTCCGGAGCAGGTGCGCTGGGTGCGGCTGCGCCGCCGCTGGAAGCAGCACCGCCCGTGCCGCCCTGCTGCGCCGGCACGCTGGGCTGGGACCGGCTGAAGATGCCCTTGATCTGGCTGATGCGCAGAGGCTTTTTCACCTTTGCGGGTGTCATGGGCGGTCCGGCCTGTGCCACGGAGGCGGCGGCCAGCAGAACGGCAAGCATCAGTTTCGTTTTCATGGTTGGATGGCTGGACTGGATTTGAATTTCGTTCGCGGAACAATCCTGCGGTGTCGGGAAGCAACGAAACGTGTTGGAGTTTCTTCCAGCTTCCGTGCTGCTGGATCATAAATCCAGTGGCATTCCTCGCAACTCCGGCCTTGGTGCCAGGCCTACCCAGACGTCATGACGCCGCTCCCGCTCGCCGACCGTTACGCACGTTTTCGCGACGCCGTCTTTTCCGGCGTGGCGGAGGCGCTGCCCGGCTTTGCCGAGCCCATGACAGAGATGGAACTGCAGAGCCTGTGGTTCGCGGGTGCCTTCGGTCACGAGTTCACCACCACGGACGACAAGGCCGTGCGCATCGCCGATTTTGGCGTGTGGAATTCCGGCGCTGGGCCCGACTTCACCGGCTGCGCCATCGTGATCGAGGGTCAGACGCTGCGTGGAGACATCGAGCTTGACCCCGATGCCCGCGACTGGGAACGGCATGCCCACGGTGCGAATGAAAACTTCAACCGCGTGGTGCTGCACCTGTTTTTGCACGCGCCGCAGGAACGTTTCTACACCCGCACCAGCCAGCACCACGCGGTGCCGCAGGTGCTGCTGCACGCCGGCATGCTGCCAGAGGGCATCAAACCCAAGCCTCACCTGGCCCAGGCGCGGCTGGGCCGCTGCGCCGCCCCTTTGCGCGAGATGGAGGCCGCACGCGTGCAGTCCATCATCGAATCCGCCGCGCAGCATCGCCTGGATCTGAAATCCAGGCGTCTGCATCGCAATGTGGCCGCGCAGGGGCGTGAGCAGGCCATCTACCAGGCCCTGGCACAAACACTGGGCTACCGCAAAAACCAGCAGCCCTTTGTCATCCTTTCCCAGCGGCTGCCGCTGAAGAAAATCATCCAAATGGACGCCGCAAAGCGCGAGGCCTGGCTCTTCGGCATCTCCGGTTTCCTCGAAGGCGTGCGCAGCGACGACACGGAGCCCGCCACCCGTTCCTACCTCCGCCAGCTCTGGAGCGAATGGTGGAAGCTGCGCGGCGGAGTGGAGCGCTGGCTGGACGACCGCCACCTCCTGCGCTGGAAGCTCAACGCCATCCGCCCCGGCAACCACCCGCAGCGCCGCCTCGGCGCGCTCGCCGCCATGCTGTGCTCCTGGCCGTCCATCATCACTCCCCTGGCAGATGCCACCCGCTGGAGCCAGGCCGCCTGGCGCGAGACGCTGCTGTCCCTCACGCACGACTTCTGGAGCACTCACTACACCCTGCTCGCGGAGGCGACGGCAAAACCCGTCGCCTTGATCGGCGAGACTCGCGTGCAGGAGATGCTGGCGAACGTCGCCTATCCGTTGCTGGTGCCGGAGCGCACGCGCCTGTGGGCCGAATACCTGGAGCTCCCCGCCCTGCTGGACAATCAGAAGGTGCGCCGTGCCGTGATGCGTCTGTTTGGCGATGACACACGCGGCCATGACTTCACCAAAAAGCTGCACCATCAGCAGGGCCTGCTGCAAATTTATGAGGACTTCTGCCTGGAAGACGACTCCGCCTGTGCCGACTGCCCCTTCCCGGAAAGATTGAAGGAGTGGAGTTGAACCCGACGTTTTGCCATCCCAGCCATGCGTCCCCTTCTCTTTCTCGCCCTGTCTTCATCGTTCGCTCTCGCAGAACTGCCTGATCCCGCCGTCATCACGGCGGCCATGAAGAAGGCCGTCACCTATGCTCACACGCATCTGGCCAGGGAGGGCGGCTACGCCTCCTCGTATGACAAGGAGGGCAAGATCGGCGAAGTGGAGCACGGCAAGTCCGCCACCCTCACCTCCATCCAGCCCCACGGCACCACCACCATGGGCCTGGCCATGCTGAAGGCCTACCAAGCCACGGGCGATGAGGTCTTTCTCACCGCCGCCAAGGACGCCGCCAAGTCGCTGATCAAATGCCAGCTCGCCACCGGCGGCTGGGACAGCGACTTTGATTTCGATCCTGAGAAGATCAAAAAGTACCATCTGCGCAGCGATCTCGAAGCCGGCGACAAAGACCCCGGCAAGCGCAAGAACTCCTCCACCCTCGACGACAACAAGACCGAGTCCGCGCTGCTCTTCCTGCTGGAGATGGTGCACGAGCCCGCCTGCAAAGACGATGCCGAATTGAAACGCTGCACCAAGTTTGCCTTCGATTCGCTGCTTGCCGCCCAGGCTCCGAACGGCGCATGGCCCCAGCAGTTCAGCGGCCCGGCGGACCCCACGGCGCCTGTGGTGAAAGCCAGCTATCCGGAGACCTGGAGCCGCACCTTCCCAGCCGTGAAGTACACCGGCTACTACACGCTCAATGACGACAACCTGCACCAGATCGCACGCGTGCTCTTCCGCGCCTACGATCTCGAAAAAGACGAGCGCTACCTCGCCTCATTGAAGAAGCTCGGCGAGTTCTTCCTGCTGGCGCAGATGCCCGAGCCGCAGCCCGTCTGGGCGCAGCAGTATGACCGCGACATGCACCCCACCTGGGCGCGCAAGTTTGAGCCCCCGTCCGTCACCGGCTACGAAAGCCTCGGCGCCATGGAGGTGCTGCATCAGCTCTGGGTCGTCACCGGAGATGACAAATACCTCCGCCCCATCCAGCCCGCCCTGTCATGGTTCGAGCGCTCCAAGCTGGCCGACGGCACCCATGCGCGCTTCTACGAGCTCCAGACCAACAAACCCCTCTTCTTCGTCAAGGACACCTACGTGCTGACCTATGACGACAGCAACATGCCCACCCATTACTCCTTCAAGACCAGCCAGCAGAGCAAGCTGGACGTCTTCAAACGGCAGCTCGCCAAAGGCCGCGAGGAACTGCAGCAAAACTTCGCCGGACCGCAGACGCCCAAGGAATGGGCCAGCCGCGCGAAAGGCGCCGCCTCCAAGGCCAAAAAAGCCGCCGAGTCCCTGGACAGCGAAGGCCGCTGGATCAAGGACGACCAGATTGACTGCGGCGAGTTCGTCAAAAACATGAATGCGATGACGAACTACCTCGAAGCCCGGAAGAAGAGCGGGGAGTAACCTCTCTCTTAACGTCTCGCCACTACAAACGAGCTCATCACCAGGCCGATGAGCACACCCGCTCCCGCGATCAGCCAGAAGTTGGTGGGTGTGTCGGCCACATCCGCCCGGACATACATGCTGAACAGGCCTGTCAGCGCCGTGAGCGGCAGGAACAGCGCCGCCATCACATTGAGGCGGTGCGAGGTGCTGGCCATGATCTGAGCGCTTTTCGCCTGCGCCTCGGCCTGCTTGGCCACGGTGAAGTTCAGCCCAAACTGAGCGTCCTGCAGCAGCAGCTCGGCGGTGCGTTCCACGCTCGCGGCCTGGTCGCGCAGATTGATGACATCTCGGTCCAGTTTCACAAACTCACGCGCCTGCTGCATGGCGCGGTGCATGCTGCGGCTGCTGCGCAGCACGGGGGCGATGGCCTCCAGCACCCGGTGGTACTCGGCGGCGGTCTGCGCCCCATGCTCCTCCTTGTCCAGCTCCTCCAGCCGCGCCGCGTAGGCCGCCAGATGGTTTTGCAGCGCCTGGCTGCCGCCATTTTCGGGGTTCGACTTCCAGGTCCCGTCCGGCTGCCGCCAGAACAAGGCGGGCCGCCGCTCCACGTCATGCGGACTGGGGAGCTGATGGAGGATGATGAGCAGATGCCCCTCCTCAAAGATCGCGCGCTGCGTCCCCGCCTCCCGCCCCACCCGGTTGCGAATCGCCTCAGGAATGGTGGCCCACAGTTTCGGAATGATTTGAATGTCTGGTTTCATGATTGGGAATGTATCGATCCCGCTGCCATGAGAGCAGAGACACAGGAGGCGGGCGATTGGAAAATCACCGGTGGTTTGTCAATGACTGGGGAATCACTTGGGAAATTCTTTCTGTCCCACAAATTTGACAATCTTGAGGACATCCCCCACTGTTCATCATGGCAGCGGGCGTCAATGTTCGATTCGCGGGGGAGCTTCAGGGCTTCATCCAGCAGCGTGTCCTCAAATCGGGACTCTACAGCTCGACCAGTGAGTACATTCGCGATCTCGTCCGTCGTGACTATGAGCAGGAGGAAAAACGCAAATGGGCCTGGCTCAGGAATGAACTGAGTGCGGGCGCCGAAGCGGATGAATCGGAATTTGTGACGCTGGATGCAGAGGATTTGATTGCCAAGGCCAGAAAGCGCAAAAAAGCCAATGCCCGCTAAAATTTACCCAGCCGCCCAGGAGCGCATTCTGGAGATCTGGGACTACACCGAGAAGAAATGGGGTGAAAAGCAGGCGGACACTTATGTTCGTGAACTGGTCGCAGAGATCGAGACTGTCTCAGGCCAGCGTCACCGCTGGAGGCCAGTATTGGATGCATCCCTGAAGGCCATCTATTTCTTCCGCCATCGTCACCATTACGTTTTCTTTCGCGAACTCTCCAAGAAGCGGCTCGGCGTCATCAGCGTGCTTCATGAGAAAATGGACATTCCGGCCCGTCTGCGGGAGGACGTTGAGCGCGAATGAAGAAGGCTCAACCGCAAATCTTGCCCGCATGCCAATCACGGCCTAGCTTCCGCGCTCATCCATCATGACCCACGCCGTCCTCAGCCTCCTCAGAGAAAGCCGTCACCCCATGCGCATCGATCTCATCGGCGTGGCCGGGTCAGGCATGAGCGGGCTGGCGCTGCTGCTGCTGGGCCTGGGGCACAAGGTCAGCGGTTCCGACAAGGCCACCACGCTGGAGACGGAGCGCCTGCAAAAGCTGGGGCTGCAGTTCTTCCACGGCCACACGGACAAGGAAGTGGAGGACTGCGACATGGTCATCTACTCCAGCGCGATCAAGCCCGGCAACGTGGCCTATGAAGCGGCCTACAAGCAGGGCATCCCGCTGATCCGCCGCGCTGAGGCGCTGGCCGCGGTGATGGCGAACAAGCAGGGTGTCGTCGTCTGCGGCACGCATGGGAAGACCACCACCTCCGCGCTCACCGCACACGTGCTGCGCCAGGGCGGCCTGAAGCCCAGCCACTACGTCGGCGCGGAGATTCCCATTTTGGGCTCAAATGCGCACTGGGACGCTGAAGGTGAATTGTTTGTGGCCGAGGGCGATGAAAGCGACGGCACACTGGTGAACTTCACCCCGGAGCACGCCATCGTGCTGAACATCGAGCCCGAGCATCTGGACTTCTACGACGGCATCGAAGCCATCAAGGCGGTGTTCCGCCAGGTGCTCAGCCAGACGCGCACGCACTGGGTGTACTGCGCCGAGGACCCCGTGGCCAGCGAAGTCTGCGCCGGGCCGCAGGGTGTCAGCTATGGCTGGAGTCGTGATCATGATTTCTCGGCAAACATCCTCTCGATGAAGCCTGATCACTCCGAGTTCGAGGTGTATCAAAAAGACCAGCTTCTTGGTACGGCCACGCTCGGCATCCCCGGCAGGCACAACGTCAGCAATGCCCTCGCCGCCATCGCGCTTGCCACCCGCTGCGGTGTGACATTTGAAGCCATTCAGCACGCGCTGCGCACCTTCCGCGGGGCCAAGCGCCGGTTTGAAATCCGCCACAGCGGCGAGCGTTTCACCGTGGTGGACGACTACGGCCACCATCCCAGCGAGATCGCCGCCACCCTGGCCACGGCGAAGGGCCTCAAAGCCAGGCGCATCGTCTGCCTGTTCCAGCCGCACCGCTACAGCCGCACGCAGCTCTTGAAGAAGGAATTCGGCGCCAGCTTTGGCGATGTGGACGAGCTCTTCGTCACCGACGTTTATCCCGCCAGCGAAAAGCCGCTGCCTGGTGTCAGTGGCGAGACCATCCTGGAAGAAGTGCGGCTGCAAAACAACCACACCAAGACCGGCAGCACGCCGACGATGCCCATCGCACGCGACAAAGTGGGCAATGCTCTGCGCCCCGGCGACCTTCTCATCACCCTGGGTGCCGGCAATGTGCACGAAGTCGGCCGCTGCATCGCCCGTGATCTGCCCGTGCTCGAAAAACTCTACGCCATTCTTGACGCGAATGGAGGCGGCGTGGCAAAGCTCTACGAGCCGATGAACCGCCACACCACCTGGCTCATCGGCGGCCCTGCACAGTATTGGATCGAGCCGCGCAACGAGGCGTCCTTTGCTGAAGTTGTGCGCTACCTGCGCTCCGCTTCGATTCCGATTCGCGTCATCGGCCGTGGTTCCAATCTTCTCGTCAAAGACGGGGGCATTCGCGGTGCGGTCATTCACACCAAGGGCGACTTTGAGAACGTCACGGTCAATGGCGACCTCATCACTGCTGGAGCCGGAGCACGGCTCAAAAAAATCGCCAGTGCCGCGCGCAATGCGGGCATTGGTGGATTTGAATGGATGGAAGGCATCCCGGGCAATCTCGGCGGCGCCATCCGCATGAACGCCGGCGCCATGGGCAGCGAGACCTTTGACCGCATCGTCAGCGTCCGCTTCATCGACACCGACGGCAGCATCAAGGAAAAGCCGCTTGCCGAGATCACCCACCACTACCGCAGCGTGCCCGAGTTTGAGGAGCGCTACGTCGTCTCCGCCGTCATGAAAGGCACGCCAGCCCCGCAGGCCGAGATCGATGCCAAGCTGGCCGCCTCGCACCAAAAACGCCGCACCACCCAGCCCGTGGGCGCCAGCGCCGGCTGCACCTTCAAGAATCCTGAAGTCTGCGGTGCGGGCAAGCTCATTGATGATCTGGCCCTCAAAGGCCGCGGCGTGGGCAAAGTCATCGTCAGCGACGTCCACGCCAACTTCATCGTCAATCAAGGCGGCGCCACCGCCCGCGAAGTCCTCGACCTCGTGGCCCAGATCAAAGACACGGCCATGCACGAACGCGGCGTGACCCTGGAGATGGAAGTGAAGGTCATCGGCGAGGACCAGCCGCTGCCGCTGTGACAGGCGTCTGACAACTCAGACGTATTTTTCAGTGTCCAACCCCGAAAAATCGGTGTTCAGTTTCCGCTTGCTCGTCTCCGCACGGCTTTCTTCGCATGCAGAAACTCGCTTTCATCCTCTTTCTCCTCGGCCTGTTCGTGACGGGACTGCTGGGCACGGAGACGCGCCTGCTGTTCTTCTGGCCGGGGTGTCTTCTGCTGGGCCTGGCCGGTCTGGTGGCGGTGCTGCGCTGGAAGCTGCGCGTGAGTTTTCAGCCCAGCGACGGGTGCCTGCTCTCCATGCTGGCCCTTGCGGGTTATGTCGGCTGGCGCGCGTGGGTTTCCCCCGTGGAAGTGTATGCGCGTGAAGACGGGGCCGTGCTGCTGGCCTGCTTTGTCGCCTACATGCTGACCGTGACGGCCATCAGCCAGTCCAAGTGGCGCCTGGGCATCCTCTGTGTGCTGCTGGTGCTGGTGGCTGGAAATCTGACCGCCGGGTGGCTGAATTTCAAAGGCCGCTGGGACTTTCATCTGGTAAAGGGCTTCGCGCGCTCATTCCCGCCCGGGCGCATCGGCGGGTTCTTCAACAATCCCAACCACCTCGCGGCCTTCCTCTCCTTCACCGCCTTCCTTTCCGCAGGCGTGATGCTTTTTGGGCGCATTCACATCGCCTCGCGGCTGCTGCTGGGTTTTGGCATCCTGAGCATGCTGGCTGGCGTGGCGCTCACCATGAGCCGCGCGGCCATGCTGGGGCTTGCCGTCGGCGGTGTCGTGTTTGTGCTGCTGACGCTCTGGGTCGTCTGGCGCACCAGGCGCGCGTTGTTTAAATGGCTCGTCATCGCCCTCCTGCTGGTGGGTGGTGGAGCGGGATTCGCTCTCTACAAAGCGAGTGAGGAGTCCATGGTCACCCGTCAGCTCACGACTCCGCTGGACAAAGACCTGCGCGTGCACATCTGGCGCGCCGCGCTGGCGCAGCATGCGGAGTCGCCCTGGACCGGCATGGGATCGCGCATGTTTTACGAAGGCGGCATCACCCACCGTGATCCAGAATCCTCCCCCCAGACGGGAGACGCGCTCTTTGCCCACAACGAATATCTGCAGACCCTCGCGGATTACGGCTGGGCGGGGCTCGCGCTGGTGGTGCTGGTCCTGCTCGCCCATCTGCTGAATGGCCTGCGTTTTATGCGCTGGTTTGCGGTGGAAAAATTTCCCGCCACCGGCCTGCTGGGCAGCAATGCGCTGGCGCTTACCCTCGGCGCCGTCGCCGCGCTGCTGGCCACGCTGGTGCAGGCGGTGTTTGAGTTTCAGGGGCACATTCCCATCACGGCGGTGGCCGGGGCCATCCTCCTCGGACTCCTCGCCAATCCGGGCATCGAGAGCGAGGTCTATAAACCCCGCCGCATCTGGGGGCTGCGTTTTCTGATGAAACTCGCCATGCTGGCCGCCTCCGCCGCTCTCATCGCCGGCACCGCCGTCTTTGGCACGGCGGATGGCCAGGCCGCCTATGCCCGGCTTCAAAACAGCGATGGCAAGACGGCGAAGGCCCTGGAGCATTTCGCGCAGGCCACGGCCATGGATCCCCGCAATGCCGTGCTGGCCTACCAGCATGGGGTGGCCCTGATGGACTCGATCAAGCCTGACATGACCAAGGACGCCTACCTCCGCACCGTGGACGCCTCCATGAAGGAGCTGACCCGCGCCACGACGCTGAATCCCCACAATTATCTCTATCAGCTCGCCCTGGCAGATGCCCTGGACGCCGCAGGCAAATACGACGCCGCATTTCAGGCCATCCAGCAGGCCCTGGCGCTCGCGCCGTTGTATGAGGAGCCGCGCATGGCCCTGGGCATGCACTACCATCGCCTCAGGCAGTATGAGCAGGCCGAATTTGCCTACCTCTGGGCCAGCCAGGCCAGGGCCATGAACCCCGAAGGCACCGTGAACTGGCTGGACAACTACCGCCAGCTCCTGCGCCAGACCGCCCTGGAGGCGGAGCAGGCCCGCGCCGCCCGCAGCCAGCCGCAGGGACGTTGAGGCGTGCAATTATTTGCCCTCGCGCCGAATTCCGCTACTGTGGCCGCCCCCATGGCTCTCGCAAAAATCACCCAAGTCGCCGGCACCGGCGTTTACGTCCCCGGTTCCGACATCGACACCGACCGCATCATCCCGGCACGCTTCATGAAATGCGTGACCTTTGACGGCCTCGGCGAATTCGCCTTCTACGACGTGCGTTTCGACAAGGACGGCAAGCCCACCGGCCATCCGCTGGACGATCCCCGCTTCAAGGGCGCCAACATCCTCCTCTCCGGCACGAACTTCGGCTGCGGCAGCTCCCGTGAGCACGCCCCCCAGGCTCTCTACCGCTTCGGCATCCGCGCCGTCATCGCCGAGAGCTTCGCGGAAATCTTCTTCGGCAACTGCACCACGCTGGGCATCCCCTGCGTCTGCGCCAGTGCTGCAGACATCAAGGTGCTGGCCAATGAGATCGAGCGCAATCCCAAGCTCGAAATCACCATCGATGTCACGGCTGGCAAAGTGCTCTTTGAAGACCAGGAATTCGGCATCACCCTGCCCGGCACCGCCCACGAGGCGCTGACCACCGGCAAGTGGGACCCCATCGCCGAGCTTCTGGAAAACAAGGATGCCGTGCATGCCCGCATCACCGCGCTGGGTTTTGCCTGAGTTCTCCCCTCACCTGCATCCCGCATGGCCGCCCCTGACACCGCCGCGACGGACAGCTCGTCGCTGATCACCCGTATTTCGTCGGCTCTGCGCCAGCCGGCCTCGCCGGACACGATCCACGTCATCGGCCATCGCAATCCCGACACAGATGCGATCTGCTCCGCCATCGGTTATGCGGCCTTTCTGCGCGACGTCCGCGGCATGAAGGCGGAGGCCGCCTGCTGCGGCGAGCTCAGCGTGCGCACCAACTGGGTGCTGCAGACCGCCGGTGTTCCCAACCCCCGGCTGCTGCTGGATGTACGGCCCATCGCCTCCACCATCTGCCGGCGCGACGTCTTCACCGCCAGCCCGCACCAGACCTTCCTCTCCGTCTATCGGATGATGATGGACCACAACTTCCGCAGCATCCCCATCGTCGATGATGAGGGCCGCCTGCTCGGCATGCCGGCCATCCAGGAGCTGGGCCAGCTCTTCCTCCCCGCGCAGACCAACGACAAGGCGGACGCAGCGAATCGTGGAGTCCGCAGCAGTCTGCTAAACATTGTCAACGCGCTCGACGGCATCGTGGGCGGTGCCGCGCCTGAACTGGAAACGATTCAAGACTTTGTGCTCGTGGTCGCTGCGTCCAGTCTGGAAACCACGCGCAAACGTGCCCAGCAGTTCCCGCCCAACCGCCTTGTCATGGTCACGGGCGACCGTCCGGAGATCCACGAGCTGGCGGTGGAGATGAACGCGCGCTGCCTCATCATCACCGGCAAATTCAAGGCCACCACCAGCATTCTCTCACGGGCGGCAGAAAGAGGGGTGGCCATCATCTATTCGCCCTACGACACCGCCAGCACCTCGCAGCTTCTGCGTTTCTCGCGTCCCATCGGCGAGGCGCTGAGCCACGAATTCCTCTCCTTTGGTTCACGCACGCCGCTGCGTGAGATCGTTCCGGCCGCGCAGCACTCCAGCCAGCCGCTCTTCCCGGTGGTGGATGAGGAAACCCAGAAGCTCCTCGGCGTCTTTTCCAAGTCCGACCTCATCGACCTTCCACGCATGAAGCTTGTGCTGGTGGACCACAATGAATTCGCCCAGGCCGTGGCCGGCGCGGATGAAGCCGAGATCATTGAGGTGATCGACCACCACCGTCTCAGCGGCAATCTGCGCACCAAGGAGCCCATCCGCTTCATCAACGAACCCGTGGGGAGCAGCTGCACCATCGTGGGCATCATGTACCGCATGCGCGGCGCCGCGCCGAACAAGGCCACCGCCATCTGCCTCTGCGCCGGCATCATCTCCGACACGCTGCACCTCACCAGTCCCACCACCACGAGCACGGACAAGGAAATCCTCGAATGGCTCAGCGGCATCGGCGGCATCGACAGCGCCCAGTTCGTCAAAGACTTCTTCGCCGCCGGCTCCATGCTGCGCGAGAACACCCCTGACCGCGCGCTGGAAAGCGACCGCAAGGTCTTCGAGGAAAACGGCTGGCACATCAGCATCTCCCAGATCGAAGAGCTCGGCCTCGACGAATTCTGGAAACGCGAAGCCGATCTCCAGGGCGCGCTGCAGTCACTTCTGACGAAGCATAATCTCCACTTCGCCTGCCTCATGGTCACCGACATCACCCGCCATCACAGCGTTCTGCTCGTGGCGGGAGACCAGCGCGTCATTGACGCCATCGACTACCCGCAGGCCAAGGAGCACGTCTATGACATGGCCGGCGTCGTGAGCCGCAAGAAGCAGCTCTTCCCGTATATGAGCCACGTGGTGACGAAGCTGGCGGCGCCGTGAGGTGAAGGCTGGCGGGAGCGGAATGTTCACCCCTCACCCGGCCTCTCCCCGAAGGCATCATTCCACAGTGCACGCCCTCGACGGGGAGAGGGGAAACGGATTGTGGCTCCGGCTAAATTTCAAAGGGATCCAACGCGAATCTCCCTCTCCCCGCCCCAGACTTCGCTGCTCCAAGATCACCTTCGGGGAGAGGGCTGGGGTGAGGGGACTTCAAAAAGCCTCCTTGACGCTCTCCACGCCTTTCGATGTACTTTCCCCATGCTCACCCGCCTGGAAGAGATTCGCCATGAAATCACTGGCGAACATCTCAGCCTGATCGAATTCGCCCGCAAGCTCCGCCACGATGCCACCGACCCCGAAGCCCTCCTGTGGGCTTGTCTGCGGAGCCGCCGCGTGAACAAACGCAAGTTCCGCCGCCAGCACCCGATACCTCCCTACGTCCTCGATTTCTACTGCGCCGATTTGAAGCTGGCGATCGAACTGGACGGCGGACAGCACAACACCGCAGGGGGAAAGCAGCATGACAAAGCAAGAGATGCGTTTCTCCGATCTCAAGGCATCGAAACACTGCGATTCACTAATGCCGACATGATGCAGCACACCGACAGTGTCATGAACGTAATTTGGAATCGAACAAAAAATAAAGCCCGGTAGCTACCTGCTCCGCGGCTGAAGAGGTTGAATTTCTTCCACCATGCCGGCCCTGTTCATTCCAAATCGAGTCTCACAATCTTCTGCGCTTTGACCGTATAAGACGCGCTCAAATCGTAAGAATAGCCGCGACCGCCCTGGAACTCTTTGACGGTAACAATCGGCGGAGATCCCCCTGAGGCACCTCCCCTCCCATGCGCGCTTTCTTCAGCCTTGATCAGGGCATACTTGCCGGTCGCTGAAAATCGGAGGACATCCTTGATCCTCCATTTCGCCTCGATGCGCTCGACATAGATCAGCAGGCCGATTTCCGAGGGCGTCGCTTCCGTGGGTGGCCGCGCCGTCAAAAGCACCAGCGCCGCGTCTTCCACACTCCAAACCATCTCACATGAGTTCACCGAGTCGGCAATCCGCACGGGCCGTGTTTTCCCCTCTCCCGCAGTTCGGGAATGCTGAAAAGCTTCTGAAACTCTCCCGGCGATTTGTCCGGATGGAAAGCCTTGGCGTCGGTCCTGAACTCTTCCAGCGAGCGATAGGCTGTTTCGCGTGACAGTTCATCGGCACGCAGCACGAACGCATGCGTACCCAGCAAAAACAGCATCATCAATCGCATGTTCATTGAAGTCGTTGGACGGTCTTTCATGGCTCCTTAAAGCTCCCCGTCCTCAAAAACCGATGCACCGCGCGAAAAACCGCCGGCTGCAAAATGATGGTGGCGTGGTTTGTCGGCAGCAGCACGAAGTCTGCCTCTCCCTCTCCATGCGAGCTGGCGATGGTGACGACACCATCCGACTCTTCTCCTATGAAACGGCGGAAAACTGGCAGCGTGTCCTTGTTTCCCATGATGACCCCGGTCTCCGGCGGGAGCGGTCCGAGGGTATTGGGCGTGCTGTTCGCATCTGTGCCCAGCTCTGCGGAGACAGGCCCCAGAAGCCAGCGTACCCAGCTCCACTGGCGCAGTTCGTCGATGATCTGGCTGCCCTGATTTGGCGGGGCCAGCAGCACGGCACGCCCCAGCGGAAACTTCGGGTCCCGCTGCGCCGCCCAGGCTCGGAACACGATGCCACCGAGCGAATGTGTGACGAAGTGCACCTGCGTTCCTTCCTCAATTTCCAGCTTCTCCAGCGCCGGATTGATGTGCTTCTGCACCGCATCCGCTATCGAGCTTCGGTGGGACGGATACCCGATGCTCTTCACCCGGTAGCCGCAATACTTCAGCCACAACCCCACCATCCACATGCTGCGCCGTGACCGGCCAAGTCCGTGAATGAGGACGACGGTGGGGGTGGGTGAAGCTGATTGGTCGCTCTTCATGGCATTCGGCTGCGAAGTTCATTCCACCATGCCTCAGGATCACACCGAGGATCAGCAACTCCGATGATGACAATGCCGCGAGGTTCGGGAACGTAAAACAAGGCCAGTTTGCGCCGCCTGATCATAAGACGACGAACTGGAAACCTCCAACTGGGCGCCATCCGAGGAAACTGAATGAGCAATACGGAGGCTGTTTCGACCTGAGTCAGCAACTCCATCCCCTTGCCTTCCTGACCATCCTCAGCCTCAGCATAGAAACGCTGCAAGTCGGCCTCGGCGGCCCACGTCCAGACGACCTCGCGTTTCATGCACGAGAGGCCAGAATTCGAGCTTTGACATCGCTCCAGGCAGATACCCGGTCCGGGTGCTGCTGATATTCCTGCCACCGTTGTTCAACGAATTCAGCCAAGGCAGGATTGTCGTCAGGAGTGTCGTCCATCACATCTTTCCAAAGCTCTGCCATCAGAGTCATTTTATCCTCATCGGGCAGTTGCGCGAGTCCAGGAAAGCGTTCGGCGATCATGACCGAATGTTATGGCGTCGAGTCCGGCACGTCAACTCAGGACGGATCGAATGAACTGGAGCCCGCCCGGCTGCGGTGCCGCCGGGTTGCCATATCCAAGAGTCTTAGTGATTGAACAGGAACGCCGGGGAATTGATCAGCGCCCAGGCAAGATCCTGCGCGGCCGTGAGCCGCTTGTTGCCAAGCTGCTTCTGGCTCAGGTCGGCGTCGCGGCGGAGCTGGACGAGCTTGGGATCAAGCGCGATGGGCTTCTGGCTGTCGCTGTAGGAGGCTTCAAGCGCAACGAGCTGGGGATCGACCGGCAGAGGACGGCGGGCATTGGCCAGCACTTTCTGCTGGGTCTGGAACTCCTTGAACTGGTTGAGGAAGTGCTGGGCCAGCAGCGCCTTCTGCTCCGGTTTACGGGCGGCGGCGGGAGTCTTGAGGGCGGCAATCACTGTGGCGGGAGCACCAAAGCGCACGGTGGGGCTGGTGGTGACCCAGAGGCGGAAGCGGCCGGGGTTGTACTTGCCGTTCTGGAAGTTGGAGGTCATCACGATGGTGAACTGGGAACCGCCTTCGTTGGACACCGGCTTGGCGAATTCAAAGGTGGCCTCGTGGCGGAAGCCGCCCTGCGGGCTGACAGCCCAGCCGCGGTCGCGATTGCCTTTTTTGAGGGCTTCGATGACGGAGAACTTATCCTGCTCGAAGTCAGCCTTCGGATTCTTCAGCAACTGTTCCTCGCCACCACGCTTGCTGCGCTTGGCGTCGATGGGGTCCGTGCGCACGGTGATTTCGCCCAGCACAAAGTTGCCGTCGGGAGCGAGGCCCGGCCCGTTGCTGGGCAGACGCTCGTCCGGGAGCATTTCCAGCTTGATGGCGGTGATGTTGCTCAGTGTCGTCTTGCCGATGAGCACGTAGGAGCCCGTGGATTCACGGCCCGCGGGCATGGCGGTGGCAAACAGGCTGCCGTCCGGCTGAAGCTCGAGTTTTTCCACACCGCCCGCACGCTGCACCTTGATGTTGTCAAAGGGCTGCCACTCGGTGGTGAGGTCGAGGTAGTTTTCCCAGGCAGGCTGGTTCGCGGCAGCCGTGTCCTTCACCGTTTTTGACCTGGCTTCAGCAGCCGTGACGGCAGCTTTGCGTGCGGCCTCCTTCTTGGCAACCTCGGGAGCGATTTTCGCTTTGTAAGCCTCCAGTTCCTTCCTGGCCGCGTCGATGGCAGCCAGACGTTCCTGCTCCGCTTTTGCAATGAGCGGCTTCTGCTCCGCTTCCTTGACCTGAAGCGTGGCTGCAAGCTGCTTGTTCTGCGGATCAAGCTCCTGCATGGATGCCAGCGCCGCATTGATTTCTTTCTCGGTCGCGTGGCTGTTGAGGACGCGGAGGAAGATGGCATCGACGAGCTGGCGATCGTCCTTGATCTCGTTCGTCAGCTTGGCGATGGCGTTGTTCGGGTCGCTGATGGCATCGCCCACGGTCGGGCCGCTCATCAAGGCCATCACGGGGCCAAGGTTCACCTCATTGCTGCGCTCGCACTCGCACACAGACTCACGCGCGGGCTTGCCGAAGTTCGCCAGGAAGCCGTCCTGCAGCTTGATCTGGCCGTCAGCGAGGGCGGCGGCGCGGGTGCCCTTGGGCACGCCGGGGATGTTGGGCATGCTGCCGGTGACGGCAAAGACGGAATCAAACAGCACCTCGGCCGGCAGGCGGCGCGCCTTGGCATGGCTGTAGTTCGTCTTGTCGTCTTCGTTCCACTTGTTGGTGCCGAGGCTCAGATTGTAGGTGCGGCTGTTGGCGATGATCTTCATCAGGTGGCGCACATTGAAGCCGCTCTGGATGAACTCGTTCGTCAGATACTGCAGCAGCTCGGGATTGCTCGGCGGATTGCCGGCGCGGATGTCATCCAGCGGCTCGATGACGCCGGTGCCCGTGAGGTAGCCCCAGATGCGGTTGGCATAGCTCATGGCGAAGTAGTCGTTCTGCGGGCTGGTCATCCAGGTGGCGAACTGCTCACGGCGGGTGTTCGCGGTCTTGCTCACGAGCTCGGTTTCATACGGCACGCGGGGGGCCACAGGCTTGTTGGTGCGCAGATGCAGCACGTCACCGTCTTTCTTGTCGCTGACGATTTCATACAGCGGCTTGGCGCCCTCAACGGCGGTACCACCGATGGTCTGCCCCTTGGCGGCGGGGTCGCCCTTCAGATCGATCTGCGCGAAGTAGGAGGCCGTTTCATAATACTGGTCCATCGTCCAGCGCTCGAAGGGATGGTCGTGGCACTTGTTGCAGTTGAAGCGGGTGGCGAGGAAGAGGTGTGTGGTGTTTTCGCTGATCTCCTCCGCCGTGCGCACGGTCTTGAAGTAGGCGGCGGCGGGGTTCTCCTTGTTCGAGCCCGTGGCGGTGATGATGCGATAGGCAAAGCGGTCATACGGCGTGTTGTCAGCCACCTGCTGCTTGATCCAGGTACGCAGGCCCATGGCACCTTCGGCACCGAGGAATTTGGAGTTCACCTGCAGCATGTCGGCCCACTTGTTGGCCCAGTGCTCCACAAAGTCAGGGTTGCCGATGAGCTTGTCGATCAGCTCGCTGCGCTTGGTGCGGGTGTCGCGCTTGTCAGCCAGGAAGGCGGTCACTTCCTCGGGCTTCGGCGGCAGGCCGGTGAGGTCCAGATGGATGCGGCGCACGAAGTCTTCATCGCTGCACAGGCCGCTCGGCTCGATCTTCATGCGCTGCCACTTCTGCGCCACGAGTTCGTCGATCTTGTTCCACTTTTCGGGCTCCTTCCAGGCGAAGCCGGTGCGGTCACCCATCACCGTGATGGTCGTCGCTGCATAGGCTCCTTCAAAGCGGGCCAGGATGGGTGCCTCGCCGCGGCGCAGGCTGGTCATGAGCCCCTTCTTGTCCGCTTCAATCACATCGCCATTGCCGCTTTCCAGGAAGGCTTCAGCGGTGACATCCTTCACATAGCCATCCGCATAATGGGCGATGACACGGAGCTGCTGGCGGCCACCGATGCGCTCGATGACCGGGTTCTTTGGAGACAGCTCGATGCTGGCCACGCGCGGCGTTTTGAGGTCCAGCTTCGCACCCTGGCCGATCCAGGCCTTCAGAGACTCATAGTAAAGCTCTCCCGGCACGGTGAGCTGGCCGCCTTCATGCGGCACGCTGCCGCTGGCCTTCAGCAGCATCAGCGAATGCTCGGGAGAGGCCACATTCGCGCGACGGCTGGCCAGGTCATCGGTAAAGGCCAGCACGTCATAGACGGGATCATAACCACGCAGAGAGAGCTTGAAGCCCGCTTTGCCTTCCTTGGCACCGTGGCAGGTGCCCTGGTTGCAGCCCAGCTTCGACATGATGGGCATCACATCCCGCACGTAGTCGGGTTTCAGGGCCACGTTCATGCCGGCCACGGTGACAGGAATGTTCGCGGTCTTGCCCTGGAAGGAGATTTTCACATTCGTGGCGCCGTCCTTGTCCGGGCGTACCATGCCGCGTGTGTTCACGTCCACCACGTCCGCGTTTTCAGAGGTGATCTTCGCCATGCGCGTCACATCGGCGCGGGTGCCATCGCTCATGCGTGCCGTCACCAGAAGCTGGGCATATTCCGTCGGCTTGCCGATCTTGATGGTCATCGGCTCGACGTCGATGGAAACCACCGTCGGGCCTGTGTGCAGGGTTTCGACCTTGCTGCTCTTTTCCACCACGGCGCGCACGCTGTCATCCACGATCACGTCCGTGGCCGCGAGCACCTGCTCCTTCACCAGCGGCACGGAGACAAACTCCTTCGAGATCGCGCCATTCGCCGCGTCGATCAGGCGAATCTGCCCGTCCTGCCCCGCCACGGCCACGGTCTTGCCGTCCGGGCTGAAGGTCACGCTGAAGATGCCGCATGGCACCGGCGTGCTGCTGAGCTGCTTCACGCCTTTCACCACCCACTCGTCCAGTTCCGGGCCTTTGCCGTTCACCGTCTCCACGATCTTCTTCACGCCCTCGGGCATGGTGCTGTCGTAGTCACTGGCGTAGATGTTCACCATGCCGGCGCCTTCATTGGAGGAGCCCGCGGCGATGCGCTTGCCATCCGGAGCGAAATCCACGCCAAAGATACGGCCCTGCATCGCGGGGAATTTGCGGATGAGGTTCGCGTTGTCGCCGATCACGCGCTTCGTGATGCGCTCCATGCGGTAGATCGCCGGCACGCCATCTGTGCCGCCGATGAGCACTTCATTGCGCAGCGGATGCCGCGCCAGCACCTGCACACCGCCTTTCAGGGCACCAGGCGTGATGGAAGTGATGTTGTCCACAAAGCGCTGCGTGGCCACCTCGGTGAGCTTCACGCTCATGTCACGGCCACAGGAGGCCACATGCTTGCCATCCACGCCCCACACCGTGTCCAGCACCCAGTCGCTGTGGCCGCCCATGAAGAGCGTTTCCTTGCCGGTGGCCGCCTCAATCGCACGCACGGCATTGTCTCCACAGCCGAAGGCCAGGTATTTGCCATCCGGCGACCAGCTCGCGCCATACAGGGTGTCAAAGGTCAGCGACTTGGAGAGCTCCAGCTTCTTGCCCGCCACGTCCCAGATCTGGATTTCTCCCATGCGCGCCGGGCTGCCGCCCGTGACCGCGATCTTCTTGCCATCCGGCGACCAGGCCAGCTTCTGGATGCGCTCCGCCAGACCCACCAGACGCGCCACGATGCCGCTGCCATCGGCTTTGTGGACGAGAACTTCGTGGTAACCCGCGACGGCGATCATGCTGCCATCCGGCGAATACTCGATGGAGGTGATGGCCGGAGCCTTCACATACACCGGCGGGTGGGCCATGTCGTATTGTGCTTTCGCAGATGCAGGCGTGTCATCCTTCGCCCCTTCGGCGATCCAGCGCTCAATCAGAGCGATCTGCGTCTCATGCAGCGGGTCCGCCTTCTGCGGCATCTCCACCTTGCCCTTTTCGTCCGGCTTGATCAGCTTCAGCAGGTTCGACTCCGCAGGTTTTCCCGGCACCACCGCGTGACCTTCCTCGCCCCCTTTGAGCAGGGCAATGAAATCCGTCATGATGTAGTCGCCCTTCTTTTTGGCGGGCTGGTGGCAACCATTGCACTGGGCCTGAAAAATGGGGCGGATGTGCTTGTAGAAAGAGACCGGCTTGTTCGGGTCGATGCCTTCCTCCTTCTTCGGCGGTGCGGCATGCACGGCGGCGGCGAGGAAGAGCGCAGGGATGAGGAGACGTGTCTTCATGGGGTGGGCTGGGGCGTTTTTGGCAAAATTAGGGCAGCCTTGCACAACGCAGTGTCACCGGCACCTCTTGCGCACCCGCCGCCCAGGGCGGAATCGTCCATGCCCTAGAGTAGTCATCCCCATGTCACATCCGGCGGCGGCTCCGCCGGAAGGCCAGAAGGCCCAGGGAAAGCAGCAGAAAGGCCATGCGCCCAGGCTCGGGCACCACCACCAGCGCGCCATAGCTCAGGAAAAGACTGGTATCCCAGGCATAGCCGGCAGCGAGGGAGGGAAGGATGAGATCACCTCCTGAGACTGAGGCGTTGAAGCCATTGTTGATCAGCGTGCCCCAGTCGAGCACGTTAAAAACGTCTCCAAAAACCGGCGTGTAGCCCGAGGAAGTCACGCTGATGACTCCACCCGCATTGAGGGTCAGCGTACCCGTGACGCTGATCTGGTCATGATTGCCCGCGCTGCCCGTGAGCAGGCCGGCATTGGTGGTAGGCAGTGCCGCGATCCACGCAGCAAGATCGCCGCCGTAACTGCCTGCAGCGTTCCCCGTGCTGCCGGTGATGGTGAGGTCCAGGCGGGTCGCTCCTGTGGCGAGCGTCAGATTGTTGGCAAAAGTAAGCGTGCCATTTTGGTCGCCCGCTGTGCCCAGAGTGGCGGGGTCGCTGCTGCCGCCGGCGTGGATGGTGCCGGTGCCGCTCGCCGCGCCAATCCCATCGGTGATGGTAAAATTGCCGCTCACCGTGCCGCTGCCGGAGAGCGTGCCGTCATAGGAGTAGGTGCTGCCGGTGCTGTTCTGAAAGGTGGCGCCGCTGGCGACATCCACCCACGCGGAATCATTGATGGCACCTGTGATCGTGGTGGCGGTCGGAGTGGTGGCTATGGTGGTGGTGCCCAGGCGCAGCGTTCCGGCCTGCACGGTGGTCTTGCCCGTGTAGGTGTTGTTTTCATTGAGCACGAGAACGCCCGCGCCCGTCTTGTTGATCCCGCCTGCGGTGACCGTGGTCGTGGTGGTGGCGATGGTGTCCTCAAGGTTGTTGCTGACGATGTTGAGGTTCACGGTCGTGGTGCCGCCCGTGACGTCAAAAATACGCTCGGCTCCGTTAAGGTTCAGATTGGTGACACCGATCGTCGAAGTGTCCCGCGTGATGGTCGTTGTCCCGGAGGAGGTAAGCGTGCCCTTGAGGACAAATTCACTGCCCTGATTCCCCGCCGTGGAGGCGCGGTTGAAGGTGAGCGTGTTTCCCTGCAGCGTGATGCCGCCGCTGCCGACGACAAACCGGGTGATGCGGGTGGCTCCGTTGCCGCCCACCAGCAGAGCACTGGTGCCCGCACCGACAAACGTCACCGTATTCGCAGTCGTGACACCGTTGGAATTGATGGTGTAGCGGTTCCCCGTCTCAGTGAGTGTGGCTGAGTTGCTGCCGCCACCCGTCACCGTCATGGTGCCGTTGATGGTGATCAAGCCCCCGGTGCTCTGCACGGTGCCGCCGGTCTTGGTGAAGTTGTTGAAGGTTTCGGACTTGCTGTTGAAGTCCAGGTAGCCGCCCGTGGCGATGATGATGTCGGAACTTGCATCATTGAGCTGATTGTTCTGCGACCACTGCACGTAGCCACCGCTGTTGACGTAGAGATCGCCGGCCAGCGCATCGCTGCCGGCGGTCTTGTTCAAGTACAGGCGGCCGGCGTTGACGTTGGTGTCACCCGTGTAGGTGTTGGAATTCACGCCCGTGAAAACCAAATTTCCCGCCCCCGCCTTCGTGATGCCGCCGCTGCCGCTGATGACCAGATTGATGGTCGTTGCATCGCTTGAGTCACCGGTGGTGGGCGGAAGAGTGGGCGTCGGGTCGTTGAGAGTAAACGTGCGTGTGGTGGAGCCCAGGTTCAGCGTTCCCACGGAGCCCGCCACCAGGGTGCCGTCCGAGGTCTGGTAGCTGATCAAGTTGGTGCCGCTGGCCGTGAAATCACCGCCCAGATTGATGCTGGCGCCAAACTGCCCGGCCGCAGCACGGCTCATGTTGATGGTCTGTCCGCTCATGATCAGCCCGCCGGAGCCGATGTTGAACTGGCTGACGCTGACCGTGCCCACGCCACCGATCAGAACCGCGACTCCTGTGGCACCGGTCAGATCCACCGATGCCGCGCTGAGACTGGAACTGGAGCTGATCGTAATGGCGGAGGTGGTGTAGCCATTCCCGGAGACCTTGAGAGCACCGGTCAAAGTAACATTGCCACCAATGCCGGTGAGCAGACCCGTGGTAAGGCTGGTGGGACTGGCCGTGGTGGTGGTCTGCGTGTAGGAGGCCAGGGTTTCAGTCTTGGCGTTGAAATTCATCTGGCCGCCGCTGTTGGTCATGACCATCGTGTCCTGCAGCTGCTCGTTCGTGCTCAGGGTCACAGTGCCGCCCGTGATGCTGAAATTGGCCAGCTTGATGGCATTCGTTCCCGCGGTGACATTGAAAGTCAGCGTGCCCGTGCCGCTCTTCACCGTGGTGCCCGTGCCGAGCACGGTGAGTGAGTTGCTGAAGGTGAGCGTGCCCGCGGTGATGTCGAGAATGCGGTCCGCTCCCAGATCGACCTGGGTCACGCTGCCCGAAAGGGTCGCGCCGGTGGAGTCCGCCTGGATCACACTGCTCCCGCCCGTGTTCGTCAGCGTGCCCTGCAGGTTGAGACTGTCTCCCTTGCGCCCAGCGGTCGTGGTGAGGTTCAGCTGAATGGTCCGGCCGTTCAACGTAAGACCTCCGCTTCCGATGTTCACATTGGTGACCACCGTACCATTTCCTCCCACCAGCAGGCCGCTGCCTCCGGTCAGGCTCATGCTGCCAACGCTGAGCTGGCCGCCGCTGTTGATGGTGAACTGATTGCCACCAGTGATATTAAAGGCCCCGGTCACGGTGATGCTTCCGGCGTTGGTGCCCGTGTAGCCTCCGGCGCTTTGAGTGTAGGTGGCAAAGGTTTCGCTGAAGTTGTTGAAGTTCACCAGGCCGCCGGAGACAACCACGTCTGCTGCATTGGCGATCTGGTTGCTCGCGTTCCACACCACGCTGCCGCCCGCGATCGTCAGGTCGTCTGCGATGGCATCGATCCCCGCCGTCTTGTTCAGAGTCAGGGTGCCCGCATTGACCGAGGTGGTTCCCGTCACGCTGTTGGCACCGCTGCCCCCCAGTGTGAGTGCGCCCGCCCCGGCTTTCGTCATGCCCAGAGTTCCGGTGAGGGCGCTATTGATCACCGCCGTGGCGCTGTTCACGGTGATGGTGGGACTGGTGCCATCCAGCGTGATGGTGCCGCCACTGAGCGTGTAACTCCCGGCATTCGGCGTGTTGAAGGTGATCCCATTGGCCAGCACGGAACCCACGGTGACCGTGCCCGCTGTTCCCGCTCCTCCACCCGCGGTTCCACCGCCAAAGATCGCAATGTCCGTGTTTCCGCCGGGCCAGGCGCTCAGGCTGCTGCCGTCATTCCACACAGCATTGGTGCCATTCCAGCCTGTCGTTCCCTCCGTAATCACTCCGCTGACCGTGCCGTCGGTGTCATAGGTGTAGGTGGCAGCCATGGCCACGCCCAGGCTGTGCACGATGAGCGCAGGCACCAGCAGCTTTCGCAGCCGCTTGAAAATAAAATTTGGGATCATCATCAAAGAAAAGAGCTCCGCTTGGACGCTCTGGGGGGCGCGTATGTTGAAAGCGCCCGCCGCTCACGCAACCGGCGTTCTCCTTTTTCATCTAAGCCTTTCCTTTATCAGCAGGCCCGCTCGCATACGCGAAAAGTTGCCCCCACCGTGTTGGAGAGCGGTGCAGGACGGGCAGTTGCCTCCACGTGAAGTCTCCGCATGGTGGGCGGCTCCCCCCATGTCCGAACTCCTTTCCACCAGCCTCTACCGCGAAGTGCGCGATCCCGCGTTCTTCCGTGTGCTGGCGGGAAAAAACGCCCCCACCTACGTGGATGTGCTGGACGCCCTGGACCGCGAGTGCGGGGAGCAGCCAGACGGCCTGGAGCGCAGCGACGCCATCGAGATCATCGCCGAGGTGCTGGCCCGGCACCCGGAGTTCCAGCCGGAAGAAGACGAGCAGCCTCTGGAAGGCGAGCAGTCCGCCGGCTCCCTGCCTCCCCGTGAAACCTCCCGCCGCGTGCTGGACCACCTGGCCCGCTGCCGCTGGCTGGAGGAGCCCCCGCGCAAAGACTGGCGCCGTCGTTTATATTTTGACGCCCACGGCTCCACGCTGATTGCCGCACTGCGGCAGATCGCCCACCCGGAGGCCGCCGTGTTTACAGACAAGCTCACCGCCGTCTGCGCCGCCCTGGCGAATGAGCCCGAGCTCATCGAGCGCCCGCTGCAAACCGTGGACGTCTGCCTGGCCAACACCCGCCAGGGCCTGGGTGAGCTGCGCACCATGCAGAAGTCCGTGCAGCGTCTCACCCGGCGGCAGCTTGAGGAGGACACACTCAAAGGAAACCTTGCGCTGGTGTTTGAGGACTACGCGGAGCAAATCGCCCACGGAGCCTATGCCGAGCTGATCCGCGCCCGCCTGCCCGCCCGCCTGCCTGAAGCCGTTCGCCGCATCAGCGACCGCCTGCAGGACGACTCCAGCGTCATCGCCGAAATGCAGACGGAGCTGCTGCGCCGCGAACCCACCCTGAGCGCCGAAACCGCCCGCGCCCGCGTGCGCCAGCGTCTGGATGATCTCTCGCACCTGCTGGAGCTCGTGCAGCCCATGGCGGATGAAATCGACCGCCGCACCGCCGACTTCACCCGCCGTTCGCTGGCCCGCTTCCGCTACCTGCAGGACGTCACCGGTGAGCGCCGCAGCGAGATCCGCGACTTCTTCCAGACCATCAATGGCCTTCTCTCAGGCAAGCGCCTCTCCAGCGCCTGGGAGGTTCCCGAGTTGCCCGCCCTGCGCCTGCCCGAAACCAAACTGCCCGCCGGCCTTGACACTCTCTATGTGCAGTACACCCGCCGCACCGCCACCGAGCAGGCCGCCCTGGACGATGAGGTCACCGATGCCGAACGCGACGAAGGCCTGCGCGGCATGGCGCGTGCCTTGCGCGATTCACTCTCCGTGCGCCGCGCGAACGAATTCGTGCAGCGCATCCCCGGTGAAAAGGGCGCGCGCATTTCCAGCGCCGACCTGCCCGTGGCCTCTGAGGCCGACCTGACGGAGCTCATCGCCCTGCTGCTGCACGCGGAATCCAGCGAGGCCTCCTACAAAATCGAAAGCACCCGCGCCAAAGCCCGCGACGCCGCAGACGGCATCCCTCTGGACGATCTGCCCGGCGCGCGCGTGGAGCACTTTGACCTCATCAAGAAATGACCCCGACCGCATGAGCGAAGCCGAACCCAACCTTCACGAACCCTCCGCACCCGAGCCTCTGCTGCGGCTGCAGGAGCAGGATCGCAACCGCCTCGCGGAGGCGCTGCAGGAGCTGCTGGCTCACGGTTCTCTGCTTGGGCTCGAAAGCGGCCAAAGCGGCCTCTACACCTGGTGCCGGCAGAACTTCGAGTGGCTGCGTGAAACCGCCGCTCTGGTGGGCCTGGACGTGGCGCTGCTGCATGAGGAGCGCATGGTGCAGGCCATCCCGCGCGTGCCTTCCATGGTGCTGCACCTGAAGCAGGACGCCACACTCGTGTGGCTTGCCCTCTGGTATGCTGGCGATGTGCGCTGGCGTGATGAAGGTGAAACCCAGGCCTTCCTCACCGTGGCGGAGCTGAACGCCCTCATGAAGGACCAACTGCTTCCAGATGCTGTGGGCCAGATCTCACGCAACCGCCTGCGTGAAATCCTGCGCCAGGCCGCCCGCTTCAATCTCATCAAGTTTCAATCCGCCGAATCCTTCGAAGACTCCGGCATCGAAGTCCTGCCCGCCATCCGCCGCGTGGTTCCCTTCCGCGAGCTGGCGGAGTGGACGGAGTCGGCCAATGCGCTGAAACGCGGTGAATCGGCATTGGTGGAACCCCCAGAGGACTCATGAACACGGGTTGTCATTACCATCCACCCAGCTAGCATAATAAACATGATTTCCAGTTTGAAGCTCACCAACCTTGGCCCCGTAACACCGGCTTTGGACATGCAGTTCACTCCGCGACTGAACATGATCACCGGGGACAATGGCCTGGGGAAGAGTCTCATTCTGGACACAGCGTGGTATGCACTCACCCGGACATGGCCGCATGACGATGCGCCAAAAGCCGAGGGAAAGCCTGTCTTGCACGGGGAGCCTGCTCTGCCGAATCACGATGCATCGCCGAATGAGGCAAAGATTGAAGCGATGGTGTTCGGAGCGTCGCCAGGCAGCAAAAGCTTCGAAGCAAGCTATGAGGCCAAATTGCAAAATTGGAAAAACTCACGCGGAGCTCCTGTAAAGCCGGGACTTGTGGTTTATGCGCAAGTGGATGGCGCTTTCAGCATATGGGATCCTGCCCGCGATTACGGCACCGAAAATAATGACGGCGATGTCCCGGACGCCCTGCGCTTAACGACCCAGAACCTGTGGACAGGCCGCGGAGTGTGCCCTGGACTGATTGTTGACTGGGAAAATTGGCGGTCGAACAACAATGGAGCATGGAAGCTCTTTTGTTCGGTTTTGAGGGAGTTTGCGCCCTTAAAAGCGCCTGGAAGTCAGGATGCACTCGGCTTTTTGGCACCGCTGCCTGCCAGGCGTATTCGCGTGCGCGATGCTTCTCCGACTCCCATGGTTCGGACAATCATCGGCGAAGTGCCCATCACCCAGCTCTCAGCCGGGGCCAAACGCATTTTGTCCCTGGCATACGCCCTTGTCTGGACCTGGCTGCGTCATCGGGAAGATGCTAAGATTGTCGGCCAGCCACCAGCAAAAAACCTTGTGCTACTTTGGGACGAAGTCGAATGCCACCTGCATCCCACTTGGCAGCGCTTGATCCTTCCGGCGTTGATGAGGGTTCTGTCCTCTGAACTGCTGACAGCCAGTGGCAGTGACTTTCAAATCATTGCCACCACTCATGCCCCCCTCGTGATGGCCTCCATCGAAACCACGGTTAATGAACAGTACGACCGCCTGTTTGACCTCGATTTGGAAGCAGAGACAGGCAAAGTTGTCATGACAGTGCGCCCCTGGGCAAAATTTGGTGATGCCAACGGCTGGCTGCAGTCACCCATCTTTGACGAGATGTCAGGAGGCTATTCAGTAGAGGCCAGCCGGGCGATGCAGGCCGCCGATGATTTTATGGCAGGTAAAATAGATAGTCTTCCTGCGGGACTAGGCACGGCAGAGGATATTCATCAAGCTTTGTTGAAATCTCTTGGCGGCTCCGACCCTTGGTGGCCTTTTTGGATGAGTTTCTACCGTGAGAAAACAGGACAGTTATGATCCGAGTCCTCCAAACACCAGCACCAGAGAACTTTGAGTTAAATTGTGCTCAGCCAGGAGCAGATTGGCTTCGATCTCCTCATAATGACAACAAAGATCCGCATGAGCAGGCGGCTTGGTGGCAGGCATATAAACCCCATTTGGCGGAAGCTTTTCATCAACGCTGTGGTTATCTGGCCATGTTCATCACCGACGGCGATGTGGATCATTTCCTCGCATGCGGGCACCGCCAAGGGCAGCCATCGCCGCATCGTCATCGTGCTTTTGACTGGACGAACTACCGCTACGCCGACGGAGCTACCAATGTCCGCAAAGGAACACTGGATGATCAAATTTTGGATCCGTTCGAAATCGAAGAAGGATGGTTCGAGGCCGATTTGCATTCGTTCCAGATCATTTGCACGGAACTTGTTCCTGAAGCACTCAGAAACAAAGCGCAGAAGACCATCACTGAACTGTGCTTGAACACGGACCGCCGGATCAGGCTTCTTCGTCGGCACTTTTATGAGTGTTATTGGGAAGACCCCACGCAGAAAGCATTCGTTCGATTGGAAAAAGATGCTCCTCTGATCGCGTTGGCGGTTAAAAAAAGGCTTCAGGCTGGTCTGCCGTTGCCTGACCCAAATCTTTACCCGGTTCCGCTTGATCCCGTGCCAGACCGCCAGCGAACCTACGCCCCCCGTCCGCGACGTGCCAGAGCCCCATGAGCACCAAAAGCCGCGCCATCCGCCTCTCCCGCCTCCATGCCATAAACTGGTATGGCTACCAGGACACGCTTCCCGTGCAGGGAAATCTGGTGCTCGCCGGCGTCACCGGTTCGGGCAAATCCATCCTGATGGACCTCCTCATGCTCGTGCTCGTGGGCCCGGAGCGTGCCCGGCACCACTTCAACCGCAGCGCCACCGGCGCACAGTCAGACCGCACTTTGAAAGGCTACTGCCTGCTGGACACCAAGCAGCAGTCCGAAAGCGGCCAGCCGCAGTTTTTCCATGACAAAGGCGTGACCACCTACGTCGCCGCGGAGTTTGCCTGGCCCGGCAGCAAACGCGTGGAAACCTGGGGCCTGCGCATCGAATTTCGCAACACCGCAGAAAGCGACGGCCACATCACGCCTTTTTTCTACCCCGGCTGTTTGGAGAAAAACGACTTCATCCAGGTCTCGGCCGAAGATGGCAAACGCCGCACGCTCGACATCCTCGGTTTCCGCCAGCTTGTGGAAGGGCGCGAGGGCCGCGTCTTCGCCTCATCGCGTGAATACCTGCGCGACATGAGCAGCGGCGCGCATCTGAACTTCAACCGCGAGGTGCTGGACCGCCTGCTGCCCAGCGCCATGTCCTTCACCAACCTCAAGAGCTTCGACGACTTCTGCCGCCGCTTCGTGCTCCCGGGTGAAGCCGTTCCGGTGGATGATGTGGTGGCCAGCTACCGCGACTTTGAATCCTACGAGAACGAGCTGCGTCTCCTTCGTGGCCAGCTCACTCGGTTGCAGACCATCCGCCAGCTTTCCGAGACACGTGTAAACGCCCAGCGTGACCGTGATGTAGCCAAATTCCTCGCCACCGAGCTCCAGCACGAGCATGCCCAGGGCCTGGTCACCAGCATGGAAAAGCGGCTGGCAGAACTGCGCGAACGCTTCTCCGTGGACGAGCAGCGCCTGCTGGAGCTGGAGAGCGAAATCGCCCGCTGCCGCAGTGAGCGCGAGCGCCTGCTGGGGCTGATGCACGAGTCCTCCGAAGGCCGCCTCTACCACCAGCTCACCGAGCAGGGGCGCAAGCTGGAGACCGAGCTGCTGCGCCTGCGCGAACTAGGCACCAAGCTCAGCGACCGCCTGCGCAAACGAGTCAAGGATGCCAAGGCCTGGCTCAAGGACGTGAAGCACGCGCCGCTGCCGCGCCCGGTGGACACCCAGCGCTTTGAAACTGCCCTCGAACTCCTGGAAGGCTGCGACGAAGCCGCCACAGCCAACGCTCTCAGCCTCCTGCGCGATGCCGCTGATCAAGTGTGCAAAAACCTGCGCCAGGGCTTTGCCGCCGATGCCGAGGAACTGCGCCGCCTGCGCTCAGAACGCACCGACCTCGAGGCTCAGATCAACACACTCAAGGCCGGACTGCCCCCCATCGAGCAGCCGCTGCTGCATGAGCTGAACAGCAAGCTCCTGCATCTTCAGGGCCGCCCCGCTGCACGCGCTCTGCGCGAGCTTTGCGAAGTGGCTGATGAATCCTGGCGCGAAGCCGTCGAGGTCGCATTCACTGAAAAGTTTGCCGTGCTGGTGAGCGAAGAACACCACGCCGAGGCGCTGCGCCATTTCCACGAACTGAAAGCCGGAAGCCAGGGCCCCAAGGCCGCGCTGGAGTCTCTCGTACATCCAGCGCGCATGCTCGCGCTCAAGTCCAAAGCCACCAAGGGATCGCTGGCCGAAAAGATCGAGACCGAGGACCCTGTGGCACGCGCCTGCGTCGATCATTGGTTTGGCCACGTAAAGTGCGTGCAAAAACTGGCAGACTTCGAGAAGCACGATGCCGCGATTTTGCCCGACGGCCTCATGCTGAGCGATGGCGTCACGCACCGCGCGCGCCGCTATGATGGCGTCCCCTTCGTGGGCAAACGCGGCCTGCAGCGCCAGCAGGAGATCAAGCAGGCGCAGCTCCAGGAAATCGTCGCAGGCATCCGCCGCCTGGAGCCGCTGGAGACGGAGATCAACGCCCTCATCGCCGACAAAGACACGAAGCTCCCGGATCACGGCACGCTGGCTCAGGACCTCGTACGCGTGGAGTCGCTGCCCAAGCTGGAGCAGGACCACGAAGAGCTCATGAAGCGCCTGCAGGAGATCGACACCGGCTCCCTGCACGAGCTGGAGGCACAGGCACACGAGCTGAGCACTCAGGCCGAGTCCTTCGAGAAAGAGCGCCTCGAAATCGCCCGCAAAGGTTTGCAGCGCGAAATCGAGCAGATCGAAAAAACGCTCACCACTCGCCGCGAAGAAGCCTCCAAGCGCGAAGACGAACTGCTGCGCGTGCGGCGGGAGATCGACATTTCCGCACACCTGGAGCGTTACCAGTCCTGGAAGCAGGACATGCTGGAAAAATACCTCACCGCCGATGTGGTGGCCCGCGAATTTGAAAAAGAACAAAGCAAGGCCGCTGTGAGCGCCGCCCAGGCCGAAGGCGACCTCAAGGCTGCCATGGTGGAGTTCAAAAAAACCTTCTCCCCGCGCTTCGACGACCTGCCGGAAGATGGCCGCAGCACGAAAGACTACGAGAAGCTGCTGCTGCGTATCGACGGCCAGGGCATTCCCGAATTCGAAAAGAAGGCCGAGGCCGAGCGCAAACGCTGGGAGGGACTCTTCCGCACGCAAGTGCTCAGCCGCATGCAAAAGGCGCTGAAGGAGATCGACAACATCATCTTCCTTCTCAACAAGCAGCTCAAGCGGCAGATCGGTAATGATGTGTATCACATCAAGAAGGACCCCAATCCCGAGTTCCGCTTCTACCGCCATCTCATCGATCTCAACTCCACCCGCGATCCAGACGACCTCTTCTTCTCCAGCCTGGAAGGCGATCTACGCACCGCGCTCGATCACTTCCTGCAGACCCTCGTCAAACAAGGCAGCAGCCCCGAGGCCGCGCGCCTGCTGGACTACCGCCAGTACTTCGACTACGACCTTCTCGTCTCCGATGTCCGCCACCCGGACGCAAAGCCGGTGAGCGTGGACAAGCAGAGCGGCAAGATGAGCGGCGGCGAAAACCAGAGCCCCTACTTCGTGGCCATCCTCGCCAGCTACCTCCACGCCTACAACCGCCACGAAACGCGCTGGAAAGAGCCCAGCCTTGCTCTCGTCCCCATCGATGAAGCCTTCAGCAAGCTCAGCGGCGAGCGCATCCAGGACTGTCTCGCCGCCATGCAGGAGCTCGATCTCCAGGGCGTCTTCAGCATGTCCAGCGGCAACATCCCCTTCGCCTTCAGCCTGTGCGACGA
Organism: Prosthecobacter sp.; assembly: GCF_044227185.1. Lineage (GTDB taxonomy): Bacteria > Verrucomicrobiota > Verrucomicrobiia > Verrucomicrobiales > Verrucomicrobiaceae > Prosthecobacter. The sequence continues at coordinate 96,339 of NZ_JBGAFO010000012.1, read as the reverse complement.
ACTCATCGTGGTGACAAAAACGGAAAAACGCGAAGGCGGCAAAACCCGCATCCGCAACATCCCCGCCGTCCTCTTCCGCGACACCCCCGAAGGCCGCGAATGGATGGACAAGCATGGCTCGTGAACATCCAGACATCCTGAAGGTCTTCGCCGACCGTTACCGGGCTTCTCAAGCCGGGCGCACCGGCGTCAGCAGCGGCGACTTCACGCTGGATTATCTGGACCTAATCAAAGCAGCCGGCATCGAGAAGAGCGCTGATGGACGTCGTCTCGCTGAAGACCGCCTTTGTGTGGCAAGGCGGGTGTCGCAGGGCTTGCTGGGCCTCAAAACACATCCACACGATGAACGAATCATCGAGCTGGTGCGCCTCGCGCGCGATGGCGGCGAGCCATGGCTCTTCACGCACCTCGGCGAAACTTCGCCCACCGAAGAGCGCCATCAACTGGCGTCCTTGTTCGAGTCCTTTTCCGATGCCGAAGTCCCCGCCGCATGGCAGGAGCCGTGGCGTCAATGGTGTGCTCTCCTCGTCTCCCAGGCCCGGCAAGGCACCACCGTTTTGCCCTTCGTGCGCAATGATCCTGCCGCCTGCCGCGAGCTCATGAGCGTAACCGCCCGTGTGCTCAACTGGCAGCAGGGCGAATCCCTTCTCCGTTTCGCGAGCTGCCTTATCTGCGGAAACTCCAAACGGCTCGAACAACTGGAGAAGAGTCTGGAGAAAACGCTCTCTCAAATCACCGGCGGTGCCATCCAGTCGCTCAAAGACCTGGGCCTTCTGGAAAAGCCGCGACGTGTTCTGCTGCACGGCCCGCTTCGCCTGGAACTGCCCGCCGGTGCTCTCGATCTCGGTTTGCTCTCCGGACCGCTCACGCTTTCAGAGACCGACATCCATCTCGCCTCCGCCATTCACACCGCAGCACAACGCGTACTCACGGTGGAAAACGAAACCACCTTCTGGGAGCTCACGAAAACAAACCACGACACCCTGCTCATCCACACCAGCTTTCCCGGCCGCGCCGTGCTGGCCCTCATCACACGCCTTCCATCGGACATCCCGCTCTATCACTTCGGCGACACCGATCCCGCGGGCTTCGACATTCTCCGCGATCTGCGCGAGCGCTCCGGCCGCACCATCCAGCCTCTGCACATGAGCCTGCGCGCCAAAGGAAGCTCGGAAACACTCACGGCCAGTGAATTGCGAATGCTGAAATCTCTCCTGTCACATCCGCTCATGCATGACTGTCGTGAGCAGCTTCAGGCCATGCTGGATGCAGGCACAAAATGCGACTTTGAGCAGGAAACTCTGGGAGTGCCCCCGCTGAAAGAATGGCCCTTTTATCGCACGGCATGAGTTGACCTAAAGCCTGCGAGCGCGGACCATGCCCCACCATGGCCGCCCCCACCACCGACCGCACTCACACCATCGCCGTTTTCTGCGACTTTGAAAACCTGGCCATCGGCGTGAAGGACGCGCAGTACGACAAATTTGACATGACCAAGGTCCTCGACCGCCTGCTGCTCAAGGGCAGCACTGTCGTCAAGAAAGCCTACTGCGACTGGGACAGGTACAAAAGCTTCAAGGCCGCCATGCACGAGGCCTCCTTCGAGCTCATCGAGATCCCGCACGTGCGGCAGAGCGGCAAAAACTCCGCGGACATCCGCATGGTCGTGGACGCGCTCGATCTCTGCTACACCAAGCCCCACGTGGACACCTTTGCCATCGTCAGCGGCGACTCCGATTTTTCCCCTCTCGTGAGCAAGCTGCGCGAAAACAACAAGACCGTCATCGGCGTCGGTGTGAAGCAGTCCACCAGCGGCCTCTTCATCGACAACTGCGACGAATTCATCTTCTACGACGACCTCGTGCGCGAGGAGGAAAAGACACGGAAGCGCCTCGCCCGTGCCAAGCCCGCTCCCGCAGCCGCCAAACCCGCCGCCCAGGAAAAGAAAGCCGGCGGTGATCCTGAGAAGGCCATTCAGATCGTCGTGGAAACCGTCGAAGCCATGCTCGCCCGCAGCGGCAGCGACACCGTGTGGGCCGGCCCCGTCAAGCAGGCCATCCGCCGCCGCCAGCCGCAGTTTGACGAGCGCTTCTACGGCTTCAGCTCCTTCAGCGCCCTGCTGGAGGCCGCGGCGGATCTCGGCCTCATCAAGCTCGAGAAAAACGAAAACGGCTACCGCATCAAGATGTCCTCCTCCGAGGAATGATAAAAACGACGGCACTGCCGGCCCTTCACTGCGCACTCCTCTCAAACGCACCCGCCCTGTTCTCCAGCAGCGCCAGCGTTTCCCCCGCCAGATAGAGCGACCCCGCCACCAGCACACGCGCATTCTTTTCCACAGCGCCCAAAGCATCCGCAATGCGCGCATGCACGCTCACAGGCCGTTCGTTCAGCCCCAGGCCGTTCCAAATCTCACGCAGTGTCTCCGCACCCAGCGCACGCGGAGATTCAAAACCGGTGAAATGCCATGCTGCCGCGATGGGCGCGAGCTCCCTCAGCACCCCGGCCGTGTCCTTGCCCGCCACCGCGCCGAAAATGATCTCCGCCTTTTCATTCGGAAACTGCTCCTGCCACGTCTGCGCCAGCACACATGCCGCATCAAGGTTGTGCGCCCCATCAATGATGCAGCCGCCCGCTTTTTGAAACCGCGCAGGCCACTGCACCTCCCGCAATCCACGTGCGATCACCGCATCATCCAGCTCAAAGGCCGCCGCTCGCAGCGCCGCCACGGCCAGCGCCGCATTCCAGCGCTGGTGCGGTCCTGCAAGCCCCAGCTTTCCATCCCAGGGAACATCGATCACCGTCAGCGCCGCGCCGCGTTCCTCCGCAGTGCGCGCAATCACCTGCATCACCTCTTCGCTCTGCCGCATCGTCACCACCGGCACCCCCGGTTTGATGATCCCGGCTTTCTCCGCCGCAATCTTTGCGAGCGTGTCTCCCAGCATCTCCATGTGGTCCCAGCCGATCGGGGTGATGACACTCACCGCGGGCGTGATGGCATTCGTCGCATCCAGCCGCCCACCAAGCCCGGTCTCCAGGACCACCCACGGATTCCCACGCTGCGCAAACCACTCAAGAGCCAGCGCCAGCGTCAGCTCAAAAAACGTGGGATGTGGCTCCCACCCCGCCACGCGCGCGCGCAGCCGGTTCACACCCGCCGCAATTTCATCCGGCGTGATCATCCGCTCCGCATCACAAATCCGCTCCCCAAAATGAACCAGATGAGGTGAGGTAAACAGCCCCGCGTTGACGCCCGCCGCCTTCAAAATCGAATGCATGAAGGCGCAGGTGGAGCCCTTGCCGTTCGTGCCCGCCACATGGACGAGCCTCTGCCCCGCCCTGGGCAGCTTCATCTCTTCCAGCAGCCGTCGCACGTTGTCGAGCCCCAGCTTGATGCCGAAGAGCTGCGTACTGTAGAGCCACTCGATTTCTTTTTGCGCCGTGTCGTTGGTCATTCCTTGGGCGCACGGTGCCTGCGCCGCAGCAGCGTGCAAGCCCCGAGCAGCAGCAGCAGGGCACGCGAAGGCTCGGGCACGGCGGAGAAGTCGATGCCGTCCGCCGTCATGTCATCGAGATACAGCGGCATGAAGGTGTCGATGGAATAGGGCACGCCGCCGATCGTCGTGGTGCCGGAGTGGGTGCCCAGCAGCGCCAGGCTGCCATGCCAGGGCACGAAAGTCGGGCTGCTGGAGTCTCCACCTTCAAACATGGAGTCCCCCTGCTGGTTGCTGTGGTAGCTGTAGCCGATCCCGTAGTTGTCAGCGATGGTGTCGCCGCTCAAATCATACGCACCGTAGGCGTCCACCACATTGGCTCCCAGCCGCGGACTGCCGCCCCCGTGGCCGTAAAGCAGCACCGGCAGCCCCAGATAATCCTGGATGGTGGGCAGGTCGAGCACCGGATAGCTTGCGATCCCGTCCGCCGGATCGATGGCCGAGGTGAGCATGCCCACGGAAAAGTCGCTCGTCTGCCCGTTGTAGGTGAAGTGGTAGCTCGTGGCGCTGACCCCATAGCTCACCACCGTTCCCAGCGCCGGGCTGTAAAAGTCCATCGTGGACCCCGGCCCATAGTGGCCGGAGTACACAAAATACTGGTCGCTGATCATGGCAAAGCTTTGCGTCACATTCGCCGGGTTCCAGCCCACGCCGGAGAGATCATATCCCGCGCCCAGAAACGAGGCGGAGCCGTTCACCACCGGGCTGTCCGGGTAGCCCGAGCTGAAACGGTCGTTGGTGGCGGCGTCGTAGCCCACAATCGTCAGCGCCCTGGCCGCCGGGGCGGACAGAAGAAGAAGCGTGAAGATGATCCGTTGCAGGGACACGGGGGCAGCATGGTGTCTTTTTACAGGCTGCCAAGAAACAAGAATAACAGATTGGATTCCCGTTTCCCACCCCGCCGTCACGGCTATCATGCCCGGGCATGGCTGTGATTTCCGCTCCCGACTCCTCAATCTGGATCAAACGTTTCTGGTGGCTCCTGGCCGCCGTGTTCATCGCGCGGATGGGGATCATGCTGTTCTTTGTGCAGAATGCGGACCTCATCGGAGATGAGGCCTACTACTGGGACTGGGGCCGCAGGCCGGACTGGTGCTACTACAGCAAGCCGCCGATGATCGGCTGGATGATGGGCCTCATCGGCTGGCTCACGGGCGATGCGGAGTGGGGCATCCGCTTTGCCTCCCTGCTCCTGGGCACGGCCACCCTGGTCATCATTCACCGCATCGCCCTGCTGCTGTTTGATGCCCGCACCGCCTTCCTCACCGCCGTGCTCGTGCTCGTCACCCTGGCCAATGCGGCCCTGAACCTCCTCCTCACCATCGATGCCCCCCTCCTGCTGTTCTGGACGCTCGGCCTGCTCCTCTTCTGGTGCGCCGCGGAAAGGCCGGAGAGCGTTTTGCCCTGGCTCGCTCTGACCCTCGTCATCGGCCTGGGTACTCTGAGCAAGCAGATGATGCTGGCCTTTCCCGCCCTCATGCTGGTCTTCGCCCTGGTCTCGCCCCAGGACCGCCCCCTGCTGCAAAATCCGCGCATGTGGCTGGCCATCCTCTGCGGCATGACCTTCATCATTCCCGTGCTTCTCTGGAACCAGGAGCATGGCTGGATCACCCTGGAGCACACCAAGCACCACTTCGACGCCAGAAAGGACCTCGAATTCGACGACTGGCTGGGCCGCACCTTTGAAAACCTCGGCCTCCAGGCTCTCATCTACACTCCGGTGATCTTTGCCGCGCTGGTGGCCGCCATGCTCGCGGCCTGGAAGCTGCGCCGGCAGCTCACGCGCCCCGTGTGGTTCGTCATGCTGGCCTCCGCCCCGGGCCTCGCCTGTTTTGCGCTGCTCGCTCTGCGCCAGCGCATCAATCCAAACTGGCCCGCCGTCTTCTTTGTCCCCGCTTTCGTTCTCGCTGCCGCGTGGCTGCGGGGCCTCCCTCCCTTCACCGCGCATCCCGGCTGGGAGCGCTGGTCCCTGCGGGTGGGAAAGACCCTCACCTTCACCTCCTACCTGCTCCTCATCGGCATCCTGTCGGCCCCCGTTTCATTCTGGGATGCCACCTTCCAGCATTCCCGCTCCTGGTTCGGCGACAAAGCCACCGAAAAAGCTCTGGGCTCCATTCACAAGCTCGCAGACATGCTCGGCTGGCGCGAGGCCGGCATCGAGGCCCAGGAATATCTGGAACTCGTCCCCGATCCGCAGAACACTTTCGTCATGGCGCTCGGCCACCGCTACACCGCCGCCGAGATGGGCTTCTACATGCCCTCCCATCCCCACGCCTATCGCTGGGAGCCCAGCGGCACGGTGCAGTCCCAGTATGAAATCTGGTCCGGGCCCGAGGAGCGCATTGGCTTCGACGCCCTCATCCTTGATCCCGGTCCCGCCGAGGTCCTGCTGCAAAACCCCGTCTTCACCACCGCCTTCGAAAAACTCGAGTACCGCGGCAACATCCGCATCCCCCTCGGCCTGGTCACGCGCGAGCTCAGCGTCTATCTCGGGCGAAATCTCAAAAGCTGGAAGCCCGTGCGCGCGCAATGAACGCCTGGGATCTCACTCTGCTGCATCAGATCAACACCGCGTGGTCCAGCCCGGTGCTGGACTGGCTCATGCCTGCCCTCTCCGCCATCGAGGCCTGGCTGCCGCTCATCATTGTCGCCGCCCTCATCGCCGCCTGGCGTGGCGGCAGGCGCACGCGCATCATGCTTCTCTGCGCCGGCATCGCCATCGCCCTCGGTGATGGTGTGGTTTCCAACACGCTGAAAAAGACCATCGGCCGCGTACGCCCCCGCGATGCGCGGGCCGATGTCATCGTGCGGGATCTCGGCACCGCCTCTCCTGCCTTCATGCGTCTGTTTGAAAAGCCCGTGGTCAAGCCCAGCGAGCCCAATGGCGCCACTCACGGCAAATCCTTCCCCTCCAGCCACACGGTTAACATGTTTGCCGTCGCCACCGTCATCGCCTGCTTCCGTCGCCGTGCCGGCATGCTCATGTACCTGCTCGCTGCAGCGGTCGGCTGTTCACGCGTCTATTGCGGCGCCCACTGGCCCAGCGACATCCCGCCCTCCATGGCCATTGGCGTCCTCGTCGGCCTGGGGGTGGTGGGTCTCGCCCGGCGAATTTTTCAAAAGGTCTGACGAAAATCCGCCCCTCCTTCCGCGCTCACTGCGCATGCAGTTCCGTGCCGGCCCACTTGAGGGCAGGAGGCCGCCCGTTCTCACCTGGCGAGAGTTCGAAGAACACCGTGCAGTCAAAGTAGGAGTCGTCCTCTCCGCTCTTCGGCACCTGGCCGTACACGCCCACCTGCAGCACCTGCGAACTTCCGCGCAGGGCGATCCTCACCTCGCTCAGCGTGATGGCGAAATCATCCGCCTTGAATTTCTTGAGCTGCGCGCTGCCCTTCAGCTTCTTCAGGGCTGCCGCGGTGGTCGGAGCGATGAGATCGACCCCCGCGGACACCGCCGTGTCGTCCTGAACTTGGTAAACAAAAGCGCTCATGGTGGCCCATTTGGCATTGCAGATCTGCGCCACGAACGCTGAATCGCCGGACCACTCGGTTTCTGTGGTCATGTGGTTGTAGTGCGTCTTGTCGCCAAAATGCCTGCCCTGAATCGCACCGACAATCTTCTGGGTGCGCAGATTGACGACATAGTTCATCAGGTCCGGATCATCGGGATCTACGGAAAGGCGGCCGTCATCATCGCTTTCGCCCTCCGTCACAGATTTCCCCTTCAGCCCCCAGGCCAGCGCGTAGTCACCGTCCCGGGAGCCTGAGCCGGCGATCATCCGCCAGCCTTCTCCCGTGAGAACCCCAGCAGAGGCGGTTCCAGTTGATTCTCCAGGGGCCGGTTCTTCCTCCAGCTTTCGCGCACGCTCGATGACCGCGGCGGCCATCTCATGCTGCGTCGTGTAGGTCTCGCGCGCGGTCTCGTCCGCGTTCACAGGCAGCTCGCGGTTTTTCAGCGCGGTGGTGTCCGTGGCGGCCCCCTCGGGAAATCTGCCCTTCTTCTCCAGCAGCCGGATCAGCTCATGGTTGGCAAAGTAATAGCGCTTCTCCACCACATCCGTGGGCGCCTTCGGCATCGCCAGGGTGGTTTCTGCCCGGTCCAGTGTGAAAAGCAGGCGGTCGCCTTTGAAGTAGTACTGCACCTTGGTCTGCCCATGCTCGTCGGCATTGAGCATCTCCACCTTCACATAGCCCTGGTCCCCGTCGCTCTTCCATACCTGGTGCAGAAACGAGTTCCCGCCTTCCAGGTTTTCCCCGCCATAGGAGTAGTGCGGCCAGTCATTGAAATGCCCGTCGATCTCGTCAAACACAGCGATGACCTCGTTCAGCGCGGCCTTGTCCTGCGCATGCAGGGTCATGCCCAGGATGAACATGGAGAGGACTGCGAAAATGGCTTTCATGCTTTTTGACTCTTCGTTTGCGGACTACTCAAACAACACCCACGGCGCCTTTGGATATTTCTCCTTCGCCTCCTCCATCACGCCGATGTCTCCGGCAAAGCCCTTGTGCAGCACCTTCCATGCCCCCTTGGCGTCCTTTTGCAGCAGCGCTGAGAAATCCAGCTCCAGCGCGGCGGAAACATCCTCGTTCTTCGCCTTGCCGTTGGCGGGGTCCACATGGCCGCTGAAGCGCGCCCACGCCCCGCTCACGCGCACCGTTCCCGTAAACACCACCTCCTGCCCCACCTCCGCGCTAACCGGCACGCGCATGGCGTCCATGATCGCCTTTCGTTCCGGCGTGCCCGCCTTTGGCTCGTGCGCGGGCACTTTCACCAGCGGCTTCTTGAAGACCACCTTGCCCGGGTCCTGCAAACGCAGGCGGCTCTCGTTCTTCGGATCCGCCAGCAGTTGCCCTTCGCCGATGTAAAGCTTGTCCCCGTCCAGCTTCAGCACCTCCTCCTCGGACTGCTCCGAACCTTCGATGGTGTATTCAAAAAGAACCTTCATGATGCCGCCTTCGCCGAGAGTGCCGTTGATGACGCCGTGCGCGCCATGCCCGTCAGGCGCCTTCGGCAGCCAGTTCTGCGTTCCGGAAACCTTGTTGCCCTCCAGGGTCAGCACAATGCGCGTGTACTCCTTCGAGTTCTCCTCCGCAAAAAACAGCGTCTCCGCTTCCGCAGCGGAAAGGATGTGACCTGACAGGAGGATTCCAAAGACAAGAAGCTTGTTCATCGCATGGAGGAAAAGAATGAATACAGCACACCACCCTGGATCAATGCCCCGGGCAAAAACAGCAGGGCAGACAGCCAGAGCAGCAGTTTGCGTTTGCGCCGCCAGAAAAACGCCAGCCCCGCCGGCACGCCCGCCGCCCCACACAGCAGCTGGCCGCCCATCATGCCAAAGATCAGCGTCTCATGCACCCCCTCGGGCGCCCTGCCCGAGTCATTCGCCATCACATCCGCAATGAAGGACACCCCCGCCCAAAGGATGTGGCCGATGATCCAGAGAATGATGAAGAGAATGCCCAAGACCACCCACACTGTGGACACACCTTCCTTCACAGGGATGGGGGGCGGAGCTTCGCTCATTTGCCTTTGATGGAGTTCAGAATCTTCCCGACTTCCTCACCATGCTTCTTCAGCGACTCCAGCGGCACCACGTTGAAGAGCATGAAAAACGTGTCCCCGGTCTTCGGCGCAAACACGGCGCAGTTAACCGCCACCTTGACCCCCTCCAGCGTGGCGTTGCCGTTGAGGAAAGTGGCCTTCAGCCCGTTGAGCTCGCCCTTCTCCGGCTCACTCAGCCACTTGATGTCCTTGAACTCCTCTTCGACACTCTCCTTGGCGGCATCAATGGCGAGGCCAAGCTCCGCCGCATCCAGGGCCAGCAGCTCCATGTTCACCAGTTCATCAGGGGAGGAGGCGGAAAGCGACTGGTCGCCAGCTTCAATCTTCCACGCGTCAGGAAAGGTCATGGAGAAAACGGGATCTTTTTCCGGATAGTCAAACACCTTGTCCGCGCGCAGCGCGGGGGAAAAGGCAAGACCAAGAAGGATGAACAGCAGGGATGTTTTCATGCAGTGGGGTTGATGAGAGAGGCGCTTTAAACGAGCAGCCCCTTCTTCGTATTCAGAAAAAGGGGCTGCTCGGAGAAACGATCTGTCTGGCGTGGCTTATTTGGCCTTGATCGAGCCGATCACGCCGCTGATGGCGGCGCCATGCTTGTCACTGCCCTCCTTCGAGGAGATGCAGGAGAGCAGGACGAAATTCTTGGATCCCGGCTTGGCCAGCAGCACCAGATTGATGAAGGCCTTGCCGTCGTCATCCTCGCCCTCGGCATTGAGGATGGCGATGCCCAGGCCGTCTTTTTCGCCCTTCTGGATCTCGTCATACTTCACGTTCTTGAAGTCGGAGATCGTCTCCTTCGCTTCCTTCACAGCGGCGTCAAAGTTGTCAGGCCCGGCTTCCATTTCATCCACCTGGAGGATCACGCTTTCATCGTCCCCGCCCGGGGTCGCCATGAGCTCCCCGTCTTTGTAGTCCACCTTCCAGGCCTCGGGCAGCGCAAACGTCAGGACCGGAGCTTCTTTGGGGAAATCAACGGCCTTGTCAGCCGCGGAAGCCAGGGTGGCGGCAGTCAAAAGGGACAGACACAGAAGGAGAGATGTTTTCATGGGATTTGAGTAGGAGATGCGGACGCCGCGATTGAACGGCTGGCCGGAATCTTGTCAACAGCGGCTCAGTGACTGTTTCACTTTCAAGCCACGATCCCACCGCTGCCGGGAGCTGAAGACCTCCCGCCTTCACAGCGGCCACTCCATCTCCGTCTCCCCGTGCATGATCTCCGCCAGCACCGGCACATCCAGGAAATGCTCCAGCACCATCCGGTTGCTGATGCTCGCCGCGTCCCGCTCCTCCTGCACGTAGTTCAAGATCACTCCCGCGCAGGTCAGGCCCCGCGCCTGGATGTTGCGCACGGTCAGAATGGTGTGGTTCAGGCAGCCCAGTTTGTTGTTCACCACCACGATCACCGGCAGCGCCAGCCGCTGCGCAAAGTCGGCCATCGTGGAAAATTCATTCAGCGGCACCTCCCAGCCGCCCGCACCTTCCACCAGTACATGCTCGTGCCGCTGCGCCACCTCCTGAAACCGGGAGATGACCTCGTTCAGCTCAAACCGCCGGTTTTCCATCATCGCCGCGGCATACGGCGCCGCGGGCACCTTGAACCACACCGGATTCACCTCCTCCACGGTCAGTCCTTCGCTGCTGGCATTCGCGAGATGCACTGCATCCTCACGCCCGCCGCACACGAACGGCTTGAAACCCGCCACGGTCTTGCCCTCACGTTTCAAAGCCTCCAGCAGCAGGCAGGTGACGTAAGTCTTGCCAGCATCGGTATCAGTTCCGGTGATGAAGTAATGCATGCTTGGTTGGGCGGCCGCTCAGTCTTGAGTCTAAAAGGGGATCACTACGATCTGAACCATGATTGAAACAACCTGCAAAAAGTACAGAGAAGAAAACAGGATGGCTAGCACTCTCCAGCTTTTCTGCTCTCGCGATGTCCAGTAGCCGGCCCTCCGCCCGTAGTGGTAAATGAGAAACAGTTCCGTTGAGAAGACACCAACTCCCAGGTGGAGGAAGAGCTGCTGCACCACTATGCCGGCATTGGCTTCCTCCAAATGCGCCATTCCACGCGCAAAGCCGAGAGTTAATCCAATATACAGCAGGAACCACGCAACCGCCTTGGTCCACGAAATGACCCTTCCCGTTGCAAGCGCGAGAAAAAAGCCGGCGGGTAAAAAGACAACACCGAGCGCCCAGCCAGGAGCTGTGATCGGTCGGTGAGCCGGTGTCATGAGGATCAGCCGATCTGCGCCAGCACCGCCGAAGCAATCTTGTCCGCCTGCGCTTCGAGATACTCCACATCACGCCCTTCCACCAGCAGGCGGATCAGCGATTCCGTCCCGGAGTAGCGCAGCAGCACGCGGCCGTAGTCGCCCAGCTTCTTCTCCGTCTCCTTGATGATCTTCTGCGCGTCCACGAGCTGCTCGATCGGCGGCTTCATCCGCACATGCAGGTTGCGCGCGCACTGCGGGAATTTTTTCAGGCACTTCCTCAGCTCGCTCAGCGGCTCCCCCGTCTCCTTCATGATCCGCAGGATCTGCAGGCCCGCGATCAGCCCGTCTCCCGTGGTGGCCCAGTCGCCAAAGATGATGTGCCCGCTCTGCTCACCGCCAAAGTTCAGCCCTCGCGCCCGCATCTCCTCCAGCACATAGCGGTCGCCCACCCCCGTGCGGATCACCCGGCCGCCCAGGCGCGACACCAGGTCATCCAGCCCGTAGTTGCTCATCACCGTCACGGCCAGCGTGTTCTGCTTCAGCGAGCCCTTGCGCAGCATCGACTCCGCCGCGATCGCCATCAGCTCATCGCCGTCCAGCGCGATGGCCTGCTCATCGCACAGCGCGCTGCGGTCGGCGTCGCCGTCATGCGCGATGCCGGCCTGCGCCTGGCACTGGCGCACGATGCGCTCGATCTCTTCGGAGTGCGTGCAGCCGCACTCTTCGTTGATGTTGAAGCCGTCCGGCTCCGAGTGAAACACCTGCACATCCGCGCCCAGCGCAGCCAGCGCCAGTGCGCTGGTGAAAGACGAGGCGCCGTGCGCATTGTCCAGCGCCACCCGCATGCCGTCCAGCCGCACGCCTCCCATCGAGCTCACCGCGTGCGCCACGTACCGGTCCACGCCATCCGCCAGCTTGGTGATGCGGCCGATGCCCCGCCCTTCCGGACGCGGCGTCTCCTCATTGCCCAGCACCAGCCGCTCGATGGCCACCTCCGTCTTGTCGTTGAGCTTGTGGCCGTCCCCATGCACAAATTTGACACCGTTGTCCTTGAAAGGATTGTGCGAAGCCGAAACGATGACGCCGAAATTCGCGCCGAGCTGCGCGCTCAGCATCGCCACCGCCGGTGTCGGCACCTGGCCCGCGAGGATCACATCCACCCCGGCAGAATTCAGGCCCGCGGCCAGCGCAGACTCCAGCATCTCCCCCGAGGCACGGGTGTCGCGGCCCAGCACGGCCTTGGGGCGTTCGCCGCCCTCCGCTTTGCCACCGAGCACGACGGCGGACGCCTGCGCGAGGCGCATGACAAACTCGGGGGTCATGGGGTGACGGTTGGCCACGGCACGAACGCCGTCGGTGCCGAAGAACTGGCGCTTTTCAGACATAGGACGGCGCTTCTAGCGCAGGACTCCCGAAGTGTCAAAGCCCGGCGGCGCCCCCGATGGCCTCCTTGGGCTTCACCGGAGGCGTCGTGGTGGCGCCCGGCGGCGAAAGCGTGGGCTCCAGCTCCGAGGGCACCTGCACCGGCGGGGGGATCACCGGCGTCAGTTGCGGGGGCGCCGGGGTGCTCGGCACCGGCATCCTCACCGTGGGCGGCATCGGGTAGGCCGGCGTGTGGCGCGCGTCCTGCGCCTTGATCATGAACCAAAACAGAAACGCCAGCACCAGGGAGATGATTTTCTCCCGCCAGTTCAGCGTGATGAGTTGTTTAACTTGATGCCCCCAGCTCATGGCTGCCCTCCGTTGCGGTTTCTTCTCCGGCCCCTCCGCCGTCGGTCAAGATTTCATTGATGCGCTGCCTCAGCTCCTCCGGCTCCAGATCGTGCTCCAGCCGGCCCTGAAAGCAGAGCGACAGCGCCCCCGTCTCCTCCGAAACCACCAGCGCGATGGCGTCCGTCTCCTCGGAGATGCCCATCCCCGCGCGGTGCCGCAGCCCGATGGCACGGTCCTGTATCTCGCGCTGGCTCACCGGAAACACACAGCCCGCCGCCGAGATCCGCCCCTGGTCGATGATCGCCCCGCCGTCATGCAGCGAGGTCTTCGGCTGGAAGATCGTGGTGACCAGTTCATTGGAGATCACCGCATCCAGCTCCACGCCGGACTCCGCATACGGCTTGAGGTCAATCCCCCGCTTCAGTGCAAACAGCGCGCCGCAGCGCCGGGAGGAGAGCTGCTGCATCGCCTCCATCAGCACGTCCAGCGCCTCCGGGTCGGGGCGGTTGAAGGAAAAAATGCGGCTGCTTCCCAGTTCCGCCAGCACGCGCCGCAGCTCCGGCTGGAAGATGATCACCAGCGCGATGGCCAGGAACACCGAAAAGCGCTGCAGCAGGCTGCTGATCACAGAGAGCTCCAGCAGCAGCGAGATCAGCGCCAGGCTCAGCAGCAGCACCAGCAGCCCGGTCAGAATGCGCGCCCCGCGGGTCGCGCGGAAAAACAGATACCCATGATACGCCAGCGCGGCGAGGATCAAAATCTCCACGCCGTCGCGCCAGTGCTCTGTCAGAAAGTTCCACATGCCCTTCGTTCCGTGCTGCTGCCTGGAAACCATCGCACGGCCTGCTTTGTTTCTCAAAAGAAGAATCGTTTTGGCCTCTGATTCACGGCGTCTAGGATGCACCGCATGCCACCCGCCAGCTCGAACACCACCCCCGCACCGACACAGAGTGATCTGTTCGGCATGCCTGTGGTCGAGCCGGCCGCTCCGCAGGCACCCCTCCACATCGCCCGTGTGCAGTTGGAAGGCGCCGCCGCCATGGCGCTGGACTACGCCATTCCCGAGTCTCTGGCCGGCAAGGTCGTGGTCGGCTCACGCGTCACCGTCCCTCTGCAAAACCGCCGCACCGAGGCCGTGGTCCTGGAGCTGCTGGACCATTCCTCCCATCGCGGCAGGCTCAAAGAAATCGCCACCCTCGTGACCCGGCGGCCCATGTTCACCCCGGGCCTGCTCAGGCTCGCGCGCTGGATCGCTGATTACTACCTCGTCTCCGTCCACACCGTGCTGCGCACCATGCTGCCCCAGGCCGTGCGGGACAAGCCCGGCAGCTTCGTCATGGACAGCCATCTCAAACTCCTGCGCGAGCCCCCGCCGGACGAGTTTGAAAAACTCCATCACAAGGCGCCCATGCAGGCCCGCATCCTCGACATCCTGCGCAGCTATCATGGCGAGGCCACCCTGAGCCAGATCCGGCGCGACGTGCCCCGTGCGGCCACCATTCTCAAGCCCCTGCTCAAGGCAGGCTGGATCACCCGCAGCGAGGTGCGCGTGGAGCGCGATCCCTTTCACGATGAAGCCTTCCTCCCCAGCCAGGCGCTCACGCTGACTGCGGAGCAGCAGGCCGCCTACACCCGCGTTTCCGCCGCGATCGACTCCACCGAAACCACCAGGCCCCTCCTGCTCCACGGCATCACCGGCAGCGGCAAAACCGAGGTCTATCTCCAGGCCATCGCACGCGTGCTGGAGCGCGGGAAAACGGCGCTCGTCCTGGTGCCGGAAATCGCGCTCACCCCCCAGACCATCGAACGCTTCAAGGCGCGCTTCTCTGACCGCAGCGAGCGCATCGCCGTCCTGCACAGCCACCTCAGCGACGGCGAGCGCCACGACGAATGGTTCAAGATTCACGAAGACCGTGCCGACATCGTCATCGGCGCCCGCAGCGCCATCTTCGCTCCGCTGGAGCGCCTCGGCATCATCATCGTCGATGAAGAGCACGAGCCCTCCTTCAAGCAGGACGAAACCCCCCGCTACCACGCGCGTGATGTGGCCGTGGTCCGCGGCAGCATCGAGAAATGCGTCGTCCTGCTCGGCAGCGCCACTCCCAGCCTCGAATCCTTCGAAAACGCCACGAGCGGGAAGTACGAGCTGCTGCAGCTCATGCACCGCACCGATGGCCGCACCCTCCCCCTCATCCGCATCGTCGATATGCGCATGGAGCGCCGCAAAGGCACCGGCACCAGCGTGGCCAATGCCGGCATCCTCTCCGAAAAACTGCGCGCCGCCATCACCGCACGGCTGGAGAAAAAAGAGCAGACCATCCTGTTTTTGAACCGCCGCGGGTTCAACACCTCCCTGGCCTGCCTGGCCTGCGGCGAAACCGTGCAGTGCCAGGACTGCAGCATCCCCATGACCCTGCACAAGCACGAGAACCGCCTCGTCTGCCACGTCTGCGGTTCGCGCCGGCTCCCGCCCACGAAGTGCCCCTTCTGTCATGAGCCCGGATTGAAGTTCGCCGGCTTCGGCACCGAACGCGTCGAAACCGTCGTGCGCGAGGTCTTCCCCCACGCCCGCATCGCCCGTGTGGACACGGACACCATCCAGCGCAAAAACCAGCTCCGCGACCTCCTGCGGGATTTCCGTGCGCAGAAGCTGGATCTCATCATCGGCACCCAGATGATCGCCAAGGGTCTCGACTTCCCCAATGTCACCCTCGTCGGCGTTTTGAATGCGGACCTTGCGCTGAACCTGCCGGACTTCCGCGCGGCGGAGCGCACGCTGCAGCTCCTCGTCCAGGTCGCCGGCCGCGCCGGCCGCGGCGAGGTCAAAGGCGAGGTGGTGGTGCAAACCTACGCCCCTCACAGCCCGGCCGTGCAGTTTTCCCGCCACAATGACTTCGAGGGCTTTGCCCAGCAGGAGCTGGAGCAGCGCCGCGCGTTTCACTACCCGCCCTACACCCACGTGGTCCTCCTTGCCAGCCGTGGAAAGCACCAGGCCATGGCGGAATTTGCCCTGCAAACCCTCCACCGCCGCCTTCTGGAGGGCCTGCCGGAAGACGTCCTCATGGGCGAACCCGCCCCCTGCGCCATGGCCAAGGCGCACGGCCAGTTTCGTTTCCAGCTCCTCCTCCGCGCCGCCAAAATCCGCCCCCTCTGCCGTCACATCCAGCAGGTTTTCCAGGCCACCACCCTCCCGGCCGACGTGATCGTCACCTGGGACGTCGATCCCGTTTCACTTCTCTAAATTATCCCTTGCGGTCAATTATCCTTTGGAAATTCGAAGAATCGAAGGGAACATTGACATCAAGCGTCCCGATTTAATATTCCCATTCTTCATGACGAAAGAGACACGCACCTCCTGCCTCCGCCTCGGATGCCTTGCCATCCTGGCTTTGGCGCTTTCCGCGTGCTCCACTGCCGCCAAAGGTCCGGGTGGAAAAATCTCCAAGGTGAAGTATTATCATTTGATGCCGTTCTTCACGCCACAGACGACCAATCCGACGATTCTGTTTGAGCGCCAGCATTTCATTTACGGCGCGGTGACCAAGAAGGAGGTCGTGGACCGTTTCGGCCACTACTACGCCTTCTTCTGGAAGGCCGATGACCGCTCCACTCCGGTGACTGTGCGCTTTGAGTACATGCAGGCGCAGTCCGGACTCCGCAAACACGTCCAGGAGCAGGTGGTCGATGACATCCGCCGCAGCAACGTTTCCAAATTCCAGGTCACCGGCCCCGAATACCAAAAAAGCGGCCGTGTGCTCGCATGGCGCGTCAGTGTCCTGCGTGGCAAGGAAGAGCTGGTCAGCCAGCAGTCCGCGCTCTGGAACTAACCCCGCAACGCATGACTCCCCCCACTCATATTCTTGTTGGCACCATCGGACGCGTGTTCTGGATGAGGGTCGATGGAAGGGGCACCTTTCAAAACAGCCTCCAGGCCAAAAAAGCGCTCCAGCGCGTCGTCGCACAGGGCATGCGCAATCTCGTCGTCGATCTCGAGCGCTGCCCCATGATGGACTCCACCTTTCTCGGCATGCTCACCGGCGCCGCCCTGAACCTCCGTGAGACCGGCGGCGGCTCCCTCAGCGTCGTCAATGCCAACCAGCGCAACCTGCAGCTCCTCACCAGCCTCGGCCTCGATCACATTCTCGATCTGGACCGCGACGGCAAGCTCTGGGAGGCCGAGCGCAAGGAGGTCTGCGACGCCCTGCAGCATTGCGGCGAGGCCACTGCCGAATGCAAGGAGGTGCAGACCCAGCACGTCCTCTCCGCGCACCAGGCGCTCGCCCATCTCAGCGATGCCAATGAGAGCCGCTTCCATGATGTGATCGAATTTTTGGAAAAGGAGCTGGAGGCTGGCACATCGGCTGTACCAGCCTGAGGCGTCCTCGGATGAGCCGGGCCGCCGTTTAATCCCATGATCATCGCACTCCTTGTCCTGATCGTTCTGCTGATGACGGCGGGGCTGGTGATGCTGTCGAAGATTGCACGTCAGCAGAAGCACGCCATCGCCGCCCTCCGCGCCGAGGAGGAGGCCATCGTGGCCGAGGAGCGCCGCATGTTTCACTACCTGCATGACCTCGGCGAGGCCATCTGGCGCGACGACCAGCAGGCCTCCATGTACCGCCTCATTGTGGAGGGCGCCATCCGCGTCACTCAGAGCACCGGCGGCGCCCTCTACCTCTATGACGAGGCCTCCCAGCAGCTCGTGCCCCGTCACTATTCCGACTTCTGCGCCCCGCTCATCAGCCTGCCCGAGCGCGTGCGCCAGCAGATGAAGGAGAACTCCGCCACGCTGCTGAGCACTCTGCGCATGCACGCCGAAACGGTGCAGTCAGGCCTGCTCGGCGGCATTTTCATGCAGCAGAAAACCGAGCTCCTGCCGGATCTCGGCGCGGACCACCGCCTGGGTGAAAACCTCGTCCCCTCCCAGCAGCACGTCACCGCCATGATCGGCCCCCTCAGCTTTGGCGTGCGCAGGCTCGGCATTCTGGCCGTCACCTCGCCCAAGGAAGGCCGCAGCTACAACGCCAACGATTTCGAGGTCTTCAACTCCCTCATCGAGCAGTCCGCCTTCGCCCTCGCCAATGCCATGTCTCATCAGGAGGCGGCCAAAAACCGCATGGATCAGCAGGAGCTGCAAAACGCCAGCCAGATCCAGAAGGTGCTCCTGCCTGACCGCGATCCCCAGGTGCCGGGCTTCATCGTCGCCGGCAAAAACATCCCCGCCCGCACCCTCAGCGGTGACTACTTTGATTACTTCAACCTCTCGGGAGGCCGCTTCGGCGCGGTCATTGCAGACGTCTCCGGCAAAGGCCTCGGCGCCGCCATGATCACCGTCATGTGCCGCACGCTCATGCGCGCCCAGTCCCAGACCTCCGCCTCTCCCAGCGCTGTCCTCGCCGCTGTGAACCGCCTCATCGCCCCGGACATCCGCGAGGACATGTTCATCACCATGTCCTACGTCGTCGTCGATGAGGACGGCTCCAGGCTCACCCTCTCCCGCGCCGGGCACAATGCCGCCCTCCTCTGGCGCAAGGCCACCGGCAAGGTGGAGACCATCCACCCTCCCGGTCTCGGTGTCGGCATCGACAAAGGCGCCGTCTTTGAACGCGTCACCAAGGACGCCTCCTTTGAGATGCAGGCCGGCGACTGCCTCCTGCTCTACACCGACGGCGTGAATGAGGCCATGGACCCCAAGGGCGTCGAATTTGGCGAGGAGCGCGTCGAGGAGGAGCTGGCCAAACATGCCCCGAACGGCCCCAAGGCGGTCATCGGCGGCATTATCCTTGATTTGGAGCACTTTCTCAAGGGGCGCCGCTCCCACGACGACATCACCTTGATTGCCATCCAGAAAACGGCATAGTCGCGGCCCCCCAAAAACCCGCGAAACTTATGACCGAGCCGAGTCCCGACCCGACCCAGCAAGCCCCCTTTGAAGAAATCCCCGCCTCTGACACCCCGGCGGAGGACACCACACCGCTTGACCCCATGACCGCCCTGGCTCAGGAGGCCGAGCGCTGGAAAGACATGGCCTACCGCAGCCAGGCGGAGCTGGACAACTTCCGCAAACGCTCCGCCCGGGAGGCCCAGGAAACCCGCGCCTACGCCAATGCCGACCTCCTCCGCGCCCTCTTCCCCATCCTCGATAATTTCGACATGGGACTGGAGGCCGCACGCGCTGAATCCGAGAAGTCCATGATCTTCATGGGCATGAGCATGGTCAGCCGCCAGCTCCAGGATTTCCTCCGCGAGAGCGGCGTGCAGGAGATCGAAGCCCAGGGCAAGCCCTTTGACCCCAACCTTCATGAGGCCGTGGCTCAGGAGGCCAGCGCCTCCGTTCCAGAGGGCACCATCATCCGCGTCACCCGCCGTGGCTACAAGCTCAAGGACCGCCTCCTGCGTGCCGCCAGCGTCATCGTTTCCAGTGGTCCTGCGGGCACCGCACAGGCGTAACCCCCTTCCCCCCAGTTATGGCTGACAAACGCGATTATTACGAAGTCCTCGGCGTCTCACGTGACGTCTCCGCCGAGGATTTGAAAAAAGCCTACCGCAAGCTCGCGGTGAAATATCACCCCGACAAAAACCCTGACGACAAGTCCGCCGAGGCCAAGTTCAAGGAAGTCGGCGAGGCCTACGACGTGCTGAGCGATGAGCAGAAGCGCGCCGCCTATGACCGCTACGGCCATGCCGCCTTCGCCGGTGGCATGGGCGGCCCTGCCGGCGGTGGTGGCTTCCACGATCCTTTCGACATCTTCCGCGACGTCTTCGGCGGCGGTGGCGGCGGCATCTTTGAGCAGTTCTTCGGCGGTGGTGGCGGTGGCGGCGCTCGTCGTCGCGACGGCCCCCAGCGCGGCAGCGACCTGCGCTACGGCATGGAAATCTCCCTCGAAGAAGCCGCCCACGGCGTGGAGCGCGAGATCGAGTACGAACGCAGCGCCTCCTGCAAGACCTGCTCCGGCTCCGGTTCCGCCAGTGGTGGCGGTAAAAAGACCTGCCGCACCTGCGGCGGCGTCGGCCAGGTTATCAGCTCGCGCGGCTTCTTCCAGATTCAGCAGACCTGCCCGGACTGCAGCGGCACGGGAGAAACGATCAGCGATCCCTGCCGCGCCTGTCACGGCACCGGTCGTTCCAAGGAACGCACCAAGGTGCGCGTCAAAGTCCCCGCCGGCATCGAAGACGGCTCCCGTCTCCGCTCCACAGGCAACGGCGACCTCGGCATCAAGAATGGTCCCGCCGGCGATCTCTACATCGTCGTCCAGGTCCGCGCGCATGAGATCTTCGAGCGCGAGGGCAACGACCTCCACTGCGACATGCCCCTCTCCTTTGCCACCGCAGCCCTCGGCGGCGAGATCACCGTGCCCACCATGGAGTCCAAGGCCTCCGTCAAAGTGCCCTCCGGCACCCAAAACGGCACCACCTTCCGCCTCCGCGGCAAAGGCATGAAAATCCTCGGCGAAGACCGCTACGGCGACCTTTACGTCCACGTCCAGATCGCCGTCCCTACCAAGCTCAATGCGGAACAGCGCACGAAGCTCGACGAATTCGCCAAATCCCTCGGCGAGCAAACCTCCCCCATGGAGGAAAGCTTCTTCGAGAAGGCGAAAAAGTTCTTCCGTTAACCGCTCATGACCACCCGCGACCTGCTGACCCTGACGAAGTTCCGCCTCAGCGCGCTCGTCATTGTCACCACCTTGGTGGGCTTCTGGCTGCGGGCGCCGAAGGGCTTCGACTTCTGGCTGCTCTTCCACACCATCGTCGGCAGCACCCTCGCCGCCTTCGGTGCCGCCGTGTTCAATCAGCTCATGGAGATCGAGCCCGACTCCCGCATGCAGCGCACGGCGGACCGCCCTCTGCCCTCCGGGCGCGTGAGCCCCTCCGCCGCATTCGGCATCGGCTGGCTCCTCAGCGCCTGGGCCCTCATCCATCTGACCATCCGCGTGAACATGGAGGCCGCCGCGCTCACCGCGCTCACGCTCGCGGTGTACCTTTTCATCTACACCCCGCTCAAGCGCCAGAGCGCCACCAACACCCTCGTGGGTGCTGTCTCCGGTGCTCTGCCGCCGCTCATCGGCTGGGCGGGTGCCGTCGGCCCGCTGCCTCCGGGTGCCACGCCGCATTTCCGCTGGGAGCTCATGCTCGAGCCCGGCGCCATCTACCTCTTCCTGCTCCTCTTCCTCTGGCAGCTCCCCCACTTCCTCGCCATCAACTGGATGTACCGCGACGAGTACCGCAAAGGCGGCTTCGTCATGCTCGCCAATGACGACGAACAAGGCGCGCGCACTTCCAAGCACGCCCTCGCTTACTCGATCAGCACCGTGCTGCTCATGTTTTACCCCGTTTATGCCGGGGTCGCCTACGCCTGGTGGTTCCTTCCCCCGGCCCTCCTCCTCAGCGGCTGGCTTTGCATGCTGGCTCTCCGCTTCAACCGCCAGCCGGAGCGCCCCGCCGCGCGCAAGCTCTTCTTTTGCACGCTGATGTATCTCCCCGGCATTCTGACCGTATCCATCCTTGCCTGGAAACACGCGTGACCGCACCGCCATGAACGATTCCCCCCCCTCCGCCAAGACTCCGCTGAACCCCTGGACCATCTGGGTCCCCATCATCATCGCCGCCCTCGGCATCGTCGTCTTTTACAACTACCTCATCTACCGCTCCCGCATCGACAATGACGTGAATCGTCCGCCCATCTACGGCCGCCTGGAAAAGGATCTGGAACTCACCGAACGCAGCGGCAAAGCCGTCCATCTCTCCGATCTGAAGGGCAAGATTCTCGTCATCTCCTGGGTCTTCACCCGCTGCCCCCGTGGCTGCGCTGCCGTCATCGCCAAGCTAAAGAAACTGCACGAGGAATTTGGCAACGAGCCCGGCCTGCAGTTCGTCAGCGTCACCCTTGATGCCGACGACACTCCCGAAATGATGCAGAAATTCGCCCGTGGCCTCGGCATCAAGGACGACGCCAACTGGTGGTTCGTGAATGGTGAAAAAGAAGCCGTGCGCAAGTTCATGACCAGCCAGGTGCAGTTCCGCCCCGTGCAGGACATGCCCGAGGCCGACCGCCTCTCTCCGGACGACAAATACATGCACGACCTCCGCGTCGCCGTCATCGACCACCGCGGCCATGTCCGCGGCCTTGAGGACATTTTGAATGCAGATCCCGAGGCCCAGAAGTTCTGGGATGAAAAGATCCGCAAAGACCTGCGCTACCTTCTCAACGAGCAGAAAAAATCCCCCTACAATCCCGCTGCGGCGAATTAAGCCATGGACGTCACCGAACTCCCCAAGCTCTACACCATTTTCAACGGCTGTGCGCTGTTCCACATTCTGCTCGGCCTTACGCTGATCAAAGTGGCCGCCCGCCAGGCCGCTGTGGTCACTCCCTCGGGGGGCACGGGGCCAAACCCGATAGTGGAGGGTCTGCGCAAAGGCCACATCGTCAGCATGGTCATCGCCCTGCTCTTCTCCACCGCCTTCCTCGGCTGCTATCTTTATTACCATTACCACGCCGGCCACGTGAAGTTCGCCGGCACCGGCCTCACCCGCCCCATCTACTTCACCATCCTCTTCACGCACATCCCGCTCGCCATCCTCAGCCTGCCGCTCATCATCATGACCGTCGTCCCCGGCCTGCGGAACCGCTTCGACCGGCACAAGCGCATAGCCAGATGGACCGTCCCCGTCTGGCTCTACGTCTCCGTCACCGGCATCATCGTCTATCTCATGTGCTACGTCTGGTACGGCCCGCCGATTCGTGCGTAATGTGATCACGTCGCGCCGGCATTCTGGCACCTCAGCAATCAACAATCGATTGCTCTTCAATCGTCAATCAAGCACGCCCCAGGCTGGCGAAAGCCATTGATGTGCGAAGGACTGAAAATTGCCGGACATTCGATTTTTGATTGCTGAAGGAAGAGCCCCCTCACTCCTCAAACTTCCACGACTTCTGCTTCATCGGCTTCAGGTCCGTCCTCCCCCGCTTCTTCCGAAACACATCGAACACCACGTCCGACCCGTCCGCCTTCATCTGGTGCACCATCTTCAGCAGCACTCCCAGCCGCCCCTTCGGAAACCCTGCCTTGTTTGCAAACCACCCCAGATACTCCGCCGGAATATCATAGATGGGCACCCCGTTCGGCGGAAAATGCTGCGGCCCATACTTCCCAAACGGCATAAACGTCCGCCCGATCTCCTCAAGATCAGCACGCATCCGTTCAGCCAGGTCGTCCATACTCAGACCATAAATGACGAAACCAGAATGGCGAATGACGAATGAAATCCCAATGACTCAATCGCCCAATTTGGAGCTTCGTCATTCATTCGTCATTCCTCATTCTGGTTTCGTCATTTGAGCGCAGCGAACGCCTCCCTCAGCAGCCCCTCCGTCACCTCCCAGTCAATGCACGCATCCGTGATCGACTGCCCGCGCACCAGCTTCTCCAGCGGCTGCGGAAACTTCTGGTTCCCGCCCACCAGGTTGCTCTCCAGCATCGCGCCGATGATCGCCTTCTGCCCCGCAGCGCGCTGGCGCACGATCTCCCGAAACACGTCCGGCATCCTGCGATGATCCTTCGCGCAGTTGCCATGGCTCGCATCGATCATGATCGCAGCCTTCAGCTTTGCCGCCTCCAGCCCGTCGATCGTCTCCATCACATTGTCCGCGCCATAGTTCGGCCCGTCTTCACCGCCGCGCAAAATGATGTGGCAGTCCGGATTCCCGCTGGTCGTCACCGCGGAGGCGATCCCGTCCTCGCTCACCCCCAGAAAAGTCTGCGGCTGCATCGCCGCCTTGATCGCATTGATCGCCGGCGCGATGTGCCCAAACGTCCCGTTCTTGAAACCCAGCGGCATCGACAAGCCCGACGCCATCTGCCGGTGCGTCTGCGACTCCGTCGTCCGCGCCCCGATCGCGCTCCAGCTGATCAGATCCGCAATGTACTGCGGCGTGATGGGGTCCAGCAGCTCCGTCGCTGTCGGCAGCCCTAGATCCAGCACATCGCGCAAAATCTTCCGCGCCAGCCGCAGCCCTTCCGGGATGTCGCAGCTCCCATCCAGCCGCGGGTCCATGATCAGCCCCTTCCAGCCCACCGTCGTGCGCGGCTTTTCAAAATAAACCCGCATCACGATGCAAAGCCGCTCCTTCAGCTCTCGTGCCAGCCCCGCCAGCTTCCCCGCATACTCCAGCCCCGCCTCGGGATCATGGATGGAGCACGGCCCCAGAATGACCAAAAAGCGCGGGTCCTTCCCCGCAAGAATGTCCCGGATCTCCTGCCGCGACTGCGCCACAAAAGCCGCCTGCGCCTCCGTCGGCGCAATGTCACTCATCATCCCTCGCGGAGATGGCAGCGGAACATTCGAAGCAATGTGAAGATTGGCGGTCTGGCTCATAGGGGGTGGTTTCATAGCACCACGCGGCCCCCTGCTCACCCAATTTCGCACCGCAAAAGCTCCTCGCCCATTGCATCTTTCCCGCCTCAGCCCTGAAGGGGCTGCGGAATACAGCCCAGGGCCGCCGAGCCTCAGCGAGGCCGCCCTGGGTTTGCGCAGCAGCTCTGGGAAGCAAACTCATCGCTCCGCCACACCCCGCGTTCACCAGCAGCGTCCACAAAGAGCCCCGCCGCACGCTTGCCGCGAGACTTTCCTCCGCGCCTCAGTCCTCCTGCACCACCGGATTCTTCGGCTTCAGCACCACATACAGCACCACGCTGATCACAATGATCGCCCCCGCAATCAACGGCGCGGTGTGCATCGACGTGTCGGTGCTCGTCACCGCGCTGTGAATCCGCGTGTAAATCAATGAGGCGCATGTCACTGCCCCCAGCACCGGCACAAACATCGGCGGTTCAAAACCACCCTTCGGCTCCTCCGGCTTCCGCTTCAACACCACCAGCGCGATGTTCACCACCGTAAACACCGCCAGCAGCAGCAGCACCGTCGATTCCGCGAGCTGCTTCACCCCGCCGCTGAGAATAAGAATCGCCACGATGCCAAACAGCACAAACACCGCCACATGCGGTGTGTGTCGCTTGGGGTGCACGCGCCCTAGCACCGAAGGCAGCAGCCCCTGCCGGCTCATCCCATACAGCAGGCGCGAGCCCATGATGTAGTTCAGCAGCGCCGTGTTCCCGATCGCAAAAATCGTGATGCCCAGATACAGCCGGTCGATGCCTCCCAGCCACGGCGCCGCCTTGTGCGCCACATCCATCAGCGGTGTCTTGCTCGCCGCCAGTTCACGCCAGGGGATCACCGACACCGCAGTGATGGCCACCGCCATGTAAATCAGCGTGGCCAGAATCATCGCGCCGATCAGGCCAAACGGCACATTCTTCCGCGGGTTCTTCACCTCCTCGCTCACATTCAAAATATCTTCAAAACCGATGAACGAGAAAAAGGTCAGCACCGCCCCCTGCATCACCAGCGCCAGCGTGATCCCGGATCCAGGCCCGCCCGCCACCGTGTCCTTCGCCGTTTCCAGATAGTTCACGCTGCCCCAGTAGCGCACGCCCACCGCGATGATGAACAGCAGCCCGGAGGCTTCCACCACCGTGCAGAGAACGTTCAGCCACATGCTCTCGCGCAGACCGCGATAGATCACGCAGCCCACCAGAAACACGATGCCTATGGCCACCAGCTTGATGTCGAGCGCAAACCCCAGCGCCTTCTCCAGCTGCTCCGCGATCGCCTGCGACCCCGTGGCCATGCTGGTGAGCCCGCTCATCATCACCGCAATTCCGACCACATAGCTCAGCAGCGGCTTTCTCAGTCCGTGCTGCGTCACATACGCCGCGCCGCCCGCCTTGGCATAGCGGCTCCCTACGCACGCGTAGGAGAGGCCCGTCAGCATCGCCGCGATCATCGCCGTCAGAAACGCCAGCCACACTGCATTTCCCAGCGAGTCCGCCGCACGTCCGATCAGCGCGTAAATGCCCGCGCCTAGCATCGAACCCAGCCCATAAAACATCACCTGCCACCCGCCGATGGTTTGCTGCAGGGAGGGCGGGGAGTCGGTCTTCGAAGAAAGGGCGGCAGGTTCCATTCCCCGCTACTAGCCGAGATGATGCCGCGCGGGAAGATAAAAAAGAGCCGCCCGCATCGCTTGTTTTGGCGATACGGGCGGCGCGGAGCTCGGACGCTGGACTTTTACAGCACCGGAATCTGGCGCGGCTTGGCCGCTTCTTTGAGCGGCAGGCGCAGCATCAGCACACCGTCTTCGAGCTGGGCGGTCATCTGCTCATCGTTCACCGGCGCGTTCAGGCGCAGGCGCAGCAGGTAGCTCAGCGGAGACAGCTCCCGGTGCAGCACCTTCATGCCTTCCGGCACTGTCGTGCTGCGTTCGCCGCGGATCGTGAGGATGTTTTCCTCAAGGTCCAGCTTCACGCCGCTCTTCGGCACACCCGGCAGCTCCACGCGGATTTCATACGCGTCGGCGTTGCCATTGATGTTGTAGAGCGGTTTGCGCAGGGATTCGGTGACGCCGGAGGTGGCAGGGGCGCAGGAGCGGGGGGAACAGGTCGTATTCATGATGGATTTGGGAATGGGTGTTTGATGTTGGGTTTGTTAAAGTGGGGGCTGGGGATGAGGATCAGTTCAGAGCGATGGTGCGCGGCTTGCTGCGCTCCTGTTTCGGCAAAGTCACACTCAGGATGCCGTCGGTGAGTTTCGCGCTGATCGCCTCTGCGTTGACGCCATCAGGCACGGACACGGAGCGCGTCATGCTAAAGGAGCTTTCCTTCTCGCCGTCCTTCGCGCGTTTCTCGGCCGTCACGGTCAGCAGGCCGTTGTTCAGCTCGATCTTCACATCTTCCTTCTTCACGCCCGGCACTTCAAAGCTGGCGAAGTAGTTGTCTTTGTCTTCATGCACGTCCACGGCCAGCTTGTCGCCCGTCATGCCGGGGAAAACTTCGCCGAGGTTGCTGATGAAGCTGCTCAGGGAAGGCAGGCTGGAGAACGGATGGCGAAACCATTCGTCGAAATCAGAGACACGGTTAAGGCTGAAGGGATTGGATCGGATGAGTTTCATGGTTCGGTAGGTTTGAGTTGAGTTTTGGGAGTCGGAATGTTGTTCCGCCTTTTACTTATGCATCAGCCGTGCCAGGCCTCTTTTGCCGTGATTCAACTCATTTAAAATCAACGAGTTAATCAGCGACGCCGCTTTTCGCTACGGCTTAAAACCACGCCACTTTGTGCCAAAAATTGGCACCTCTTGTCACACCACTGCGCCATTTTTGCCTACCCGGCATCATTGTCTTTTCAGGGCGCAACATCCGTCCCCTCGCTCACGGGCCGACCCCCGCCGCACCCCATGCCACGCCGCCTCAATGCGCCTTGGCCACCGCCTTCTTCGCCTTCAAATTCAGCAGCTCCACCGCCATCGAGAATCCCATCGCGCAGTAGATGTAGCCCTTCGGAATTTCGAAGTGAAACCCTTCGCCGATCAGCGCCGTGCCGATCAAAATCAGGAAGCTCAGCGCCAGCATCTTCACCGTCGGGTGCCGCGCCACAAACTCGCCCACCGCCCTCGCAAACAGCATCATGAAGCCCACGGAAATCAGCACCGCCGTCACCATGATGGAGATGTGC
This sequence comes from Prosthecobacter sp., assembly GCF_044227185.1. Taxonomy (GTDB): domain Bacteria; phylum Verrucomicrobiota; class Verrucomicrobiia; order Verrucomicrobiales; family Verrucomicrobiaceae; genus Prosthecobacter. The sequence goes on along the minus strand of NZ_JBGAFO010000012.1, from coordinate 68,786 downwards.
TTCACCATCCCCACCGCCGTGATCACCGAGTCCAGCGAGAACACAATGTCCAGCAGGGCGATCTGCACCATCACCGCTCCAAAGGCCGCCTCCTTGCCAACGCTTCTGCGCACGTCGCCTTCGGGGTCCCCTTCCAGCTTTTCATGAATCTCCCGCGTGCTCTTGTAAATCAGAAACAGCCCGCCCAGGATCAGCACCAGGTCCTTCCCCGTGATGGCATGCTCCAGCACCGTGAAGAGCGGCTTCGTCAGTGACATCACCCAGGTGATGGAAAGCAGCAGCAAAATGCGCGTCACCATCGCCAGTCCCAGCCCCAGAAAGCGCCCCCGCGCACGGTCCTGCGCCGGCAGCTTGTCCACCAGGATCGAAATGAACACGATGTTGTCGATCCCCAGCACAATCTCCAGCACGCACAGCGTCAGCACCGCCACCCAGGCCTCCGCGGAGGTGACCCAGGAAAAGTCGAGCACGTTCAAATTGGCGGTTACAGCAGCGGCGGCGTTGGCAATCATCGGGCGGCGACCCTAGCGGAAAATGCCCTCTCGGCAATCACCGGGGACAAATTTTGCTGCGGACACTCCGCGCCTCCAACAGCAAAAAATTTTCCATTCGCCAAAACCCGTTCATAGGTGCGCCCCATGCCTCCCCAAAGCCTCGAAGATCTCGAAGAACGCCTCAGCCGCCCCACGCCCGCCGTGATCGAAATGATGACCCGGCTTCCCGGCGACATCATCATCCTCGGCGCTGCCGGCAAGATGGGCCCCTCCCTCGCCCGCATGGCCAAGCGCGCCAGCGATGAAGCCGGCACCCAGCGCCGCATCATCGCCGTCTCCCGCTTTAGCACCCCCGGTTCCGCCGATGAATTTCAGCGGCACGGCATCGATGTCATCTCCAGCGACCTCCTCGCCGCCAATGCCGTGGCCTACCTCCCGCACGCGCCCAATGTCATCTACATGGCCGGCATGAAGTTCGGCTCCACGGGGCAGGAGGCCATGACCTGGGCCATGAACGCCTGGCTGCCCGGCCTCGTGTGTGAGCGCTACCACCGCAGCCGCATCGCCGCCTTTTCCACCGGGAATGTCTATGGCCTCGTCCCCGTGGAGCGCGGCGGCAGCCACGAGGAGGATGCCCTCAACCCCAAGGGCGAGTACGCCATGAGCTGCATGGGCCGCGAGCGCATCTTTGAATACTTCAGCCAGACCCGCGGCACCCCCGTCTCCCTCATCCGCCTGAACTACGCCTGCGACCTCCGCTACGGTGTCATGGTGGACATCGCCCGCCAGGTCTGGAATGGCGAGCCCGTCGATGTCACCATGGGCTACTTCAACACCATCTGGCAGGGCGATGCGAATGCCCTCTCCCTCCTCAGCCTAGCCAAGGCCCAAAGCCCCGCCTGGCCCGTCAACCTCACCGGCACCGCCACCCTCAGCGTCCGGGAAATCGCCAAGCGCTTCGGCGAAATCTTCGGCAAGCCCGTCCAGATCACCGGCCAGGAAGCCCCCGACGCCCTCCTCAGCAATCCCTACCGCAGCTTCGTCGAACTCGGCATCCCCTTCATCCGCGACGAAGAACTCACCGAATGGGTCGCCCACTGGATCTCCACCGGCGGCTCATCACTTGGGAAGCCCACGCACTTTGAGTCGCGGGATGGGAAGTTTTGAGATTCACCATGAGCTACTGGTCTCAATTCAAAAAGTGGCTCGGAGCAAAACCCGCCGATTCTACTAAGTCTGTTCCACCCAGTCTTCAAACAACACAGAAGTCGGAGCCGAACGAGACAGACCAATACATTCTCGACGCCATCCACACCTGGGTCTGGTCAGGATTTTACTCTCCCGAAGAGGTGGAACAAATGATTGACGACATCCTCGAGGAGGATGCCAATGAGGAGATGCTGCGCAATGCCGTCGAACCCGAGTTTAATAGAAAAGCGGAAGCGGAAAAGCTTTGGCCAAAGGTCACCGACTGCGACCACCTGAACACAGCCTTTCACGCATTGGACAAGCGGGGCGTGCTTTGTCTGCACAACGCCGGTTACACCATGTCAGACGGACACTCCGATGCACGTGAAGCACTTTCGAACCACCCCAAGGGTCGCTACTTCGGCTACTGCTTCTATCACGGACAAGATCTTGAACGGGCAGTCGCCAATGAGGGCTTAACTCTGGCCTTTGATCATGTGGATGGCGATGTCCCCGACAAACTCAAGGTGGCCTTGACCTTGAAAGAAGAACTGGAACGCGCTGGCTTTGCCTTGGAGTGGGACGGCACAAGCAACCACCGCATCCACATTCCAAAATTTGACTGGAAGCGCCGATACGAGCGATAGTTCAACCTTCCCTCACCGTCTTTGACCTCAAAAAATGAAATCGCTCCCTCTCAAAGTTGCGCAGGCTCTTAGGGAATCGAACAGTCTGAGCACAGCCATTTCCAAGACGCTCTCACCAAACCAGCGCGTGGCCTACTGTCGCCTCTTCGCCAAGCGCAAAAGCGGTTCACTCACTCCTGCCGAACACCGCAAGCTCTTGAAACTTTCTGACGCGATTGAGTTGCTGCATGCAACTCATCTCCAAAGCCTGATCACCTCATTGACGCGCCCAGAGAAGAAGTAACATCCGTCCCAACGCTCACCTTCAGACCAATTTAAAATTCCCAGTTTTCAGTTCCCAGTTTACAATCTCTGCGCGCCTTCCAACCCCCCAGCGCCCCCACTACTCCGCCGCACCCGGCCGCAGCCAGTACAGCACGCTCATCCGCACCGCGATGCCATTTTCCACCTGCTGGTTGATCAGGCACTTCTCATAGTTCATCCCCGCATCCGTGATCTCCACCCCGCGGTTCACCGGGCCGGGGTGCATCAGGTGCAGCCCGCGCTCGCGCAGCACTTTCACCCGCTCATCCGTCAGCCCGTAGTTGCGGTGGTACTCCGCGGAGCTCGGCACAAAGGGTTCGTCGATGCGCTCCCCCTGCACACGCAGCAGATAAATCACATCCGGCTTCCAGTCGAAGGCATCCGTCCAGTTTCCAAACTGCGGAATCTCCTGCGGCACTTCGCGCGGCATCATCGAGCCCGGCGCCAGATACGCCACCTGCATGCCCAGCCGGCGGAAGATAAGGCTGGTGCTGCGCGCCACGCGCGAGTGCTGGATGTCTCCCACGATCAGCGCCCGGCATCCGCGCAGATCCTTATGAATCTCGCGCAGCGTGAAGGCGTCCAGCAGCGCCTGCGTCGGGTGCGCATGCCAACCGTCACCCGCATTGATCACACTCGCACGCGTGTTCCTTGCGATGAGATTCGGCGTGCCGGACTGCTTGTGCCGCACCACGATGTAGTCCACCCGCATGGCCTCCAGCGTCTCCACCGTGTCCAGCACGGACTCACCCTTCACCACGCTGCTCGACTCAATGTCAAAGTGCGTCACGTCCGCGGACAGGCGGCTCGCCGCCACCTCAAAGCTCGAGCGCGTGCGCGTGGACGGCTCATAAAACAGCGTCAGCATCGTCTGCCCCTTCAGCGTGGGCACCTTCTTCACACTGCGCTTGAAAAGGTCTTTAAACGGCCCCGCGTTGTCCAGCACGAAGGCGATTTCCTCATCCGTGAGCGAGGCGATGTCGAGGAGGTCTTTGCGCGGGGTCATCTATCTCGTTGAGGTTTGGGTTTGCACGGTGCAGGCGTCCTGGCCGTCCACTTCTTCAAATCGCACGGCCACCCGCTCCCCCGGCCCCAGGCTCACCTTCAGGGCCGAAAAATCCGGCTGCACGGGAAGTTCACGCCCGCAGCGGTCCACCAGCACCGCCAGTTGCACGCGTTTCGGGCGGCCAAAATTCAGCAGCTCATCCAGCGCCGCACGCACGCTGCGCCCGGTGTAGATCACCTCGTCACACAGCACCACGGTCAGGTCGTCGATCTCAAATCCAATGTCCGAGCCCTCCAGCTTCGGCACCATCTGAAACGTGTTCAGGTCATCGCGGTACTGGGTGATGTCGATCGTCCCCACAAAAACCTTCGGCCCGCCCAGCCTGCCGATTTCCGCCGCAATGCGTTTTGCCAGCGGCACCCCGCGTGTGAATACCCCCACCAGTGCCAGGCTTTCCGCACCGGCATTGGCCTCCAGAATGCTTTTCGCCAATGCCTCCACCCCGGCGGCCATCTGGGCCTGTGTGAGGAGCGTGCGTTCGTTGCCGGGCATGGTGGAAAAGGGTGCGCGGACAGTCCGGTGATTCGCGAGGTTGTCAATGCGCCGGATGCCAGCGCCGGCCCGGAAGTTTCGCCCCGCTCGTGCCTCCAGGGTTGCAAACCGTGCGCGTCTTTGGTTTCATTCTCCCATGCACCGATTTTCCCTCGCCCTTTCCATCCTGGCCCTCTCAGCACTGCTGACCAGTTGCGACACCCTCCGTGAAAACAAACTGATCATCACCGCCCATGTGCAGACGGACCAGATCGAGCATCCCCGCGAGATCATGAAGCTTCCCATCCTCGGCCATCAGTTCACCTTCAAAAAGAGCCCCGAGTTCAGCCAGCGCAGCATTTCCGCCTTCGAACCCTTCCCGGCGGAAAAGCCTGAGGATGGCTTCGGCGTGGTGCTGCAGCTCGATACCAAGGGCAAGCATGCCCTCGATCTCGCCTCCCGCGACTACCACGGCATGACCATGCTCACCATGGTCAATTTCACCCCCGTTGACATGGTGGAGCTCGACCAGCCCATCACCGACGGCCGTTTCATCATCTGGCGCGGCCTCACCCAGAAGACGATTGATTACATGGACAAGTTTTACCCGCGCCTCAAATACCTGAAGTCCTCCTCCCGCATGATGGAAGACATGATGCCTTCCACCGACACGGAAAAAATGAACTCGCGCAGGGATGCCAAGGCTCTCGAGGCCGCGGAAAAGGCCGCCGCTCGTGACAAGGAGCGCGGCAAAGTCCGCGAGCCCAAAAAGCGCACGGACATCATCCCGCTGGAAAACTTCTAACCACCCGGCGCCGGATGACACGTCTCGTGCTTTCACTCTCGCTGCTCTGCCTGCTCACGCGCGCCCTCCCCGCGCAGCACCTGCAGCTCCCCACCGCCAACCACGCCCTGTTCGACGCTCCCTCGGAGTTTTTTCAGTTCGTGGACCGCGATTTCGAAGGCTCCAAAACCACCCCCTGGGAGGGCGGCCAGTTTGGTTTCGTGCGCGATCCCCGCCGCATCGGCAGCCGCATCGCCTACGCACGCTTTCACGAAGGCCTCGACATCAAGCCCCTCCAGCGCGATGCCAGAGGCAATCCACAGGACACCGTCTGCGCCATCGCGGATGGTGCCGTTGTCTATGTGGCTGCTGCCTCCGGCCTGAGCAATTACGGCCGCTACATCTTCGTGCAGCACAACTTCGGCGGCAGCCCCTATTTCTCCCTCTACGCCCATCTGGCCTCCGCCCAGGTCAGCGCCGGACAGAAGGTGCAGGCGGGCGCTCCGCTCGGTGTTCTCGGCTACACCGGCAGCGGCATCGACCAGCGCCGCGCCCACGTCCATGTGGAGCTGAATCTCTTCCTCTCCAGCCGCTTTGAAGCCTGGCACAATGCCAGCTTCAACACGCCCAACCACCACGGCGTTTACAACGGCCTGAACCTCATCGGGCTCGATCTCCAGTCCCTCTACCTCGCTCAGAGGAAAAACCCCTCCTACAGCGTCGCCAGCGCCGTGCAGTCCACCGAGAGCAGTTACCGCGTCGCCGTTCCAGGAGACGCCGAAATGGAAATCCTCAAAAACTACCCCTGGCTTCTCGATGGCCCGCGCCCCGTCGGCAGGCCCGCGGCCTGGGAGGTCACCTTCAGCCGCTGGGGCCTCCCCCTCGCCGTGAAAGCATCCGCCACCCCCGTTTCAGCCCCCGTCGTCACTTGGATCAAGGACACCGGCATCCCCCACTACACCCACACCCGCGGCTGCGTCACCGGCAGCGGCCCCACCGGCAAGCTCACCACCGAAGGCCTCCGCTTCGTGAAGCTCGTCTGCGGCTGGTTTTAGTGTGGACAGTCGGACTCGGGTATTCCACCATGCGGAGCTATGAATGATCCTGTCAATCCATACGCGCCTCCTCAGTCAAACCTACTGCCTGCGGACTCCTCCGGTGCCAGCGAGCTTCTCGCCACTCCATGGCAGAGGCTGGGAGCCAGCCTCCTGGATTCGCTGATCCTGATGGCCATCAACCTTCCCCTCATGTGGTTCACGGGTTATTTCGACCGTGCCATGGAGCAGGCGGCCAGAGGAGGCGGTTCCTGGGGGCCTGAGCGGCTCCTTTGGGGGCTCGTGGGCTTCATCGTGATGCTGGCGTTGAACTGGAATCAGCTCGGTCGCGGTCAGACCATCGGCAAAGGCGTTGTGAATCTCCGCATTGTCCGGAAAAACGGCTCCCCGGCCGCAAGGTCTCACATCATCCTCAAGCGCATCCTGCCACTACAGCTCATTGTTCAGATCCCCATTTTGGGTGTGGTGGTTGCCGTCATCGACTCCCTCCTGATTTTCCGCTCCCAGCACAACACTCTTCACGACGACATTGCGGACACCAAGGTCATCATCACGCAATCTTAGCCCGTCGCGGAAAGTCCGCGCCTACGCTGTCACCGCTGTTTCACTTCCGGCTCCGGCTGATAAAACCGGCCCATAAACTCCAAAATCTTCTCCCGCAGCTCATCACCATCAATGGGCCCGTTGTGGCGGTAGATCACCTCGCCTCCCGGCGCCACCACCAGCGTGTGCGGGATCGGCCCCGGCCACTCGGTATCCAGCGCTTTGATCAGCGCATCCTGGCTCGCCTCGCTGAAGACATACGCATTCCCCTTGCGCCCTTCGGCCTTGAGCGAGGCCTTCAGCTTGTCCGGCACCACCGCGTTGTTCTTTTCCAGAAACGCCTTCACCTCCCCCATGTCCTTCGGGTCGTCCATGCTGATGCTGATGAACTCAAACTCGCGCAGGCCAAACTTCCGTGAGGTGGCCACCAGCTCCGGAAACTCCGCCACGCACGGCCCGCACCACGTGGCCCACACGTTGAACATCCTTACCTTCTTCGTGTCGTTCTTCCGCAGCGCCACGACGCCCTTCGCATCGATCAGCTCCACCTCCACCTCGCCCTTCTCCCACTTCTCATTGTCCGCCGCGAGCTGCTTGCGTTTGTCGATCCACTTGGTCGAGCAGCCATGCGGCTTCGTCACCTCCACCGGCACCGGCTTGCCCGCCACCAGCGCCTCGATCGCATTCCGCGCATCCGGCGCCGTCACCGTGCTTTCATCCGCGTAGCGTGAATCATCCAGCCGCCCCTGGTATCTCAGCTTGCGCTCCTTGTCGAAGATGAACACATGCGGCGTCGCCAGGCAGCCATACGCCAGCGCCGTCTTCTGCGTGTCGCCATCATAGAGATAGGGAAACGTGAAGCCCTGCTCCTTCGCATGCAGCTTCATCTCCGGAAAGCTGTCGTTGTACTTCGAATAGCCCAGCTCGTCCGGTCGCAGCGCCGCGGGATCATTCGGATTGATCGCCACCACCTTCAGCCCCTTCCCCTTGAACTCCTTGATCAGCTTCTTGATCCGCCCCTCCACCGCCTGCGAAGTCGGGCAGTGGTTGCTCAGAAACGCGATCATGAGCAGGTCCGCATCCGCATACTCCTTCAGCGTGTGCTTCTCCTCATCAATGCCCACCAGATCAAAATCCGGCGCCGCATCCCCGATCTTCAATTCATGAAACCCCTCCGGCCCCGCCGGTTTTTTCCCCTTCGGCGTCTCAGCATTCGCCAGCGCCGGAAGCAGCACCGCCAGCAGGGTGAGAGCGAGCTTGTTCATGGATTTGATCGTCATTCAGGTTTCGCCGTCTGGCATTTCCAACACACTTCAAACGAGGCCGGATTCGATTCTTTGCACGCAGGGCAGAGCCAGTCCTCCTCTGCGGTGAAATGCGTTTCGTCAGACATCTGGTGCGGCCTCAGCAGCGCGCTGGCCTGCTCGAAATCAGCCTCGTCCACCAGGCACAAGGTCGGCTGCAGCGGACCGATAAAAATGTTCGTGAGCTGCGCGGTCGTTTCATTGCGGATGAAGGAGACAATGCCGGCCTCATCCAGGATCGACTTGTAGAAGCCGAGCCTCGCCGAATCGAGACTGGTGATCAGGTCGCGCATGGCTTTGGTCCTCACACCTCAAATTCATCCGCCGGATCAAACGGCGGCATTGGCACATTGATGATTTTCAGCTTTCCCACCGCCCGGTGCACACACCCGGGCCGGATCATCACCGTCGTCATCGGCTTCAGCGGCACGATCTGCCCGTCCACCTCCAGATGCCCCTCTCCTTCGAGCACGATGTAGATCTCCGTCATCTTCTTGTGGTAGTGCGCCTTGGAATCCGCATGGATGTCCGTCAGGTGCACCGTCGCCAGCGTGTTCCAGTCCTCCTTAAACGCCCGCCGCGCCTGCCCACACGGACACGGCGTCGGCGTGATTTCATCCAGCTGGGCAACGGCAAAGCGAGGTTCACTCATGACGGACAGCCTACTGGCGCTGATGCTCCTTGGCAAATGCTGCGGCATCCCGCGCCCCATGCAGCACATAAAGAATACGCACCCCGGCATTCTCCGGCAGCGGACGGTAATAGATCAGGTAATTGGGATATTCCGTGACCGTGATCATGCGGATGCCTTCCAGCGTCCAACGTAGAGGGTGATACTCAGTGCCCATCTGCGGTTGTGAAGCAAGAACGTCATACATTCCGGTAATCACTCCGACAACCTCGTCGGCTGCTCTGGGATTGCTCCGAGCAATGTAAGTAGCGATCTCTTCGAGATCGATCATTTCCACCTCAGGATGGATCTGATAGTGCATGTCAGCTATGAAGGGATTCACTCTGCACTCGAGCCAGAGCCCTTGCCATGACGCGTTCCTTCAATGCCTTGGTGTCCGTAATCGTGATAAACGGCCCCTTGTCCCTCTCTTCAAGAATATCTTCCAACGCCTCGCGTGTCGCATTGGTTTCTGCGTTTTGGGATGTCTCATCCTCACTCTCAAGGAAGTTCTCGACATAGGCCGAAAGAAAATCCTCTGGTGACTTATTCCACCCCTGCGCTTTGCGGTTCAGCGCGGGCATGACGTCTTCAGAAAGTTCTATGGTGAACTGCGGCATAGAGTTAGGTTACCACACCACCGCCTCCGCGACAAGTCTCCCTGTTCGTCCCATGGGTCCTGTCAGTCCTATTCCGCCAGCAAGCCCAGCAAAGGATCAACTGTGTGCTTCCCGCTCGCGAATCCCCGCTACGGCCTGCTCCATGACTCTCTCCACCAAATCATCAGGCACCCGCACAAACGGCCCTTTGTCTCTCCCCTCCAAAATCTCTTCCAGGCGCTCTTTCATAAGCGTTTCAGGCACATCAATGATGACCTGGGGCATGCTGATCAGCATACCCCGCCTCCCGCTGGACTCACCCCCTTCCTACAGCGCCCCCAGCGCTGCCGCCGCCACCTCCGCCGTCTGCTCCAGGTCATCCCGGCTGTGCGCCATGCTGATGAATCCCGTTTCAAACTGGCTCGGCGCAAAGTACACCCCGTGATCCAGGCAGTAGTGGAAAAACTTCCGAAACGCCGCCAGATCGCTCGTCTTCGCATCCTGCAGGCTGTGCACTTCCTTCTCCGTGAAGAACAGGCAGAACATGCTCCCTCGGCGGTACCACCGGTAGTTCAGCCCCTTCTTCTTCAGCACCTCCAGCACCGCGTCCTCCATGATCTGCCCCAGGTTCTCCAGCAGCGCGTAGCCGTTCTTCTTCTCAATCTCGCGCAGCTGTGCCAGCCCCGCCGCCAGCGCCACCGGGTTGCCGCTCAGCGTGCCCGCCTGATACACCGGGCCGATCGGCGCCAGCTTGTCCATCACGTCCGCACGCCCGCCAAAGGCCCCCACCGGCAGCCCACCACCAATGACCTTGCCCAGGCAGGTCAGGTCCGGCGTGATCTTTTCCAGCTCCTGCACCCCGCCACGGGCCAGGCGGAAGCCCGTCATCACTTCATCAAAAATCAGCAGCGCCCCGTGCTTCGCGGTGATGTCCCGCAGCTTCTGCAGGAATCCCGGCTTCGGCAAAATCAGCCCCGCATTCGCCGGATACGGCTCCACAATCACACACGCGATCTCATGCCCCTGCTTCTCAAACAGCTCCTCCAGCGCCGCCTCATCATTGAAAGGCAGCACGCTCGTCAGCTCCGCAAAGCTCTTCGGCACTCCCGCGCTGTCCGGGTTCCCATGCGTCAGCGCCCCGCTGCCCGCCGCCACCAGCAGGCTGTCCGAGTGCCCGTGGTAGCATCCGTCAAACTTCACCAGCCGGTCTCTGCCTGTAAACCCGCGCGCCAGCCGGATGGCCGACATCGTCGCCTCCGTCCCGCTGCTCACCATGCGCACCTTCTGGATGCTCGGCACCCACTCGCAGATCGTCCGCGCCATCTCCACCTCATACAGGTTCGGAATGCCAAAGCTCACCCCCTCCTTCGCCGCCGTGTGGATCGCCTCGATCACCGGCACGGGCGCATGCCCCAGAATCGCCGGGCCCCACGTTCCCACGTAGTCGATCATGCAGCGGTCATCCACATCGTAGATGCGGCACCCTTTGGCGCGCTTCACGAAAAACGGGTCGCCCCCCACATTGCGGAAGGCGCGCACAGGGGAGTTCACTCCGCCGGGGATGTACTGCTTGGCGAGGTCGAAAAGCTTGGTGGAAAGGGGTCCGTTGGGCATGGTTTGGGGTGGAAAGGGATACGCGGGAGACTTTAGGCGTCGAACAAAAGGTTGCCCAGAACCGTCAGACTCGGCTATTCTCCGCCCAATCCCCGACCACCCTGCCTATGAAAGCGCTCTGTTTGGTTCTCCTCGCCCTCTGCACCGCCCAGGCCGCCCTCGCTCAGTCGGCCACCCGCTCACCCCGTGGCCGCTCCACCCTGGACACGGTCGAGCCCGGCACCTTTGCCGTGGAGGGCATGACGCCCAGGCCCATCATCCTCAAAGTGCAGATCGAGGCCCCCGTCTATCCCACCAGCAAGCTCCAGGGCGCCCTCGGCTCCTTTGCCCCCGGCACCGTCGTCACTCTGCTGGCCATGTCTGACACCGCCTACCGCGTACGCGGCCGCGCCCGCCATGGCGATGTGGCCGGCTGGGTGCTCAAAGCCGAGGTCCTCTCCGCCGACCCCAATCTGAGCGCCAACCTCAAAAAACTCTATGAGCGCACCAAAATGGTGGAGGAGCTCATCCAGCACAAGCAGGTGGCCCTGGGCATGACCAGCCAGGAGGTGCAGGCCTCCATGGGCAGGCCCTCCCGCAAATCCAGCAAGATCACCGCCGCCGGCAAGGAGGAGCGCCTCGAATACGCCATTTACGATCAGGTCCCGCAGACCAGCACCGGTGTCAACGCCTTCGGCCAGATCGTCCAGACCGTCACCTACGTCCGCGTCGAGGTCGGCACCCTCAGCCTCAGCTTCAAAGACAATGTCGTTTCCGAGATCGAAGAGTCCAAAGGCAATCCCCTCGGCAACGGCGGAGTCAGGACCGTCCCGCCCCCCGTGGCTGGGTTTTGAACTTGGGTGTCGATCACTTTGCCTGGCTGCCAGACGACACTTGCCCCATCGGCTCCAGCAGTCCCTTCCGCCGCTTGACCGCCGGACTGTCGTACATTCCCCAGCGGATGGCACCATGCCCATCCCACCACATCACCGCTGTCACCAGCAAAACAAGCGGTAGCGGCCATTGCATCCGCACAAACAAAATGGCGAAGACAACGATGCCGGGCAGCACGATGAAACCGTACCCGGAAAAAAGGGCCAGAAACCAGGTAAGCGGAGGAATGCACGAGATCACATCGCCCCATGACTCGGTGGCCGTAAAAGCCGCCAGCAAACTCCCCAGCACCATGGCGGCAAATACCAGCGCCAGGCGCCCCGCAATCGTGTTCAACGCCTCACGAACCTGTGCATAGGGGAAGTCCTCGAAGTGAATCATGGCAGCTGGGTGTGCTCCGTTTGAGTCTTGATCATATCCCTCACTCGTTCGGAAGTCCACCCCTCCGCTCTCAGGCTCCTCAGCGACCGCGCATCATCCCGCTTCGCCAGCCGCTTCCCATTCTCGTCCGTGATCAGCCCATGGTGCCGCCACTCCGGCACCGGCAGCCCCAGCAGCGCCTGCAGCAGCCGGTGCAGATGCGTCGCCTCCAGCAGGTCCTCCCCCCGCGTCACCAGCGTGATCCCCTGCAGCGCATCATCCACCACCACCGCCAGGTGGTAGCTCGCCGGCGTGTCCTTCCGCGCCAGCACCACATCTCCAAACACCCCCGGCTGCGCCGTAAAAACCCCGCGCCCCCGGTCCCTCCAGCTCAGCTCGCCTTCCACCAGACCCATCGCCTTCGCCACGTCCAGCCTTAGCGCATACTGCTCCCCCGCCGCCATCCGCTGCGCCCGCTCCTCCACACTGCGGTGCCGGCACGTCCCCGGGTACAGCGGCCCGTCCGGCCCCTGCGGCGCATTCCCCGCCCGTGAAATCTCCTCCTGAATCTCCCGCCTCGTGCAAAAGCACGGATACAGCACTCCCAGCCCCTCCAGCTTCATCAAAGCCGCACGATAGTCATCAAAGTGCTCCGACTGCCGCCTCACCGGCTTCTCCCACTCCAGCCCCAGCCACGCCAGATCCTCAAAAATCGCCTCCTCATACTCCGGCCGCGCCCGCGTCCCATCAATGTCCTCCAGCCGGATGAGAAACCTTCCGCCCGCAGCCTGCTCATGCGCAAACAGCGCCGCATACGCATGCCCCAGATGCAGCCATCCGGTGGGGCTCGGCGCAAATCGTGTGACTTCAGGCATGGATATCAAATTGTCACAATCCGTCTCCCTTGACCTCTTTTTTTGCACGTCACGAAAAGAGAATCGATTGATTCAATCTCTGCCCCCTCTGCCTCTTTGCCCCTCTGCGGCAAATCGAACATCCCCAGGCTCGCCATCCTTGAAATGAGTTTTGCGAATCGTTGCAATCGCCCCAAACTCCCCACATGAATCTCGCCGACCTCGTCTCCCACCTCGACACCGAACTGCGCATCGCGGAAATCGCCGACTACTCCAACGCCCTCAACGGTCTCCAGCTCGAAAACCGCAGCGGCACCGTCACCAAGATCGTCGCCGCCGTCGATGCCACCCTGCCCGTCATCACCAAAGCCGCCGCCGCGGGTGCCGACCTCCTCATCGTCCACCACGGCCTGTTCTGGTCCGGCCTGCAAACCTGGACCGGCCCCGTCTTCCAAAAAATAAAGACCGCCCTCGATGCCGGCCTCGCAATCTATAGCTGCCACCTCCCGCTGGACATGCATCCCACACTCGGCAACAACGCCCAGATCGCCCTGTCCCTCGGAATCACACCTGATGGCGGCTTTTTGGAATACAAAGGCAACGCGGTCGGTGTGACGGCAGCTCATGAAATTCCCTTGGATGAACTGGTGGCAAAATTTCAGGCCGCCCTGGGTGGCAGCAAGGTGCACGTCTGTCCGGGAGGCCCCACGACGACCCGCAGAATCGGCATTTCATCCGGTGGCTCTGGCACGGAGGTCGCTGCAGCGGCCAGGGCCGGCATCGACACCTTCATCACCGGCGAAGGCCCCCACTGGAGCTACACCCTCGCCGAAGAAATCGGCGTCAACATCCTCTACGGCGGCCACTACGCCACCGAGACCTTCGGCGTCAAAGCCCTCTCCGCCCACATCCAGCAAAAATTCGGCATCCCCTGGGAATTTGTAGATCATCCCACCGGTTTGTAAGGATGCGCTGAATAAATCCACACACAGCAGATCAGAGGCCCGAATTTGAACTCATCTCTGCGGTCTTCTAATCTTGCGTTGTTAAATCAGTGTCTCCCTAAGCTGCCATGCCCTACCTCGGTACCTCCTTCTTCCAGCGCGACGTCCTCACCGTCGCCCGCGATCTCATCGGCGTCGAGCTCGTCTGGAAAGGCGCCGCCGGCATCATCGTCGAGACCGAAGCCTACTCCGTCGAGGGAGACCTCGCCGCCCACACCGCCACCCGCCCCAGCGCCCGCGAGTTCGTCAAAACTCACCCCGCCGGCGCCGCCTACGTCTATTTCAACTACGGCATGTACTGGCTCTTCAATCTCCTCGTCAAAGGCGGCTCCCAGGACGGCCTCATCCTCATCCGCGCCCTCGATCCCACCCGTGGCATCGAAAAAATGCGGCAGCGCCGCCACCGCGAAAAACTCCACGAACTCTGCTCAGGTCCCGGCAAGCTCGCCCTCGCCCTCGGCATCGATGGCACCCACCACGGCCTCCCCATGACCGGCAAAAACCGGCCCGCCGGCTGCGGCCTCATCCTGCCCTCATCCTCCTCCGCCCACGAAATCGCCACCGACATCCGCGTCGGCATCAGCCAGGCCATCGACTACCCCTGGCGCTTCCTCTCCCGCCACAGCCCCCACCTCAGCGTCAAACACGGCAAAGTGAAGCCTCCCGCCCCCAAGACACCCCGCTAAAAGAGGTCACAGACCTTGTACCATGCACACCTGCCAGCAGGTCTGCATTCCAGGTACGGCAGAGGCGTTGCGTCTGGCACGTCGCGCCGACATTCCGGCCCTTCAACAATCAAAAATCGATGGCTCATCAACGTGTTCTCCGAAGCTCGCAGAGCGAAGGATGAATCGTCAATCAAGTACGCCCCAGGCCCCCGAAGGCGCATCGATGCGCGGAGATTGAAGATCGCCGAACATTCGAGCTCTGGCCTTTCGCCCCCCAGCATCCTATACGACACCTGTTCCAGACCTGTTTTCAACGGTTCATGGCAGGATACCCCGCTCCGTTAAATACCGGTCCATTCTCCTCGCACAAGCAGCCTCAAACCCACACCAGCCCCAACGGGGCGACGGACTCAGCCCAGGGCGCAGCGCAGCAAGCCCTGGGTTCAAGTCGCCTTCCCCTCTTTCTCAAGGTCGCGCTCTGAAGGAGCGCGGGAAATGCTCCGCAGCCTCCCTGCCAAAACTCACAGCACCCCGCCGCCCATAAACAGCCGCAGCGCAGCCACCAGGGCCACGGCGACGTTGATCGTCAGACCGATTTTACGCTGGCAGAAGGAGCCGAAAATGATGCCCACCACGCACCCAGCCAGCACGGCCCATTGCAGCCAGCCCAGCAGAGGGATGAGCCCCGGAACGAGCAGCGCCGCGCACACCAAACCGATGAGAACAGAGATAATTTGCATAACAGGCTCAATGATCCCCACCCGCCCCCAAACACAACTGGAATTCTCCCCCGGCATTGTAAGCCGCGCCTTGCATTCATCCGCGGACGCGGTACTCTCCCCGCCTCGCAAAATGATCCGGAGAGGTGGCTGAGTGGTTGAAGGCACCTGACTCGAAATCAGACGTAGTGTAACAACTACCGTGGGTTCGAATCCCACCCTCTCCGCCATTTTTTTGCCGCAAGGCGGCAAAAAAATGCCCTCCGTAGCTCGAAGAGCGAAGGACGGGCCACCGCTCCCTTTCCGGTCGCAAACTATCCATACTTGCTTTGAGCGCCTCATGTCGTTCAAAATTGCAAACATGTACTACGTCTACCTCCTCCGTAGCCAGTCCGCGCCCAGGCAAACCTACACCGGCTTCACCGAAGACCTCCGCCAGCGCCTCGCCGAATACAACTCCGGCAAATCTCCTCACACCAGCCACTTCACCCCCTGGCTCCTCGAAACCTACCTCGCCTTCTCTGATCGCTCCCAGGCCCAGGCCTTCGAACGCTACCTCAAAACCGCCTCCGGAACAGCATTCGCGAACAAACGACTGCGTAATTCTTCATCTCCCCCAGGCGGCAGAAAATGCCCTCCGTAGCTCGAAGAGCGAAGGAAGGGCCACCGCTCCCTTTCTGGCCACAAATCATCCAGATCTCTTCCGAACGGCCGCCACCTCAGTTCCACGCAATGAGAACGGCACCCGAAACAATCGGTCCCTGGAAGCCGAAAATGAAGCCCCACTATTTTGCAGCGACGTCCAGAAGAACAATAAGGATATGGCCCGGCCATAGGGTGCGGCCACCACCTCCCGCGCAATTGGCTACATCCGTCCGCCCCTGCTCCTGCGAAAAAACGGGACTATGAACTTCATGGCCACGATTTTGAGCGAGCAGTTGAAGCAGCAGCAGGAGGGCATTGCCGAGGCCATCGCCCAGCCCCTCTGGCAGAAGGCCGCCTCCTTCGCAGCCCATGTGCACGCTTCTGAAGTTCCGAAGGGTGAAACCCCTCCTTCCCTGGCCCAGGCCACCCGCGTCGCTCTCACCATCGCCTCCGTGTATCATTGCCCGGAGCCGCCGGTCCTCGCCACCGCCCTGCTGCACAATGTCATGAAAAAATCCGAAGTCTCCTTTGATGAGCTTTGCGATGAATTCGGCTGCCAGATCGCCATGCGCGTTCAGCGTTTGAGCAGCGCTGAGGAAGTGGACACCGATGTGCACCTCAGGCGCCTGCATTCCTGCGACTGGCAGACCCGCCTCATCAAACTGGCCGATGCAGCCGACACCCTGGATCACGACGAGGAAAAACTGGAGGACCGCATCATGCGCACCACCCAAGTCCTTGAGCTGGCCTTCGGTGAAGAAGAGCCCGTCCTGCGCGCCCAGCGCCACCTCACCGAGCTCCTGGAAAACGTGCGCCTGAACTCCGCCGGCTGATCGATACCACGACTGCTTGGAGCCGGGTCTGTATCTCGGCCGACGATTGAAGCGCGCACAACAAGGCAGGCATCCACCTCTTGAAGGGAAGGCCAGCGGCCTTCCGTATCAAAGCGAAGGGATGCCGAGCCTCAGCGAGGCTTCCCTGGTACCCATTTCACCAGTCCGGAAAGCAAACCGGGCATTCCGCCACACCTGGCGTCCACCACAAGCCTGCCCTTCGTAGCACGAAGTGCGAAGAACGGGGCGTCTTTCATACGCTCCGCCACACGCCCGGGGCTTCGCAGCTCCAACCTAGTCGGGCAAGGCCGCGCGGTCCGTCAGTTCCGCGCCCCCTCGCCACCCGTGCGCATCTTTGACGCCGCACCCAGCCGCTCATCCAGCCACGCATACGTCTTGGCCAGCATCTCCTGTCTCACCAGCCTGTCGTTCAGCATGTCATGCGCCGCCTTCGGATTGGGGTGCCACCACAGCTCCGTGTCCCGTGCCTGAAACATCTCCCGCACGCGCTCCGGACTGCGTTTGCACATCGGGATCGTCGTGTCGCTCCGGCCATACTGCAGCAGCACCGGCGTGGCCGTCTTTCCCGGCACATCTCTCGCTTCCTTCCCCACTGCAAGACACGCCCCCACATAGCGGAAGCTCATGCCGCCGCACAGCCGGTCGCTGGACCGCTCCCACGCCGCTTCATCCTCCGGATTGGATACAATGTTCCGGTGCATCAGCTCAAACACCGCAGGTCCCGTCACCCGTGCCAGATTCAAGGTCATGACCTGCACGGTCGTGGCCGCCGCCCGCGCCCCAAACCACCGTGGATACGCCAGCACAAAGGCCGGCGCATACAGCACCAGCGCATCAGGAGCAGCCGCCGCCGCACTCTCACCGGCCCTCTCGGCTGCCGCCAGCGCCACCATGCCTCCCAGGCTGTGGCCCATGTACGCCACCGGCAGCTTTCGCCCGCCCCGCGCCTGGGCCGCAAATTCATTCACGTCCTCCACCCAGCGCCTCCACCGGTGGTAGTTCCCGCGCTCGCGCGCATCCAGGTCCTTCCCCTGCCCGCGCAGATCCGGCGAGTACATCTCATACCCTCGTGCTGCCACGTACCGCCCCAGCCGCGTCCAGTCCACCGAAGCCTCATCCATGCCCGGAATCGCGATCACAATGCCCTTCCGCGTCATGCCCTTCGGCGGCAGCCAGCGGCAGTACGGCAGCACCGCCTTGTCCGAAGCCTGCCACTTGAAAACGGGTTCATCATACAGCGGCGGCCCTTCGCCCATCTTCTTCTGAAACCTCCCGCCCCCTGTCAGGCACGAAGAAACCAGCAGCGGGAGCAGCAGCACCCACGCACGCCGCAGGCAGCGCCCCCCATCACGCATCTTCCCCTTCAGCATCGGCATCGGCGTCGCCTCCATAACGGGCAAAAAAAGAATCTTGTGTGCGGATCTTCGCGGGCCTGGGCTCGAAGCATCGGCGGGGCTCTCTATCCCCTGCGCTTGCCCGGCTCACCGCCCCTTCGCACCGAAAGACTCCGGCGTATCGGCAAAAAACTCACCCACATCCCCATCCGGCATCCCGTGGTTGCGGATGCCTTCCAGCCTCCGCCGGCTGCCGCGCTCACTGCCTGGCCGGTTCGCCGTGCGCTGCACCACTTCGGTGATCACCGGCGCCGCGATCGCCGCGCTCGCCGCCAGCAGCGTCAGGGCCACCATGTTCGAAGACCCGCGCCGCATCCCCCGGCCAAACAAGATGCCCAGGGCGCAGCCCGCTGCCGCTGGGGCGATCAGTGACGCATACGTTTCGTATCCTGGGGCGGGGGTGTGGTCTTGCATGCATCATCATAACCGCTCCGCGAGAATCACCAAAGAGGAATTTGCCCGCATCCGGCTTTCCGGCTAAGGGAGGGGCTGTCCACAAAAAACACCGCCCCATGACCTCTGCCGAATCCAAAAAACGTTATGCCCTCATTCTCGCCGGGGGCAGCGGCCAGCGCTTCTGGCCCATCAGCCGTGATGCCCAGCCCAAGCAGCTCCTGAAACTCTTTGGTGACAAAACCCTCCTCGAGCTCACCATCGACCGTCTTGAAGGCTTCGTCCCCAAGGAAAACATCCTCATCCTCACCAACAAGCAGCAGGAGGCCTCCGTGCGCGCCCTCATCAAGGATCTCCCCGCCGAAAACATCGTCGCCGAGCCCGAGAAGCGCGACACCGCTCCCGCCATCGCCCTCGCCGTTGGCTGGGTCGTCGCCCGTGACCCCACCGCCACCATGATCGTGCTCCCCGCGGACCACCTCATCCAGAACCATGCCGAGTTCCAGCGCGTGCTCTCCAACGCCGCCCTCGCCGCGGAAAACAGCGGCAGCCTCGTCACCGTGGGCATCACCCCCACCTGGCCATGCCCCAGCTACGGTTACGTCGAGCGCGGCCGCCGCGCCAGCATCGGCGGGCTCAATGACCTGCCCGTCTGGGAAGTCGCGCGCTTCCGTGAGAAGCCCAATCCCGATCTCGCCGAGCACTTCATCAGCCAGGGAAATTTCCTCTGGAACGCCGGCATGTTCATCTGGACCATCCCCGCCATTTTTAGCGAGCTCAGCCGCCACTGCCCCGTGCTGGCGGATTTCGTCTCCGAGCTCCGCGGCTCCAAGGATTTCAACGCCACCGTCGAAAAACAGTTCGGCAAGCTGCCCAAGCTCTCCATCGACTACGCCCTCATGGAGCACGCCTCCCGCGTACTCAACATCGAGTCCACCTTCGACTGGGACGATGTGGGGAACTGGACCAGCGTGGGCCGCTACCTCAAGACCGATGAGCAGGGCAACCAGCACAACTGCGCCCTCTCCCAGCTCGACACCCTCAACAACATCGTCTTCACCCAGACCGGCCAGCACGTCGCCCTCATCGGTGTTCAGGATCTCATCGTCGTCGCCTCCAAGGACGGCCTCCTCGTTGCCACCCGCAGCAAGGCCGAGAACATCAAGAAAATCGTGGACAGCCTTCCCACCGAGCTGCGCTGATCCAGCTCCAGCTCCAGCTCCAGCTCCGGCTCTGGCTCTGGCTCTGGTATCCAGCATCTAGCATCCAGCATCCAGCATCCAGCATCCAGCATCCAGCATCCAGCATCCAGCATCCAGCATCCAGCATCCAGCATCCAGCATCCAGCATCCAGCATCCAGCATCCAGCATCCAGCATCCAGCATCCAGCATCCAGCATCTAGAAACCAGCATCCAGCCATGCCCCGCATCCTCGCCATCGATCACGGCACCGTCCGCATCGGTCTCGCCCTCAGCGACGAGACCGAGATCGTGGCCAGCCCTTTCAAGACCATCGATGCCAACCACGAACCGGAGCGCACCATCGCCCGGTTCGTGCGGGAGAAGCACATCGGCAGAATCGTCATCGGCATGCCCTTCCGCATGAGCGGGGAGCGCGGCAGCGCCGCCGAGCGTGTGGAAAAATTCGCCACCAGCCTCGGCAAGGAGCTGCGCCATTCCATCCCCATCGAGTTCGTGGATGAACGCCTCTCCTCCGTCGAAGCCGAGGCCTCCATGTCCCGCGCCGGCATCACCGGCAAAAAGGAGCGCAACGAGATCGTCGATCAGCTCGCCGCCGTCGTCATCCTCCAGGAATATTTGAACCAGCAGCGCGGCCCCGCCGGCTTCCTGCTCCCCGACGAGTCATACGAACTCTCTTGGACCGATGAGCAGAAGCGACGTCGAAAGTAAGGCCGGCAAGCACCACGGCCCCGAGCCGGGGTTCAAACGCCTCCGCTTCACCGTCGCCTACTGCGGCACCCCATGGCGCGGCTGGCAGAGCCAGGAAGGCGGCGGCGGCGTGCAGGATGAAATCAACACCGCCATTCGCAAAGCCACCCGCATTCACACCCATGTCCAGGGCAGCGGCCGCACCGACGCCGGCGTCCACGCCCTCGCCCAAACCGCCCACGTGGACGTCCCCGAGACCGTCCGCATGACCGGCGAGGCCTGGGCCCACGCCCTCAACGCCTGCCTCCCCCTCACCATCCGCATCCTCTCTGTGGAAGAATGCCCGCCCCTCTTCCACGCCCGCTTTGACGCCATCGGCAAAACCTACCGCTACCGCATTTGGCGCCCCCGCATGCTCTCACCCTTCGAAGCCGACCGCGCCTGGCACGTCTATGGCCCTCTCGATCTCGATGCCGTGCGCTGGTGCTGCGAAAAACTCATCGGCACCCACAACTTCGTCCGCCTCTCCGCCAATCGCGGCGACATGCCCGAAACCGAACGCCGCCAGCGCACCGAAAAAACCACCCGCACCATCCACCGCGCCGAAATGCGCGAAACCGGCGACATGATTGAGCTCGAATTCTCCGGCGACGGCTTTCTCTACAAAATGGTCCGCCTCATCGTCGGCAGCCTCATGCACGTCGCCCGCGGCCGCGAACCCAGGGAATGGTTCGCCTCCCTCCTCACCGACCCCGCCGCCCCCCAAAGCAACCAGACCGCCCCCGCCTGCGGCCTCTATCTGGTCGGAGTGGACTATCCCGACGAAGCACCCTGATCCCCCTCCCTCCCTGCTTCGAAAACAGCCCGTCTTTCTATACCATAAAATAGCTCTAAATACCACTTCTCATCCTCCATTCATCCCGCCTCCTCCCGGTCATCTCCACCCCTCCCCGGGAATAAAATTCACCCCGCCTTGTAATTTATCTTTCCTCCCCCTGCGGCTCTTTCATAAGCTGCTGCCCGGTCACTCCGCAGCCACCACCCTCCCTTCCGCACATGAAACGCAGCAACATCATCATCCTCACGCTCGCTGGCGTCGGTCTGGGCGTCACCGGGTACAATCGCCTGACCGAAGCCGAGCCCGTGAATGTTCACGACACTCCCATCCTTCCCCCGGAGTCTCTCAGCCCGGAGATGCGCGCCAGCCTGCCTCCCTTTGTCGCCGGTGAGGATGTCTCCAGCCAGATCCCGCCCCACAACGCCTACGATCCCCAGCTCGGCTATTACCATCAGCCCTGCTCCGCCTGGTTCCCCTATCCTTACGATCATTACGATCAGCGCTGGGGCTACTACCGCTGCGGCACCTGGTCGCGTTATCACAGCACCGAGGCCTACGCGTCCTCCTCCTCATACTATCGCCCCGGCCTCGTTGGCATGGGTCTGGGCATGGCGCTCGGCGCCGCCTCCACTCCCCGCACCCCTGCGCCGCCCGGCAGCGACTACACCCGCCAGCCCACGGGCGCGCCCGTCCATGTCGGCGTGCCTCAGAGCCAGGCCAGCGCGACTCGTTCCGCCTTCACCAGCCGCGGCGGCTTCGGCCGCACCGGCTCTTTCTCCGGCTTCTCCTCCGGCTCCTGATCCCCTCCGTGCAGCGCATCACCGAAAGACCGCGTGCCGACTGGCAGGCCCAGGTGGAGTCCCTCGGCCTCACCTTCCACACCATCGACGGCCAGCTCTACTGGGACGAGTCCGCCCACTATCGCTTCAGCAGCCGCGAGATTGAAAAACTCGAGCAGGCCACCGCCGAGCTCCAGCGCATGAGCATCGCCGCCGCCGAGCGCGCCATCCGCGACAACTGGCGCGACCGCCTCGCCATCTCTCCCGAGGCCTGGAAGGAAGTCATCCTGTCCTGGGAGCGCGACGACCTCTCCCTCTACGGCCGCTTTGACCTCATGTGGGACGGCTCCGGCCATCCCAAACTCCTCGAGTACAACGCCGACACCCCCACCGGCCTTCTGGAGGCCGCCGTCGTGCAGTGGCAGTGGCTCCAGCAGACCCGCCCTCACGGTGATCAGTTCAATTCCATCCATGAGCAGCTCCTCGCCTCCTGGCCTGCATGGCCCGCGCGGCAGATCCATTTCTGCGCCCAGCGCGAAACCGAGGAAGACTGGCGCACCCTCCTCTACCTCATCGACACCTGCCGCCAGTCCGGCAAAAGCACCATCGATCTCGCCGTCGAAGATCTCGGCTGGAACGACCGCATGCAGAGCTTCGTCGATCACGAAGACCGCCCCATCGACCTCCTCTTCAAGCTCTACCCCTGGGAATGGATGTGGCTGGAGGACTTCTCCGTCCACCTCCCCGGCAGATGCCAGCGCTTCTTCGAGCCCGTCTGGAAAATGCTCTGGAGCAACAAAGCCTTCCTCGCCCTCCTCTGGGAGATGTTTGAAGGCCACCCCAATCTCCTCCGCACCTCCTTCACGCCCGATGGCATGCCCGCCCACGTGGAAAAACCTTATTTCAGCCGCGAAGGCACCAATGTGCGCATGATCCGCGATGGCGCTCTCCTCGCCAGCACGGACGGCCCCTGGAGCCGCCAGCCCAAAGTCTATCAGCAGCTCCACCCCGAGGTCAGCTTCTCCGGCCACCACCCCGTCATCGGCTCCTGGATCATCGGCGGCGAACCCGCCGGCATCGGCATCCGCGAAGACACCTCCCTCATCACCTCCAACACCAGCCGCTTCGTTCCGCATTGGTTCTGAACCGTCGCAGCGCCACGGCACATTCATCCAGCTGACACTCTGCCTTCGCCTGGGTCCGCCACTTCAAAAATCAAAAACCGATTGCTCATCAATCGTCAATCGCGCACGCCCAAGGCGCGCAGAGCCCGAAAATTGCCGCTCTGTACTTCGCCGTGTTGAACGGAAAACAAATCGTCAATCGTTCTCTCTACACCTGTCGACAGCATCAGGGCTTACGCATGAACAGTGCCCAAATATCTGGTTGTCGTGGAGCGCCGCGTCCTTTCGGTCGTCTCTGTCCTTTTTGTCTTTTCGAAGTAGCCTTCGCCTTCGCTGCCCCTTCACGCGCAAGCCCTGCGACAACATCTCTCAGCCCCAAAGGGGCGGCCTATCGCAGCCCTGGGCAGAGCGAGCCTCGGCGAGCGCCGCCCAGGGTTTTCCGCCAACAAATCCGGAAGCAAACCCAGCGCTTCTCAGGCACACAGCGAGCACAGCAGCGTATGCAAAACGCTCCGCCACACGCCTGCCGCCATCGCTCTCTCAACTCTCCCTCATCCCCCTCACACCCAAGGCTCCCCAAACAACCGTTCAGCCACCGTCAACCACTGTCAACTCCCCCTCCTCCCCCATTCGTCATTCTGATTTCGTCATTTGAAACTCCAGCCTCCCTGAACGATGTCTCGCGCCCCCTTTCCCCATGCCCCACGAAGCCCAAATCGCCCGCCGTCGCTCCTTCGCGATCATTTCGCATCCCGACGCCGGTAAAACGACGCTCACCGAAAAGCTCCTGCTCTACGGCGGCGCCGTCGCGCTCGCAGGCTCCGTCACCGCGCGCAAAAACCAGCGCGCCACCACCTCTGACTGGATGGAGCTGGAAAAGCAGCGCGGCATTTCCGTCAGCTCCACCGTCCTCCAGTTTGAGTACAAGGACAGCGTCGTAAACCTCCTCGACACCCCCGGTCACAAAGACTTCTCCGAAGACACCTACCGCGTGCTCACCGCCGTCGATGCCGCCATCATGGTCGTCGATGCCGGTAAGGGTATCGAGGCCCAGACCCGCAAGCTCTTTGAAGTATGCCGCCGTCGCGGCGTCCCCATCTTCACCTTCATGAACAAGCTCGACCGCCCCGCGCGCGAGCCATTGACCCTTCTCGACGAACTCGAAACCGTCCTCGGCATCGGCGCCTGCGCCATCAACTGGCCCCTCGGCCTCGGCCAGCAGTTCCGCGGCGTTTACGACCGCCGCAAAAACGACGTCCACCTTTTCGAGCGCACCGTCCACGGCGCCTACCGCGCCCCCGAAAAAGTCGGCGGACTCGATGACGACTTCGTCGCCAAGCACACCGTCCCCGAAGCCCTCGAACAGGCCAAGATGGAGCTCGAAATGCTCGACGGCGCAGGCCATGCCTACGATCGCACCAAGATCGATCGCGGCGAGCTCACCCCCGTCTTCTTCGGCAGCGCCAGCAACAACTTCGGCGTACAGATGCTCCTCGACGGCTTCCTAGAACTCGCCCCGCCACCCGAGCCACGCATGGCCGCCGATGGCCGCGTCATCGAGCCCACCGACGAAGGATTCTCCGGCTTCGTCTTCAAAATCCAGGCCAACATGGACCCCCGCCACCGCGACCGCATGAGCTTCGTCCGCATCGTCAGCGGCAAGTTCGAACGCGACATGCAGGTCACCCACACCCGCACCGGCAAACTCGTCCGCCTCGCCAACTCCCAAAAACTCTTCGCCCAGGATCGCGAGACCGTAAACGAAGCCTACGCAGGCGACGTCGTCGGCATCGTCGGCAATCACGGCTTCGGCATCGGCGACACCCTCGCCGCCGATCCCAAGCTCAAGTTCGACGAAATCCCCCGCTTCGCCCCCGAAGTCTTCGCCTACCTGCACAACCCCAGCACCGCGCATTACAAACGCTTCCGCGACGGCCTTGAGCAGCTCCTCAGCGAAGGCGTCGTACAGCAGTTTATCCAGCCCCACGCCGGCCAGCGCGTCCCCCTCCTCGGCGCCGTCGGCCCCCTCCAGTTTGAAGTCGTGCAGTTCCGTCTCGAAAGCGAATACAACGCCCAGAGCCGCCTCGAAAACGCCCCTTACACCGTCCTCCGCTGGGTCCGCACCAAAGACGGCGGCGCCATCGAAGACTTCGACATCCCCAGCGGCGTCGCCACCGCCCAGGACAGCGCCGACCGCTGGGTCGTCTTCTTCTCCGACCAGTGGGCCATCAACTACTTCGAACGCCGCAACCCCAACGCCGAACTCTCCACCATTCCGTGGGATGAAGTGGATAAAGCCAAGGAATCGCAAAGTTAATTCCCCCACAAAAGTCACGCGATCTAGCCCAGCTTCATTCGTGATAATTCGCGGATATTCGTGCTCATTCGCGTTGTGAACTCTGGTCGTTCCGACGAACGAGGGCATTCACCCGATCACGGCACGGTATTGCTGTTCTTTGATCCCGGAGGGATCACAGAAGGTAGCCAGGGATAAGCTCGCGTAGCGAGCGCCATCCCTGGAAAGAGGAGTCTCCGCCGGGAAGCAAACCCATCGCTCTCTTGGTACGTCGCGCTCACCAGCAGCGTCTCCACGCCATCCCGCCACGAACACGAAGCGCCCTATGGCTGACAAATCCCAGTCTTAGGCTATTGTCATCCCATGACCCCCTCGAAACTCAAATCCAGTCCAGACCGCACCTGGACTTGGGAGCAGTGGCAGGCCGGCCGCGCCGAGCGCCGCCGGATTGGGAATCTCGTGGCTCCGAAAAACATCCGCCGCGAAAAAAGCGAAGGCGACGAATACCTCCGTGAAACCTACGGCGGCGAACGCGGCCCTCCCTTCAACAAGCCCTTTGATCCTTCCGCCGACGAGAAGTGAAAAGGAAGCAGCGGTCAAAACAACGCTTTTGTGTCGCACAGTATTGGCCCCACCGTCCCCTCCCTCAGCAAACGGTCATCATCTTTCTCCAGTCTGCTCCGCAACACATCAGCCCTGAAGGGGCTGCGTAATAGAGCCCAGGGTTGCCGAGCCTTGGCGAGGCTACCCTGGGTTACGATCCGCAATTCCGGGAAGCAAAGCCAGCGCTCCGCTACGCCCACCGCCCACCAGCAGCGTCTGCAATAAGCTCCGCCGCGCCAGCCCCGCGATCAGACACCGCTCTTACTTCCACCTTCCTATCCGACTGCGCCAAAGCTCATGACGGCCGCGCCTCCCATTCGGCACCATACAGCCCTTCAACAAGCCCTTTGATCCTTCCGCAGACGAGAAGTAACGGTGGGTTCGCATGAACCCCAAAACCGTCGTCATCACCGGCTGCACCCGCGGACTCGGCCGCGCCATGGCCCCCCTCTTCATCAAAGCCGGCTGGAACGTCATCGGCTGCGGCCGCAACACCGCCCAGATCGCCGAACTCTCCCGCGCGTTCCCATCTCCCCACCTCTTCCAAACCTGCGACGTCTCCAGCGAATCCGACATCGCCGCCTTCTGCGCCTCCATCCTCCAGCACTCCGGCGCACCCGACCTCGTCCTCAACAACGCCGCCATCATCACCCCCAACGCTCCCCTCTGGGAAACCAGCGCCGAGGACTTCAGCCGCATCATCGACATCAATATCAAAGGTCCCGCCGCCATGATGCGCCACCTCCTTCCCGCCATGCTCAAGCGCGGCAGCGGCGTCATCGTCAATTTCTCCTCCGGCTGGGGCCGCTGCACCGCCTCAGACGTCGCCCCCTACTGCGCCACCAAATACGCCATCGAAGGCCTCTCCATGGCCACTGCCCAGGACACCGGCGGCAAAGTCGCCATCATCCCCATGAACCCCGGCATCATCGACACCGACATGCTCCGCAGCACCTTCGGCTCCACCGCCGGCGACTTCCCCAATGCCGAAGCCTGGGCAAAACGCGCCGTCCCCTACTTCATCAAACTCACCCCCAAAGACAACGGCAAGCCCCTCACCGCCCCCGGCGGCTAAACACCCACCCAATCTTCCTCCTCTTCCTCTTACTCCTCCTCCCTCAAAGTCTGGAGCACCAAAGAGCTCCCTCATCACCGCAGGCCCACCACGAGAACTCTCCAGTCCTGCACACCTCCTCTCAATGAATCCAGCGCCGTATTGTAGTACCGGCTTTAGCCGGAATCCGGCCCCTCTCCTCCCCCCTCCGGCCTCCGCATATCCACAGCATTCCGCAGTTCAAAAACCATCTCATCCCTCCGCCTCTGAAATTTTTTTACCCCTAATTTTTTTACCCTCAATTTTCGCTCCGCCACCACCCACCGCCCCACTACCTTTCTCTGCGGTCTTCTAATCTCTGCGCTGCAAATCTCCGGCCATTCCCTTGCTCCTTCATTCCTTTGCCAAAAACCAGCGCGCTCTTCCCCAAATCCCTTCCGGCATCCGTGCCGGTCGTGCAATCCGTGGTTCAAATCTCCGGCCATTCCCTTGCTCCTTCATTCCTTTGCCAAAAACCAACGCGCTCTTCCCCAAATCCCTTCCGGCATCCGTGCTGGTCGTGCAATCCGTGGTTCAAATCTCCGGCCTCTCTGCGTTTTCCGAATCTCCGCTGTGCATCCCTCGATCCAGCTCTCATCAAACCTCTGCGGTCTTCTAATCTGCGGTGTAAAAATCAGTTCTCCCACGCCTCACCCCCATGCGCCTCCTCATCACCGCCGGCCCCACTCGCGAGCCCATCGACCCGGTGCGCTTCCTCTCGAACCGCTCCTCCGGCCGCATGGGCTACGCCCTCGCCACAGCCGCCCACGCCGCCGGTCACGAAGTCCTCCTCATCTCCGGCCCCGTCACCCTCTCTCCACCCTCCGGCGTCCAGCTCATCCGCGTCGAAACCGCCCGCGAAATGTTCGATGCCGTCCGCACCCACCTCCCCGGCTGCTCCGCCGCCATCTTCAGCGCCGCCGTCGCCGACTACCGCCCCGCTCAGGCCGCCACCCAAAAGATCAAAAAGTCCGCCACCACCCTCACACTCGAACTCGAGCGCACCGAAGACATCCTCGGCTCCGTCCGCTCCACCTTCGGCTTCACCGGCTTCCTCGTCGGCTTCGCCGCAGAAACCGAAAACCTCATCCCCCACGCCCAGGCCAAGCTCCAGCGCAAAGGCTGCGACCTCATCGTCGCCAACGACGTATCCCAATCCGGCATCGGGTTTGACAGGACAGAAAACGAAGTCACCCTCTGCCTCCCCGGCGGTCACACGATTCCCCTCCCCAGGCAGTCGAAAACCTCCATCGCGGATGAATTGATCCAGTTCATTTCATCCCGCGTCTAGCTTGCCCTTCATAGCTCTCCAGTCCTCCGTCATGTCCTCCGTAGCTCGTAGAGCGAAGGAGGAAGCTTTAGCGAAGGATGGATAGCGAAGAATCGGCATCCAGCATCCAGCATCCAGCATCTAGCCCCCAGTGAAAGAACTCCTCGCCATCGCCACCGAATCCGCCCACGCCGCCGGCAAACTCATCACCGAAAACTTCGGCTCCGAACTCACGGTCAACGAAATGCAGCGCCACGACATCAAGCTCGAACTCGACGTCCGCAGCCAGAAGCTCATCACCGACATGATCCTCGCCCGCTTCCCCGACCACGCCATCCTCGGCGAGGAAGGCGGCGAAACCGGCGGCAACGGCGATGTCGAGTGGATCGTCGATCCCATCGACGGCACCGTAAACTACTTCTTCGGCATCCCCCACTTCTGCGTCTCCATCGCCGCCCGCAAACGCGAATCCAAAGAGCTCCTCATCGGCGTCATCTTCGACCCCATGCAGAGAGAAACCGTCGTCACCGTCGGCTTCTCCAAGAGCAAGGAAGCCCTCGACCTCGGCTTCGAGCGCTACAAGCGCATCGCCTACGAAGTCCGCAAAACCCGCATGCTCGGCAGCGCCGCCCTCGCCATGGCCTACATCGCCACCGGCCGCCTCGATGCCTACGTCGAAGAACAGATCAGCCTCTGGGACATCGCCGCCGGCCAGCTCATGGTCGAAATGGGCGGCGGCAAAGTCATGCTCAAGCCCAGCACCACCAAGCCCGGCACCATGTTCATCTGCGCCTCCAACGGCAAGCTCCCCATCGAAGAATACCTCTAAAACGGAGCGCTGATTTTAAGCGACCCGGATTAATGACGAAACCAGAATGAGGAATGTCGAAATAATGTCGAATGCCAAAGCTCGAAGAACACTTCATTCCCACGGTTCAGCGAGTTCCCTTTTCATCGTTCGAGCTTCGTCATTGATTCGTCATTCCTCATTCTGATTTCGTCATTCGACCTGCCATCCCCGCCCTGATCACAGCAACCTGCATTCAATCAGCGCCCTTAGCACCGCCCATGTCCGCTCCCCCCTCCCCCCGCGAAGTCATCCTCGAAGCCCGCGAGCTCACCCGTGAGTTCGATGGCGTCAAGGCGCTCGACCGCTTCAGCTTCCAGCTCCATCGCGGCGAGGTCCTCGGCCTCCTCGGTGCCAATGGTGCCGGCAAGACCACCGCCATGAACTGCCTCCTCGGCCTCACCCTGCCGACCTCCGGCGAGCTCAATGCCTTCGGCGTCCCACTCCACGCCAACCGCATCAGCATCCTCCAGCGTTCCAATTTCTCCTCCGCCTACACCGCCCTTCCCGGCAATCTCCTCGTCTGGCAAAACCTCAGCGTCTTCGCCCGCATCTACGGCGTGCCGAATCCGAAAAAGAAAATCGCCGAGCTCATGGAGCTCCTCGAAATCTCGCACCTCAGCAAACGCGTCACCGGCCAGCTCTCCGCCGGCGAATCCACCCGCGTCAATCTCGTCAAAGCCTTCCTCAATGACCCCGAGCTCCTAATGCTCGACGAACCCACCGCCAGCCTCGACCCCGACATCGCCGACAAAGTCCGCAAAGTCATCCGCAAGGTCCAGCGCGAGCGCCACATCGCCATCCTCTACACCTCCCACAACATGCGCGACATCGAGGAAGTCTGCGACCGCGTCATCTTCCTCCACAAAGGCAAGATCGTCTGCGAAGGCACCCCCTCCGACATCGTCGCCCAGTCCAGCAGCGACAACCTCGAAGACGTCTTCATCAAAATCGCCCGCGACGGCGAAATCCTCGACGAACCCAAGAAAGAAGAATCTGCCTCATGAATCTCCGCATCATCAGCGCCCTCGTCATGCGCTACCTCTTCCTCTACTCCCGCACCCCCATGCGCCTTGTGGAGCTCATCAAATTCGGCGAGTTCATCCTCTTCTTCCTCGGCGCCATGATCCTTTGGGACATCCTCTTCCGCGCCCAGCAGGGAGTCGCCATCTCATTCCTCGAAGACGTCTGGACCCGCAATCTCCTCAATGTCTTCGTCGCCCCCGTGCGCACTGCCGAATACCTCGGCGCCACCTTCGTCGTCGGCTTCCTGCGCATTCTCGTGACGTGCTGCGTCATGAGCCTCATCTCCTACATCGGTTACTCCTTCAATATCTTCCAGCTCCAGTGGTGGCTCATCCCCTTCTTCCTCAATCTCATGGTCTTCGGCTGGGCGCTCGGCATGATCTCCACCGCGCTCATCCTGCGCTGGGGCCAGGCCGCCGAATCCCTCGCCTGGGCCGTCCCCTTCTTCATCCAGCCCGTCGTCTGCGTCTTTTACCCCGTTGAAAACATGCCCGCCTGGGCCCAGCCCATCGCCTGGCTCTTCCCCGCCACCCCCATCTTCGAAGGCATGCGCTCCGTGATGAAAACCGGCGTCCTCAACTGGGACCACCTCTGGCTCGCCGCCGGCCTCAATCTCATCTACCTCACCCTCGCCGGCTGGCTCTTCGTCTGGGTCCTCAATCTCACCCGCAAACGCGGCCTCCTCACCAAGTTCGCCACGCAGTAAGCGCAAAAAAGTGATGCGGGCACTCCTGCCCGCACCAGCACTTTCGCACTGCCCAAGGCCACCCGCGCGGCCCATCAAAGTAGCCTTGTTGCTGTGCAACAAGGAAGCGCCCTCTCTACACCCAGCGCCAGCAAACCTTCACGGGCTTTCCCCTCCAGCCCCAAAGGGGCGGCCTATCGCAGCCCAGGGCAAAGCGAGCCTCAGCGAGCGCCGCCCTGGGTTTTTCGCCAACAAATCCGGAAAGCAAACCCACCGCTTCTCACTCACACGGCAGGCACCAGCAGCGTCTACAAAAAGCTCCGCCACACGCCAGCAGCACGCGCCCCAGCCCCCCTCACACCCACGGCCTCCCCAAACAACCGTCAACCACAGTCAACAACCGTAAACCACCCTGTCCTCCGTAGCAGGAACTGCGAAGGACGGACGTCAACTTCCCCCTCACCCCTCCCACACCCCCGCCGCCCGCATCACCGTCTCATGCACGCTGATGTCATGCGCCGCATCCCATGCCAGCTTCTTCTCCCCACGCACCACCGCCGCCAGATCCGTAAACTCCCCCGCATACCGATCCTTCGGCACCTCCAGTTGAAACGACTGCGCCCCCTTCTTGTAGCTCCCCCGCGCCTTCGTCAGTGACAGATTCACCTTCCCGCTCTCCATCGGCACGATCTCAAACGTCCCCTCCGTCCCCGTCACGTTAAACCTCCGGCGCGGCCCGCCAAACGGGTCCACATGGTTCACGCGTACCACCGCCGTCGCCTTCGCATACTGCAGCACCGCCATCTGGTTGTCCTTCACGCCATCATCCCGCGTCGGCGTTGAAAAAGCCGTCACCGCAGCAGGCTTCCCAAGGATCGTCGTCACCGCATCGATCATATGGCAGCCCAGCTCAAAAAGCCCTCCGCCCGGCAGCGCACCCAAAATCCCCCGCTGCTTCGCATCCCCCAGCTTCCCCATCGCCGCATCGATCTCCGTGATCTCTCCCAGCCACCCCTCGCGCACCGCCTGAAACAGCAGCACAAACGCCGGATTGTACCGCAGCATATATCCCATCTGCACCGTCAGCCCCTTCTTCTCCGCCGCCAGCCTCATCGTCTTAAACTCCTCATGGTGTAGAGCCCCAGGCTTGTCCAAATGCACATGCTTCCCCGCCTCGATGCACCGCAGCGCCGTCGCGCATGACTTCTCCATCCGCGTCTCCACCGCCACCGCTTTCAGATCCGGCGTCCCCAGCAGTTTCTCCTCCGTCAGCAACGGCACCCCCTCATACCCCTTCTCTGCTGCGACACCCACCACCTCCCAAAGGTCCGCCAAAGACCGCATCGCCGCCATCTTCCCCGCCGCATGCGCATGCTCCGTCCCGATCTGCCCAATTTTCAACCTTCCCCCGCCGCCACCAGCACCAGCAGCAAAAGCAGTCGAACCACAGGCAAGAATAAAGGCGCGTCGTTTCATCATAGTCCTTCTCAAACGCCATCACCCGTCCATTCCTCACAGCAAGATCAGTCTCACGCTACGACGCATCCGGCAGTCGCCTGCCGCAAGCCGTTCGACGGCCACGATCACACCGTGAAGAAAAAGCCGCCTCTATTCCTCCGCAATCTTCATCGCCACAATCACCGGCAGTTGCACCGGCAGCGTCACCACATCAAACGCCCCCGCCGCAATGCGCTGCCCCGGTGTCACATTCCCTCGGAAAGAGTTCTTAAATTCCAGCCCCGCGCTGGCGCAACTGCTCAGGTTCAAGCCAACGACGAGCAAAATCAAAGCGCGAACAAGTTTCGTTTTCATGGGGAACCATGCCCCACCCCCGCCCAAACCCCTCATCGATCCTCTGCATACTCCCATCGCCCCCATCACACACTCCACTGCCCACTGCCCACTGCCTACTGCCCACCGCTCACCACCTTCCCCAGCTCCTCCGCACTCACCTCCAAATCCACCACGCCCCGCTCCTCCGGCCACCACACATCCAGCGTCGTCCCGTTCACCCATTCCTCCAGCTTCAGTCCCGCGATGTCCATCTGCGCGCTCGGATGCACAAACCGAAAACCCGCCGGCCGGTTGTGGCTTCGCTGGTAGAGGCCGTCTCCTGACGAGTAGCTGGAGTTCTCCTCGCAGGCCGTGCACACTTCGCGGATCCCAGGCGAGTTCAGCACCACCAGAAAATTCTCCTCTGGAAACACACCCCCCACTCGCAGCATCTCCCAGCGGCTGGCGGGCGCCAGCATCGGATACCGGCGTCGCAGCATCGCCCAGAACCTCATCTCCTTGTCATGACTCAGAGCGTTGAGCTGAAAATCCAGCCTGCGCCCCGTGTCCAGCACCACGCGCTTCTCTCCCCGGACCGCCTCACGCAGCGGCATCGTCGCCACCCGCTTCATCTGCTGCACCGCCAGCCGCAGCCGCCACGGCACCGCCGTGTGGTTCCGCACCACCTTCTTCAGCTCCTCTGCTCGTTCCAGATCCGCATTCCCGCGCCACAGCGCTCCTGCCGGATAATGCGGCGCCAGCACACGCGTGTGCGCCATCATCATCCAGTGCTCGCGATGGCGCACCTTCCCCTCCTCGGACGTCCATGCGTAGTCAGAGAATGCCTTCTCCGGCGGCCACACGCCACCTCCTGCCGCCGGCGCAAACGCCACCACCGAGACCACGCAGTCCTCCGGCAGGCCCGTCACATAAACCCCTTTCCACAGCTCCTGAGCCGCACCCACGGGCCGTTCGCCAAAGTGCAGTCTCAGCTTCGTCTCTGCAAAGCGCTGCTCCGGTCTCGCATGCCAGTTCCAGTTTCCCAGTCCCGCCACCAGCAGCGTCACCACGCACCCCAGCACCAGCGTCACCCAGGCCCGCCGCCTCAGTGCCACCTGCCACCACGCGCCAGTCAGCGTCAGGATCAGGATGAATCGCGCCACCGCCAGCACACACACATTCTCCTCACCCCGCCACACCGTGCCCCACATCCAGGTCGTCAGTTCCAGCACCGCGATGCAAACCCCGCCCACCAGCACATTTCGCCACACCGGGCCGCTCCAGCTCGCCAGCAGCGCCGCACACACTCCCACATACGCCGCAGGCAGCGCGCTCCCCGCCGTTCCCGCCACCCACTCCACCGGCCCAAAGCCGTAGCCCCGCCACTGCGGCCAGTCACTCGCCAGCCACGGCAGCAGCAGCGCGATCTTGAAAAACACCACCTTCGCCAGCCACACCGCACCACGCCCCAGCGGCCGCACGTGCGAAGTCACCTCCGTGTTCCCCGGCGCATCCGCACGCACGCTGCGCACGATCACGATCAGCCCTAGCAGCGCCGGGAGAAATCCCGGCATCGTGATCTCCGGTTCCGTCTCCTGAAACGACTGCCAGCAGCCCATCGCCAGCGCCGCCAGCCACAGCAGCACCAGCAGCCACTGCATGCGCCATTCCAGCTTGAGCTGCTGCCACACGCGAAATGCAAAGGAGTTTGAAGTCACGGCATTCATGGTCGCTCAGGCATCAGTTTCCAGGTCATCTTCACCGCATCGTAGCGATAGTCCTTCGCGCCATGCACCCGCACATCGTGCAGAAACTGCCGCAGCGTCTTCGCATCCGGCATCCCCGTGTCCGTGGGGCCAAACATCGCCACGTAGCCCATCATGACGCTGGCGTTCCGCACCTGGTCATCCTCTTTGAATGCCAGCCCCCGCAGCACCCAGTCCAGCGCCTCCGGCATCCCCAGCGCCACCGCCGCATGCAGCGCCCTTTCATGGTCACGATCCAGGTTCACCACCGCAGGCAGTTGCTCAAACGCCTCGCGCGTCACCTTCTCGGCCTTCTCACGGTATTTGGGATCAGGCCGCTTCATCAGCCACCGCAGGTCGCCAGGATCAAACAATTTTGGGTAATCCCTCAGCACCTCATCAGCGCTCAGCGGCTGGTCATCCAGCAGCGGCCACAGCGGCTCGTCCGAGTGCCGCCGCATCGCCTCCACGTACGCGTCCAGGTCATCCGGTCTCCAGGACGCCAGCCACAGCGTTTCCGCCGTCCGCATTTTCTTCTGCCCGGGCCTGCCCGGCACCTGGGCTTCCCTTTCATACATCGCTCCGCCCGTTTTCTCATTCCGCGTCACGCCCGGCACGCCCGTCTGCAGCAGAGCCTCATGCAGCACTCCCTGCGTCAGCTCGGCGTTGTCACGCTGCAGCGCCGCGCGGAAAAGATCCGGATGCTTCATCAAAAACGGCGCCAGCAGCACGCA
The DNA here is from genome assembly GCF_044227185.1 of Prosthecobacter sp. Lineage (GTDB taxonomy): Bacteria > Verrucomicrobiota > Verrucomicrobiia > Verrucomicrobiales > Verrucomicrobiaceae > Prosthecobacter. The sequence goes on along the minus strand of NZ_JBGAFO010000012.1, from coordinate 33,581 downwards.
CACCTCCTGGTCATTCCCCGGCCACTGCATGTCCCCTTCATTGTTACGCAAGATGCGGTCCTTGAACACATGCGAGGCCTCATACACCTCCGCCACATACCGTGCCATCTCCTCCCGCCCCGCATCCTCCGCCGGCCGCGCCAGTCCTCTCACCTGCTTTAAAAAAGCTTCGCGTGGATTCCCGCTCACCACGGCCGGCTTGCTCTCAGGCCACCCGTCGGTCTTCATCAGGTATTTGCCAATCGTGACGTCCTTCATCTCCAGCGCATGCCGTGAGCTTCCCAGATACTCCGGCCTCACCCACACCAGGCGCTGCTCCGCCAGATTCTCCGCCGTCACCCCCGTGCCCGGTTCCAGCACCCGTTGAAACGTCTGCTGCAGGACCAGACGGCACCACCCCAGGTTCGCCCCCCGCATCTGCTCATAGCCGGAGTGCACCGTGAACTGCCACATGAGCCGCTTCTCCTCCGCCATGATGAACGCATGCGGAAACCACGGCTGCAAATCCTGCTTCCATTCAAAGCTCCGCGCCGCCATCCGGTACACCAACGTCACACAGCCGTCCGTGCGATTTCCCCTGCCGTCCATGTTCGGCCTCACCTCCAGCAGTTCCACCTCGAAATCGGGCGAGGCAAACCTGGCTCCCGCTTTTAACGGCATTTCGCCCAGCCTCCGCACTCGCGCCCAGTCCGCCTTCAGGTCAAACTTCAGGTCCACCGCCTCATCCAGCCGGGCTGGCTGCGGCAGCCGCGTCTGCAGGTTTTGCACCTTCGGGTTCACATCCACCGTCAGCAGCCCTGGCGGTTTCGCCCCTGGCAGTACCGGTGCCGCCGGAATGTTCATGCACTGGTATCCCACACGCAGCAGCGGCCTCCACATTCTCTCGCCCTCCGGCGGCGCTGGCATCACCTCGCCGTTCTGCTTCATCGTCTTCGTCGTGGCCCCCCACTGGGGCACAAGGTCCCCGGGCATGCCCTTGAGACTCGCCAGCGCGCTGAGCTCAATGTACTTCTCCCCGCGCCATGACACCACGTCGCTCTCGTCCCCCGTTTCCTGCCCCTGGGCAAATCGTCGCTCCCGCTCGGGGATCACCACTTCACGCCCTGCCGTCAGCCTGCGGATCAGCTCCGGATCACGCGGCTCCTCAAACGAATTCGCAAACAGCGCCGACGCCGCCACAGCCTGTTGCAGCAGCATCAGCAGCATCACGGCTCCCAGCCGCGAGATCACCCCAAGCGCCCGCCGCTGGTGCCACAGCACCACCACCGGCACCAGCAGCCCCACCAGCCACGCCGCCTGCACATTGCGCCCGAACTCCATCGCCACCTGCGGTGAATCATACGCCAGGTTCAGCATTTCGAAGGTCATCCTCACCACCCGCGGGAACAGCGACTCCTTCGAAAGCACCACCAGCACGATCACCGCATACCGCTCCCAGCCCCGCAGCAGAAGCGGCAGCGGCAGCAGCCACAGAGTCATCGATCCCGCCGCCCATGCCCGTTCCGCCACCCCCAGCATCACTTCGGAAAACGGCCGCCCGTTGAGCAGCAGATACAGCGTTATCTCCAGCAGCAGCGGCGCCATCACCAGCAGCACCCACACCAGCAGCCGTCCCGCCCAGTAGTTCATCCGTCCCAGCGGCCGCGTCAGCACATGGCCCCGCCCGCCGCCGTCCTCCGGCGGCGCGCTCAGCATGAACCACCACACCACCATCCACAGCAGCAGCCGCATCAGCATCCCGCTCGAAACAAACACTCCTTCATAAGCCTTCGTCCCCAGCGGCCTCATCGGCAGCACCCACTCCATCTGCACCGCCAGGTCCAGCAGCACCACCAGCAGCAGCACACACCACCGCACCCGCAGGTAGCGGAATTCCTTTCCAAACTGGTGCAGCATCATCCTCATGGTTTCTTCACCTCCGTTTTGGGTTCCGGCTCCGCCAGCACCTCCGCCATCTGCTCAGGAGTCAGCTCGATCTCCATCGTCCCCCGTTCCTCCGCGTGCCACAGGCTCGCATTCAGCCGGTTCACCCAGTCTTCACGCGTGGTCTTTAAGATGGCCTCCTGCTCCTTCGGCTCCCACAGGCGGATCTCCAGCCCCTGGTTTTCATCGACCTGCCACAGCCGGGATTGATCATTGTAGCTGGAAAATCGCCTTGCCCGCTGCACGAGGCCTGGATCGAGCGCCTCGTTCTCCCCCAGATCCGGGTCTTCTAGCACGAAAAGGAAGTTGTCACTCAGGTCCCGGCCCCGCACATGGGCAGATCGATGCGATTCGACAGGAAGCACAGCCGCCGACAAGCGGTGCGCACGCCCATGCATCTCCCAGGCCCCCCTCAGCCACGCAAAGGCGTTGAACTCCATCCGCAATCCCGGCCGGATGAGAAAGCTGTTCTCCTGGGACCAAAACTCCCGGTAGGGCAGCGTGGCTGCACGCTTCATCTCATGCACGACAAGCCGCAGCCTCCAGCGGCGCGTGATCGCGTCCTCCCGTTTCAGCCGGAGCTGCTGCAGCACCGCTGGCAGCGGCCTGCGGCCATTGTACATCGCGTTGTTGCCAATCGTCTGCCGCCAGAGTGTCGTAGGCCGACTGTATTTGAAAAGCGCCCGCGTGTGATCCGTGTGCAGCCACGAATCACGCCCGCCTTCATCGACCGTAAGGTCGCTGTAGCTCCCCTTCGGGGGCCAGGCGCCGCTGTCATCGATGGGCGCAAACTCAAGGATGCTCGCCACTTCATCTTTTCCCAGTCCCGTGAGGCGCAACGTAGGCCACAGGCCCCGTCCCGGCGCTTTGTCCTCCTTGTCCGCTTTCCCCACCTTGATGCCGATCTTTGTCGCCTTGGCGTACTCCAGTGGCGGTGGCGTGATCCAGTCATACCGCCATGCACGGGCGATCAGTGGTGCGGCAGCCAGTGTCAGCAGCGCCAGTCCTGCAGCAAGAATCCGTCGTCTCGGCACCGTCGCGAACCACCACGCCACGAGCAGGCCGCCAAGTGCCGTCAATGCCGCCACGAAGGTGCCGCACAGACTCGCATGCTGCTGCTCCACCTCCTGGGGGATTTGTTCGCCATAGTGGTACACCTCCCCCTGCATCGCCAGCCACACACCAGCTCCCACCATCCCCAGCACCGCCAGAGCCAGCATCTGCCGCGTTGACGAGGCCAGGGCCGTGAGCGCACCCGCAAAGCCAAAAATCAGCCCCATCACCAGCATCACCGTACCTGACAGCGCGAGCCATTGCCCCACGCCCAGTCCGAAACCTCGCCAGTCGAGGCCGCAAACCACCACCGCAGGCAAAACCAGACCAAGGACGAGAAACAGCAGCTTTCCCAGCCACAGCGCGGCCTGCCCCACCGGACGCGCGAGGCTGAACGTTTCCGCGTTGGAAGGCGCATCCGCACTCACACAGCGCCACACCACGGCAGCAGCCAGCAGCAGCGATCCCACCTCGATCCCGGGCTCAAGATCCGCCAATGCCAGCGAAGAGAAGGTCGTCTTCGCCTCGTGAACGCGGTGCCAGCGCCGGGCGACAAGCCACAGCAGCCACGCAAGGATCATCCCACGCTGATGCAGCCACTCCGTGCGGCCTTGATGAAAAATGCGGATGTGAGCGGGCGCGGTGTTCATGGCTGGCGAAATTTCCAGGCTCGTTTTTCAGGCACGTATTCGAAGTCGCTGACCTTCAACCGGCGGAAAAACGGCCACTTCTCATGGTCTGGCATCTTCCGTTCCTCTTCCCAGAACTTGCCGCCGTCGGCAGTCAGCAAATGCGGACGCGGGTACCCCCCGCTGCGCGGCGGCAGATCACCGCCCAGCGCCATCCAGCGCAGGCAGAGATCGAATGCTTCCGGCGATCCAAAATTCGCGGCCAGACTCACGCTCACGGCACTTCGGTGATTGTCTGAGCCCGTCATCGGCAGCGTCTTTTCAAACTCATTCATGGCAATCCTCTCGGTCTCCGGCCGCATCATGGGAATCTTGTCCAGTTCCTCAATGATCCCGCGATAGATGTCATGCTTCGCGGCCTGCAGCAGTCGGGTCCGTGACTCATCATCACCCCAGGCGAAGAGCAGCGCTTCGCAGCCCCGTGGCAGTGGCGCCCCGCTCAGCAGCCGCGGCTTCAATCTCTTCGCCTCCTCGGCCCACCCCTTGCGCAGCACCACCTCCGCCAGCCCCGGCTGTTTGATCACCCGTTCGATCACCGCATCACGCTGATCTTCCGTCAAATAGCGGTCGAGCAGGGTCGTCGGTGGGCGGTCGCTCCATCCCGGCCACAGGCTTGAGGGCAGTTCCAGCAGCAGCGGCAGGTGCTCTTTTCCCAGAGGTTCAAAGGCCTGCGTGATCGCTGGATATGCCGCCGGGACGTAAACCGCTCCCGTCACGCCTGCGGTCGAAAAAAGTTCGTAGAGCGCACGCCGGGCCTCTTTCTCACCGCTTTCCGCTGTCAGCGGCTTGAAGGTCGCCATCCGTTCCTGAAACGCCTTCATCTGACGCCCTCCATACAGCAGTCTGGCCTCATGCCAGGAGTACCTCTCACCATAGGCGGATGGAAAATCCGCCAGACGCATCTCTGGAGACTTCCAGGTGTATGGACTGGACCCAAGAAACCGGCTGCGCAGCAGAATCAGACGCAGTTTCGCCGAATCCACTCCCGTGGCTTCGCCATCGGCATGGTTGAAAATACCATTCCATGTCAGTTCAATCTGCCTGCGAAGCCATCCCGTGTGACTGGCCCGCGTGCCGAGCTGCGTCTCCTTGGCTGGGTCGAGCCAGACGATCTGCCGCTGCGGCGAATGCAGCAGCATCGCACTGCCATTTTCCTCATTCCAATGGTCCCGCGTCTCCACTCGCAGCGTGATGGTCAGCGCACCAGGCTGCGGCCCGCCGGCGGGTGTTACACTGAGCACCTCCCACCGCGCCTCATCGCACTCAGCACGGCTTCCTGCCACCATCGGCAGTTCCAGCGCCAGATCACGCTGATACCATTCTATGTGGTAGTCAGTCGCAAGCTTCAATCGCTTCTCAGCCGCCGGATAAGGTTGATCAAAGGCGGCGAGGGCAGTTCTTCGGCCCTCCCAGGACCACATCGGAAAAATCTGTGCTGAATAAAACAGCGTCCCTTCAGGAAAGAAATCCCGCAGATTCACATCGCCGCGATGCACCTGATCCTGCGGAGAGCCGAAGCCAAACCGCGACCGAACCCTCGATGCCAATACCGCCTCGGCGCTGGATGTTCTGCCATCCTGGATGACACGGCTTCCTTCCAGCCTCATAACAGCATGAACACCTGGTTTTCCCGTCTCAGTCTCAGGTTGGGCGGAAAGTGTGTGGGTTCCAAACTCGCTTTCAAAACCTTCGAAATGAACTGTGTCCAGATCGATCTTTACTTTCAATCCCGGAGCCAGTGCCTGTACCAATGCCTCGTCCTGCGCCACAAGTTCCCCGCCGGTTGCCAACACCCAAAAGCGTGCGGCCATCAGCCCGACCAAGGCCGAGAAACAGGTCAGGCAAAGTCTCCGACGAAAACTGTATGCCTGTTGCAGATGCTTCCACGCCAGCCAGCCGCTTAGCCCGCCGAACACCATCCATCCCACCATGAGTCCAGCCCATGTTTGGTCGTAGCTCGGATAGAAACTCCACCAGGCAGCACTCGCCACATCCAGCACCTTCGAAGCTGCCGCGAGTGTCACCACGAGAAAAAACAGCGCCTTCCACACCTCCCGCCGCCGCCACAGCGCCAGCGCAGGCAGCAGCCAGGCTGAAAAACCCGCCGCAAAGCACGCCCTCTCTCCTGCGCCGCGCAGCACATCACTCCACGGCCTGCCGGACAGCGCCAGATAAAGTCCGTTCTGCACCACCACCGGCAGCACGATCAACCCCAGCCACAGCAGCAACCTCGCCTGCCAGTACGCCGCCCACGGCAGCGGTCGGGTGCCGACGAAGCTCCGGTCACTCCCCGGCCGGTCCTCCGGGCACGACAGCAGCAGCGAAAGCCCCGTCAGCAAGATCACCACCGGCACATAGCTCAGCCACCCCGGCGCCCCCTCCCCCGCCCGCATCGGCATCAGCCACTCCAGGTTCACCGCCAGGTCAAAACCCAGCAGCAGCAGAAACGCGAACCAGCGCAGCCGCAGATAGCGGAACTCTTTGAAAAAGTGATGCAGCACCAGGTTCATGGCTCATTTCCCCTCCAGTCGGTAGGCACGCGCCAGCGCCACAAAGATCTCCCGCAGGCTCATCGCCCGCACCTCATGATGCGCCGCCCCCGGCATCGCCTCACGCAGCGCCGCCGCAAACGCCTCCTCATTTCCAAACCGGCTCGCCGTAAACCTCAGCGTCCGCCCCGCCTGCTCCGCATGCAGCCAGTCACTCGGCAGCCCCACCGGCGCTCTACCATCATCTGGTAGCACCACCTCCACCGCTCGAAACCGCGCCTGCAAACTGTCGCTCGTCTCATCCAGCGCCAGCTTCCCACGATTGATGATCGCCACCCGGTCCGCCAGCCGCTGCACCTCCTCGATGTCATGCGATGACACAAACACCGTCCACCCCTCCTGCTCCGTCAGTTCCAGCAGCCCGCGGATAAACTCATCACGCACCAGCGGATCCAGCCCGCTGAAGGGCTCATCCAGTACCACCAGCTTCGGCCGGTATGCCAGACTGCTCAGCAGCGCCGCCTTCATCCGCATCCCGCGCGAGAGATCCTTCAGCTTCGTCCCCGTCGGCAGGTCAAACTGCTTCATGAGCTGCTTCTCAAACGCCATGTCCCAGTTCGGATAAAGCGGCCTGCAATAATCCAAAAACTGCCCCACCGTCATCCACAGCGGCAGCTCCATGTTCTCAGACACATAGCCGATCTGCGTGAACTGCGCCGGCCCCAGCTTCCTCGAATCCCCGCCCAGCACCGTGATCGTCCCCTTGTCCGGCCGGTGCAAACTTAAGAGACACTTGATCGTCGTGCTCTTCCCCGCGCCGTTCGGCCCCAGAAATGCCGTCACCTGTCCCTCCGGCACCTCCAGGCTCAAGCCCGCGACGGCTTCAGTTTTGCGAAATCGTTTATGCAGATCGTGGATCGTGATCATAGGCTTTTGAGATGTTTGATGACTTGTTCCAGCGTGAGATTGAGTTCCGCAGCCTCCTTCAGCAGCGCCCGGCACTCCGGCGTGATCTGCTCCAGCCGCTCCTTCAGATTCGGCTGATCCGGCACCGTCACGACCATCCCGATTCCCGGTCGTGAATTCAGCCAGCCCGCATCCTTCAGCAGCAGCACCACCTTGTGCGCCGTCGTCGGGCTGATGCGCAGCTCCTGGCTCAGCGTCCGCACACTCGGAAACGCATCCCCCGCCCGCATCTGCCCAGTCAGCAACGCCTTGCGCACAGCCCCAAGGATCTGGTCAGAGACCGGACTCCCATCCTGGAGCTGGATCGAAAAAGGCAGCATACGCGAGGTGTTCCTACTGTAACAGCACAACTGTTACACTGGCAAGAAAAATTTCATGGCTTTGTTTTTGCGTATCACGAATCGGCCAACCCGGCGCCCATTTGGAGTGCGGTTGCGAAGTGAGGAACGAACGAAGCTACCGCTTTCGCCGTGCAGGACAGCCCACGTATATCGGCTTTTCTTGCGAAGGCGGCATCTACAGCGCAACCTTCATCGAATGAGGAGGGGGAGGACTTGAATCATCCTCCATCTCTACTACCCTTCGACCATGAAAAAGCCGCTGTACCTGCTCACCCCTGCTGAAAAGGCGGAACTCATGCAGGAACTGCGGAAAGACGCCGAAGGCGAAAAATTCTTCACGGGTGTCCTCGGAAACAAAAACAGCTTTTTCATCGCCAAACCGCTCCGCCGCAAAAAGGCAGCGTCTCGAAAGTCCGCCAAAACTGCGGCCTAACACTTCGCTGCATTTAGCAGCAGTGACAGTTTAGTCGGAGGACTTCGCCTCTACTTCCCCTTCCGTCCCCCGCGTTTCGGCTTCGCATACGTCACATTCTTCCTCTGCGCCGGCAGCGCCCCCGTATCATCCGCATTCATCCCCGCCCGCTTCTTCAGCTCCCTTATCTGGTCCCTTAGCAGCGCCGCGCGCTCATACTCCAGCTTCATCGCCGCCTCCGCCATCTCCTGCTCCAGCTCACGAATCGTCTCCGTAATCGCAAAGTCACCCCCGCCCTCGCGCACCACGCTCTCTTCCACGTCACGGGCCTTGCCCAGGATTTGAAGGCTCTCCTGCACCGCACGCTGCACCGTCTGCGGCGTGATCCCATGCCGCTCATTGTGCTCCGTCTGCAACTGCCGCCGGTATCCGCTGATGCTCAGCAGCGCCTCGATGCTCTTCGTCTGCAGATCCGCAAACAGCACCACCTCCCCGTTCACATGCCGTGCCGCGCGTCCCGCCGTCTGGATCAGCGACGACTCGCTCCGCAGAAAGCCCTCCTTGTCCGCGTCCAGAATGCACACCAGGCTCACCTCCGGCAGATCCAGCCCCTCGCGCAGCAGGTTGATCCCCACCAGCACATCGCAGTCCCCCGCGCGCAGGCTGCGCAAAATCTCCACCCGCTCGATCGCATCAATGTCGCTGTGCAGATACCGCACCTTGAAGTTCAGATTGCGCAGGTAGTCCGTCAGATCCTCCGCCGTGCGCTTCGTCAGCGTCGTCACCAGCACCCGCTCCCGCTTCTCCACCCGCTGCCGGCACAGCTCGATCGTCTCATCAATCTGCCCCTTCAGCGGCTTCATCGTGATCACCGGATCCAGCAGCCCCGTCGGCCGGATCACCTGCTCCACCACCAGCGGCTTCCCCTTCGTCGTCACATCAAATTTCTCCACCGTCTCCGCACTCCCACTGATCCTCACATTCCCCGCATACGGCAGTGCGTCCGTGCTCTTCGCGATGTACCCCGCATTCCCCACCTTGCTGTTCTCAATCTCAAACCGCGCCGGCGTCGCGCTCACATACACCAGCTGCCCCACCTTCCCCATGAACTCCTCAAACCTCAGCGGCCGGTTGTCCAGCGCGCTCGGCAGGCGAAACCCATGCTCCACCAGCACCGTCTTGCGCGACTTGTCCCCCTCATACATCCCGCCGATCTGCGGAATGGTGACGTGGCTCTCGTCGATGAACATCAGCGGCGGCTCCTTGAAGAAATCCAGCAGCGTCCCCGGCGTCGCACCCGGCGCACGCCCCGTCAGGTGCCGGCTGTAGTTCTCAATCCCCTGGCAGAAGCCCATCTCCTGCATCATCTCGATGTCATACTGCGTCCGCATCTTGATCCGCTGCGCCTCCAGCAGCTTCCCCTCCTTCTCAAACCACGCCACCCGCTCCTCCATCTCCTCGCGGATTTTCACGATCGCGTTGCGCATCTTGTCCCCTGGCGTCACAAACTGCTTCGCCGGAAAAATCGTGTAGCTCGGCAGCTTCAGCGTCACCGTCCCCGTCAGCACATCCACCGCGCTGATCCGGTCGATCTCATCGCCAAAAAACTCCACCCGAATCGCCTCGTTCTCCAGATACGCCGGCACGATCTCGATCACATCTCCCCGCGCGCGAAATTTCCCACGCGTCAGTTGCACATCATTCCGCTCATACAGCATGTCCACCAGCCTCGTCAGCAGCGTCTCCCGGCTCATCTGCATCCCCACATTCAGCGGCAGCATCATCCCCTCATAGTCCTCCGGCGAACCCAAACCATAGATGCACGACACACTCGCCACGATGATCGTGTCCTGCCGCGTGATCAGCGCCCCCATGCTCGAAAGCCGCAGCCGCTCAATCTCATCATTCACCGCGCTGTCCTTCTCAATGTACGTGTCCGTCCGCGCGATGTAAGCCTCCGGCTGGTAGTAGTCGAAGTAGCTCACAAAATACTCCACCGCATTGTTCGGAAAAAAGTTCTTAAACTCCGAGTACAACTGCGCCGCCAGCGTCTTGTTATGCGAAAACACCAGCGCCGGCCTCCCCACCTCCGCGATCACATTCGCCATCGTAAAAGTCTTCCCCGATCCCGTCACCCCCATCAGCGTCTGGTGCCGGTTCCCCGCACGCACCGACTTCGTCAGCTTCGCAATCGCCTGCGCCTGGTCCCCCTGCGGTTGGTACTCCGTGTTAAGCCGAAAAACAGACATGATACATGCTACGACCACTGCTCAGCAATGCGCCGAATAATTTTGCAGCAATCCGCAGTGCATGAAAATCACCGCCGCCGCAAAGCCGAATCGCATTCGGATGAGCCCGTGCATCGGGGAGCATCTCCTGTCGCATCTTATGCAGCGCTTTGCGTGCTGAGGCTGCGCTGCTTGTTGTAGCGCGGTATTCCGATACCGCGTCGGCACCGAATGGGTATCAAAATACCGATCGACATCCGGCTCCGCCACTTCTGCACTCCATGTCCGGATATGAGCTTTACGATCGACTATAAAACCTCCCTGGGATCGTTTTCAATCTCGCCTCAGCCCTGAAGGGGCTGCGGAATGCAGCCCAGGGGTGCCGAGCCTCGGCGAGGCTCCCCTGGGTTATCCGCATGCAAATCGGAAAGCAAAGCCAGCGCTTCGCCGCATCTGCAGGTCACCAGAAGCGTCTGCAAAACGCTCCGCCACACGCCTGCGCGCAACTGTATCGACGCCCCCCGATGAGCCTTTGACCACTAGGACATCCCGGAGCCAATCTCGCTCGGCACCGGCAGATCCGCCGGATCCACCTCCTCCGTCACCGCAGCGGCAGGGGCCTTCGCGCCATAGCGCTGCTTGTACTCTTTCCACGAGATCAGCTTGCGGTCGCTTTCGTCAAACACCCGCAGATTGATGCACTTCAGGCTCTCCCAGAACGTCAGCGGCTTGATGCTGTAAAACATCGGGTGCGAGTTGTGGCACGCTTCCAGGTTGTAGTTCGGAATGCGCGAGCTCAGGTGATGCACATGGTGGAAGCCGATGTTCCCCGTGAACCATTGGAAGATCTTCGGCAGCTTGTAGAAGGAGCTCCCCTCCAGCGCCGCCGTCGTGTAGTCCCACTCCTCGCGGTGCTCCCAGTACACATCCTCATACTGGTGCTGCACATAGAACATCCAGATTCCGGCGATGCCGGCAAACATCGTCACCGGGATCTGCATCAGCACGTAGTTCTTGAAGCCAAACACAAAGCTCAGCCCCACAATCATGAGCACCAGCGCCACGTTCATCACCATCACGGACTTGCGGTCCTTGCCCTTCGCCCGCGGCGAGGGGAAGCGCTGGTGGATCAAAAACAGCGCCAGCGGCCCCACCACAAACAGCGTGATCGGGTTGCGGATCAGCCGGTAAAACCGCTGCCACCTCGGGCTCGCCGCCTGGTACTCCTTCACCGTCATCGTCCAGATGTCCCCGTCGCCCCGGCGGCTCAGGTCACCCGAGGTCTGGTGGTGCACCGAGTGCTGCCAGGTCCAGTGCAGATACGGCGTGAAGGTCAGCATCCCGCTGATGAAGCCCAGGATGCTGTTCGCCCGCTTCGACTTGAAAAATGACCCATGCCCGCAGTCATGGAAAAAGATGAAAATGCGCACCAGCAGCAGCCCCGTCACCGCCGCGATCGCCAGCGTCAGCCAGTAGGACACGGAGAGGCTCCAGTACATCGCATACCACAGCAGCGCGTAGGGAATGAAGGTGTTGACGATCTGCCAGGTGGCACGTGGTATGGAAGGAACCTGGAAAGGGGCCACAATTTTTTTCCATTCGGAAATCGTGGCCTGGGGCTTGGATGATGTCATCTCAGGGGCGCTGGGGATGTTGGGTTGGTGGAAGCCCATATATAACATCATTCCAAAATTAGTCCCGCGCAGAATTCGTTAAAAAATTCTCATTTTTGCTACTGACTCTGAAAGAACGTCCTCCGCACTCCCCGCAAAAGGACGTCCGGCAGCCGGTTTCACCCATTTTCTCGCCGGCGCCCGGTGTTTTTTCTTTGCCAAGCAAATGGTCGCCTTTTTTCAGAAATCTGCTAAGCAAGCCCGCCCCTTCGTTTCTAATGAACTCCCGTTTCATCGCCAACTTGCTCCCCATATCTTTGGCAAAAGAGACGGTGATCGGCCGCTCCAGCGACTGCGACATCAAGCTCGACGACCCCCAGGTTTCCCGCAGACACTTGCGCATCGTCTTTCGCGACGGCCGCTTTGTGGCGGAAGATTTGCAGAGCTCCACGGGGTCTCGCGTGAACGGCCGCCTCTTCGTCACCCGCGAGCTCGTCTATGGCGACCGGCTAGCCCTCGGCGCCCACGAGTTTCGTTTCGACTCACAGGCTTTGATTCCCGTCCTCGGAGCGGCTGGCGCCGAGCTCTCCGGCAGCCATTTGCAGATGCGCGCCGGCCGCCGTCTGATCCTCAATGACGTCTCTGTCCACGTGAGGCCCGGGGAGTTTGTCGGCCTGCTCGGACCCAGCGGTTCCGGCAAAACCACCTTGCTGGAGACCCTTGGCGGCGTCCGTCAGGCCACCGCGGGCGCCGTCACCTTTGACCGGATGACCGCGCAAAAATACATCCGCGAAAAACGGGCCCAGTGCGGCTTCGTGCCGCAGGACGACATTGTCCATGGCGAGCTGCGCGTCAAAGACGCCCTCCGCTTCAGCGCACGGCTGCGCCTGCCCGCCCACGTCTCAGATCTGATGATTGACGACGCCGTCCAGCGGACACTCGAAGCGCTCGCTTTGGATGAGCGCGAAAACGTCGTCGTGAGCCGCCTCTCCGGCGGACAGCGAAAGCGCGTCAGCATCGCCTCCGAGGTCATCTCCCGTCCTTCGCTTCTCTTTCTCGATGAGCCATCCTCTGGCCTCGACCCCGCCACTGAGTCAAAGCTCATGGAGCAGCTCCGCAGCCTGGCCAGCCTCGGCTGCACCGTCCTCTGCACCACCCATGTGATGGAGAACGTGCATCTCTTCGACCGCCTGCTGGTCATCTACGCAGGAAGGCTCGTCTTTGATGGACGCCCCGAAGACGCGAAAAAACATTTCCAGATCAGCAAGATGACCCAGCTCTACGAGCGGCTGGCCACGCGCAGTGTCGATGAGTGGCTGGCCCTGGCCCCTTCACATGCCAATGCCGCTCCGCCGCCCGCTGAGGGCGGCGCCCTGGAGACTGGCGGCCCGCCGGATGCCAAACCCCGCATGCTTCGCATCCTCCTGGAGCGCCAGCTCGCCCTCCTGCTCGCCGACTGGAAGACGCCGCTGGTCCTGCTCGGGCAGCCCCTCGTCATCGGTGTTTTGACGGCCTGGATGGCCGACACCGACGGCCTGCGCTTGTTTCTCGCCTACCTCGCCACCTTCTGGTTTGGCTGTGGCAATGCGGCGCAGGAGATCGTGCGCGAAACCGCCGTTTACCGCAGGGAGCGGATCGTCGGCATGGGCCGCGCCAGCTATCTCGGCGCCAAGTTTTTGTTCTGGTGCTCGGTCACGCTGCTGCAGGCCCTGCTCCTCTTCGCCTGCCTGAAGATTTCCGGGGAAGTCCACGGTCATGTGGGGTGGCAGGCATTGAGCCTCGCGGTCACGGCGCTCAGCGCCACCGGCATCGGCTTCGCCCTCTCCTCCTGGGTGCGCACCACCACCCAGGCGGTCATGCTCGTCCCGCTCATCCTCCTGCCGCAGATCATCTTCTCCGGCTTCGTCATGGAGTCGATGAACGAGCACGGCATGAAGCGCACCGTCAGCGCCTGCATGCCCAGCCACGCCTCCCAGATGATCATGGACACCAGCCTCGTCTGGCGGCGGCAGTTTTCCAGCGACCTTTTGCGCCAGCAGCCCGTGGCCTGCCGAAACCTCGAACTCCCCGCAAAGCTCGCTCTAGGAGCTGCGTATAAGAACTCCTCTCCGGCCTGGAAGGCGGTTCAAGTGCATGCCGTTTGGATGCTTGCCATGTGGTCCCTCGCGTGGCTAGGTTGCTGGCGCAAGGAAAAAGCCTGAAATCCCCCTCATGCAAACGCCGGACAAACTGGAACACTTCGAAGTCTTGCGCCATCCGGACGGCACCGCCTGGGAGCTGGGACGCGGAGCCATGGGCGTCACCTACAAGGCGCGCGATACCCGCCTCCACTGCGATGTCGCCGTCAAGGTCATCCACCCTCTCCTCAATGCCAGCACGGAGGCCCACGACCGTTTTCTTCGCGAAGCACGTGCCGCCGCGGCCCTGCGCCACCCCAACATCGCCGCTGCTCAGCACTTGGGCCAGATCCCGGACGGCAGCTGGTTCTATGTCATGGAATACTGCGAGGGCATGACCCTGCAGGAGGCGGTGGCCGCCGCCGGCGTGTTCACCCCCGTCAGGGCCGTCGAAATGGCTTCCCAAATCGCCCGTGCGCTCCTGGCTGCGGAGGCCAGGGGCATCGTCCATCGCGACCTCAAGCCTTCCAATCTCATCCTCGGCGAGCGCCCCGGCGAAGGCCTCGTCGTTAAAGTCATCGATTTTGGCCTGGCGCGCGCCCTCGACGATGCAGGCGGGCTCAACTCCGCCTCCCTCACCACCCAGGGCACCGGCTTCCTCGGCACCGTGCAGTTCGCCAGCCCGGAGCAGTTGGAGGAGCGTGTCGTCGATATCCGCTCCGACTTCTACTCCCTCGGCGCCTGCCTTTGGTACGCGCTCACAGGCCAGCCGGTGTTTCGCGGCCCCCTCGCACGCGTGATGGCTCAGACATTGAGCGCCGAACCAGACTGGACCCTCCTGGGAAACGTTCCCGCCCCTGTCCTGGCGCTCTTGAAACTTTTGCTGGCCAAGGATCCCGCCTCACGTCCGCACAACGGGGAGGCCCTCCTCTCTCAATGCTCCCTCTGTCTGAAGGCCATCTCCGCCGATGCTCCCCCGCCACCTTCTCCGAAAGCGGTGGCCCCTCCTCCTTCCGCCGACCTCCCCATCCCTGCTGGCAACAGCCTGTATGAAGGAGAGACCCTCCTCGAGCGCTACCGTGTGCAGAAAGAACCCTCCAGGCATCTGCTCGGCACGGATGCGATTCTGATGGACATCGAGGAGCCAGACGAGCCTCTTCTGCGCGGGCTGTTCATCGACGCCACCGTGCTCGCCGCCCCTCCCGTGCTCAAGCGGCTGCAGACCCTCGTCACCGGACTGCATGAACATCCGCACGACTCCCTCTCCTCCATCGTGACCTGGGCGGAGTTCGGCGCGGACTGGCTCATCGTCATGGAGCGCCATGAAGGCTGCAAGCTCCTGGACGTCTTGAAAGCACGCTCCGCCCTGCCCCTGAAAGAGGCGCTGGACTGGCTCATGCCCGTGGCGTTGGGCATGGATCACGCGCTGCAAAACGGCCTCGGCCTCCTCGAAGCCGGTCTCGGCAGCATCACCATTCATTTGGAGGACGCTCCCAAAGAAGACCTCCGTCACTATCTCCAGCGGCCCATGGCCCAGTGGCCGCGGCATCGTGTCGTCATTGATGCCTTTGCCTGGGAGCAGAACTCAGCAGGCCTGGGCACTCCCTCCACCATGCCCACCGTCGCTACCCGGCAGGTCACGGCAAAGAAGGGTGGGGCGGATGCTCCTGCCACCCCGGCCTCCATGATTGCCGCATTGCTCATGGAGCTTGTGGGCGGCACTCCTCCACAGGGTGGTCACTACACCCCTCTGCCACGGCTTTCCGAGGAGGCCAATGCCCTGCTGCGTCTGGCATGGCTCTCCGGTGGCACCGAACCAGGCGCGGCCAAACTCATCCGCCAGCTCAAACAGGGCGTGGCCATGGAGGATGATTTTTCTAGCTCCGAAAAAGCCCCCAAGCCCCTGAAGGCCGTTGCCAGGAAGCAGCCCGAACACGCCCCTTCGGCCCAGCCTCCCCCCTCCAAACCTCCCTCGCCCGCGGCCGCCAAGAGAATCCTTCTCTGGGTGCCGCACACCCTGGCTGGAGTCTCCGTGGTGGCGGCCTGCGTTTTGTTTTTCTCCAATGGCAGCTCAAAAAAGAGCGTGCCCCTCGCCATCTTCCCCGCGGAGAGCACCCCGGCCCCGGCCCCGTCTCCGCAGCCCGCGCCGAGGCCCAGCGCGCCGCCTCCCGTCTCCACCCCGCCGCCTCCGCCCCAGGCCTCCGCCAGACCAGAGCAGGCGGCCGCCCCCGCGGCACAGCCAGCCGCCACCCCCAGTCCTCCCGCCCCCTCGGCCATCGCCCAGGCCGCCAAGGAGCCGCCACCTGCGGAGACCCCGCCCGCACCGGAGCCAGCCGCCAAGCCTGGCGACGATGTGCCTCCTTACGCTCGCGGAATTTCCAGCACGGACATCGACCGCTCCATGCCCGCTGCGGAAACCGCTGCCAAAACCCCTTCGCCCGCCGCGCTTCAGGAGCGCCAGGTCGTCATCGGTGGCGGCGCTCCATCCGTCGCTGACACCGCCGCCCCCGCCGCCCCCGCCGCTCCGCTCTCCAAACGCGGACGCGAAGTGGCCGAGTTCGTGGTGATGATGCAGGAACTGGAGAACGCCCAGGAGCTCGACATCATCATGAGCCACTACGCAGACGCCGTCGAATACTACGACAAAGGCTTCCTCACACGCGATCTGGTTCGCGCGGACAAATCGTCCTACTTTGCCCGCTGGCCCCGCACGCAGGCCACCGTCAAAAACCTGCAGGTGCGCGCCATCTCCGGAGACGAGTCCTTCGAAGCCAGCTACACCTCCGATTTCCTCGTCTTCAATGCGCAGGGCGGCTGGGTGCGCGGCATGTCGGTTCAGAAAATCATCGTCTCCTTCAGCGAAAACGCACCTCTCGTAACCAAGGAGAGCGGCGAGTTGCTCACCCGCGTCACGGGCAAGGCCGGTGAAAACCCGCCCGCCACGCTCAGTCATGTGCCGGCCACAAAAGCCCCCGGCACAGCTCCCAAGAAAAACAGCACTCCCTCAGGCAGCGGCAGCAGCTTCCGCGACGCCGCACGCCGCTTTGACAATCTTTAACCCACTCCATGAAACCACACCGCATCCTCCCCTGCCTCCTCGCTGTCTGGGCTGTTTTAAACCTCGCCTCATGCGTCGTCCCCGACCCGGCTTATGCCCATGAGGCGGCCGCCGTCAGGAACGTCGAATACCCCTCCGGCAAGATCGTCGGCAGGTGGTTTTACATGATGTACATGCCCATCGCCACCACCACGCAAAACATGGAGGACAAGCACTCCTACGACCTCCGTTCCAATGGTTCGGGAACCCATCGCCAGTTCACCAAAAACATGGTCAACGGCCACTACATTGAACTCGAGGGCCCCGTCACCTGGTCCTATCTCGGCAACAACCGCTGGCAGATCAATCATTGCCGGGCCATGCAGTACCGTGTCGTCCGCAAAAACGGCATGAGCATCTCGCACGACCGGGCCATTCCGCCTGCCATCGTCCGCTACGCCAACGGCAAGCTCTTTGAGCCAAGGGGCATGCACATCTGGGTGCCCTTCTCCGCATCCGCAGTGGAAGGCCAGATCAGCCGCATGCGCGCCAGCCGGGCGGCCAATCAGATCTACCTCAACACCGGCCCCACCAGTTAAGTGACACCATCAACAGTTGAAAACGAGTCTTCGTCCTCGCCGCACAGGATCGGCGGGGAGCCGGAGCTGGATGATAGAGCCATCCGCAGTGAGTATAGACACCCCCGGCCGCGCCAGAGCGCCAGCAAAGTGGTCCGCTCAGTCCCCTGAGCGGAACGAGCGAGCATGTGGCGAACAAGCCAGGAAAAAAGAAGTTCGGACTCATGGCAGCGCAAGAGCACCAGCCAAAGTAGCCCGCTCAGTCCCCTGAGCGGAACGAGCGAACATGTGGCGAACAAGCCAGGAAAAAAGAAGTTCGGACCCATAGCAGCGCGAGAGCGCCAGCAAAGTGGTCCGCTCAGTCCTCTGAGCGGAACGAGCGAGCATGTGGCGAACAAGCCAGGAAAAAAGAAGTTCGGACTCATGGCAGCGCGAGAGCGCCAGCCAACTGCCCCGCTCAGTCCTCTGAGCGGACCGAGCGAACATGTGGCGAACAAGCCAGGAAAAAAGAAGTTCGGACTGTAAGTGTCAGGGGTAGGCATGCGCCGGCTTTGCCGCCTGCGTTCCCCTCACAGCCTTCCGCATCACAGCGAAGGGTTGCCGAGCCTCGGCGAGGCTACCCTGGTACAGCGGCATTTGTCTGGGAAGCAAACCCACCGCATTCTTCGTCCACCGCGCACTCCAGCCGCGTTTTCCCGCCATTCCGCCACAACGAGCACCGCATTGACCGCCGCTCAAAACCGCCGGGACATTCTCCCGGCCGTTTTCCCTTCGTGTCAGTCTGTCATACCATCAACAGTTGAAAACGAGTCTTCGTCCACGCCGCATAGGATCGGCAGGGAGCCGGAGAGGGATGATAGAGCGTTTTCCAAAACGGATTTCCGACAAGCGAGTGTCTGGCGACGTTCGACGCGCTTGGAGGACCAAGCTCCCTACCTGCGCCAGGCATGCGCAGGCCCGGCGCAGGTAGGGCGTGGCTCTCCTCAGCCCGCCGCCGAAGCCCAAGATAACCAGGCAACGACAGCCTCTCTGGCCGGAAATCAGTGTCACGCATCGCTATAGAGCCATCCTCAGGAAAGCATGCCCCCCACAGCAGCGCAAGAGCACCAGCCAAAGTGGTCCGCTCAGTCCCCTGAGCGGAACGAGCGAGCCCGTGGCAAACAAGCCATAAAAGCAGAGGTTCGGACTATAAGCGTCCGGGGGTAGGCACGCGTCCGCGTTGCCACCTGCGTTCCCCTCACAGGACTGAGCGGACCACGTTATAACATTTTCCAAGATAGATTTCCGAAAAATGGCTCGGGCGACGGTCCCCTTCGGGTACGATGGAACACTCAATTTTACCGCAAAGAGGCAGAGAGGCAGAGGGACCAGAGAATCGATACAAGTCTCTGCCACCTCTGCACCTTTGCCCCTCTGCGGCAAACCGAACCTCCAAAGACTCGCCTTACCGGAAATCAGTTTCGCGAATCGCTATCAGAGCCAGCCTGCCGCTGGCGCATTATCAATAACAAACCCGTTTTCAACGGTTCTTGGCATTAAAGAGACTGCCTCCGCTGCCACTTCCACCACCCAAACGCTCCCCCGCCGCTGAGAATCATCAGCGCCCACACCCACGCGCTTCCTCCGCCTCCCGCCTCCCACTCGGTGCTCATCGTCCCCGTGCTGGTCGCCAGTTGCCCCAGCGGAAATCTCCAGCGCACCGTGTTGCTTTTCCGGCTCACCTGCATGGAGTCCGCGTTTAGCGGCTCATGCGGCAGGTGCAGCGTGTAGGTCAGGCTGTAGCTCCCCAGCAGCAGTCCGCTGAATCCGCGCGCCAGCGCGTTTTGCTGGCGGCTGCCGCTCGTCGCCTCCGTGGTGAAGGGGCCCAGCGTCCGCCTCAGCTTCATGCGCCCGTCCTTTTTCTCCACGTCGATCGTGCCTATCACCCACGCCGGCTCCTTGCTGCTTGTGGCCAGCCACGTCAGCCGGCGCACATCTTCAAAGCGGATCGTCACCTGGCTCACCTGCTTTCCGTTCTCACGGAAGCTCTTCGTCTCCTCCACCTCCAGCCCCTCCGTTCCGGCGATCATCTGCCGCACCTTTTCGATCGAGAGCTGATCCGACCCCGCCTCCGCAAAGTTCGCCAGCGTGTCAGACACCATCACCGTCATCGTCACCTTGCCGGACAGGTCGTCCTCCAGCCACATCTCCTCTTCATAATCCAGGCACGAGCTCAGCAGCAGCGCCAGCAGCGCCGGGAATAACCTTTGCATCATCAGCTTCAAGTTCATGCGTCACTCAGGGGCCGGCATTTTTCACGGATGATCTGGATGGTGCCGTCCGGCATCAAAGTCAGCTCCAGCGTCACCTCCACCTTCCCATTTTTTTCCACGCCCTTGTCGTCCACCAGCTTGAACTCCATGGGATAGATGAAACGAAATGCCCCGTCCTCCGTCTGCCTCGGCTCCGGCTGCAGCGGCAGCTGGTTGGAGATCTGCTTCCACCGCCCAAAGTAGGTCATCTTCCCCTTCAGCACCCGCTCCCGGCTCACCATTCCCTCGTCGTAGTAGTCCACCTGCTCCGCATAGTGCTGCCTCAGCGCCGCATGGTCATGCTTCTGCTCCTTCTCGTGATGCGTGTTCACAAAGGCGGACAGCCTGCCCGCCAGCGTCCTGTCATTCACAGACGCGTTTGCCGCCACCGGCACCGCCTGCGCTCCCGGCTCCAGCCTGCCCGTCGTGCCCGTCACCCCCAGCCGCGCCACCTCGCCTCCCGTACCCGCCACATAAAACGCATGCGCCTGGTCATCAAAGCACGCGTGGTGCGCCCGAAACGGCAGGTCCGCGTTCTGGAACTGACGGCGGTTGCCACCCAGGCTCTGAAAGCTTGCCCAGCTCTGCCCGCTAAAACCTCTCTCCGCCTTGATCCCCATGCTCCATTCGGCATCGATGCCGGACATCGCATCCAGCCGCACCTGCTTTTGCCCCGCTTCCAGTTTTCGATACACCAGTGATTCAATCGTGAACGAAGACTGCGACATCAGGATGTCCTTGCCGCCGTTGAGCACCCTCAGACTCAGCGCGTGCGAAGAATCACCCACCCCATGCCCCTGGCCCACCTGCTCCCCTGTCGCCGGATCAAACACTCTCACCACGTCGTCCTCAGCGATCACCACCAGCCTTCCGCCATCCGGAGAAAACGCCATCGTCCGCACAAACGGAATGTCCTGGTTCCATTGGGAGGGATCTTTGCGCGCCAGGTTGTTCGCGGTGATGTGATGCAGCGGCTTCCCGGACTCCAGGTCATAAATCTCCACCACAAACAGGTGGCCTCCCGGACTCGTCGCCAGCCATTTTTTCCCCTCGTGCAGCGCAAACGGAGCCTCGTTGTTTCTCGACGGCCAGCGCCGCCTCAGGGCCGTGATCTCCCGTCCCTGCTCCAGGTCGATCACCATCGCCTGCGAGGGCGCGTCATACCTTCCTTCGCTGCGTTCGATCACGTACCGCCCGCCGTCGCTGATCATCATGGGCTGCTGGTTGCTCCGCGTGCGCCACAGCACCTCCCCCGTGCTCGCTTTCAGCGCCACGTAGCTCACCGGCACCCGGTTCATGCCCGCCATCCATACCAGCAGCCGGTCCTGCCCCGGCGCCTTCAGCACACCATTTGCATGCAGTGTGTCGTCTCCCAGCCGGATGCGCCACTGCGGCTGAAACAGCGGCCCCCAGTAGTGGCGGTCCGCCGCCGCCCCCTGCCGGATTTTGGACATCCACCCCTGCTGCATGCCCGGCGAAAAAATCCCCTGCTCCACCGCCCGCTTCGCGATTTGCACCGCGTTGTCCCACTCGCCGGCGCTCATCGCCTCGCTGATCTGCTGCCCCGCCTCTCCTAGAAGCACACGCCGCTGCGCCGCCAGCAGCCGCGGCTCCTGCCGCAGTTTGTATGGCACCTCGCCCAGGGCGTTCACCGCCTTCTGCCACTGCTTCTGCTCCATCAGCTTGTCCGCGTTTTCAATGGCCCGCAGCACGCTCACGTCCGTCAGCATCTGCGCGGCCCGTGCTTGGTTTTCCGCGTGGTAGCCCGCATGTTGCGCCCAGCGCTCGGCCTCGCTCCACTGCCGCGCCTTGAACGCCGCCGCGGCCGCCAGCATCGGGCCCTCCTTCACCATCTGCTTCAGATCTTCCTCCTGCGGGTAATGCCCCAGCGCCACCGTCGCCGCACCCACCGCCTGCTCGTAATTCTTCTCCCCCCATGCCTTCCGCGCCGCCGCCAGCGTCCGCCGCCCCTCCTCGTCCGTCGCCGCCGTGGCCCGCGTGCCCCGGTTCAGGATGACGTTCTGGCCCGCATGCGTGCGCCCTCCCAGATTTTGCGTCATCGAAAGCCACGCATCCCAGGAAAAATTCGAACCCGCCGCCTGCGTCGTCAGCACCTCATCGTACGCCTTCCCCGGCAGATCCAGCAGCACACGGCTGCCTCCCGCCTCCACCGCAAAGCCATACGTCTTGTCCATGAACTCCACCAGGTAGGCGCCGGGCGGCAGTTTCTGTTCCGGCACCGCCAGGATCGCCCCCGGCTTTTCCAGCGGCATGAACCTCAGGCGCACCGTCCTCCCCGGCACCAGCCGGTTCGCATCCCGCACCGCCACCGCCACCCTCGGGCCCTCACGGCTCGCGTGCACATACTCCACCTCCTTGCGCACCAGTTGCAGCTCCTTCAGCGTCACCGCCTGCTCCGCCGGCACCATGCCGCTCGCCAGCGTCTGGTGGTAAATGATGATCCCTCCCGCCTCCGGCTGGCTGGCGTCCCGCCACAGGATGCCGCCCCCCTCTTTCAGCACCAGCGCCTCGTCCGTCCAAAGATAGACCCCCATGTACGCCGGGATCTCCTCTCCCTCAGGAGGCGTCACCTGCCCGTTGCCCGATTTTTTTCCACACTGGCTGCACAGCACGGCGGCCACGAGCGCCAGGATGCTCACGCGCAGGTTTTTCATGCGCTCAGCCTATAGAGCCGATCATGATTCACGCAAGCGGGCAATCGTAATCAAAAGTCCCGAAACGGCCCCCGCGGCTCGCTCGCATCCATCTCCGCCCGCCACGCCGCAAACCGCTCCCTCATCATCTTCACCACCTCCGGCTTCTCCGCGCTCAGGTCCTTCTTTTCCCCCAGGTCCGTGCTCAGATCAAACAAGCCCCCGCCCTTCCCCGACTCCACCCACTTCCAGTTCCCCACCCGCGCCGCCTTGTCCGCACGCCTCTGCCAGAACATCTCCTTCCGCGGCGACTTCGCCTCCCCCCGCAGCACCGGCAGCAGGTCAAAGCCGTCAAGACTGCCCGCAGTCTTGCCCTCCGTAGCTTTAGCGAAGGACGGCCCCCCCTCCGGCCCCTTCGCCCCCGCCGCGCTCAGCAGCGTAGGCACCAGTTCCAGCGACGTGAGAAACTCATCCGTCACCTTCCCCGCCGGCACCTTCCCCGGCCAGCGCATGATGAAGGGCACCCGCAGCCCCCCCTCCCACATCGTGCTCTTCTGCCCCCGCAGCGGCGCATTCCCCCCGTTCCCGCTCCCCCCGTTGTCAGAGAGAAACACAAAGATCGTGTTCTGCGTCTGCCCCGCCTTCTCCACCGCCTCCATCACCGCACCGATCGCCTCGTCCATCCGCGTCACCGCCCCGCAGTACCGCGCCAGCTTCTCGTCCTTCACCTTCCCTCGGTACATCGCCACGTACTTCTCCGGCGCCTGCACCCCCTCGCCCCGCATCCTCTCCCCCTCCTTCGTCCCCTCCCCAAAGCTCGACGCCCCATGCGGCGCATTGAACGGCAGGTACAAAAAGAACGGCTTCTTCCCCACGTGCTCGTTCACAAACCGCAGCGCCTCCCGCTCAAACACCTCCGTCACATACGTCCCCTTGTCCTCCTCCGTCCGCTCGTTCCCCCGGAACAGCGAAGGCACCCCGTACCGCTCATGCGTGTAGTAGTCGATCCCGTTGTTCCCGTGCCCGTAGAAGAAATCAAACCCCCGCTGTAGCGGCAGGTACCGCCTCGCCTGCCCCATGTCCCACTTCCCCACGCACCCCGTCGCATACCCCGCCTTTCGCATCATGTCGCCGATCGTCACCTCCCGCACATCCAGCCCCAGCGTCATCTCCGGGGACACCGCATACTCCTCCGCATCATACCGGTGTCCAAAATTCACCAGATCATTCCGCACCATGTCATACAGCCCGTTCCGCTGCGGATACCTCCCCGTCAAAATGCTCCCCCGCGATGGCGTGCACGCACACCACGTCACATAAAAACTCGTCCCCCTCACCCCCTCCGCCGCCAGCCTGTCCAGATTCGGCGTCACCAACGGCTTGCTCCCAATGCACCCCAGATCCGGATACCCCTGATCATCGCTGACGATCAGGACAATGTTCGGCTGTTGTTGGGCAGCACGAGTGGTGGGAGAGAGGACGAGCAGCGAGAGCAGGCACGCAAGGGCGGCGAGACGGAGAGACATGTGCGGATAACGCGGGAATGGAGCAATCCTAGCACCGGGTTGCTGCATCGAGGGTGTGCATCGCATTCAGGAAACCAAAGCCGCTCCCGACCCGCACGAACATGTCCGATGCATCCTAAAAGTTGTCCTACGAATCTCCGCCCCGGGGCGCGAGCATCCGGATGAATCCGCATCCAACCATGAAATCCACCCTGCTCGCCCTTTCCCTGCTTCTCGGTGTTTCCACCGCAGCGACCGCCAAGCCCAACATCCTCCTCATCTACACGGACGATCAGGGCTGGGCCGATCTCGGGCTGCAAGGGGTGGATCCGGACATCCGCACGCCGCATCTCGATCAGCTTGCGCGCGAGGGCGTGCGCTTCACACGCGGATATGTCAGCGCCCCACAGTGCCTCCCTTCCCGCTCGGGCGTCATCACCGGGCGCTATCAGCAAAAGTTCGGTGTGGAGGACAACCGCAAAGGCCCGCTGCCGCTCGAACAAGTAACCATCGCCGAGCGGCTGAAGCCCGCGGGTTACCTCAGCGGCTTCGTCGGCAAGTACGGCTTCGACCTCGTCGGCGAGGGCGGCCCGGAGAAAAAAGTGCGGCTGCTCACCACGCACCTGCCGCATCTTCAGGGCTTCGACGAATACTGGCGCGGCGAACACAAGTCCTATCACGCCTCCCATGCGCTCGATGGCACGCCCTTCGCGGACGCACCCCGCGTCGTCCGTGACGACCGCTTCCGCGTCGTCGTTCAGACCGAGGCCGCCCTCTCCTTTCTCGACCGCCGCGCGAAGCAGCCCGCGCAGCCCTGGTTTCTCTTCCTCGCCTGGTTTGCTCCGCATGTGCCCCTGGAGTCCCCGGAGCCATGGTTCTCCAAAACGCCGCCGCATCTGCCCCTCAAACGCCGCCAGGGCCTCGCCATGATGGCCGCCATGGACGACGGCGTGGGCGAGATACGCGCCAGGCTCAAGGCCATGGGCGCAGAACAGAACACCCTCATCTTTTTCATCAGCGACAACGGCGCGCCGGTGCGAGGCGACGGCTGGGACGGCTCAATCAACCAGCCGCTCATCGGCGAAAAAGGCATGCTCCTCGATGGCGGCGTGCGCGTGCCCTTTGTGGCCGCATGGCCCGGGAAAATACCCGCAGGGCAGACCTGCGACCATCCCGTCATCAATCTCGACGTGGCCGCCACCGTCAACGCGCTCGCCGGCCTTCCCGCAGACCCGAAGCTCGACGGCGTGAACCTGCTGCCCTTCCTCACCGGCGAAAACAAAGCCGCGCCGCACGACTGCCTCTACTGGCGCTGGCGCTCACAGTCCGCCGTGCTCGAGTTCCCGTGGAAGCTCGTCCATCTCGGCGATGAAGAAACATTCCTCTTCGATGTCACCAGGCCCGATGGCGAACTCGCCGTGAACAATCAGCTCGCACAGCACCCGGACATCGCCGCGCGGCTCGAAGCCAAACTCAAGACCTGGAGCGCCACCCTGCAGCCACCCGGCCCGCCCGAGAAAGCCGGCGCTCCAGACTACCTCTACTACTCAGAGCATCTCCAGCCCGGCGGCCAGATGAAAGCAAAGTTCGACCAAAAATCCGCCATGGGAAAAAAAGCCGCGCCAGCCGCTCCCACCGGCATGCAAGGCTGGGTCTGCCGCAACGGCACGCTCACCGTGAAAGACGGCGCGCTCCACCTCACGCCCGATCTCACCACAAAAGCCCCCCTCTTCCTCACGCGCCTCGGCTTGGATGTGCCCGGCCCCGTCACGCTCACCCTCCGCACCCGGGGCCCCACCGGCGGCCAGGCCACCGCCAGTTGGCGCAGCAGCGAGCAGAAAGATTTCACGCCCGCCACCACCGCCACCTTCGACTGGCCGGGCGGCGCCGAATGGCAGGATCTCAAAGTACCCCTCCCCATCAAGGGCCGCCTCATCCACCTGCGCCTCACCCCCCCGAAAAACTCCACCCGCCTCGAAATCCAGTCCATCGAGCTCCAGGGCGCCGGCAATTCCCAGCAGATATTTCACTTCGCCCCCTGATCCCACTCACGGTGCGTCATGCACCATCCTGCAGCCCCATTTTCATAGCTCGTGATAGGAATCCCCTCCGGAGCCGCGCATCAGCCTCCGTCCCAAAACAAAAAAAGCAGGAACCCAATAACCCTTCCGGCTTCCGCATCCCCGCCTTTCCATTCTGAATTCCGTGCCTTCCGTGTATTCCGTAGGCCCTCCAGTCCCCTCCGAAAAACCCAGAAGAATCTCCCCTCCGTGCCCTCGGCCCGGCCTCTGTGGGTAAAATCAAATCTCTGCCCCCTCCGCCTCTCTGCCCCACTGCGGCAAAACCGAACGTCCCAGCGTCCCAAAAGCAAAAAGCAGGAACCCAAAAAAACATCGGCACCATCCCCGCCTTTCCATTCTGAATTCCGTGCCTTCCGTGTGTTCCGTAGGCCCTCCAGTCCCCTCCGAAAAACCCAGAAGAATCTCCCCTCCGTGCCCTCGGCCCGGCCTCTGTGGGTAAAGTCAAACCTCTGCCCCCTCTGCCTCTCTGCCCCACTGCGGCAAAACCGAACATCCCAGCGCCCCAAACCCAAAAAGCAGGAACCCAAAAAAACATCGGCACCATCCCCGCCTTTCCATTCTGAATTCCGTGCCTTCCGTGTGTTCCGTAGGCCCTCCAGTCCCCTCCGAAAAACCCAGAAGAATCTCCCCCTCCGTGCCCTCGGCCCGGCCTCTGTGGGTAAAGTCAAACCTCTGCCCCCTCCGCCTCTCTGCCCCACTGCGGCAAAACCGAACGTCCCAGCGTCCCAAAAGCAAAAAGCAGGAACCCAGAAACCCTATCGGCCCCTGCATTCCTGCCTTTCCATTCTGAATTCCGTGCCTTCCGTGTATTCCGTAGGCCCTTCCTTCGTTCTGCCAAAACTCACTTCACCTTGATCAGCTCCACGTCGAAAATCAGCGCCTCATTCGGCCCGATGTCCCGCCCCGCGCCGTGCTGACCATACGCCAGCTTCGAAGGAATGAAGAAGCGATACTTCGCCCCCTCCTGCATCAACTGCACACCCTCCGTCCATCCCGCAATCACCCGGTTCAGCGGAAACTCGATCGACGCATTTCGCCGGTAGCTGCTGTCAAACACCTTCCCGTCGATCAGCGTCCCCTCATAGTGCACCTCCACCGTGTCCGTCGCCTTCGGGCTCTTCCCCGTCCCCGGCGTGATCACCTTGTACTGGAGGCCGCTCGCCGTCACCGTCACCCCCTCCTTCTTCGCGTTTTCTTCGAGAAACTTTTCACCTTTGGCAAGAGCAATGTCGGACATGGAATGTGTGGATTGGGGGTTGGTTAACTTGGGAACCTAAACGCTAGCACCCCCCTCACTCTTGTCGACCCCCGAATGCAACCACGAAACCCCGAACCCATCCCCCCGCCTTCCTCACCCAAATATTTTTCGGCTCTTCATCAGCGTCTAATCAGCGTCCCATCAGCGGTTCAAAACCTCCGGAACCCTCTCCCCCCAGGCACCGCAAATCTGAATACCCCCACTCGCCCCCCATTCGCAAACATTCGCGGTCATTCCTCTCCCCATTCGCGTTTAAAAATCAGGCCCAGACTCCCACGCGAATAACCACGAACAGCCGCGAATCTCCACCAATCCAAGCCCCCTCCGGTCTCTGCGTTCGTCCATCCTCTGCGGTTTACCCCCCTCATGCTTGAACCGCAGAGAATGAACGGTCGCAGAGATACCCAGCCCCCAAACCTGCCTCTCCGGCCCTCCCCAAACCACCGCGAACCATCGCAAACCTCTGTCCCTCCGCCACCTCTGCCCCTCCTGCCCCTCTGCGGCAAAACCAAACGTCCCCACCCATTCGCCACACCCACACCCCTCCGCCTCTTCAACCACCGCAAACAACCGCCAACATTCAACCTCCGCCACCTCTGCCCCTCCGCCCCTCTGCGGCAAAACCAAACGTCCCCACCCATTCGCCACACCCACACCCCACGCCTCTTCAACCACCGCAAACCACCGCAAACCACCGCAAACACTCAACCTCCGCCACCTCTGCCCCTCCGCCCCTCTGCGGCAAAACCGAACGTCCCCAAGCTCGCCACCCCCTGTCTCCGGCTCCGGCTCTCCCCAACAACCGCAAACCACTGCCAACAACCGCAAACTCCCCCCTTCCCCTCCACCCCTCGCCCCCTTACACTCCCCCCCATGAACCGCGAGCACCTCCTCTCCCAGCTCTCCTCCCACACCGGCCCCTTCGACATCGCCATCATCGGCGGCGGCGCCACCGGCCTCGGCGCCGCCGTCGATGCCGCCTCCCGCGGCCACTCCGTCGTCCTCATCGAGCAGTCAGACTTCGCCAAAGGCACCTCCTCCCGCTCCACCAAGCTCGTCCACGGCGGCGTCCGCTACCTCAAGCAGGGCAATGTCTCCCTCGTCCTCGAGGCCCTCCGCGAGCGCGGCCTCCTCGTCAAAAACGCCCCCCACCTCGTCCACAGCCTCCCCTTCGTCATCCCCAGCTACCACTGGTGGGAGGGCCCCTTCTACGGCATCGGCATGAAGGTCTACGACGCCCTCGCCGGCCAGCTCGGCCTCCAGCCCTCCCGCTACCTCACCCGCGAGGAAATCACCGATCTCCTCCCCACCCTCGAAACCGAAGGCCTCTCCGGCGGCGTCGTCTATCACGACGGCCAGTTCGATGACGCCCGCCTCGCCATCCACCTCGCCCGCACCTCCGTCAATCACGGCGCCATCGTCCTCAATCACACCCGCTGCGTCGGCCTCATTAAGGAAAACGGCCACATCATCGGCGTCAAAGCCGAGTGCGTCGAAACCGGCCGCCAGCACGAAATCCGCGCCCGCTCCGTCATCAACGCCACCGGCGTCTTCGTCGATGACATCCGCCGCCTCGACGACCCCAAGACCGACACCATCGTCGCCCCCAGCCAGGGCGTCCACCTCGTCCTCCCCCGCGAGTTCCTCCCTGGCGACTCCGCCATCATGATCCCCAAGACCGACGACGGCCGCGTCCTCTTCGCCGTCCCCTGGCACGGCCGCGTCATCATCGGCACCACAGACACCCCCGTCCACCACGCCGCCCTCGAGCCCCGCGCCCTCCCAGACGAAATCGCCTTCCTCATGACCCACGCCGCCCGCTACCTCACGCGCGATCCCACCCCCGCAGACGTCCTCAGCATCTACGCCGGCCTCCGCCCCCTCGTCGCCATGAAGGAAAAGGAAAAAAACGGCGACACCGCCACCACCGCCGCCCTCTCACGCGATCACACCATCCTCGTCGCAGAATCCGGCCTCATCACCATCACCGGCGGCAAATGGACCACCTACCGCCGCATGGCCGAAGACGTCATCGACCACGCCGAAATGGTCGGCGGCCTCGGCCTCCGCCACTGCACCACCCACACCCTCATGATCCACGGCTCCGCCACCGTCCTAGATGCCCACGATCCCCTCGCCGTTTACGGCAGCGACGCCGCCGAAATCCGCACCCTCGCCACCCAGCACCCCGACTGGGCCGCCAAAGTCCACCCCCGCCTCGACCTCATCGGCGCCGAAGTCATCTTCCACGCCCGCCACGAAATGGCCCGCACCATCGGCGACGTCCTCGCCCGCCGCAGCCGCAGCCTTCTGTTAGATGCCCAGTCCAGCATGTCCGCCGCCCCCAAAGTCGGCGCCCTCATGGCCACCGAACTCCACTGGCCCCCCGAAAAAACCTCCCACGAAATCGACCGCTTCCAAAAACTCGCCTGCGGCTACATTCTAGAGGGGTGAGCCTGAGGTGGTTGCGGAAAATTAGAAAAGAAGTCGGAGGAGATTGGACGTTTAGAACCACTCATCGAATAATAATGCTCCAGAAAATAGGGGACTATGTGGGCTGAAGCGCTGATGCCGACGCCTTGCTCGTCAGCCAATTCAGGCACAGGCTTGCGTTGGCCCACCAGTGTCAGAGCACGGTCTTTGAAATCACTGCTATATCGTTGCCGCTTCACAGTCTTGATCGTGTTTGTCCCTTATATCCTGGCACCAGGATTTTAGCGCACCTTAAACTGGCTTTTTCAAAATTTTTGCAAAAACTAGCTAAACCATATTCGTCATTGAGTTCCAAAAAGTGATTATCCAAGCAATGTGCCATTGAGATACGACGACAAATTTTAATCCAATAAATCATGACACCATTAGGAGACAGAACGTCAGATGATGTAATTCGCCTTTCACAGTCAAAAACTAAACTGGAAGAAGAATTGGATTTTCTCCGGGCAACATTGGCCGATCTACTGCGAGATACTAATTCAGTGGTAAATGGACGTTCGTCCGATAATTCCAGAATTGGTAATTTGGAAGATCAAATTGATATTATCGAAGAGCAATTGTCTAGACTCAACGAAGTAATCGAACACAATGAGGTAGCTCCAAGCAAACTACCGAGTAGTGCCGTGATGGATGAGCGGCAATGGGAGAACTACTTGCAAACAAGATACAATTGCCTGTTCGATCGTACTGCAGTTAAGGCATTCCTAGACGCAACGAAGCGAGACGTCTTCGGCACTCTCGCAGTTCAAATGACGAGCGAGGATTTGTTGCGATCACTGATGAAGCCTTCTTTTCCACTGGAAGGGTTAAAAATTAAAGGTGGAGCCAGGATTCACTCGGGGCCGACAAAGCCGGAATGGCACGAGGACGCAAGCAAAGGAAAGTATGATGATGCATACGCATCTGCCAGGGGCTTTAAGCCATTCTCACAAGGTGTGGACAATTGCCTTCAAGAGGCACTTGATATTGCGATTACCACAGGGGGCTTTCGGTCAATTAATATTTGGCATATTGCGTTTTCATTGATCAAAGTGAGTCCACCTGGATTCTCATACCTTCTTCGTGTTGAGTTAAAAACTCAGGAGCATGTAACCGAAGTCTTACGTTCAAATGCACGCAGAAGCGCTCCTGAGATTTACCGAATTTTGCCATGGCGACTGCTCAAAGGGGAGGGAATTGGCATGAATCAAATGCCCAAATTAGCTGAAGAAGATTTGGCATTGCTGAATAAAAGATTGGCTAGAATAAGTGTTAAACCAAGTTTTGCACTTTTTGGGGCTTTAGAACATGCAACTGCGCAGTGCGCACAGGTGGCAAACATCAATCGTTCTTCACTGATTCGAATTGAACAAGTGATTGCAGGACTTTTAACAGTGGGTCTTCAAGATGAGTTGAAAGAACATGCACAAGTGTCCCTTCCATTGGCCATTCTTCGATCTTCAGATCAATCGGAAGAGTCAATATGGTCTCTCTGGGGCCGCCTTCGAGAAACTGCTGCAATCAATGCCGATGAGCATGGGTGGACATTTTCCCATGACGTGGAAGTGGCCTTGGTTCAAGCCCGACACCTTTGCGAACAGTGCACTGCAAGAGACTCATGGGTGGCTACTCGCCATTTCGTGGCCGCCATCCTTATTCGAGCAGTGGCGCAGGCATCTTTTCGGGAAGCAATGAAAATTGTCGGTCTTGACGCGAGCAAACTGGCACTAGTTTTGGTTGAGCACTTGAAGTTCTACGAACAAGCGGACTTAAAACGTGAATGGCGCAGGTGTCTTCGTGTGGTTCCTAATCTTCGACTGGGTGAATCTGTTCAAAAGTTGGGATCTCGGGTAATGTTGAAGAGAGAAGCTTCACCTAATCAGTTATGTTTGGGTATTGAAGATTACTCTTCTGCGATTCAAGAAATGTTTGACAACGCTCCTCCAGAAAATGACTTTGTATTTGGTCTCTTTGCGCCATGGGGAAGAGGTAAATCTACTTTGATTGACGCAGTTGCCGCTAAGTTGAGCGCAACGCATGAGTGCGTTAAGTTTGGAGCTGCTAAGTATCCCAGTAAGCCCGAGGTGTGGGTACACCTTTATCAAACTGTGATGGGCGCCGCTGAGTCTTCGGGATTTTGGAATAAATGGCGGCTTCGCATTCGAGTTGGAATTATTCGTACGGGTTGGTTTCCGCTAATTCTTGGTGCTTTTACAGCCAGTTTCCCATTGTTTGTGCGTATTGGCTGGGCTTCGGATAGTGTAGTCTGGGCGCTTGATAAAGTCGGAATATTTGGTGCGCTTATCTTGGCTGCATCAGCCTACCGTTTTTTTGGCTTGGGCAAGTTGATGCAAAAAGACTACGGCCATTTGCCGAATCATACAGAAAAGTTAGGGCTTCAAGCAGTAATCGGCGATGATTTCGAAACATTGCTCCGAGCTTGGATTCCTTCAAGATCAAATCCAGATCTGTGGGGAAAGAACAATGGGTTTAAGGAATGGACAAAAGATGTGGTTGCACATTTCGCTCATCAAGATAGTGCTTTGGATTTTCGAATGGGCCGTGCAGGCTGGTTAGGCATGATGCCTTGTTTGTTATTGATTGGCTGGGCTTGTGCCAAAGGGGCTTATTCAAGTTGGCAGTGGATATCGTCGCACAACGATCCTTCAGGGGCGATGGCGATTTGGAATGTGATGTCAGCAGTTTTTTTCCTTGGTGTATGTTGTTTTACTTTGTTCGGTGCGCGGAGGATTACGCGGACAAAATTGGACGCAAAGCGCGTACTTTTGGTGGTTGATGATCTTGATCGATGTGAACCAGATCAATCTCTTTCTGTTATCGAGAGTATTCGCTGGTTTTTAGATAACCCTGAGGTAAGTTCGCGTCTTCAGGTTGCGATGCTCATGGAAAAGACAGCATTGGAGGAGGCTTGTAAAAAGCGTGCTAAACAGTTTGGATTCGCAAAAAATGAGAACGAATGGAAAAAGCGATTCCAAGCTCATCGTGAGAAACTATTTGTCTTGGAGTTAGAATTGCCTTCTCTGGTATCTAAAGAGACGAATGATCTTGTTGCCATGGCTATCGCTGTGGAAGAAGGCAAGCTTATCCTTGCGGAGGCGGGTGAAGGAAATTCCAAATCCGACTTGTTAGAATCTGTATCTCAAATGAGAGTAAAAACTCCTTCCGATTCTGGTGAAGAAAAAAGTGGAACGAGTTCAACTGACAAAGACAATGACGAGTTCAAACCGAGCGGCATAGAGTCAAAACTCCAAGAAGAACATCGTATTGATTTAAGGAATCAACCACATAGTGGCATTCAAACAGATAATGAAATCAATTTAACCGATGATGTCTCGCAATCTAGCATGCCAGGCCATTTTTCAGCTGAAGAACGCGAAGCCATGATAGCAGCATTTCGTCTTGTTCCTCCTACTGAATTGACGCCCAGGTCTATTCGCGCTGCTATAGTAAGATATCAATTTGCTCGACGACTTTTGAAAGGTGTTGCCTTCGAACCCACTGAACTCATGGATCGATTGCTATACCGGATGTTTGGTGGTGATTTTCAAGCCGACGAATCTACCCGAAACAGCGAAGCGATGGACCGTGTGATTTTGCAGTTGGTGTGAAAAGCGCAAAAAGATGCCAGGCATGAACGGCACTCGGGTGAAATGGGGTCATGAAATGGGGTCAGGCGACATGAATACGAAGGAGAAAGCCGCTTTTCCGGCATCTCGGTATGAACCGGGAACATAGGTAACAGATTGACCGGGGACATAGGTTACACTTTGCGGGTGGTCTATGCCATGGAACACCACCCCCACACCGGAACAGCGATTGAAGTTTGTCACCCTCGCCAACAGCGGCAGGTTCA
>NZ_JBGAFO010000011.1:0-342110 GCF_044227185.1 Prosthecobacter sp. | reverse complement strand
TGAACCTGCCGCTGTTGGCGAGGGTGACAAACTTCAATCGCTGTTCCGGTGTGGGGGTGGTGTTCCATGGCATAGACCACCCGCAAAGTGTAACCTATGTCCCCGGTCAATCTGTTACCTATGTTCCCGGTTCATACCGACAAGCGCCAAGAGGAGGGCAGGGCGTTGGGGTGTTCAGTTGGAAGTAAGTTTTCTTTTCTCCGTCAAAAAGCGTTGTCAGGGATATGAGCAATCCGCAGCCACAAGTGTGAAAGCGCTGGCTGCGGGGAACTCATAGAACTGCTTCCACATAGGAGGGTTCAAAAACCGAGAAGCTGGGCTGATTTTATTTTCTCAAATGGGTTGGCACGGCCAATGCCATTGGTTGGCGCGTGGGTTCATTTTCAACATAGGAGGGTTCGGAAACCGAGAAGCTGGGCTGATTTCAAATTTTCAAATAGGCTGGCACGTCCCGCGCTATTGGTTGGCTGGTGGGTTCATTTCTTGGCGCTTTCCAAGGTGTAGTTTAGTCACTCCAGCCGCGGGCAAAATCGGAGTCCCTGTGGACGCGATGTTAAATGCACCTACTGAATAACGATGATTACGTAGACACGAAGTGGCGCCACTAACGGGGTGCACTGCAATTGCCCCAGCTTTGGTGCGGCGCTTTAGATCGGCCACCAACGACTTCCATACATGAATCGCAACAGGGTCACAAGCACGTGTGGTGAACCAAGACTCCCTGAGTCCTGAATCGGACAATCCACCGACATCAACCGTTAGGCGATTTGGGTTTAAATCGGAAAAAGCTCCCGAATTATCAGCACCTAAATTGGGTTCTCCTAACGTCAACGAGAAACGTCGTGTGCGATCATCTATATCCAACATACATAACTCCTCCAGTGAGAGCGGTGTTGCCTTATATGGGCCATGTTCGAGAAGAACCACGTGCAGGTTGTGAGTCTTCGTCCACTCCATTAACCATGACATTAATTCTTGAGGCAAGACATGAAATTGGATCGATATAGTGCTCATTTTTTTGTTTGGGGTGTCACATAGGGGACAAAATCCGTGGGAACGCCTCCTGCATTGTTCAAATCGTCAAGAGCTTCCCGTTCACGTTTCACCGGTTGACCTTGAGAATCAACCTTTCCAATATTGCGTCCTTTCATTTCGCCTTCCGGTGTTTCATACAAAATGTCCGGCCTACGTCCATCTTTTTTGCCACCTGGAGTCGGAATAAGCTTTTCTTTTTCGCGACCACCTCCACCAATGATGTTGTTCCCCTCTTTTTCGAGTTTGTCAGCCTCTTCTCGAATCGTTTTATTATGTGGGGCGTCGGGATCAGTCTTTGGCCCCCGTTTGGCCGGGCTGCTGGGTGGCTCACTGTTACCATCAGCATCCACGCCGGGCGCGGGATCCAAAGCAGTCGATTCGGGATCCGGTGCCGTCACTACTTCAGTGAGGGCTTGAAGTGCGGCGATTCGATTTGCGGCCTGCATTGCAGCCTTGCCGCTATTAACCGCTGATTTTAGCAGCATTTCCTCTGTGGTAATCTCACCGTGCTCCTGTTGCCTGGCGAGGTCATTATTTTTTTGCCAAGCCCCCAATGAGAAGAAATTGAAAACGGCATCGAGACTGGCAACCCCTACGCAGGCTGGTCCCGCCATTATGGAGTCTTCCGCAACGAACTGAGCTGCCCAAGCGTTCATTTCATCCTGAAGAGCTAGACCTTGGGGGTCCCAAGCCGTCCAGGGATTCTGCTTTACATAAGCATACACATTCGGCCCATCCACCAACCCCGCCGGGTCACGGCTCAGCCACACGCCTGTCTCCAGATCCCGATACCGGAATCCCTCGTTCAACAAGCCCGTCGGATCTTCATCCTTCGTGTTCGCCCGCTGCTTGTCCTGGTTGCTGCCGGTTTCCTGCGTGCGGCGGCCGTAGGCTTCGTAACTGGCCGTCCACGTCAGCGTCGCGCTGCTGTCAGCCTGGGCCACGATGTCGCCACGTCCATTGCTCAGCGAGTATTTGGTACTGCCCCCGCGAATCGAATACAGCATGCCGCCCACACCGCCGCCCATATCGGGACCGCGAGTATACTCTACCGTCGGAGCTGTGGGAAGGGTCCCGGTGGTGCTGTCGTATTCCGCGAGACTCAGTCCTCCGGCGAACACGATGGCGGTTTGCGCTTGCTGCTCTTCACCCACAAGTTTGTGCGTGCCGATTCGCCGCGTGCGGTAGTCGTACTCATACGCATGCGTTTCTCCATTGGGCAGCGTCACGCTGCTGAGGCGGTCCTGCGCATCCCACTGGTAGGTGGTGGTCCCATTGGCGGCAGGTGGCGGATTGATGCCGCCGCCTGCGGAACCGCTCACCGTCTGCCCGATGCGGTTGCCCGCGGAGTCATACGCCAGCTCCGCGCTCTTGAGCATGCTGCCACCCGTCGTGTCCCATTGCTCCCAGTGCGTGAGCTGGTTGGCGTTGTTGTAGGTGTAACTCCACACGCCGGGGTCGGTGCCGCCCGTCACCTGCTTGCTCACGCGGTTGTTGGCAGGGTCGTAGCCATACGCCGTCGTCGTCACCCCGGCGGTCGGATCAGTGACCGTTTCGCTCAGGAGTCGGTTGTTCGCGTCGTAGGCCATGCTGGTGCTGCGGGTGCCGGCGCGGTTCGGCTCGCCGGTCCATGTTTCGCTCTGACTGGTCACATTCCCGAGCAAATCATGCGTCCATTCAAACTTCGTCAGCACATCTCCCGCCGCCATGGTCGGCGTGCGGTAGAGCACCCGTGTGGTCAGGCGGCCCAGTGCATCATACACGTTGCGCGTGGTCTGGCCGTTGCCGGCCTGCTGCATGATGGCACGCCCTCCCAGGTCATAGCCGTAGCTCGTGGTGCGCCCGCCTTCCACAATAGTTGCAGGGCGGTTCAGCGCGTCATACGTCGTCGTCACGCTGCGCCCGGTGCCATAGCTGGCCTGCGTGCGGTTGCCGCTGAGGTCATAGCTGTAGCTGTGCTGCACGCCGCGTGATGTTTCCGTGAGCACCCGGCCCAGCGCATCGTAGGTGTAGCTGACATTCGCAGCGGCGTTGTCTGCTTCCGTCACGCTCAGCAGGCGGCCTCCAGCATCATAGGCATGCGTGCGGTTCAGCCCCGGCGCGCTGGTGGCGGTGACGCGGTCGCGCGTGTCGTAGGTGTAGCTCGTGGTGATCCCGCGCGGCGAGGTCTGGCTGAGCTTGCGCATCTTGTCATAGCTGTGCGTCCACGTGTCCCCGTTGGCAAACACCTGCTGCGTCAGACGGTTGAACTTGTCATACGCAAAGGTCGTGATCTGGTTTTTGCCATCCTTGACCGTGAGGCGGTTGCCGGCTTCGTCATAAGTAAACGTGTTCACAATTCCCACCGCATCCGTCGTCTGCGTGAGGCGGCCATGCGTGTCATAGCTGTTGGTGGTGGTCTGGCCGAGCGGATTGGTGAGGCTCAGCGCCAGGCCGCCTGCATCAAACTTCGTCACCGTCGTCGGCGCTTCTCCGTCCACTTCGGGAGCAATCACTTTCCAGCTCCGTCCCGCCCGGTCGTAGAGCTTGCTCGTCACATGGCCTTGGGGATCGGTCACCGTGAGCACCTGCCCCAGCGCATCATACGTCGTCTGCGTGGTCGGCTGCACGCTCGCCCCGGCCTCAGCATCCCAAACGGTGGGTGCTGTCACCAGCACCGGGCGGTTGAGATCATCGTAAGTCGACGTCGTCACCCGGCCCAGCGGGTCGGTCACGCTCACCGCATTGCCGGCGGCATCATAGGCCGTCTGCGTCGTCGCGCTCACGCCGCCGATGGCGGGTGCGATCGTTTTGACCGCACGCCCCGCCGCATCGAACTCCGTCTTGGTCAGGTTCCCCAGCTCATCGACCACCTTCCACGGTTTACCGTGGTGCGTGTAGTCCGTGCTCACGCTGCTGCCGTCCGGGTGCGTCACCTGCTGGATCTGCCCAAAGACATCATACACCGTCAGCGTCACACGTCCCAGCGCATCCCGCACACGGGTGGGCCGCCCGGCCGCGTCATAGTGCGTGCAGGTCTTCGCGGCGATGCCGCCGGCATCCACCGTCTGCTCAGTCGTGCGATACATCTTGTCATAGGTGAGAAGCGTCACCGTGCCACGCGGATCGGTGATCTTGGTGGGCTTGAACCCGCTGCTGTCAAACACGCTGCCCCCGGAGTTCGCCCCGTACTCCAGCGTCGTCACCAGCCCGCCATCATCCGTGCTGATCAGCCGCCCGGCATCGTCATAAGTGTGCGTCGTCACCTTGCCGCGCGGATCCGTCTGCGTCAGCACCTGGTTGCGCAAATTGTAAGTCGTCGTTGTGACGATGTCCCCGTCATAGCTCACGCTGTTCCCGTTCACCGTCGCCGTGGTGTAGCCGGCGTCGGCCGTGCCGTTGCCATTGAGATCCAGCGTCGTCTTCACCCTGCGGTTTAGCACATCGTACTCATGCAGCGTCGCCACGCCGTTCTCGTTGGTCTCACTGACGAGGTTCCCATGCGCATCATACGCCAGGTCCTTGTGCGCCCCGTCCGGCCGCGTCACGCGCGTCAGTCGGTGGTGCGCGTCATAGCCAAAGCTCGTCACCTTCCCTCGCGGGTCGGTCACCCGGACCTTGCCCCCCGCCAGGTTGTTCAGTGTCGTCGTGCTCACCACGCCACTGGCCGTCGCGGTGCTCACCGTTGTCTGTAGCCAGCCAGTCGGCCCGCTGCCCAGCGCATAGGTCGTCACCGTCGCTGGCGCCGTGTCTCCGGCGTCCGCATCCACGGTGGACTTCGTCATCAGCCCCTTGTAGGTCGGGTGCTCGTACTCAAACGTCGAGTGCCGCTCCACCGTGCCACCCGCGCCCGTCACCGTCTCAGAGAGCTTCAAGCCCGTCACCGGCTGGATCTCGTAGCTCGTCACCACGCCCGTCTGGTCCGTCATCGAGGACATCACCCGCGTCGTCGGCTCATACGTAAAATCCTTGAAGTTCCCCAGCGCATCCGTTTCCCGGACGGGGTCGTCAAAGCCGCCCGCATAGGTGAACCCCGTTGTGTTCCCGCTCACATCCGTGGCGCTGGCCAGCGCCATCCCCGCCGTCGGCGTGAACGTGTAGGCCTCCATACCCGCCGCCGTGGTGATCTCCAGCCGCTTGAAGCTCAGCGTCGTGTCCCGGAACGGATCCTGCAGGTTCGTCTCATCGTCCTCCGGCGGCGGCGGGCTGTACTCCACGTGGGGCAGGCTGAAGCGGTAGGTCGTCTGCCCCACCGGCCCATTCACCACCGTCTGGGAAAACGGCTCTTCGGTCATGTGCGTGCGGATCACCGCGTCACGCGTCGTCTGGAAGGTCGTCACCCCGCCGTCGGGCAGCGTCACGCTGGAGACCAGCCGCGGCATGCCGCCCTGGGCAAAAGTCGTCTCCACCCCGTTGTGGATCTCCACATAAAACACCAGGTGGTTGTCCTGCAGCGCAAAGCTGTATTGCCGCCCCAGCTCATCGGTGATCTGGTTAACCGCCGCATGCCACGGGCCCTCCCCGTCCTCCAATGCGATGCTGTAGTCATACTGCACCGCCGTGGCCGCCGTGCCGCCGCCGCCCGCGCGCGTCACGCTGGTGAGCTTCTGCACCGTGGTCGGGTTTTCCACCCCCACCACCTGCGGCGTGTAATCGTAGTTGGTCACCGTCCCGTCCGGCCCCATCACACGCGTGATCACATGGCGCGCCAGATCCTGCGTGATGTACACCGCCAGCCCCGCGCGGTCAGGGTCCGTAATGCTGTCCGGCACCAGCTCCTGCGCCCCGGGATACGCATACACCAGCCGGTTCTGCAGGCGGTCGGTCACCGTCGTCAGGCGGTAATACTGGATAAGGTCCCGGGTCGCATTGCGCCCGTTGGTCCGCGTCGTCGCGTACTGATACACGCACTGCGTGCCGAAAAGCTTGGTATAGACAAACGTCCCGCCCAGGCGCGGATCGCTGCCAAAATACTCCAGCACATTGCTGCGCGCCTTCACATCGCCGCCGGTGTCCTTCGCCGCGCGCCAGTAGTCCACGAAGTCCGACTTCACCCGGTAGAACGAATGGCTCACTCCCTGCTCGTCCGTCACCGTCGCGTGGAAGCCGGAGCTGTCCACCTTCACCGTGGCGCAGAGGTTGGTGCTCCAGCCGCTGCCGAAAGGCCGGTCGGCACGCTCGTGCGGCTGCTGCCCAAAGCCCTCGTCCCATATGTCATCGGTCACGTCGCGCCGCACGCTCAGCGGCATCAGCGCGCCATCGGCGCTCACATACACGTCCGTCACCCCATGCCGCAGTTCACTGCTGTAGGCATCGACGTACGTCTCCTCCGCCACCTCCCCGCTCTCATCCTTCGCCTGTGGCTTGCCGTCGGAAAGCGGCATGCCGTTGAGCCCCACTTTGCGATAACGTGTGCCCGTTCCATCCGTCGTGCTCACACGGTGGGATTCGTCCGGCTCGGTCGTCGGCTTCGTGCCCACCTCCTTTTTCCACGGGACTTCCTCTGCATCGAGATTGGCCTGCTGGGACGTATGCTTGTCCACCTTCAGCGTCACACTGAACTGGGTGCTCGCCGTGTTCGTGTCCGCATCAGCCACATAAATCGTTCCCGCGTAGGTCACAGTCTGCGCGTCCTCCTGCGAGCTCTCGTTGTTGGGCACGTCGAGGCTGGTGTTGCTGCCCGTGTCATTCAGCAGACGGATCAGGACGTGCTGTCCGTCGATGGTGTCCTCCTTTTGATCCTGGCTTCCATCATCCCACACGATAAACCAGTGGTAGTCTCCCGCTCCGCCAGAGGCCTGATAGGCACCCGAAATCTCCAGAGGGATCGACGCCACCATGACCTCGAAGGGCAGGCTGGCGCTCTGGCTCGCTCCCGAAGAGTCCGTCACCGTAACGTCCACCATGTAGCTGCCCGCCATGCCGGGCGTCCCCGAGATGCTGCCATCAGCGTTGATGACCAGCCCGGCACCACCACCGGAGAAAGTGTAGATGCCGTCTCCACCACTGGCGGAAACTCCATTGCCAGTATACGGCACGCCCACCTTCCAAGATCCCAGCGACTGTGTCGAAACGAGCAGCGGCGGAGGCTGCGGCGCGTTGATCGTTATCGTGAAAACCTTCTCTTTGAAATGCCCGCCTATGTCGTCGGTGTCCGATGCATCCATGGCCGCCACCGTAAACGTGTAAGTCCCTGCGGTTGTGGGCATGCCGGCTAGCTGACCATCCGCTGAAAGCGTCAGGCCCTCAGGCAGGCTTCCATCGCTCACGGTAAAGGTTGGCTGGCCGTAGCCCCCCGTTGTCGTCAGTCTCTCTGAATAGGGTTTGTCGGTGTCACTGTCAGGAAGAAGGGAGTCCGTCGTAAAAGTGAGTGGCGCGCTCACCGTCAGTTGCAGTACCTTCGTGCAGCTCAAAGAGCCCTGATACACCTGCGCGCTCAGATTGCAGGAGCCCGTCACCGTCGCCGTACCGCTGATCGTCTTGCCATCGGAAATCGTCAGCCCAGGAGGCAGTGTCTGGCCAGAGGCCACGGACAGGTTAAATCCATACGAACCTCCGTCCCCCCCGCTGCCCGTGATCGTCGCTGTAAACGGCACCCCCATGACCATCGCTAGTTGCGCATTCGTCGTCGTGATGCCCAGAGGCGGCGGATTGCCGCCACCTCCTCCAGTTCCCCCGCCCCCGGTGCCTCCCGTGCCACCGCCACCCGTGTCTTCAGGAGTCCCCGAGATGTAGTAGTCATGCTGAGCGCTGCGGCCAGACTGATCGACCACCTGCACCGTGAACGTGCGGCCATCCTCCTGCGCCAGCGTCCCGCTGATCACACCCGTGCTGCTGTCCAGGCTCAGCCCATCTGGCAGACCTCCCGCGATGATGCTGAATGTGGGGGTGGTGATCACGCCGCTGAGCTCGATGGTGGCGCTGTAGCTTTCCCCCATCAGCCCCAGCGGCACCGATTCGGTGATGATCAGCAGCGGCGGATCATCCACCACCAGCGGATTGCGCCCCTGCGCATACTCCAGCGAGTTGATCAAAGAATCACCATCGGAATTGCTCTGCGCATCACTCGCATCGCGCGGGTCCAGGTGATACAGATGCTCCCACGCATCAGGCATCCCGTCGCCATCGTAGTCACCGCTCGCCACCCGCGCCGGCACCACGATCAGCGTCGCGTCCGCATTCAGCGCCGTCGCCAGCGCCAGCAGCCCGTCCGGCAGGCCGTCATTGTCACCATCCGTGCTCACCTGCCACTCAGGCGGTATGCCAGTGTTCCAGCTCGCGCCGGTGAGCTGGACATTGGGCGTGCTCCAGCCCATGCACAGCCGCCAGAGCCACTCCTGCATGTCCGTCACCCCCGCGTTGCGGCTGTGCGCGCTCCCCGGGTTCAGCCCCAGCGCGATCTCCTCATAGTTCATGAGCCCGTCCCCATCAAAATCCTCCGTCGCATCCGCCGCGTTGCTGTTGCTCAAAATGCCCGGATAAGCCGCGTTCCACGCATCCTCCAGCACGTCCAGGATGCCGTCATTGTCATTGTCATACGTGTTCAGGCTGGCGATCAGGCTCCAGCCATTGCGCCACGCCTGCACATTGGTGTAGCCATCGCTGTCCAGGTCGCCGTTGGCATCAGAGGCATCATTCGGGTCCATGCCGTAGCCCTGGTCGCGATACCACTCCTCCACGCCATTGGGAATGCCGTCGCCATCAGCATCCGCCTGGTCCACCATGTAGAAGTCACTGTAAGGCTGCGTGGGGTTCGTCTTCGCCAGCAGCGGATTGGTGTGGTGGTTGAAAAGCTCGTCAAAGTCCGAAAGGCCGTCATCATCCGTGTCCTGCTTGTTCGGGTCCGTGCCATACTGCGTGTTTTCGTCGTAGTCGCAGATCCCGTCATTGTCCGTGTCCGCATGGTTGGTGGGGTCATCGGGATACGTGTCCGCCGTGTCAGGAATGCCGTCGCTGTCGCGGTCATCCGTGGAGTTGCCAGGATATTCATTTCCCTGGTAGGTGTAGTGCGGCGATCCGTTCCAAGAGTCATTCGGATAACTGTCCAGGGCATCGGGAATGCCATCCCCGTCCTGGTCGTTCCATACGCCCCCATACTCGGTGCCGTTATACCAATAACTGCCATCGGGAAACGGGTCAAAATCGTTCGGCGTGCCGTCCCAGTCGCTGTCCACCCATGGGCCGGCGTACTCGACGCCGTTCCACCAGTAGCTGTAGCCAGCCCCCGAGAAGATCGGATCCACCACATCGGGGATGCCGTCCCCGTCCGCATCAGCCCAGTTGCCGGCATATTCCACCCCGTTGTAGTTGAAATGTGGCTGGCCGTTCCAGGCGTCATTCGGGTAGGGGTCCTGCGACTCCCCATTTGGCAAACCGTTGCCTGCATGCCGAAAAGAATGCGCCTTGGCGCTCGTTCACGCCACCTTTCTGCGGCAAAGAGCAAGCCTACATCATCAGGACAGTCGCATGCCTACCGAAGTTGTTTCCGAATCCGGCCATCACATGCGCGTTGCCGGCACCTCGGAAGAGTGATCAGGGAGCCAAACGCCGAGGGACGGAGGCGTTTGAGACAGTGTGAAACACTGCCCCGAAGGGGCGAACCTGCGGGGAGCAGGTGAATCAACCGCTCCGAGGCGGGCAAGGCGTTGGGGTGTTCAGTTGGAAGTAAGTTTTACGT
Organism: Prosthecobacter sp.; assembly: GCF_044227185.1. Taxonomy (GTDB): domain Bacteria; phylum Verrucomicrobiota; class Verrucomicrobiia; order Verrucomicrobiales; family Verrucomicrobiaceae; genus Prosthecobacter. The sequence goes on along the minus strand of NZ_JBGAFO010000011.1, from coordinate 332,419 downwards.
TTCTCCGTCAAAAGCGTCGTCAGGGACATGAGCAAACCGCAGTCGCAGGTGTGAGAACGCAGGCTGCGGGGGATGCATGAAGCTGCTTCAACATAGGAGCGTTCGGAACCGAGAAGCTGGCCTGATTTCAAATTTCCAAATAGGCTGGCACGTCCCGCGCTATTGGTTGGCGCGTGGGTTCATTTTTCATTTTTTCCAAATGGGTTGGCACGGCCAATGCCATTGGTTGGCTCGTGGGTTTATTTTCCAGAGTCTTAATAATCCAGGCCATTTGATTTGTAGCTGCCGTGCGCTTCAGAGAGCACAGCGATCATCAATACCTCTTCGGATTCCCAAGCTCTAATAATCCGATAATCCCACCCTAAAACAGTGCGCTCGAAGCTCGTTGCCACTCGTTCAGATGTTGGAAAATCAAAGCCCGGCGCAAGCTCAGCAATAGATCGAGGAACACTGGTTTTCCGCCAGTTGCCTGCTCCAAAGTGTTTGGCAAATATGTCGTTACTGACTTTGCATTGGAAGCGCACTTCAATAAGCCTTTTAGGCGGGTCAAAAAAAGACTGCGGTGCTTCTTTTCCCAACGGAAACGGAATGGGGGTTCCAAAAGCACTTTGAAAGCCAATAATAACAACATCGCGCGCGCTTCGATTTGCTCCATATGAAGATGGATTGCTTGAACCTTGGCCACCTTTAGTCTCGCACCCTGAGAATATGCAGGGAACACCCATTAAAATTAAGCAATAAAAGAAGGATTTCATAATGAGCTATTTCTTCTTGGATGTTCGTCTCTCAATAAGGTCAATTGCCTCGTTGGCTTTTGAAAAATTAGGCGGACGCTTCGGATCCAAGGACATGGTGTCTTTTCCATTTGGGGAAGGATCATAGGTGCTGCCCGTTTTTTTCATGTGATCAGCCAAACCAAACTGGCTGTTTGCCAACGATTCAAATGCATTGGTTTCACTTCGGCCAACCAGTCCCTGCCTAAATGGTGAAGCCAATCCCGCGCGGTTAGCCTCTGCTTGAGAGATGGCAAGGTTTTTGATCGCATTGAGCTTTGCTGAATTTATCTTCGTGCCATTCGCCTTCGATAAAGCCTCCGCCAGATTATCAACATAGGAGTTAAAAAGCTCTGGGCGAGCTGAGATGAGGTCGGGAAGATGCCCCGCGCCTGCATGTCCAAAAGGCCGCCCGTACGCAGCATCTTGATTCGTTGAACGGTCGTTTTGAACCTCAACACCTCTTGTGCGTGTGTGTGCAAAAGAGTCACCAAATGCATGCACGATCAGCCCCCGCATCTCAATTGAAAGACCTTTTGTGGAAGCTAACCCCTTCAACTGTGCTCTCCGCTCTGCAACAGCCCCCCTTCCTTTACCTCCTGTCAGACTGTGTAGATGTTGCTGGTTTCTTCGAAGTTGACTGTCTCCTCGAAGGATTTTTGCTCCAGTTTTCCAAACGCTGTCGAATGCAGTGAGTTCTGGCGTCTCGTCTGGCATTTGAGAATGATATGCAAGATCGTACGCGTCCGATTTTGACCAACCCGCAGCAACTGCGACCATGTAGGTCGTATAGTAGTGTCCTGCCTCTTGATACAACCCATCGGGGTCAAAGTTCGTCCACGGGTTCTGAGTCACATAAGCATAGAGATTGGGGCCATCCACAAACCCCGCCGGGTCACGGCTCAGCCACACGCCCGTCTCCAGATCCCGATAGCGGAACCCTTCGTTGAGCAACCCCGTCGGGTCCTCATCCTTCGTATTCGCACACTGCTTGTCCGAATTGCTGCCGGTTTCCTGCGTGCGGCGGCCATAGGCTTCGTAGCTTGCCGTCCACGTTAACGTGGCGCTGCTGTCGGCTTGGGCGACGATGTCGCCGCGACCATTGCTCAGGGAGTATTTGGGCCCCTCGGCGCGGATAGAGTACAGCATCCCGCCCACACCGCCGCCCATGTCAGGACCGCGGACGTATTCCACCGAAGGGCTTATTGGAAACGTGTCCGACCCGCTCTCAAACTCCGCGACGCTCAATCCTCCCGCGAACACGATGGCCGTCATTGTTTGCCTTACCGACAACCTTTCCCTCTGCATCCCGATCCGCCGCGTGCGGTAGTCGTAGTCATAGGTGTGCTTCGTGCTGTCCGGCTGCGTCACAACGCTCAGCCGGTCCTGCGCGTCCCACTGGTAGGTGGTGAGGCCGTCAGGAGTAGGAACCGGGTTGATGCTGCCATCGTTGCCACCAGAAATTCGGACGATGTTCTGTGACACTCGGTTGCCGGACTCATCGTAGGTCAGGGTCGCTGTCTTGAGCTGGTCGCCACCAGGGGCATTCCACTGATCCCAGTTGGTGAGCTGGTTGGCGCTGTTGTAGCTATAGTTCCACACCCCCGGATCGGTGCCGCCCGTCACCTGCTTTTTAACCCGGTTGTTGGCGCTGTCATACGTGTATGCCGTCATCGTCAACCCAGCGGTCGGGTCAGTGACCGTTTCCGTCGTGAGTCGGTTGTTGCCATCGTAGGCCATGGTGGTGGTGCGGACGCCGCTGCGGGACGGCTCGCCGGGCCATGTTTCGCTCTGATTCGTCACATTGCCAAGCAAATCATGCTGCCAGTCGAACTGCGCCATCACATCACCCCCGCTCATCGCCTGCGTGCGGAACAGCGTGCGGTCCGTCAGGCGGCCCAGCGCATCGTAGCTGTTGCGCGTCACTTGCCCGTTGCCGGCCATGAGGATGACGGCGCGGCCCCCGAGGTCGTAGCCGTAGCGGGTGGCGCGGTCGCCTTCCACCAGGCTCTCCGGCCGGTGCAGGGCGTCATAGCTGGTCTGCACGCTGCGGCCGGTGCCGTAGTCCGCCTGGGTGCGGTTCCCGGCCAGGTCATAGCCGTAGCTGTGCTCCACCCCGCGTGAGGTTTCCGTCAGCACACGGCCCAGCGCGTCATAAGTATAGCTCACGTTGGCAGCCGTGTTGGTGGCCTCCGTCACACTCAGCAGATGCCCGGCGGCATCATACCCATGTGTGCGGTTGAGGTCCGGCGCGCTGGTTGCGGTGACACGGTCACGCGTGTCATAGGTATATGTGGTGGTGATCCCGCGTGGCGAGGTCTGGCTGAGCTTGCGCACGGCATCATACGTGTGGCTGATCGTGTCGCCATTGGCAAAGGTCTGCCAGGTCAGGCGGTTCAGCCCGTCATAGCCAAACGTCGTCTCCTGATCCTTGCCGTCCTTGACGCTGGTGCGGTTGCCCGCGGCGTCGTAGGCGAACGTGTTGACGATGCCCACCGCATCCGTGGTCTGCGTCATGCGCCCGTGGATGTCATACGCATTGGTCACCGTCTGGCCGAGCGGGTTGGTGACCACCCGCGCCAGACCGCCCGGATCAAACTGCGTCACTACTGTCGGCGAAGTGCCATCCACAGCGGGGGCAATGACCTGCCAGTTGCGCCCCGCACGATCATAGAGCTTGGTCGTCACATGCCCCTGCGGATCAGTAACGGTGAGCACCTGTCCCAGCGCATCGTAAGTGGACTGCGTGGCAGGCCGCACAAAGGCACCAGCTTCGGCATCCCACACCGGCGGCGCATAGGTCGCCACTACGCGGTTGCGCTCGTCGTACTGGGACTCCGTCACATGGCCCAGCGGGTCCGTCACACGAATGACGTTGCTCGCGGCATCGTAGGCCGTGCTCGTGGTGGCGCTCACGCCACCAATCGCAGGCGCAATGCTCTTCACCGCGCGTCCCGCCTCATCAAACTCCGTCTTGGTGATGTGCCCCAGTTCATCCACCACCTTCCACGGCTTCCCATGGTGCGTGTAGTCCGTGCTCACGATCGTGCTGTCGGGATGCGTGACCTGCTGGATCTGCCCAAACACATCATACACCGTGAGCGTCACACGCCCGAGCGCATCCCTGACCCGTGTGGGCCTTCCGGCGGCGTCGTAGTGCGTGCAGGTCTTCGCGGCGATGCCTTCGGCGTCCACCGTCTGCTCCGTCGTACGGTACATCTTGTCGTGGGTCAGCAGCGTCACCGTGCCCCGCGGATCGGTGATCTTGGTCGGCTTGAACCCGCTGCTGTCAAACACGCTGCCGCCGGAGTTCGTCCCGTACTCCATGGTCGTCACCAGCCCGCCGTCATCGGTGCTGATCAGCCGCCCGGCGCCGTCATAGGTGTGGGCGGTCATCTTGCCGCGTGGGTCCGTCTGCGTGAGCACCTGCCCCCTGGCATTATAGGTGGTGGTCGCGACGATGTCTCCACCGTAGGTGATGCTGCTTCCATCGACACCGGGGAGGTTCGTGCCGTAGGAACTGTCAGCGCTGCCATTGCCATTGAGGTCCAGCGTGGTTTTGATCCGCCGATTAAGCACGTCATAGTCGTGGAAGGTCGCCACTCCGTTCTCATTGGTTTCCTTGACCAGGTTCCCATGCGCATCATACACCAGATCCTTGTGCGTGTTGTCCGCGTTCGTCACCCGCGTCAGGCGCAGATGCGCGTCATAGTCAAAATTCGTCACCATCCCGCGCCCGTCGATCACACTGCGCTTGTTCCCAGAGAAGTCATGCACCATCGTGCTGCTCACATCCCCCGTGGCCGTCGGCGTGCTCGTCGTCACCTCCGCCCAGCCCCCACTGCCGCTGCCTAGCGTGAAGTTCGTCACCGTCGCCGGCGCAGTGTCGTCCGCGGCAGCATCCACCGTGGACTGCGTCATGAACCCTTTGTAGGTCGGATGATTGTACTGAAACGTGGACTGCCGCTCCACCGCCCCACCCGCACCGGTCACCGTTTCAGACAGCTTCAGGCCCGTCACCGGCTGGATCTGGTAGCTCGTCACCACCCCCGTCTGGTCCGTCATCGAGGTCATCACCCGCGTGGTGGCGTCATACGTGAAATCTTTGAAGTAGCCCAAAGCATCGGTTTCCCGCACTGGATCGTCAAAGCCGTCCGCGCCATAGGTGAAGCTGTGCGTGTTCCCGCTCAGGTCCGTGGCGGAGGACAGCGCAAACATGGCATTCGGATTGAAGATATAGCTCTCCGTCCCGCCCGGCGAAGTGATCGCAAGCTGCGTGTAGGTCACCGTGATGTTCAGCGAGCGCGTGTCATCATCCAGGCCCGGCCCCTCCTGCGTCGGCACAAACACAAAAGGCTCCGTAAACGCATAATGGAAGCTGCCCGCCGGTCCCGTGACATCCGTCGTGGCCGTGGCAGTGGCATTCACCGTCGGATTAACCCCATACGGCGAGGTGAAGAGCCGGTTTCCGCTGAGAGTAACCGTCTGCCCATCCGGCAACATCACCTGCTTGATCTGCATCGGCAGCCCCAGTCGATAGCGCTCCGTTGGGTTGCCACCGGCGCTGCTGTGCACATAGACCACCGAGTGGTCATACTCATACCCAAAGCTGTAGGTTCGGTTCAGCTCATCGGTGATGGAGGCCAGCTCCGTGTGGTAGTGCGCGTCCAGCGTGTCCGCCCCGTCGGTGTCGGGGCTGTTCACGCTGCTCTTGGTCTCCGTGCGGTTCACATAACCATACTGCACCGTCGCGTCGCCGCGCGTCACGCTGGTGAGGCCGGCGTCAGTATTGTTGTAGGTCACTTCCTCACCAGCCGGCCCACGCACAGACGTCACGCGCCCGTTCTGGTGCATCACATAAATCTGGCGGCCCGGGCGGTCCGGATCATACACACGGCTCGGGATCAGCGTCGTGTCATTGGCATACTCATACAGCAGCCGGTTGCCCAGCCGGTCCTTCACTTCCGTGAGGCGCGCATACAGGTAGGACACCAGGTCCTCGTCGCTGCCCTCGATCCGGTTGCGCGTCATGTCCTGCTCCAGGCTGCACATCGTGTAGGTGCAGGTCGTGCCAAATTTCTTCTTCAGCACCACCCCGTCGAAGCTGTTGCCCAGCGTCCGCGCATTGCTCATCTCTTCGCGCGAGTGCTCCCAGTTGATTGCGTCTGCCGTAAGGAACCGCTGCACCGCCCCTTGCTCATCGTGGATTTCCGCGGAAATCAGCGGTTTGAGCGTGTCAATTTCAAACCTCACAAACGCGCACAGGTTGGAAGACCAGCACGGCCCAAACGGCAGGTCCGGCCGCTCACTCGGACGCAGCCCGCCCTGGCGTGTCCAGCTTTCAGAAGTCGCATCTCGTCTCACCGAGAGCGGCAGCAGCGTCGAGGGATCGGTGGCATAGATGTCCGTGACACCGTGCTGCAGGTGGCGGTTGAAGGCGTCGATGTGTGTCTCCTCCTCGCGCTCCCCGCTTTCATCCTGCACCTGCGGTTTGGCATCCGGCAATGGAATGCCCATGAGGCTGAGTTTGCGGTAGCGTGAGCCCGCGCCGTCAGAACCTGAGACGCTGCCGGGCGCGCCGCCTTCGTCTTCGGGTGGATCGTCCCCGGAATCAGCTCCCAAAAATTCAATCTCCGCCCAGCCATATCCGTCCGGGTAGCCATATCCATTTCCCTGCGGTGACGGCGCCTCCGCGGACACTTCGCAGCTCGTCTGCCCTCCAAAGATGGTTTTTGTGATGGTATTGGAGTCTCCATTGGAGTTCGTCACCAAAAACTTGAAGGTCTGATCATTCGCCACCGTCTCGGTCAAAACGACCTTCATCTTGATTTGGTCCTGGATCCAGTAGTCATCGCCCACGAGGCTCAGGGCCTGCTTGGTAGTCCCTGACTGCGCGTCCCAATAAAACGGCGCCGCATTGGCTTCTCCCTGGATGCGGAGGGAGTCTCCGCTTACAACCTTTGACTCATTCTCACCCAGAGGCCGCCACTGGTTCGCAGCAGAAGCGGGATCGGATTCGGGCTGGTTGATGTCTTGAATATACGGCTGGACCAATACATACAGCTTCGGTGGCGGCAGCGAATCGTCCGGCGGATCCTCCGATTCCCCCGTCCGGTAAGCCGTAAACGACTGCGGCACATCATCCCGCGTCCCCGTATAATCCGCCACGAGTTGCGGCTGGTAGCGCACCGTCTGTCCGTTCAGGTCATACGCCGCAATGCTCGTGTCATACAGCCGGTCGTCATCATCCGTCGGGTTGTTGTTGGTCTTGCGCACCAGCGGATTGCTCTGAAAGCGGTACTCCACCAGGTTGGTCAGGCCGTCGCCATCGGGATCTCCCAGCACGTCCGCCGCATTGCGCAGGTCCAGGTTGTAGCGGTGCTCCCAGCAGTCCCGCATGCCGTCGCCATCATAGTCCCCGCTCGCCATGCGCACGGGCAGCGTCAGAAGACCCGGGCTCGACTGCAAGGCGGCCACGAAAGTCGCCAGGCCATCAGGGACGCCGTCATGGTCCGCATCCGTCGTCACCTGCCATTCAGGAAGCACCGCGCTGCTCAGCACCGCGCCGTGGAATGACACCGCCACACCGCTGCCAGTGACCTTCCCGCGCCACGCCCACTCCTGCAGATCGTTGACGGACGCCACCCGGCTGTGCGCGCTGCCAGGGTTCAGCCCCAGCGCGATCTCCTCAAAATTCATGAGCCCGTCACCGTCAAAGTCCTGCGTCGCATCCGCGGCGCTGCTATTGCTCAGGATGCCAGGGTAGGCCGCGTTCCACGCATCCTCCAGCACGTCCAGGATGCCGTCATGGTCATCATCATAGCCGTTCAGGCTGGCGATCAGGCTCCAGCCGTTCCGCCAGGCCTGCACGTTGGTGTAACCGTCTCCGTCCAAATCGCCGTTGGCATCGGAGGCATCGTTCGGATTCATGCCATAGCCCTGGCTGGCGTAGAACTGCTCCACCCGGTCCGGGATGCCATCGCTGTCGGTGTCCGTCTGATCCACCATGTCATAATCCGGATAAAGCTGGTTCGGATTCGTTTTCGCCTGCAGCGGATCGGTATGATAGGTAAAGAGCTCGTCAAAGTCCGAGAGACCGTCATCATCCGTGTCTCGTTTGGCGGGATCCGTGTGATACTGCGTGTTTTCATCGTAGTCGCTGATGCCGTCATTGTCCGTGTCCGCGTTGTTGGTGGGATCATCGGGATAAGCGTCCAGTCCGTCGGGAATGCCGTCGCCGTCGCGGTCGTTGTACACACCGGGGTATTCATTTCCCTGGTAAGTGTAGTGCGGCGCATCGTTCCAGGAGTCGCTGGGCCAGGAGTCTTGCGCATCGGGAATGCCGTCGCCGTCGCTGTCGCTCCACGCGCCCGCGTATTCGGTGCCGTTATACCAGTAGCTGCCATTGGGAAAAGCGTCAAAGTCGTTCGGCGTGCCGTCACCATCGTCGTCCACCCAGTTGCCGGCATACTCGACGCCGTTCCACCAGTAGCTGTAGCCCAGGCCCGAGAAGATCGGGTCCACCACATCGGGGATGCCGTCCCCGTCCGCATCAGCCCAGTTGCCGGCATATTCCACGCCGTTGTAGCTGAAGTGCGGCTGGCCGTTCCAGGCGTCATTCGGGTAGGGGTCCTGCGAATCAGGGGTGCCGTCCCCGTCGCTGTCAGGGTCGCCATTGGGTGTCTCATCGAACGAATCAGGGATGCCGTCGTTATCGCTGTCCACCCAGACGCCGGGATATTCGGTGCCGTTGTAATTGTAGTGCGGCTGGCCGTTCCAGGGGTCGCTGGGGTAGGCGTCCTGCGAATCTGGAGTGCCGTCGCCATCGCTGTCCGGATCGCCGTAAGGCAGAGGATCCTGGGCATCGGGGGTGCCGTCATTGTCACTATCCATCCATGCCCCGGCATATTCCGTGCCGTTCCACCAGTAGCTGCCATCCGGAAACGGGTCCGCCGGGTCGGGAATAGTATCGTTGTCCCGGTCGCTCCACGCTCCAGGATAGGTCGTTCCGTTGTACTCATAGCTCCCCGCGATCGTCGGCCAGGGGTCCACCACGTCTGGGATGGTGTCGCCATCCTGGTCCACATAAGGAAGGGCATATTCCACCGCATTATACCAGTAGCTCCCATCCGGAAACGGATCCGCCGGATCAGGCACGCCGTCATTGTCACGGTCGCTCCACGAGCCGCCGTACTCGATCCCTTGGTAGAAGTAGCTGCCGTAGGGGAAAGGATCCGACGCATCGGGCACGCCGTCCCCGTCGCTGTCCCTCTCTCCCTGAGGTCCCATGCCATTGTAGGGATCATCCATGTAGCTGTCGTTCCAGTTCAGAATGCCATCTCCGTCCCGGTCGCAGTTTAGCGGGTCGCTGTCCTCAAAGTTTTTGAGACCGTCCCCATCCGCGTCCGAGTAGCTGTAATAGCTGCCCTGCTGCAGGCTGGCATAGTTCACCTGGGGAATGTAATTCTGAATCTGCTGATAATACTCGTCAAAATCCGAGTTGCCGTTCCCATTGCTGTCCCAGTTCCACGGATCATACGGCAGCGCCTGCCCCCCCTCCAGAGCACTCAGCGAATACTGATACTCCACGCTGTCCGCCAGCCCGTCAAAGTCCGAATCCAGGCGGTACGGATCGCTGCCAAAGGTCACCTCCTGGGAGTTGCTCAGGCCGTCGCTGTCGCTGTCCTGATTGTACCAGTCATCCCCATCCGCAGGATTGGCCACCTCCGTCTTAGCGCCATTGCTCAGAGTCCAATAAGCGAAAGCACCAGGGAAAGGATTCATCACCCACGAGATAAGAACCAGGATTTGGACCGAATGTACCCAACGGGCCCGGCGCAGTGAGGATAAGAGAGTGCCTTTCATGCAAGTAATGGAATTTCTTGGATTTCACTACTGTCACGATAATCACCCCAGGATGTCGAGATTGTGATTGTAAGACGTTTGTTAGGTAAAGCGCTCACTTTTATAACTATTGAAGGCCTAACCCCTGCAATACATTCCACCTCAGCAAACTAAAGAAACCGAAGGAAGCGCACAACCCGTGGGCCATCGCTCCCTCCCCGCCGCGGCTCCCGAAACCCCAAAAGCACCCGCAGCCACCCACTCTTGAAATCCGTCCAACAACCCGCATCAAAATCACAGGTGATTATCACCTAAAACACTCAATTGACAAGCAAATTCAAAACTTCCCTCCAGACGCCCACGCCACCACACATCCGCAGCATCTTTTACCCCCGGTCTTTGACCAGCCATTCGGGTCATCTCACCCCATCGTAAACAGCCCCAGCCCCTCGGCCTGCTTCATTCGCCACAGAGCCCGTCCCCTCGTTCGTACCCTTCCCGCCCTCCGAAAGACGGATTTTCGCCAGACCGTTAACCCACCACCATGAGGCATCTCGTTTCCCTGACCGGCCTGTCCCTCGCATCCCTGCTGGCCTCCGCCACCCCCGTTCACGCCGAGACCGACTTCGGCCAGGTGGCCATGCACCTGGCCTACATGCTGCAGAACCACCACCTCTCGAACCACCCCTTCGATGACGAGATTTCACAAAGGCTTCTCGAAAACTACCTCACCTTCCTCGACCCCTCGCATCTCTTCTTCACCCGGCAGGATGTGGACGCCTTCCGCGCAAAATACGCCACCTCGCTGGACGACAGCATCCTCGTCCGCAGCATCACCCCGGCGCTCGAGATTTTTGAGGTCGCCAAACAGCGCCTCGCGGAGCGCCTCGCCTTCATCAAAAAGCACCTGGAGGCGGGCCGCTTCACCTTTGATTCCGACCGCACGCTGGAACTCCAGCGCAGCAGGCTCCCCTGGCCCGCGGACAAGGCCGCCGCCGACCAGCTCTGGCTCAACCGCATCGAAGGCGAGCTCCTCACCGAACGTCTGGCCGACCGCGCCGCCCAGGCCCCTGCGGACCCGCCGGAAAAGCGCCTCCTCGCACGCTACGAACGCATGTCCGCCGAGATGAACGGCAACGACAAGGAGGACATCACCGGCATGTTCTTCTCCTGCCTCGCCCAGGCCTACGACTCCACCAACGAATACTTCACCAAGCGCGACTCCAAGGCCTGGCTCACTCATTCCCAGGTCGGCATCGGCGTGCAGCTCACCATGCGTGACGACGCCGCGGAAGTCACCGGCATCGTCACCGGCGGCCCCGCGGACAAAGGCGGCCGGTTGAAGCTGAAGGACAAAGTGCTCGCCGTCGCCCAGGGCACGGACGGCGCATGGGTGGACGCCCGCTCTCGCAAGCTTCGGGAAGTCATCGAAATGATGCGCGGAAAACCAGACACCGTGGTCCGCCTCCGCGTCAGCCGCACCGACGCCGCAGGTCCCGAGCTCATCCAGGAGCTCTCCATCATCCGCCAGACAGTGGCATTGAACGAAAAGCTCGCCCGCGCCGAGCTCATTGAATTCCCGCGGGAAGCCGGCGGCGCCACCCGCCTCGGCTGGCTCCATCTCTCCTCCTTCTATGCGGACATGGAGAGCGGCACCGTCAGCGCCACAGCAGACGTGTCCCGCCTCCTCAAGCGCCTCATCAAGGAAAACATCAAAGGCCTCGTCCTCGACCTCCGCGGCAACGGCGGCGGCTCCTTGGATGAAGCCATCAAGCTCCCCGGCCTTTTCATTCCCGCAGGCCCCGTCATCCAGACCAAGGACTCCAAAGGAGCCATCTCCTCCCGCGCCTGCGAACATCCCTCCCCCCTCTACGACGGCCCCATGATCGTCCTCACCGACAGGTACACCGCCTCGGCCGCCGAAATCCTCGCCGCCGCCCTCCAGGACTACCGCCGCGCCATCATCGTCGGAGACAAAAACACCTTCGGCCGCGGCGTCGTCCAGACCATCCTGCCCGTCGAACGCTACATGCCCTTCTTCGCAGACAAAACCGCCGCCGGAGACCTGAAGGTCACCATCCTCAAATTCTACCGCATCACCGGAGACTCCACCCAGCTCCGCGGCGTCATCCCGGACCTCCGCCTCCCTTCCACCCGCGACGTCATGGAGCTCGGAGAAAGCGCCCTGCCCAATCCCCTCCCCTACGACACCATCCCCGCCCTCCCCTTCAAACCCTGGAGCCAGACCCCGCTTCCCACCGGCCGCCTCGGCGGCATGCTCGAAGCCCGCCTCGCCACCAATCCAGACTTCCAGGCCATCCTCGAAGACAGCAGACGCCTGCGCGAGCGCCTCAAGAAAAACACCGTCAGCCTCAACGAAAAACAGCGCCTCCAGGAAATCGAGGAAAACAGCCAGCGCATCGCCGCCCGTTCCCAAAAAACCTCCAGTCCCGCCTGCCTCATCTTCCCCCTCACCTTGGAAAATGTCGATAACGCCGGCAAACTTGCCGAATCCGACACAAACTCCGCCCAAAACATCACTCCCGAAAAGCTCGAAACCCTGCGCATTTTGTCCGACTGGATCCCCCTCTCCTCACAGTAGTCCCCCTTGCATCAAGGCGCAGCATCAAGCACCACGCGGAACCCAATGCACTCATCCCGATGCGCCGGCCGCACCCCGCGACAGGAAGAAAGCAAATTCCCCTTCGCACTGTCCCCCCAAGACCCACCCCTCAGCACATGATCCGTCTTGATTCCCGGCTCATCCCAGTCCTCGCACCACTGCCAAACATTCCCTCCCATGTCACTCAGCCCCAGCGCATTAGCAGGAAAAGCCCCCACGGGCGAAGTGTGCGGGCTGTCGTCCACGCGCAGGCTCACGTCATAATTCCCTGCGCCGGCAGGCGGCGGCCACTCGTTCCCCCACGGAAAAGCACCCGCCGCATTTTCAGCACGTTCCCGCGGCGTATCACCGCTCTCCTGAGTTAATCCTGCCGCGCAGCTCCACTCCACATCAGTGGGCAGACGGTAGCTTTTGCCTTCCTTCTTGCTCAGCCACTGGCAGAAGGCCCGCGCCTCCTCCCATGTCACATTCACCACCGGATGTTCCGCAGTCTGCGCAAAGCTGGGAGCCACCATTCCCACCCCCTGGTCCGTGGCATACGTGCGGTAGTCTTTGACGCGCACATCCCAGACGCTGAAGAGCACCGTCTTTTCCTTCGTGATCGGAACCGGCACGAATTTCATGCCAAGACTGTTTTCAAACCCAGCGGCTGGACCGGCAGGTTTCACAGCACCCGAAGCCGGCATCACGGGCGGGGCGGGCGCTGCAGGCGGCACCGTCAGCACGCAGCGAAAGCCGAAGAAATCATTCCGCATATGCGGAGCTCCGCGGTTGCGGCAGGAGGTGCGCAGTCCAGGCTCCGACTTGCTGCTCCATGAAGCGCCGCGCAGCACGCGGTAAGCATGTCCTCCGCCGTCATTCTTCAGGCCGGGGAAATCCGTGAGGAGGTCAGCATCGTTCAGCCGTGACTCATACCAGGTGCTGCACCATTCAAACACATTGCCACCCATGTCCTTCAAGCCATAACCGTTCTCCGCAAATTGTCCCACCGGCGCGGTGCGCGCCGCAGTGTCGCTGAAACCCACTTCGGCCAGTGGATTGGCTCCGCCCTGCAGGACTCCCACCATGGCCTCCTTGCCACTGTAGTTGCCAGCCGCGCTGGCGGGAGGATAATCTCCTCCCCATGGGTACCTGCCGCTGCCGCAGGCGCTGCTCCATTCCTCATCCGTGGGCAGGCGATAGCTGGAGGCGGCGGGGATTTTTCCTGCTTCACGCTCCTTTTTCGTGAGCCAGGCACAGAAGGCCTCCGCATCCAGATAGCTCACGCAGACCACCGGATGATCTCCGCTCTGTTTGTCGGGGAAGTGCGGGTCCTTCCACGAACCGCCACGCTGCACCGATTCCGAGCTGCTGCCATCGGCGGTTCTTTCCAGCGTGTAGGCCGCCTTGCCAAAACTGCCCTCGCTGACAGCGTCGTGGCTGGTGGCACTGACGAAGGCGCTGAAATCCTGCACCCGTGTCTCCCACACGCTGAAGAGCAGGCCCGGTGTGCCCGCGGGTACAAACTTCATGCCCAGCGTGTTGGTGAAGGGCGCGGCCTTGCTCGCGGCACCGAGCATGCCCTCCGGCGTGGCGGCCTTTCTTTTTCGCTCCTCCTCCAGCGCCGCGAGGCGCTTGCGCTCCGCCTCGGCGGCCATGGCCCTGGCTTTCTCCTCAGCCTCTGCTTTCTCCTTTGCCAGGCGGGCCGCTTCGGCTTTGGCAGCCATCTGCTTTTGTTCGGCTTCCGCCTTCTCCTTTGCCACGCGCTCCGCCTGGGCTTTTGCCGCCATCTGTTTTTGTTTTTCCTCAGCTTCGGCCTTTTCCTTCGCCTGGGCGGCCGCTTGTTTCTCCGCCCGCCAGGCCTCGGCCTTCTCCCGCGCCAGGCGCGCGATTTCAGCCGCGGCCTGATCCTCAGCCTGCTGTTTGGGCTGCGCGACGATCTCCCGTTTCGGCACTGCCAGAAAATACCAGGAGGCAGTTCCCGCGACAGCCAGAATCACAAAGACCGCGCACTTTGCCCAGAAAGGCATCTTCGCCTTGCGGCGGGGCCGGGGCGGCGGCGGAAGCTTTTCAGGCTTTGGCGTACGGGTGTCCGGGATGATCTGCTGCCGGGCCACAGGCTGCACGATCTCGGGCGCCTCCCTGAGACTCTCGCGGCGGAAAGAAACCGCCGGCGGCACTTCACGAACTTTCCTGGTGTCGGGAGGCGGCGGCTCCTCCTTTTCAAAACCTGCGTCGGTGATGCGCGGGATCGAAAAATGGCGCTTCCGCGTTCTACTGGCAAAAAACTCGTGCCAGTCCTCCGGCCCTCGGCTGCCATTAAAGTCTTCCGGACTCAGCAGTTCCTTCAAGACGCTGTTGAGAGAGGTCTTGATCGCTGCCGTGCCAGCGGCACGACCGCTGCCCCAGTCCGGGGAAACATGAACGTGACCATCCACCCCGACAGTGAGCTGATCCCAGTCCGAGTCATCGATGCCGCGTCTTTCGTCCAACGCCCGGCACACCGCGTCCACAATCGTCTTCGCGTGCCGGTTCAGCACCTCATGCCTGTGCTCACCCACGGCCTCCAGCCATCCGGCGGGGGGATTTTTCCAGAAAGCTAAAACAGGTCTGGCCATGGTGCCTTGCAGTGACAGAAGCCGGGATGATGATCAAGGAGAGGGATCAATGCAAAGGCGAATGCCGACATCCGCGAGCTGTTTGTCCGCATCGTTTTTAAAAGTGGTGTGAAGCACGTAGGCTTTCACGGTGCCGCCGCGGATCACGCGCATGCCGGAGCCGCGGTCGTCCGTGACGCCGATGCCCGGCCAGACGCGGTTGTTTTCCTGCCAGGCGTCCTCCATCCATTCGCCCTTGCCGGTAAAGATGTCCGCCAGGCCTGCGCCATCCTCCGTGCTGGCGGCTTTCTCCCATTCCCACTGCCAGGGCAGGCGCGCTTTCAACCGGCCGCGCGGGGAGATGGCGGCATCCAGGGTCTGGCAGAGCTTGTGTGCTTCCCGCCAGGAAACATGGTTCATGGGCTGCTCTGAGCCACCGCCGCCGTCCAGAATGAAATGCCAGAGGCCCTCGCTCAGCTTTCTCACCGCGAGGCAGGTGCCTGGAATCTTCACGGGCTGCTGTGCGCCGCGCGGCTGGTACTGGGGATCTTCGACCATGCGGAAGTCCACGAAGGCCGTGCGGCTGCCGCGTTTCAATATCAAACGCCCACGTCCCTTCGCGTCTGCCTCCCAGGTCGCGACCAGCACCTCGATCGGCGCGCCGGGTTCGGGAGGAGGAATTCTCACTGGCGGCGCCAGATCCGCCAGCGATGATCCAGAAGCGGAGCCCTGGGTGCCGGGCGGAGCGATCACTCCGAGATCCGGCGTGTCAGAGGCAGAAGCCTGCCGGATGTTCTCTTTGCTGAACCCTCTGAGCCATTGAGACGGCGGCGCCATGATTCCCACGGCTGCGACGACGATGACGAGCAGCGCCGTGATCCAAACTGGCAGCAGGCGTTTGCGGCGTGGTTTCGGCGGATCAGCGACGAGGCGAGGTGGCAGCGGAGGCTGGGGTGGCAGCGGCTCAATCGGTGCGATGGTCTCCGGCTGACGCATCGTTTCAAAGACAGGAGATGGATCATCCTCCATCTCATCAGTGCTTTGCTCAGGCTCCGGCTCGGGCGCTGCGATGGGCGGAATGACCAGATCACGCCGCCTTGGTTTGCCGGCGAAAAACAGCTTCCATTCACGGGGGCCATGCTGGGAGTTGAAATCGTTGTCACTGAGAAGGGTGGAGAGCAGCCGGTTCAGCGGCTGCTGCACAGGTGTGTCCAGGCTGCCACTGCCCCACCCCTCTGGAACATGGACCAGTCCATCATCACCCACGGTGATCAATGACCACTCCGAGGCCTCTACGCCACGACCCGCATCCAGCACTGTGCAGACGGCATCCACCACGGCCCTGGCATGCTCCAGCTTCACCTGCCACTGCTGTCTGGAAATGGACTGAAACCACGGCCCGGGCGGCTCATTCCAGAAGTCTTGGAGAGGTGTGTTCATCACATCAGGCTAGGACAATAGCGGAGAGAGCCGGGCAATGGCCGCTGCCTCCTCGGGACGGATGTGCAGCAGAGCGTGAAATTCATCCGCGACATGGCGGCGCCAGGAAACGCTCATCTGCGAGCCCGGCGTGCAAAGCACGGTGGTCAGCAGACGATTGCGCAGCCCTTCCTCGCCCACTTTCGACTTCAGCTCCGGCAGCACTTTGACAAGAGCCGGACGCAGCGTGGCCAGAAACTCCAGATCTGCGGCGGAGACTTTTCCGCTGGTGTTCTGCAGGTGATCCGCGGCCACTCCGAGGGCGAGGCTTTCTGAAACGGGGTCCACCAGCAGTTCGGAAAGCGTGGTCCATGCGGGTCTGGCGCCGGGGCGGGAGAGCATCCACGTGAGCAGGGAGCGCAGCAGGGTGGCGTGATCCAGCACCTGCCGTCTGGCCTCTGGCAGCACGCGCAGCAGCCGCAGCAGTGCACCCGCCGCCTCTCCGACTGGAAGGCGGGAGATGTCAGTGACGAGGCGCACGGCCGCCTGGCGCTTGTAGTCGTCCTCCGGAGCCCCCGCATGCTTGATCAACTGCCAGATCTCAACATCAAACAGAACCGGCTCCGAGGCCGCGAACAAGCGGCTCACGAGTTCGGGCCAGAATGAAACCAGACGCTGCAGGAAAAGATCCTGCCGGGTGTTTTTGAGAAGGCTGCGTGTCAGGAAGGACGAGCGCAGGGTGAGCCGTGCCGGCGCATGTGCCGCCTCCTGCGGCAGCAGGGCCGCCCACCGCTTTGCGTGGTTCTGATCATCCTCCGCCAGCATGCAGCCTCCGAGTTCTGAAAGGACGCTCTCCGCGGAAAGGAAAGCGTCGCTGGTGCCCGCGCAAACAGCACCTGCCGTGCAGGTTTCAATGCTGGCGGCCACGCTGTGCGTCCTGCGCATTTCCGCGGGCAGCAGCCACAGCAGGCGTCTCCAGCGCTGCAGTTTTGCGCTGTCTTCATGGGGAACGGTGAAGAGCTCCCTGACCACCTCTTCGGCCACCTGCGGCGGGCAGGCGCCGTCGTCATTTTCCACGAACGCGGGCACGAGTTCCCGCCATGCAGGCCGGCACCACGGCACCTCATGGCCCAGCTCGGTCAACCAGGCGGAGGTGCTGCCAAGCCGGCCCCACAGCGTGAGCACTTTCAGGCCTCTGCACCACAAATGCGCCGCCTCCGCTTCAGAGCTGGCGGAGACACAGATGGAGAGCCACTCGCGTCCCAGCCCGCCCCACGGCACCAGGCTTGAGTGGGCTTTGATCCAGGAGGAGCGTGCCTCGTCCGCCACCGCATGGGCCGAGTGAAGGAGGCGGAGAAACTGCAAGCGCGTGGCCTGATCCGCGAGGCTTTTCAGATTTGCGTTCGCTCCGTTCGTGAACTCCTGGCCTTCGAGCCAGGATTCGAGAGCGAGATAAAACACGCCTGGCGCCTCGGCGGGCACGGCCAGCGGCTGCGGCGCCTCCAGCCAGCCCCAGAGGAGATGAAGCTGCTCCACCGGCCAGCGCGGGCTGCCCATCTGCACAGCGAGCTCCGAAAATGCGGGCAGTGCCGCCAGCCAGGCTTCAGCTTTCAGGTCCGCGGGGGGCGTCCAGCTTTGCGGCAGATCGGACGGTGCCTCTCTGCGGAGATGACTGGCGATGGCCTCCAGCAAAAACTCGCCCAATCCGCCGAATGGCTGGCAGGTCAGGAGCAGCGGCTGCAAAAGCTGTGACAGGGCCTCACGCAGCCGGATATGGTGGCTGCCCGCCTGGCTGAGCACGCGGCGGCAGAGATTGCCAAGCTGCCGCGCCGTTTCATCTTCCAGCATGGCACCGGAAACCAGGCCTGCGAGCAGTCCCCGTGCGAGCTCCGGCGGACAGCCAAAGCGCCGGCCCAGCAGACAAACTTCCTGCGCGATGGCCAGCACACTTCCGGACTGGCCGGAAAGCCGCGCCAGCAGCACCACGTCACTCAAATGACTGACGGTGAAATCCGGACTCTTCTGCAATCTGTCAATAATCACCTGAAGACTCTTTTCCAGCCGTTCTCCCGCCGGCCTCAAGGCCATGAAAACTTGTCTGGCGTTTTCCAAAGCTCCGGGCCACTGAGCGGCCAGCATGACGGAGGGCAGGGCATCGAGCACGGCGTTCAATGTCTGATCATCGGCGTTCGCCGCATGGTTGAGCTCCGCGCCGTGGCAGGCGAGTTCATCCAGCGTGCTGGCACTGGCCCATGGCAGGGAGGCCACCAGCTCCGGCCAGGGCTTCATGGGAGCCAGCGCGGCCCAGGCCTGCGCCAGATGGCGCACCGTTCCGAGTGCGGGATAGCGTCCGGCCTTCTTCAAAAGGGCAAGCAGCCGGCTGGCCGCCCTGGGATGATTTTCCGAAGGCAGCCAGTCCGCGACGAGCTTCAACCCCGACACACCTGAAGCAATGACTTCCAGCCGCACAAAACCAGGCGCGGTCACGCCCACCCAGAGTCCATCCTGGGCATTGGCCGCCGCCAGGCTGAAGGTGCGCACTCGCTGCAGTCGGGCATCCGGCAGCCTGCGCAGAGGTCCTTCCACCGTCTCCTCAAACGCGGCCAGCCAGGTGGCCATGGAAATGCCCGCGCCGAGACCTTCGCGTCGCTGGGAAGCGGCCCTCTGTGCGGCCTCCAGTGCCAGCGCGCCGTGCAGCATCTCTTCCGATCTGGGTGTCCAGATTTCGCCGGTGAATCCCTGCTCGGAAGCGGGGCGCGGCTTTTCCGCGCAGGTGTCCTTCAAACTTGCCAGCAGTTCCGCATCCTGGTCCAGCATTTCCTCCAGCGCCGCGGGCCAGCCCGAGCCGACGCTGAGCAGACGGCGGATGGCACCACCATTCAGATCCGGCAGCAGGGGGATGGGAACGCGCTTGCCCAGCTTGTCGCTCGAAACGTTAATCGTGCTCCGCAGCCGGGCCAGCGTCGCCTGAATTTCTTCGAGATCTTTCGCCTTGGGATGCACACCGGGTGGGAACACCACATCCAGCGCGGCAAACAGCACCGCCTCGGGCGCCGCCGGTGGCGGCGCATATTCTTCCTGCTCCGCGCCGGATGGTGTGCGGCCGCCACCCCAGAGACGCCACCGGGTTTTCTTCTGCTTGTCCGGAAACAGCAGCGCATCATCCGCTGCCAGTCCCTCACGCAGTTCCTCACGCCAGCGCGGACTTTCGGAAAGCTCCATGAGTTCACTGCCGAAGCGTGGATTGACCAGGCACAGCACATCCTTGCCAGGAGCCATGGGGTCAGCGGCCAGACAGAGGGTGTTCAGCTTGTCCCAGTCGGACTTCAGCGCGGCACGGATGGCGGCGAGCTCCGGCCTGCCGAGATCAGCGGGCCGGATGCCCTGCCCCTGATGGCGCGAGGACAGGCCGTCTGCTTTTTGGGGCTGGCCCAGGTGAAATTCGAGATCGAGAACGCGGAACATGACGGGTGGCGGTTAGGAGACAGTGACGAGGGCGGACCGCACCGTGCGGCTGATGTCCTGAAAGGTGCGCCCGGACAGCAGGACACGGCGCGCGCGGCCATGCACCAGCGCATCGATGCGCGCCGAATTGGCCCGGACTTTGGCGTTCCACTCCTTGATGTGGTAGGAGGTATTGGCGCGCTCAAACAGGCCGTCCTCCAGATGGCGCGCGCCAAAGGTGTAGAGGTCCGGCCCTGCCTCGCTCTCGGGAAAGGCACGATCACGCAGCGAGGCGACATCCAGCAGCACGACCTTGTGGCGTACCATCACCTCCTGCAGCGCGTTGCGGAAGCTTTCATGCCCTTCGAGGAAGTCGGAGATGATGATCACCACGCCTTTGCCGCGCACTTCGCGAATGACATGCTGCAGGCCCTGCCGCAGCGTGGTGTGGGGCTCGTCAGCGCGCAGATGCGCCCCGCGAAACAGATCGATGAGATGCCGCTCCGACTGGTCCAGCACGCGGAGGGCAAAGCCATTCGGCCGCTGCGCGCGCAGCACATCGGTGACGCCCCCGCCGCGGCGGATGCAGACGGAGCGCAGCGCGAAGCCGGAGCCCTCGGCCAATGCATTGGCACAAGCGGCGGCGGCCAGCAGGGCGGCGATCTTGTTGTTCACCGGCGACTGCATGGAGGCGGTGTCGATGGCGCCATACGCATCGCTCAGCATGGACATGCTGAGATCGACGAGCGTCACACACTCGCCCAGCACATCCTGCCGGGCGGGGATGGTGCGCAGCATGCCGCTCTGCAGCGCGAGGGCAAAAGGAAGATGAGCGGACTGCGCCACGCTGCGGTGGTCGATCCATGCGATGTCATCATCCACGGTGAGCGTGCGCGGCACATCCACATCCGGGCCGCGCGGCACCAGCCTGCGGGAGCGGGTGTCTCCCGGCATGGGCGCATCCAGCAGAGGCTTGAGGGAGTTGCGCGTGCGCTGGGTCATCTCGCGCAGCACCTTGCGCCAGGCCGCGAGCTGCTCCTGAGCTTCACCACGAGTGGAGGGAAGAGTCATGGCTCAGATGTCTCAAGATTTGAAGGCGGCGCGCAGGGCATGCTGCAATGCATCAATGACCTGGTCCGAGTTCCGGCCGCCGGCAATGGCGGAGGAGCTCAGACGGATGCGATGCCGCAGGATGGGATGAAGCACGGACTCCAGATCACGCTGCGTGGGTGAGGCGAAGCCGTTGTCAATGTTATTGTTTAGAAAGGCGGTGACGAGGACAGCCTCCGTGAGACGCTCCATGCCGCGCGGGCTGGAACCGGAAAGCACGCCGGGATAGGCATCGCTGGAGAGAGCCTCCAGCATGTGGCCGGCGAATTCGTGTTCAGCCTTGTTGCCGGAGCTGTTGCGGGCCCACTCCTTGAGTTTCATGCGCACGTCCCGCGCCTGCGCGGAAGCCGCCAGATCCCCGCCCTCCACCGCCCAGCCGCCGCCTTCATCCGCGCCGCCGCCAAGCGGGCGAGCGTGGCTGAACCAGACAAGCCAGCGGATTTGTTCAGCCAGTTCGGGCTTCTGCTCCATGAACTGACGCTTCGCCTCGCGTCCTGTGAGCATGTCCCGCAGCATCGAAAGGAAGATCACGGTGGCGATTTCGAAGGGCGGCGGGTCTTCATCGCGCTTTTGATGCTTCTGGATTTTTCCCAGTTCCTCCTGGTTCGGATAGGGCACCAGCACCTTCGCCATGAAGCGGTCGAGCTGCGCCTCGGACAGCTCATAAGTGCCTTCCATTTCGATGGGGTTCATCGTGGCCATGGTGCTGAACACGAGCGGCCAGCGCCGCGTGACAACAATCTCCTGACGAAACATCCTGGTGATGCCTTCGAGGGCTTTCACTTCCACGGCGGTGCGGAGTGCCTTGGTGCCCCGTCCCGCCTGGCTGACCTGTTTTTCTCCCGTGGCTTCCAGCAGCGCGGCCTGCACCTTGGCGCTGGCACGGTTGATTTCATCCGCCAGCAGCAGATTGGCGAAGATGGGGCCGTCCGCCCAGACCTGTCTCGTCTGGCCGCCATCAAGATCGATGCGCTGCGAACCCAGGAGGTCCGATGGCATCATGTCAGGTACGAACTGTACGCGGTTAAACTGCAAGGCCCCCAGCAGGGAGGCGACTTTTTTGCAGGTCTCTGTCTTGGCCAGACCGGGATTGCCTTCGAGCAAAACGTGCGCACCGGAGAGGAGGGCCACGAGCATGAAACGAATCATCTCCTTTTGTCCCACAATGCCGGAGGGATTGTCCTCTTCATTGTATTGAATGGCCGCCTCCAGGCTGGCAAATGCGCGCTGGGCCTCGCGCAGATCAATGGAGGCATCCGTGTTGATTTCGACGGTTCCTATTTTGATGCTTTTGGAAAGATTCATGAGGGAGGCAGGGATGTCTTGAGAGGTGAATTGTTAGCGGTTTTACAGTTGCCTGGCTACTGCCATGTCGTCGCGCGCCGGGCGGAGTGACCGCCTTTTGCGTTTTTCTTCGAGGTGCCCGCGCCCCAGGCGGCGAGGACAAAGGAACTGTCCGCAAGCAGAACGCAAAGGAGCAGGGCGAAGCTGTAGCCACCGGGCAGCCACAGGGTGCCTTCGTGCGCGCTCAAAGGCAGCAGAATGCCGAAGGCGAGGGCCATGACGGCCAGCATGAAACCCAGCACGAGGGAGGCAAGACGGAGCACCGCCTGGCTGCTGCGCACCCAGAAGCTCCTGCCCTCAGGCAGCAGCCTGCGCCATGCAAACGCCAGCGCCAGCACCCCTGCGGGACCGATGGCGAGGACACGCGCGGAAGAAGCCAGCGAACCGCCGTAGCTGGTGATCCACGGTTCCAGCGCGGCGAGCGCTGCCGTGCCCGCCAGAAAGCTCAGCCCCCAGCCGGCCAGCGCCGCCGCCACATATATCCATGCCACGGAGCGGCCGCCTGCTGCAAAGTGGCGCAGCCATTCCAGCACGCGGCCCAGGGCGATGCTCAGCAGCAGACTGCCGCCCACCGCCGCCAGGGCCACCACGCACCAGCGACTCCACCCCTGAAAGCGCGTGGTCAGCCGCGCGGGGCCGTCCTTGGATTTGTCAGACCTGCTTTGCTCGATGAAGGCGCTGGTGATTTCCTTGGACCAGACCGCAACGTCCTTGTCAGTAATGCCTCCCCAAAACTCCGCACGCACAGTGTCCATGTTCAGCGGCGCCTTCGCGGCGGACGGTGGCGTGTTGCCAGCACCGGGCCACTGTTTGAGCGACTCCTTCAGCGTGAGCCCGTCTCCCAGTGGAAAGGGCGACATGAGCCGCGTGGAGCAGGCCTTGAGCCGCTGCTGACGGAAGGCGATGTCGCTCTGCACCGCTGTGCGCGGATCGGTGGGAGGTGTGCACAGCAGCACGGTGAGCACCGGATCGGTGGGAAGCCTGAGGTGCGCCAGTGAAGGCAGCTCCTGGAGATCGCCGTCATCACCATCCGTGAATGCGAGCGTGGAACCGGCGGTGGGACCAGACGCCAGGGAGGGCCCGAGGTTCGGTCCGCTTTGGTTCTTCTCCCCGTCGTCGTAGAGCTCGTCCAGCTCTTTGAGCGCGCTGTCAAAATCAGCCCTGTTTTCTTCTCTCAGCAGGCCCTGTTTCACCCACTCGAGCTCGGCGGCCACAGCCCGCAGGCGCCATGTGGTGTCGGCGGCGGCGAGAGTCGGCCGCGGCTCCTTTTCATAAAACACGCCGATCTTCACGGCACGCCACCAGCGCGAAAGCCAGGTGGAGGCGCCGGAGGAATCGTGGCCGGAAAGTTCGGTGAAAAGTTCATCGCAGGTGCTTCTCACCACCTGCCGCTGCTTCGGAGTCACGGCCTTGTGCGCACCGACTTCGATCTCCACCACGCCTGACACCGGAGTCAGGAGGGGCGTGAGGGCCGGCCCCGCCCACCACAGCGCCCATGCCGTGCCCGTGCAGACCAGGGCCAGCAGGCAGGCCGCGGCAGGCGGCGACTGCTTGAAGAACTGCCACCAGGTGTCGCCTTGATTGCGCGGCTGAAATTTCCAGGCCGCCAGCCAGACCAGCAGCCCCAGCGTGAGGCATGCGAGCGGCAGGCCCACCCGCAAAAATTCCTTGGGCGTGGCGAAGGTGGCGGGCCAGGGCCCCGGCAGCGCCACTTCCAAAACGGCGCCCACGGCCCTGCCATCGAGCATTGCCTGCGCCCTGATACCAGCATCTGGCATGATGTCCGTCAGCACCACCTGCACCGCCTTGCCGTCATCCGCCACTTCGAGCCCCTTCTCCTTCAGCGCACGCGCCCAGTTTTCCTGGGGAAAGGCAAACCACCAGCCGTCGATCCTGGGCGGAGCCGCCCGCACACGGCCACCCGGCGCGGCTTTGGCGATCTCGCCGGCGGCGAGATCGCAAAGAGTGGACCAGGCCTTGTCCAGCGGACGCGGGGGTGCTTTGAGAGCTTCCGGTGCGGCGGTGGGCCTGGTGGTGGCTGGTGCGTCTCTTTTAGCGGGCAAAGGAATGTATCCCGTCCAGCCCTGCACGGCCGGCCTCCAGGTGAAATCATTCTGAAACGCGGCCACCTGATGCTGCAATTGAAACGGCCTGCCCGTTTTGGAAACGAGGGTGACGGCGTCTTTCCACGCACCCACGGCGCCATCGCCGGTCCGCTCCGGCTCAAAGCAGGTCCAGGGAGGATTGGCATGCGCCGCGCAGTCGAGCCAGCGCCCGGCTTCAGGCGCCGGCCCACGCGCGAGAACGGACTCCGCCAGGCAGTGCAGCACGGCGTTTTTCATGGCCAGTGTCTTCAGCAGTGCGTCCGTATCGCCCGCCGGTTTCTCCGGGCAGACGAGAAGATTCACTTCACTCAGGCGGCTGGCTTTTGATCTGGCGGGCCGCTGTTTGATCATCCAGGGGTAGTCGCCGTTGAGCATGAGCTTCGGCTCATCGGGCGATTGCTTCCACTGCGCCACATCCTCCAGACCGGCCTCCTGTTTCAGCCAGTCCGATTTCACCCGCGCGCCCAGCCCCGCGGGTGGCTGGGCGAGCCAAAGGTGCAGGATGGAGAAGTCGTAGATCCAGCGCGTGCTCTTTTGTTTCCAGTCCTCGGAGTCGGCCTCAGGCGTGGCCCAGCCGAGATCGCCGAGGGTCATCCCCTTGGTCTCGCTCTCCTTCCACTTGAGAACACGCGGGCGGGAGGACCACGGCGCTGATTTCTCGTCAAACTCAGGCGGCTTCACCGGCAGCAGCAGCGGACGCAGGCTCTCCCAGCGGCTGCCTTCGAGGGGAATGCCGCCGACGAAGAGCAGATCAATGACACCGCCCTCCTGCGGTCCATCTGGAGAAGCATTCTTGGCTTTGAATTCATACGCCAGTGTGTTGTAGGCATGGATCTTCCCGATCAGGTCATCGAGCGCAGCCTGGGCCTTGGGTCTCAATTTCCACGCGGCCTCCACGGCAGGTGCTGCAGATTGCGCGGAGCCGGCTGGGACCAGCCTGCGCATTTCCGCGTCCATGTCCGCCAGGTCCTTCTTTCCTTTTTTGATGTCGTCGGCGACGGCTCCGTTCCAGACTTTGCGGATTCTGGCAAGCGGTGAGACGAGCCGCGGCGGAGCCTTGGCCTCCTGGGAGAATCCGGATGAGGCCGCCAGCACGAGCGTCACCAGCAGACAACGGTGAAGATGCATGGTCATGGCTGCGCCACCTCCATGGTCGGATTGAAATAGTCCTTCAGCTCCTGCGGATCATCATCACGCCAGAAACGCATGAGCCAGGCCGAGAGGGTGAGAAACTCCTGGGGCGGCTTCTTCAGCATGTCGCTGTGATTTTTTTCAAACTCATTCACCACCTGCCACAGAAAGGGCGCCTTGGCGTCTTCGCGGCCCTCGCCATTGAGCAGGTCATCAATCGCCTGCCCCCAGCCGCCGCGGCAGGCAGAGGTGAGCGCGCAGCCGTTTTCTGGCAAAGCGGTGCTGGCCACGCCGCGCCAGCGCTCCACCACGGAGTCGATGCCGGTGCGCTGGCCTTCGAGCGACTGACGGAAGAAGGGCTGCGCCAGCGCCTTGCGGAAGGAAGGCGCCAGGATGAAGGACTGGCTCTTCGCCCCTGGGACGGTGAGGGCCTTTTCATAAAAGCCGCGCCAGAACGCGGACTTCTCCTGCAGGGCGGCCTCATGCAGATGGAAGAGCAGATCCATCACCTTTCCCGGCGTGGCGGCGCCGCCCAGCAGGCCGGCCTCGTGGAATCCGGCGGCGGCCGTCTTCATGGCGTTGGCAGCATCACGCATTTTTTCCTGCAGTTGCGCGGGCAGGCCCTGGTCTTCCGCGCAGGCGGCAGCCAGGCGCACCGCGCCATCCAGGCTGATGACTGGCTCGCCACGGCGGTCACTGCGCAGGCTGGAGTCGAGGGTGACAAAGAGGCGGTCCGTCACCACCTTGTCGTCGGGCTCCTTCTGCAAACGGGTGGCGATGGCGATGTTTCTGACGGCGCCGTGAAAGGCGTTCTCCGAAAGAGTGCGTGCATCCGCCGTGTCATGATGCTCCGTGCGCGCGAGGATGCCGAGATTGAGCTCGGTCCAGAACAGCTCGTGCTCAAAGTTCAGCATCTGGTTGCGCCGCGCGGCGTCTTTTTCCGCCATGATGGCGGCCAGGGTGCCGAGCGCGGCCTCATTGAGACGAAAGAGATCGAGCATCAGCGGGCGGTTCTTCATCATGTCTCCCTTCAGGCAGACGTCCTGCACCTGGGGAGTGCCTGCGCAGAGGAGAGCCAGCGCGGGCCACCAGTCGCCGCCTTTGGAGCCGGCGGAATGGAGATCGAGGTAGCCGTTTCCAGTCTTCCAGTCAGAGCGGCTGAAGAAGAGCAGCCAGTCCACCCAGCCAAAGAAACGCTGCACGCGGAGCGCGTCGGCTGCATTCAGCCCGTCCGGATCAGCCTTGATCAGATCGATGAGGTCGCTGCGCACGCGCAGAAAATCGCGCACGGTGTTTTCGCCCACCTGCTTGAGGCGGTCGCCGTAGTCGCGGGCGATGATGTCGCGGTCCCCGCCCGTCCACGCTGCGGGAAGCAGGGAGCCGTCGGCCTTGGCGTTGCCCAGCGCGGCATCGAGCTGTTCGCGCAGCATTTCCATCCGGCTGCTCTCATTGCGGCGCTCGCGGCTGAGGAGGAGACGGCGCAGCTCCTCCAGAAGGCTGCCGCGTTCCATCGCCCGCTGCGGATGCGGCGCAAACACCCGCGCGACCAGTTCGACAGGAGTGGGCAGAGTCTCAGGCAGACCGCCGCGGGGATTGTCCCTGGCCCCCGCCGGCAGAGACAGCGAAGCCCCCAGGCGCAGGTAGCAGCGCACGAGATGCACCGCCGTCTCGATGGCGGGCTGGCTCTGCAAACGCTGGTGAATCATCTGCAGCATCTCCAGCTTCGGCGCATCGTAGGAGCGGCCTTCGCCGCCGCCAGCGTCATTGATCTTGCTGTTGGGCAGAAGCACGGTGGCGTTGCAGACAAATTCCAGAAGCGCAGGCTCCGCATCAGAACCGAGCAGCTTGATGAGACGGCTCACCAGCACGAGGCGGAACTGGCCGTCCACCGTGCGGGTGGAGGCATGCTGCGCCTTGGTGGGTACGAAGCGGAATGGCAGCGAGGGCTTGCGCCCCTGCAGTGGCAGCACCGGGCCGTCCCAGTCCGTGGCCTTGCCATCGATTTTAAACGGATGAGACTGCCATTCTCCGGCAGTCAGCAGATGCTCCACCCAGGTGGCCTGCTCCCAGATTTCGGGGCTGGCGGCCGCCTCCGGCCAGTGGGACCAGATCAGTTGGGTGAGTCCCTGGATGTCGCTGGCGGCGGGCCGGGTGTCGGCGGTGGTCGGCTGCTGCTGTTCCAGCAGCCAGCGCAGCACGCGGAGGTCGGCATTGATGCTCCAGACGCCGGTAAAAATCTCCCCCGGCTTGGTACGCCAGATCTGCGGATGCGTGATCCGCGCGAGGCTGCACACAGCTTCATGGCAGTCGAGCGACTCCGCGGTGTCGAGAACTTTAAAGAGCTGCGCGAGACGCCGGGGCTGGCCTTTGCTCCAGTCCGCATGAGGCCAGGCGCTTTCCTGCGCGCCGGGGCAGAGCAGGCGCAGCACACCATGCACCCGGGCGAGAGGGAGAAGCAGCTCTTCAAACACATGCTCTTCGAGCGGACTGTTTGCCAGCACCTGGCGGAAGTCCCTGTCCATGACGATGTCTTTCAGCACGCCGGTGCGGAAGGATAGGGCTCCCTCATCCCAGCGCAGGATGGCCCCTTTTGGCTGCTGAACGCTCTGGCCGGTGTGCGAGTCTGGCAGATCGAAAACACGCCTGCGGATGCCATGGGTGACTTCAGTGACCCATTCCGGCACCTTGCCGGCGGGACCAGAGAGCGGCTGCACGAGGCGGTCCACACGCAGGGCCATTTTGAAGCGGCGCACAAAACGCTGCACGGGCTCGGTGTTGCTGGAACCGGGCTGGAGGGTGTCGAGCACTTCCAGCGTGGCCTCGGCGAGGGCGGACTTGAACTGGCGCAGGCTGGCGTTGCGCGAGAGGTCCGCGCCCTGACGGCGGCAGTCGCCGAGGTGGTCGAGCAACGGCCGGAACTCCGCCTCGGCCTTGTCCATGGCGGTTTCATTGTCGCTGGCCGCCTTGAAGCGGCGCAGATATTCCATGAGCAGATGACCAAGCAGGGGGCGCTCCACGTGGGCTTTGACAGCGGGAGGTGAAACGCCATCGAGCAGGTGGCGGTACACGGAGTCGCTGAAGACGAGCCGCGTGGTGGAGGCGCTTTTCCAGGCCGGTGAGTCAGGCTCGCCGTGCGTGAAGACGTGCAGCGCAAGTTCATGCCGGTGGTCCGCGCGCCAGCCGCCGTTGAGAGCGGCCGCGAGCACGAGGCCGCCGCCTTTTTCACCGCGCACGGCCTTGGGTTTGAGAAGATCGTCGAAGAGCTTGTCCTGCAGGCTGCGCGGGAAATTGTTGCGGTCGTAGTACTGCCCCTGCACCATGGAGAAGAGGCGGCTGAAGACCTCGTCGTCATCCGGCTGGCAGAAGGCGATGATGCGCGTGGTGAGCGCACGCGCGGCGTCGGCGCTGCCGAGAAGATGATTGATGATGCCGGACTGCTGATGACACCAGACGAACCATTCCACATCGCAGTTCGCGGCGGTGAGCCCGAGGGCCTCGGCGGCGGTGGAGGCATCACAGGCGACGGCGAGCATCTCCAGCAGGCGGCCGGTGGCGCCGCTGCGGAGCGCCTGCTTTGCCCGCAGCTCGCCGGCGGCTTTGCGGAGGAAGGCGGGAATGCCTTTGCCTGAATCTGGAGCGAGCGCGAGAAGGGTTTTGCCGGCACCGGGCCAGGATTCCACTTCGAGACCGAAGACGTGCAGGCCGACGCGCGTGCGGATGCCGCGCCATGAGGCGCGATGGCCCTGGGCGAGAAGCGGCTGATAAACGGCGGCGTCCGAAGGGGAGCAGACATCCCAGTAGTTTTTTTCGAAATGGGTGGTGACGGCGGACATCTCGCCATCGCGCGCCAGATCTTCGAGAAAGCGCATGTTGGCGATGACTCCCGGACTGCCGGCAGACTCCTGGCCCAGCTTCGGCAGCAGCTCATCGCGGACACTGTTGGCGGGCAGCCTGCGGCGGAGGTAGCTCAGAAAGTCGCCGTCCTGGGCGGCACTGGGCAGTCCGCCCGAGGCGGTGAGATGTTTTGGCAGATCCTTGTACCCGGCGCCGAAGACATCGAAGGGACCGGCGGCCTGATCAAAGAGAGCGGGGGTGAGCTTGCCCTGGCTGTTGGAGATCCAGCGGCGGTCAAAGTAGGAAAGCAGCACCGTGCGGGCCTTGCCCCCATCCGGCCCCGCGGCCATCTGCTTGAGCACATCCGCCGGAGGAATCACGCGCGCATTGGCAATGCGGAGGCCGTACTCGAGCTTCATGAGGCTGTTCCGCTCCGCGAAGGCCTGTGACGCGACGCTGAGACAGAGCAGCACGGAGACAGAGCGCACAAACAGCGGCGGGCGTTTCATGAGAGGAGAAGGCGGAGATTCCATGCCGGGCCTACCTGGCCTTTTCCTGCGTTGTGGGTTTGTGGGCATCAAGCCACGAGTCAAAGTCCTTGCCCACGGTGGAGGGCCATTCGATGTCGTTGAGCTCGCCGAGCATGCCCCAGAGCGCGAACACTTCATCGAGCTCGACGATTCCAGCCTTGGGAACTGGGGCTTCGACCGGAATTTCGACCTTGGTGGTGTTCTTGATGGCCTTCAGGCTTTCGGCCCAGCTTTTGATCACACTGGAGACATGCGGGGTGACTGAATAGGAGCTGGAGTCTCCTGAGCCGGGGGCGGCGGACTTGCTGGCGGCGAGCACCTGGCCGAGGCCGAGGCGGCCGGGCATTTTGAAATCCTTCATCGACTGTTTGGAGAAGCCCGCATAGAGCCCGAAATCCACGGCATCACGCGCAAACAGATTGGCGGACTCCCTGGCCCCAGCCGCACTGAGCCAGCTGGCGAGCACGATGTCCTGAAGGCAGAGGTCCGGAATGTCTGACAGGGTGGGAGCTTCCAGAAAGGCGGCGCGGCGTTGCAGAGCCTGTGTCACCCACCCATTGAGTTCGTTCCCAAGTTGCGCGCCATCCACATTGAAGGGCCATTTGCCGGGCTTGAGCCCTGACTCAAGCCTGGCAGGCATGCCGCTGCGCGGAACAGCCTTCAACTGGCCGCGCTCCCCCTCAAACTGACGTTTGATGAGAAGGGCGCGGTCCTTGAGCTGCTGCACCGCCATGGGCGGCAGGTCCAGGCGTTCGGGGGAATCCACCGCAAGCTTGGGAATAGCCCCGCTGTCCACTTCCTGCAGCCGCGCGCTGGTTCCGGCATTGTTGCCTTTGAAAGTCCCCGCGCCGGGCCCGGCCTGCTCGGTGCCTGGGTCCTTGATGCTGGCGATCTTCGTTCTCACCCCACGTGGGGCGGCCATCACCACGGCCAGGCTGTTGGCCAGGCAGGTGTCCGAACTGGCCGCGAGATTTTTGTGCCAGGTCTCCGCTGAAGCGGAAATGAGCTCCGCCATGGGCGCGGCCACCTTGAAGGTGGGCTGCACGGACTCCACCTTCACCGGCCTGGCCTTGGTGTCATTTTTTGTGGCAAAGTAGATGCTGTCTTCTGGCTTGAGCTGGTAGGCCAGCACCACGTCCCGCTCAGGCGGGCCGGCATTGTCTGAGGCGGCGGCGTTTGCATGCGCCACCAGCAGGGCCTGGCTGCCGGCCACCACGAGCTGCTGACCACCGGCCTTGATGACGAGCTGCCGCGAAAGGGTGAACTGGATGGCCTGCCCGAGCCTGCCCGCTGCAATGACATTCAACGCGGGGTCATACACGGCGAGCGGTCTGCCCGCTGTGTCTGAAATGGGCGCGGAGTCGGCGACCTTGAAAAAGGCAGGCTGGGGTGTGGCGCCATCCGCATCGGCACTGGGCGCCGGAGCAGCCGCATCGGAGGGGGAGGCGAGCGCGAGCTTGGTGTCGGTGGCGACCCCAATGTTGAAGGTGTGGAACTGCTCTGAATTCCATTCCACCAGCACCGGCCCGGCCTTGGCAATCCTGAGATTGGTGAGCGAAAGCGCGACGAAGTTCTGCTTTGGCATTTCGACCTGCTCGATGTCATCAGCAACCTCCACCGTCTGCGGGGTCTTGCCGTCTTCAGCGAATCCAGCCACGAGGAGCTCGCCTTTCTTCGCGTTGCGGGCGCGCCGCCGGGTGACCTCCCCTTTTTCATTGGTGAGCAGCAGCTTCGTATCCCCGCTGCATAGGAAGGGACGGATGGCACCATCGCTCTCCTTCAACTGGAGTTTGATCGCCTGCGTGAGCCTGACGCTCTCCTTCTGGGCGATCCAGGCCTCCCCCGGAGTGAACTGGGGGTAGGGCCAGACGGCGCTCTGCGGACGCTCCCACCAGGCGCTGACGACGGTGGCGTCCTTGGGCGCCTCGCGGTCGGGATTGGGATTGACCACCACGTTTTTGAGCGGCACGCGTCCGGTGGTGGTGGCGAGCTCCTCATCCTCGGCGACGAGGCTTGTGTCTCCGGAGCGGCACTCCACGGTCATGGCCTCGCTGCTGTCGCTGCCGGCACGGGCGATGACGCAGTTGTGCGCCATCGGGGCCAGATCATCCTCCTCGTGGGTGAGCGCGAGATCGACGAGCTTGCGCGGCGTTTTGTGATCAATGATGTTCGTCTTCAGCTCGTCCACGGGACGGCTCTCTCCCGCCCATGAGAAGACGCCTGCATCCAGGCTGGTGGATCTGACCCAGACGCCGGTGGCGGCGGCATTCACCAGCACATGCTCCGGAAGAGCCACGACCACGGACCAGCCTTTTTGAAAGTTCAGCGTCATGGTCCCCTTCACCTGGTCACGTATCCTGACTTCCGTGACGGTGCAGAAGGTGGGGCGCACCGTGGAGGGCGGAGCACCGGGCACCTTGCTGGGCAGGAGAACGGTGGCGCCGGTCTGGGGGTCTCCCAGCGGCATGTGGGAGAGCACCTTCATGCCGGTGATGACCTCATCCCCCCGCACCCAGCGGGGAGTGTCCGAGCCCTGGTCCTTGACGCAGACGAAGGCCTGGGCGTCAAAACCGCGGATGGGATCCGCATCACCGGAGGGAATGATGGCGATGAGCTCGACGGTGAGCTTCTCACTCAGCGGAGCGCCCTGCTCCTCGGCCATGCGCACCAGATGGCGGAAGGTCATGTTGCCCAGCACAACGCTCTCCGCCCTGACCTCCGGCTTGGGCATGAGCAGGAGTTCGGGCTCCTGCCCCGCGAGCTGGCACATCTGCTTGTAGGCGGGGCTGCCGACGAGCAGCTCACGCGCGCCTTCGATGCCTTTGTCCGCATAGGCTGCAAACAATTCCTTGCCCTGGCTGGCCCCGACCATCACTGCAAGCGGACGGAGGGCCGTGTAGTCGCCTGACGTGAATTCGCCGCCGGCTTTGTCATACAGCGGAGCCAGATGAGCGGCGCGGCGCGCGCCCGTTTCGGCGGTGAGGGACTTCAGCGTGTTGTTCAACTGCTCCTGCCAGCGCTCCCGCGCCTCTGCATTGGGCAGCAGCGAGTAACGTGTGATGCACACTGCGGCCTCGATGGTGGCGCGCAATGTGAGATTGGACAGTTTCGCCGCCTGCTCGGCAAGGCGCTGCTGGGAGGTGGGGTGCCCAGGGATGATCTGCGCGAGCGTGACGGCCTTTCCCTCCACGGCGCGGTCCCAGGCCATCCGCACGAGCGCGGCGGGGTCCTTGTGAATGTCCTGAAATTCGTGCGAGAGACCGACGGCACAGAGTTTTCCAAACGCCGCGCTGACGGCGGTGGTGGCAGCGCCGATGCCGCTGGTGCGTGCTTTGACAAAGAATTCCGGGTCCACGAGATGCAGCGTCATGACGATGGACGCGGGCCCCACGACATCGTCCGGCAGCACGGCCAGGTTTTCGGGATAGACCACTTCAGCGGCAATGTTCGCCGCGAGCCCCACGGCGACGGCTGAATGAGTGGCACGCAGGTCTGGCTGAAGGGCGGAATATGCGCGCAGATAATACCAGGTGAAACGCTGGATGGCCGGAGAGGCCGCGCTCCAGGCCTCCTGGCTGGCTTTGTAAAGCTTGGAGCTGTCATCCCAGAGGATGGGCATCACCCCGCTGGGTACATGAGACGCCCAGGCTTTCAGGTCACAGGCGCCTGAAGGCTCTTCATCCCCGAGAAACTTCGCCAGGGTGGCCGCATCAATGCCGAGGCCCTTGAAGGAGTTGAGCACCAGTTTTGTTTTGGGGCGCGCCTCCTCAAGGCTGGCCGTCATGACTTCCAGCGGCGTCTTTGCCGGAGCAGCGGCGTCCGCGCTTGGAGCCGCAGCCGGCGCCGGCGCCGGTGCCGCAGGCTGTGCTGGCGCGGGGGCCTGCGCAGGTGCCGCGGGCGGACTGGTTTGCGCGGAGGCCATGGCTGCAAACAGAGTCATGAGCAGGGCGGTGATCAGTGATTTGTTCATGTGAGTGATGGGGTGGTACAATTTCTGTTCGCTGCGAGTTCGTGGTCAGCGGCGGAACGTGACATCACGGACCAGGATTTTTTCGCCGCCCGAATCCGAAGGCCCCACTTCGAGGCCAAATCCGGTCACGACGTTGTCGGCTTTCGCCGCCGGCACCTTGATCTGAATGGTCTGCCAGCGGTCATCCAAGACGGTCTCCGTTTCGAGCCGTGTGTTCAGGCTTTCCGAGATGCGGCCACCAACGAAAAACTTGGTCTTCAGGGTGCCGGTTTCCACCTTGGCGGAAATGGTCAGGCTCACCATTCCTTCGGTGTCCGCGCCGAGAATGGAGGCGAGGTTCACACCCGTCACGGCATCGCTGGCCAGCATCACCATGCCGGCCGGCGCGGCGCGGCGCGCGCTGGGAAATTGGACCAGGAGGCTGCCGTCTGGATGCTGCTCGTAGCGCACCGGCACATCGCCAAAGGCCTGCATCTGCGGGAAGGGGTTTCCCTCCCGGGCATCGGCATTGGTGCTGAGCAGGGGGAGCTGACCACTGGAGGTTTTGCGTGGTGCGGAAAACACCGCGGCACGCTGCACACGCCTGCCGGGCGGCACCTCCACCGGCATGGGGTCCACCCATTCGGAACGCTGCGCGCCCCACTCATTGCGCACGGCGCGCAGGCTCTGCACACCGGGTCCGGTCACCAGCGCCACCGGTGCCGAGCATACGCCCAGACGGCGGCCGCCCAGCCAGAGCTCACACGCGCCATCTGGCACGAACTCGAGCACACCTGGCGGCGCCATCGGCGCACCGGCCTGGGGCAGCAGCGCGCTGAGCTGGGGATGCAGCGCCAGCACGGCCTCCTTCCCCAGAGCTGGACTGCCGAGCAGGAGCTGCGGACGCTGCGTACCGGGACGTCTGGCAAACTCCGCAATCACATGATCAAACGCCTCCTGAAGCGTCACCGCGCCATCGAGATTGGCATCCGCCTTGCCAGACTCCAGACCGCCCAGCCACGCGTTCCCGAAAACGGAATCGAACGCCAGCTCCTTTTCCCCCGCGGAGGCCACGATGGCATGCCGCGGCGCCAGCCTGACCTGCGCGAGCGCACCGCTGTGGCAGGTGTCCGCCACCAGGATGACCATGCCGGGCAGGGACTCCAGCTCACGCAGCATGTCTTCGGCAGGCAGGCCGGTCACCTTCCCCTTTTCGTCCCGCGAGTCGCTCAAGACCAGGCGCAGCCGGCCATCAGGCCCTACCAGAGCGTGGCAGGCCACATGAATGACGACAAGGTCGTTGGGCTGGTTGAACTGGCTCAGCCAGCGGATGCCTGACATGACTGCAACCTCCGACGCGGCGCGGTTGCTCAGGGACAATATGTTTTCCAG
Source organism: Prosthecobacter sp. (assembly GCF_044227185.1). Lineage (GTDB taxonomy): Bacteria > Verrucomicrobiota > Verrucomicrobiia > Verrucomicrobiales > Verrucomicrobiaceae > Prosthecobacter. The sequence goes on along the minus strand of NZ_JBGAFO010000011.1, from coordinate 297,345 downwards.
CGGGGCGCGCATCTGCGTGTGCATGACACGGCGCGCCGCAGCCGCATCCGGCAGGGCCAGGTCCAGATCCGGCAAGGCCGCCGAGCGGAAGGCCGAGTAGTCACTGACACTGACCACCATGCCAGCGCGCCGCCAGCCTTTGGCAAAGGAGGCGGTGGCCGCCAGCCGCGTCTGCTCCGCCTTCACCGCCGCCGTGCGCGGCGCGTATTCGCGCGTGGTCCCGCCGGGCACCGCCACCCACAACGTCATCATGGTGACGATGCAGGCCGCCAGCGCGCTGATGCCAGCCGAGAACCAGACGACGCGGCGAGGCGTCAGTTTTTCAGCGCGGGGCGCTGGCGCAGAGGCCGGGGCGATGCTGCCACCGGCCCGCTCCTCTTCAGGAGCGGGGGGGCGGTCCAGTTCAAGCCGTTCACGCTCCCTCCGGCCCCACTCCTGGAGCATCTGCAGAAGGCGTTCTTCAGAAAGGTTCATGGTGGATCAAATGATAAGACTCCGGCTCGAAGGCGCCGGCTGGCAGCCGATGTGACAAAAAAATTCATGCGGCAGGCAGCTTGGATTCAATGCAGGGCTTGAGCTTCAGCCGGCGGATGCGGCTGGTGCGCTGCCGCACGGCCTCCTCCGTGAGCCCGTGCAGGCGGGCGATTCCCTGGTAGTCCAGGCCGTTGATGTGAAAGTCGGCGATCAGCTCGCGTTCCGGCTGCGGCAGGGCCTGGATGCATTCATTCAGCGCCGCAATCATCTCATCACTGAACTGCGGTGCTTCATGGGTCTGGGCGCTCGGATCCACCCGTCCGGCCGTTTCATCATCCAGAGGCTCGGTGCGCTGGCGGTTCTGGCGGCGGATGGCGTCCCGCGCGCGGTTCATGGCGATGAGCCTGAGCAGGTAGGTGGCATTGGCCTTCGGGCGCTGGGACTCGGTGGGCCATTTGCGCAGGAACTCCAGCAGGGCCCGCGAGGCGACGTCCTCCGCGTCCGCCTGCGGCAGCATGCGGGAGAGAATGAGCATGGGCCTGCCCAGAAACAACTTCGCCAGCGCCTCCTGGGCACTGGTAGGGTCCACATTGCGCTGAATCCAGAGGGCCGCCGCATTGAGGACGGTGAATTCATTCACCTCGTTTTCCGGGATCTCCTGGGCCAGGTCGGCAATGATCAGTTCAAACCAAGGCTCCCGCGTTAAAGCATGGAGCTGGGCTCGAATTTCACTGTCACCTTTCATGCGGGTCCCTGGGAGATGAATGATCAAACGAGGCGGGCATCAGCGCAGGCACGGGAGGCGCTGAGGCTCGCGGTGGAAAAGCCGGGCCTGCGTCGTTTTCGCAGGCACCGGGGTGGGGCGGTCATCTTTGGGAGGAGTTCAGCCAGTGGCACTCCGTCAGCTCATACTCTTCCTCCGCCTCCTCCCTGGTGGTCTGCTTCACATAGCGCCCCCACGTATTGAGATAATAGACATGGCCCGGGCTGACATTGACCGTGGTGACTTTTCTGCTGGGAGCCAGCGCGCTGCCAATCGTCGCCCCGACCGCGGCGCCCACTGCACCTGCCACGGTGCCGATGGGACCACCCGCCACGGTGCCGCCCACGGCACCAGCCACAATGCTCCTGCCGATCTGGCCTTTGGTTTTGGGCGGCGTGTTTGAAAAGGTCACAGCCCCCGGAGCCGCGTCATAGGTGTAAAAGCCCCCTCTGCGCATGTAGGGCTTCGGCAGCATCTGGTCATTCACCCACACGGGCATCTTGGCCGCCTTTCCCGCAAAGCCGCCGGGGCAATAAATCACCACCAGTCCTTTGCCCGCTTTCGGCGTGAGGTGGCCGGCCTGTTTCACCTCAGGGTACATGGGGCCGCTGACACAACTGACGAGGGAAAATGCAACGAGGCAGGCGAGGAAGGACAGGGAGATGGATTGTTTCTTCATGGATGGATTGCTGGGTTCTGACTCAAGTGCGCTGGGGGATTTTCTTTGTGACTCAAAAGTGTGTTTTCGAAAGTCTGTCGCACGCCCTCACCCGGCGGCCTGGGTTTGGCATCGGCCTTCCCTCACAACCCCTCGGCCTTGCATGCGGAGGAGGCGTTGATTTGAGGCTCCGCGTATCTCGGCTGGCCGCGCGCCGGTTCTGGTGGGAAAAAGGGGGCCGCGTGCCGCGGCGCTTCCTCCTTCTCTTCTCCACCGGCCAGCTCCGCCGCCAGCCGGTTTCGGTCCGCGAGCATTTGTTTCCCGGTTTCGTTCTCTCGCAGCGCCTCGAGCTGCAGGCCGCGGCTCTGGCGGTTCAGATCGCTCACCAGCGAAGTTCCGGCCACGCAGGAAACGTGGAAAAGGGAAAGTAAAACGCCGCCGAGACGAAGGAGGAACATGGGCTTTCAGGTCTTAGAGGCTGATGGGGGCCTCGGCCGCACCAATGTCTTGAAGGGTTTTCTTCAGTTTGTTCTGCTCTCTCTCGAGTTCAGGCACAGTCTTCGAGTACGGTGCGCGGGATTCGGGAACGATCTTTTCCACTAAGGCGCTGCGGTCATGGATTCTGGCACTGACGCTTTGGAGCTTGCTCCCGGCGTCTTTTCTCAGCGCGGTCAGCTTCTTCTTGTCCTTCGCCTTTTTGGCGTCCGCGAGCTGCTGGCGCAGGTTTGCATTGTAGCCGGCCACCTTGCTGTTGTACTCCTTCGCGCCCTGCACCAGCCGCTGGAACTGCTCTTTCTCCTTGGCCGTCGCCACGATCTTCTGGCCTTTCTCCTTGCCTTTCTGGTAGCCGAAAAAGCCGCCCGCCACCGCGCCGGCGGCGGCAGTGCCTCCAATGAGTCCCGCCTGCTGGGTGCCGCCCATGCCGCCGGTCGCGGCGCTGATCAATCCCCCCACCAGAGCCCCTGCCACCATCCCGCCCACCACCCCAACCGCGGTGCCGCTCAGCTTCGTTTCCCACATCACCCGTTTCTCCAGGTCAAAATCCATCGGCCCGCTTTTGATCAACCCCGCAGTGTGCGTGGTGGTGCATGAGGACAGATACGGCATCACCAGAAACAGCAGCCAGATTCGGGAAAACCTGCCATGCGTGAAATAAAATGCCTTTTTAATGGAAGTGAAATGCATAGGGTTGGATCTCTCGCCAAGGGAGCCGGATGTCTGAAAAAACGGCAGACAGCCCTGTGGATATAGGTGTATTTATGTAAATGCTTGCAGAACGGGCCAAGTTTGACAACCCTGAATTCCAATCTCAGCCTCCGCCGCAGGGGTTGCGGTGGGTTTGATCAAGCCGACGCGGGTGGTCACTTCGGCGCTCTGGGCAGGCGGTAGGTTGACGGGCACATCGTCCGGGTGGTAGATCGGGTGTTTCATGGTCGTCTGCTGGATAAAATGGGTTCAGATCAAGCCGCGCGCTGCGGGATCTCGCCTCCAGTACTCCTCACGGCTGGGATTGTGACCAAAAAAGTTTTATATTTCCCGATGACCACCACAATATCCTTATTGACCTATTCAGACATTGACACTTTTCATAAAAATGACGTCTAATGATGCGTCGTTCTGGCATGAACCTCTATCTCATCTTCACCTTCTTCCTTCTCATCGCGTGGGGTATCCGGGCAGAGGACACCAGGATTAGGCAGCCGCTGCAGGAGGCCGGCAAAGACGCGGAGGCAGAGCAGGCGGCACGGGCGCAGGTGTCGGCCTGTGAGGCGAAGCTCGGAGCTGCGCATTCTGACACTTTGCGCGCCAAGATCGCCCTGGCAGGACTCTTGATGAAACGGGAAAAGAGGTCCGAGGCGGATACACTGCTGCGGAATCTGCGCCCCGTTCTGGCCCAGAGTTCCGGCGCCGAGCTGCGTGACTACGTTCTCGACCAGGGCACGCGCATCCGCGCCCTGATGGCGCAGGGCCGCCACGCTGCGGCGGAGCTGGAACTCCGCGGCTTGATCAGCCTGGAAGAAGGACTGCTCGGCGCCGAAAACCACGACACCCTGCTGGCACGCAGCGGGCTGGTGACCTGCCTGCTGGAACTCGGGAAATATGCCGCGGCGGAGCAGGAGCAGCGCGCGGTGGTCGCGAGCCGTGAGAAGATGAGCGGGCCGGATGACCGTCAGACGCTGCAGGCGCGCTGCAGCCTGGCCACGATCCTGATCCATGCGGAAAAATATGCCGAAGCCGAGGCCATCATCCGCGAAGTGATCCCCGTGAGCGTGCGCCGCCTCGGCCCTGAACACAGCACCACGCTTTACGCCGTGAGCATTCTGGCCTCCGTTTTGGTTTACAATGAAAAATTCGCCGAAGCCGTGCAGGTGAACCGCGGCCTGATTCCACTTCAGGCCCATGCCTTCGGGCCGGAGCATCTCAACACACTGAGCAGCAGGAGCCAGCTCGCCAAGGCGCTGCTGGATGCAGGCCAGGCGGACGAGGCCGAGCAGGAGCACCGCGCGGTGCTCGCCATCCGGGAGCGGGTGTACGGTGCGGAGCATGTGGACACGCTGCAAAACTGCTACAACCTGGCGCTGTGCCTGCAGGCGGAAAAGAAAACCGCGGAAGCCCTCGCTTATGCCCGGCGCGCATACGATGGGCGCTTGAAGGTGCTGGGCAAGGACCACCCGAACACCCTCAAGGCACAAAAGCTGGTGGAGAGCCTCTCAACGCCTTAAAAGCTGGAGCGACTTTTTCGCTCCTGGATCGCCATTCGCTCTATCGCACGACCGCGGTCGTTGCCCGCGGCGCATGGCGCGGCTGAATGCGCCACCTCTTCATCTCCTGCTTGAAGACGGCGAGGAGGTCGGCTCCTCCATACCTGCCGCTCACATACATTTCGGTCATGCGTGTCATCTGCGCGGCGAGGTCGGGGCGCGTGCGGGCCACGCGTTCAGCGAAGGCCAGCGGCCCTTCGCTCGCAGTGCCTGCCGGTATTCCTGCACCGGCCAGCCGCCGGCCCAGGCGCTGCCAGAGCCGCATCCACGGGTCCGCATGCTTCGCAGGACGCCGCAGCCACCAGGTGATGAGCAGCGCGCCCAGCAGCACAAAGGCGGCGCTCGGAATGAGGAGCACCAGCTTGCTCTGCCGCAGTCCCATGCTTTCCAGCAGGCCGCGCTGGGACTCCTGGTTGTAGTCAATGATCTGGTTCTGCCAGCCATAGTTGACGCTGTCCCACCACAACCGCAGGCGCTGCAAAGTGCGCCCCAGCAGGGTGCGGCGCTGCCGCTCCGCCTCCTCCGCACCGCCGGCGAGGAGAGCGCTGAGGTCGATGTTCACACGGTCGGGCGCGAGCGCTGCGGTCGGGTCGATGTTGACCCAGCCGAATTTCTCCAGCCACACCTCCGTCCAGGCATGCACATCGCTTTGTTTCACGATGAGGTAGCCGCCGTTGTGGTCGGAGTATTCGCCGCCGAGATAACCCACGACGATGCGTGACGGCACGCCCGCCATGCGCATCAGCGTGGCAAAGCTGGCGCTGAAGTGCTCGCAAAAGCCCACGCGGCGGCGTAGAAAAAAGTCTTCCATTGCCTGCGGTCCCTGATAGACCCCAGGCTCCAGCGAGTAGCTGAACCCCTGGGTTTTTACATAGCTGATCGCGAGGTTCACGAGCTGCTCGTCCGTCTGGGTCACCGACTCCCAGTAGTCGGTGAGCTGCCTGAGTTTGGGGGAGATGTTTTCCGGAAGCTGCAGCGCGGCTTCGCGGTGGTCCTCGGGCAGATCACGCACCGCTTCGCCTTCCGCTGGCAGGAAATAACGCGAGATGACCTCGAAGCGTTCCGAGTTCTGCACGGACACGGGAGAGACGAGCGACTGGTCAAACTCTGGCGAGAGCTCCTCTCCCCGCAGCCGGGCCACGAGCGGCCGGTCCAGCGCGGGCAGCCAGCGCTTGCCATGCGCCTCCAGGTCGATGATCTGGCGCACGTCCCCGCCTTTTTTGAGGCGTGGAAGCTGCGGCAGATAGCTGAGGCGGTCTCCACGCGTCCAGCGCAGGCCTTCGCAATTCCACAGGGTGAGGCAGCGCCAGTAGCGGGCTTCATTCGCGGGCAGGTTTCCATCAGGAAAACGCACTCGGAAGGCCACGTTCGAGCTTTGGGCCACGCGGGCGATGTTGCCGGCCTCCAGAACATTGTCGATGCCCGTCTGGCCGAAGCGGCTGCGTCCCAGCGCGGAGCCCAGATCCAGCAGCCCGCGCGGAAACACGAAGAACAGCAGCACCGCCAGCGGCAGCGCCTGGGCAAACAGCACCGCCGTCACACGCAGCGGCGCGCGCGCGCCCGGAATGCTGCGGCGGAAACGCACCATGCACCCGGTGATGAACAGCAGTATCACCACCGTCCACACGGCACGGGAGAGATGGCTGCCCAGCAGCACCGCGCAGAAGGCCAGAAACCAGCCGATGAGCGCCAGCACCTGAAACTCACGCGGCGTACGGCTTTCCAGCACCTTCGCGCCGGCCAGCACGAGCAGCAGCGCGATGCCCGGCTCCATGCCTTCCAGCTCTCCGTAACTGAAATAAACCGCCACGGCCCCCGCGATGATGACGGCGATCCGCACCAGCAGGTGCGGCACGCCCATGCGCAGCACGCCACGCCAGATGAGGCAGAGGGCGCAGACCACCAGCCCGCTCATGGCGATGTAGCCATGCAGCGGCAGAATGGCCATCAGCAATGCCAGGCTCAGAAACAGCAGCGGACGCGCGGGCAGAAAGACGGACTGCTCCAGACTCACCGGACTTTCCGCCTTCGCAGCCTTCAAATCATTCGACACAGCGGCTCCCGCGCCGGTGCTCGTCTGCGTGGAAAGGGCATCCAGGCAGCGCCGCAGATGCGCTGGGCCATGGCCCGCGCGGATGATGGCTCCGGGAACGCGCAGCTCATACGGCCTGCCTTCCTCCTCGCAGGTTTCCATCCACTGCGCGATCTGCGCCGCGCGCGCTCCTTCCTCCAGCGGCATCTTGGTCCAGTCCAGCACCACGACGCCCTGCACGCCGCTGCTCCAGGCTTTCACCATCAGCGGGCCGCCCCGCGCCACCGCGCGCCAGTCGATGTGCCGCGGCGAGTCTCCCGCACGCCATTCACGCAGGCCGGCGAAATCGTCCCCTCCGGCTCCATGCCCGCGGAAGGCGGCGGTGGTCACGAGATCTCCCTGCCGGGCGGTGTCCGGCGCTGGCAGCGGCAGATCTCCGGCTGGCTCGGGGTGCACCCGGCGCACCCATGCGGTCTCCACCACGCACTCCGCCGTAAACAGCCCCAGCGGATAAACACTGCGCACCCGCAACTGCAAAGCACCGCCCGTCTGACGCAAAGGCGGCGGCAGGTCCACATACACCGCTTCTCCAGCGGGCACACGCTCCACAAACACCGGCACTGCGGCGCCGAGAACAAACACCTCCAGCCCGCAGGGAGACGCGGCGCCCGTGGCACGCAGCTCCACCGGGATGCTCCGGGCGGCATCCTGCACTGCAGGCCGGGCACCGACCAGACGAATGCTCAGGCCGCGCAGATTGGCCCGCGCATGCAGCCAGGAAAGCAGGCCCATCGTGGCCGTGAGCAGGGCGATCAGATGCGCGGCTCCGTTGGACTGCGCCTCCGCCGCATACCACATGCCCGCCACGATGGCCAGCAGCGCCAGCGTGTGTCGGTTCCAGCGCACGCGCACCTTCATGGCATCAGGGCACCGGGGTTTCGGCGATCAACTGCCGCGCCAGCTCCACACCGGTCATGCCGTCGGCGGCATGTTCGAGGCGATGCCCCATCACATGCACAGCCACGGCCTGAATGTCTTCCGGCAGCACCATCGGCCTGCCGCTGAGGAGCGCCCAGGCACGCGCGGCGGCCAGCACGGAGAGACCCGCGCGCGGAGAAAGCCCGTGCCCCTGCACACGGCTGGCGGCCAGCAGGTCCTGCAAATAATCGAGCAAGGCTGGTGATGCATGCACGGCACGCGTCCAGGTCTGCAACTGCTGCAGCTCAAGGAATGACATCGCCGGCTGCATCGCGCGCAGCAGCTCGCGGCGTTCCTGGCCTTCCAGCAAAGCACGCTCTGCGCTGCGGTCCGGTACTCCCAGCGCCAGACGCATCAGGAAGCGGTCCATCTGCGACTCCGGCAGCATGAAGGTGCCGATTTGCGAGGAAGGATTCTGCGTGGCGATGACAAAGAACGGCTCCGGCAACGGATGCGTGGCGCCATCCGCCGTCACCTTTCCTTCCTCCATGGCCTCGAGCAGCGCGGACTGCGTCTTTGGCGTGGCACGGTTGATTTCATCCGCCAGCAGCACCTGCGTGAAGACCGGGCCGCGATGGAAATGAAAGGCCGCCGTGTCGCGGTCATAAACAGAAGCACCCAGGATGTCCGCAGGCAGCAGATCGCTGGTGAACTGCACGCGGCGGAAGCCCAGGCCCAGCGCCTGCGCCAGCGCCTGGGAAAGCATCGTCTTGCCCACGCCCGGCTGGTCTTCAAACAGCAGATGGCCGCGGGCCAGCAGGCAGGTTACCGCCAGACGCACCACATTCTCCTTCCCGAGAATGATCTGCGACACACGGGCGATGATGGATTCGATTTGTTGGGACGCCTGCTGGGCGGTGGCAGCGGGGAGCATGGCGTCGGCGGAGGAGTGAGAAGCGCGTGAAGACACGGAGGGTTGGGGAATACGCGCAAGTGTCGCCGATGGGACGAGTGAAAAGCAAGCCCGCATTCGCGCCCGCCTGCAAAATGCCGCCGCACATCCAACTCTGAACCGAGAACTGAGAACCGAGAACTTCTAAATCTGCTGCAGCTTGTTCCGCTCGTTCGGCGTCCGGCACACCGGGCAGATCGTTACATCGATCTTGCGCTTGGCCTCGCAAGCGTAGGCCGTGCCGCAGATGCGGCACTGGATGGCGATGCGACGGCGGTAGACCTCGCGCTTGCGGTCGCGCCAGAAGCTGTGGAACCAAAGCACGACCACGGCCGTGACACCGACGGCCATGAAGAGGATGATCAAGCCACCCAGCGGAATGGGAATCATGGCGCGGCGGCCGCCTCCCAGCGGAAAGAGATTTCCCCCCACTCCACCCGCTTCACCTCGGCGGGCGTGAAGCGCAGCGTCAGCACGGCGGCATGGAGCTGCTGCATGATTTCAGCATCATCCACGGCACTCAGCGGCAGCGCGGTGACGATCTGCCCGGCGCTGCCAACCGCCACGCGGAACTGCACGCGGGTGGGCTGCGTGAGCTTGATGCCGTCCAGCTCCACCCTGGCCGGGCCGCGTTTGGCCAGGCCTGGGCTGAGGATGGCATGGAGCTTCGCGCCGGCGGGCATCGCCACGGAATCCACGGTGCGGCGCGGCACTGGTGGCAGCACGTCCGCGGCTGCTGTGAAGAGGCGGGGCTGGCGGATGGGGGTGGGAGCTGGCTCCAGCTCGCGCAGCTTGATCTCGTGTCCGGCATAGGAGGGCTGAAAGGCCAGCAGCGGGCTTTCCATCGGCGACATGGAATCGGCGTCGCTGAGCAGCGCAAAGCTGCGGTCCTGCGCCCGGTGGATGAGCGCCAGCTCCGCCGGATTGGCTGGATCCAGCGAGATGACGTGCTGCGGCGTGACGGGCAGCCGCTGCGTGACCGGATGCACGATGCGGAAGACGAAAAAGAAGCCTGCCATGGTGGCCATGAGCAGCAGCAGCGCCCCCACCAGCCGCCATGTGGAGTGGTCGTGCACGTCCCACGCGAAGATCAGCCCTGAGGTGGAAGGAGGAGGTTTCGTGGACATCGTGACCAGGGCGCTTACGACTTCGGCGGCACGGTGGAATAGGCGACTTCGTAACCGAGCTCCAGCGCGATGTTGCCGACCTCGATGACGCGGCCATGCGGCGCCTGCTTGGCGCCATGAATGATGGCGCGGCGCTCGCCCTCGCGGTTCGCCTTCAGCCGCTCCCGAAGCTCCGCCGTGCTGGAGCGCACGCCGTCAAAGTACACGGCATTTTCCAGCCCTGCCGGCACGGTGATGATGTGGGCGCGGTCAAAGCCGGTGAGGCGGGAGCTCGACTCCGGGTGCTCCACCTTGATGCCGGACTGCACCACAAAATTGCTGGTGAGGAGGAAATAAACCAGCAGCAGCAGGATCGTGTTCAGCAGCGGCACCGTGTACAGCCAGGGGCTTTGCTTGGGGAGGTGACTCTCGAGCTTCATGGTTGATCCGGCGGCGGTGCGCGCAGTATCGGCGGCATGGGGTGGTTGGGCCAGCCGAAAGTACGCTGCGGGCGCTTATCCTTTCATCCCGCGTCCACGCGTGCTCTTCGTCAGCGGCGGCGCGGCCTCCGCCTGGCGGAATTCCACGATGTTGTCCGTGCTGTTGGCGTCTTCGATCAGGTTCACAATTTCAATGCCGGCGCGTTCCAGATCGTGCATCAGGGAGCGGGCGCGGGCGCTGAGAAAGGCAAAGGAGAGATAGGCGGGAATGGCCACCACCAGGCCCAGCGCCGAGGTGATGAGGCTCTGATACACGCCGCGCGCCACGTCCGCCTGGGTGGCGACGCCGTTGGCAGAGGAGAGGCTGGTAAAGCTGTCCAGCAGGCCGATCACAGTGCCCAGCAGGCCGATCAGCGGCGCGGCATGTGCAATGGCGTTCAGGATGCCGAGGAAGCGCTCCAACCTCGGCACTTCGAGCTGGCCGGCCTCCTGCACGATTTCCTTGAGCTGCTCGCGCGGGGCATGGTGGCGCAGCAGCGCCGCATGGATGACCCGGCCGGCTGGCACTCGTGTGGCCACGCATTCCTGCAGGGCTTCGGCAAAATTCTTTCGGCGGATCAGGCTGGCCAGTCCGGCCAGAAACTCTCCTACATTCATGCTCGCCCGGTGGAAGTAGGCCAGCCGCTCCATGAAAATCGCTCCAGCGAAGCACAGGCATCCGATTAGGAGCCATACGAGCGGTCCGCCTTTGGAGATAAGATCAATCATGAGCCGGGAAACAGAGAGTGATAGGGTAAAGCCTGGCACCACACGCGAATTCGGGAGAGGCGTGAAATGCTAAGCATGTTTTATGCCGAGACTGATAGCTTGTAAACACTGGAATTTAACAGGATACGGGGGCAGAGGTCAAGGGGGAGGCGGGGTCAAGAGGTCAAGGCTGCGCCGTCAGGGGGCAAGGACGAGAGCGAATGTCCCTTCCTCCGCCGCCCTGCCCCACGTGACATTCATACCACTTCCCGTCACCTCCCCCTCTTGATTCCCTCTGGCGAAACCGCTCCAATGCCTGCATGAAACCTTTCGATCTCCAGGTCAATGGCTACGCCGGTACCGACTTCAACGGCGACAATCTCACCGCTGAATCCCTCCACCACGCCTGTGAGGCCCTGGCCGAGGACGGCTGCGAGTCCATCCTGGCCACCTTCATCACGGACCAAATCCCCACCCTGGAGCGCCGCATCGGCAGGCTGGTGGAACTGCGCGAGCAGGACGACCTGGCCCGCCGCATGATCACCGGCATCCACATCGAGGGGCCCTTCATCAATCCCATCAAAGGCTACGTCGGCGCGCACCCGCCCGCTGCCGTGAAGCCCGCCAATGTGGACGACGCCCAGCGCCTGCTCGCCGCCTGCGCCGGTCTGGCGAAGCTCGTCACCCTCGCCCCTGAGCATGATGAAGGCAGCAAAACGACGTCCTTTCTTGTCTCGCAGGGGGTCACCGTCGCTGCCGGACATTGCGATCCCTCGCTGGACCAGCTCCGCGCCGCCTGCGACGCCGGCCTGAGCATGTTCACCCATCTCGGCAATGGCTGCCCCATCCAGATGCACCGCCATGACAACATCATCCAGCGCGCCCTCAGCCTGCATGAGCGCCTCTGGCTCTGCTTCATCCCGGATGGCGTGCACGTCCCCTTCTTTGTGCTGAAAAACTGGCTGGCCAGCATCGGCCTGGAGCGCACCATCTTCGTCACCGACGCCATCTCCGCCGCCCGCCTCGGTCCCGGCCGCTACACCCTCGCCGGATGGGACATCCTCATCGGCGAAGACCTCGTGGCCCGCTCTCCGGACGGCACCCATTTTGTGGGCAGCACAGTGACCGTGCCCAGGATCAAGACCAACGCATACGAGCAGCTCGGGATGACCGAACGCGACCTGACGCGCGTGCTGGATGTGAATCCGAGGAAGGCGATCGAGAGCTAGGCACCCACCTGGCTCGCTCGCAAAGGCCATCATTGCCTGATTAGATTTAAAGGCCAGTATCAGCGCATGCCCGCACGCAAGCTCAGCATCAAACGAGTCATCTTTGCGCTCCTGGTCGTCTTGCCCATCCTTGCCGTATTGTATTCTTTCTGCAAGGATGCCATCATCAACGACCTCCGGCTTTGGGAGCTCACAAAACAGCTGGACTCGCTGCCTCAGCCTCCCAACACAATGCGGATCTCGACTAACTCCGCCGTGGGCTTGCTGCAGGGCAATGGCAACCATTGCGATTTCTTCGCCGGGGCAGTTTATCGCAGCCAAAGCTCCGCAGACGCAATCCTGCAGCACTACAAAGGCCGCCAGTTTCAAAATCCCATGTCGGGCGAGAATGAAGACTGGGACATCACCATTCTGAAGGATAAAAACTCCTTTGCCTCAATCTGGCTGCCCTATGATTTTGATCATTCCGAAGTGTGGGGGCTCACAGCCGAGTCCTATTCCGCCGCAACACTTTACCTTGTCTGTGCCATGCGCTCATACCACGCCAATGATGATTTCCGGTGCCACTAGACCCGCGCCATGAATCCCCTCCTCTGGCTCGACCAACACCGCGGACGCCACACCTTTGTCCGCTGGCTTTTCCCACGGATGCTGGCGGGCATTTACCTCATCGCGTTTGCGTCCTGGGGCGTGCAGTATGACGGGCTGGTGGGGGAAAACGGCATTCTGCCGGCAAAGACGCTGCTGGAAAACGTGCACGCCTTTGAAGCGCGGGAGCACCACACCTTGTTCTGGCAGCTTCCCACCGTGTTTCACTGGCATTACAGCGATGCCTTTGCGCATGGCGTGCTCCTCACCTGCTGCGTGCTGGCGCTGCTGGTGATGGCGGGCGTGGCACAGGGGCCGCTGCTGGCGCTGCTGTGGTTTGGGTATCTCTCCTTTGCCACCACGGGAGAGATTTTCATGGGCTACCAGTGGGATGCGCTGCTGCTGGAGGCGGGGCTTCTCGCCCTCTTCGTCGCGCCCTGGCACCTGTGGTCCTGGCGTGGCCCCACGGAGCCGCCGCGTGGCTCCATCTTCCTGCTGCACTGGCTGCTCTTCCGCCTCATGTTTCTCTCCGGCTATGTGAAGATCGGCGGCGGGGACCTGCCATGGCATGACATGACGGCGCTGCTCTACCACTACGAGACGCAGCCGCTGCCGAATGGCCTCTCCTGGTTCGCTCACAACGCGCCCCGCTGGTTTCATGTGGCGAGCTGCTGGATCATGTATGGCATTGAGCTCGGCCTGCCTTTCGCCATTTTTCTCGGCCGCTGGGGCCGCCTGGCTGCGGCGCTGGGTTTCCTGGTGCTGATGGCAATGATCTCCGCCACGGGGAACTACAATTTCTTTGACCTCCTCACCGCCGCGCTCGCGATCACGCTGCTGGACGACCGCTGGTTTCCCGCCCGCCTGCGTACCTGGCTGCGCATCGAAGCCGGGACACCGCGCCCCTCCTTCAAACGCTGGACGCAGTGGCCTGCGCTGGCCGCCGTGCTGCCCGTGGTGCTCTTCACCCTGCTGGCGGCGGATTCCTTCCTCTCCGGGCGCATCCGCAACTACAAGTCCATGCTTCCCACCGCGCTGCACGAGACACTCGACGCCCCCGTGGCCCGCACGCGCAGCTTCAATGCCTACGGCCTGTTTCAAGACATGACCGAGGAGCGGCCCGAGATCATTCTGGAAGTGAGCGATGACGGTGCGCTCTTTCTGCCGCTGGAGTTCAAGTACAAGCCGGGCGATCCCAAGCGCCGCCCCTCTTTCATCGCGCCGCATCAGCCCCGTCTGGACTGGCAGATGTGGTTTGCCGCGCTGTATCCGAACTACGACCCGCAGCGCGATGCGAATCCCGCCTCCCCCATGCACTGGTTTGGCCAGTTCTGCACCGCCCTGCTCCAGCACAAGCAGCCCGTGTGGGATCTGCTGGAGCCCCCGCCCTTCCCCCGCGAAAAAATCACCCACATCCGCGCCCGCCTCTTCCGCTACCACTTCACCACCCCGGAAGTGCGCAAAGCCACCGGCGACTGGTGGGAACGCGAAGCGGCCGGCAGCTTCAGTGGCACCATGTCACTGAAGGCTGCGGGGAGATGACCCATTCGTCATTCCGCATTCGTCATTCGACATTCTCCTTGCGTCCTTCCCATCCTGCGGCACTATCGCGCCCCCTCGTTCGTTCCGATTGAGGGGATCACCTTCGGGGCGTAGCTCAGCCTGGTAGAGCGCTTGCTTTGGGAGCAAGAAGTCGTGAGTTCGAATCTCGCCGCCCCGACCATCTGAAATTTCAGATCTCAGATTTCCATTCCGCCGCATGTCCGCCCTTTACGCCACCACCCTGAACACCTTCAAGGAGATGGGCTGGCACTACCGCGAAGTACCCGAGCATTCCGTCATCGAGACTGACTTTGAGGCGCACCACACCAAGGTGCCGCTGCATGTGCAGGTCTTTGGGGAGACGCACATCCTGACGGTGGTCTCAAACTCCACGCTGCAGGTGCCGCCCACCCACCGGCTGCCGGTGTGCGAGCTGCTGATGCGCACGAACAAGGACCTGAACCTCGGCAACTTCGAGCTCGAATGGGACAGCGGCCAGGTGATGTTTCGCGTCACCAATGTCTTCCCGCCGAACCGCCATGACTCGCGCATCATCGCCAGTTTGGTGCATTCCGCCGTGGCGGAGATGGACCGCCTCACCCCCTTCCTCGGCGAGGTCCTCAAGACCCCCAAAGGCGAGCTGCTGCTGCTCAAAGTGGCCGACCTGATGAAGCGCGAGGATTTGCTGCCGCCCGTGCCCGAGGCCGAATAGTACGATGGGCACTCCTGCCTGTCGATCAGCGCTCCCGCCAAAACCCACGGCTTGCACATCAGCCTGCCCCGCCGCCACAGCAAAGCAATGCCCCAGCGCACTCACCCAGCGCACTCATTGAGTTCATCAATGAACAAACATGCCGAGGGCACCCCTCTCCGAAGGGCGGTGTCAGTCGCACTTTGCGCACGCCCTTGCCTCACGCCGAGTGATTGGACGTGACACGGGCCGCCCGCCTGTGCTTTTGTGGCCGCGAACTGGCCCTCCCTCATGCCCGCCCGCTACACCCTCCAGCAGCATCCGGCTTTCAGCGCTCCGCTGTCCAGGGAGGATCTGTACACGCTCGTGGCCCGCGGTTCCCTGGCCCGCGGTGAGATGTGCGTGGATGAAGACACCGGCCACACGCACACCGTGGGCGAAGTCGTCAGCGGCATGCGCCCGCCCAGCGCCAGCAGCGGCCAGTCACGCATCGCCCGTCCCATGTATCGGGAGATCAGCCCCGACATGGACGAGCCCGCGGTGCTGGAAGAAGAAGAAGAAGAAGAAGAAGAAGATGATGATGATGATGATGCGGCTGCAGAATCCGAGGAAGAACAGGACGAAACTGACGCAAAGAAAAACGATGACCGGGATCTCTCCCCCAGTGGCGAGACCATCCTGCACCACGCACATCCCTCCTGGCTGGGCTACACCAAGGCGCTGATCCTCTGCCTGCTGCTCACCATCGCCGGCGCACTGCTTTTCCTGATCCAGTTTGAGTACGCCATCATCGCCCTGCTGTGCGCCTCCTCCACGCTCATCGCCGTGGGCATCGCGCGTTACTCGCGCGACTACATCGTCACGCGTGAGCGCGTGGAGCTCATCTGGGGCATCATCGGCCGCAGCTCCAAAGAGGCGCGCATCTGCGACATCCGCAGCATCGACGTTTACGAAAGCGGTCTCAAAGGCATGCTCGGCCTCGGCACCATCGACTTCTCCACCGCCGCCAATGCCGGCATCGAAGTACAATTCAAAGACCTCCGCCGCGCCCATGTAGTGAAAGATCTCGTGCGCAAGCTGCAGCGCGGCGTGGATCCCACGGATGACTGACAAGGCAAAAGGCAGTACTGTGGCTGCACAATGACGAAACCAGAATAAGGAATGACGAATGAAGGTCCAATGACGAAGAACATGCAGCGTGGCGTTGCATGTCATGCAGGGCGCTTTGTTGCGGCTTGGGCATTCGTCATTTCTTCGTCATTCCTCATTCTGGTTTCGTCATTCGCCGCAGGCGCTCCGCTCACGCGCGCCATCGACATCCGCACGCTGCCATATGAGCGCAGTCTGGAAAAACTCCCCGTCGATCTCACCGCCACTGTCGGCTTTGTCGAAAATGGCGGCACCGTCTTTGTTCAGGATGACACTGCGGGAACACACCTGCACTTCAAACCCGCGCGCAACGATCTGCGCGTGGGCGATCACGTGCGCATTCAGGGCACCACGACCGCGGGCCTTTATCTGCCGGGTGTGGATGTCTCCGAATTGCAAATTCTCGGCCATGAGGCCCCTCCGGCGGCGGTGCCCGCCAGCTATGACGATCTCGCCACCGGCCGCTTTCATTACCAGCGCGTCATTGTCGAAGGACTGGGCCGCACCCTGACACCGCTGGATGAGAACCGCTCGTTGCTGCGCCTCGCCATCGGCAGCCGCGTGCTGGAGGTCCGCGTGGATGCGCCTCTGGAAACAGCGCCTGAACTCATCGATGCCCGGCTGCGCATCACCGCGCTTGCCGCCGGCGGCATCAATGACCGCCGCCAGCTCGTCTTTCCCTACATCCGTGTCACCGACTGGCATGATGTGGCGGTCACCACAGCCACGCCCAACCCCACGGCCCTGCCCATCACCTCCGTGGTCACCCTGCTGCAGTTTGGCGTGGCGGATGAGCCCCACCACCGCGCCCGCATCCGCGGCACCGTGCTGGCCGCCTTCCCCGACGGCCGCGTGTTTTTGCGCGATGCCACACCGCCGCCCCCGCCGCGCGAAACGCCGAAGGATGCCCCCCCCAGTGCACCTCATTCGCCATCCATTGCCATTCGTCTCACGTCCCCGGAAAATCTCCAGCCGGGCCAGCACGCTGAAATCATCGGTTTCCCCATCATGGCCGGTTTCAGCGCCTCGCTGGCAGATGCTCTCGTGCTCACCGCGGAACCGGGCGAACCTCCCTCGGCGACGGACATCTCACTCACCGAGTTTCAACTGGGCTCCCATGATGCGGACTTTGTTCATCTCACCACGCCCGCGGTGCTCAATGATTTTTTCCGCACGGTGGACGGCTTCGAATTTCGTCTGACCTCCGGCGGCACGCCGCTGCGGGCCTTTCTTTTGCAGTCGTCTCCGCCCACGCTCGAAATCGGCGCGACTGTGGACCTTGCCGGCATCTGCCTGGTCGAGTCTTCCAGGGACAAAGGCTTCCGCTCCCAGGCCGAGCGCGCGTCGCTGCTGCTGCGCTCGATGGATGACATGCAGCTCGTCCATTCAGCACCGTTCTGGACCGCGGGGCGCCTCGTCATCGCCAGCAGTCTTCTCGCGGGCGTGGTGCTGCTGGCCTTCATCTGGATCGCTGCTCAAAGGCGGCAGATCAGCGCGCTGAGCAGCCGCATTGTGCAGCAGGCGACGCTGGATGAGCGCCAGCGCATCGCGCGCGAATTCCACGACACGCTGGAGCAGGAGCTCACCGGCCTGTCCCTGCGTCTGGACGCTGCCACCACGCGCCCGCTGGAGGAAAAGGCGCGCACGCTCATCGACACCTCCCGCAGCCTGGTGTCCCGCATTCAAAGCGAGGCGCGCAATCTGGTGGCCGACCTGCGCGACACCGCGCAACTGCACGACCTCCCCAGCGCCCTGCGCGAACTGCAGTCCCGCATGCCGCCCGACGGTCCTGCGCTGAAGCTGGACCTGCAGCCCATCCCCCCCGTGCCCGGCCCCGTCTCCCACCACCTGCGCATGATCGCCCAGGAGGCCGTGACGAACGCGCTTAAACACGCGCAGGCCACGGAGATCACGCTGCACCTCTCCGCCACCGCAAACGAGCTCACGCTGAGCATCCGCGACAACGGACGCGGCTTCACCTCCAGCGCCGAAACCAACGGCAAACCCGGCCACTTTGGCTGCATGGGCATCCGCGAACGCGCGAGGAAGATCGGGGCGGAAGTGGCGTGGGAGAGTGGTTGTGGAGAAGGAACGGTTGTGAGGATTTCGCTGCCGGTGGGAGAATGACCATGCAGAATGACGAAACCAGAATGAGTAATGACGAATGAAGTTCCAAATCCCAATATCAAAATTCATGACTCCTCGTTAGACTTGGTGCTTCGGCATTGATTCGTCATTCCTCATTCTGGTTTCGTTATTTGCCCGCTTTCTTTTTTCCAATGATCTCCCTACTCCTGATCGATGACCACTTCGTCGTCCGCAGCGGCCTCGTCGCCTCACTGGAGCTGGAGGACGACTTCAAGGTGGTGGGTGAAACGGACCGCGGCGAAAACGCCCCGGCGCTCTTTGCGCAGAAGCGGCCCGACGTGGTGCTCATGGATCTGCAACTGCCCGGCATCAGCGGCATCGAGGCCACGGCGGCGCTGCTGCGGGAGCATGCGGATGCGCGTGTACTCATCTTTTCCACCTTCGCGCGCGATGATGAAATTCAGGCCGCGCTGAAGGCGGGGGCGCTGGGTTACCTGCAAAAATCCTCTTCAAGGGAGGATCTGCTGGCGGCGATCCGCACCGTGGCCAAAGGCGGGCGCAGCCTGCCGGAGGACATCGCGCAGCGGCTCAAGGACCGCCTGGCGGAGCCGGAGATCACGCCGAGGGAACGTGAGATCCTGGCGCTGGTGACGCAGGGCAAGGCGAACAAGGAGATCGCGGCGATTCTGGGCATCGGCGAGGACACGGTGAAGCAGCACGTAAGCCGCATTTTGATGAAGCTGAAGGTGAACGACCGTGCGCAGGCGACGGCGGAGGCCATCCGGCGCGGACTGGTGCGGGTGTAAACCGGAACTTCCAAGTCGGGTCGGCTCACACCTCCACCGTGGCCACCGGCAGCAGCAAAAGGCCGTGCGGGACAAACTTGTCAAAGTCAGCGATGTTGCGCGTGGCCACCCGGGTGCTCCGCGTCATCGCGCAGGCGGCGATCATGCAGTCGGCGTGGCTGCCGCGTTTGCGGCCGGTGTAATGAAACAGGCGGGAGGCCTGCTCTGCCTCTTTGGCCGTGAAATCCAAGACGTGTCCCTCCACGATGGCGTGCACGGCGTCCTTCTGCGCTTTGGTGTGCGGCCCGTTTAAAAACTCCGACCACGCGATGGCGGAGACTGCCAGCTCCTCCCCTGCCTCAAGCCACTGGCGGATCACCGCGATGTGCGGTGACCCGATGGTGACGAGATCAATCAGGAGATTCGTGTCGAGATGAATCATGCTTCCCACCAGTAGCGTTTGCCTTCGCGCTCAGCGCGTACTTCATCCCGGAAGGCCTCGGCCTCCTGCACGGTCATGCCGCCGCCGTTTTGCAGCCAGTCCAGAGCTTTGAGAGGTTTGGGGCATTGGTCTTTCATGTCTTCTTCCTCCTTGATGCGTTTGACCGCGCGGCGCATGACCTCCGATTTGGGGACGCCCCATTTCTTGGCGAGCAGATCGAGAAAACCGATGGTCATCTGATCCAGCGCCATGCTGGTTCGGGTCATTGAGTAAGTCATGTGGTAACATGTTATGCATCCGTGGTTTTACAAGTGGATTTTTCCAGTGCGTCTGGCTGGAGCCCCCACACGAAAGTGGGGTGCCCTGAATGCTGAAAGGAGCGCGGATCTTGCGTTGATAGGGGCATGACGCGCTACGTCCTCCCCACCCTCCTGCTCACCGCCCTTGCCGCCTCCGCCCAGAATGACAGCGGCGGCAATGATACAACGGACAAGCCCGTGGCCAAACCGGTGATGCAGTGGCGTTTTGACGGTGCGAAGGAGGCCGGGCCGCGTGCGCCCACCTTTCCCACCTTCACGAAGGACAACACCGCGCAGCGCTTCACGGGCGATGGCAAAAAGTCCGCGCTGACCGTTCCTGACAGCGAAGAGCTGCGCTTCCGGCTGAATGAGACGATCACGCTGGAGGCCTGGGTGAAGCCCGCGGCCATGGGCGGCACGCCTTACATCATCGGCAAAGGGCGGCTGGGCACGAAGGAGTTTGGCACGGAGAACCAAAACTACGCGCTGCGCCTGCAGACGGCCAAGGGTGGCGCGCAGATCGGCTTTCTTTTTCACAGCGCGAATGTTCCCGGCAAGAAGGGCGACTGGCACCGCTGGTGGTCGAAGGACACGCTTTCCAGCTCTGGCTGGCACCACATCGCGGTGACGTACACTTTTGGCAAACTGAAGAGCATCAAAGGATTCATCGACGGGCGTGAAACCGACGGCGTGTGGGACATGGGCGGCGAGACGGACCGTGCGCCGGTGGCGGATGGTGACTCGGTGGTGATCGGCAGCGGGTCCACGCTGGCGGCTTCTCATTCCCTGAACGGCTGGCTGGATGACGTGGCCATCTACCGCGGCCCGCTGGATGTGCCCGCGCTGAAGGCGAAGTATCAGTTTGTGCCGCCACCGCCGCCGGTGGCGAAGAAGCAGGTGCCCGCCGGCCGGGTGCTGGTGCAACTGGCGGAGGAAGGCATGCCTGATGCGAATGCCTGGCCCAGCGAACACCCGAAGGTGGGCGAGAGCTACACGGAGGATGTGTTTGGCTTTTTCGACGTGCCGCAGAAGTATGTGGACACGGGAGTGCGCGGAGAGCGCCATGTGCCCTTTCTCCTGCGTGCGGCGGCGAGTGTGACCTTCCCCAAAGGCAAGCACCGCCTGCTGCTGCGTGCGCGGGGTGCCACGAACCTCTACATCGACAACAAGACGATCCTGACGGCGCCTTTTCCGCCGAATGACAGCGACGGCCATCATCTGGTAGCGGACCAGCACGAGTACCTGAACCTGGGCCCCGATTTCCGTTTTGTGCCGCCGGGGAACCGTGAATCCTGGTGCGAGTTTGAAGGCACGGGCAAGCCGCAGTTCATCGTGATGGAGACGGTGGTGGGCAGCTTTGCCGGCAAGAGCGTGCGCCGTCCGGAGCTGGGCGAGACGGTGGTGGCGTGGAGCCCGCAGGGCAGCGAGACGTGGAAGCTCATCACCCCGGGCAAGCGCGAGGTGCCGTACAATGACGCCGGCTGGGCCGCCTATGAAAAGGAGCGCAATGCGCACTACGCGGACATGAATGCGAAGAAGCGCGCCGAGCTGCGCGCGCAGTCCGCGCCCTACTGGGCCACGCGCCGCAAGGCCGCCGAGGCGTGGCTGGCGAAGAATCCCGCGGGCGAGGGCAGCATTGATGGCTTCATCGCCGCGAAGATCGAGAGCGTGAAGTCGCAGGACGCGCACAAAGGCAGCATCGACTACTTCAAGGACATCCAGCCCATTCTCGAAGCCAAGTGCACGGAATGCCACCGCGGCGTGAAGGCGAAGGGCGGGCTGCATCTCGACTCGCTGGCGGATGCGATGAAGGGCGGCAAGTCTGACGGCGCGGCGGTGGATCCCGGCAAGCCGGACCACAGCTCCCTCATCGCGCGCATCACCTCGAGCGATGAAGACGAGATCATGCCGCCGAAGGGCAAGCCTTTGACGAAGGAGGAGATTTCCCTGCTGACCACCTGGATCAAGGAAGGTGCGCACTGGCCGGAGATCCGCGCGGACCACCTGACGCTGACGCCTTTGACGGATGACCTCACCTTCCTGCGCCGGGTGTATGTGGATGCGATTGGCGTGCCGCCTTCGCTGGAGGAGATCGCCGCGTTTCAGAAGAACCCGGACCGCAAGGCCGTGATCGACCAACTGCTGCAAGACCCGCGCTGGGCGGACAACTGGATGGGCTACTGGCAGGACGTGCTGGCGGAGAACCCGAACATCCTGAACCCCACGCTGAACAACACGGGGCCCTTCCGCTGGTGGCTGTATGAGTCCCTGCAGGACAACAAGCCGATGGACTTCTTTGTGACCGAGCTGCTGCGCATGCGCGGCAGCGAGCGCCTGGGCGGCCCGGCCGGATTTGGCACGGCCTCTCAGAACGATGTGCCGATGGCGGCGAAGGGCACGATCGTGAGCACGGCCTTCCTTGGCGTGGAGATGAAGTGCGCGCGCTGCCATGATTCGCCCACCGGGAAGTCTTTGCAGCAGGATCTGTTTGAGCTGGCGGCCATGCTGGGCACGAAGGAGATCGAAGTGCCGAAGACGAGCAGCGTGCCGATGGACAAGATCCACGCCGGAGGCCGCAAGCCGCTGATCCAGGTGACGCTGCAGCCGGGCACCAAGGTGCAGCCGAAGTGGCCCTTTGCGGAGTTTTGCGATGAAGCGGCGGCGAAGCTGGCGGAAGACCCGAAGGACAGCCGCGACGTGCTGGCCGCCATGATCACCGCGCCGCAGAACGAGCGCTTTGCGCAGGTGATCGCGAACCGTGTGTGGGCGCGCTTCATGGGGCGCGGCATTGTGGAGCCGATCGAAGACTGGGAAAAGGGCAAGCCCTCCCACCCGGAGATGCTGAAGTGGCTGGGCCGCGAACTGGTGAGCGGCGGGTATGATGTGAAGCACCTGGCCCGCCTGATTCTGAACAGCCAGGCCTACCAGCGTGCGACGGATCCGACGCTGAAGCAGACGAGCCCGCTCTTCACCAGCCCGGCACCGCGCCGGCTGCAGGCGGAGCAGATTGTGGACTCGCTTTTCTCCGCCACGGGCAAGCCTTTCCATACTGAGGAGGTGTGCCTGGACATCGACAACACGCGCGATCTGAAGAACGCCATCCACATGGGCAAGCCTCACCATAGCTGGATGCTCACCAGCACAAGCAACGAGCGCGACCGCCCCAGCCTCGCCCTGCCGCGCATCCAGGCTGTCACCGACGTCCTCAGCGCCTTCGGCTGGCGCGGCTCCCGCCAGGACCCAGTGAGCAAGCGCGATGCCGACCCCAACGTGCTGCAGCCCGCCATCCTGAGCAACGGCACCGTGGGCGTGTGGCTCACGCGCCTGAGCGATGACCACGGCATCACCGCGCTGGCGTTGCAGGATGAGTCGCTCGACCAGTTCATCGACCAGCTTTTCCTGAAGCTGCTGACCCGCCACCCCACTGCGGAGGAGCGCGCGCTTTACACGAAGCACCTGAGCGCCGGATTTGAGAAGCGCATCGTGCCGCAGTCTGAGATTCGCAACGTGCCTGGGGAAACGCGCAGCCGTGAAAAATACGTGAGCTGGTCGAACCACCTGGACGGTGAGGCCACGACGGTGCGCATGGCCCAGGAAGCAGCGGCGCGCGCAGGGGATCCCCCCACGCAAAAGCTGAATGCCCAGTGGAGAAGCCAGATGGAAGACGTGCTGTGGGCGCTGCTGAACGCGCCGGAGTGGGAGTTTAGCCCTTGAGTATGTCAGGCCGGCTCCCTTAGAGTGGGATGAGCCATGACCTCCGCCGCGAAATCCGTACTGCCGCTGCTCCACTCGCTTCCGATGCAAGACCGGCTGGATATCGCAGCCTATTTGAAGCGCGGCCTGAGGTCCGACAAACGAATGACAGCGGCAGACCGCAAGCTGCTGAAACGCAGCCTGGCTCTTAAACCCAAAGAGCGTCGGTTTCTGGCGGACATTCTTTCCATCCTGAACCATCCGACGGACTCCCCTGTGGAAAAACTCTTCCAGGAGATTCTGCTCATGAGCAACGGCCTGCGTTTCGAGATCGGGTGGCGCCTCGATGAATCCCTGCCTTCGAGAGAACCGCCACCTCCGACGAAGCAGCAGATGGCGGAATTGAAGCGCAGACTCAAAGAGGCTGACTCCGGCAAGGCCAAGTGGATCTCAGGAGAAGAGATGAAAGCCAGAATGGATGCACTGCGGGCCAAACATCGTGCTGAAGCAGAGGCCGAAGTGCAGGCATCACGCATCGACTGGTCCCGCTCGCCAAAAAAAGGTTTTGTGGCTGCCGACGATGTCCTCGACTCCATTCGCGCTGCGTTCAGCCGTCAGGCGCGCCTCAGCCAACGCAGAAAACGACCGGCCCAAACTCCTCCCAAAATCAAGTAAGACGCTTCGAATTGCAGACACTACTGTTCTTTGCGATACCAGCGGGGTTGCTCACTCTTTGTCCTGAGCTGTAAAGCCGCATACTCGCTTCGGGAGCTGCCACTCACCTGCTTGCCGCTGTTTCCGGCCCATTTTAGAAATTCATCCGGCTCAATCACCACACGCTGAATCTCGTTTCCCTGCCGGGTGAATTCTAGAACAAACCGCTGCGCCTCTTTCAGCCATTCTTCATAAGTGTCCTCCATCTTGTCGACAGAGATGGCCTGCCATCTTTGCCAGTCTTCAGCACGATACCATGCCACCGCCATGATCACTTTTGGATTCATAGCCGGGATCAATACCGCAAATCCATCGCCATCAAAGACGATTTCCGCCACCCCACGAAAGTGAGGTGCCCCGGGAAGTGAAAACCGGCCTGATTCTGCGTTTATAGCTCATACATTCCATGAAACGCCGCTCCTTCCTCACCTCCGCCGCCGCTTTTGGCGCGGCGCCGTTGTTTGCGAACAACACGCCTGTCCACACGCCGAAGGGCAAGGCGGAGCACTGCATCTTCATCTGGCTGGGCGGCGGCATGGCACAGATCGACACCTTTGACCCGAAGAAGATCGGCAACAACACGGACAAGACCAAGGTGGCTGGCTCCCTCTACAAGGCCATCGACACCGCCGTCCCCGGCGTGCAGGTGACGGAGCACCTGGGCAAGACCGCCAAGGTCATGGAGCACGTGACGGTGATGCGCACCGTGAACCACCACGTCATCGACGAGCACGCCTTTGCCACGAACATTGTGCACACCGGGCGCATGATCTCCGGCAACGTGGTCTATCCGAGCATCGGCTCCATCATTGCGCATGAGCGCGGGGCTGCGGGTGATGGCATGCCTCCCTACATCCTGATCGGTTATCCGAATGTGAGCCGCGGCCCCGGCTTCCTCGGTGCGAAGGCGGGCTACGTTTACCTCACCGACACCAACACCGGCCCCGCTGGATTCACCCGTCCGGACTTTGTGGATGAAAAACGCGCGCTCACCCGCGAGCAGCTTCTGGCCCCGCTGATGTCCCGCGCGCCCAGGGAGTCCGCCATCTCCGACTATAAGGCCGCGCAGGAGCAGGCGCTGAACCTTTCCGGCCCGCAGTTCATGCGCCATTTCAATCTCAAGGAAGAGCCCGCCGCACTTCGCAATGCCTACGGCGGCGAGTTCGGCCAGCGCTGCCTGCTTTCCCGCCGCCTGGTCCAGGCGGGCGTGCGATTCATCGAGGTCTCCCACAACCTGAACTTCATGAACGGCACCGGCTGGGACATTCACAATGAAGGCTACAAAAACCAGCATCTCCTCATTCAGGAGCTGGACACCGCCCTCGCCGCGCTGATCCGCGACCTGAAGGACAAGAAGCTTCTCGACAAGACGCTCATCGTCGTCGGCACCGAGTTCGGCCGCCCGCCGGAGTTTGACGGCCGCGGCGGACGCGGGCACCAGGGCACCACCTTCTCCATGGTCCTCGCCGGTGGTGGCCTGAACCACTGTGGCGCGTATGGCACCTCCGACGAGCTTTCCAAGAAGCCCGTCGAGAATCCCGTGCCACTGGTGGACTTCCACGCGACGATCCACGCCGCCATGGGCATCGACCCCGGCAAGGAGCTCATGGACGGCACGCGCCCCGTGCCGATCACCGATGGTGGCAAGCCGGTGGCGGCCTTGTTTGGCTAAATGCAAACGACTGCCGGCCGCCCTCCTCAACACTTTGAATTGAATGCGAAGCCGTGGCTTTCGCCGCCGTATTCTTCGGCGCATGAAACTCACCACGCTTGTCTGCGCTCTCGCTCTTTCCACCACCGTCCCCCTCGCTCATGCGGAGGACTTCGGTTTCGTCCCCATGTTCAATGGCAAAGACCTCAGCGGGTGGGTGAATGCCAACTGCGCTCCCGAAACGTGGAGCATCAAAGATGGCGTGGTGCGTTGCACCGGCGTCCCCACCGGCGCGCTACGCACCGAGAAGCAGTATGAAAACTTCATCCTCGAGTGCGAGTGGCGGCACCTGACCAGCGGCGGAAATTCCGGCGTCTTCATCTGGGGCAGCCCCATCTCCGCCCCGGGCGTGCCCTTCCTCCGCGGCATCGAGGTCCAGGTGCTCGACCACGGCTACATGAAGCACGCCGACCCGAAAAAGCCGCGCTGGTTCACCACCCATGGCGATGTCTTCCCCATCCACGGCGCCTCCATGCGCCCCCATGGCGACCACAATGGTCAGCGCAGCTTCCCCAGCGAGGAGCGCAGCAAACCCTCCCCTGAGTGGAACCACTATCGCATCACCGGCATCAACGGCGCCCTCGCGCTCGCCGTGAATGGCAAGTTCGTCAGTGGTGGTGACCAGTGTGTCTGGCGCAAAGGCTACCTGGCCCTGGAATCCGAAGGCGCACCGGTGGAGTTTCGCAATGTGCGCATCCGGGAGCTACCCAGCAGCGGTGCCACGGAGGCTGACTCCGCCCCGCTGGATCAAGGCTGGAAGCACCTCTACAACGGCCTCGACCTCCGTGGCTGGAAAGTGGCACCGGGCTCCGAAGCACGCTGGAAGCCCTCCAACTGGAACCTTAAGCTCGAAGCCAGCGATGGTCAGGAAGCCGCACCGCTGTGGAGTGAAGCCGAGATCGCCAACGGCGAATTCATTGCCGACTTCCAACTGCCGAAAGGAGCGGACCTGGCGCAGGCCTGCGCCGGGCTATGCGTGCGTGGTCAGAAGAGTCCCGCCGTGCTCATCGGTGCGGGCAAGGCGCCGATCGTCTTCGGAGCCGACAAAGTGAAGCCCGGCAAATGGTACCGCGTCCGTCTCAAGCTGGAAGGCAGCAAGGCCACCGCCACGCTGACGGAACCGCAGGATGCCAATCCGCAGGTGCAGGAGGGAACGCTCGAAGCCTCCGCGAAAGGCCCGGTGGGTGTGGCGGATCTCGGGAAGCCGGTGACGTTTGCGAATTTCTTTGTGAGGGAGTGATGCGCGAATGACTCATGAGTTCATTCCACGTCATCCTCGCGTCGGATTACACGGGGCTTTTCGAAGGCCTCATCTGGTGGGGCATCAATGGCTTTTACGCGATCATGCTTTTGATCACGGCGATTGGATGCATGGGCGGGCGTTACAGCCGCGCCACAGATGACTTGAGCCGGTCTCTGGTCATGGGCGGCATCGCTCTTTTGTTCAGCATGGCGTTGCTGGCGTGGACATATCTGCACAGGAGTCATCCGGAATGGGCCACCGTGTGGTGGTATGCGAGGATCTCGATTGCGCTGTGGGTGGCCGCGCTGCTTCTCCGCAGGTGGCAGCGCAGATTGTGAGTCTGCTGCCACGCTGAGGTGCGAGGCGCCTTGATCCCCGGTGCCCGGGGTGGGGAGTGGGCGCTGACCAGCGGTCAGGAATGACCATCGTGTCGATTACATTCCTAGTGCCTGCACCAGAAAGGCCCACTCGTCCGCAGTTTTTTCGATGGTCTTGTTCAGCGCGGTGCCTGCGCCGTGTCCGGCGCTGGTTTCGATGCGGATCAGCACGGGCGGTGCGTCCTGCGTCTTCGCCTGGCACTCCTGCAGGCGCGCGGCAAACTTGAAGCTGTGCGCGGGCACCACGCGGTCGTCATGATCACTTGTCAGCACCAGCGTGGCGGGGTAGCGCGTGCCGGGTCTCAGATTGTGATAAGGCGAATAACTCCGCAGGGCATTGAACTCCGCGGGATTCTCCACGCTGCCGTAGTCACTCTTCCAGCCCCAGCCGATGGTGAATTTCTCGAAGCGCAGCATGTCCATCACTCCCACGGCGGGCAGCGCCGCCCCATACAGCTCCGGCCGCTGCGTCATGCAGGCGCCGACGAGGAGGCCGCCATTGCTGCCGCCCTGGATCGCAAGCCTGGCACTCGTGGTGTATTTGTTTTTGATGAGCCACTCCGCCGCGGCGATGAAGTCATCAAACACGTTCTGTTTCCCCAGCTTGATTCCGGCCTGATGCCACTGGCGGCCGTATTCGCCGCCACCGCGCAGATTGGGCATGGCGAAGACGCCGCCCATCTCCAGCCACACCGCGCGGGAGACGGAAAAGCCGGGCGTGAGGTTGATATTGAAGCCGCCGTAGCCGTAGAGCAGCGTGGGGTTTGAGCCATCAAGCTTGAGCCCTTTCTTGTGCACGATGAACATGGGCACCTTCGTGCCGTCCTTGCTGTGGTAGAAGACCTGCTTCGTCTCAAAGGCGCTGCCGTCAAAGTCCACCTGCGGCTTCCGCCAGAGAGTGCTCTCTCCGGTTTTCAGATCCATGCGGTAGATGGCGCCCGGCTCGGTGAAGCCGGTGTAGCTGTAGAAGGTGGAGGTGTCATGCCGGTGCCCGCCGAAACCGCCCGCGCTGCCGATGCCGGGCAGCTTCACCTCGCGGATCAGCTTGCCGTCGAGGTCGTAGTTTTTCACCTCGGTCTTCGCATCGCGCAGGTACTCGCAGAACATCTGGCCGCCCACGGTGCTGACGCCTTCCAGCAGGACCTTTGGCACTTCCGGCACCACCACTTTCCAACTGCCGCGCTCCGGCTTGCGCACGTCGATGGCGATGACCTGGTAGCACGGTGCATTCAGGTCCGTGCGGAAGTAGAAGACGGAGCCCTCGTTGTCGATGAAGTCATAGCGCGCATCATTTTCATTCAGCAGCTCCACCACCGGGGAGCCAGGTGCGGTCTTCTTGTAAAAGACGCGGTTCTTCGGCTCCGTGCCCAGCCAGACGGAGATGACCAAATATTCCCCATCCTCCGTGACGTGACCGCCAAAGCCCCACTTCGGCTCGTCCTTGCGCTCGTAGATGAGCTGGTCCTCGCTCTGCGGTTTTCCCAGCGCGTGGAAGTAGAGCTTGTGGTATTCGTTTTTCTGCGTCAGCGCCGCGCCGGCCTTGGGCTCGTCGTAGCGGGAGTAAAAGAAGCCGCTGCCGTCTTGCAGCCAGGAGACGCCGCTGAACTTCACCCACTTCACCACATCCTCCAGATCCCGCCCCGTGGCGATCTCGCGCACGCGCAGCGTCGTCCAGTCGCTCCCCGCCTCAGACACACCGTAGGCGATGAGTTTCCCGTCCTCCGTGGCGTCGTAATCCGTCAGTGACGTGGTGCCGTCCTTCGACATCGCATTGGGGTCCAGCAGCACACGTGGTTTTCCTTCCAGCGTGTCCGCCGTCATCAGCACCGCCTGGTTTTGCAGCCCTGAGTTATGCGTGAAAAACCAGCGCCCGCCGCGCTCAAAAGGCTGCCCCACGCGCTCGTAGTTCCAGAGCTTCTGCAGCCGCGCCTTGATCTCCTCGCGCCGCGGCAGTTTTTCCAGATACTTGAAGGTCACCTCATTCTCCGCCTTCACCCAGGCCTTGGTCTCCTCGGAGTTGTCGTCCTCCAGCCAGCGGTAGGGATCCTCTATTTTCATACCGTGGTGTGTGTCCACCACATTCTCCTTTCGCGTCTGGGGATAGAGCAAAAGTTCGGCGGACAATGCGGAGGCGGTGGTCGTCATGAGGAGCAGAAATGCGATACGCATGGGGCACCGTGTCAGGCGCTTCGCGATTTGCAAACCTTCACCGCTGGCGATGCAGCCGTCAGGCCAGCCACAACCGACGAAGCTGCACCTGCTCCAGCTTGTTCATGTGCAGCACCTGCACCGTGGCCTTGCCGATGTCCGTTTTCCCCGCAAGCCGCCCGTCCGTCAGCCGGAAATGCCGGGTCCATTCATCACGTCGCGGATCAAACAACCGGATCAGCTTTCCCGTGCGTGGATGCAGGCCGCAGAGGTTCACACCTTTGTGCCGGTTGCAGTGAAAGCATGCAAAAGCCAGGTTCTCCAGGGTCGTCGGTCCTTCGTGCTTGAGAGGAATGATATGCTCCACTTCAAACGGGGCCTGCGTTGCCGCCCGCGGCAGCCGGCAGTACTCACACCGATGCGCGGCGCGGGTGCGCACCCTGGCGGCGAGGCTGGCAGGCACACGGCTCATGCGCCAGGTGCCGCGCGCGTCTTTCCCGCCTTGTCTCCCAGCAGAATCCGCGCGCGCAGCACATCCATGGCGGCGCTGGCTTCCATCAGTTCATCCAGCTCCACGCTCTCCGCGCCCGAAATGGTTTCATTCATGACCTTGTCATAAAGCCTCTTCATCCGTTTCAGGTCGGACTCTGGCATGCGCAGATGTTCCTGCAGCCAGGATCTTACCGCCGGAGGCGCAGGCTTGCGCAGGCGCCGGCTCAGCACCTGGCTGAGGCGGGCCTTCTTTTTTGGCGTGCGTGCGACAGCGATCATAACTCCGGATTCTACCCGTCATTTTCCGCTTTGCAATCCTACTGCCCCCGCCCACGCTAAATTCACCACCGGCAGTTCCGAATCGTCACACCGTTTTCTTACCATGCCAATCTCCCCTGACCAATACGAAAAGCTCGGCACCTTCTACCTCGGCCGCGAGTACGATCTGGAGGCCAAGCAGGTCAAAGACGATCTCATTCTGTACGATTCCAAGGACCTCGTCACGCACGGCGTGGTGCTGGGCATGACGGGCAGCGGCAAGACGGGGCTGTGCCTGGCCCTGCTGGAAGAGGCCGCGATGGATGGCGTGCCCGTCATCGCCATCGATCCCAAAGGAGACATCGGCAATGCGCTGCTCACCTTCCCGCATCTCTCCGCCCAGGAGTTCCGCCCGTGGATCAATGAGGACGAGGCGCGGCGCAAAGGTCAGTCGCCGGATGACTACGCCGCCGCGCAGTCCGCGCTGTGGCAGAAGGGCCTGGGCGAGTGGGGGCAAAGTGCCGAGCGCATCCAGAAGCTGCGCGCCACGGTGGACATGGCCATCTACACGCCGGGCAGCAATGCGGGCCTGCCCGTTTCCATTCTCAGCTCGCTGAACTGCCCGCCCGCCGAGGTGATGGACGATGGCGAAGCCCTGGCCGACCGCATCGAGAGCACCGTGTCCTCCATGCTCGGCCTCATCGGTGTGGATGCCGACCCCGTGCAGTCGCCAGAGCACATCCTGCTCAGCAACATCGTTGGCTTCCGCTGGAAAAAGGGGCAGAACATCACCCTCGAAAATCTCGTGCGTCAGATCCAGCAGCCGCCCATCCGCAAGATCGGCGTGGTGGATCTTGACAGTTTCCTGCCCGAGTCCAAACGCACCGCGCTGGCCATGAAGCTGAACAACCTCCTCGCCTCTCCCGGCTTCAGCACCTGGCTGGAGGGCGAGCCGCTGGACATCCAGCGCATGTATTACACGCCTGAGGGCAGGCCGCGCATCACCATTTTCTGCATCGCCCATCTCAGCGATACGGAGCGCATGTTTTTCGTCTCGCTGCTCATGAACCAGCTCCTGGGCTGGATGCGCACGCAGCAGGGCACGACCTCTCTGCGCGCCATCTTCTACATGGACGAGATCTACGGCTACCTGCCGCCCACGGCCATGCCGCCCTCCAAGAAGCCGCTCATGATTTTGCTGAAGCAGGCGCGCGCCTTCGGCCTCGGCATCCTGCTTGCCACGCAAAACCCAGCCGACCTGGACTACAAGGCGCTCGCCAACATCGGCACCTGGTGGCTGGGCCGCCTGCAAACGGAGCGCGATAAGATGCGCGTGCTCGAAGGCCTGGAAGGCGCGGCCAACACTGCCGGTGGCAAATTCGACCGCCAGCAGATGGAGCAGACCCTCGCCGGACTGGGCAACCGCGTCTTCCTCATGAACAACGTACACGAAGACCATCCGGTGGTCTTCACCGTGCGCTGGCTCATGAGCTATCTCAGCGGCCCGCTCTCACGCCCGCAGATCAAGGCTCTCATGGACCCGCTGCGTCCGAAGGCGAATGCAAAGGCAGCCGCTGCGACCGCAGCGGAAGACGACGGCTTTGCCCCTCCCGGTGCTGCCGCCGCCTCGGCAGACCGCAACACACTCCGCCCGAAACTGCCCGAGACCGCGACCGAACTCTTTCAGTCCAGCGATGACGATGGCGAGCGCATCACCTACACGCCCGCCATCCTGCGCAGCGCCACCATCGTGTTCGACGATGCCAAGCGCAAGATCAGCGGCCGCAGCGTCGTCACGCTCGTGAACGAGATCGACATCGAAAAACAGAAGGTGCTGTGGGATAAGTTTGTGGATGTCCCGAAGGACGACGACCTCTCCAAGTACGAAAGCGAACCCAAGGAAAACGCCGCCTACGCCGATCTCCCCGGTCCCGCGCTGAAGTCCACCACCTACACCAGCATCAAAAAAGACTTCACCGACTGGGTCTTTGCCAATCACAGCCTCGAGGTCTTCCACAGCCCGCTGCTGGAGGTATACTCCAACCCCGGCGAGAAGCAGGACGAGTTCAAGGCCCGCATCACGCAGACCACCCGCGAGCAGCGCGATGCCGCCATCGAGGAACTGCGCACCAAAACCGCGAAGGCCATGAAGTCCCTGCAGGACAAGGCCGAAAAAGCCGCCGGCAAGGTGGATGTGCAGCAGGCCCAGGCCAGCAGCGCCAAGCTGAGCACCGCCGTGCAGATCGGCGGCAGCATCCTCGGCGCCATCTTTGGCCGCAAGACCAGCGTCGTCAAAGCCAGCACCATCAACAGCGCCTCCCGCGCCTGGAAGGAAGGTGCGGACGTGAAAGCCGCGCAAAACGAGCTCGACTCCCTCAAGGCCGACATCACCGAGCTCGAAAAACAGATCGCCGACGACACGCAGAAAATCCGCGACCAGTACGATCCTGCAACCCTCGCCTTTGAGACCTTCAAGCTCAGCCCCCAGAAGAAGAACATTCAGGTGACCGCGACCGGGATTCTGTGGCTGGCGAGGTAGCATGACTCCCGAAGTACATCGCGCCATCGAGGACCTTTACGCCACCTTCGCTGGTGCCAAGCGTCCAGCCAGCATCGTGATGTCGCCGGTCAAGGATCCGGAGGACTTCGCATCGTTGCTGACGACACCCTTGCGCGAGCTCACGGCAGAACAGCTCTGGCAGTTCTCATTCTCCCTGTTTTTGACGGTGGGGGACATCGCGGAGTTTGAATACTTTTTTCCCCGCATCATCGAGCTGGCCTCCGAGCCTTTTTCACCGCTTCAAGTCGAAGTCGTTTTCCAAAAACCGGTCATGGCCGGCTGGCCGGATAAATGGCGGAAAGACCGCCGGCAGGCCTTTCAGGCTTATCTCGAAGCGATGGTCGCGTCCTGGGCGAGCACCCTGTGTGACATCAACGTGCAAGTTTGCGCCCTGTCATGCTGCCTTCCTGACCTCGACCTGCGTCTGGAGGTACTCATGTCTGGCTCTGATGCCGCGAACAAAAACCTTATGGATTTCCACGAGGCAAATCGCGAATCCCTGGAAAAAAACAGGCTTTCCAATGCTTTTTGGGATCGTTCGACCGCCACTCATGCCCGGATCGTTACCTGGCTGCAACGGCCGGAGGTGGAGCACAGGATCCAGCTTTTATACGAGGCAGATCTGCAGCACCCCAATGGGTGAGCCCCTTTCGCCCCGTTTGTTTCATCAGCCATGGAGCGCTCTTGGTCTACGCCACCAGCAACGTGAAACGCGCTGTCAGCCCACGCACCTTGTCTCAATACACATCCCTCCGGTACCTCTTCGCCTCCTTCATCGCGTGCACATACGCGGCGGCTTCCTCCACCGTCTTGCCACCCTCCTGCTCCACGATGGTATGCAGCGCCTTGTCCACATCGCTTGCCATGCGTGCGGCATCACCGCACACATAGAAGATCGCCCCCTGCTCCAGCCAGGCCCAAAATTCGGCGCTGTTTTCCAGCATGCGGTTCTGCACATAGATCTTCTCCGCCTGATCACGGCTCCAGGCGGTGCTGAGCTTGGTCAGCGTGCCTTCGGCCAGATAGCCCTCAAACTCCTCCTTGTAAAAGAAGCAGGACTTCGAGCTCACCTCACCAAAAAACAACCAGGCCTTGCCCTTCGCCCCCGTCGCCTTGCGCTCTTCAAGAAACGCGCGAAACGGCGCGATGCCCGTGCCCGGCCCGCACATGATGATGGGCGTTTCCTCCTGCGGCTCTGGCAGGCGGAAGCCCTTGCCATGATTCACAAAGCAGGGAATGAGCGTCTCATTCGGCGTCACACGCTCCGCCAGGAAAGTGGAGCACACACCGCCGCGCGCGCGGCTGTGGCTGGTGTAGCGCACCGTCGCCACCGTCAGGTGTACCTCATCCGGGTGCGCCTTCTGGCTGCTGCTGATGGAATACAGGCGGATGTTCAGCTTCTTCTGCGTGGCCATGAACTCCTCCGGCGTGAACTTCGCCAGTGGATTCTCCAGCAGCAGGTCCACCACAAAGCGGCCCCACAGGTACTCTTTGAGCGCATCTTTCTTCTCCGGCGTGCTCAGCTCCGCCAGCAGCGTGTCTCCCGCCGTTTTTTCCACGATGGCCTTGATGAGCTTGTTGTCGATCTCCGTGATCAGCGCGCCTTCGATCAGCGCCTGGCGAATCGGCACATCCGCCCCCGTCTTTGGATGCTTCACGATCTCCGTGCCGGAGAAACCCAGCGCCGTCAGTGTGTCCTCCACCAGTGCAGGATCATTCGTGGGCTGCACCGCCAGCGAGTCACCCGGCGTGTATTCAAGCCCTGAGCCCGCGAGATCGATCTCATAATGCGCGGTGTGCTTGGGCGCCTCCGGTCCGGAGAGGTTGTACATCTTCTTCACCTTGGCGATGCAGGGATTCTTGACGTTGTAAACAGGCTTTCCGGCTTCAGGAGTGCTCATGAGGGCAAGCCTAGAAGGCGGCTTTGTCATTGTCAAACCTGCCCTGTTTCACCCCGGGAGAATCAGCATGGCCCTCGCGCCCGCCGCGCCTTCACGGTTCGCCAGTTCCGCGCTGCCGCCATGCAGCAGCGCCACTTCTTTGACAAAGCAGAGGCCCAGCCCCGTGCTCTTCTTGCCGCTGTCCGGCCGCGGCAGCGAGTAAAAGCGTTCAAACACACGCTCGCGCGCATACTCCGGAATGCCCGGTCCCGCGTCGTCGATCTCGCACACCACCTTCGTGTCAAAGCGGTAGAGGCGCACCGTGATGGCGCTGCCCTTCGGCGCAAAGTCGATCGCGTTTTGCAGCAGGTTGCCCACAGCCAGTTCCAGCAGCCAGGGGTCTCCCTGCACCACCAGCTCTCCCTTCACCTCCCGCTCCAGCCGCACTTCCTTGGCCAGGGCCACCAGCGCCAGATGGTCCCACGCGCGGTCCAGCACGACCGCCAGATCCACCGCCTCCTTCGCCTCCAGCTTCTTCTGTTTCTCGATCGCCGCCAGATGCAGCAGGCGCTCCAGCAGATCCCGCAGGCGCGCGGCCTCATTGCGGATGTTCTGCAAAAAGCGCGCGCGCTTCGGCTCCGGCACGTCTCCCTGCAGAATCTCGCCCGCGCCCAGGATCGCCGCCACGGGGCTCTTCAGCTCATGCGTGAGGCTCTGCACGTAGTGCTCCACGTATTCGCGCCCCTCCAGCGCATCGCGCATGTCTTCCAGCGCCTTGGCCAGCGTCTTCATCTGGCGCCCCGGCATGTGCGGCGGGGTGGAGCGCTCCCCGCGGCTCACCGCCAGCGCATGCTGCGTCAGCACCTCCAGCGGCCGGGTGGCCCAGCGCGCCGCCAT
Source organism: Prosthecobacter sp. (assembly GCF_044227185.1). Lineage (GTDB taxonomy): Bacteria > Verrucomicrobiota > Verrucomicrobiia > Verrucomicrobiales > Verrucomicrobiaceae > Prosthecobacter. The sequence continues at coordinate 261,707 of NZ_JBGAFO010000011.1, read as the reverse complement.
GTAGATGCCCAGCAGCATCAGCATCACGGTGGTGATGATGGACCACTTCAGCCAGCGCTCCGTCTCCCACACAAAGCCCAGCACGCCGCGCTGAGGCTTCGCCACGCTGACCATGCCGATGATCCTGCCGCCGCGCCGGATCGGCGCGCCCACATACATCACGATGGAGAGCGGGTCCCGCGGGCTCGCACGGCTGGATCGCGCCCCATACTCCCCCATCAGCGTCAGATTCACATCGCGATGATTCGAGGCCATCCCCGGCCTCTCGATCCCCGCTGAGTCAAACAGCACCTGGCCATAGGCGTTCGTCACATACACCTGCATGTCCACGCGCGTCTTGTGCAGGTTGTAGATCTGCGCGTTCAGCTCGCGCGCCTGCGCGGCGCGCACCGCCTTCTCCACCACCTGCGGATTGATCCGGTCATCCTCCGCATCCGCGGCGATCACCTCCGCCAGAATGTTCGCCACATCCACCATCGGTTCTTCCACCGCTTCAAAATACTGCCGCTCCACGCGATGAATAAGCTGCGTGAAGAGCAATGACAAACCCACCGTCGCCACCACGGCAAAGCCCAGCAGAAAGCGCGTGGTGAGGCTCATGCGTCAGTCAGGCCAGGTTTCCAGCAAAGAGTAGCCCATCCCGCGATGCGTCACGATGGGGTCCAGCCCCTCGCGCACGCCGCGCATGCGCGCGCGCAGCGTCTTCACATGCGTGTCCACCGTGCGCTCCATCGAGGCGTCCGGCTCCTCGGACGCATGGTCCATGAGCTGCTCCCGGCTGAAGACGCGCCCTGGATGCGCTGCAAAAGCCTTCAGCATGCGAAACTCATAGCGCGAGAGATTCAGCGCCGTGCCAAAATAGATGGCCTGGCAGCGCGTGTCATCAATCACCAGCGGCACGGAGGTGTCCGGCCTCTGTGGCAGTGCCACCGAAGACACGCGCCGCAGGATCGCCCGCACGCGCGCCACCAGCTCCCGCGGGCTGAAGGGCTTCACCACGTAGTCATCCCCGCCGATCTCCAGCCCCACCACGCGGTCCACCTCGCTGGAGCGCGCGGTGAGAAAGAGCACCGGCACCGTCTGCGTCTTGCGGATCGTTTTGCACACCTCAAAGCCCGTCATGTCTGGCAGCCCCACATCGAGAATGATGAGGCTGAAGTCCTGCTGCTTCACCTGCTCCAGCGCCGCCTGCCCGGTGGCGGCCGTCGTCACGGCAAAGCCGTCGGCCTCCAGCGCATACACCACGTTTTCACAGATGGAGGGCTCGTCTTCGACAATGAGAATTTTGGCAGGCATTTTTGGTCTGGGGTGAATGTTTGAACCGCTGACGCGATGCTGACAAGATCCTTGTTCAGAATCTGTCTGCGGTTTGGACGCGGAAGCTCACGCCAGCCGTGGCGAGACCGCCCCCAGCTTCTGGCTCCAGTCCACCTTGGCCGTCAGCGCCATCAGGACTCCCAGCGTCACGATGCCGCCCAGGGTCAGCGTCAGTCCCGTCAGTCCCTTGAAGAAGAAGCTGTAGCTGAAGAGCACCATGTAGGCCGTCTGCGCCACCACGGCGACACGGAACAGAAACAGCCCGGCGGCCGCACGCAGATAGCCGCACACCAGCAGCAGCGAGGTGACGGCGGCGATGACAAAACTCAAATGCACCGGCACCACATCCAGCATGTAGGAGAACAGGAGAGGGAAGGCGAAGAACCCCGCGGCCATGAAGAAGTAGTTCACCGGATGCAGCGAAACACCACGCGAAATCGCGGTTATGAGGATCACCACAAAGAACAGCAGCAGAGACAGCGGCGCGTAAAAGGAGATCTGCGCCGCCACCGGTCCGGCATTGATCTCACGCGGCATTTCCAGGCTGATCCCAGGCGCGGAAATGGCGTCCTCGTACTTCCACACGAGCTCCATCCCTTTGTCCGTCGCCCTGCGGTCAGTCGGCGAACTCACTGGAAAATTCACATCCTGAAAGTCGGTGTTCAGGGTGAGATTGAAGTCACGAATGCGGCTGGTGTCAGAGAAGGTGTAGGCCCAGAAATTCATGCCCCGGCACTCATAGCTGACTTTGATCGGCAGGCTTTCCCCCGGAGCGAGCTGGACACTGTCCGAAATCATTCCTTCCTGCGGCGCGGCCACAGCGTGGCGTGCCGTGGCGCCCTCGCCAAGCGTGAAGTGGACCTTGTCGAGCAGGGTTTTTCCCGCGGGAAGATCAAATCCCACATTGAGCATCTGCGTGATGGCTGTGGTGTTCGTGAAAGTGTAGGCCCCTTCAAACTTCACACCATAGGTGCGGTGCCAGAGCAGCCCCATTTTCACCGGCTGATACGCCAGTTGCACCTTCACGTCGCTCTTCGCCGGCTGCAGCACCATGCTCGATCCATTGGAGGAGGTGTAGCGCGCCACCGGATGCTTTTGGATCAACTGCGGCCCCCAGCGCCCGCTGACATCGTCCCCGGTTTGATAGCCCACCTGGGCCGTGCGCTGGGTGATGACGCCGCCCAGCAGCCACCAGGCAATGGTGGTGCAGACAAAGATGATGGCGATGGTGGTGAGATGCGTGAGTTTCATGGCGGTATTGAGATGCGGTTGTGTTGTTGTGTGGAATGACGAGGGGATCAGTTGCTGCTGCGCTTGCGGTAGATGATGCGGGCCTGCGGCTGCTGGTCGCGGCAGAGAGATTTCCGCAGGTGCAGTCCGGGAGCGGTGGTCTCGTCCGTCACTGGATCCACGTTCCCGCTGAAGCTGAGGTCATAGGCGGCCGGAAGCTGCACATTCCAGTCGATCTGCTTCGCAAAGAGCGGCATCTGCGGCAGCGCGAGCTCCAACTCCCCCTCGGCCGCCTGCAAAGCGGCGAGTGCGGCGGTGAAGGAAAGCTTCACCTCTGACTCCGCGCCATCAGTGGCTGGGTCATCCAGCGGTATCTCCACCCGGTTCGTCTCACCCACGGCGGGCCGCACGGGCTCCCCGTTCACATGACACTGCAGCAGCTTGCCCGCCTCAGGAAGCTGCAGGATGAGCCTGGCCGGATGATCATGCCGTACGGTCACCACACCTTCCGTCAGCGCGGAGCCATCACGCACGACCTGCGTGGTATAGGTCGCCATCGAGACGACGGCATCATCCGTGAGGGTGGCCAGCGGTGCCTGGGCCGCCTTGCGCTCGTCTTCAAGCGTGAACGTGACATCGCCGCCCGTGGCCGGCAGCGCGGCCAGCCCCGCGCCCGTGAGCATCTGCGTGGTGGCCGCATGTTGCAGCCGCAGCACCTTGCCCGCGGGAAGTTCTTCGACCTCAAGCGATGCGACGGGTGAGGCCGCGAGGTGCAGCGTGGTCCCCTGCCCTCCCTTCCCGAGTGCAAAGGTCAGCTTGATCGTCTGCGCGCCCTCCTTGTCGGTGATGAGGCAGAGCTGGTTCTCCGCCACAATGAGGCGCGCATTCTTCGGCTCCACGGTGAGCACTCCGGCACCAGCGCCTGCGAGCGGCACCGTATGCCACTCGCCATCGAAATTCTCCACCTGCATGTCCGCGGTGATCACGCCGGCCTGCGGATCGAGATGATAAAGCGCGGACAGCAGCGCCGCCGGCATAGGTGGAGGCGCTTTGGCTGCGGGCGGAGGTGGCGCAGGCGGCTCCTTCGGCAGCGTGGCGGCCACCAGGCGCTTGAGTTCGCCGTAGGTGATGCGCACCTCGCTTTCATCAAGCGTGGCGGTGGTGACAGCCTTGGAGGATTGAGCCAGCAAACCGCTGGCGGACAGCAAGAGGATGAGAAGTGGTTTCACGCCGCCCAAGCTCAAAAGCGCCATGAAACCTTGATGAACCAGGGATGAAATGATGGTGAAAACGCATTCCACAAATTCGCACCCGCGGCAAAGGAACGAGCCCGCCATCAGCGTTGGTTTCTCACTTCACCTTCCATGCCCAGATTCATCCTGCCTCTCCTCCTTTGCAGCCTTCTGAAGGCCGCCGAAGTGCCGCCCGCGCTGCGCGGCCACCCCCTGCCAGACGCCGCCAAACTTCAGGATGCCCAGGGCCATGACAACGGCGTGCGTTTTGTGGATCTCAATGGCGACGGCCATGAAGACATCGTGCTCTCCAATGCGCGCGAGTACGGCGTCTTCCTTTTCGTTCCCAAAGAGCGGGCCAAAAAAAACCTGCAGTGGGATGAGGGCTGGTCCCAGGTGATGCGCGAGGGCAGGGCCGGCGATGCCAACAGCCTCCCTCTCATCGTCCGCGCCGATGGCAGCGACAACGGCGTCACCTTTCACGACGGCGCCATGTGGGCCGCCTCCAGCAATCAGCGCATTCCTTTCGCGGAGTTGCTCAAAGTCCCCGGCCCTGCGCCGAAGTCGCCGCAGGATTCGCTCAAAGCTTTGCATCTGAAACCCGGCTACCAAGCCACGCTGGTGGCCGCCGAGCCCCTGGTGCAGGACCCCGTCTTCATCGACTGGGATGCAAAGGGCCGCATGTGGGTCGTCGAAATGGGCGACTACCCCTTTGCTCCCGGTGAAAAGACGAAGGACGGCAGCGTGGGACAGGAGAAGGTTTCCGAACTGCAGGCAGGCCGCGTGAAGATCCTGGAAGACACCAATGGCGACGGCATCTACGACAAGGCCTCCTTGTTCCTCGACGGCCTGAAGCATCCCACTGGCCTCGCCTTCTGGAAAAACGGCGTCTTCATTGCCAACATCCCCGACATCTTCTACGCGGAAGACACCGATGGCGACGGCAGATGCGACAAGCGCGAGACCTGGTACACCGGCTTCACCGCCGGCAATCCGCAGCACCTCGTGAATGGCTTCTGCTGGGGCCTGGACGGCTGGCTCTACGGCGCGAATGGCGACAGCGGCGGCGACATCACCTGTGTGAAGGACGGAAAGAAGATCGCGCTCGGCACCAGTGACTTCCGCTTTGATCCGCGCACCGGCGGGTTCGCCCTGGAAGGCGGCCGCAGCCAGTACGGCAAATGGCGCGATGACTACGGCAACTGGTTCGGCAACAACAACAGCACCATCGGCTGGCACTACTGGCTGCCCTTTCGCTACCTGGAGCGCCATCCCGAGGTGGTGGCAAAGTCGGTGCGCAGCGACATGAATGGTGAAAAGCGCGTCTTCCCCGCCAGCCCGCCCGTGCGCCGCTTCAATCAGGGCAGCGCCGTCAATACCCTCACCTCCGGCTGCTCCCCCATGCCTTTTCGCGATACCACCTTCGGCAGCGATGGCGAAAACGTCATGTTCATCTGCGAACCTGCCAACAACCTCGTGCACCGCGAAGTGCTGGACTACAGCGGCGGCACCATCACCAGCAAACGCCATCCCGGCGATGCGGAGAGCGAGTTCATCGCCAGCGAGGACAACTGGTTCCGCCCCAGCATGGCGCGCACTGGTCCGGACGGCGCGCTTTATGTCGTGGACATGTACCGCCTCGTGCTCGAGCACCCGGAATGGATCCCTGCGGAGATCGCCCACGGACTTGATCTGCGGGCGGGTGAAGATCTCGGACGGATTTATCGCATTGCAAAAACCGGATCGCCTAAAAGCGGAGCTGCAATACCCAATCCGACTGAAGCGATGGCCTCATCCAACGGCTGGATGCGCGACACAGCACAGCGCTTGTTGATCGAGCGAAATGAAACCGCTGCAGTCCCTGAATTGAAGAAGCTCCTGGGCGCGGCGCCCGCCGTACGCATCCAGGCAGCGTTTACACTCATGCAGCTCGGCGGCATGAGCGCGGATGACGTGTTCGCCCTCATCCGTCCTCTTTCGCCCCAGGTACGTGCCACCGCCCTGACGGCCTCGGGCTCGCAATCTGAGGGCGTCTTCAGCGAGGCGGAAAGAGCGCTGCTGAAGCAGGCCGCTCAGAAAGCCCCTGCTAAAACGCCCGTGGTCGCGATGCCCGCCATCACCAACAACAATCCCAACCGGCAGAAAGTCGTGGCCAAATACGTGGCGGATGCCGCCGGACTGAGTGGCGATGCCAGACGCGGCGCCGCCGTGTTTCAGAAAGTCTGCATGGTCTGCCACAAGGTGCGTGAGCTCGGCGTTGAGGTGGGCCCCGACCTGACCACCGTGGCCACCAAGCCGCGCGAGCAGCTCATCGAGGCCATCTTTGATCCAAACCGCGCCGTGGAGCAGCGCAATGCCGCCACGCAGGTGACGAAGAAGGACCAGTCTCTCCTCATGGGCCAGCTCGCCGCCGAAACCCCTGGCAACATCACCCTCCGCATGCCCGGTGGCGCGGAGATCGTGGTGCTGCGCAGCGACATCCGCGAGCTCAAGACCCTCACCACCTCCATCATGCCCGAAGGCCTGGAAAGCGTGCTCAGCGCGCAGGATGTGGCCGACGTCCTGGCCTTCATCAGCACCAAATAGGTCGTGACAGTTGCGCAGGCAGAGCAGCTCGGAGAGGTGCTGCCGCTGGGACAGCACATCATCACACGCTGAGCCCGCGCCGCCTGAAAAGAGAGGCAGGAGCGGCGTATCGAGATGCACCGCCCCTCCCGCCGGGTTTTGCCTGCGTTCCGCGTTCGTTTATACTTCCAGCTTCCAAGGACCGCGATACTCACGCCCCAGCAGCTTCGCGGCATCCGCATCACCCAGGATTTCTTCTTTCACGGGGTCCCACTTGATAGAACGGTTCACGAGGAAGGAGATGAGGGCGAGGTGGCCGGGAGTGGCGCTGTGGTGCGCGGTTTCCACCGGCGTCACCGTGGGCTGTCGGCTCTTCACGCAGTCGAGGAAGTTGCGATGATGCCCCTTCGTCTCATAAAGGCGCGTCTTGATCACGTCGTCCCCCAGCTTCGGCGCCTTGGCCACTTCGATGATCTCGCTCTTCGGGTCCTTTTCGTCCTTCCGCTTTTTGACCATCTGCTTCAAGGCCGGATTGGAGCAGTCGTAGGCCCCGCCACGGTTGACATAGACCCAGCCGTCCGTGCCGATCCACTTCGTGCCCATCTTGATGTCATCATGGCCGCCCGCGATGGTCATCACAATATCGCCCGCATACTTCGCCTCGGCACGGTACCTCGTGGCCGTGTTCCAGATGTCCGTGCGCGGCGGCATGTCCACCTGAATCGGGCTCACTTCGTTCGGCCCGCTGTGGTCCATGCCCATGCCCCAGTGCGCGATGTCGCAGTGGTGACCGATCCAGTCCAGAAGCTGCCCGCCGCCGATGTTGTAGTCCCAGCGCCAGTTCTTGTGCACACGGCATTCGATGTAGTCCTGCATCGTCGCCGGGCCGATCCACAGGTCGTAATCCAGTTCCGCGGGCGGCGGGGTCACGCTGCGCTTGTCCTTGGTGCCCGCAAAGTCATTGTGCCCGCTGGGCAGGCCCACATGCACCTCCTTCAGTTTCCCGATCAGGCCGTTGCGCACGACTTCCGCGCCGATGCGGAAGTTGTCCTCGCTGCGCTGCCACGAGCCCGTCTGCCAGATGCGCCCGTGCTTCTGCACCGCCTTCACAATCGCCTGTTGTTCGGCAATGGTGCGCGCCAGCGGCTTTTCACCGTAGATGTCCTTGCCGTTTTTCGCCGCCTCGATGGCCGTCAGCGCATGCCAGTTGTCCGGCAGCGCCAGCATCACTGTGTCGATGTCCTTGCGCGCCATCACCTCGCGGTAGTCTTTGTAGGGCTTGCAGTCCTTGTTCTTGTAAGCCCCGTTGATGGTGTTCAGCGCGGACTCCAGATGCTTTTGATCCACATCGCATGCAGCCACGATCTGGCAGTCCTGCTCCTGCAGAAATTTGTTCGTGTTGCCCGGCCCCATCATGCCCCAGCCGAAGACCGCCATGGTGATCTTGCTGGAGGGCGCATTCTGTCCCAGCACGCTGGCCGGAATGATGGTGGGAAAGCCGATGGCGGTGGCAGATTTCGCGAGGAACTGACGGCGGGAGGAAACAGGGATGCGTTTCATGGTGGTGATGGGCTGACCGCAGACTTGTAACCGAGGGTGCATCCTCAAGTCCAGCCGCAAATGCACACCCGCCCCTTCACAGCCAGGTACGATGGAACTCCTGTATGCCGATCAGCGCTTCCGCCACCTCCATCGCCCTCGTTTCATCGACCACTGAGTGAGGGCATCTACCCAGCGGGAACGCTGGGCGGCGGGAGAGAGCCCCCATCGTACTTTCAGCAGCTCGTCGGCACCCGCTGCGCCAGCTTCACCGTGTGGGGAATGGCGCCGATGACGAAACCGAGGCAATCCACAGCGCCTTGAGGTTTGCCAGGCAGGGCGATGACCAGGCTGCGCTCCACCACCGCCGCAAGACTGCGCGAGAGGATCGCATTGGGTGTCAGGTCCAGCGACTTCATCCGCATCAGCTCCCCAAAGCCTGGAATTTCCACCCGCATGATCCCGCGTATCGCCTCTGGCGTCACATCGCGATCGGCGATGCCCGTCCCCCCCGTGGTCAAAATCAGCGCGCAGCCCTGGGCTGAAAACGAGCGCACCGCCTCCTGGATTCGCTCCAGATCATCGGGCACGATCGCCTCCGCGGCCACCACCCAGCCGTAGCCCTCCGCCGCCTGCCTCAGCGCGGGCCCGCCCAGATCCTGGTACACGCCCTCGCTGGCACGGTCCGAAACAGTGATGATGCCGACCTGCATTCGAGCGCCGTGCCAGTTAAAGAATGAGATGAGAAAGTGAATTTCCAGTTCCAGCCAGACCCGGCTTACTGCTGTCCCTGCGGCTTCGTGCTGGCCTGGGACTTGTCACCCGTTTTGGATGCCGTCGTCGGCTTGTGGTCCAGCTCCAGCAGATCACGCAGGATGTGAATGGTCTCCATCTTCACCGGCTCCACCCCATACGGGAACTTGGACTCGTCACTGCCGCCGTCGTCATCCTTGGAGGCCGTGCGCATGCCCGTGTTCATTTCCTTGCTGAAGGCGGACTCCGGCACCAGCTCGGGCTTGTCCACGTTGTCCAGCGTCAGATGGTAGGTCTTGAAGCCGTTGTCCTTGATGCGGTCCGCCACTTCCTTGGCGCGTTTGGCACGTTCCTCGATCTGCTTGTCTCGGCGCGCCTCCGTGTCCAGGCGCTCCTTCTCACGATCCTGCAGGTTCAGGGACACCGTGTTACGGTCGATCTTGTCCTTCAGCCGCTTGGACTCTTCCACGATGTTCTGGAATTCGGGATTCGCAGCGATGCGGCTCTTCACCCGTGCATTGATTTCGTCAGTCGGGAAGGGATCCTTGCGGAAGAGCGGGTACTTGCGCGCCGGGATGGTGTCATACGGCAGCGGATTCTCAGCGGAGGCTTCGCCGATGTCGAGCACGTCGCGGATCGAAGGCAGCGGAATGTCAGACTCCACCCCCTTGAGCTGGGTGGACCCACCGGCGATGCGGTAGAACTTCTGGATCGTCACCTTCAGCTCGCCGGCGCCTTTCTTGTCGCTGAAAAAGGGCATGTAGCGCTCCACCGGCAGGATGGTCTGCACCGTGCCCTTGCCAAAGCTCGCCTTGTCTCCCACGATCAGCGCGCGGCGGTAGTCCTGCAGCGCGGCGGCGAGAATTTCAGAGGCCGAGGCGCTGGCCTTGTTGATGAGGACAATCATCGGGCCGTCATACACCGGCTTCTCGTTTTCGCAGTCGCGCCAGGTGATGCTGCCGCGCCAGTCCTTCGCCTGCACCACCGGGCCGGCGGGAATGAACAGGCCCGTGAGCTTGATGGCCTCATCCAGGGAGCCGCCGCCGTTGTCGCGCAGATCCAGCACCAGTCCGTCGATCTTCTCCTTCATCAAACGGCGCAGCAGGCGCTCCACGTCCACGCTCGTGCTCACCGTGCCGTTTTCCATGTCGGCGTAGAAGTTGGAAAGGTTGATCCAGCCCACCTTGAGCGTCTTGCCCAGGTCTGGCGGCGTCACCAGCAGCTCCGCGTTCGCCAGCTTCTCCTTCAGCGGCACCTTATCGCGCACGATGGAGATGATCTTGTTCCCGGAAGGATCATCCGCCGGCACGATCTTGATGCGCACGGTGGTGTTCACCTCGCCGCGGATCATGTCCACGATCTTCTGCAGCTTCAGATACTTCACATCCACAAACTCGTCGTCTCCCTGCGCCACGGCGATGATGCGGTCATTGAGCTTCAGCTCCCCCTGCTTGTCCGCCGGGCCGCCCACCACGATGCCCTGGATCTCCGCACCGTCGTCCTTCTGCCCCAGCAGCGCGCCGATGCCCACAAGCTGATGCTGCATGTGGATCTTGAAGTTGTCGCTCTCGTCCGTGCTCATGTACTCCGTGTGCGGGTCATACGCGGTGGCCAGGCTGGAGAGGAAGAAGTTCACCACGTCCTTCGTGTCGTTCTCCTCGATGCTTTCCAGCAGCCGGGTGTAGTCCTTCAGCACGCGCTCCTTCGGCGTCAGCTCCTTTTCCTTGTCCCCCTTTTCCTTTTTGACCGCGACCTTCGGCGTGGCTCCGGTGTCATTGCCGGTCGGCTTGGGGGCTTCAATCACTTTTCTCTCGTCTGGCGCGGTCGTTCCATCCGCCGTGGCGGGGTCGGGCTTGGTGGCGTCTGGCTTGGTGGCGTCGGCACCGCTGGCTTTCTTGGCGGCGGCCTTTTCCGCCTTCTTCTTCTCATCACGCTCACGCGTTTCATCGGCGATGCGTTCCGCCAGCAGGTTGTCTTCAATGATGTCGAGCCACAGCTTGTCCTGCGCGGCCTTGTCCTTCGGCCATGGGGCCTTGTCACGCTTGATCTCGATCGTCCGGTGCGACTCAAAGGTGAACTTGTGGGTGTCCAGCGCCTTCTTCAGGAAGTTCACCCGCTCCTTCACCCGCTCCTTGTAGATGTCGTAGATCTCGATCGCCGGGCTGATGTTCCGCATCAGCACATGGTCATCCAGGGTGGTTTCGTACTTGTCCTTGAAGGTCGAGACATCCTGCTCCGTGAAGAAGATGTGCTTGAAGTCCAGCATGTTCAGGTAGTTGTGCAGCATCTCCCCGGACACCTTGTCATCAAAGTCCTGCTTCGAGTAATGGTGGTTCTGCAGCATGTAGGCCACATGCATGGCCACCTGACCAAAGTTGGTTTCCGCTTGCGCTGATGGAACGAGGAGCGCGAGGGCGGTGGCCGCTGCCGCGACGGGGGTGAGAAGGAATCGATTCATGGGGGTGTCCTGATCTATAACGAGCCTCGGGGCTGGAATTGCTTGGAGATTTTGCCTTTTCCATGTTGAAAAGTCCAACTCTTTCCCGTCTTTCGCCATTCCCCCCCCATGCCTGAACCCCTGATCTACACCGGCGGCATCGCCGTCACCAACGGCTACCTCCTCTCCCTTCCCGGCGGGAACCTCCTGGTGGACGCCCCGGAGGGCGTCGCCGCCTGGCTGAGACAGCAAAATCTTAAGGTGGACGCCCTCTTCCTGACCCATCAGCACTTTGACCACGTCCTGGATGCCGCAGAGATCCAGGCGGAGCACGGCTGCCGGGTCTATGCCTTTGCCCCCTATTCCCGCGATCTCACGCTGGAGATCCTCTTCGGCGCCGTCATGGGCAGCCCCTTTTCCGTCCCCCCCTTCACCGTCGATGAAGTTCTCGAAGGCAAAAGCCAGATCGATGCCCTCGGCGAGACCTGGAAGCTCTACCACGTTCCCGGCCATTCCCCTGACAGTCTCTGCTTCCACCTTCCTGGCCAAAACCTCCTCTTTGACGGCGATGTGCTTCTCCTGGACGGCGTCTGCCGCACCGACTTCCCCGGCTGCTCCCTGCGCCAGCTCCTCAGCGGCATCGAGGAAAAGCTCTTCGTCCTGCCGGATGCCACCCGCGTATTTCCCGGCCACGGCGATGACACCACCATCGGCCGCGAACGCCGCGAAAATCCCTGCTTCCACTGACCGCTCCCTGATGCCACGATCCTTCCATGACCTGACCTTTGACCAGCTCCGCGAGGTGATCGTGGCCGCCGGTCTGCGTCCGGCTCATGCCGGCACCCTGTGGAACACCCTGCACTTCCGCGCCATGCCGGATCCCCTCGCACGTGAGGACCTGGCACCGCCCCTGCGCAAATGGCTCGCCCAGGTGCTCGGTGATGGCTCCTGGGCCCTCGATGTCCCCCCAGTCTCCGTGGACACCCCGAGCAGCGACGGCCTCACGCACAAGTTCCTCCTCCGCATGGCCGATGCGCAGGAGATAGAGACCGTCATCATGGGCTACACCGGCCGCCACACCGCCTGCATCAGCACCCAGGCCGGCTGCGCCATGGGCTGCGTCTTCTGCGCCACCGGCCAGATGGGTTTCGTGCGCCACCTCCGCCCCGGCGAGATCGTCGCCCAGGTCCTCCACGCCCAGCGCGCTGTGCGGGCGAAAGGCGAAAAAGGCCTGCGCAATCTCGTCTTCATGGGCATGGGCGAGCCCCTCCACAACTACGACTCCGTGATGACCGCGCTGGACATCATCTGCGACACCCGCGGCCTGAACATCGGCCCCAGCAAGATCAGCGTTTCCACCGTGGGCGTCGTCCCCGGCATCCTGCGCATGGCGGCGGAAAACCGCCCCTACAATCTCGCCGTCAGCCTGCACGCCGCCACGGAGGAGGAGCGCGCAAAGCTCATCCCCGCCAATCAGCGCTGGCCGCTCACCGATCTCATGGCCGCCTGCCGCAGCTACAATGCGCAGACCGGACGCCGCATCTTCTTCGCCTGGACCTTGATCGAAGGCGTGAATGACACCCCGGAGCACGCACGCCGCATCGCAGAGCTCCTCCACGGCCTCGACGCCCACATCAATCTCATCCCCCTCAACCGCACCGACGGCTACAGCGGCACCGAGAGCAGCGACGCCGCCGCAGACGCCTTCCACCGCATCCTCCAGGACGCCGGATTCCCCTGCACCATCCGCCAGCGCCGCGGCATCGACGTCGCCGCCGGCTGCGGCCAGCTCAAAGCAGCGAAGAGAGAGCGGCGCAAAGCGGCGTGATGACCTTCACTTTCAGGCCTTCAGCCCCAATGCCAGACGCGCTTCTTTTCGAACAGCCTTTGCATGCAGCTTGGCATCCAGGGCATTCTGGGCTGTTGCTTCATTTCCTGGATAACGAAATTCGACAGCATAAACACTCAGGCTGGCCACCGCATGCCGCAGCGCCGACCAAAGAGGTTCCACTGCCAGCGCCAGATTGAGCAGCCGTATCAGATCATGCGTTTTGGGAGAGGCAATGCCCGCCTCTTCGAGCCGGGCTTTCAGGTATTTTTCGGCACACTGCTGGAAGTGGAAGCACACCTCGTCGTGAAACGGGGTTTTACGCCGCCTCGACAAGGCCTGCGCCGCCAGATAGTCGGATTCCGCCTTTTTGATCCACTCACGCGTTGACGGCTTCATACATGATTCGTCCTTCACGGGTGATCTGGGTCATGAAGAGGTCGCTTTCGCGCACGCGTCGCTCCACCTCGTTTTCTCCGCGCACGAGCACATCCACAGGAAAATCCGCCCCTACCTGTTCACGAATTTTGATGGCTGTCTGTGTCCCTGCCCGGCGTGATTTTGGCATCACCACCAGCACGTCCACATCTGAGTCTTCGTTGGGCCTGCCATACGCATGGGAACCAAACAAAATGATCCGCCTCGGCTTGAACGCCGCAGCAATGGCATCGCAATAGCGCTTGATGTCCTGCATGGGAACCATGTCCGCTAGTAAGCCTCCCATCCTTGGCAGCATCAACTCGTTTTTGCCCCTTCCGTCACTCCTTACTCCTCCATGAACTCCCCATGAACCCCGCGTGAATTCATCTTCACGCACCCGCCGGAGGCTTGCCTCCCCCCTCTCGCAGGCGTATTCTATCTCTGTTATGAAGAGCCGCGTTTTCCTGCTGAACCTCCTCGCCTGCCTGTGGTGCTTCCTCGTGCTGAAAATGCGCAGTTTCATCGTAGGCCACGACTACTACACCTTCATGGTGTGGAATCTTTTTCTCGCCGCCATTCCTCTGGGCCTCAGCCTCGCCCTGCGGCGGATGAACCGGCTGCTGCCCGCCCTGCCCCTGCTGGGCATGTGGCTGCTCTTCTTCCCCAATGCCCCCTACGTCCTCACGGACCTCATGCACCTTCACAAAAATCCCTGGGGCCCCGTGTGGCTGGACCTCCTCATGCTGCTCTCCTTTGCCCTGGTCTCGCTCTGGTATGGCTTTCAGTCCCTGCACATCGTGCAGCACTGGTTCGCGCGGAAGTTCTCCCACACCACCGCCTGGTGCGTCTCCCTCGGCTCGCTCGGCCTCAGCGGCTTCGGCGTTTACCTCGGCCGCTTTGACCGCTGGAACAGTTGGGACCTCGTCCATCGTCCTGTCTCACTGCTCAGCCGCATCGCCTCTTACATCCTCCATCCCCTCGCCCACACCCGCACCTGGGGCTTCACCCTCGGCTTCGGCACCCTGCTCATCCTCGCCTACCTCTTCTGGTTTTCCTCCGCACCTGCCGCAGCCGAGAGCCGTAAGTCCGAGTAAATCTTCCTCTTCCTCCTACTCCTCCTCTTCCTCCCCCTTCTGGTTCCGGACTTCCGGGAGGAGGAGTAGGAGTAAGAGGAGGAGAAAGATTGCCAAGGAGCCCTGCCCCTCGTCACTCCCCCCATGCCCGCCTACAATCCCAGCCATGATCACCTGCTGCTCTTTGATGGCGTCTGCCATCTCTGCGATGCCAGCGTGCGCTTCATCATCCGGCACGATCCCATGGGCAAAATCAAATTCGCCCCCATCCAGAGCCCTCTCGGCAGCCGGCTCTACACCCAGCATGGCCTCGATCCCGCCGCCCCCAATGCCATGCTCTTCATCACTCCCCGCGGAGCCTTCCAGGCCAGCGATGCCGCCCTCGAAATCGCCCGCACCCTCGGCGGTTTCTGGAAGCTCGCCCTCATCTTCAAACCCCTGCCCCGCGCGCTACGCGACACCGCTTACTATTTCATCGCCCGGAACCGCTATCGCTGGTTTGGCAAGGATGATGCGTGCATGATGCCGACGAAAGAATTGAAGGCACGCGTGATTGAGTCGTAAGATGGTCACTCCTGACCGTCGATCAGCGCCCTCATCGCGGATGACGCCCTCGCAGTGCCGGCGTACTTACTCCTCGCGCATCCCAGCCTCCGCGTGCTAGGTTCTCCCATGCCGCAAGCAGCCCCCACCCCGACCACCGCCGCCGCCGTTCGTGAACGTCTGGGTTTTGTTCGGGTCGCCGCCGTGTCTCCGGAATTGGTCCTTGGGGATGTGGCCAAAAACGTCGCCATCATCGGCCGCGAGGCGCGCACCCTCGCGCAGCGCGGCTGCCGCCTGGCGGTGTTTCCAGAGCTCAGTCTCACCGGCTACTCCTGCGCGGACCTGTTTCACACCACCGCCCTGCTGGATGCCGCTGTCAGAGGTCTCGCCGCGCTGGTGGACGCCACGCAGGACCTCACCTGCGTGCTCGTCGTCGGCCTGCCACTCCGTATTCAGGACCGCCTCTACAACATGGCTGCCGTCCTCGCCAAGGGCCGCCTGCTCGGCCTGGTGCCGAAGAGCTTTCTGCCAAACTCCGCCGAATTTTACGAGCGCCGCTGGTTCTCCCCAGCGCATACCCTGAATGTCTCCATGCTGCGCCTGAATGATCAGGACGTGCCCGTCGGCACGGATCTCCTGTTCGAGGCCCTGGATATCCCCGGCTTCGTCCTCGGCGTGGAGATTTGTGAGGACCTCTGGACGGTCATTCCTCCCTCCTGCCATCTCGCCCTCGCGGGTGCTCTCCTCCTCGCCAATCCCTCCGCCAGCACCGAAGTCCTCGGCAAAGCCCCCTACCGCCGCCACCTCGTGGCCCAGCAGGCCGCGCGCTGCCTCGCCGCCTACATCTACGCCGGTGCGGGCCCCGGCGAATCCAGCACCGATGTCGTGTACTCCGGCCACGGCCTCGTCGCGGAAAACGGCGTCCTCCTCGGCGAAACCGAACGCTTCTGCTTCGACACCCGCGCCGTGCTCACCGATGTGGATCTGCAGCAGCTCGCGCATGATCGCATCAAAAGCTCCGCCTTCCGCGATGAGGCCGGCAGCATCGGCGTTCGTCGCGTCGCCTTCAGTCTCGGCTGCGCCCCTGTGGGCGATGACAAGCTGCTGCGCCCTCTTTCCCCCCATCCCTTCGTGCCTTCGGCCAAGGTGGACCGCGCCGCCGTCTGCGAGGAAATCTTCGCCATCCAGGCCACCGGCCTCGCCCGCCGCCTGAAGCAGGCTCGTGCGAAAACCGCCGTGCTCGGCCTTTCCGGCGGGCTGGACTCCACCCTGGCGCTGCTGGTCATGCTGGAGGCGCTCAAACGTGCGGGCATGCCGCCTTCTGCCGCGCTCACCATCACCATGCCCGGCTTCGGCACCACCACCCGCACCCGCGGCAATGCCGAAAAACTCGCCGAGGCCCTGAACGTGGAGCTGCGCACCATCTCCATCCATGATGCCGTGCACCAGCACTTCGCGGACATCGGCCACTCCGAGCATCAGCACGACACCACCTATGAAAACTCGCAGGCACGGGAGCGCACCCAGATCCTCATGGACATCGCCAACAAAACCGGCGGCATCCTCGTGGGCACCGGAGACCTCTCCGAGGCCGCCCTCGGCTGGTGCACCTTCAACGGTGACCACATGTCCATGTACCATGTGAACTCCGGCGTGCCCAAGACCCTCGTGCGCTACCTCATCGAATGGTGTGCCGCCGGCCCCTTTGCTGAAAAGGCCGGCCCCATTCTCCTCGATATCGCGGACACTCCCATCACTCCGGAGCTCCTCCCTCTCGCCGCGGACGAGTCGCTCCAGCAAAAGACCGAGGACACCGTGGGCCCCTACGAGCTGCACGACTTCTTCCTCTTCCACTTTGTACGCCACGGCAGCAGCGCGGAAAAAATCCGCTGGCTCGCCGCCCAGGCCTTCGCCGGCAGCTACGATGACGAGACCATCGCCCGCTGGCTGGGCCTTTTCTTCAAACGCTTCGCCCAAAACCAGTTCAAGCGCTCCAGCGTCCCCGACGGCCCGAAGGTCGGCTCCGTCGCCCTCTCTCCGCGTGGCGACTGGCGCATGCCCAGCGACTACGCCGGTGATTTAAACTCCTGACCCTTCCTTCATCCATGCTCCGCCATCTCGCCCTCACCCTGCTTCTCCTTCTGTGCGGCTGCTCCCGCAGCAACAAGCTCATCATCGGCACAGACGCCACCTACCCGCCCTTTGAGTTCAAGGACGAACACGGCCAGATCACCGGCGTGGACATCGAGGTGGGCCGCGAGATCGCCAGGTCCCTCGGAAAGGAGGTGGAGTTCCGCAACATCAACTTCGACGGCCTCATCACCGCGCTGCGCACCGGCTCCATCGACCTCGTCATCTCCGCCCTGTCCATCACGCCCGAACGCCGCAAATCCATCGACTTCTCCGAGCCCTATGTGAAAACCGGTCTCGCGGTGCTCGTCTCCAAAGACTCCACCGTGCAAAGCGCCGCCGATCTCAAGGCCCCCGGCCGCAAAGTCGTCGTGCGCCTCGGCACCACCGGCGAAAGCTGGGCCCGCGAAAACCTCAAGGACGCCAAAATCATCGCCCTGGATGCCGACGTCTCCTGCGTGATGGAAGTGGTGAATGCCAGCGTCGATGCCTGGATCTACGACCAGGTCTCCATCATGAACCACCACGCCAGGCACCCTGAAAAGACCCGCGCCCTTCTCGCACCTCTGCGTGAGGAGGTCTGGGCCATCGGCCTGAAGCAGGGCAGCGATGAGCTCAGGACCAAGGTCAACGCCGTCATCTCCCGCATGCAGACCGACGGCAGCTTCACCAAACTCGCCGACCGCTTCATGGCCAAAGAAAAAGCCATGATGACCGCGCAGAACCTGCCGTTTGTGTTTGAGCTGAAAAAGTAGTGCCGGGAGCAAACGCCGCAATCAAACTGAAACCAGCTCCACATCCCGCGTAACGCGAACCGAAGGCGTGGGCAAAATCTCCCCACGCGCCTGCCGGTGCGCCACTTCATCACGCAGGATTCCACACAGCTCGGCATAGACCTGCTCGTCATTGGCACCGTGGCAGACGCCGCCTACATACAAATCTGGGCAGTAGCCCACATAAAGCTGATCCTCTTCCGACCAGCGGACGAAATGATGATAGCGGTCTTCGGCTCTCATGAGGCGTAATAAATCACTTTTTAAGGGTTTGCGCAATCGCCTGCGCCACCTGTTTCTCCTGATAACGCTGCGCATCATCGCCCTCGGCTCCGCTCAAAGAAAGCACTCCCGCGAATGCAGAATGTTTGAACTGCCTGTGTGACCCTTTCTGCCGGTCCAGTTCAAAACCAGCCTGCCTCAGGTCACTGATAAGCTGACGAATTTTTCGTGGCACGGAAGGCGCGAAGGAAAGTGTGATCTTATTTTTTCAGCTCAAACCCCTCCGGTTTCAGCCCCTTCTGAAACCCGCCAAAGCCATACATCGTCGGCTGATACTCTCCCACGATGCTCACATCCGCCTTCTCCGGCACCTCCAGGCCGAGGCCCCAGAACACACCGTTTACCACCATGCGGCGCAGGCCTTCATTGGTCAGGTCGGTCGCCGCTCCCATCGTCGTGGCCAGGATCTTGTTTTCACTTCCCGCGTCGTTCTTCACCACGCGCACCCAGGCCACGGGCATCATGGGCGTGTTCACGTCCTGCTCCACCTTGGCGGCGGTGGGCTTTGTGTAGCTGGCCGGGGCGGTGTCCACCGTCATGCCCTGCAGCACCTGGCCGCGCACCAGCACGACCGCATCCGCCGGCGGAGCGGCCTCATACACATCCGTGTTTCCAAACAGATCGCTCACCCCGCGCAGCACCGGGTGGTTCGCGTTCGCGGCTTCGATGATCCCCTTCGTCGCCTCCACCTTGTGCTTGCCCCAGTGGCTCACCCACGTCTCTCCCAGCACCTTGCGGCCCCAGCCGCCGTCTTTGTTCCAGTTCCATGATTCAAACGGGCTGCCCTTGGCATATCCGGCAAACGCATGCGTGCTCGTGCGCAGCGCCACGATCGGCACGCCGCGCTTCACCGCCGCTTCAAACTTCCTCGTCGTCGCCTCGTCCCAGTGGCGGAAGCGCAGCAGCATCACGATGGCGTCGGCGGAATCCAGCGCCTCCGGGTGGCTCAGGCTGCCCCCTGCCGTGGGGTCAATCGTCCCGTCCGTTCCCAGGCTGAAGAGCACGGTGCATTTGAAGCCGTGGCGCTGGCTGAGGATCTTCCCCAGCATCGGCATCGACTCCTCGCTGCGGTACTCCTCGTCGCCCGAAAGCAGCACGATGTGCTTTCCTTTGGCCGCACCGGCGGGTTCATACACGACATGGTCGGCGGCGCACAGGCTGGACGCGGCAAGCAGGGAGAGAAGCAAATGTTTCATGATGGTTGGGTGAAAACGGGCGAGGATGAGACATACGCAGAATAACGCCAGCCATTTCCTTTGCCCCGCACCAGACGTAGAATGACGCGCCCATGATCCCGAAGTTCCCCCTCATCCTCACCTTGCTGGCCGGCGGTTTGCTGGCCGGGCTCTGGGCCACGGCCCACACCTTCCGCGCCGCCGGCGTGATGTTTCTCATCCCTCTCTGGCTGCTGCTCCTCGGCCTCTGGTGGGCGCTGCATCGCCGCGGTGTGCGGCTGAAACGGCTCGGCCTCTTTGTGCTCGGCGTTGCCGCCATCGTGATGGCGTTTCGCTCCTTGCTCCGCTACGAAGGCTCCGCCGATGGCTCGGCCCTCCCCAGCTTTTCCTGGCGCTGGCAGAAGCCGCACTCTCTTCCCCCGCTTCGCCCCACACCGGACACCGCCGCCGCCCCCTCGCCCCCGCCGCCAGGAGCCTCGGACATGCCGCGCTTCCTCGGCGTGAAAGGCGACGGCATCCTCCCCGAACCCACCTGGCAGACCGACTGGAAAGCCCACCCGCCACGCGAAGTCTGGCGCATCCCTGTGGGAGACGGCTGGTCTGGCTTTGCCGTCGCTGGCGGCCGTGCCCTCACCCAGGAGCAGCGCGGCGCCGAGGAATACGTCACCTGCTACGACCTCGCCACCGGCAAGCTGCTCTGGTCCCATGCCGACGAGACCCGCTTCGATGAAGCCATGGGCGGCATCGGCCCGCGTGCCACGCCGACGATTGATGCGGCGCAGAACACCGTCTTCACCATGGGAGCCAAAGGCCTCCTCAACTGCCTGGACCTCACCACCGGAAAACTCCGCTGGAGCAAGGACGTGCTGAAGGACGGCGGCGCCTCCAAAAGCCCCCAGTGGGGCAAGAGCTCATCCCCGCTGGTCGTCGGTGAAAACATCGTCTGCAGCGGCGGCGAAAACGGCGCCTCCCTCATCGCCTACCGCTGCGGCGACGGCCAGATGGCCTGGAAGGCAGGCGACGATGGCGGCAGCTACAGCTCCCCCGTTCTCATGACCCTGGCAGGGCGTGAGCAGCTCCTCAGCGTGAACAACAACTCCGTGACCGGTCACGATCCCGCCAGCGGCACCCTGCTGTGGAAGTTCGACTGGCCCGGTATGTTTCCCAAGGTCTGCCAGCCCGTCCAGGTCACGGCGGACCGTTTTCTCGTCACCACCAGCTACGGCCTGAAGAGCCATGTCCTGGAGGTCAAAGCAGGGCCCGATGGCAAGATGGCCGTCACCTCCATCGTGGCCGCCAGCGCGCCACGCACGAAATTCAGCAGCGCCAGCGTCTTCGGCACGCACGCCTACGCCATGGATGAGGGCACCTTCTGCTGTGCCGACCTCACCACCGGCGAGCGCGTCTGGCGCGAAGGCCGCTACGGCTTCGGCCAGCAGGTGCGCCTGGGCGAGCACCTCATGCTCATCCAGGCAGAAAAAGGCTTCGTCGCCCTCGTCAGAGACAATCCGCAGCACCTCGAGGAAGTATCCCGCATCGAAGCCCTCCACACCAAAACCTGGAACCCGCCCACCCTCGCCGGACGCATGCTCCTCGTCCGCAACGACCACGAAGCCATCTGCTTCGAACTCTCCGACAAGTAAAAGGGATTCATCGCAAGCGCGCCAGCGTCCCCGGACTGCGGCGCTTCAGCGCCGCCCTCGAACGTCCCCCAGCACTCACCCTCTCCCCCTCACACCGTTCCACGCTGGAAAACTCCACCCGTCTCTGAGCGCGCAGAAATACCTCTCATCCCCCCGGCCGCCCTCCTCACCAGATATGGCGGAACACCCGCCCCACAAAACTCCGCGCCGCATCCGGCTTGATGTAGCGCAGCCCGCCGCCGCTGGACATCGAAGGCAGTTGCATCGGCCCCTTCTGCGTGATGACCTTCATGGATTTGATCTCAATGCGCGCCACAGGGCAGTCGTTGGCATCCACCGGCATGATGGAGATGCGCTTGATCGTCTCCAGCCCGGACACCACCTGCCCAAACACGGTGTACTTGCCGTCGATCGAGCCGTAGTTCCCCAGGGTGATGTAAAACTGCGAACCATTGGAGCGGCGCTCAGGGTTCACCTTGTCGGAACGCCGCGCCATCGCCACGGCTCCCACGCGGTGCGGCAGCTTGATCTCCGCCGGAATCGTTTTGTCCTCGCCTCCCGTCCCCCATTTCAGACGCGCCGACTCATCCGAAGTCAGCGGATCACCCGTCTGGACCAGGAACCCTTCGATCGCCCGGTGAAACGCCAGACCGTTGTAAAAGCCGCTGTCACAGTGGTCGATGAAATTGTTCACCGTCTGCGGCGCATCATTCGGAAACAGCTCGATCATCACCGTCTCACGCGCTCCGCCAAACGCCACCTCCATCACCGCCAGCTTGCGCACGGAGTCTTTGGCCCACTGCGAAGGATCCTCCATCCGCTGCGCCGGCAGCCGCATCGGCGCGGATGATGAGGCATAAGGGGCATAACCACCTTCCGTCGTTTTCGTTGTGCCCGCCTTTCCGCCTCCGGCTTTGTCCACGGATTGAAACAGCGCCTTCTGCGCTTCCTCAGCCAGCTTGTCGATTTCCGTGGTGGACGGTGTCTTGGCGGGCGTCTTCGCAGGCGCCGCCGCCGGAGTCTCCACCGGGGCCAGGCTGGGCCGGAGTGTCTCAGGAGCCTTCGGCTGCTGGGCGGTCAGTGCGGCATGGCAGCCAAAGGCCAGCAGGCAGGTCAGAAACGGGGTCTTCACGTGGCGTGCAGTTAAAACAGGAAATAAAAAAATCAGCTCTGGCTAGCGCAGATTGCTGGGGATCGTCGGGCTGCTGGGGGCACGGCTGGGTGCGGCGGCAGGTGGCAGGCTCGGAGCGGCCGCGGGTGCTGCCGGCTCCAGGCTCATCGGAGCCGCGGACTGCTGCTGCTCCGCCCGCGCATTGTACTGATAGCGCATCTTCGGGTTGCCCCGCACTTTGCGCGGCGGCAGGCCCCAGCTCACGTCATACGCGTCCTGCTGGGACACCGTCGGGTACTTGGAGTCAAAATGCTCAAAGGAACCGCACGAGGTCAGCAGGGTCGAGGCAAGCAGAGTGGCAAAGATGAAACGCAGGGATGTCATTGTTCAGCAAAATTGAATTCTTAATGAGTAACGATACTAGGCGCGGTGGCTGTCACTGGCAAGATCGAAAGTCTTCGACGCCTCCCCTCCATCTTTGTTCAGCGACCAGGCGACAATGACTCAAGGCCCATCGCGAAGGGGACCGCACTCTCCTCCGAGTGCGGTTCAGGGCGTTCGTCCACACCCAGACCCCGCTCAAGGCCTCCATCACCCTCTTGCGCCAGCTTCCGCTACCGCAGAGCCGGCGGCACCGTGGTGGCCCTGGGCGCTGCCGCCCGTGCCGGCTCAGTTGCCAGCACCGGCGCAGGAGTTGCAGCAGCAGCCTCCGGCTCCGGACTCACAGGCGCGGCGGTCTGCTCCGCCCTCGAATTGTACTGATAGCGCATCTTCGGGTTGCCCCGCACTTTGCGCGGGGGCAGGCCCCAGCTCACATCATACGCATCCTGCTGGGATACCGTGGGCCGGCGGGAGTCAGCATAGGGCTCGCAGGAAACGAGCAGGGCGGAGACTGGCACAACGGCGAGGAGGAGGTGGCGTAGAGTTCTCATGGTGGGACTCAATGAATTGGAATTTGGACCGTTCGCGGCACAGGGGGGACAATCCCGGGTGCGCGAAAGTCGGAGGCCTTCGACCTCCCCGCTTCCGTTTCGTTCACTCTCCGCGTTCCAGACGCACCGCCACATGGTCCGTGTCCGGCAGAATCCGCTTCCGCAGTTCGATGCTCACCCCCGCCGCCTTAAACTCCCCCAGCACGCACGCCGCCATCTCCGCCGCCAGCGTCTCGATGAGCCTCCTCGGCCGCTCTGCCGCCAGCGCCTGCAGCCGCGCCGCCACCGCCGCGTAGTCGATCGTGGCCGCCAGTTCATCCTCCATCTCCTCAAAGCGCGCCGCGATCCGCAGCGTGATGTCCGCCTCCAGCACCTGGCTCTCCGCCCGCTCCTCCTCAGGCACGCCGATGTGCGTGGTCAGGCGCAGCGCGGAGATGCGGATTTCGTCGGGCGGGTTCATGGGCAGTTCAGGACACAAGCCCCCGCCGCACGCATTCGTCCAGCAGGATTTGGGTGGGAATGTTCAGCTCCATCTGCCGCACCTCCGCCAGCGGCAGCCATTGAAAGGCCTGCGCCTCCTCGTTCAGCACCACCTGCGGCGGCTCCTCCACACAGCGGGCGGTGTAGTTCAGCAGCAGAAAGTGCGCGGAACGCTGAAACTCCACCGGCTCGATGCAGTCCTGCACCATCACAAATTCGATGTCCCGCAGCGTGAGCGCCGTTTCCTCCGCGATCTCCCGCACCAGAGCCTCCTCGCAGGTCTCCCCGCGTTTGATCTTCCCCCCCGGGATGCCCCAGCGGTGGCTCCACTTGTGCGTGCGGATGATGAGCATCTCATTCCTGGCGTTTAAAATCAGCGCCCCCACCGTGGCCACCGGATAGGCCCCGTCTCCCCCGCTCAGCGGCCCCAGCATCGCCGGCAGCCGCGCCAGATCCCTCACCATCACGTCCGGCTTTGCCGTCAGCAGCGTCTCGGCGCTCTCGTAGCCCGTGCATGTGGCCACCGTCACCACCCCGGCGGCATGCCCTGCCTCGATGTCATGCCGCATGTCGCCGATGAACGCCGTCTCCCCAGCCGCCATGTCCAGCTCCGCCAGCAGCCCATGAATCTCCCTGCGTTTGTCGATGACGCCGCAGCGCATGACCTCAAAGGCATCCCGCACCCCCAGCGCCTCCGCCTGCGCCGTCACATGCGCCAGCGGCGCGCTGCTCAGCACCACCAGGCGCCGGCCCGTGGCCAGGGCAGACTGCAGGAACTCCCGCGCATGCGGCAGCAGCGTCACCACCTCCGGCTCCCTGGGAAAATGCTCCAGGTAGAGCTCCTGCACCCGCTCCAGCGCCAGCCCGGGCAGCATCTCTTCAAAAAACTCCGTGTACGGCAGGCGGAAGCGCGCCTGAAACTCCGCGCGTGTCAGCTCCGCCACGCCCGCGGTGCGCAGCATCCCGTTCACTGCGCGCAGCACTCCTGGCAGGTCATCCACCAGCGTCCCGGACCAGTCGAGCAAAAGATTCCGAATCATGTGCCCGCCGCCTTAGCCGCGCCTCCCCCCCATTGCAAACCCTCTCCCCATCTCCCTCATCTCTCCATCCCCCGCCCCACCTTCGTCATTCCTCATTCTGGTTTCGTCATTCTGGATCCAGCATCCAGCATCCAGCATCCAGCATCTAGCATCCAGCATCTAGCATCTAGCATCCCCCCCTCTCACCGCCGCCGGCGCAGCAGCCACAGCCCGGCCACCCCCAGCAGCACCAGCCCGCCCGGCTCCGGCACCGGTGTCGTGGGCGAGGTCACAAAATCAATGCTGTACCCGATCTGATCTGACCCCTCCTGAATCCAGAAGGTGTAGTTCCCCGCTGGCAGCGGCCCGTCAAAGCCGATGCCGCCAAACTCCGGCCCCGCATCCAGCAGCCCCAGCAGGTCATTGTACGTGTTGCCAAAACCATCCTGCGCATAACCCCAAAGCGCATTGCTCAGATGCAGCGACGGGTCGCTCATGTCGATCGATCCGCCGTTGGCGATCGCCATGAACGACTGATTCCCCGTGTTTGTGGACGAGTACCCCACCAGATTGATCCCCGTGAGGTAATACCCCGAGTCCACCGTAAAATTCCACACGTCCGCATCCAGCGGCCCCGTTCCCCCGAGAGAGCCCATCGTCCCCGAGATCAGATTGCTCCCCAAAGACAAAGTCCCCAGCAGCGTCGGCGCCGCCCCGTCATCCGACAGATCTCCGTTCACCGATTCATCCCACGTCAGCCCCTGCACCGTGCCAAACGGCAGGACCAAGGCGGCAAGCAGGATGAAAAAACGGGAAAGCGGCATGTTATTGTAATTATATTAAATATAATAGATACTGTCAACGAAAGCGATTGTTTTCCTTCCCTGAAGCTTTTCCTCCTCTTCACTTCACGCTCGCTTCCCCCCGCCTCCCCCCCACTCTCCCTTCCATGCGTCCCCTCCTTTCCCTGCTGGCTCTCCTCTGCCTGCCCTCCTGTGTCCACACCTTCACCACGCATTACGATTACCAGGCCACCGCCCCCGCTCCCTCCGTGGGTGGCGCGGCCTTCCGTGCGGAGTTCATCCCCAAAGGCACTGAATCAGGCTTCGCCCTCAGCGCCATGGTGGTGGGCGGAGCCCTGGTGTCCGAGGTGGGGCCCTACCAGATGCGCCTGCATGCCTTCGGCCAGCCGGACGACCAGGAGTGGTTTGAAATCAAAAGCCTCCGCCTCAGCGGAGCAAACCAAGTCGCGGCCCCCATGGAGGCCCGCGGCTTCACAGGCCGCGCCGAGTTCAAGCCCACCCAAACTCCCGGCCGCACTCGCGCCAGCCTCCTCCTCGGCCCCCACATCACCCTCGATGCCAAAAAGCAGCGCCACATTGTCCTGGAGGCCGAGGTCTCCGTGATGCGCCGGAGCGGGCCCGCCCGCGGCACCGTCCGCATCCCGCTGGCTCTCACCAAGACCCGGCGTCGCGAAAGCACCAACGTCATCGCCGAGATCGCCCGCGACATCCGGAATCGCGACAAGCCCGTCATCCCCGCCGGCCTCCCGCCTGCACCGGAGGCGCCATAACCTCCTCCTTCGCGGCACTTTGCCGCTGGACAGTTCGCACTCGTTCGTCTCCAATGCCGCGCCCACGGCTCTCTCACACATCCGCGGGCGCTTTCTACCACACGCAAACGTTCAACCACACTCCATCCATGGGCAAAATCCAATTCGGCTCCGAGGTCTACACCTGGTTCATGCAGGGCACCGGCAAAGGTTACGACAACAAGCTCGACCACATGATCAAGGTCGCCGCAGAAGCAGGCTTCACCGGCATCGAGCCCATGGTGCTCGAGATCTCCCAGAGCGCCCTCGGCTGCTCCAAATACTGGCTCGGCCCCCAGGTCGACCCCATCAAGATGAAGGACACCCTGCAGCAGCACAACATGAAGCTCTGCGGCCTGGCCCTCGTCTGCGCCTGGGACGGCGAAACCGAAGCCCCCAACGAAAAAGAAGCCGCTGACTTCACCATCAACTACCTGAAGCACTTCCCCGGCGCCATGCTCGGCACCGTCACCCTGCCCTCCGGCCGCACCAAGGACCTGCAGAAGCGCCGCCTCAACGTCGCCAAAAACGTCAACGCCGTCTCCCAGCGCGCGCACGATGCCGGCCTCATCTGCTCCTACCACCCAAACTCCCCGCCCGCCTCCCTCGTCCGCACCCAGGAAGACTACGACGTCGTCCTCAGCAGCCTCGACCCCAAAGTCACCGGCTGGACCCCCGACGTCGGCCACATCATCCGCGGCGGCATGGACGTCATCGCCACCCTCAACAAGTGGCAGCACCTGGTGAACCACATTCACTACAAGGACTTCTCCGGCAACGGCGCCGAGCCCTGGGCCCAGATGGGCACCGGCAAGCTCGACTTCCACAAGATCACCGAGTGGCTCGTCGCCCGCAACTACTCCGGCTGGATCATCTGCGAAGACGAAGCCCACGGCGCCGTGGACGATCCCGATGGCGTCACCAAGCAGAACGGCCAGTGGTGCAAGGAGAACCTGCATCCGATTGCCGGGCTGTGAGGACTGCGCATAGCTGATTTGGAAACGCCATCTCCTGTGAGGGAGATGGCGTTTTTGCGTTGCAGGGGATCATCGCCAGCACAGAATCGTTACCGCTGGTCCACGACTCCCAACTTCTCATCAACCCGCTTAAGTCACCGAAAGCGCCATCCATGACACCCGCCTGTCGTGCCCTCTTTGACTACGCATCACGACACGTGACGCCCGAGGCTATTTCAGACTACTGTCCCAGCGACCCGGGCTATGCAGACTATGTGCGAGAATTCACGGAGATCCTCGCTTCCGGATCTCCTCCGCTCACAGCGCATTTCGACATCACCGAAACCATCGGCCTGACCCGGTGGCATGATCCAGATCGGGAGTCAGATCCAATGCGCTTCCGCCGATTTCGTACGTTTACCAATTCCGTTGGCGTTGCCATGACCGCCCTTCCCGAAGGTCCGGACGAAAACATGCCCGCAAACTACTTCGGCATCAGCCTTCTCGATGACGCGCATGCATTGCAGGACTCTCATCTGCTCCAGCTCCTGCCGCCTGTGTTTGCCGAGCTGCATCAGCAGGCCGTCAAAACCGAGTGGTTTGCGGGTGAGGCGCCCTTGCTGTTACTCGGACAGCTCGTGCTTGCCTTTCTGGGGTCTGCTCCTGGCATTGATGTCATCCGCCTCAGCGAACAGCTTATTTCGGAAGCTTGCGAACATCCTGGATACGCCACGCCCGAGTTTCTTTGGGACTGCACACCGTATAACCAGCTCCACCACCGCTGGAAGCATTTTGTCGATCTCTCATTCCCGCGTGCCCACGCAGACGACTCCATCGTTTCACTTCGCGATGCTCTGCTCTATCCTGCAAAGTAACAGCTGCCAAACACAAAAAAGACACCGGGCATTTGCCTCTTCGTGCTCATCTGAAACACCAACACCTGGAATCAACAAACGCCCTCTCCGAAACCGGGAAGGTGTTTTTTCGTGTTTCAGGGGGGCGTCATGGCCACTCATTTTTCACTATTACAGACCGGTTGCCTCCCTTCTTCAGCACCAAAGGTGCGGCCTATCGCAGCCCAGGGCAGCGCCCTGGGTTTGCCAGCCCCCGTTTCCCGATTCTTATTCGGGAGCCCTGAAGGGGCGGCCTAACGCCTGCCATTCCATTCCCGCCACGCCTCCACCCGCAATCGCCACGGACACCGCCCATGCCGCAATCGCTCGCGAACCTCTACATCCACCTGATCTTCTCCACGAAAGAACGGATTCCCTGCATCTCCCCTTCCGTGCGCCCGGATCTCCATGCCTACATGGCCACGGTGCTGGCCAACCTGCACTCCCCGGCGGTGCTCATCAACTCGGTGGCCGACCACGTGCACCTGCTCTTCAACATGGGCCGCACCGTCACTCTGGCCCAGGTGGTGGAAGACGTGAAAAAGTCGTCCTCCAAATGGATCAAGACGCAGGATGCGACACAGGCCGGATTTGCGTGGCAGGCGGGATACGGGGCGTTCTCGGTGAGCGAATCCAACGTTCCCAAGGTGGCGAACTACATCCGCAACCAGGAGGAACACCACCGCGTGAAGACGTTTCAGGAGGAGTACCGCGAGTTTTTAGCGAGGCACAAGATGCCGTTTGATGAACGGTATGTGTGGGATTGACGCGGCCCGCGCGGGTGGTGTCGGATGTGCATGAATTAGGCCGCCCTTTCAGGGCTCGACCTTGGGTGTCGTTCGGGACTGCGGGCCATACCCAGGGCGTTGCCCTGGGCTGCGATAGGCCGCGCCGTTGGCGCTTCAGAGGCTGGGGCCGAGGTGCCTATGGCGCATTCACTGGCTCGCCAGCTTTTGGACTGCGGTCGCGCAGATGCGGGGCGCAGGCCTGCATCGGAGCTACCGCTTTCGTGGGGTGTCGGATGATCTTCGGCCCTATGCTGCCGTCCGGAATGTGGGCGGGTGCTTTTGGGCAGGCCCTTGGTTCACGCACGCCGTCCGGCCTGCGAAAGCGGTAGCTGCGCTCCTCCTTCGGGCAGCCTACGGCTGTCTGCCTTCGCTTCGCTATGGTTCCAAAACGCTCCGCGCTCGCGCCGGCGAGGCAGCCCCGGCCACAATTTCATACCAGCAATTGGTATTGACTCTCCGCCAATTCTCGCCACTTATGGTGACATCCCCGGGTGGTTCGCAGTGGAGAACTCGTCAGCCTGGGAGGGACAGCGAAGCAGGCAGTGAAGAACTCTGACCTTTGCAACCAGCAGGACACCCCGGCAGCACGCCCGGCGGTCTGGTAATCATCTGCAAACAACACCACCACCGCCGCCCGCGCACTGCTGACGGCCGGTTCCTGCGCCCGCATCCGGCACGCCGCCGCGCCTTTCCGCGCCCCTGCGCCACCGCCTGCGCTCAAACGAGTCCGAATACCACAACTTACCATCTATTCACATGAATTCCAACGACACGAACCCCGGCGGCAGCGCCCCTGAGCACCACCAGGCCGCCTCGCCGCCACCCAGCGAGCCAGCTTCAACAAGTTCAACTATTTCAACGCCTGGGTATTCGCGCGAGCACCCCATCCCGCAGGATTCCATCCTGGCGGACTACCGCGACTTTGTGCGCGGGGTCTCGGAGCTGCCGGATGCGCTGATCGTGGCCCCCGCGCTGGCGCTGTGCGGCAAGCTGCTGACGCCGCATGTCACGCTGGATTTTGGCAGCCAGAAGCCGCTGACGATTTACAACTACATCGCCACGCCCGCCGGGCTGCGCAAGAGCACCACTTTTGCGCCGGCGGAGAAGATCGCCCAGAAGATCCTCATGAGTGACGATCTCATCGCGGGAAATGCCAGCGACTCCGCGCTGTTTGACACCTTTGAAAGCCAGCCGCACCGGCTGCAGTTTGAGGACGAGGGGAACACCATCCTGCGAAGCTGGGAAACCAGCGCCTACGGGCGCGAGGTCTCCGCCCGCTACCTGAAACTTTATGATGGTGCGCCATGGCACCAGAACTTCCGGCGTGAATGCAAGGGCCATGAGGACGGCAAGGCCGAGCGCTCCTTGCCGCAGGCCACGCTGAGCCTCTGCATCGGCTCCACCTTTGGGGTGGCCAGGCTTTCGCAACTGGAGTCCGGCTGCGGGCTGCGCCGCCGTTTTGGCTTTTACGTGGCCACCGAGCAGGCACGGGACATCTGGTGGCCGGAAACCCTGCAGGGGGCGGAGCTCGACCGCCTGGCCGACCTTTTCCAGGAGCTGACGCTGCTCAAAGGCAGCGTGGGCAGGGCCAGCCTCACGCGTGACGCCATGAGCTACTGGGTCATGCTGCAAAAGCGCAACCGCCACCGCTGCAAAAGCATACCAGGATATACCGACGGGGATGAAAGCCTGCTCTCCAGCCTGAATGAATCCCCTGTGCGCTGCCTGAAGCTGGCCGTGATCTTCCAGGCCTGCAGGTGGGCCAGGGGCAGCATCAAAGACCCCTTTGTCATCACCGATGACATCCTCGCCATGGCGGAGGCTCATCAGGACTCCTGCCTGGATGCCATGGTGTACATCGAAGGCGTCGGCAGGCGCTCCCAGGTGGACGACACGGGCGAATGGCTGATGGCGCAGATTTCCAGCGACCACCACGCCAGCCCCGTACCGCACTGCGCCGTGTACACCAAGACGGAGCTCACCCGCCGCTTTGCCGCCAATCCTGGCCGCCCCGGAGCCCTCACGGCCTCCCGCCTCTACGGCGAGATCATCCCCCACCTCATCGCGCAGGGCCGCTGCAAACTGTTCTCCAAAAAGGGCAAGCTGGTGACTTACGCGTTCAGGTGGGACTGAGGGCAGGCAGCCGCGCGCGAATACCCAGGCGTTGAAAAGGTTGAAGTTGCCGAACTCCCCATTCAATGACCTGGGTTTCCCGGCCCCCGGCCTCCCCATGAGCCGTCCACTCACGTACGAAAGTCAGTCCGTGGGCCACCGCTCAAAATCCCGCCAGCACCACTTTGCCGATGCTGCTGCCGCTTTCCACCAGCGCATGGGCGCGCCTGAGATTGGCGGCATTGATGATGCCGAGGTTTTCACGCATCGTGGTGCGTATCTGCCCGGCGTCCACCAGCGCGGCCACCTCGTTCAGCAGGCGGCCTTGCTCGGCCATGTCCGCCGTCTCGTAGCGCGCACGGGCAAACATGAACTCCCAGTGAAGCGAGAGGCACTTGGGCTTGAGCTTGTTGATGTCCAGCGGTGCGGCCACGTTTTCGATCAGTCCCAGCGAGCCCTGCGGCGCCATCGCCTCGATGATCTGGTCAAAGTAGGACTCCGTGCGCGTGAGCGCCAGCACGTGGTCCACCCCTGCGGGGACGATGGCCCTGACCTGCGCGGCCAGGGGCTGCCGGTGGTCAATGACATGATGCGCGCCCATCTCCCGGCACCACGCCTGCGTCTCCGGCCTGGAGGCCGTGGCGATGATGGTGAGGCCCGTGAGGCGGCGTGCCAGTTGAATGGAGATGGAGCCCACACCACCCGCGCCGGCAATGACGAGCAGCGATTTGCCGCCGCCTCCTGGGGCGCGCGAAATCCGCATGCGGTCAAACATCAGCTCCCAGGCCGTGATCGTCGTCAGCGGCAGCGCGGCGGCTTCAGCAAACCCGAGGCTGGCGGGCTTGCGGCCCGCGATCCGCTCATCCACCAGATGATATTCCGCATAGGCGCCGCTGCGGTCCACCGCACCCGCATAATAGACTTCATCCCCTGGTTTGAAGAGCGCCACGCCACTGCCGGTGGCGACCACGACTCCCGCGGCGTCCCAGCCCAGGATTTTCGCCGGGCCGTCCGGGCTGCCCGGGCCGCCGCCGCCGCGGATCTTGGTGTCCACCGGATTCACGGAGATGGCGCGCACCTCCACCAGCAGATCGCGCACACCCGGCACCGGTGTGTCCACGCAGATGTCCAGAAGGCTTTGGGGGTCTGCCGCAGGCAGGGACTTTTGAAAACTGACGGCTTTCATGTGCGGGGGAGGGAGAAGTGCTTCGAGCCAGATGCATTCGTATCATCTCGGCAGGCGCATTATTGTGCGGTTTCCCCCTGAAAGAACCGAAATCTTGCGGAAAACGGCAACGACATTCATGCCAGGCGTCTGGAGCGCTCTGTTGATATTCAGTCCGGTGTTTTCCGGTGGGAACCGCCCTGCATCGCTGTCGTTCAGATTCATACAACCGCCGCCGGTTTCAGGCACGGATAAACGCATGCACCGCGCATTCCCCATCATGCGCCCGCCCCCCAACCTCCCCCCTTTTTTTCCGCATGAACCAGTCCATTGAGGAATGCTGCCGAATCTGCACGATGGCAGAAGGCTATTGTGAACTCGGTCTTTTCGAGGAAGCCTTCAAGCTGGTGGAATCGCTGCCCCCCATCCTCAAGCTGGGTGCCGAGTCCACCCTGCTGCGCCTGAAAAGCAGGCTCTGAGCCCCGGGCTGCCAGGACTCTTTTTTGGCTTTGCGCCAAAGGAGGTACCGTCCAAAATTACCGCCGCCCCGCTCGGGAAGGTGCCGGGCATGCTGCCTCCATGAAAATCATCGCACAC
The DNA here is from genome assembly GCF_044227185.1 of Prosthecobacter sp. Classification (GTDB taxonomy): domain Bacteria; phylum Verrucomicrobiota; class Verrucomicrobiia; order Verrucomicrobiales; family Verrucomicrobiaceae; genus Prosthecobacter. The sequence goes on along the minus strand of NZ_JBGAFO010000011.1, from coordinate 229,123 downwards.
CGTGGCGGCATGGCGCGGAGCATGCAAAACACCCCCGCAGGTGTGCGGCTGGCCGTCCAGCATCACATGGACTTCGTGGAACTGGATGTGGTGCGGAATGCGGACGGCGGATTCCACTGCGCGCATCATGCATGGAGTCCGAAGTCCGCTCTGCACGACTGCCTGGCGGAGCTGAGTGCAGCCATAGGGCTGGTGGCCCATCTCAAGGGAGATTATGCCGACGACGATCTCGCGCGTGTGAGCGCGGCGGTAGCGCAACACGTTCCCTTGGCGAAGGTGGTCTTTGCTTCGCACAGAACGGGCGTGCTGAGGAGGTTGAGGAAGCTGCTGCCACAGGTGCGGCTTGCGCGGTTTGGACTGTTCCCCGCCCTCGTGGCGCTATGGCAGCGGCAGCCCTGGGACTGCTGCATGATCAACCAGGTGGCGCTGCCGCGCTGGCTGGTGAGGGCCCTGCAACAGCGGGGTTATGAAGTCATCGCAAGCTGCGTCTGGGAGCTGAGATCGCGGGAGAGTGTTCGGGATCTGGGCGTGGACGGGGCTTTCGTAAACCTATCTCGAGGCAAAACGGAACGGAGAAGAGGCGGTTGCGGTTCATGAGAGCCACGTAAACTGCGGTGCGGATGCCAGACGACGTCCCCAGGGCGCCCCCGCACCTTCATGCCGATGAAAACCTTCTCCTGTGCGAACGCCGCTCAAATCCCCACCGCGGCGTTTTTCGTGGTTCCCGGCCTCTACGGCGTCGCCTATGGCCTTCAAGCCGCGTTCCGTGTTTTTGACGAGCGCTTTTTCCTGCCAGTCCTTTTGCTGGTCTTCCCCATGATGTTGTTCGTGAACCTTTGCCTTTCGGTGGCGAGCCTTTCTGCTGCACAGCCCAGAACGTGGTGGCACATTCTATCTGCGATCGCCAGCTTGGGGACCTGCCTGTATTCCCTTTTCCTCTCGTTACTAGCCATTCTTTTCTTCGGGGAAGATTGATTCAATGAGCCACCCACCATGAGCGAAGTCCTGATCGGCGGAATCGAAAAACGGCAGATCGTGATCGCCGACTACGATCCGCGCTGGCCTGCGCAGTTTGAGCGGCAGGCCTCTCTCATCTCCCAAGCGCTCGGCGCAAAGGCGCTCGTCGTCGAGCATGTAGGTTCTACATCCGTGCCAGGACTGGCCGCCAAGCCCATCATCGACATCGATGTGCTCGTCGCAGACTCCGCCAATGAAGCGTCGTATCTGGAGGCCCTGCTGACCGCAGGCTACGTCCTCCGCGTGCGTGAGCCGGACTGGCACCAGCACCGCATGCTCCGCACGCCGCAGCTCGATGTACACCTCCACATCTTCTCCACCGGCTGCATGGAGTTCACCCGCCACATCGCCTTCCGCGACTGGCTGCGCACCCACGCTGACGACCGCCTCCTCTATGAATCAACCAAGCGCCGCCTCGCCGCAGCCCAGTGGCCGGACATGAATGCCTACGCCAGCGCCAAGACGGAAGTGGTGGAAGCCATCCTCACCCGTGCTTTGAAAAACAGCCCCGTGCCATGACAATCCATACCATCACTTACCAGCCCCGCTGGAAGGAAATGTTCGACGGGCATGTCGGCAAGAACCGCTTCACCGTCGAGATGACGATGGGCAGAGGCCACGTCTACTTCCCCACCGAAAACACCTGGAACCATTGCGCCCCCTTTTGGGCGGAAGGATTATGGCAGCAGGCAAAAGAGGGCGCTGAAGCCTGGTGCCTCTCGAACTCCGTTGCGTTTCATGTCGAAGAAACGGCATGGGTGGAATTTCATCCCTCCTTCAAACTTCCATCCGAACTCAAAGCCTGAGAAAGCGCAAGGCTCACCTCCCGTTCAACGTCAGCAGCAGCATCGTCAGCACCACCGCCATCACCACGCTCACAAAGATCATGTTCGCCGCGCTCTCGCGCGAGGCCTTGTCATACTTCGGAAATGATCCATGCGGCGTCTGCTCCATGCTGATGATGATCCCCACCCCCAGCAGGATCCCGATCCCGCTGCCCACGAGCGACAAAATCCACCCCAGCCCCATGAGCATCTTCGGCGCGGGCCGGCCCTCCCGCAGCTCGGTCACATGCGCCACCTTCTTCTCCGCCAGATCCACCGCGGAAAGCTGGCGCGCACGCGCCATCTTGCGCGCCTGCGCCAGGTCAAAAAAGCTCCACTCCTCCGGCGCCGCCAGGATCTCCAAAATCTCATCATCCGTGGCCTCCTGCAGAAAGTGCCCCTGCGGCAGAGGCGTGGAGGCATACGACTGCTCCATCACCTCGCAGGCCCGCGGGTGGTCCTCTTTGGCGATCAGCAGCAGCTTGTCCGCCGGCCCTCCCGCACGCCCCACCTCCATGATGTCAAACCCCGCCTTCGTCCCCGTCGCCCGGTACGAAATCTCCGCCTTGTCCAGCAGCTCGCACGCCGCCTTCAGCTCCTCCGCGCTCGTCGTCCGCAGCAGCACGCAAACAGCCTCCCGGTCCCGCAGAGTGTTTTTCATGAAAGGAAGAAAATGACAGATCGCAGTCGGTGACAAGACCTTTTCTCCTTAGAGGCAGCGCGAGCGGATCAAGGCCGCCGGTTCACACCAGCCCCGCGATCTGCCCCTCCAATGCTGGCAGCGACTTCGTCACCACATCCCACACCAGCTCCAGGTCCCTCCGGCATAGTCATGCACGATGCGGTTGCGCATCCCGGCCATCTGCGTCCACGGGACTTGTGGATGACACGCTCTAAAGTCGTCCGGCAGTTGCTTCGAGGCCTCGCCGATGATCTCCACATTCCGCACCACGGCATCCACCGTCTTCTCATCCGCCAGGAAGGCTGCACGATCCATGCCTGCCACGTAGCGGGCGATCTTTTGCATGGACTCCCGCATGTCCTGCAGAAGCAGGCTCGCATCACGCCTCGACATCGATCAGCTCCGGTTCGATCTGCTTCCACAGGCCGGGTTTGAGTGCACGCCTGGAAACCAGGTCCACCTTCCTTCCCAGCACAGTCTCCAGCCGCTCTGCCAGCGTCACAAACCGGAGCCCGATGGACGGGTCCACTTCGACGAGAATATCCACATCGCTGTCAGGACGTGCATCACCACGCGCCACGGAGCCAAAAAGCGCCATGCGCCCCAGTGGAAAATCCCGCCGCAGTTCGGGCAGCACCGAGCGCAGTCGGTTCAGCGCGGGAATCTGGTGAGCTGCGGGCATGGACGATGATAAGTTTCGCCGTCCAAGGCTGCAACAGGGCTTTTCAGCTCATACTGAGCTTCCCTCTACACCACCGGCCCCTTCACATCCTTCCACTTCTCATGCCACTCCTTGAACACAATCGGTGAAATCTCGCTCGGCTTGATCTCGCTGCGCCCGCCCCAGAACACGTTCGTGTACTCCACGGGGATGCCTTCTTCGACGAGGTGCTTGTCGATCGCCGCCTTGTGCGCCAGCACCGTCTCCTTGTCCGTGCCATGGATCACACCCATGATGTTCACATTGGCAAAGCGGTCGCCGCCTTCACGCCAGTAGGCGTGCGTCATGATCGGGTGCCGCCCCACTTCCCCGCCCGCGCGTTCCTCCATGCCCTTCGGCACCTTCCAGTGAAAGAGCGCGTTGAAGCGCGTCACACGCACACCACCCGCGCTCGGCTTCACATGCTCCAGGAAGGTGGAGAAGCGGCCGATGACACCCTTCGTATCCAGGCGCTTCGCCACCTCGCAGAATTTCTCCAGAGACACCCCGGCGGCCTTCGCACGCCCTTCCCACGGGTTCGGGCCCACTTCGTCCGCACTCAGGTCACCCTTCAGGTGCAGCAGCACATTCCACTCTTCCGCATCCAGCTCGGCGATGTTCGTGGTCATCATCTTCGCGGGCTCGTCGGCGCGCTCTCCAGGCTCCATGGTCTTGCGCCGCACATGGCCCACGCCCAGGGCAAAGATGCCGTGCGCCTGCATCGTGTAGTAGTTTTCCGCGCCGATCAGGCGGGCTAGCACATCGCAGTGTTCGTTGATGTTGCGGTCCTGCGGCACCTTCAGCGTCGTCCACAGGCGGTAGTCGCTGCCGCTCACCTCGCGGTCGGTGGAGCGCATCACCACATGGCCGCTGAAGGGGTCCTGCTTGAAGAGGAACTCAAAGGCCGCCTCCAGCTTTTCCGGCGGCACCTTCCAGGCCACCAGTGCGCCCTCCGCCAGTTTGTTCGCCAGCAGCGTCTGCCGCACCCGGCGGATGACGCCCGCCTTCAGCATGGCGCGGATGCGCTCCACCACCGTCTCCAGCGGCAGCCCGCAGCCCTCGGCGATGTCCTGAAACGGCGTCGGCGTGAAGCCCTTGATACGGTCCTCGCTCACGACCAGGATCTGCGCGTTGACGGGGTCAGTATGCTCGGTGGGGATGGCGGTGGGAGTGTCGACGGCGACGGACATGGCTGGAAAATCGGTTGGGGTTGGGGGAAAGAGGCACCTTTAACAACGCCCCAGAGGAATGCGAGATTTGAAATTTGCGATTTAGCACCCGTCAATTGCCGTATACCATCCACCCCATTCCATGGACAACCGCAAGCCCACCGCCGCCATGCGCAGGCGCCACAACCTCATCGCCGCCTGGCGCGGCGTCGAGGACGGGCCCCTCATGGACCTCCCCACCCTCCGCGTCGGCGACCTCGCCACCCAGATCGTGGCCAAGGCCGGCCTCGCCAACCGCGTCAAGCTCGAGGACATCCTCGCCGCCTGGCAGGAGATCGTCGGCGCCTTCCTCTTCAAGCTCACCCGTCCGGATACCTTTGAGCGCGGCGTCCTCACCGTCCGCCTCCTCCAGCCCACCGCCCACCACGCCCTCATGCAGGAAAAAGTCAAAATCCTCAAACGCCTGCAGGAAAAGCTGCCCGACGCCAAGATCAAGGACGTAAGGTTTCGGCACGGTTGAGCAAAAAATGACGAAACCCGAATGATGAATGACGAATGCTTTCCAATCCATGGGCTGCTGGCGTAGAGAGGGTACTGACCAGCTCTTGTTTCATCCATCACTCTCGCGCACCTCTTCTGACAATTTTCATTTTTCAATTTTCAGTTCCCAGTTTTCAGTCCTTCGTTCCCACATCACCCGGCGCTGCACAATCATCGAGGACGAGTTCGAGTAGGAGTAGGAGGACGAGCACCAACAAGCCCCCACACACCGCTCCCCTCTCCCAAATCATAAATCATAAATCGTAAATCATAAATCTCCCCCCGCCTTGTCTCCCCACCCTCACGCCGCCCTCATCCTCGTCGGTCACGGTTCCACCACAAACCCGGACTCCAGCTCCCCCACGCACCTCCACGCCGACTCCATCCGCCGCCGCGGCCTCTTCCGTGAGGTCGTCTGCTGCTTCTGGAAAGAGGAGCCGAACATGCGCGAGGTGTATGAGATGGTGGACAGCGACGTCCTCTACGTCGTCCCCAATTTCATCAGCGAGGGCTACTTCTGCCAGCAGGTGCTGCCGCGCGAGCTCCGCCTCGACGGCCCCACCACTCTCCGCGACGGCAAAACCATCCGCTACTGCGACCCCGTGGGCGTGCACCCGAACATGACGCGCCTCCTCATCCAGCGCGCCAATGAAGTCGCCCCCCATGTACCGCGGGAGCAGACGAGCCTCGTCATCGTCGGCCACGGCACCAGCCTCAACGAGAACTCCACCAAGGCCATTCAGGATCAGGTCGCCCTCATCCGCGCCGGACACTACGGCTTCGCCGAAGTCATCGACGCCTACATGGAGGAAGCCCCCTTTGTCAAAGACTGGGCCGAGCTCACCACCGCGCCGAATGTCGTCGTCGTCCCCTTCTTCATCGCCGACGGCCTCCACAGCTTTCAGGACATCCCCGTCCTCCTCGGCATGCGCGAGGAAGTCGGCGAGGCCCTCAGCGAGAGCGGCGTCTTCCACCAAAACCCACACCAGCTCCAGGGCCGCCACATCTACTACAGCGGCGCCATCGGCACCGAGCCCCTCATGGCCGATGTCATTCTCGACCAGGTCCACGACTTCGACGCAAAGCACGGCGTCAGCGACAAGCCCGCCATGGCCAATGACGAGGTCAAATCCTCCCTCGCCTACTGGCTCAACGAGGGCCTCAATGAAATCGGCCAGATCGCCATCACCACCAACACCGACGGCACCTACTCCCTCTGCCACATCGCCGATCGCGGCCTCACCGGCCTCCAGGTCCACCATGAGGCGCACGATGCCCTCTTCATCTCCCGCTACGATGCCAGCGGTGCCTTCCGCCCCCTGCACACCGCGCCCACATTGAACCGCGGCTGGCGTCTCGATCTCGCCGGCCTCGACGAACTCCGCCTCGCCCTCGACTTCTTCTACCCCGCCGCCATCGGCATGCTGCGCGCCCAGGAGCAGGAAAAACTCACCGCCGTGCCCCTGCGTGAAGTCTTCGCCCGCCAGACCGGCATGTACCGCTTCGTCAACACCCTCACCGACGAGCAGTGCCACGCCCTCATCGGCAAGACCTGCGCCAACGACCGCTGCCTCCGCCGCATCCTCTGGCCCCTGAATGACACCCAGCCCATGACCGGCCCTGCCGCCAGCAAAACGCAGCCCAACCACGCCCCCAACGCCCTCCCCCTCCTCTGCATCGAAGCCTGCACGCACGTGGTTTCTGCGGCGCGGAAGGTGGCGAGGGAGAGTGCTGAGGCTGCTAACAAAGAGACACCGTAAGAGCATTTCGATTTCGACATGTGGAGAGCTATGGGTTGTCGTCCGGGTTTATTTCCCAAGTCTCTCCTTGTTTCCCGCGCAGGCCAAAAACGACAAACGCTTTCTCCTCACGCCAAACAGCGGTCACCGTCACGCCTCCCCGCCTGGCTTGAAACATGGGTTGACCTTGAATTGGCGCGCTAGTCCACCATGCCTGGACTTCGGGCGGCATGCCTTGGATGGGAAACGGAACGTTTCGGGTGGGAGACTCCCCGTGAACCCTGTCCTGCCAGCTTCGAAATTCTTCCTCCGTGCATTGAATGTCGCAGTAGGCGTCCATGTAATAAAAGAGACGACTGCTTCTTTCGATCCAAGAATTGCGCACCCGCATTGATCCCGGGAGATCGAGCATTCTCAGCAGCTTCACTTTCGGTTGCTGCTCATACCAGACCCAACCTGCGGCCAGGCATAGTCCGATCAAACCAAGGACAGTGAGATGGCACCTCATCCCATAGCATTTAATTCCCGCTCGGTGAAACTCAAGCTTGGATCAAGCCTCTGTCCCATTGCGCAATCACCGCGGGAAGATTTGCGCGCGCCTCAGCCATGTCAGATGCGAAACTTTCAGCCTGTTCTTCGCCGAGCCGAGGCCGGTCTGCCCAGATTCGGGCCAGTTCGGCTCCCGTCGGCGCATGACTGGCGGGCAGCATGCGTGCAACAGGCTTGATGCCATGCTCCACATCTTCGCTGGCGGACATAGAGTTCACGAAGTTAGATACAAACACGGGAAAGAGCAGAAATCCAGCGCGTGATTATTTTTCCGTGTATTCAGTGTTTTCCGTGGTTCCTCAAATCCGGTTACGCGATTGTTTCCTGAACACCTCTCTGCTCCCACGGCATGTCGGCTTTACTTTGGAACCACGAACCAAATCCCCCCCGAGTGCGGATTTGACAACCGCCCCCCCGCGCTCTATCCCGCCCCATGCGCATCCGCTCATTCAAAGGTCTCGTCCCCACCCAGAAAAACGCCCCCGAAGTCGCCGCTGTCCCCTACGACGTGGTGAACCGCGAGGAGGCCGCCGCCCTTGCCAAAGGCAAGCCCTACAGCCTCCTCCATGTGGACCGCGCCGAGATCGACCTCGACCCCGAGATCGACCCCTACTCCGCCCCCGTTTACGCCAAGGCCCGCGAAAACTTCGACCGCCTCCAGCAGCAGGGCATCCTCGTCCGCGAGCCCAAGCCCTGCATGTACCTCTACCGCCAGGTCATCGCCGGCCACAGCCAGACCGGCCTCGTCACCGTCTGCCACACCGAGGACTACGAGAAGGACATCATCAAAAAGCACGAGAAGACCCGCCAGGACAAAGAGGACGACCGCACCAACCTCGTTGACGCGCTCAACGCCAACACCGGCCCCATCTTCCTCACCTACCGCCAGCGCCCCGGCATCAGCGCGCTGATCGAGAGCTTCATGAAGACGGAGAAGCCTATCAATGACTTCACCGCTCCCGATGGCGTCCGCCACCAGCTCTGGCGCCTCTCCCTCGGCCTCTGCGTCTCCCTCACCGGCCTGTTTGAAAGCCAGGTCCCCTGCGCCTACGTGGCAGACGGCCACCACCGCGCCGCCAGCGCCTTCCGCGTCAGCAAGCTGCGCCGCGAGGCCAATCCCAACCACACCGGCGAAGAAAACTACAACTGGTTCCTCAGCGTGCTCTTCCCCGGCAACGAGCTCAAGATCCTCCCCTACAACCGCGCCGTGAAGGACCTCAACTGCATGGACCGCGAGGAGTTCCTCAAAAAAGTCGGCGAGATCTTCACCCTCAAGCCCACCACGCTGAAGTCCCCCACCAAGCCCGGCCAGTGCTGCATGTACCTCAAGGACCAGTGGTACGAGCTCAACTGGGAGCCCGCCAAGGACGCCAGCCCCATCGACCAGCTCGATGTCAGCATCCTCCAGGACCGCCTCCTCAAGCCCATCCTCGGCATCGACGATCCCCGCACCAGCAAGCGCATCGACTTCATCGGCGGCATCCGCGGCACCGTGGAGCTGGAGAAACTCGTCAACGCCAAGGAGCACACCGTCGCCTTCTCCATGTACCCCACCACCGTGGACCAGCTCATGGCCATCTCAGACGTCGGCCAGATCATGCCCCCCAAGAGCACCTGGTTCGAGCCCAAACTCCGCAGCGGCCTGTTTGTGCATACGCTGGAGGGCTAAAGCCAAAGTAGTTAAGAACTTCAGTTCGTTCTGGAGAGCGCTCTCTTCGTCCCAAAACTCCAGAACGAGCTAAAGCTCAGTACGACTTTTCACTCCCGTACCGCGCAGCGGCCCCTCAAAGTACTCGCGGGCTTCAGCCCGCTCTGGCCAGCGCGTGATCGTCCCAGAATTCAGAGTGAGCTAAAGCTCACGAGTACTTTTTTCACTCCACCCACAGCCGCTTCGCCTTCCGCCTCAGGTGCCTGTCCCCCGGCAGATTGATCTTCGCCGCCCCGTCCGGTGCCAGCATCCCCAGCGCCGCTTCGATCACATCGTGCTCGATCCCCGGCAGCTCCCACACATCCCGCAGCCACAGCGCAAACACCCGCGACGATACCGCCGGGTGCAGCGCCAGCAGCTCCGGCACGATCACCAGCGAGCGGTCCTCCTTCACCCGGCCGTCCGCCGTTAAAAACGCCACCGCCTGCCGCTGCAGCGCATCATCATCCTGCTCCGCCAGCGCCCCCAGCCGCAGCACCTGCGGCACCACATCCCGCACAAAGATGTCATTCAGCAGCGGCAGTGCCTCGTGCCGCAGCCGGTTGCGCCGGTGCTTCGGAGACGTGTTGCTCGAGTCCTCACGAAACTTCGCGCGCTTCGCCTTCAGATATGCGTCGATCTCCCCGCGCCGCACATGCAGCAGCGGCCTCACCAGGTGCAGGCCCGTGTCCAGCCGCTGCACCGTGTGCATCCCCGCCAGCCCCGCCAGTCCGCTGCCCCGGCACACATTCGCCAAAATCGTCTCCGCCTGGTCCTCCGCATGGTGCGCCAGCAGCACCACCCACACATCATACTTCTCCGCCATCCGCAGCAGAAACGCATGCCGCGCCTCCCGCGCCGCCGTCTCCGTCGAGAGCCCCTTCTTCTCCGCCACCGCCGCCACATCCTCCGCCTCGATCTCACACTTCACCCCCAGCTTCTTCGCCAGCCGCCGCACAAACGCCGCATCATCCAGCGACTCCTTCCCCCGCAGCCCATGGTTCAGGTGGCAGAGGATCAGTTGGGAAAAACCCGCGTCCCTCAGCAGGTGCAGCAGTGCCACGGAGTCCCGCCCCCCCGAGATCGCCAGCAGCACCGGTTCTTCAGGTTTGCAGGCATCAGGCAGGTTCAAAAAAATGGGGAGCACAGGCACAGTGACCATTCGTAACGAAGCCAATTTCGGTCATCCATCAGGAAATTCAGAAACAGCATCCTTCCTTGCGATGCGTCACGGATTCGGCACTTTGCACGCCCCTTTCCCACCATGGCCTCCAAGAAAATCACCCCTGGCATCTGTTACCTCGTCGGCGCCGGTCCCGGCGATCCCGGACTCCTCACGCTCAAAGGGAAGGAATGCATCGAGGCTGCCGACGTTCTCGTTTACGACTACCTCTGCAACCCTGAGCACCTCCGCTACGCCAAAGACGGCGCCACCAGCATCTACGTGGGCAAGAAAGCCGGCGCCCACACCCTCTCCCAGGAGGAGATCAATAAACTCATCGTCAAGCTCACCACCGAAGGCAAAACCGTCACCCGTCTCAAAGGCGGCGACCCCGTTCTCTTCGGCCGCGGCGCCGAAGAGGCCGCGGAGCTCCGCGCCGCCGGCGTGAAGTTTGAGATCGTCCCTGGCATCACCTCCGCCATCGCCGGCCCTGCCTACGCCGGCATCCCCGTCACCCACCGCTCCCACGCCTCCCAGCTCACCATCTTCACCGGCCACGAAGACCCCACCAAGCCCGACACCTCGCTCAACTACGCCAAGCTCGCCCAGGCAGACGGCACCAAAGTCTTCCTCATGGGCGTCGAGCGCATCGAAGAAATCACCCGCGAATTCATCAAGCACGGCGCCAGCCCGGACACCCCCATGGCCCTCGTGCGCTGGGCCACGCACACCCACCAGCAGACCCTCGTCGCCACCCTCGGCACCATGGCCGCAAAGGTGAAAGAAGCCGGCTTCAAAGCCCCCGCCGTCGCCGTCGTCGGAGACGTCGTCACCGAGCGCCCGCAGCTCAACTGGTTTGAAGAGCGCCCCCTCTTCGGCAAAAAAATCGTCGTCACCCGCACCCGCGCCCAGGCCAGCACGCTGAGCAAACAGCTCGCCCAGCTCGGCGCGGATGTGATCGAGCTCCCCACCATCCGCATCGCCCCCGTGGAAGACCAGATGTCCTTCGGCGAGCTCGTGCAGGACTGCCACACCTACGACTGGATCATCTTCACCAGCCCGAACGGCGTGGACGCCTTCTTCACCATGTTCGACAAGCTCTACAACGACGCCCGCAGCATCGGCGGCGTCCGCATCGCTTGCATCGGACCCGGCACCGCCGAAAAGGTAAAGGCCCGCCACCTCGCCGTGGACCTCATGCCCGATAAAGGCAACTACGTCGCCGAAGGCCTCGTCAAAGCCTTCAAGGACCACCAGGACGTCGAAAACGTGAAGATCCTCTGGGTCCGCGCCCAGGAGACGCGCGAAGTCATCGCCAACGAACTCAGCGGCATGGGCGCCATCGTCGACGAAGCCGAAGCCTACCGCACCATCGCCGAGACCGAGGATAATCTGGAAGCCCTCGCCCGCCTCAAAGAAGAAGGCGCCGACATGATCACCTTCACCAGCGCCTCCACCGTCGAGCACTTCCTCCATCTCAAGGTCGATCTTCCCAAGGACATCAAGATCGCCAGCATCGGCCCCATCACCAGCGCCGCCATCAAAGCCCACGGCCTCAAGGTCGATGTAGAGGCCAATGAGAACAGCATCCCCGGCCTCGTCGCTGCGGTGGAGAAGTTCTGGAAGTAAAACGGGGATCTGAAACAGCTTACAGATGTCCTGGCGGAGGATGTCTCCTCAGCCGTTTTTCGAATGTGCGAATGATCTGATGTTCAGCACTGTTCAGATCCAGTACATCAATGGTCGCTCTGCCGACGGCGGTAATGCCGTTCAGACGAAACGCAGCCCAGCGAAAATGATGGTTCCACGAGTCTTTTCGGGGATTAAAGAGGCGCGTAGCACGGCCAGTCTGAGGATCGCGGGCGTTCTGTCGCGCACCTTTGCGCAAGGAACAGTGGATGCACGCCAGTGCCAGATTCTCCAACACACAAGTGCCTCCCGCTGCTTGTGGGATGATGTGATCGACATGAAACGTTGCCGCCTGGCCAATATCTGATAGCCCGCAATATTCACAACGATGCTTGACCCTGCGAACCACACGTTTACGCAGACTGGCAGGCACGGCCATGGACTCAGTCCTTCAACATTTTGACCTGAGCCCCCAGTTTCAAGATCGACAGAGTCGTGGCCATTTGCACCAGGCCTTCGGCCTCCTTCTTTTCACCAGAGGAAAGCCTGCCTTTACGGCCTTGCTCATCCAACAAAAACTGGAGCCGCGCATCCAGCGCTTTGGGAAACCTCAGCTTTGCCAGCTTCGCCGGCATTGGCACAGTGAGTTGAACAGTTCGGCTCATGGTGAAGAGATGTTACAGCATGTGCCACATGTCGCAACGCTTTCACGAACGCGCCCCCCCGCGGCTCACACCAAAGAATCCCCCTGCCCCAGCCTCTGCAGCAAAGAGCTCAGTTCCGGCCCGATCAGCCGCAACTGCTCCCGGTGCATGGACGCCAGCTTTTCCAGCACGCCATCTCCCCGCGGCGTGAGCCGGATGTTCACCTGCCGCCGGTCTTCCGCTGAGGCACGGCGCTCCACCAGGTCCTCCAGCACCAGCCGGTCGATCAGGCCCACCGCGCTGTGATGCTTCACCTGCAGGCGCTCCGCCAGCTCCCCCACCGTCACGTAGTCCCTCCCCGGAAACCCCTTGATCGCCAGCAGCGCCTGGTGCTGCTGCGGCGTCAGCCCTGCTGAAACGGCGGCGTCCTCGCTGAAGCGAAGAAATTTCCGCAGGGCAAAGCGAAACGCCGCAAGGTTTTCATACTGGGATTTGGAGATCGATTTGCGCACGGGCATGGAGCCTTGTGAAGCATTTCCCGGGCCTGGATGACCGTCCTTGTTTGACATATATCGTATTACGATATTAAAGTGCCCGATGCCAGTCCACTCAAATCTGACCGACCATGCGGCGTCTGCTCATTCGGACGCCCCGGTGCGACTGGGCGACTTCAGCCTCGGCCCGCGGGTCATCCGCCTTTCCGCCATGGCCGTGGTCATCGGCGCCATCAGCTCCCTGGTCGCTTATGCCCTGCTGTGGCTGATCACCGTGATCACCAATCTGGCCTTCTACCAGCGCTGGTCCTCGCTGCCCGCCACCCCGCAGGGGCATCATCTCGGCTGGTGGGTGGTCGCCGTGCCTGTGGTGGGCGCGCTCATCATCGGCCTGATGGCGCGGTTTGGATCCGAAAAAATTCGCGGTCATGGCATTCCCGAAGCCCTGGAGGCCATTCTGCTTGGCCGCAGTTTCATCCAGTGGAAGGTCGCGCTGCTGAAGCCGCTCTCATCCGCCATCTCCATCGGTACAGGCGGGCCTTTCGGGGCGGAGGGCCCCATCATCATGACAGGCGGCGCCTTTGGCTCGCTGTTTGCCCAGCGCTTTCATCTGAGCTCGGCGGAGCGGAAGACCCTGCTCGTCGCCGGAGCGGCTGCGGGCATGACGGCCATCTTTGCCACACCCGTGGCCGCTGTGCTGCTGGCCGTGGAGCTGCTGCTCTTTGAATGGAAGCCGCGCAGCTTCATTCCTGTGACGGTCGCAGCGAGCACCGCCGCCGTCGCACGTGGGTTTCTGCTGGAAAGCGGCCCCATTTTCCCTGTCGTTCCACACGAGACCATGTCCGGCGCGGTGATCGCCTGCGCCGCTGCCGTGGGCGTGCTGGTGGGCTTCGGCGCGGGCTTGCTGACCGTGCTGGTGTATGGGTTTGAAGACCTCTTTCAAAAACTCCCGCTGCACTGGATGTGGTGGCCTGCCATTGGAGCGCTCGTCGTTGGCATTGGCGGAGTGTTTGAGCCCCGCGTCCTCGGAGTCGGCTACGAGTCGATCCACTCCCTGCTGCGGGGTGAAATCGTAGGCACCGCCGTGCTGGGCCTGCTGCTGGCCAAGGCGCTCGTATGGTCCGCAGCGCTCGGCTCCGGGACCTCGGGCGGCGTCCTGGCCCCGCTGCTCATCATCGGCAGCTCTCTCGGGGCGGCGCTCGCGCCCTGGATCCATGCCGGCGATGACAGCCTGTGGGCTCTCGTCGGCATGGCCGCCATGATGAGCGGCTCCATGCGCTGCCCGTTTACCGCCATCATCTTCGCCGCTGAGCTGACCTATGACTACCACCTCCTCCCGGCGCTGATGGTGGGCTCCGTGGCCTCTTTCGGCGTCAATGCGCTTCTCATGAAGCGCTCCATCCTCACCCAGAAACTGTCGCGTCGCGGCCAGCACATCACCTGCGAGTACAGCATTGACCCCTTTGAGTTCTCCCGGGTGCAGGACGTCATGGATCGTGATGTGCCCTCCATCCCGGCCTACCTGACGCTGGCCACTTATGCAGAATGCATCTCCCGCGGTGAGGACGTGCTGGCCAGGCGGCAGGCGGCGCTTCTTCTCGATGATCAGCGCCAGCTTGCCGGCATCATCACCCGTGGCGATCTCATCCGCGCCCTGCAGCAGCCACAGGCCGCGACGATGACCGTGATGGAGGCAGGCTCCACCGAGCTGGTGGTCACCTACCCTGAGGAGCCGCTGCACACCGCACTGGCCAAGATGCTGGATCACGAAATAGGGCGTCTCCCTGTGGTGAATCCGGCTGCTCCCTCACAGGTTCTTGGTTATCTTGGCCGCACAGCCATTCTTTCGGCCCGCATGCGTCTTCACCACGAGGAAACAGTCCGCCAAAAAGGCTGATAACCCATCACCCTCTCCGTCCTGCCATGCTGCTCATCATCAAAACCCTGCTGATCAAGCTCCTGATCGCCGCCAGTGCCGCCGGCCTCATCTACGCCCTCTGCTGACATGCCCCGTTTCCGCTGCTTCCGCGATTCTTTGTTCCTGACCGGCTGGCTGGCCTACGGGATCAATCGCTGTTTCATCAAGCCTCACGTGGGGTCGGGCTTCATGATGTTTCATTTCAACGACCTCTGGTTGATCCCCTGCGCGCTGCCGCCGGTGCTGTGGCTGCATCACCGCCTGGGCCTTCGCGCACAGGAGGGCCCGCCACGGCCGGGCGAGATCGCCGGGCATCTCGTGTTCTGGTCGCTGCTGTTTGAATGGCTTCTCCCCCACATCACCTCGCGCACTGGCGGCGATCCCGCCGATGTCGTCGCGTATGCCGCTGGAGCGCTCGTCGCGGGTCTGTGGTGGAATCGCGACCACTGGTTCACAGCTCGGGCTCCCGCGCATGGACGAGCCGTTTGACTCACACCTTCCACCCTCCGCATCCCATGCCAGCCTCCACCACTCCATCCATCCCCGCTTCCACGGGGCGGCTTTCAAAAGCAGCCGCCCAGGCAGAGACAGACAGTGCGGGTGCGGACGTGCTCTTCACCTGGCTGCAGACTCAGCTCCGGGCCGCAAAAGACGCGGAAGACGAGCCAGCGCGCTACGCCAGCCCGCCCTGCTACCTCGCCGAATTTTCCGCCGAGGATGATGCCGGTGATTCCGCCCAATGATCTCACGTCGAGCGCCATCCGTTCCCCATGCCTTTTTCCCACCTGCGCCGCTGGCTCGGCATTGAGCTGATCGAAGTCAGCGCCGTTGAAAAAACAGTCTCCACCCTGGGCGGCGGGCTCGCCATCCTGGCATTGATCGCCATCTCCACCTGGGCGTTGCCCACTGGCGGTGCGGCCGCGCTGATCACCTCCATGGGGGCCAGCGCTGTGCTGCTCTTTGGCGTGCCTCATGGACAGCTCTCACAGCCTTGGCCGGTCATCGCGGGACATGGGGTTTCAGCGTTCATTGGTGTCACCTGCGCGCACTTCATCCACCAGCCAGCCATCGCCGCCGCCTGTGCCGTCGGTCTCGCCATCGGGGCCATGCAGCAGCTCAAATGCATTCATCCGCCCGGTGGTGCCACCGCCTTCACCGCCGTCATGGGCGGCAGCGCCATTCATCAGCTCGGCTTCAGTTTCGTGCTGTTTCCCGTGCTCACCAATGCGCTCGTCATGGTGCTGCTGGCAGTGTTGATCAACTGCGCCTTCCGCTGGCGGCGCTACCCAAACGCCTTCCATCATCCCGTCCACTCTCCCCGGTCAGAAACACCCAAACACGGCTCCTCGCCCACCCATGAGGACATCGTCGCCGCCATCCGCTCCCTCGATTCCTTTGTGGACATCAGTGAAGACGAACTCATCCAGCTCGTCGAGCTGCTGAATTCACACCCCGGCGCTTCCAAGTGATTCCGACGGCTCGGTCACCGCTTTCCCCTGCGTCATCACCGTCACCACCAGGATAAAAAAGCACATCACCACGGAAAACAGCGGAAACTGCAGCGCCGCCGGCAGGCTGTACACCAGCGCCAGCGCCGGGATCCACACCAGCCAGTTCGTGATCAACACCGTCGGGCACGTACGCGTCCAAAATTCCCGGTTCAGCGTCGGTCGTGTCCGCCTCCACGACCCGCCCAGCTCCACCCAGCGCAGTGCGATCACATACGTGGGCACAAACCACAGCGGGCTCATGACGAACTGGTCCACCAGCACCTTCTTCACCAGCGTCCCCGCATCATGCGCATCTCCAAACAGCCAGGTCTGGAAGTGATAAAACAAATCGATCTCCATCCCCCGGTAGCCCCAGAACAGCATCAGCAGCACCAGCCGCTTCACGCCTCCCTCCCGCGGCAGCGTGCCCATGATCCGCTGAATGGCGGTGGGCATGATCGCCGCCGCAAACATCGTGGACACACACGAAAACGCGAAGGCCGAGCGCGTCTTGAAAGCTCCCAGCGCCTCCCAGAACCCCGCCAGCGCCGGCACCTGGTAGTAGCTCACCACCAGCGCCAGCGCGAACGCGTTCAGCACCAGGCACGGCACACGGTTCAGCCGGAACACCGCCACGATCGTGGCAAAGATTCCAGGAGAGGAGGCGGGCGCGTCAGGCATGACCGGAGCAGAACGCCGCCCGTTTATTTGTCTTCACCGAAATATTTCTTCCGCAGTTCGTTGCCCACGCCCTGCTCCGTCAGCTTCAGCAGCGCCTGGTTCAAACTCTCGCGCAGGGTGCTGTCCTGCTGCAGGGCAAAGGCGTAGTTCTGCCTCTCAAACACCGGCCCGACCATCTGCAGCTTTTCATCGTTGAGTTTGGCGGCTTCATATTGCAGCACCGGCGCATCATACACCACCGCGGCCACGTCACCGTTCCTGAGCGCGAGCACGCATTCCGTCACCGTGGCCAGCGGCACCGTCTTGGCGCCCTTGGTATTGAGCCAGGTTTCCGTGGTGCTGCCCTTGACTGTGGCCACCTTGCGGCCCGGCAGGTCTCCCGGACCATTGATGTCCCCCTTCAGGGTGTTGATGGTGAGCGTCGTGGTGAAGGAGGCCGTAAGCAGCGAGACGAGCACAATGCTCAGCAGCATCCACACAATGGCCACGATGCGGCCGCCCACGCCCACCGGACCTTTGTTGTCCGCACCGCCCACCAGCAGCGTGCTGATCGTCCACCAGAACGACTCCCACATGCCCTTCTTGTAGTCTTCCGGCCACATGTCGCCGTTGATCTTGTGCTCGTAGCGCCAGACCAGATGGGAGATGATGAACATCGTCACCATCAGCAGCGCAAACGCACCGATCAGCTCAATGTTGAACAGGTTGCCGACGATCGACATGATGTTGTCCGCAAAGCTGCCGCTGCCACCGGACACCAGCACCTGCAGGCCGGACTCATAAAAGGGCTGCGAGAAATCGATGATCGCCTCGCGCTTGGCGGTCACGCTGATGGCGCCCACCCCCACATCCGCCGTCTTGCTTTGCAGGGCGTCGATGATCTCCTGCGCCGTGCCCACGATCTTGACCTCATAGTCCAGCTTCGTCTCGCGCGCCAGTTGGTCCCAAAGCTCGGCTGCATACCCGACACGCCGCCCCTCCTTCTCAAAGGAAAACGGCTCCAGGTTGCGCGTCACGACTCTGATCTTGCCTCCGGCAGGGGCAGATGCCGGCGCCTGTGCGGCGGCCTCCGGGACAAGAGCAAGCAGAGAAACAGTAGAAAGAAGCAGAGGAAGGATGCGCATGGAAGAGAGACCCGATCTTGCCGCGCACCCGTTTCGAGTCAATACAATCCCTCGACTTTGCCCGCTTGCGGCACCGCGTGCTCTGCCCATTCATGCCACATGCCCCCCGAGTTGTTCCAGCAGATCACCACCCACGGAGCCGCCGTGAATCTTTCGTCACGCGCCAAATTCCGCCTCACCGGCGCCGACCGTGTGCGCTACCTGAACGGCCAGGTGACCAACGATGTGCGCCGGGTCAAAGCCGATGAATCCCTCTATGCCTGCGTCACCGATGTGAAAGGCCGCATCGCCGCGGACGTCTGCATCCACGCGCAGGAAGAGGCCCTCCTGCTGGATGCCGAACCCGATCTGCGCGAGCCCCTGGGCATGCGCCTGGAGCGCTACATCGTGGCCGATGACGTGGAACTGACCGATGTCACGGAAGACTGGCAGCTCTGGCATTTCTGGAGCGCCTCCGGTGATCCTGCGCGCACCGAAAGCTTGATGCGTACGCCGGATCAGCCGCACCACCTCCTGCGCTCCACCCGCTTCGGCGTCCCTGGCATGGATCTCTGGCTGCCCGCATTTGCAGCCGCTCCCTCCTTCGAGTCACTCCCTGTCCTCACCGACGCCGATCTCGAAACCTGGCGCATCCTGCAAAAAATCCCCCGCTGGCCTCACGAGCTCAACGCTGAAACGTTTCCACCTGAAGCCGGTCTCGAAAGCAAAGCCATGGACTTCGCCAAAGGCTGCTACATCGGCCAGGAGGTGCTCTCCCGCATCAAGACCACCGGCAAAATGCCGCGCGAGATGATCGCCTTCGCCTCCAACACCCCCGTGAAGGTCGGAGACGAGCTCTGGCAGGACAAGGCCGTCGGCAAAGTGACCAGCACCGCACGTCATCCCGCCACAGGGAAGACCATCGGTCTTGCGATGATCCGCCAGGGCACCTCGCAGGACGGCCTGCACATCGGCAGCAGCACAGGCCCCGTGCTGCAGTAAGGTTCGCAGCACCCTTGCATCGGGTAGAAGGCGGGGTTGCCCCCGCCGTCCTCCCACACCACCGGACGTGCGGTTCCGCATCCGGCGGTTGAGATGAAGAGTTTGTGTTCATGGTCTGACCTGACGCTGCCAACGTTGGATGGTTTCGAGCAGGAACACCAGGCTGTGCTGGCGGAACCATTTCGCGGAGAGGGCTTCGTTCATGTGCGAAGCCCCGGCGTTCCACCAGGGACCTCGTCCGTTGAACGCGCCCATTCTCGCCCGCTCGGGTTCCACCCCCAGCCTGATGAGTTCTTTCCTGCGGGTGGACCCTCGCTTCCATTGCCGCCATTGGCTGCATCGCAGCTTGCGCCTCACCCAGGCGTCGAGTTCCTCGAAGTGACCTTTGACTTCCGCCAGCCGGTAATATCCGGCCCAGCCCCGCAGCACGGGGTTGAGGTCTTCTCGGATGAAGCTCCCAAGGTTGCGGCCACGGCTCGCTCTCCAGAGCGAGCGGACCTTGTCCTTGAGCTTTGCCACGCTCTGCCCTGCTGCTTTGAGCCCGGGCTTGTAGTGGCTGGTCATGCTGTAGCCTCCCGGCCAGCAGGCTGGCCTTGGTCTGCTCCCATCTGGCTCTCAGCCATTCGGGCAATGCTTCCACCTGGAGTCTGTCCACTCCGGCGGCTCCGGCATTGCGC
Organism: Prosthecobacter sp.; assembly: GCF_044227185.1. GTDB lineage: Bacteria > Verrucomicrobiota > Verrucomicrobiia > Verrucomicrobiales > Verrucomicrobiaceae > Prosthecobacter. The sequence goes on along the minus strand of NZ_JBGAFO010000011.1, from coordinate 209,416 downwards.
CTCACGGCCTGCCAGGCTGCGAGCATGTTCTCGCGCGAGAGGATGCGGGGCATCAGCTCGCACGGAGCGTTGTCTTTGCTGTCTTGTCTTTCCCATGTGGACTCACCTGGGTCAGTCACGACCGCGGGCTTTGTCGCGGCAGTCCCACGGCACGGCGTGTTCCGCACGCCTCTCCGGTGGGCTGCTGGTGCCATCTCAGGCTCCGTCGTTGCTGCGACTCCTGGCTCCATCGACATGACAGAGGTGGTCTTCTCTTCTCTCTTCGGGCCTTCACAGCGTGGAGCGGCTGCTACTATGCCTTCTGCTGACTTCTGGGTTCCCTTCCCACCGCCTTCCGGCAACGGTAGCTCTTCCTGGAGCAGGCTCCCAGACCTCCCCGGGTATGACGCACTCACCTCCCCGCTCATCACCGCCCCATATACATCACGACTCTCCGGGCAAGAATCGGACTTCAGCGATATTGGCCGCCTTATCTCCATCGTGCTGCCTCGTATGGGGTTCTTGTTCATCGGTGTAGCGTTTTGCTTCTGAGTTGCTGCGCTTCGCGCCCCCTTCGGGCAGCCTTTGGCTGGCTGTCTCCCTACGGTCGGCTCCTTCGGACTCAGCCTCACGGCTGACGCCCTTGCCTTTCAGCTAGCACTTCCCCTTGCCGGGTGTGCGGCGGACTTGAACCGCCAAGTGAGTGCGCCCTGCCGGGCGCACCACAAAAAAACCCGGGCATCGCTGCCCGGGTTCTCTGAAGTGCTCTGGAAGGGGTCGTTTTACGCGATGACTTCGTTGAGGATGCGGCCACCATTGACGATGTCGATGGGGCGGCCGCCGTCGGCCATGATGCGCTTCTCGCTGTTGATGCCGAGGAGGCGGTACATGGTCTTGGCAAGGTCTTCCGGACCCACGGCGTCGCGGTCGGGCTCACCACCCAGAGCGTCGGAGGCGCCGTGGATGTAGCCTTCTTTGACACCACCGCCGGCGAGGGCGACGGAGAAAACGCGAGGCCAGTGGTCACGGCCGTTGGTGCCGTTGACTTTGGGCGTGCGGCCGAATTCGGAGCTCACCATGACGAGCGTGCGCTTCAGCATGCCGCGGTCTGCGAGGTCGGTGATCAGGCGGGCAAAGGCCTGGTCGAAGTTCGGGGCCTGGCCGGTGAAGGCGTCCTTGATGTTGGAGTGGTGGTCCCAGCCGCCGTAGTTCACGGAGACCATGCGCACGCCGGATTCCACCAAGCGGCGGGCCAGCAGGAAGCGCTGACCGGCGGTGTTGCGGCCGTATTCGTCGCGCAGCTTGTCGGACTCCTTGGTGAGGTCGAAGGCTTCGCGGGCCTTCTTGCTGCTGATCAGGCCGTAGGCGGCCTGGTAGAAGCTGTCCATGGCGCTGATTGAGTCGGCCTTTTCCACGGCCTTGAAGTGCTCGTCCACCGTGCCCAGCAGGTTGCGGCGGCGGTCAAAGCGCTTCTCATCCACGTCTTTCGGCGTGAGGAGGTCGCGGACGGTGAAGCCTTTGTCAGCAGGATCGCTGCCCAGGGCAAAGGGGCCGAAGGCGCTGCTCATGTAGCCGGTGCCCTGTTCCGGGGCCACCATGTTTGGCACCACCACGTAGGGAGGCAGGTTGTTGCGGCTGCCCTGCTCGTGGGAGATCACGGAGCCAAAGCTGGGGAACTTGATGGCCGGGCTCGGACGATAGCCGGTGAACATGTTGTGCGTGCCACGCTCATGGGCGGCCTCACCGTGGGTCATCGAGCGGATGACGGTGAGCTTGTTCATGATCTTGGCGATGTTTGCAAACTTCTCGCCGACGTATTCGCCGGGAACGGAGGTCTTGATCGGCGTGAAGGGGCCGCGGTAGTCCGGCGAGGCAAAGGGCTTCGGATCCCAGGACTCATGCTGTGCCATGCCGCCAGGAAGGTAGATGTGGATGATCGAATCCGCGACGGGCTTGAAGGTTTCCACTTCAGGCATGACCTGCGCGGCCTGCAGGCGGAGCATCTCAGGCAGCGTGAGGCCGAGGCCGCCGAGCATGCCGACGTAGAGGAAATCACGACGGCTGACACCGGAGCGCAGATCAAGGTGATTGCCTTGGCAGAGAGAGTGCATTTTCATAAGGAGGGAGGGGTGTTGTTGCTGGAATCGGAAGGAATTACGCCTCCCCCCAGGCCTTCTTGCAGATTTTGCTAAAATAGGCGCAAATCCTGTTTTGCGCCTTTTAGGGGGTCACCCAGCCCGCCTGCACAAACTGGTGGATCCAGACCTGAAAGTCCACCGGCGCGTCCGGCGGGAATTTAAGCCGCAGGATCATGGGCACCGTGGCGTCTTCGCTGAGCTGGAGCTGGTAGTCCAGCGCCTTCGCCAGCGAGCTGCCCTTCTCGGCATAGCCATACACCACCTTGGCACCGGGTTCGGAAATGTTGCGCAGGCTGTAGCACTGGAGCACGGCGGGATCTCCAAACGCGTTCTCAAAATGCCCCGCAGGGGAAACGAACACGCGGAACAAAGTCGGGGCCGCCTGCTTCAGTTCGAGGAAATCCGACCACGCCATCTCACCCGCGCCCACGAATGACTCCCAGTCCACCAGCGGTCCCGCCGGTGTGTGCTCCACCGTGGCCGTGCGCCTGCCGCCGCCCTCAAACACCACCACATGCTGGGTGAACTTCGGAGAGATTTCCGTGGCTTCCACCAGCGAATCATAGACGATGGGGCCGTCCGCATTTTTGGAGTAGTAGATGCTCATCAGCGGAGCCACGCGCAGGCGGTCACGCACCAGCAGCACGCGTTTTTTCCAGTCTGGCGTCTGCAGAAACTTGGCCAGGACCTCCTCCGCAGCAGCCAGCTTCGCCAGATCTCCTGTGGGTGTGGCAGGCAGCGGGGTTGCCGTTTTCAGGCCGCCGCTGCCCGGCGGGCGAAACACCAGATTTCCAGAGTTCACCTGCGGCAGCGGCTCCTCCGGCGGCACCATGGAGGCCTTCGGCGGCAGCACCGGCTTCTCGCCTTTGGGAGCTGGCGCAGCCTGTCCCGGGGCCGCACTCACGCCCGGCGCTTTGGCCGGCGGCTCTGAGGCAGGCCACAGGCTCCAGACCACCAGCGCCAGCACGATCACGCCCACCGTTCCCGCTCCGATCAAGAGGCGCCGCCGGAACTCCTGGATCTCAGGATCCATGCGCATGCGCTCAAAGGCGTCTCCCGGCAGAGGCTGCGGCTCCGGGAAGGCCGCCGGGCCCGGGGGGGAGGAGGCCGCGTTCGCTGGCGGCTCGTTCTGCGACATCAGAAGCGCCCGGCGCTTCGTCTTGGTGGTCTTCTCCGCCATCTGCAGCATCACCATCTGCCCGCATTCAGGACAGGGACGCGAGCGCGTCACTGATGAAACCTGGATTTCGACAGTTTTTTCGCAGTGAGGGCAGACAAGGGTGGTGGCCGGCATTCGGGGCTGGACGTTGGATGGGGGTGAAACACTCTGTCTTGGGGAACGATCCGCCGCAAATGATGGTTGTTCAATTTCCCAGCCACCCGCTCATCGCCACTCCGCCGGAGCTGCGCAGCCGCTGCAGGCCCCAGCTCATCATCAGTCGCGCATCATCCCAGATGTACTTCGTCTTGGTGCCGAGCTGCACCAGGATCACCTCCCGCCCGCCGCTCACCGCGCTGGAGATCAGGCAGCGCTGGCTGGCCACGGTGTAGCCCGTCTTCATGCCGTTGCACTCGGGCATCTTGCCCAGCAGCTCGTTCGTGTTTGTCAGCGTGACGGTGCGGCCGTCCGCACGGTGGAAGGTGAAGTACTTCCGCCGCACGATGTCGCGGATGGTGTCGCTGCGGTATGCCGCCATGGCCACGCGCGCCATGTCCCGCGCCGTGGAGTACTGGCCGCTGACCGTCAGCCCGTGGGGGTTTTTGAAGTGGGAGTTCACACAGCCCAGGGAGCGCGCCTTGGCGTTCATCTTGTAGGCGAAGGCCTCGATGCTGCCCGCATTGTCACGCGCCAGCACATTGGCCACGTCGTTCGCGCTCTTCACCAAAAAAGCGTACAGCAGCTCCCGGCGGGAGTACACTTCCCCGGGCCTCACGCCCAGCCGCGTGGGCTCCACCGCCACGTCAGACGCCTGCACGCGCACCATTTTGTCCAGGTTTCCGGCGTCCAGCACCACCAGGGCCGTCACCAGCTTCTGCGTGCTGGCCACTCCCCGCGCCGTCTCAAAGCTCCGCCCCGCCAGGTGCTGCCCCGTGCGTGCGTCCAGCAGCAGGTAGGAGGCGGCGCGGATGGCCGGGCCGCTGCTGGCCACCAGCATGGGCCGTTCCGGCAGCATCACCGGAATGATCTGCGCACTGTCTCCCTGCTCCGCATACATGTGCTGCGAGTTTGGCGCCACCGGGATGGCGCGTGTCACCCCCGGCTCCGCGCAGCTCGCCAGCAGCCCGGCGGCCACGCCTGTCATCAAAAGCTGGATCAATCTCATCATCGTGGATCGTAAAGTAGGGCCTCCCAGGTTCGCAGGTTTCATGCCGGACGAAAGCGGGCGGCCAAAAGCATCTAGGCCACCCCGAGTTTGTTGTCAAACCTTGCGCCCACCGCCCCGCGCTCCATCTTCCCCCTAAAATATGGCACTTATCATCAACGGCGAACACATCGACGACGAAATCATCGAGGCGGAATTCCGCCACATCAAAGGTCACTTTGAGCGCACCCTCCAGGTGGCCTGCTGCGAGCGTGATCCCGAATTCCGCGGCATCGCCAAGGACAACCTTATCTCCCGCGCCCTGCTGAATCAGGAAAGCCGCCGCCGCCACCCCGAAGTCTCCGAGGAGGACGTCACCGCCCGTCTGAACAAGCTCATCTCCGAGGCCGGCGGCGAAACCCAGTTCTATGTGAACATCGGCATGCCCGTCAAAGACGAGGCCGTCGTGCGCGAAAACGTCTCCGGCGGTGTCCGGCTGGACAAAACCCTGCAGGAAATCTACGCCCCCGAGCCCGAGCCCACCGAGGCCGACCTGCGCGCCTGCTACGAGGCCAATCTGAAGCACTACATGACCGATGAGGAGATCAAGGCCTCCCACATCACCAAGAGCCTCCAGGGCGCCACCAGCCGCCAGGAGGTTTACCAGTCCATGCGCGACATCCGCTCCCAGCTCCTGGCCGGCGCGGACTTCGCCAAGCTGGCCGAAGAGCACCGCAACGCCGAGCAGCAGCAGATCGACCTCGGCTGGTTCAAACGCGGCGAATTCATGGAGGAGTTTGAGACCATCGCCTTCTCCATGGGCGAGGGGGAGATCAGCCCCGTCTTCACCACGCAGCTCGGCTTCCACGTCTGCACCGTCACCGGCCGCCGCCCCTCCGTGGCCCGCCCCTTTGACGAAGTGAAGGCCGACGTGAAAAACCGCTTCCTCGAAGAATACCGCGACAAGAAATTCAACGCCTTCCTGGAAGAACTCAAGACCACTGCGAACGTCGAAGACACCGACCCCGAAGGCCATAACTGCGGGCATTGATAAAAGTCTTCATTCATCATTCCTCATTCTGGTTTCGTCATTGCTGCGGCAGCAGCCTTCACATCTTCGAAATCACCGGCACCGGCCCGCGAAAAATTTCCACCGGTTCCGGCAGCGAGTCCATCGGCGGCGGGCCGGGGAAATTGTCATCCACGAAGCGCCGCCAGGTGTCCCGCGTCTTGGTGGAAATAAAACCCTGCACCGTGTCGCCGCATTTGCCGCAGATCATCACGCTGTGCAGCAGGGAGATGCCCTCGCACACGCCCGTGATCACAAAATCATCCATGCCCGGCGCGTCGCGCCGTGTGTCGCACACCGCGCAGGATTCCAGCCCGCGGTCCAGCGTCACCTGCTCGTCCTGAAACTGCGAGAGCCGCTTCTTCGACTCCTGGGAAAACTCCTCCATCATCTGCGAGCGGCAGTGGTCGCACAGCGCATACTCCATCACGCACTCGCCGCGCTTGTAGGCCTTGGAGATCTGGAACCCGCCCTGAAAGTCTGGCAGGGACTCACCGCAGCGCGTGCAGTTTTGAAACGGACGCTCCTCATACTCACACCGCAGGTCGGGCGGGATCGGCGGCGGCTGTTGGAGATCGTGGTCAGACATCGGCTTGCGTTGCAACAAAGCGCACAACATGCCAGTTTCACAGTCCAATCTCATGCGCGCCTTGCTTTTCCTCAGCCTCCTCCTGTCCGCCGCCCTTCAGGCCCAGAATGCCGACTGGCCTGATTCCCGTGGCAACGCCGCCATGACCGGCACCTCCCCCGTGGAGCTGAAATTTCCCCTGGAACTCGCGTGGCAGTTCAAGCTCATGGACAAGCCCAAGGGCCAGGCCGAGATGCTCGTCTCCAGCGCCGTTGTACGTTCCGGCAAAGTCTATACTGGCTGTAAAGACGGCAAGTTCTTCTGTCTCGATCTCGCCACCGGCAAGGAAATCTGGCACGCCGAGGCCAAGGGTGCCTTCGACGGTGCCGCCGCCTTCGCGGGGGACTTCGTCGTCGTCGGCTGCCAGGACGGTTTCGTCTATGCCTGGAACGCCACCACCGGCAAGGAAGCGTGGAAGTTCGAAACCCAGGCCGAGATCCACGCCGGTGCCAACGTGTGGACCGATCCCGACACCAAGGCGCAGAAGATCATCATCGGCTCCTACGACTACTCCATCTACTGCCTCGACGCCAAAACCGGCGCCAAGGAATGGGCCGCCGAAACCGGCTACTACATCAACGGTGCCTCTGCCGTGGGAGAGGGCAAGGTCGTCTTCGGCGGCTGCGACAGCGTCCTCCACGTGCACGATGTGAAGACCGGCAAGGAGGAGCGCCAGATCGAAGTCGGCGCCTACATCGGCAACAACGTCGCCATCGCCGACGGCATCATCTACGTCAGCCACTACGGCAACCGCGTCGGTGCCTACAAGATCTCCGACGGCGCCAAGCTCTGGGAATACGGCGAGCGCGACTTCGAATACTACGCCGCCCCCGCCATCTGGGAAAAAGGCGTTTACGTCGGCGGCCGGGACAAGCGCTTCCACGCCATCGACCGCGCCACAGGCGCCCAGCTCTGGGAGTTCCGTGCGCGGGATCGCATCGACAGCAGCGCCGTGATCTGCGGCGGGAAAGTCGCCATCTTCGGTGCGGACGACGGCTACATCTACGCCCTCGACCTCAAGACCGGCAAAGAAGTCTGGCACAACGAAATCGGCGCCGCCGTGAAGACCTCACCCGCCGTGGCCGGAGACTACGTGATCTTCGGCGCGGATGACGGCGTGCTGTACGTCTTCAAGAACGGGAAGTGAGTAGAAGTACGACAGACACTCTTGTCTGTCGATCAGTGCTCACGCACACTCGCACCCTCCTCAGAGTCCCCAAAGGCCCGCCCCCTTTCACACGAAAGGCGAGCAAAACCGCTCTCCCCCTTCCTGCCTTCCTCACTCCCCCTTCCGGCAAGAAACCCGCGCCTGACTCCTCGGTGCAGTAACATCACTTCGGGTCGCGCCATTGACATCCGACCGCCTTTGATAATACTGCCTCCGATGAGCACGCTCGTTCAAATCGAATCCGCTGTTGCTGGACTGCCGATGCAAGATCAGTGGACGTTGCTGACCTGGCTGCAAGGTCGTCTGAAGGATTCTCCGAAGACTGCGAACGAGGCATCAACTTCCGAAGCGCTGAAAACATTCCGCCAATTGCAGGCCGAGGTCGCATTGACTGAGGATGGAGCCGTGGCATGGAAAAAGGCAGTCGCGGATGCTCGACGGTAATCACTCGCTCAAGCCTGTGCTGTGATTCACCTCGACACCAGCTTTCTCATTGATGCGCTTGTTCCAGGCAGCGCCCAGGAAGCCCAGATCGTAGCCTGGCTCAAAGCAGGTGAGACAGTGGAAATCAGCGCTGTGGCTTGGGGTGAGTTCCTCTGCGGACCTCTCTCCTCAACGGCCGAAGCCTTTGCCCGCAAACTGCTGCCCGTGGCCGAACCGCTCGAACGGTCAGATGCTGAAAAAGCGGCCAAACTTTTCAATCTCACTGGCAGGCGCTCCAAGACTTATCCCGATTGCTGCATTGCCGCCGTGGCCATCCGCCTCCAAGCCTCTCTGGCCACCAGCAACAGCAGTGACTTTATTTCCATGGTGCCCCATGGGCTGGTGCTGGCGTGAGTTGGGAGCATACCCTTGCATCCCCACCCCACCAAAAAGAGCGGGTGTGCACCATCACCGGCACCGCCCTCAGGCTGGCAGTTCCACTTCCGCTCAGTCAACTTCGACTACGATGTGTTTGTCAGCTCCTCCGCCGTGCGGATCTACCGCGACAGCCCCGACCGCCTCCCGAAAATCGCCTCCTCCAAAAGTTGAACTTCCCGCGCAGGCCGCGCTACTATCGCGCTTCCAAAGATGTCCGCAGCCTACGCACCGCCCTTCACCATCACGCCCAGGGTGCTCGATCTCGTCGCGCAGATCAGCGAGGCCCTGGGACGCTGGGAGGCGCAGAACCCGGATGCGATGACACCCAGGCTGCGCAGGAGCCGCCGCCTGCGCACCATTCATTCCTCCCTGGCCATCGAAAACAACTCCCTCTCGCTCGACCAGGTCACTGCTGTGGTGGAGGGAAAAAGAGTGCTGGGTCCTGCAAAAGACATCTTGGAAGTGCGCAACGCCTTCGCCACCTACGAGAGGCTTGAAGAGTGGAATCCCTCATCCACCAGGCACTTCCTCGCGGCGCAAGGGGTTCTCATGCAGGGCCTTGTGGATCGTCCCGGGCGCTTCCGCTCCGGAGGCGTGGGCATCATGCAGGGGGCGAAGCTTGTTCATCTGGCACCGCCCGCCCCACGCGTCCCCGGGTTGGTAAAAGATCTGTTCTCGTGGTTGAAGCAAAAGCCCCATCATCCGCTCATCACGAGCTGCGTCGTGCACTACGAGCTGGAGTTCATCCATCCTTTTGCGGACGGCAACGGCCGCATCGGGCGGCTGTGGCAGACGCTCATCCTCAGCCTCTGGAAGCCCGCACTCGCCTTCCTTCCGGTGGAAAGCGTCATCCGCGAGCAGCAGGACGGTTATTACAGCGCACTCGCCGCAGCAGACAAGGCGGGCCAGTCCACCCCGTTCATTGAATTCCTGCTCTCCACCCTGCTGCAAAGCCTGCACGAGGTCACCACCACCGACCAAGTCACCGACCAAGTCAAAGCCCTCCTCAAATGCCTCGCCCGGCAGCCGCTCAGCGCCCAGGACTGCATGAAAAAGCTGGGCCTTTCCCACCGGCCCACCTTCCGCAAAAACTACCTCCAGCCCGCCCTCGACGCCCGCCTCATCGAACGCACGCTGCCAGACAAGCCCAACAGCAGCCGGCAAAAGTACCGCCTCATCAGATAGGAACCACTGATGTGGCAACGCCAAAGCCGTTAAAAAACGGCGCTTTCTCTGACCTTCGTCATTCCTCATTCGGGTTTCGTCATTTGAGCCCTCGCACCTTGCCCCTTGCCCCCGGTACCTTGCCTCGCTAAAGAACCCCCGTGCGCATCATCTCCGGCACCGCGGGCGGCCTTTCTCTGGACGTCCCTAAAACCGTCACCCGTCCCACGCAGGACCGGGTGCGGCAGGCTGTGTTCTCCATGCTGGGAGAGCTCGTTCCCGGCGCACATGTGCTCGATCTCTTTGCCGGCACCGGCGCGCTCGGCCTCGAGTGCCTGAGCCGCGGCGCAGCCTCCGCCACCCTGGTGGAGGAAAACAAAGGCGCCTGCGAAGTCATCCGCAAGAACATCGCCAAGACCCGCCTCACCGGCGCCACCGTGCGCCACAGCGATGTCTTCCGCCTGCTGCCTCTGCTGCAAAAGGATGGGAAGCAGTTCGACATCATCTTCGCCGATCCGCCCTACACCCACTGCGACGGCGACACTGACTTCATCGCCCAGCTTCTGGCCGATGAGTCCCTGCCCGCGCTGCTTCATGCGGAGAGCCACGTCATTCTCGAAAGTCATCACTTCAACCGCGAAACGAAAAGCTGGCCCGGCTGGGAGGTGCTGACGGACCGCCACTACGGCTCCACCCGCATCGTCTGGCTGCGCAAAACTCCGCATGGTATCGAAAGCGCTTAGCCTCACCCTCTACAACTTGCTGCTCCCGCTCGGGCTCGTCTTCATGCTGCCCGGCGCCATCATCAAGATGCGCCGCCGCAACGGCCGCTGGCAGGATCTCGCCCAGCGCATCGGCTTCTTCCCGTGCGAGCTGCAGTCGAAGATCAATGCCCTGCCGCAGCGCGAACGCCTCTGGGTGCACGCCGTCAGCGTCGGCGAGGTGGGCGTGGCGAAAAAGCTCATCGCCCGCCTGCTCAAAACCCACGCCGATCTCGGCATCGTCCTCAGCACCACCACCCCCACCGGCCACGCCCTCGCAGCCGAGCTTGCCGCGCAGCATCCGGGCCGCGTCGTGGCCATCTACAGCCCCGTGGATCTCCCCGGCGTGGGCCGCCTCATGCTCGAGCGCATCCAGCCCACGCAGCTCGTGTTGGTGGAGGCCGAGGTGTGGCCCAACCTCACCGCCGCCGCCACACGCCTCGGCATTCCCGTTTCCCTCGTCAATGCGCGCCTCTCCCCGCGCAGCGCGCGCCGCTACCAGAAGTTCCGCACCCTCATCGGCCCCATCTTCGGCATGCTGAAGCAGGTGCTCGTGCAGGAGCCGGACGACGTCACCCGCTGGCAGGGCTTCGGCGTGGAGCCCGACCGCATCCACTTCACCGGCAGCATCAAATACGATCCCGAAGGCGCCACCGTCCCCGCTGCGAAAATCGACGAACTCCGCAGCGTCCTCACGCAAACCGGCATCGCCCCCCCGCAGCCCACCCTCCTCGCCGCCAGCACGCATGCAGGCGAAGAGATCGAGCTCGCCCGCGTCTTCCTCCGCCTGCGCGAAACCGTGCGCGATCTCGCCCTGCTCATCGTCCCACGCCACGTCGAGCGCCGCGCAGAAATCAAAGCCGCACTCCATAGCCTCGGCATCTCCCCCGCCCTCCGCAGCGAATCGAACTCACGTGTCGATTCAAGCGCCCCCGTCTTCCTCATCGACACCACCGGTGAACTCGCCGCCTGGCAGCACCTCGCCACCCTCGTCGTCGTCGGCAAAAGCTTCCTGGCCGAAGGCGGCCAGAACCCCGCCGAAGCCGCCCTCGCGCAAAAACCCGTCCTCTTCGGCCCCCACATGGAAAACTTCACCCCGCTCGTGAGCTTGCTGCTCAAACACGGAGGAGCGCAACAGGTGGCGGATTTTGCAGAGTTGGAATCCGCCTGCCGCACGCTGCTTCAGGATCGTACAAAAGCAGAGCAGATGGCCCAGGCAGGCCACGATGCGCTAAGCATCCATGAAGGCGCGACGATGAGAAGCATGGAGCGCCTGCTCCCCTCCCCTTCATAACTCCCAAACACCCGGACATGAAACGAGTGATTTTGCTTACGGCCACTGTCAGCATGGTGCTTGGTTTCGGCGCAGGCTATTTCTTCGCCATCGTATCCTGGACCCGAACACTCATGAGCGAAGTCATGGAGTCCCACGCAGACCTCCACATCGGCTGTTTCGCGAAGAAATACTCCTGGCATTTTCACTATGCTGGAGCCGACGGCGAATTTGGAAAGACCGACCTTTCCTTGGTGACCGCGGAAAACCCCATCGGCCTGAACGTGCAGGATCCGCGATCCCAAGATGACATCGTTTCACCCGAACTCGTGCTGCCCTGCGGCGCTCGTGTCGAGCTGATCCTCAATTCATCGGATGTGATTCACAGTCTGGGCGAATTCCACGAAAAGATGGCGATCGACGCCGTACCGGGTGTGAAACAACAGGAGATTTTTCAAACGCCAGCCGCGCCCACCGCCGGCACCCTGCGCTGCGTCCAACTCTGCGGCCCCGGCTTCAAAGATCATCACGCCCCTTACCGCTACATCGATGCCGCAGCCTTTGCCACAAGGCTCAAGGCGCAGCCTCCCTTCATCCAGCGCCCGTCCAAGGATTAGGGGTCTCCCGACCCCATCCAAGGATTGGGGGGTTCGCTTCGCGGCTTCGCAGCCGACCCCCACCGCACTCGGAGAGTGCGGACCACTTCACGCAAAAGCGTCGCGTTTCCCACCCCAGCCAAACCACCGTCAACAACGGTCAACCACCGTCAACTCCGCCCAGCCTCCCTCACCCCCACAGCGACTGCGGATACTCCCCGGCATCCACCAGCGCGCGGATGCTCGCCACCACTTCCGCCTTGTCCTCGGGGTACGTCACGCCAAACCACTTCCCCGTCGTCTCCAGCACGCGCACGTCTGCTTTGCCAGCGGCGATGAGAGCATCCACCTGCGCAGGCACATAGCACTCAGACTTCAGCTCCGTGCCGCGCTCAGCCAGAAACTCCGCAAAGGCTTTCTTCAGGTGCGCAAAAATGTCCGGCGTGAAGCCGAAGAAGTTCATCGACACCACTTCATCCCCCGTCAGCGGCACAGGTGCGCCTTCGACTTCGCGGTTCTCCGCGCCGCTGCCGTGCTTGAAGATCTTCGTCATCTCCAGCACGGTTTTGAGCATGCCCTTCTCATCGCGCGTGCACACCCCGCGTGACACACTGCCGTGGTCGGACAGCGTGTTCTTCAAATAGAAGCCCACCATCGACCAGTGGCTCTTCCCATCCTGCGGCCTCGGCTGCGTCAGGTCTGCGGCGATCTTCTTGTACGCATCCTGCCCGTAGAAGTCGTCCGCATTGATCATGAGAAACGGCTCATTCACCACCTTCTCGGCGGCGAGCAGCGCATGCGCCGTGCCCCACGGCTTCGTGCGGCCCTCCGGCACGGTGAAGCCCGCAGGCAGGTCGTTGATGTCCTGGAACGCATACTCCACCTCAATGCGGCCTGCATACTTGCTGCCGATCTGCGTGCGAAACAGCTCTTCAAAATCCCGCCGGATCACAAACACCACCTTGCCAAAGCCCGCGCGGATCGCGTCAAACACCGAGTAGTCCAGCACCACCTCGCCGGAGGGGCCCATGGCATCGAGCTGTTTCAGGCCGCCATAACGGCTGCCCATGCCGGCAGCGAGAATGAGAAGGGTCGGTTTCATCAAAAGGAAAGAGGGGTGGGTGATGGTAAGCCTGTACCCTTTCGCCGGGTGGCGGGGTGGTCAAGGTTGAAGAAGTTTTCTGTTCTCTGTTCTCTGTTCTCTGTTCTCTGTTCTCTGTTCACGGTTGTCCTCTCCGACTCCTTCAGCGCCAAAACAGAGAACCGAGAACCCAGAAACAGAGCACTTGTGCTCCTTCCCCGTTTCGGCTTACATCCCCAAAACACATGCTTCAAGACCTCACGAAACTCATTCAGCTTCAGGAACGTGACCAGCGCATCCGCGCCCTGCAGAAAGACCTCAAGGACATCCCCAACCAACAGGCCCGCGCCAAGATGCAGCTCGCCGGAGACCAGGCCGCCGTGGAGGCCGCCAATCTGGGCATGAAAGAGGTCGAGGTGAAGATCAAAAACATCCAGCTCGATGTGCAGACGCGCCAGAACAGCATCAAGCGCATGCAGGACCAGCAGTTCGAGACCCGCAAGAACGACGAATTCGCCGCCCTCGGCCACGAGATCAAACGCTACCAGGCCGACGTCACCAAGCTGGAAGACGGCGAGCTGGAGCAGATGGAGGCCCTCGAAGCCGCCAAGCTCAAACTCAAGGAAGCCCAGGCCAAACTCGCCGGCACCCAGACCCGCGTGAACGAAGAGCTCAAGGCCCTGGACGAGCGCGCCGCCGGCGTGAAAAAACGCCTTGAAGACCTCAATGCCGAGCGCGCCACCATGGCCGCCCCCATCGATCCCGACACGCTCGATCTCTACACCCGCATCTTCAACAAAAAGGGAGACGCCGCCATCGTCCCCATGGAAAACGCCATGTGCGGCGGCTGCCACATGAAGGTCGTCATGGGCGTCATCCAGTCCCTCAAGCAGTCCGAGCACATCACCCAGTGCGAAAGCTGCGGCCGCATTTTGTATCTGGTGGAGTAGCCAGGCCAGGGGAAGGCTCGCTTGATCCACAGATTGAGGAGTGCCTACGGAACACACAGAAGGCACGGAAAACCAGAGTCCGGTCCCACTTCCGTGTATTCTGTGTATTCCGTAGGCATTCCATTTTGGCTACGCCAGCAGCTTCTCCATCACCTTCCCATGCACATCCGTCAGGCGGAAATCTCTCCCCTGAAACTTAAACGTCAGCTTCTCATGCTCCAGCCCCAGCAGGTGTAAAATCGTCGCATGCAGGTCATGCACATGCGCGGGGTCCTCCGCCACGCCAAAGCCCAGTTCGTCCGTCTTCCCCAGCGTCTGCCCCGCCTTCACACCGCCGCCGGCGAACCACATCGTAAACGCATCGATGTGGTGATTCCGCCCCGTCTTGTCGCGGTTTTCACCCATCGGCGTGCGGCCGAATTCACCGCCCCAGATCACCAGCGTCTCCTCCAGCAGCCCGCGCGCTTTCAGGTCGCGGATCAGCGCCGCGCAGGCCTGGTCCACATCCTTCACCACCTTCGGAAAATCATCCTCCAGCGTCTCGCCCTTGCCGCCGTGGTTGTCCCAGCTCGTGTGGTACAGCTGCACAAAGCGCGTGCCCCGCTCCACCAGCCGCCGCGCCAGCAGGCAGTTCCGCGCAAACGACGGCTGCGTCGGGTCCACCCCATACAGGTCCAGCGTCGCCTTGCTCTCCCCTTTCAGGTCGATCAGCTCCGGCGCGCTGCTCTGCATGCGCCACGCCATCTCATACGCATTGATGCGCGTCTGAATCTCATCGTCCCCCGTCTCCACCAAGCGCGAGAGATTCAGCTCCCGCGCCGTGTCGATCACCCGCCGCTGGCTCGCCGCGCTGTAGCTCGCCGGCGTGGAAAGGTTCAGAATCGGCTCCCCCGTTCCCCGCAGCGGCACGCCCTGGTACGTGGTCGGCAGAAAGCCGCTGCCCCACAGGACGGAACCCCCGCGCGGCCCACGCGGCCCGCTCTGGAGCACCACAAAGCCCGGCAGATCGCTCGACTCGCTGCCGATCCCATATGTCACCCACGAGCCCATCGAAGGCCGGCCAAACTGGCCGCTGCCCGTGTTCATGAAAAGCTTCGCCGGCGCATGGTTGAAAAGCTCCGTCTTGCACGTCGTCACGATGCTCATCTCATCCACCACGCCCTTCAGGTGGGGAAGCATGTCGCTCACCCAGGCGCCGCTCTGCCCGTGCTGCTGAAAGCTGCGGCGTGTGCCCAGCAGCTTGAAGCCGTTGCTCGTGCCCATGAAGGCAAAGCGCTTCCCCTCCACATAGCTCTGCGGGATCGGCTGGCCGTTCAGCTCCACCAGCTTGGGCTTGTAATCAAACAGCTCCAGCTGTGAGGGGCCGCCCGCCATGAAGAGGTAGATCACATTTTTCGCCCGCGGCGTCACATCCCCCTTCTTCATCACCCCCGGCCCGGGAGCAGCCGCCGCCGCGCTCGCCGCCTGCAGTCCCCGCTCCGCCATCAGCGACGCCAGCGCCACAGAGCCAATCCCCATGCCACACTGGCTGAAGAAATGGCGGCGGGTTTGGTCACGAAGCTGGCTGTCCTGCGGAGAAATCATCTCAGGGGCTTACGATCCACCCCACACCGATGTTTCAAGGACCAACGCCCCCCGCCCTCAAGGACCGGGGGTCTCCCGACCCCCACTTCCCTCTCTTGTCAACACCATCCCACCCTCACCGATTCCTCCAAGCCCCCCTTGCCGCGCCCCTACTTTCATCCATCTTAACCCCATGAGTGAGCCGTCTGCATCTTCCGCAGAGTTCCAGCCGCTGGATCCTCACGCCAACAAAGCTGAGCCAGCCGGTCAGACCCAGGAAGCGGCACCCATGACTGGCCTTGAAAAGGCCCGCGCCACCTTCCTTCGAGCAGGTCTCGCTTTTCCGAAGATTCCCGAGAAACTTGCCTGCCAGCTTGAAGAGCGGAGAGAGTGGCAATTTTCTACGCAGCCGCTGAAAATCCCCCCGTACAATGTCGTCACTTACATCGACGAAAGCTATCACTCGTCCGCACCTTATGTCGTGCTAGCCCATGATGGGTGGGGCATCAATTCCTACGCACTAAGCTATTATCTGGTTTTCGGGCCCTTGCGCCTGTTCCTGCACCTTTCCTGGGGAGGCGGTTACTCGGACCGGGTCAGCGATGCCGCCGAAATTCAAAAATGCTTCTCTCTGGCTGACAAAATTCTGCCGGCCTCCATGACGTCAGGCAAACTTCTGCCTGGCGAATATCTGACCATCGTCTGCTCTCTCTACTGCAACTACTGGGGCTTGTCCTTGCCTGGCTACATTCGGAGATCGGAATACACCCATATGAGAGACGCGGAATTGCTCGCCCAAATCCTGAAGTGGCTGAATGACCCCGCCCCCAGACGAAAAAGGGAGCGTGGTGCCCATCCTGCCGCAGGTCGAATTGAATGATCGCTCTCCTCACTTCACCCCCGCCCCCAAGGACCGGGGGTCTCCAGACCCCCACCAAGGATTGGGGGTCTCCGCCCCCCATTCTCTTCCATCCGCCTGCCCCCCCCATGAGTGAGCCGTCTGCATCTTCCGCAGCAGTCCAAACATCGCCCCCTCTTACCAACGATCGGCCACTGGGTCTGGCAGAAGGAGATGCTCCGCTAACCGGTCTGGAAAAAGCTCGCGCGACCTTCTACCGCGCAGGTCTGGCATTTCCACAGGTTCCCGAGGAGCTTGCCGCAGCACTGGAGGAAAAAGAGCGGTGGGTCTTTTCCACACGCGAGGTGACAATGTGGGAATACGATGTCGATAGATATGTGGAGGAGCGCGTCAGTACCTTGGCACCATTCGCTCTTCTGGCTCATTCAGGACATGGCATCAACTCATACGCGATCCAGTACTACCTTTTCTTCGGCCCTTTGCGCCTGTTCCTTCACCTGGCTTTCGGCGGCATCTATTCAAACGAGGAGGAGGACGCCGCCAATATCCGGGAATGCTTTGCGCTGGCTGACGAAATTGTGGCGGCCTCCGCAGTATTGGGAGATTTACCGGCCGGTGACCATTTGACCATCGTGTGCACAGATTTTTATGGCAGCGACTGGGCTAGACCAGGAAGACTCCTCCGACGATACTGGCCGCATCGTCCACATGCAGCCGAGGTGCTCACCGAAGTCTTGACGTGGCTGCGGGGGAGATGACAACGCATCCCACTTCCGTGCATCCAACATTTGTTTCAATTTCAAAACCTCTCGCTTGCACACCCAGACCCGGGGTCAGAGACCCCGGCTCCATGGTCACACCGCCACTCCCAGCGCGGTCAGCGTCTTCAGCACGATCGGTTCTCCCGGCTGCAGCTTGTCGCGTTCGTCAAACAGCAGCCGCGTCACCTTCTCGTAGTCCGGCAGCTTCCCGGTGCGGCGCTGGGCCAGGAGGCGCACGTAGCGCACCGCGCGGTCGATGAGCTTGTTGTTGCTGGGCTTCACGTAGGTCATGAGGTTGTCCAGGTAGCGACCCAGGCGGCCCATCACGAGCGTGGAATGAATGTTGATGAGCATCTTCAGGAGCAGGTGCGCGTGGAATTCGTGGATGCCCGTCAGATCCATCGCATGCTTCAGCCCGTCAAACTCCCAGACCATCTCCCCCGCCCCGCCGTCGATGTGGAATTGCAGATGCTCGGCCCCGTGCGTGCGTGCGCGCCGGCGGGCCGCGAGCTGCGCTGAAAAGTCATACGACTCCAGCACTTCCGCCCCGGCCACATGGCGCACATCCGGCCACTCCAGCGTGCGCGGTTCACGGCGCAGCAGCGCGTGCCATGCGGCGTGCGCGCCGGGCTGCTCCGGCATGAGGAAATGACACCACGAGGCCTGCGCTGCCGGATCATCCTGCTTTTCAAACGGCACGAGGCTGAAGGTGGGCGCGCGCTCCGTGGTGTCCGTGACGACGGTGATGCCAAAGCGCGAGCTGACATAAAACACAAACGCCCCGCGCTGGTACACCGCCGCCTCATGCTCGATGAAGGGCACCAGAAACTGGCCGTCGCAGTGCGCCACGTGCCGCAGCAACTGCAGCACCTCTCCAGGGGCATGCTCCGGGTCGCGGTGATGCAGGAAGGCAAAGCCGATCGCCGCCATGAGCACCGTGCTGGCCTGCAGGCGCGTGCTGCCGGAGACCGCCATGGCGCCGACGCTGAGGTTCAGTTTGCGGATGGCGAGGTTTTCAATCACCCGCCTGGAGCGCGCCGCGACTCTGACGAGCTGCTCGTCCGGATTGCAGTAAAGAAACCACGGCGGATTTGTAGAGATCTCCGCCGCGCGCTCCGCCGCACCGATGACAAAGGGCGTCTCGCCGCCCTCCGTCGAGGCGATGAGGAGGTCACCATTGATGAAGCCGAGCTCCTCAAGCTGCCGCGCCCCATATTCCGGGTGATCCTCAAAGGTCTCGATCGCCTTGATCAGCGCCAGATCCCCCCCGGCCATGAAGGCCACCACGCGATCTGGATCCGCCACTGGCAGGACGCCCATGCGGCAAAACACCTCGATGCTCAGAGACAGCCGCCCTGTGGCGCCGCAGCCGCAAAGAAAGATCCGGTGCCCGGATGCGAGAGTGGCGGCGATAGCCCGGGCGAGGTCCGCGAGGGGGGCCGCCTTGGCGGCAAACTGCCGCACGGCATGAATGTCCACCTGATGCATCAGCTTCACCGCCTCCCCCACATCCGTGCGGGCCATCTGTGAAAGCGAGGTGGTGAAGGGGTGCTGAGACTCCGTATCCAGCGCGCCGAGCTGGTAGTCGGTGGCGACTTGGAGAAACTCGTCGGCGGCATTCATGCAGTATGGATTCGACTGGCGCGGCGCGGCGGATGTTCACATGTGACACTTTCCCATCTTGCACCCGGCGCGGTGCGTTTCACTATGCATGGAAACTCGCATGATGGAATTCGCATTGTTCAGGCTGCCCGACGGGCGGGCATGGCTGGGAGAAGGCCCCTTCACCGCGCTGGCCGCCGCGCCAGCCGCGGGGGGAGCCTTCTATATCAATGACTTCGACCTGCGGGACCCCCTGCCCTGGAAGGTGCCCGGGCGGCTGCATGAGGTCACTGCCGGCAGCCTTGCGGAGGCCATTCACCTCAACGGTTCCCAGAAGCCCCAGATCCAGTGGGCCAAGCCTGCCACGGAGTGGTTTAAAATGGCCTTCCGGCGCATCCGCCGCGAGGTGCTGGCCAAGCGGCTGGAAAAAATGGTGCCCGTGCTCACCGAATCCGGCACTCTGACCGCGGGAGACCCGCGCCGCCTGCTGGACAAGGTCATGCAGGCGCCGGCAAACATGTGGGGCTATGCGCACGTCAAAGACGGCGGCGGCTTTCTGGGCGCGACGCCGGAGCTGCTCTTCAAAGTGCAGGGACGTCAGCTCGAAACGATGGCGCTGGCCGGCACCGCCAAGCCCGGCAATCAGGACGCCTTCCTCACCGATGTGAAAGAGATCGAGGAGCACGAGATCGTGGTGCGCTACCTCACCCAGCAGCTCCAGGCGCTGGGCGCCGTCACCCGTGAGCCGCGCATCCTGTGCCAGACCTCCGGCCTGGTGCATTTTCAGTCCAAGCTGAGCGTGAATCTGACCACTGTAGCCGACCCCGCGCAGCTCGTGCCTCTGCTGCATCCCACACCCGCCGTGGGCTGCCTGCCGCGGGATGAAGAGGCGCTGGAAAAACTGCGCGAGTACCGCCAGCAGCTCAAAGTGCCCGGATTCTTCGGCGCGCCCTTCGGCTTTGCAGAGCCGGGCGGCACCGGCACCACGCACATCATCGTGGCCATCCGCGGCATCTGCTGGGAGGGGGACCAGATCAGCCTGCCCTCCGGCTGCGGCATCGTGGGCGGCAGCGCCTTCGACCACGAATGGCGCGAGCTGCGCCTCAAGCGCGAGGCCGTGCTGCGCCTGCTGGCTCTTCAATCATGACGCAGGCACAGCTCATTCAACAAACTTTGCACACCCTCGCCTACCTCGGCGTGCGTGAAATCTGCGTGGCCGCCGGTGCGCGCAATGCACCGCTGGTCTCCTCCCTGCTGGCCTGCAGCGGGGTGAAGATCTGGAACTTTTTTGAAGAACGCAGCGCCGCGTACTTCGCGCTCGGCCGCATCATGGCAGACCGCCAGCCTGTGGCCGTGGTGACCACCTCCGGCACGGCGGCGGCGGAGCTGCTGCCTGCCACCATCGAGGCGCATTACCAGCATCTGCCGCTCGTGCTCGTGACGGCAGACCGCCCGAAAAGCTACCGTGGCAGCGGCGCGCCGCAGGCCATCGAGCAGGCCGGGCTCTTCGGTGTGTATGCGACCGTCGTGGGAGACTGGGACGCCACGGATGAGTCCCACGAAGGCCACTGCTCAGACGGCCCCATGCATCTCAATGTCTGCCTGGACGAGCCGCTGGAAACCAACGTGCCCGGTGTCGATTTTTCCGCCGCTCCGCCACCCCCAGCGTCCGAGGAAGGACCGGTCTGCTCCCTGGAATGCGATCTCGTTCTGGCGGCGGGCCTGCACCCACAGGAGGCAGCGGAAGCGGCGGCCCTGCTGATGCATCTCGGCGCACCCATCATCGCGGAAGCCACCTCCAATCTGCACGTCTATCCTGAGCTTCATCCGCTTTTGATCCCCGGTGGCGAACGTGCCCTGCAGTCCGCGCGCCCGGCGCATGTCCTGCGCATTGGCGCGGTGCCGTCATGGCGCTGGTGGCGTGATCTGGAGTCGCAGCCAAAAATCAAAGTCACCAACATCACCCGCACTGGTTTCAGCGGGCTGGCACGCACGGAGAATGTGGAGACGCTCACGTGGGAAAACATTCGCAGCACGCAGTTTGCCCGCGTGGATCCGCCCTGCGGCATCCTGCGGTTTGAGCCTGAGTTCGACAAGTTTCCCGCCTCCGAACCCGCCTGGGTGCGGAAGATCGCCAGCGCCATTCCCGCAGGCTCACGGGTGTTTCTGGGCAACAGCCTTCCCATTCGCGAATTCAATCTCGCGCTGAACACCGCGCAGCCCGGCGTGGAGTTCTTCGGCAACCGCGGCGCCAACGGAATCGACGGCCTCGTTTCAACCTTCCTCGGCGCCAGCGCCGTGCATGCCGGGGAGTGCTGGCTCATCCTCGGGGACCTGAGCGCCTTGTATGATCTCGCGGCGCCCTGGGTCATCGCGCAGATGGACCACCCGCGGCTGCGCATCGTCGTCATCAACAACGGCGGCGGCAAAATCTTCTCACGCGTGGCCAGCATGCGAGCCCTTCCGGACGGCGCGCGCAGCGTCATCGAAAACCGTCACTCCCTGGGTTTTGAACCCTGGGCCCAGATGTGGGGCATGGAGTATCTGCAGACCGACGACGCGAATGACCTCGCGGACCTGCTGCCGATGCCGATGGTCATCGAGATCCGGCCGGACCCGCTGGAAACCGAGGCCTTCTGGAAAGACTGGCAGAGGCCGGTGATCAGGCCACGATGAAATCGCGGAAAGCGGTGATGATCACCACCACGGAGCAGGCGCCCGCATCAGGAAAGCCAATGCAGGCATCTCCCAGTGTTTTGGCACGGCCAAACTTCGCCACCATGGCCTTGCTGGCGTCTTTGCCACCCTCGGCGGCCACGGCCACGGCCTCGATGGCCTCAGGGAGAGACTGACCGGCGAAGGCGGCGGCCTTGACGGCTGCGGGCTCCATGGCATCCACGCACGTTTTGTCGCCGATGGCGGCGCCACCGCGCTGCTTCACACCGTCCACACCGGCCTGGAGAAAGGCAGCCAGGCCGGCCGCATCCAAGCTTTCTTTTCCGGCCAGCGCCTTGCCGCCATTGCGGAAAAAGGTGCCAAAGATCGCGCCGCTCGCGCCGCCCATGCTGCTCATCATCGCCATGCCCACGGTGGAAAAGGCTTTTTCGATGCTCTCGGGCTCCGCCGCATTCAGCTTCTCCATGGCCGCGCGCATCCCGCGCTCCATGCCCATGCCATGGTCCCCGTCTCCCAAATCACGGTCCGCCTGGGACAGCATCGGCTCCGCGGCGATGATGCGCTCGCACGCGAGCAGGAGCATGGCTTTGACTTGGTCTTTGGAAAGGTTGGCTTTGGACATGGGACCGCGATTGTTGGCGCTCTGGCGGGGATGTCAAACGGGAACGGGGTGCGGCATCTGCCGCCGGCCCGCCTCTTCACCTCCGCACCGACGCCGCAAAACGGTCTCACTTGTGCTCCGGTGGCGCCAGCCGCTGGACAGCTTCCGGCGTGCCCTTCGCGCGAATCTCCAGACGCTTGGTCAACGGAGCGATTTCAGCGACGGGCAGCCCATTGATCTCTTCATCAAAAACGGCGGCCGGGAGTCCCGTGATTTTTTCAAAGAGGCAGAGTTCAGCGGCTGCGTAGCAGTCAGAGGAGCTGCGCTGAGCGGCTGTGTGCTGATCCAGCTTTTCGTACTTGGGCACCAGCCCGGGACGCCATTTGACATCGACGATTGCATAGGGCTCGTCCTTTTCCTGATCGCCGCCCACCTGGGTGAGCACAAAGCTCGACGCATTTTCAGACGTTTCGTTTGGGGAGATGCGCAGCGTCTGAGCGGTGTCGTGGCGGGTGACTGCCCAAAAGGGTTTGTCGGGGTCATAACAGTTGTCATGCCAGGTGGCGGCGTGCACCGGCAGCCCCTTTTCCCACCGGTAATAGTCAGTCTCCCCCCACCAGGCTTTTCTTCCTGAATCCGAGAAGGTGAGCAGATAACCGGCACGGCCCTGCGGTGGACGAAGACTGGAAAAGACATCCAGCAGTTGAGGCACGTTTTCTCCCCGGCCCTTTTTGATGATCGCATAACCGAGACGATAGCCATCATTGTTGAAGGTGACGATCAATTCCGGGATCGCGTCGCCATCCAGATCTTTCATCTGAAAAGGCGTGGCCGGTAGGTCGGGCAGAATATGGACATACTCGGGAAAATCATTCTTCGTTTTCCCGGCGGGAATCCAGACGGGGGCCAAATTCCACAGGGCGAGCAGATGCCAGGCATCGTGCTCCCAGGCCAGCAGCGCAAGGCCGGCAGGTGACTCGACGACAGCCAGCCACCGCCCATCGGCAAAGAGATCGCCCGATAGAATGGCGCGGCCTGCATGCTCCTGGGCGCCTTCAGTCTTGGCAGCTTTGCTCAGAGTATCTCCCGCCTGCTGCTCCGCCCGCTGCCGGTCCTCTGCGGAGAACAACGGACCTTTCTCTGGAAACCACTGCGCCTGGCTGGCAGAAACCAGCAGCAGCGAAAACACCGCCTGAATCCATGTGCGCATTTTCATGCACCAAGAATCTCATTCCCGCCTTCCGAAGGCAAGCCTGCGTCCGATCATTTGTGATCTCAACTCTCCGCAGGCGGCCGGCCATGCTCACCTGCGTTTCCTCCCCTCCTTAGAAAGCTCCGGCCGCAAGAAGAAGCTCGCGCAGCAAAACCACATCGGGATCATTCATCTCCAATACCATGACTGTTGTCCGGCCAACATCTGTCTGACCATGCAGCCATGCCCCTTTCCACCTGAAATGTTCATCCCACACGTCATGGCGCGGGCGAAACAACCTGACCACCTCGCCCGTCACGATCGATCCCCGCGACGTTGGGACCTTTGTGCATGTTGCAGGAAAAACACGCCCAGGCCAGATTCTCCAGAACTGTCTGGCCGCGGTGCTTCTCCGCGATGATGTGATCCACATGGAACGGCAGGTCCGAGATCTTTTCCGGCAGGCGGCAATATTCACAACGACCTCCCGCCTGTGCAATCACCCGCCTTTCCAGTTCGCGCGAAGGACGAGACATGCCTTAAGCGGCGGCCTGTTGCAGTGAGATGCGCGCACGCGCCTTCATTAGTTCCAGGGTGCGGCCTGCTTTTTGGAAATTTTTCAATTCTGTTCGTTCCGCCTCATTCAGAGTGTCGGCCTTGGCTTTCTCCAAAAGAAGCGTCATTCGATCTCGATCTTCCTCCGAGAATGAAAAACTCAAAATGGCAGTGGCGGCCGCCTTGTCCCATCCGCCCGTTCCCGGCTGGATGACGCGGCTCAAAATGCCCGCTTCCGTGATGGCTGCTGGGTTCATAAATAAATATAACCTTTCCAAAGTCGATTTCAACCCTCCGCCCGCTTGTCCGCGCGCCGCAGGCGGTCCGCCATTCCCTTCATCACGTGCAGGGCAAACTGGGGCATCTCATCGACCATGTAGAGAAAGTGGTGGCGGTTCACCGGCAGCAGCCTGCAGTCGGTGCGGGCAATGGCATCAGCCGCGCGCACGGAGTCTTCGATGAGGGAGATCTCCCCGAAAAATCCTTCGGGACCCACGGTTTCGACCACCACGCCGTTGATCACGATTTCCACCTCGCCGCTCTGCACCACATACATCTCGCCCGACTCGTCTCCCGCGTTGAAAACAGCGGCTCCTTGCGGAACGGACCTCACGTTGGCGGGGCTGGAGAAGATGTCTGGCAGTTTCATGGCTCGTGCAGTTTAGAGTTTCGTGTAGCCCACGCTTTCGCAGGGCATGTCCCAGAGTTTTTTCAGCTCAGCATCCAGCTTCGTGATGCTGAAGCTCACGCCCGCCATCTCCTGGCAGGTGACGATGTTGTCCACGATCGTCTGGTGAATCTTGATTCCGCGCGCATCCAGGATCGGCTTCGCCCCGCGCAGGAGGATCAGCAGCTCCATCATGTGCGTGGAGCCGAGGCTGTTGATGAAAAACACGATTTCGTCTCCGGCGGCGAGAGCGAGGTCATCGCCAAAGAGCAGATCCAGAATCTTTGCCGCCAGTTCGTCCGCCGTGCACATCGGGATGAGCCCCACGCCCTTTTCACCATGAATGCCCATCCCGAGGCCGATCACGTCATCCGCCAGTTCAAAGGTGGGCTTGCCGGTGGCAGGGATGCTGCCGGGCTTGGTGGAGACACCCACGGTGCGCGTGTTGTCGCAGGCCTTCTGCGCGATGCGGGCCAGCTCATCCAGCGAATCCACCGTCTGGGCGGCGGCACCTGCGATCTTGGTGATGGGCACGAGGCCGGCCACGCCGCGGCGCTTGTGCTTTTCCGCCGGCGGAGCGGAGCAGACGTCGTCGGCGATGATGACGGTTTTCACGGTGATGCCCTCGTCCGCGGCGAGCTCCGCGCCAATGTCGAAATTCATCACGTCTCCGGCGTAGTTCCCATACAGGAAGAGCACGCCCTTGCCGCGGTTCACCGCCTGCGCGGCCTCCAGGACGATATCCGGCGGCGGCGCCGCAAAGATCTCGCCCACCGCGGCGCC
Source organism: Prosthecobacter sp. (assembly GCF_044227185.1). GTDB lineage: Bacteria > Verrucomicrobiota > Verrucomicrobiia > Verrucomicrobiales > Verrucomicrobiaceae > Prosthecobacter. The sequence continues at coordinate 184,186 of NZ_JBGAFO010000011.1, read as the reverse complement.
ATCGGCCATGCCCTTGCCCACCAGCCCGTGGTAGATGGGCTCATGCCCCGCGCCCCCGCCCACCAGCAGCGCCGGTGCATCCGGCCGCAGATCATTCATCACGATGGAGCGCGTGCCCACACGGCGCGCCTTGCCATCATAGGCGAGCACGAGCCCCTCAAAAAGTTCGTCGGCGCACTTCAGCGGATTGTTGATGATCTTCTTCGCGGGATTGGCTTGGCTCATGGTCAGGGTCGTCTGGGTTGGGAAAGGAGCCGCCAGTGTTACGGCGTGCGCGGGGACTGTCAAAGCCGATTGGCGGCGCAGAGTCCTCCTCTTCCGCCCCCCTCTCTTCCTCTCTTGGCTGGGACGCGCCCCGTCTCGCCACGCGGCGCTACCGCCCCGCCATCGAGCTGTCCGGCATCTGAAAGGCATTCTCGATGATGTTCACCCGCGGCCTCTCGCCCTCCGTGAGGATCACCTCCGCGATGTCGAAGCGGAACTTGATGCGCGGGTTCCCCAGCAGACGCAGCCAGTCCTGCGCGCCGCGCCGAATGAGGCGCTGCTTGTCCGGGCCCACCGCATCGGCAGGGCGGCCAAACGCGGTACTGGTACGGCATTTCACCTCGACGAAGGTGAGGACGTCCCGATGCCGCGCCACGATGTCCACCTCCCCGCGGTTGGCGCCCCGGTAGTTGCGGTGCAGCACTTTGCGCCCGTGCGCCGCCAGCCAGCGTGCGGCGATGAGCTCGCCCAAGGACCCGAGCTCCGCGCTGCCCATCCTGCGCCCTGCCAGCCGCCGCTGAAAGGCCCGCAGCGGCCGCGCCCAGACCCAGAGTGCGGCTGCGCGCAGGCGTGCATCGCCCGTGATCCGCCGCCGCAGCCAGCGCCACAGGCTTTGCGGTCGGGAGAGGAGCATCTTCATGGCGTCGGGCCGAAATCAAATTCACGCTGCGCCACCGGACCGAAGCTCATGCGGTGATGCCGGCAGGGGCCATGCTGCCGCAGCGCGGCCAGATGAGCGGGGGTGGGGTAGCCTTTGTGGGACTCGAAACCATACTGCGGATGCCTCCGCGCCATTTTCACCATGAGGCGATCGCGCGTGACCTTGGCAATGATGCTGGCGGCCGCGATGGAGAAGCTGAGGCTGTCCCCCTCCACCAGCGCCACGTGGTGCACCGGAAAACGTTTCACCGGCAGACCGTCAATGAGAGCGGCGTCTGGAGCCGGCTGCAATCCCATGACCGCGCGCCGCATGCCCTTCCAGGTGGCCTGGAGGATGTTGATGCGGTCGATCTCCCGCGGCTCGATGCTCACGCAATGCCAGCGGATGCGCACATCCGTGGTGATCTCTTCATACAGCAGCTCGCGCTTTGCCTCGCTGAGCTGTTTGGAATCATTGAGCTCGGCATGGGTGAAGTCCTCCGGCAGCACCACCGCGGCCACGCAGACCGGTCCGGCCAGGGGTCCGCGCCCCGCCTCATCCACCCCCGCGACCACCCGGAACCCCGCGGCCCGCAGCGAATTTTCATGATCAATCGTCGGCATGGTGAAAAGCAGAGAACAGCGAACAGAGAACAAAAAAACTATGACTTCACCTCAATCGGCAGCGTCACCTTCGCCGGAGCCCCGCTTTCGGGCGCCTCCCAGCGCAGCACCTCGGTGCCGGGCTTGCCAGGCTCCTTGGGCAGGATGTAAACACGGATTTGCAGCGCGGGTTTTTCCCCCTCCGGCCTTGGCACCGGTTTGATGTGCAGGGTGATCTCGTTGTGCCCCTTGATGAGGCCGCCGATCAGAATCTGCTGGTCCAGGCCGTCCCGCACCGGCTCATAGGTGATGCCGTTCATGCTCATCGTCGTTTCATAACCAAAGGTCTGCAGCTTGCAGCCCGCCTTGTAGTCCGGCACCCGGCAGAGCGGCGGCGGCGCAGGCGCGGTGCCCGGCGGCGTGTACTCCGGTGAATCCAGAAAGTCCGGGCGCTTGCCCTCCTGCAGCGTCTTGAGCACCTCCGGCGCGCCGTCCAGGCGGGAGATGCGGTTGCTGTCGTATTTCCACGTCCCATTCTCCCGGAAGAATTTCAGTTTGAGAATGTTCTCCCGGATCAGCTCCTTGTCCTGCCCCATGTCGATCCTGCCAAAATAAACCAGGTGGGCGGTGTCTCCCACCGCCTGGGCTTCCAGCAGGCGCAGACCTCCGAGCGAGGGCGGCTGCACTTCGGAGGCAAAGACCGCCTCCGGGAAAGGCAGGCGCTCGCTCACCACGGCGTTCCGAATCACCGTCTGGCGATACAGAGTGATGCTCGCGGCCCAGGCGTTTGCGTCCTTGCGCAGCATCGCATCACGCCAGTTGCCGTAAACTTTTTCCAGAGTGACCCGCAGCGCCGCCGGATCCTCCTCCCCACGCGCAGGCTGGCAGAGCTGGAAGAGGCTGAATCCAAGGATCAACGGGAGGAAAAGACGCATGACGGGCGGATTGGGACAATGAAGAAGTCCAAGTTTCACAGAAAAACAACCGGTCATCAGCATTTTATGATTAGCATCCGGGAAATTTCGCTGTGATAGTTTTAATCCAGAGTAAAACCATTTGCCGATTTGGTGATTCTGGTAAACGTCAACGTCTTTACCCCCAAAACATGGAGTCCCACAGCGAAGGCCAGCACCGCACACCCCCGATCGACCGCAATCGGGAATTGCTGAAGACCGCCCGCGAAGAAATCTACAAGACCGTCGGCGGTGTGAATCTCTCTGCCTACATCTGGGAACCTGAGATGGACAAAGCTCCTTCGTATCCCAAGTCGGTGGCGGCCTTCTTTTTCAGCAGCGGCTGGGACAACGGCCAGGTGGCCCAGTTTGCCCCGCATTGCGTTTACTTCGCCTCGCGCGGCATGACGACGATCTGCTTTGACTATCGCGTCAGCACCCGCCACGGCACCGGCCCGGTGGAAGCCATGGCCGATGCGCGCTCCGCCATCCGCTGGATCCGCATGAACGCGGTCGAGCTCGGCATCAATCCCGGCAAGATCGTCGGTGTCGGTGGTTCGGGCGGCGGCCACGCCATCGCCTCCTCCGCCATCCTCAGCGGTTTCGACGACCCCTCTGACGCGCTCGACTGCAGCCCGGCCCCGAACGCCATCGTGCTGTTCAATCCGGTGCTCGACACCTATTCGAAGTACGCCTTCGGTCGTGACCGCTGGCCGGACCAGGCCACGTGCAAGGCCGCGGACCTCATCCGCGCCATCCGCCCCGGCCTGCCGCCCATGCTCATCATGCACGGCACGGCGGACCGCGTTGTTCCCTTTGACGGCTCCTATGAGTTTGCCCGCAAGTCGAGCAAGAAGAAGAATCTCTGCCGCCTGATCGAGTTTGAAGGCCAGGGCCACGGCTTCTTCAATTTCAATCTCTCCTTCGAGATGTACGAGGCCACGCTCATGGCCATGGACGAGCTCTTCGTCGAGCTCGGCTTCCTGGAGCCCGACCCCGAGGCGGGCCTGGGCAAGGTGGACTAGACCGCGCCCCGAGCGGGAATGTCGAATTCCGAAATCTCCATGACGAATCCCCGCCCCCACGCCGTTTCGTCATCGGAATACTTGCGCATTCCCCGGCCGCTCTGACTCCGCCGTCCGTTTATCTTTCCAACCCTACGCCGCACCACCATGCTCCGCTCACTTCTCCTCGCAGCCCTCCTTTCCACCGCCGCCGCGCATGCCGCCACCTGGCCGCAGGACACCAGCGATCTGAAGCCGGACCCCAAGGCGCAGTTTGGCGTGCTGGAAAACGGCCTGCGCTACGTCATCCTGCCGCACGATGAGCCGCCCGGACGCGCCAGCCTGCGCCTCTACATGGACGTGGGCTCGCTCATGGAGCAGGACGATCAGCAGGGCATGGCCCACTACCTGGAGCACATGGCCTTCAACGGCTCGCGTCATTTCAAAGGCGGCGAGATGGTGGAGTACTTCCAGCGCCTCGGCATGAGCTTTGGCGGCGACACGAATGCGCACACCTCCTTCAAGGAGACTGTTTACATGCTCGAGCTTCCCCAGGTGGATGCGAAATACCTCGCGGAAGGCCTCCAGCTCTTCCGTGACGACCTGGACGGCATGCTGCTCAACGAAACCGAGATCGACAAGGAGCGCGGCATCATCCTGAGCGAAAAACTCAGCCGCGACTCCATCGAGTACCGCACCCAGATGGCTGGCTACAAATTTGCCCTGCCCGATTCGATCCTGCCCCACCGCATGCCCATCGGCACCGAGGAGATGATCAAGACCATGAAGCGGCCGCGCTTCGTGGACTTCTATGAAAAGTACTACACTCCGAAGCGTGCCGTCGTCGTCGCCGTGGGCGATTTCAAAGACACCGCCGTAGTGAAGGCGGAGATTGAGAAGCACTTTGCCGACGCCAAGCCGAAGAACAGCGATGCAGCAGACCCCGACCTCGGCAAGGTCACCTCCGGCTACGGCATCATTGCCAAGCTCCACACCGAAATGCAGGCGGAGGCGCTCACGATCTCCATCGAAATCCCCCGCCCCGCCAAGAACAAGCCCGACAACGCCGCCACCCGCCGCGAGAAGACCATTCGCGATCTCGCGGACATGATGATCAACCAGCGCCTCTCCAAGCTCTCCAAGGCTGAAGGCGCGCCTTTCATCGGCGCGGAGAGCTACAGCTACGAGTATCTCGAATTCGTCAGCGTGAACGGCATCCAGGGCCAGTGTGACCCGAAAAACTGGCAGGCCACGCTCACCCTGCTGGAAACCGAGCTGCGCCGCGCCATCGAGCACGGCTTCACCGAGGCGGAATTCGAAGAGGCCAAGGCCACCGTGCTTAAAGGAGCCAAGCTGCGCGCAGATCAGGCCGAAAGCCGCAAATCGCGCGATCTCGCCAGCGGCCTGGTGAGCATCCTCGCCAGCAAGAAAGTCTTCACCCATCCCGCCGATGACCTGGCCCGCATTTCGAAGGTGCTGGCCGGACTGAAAGAGGAGGACAGCCATGCCGCGCTCGTGGCCGACTGGAAAGGCGATGACGTGCAGATCTTCCTGGGCGGAAATCTCAAGCTCGAAGGCGATGCCAGCAAGCAGATCATCGACACCTTCAAGGCCAGCCATGAAAAGCCCGTGGCTGCGCCTGCCAAGGAAGAAACCGCCACCTTTGCCTACACCGGCTTTGGCACCCCCGGCAAGGTCGCCAGCCGCTCCGAGGCCAAGGACCTTGAGATCACCCAGGCGGTGTTTGACAACAATGTGCGCTTCAATTTCAAGCACACCGAATTTGAAAAAGGCACCATCCGCGTGCTGATCAATTTCGGCGGCGGCAAGCTCAGCACACCGACTGACAAGCCCGGCATCATCCCTTTCGCGCAGAGCACCTTCCAACTGGGCGGCCTGGAAAAGCACGGCTTCGATGACATCCGCCGCATCTTCGCCAGCCGCACGGTGGGCAGTGATTTTTCTGTCGGTGACGAAGCCTTCCTGCTCAGCGGGCGAACCACTCCGGCGGATCTCGAGGCCCAGCTCCAGCTTCTGACCGCCTACCTCGTGGCCCCGGGCTATCGCGAAGAGGCGGCGCGCCAGTTTGAAAAAAATCTCGACCCTCTCTACACCCAGATTCAGCATACCGCCGAGGGTGTCATGAACAGTGAAGTCGTCTCCTTCATGCACTCGGGAGATCCCCGCTGGGGCTTCCCGAAGATCGAGGAAATGCGCAAGCGCAACCTTGCCGAACTCAAGGCGTGGCTCACCCCGGCGCTGACCCAGGACTACCTCGAAGTCTCGGTCCTCGGAGATGTCGATGCCGATACCGCGCTCGATGCCGTGGCCAAAACTCTGGGCGCCCTGCCCAAGCGCGCGGACAAGAAGCCCGCCTACGACAAGGAGCGCCAGGTGGCCTTCCCCAAGCCCGCCGCCAGCAAGACCTTCTCTTTTGACACGGAGATCCCGAAGGCCATCGCCACGGTTTACTGGCCCACCACGGACATGCGCCAGATCCAGCGCACCCGCCGCCTGACGGTGCTCGGCAACATCCTCGACGACCGCCTGCGCATCAAGGTGCGCGAAGAACTCGGAGACACCTACAGCCCCGCCTGCTACCACGTGGCCAACGACAGCTTCCCCGGCTACGGCTACATGACCACGATGATCGAGTGCAAGCCCGAGCTCGCCGAATCCCTGACCAAGCTCGTGACCGAAATCGCCGACAAGCTCTCCACCGGCTCGATCACCGACGATGAATTTGACCGAGCCATGAAGCCCCTGCTCGCACAGCTCGAGCAGATGCGCCGAGACAACCGCTACTGGTCCATGAACGTCCTCCGCTGCGCCCAGGAGCACCCTGAGCGCCTGGACTGGGCCCGGAGCTTCGTCACCGACTTCTCCGGCATCAAAAGAGACGAGCTCGAAGCCCTGGCCAAAGAATACCTGGGCGCCGCCCGTGCCGTCTCAGCCGACGTCATCCCGATTGAAAAGAAGTAACGCCGCGCACGACGGCGCCCGCTTCTCCAAGGCGAGGGGGTCTCCGCCCCCGTCTGACTCACCTCATCCGCGTCTTTAAGTCCCGCACGTCTTTCGCCACATCCGCCGCGAGCAGAAACGCTGACACCACCACTACGCGCCGCGCACCGGCCGCGATGACATCATCCAGCCGGGCGGCGTTCACCCCGCCGATGCAAAAGACCGGCACCGACACCCGTCGGTGCACTTCGGCGATGTCCTGCAAACCGATGGGCACGTAGTCCGGCTTCGTCCCCGTGGCATACAGCGGCCCAAAGCCAATGTAGTCCGCCCCCTCCTCCTGCGCCGCCACCGCCTGCGCCAGGCTGTGCGTGGACTTCCCCACAAAGCATGCCGGTCCCACCACCGCGCGCGCGCGCGCCACCGCATGGTCATCCTGGCCCACATGCACTCCTTCACTGCCGATGGCGGCGGCGATGTCGAGATGGTCGTTGATCACCAGCGGCACGCCATGGGAGCGGGTGATGGGAAGCATCAGCCGCGCCAGCCGCTCAATCTCCCACGGTGCCAGCTTCTTCGCCCGCAGTTGTAGCACATCCACGCCGCCCAAGCAGAGCTGCTCCGTCATGCGCGCGACATTTTCCGCCGTGACATAACCGAGATCCACAATGCCATAGAGCCGCGCGTCTTGAATGTGTTTCATCCCCATCCGATGCGTGTAATGAAGCCGCTGCGCAAGCACTTCCAAGCTCGCGCCCAATCAGTTGAACCACGGAACACACGGAACACACGGAAACCGGAATTGGATTTTAGGTTCTGTGTATTCCGTGGTCCATCTTCCGGCTCCCCGCCCACAGTGCGCGCCCGCAGGACTTCGCATTTTAGGACCGGCCGGCTTCAGCCGGTTCCTGTCGCGTGTCCCGCCGCTCCACCCACGATTTCCAGTTGCTCGCTCTCTCCGGGGAGCCTATGAAACGTCATGGCGGTGGTCCCATGCGGGGCCTCCGTTTTCTTTATCTGCAGGGCCTTCACACGCCCTGCAGCCAAACCGTTCGCAGATGCAGGGAAGGCCGTGAGAACCGGCCACAGTGGCGCTGCGGTATCGGGTCACAGACCTCCATTCATGCCCTCGGGCATGGAGCAAAGCCAATCGGGAGCAATCCTTGGTGAAGGCGGAGGCGAGGAGCGGGGCGGTCAAACGCCATCGCACACACCCGGAGTCCGAACATCTCGCTGCGAACACATCATCCCGCCCCGCCTCATGGCGGTGCACGGATGATTTCATCGAACCAATGAAACAAACAACGACATGTACCTCCAGAAACACCTGGGTCGCCGCCTCTGCGCAGCGATCCCGGCGGCCCTTCTAGCCGCCATCCAGACCAGCGTGGCGCAGACGCCCGCCCAGAAAAAACAAAAAACGGACGACATCCCCGAAGTCGTCATCACCGCAACGATGTCCGAGTCGGAGTCCTGGCGCACCGCCAGCAGCGTGACCGTCATCGACCGCAAAAAAATCGAGGAGCAGCAGTACCGCTTCGCCGTCGATGCCCTGCGCAATGTCCCCGGCGTGGCCATCGCCACGCCCGGCATCCCCGGGAACGTGGCCACCGTCATGACTCGCGGCACCACCACGAAGGACACGGCGCTGATGATCGATGGCAGGCCCCTCCCCGCCAACCTCGCCGGCTCCTTCAATCTCGAAACCATGGCGCTGGACAATGTGGAGCGCATCGAAGTGCTGCGCGGCCCCGCAGCCAGCCTCTACGGCGGCCGCACCATGGGCGGCGTGATCAACATCATCACCCGCAGCGGCAAAGGCCTGGAAAAGCCGAAGACCACCGCCTTCTTTGAGACCGGCAGCTACGGCACCGTGCGCGAAGGCATCGGCTCCATCGGCGCCGCAGGCGCGCTGGACTGGGGCTTCGAGGCCAGCCGCACAGACATGGCCGGCCAGCGTGAAAACAGCCAGTTCCGCCAGACGAACCTCGCGGGCAAAGCCGGCTACCAGTTTGCCGAGAGCCTCCGCTTCGACCTGGACACGCGCTACTACACCGCGCAGGCCGGCACGCCCGGCACCATCTATGCCGCCGATCCGGATGCCCAGCTCCTCTCCGAGTTCTGGAGCATCTCCCCCCGGCTGGTATGGAATACCACGGACCGGTGGACGCAGTCCCTCACCTTCTCCCACAGCCAGTTCCGGCAGGTGGCCACGGGCATGGGCGGCTTCTTCAATCCCAACAACCGCACCAGCTCACGCACGGACTTTTTGGAATACAAAAGCACGCTGAAGGTCACGGACGAGTGGACCCTCACCGCAGGCGCGTGGTTTCAGGACCAGAAGATCAGCCGCTACAATGACACCGCCCAGATGCTGGACATCTCCCAGGCGCAGACGAACTACGCCTTCTTCATCCAGTCCCAGGCCGAGCTCTTCAAAGGCTTCAATCTCGTCAACGGCATCCGTTACGACAAATATTCCGACTTCAACGACGCCCTCACATGGCGCGGCGGCATCAGCTACATGGTGCCGAAGATCAACACCGTGCTGCATGCGAACTACGGCACCGCCTACACACCACCCACGCCGCAGGATCTCACCCCCGTCTTCGGCGGAAATCCGGCGCTCATCACGCCGGAACGCAGCCGCGGCTATGAGGCCGGCATCACCCAGCCGCTGTTTCAAAACAAGCTGACCCTGCGCGCCACCTTCTTCCGCAATGATCTGAAGAACACCTATCAATATCCGGCCCCGCTCTTCATCCCCGTGGCCATCGGCTCCGCCACCACGCAGGGCCTGGAAAGCGGGCTCGACTGGAACCCCTGCTCCATGTTTGGCATCAATCTCAGCTACACCTACCTGGACGCCTATGACAATACAAACATGGCCCGCCTCGTCCGCCGCCCGCGCCATTCCATCTCCGGCGGCATCCGCTTCCAGCCGGTGAAGGATGTCACCTTCAACCTCAACGCCCTCTACATCATCGACCGTGAGGACTACGACCCCGTGACCTTCGCCCAGCGCGATCTGGAGGACTGTCTCAACGTCCGCCTCTCGGCGAACTGGCGTGTGAATGAGCACCTCGACCTCTTTGCCCGCGTGGAAAACCTCCTCGGCCAAAAATATGCCGAGATTCCCGGCTACCCCGTCATGGGCACTGGCGCCTATGCCGGGCTGCGTTTGCGCTTTTAGTCTGCATGGCTAAGACTGGGGCGTGAGCTCTCCCGCGCCACGCCCCGAATCCCCTGCCGCACTGCGCGAACGTTTCATCCGTCGCGTCAGTGCGGACAGTCCCTTCTACCGCCTCTTCGACCACCTGCCGGACCTCGCCTTCTTTGCCAAGGATAGCGACTTCCGCTTCATGTGCGCCAGCCGCCGCTTCATGGACCGCTTTGGCATCACGGAGGAGGCCGGCATCGTCGGCAAAAACGACTTCGATCTCTTCCCCGCCCGCCTCGCCGAAAACTTCCGCCGCGATGACGAGGAAGTCCTCCGCACCGGCAAGGCCCAGCTCAACATCGTCGAGCTCTTCTTCACCGACCAGGGCCTCCCCGACTGGTTCGTCACCAATAAACTTCCCCTCACCGACGCCAAAGGCCGCGTCATCGGCATCATGGGCACCGTGCAGAGCTTTGAGGGAAAGAAGCAGATGCTCCAGCCCTACCTCCAGATCGACCGGGCGCTCTCCTACATCCGCGAGCACTTCCGCACCGGCGTCTCCATCACCGAGCTGGCGCAGATCGTCCACCTCTCCCCGCGCCAGCTTCACCGCAAATTCGTCGAGACCTTCGGCGCCAGTCCGCAGGCCTTCATCATGAAGCTCCGCATCCAGGCCGCCTGCGAATCCCTCCAGCGCGAAGGCGCCAACATCTCAGACGTGGCCCGCGATCTCGGCTTCTGCGATCAAAGCGCCCTCACCCACCACTTCCACCGCCACATGGGCCTCACGCCCCTCAAATACCTCCAGCAGTTCCGCCTCCGCCGCGTGTAAGGGGCCGCGTCAGCCGTCTTCCTCCTCCTCCTCTTCCTCCTACTCCTCCTCCCGGAAGCGAAAGCCCCCCGAAGCTCAAGTCCTCCGCTGCCCTCCTGCCAGTTCTGACCGCAAGGCACCTCACGAACAGATGCTCACTAGATTTGCAATTTCCGGTTGCCCCACCGCCGAAGCCCTGTTACAGACTCCGCCCCACAACTTCCGCGCGGTTAGCTCAGCGGTAGAGCACTGCCTTCACACGGCAGGGGTCGCAGGTTCGAACCCTGCACCGCGCACCATCTTGAACAAATCGCCACGTCGTGATTTTCCAACAGATGGTTCACTGGCAGTTCTCCTCCGGCGATCGCGAAATGTCGGTCTTGATGTCGTGCTGAGGACCCGCATGTTCTTCTGCGGGGGCTGCATTTCGGCCTCGGGCAGGAGCCTCTGCAATGGGCCTCACCCGCCGGTCGCAGGACTCTCATAGCGCCTTTCCCACAGGTCACGCAGAGTTCCGTAAATGTCCGCGTTGTCACTGATCACCAGAGCCTCCTCATCCATGGGCATCGGCATTTGCTCCAGCCCGTCCAGAAGCTGGTTCAATGGCCTCCCCGGCGCCGCCAGAGCGCTCTCCCGGCAGTAAACCGCCACCAGTTGCCTCCCCGCATGCCGCACCACACGGCCTCGCAGAAAGCCCCCGTAGTCAGGCTCATCCTTTAAGATATGCTCAAACCCCGGCGGCGGATGCGCGCGGTGGCTCGTCTTTGCATCATGCAGCCTGCCGTCCGGATAGATCCAGAACACAAACTCCGGCACCCCGTGGGTCAGATCCCGGATCGCCGTCCGCCGTCCGCGGAATCCCTCGCCAAGAAACTCAAACCACTCCGTGGCCACCTCTCGTGAAACGCTGCCGACAGTCATCATGCACGACCATGATATTCATTGTCCCGGTCAGATCAACTCCGCCACTTCCATCCACCCCTCTCACGCCCACTCCAGCCCGCACATGAAAATCAGCGCGCCCAGAAAGATCAGCGCACCCAGGCCAAAAAACCCCCAGCGCACCCGGCTCTTGAAGACCAGGCCCAGGCCCGCAAAGAACAACGACATCGTGTAGTACACCCCGTTCAGCGCAAACTGGTCCCCCACCGCGCCGGCGCGCTGCCCGTCGGCAAAGAGCTCCTCCGCCTTCGCCGCGTGCTTGGTCTTCTCCTCATACATCCACCCGTAGTAGTTCTTGTGGAAGTCCTGCTTCGCCGCCGCAAAAATCACCTCCTCCCGCAGGTCCGTCAGCTCGCCGCTGTCATCGTACTTCTGGCGCGGCTTCAGCGGCAGATCCAGCGCATCGTAGGCCTCGTCGCTGTATTCGCGCAGGTAGAGCTCGCTCACCTGGCGCAGCAGCAGCTCGCGCTCCGCGCCCTGCGGCAGGCTCTTCGCCCGCGTCACCAGTTGCATCGCCTCCAGCTTCACCAGGCTGTCAGACGCGATCTCAGAGTCCGCAAACGTCCCCGCATCCGCCGCCTTCGTCGTCATCCGCGACGACTGGCCAAAGCTCTCCAGCGACTTCCCGCCCCACAGCCCGCCCTGATACCCCGCAATGCTCCCCATCGTCGCCCCCAGCCCCAGCAAAATCGCCGCACACAGCTCAAAAATCTCCACCGCCGCCTTCGTCTCCTCAGCCGCCTTCGCCGCCGCCCCTCCCACATCCGCTGCTTGGGAGGACGTCAGACTTGCAGGTGCTGGATTCTCAGGGGTGCTCTCAGGTTCCATAAATCGCGGCTCTCCTAGGACAAGCACTGCGAACGCGCAACCGAAACCAACACCTCCCCACAGGCACCGTGAACCTTTCTCTCACCAACACGCAGCTCCTACGGCACAGGCATCCCGCTTCCAATTCTTTCACCTGAACACTCCTCTTATGACATTGACCGGCAGGTGTCGTCGTCGCGGCTGAACCATGTTTTCACAAAGAGCTTCGTAGGCGCTTTTGAGCCGTCGTAGAAATTCACGTCGATGGTTTCGCCACTGAGACTTAACAGCAGCCGGTCACCATCCACCGCCAGAATATGAATGTGGTTGTCATCGCTCGGCTCATGCGAGCAGTAATAAAAATTGGTCACGTAGCCGCCCCGAGATTCATCGTAGCCTTCTGGCACCGCCCATTCGGCACCAGATACCAGCATCGCTTCCACCAGCCCGGGCTCGACGAGATTGATCTCCCACGACGGCTTGGCGTGAAGTTCCTGCGTATCTTCATGCAGCGTCGTTCCTGTTCCCGCCTTGAGATTGATGCACAACGTCATGCGCTCCATGTCTTCATCCCGGTAGAGATTCCATGTCGCTCTGACGACGGGGTGGACCTCACGTCCGCAAAACCGCTCAAGGATGAGTTCAGCTGGGCTCGTTTCTGACATGGCTTCAAGTGCTTCTGTAACTTCTGTAACTTCTGTAAACTGCTTTTGCTCCCTGCAAAGCGAGTTTACAATTTAGTTTACAGGTGGATCACTTCCAAGGTATTTCGTTAAATCATTGGCTTAAAAATGAGCAAGTTTATCTCCTCGAACTGGACGTCGATGTCCCTTCCCCCTCAAAGATCGTTGTCTGTAGAGATTGCCGTCGTGCCTACGCCTCACGAAGGGCCTCATGCCCTCATCCCAACTGCGGTTCCCAGGCGGTGATCCTTTGAGCGGAGCAGAGTGAAGCTCGGGCATGCCACGAAAGGCACGACAGGACTCCCGACTGTCGATCAACACACCCAGCGCCAGTCATGCCAGGTGTTCCGTACGCAGGGTGCTCGCACGCGCTGCACGTTTTGCTTTTTGCCGGTCTGCTTGGGGCTCAGCGCGTCAGCTTGCGGAAACGGAGTTTTTTTGCGCCGAGGTTCACGTTGATCCAGAGGTCGATCTTCTCCTTCTCACAGGCCGCCACCAGTTCCTGGATGCTTTTCCTGCGCCCTGCCATCCATTCCGGGTTTGTCACCAGCGTTTTCTGGTAGTCACTCAATTCGTCCTGGGCTACCGCCATGTCATCGAGATGCGTGACCTCATTGGTGATGAAAATACCCCGCGACGTGCGTGCCGCCGGCAGGGTGCGGAAGTGGGCGATGAGCTCCGCGGGGGTGTCACAAGAGCCCCCTTTAAAAAGGTCACCAGTTTTGAGGCCCGGCTCAGGCACCAACCACTGCATGACGCCGGGGTCCGAGCTCCAGCTGGGACTGGCGACAACAACACTCTGCAAAACTTGAAAGCTTTTGGCGTGGTATTCCTTGCCCACCAGGCGCAGGCCGTTTGGCAGCGCTGGCTCCACGCCCTGCACGGCGAGGATCTGCGCGAGCGCGTACATGCACAGGATGACGCCCGCCTGACGCAGGACCGAATGACGAAGGACCGAATGACGAAGGACCGTGCGTGTGTGTGGGCGCGTGCTCATGGGCCACCGTGGCACGGCCTGCGGCTTTGTCATGCAGTCAGTGGTGCGTGCGGCCAGACCTGCGGTGTTTTTCGTTCACCCATCCGTCAGCAGGTGCCGCTGCAGCGGCCCCTGCACGGTGTCGGACTTTGGGCCCAGATGGAGGCGGGCACGTACCTCCATGGAAGCTCAGCCCAGCGCCGTCATCCCTCCCCCAAGCCCTCTTTGGCCCACCACCTGCTCCCCTCGCACCTCATCCAACTGACCCTTCCCAGTTTTCAGTTCCCCACATCCGCCGCGCCCATCCAGCATCGCCCCTCATTCCCCTTGTCCTTCGCTTCCCCCACGGCGAAGAAACCCTATACCCGGTAAAGAACCCCTCTGCCGCCGCGTTACATTCTCCTCCCTCGCATGAATCTCGCCCTTCGCCCTGCCACGCATGAAGCTCTGCAACGCTTTCGCCTGCGCCGCCAGCACCTGTTGCGCCTGCGGGCCGTCCTTTGTGCCGGTGCCATCGCCCTGGCTGCTTTCACGCTGATCGCCCTGCTGGACCGCGCCTGGTTCATGCCGGATGCCGTGCGGCCCTGGGTCACCCTGCTCGCCTACGGGGGTGCGGCCTATGCCGCCTGGCGTGTGGCGTGGCGCTTCATCGCTCAGGCCAGCGGGAAGGAGGGCACCGCGCGCCTCATCGAAGCCGCCGAGCCCACCCTCCACGAGCGCCTGCTCGCCGCCGTCGAGCTCGCCGATCCCCAGGGCGGCGCCAACATCAAAGACTCCGCCGAGTTCCGCGAAAAACTGCAGGACGATGTCGCCTCCGCCGTCGAAGGCATCGATTGGAACGCCCGCCTTCCCACGCGCACGCTGCGCCCCTGGTTCATCGCCCTCGGCAGCGTCGTCGCGCTCATCCTCGTCCTCTGCCTCGTGCCCAGCCTGCACCTCGGCGGCTTCATGGCCCGCGCCGCTTTGCCATTCGCGAATCTCGAACGCCCCGCCCTGGTGAAGATCCGCGTGCTGGAGCCGCTCAAGGCCAGCGCCCTTGCCCCCATCGGCTCGGAGATGCCCCTCATCATCGAGACCGAAGGCCCGCAGCCCGCGCAGGCCACGCTGGAGTTCGTCGTGGAAGGTTCGAAGCCCCGCCGCACCGAGCTCTCCGCCGTCGGCACCGCCCGCTTTGAAGGCGTCATCCCCGTGGGCCAGACGGATGTGCGCTACCGCGTGCATGCCGCCGATGCCATCACTCCCTGGCGCACCCTCAGCGCCAAGGCCCGCCCGCGCGTCGTCGAGTTCACCAAGACCATCATCCCGCCCGCCTACTCCGGCTGGAAGGAAACCAAGGTCACCGCCGATCAGGGCGACCTCGAAGCGCTAGACGGCTCCACCATCAAGCTCACGCTCAAGACCAACCAGCCCGTCTCCAAGAGCGACTTCGTCCTGAACCCCGACCTCCCCGAGAAGAAGCCCCTGCCCACCACCACCACGCCCGAGGGCCTGCTCACTGCGGACGTCCCCGTGCAGCCCACGCACAGCTCCTGGCAGATCACTTTGAAGTCCCAGGAAACCGGCTTCACCAATGAAGAAAGCACGCCCTGGCGCATCACCACCATCCCGGATCTCCCGCCCACCGCGCAGATCAATGAACCCAGCGAGCAGATCGAGCTCCTGCCCGATGAAGCCGTGCGCCTGGCCGGTCTTGTCACAGACGATGTCGGCCTCGGCGGCGTGAAGCTCGCCCACGCCATCAATGGCGCGAACTGGACCGAGCGCGATCTTCCCTTCACCAAGGCGGACAAGGAAGCCCCCGTGCAGACACTCCTGCCCCTCGCCCCGCTCGGCGTGAAGACTGGCGACGCCCTCCTCATCAAGCTCATCGCCACCGACCTCAAAGGCCAGAAGGCCGAGTCCCCGCCTGTGCGCGTCATCATCCTCGAGCAGACCGTCGATCCCCGCCAGCGCGAGTGGGCCGAAAGTCAGCGCCGCCTCGCCATGAAGGCCGAGCGCCTCGATGAGCAGACCCGCGAGCTGCGCAAAGACCTCGATAAAGTGCGCAAGAGCGAAAAAAACGCCCGCAAAGATCCGGACAAGGCCAAGGACGAAGCCGCCAACGCCCTCGCCTCCGCGCAGGAAAAACTCGAGCAGGTCAAAGCCCAGTCCGAAGAACTCTGGAACGCGCTGAAGGACGCCGCGCGTGACGCCCCAAATCAGCTCGATGCCGCCGAGGCGCAGCTCCTGGGCAAAAAGCTCGCCCAGCTCCGCCGCGAGCAGCTTCCCGAACTCGAAAAGCTCAACGCCGAGGAAATCGACAACACCGAGAAGCTCAAGCGCGCCGCCAATGAAGCCGCCGGCCACGCCGCCGTCATGGCCGATGCCCTCCGCGCCTTCGCCGCCGAAGACAGCGCGAAGATTGCCGCCAAGGAATCCCAGCAGCTCCAGCGCCAGTCCCGCATGCTCACGGAGACCTCCCTGCAGGCCAATCGCGATGCCGAGCAGCGCCCGAAATGGCAGGAGCAGCAGCGCGCCCTCATGGCCCAGGCCAAGACCTTGCAGAAGGACCTGGACAAGCTCGATGAAACGCAGAAGGGCCGGAATCGCGGCCAGCTTCAGGAGGTGGAAAAACGCCTCACTGAGACCTCCGCGGATCTCGCCAGCAGCCTGGACAAGCCGGACCAGACCAAGAGCCCCGAGCACCTCTACGGCGCCTCTGACAATCTGCGCAACCGCCTCCAGCAGGCCGCCGACATCAGCCGCAGCATCGCCGAGCAAACCGCCAATGAAGCGCAGCAGCGCCGCGAAAACCTCAACCGCCAGGATAATCCCGCGCTGCAAAAGCTTGAGGAGGCCCGCAACCACCTCGCCAGCGCGGAAAACGTCACGCGCGATCCCCGCCACAACAAGAAAGACCACGACGACCTCACCCCCGTCGAGAAAGCGCAGAAGCTCCTCACCGAAGCGGCCAAGCAGCTTCAGGACCAGGCCGAGCTTCGCGAGCAAAACCAGGCCACGAACACCCAGGCTGCGCTCGACATGAACCGCGCCAGCCGCGCCGTGGACGAGCTCGCCCGCCAGACCGCCGAGGCCAAAAAGATTCCACTTCCCACCAACGAAGAAGCGGAGAAAGCCCGCCGCAGCAATGCACCGCCTTCTGAAGCCACGAAAGCCATGGCCAGTCTGAAAGAGCAGGCCACCCAGCTCTCCCAGGCAGCACGCGCCTTGGAGGCAGACGCCCTCGCGCAGGATGCCACGCAGGCGCTTGAGGCCGCGCAGGCCGAGTCCATGCGCCCGCAGAATCAGCAGGACTTTGCCGAGACCGCCGCACAGGCCCGCGCCGCCGCCGAGGCCCTGCAGCAGGTGCCGGAAAAGATCAACCGCGCCCGCCTTGCCGAAGCCATGCAGCAGAAGGACCCGCAGGCCGCCAACAATCTCCGCCAGGCCGCCCAGCAGGCCAGCGATACCGCGCGCAATGCCGCCGAGCAGAACAAAAACATCGCCCGTGAGGCCGCGCAGCAGCAGCCCGGCCAGCAGCCAAACAACCAGGGCGCCCAGCAGGCCACCGCCGATGCGCAGAAGAAGGCCAATGAACTCGCCGCGCAGCTCCAGCCGCAGGTGGATGCCGCCCGCGCGCAGCTCGCCGCTCTCACCCCGGAAGTCAGCGAGATGATGAAGCGCGTGGCCCAGGATCTGAAGAAGACGCAGCAGGAAACCCAGACCGCCGCCGACGCCGCAAAAGCTGAAAAGCCCGTCGCTGAAGTGGCCCAGAAAGCCCAGGAGCTCCGCCCCGAAGCCGCCGAAAACGCCGAGAAAATGGCCGCCCTCCAGGCCGCCCTGCGTCAGGAAGCCAACGCCTCCGACCTGGGCAAGCAGGCCGAGGCCCAGCTCTCCCGCACCGCCGATGTCGCCCTCGCGCAGATGCAGCAGAAGACACCGCAGATCGCGCAGAACCTGAAGCAGGCCGCGCAGGCCCAGCAGAGCAAGCCGCAGGAGCAGGCCCTGCAGGCAGCCGCCAATGCCCAGCAGCAGACCGCCCAGGCGCTGGAGCAGCTCGCGCAAAACATGAAGAAGGTCGAGGACGGCCAGCAGCTCACCGAGGCCGAGCAGGCCGCCATGCAGCAGATGGAGCAGGATCTCGGCGTGCAGGAGCCGCTGGATGAAGCCTACCAGCGCGCCAAGGACCTCGCCGAAATGGCCAAGGACGCCACGCAGAATCCCCAGGCCGTGCTTGAAGCGCTGGAAAAAGAGCTGCCCAAAAACCAGGCCATGCAGAAGGCCCTCGCCGAGACCGCCCAGGCCACCGCCCAGCAGGCCGAGCAGGCCGTCTCAAAAGAAACCCAGCAGGCCGTGCAAAACGGCATGGCCCAGAAGCAGGCCGCCAGCGATCTCGCCCGCGTCTCCCGCCACCAGCAGCGCCTCGGCGACCAGGAGGCCGCGCAGCAGGTGGCCCAGGCCAGCAACGAGCTGCAGCAGGCCGGCCAGCAGGCCGAAGCCCAGCAGGCCAACCCCGTGCCCAATCCGCAGGCCGCTCAGAAGAGCCAGGCCAATGCCGCAAAAGCTGCAAAATCCGCCGAAGCCACCGCCAGCAGAACTTCCCCTCCCGCGCTCGCCTCCCCCCTCGAACAGCTCCAGGGCCAGATGCTCGCCCAGGCGCTCGACCAGCTCGATGCCCAGCTCCACCCCATGCAGGGCGGCCAGCAGCAGCAACAGCAGCAAAACCAGCAGCAATCACAGGGTGGCAAGCCCGAAGGCGGCCAGCAGTCCGCGCAGCAGAGCCTCAGCAACGCCCAGCAGGCCCAGCAGCAGAGCATGGCCGACTCCCGCAATCAGGGCCAGACTCCCGGCCAGAAGCCCTCCCAGCAGCAGGCGCAGAATCAAAAGCAACAGGGCCAGAACAGCCAGGCGCAGTCTTCCGAAACTGGCAACCAGTCCACCCAGCTTCAGGACGGCGTGCTCGGCCAGGTCATGGTCCTCAGCAAAGGCGACTGGGGCCACCTCCCGCAAAAAATGGCCGACGACCTGACCGAAGCCACCCGCAGCGAAGCCGCCCCCGAATACCGCGCCGCCATCGAAAGCTACTACAAGGCCATTGCGGCAAAGGCGAAGAAGTAGGGGCCTCTCGAGCTTTGGTTCGCTCCGAAAGCAGCCTCAGCACGCTGATCCTTCCGTCAGTCACAAAGCGCATTCCCTGGCGGGTCAGTCCTCACTGTTAGTCGCGCCATCTCATCAGATCACGACACCCCGATGTCACCCGAGTTTGAAATCAGGCACGAGCTCATCAGCGACCTCATGCACCACCTCGACCGAAAAGGCGCGCTGGGCCTTTGTGAATGCGATAAAGAAAAGAAAGCTTTCATAGAGGGACTGAAAATGCCCATGACGCTGAAGCGCATGTTCCAGTGGAGCTGGCCGTCCAAGTGGGCCGACCTCCCGCCCTACAGACTCGCGCCCTTGAACGAAGTATTTTCAGGAGACTGTTTCCCGCGGTTTTTCGCCGCCGGCATGCTGATTTTGGGTGCCGCCAAAAATGGAGATTGCCTTGTACTGCGAATCTACCCGGATCGCCATGAAATGGGCCTGCTCAATACCACCCAGTTTGCCGGCGAAGATTCGGACACATCTCCCGAACTTTTTTACACCAGGGTTTGTGGCAGCCTGGATGAACTGCTTTTCCGAATGACGGAGGAGCGCTTTCTTCCCATCGACTACTGGTCAGCCGTGGAACTGAACCAACTGAAGCATGAAATAGGAGAGGACGGGGCGGACGATGCCTCGAAAAGAATTGGTTTTATAGGCAGCTCTTCAGACGATCTGAAGCAGGCACCAAAATCATAAAAGACGCTGACAACACCGCCGCATGGATGGATCATCTCTCCCCATCCGATCCAGCATGTCCGCCGAACTTCAAACTCCCCGAGGCCGGGTCTTTTTCTGGATCGGCATGGCGGTGCTTCCAGCTTTCTGACGGTGGTGAATGAACGCACAGCAGTTCACCCGCTGGCAGATGCGCGCAGCCTGCGTTTGGACCCTTCTCCACCTGTTGGCACCATCGCTTTCTGGCGGATGTCGCCCGCGTTCCAGAGCAGGCTCGCTCCACGGCAGACGGGAGCCAAAAGCTGCCCGTCTCCTTCGGCTTCGGCTGGGGCCTGAGTTCATCGAGTTCTGCATCTCCGCCCGCGCGCAAACGGTGGCAACCGCTGCTTCGGAACGCATGAGAACGGTCCACGCACACCGCCCCTCGACCTTCGCTGATGTCATGCCCGCCGCTATCAACTCCTCAATAAATGATTCATTAAAACACCTGTGGTCATGAAAGAAGTGGCCTACGCCAAGGCTATACAGTCAGTGGGAATTCAACATAAAATTCAGGCCGGATTCACCGCGGCGCTCCTCTTTCTGCTCCTGACAGGGATCACCGCATGGTGGAGCGAGCAGCGAAATATGCAGCTTTATGGCCTGGTAAACCGCACCCATGAAGTCATCGAACAACTCGACGACACCCTGCTCAACGTCCTCAATGCCGAGACCGGCAACCGCGGCTTTGCCATTTCGGGAGACGAGGCCTTTCTCCGCCCGTACGACGCCGGCATCGCGGCCTTGAAGGATTCCCTGGCGCGGGCCACGCGCCTCACCGAAGACAACCCCGCACAGCAGCAGCGGCTGGCGGTGCTGCAGCCCTTGATCCAGGAGAAGATCAGGCTCGCGGGGGAAGTGGTGCAGGTCAGGCGCAGCGGCGATGTCGCCGGTGCGCTCCAGCGCATCGAGGCCGGCACCGGGAGAAAGTTGATGGACCAGATCCGCAGCCTCATCTCAGAGATGCACGCGGAGGAGTCCCGCCTCCTTCTCGTACGCACCACGCAGGCACAGTCCCTTTCCCGGCGCACCATGGCCATTGTCGCTTTCGGCGGCGTGCTGTCCCTGGCCATGATCGGCCTCGCCAGCCTCGTCATCCGCCGCGATCTGGAAAAGCGCCGGCAGGCCGAGGCGGAGCGGGACCGTTTTTTCACCC
The DNA here is from genome assembly GCF_044227185.1 of Prosthecobacter sp. GTDB lineage: Bacteria > Verrucomicrobiota > Verrucomicrobiia > Verrucomicrobiales > Verrucomicrobiaceae > Prosthecobacter. The sequence goes on along the minus strand of NZ_JBGAFO010000011.1, from coordinate 163,389 downwards.
TGCCGCTGGACATGCTCTGCATCGCCAGCGCAGACGGCTATTTCAAGCACGTCAATCCCGCCTTTACCCAGACCCTCGGGTGGGGCACCGAGGAGATGCGGCGGAAGCCCTATATCGAACTTGTCCACCCGGACGACCGTCAGGCCACCTTGCATGAAATCGGGCGCCAGCTCACCGAAGGCGCCACGGTGGTCGGTTTCGAAAATCGCTGCCAGCACAAGGACGGCTCCTGGCGCACCCTTTCCTGGAAATCCGTGCCCGCTGCCGGCGGTCTTCTCTTTGCCACCGCGCGCGATGTGACGGAGCAGAAAATGGCCGCGGAGGTCCTCCGTGCCCGTGAAGAAAAGCTCGCCGTAACGCTGAACTCCATCGGCGATGCCGTGCTGGCCACCGATGCGCAGCGCCGCATCACCCGGCTCAATCCCATCGCCGAGCAGCTCACCGGCTGGACGCTTGCCGAGGCGCAGGGCCGCTCCGTGGAGGAGGTGTTTCACATCATCAATGAGACCACCCGCAAGCCCGCCGTCATCCCGGTGGACGAGGTGCTCGCCACCGGGGAGATCCACGGTCTGGCCAATCACACCGTGCTTGTCGCCAGGGACGGGACGGAGCGCCCCATTGCAGACAGCGCCGCCCCCATTCGCGATCTCGCCGGCTGCATCATCGGCGTGGTCCTCGTCTTCCGGGATGTGACAGCGGAGTACGCCGCCGCCCGCGCGCTGCGCGACAGCGAGGCCCTGAACCGTTCCGTGCTCAATTCCATGCTGGCAAACATCGCCGTCGTGGACCGCCACGGCACCATCATCGCCATCAATGACGGCTGGGAACGTTTTGCGCGGGAAAATGGCGGTGAGACGCTGCTCCCCACTCTCGGCATCGGCGTCAATTATCTGGAAGTCTGCCAGCACGCCATAAAGGACATGGGCTCCGAAGCGCAGCATATTCAGGACGGGCTGCGCGGTGTGCTGGACCATTCCATGCCCGGCTTCACGCACGAATATCCCTGCCACTCGCCCACGGAGTACCGCTGGTTCACCATGCACGTCTCCCCTCTGGCCCACGCGGAGGGCGGCGCCGTCATCGCGCAGATCGACATCACCGCCCGCAAGCGCGCCGAACAACTGCTGACGGACTTCAAGGCCGCGCTGGATGAGCACGCCATCGTCGCCGTCACCGATGCCAGAGGCGTCATCACGTATGTAAACGACAAGTTCTGCGCCATTTCCAAATACTCGCGCGAGGAGCTCCTCGGACAGGACCACGGCATCATCAATTCCAAGCATCATCCGAAGGACTTTATCGCATGCCTGTGGCGCACCATCAGCAGCGGCCAGGTGTGGCAGGGTGAGATCAAAAACCGCGCCAAGGACGGCTCCTTCTACTGGGTGGACACCACCATCGTCCCCTTCCTCGGCGCGGATGGAAAGCCCGTGCAGTACATCGCCATCCGCGCGGACATCACCGCCCGCAAGAACGCCGAGGAGGAGATCCGCTGCTTCAATGCGGAGCTGGAGCAGCTGGTGGCCCAGCGCACCAGCGCCCTGCGCCAGCGGGAGGCGCAGCTCTACGAAGCTCAGCGCATCGGCCAGATGGGAAGCTGGCATTTTGACGTGGGGGAGGAGCACCTGACGTGGTCTGACGAAATCTTCCGCATTTTTGAGCGGGACCCGCGGGAGTTCAAAGTCTCCTACAAGGGCTTCATGGAGACAGTTCATCCGGATGACCGCAGCCTGGTGGAGAAGGCCTATTACGAGTCCCTGCGCGACCGCACTCCCTACGAAGTGGAGCACCGCCTCCTGCTGCCCGGCGGGCGCGTCAAGTATGTGCAGGAGCGTTGCGAGACGGTGTATGATCCCGCCGGCCATCCGGTTCACTCCTTGGGAACTGTACAGGACATCACCGAGCGCCGTGAGGCCCAGGAGCGGGACGCCGCGCATCTGCGCAAGCTGAAGCGCCTCTCCGAGCTCAGCATGCGCCTCTCCGGAGATCCCTCCGCTGTCTTTGAGGAGGTGGTCGGCATGGTGGCGGAGCTCTTCTCCGTGCCCATCGTCTGCCTCTCTGAAATCGTCGGCCAGGATCTCCGGTTTAGAGCCGTCCATCTCAACAACCAGGTGCAGCTGGATGCCGGCACCTTCCCGCTCGCCGGCACTCCCTGCGCCTCCGTGGAGACCACCAAGGCGCTGAACATTTACGAGCGCGTGCAGGAGTGCTTCCCGCAGGCTGCCTTTCTGCGCGAACACAATGCGTACGCCTACTGCGGCGTCCCCTCCGTTGACGCCCAGGGGAAAGTGGTGGCCATCACCTGCCTGCTGGACACCGGGCCGCATGATTTCACTGAAGAAGATCAGGAAATCATGCGCATCATCGCCCAGCGCGTGGCCATGGAGCTGGAGCGCAGCCACAATCTCGCCGAACGCAGAAACATGGAGCTTATCGCCCTGCGTTCCCAGCGCATGGAGGCCCTGGGCACCCTTTCCGGCGGTGTGGCGCATGACCTCAACAATGCCCTCGCCCCCATCCTCATGGGCGTGGAGCTGCTGCGAAAGTCCTGCCCGGAGCAGTCAAAGATTCTTGATCTCTTTGAAACCAGCGCCAGACGCGGCGCGGACATGGTGCGCCAGCTTCTCACCTTTGCCAAAGGCGCCGATGGTGAACACACCGCCCTGCGCGTGGAGTGTCTGGTCAGGGAGCTGGAAAACCTCATGACCAGCAGCTTCCCCAAGAGCATCCATCTCGAGGTGAGCTGCGCTGCCAACCTGCCGCAGGTGCTCGGAAACTCCACCCATCTGCATCAGGTCCTGCTCAATCTCTGCGTCAATGCCCGCGATGCCATGCCTGATGGCGGCACACTCACTCTCACCGCCCTTTCCCTTGTGGTCGATGAAGCCTTCGCCAGCGCCATCCCAGACGCGCGGCCCGGCCACTACGTGGTGCTCCGCGTGCAGGACACCGGCATGGGCATTCCCCAGAAGGCGATGGAGCGCATCTTCGATCCCTTTTTCACCACCAAGAGCCAGGACAAAGGCACCGGCCTCGGTCTTTCCACCGTCATGGGCATCGTAAAAGGTCATGGCGGCTTCCTGCAGGTTTCTTCACAGCCTGGTGTCGGGTCCATCTTCTCCGTCTATCTTCCTGTCCACTCCAGCAGCAGTGAGAGCACGCCGCCGCCCGCCGCTCCTTCCGCCTTCCGCGGCCAGGGAGAAACCATCCTGCTCGTGGATGATGAAGCCTCTGTGCGCGACATGGCCTCCACCGTGCTCCAGCGTCTCAACTTCACCCCACTCACCGCCGCAGACGGCACCGAGGCTCTGCTGATGGTCACTCATCATCGCGCCAAGATTCGCGTCATCATCACTGATCTCCACATGCCCCACATGGACGGCCTGTCCTTTGTGCGCGTGCTGCGGCGGCTGCATTCGGACATCCCCGTCATCCTTGCCAGCGGCCGCCTGGAAGATCCGCAGGCCGTGGAAATGAGCGCCCTGGGCGTGACCCATCGTCTCGACAAACCTTTCACCGAGCATCAGCTTGCCGGAGTTTTGGAGGCCGTCCTCGCTCCGGCCTAGCAGGTGCGAATTGAGCTTGTCAGCAGCTGAGAGGATCTGCCATGCTTCGTTTCACCACGCGTTCCTTCGGAGTCTTTGCCATCGCCCTTGTCCTGAAAGGCTCGCTTTTGGCACAGGAACCGATGACCGGGCCCCGGGGAAAAGAACGCTGAAATTCGTGAAACAGCGCAGAAAGAGCTGCACCGCTACTGGCCGAAACTGGATCTCCAGCAGCCTGCGGAGGATGCCAGAAAGCAGTCCTCTCGCTCCGCGAGAGGACCCAGCGCTCCCGCAGCGGCGAAGGATTCACGAATGACAGAACGCCTGGAGCGGGGCGTGAGCGCTGGGCTCATCTCGCGGAGCGAGATGGCTACTTTAGTTCCGCCACCCGTTTCCACTCCGTCCCATCTGTTCGCGTCAGCGTCTGCCCGTCCTGGGAGATGCGAAAGTGCTGCACGTCGTTGTCAGCCTTGGCCACGACCACCTCGCTGTCAGACTGCACCATCCATTTGCCATCCCAGGGGCGCACCACCCACTCCTCATGCCAGCGGCCGTCGCCGGAAAATTCCAGGGTCGAGTCAGGGCGTTTCCAGCGTGTGTTTTGAAAGCGTGCCTTGCGCGCCGCGTCGGTGGCCTCATCCGTCGTGGCCTGACGCAGCGCTATGAGCGCCGCCTCCGGCTGCGGGCGTGTTTTCAGCCGGCAGTACCTCTGCTGCCCCTTCCCCGGCCAGTCGTGAATGATGAAGCGCGTGCGGTCGGCGTTAAACTCCAGCACGTTGCCTTCAGCCAGCCGCACGGTGCTGCCGTCCGGCACCGCAAAGGCGTGCTTGTGGCGGTCTCCCTCGCTTCTGAAAAACCTGAACTCGCGCGCGCCGGAGAAAAACGACACCTGCGCCACCTCCGGCTCATTTTCCGCCATGCTGAAGCCCCACGTCGTTTCATCCAGGTAGTCCAGCATCTGCTGCGCGCTCATCTCCTGCTCCGGCGCGGGCGCTTCGGCGGCAGGTGCGCGCGCCATCATCTCCTCCGGCAGGCGGCGGCTCTCCACTTTCAGGATGCGCGTCACCAGGCCTGAGGGAAACAGCGTGTGCCCAAAGCCCATGCGCCCGTCCTTCATCATGCCCAGCGGCGGAAATGGCTCCAGCACATCATAGGCCTGGCACTCACGGTACACCTCGCAGCCATTGATCGCATAGGTGATGAGGCCGCGGCGGCTGGTGATCAAAAATTCGCTGTGCTGAATCGAATCACCAGTACGCACGGCCGCCACCGAGGAGGAATACTTGCCGTCCTGCAGGTGGATCATGCTGCCCTTCCCCGCGTGAAGCTGCAGACAGGTGAACCAGCGCGCGCCCTCCTCATTCCGGCCATAACCGATCATGATGCCCAGCCCGTGGTCAAAGCGCGGCTGCTGGATTTCAAACACACCGCGCAGTTGGAAATTGTCGCCGATGCGGCCGTTGTGCAGCAGGTAGGCGGAGTCTCCCAGGCCCACATTGGTAAGCACGCCGTCGGCCGTGGCGGACCAGTTCCCCTTGTCGAGCTGCCAGCACAGCAGCCGTGGTTCGATGTTCAGCGAGACCCACCCGCCTTTGCTGAACTCCTGCTCAAAGCGTGCCGTCGCCAGCCGGGAGGCCACCAGGTCATTGTCCTTGCCACCGGGCAGCAGCAGCAGCGCCTCATACTCCCGCGCCGCCGTTTCCAGATCCTTCGCCTCCCACGCAGCCTCCGCTGTTTTCCACGCCTTGTTCAGGTCATGGGCATACAGTTCAGACTCACCGCGGATGATGCGCTCATGCGAATGAAACGGCAGCAGCGCCATCTTCACCGGCCGGGTGAAGGGTTTCGGCTGCGCCTTCAGCACCTCCGTGGCACGGGCATAATCCGCGCAGGCCCAGGCATAGCCGCCCAGCATGGAGAGCGCATTCTCCCGCTCCCCGTCACTCCTCGCATCTTTCACCCGCTGCTCAGACAGCGCCAGCGTCGTCTCCCTGACTGACACGTCCTCGAACACCTTCCGCCCCAGTGTCGAATCATCCAGCACATCACCGAGAATCTTGAAGAAGAAGTCTGGCACTGCGGTGTCATGCCGGTGGGTGCGCGCGCACATGATGCCAAAGTCCAGCATCTTCTCATGGCTGCCGCCCCAGCGCGGCAGCAGGCCGTTCAGCCACGAGCGGTAGGCGGGCAGATAGTCAAACTGCGCCGTGAGCGCGCGGTTCAGCCACTCCGCGCTCTCCTCCTCCACCACGCTGCGCGCCACGATGCTGATGTCCAGCATGTTCGTGGCAGGCTGCGGATATTCGGCGTGCAGCTCCCATGCCGCACGAAATTTTCCCGCCGCATTTTTCATGCGCTCTTCGAATCCCTCCCACCCTTCAGGCGGCACCTGGCCGGCCCAGTCGTGCCCGCGCGCCAGCCAGGCCTTGCGCAGTTCAAAGGCCCCCTCCAGCATCAGCCGGGCATACGCAGACTTCAGCGGCGTCTGGCAGATCTCCGCCACCTTCTTTTCATCCGTGGTGAAGACCTCCTCATAAAACAGCGGCACCAGGTTCTCCACCATCACCTCCTCGTCCTCCTCCCGGTAGCTGTCATCGAGGAGAGACAGCCGAGCCGCCTCCATCAGCGGCTTGTCATAGGTTCTGTCGTCCCCCTTTTGCCCCGCGTCACGGCGGATGTCCTCAAACGTCACGATCATGAGGTAGCGCACCACGGGCAGAATCGTCTGCGCCAGCTTGTGATTGTAGCCGCGCTTGAACGCCGCCACGCAGGCCGGGTAGTCGCGCGTGCTGTCATGGATGGCCCAGCACTGCAGCCAGAAGATCACGGGGTCATCCACGCCTTTTTTGAGCAGTTCCTCACAGTCCTTCACCAGGTCCGCCGAGGTGTAGCTGAAATCGCGCTCCGCATGCCCTTTCAGCAGTGGAATCCCACGCCGCACCACCTTCGCCGCCTGCTCATTCACGTCAGGGCTTTTGCCCAGTCTCGTGATGAACGGCTGGATGCACGCGCGCTCGCACCACGCCAGCCACTTCTTCTCGTAATCCACCGCCAGCCGGCTCCCCGCCGCCTGTGCCAGCTCCGGCAGATCACTCCGGTCTTTGATGAACTGGCCCGGCGCACGGATCACCAGCAGCGCCAGCAATCCCAGAGTCAAAATGCAGGTCTTCATGGTCGGTCGAGGGCCCCATCATCGCGTCCCCTTTTCAACTTTAAACCTTAAACTTCAAACTTTAACCTCTTCCCTCTAAGGGACCACCTCCACCGGCGTCCCCTTCGGCACGGCGGCGTAAAACTTCTCCGCCATATGTCCCGGCAGGCGGATGCAGCCGTGTGAGGCCGCATAGCCGGGCAGGTAGCCCTGGTGCATGCCCACGCCGCCGTAGATGCGCATGAAGTAATACATCTTCGCCCCTTCAAAGCGCGTGCCCGGCGGCCGCGGATCGGTGCGGTTGTTGATGTTCTGCATCACCACATTGCCGTGGTAGTCCTCGTAGTCGCCATAGATGGACGACTTGTGATCAATGTCCTTCTCCATCACATGGTACCGCCCGGGCCTGGTGTCATAGCCCTCCGCGCCGGAAGAAATGGGCGAGCCGCCCGCGAGCTGGCCGTTCTTGAAGAGATACACCATCTGCTCGCTGAGATTGATCACCACGCTGGGCTTGCCGTGCATGTCGTCCGCATCCCAGAAGGAGCGGTCACCGGGACCAAACAGTCCCGTCACCCCCTTCCACACAAAGCGCGAGGCCCGCGGGATCTCCCGGGTCACAAAATGGCGGCTGTAATGAAACGCATTGCTGCTCGTGGTCTTCACGGTCGTGCAGCTCACGAAACTGAGCGCCTGGAAAAGAAGAAGCAGACGAAGAAGCATCATGCCAGAAAGCAATGCCGCCACCCCGCGAGAATGCAACGCGGCAGAGTTTAAAGTTTCAGGTCAAAATTGAAATTGGATGCATCCACTCGCCCCCGGCCACGATGCAGCACCTGAAACTTTAAACCTTAAACTTGGAGCGCGTCCTCCTACGGCTTCACCAGGAAGAACGCGCGGAATGCATCCAGCAGCGGCAGGTTCGTCACTTCCGCGCCCGTGGTTTCATCCACCCATGTGCCGTCGGCATTGAGCAGGTAGTTTTGATACACCGCCGTGCTTGCATCCACGTCACCGCTCCACAGGCGCAGGCGTGCTCCGGCGGCCAGAGTCTGTGCACCCGGTGTCTGCGCCGTGGCCAGGCCCGTGCCGCGCAGCGTGGTGCCCGCCGTCTGGGGCAGCGCCAGCGCGGTGGTGCGCACTTCACCCACCAGCGTCAGCGTGGCCGGCGTGCTGCGGATCTGCACCAGCATGCCTGTGTCTGGCGGCACGATGCGCGCGCCGTCATCCGCCAGCGTCGCATCGCCATCGCGCACCCACTGCGCGGCTCCCGTTCCGCTGTGCAGCCATTCGATCTGGAACTGGCCGCTGCTGCTGTCGAAGAACATCACACGGTCCGCTGCATCCGATGTGCCGGCCGCCTGCAGCGCGGACACCGGCAGCAGCGCACCCAGCGTCCAGTGCGGGCGGATGCGCACATGCGAGCCAACCAGCGCGCTGTCAGCAGCGGTGCTCAGCGCGAGACTGCCGGCGGTGACCGCGCCGTCCACATCATAGGTGCGGCCTTTCAGCGCGCCGTCGATCACTTCCACATAGCAGCTCACGCCGCTCTGAAGCTGCGTGCGGATGTCCCCGCCGCTGCCGAGGCTCAGCACCACCGTGCGGTCGCTCACGGAACTGACCTGACCTGCGTAAACCGCAGGCAGCAGCAGCGGCATGGAGAGCGACTGACGGCCCGCCGCAAACGGCATGCGCGCCCAGCCCTGCACCCCCGTGGTGGCCGTGGCCTCCGGAGTGCCGTCCAGGTTTGCATCCAGCACCACCTTGATGCGCAGGAAGCCGCGCGCCGCACCGCTGAAGAGCGACTCCACGCCCGCGTAGCGCAGCGTCTGCGTCTGGTCCGCGTTCGAAGTGGTGGCAGGCGTCACCGCCAGCGCCGTCCAGGTGCTCAGATCATGGCTGCCCTCCAGGTAATAGCGCAGGTCCGCATGGCTGCCCGCGGGCCGCGTGAGCAGCGCGTCGATGGAGCCCGTCGCGCTGTTGTTCACCAGCGTGAAGCGCGAGGCGCCCAGCCCGCTGCCGCCCGCCGTGCCCAGCGCGTACTCCAGCAGATTCGTCTGGCCGTCCGCATCCGGATCATCATTCGCTCCATTGGCACCGCCCAGGCTGTTCTGCGACTGCCATGCCGTGAAGGTGGCCGGAGCCGTGATGGTTCCAGGGTCGGTGGCCAGATTGCGTTTCACTTCCAGGGCATTTGGCGAGCCCGAGCCGCCCACCAAGCCGAAGTCGATGGTCATCATGCCCGAGTCATCCGCCGCATCATCCATGAAGGAATCAAAGCCGTTCTCACCTGTGGTGGAGGTCACGCTGCTGTTCAGCGGCATGGTGCCGTAGGCTAGGTTGATGATGCCGGAGGACACCCCTGTGGCATCAGGCTGCGTGGCATCGCTGCCATTTTCATCAAAGCGGTCGTCCTTGCCCGTGTCCGCATTGGTGGTGGGCTGCACATTGCCGGAGCCCAGCACCGAGCTCATGCCATTGAGCGGCGCGCCTGCCGCAAACATGCTGGCCGGAATGTGCACGTAGTAGGCCGCCGGAGAGGTGGCGTAGAGCATGTAGGTGCCGTCCGCGCCCGTCACCGCTTCGGAGACCGGCGTGTCCGTCACCGCCTGCGCCTGCTGGAAGAGGCGCACCGTCACGCCGGCCATCGGCAGGTCGATGCCGGATTCATACGTGCCGTTCGCGTTCACATCACGGAAGACGAGGTTGCCCACCATCAGCGCCTTCGCCTTCAGACCCAGGTCGATGGTGAGGTCGTTGTTGGCGTCGTCGTCATTGTCGCTGGTCTTGTCAAACCCGGCTTCTCGCCCGTCCGTGTCCGTGGGCAGGCTGCCTGGCATCAGGGAGAAGGCGGCCGTCACCACGCCGGTGCTTTCCGGCGCGGAGGCAGGCTGCGCGTTCTGGTTGAGATTGTCGTCAGAGCCGTTGGTCGTCAGCGTGCTTGGCACCAGGTAGTTGAGCATGCCCGTGGTGGCAAACTGCCCGGCAGGAATGCGCACCTTGTAAGTCTGCGGCGACACCGCCGGCGGGGCATACAGGAGGTACCCGCCGTTCACATCCGTCGTGGTGCTGCCCACCACCGTGTCCGTGCCGTTCACGCCGTCATTGTACACCAGCTCCAGCATCACGCCCGCCAGTCCGGTGTCCACGCCGGTCTGGTATTTGCCGTCCGCGTTCGCATCACGGAAGACCAGGTTGCCCACGCCCAGGCGTGTGCCGAATCCGAAGTCGATGGTGAGATCGCCGTTGCTGTCATTGGCATCATCCGAAGTGCCCTGGAAGCCGCCTTCCTGCGCACCCGTCGGCGCGGCGTTCGCCGTCAGCGTCACCGCAGGCGCGGTGATGCCCACCTGCTCCGGATTCTGCGAGTCAATGCCGTCTTCACCCAGGTTGTCATCCCCCGTGGTGGTCTGGTTGCCGCGCAGTGAGATCTTCTGGTACAACGGTCCCGGCCCCACCGGACCGCCGTTGATGCTGATGGACGGCTTGAAGTTGTCCGCCGCCACATGAACGGTGTACACCCCCGGGCTCAGGTTCGTGAAGAAGTAGCGCCCGCTGGCATCCGTCGTCGTGCTGCGGATGTAGCTGGTGGAGCCCGCCGTGCCGCTGCCGGCATACAGCAGCATCCACACGCCGGACACACCTTCGCCCGCGTCTGCCACGCCGTTGTTGTTCGCGTCATAGAAGACCAGGTTGCCGATGTTCATCAGGTTCGGCAGCGTGCCGCCGGTGAAGCCCAGGTCCATCGTCAGGTCCGCATCCGCATCGTTGTAGGCGTCCTGCGAGTTCAGGAAGCCGGTCTCCCCCTGCGGCTCCGTGCCATAGGCCAGGGAGAAGACCGTGGAGCTCACGCCCGTGCCCGCCGGGTTCGCCGCATCCAGGCCGTTTTCATCCGTGTCGTCGTCGTTGCCATCGTCACCACCAAAGCCGCTGACCGACGTGGTGCCATACAGCGCCGCACCGGAGGCAAACTGCGACGCAGGGATGAAGAGGAAGTACTGCCCCTCTTCATACGTGTTCAGCAGGAAGGTGCCGTCGATGCTCGTGGTCGTCTCCATCACCGGCGTGCTGCCGGCGGGATTGTCCCCGACACGGAAGAGGCGCACGGTTACGCCGGCCACGCCAAAGTCCTGGCTGTCGTAGTGGCCGTTGCTGTTCACATCACGGAACACCAGGTTGCCCACGCTCAGCGGCTTCGGCGCAAAGCCCAGGTCAATCGTCAGGTCCACGTTTGCATCGTCAAAGTCATCGCTTTCGGAGTAGTAGCCCGTTTCCGTGGTGGACGCGGTCGGCGCCTGGTTTGGCACCAGGGTGAAAGCCGGCGTGCGCGCGCCGTCCACCAGCACCCCGCTGGTGGTGTAGCCGTCCTGTCCGGTGTCATCGTCACCGGCCGTGGTGGTGGGTGTCGCATAACCCGCGGGCTTTGAAGGCACCAGGTTTGCCAGCGCCGCGCCGTCCTGGAAGTTGCTCGCGGGAATGCGCACATAGTAGCTGCCCGGCGCCACGCTGAAGCTGTACACACCGCCGCCCGTCGTCGTGGTGCTGCCCACCGGAGCCGTGGCGTTGGCCTGCGTGCTCCACAGCTCCACCGTCACGCCGTCCACGCCGTACTCCAGCGCCGGATCAAAGAGGCCGTCGTTGTTCAGGTCATTGAAGACCACATTGCCCACGCCCGAGCGCGGCACAAAGCCGAAGTCAACGGTCAGATTGGTGGCCGCATCATTGATGTCGTCGCTCGCGCCCTGGTAGCCGCCTTCCTGGCCGCCGGCCGGCGCATTTGTCGGGCTCAGGTCGATCACCGCGGTCTGGATGCCGTTGATGGACGGATTGCCATTGTCGATGCCGTCTTCTCCGACGTTGTCATCACCGCTCTGCGTGCCCAGCACGGAGGCGTAGCCAAACAACGGCCCGCCAAAGTCAAACTGCCACCCCGGCACGCGCACAAAGTAGCGGCCCGGTGTCACATCGGAGAAGAGGTAGCTGCCGTCCGTGTCCGTGGTGGTGGAGGCCACCGGTGCGTCAAACGGGATGAAGGCACCCTCCGCATACAGTTCCACCGTCACCCCGCCCACGCCTTCGCCCGCATCCGCGCGGCCGTTGTAGTTCGCATCGATGAAGACCAGGTTGCCCACGGCCACTGAGCGGAAGAAGCCGAAGTCAATCGTCAGGTCCGTGTTCGCGTCGTTCGCATCATCCATGAAGGCATTGCTGCCAAACTCGCCCAGGGAATCCGTCGGCTCGTCGCCCGGCGACAGATGGAAGGCGGCGGACACCACGCCCGTCGCGGTCGGATCAGCCACGTCGATGCCGTTTTCATCCGCGTTGTCGTCGATGCCGTTGTCACCGCCGTCTCCCGGCAGCGAGCGCCAGCCGGAGAGCGGCTTGCCGGCGGCAAATTCCGAAGCCGGGATGAAGACCATGTAGTCTCCCTCCGTCAGATTGCTGAAGATGTATGAGCCTCCGTTGTTCGTGATCACGGTGGCCACCGGATTGGCCGTCTGCACATCGGCCGAGGCGTCAAAGAGCTGCACCTTCACGCCGTCGATGCCCTCGCCGGAGTCATAGACACCGTTGCCGTTGAGATCCACAAACACCAGGTTGCCCACACCCACCGCGTTCGGGTTGTTCGGCGCAAAGCTGAAGTCGATGGTCAGGTCAAAATTGTTGTCATCAAACGAGTCGATGTCGTGGAACTGCCCGCTTTCGCCCGTGGCATCCGTCGGCTCAGCGTCCACGCCCAGCGTGAAGGCCGCGCTGCTGATGCCGTTGAGGTACGGCGTCGGATCATCAATGCCGTTTTCGTTGCCCGGCACGTCATCATCCACCACGCTCGTCACGCTGCTGACACCCGTGGAGGAGCTCAGCCCGTTCAGGGGATGCCCCGGCTCAAACTGCGAATACGGAATGTGCACCACATAGCTGCCCGCCGGCAGCGCGTCGAAGAAGTACTGCCCGCCACCACTGGTGATGCGGCTGAAGAGCGGCACGCCAAAGCCCGGTGTCTGGTCGGCGCGGTAGAGCTCCACCGTCACTCCGTCCACACCTTCGCCCACGTCGGCCTGGCCGTTCTGGTTCGCGTCGATGTACACCAGATTGCCCACGCCCACCGGCGTCTGGAAGCCAAAGTCAATCGTCAGGTCGATCGCCGCGTCGTCCTGGTCGTCAGACGTGCCTTCAAAGCCCGTCTCACCGCTGTCATCCGTCGGCGCATTGCCGGGGTAGAGGCTGATCACCAGAGAGGACACACCATTGTCAGCGGGCACGCCGTCATTGATGCCGTCTTCACCCACGTCATCATCGCCCACCAGGCCTTCCAGGATGCTGATGCGCTGATACAGCGGCCCGCCGAGCTGGAACTCCGTGGACGGGATGTGCACCAGGTAGTTGCCCGGGCGCAGGAAACTGAAGCCGTAGCGGCCCACGGCATCCGTGGTGGTGATGGCCAGCGGATTGTCCACCTCGGGGAACTGCGTGTCCGTGTAGAGCTGCACGGTCACGCCGGAGATGCCCTCGCCTGTGTCGTAGTGGCCGTTCGAATTGTTGTCCGCGAAAACCATGTTCCCCAGCGCCACCGGACGGAAGAGGCCGATGTCCTCGGTCAGGTCGATGTTGATGTCATTAAGGTCCGTCGAGGAATCATAGCCGGTTTCAGAGCCGCTGTCCGTCGGCGCCGCGTCACGGACCAGATTGACGATGCCCGTGCGCACCCCGGTGATCCATGGCGTGTCTGACGGCAGCGCCTTCTGGCCGACGTTGTCATCCCCTGCTGTGACCACCGGCAGGCTGTAGAGGCCGCGCAGATTTCCGCTGGCTTCAAACTGATAGGCCGGCAGGTAGATGAAGTACTGGCCCTGCCACAGGTTGCTGAAGAGATAGAGGCCGCCATTGGCGGTGACGGCGCTGGCCACCGGCGTCGTCACGCCCGGTGTGTCGCCGTTGCGGTAAAGCTCGATGACCACATCGTCACGGCCTTCACCCACGTCAAAGCGGTTGTTGCCGTTGTCGTCCACAAACACCAGGTTGCCGATGCCCATGATGCCCGGCTCCACAAAGCCGAAGTCCACCGTCATGTCGCCGTTCGCATCCACGGTGTAGTCGTCCAGCTCGCCGCCGCGGCCAAACTCCGCGCCGGAGGATCCGTTGCCCACCGGCTCGGCTCCAGGCGTCAGCGTGATCAGCGGGCTCTTCACCACGGTCTTCGGCCCGCCCGGCTGACGGCCGCTGTCATCCCCGTCGATCTGGTCGTCCAGGTTCGAGGAAATCGGGCTGCTGTAGCCGCTGCCCGCCAGCGGCAGACCGTCCACAAAGTTCGACTCTGGAATCTGCACCTGGTACACGCCGGGTGCCTGGCCGGAGAAGTAATAGAAGCCGTTGTTGTCCGTGTAGGTCCAGCCGATCAGGACCTCGGCGCCGTCAGAGGAGTCTCCGTTCACATCTTTCCACAGGTCCACGCGCACGCCGGGGATGCCGAGCTCCGTCGCATCCTGGATGCCGTCGGCATCATCGTCATTCCACACGATGGAACCGATGGCCACGGAATCCGGCAGCGGTGCATAAGGACGGCCGATGGCGAGGTCACGCGGGCCGGACCAGATTTCAAAGTTCGGGCCCGGCGGCCGCGGGATGGGCACTTCATAGATCTTCACCGTGCCGTTCGGCGCCGTGGCCATGTCCACGCTCAGCAGCGAGCCGCTGTTGTACGTGCCCGCGTTCACAGGCTTGCCCCAGGCATAACCGGCGATGTAGAGACGATTGTCAGCCGGATTGTACTCGATGTCGCGCGTGTCCACCTCTCCTTTGCCGGCGCTGGAGATGGTGCCGATGAGCTGTGGCAGGCCCGGCGCGGCGGGCGCGCTGAGATCCACGCTGAAGATTTCACCATCGCTGCGGTTCACGCCGTAGAGCGTGCTGCCCTCGATGTCGATGCCCGAGATCAGCGCGATGGACTGGCCGCCAGGCACCATGGCGACAAGCTGGACGTCCGTGACGATGGTGTTCAGGAGCTCGCCCGTCGTCGTGCTGTAGCGGCGCACTTCGCGGGTGTCATTGGTCTGCACCACCAGGTACAGGTTGCCGTCCGGTCCGAAGTTCATGTCCTCAACACCGGCCTGTGTGATGAAGGTGTAGGGCGCCGTGGCGCCGATGGGCTTGCCGGGATTGCTTCCCGTCGGGCCCTGGAAGCGCACGACGCGGCCGCCGTTCACATCAAACACATAGAAGTTTCCGTCCGGGCCGATGGCAAACTGTGTCACCAGGCTCATGCTCGCCGTGCTGTTGTCCAGCACCGAGCCCAGGTCCACGCCGCTCGAGCTGATCTTGCGCAGGTTGCTCGCGCCGTAGTGTGCCACATACCAGTTTCCATCCTGGCCCAGCTCCATGCCGTAAGGCACGTCTCCGTAGTCCGCATTGCCCTGGCTCAGGCTGTTGCCAAACGCCGATACCAGCGATCCCGAATAGAGTCCCGTGCTCGCATTGAAGGCCTGGATGCTGTCCGCCTGTGTTGCGGACACATAGACGCTCGGCGTCACATTGAGGAAGCCGAAGTCGATGGTCAGTTCGTCATACGTGCCGCCGCCGGTGCCCGGCTCATCCGCCGCGGTCAGGGTGATCACAGGACTGTTCACCGCGCCGCCGCTGAGCTGGAGGCCGTTGTCATCATTGTCCACGCCATTGTCCACGAAGGTCGTGTTGCTGCTGGAGAGCGGCTGCGTGCCGGGCGCTCTCGGGATGCGCACATAGACCTTCAGCGGCGGCACCGAGGTGAACAGATACGCACCGCCGCCGCTCGTGGTGGTGCTGCGCAGCAGCACGTCATCCGTGCCGCCGATGCTGCCGTCCGCGCCCGTATTCCAAAGCTCCACCGCCACGCCGTCGATGCCCGGCTCGCCGTTGTCGCGCAGGCCGTTGTCATTGGTGTCCTGCCACACCAGATTGCCCACGTTCAGGCCGCGGAACAGGCCGAAGTCGATGGTGTTGTCCGTGTCCGCGTCGCCATCGTCCACGGTCGGCTCTCCGCCTTTCGTCAGCGTCACGATCGGCGAGAACACCGGCGTGCCGGGTCCGCCCGGCTGCGAGGCCGCGTTGTTGTCATTGTCCACGCCGTTGTCCAGGTTCACCGGATTGCCACCGATGATGTTCAATGCGGAGGGCATCAGCACGCGCATGAAGAAAGTGCCCGGCTGCAGGTTGATAAAGCTGTACTGGCCGGATGCGTTCGTCGTCGTGCTGGTGAGCATGAGGTCGCTGTTCGGGCCGCTGCCGCCGATGGCGTGATCCGCGCCCGGGTCCCACAGCTCCACCGTGATGCCGCTGAGCCCCGGCTCGCCCACATCGCGCAGGCCGTTGAAGTTGCTGTCCTCATAGACCGTGTCACCGAGGCTCAGTCCTTTGACGAGCAGCGAGTAGGACTGCGTGGCGGAGCAGTTGTTCGCATCCGTGCTGCGCACCGTGAAGCTGGCCGTACCATACTCCTGCGGCGAGCCGGAGATCAGACCGCTGGAGGAAACCGTCACTCCCGCCGGCGGCGAGCCCGCGATCACCGCATAGGTGTACGGCCCCGTGCCGCCGCTGGAGGTGAGCTGCTGGCTGTAGGCCGTGGCGTAATATCCGCTGGGCAGCGTCGTCGGCGTGATGTTCACCGCCGGGCAGCTCACCGTCAGCGTATAGACCTGGGTGGCGGAGCAGTTGAAGGAATCCACCGTCTGCACCGTGAAGCTGGCCGTGGTGGCCTGCGTGGGGGTGCCGGAGATGAGGCCGCTGCTGCTCATCGACAGCCCCGCGGGCAGCGTGCCGTTGGTAACGCTCCATGTGTAGGGCGCGCTGCCTCCCGTGACATTCAGCGACGCCGTGTAGGACGTGCCCACGACGCCGTTGGAAAGCGTCGTCGGCGAGATCGTCAAGGTCGGGCATACGACGATGATGCTGTAGGGCTGGGTGCCCGGCGCGCCGTTCACATCCAGCGCCTGCACGGTGAAGTTGTAGGTGCCCGGTGTGGCCGTGGGCGTTCCGGAGACGGCGCCCGCCGTGGAGATCGAAATGCCCGCTGGCAGCGTGCCCGTGAGCTTGCTGAAAGTGTAGGGCGCCGTGCCGCCGGTCGCAGTGAGCTGCTGGAAGTAGGACACCAGGCGCGTCGCATTCGGCAGCGTCGTCGGATTGATGTAGATCGGCGGATAATTCACCGTGAAGGTGTAGGACTGCGTGGTGGAGCAGTTGTCCGCATCCGTGGCGCGCAGCACAAAGGTGCTGCTGCCCAGCGCCGTGGGAGTGCCGCTGAGCACGCCGCCGCTGCTCAGGCTCATGCCCGTGGGCAGCACACCGGAGGCCAGGCTCCAGGTGTAGGGGGAGGTGCCATTCCCCGCCGTCAGCGTCTGGCTGTAGGCCGCATACTGCGTGCCTGCGGGCAGAGTCGCCGGAGAAATGGAGAGCGTCGGGCAGGCGATCACAAGGCTCAGCGCCTTCGTGGCGGAGCAGCTCACGCTGTCCGTGGCGCGCACCGTGAAATTGTAGGTGGCAGGCGCGGACGTCGGCGTTCCGGAAATCAGACCCGTGGTGCTCATCGACATGCCCGAAGGCAGCGCGCCGGAGATGACGCTCCAGGTATAGGGCGAGGTGCCGCCGGACGCGCTGAGCTGCTGGTTCGGATACGCCACGTTCTTCGAGGCGTTCGGGAAGGTCGGCGCGGTGATGGTGAAGGACGGGCAGTTCACCGTGAGCGCATACGTGCCGGACTTGGCGCAGCCGTTCGCATCCGTGGCGGTGATCGTCACATTGTAGGTACCCGGTGCGCTGGAGGGTGTGCCGCTCAGCACTCCGCCGCTGCTCAGCGTCATGCCCGTGGGCAGAGATCCCGTGAAGCTCCACACATAGGGGCTCGTGCCGCCGCTGGCCGTCAGCGTCTGCGCTGTGTAGGCCGCATATTGGGTGGCCGCGGGCACCGTGGCCGGGCTCAGAGAGATCGTCGGGCAGGTGACCACCCATGTAAAAGATGTATCCACCAAGCAGCCGGTGGTGCCGGTGCTGCGGATCACAAAGGTGTAAGTGCCCGGAGCACCGGTGATGGTGCCGGAGAGCAGGCCGCTGCTGGAAAGTGTAGCGCCGGCCGGGAGCGTGCCGGAGGGCTGGGTGTAGGTGTAGGGGGCGGTGCCGCCGGTGGTGCTGAACTGCTGGCTGAAGGCCGTGTTTTGAACCACCGAGGACAACGTCGTGGGCGAGAGCGTGAGCGTCGGGCAGACGACGGCCAGTGTCATCGCCTGCGTGGCGGAGCAGTTCGAGGCGTCCACCACTTTAACCGTGAAGCTGTAGCTGCCCGCAGCGGCCGTCGGCGTGCCGCTGAGCACGCCCGCGCTGGAGAGTGCGAGACCGCTCGGCAGAGTGCTGCCCGCGGCCAGACTCCAGGTGTAGGGAGAGTTTCCGCCTGCAGCGCCGAAGGTGGCGGAATAAGCGGAGCCCTTCTGCGCGTTCGTCAGCGTGGAAGGCGTGATGGTAATGACCGGGCAGGAGTGCAGGCCGAAGTCGATGGTGTTTTCCGTGTTCGTGGCGCCGGTGCTGCCGGGCTCTCCGCCAGGTGTGAGCGTGAAGACCATGCTGCTCACCACCGAGCCCGCGCCGCCTGGCTGGCTGCCGTTGTTGTCATTGTTCACGCCGTTGTCCGTCGTCACCACGGTGCTGCTGGCCAGCGAGTA
Organism: Prosthecobacter sp.; assembly: GCF_044227185.1. Lineage (GTDB taxonomy): Bacteria > Verrucomicrobiota > Verrucomicrobiia > Verrucomicrobiales > Verrucomicrobiaceae > Prosthecobacter. Next base: position 145,012 of record NZ_JBGAFO010000011.1, on the reverse strand, counting down.
GGCTGCCGGCGGTGTGAGGCGCACGTAGTAGTTGCCTCCCGTGTAAACTTTGAAGCTGTAGGCGCCGCCGCTCAGCGTGGAGGTGGACTGCAGCACCGTGTCAGCGTTCGAACCGCTGCCGCCCACCGCATTGTCCGCGCCCGGGCTCATGAGGTCGAGCTGCACGCCGGTCACGCCGGTTTCCGTCGAATCTTTGAGACCGTTGTTGTTCGCATCATTCCACACCAAGTCGCCCACCGTCACGCCGGTGAAGAGGCCGAAGTCGATGGTGTTGTTGCCATTGGTGCCGTCTCCATCCACCGCCGTTGCAGGCTCCGTGCCCACCTCCAGGTCGATCACCGGGCTGTACACAAAGGTGCCCGCGCCGCCCGGCTGGCTGCCGTTGTTGTCATTGTCCACGTCGTTGTCCGTCGTCGTCGCCACGCTGCTGGCGCCCGGCACGCTCGCCGTCGGTGTCACGCGCACGTAGTATCTGCCCGGCACCAGGTTCGTGAAGGAATACAGGCCCGTGCTGCTGGTGAGCACGCTGGCCCCCACCTGCGTGTCCGCATTCGCGCCGCTGCCGCCGATGGCGTTGTCCGCCCCCGGGCTGAAGAGCTGCACCGTGGCGCTGCTGATGCCCAGCTCGGTGCTGTCCTTGATGCCGTTGCTGTTCGCATCGTTCCACACCAGGTTCCCCACGCTCACCCATGGCGAGACCGAGCACGGCTCCGTGGCGATGGTGAACACGCCGGAGGAATCCGTCGCGAAGCTGCCGTCCGTCACCCCATCGGTGTAGCTGAAGGCCGTCAGCGCGCCGTTGCTGTCATACGTCGGTGCGCTGGCCAGGTCCACCATGTGCAGCACCATGCCGCTGCTGCCGCCCATCTGGATGCCTTCCCACGTCGCGGAGTTCACGCCCATCGCGCTCCAGTTCGTGGCATTGTTCACGCGGCTCACGTCGATCACGCTCTGGAAGCGCACGATGCCGCTATTTTCCGTCACCGTGTTCAGCAGCACGTCCGCCGCGGTGCTGCTGCCCGCCGCCGTGCTCACCATCAGGTTTGCCGCCGTCTGCCAGCTCTGGTAGCCCAGCGTGGTGTCATATTTGTAAATGGTCACCACCGGGCTCGAGCGCGTGATGCCGTTCACATACACGATGGCGTGGTCCGCCGTGCCCGGGTTTCCGCCCGTGCTCACCAGGAACCACAGCGCGTCCACCTTCGCGGCTCCGAGCTGCGTGAAGGTCAGGTCCAGCTTCAGGCGGCTCAGCGCCGCGTCATACACCACGTCCGCGTTGCTGATCGTGGCGATGCTGTTCGGCGTGTAGTTGAAGTCATAGGCCTGCGCCGGCGTCCACTCCGTGGCGCCCGTCAGCACCCCGTCGCCGTTGCTGTCCATCGCCAGGAAGTGGTAGCAGCCCGTCGCGCTCGGCCCGCTGGACTTGAACCCGAAGTCGATGGTCATGTTGCCGTTGTTGTCGTCCGAGTCATCGATCGTGTTGAAGGCGCCGCTCTCGCCGTTGGTGTTGATCGGCTCGCCGCTGTCGCTCAGAGAAATCAGCGCGCTGCTGATGCCGTTCACCGAAGGCTGCGCGTTGTCGATGCCGTCATCGTTGCCCACGATGTTGTCGTCCACGTCGTTGTCAGACGAGCTGGCGGGGAAGATGGAGACCGTGTTCACCAAAGGCTTGCCCGTGGCAAATTCGGAGGCCGGCACGCGCACATAGTAGGAGCCCGGCACCACGTTGCTGAACAGGTACTGGCCCACCTTGGCGGAGTTTGTGCTTGTGGTGGTGCTGGTGACGAACGAGCCCGCGCTGTTCAGCAGTTCCACGCGCACCCCGCCGATTCCTTCGCCGGTGTCATAGACGCCGTTGTTGTTCGCATCCTTGTACACCAGGTTGCCGATGCGGCAGAAGGTCGGTCTCAGACCAAAGTCGATGGTGTTGTCCGCGTTGCTGCCAAACGGCGCCAGCAGGCTGCCCGGCTCCGTCAGCGCGGACATCGTGATCATCGGCGAGTAAATCGGCGCGCCCGTGGCGGACTGCGTCACGCCGTTGCTGTCGTTGTCGATGCCGTTGTCCGCATTGCTGCTCGTGCTGCTGCGGCGCGGATGGGTGATCGGTGGCGTGAGCTTGATGTAGAACTTGCCGGCGCTCAGTCCCGTAAAGCTGTAAAGCCCGTCGCTGCCCGTGGTGAAGGTGGATCCGACTTTCACGTCGTCGCTGTTGTTCACCGTCGAATCCGTGGAGCTGTACAATTCAAGCTGCGCCCCCGGCACGCCCGTCTCACCGGCGTCAAACACGCCGTTGTTGTTCGCGTCGGAGAACACCAGGTTCCCCATCGTCAGAGCGGCGCTGAAGCCGAAGTCCACCGTCATGTCCTGATTCCCGCCGCCGCTGGCGAGGTTGCCGGGTTCTTTGCCCAGCGCGAGGTTGATGACCGGGCTGGAGACGGCGGAGCCTGCGCCGCCGGTCTGGATGCCGTTGCTGTCATTGTCCACGCCGTTGTCCAGGTTCACCGCCGGAGAGGCCGTCGGCCACGCTGGGTCTGGGTTTGGCAGGCGCACAAAGTAGTTGCCGGAGGAGAGCCCGCTGAAGAGGTAGTAGCCGTTCGCGTCCGTCGTCGTGGTGGAAATCAGCGTGTCGTCGCCAGTGTTCGCCGTGTTGTCAGCGCCGGGATTCATGAGCTGCACCGTCAGGTTCTGCAGGCCTGGCTCGCGCGGGTTCTTGATGCCGTTGCCGTTCGTGTCCGCCCACACGTAGTCGCCCAGCGCCAGCGTCTGCGGGTTCGTCGTCGCGCTGCCCTGCAGCAGGATGTTGTCGATGTCGATGTACCCGGAGCCGTCGCCGCCCCACAGGTAGATTTCGATCATGAACGACTTCCCAGCGAGCTGCGAGCCCGTGGGCACCGCCGTCGCGCCGCCCAGGAAGCTGCTCCACGCCAGGTTCATCGAGTACCACGACCCTGTCGCCGGCAGTTGGAAGGTGTTCGTTACCGCGGTGCGGATGGCGCTGCCCTCCGCCCACGACAAGAACACCTTCCCCTGCACCGGCGCAGTGGTACCCACACGATACAAATCAAAAAGAAGGTTGCCGATGTTGCCGTTCGCCGTCGGATCCATGTCAAAGCGGATCCACAGGCTGTCCGGGCGCTGCACCAGCGTGCTCGGCGCGGCATCATACCCCGTGTCATAAGCGGCGTCCCAGTCGCGCATGCGGCGGGAGAGCGAGCCCGTGCGGATCGGTCCGTTGTTCGCCGGTTCGCTGATGTCCGTGAGGCCGTTCATGTCGTCCTCGATCTGGATCTTCGCCGCGTTCACCACGGCGCCGCTCTTGAAGCTCGGCGGTGCAGGCAGGCCGCCGCTGCTCGTGTTCAGGGTGTACTCCAGCAGGTTCGTCAGCGATGCCGGCACCGCGCGCAGTGCAAAGTCCACCGTGTTGTCCGCGTCGATGCCGCCCGCCACGTCGCCGGGCTCGCGTCCAATCGCCAGCGTGATGACCGGGCTCACAATCGCCGTGCCGCTGCCGCTGGACTGGATGCCGTTGTTGTCATTGTCCACGCCGTTGTCCAGGTTCACCTGCGGGCCGGAGGAAAGCGGCTGCGCCGTCGGCGGCGTGGCGATCTTCACATAATACTTGCCGGGAGCCAGGCCGCTGAAGGCATAGGCACCGGTGCCGTCAGTTGTCGTCGTGCCCTGGGACACGTCGTCCCCGTTGCCGATCACGGTGTCCGTGGTGGCAAACAACTGCAGCGAGACGCCGCTGATCCCCTGCTCTCCCACATCCTTCGTGCCGCTCTGGTCCAGATCTTCCCACACCGAGTTGCCAAGCGTGAGCCCGTTGATCACCGCAATGTAGTCGCGCGTGCCGGAGCAGGTCGCGCTGTCCACACCGCGCACTGTGAAACTGTAGCTGCCGGTGGCCGTCGGCGTGCCGCTGATCACTCCCGTGCTGGTGTTCAGCGTCACTCCCGGTGGCAGGCTGCCGGCCGTGACGGAGTACGTGTAGGGGCTGATGCCGCCGCTGGCCGTCACGGTCTGGCTGTAGGACTGGCCGCGATAGCCGGAGCTCAGGCTCGTGGGGCTCAGCGCCAGTGTCGGGCAGCTCACCGTGAGGCTGATCGTGGTGTCCACCAAACAGCCGTAGGTGTCGCGCGCTTCCGCCGTGAAGGCATAGGTGCCCGGGGCCGTCGGCGTGCCGCTCAGCACACCGGCAGAGCTCAGCGCGAGTCCGGGCGGTGCGCTGCCGGTGGGCACGCTCCAGGTGTAGGGTGCGGTACCGCCCGTCGCGCTCAGCGTGGTGCTGTAGCTGGTGGCCACCGTGCCCGCCGGAACCGTCGTCGGCGAAACCGTGATGGTCGGGCACTGCAGCGTGATCGTGTAGCTGATCGTTCCCGGGCAATTGTTCTGATCCATCGCCTGGATCGTCACATTGTAGGTGCCCGCGCTGCTCGTCGGCGTGCCGCTGATCAGGCCGGAGGTGGAAATGCTCATGCCCGTGGGGAAGGCGCCGGTCTTCAGCGTCCACGTCTTCGTGCCCACACCGCCCGTGGCCGTGAGCTGCTGCGAGAAAGCGGTGCCCACCGTCGCCGTCGGCAGCGAGGCCGGGGTGATAGTAATGGCCGCGCAGTTCACGCCGAGAGACAGCGCCTGCTGCTGCACGCAGCCGTTCAGATCACTGGCCTGGACGGTGAAATTGAACGAGCCCACCGCCGTCGTCGTCCCGCTGATGAGACCCGCGGAGGACACCGTGATGCCCGCGGGCAGCGTGCCGGAGGCCACCGTCCAGGTGTAGGGCGTCGTGCCGCCCGTCGCGGTGAGCTGCTGGCTGTAGGCCACCGTCGTCGTCGCCTGCGGCAGCGTCGTCGGCGTGATGCTGATGGCCGGGCAGTCAAAGAGGATGGAGCAGTCGCGCGTGCCGGTGCAGCCTGACGAATCCGTGGCCTGCACGCGGAAATTGAAGGTGCCAGGAGCCGCGGTCGGCGTGCCGCTGATCACGCCCGCGCTGCTCAGCGTCAACCCCGTGGGCAGCGCGCCGCTCACCACCGTCCAGGTGTAGGCCGGGTTGCCGTTGCTTGCCGTCAAAGTCTGGCTGTAGGCCTGATACTGGCGGCCGTTGGGCAGCGAGGTCGGGGTGATGCCGATGGCCGGGCAGTTCACATGCAGCGTGTAGCTGCGCGTGCCGGAGCAGTTCGCGGCATCCGTGCCCTTCACCACCACCGTGTAGTCTCCTGGCACCGCTGTCGGCGTGCCGCTGAGCAGGCCCGCGCTGGAGAGGCTCATGCCCGTTGGCAGCGCACCGCTCTGGATGCTGAAGGTGTACGGAGCGCTGCCGCCCGTGCCGTCCAGCAGCACCGCGGAGTAGGAGGCAAACTGCTGCGCATTCGGCAGCGTGCCCGGTGTCAGGGTGATCGTCGGACAGATGACTTTCACGCTCAGCGCCTGCGTGCTCACGCAGTTGTTCGCGTCACGCGCGCGCACGGTGAAGGAGTACGTGCCCGGCGCGGAGCCCGGCGTGCCGCTGATCACCCCCGCGCTGCTCAGGCTCATGCCCGTCGGCAGCGCTCCGGTGGTGATGTCCCAGGTGTAAGGCGCCGTGCCGCCCGTCGCCGCCAGCGTCACCGACGTATAAGCCGCATACTGCTGCGCGTCTGTGAGCGTCTTGGGAGAAATATCGATGCTCGGGCAGCCCACTGTCAGCGAGTAGCTGCGCAGGCCGATGCTGCTGTAGAAGTCGCTCGCGCGCACCGTGAAGGGATAGATCGCCGGCACCGCCGTGGGTGTTCCGCTCAGCACGCCAGTCGTGGGGTCCAGCGTCAGGCCGGTCGGCATGCCGTTGTTTCCGCTGTTTGTCACCGTGTAGCGGGCCAGCGCCTCCGCGCTGCTCAGCGCGCGGTTGTAGATCACCACTTCGTCCAGCGCGCCGTTCCAGCAGGTTCCCGCCGTCGCGCTGCCGCCCATCACCAGCGGCTGCGTGGAGTGGCTGACGGCCGTGGTGAAGGCCTTCGAGGCGATCTGCACGCCGTTCACATAGATGCGCAGGTTCGTCAGGTCATACGTCGCCACCACATGGTTCCAGCTTCCCACCGTCAGAGCCGCGTCCACAAATTCAGAGGTGCCCGCCACCGAAGTCGTGCCGTTGATCCAGAAGCGCACCGTGCTGCCGCCGCTCTTCTGGATCAAACCGTAGCCATTCGCCGGAGCTGCAACATTGGAGGTCTTCTCAATGAGGATCTGATCCGCCGCCGGCGTGGCGCCCGCGGGCTTCACCCAGACTTCCACGCTGATCTGCGCCGGACGCATCACCGACTGGTCCGCCACCTGCACATAATCATTCACGCCGTCAAAGCTGAAGGCGCGCCCCACCACTCCGGCGCTGAAGGCCGCGCCATTCATGAGCACGCCGTTGTTCCCCGCCACCACTTCCGTCGCGCCGTTTTCGCCCGGCCACCAGGCCGCCGCTCCGCTCAGCGCGGAAGGTCCGTAGCTCCACCCATACGGCGAGGTGCCGCCCGAAGCCGCCAGGCTCTGCGTGTAGGCTGCATACTGCGTCGCCGCGGGCAGCGTGGCGGGCGTCACCGTCACGAGGGCATTGCTCAGCGTCAGCGTGTAGTTCTGCGTGCCGGAGCAGCCGATGCTGTCCGTGCTGCGCACTGTGAAGCTGTAGCTGCCAGGGGCCGCGCTGGAGCCCGGCGTGCCGCTGATCACGCCCGCGCTGTTCATGCTCATGCCATTTGGCAGCGCGCCGCTGCTGATGGCGTACACATAGCCGCCCGAGCCGCCGCTGGAGGTCAGCGTCAGCGGATTGTACGCCACATACTGCGTGGCCACCGCCACCGTGCCGGGGCTGATGGTGATCACCGGACAGGCGCGGAAGCCAAAGTCGATGGTGTTCTCCGTGTTCGAGTTCCCCGTGCTGCCAGGCTCGCCGCTCGCCGTCAGCGTGATCACCGGGCTGATCACCGCCGTGTTGATGCCGCCGCTCTGGATGCCATTGCTGTCATTGTCACGACCGTCATCGGAGGTGTCCACCACGCCCGAGACCAGCGGATAGGCCGCCGGCGGTGTCGGCACGCGCACGCGGTAGTTCGCCGGCTGGTACACCGTGAAGCCATACACGCCCGAGCTGTTTGTCGTCGTGGTGGCGATCACCGTGTTCACCGTGCCGTCCAGCAGTTCCACCGTCACGCCCGAGCCCACGCCTGTTTCACCGGTGTTGAAGGCGCCGTCATTGTTCGCGTCAATGAAGAGCTGGTTGCCCAGCAGGATGCCGGAGAACAATCCAAAGTCGATGCTGAGCTCCGTGTCGGGATTTGTGTCGCCGTCGTTCACCGGTTCCGAGCCGTTCGCCAGCATGATGACCGGGCTGTAGAGATACGTTCCCGGCCCGCCCGGCTGGCTGCCGTTGTTGTCGTTGTTCACGCCGTTGTCCAGCGTCACCACGTTGCCGCCCGTCGCCTGAATGCTTGCCGGTGGCGTCACCCGCACCACGTACTTGCCTTCGGCCAGTCCGGTGAAGTTGTAGGCACCGGCGGAGCTCGTCGTCGTCGTGGCGATCAGAAGGTCGTCCGCGTCCCCCGCCACGTCGTTCGTGCTGCGGAAGAGATCCACCACCACGCTGCTGATGCCGATCTCGCTCGTGTCGCGCACGCCGTTCTTGTTCGCATCATTCCACACCAGGTTGCCGATCGTCAGCGTGGCCGTCGTGTTCACCTGGCAGAGATAGACGAGGTCAGCCGCCACCGCGTTCGTGCTGCTGCCGCCGGAGAGCGCCAGCGTCGCCGTGTCGATCTGCGATGCGGTCGCGCCATTGGCCACGCGGAAGTGGTAGGTGAACTGGCGCCACAGCGGCTGCGTGCTGTTTGCCGCAGCCTCCGTCCAGTTGTTGTAATCCGACGCGCCAAAGGCCGTGTACGAAATCGTGCCGCCGCTGTAGCCGCAGCACTGGCTCACTCCCGGCGCCGTCGCGCTCATTTCTCCCTGCGGCACCGTGTAGTACTGGTACAGGCCCGGCGTTGCTCCGGTGATGATCTGGAAGATCTGCGCATTCGCACCGAGATTCCACAGAATGGAGGCCGCGCCGGAGGAGGCGCTCGTGGCCCACACGCTCAGCTCATATTCTTTCCCGGCCTGCAGCACGCTGCTCCAGTTGCCACCGCCCGCGGGCATCAGGTTCACCGAGGAATTCGTTCCCTGCAGCAGCAGCATGCGCTTGCCGTGGCGGCTCTTCGCGCTCTCCACCCAGGACACCTTCGAGCCCGTGCTGCCCGCCGCCACCTGCACGCGCTGCACCGGCTCGCCGAGGCCGCTGGTGCCGTTCGTACCGCCCAGCCACTGGAAGGCATTGATGCCGCTGCCCAGCCCCGTGCCCGTGCCGTCATAGCTCAGCACGCTCACGCCCGTGCCCGTCGTATTCGGCAGCCCCTGGAATTCAAAGCTCGGGTTGTCGATCAGGTTCGTGATCTGGCAGGGGTTCGCATTTGCAAAGCCGATGTCGATCGTGCTGTCCGCATCCGTGTCGTCACCATCCACTCCCGTGGCCGGTTCGGACGCCGGAGACAGCGTGATCAGCGCCGTGTACACCGCGAGCCCCGATGCCGCCTGCAGACCGTTGTTGTCGTTGTTCACCCCGTTGTCCAGATTCACCTGGCTCGTGCTCGCCTTCGGGTAATATGTCGGCGTCGTGGGAATGCGCACGTAGTAGATCCCCGGCGCCAGGTTGTTGAAAAGATACAGCCCGTTCGAGTCCGTGGTGCTGGAGGCCAGCAGCACGTCATCGCCGCTGCCGTTGTTCCCCACGCCATTGATGCCCGGAGACCAGAGCTGGATGGGCAGGTTCGGCACGCCGCTTTCCGTCGTCCCCTTCAGCCCGTCGTCATTCATGTCCACCCACACCTGGTTGCCGACCGCCATGCCCTTGATGTTGAAGGTCACCGAAGTCGTCGCGCTCTGGCAGTTGTAGGCGTCCGTGGCGCGCACGGTGATCGTGTAGCTGCCCAGCGTCGTGGGCGTGCCGCTCACGCTGCCGTCCGCGGCCATGCTGAGTCCCGGTGGCATTGTCCCGCTCATCAGCGCAAACGAATACGGCGCAGTCCCGCCGCTGGCCGTGATGCTCTGCGCAAACGTCGTCTGCAGATACCCGTTTGCAGGCGTCGTTCCGCCTACGGTGATCACCGGGCAGACCGGCGTGACCGTGTAGGTGCGCGAGCCGGAGCAGCCGTTCGCATCCGCGGCGGTCAGCGTGAAGGTCACCGGCGTGGTCGTGGTGGCCATGCCGCTGAGCACGCCCGTGCTGCTGCTCAGGCTCAGCCATGCGGGCAGTCCTGTCGCGCTCCACGTCAGCGGCGTTGCGCTCGTGCCGGTGGCGGTGATGGTCTGGGAGTAGCTGATGCCCAGCGTCGGCGCCGGCAGCGCGGCGGGGCCCAGCGTGATCACAGGACATACCTGCACCTGGTAGTTCGCTGTGCTCACGCATCCCGTGGAATCCGTGATCGCCACGGTGATGGCCGCCTTGCTGCCGTCTCCCGTGGCGGCCGTGCCGCTGAGCACCCCGCTGCTGCTCAGCGTGAAGCCCGCTGGCAGCGCGCCGCTGAGCAAGGCGTAGCTGTAGGGCCCGGTGCCGCCGCTCGCCGTGAAGGTCTGCGAATAGGCGCTGCCCGCCGTCGCGCTCGGCAGCGCGGCCGGGGTCACGCTGAAGACCGTGCAACGCGGGTCCACAGTGTACACCTGCGAGCTCACGCAGCCGTTCGCATCCGTGGCCGCCACCGTGAAGGTGCTCGGCGTGCTGTCGGTCGGCGTGCCGGAAAGTTTGCCCGTCGCCGCATTCAGCGTGCACCACGTCGGCAGCGTTCCGCTCACCACCGTGTATTGATAGGGCGCCGAGCCGCCGGAGGCCGCGATCGTCTGGGAATAAGGCAGCGTCACCGTCGCCGGCGGCAGGCTGGACGGCGTCATGCTGATCACCGGGCAGATTTGCAGCGCCGGCCACGCCTTCGTCCCCACGCATCCGTTCGGGTCCGTGGCCGTGATGGTCAGGTTCACGCCGAGGCCGTTCGCCACCGTCGGCGTGCCGCTGATCACTCCCGTGGTTGCGTTCAGCGTCAGTCCGGCAGGCAGGTTGCCGCCCGAGACACCCCACACGTACTCCAGCCAGCCCGTCACCGGCTGCAGCGTCAGGCTCGGGCCGGACCAGTACAGCTTCGCCACGGCATTGCCGCCGTTTTCATAGTATTCCACACGAATCGGCACCACCGTCCCCGCGGTCAGGCTGATCGTGCCCGTGTAATTCGTCGCGCCCTGGTCCGTCCATTTGTCGATGATCAGCGTGTTGTTCACCCACACCCGGATGCCGTCGTCGCTCGTGGTCTGGAAGGTGTACGTACCTGTCGTCGCTGGCCGCACAAAGCCGCTCCACCGCACTGAGAACTGATCCACCGGCACCAGCGCATCCGGCGAGCCCGCGCCCCAGTCATTATCGATCGAGGCCTCCTTCCGCGTCAGCACCAGCGTCTTGAAATTCAAGCCGGAGTAATACTGCGCCGTCAGGCCGGTGGCCGGTGAGGCGCTCAGCGACTGGCTGTAGGGCACGCCCACCGTGCCCCCTGCAGGCGCTGCCGGGCTGATCGTCACCGCCGGGCACACTGGCGGCAGCGTGTAGGTCCGGGAGGCCGTGCACAGGTTCGCATCTGTGGCGATGACCGTGAAGGTCACCGCGGTCGAGTTCGTCGGCGTCCCTGACAGCACGCCCGTGTTTGCATCCAGGTACAGCCACGCGGGCAGTCCCGTGGCGCTCCACGTCACCGGCGTGGCCGTTGTTCCTGAGGTCGTGACTGTCTGCGAATACGGCGTGCCGATCACCGGTGAGGGCAGCGTCGTCGGGTTCACCGTGATCACCGGGCACACCTTGATCCGCAGTGGCTGGTCGCGGAAGCACGTGTTCGCATCCGTCACGCGCACTGTCACCGTCGTGCCGTTCACTCCGCTCGTCGGCACCGTCGGCGTACCGCTGATGCCGCCCGTGCTGCTCATGCTCAGACCTTCCGGCCACGTGCCCGCGGAAGTGCTCCATGTGTAAGGCGTCGCCGCGCTCCCGGTGCCGCTCAGCGCCTGCGTGAAGGCCGTGCCCACCGTGCCCGTGGGGATCGTGCTCGGCGTCACCGTGATGACCGGGCAGGAGCGGAAGCCAAAGTCGATCGTGTTTTCAAAGCTCGTGCTTCCCGTGGACCCCGGCTCCGTGCCCGTGGCCAGCGTGATCACCGGGCTCGTCGTCACCGTGCCCGCGCCGCCGTTCTGCACGCCGTTGCTGTCATTGTCCACGCCGTTGTCATCATAGACTGTCAGCGTCGCGGAGGTGTAGGCCGCCGGCGGTGTGGGAATGCTCACACGGTAGGTGCCTGGGGCCAGGCCGCCGAAGAAGTATTTGCCGCTGCTGTCCGTCGTCGTGCTCAGCAGCACATTGCTCGTGCTCGCATCCACGAGCTGCACGGTCAGGCCTGCCTGCCCCGGCTCCGTGCCGGAGTCAAACAAGCCGTTGCCGTTGAGGTCGGCAAACACCTGGTCTCCCAGGCTCACGCCATCGCCCAGCGCAAAATCCACGGTGAAGTTCGTGTTGTTGTTGCTGTCACCATCATTCACCGACTCCGTGCCGGGAATCAGCGTGATCATCGGGCTGTAGATCGGCGTTCCCGGTCCGCCGGGCTGCATCCCGTTGTTGTCATTGTCCACCCCATTGTCCAGCGCCACCACCACGCCGGAAGTCACCGGCAGCGAAGCCGGCGGAATCACCTGCACATAATACGTGCCGGAGGGAATGGCGCTGAAGACATAAGCCCCGCTGCTCGTGATGGTCACCGGCGTGCCCACTTCATAGTCCGCATTCACCCCCGTGCCGCCGCGCACGCCGTCCGCGCCCGGATGGAAGAGATGCACCACCGCGCCCACCGCGCCCGTTTCACCGTAGTCCTTGATGCCGTTGCGGTTCGTGTCCTGCCACACCGCATTGCCCAGGCACAGCCGCGTGTCCGCCACCGCCACCTTCTGGAACACCATCGAGTCTTCCACGTTGTAGGGGTTGTTGCCGTACACGCCCATCGTCGTGCCGTCCGCGGAGATGCCGTCCCCGCCGTTGTAGACGTTCCAGTAGGAGTACGTGCTGTCCTGCGCCACATGGCCGTCAGAGACCAGCAGGTCCGAGATCTTCGTGTACAAATCCGCCGGCGTGTCCCACATCACCGCAAAGCTGCCCGTGGACGCCGTGCTGTAGATCGAGCCCAGCACCCGCCCCGTGTCGCTCACCGCGCCCACGATGCCGCCCAGCCCGTCCTGCGGCAGGATGCGCGGCAGGTTCGTGCGCGTGTTCGTCTGCGTGTCATACACAAACGGCACCGGCACGCCGGAAATCTTCTGGCTCGATCCGATGTAGCGCCCGCTCGGGCTCACCCGGCCCGCGTTCAGCGAGCCTCCCGCGAAGGTCACCACCACCGTGCTGTAGCCCGCCGCGGGGCTGCCGCTCAGCACCTTGCCCACGCCGCTGCTGTCCGTCACGAGAAGCTTCGTGCCATCCGCCGAGGCGTCCACCACTTCACGCACGCCGGAGATCGCCGTCCACGCGCGTGTGCTCAGGTTCCAGTAGCCTCCCTGGGACAGCACCGGTCCCCCGGGGCCGTCCGGGTCCACCGTGCCAAACGCGTAGGCGCTGTCAGCCGTCAGCGCGCAGGGGCTCGCGCTCAGGCTGCTGCTCGTGTCATACGGCGTCAGCAGCCGCACCACGCCGCCGTTCGTGTAGTACCAGGGAATGATGTTCACCTTCGCCCCTTTGCTCCACTTCTCATAGCCCACCGCGTCGCCGCTGTCGTTCACATCACGTCCCATCGCATAGGGATGGCTCGAATCCAGCAGCGGCACATCCACGTTCACATCCGTGAGCGTGTTCATCAGGAAGCCGTGCGAGGTCAGCCCCGTGCGGATGCCCGTGATCCACCGCCCGTTCGGCGACATGTTGTACAAGCAGTTCCCCAGCGTCGTGTTCTCTCCGCCCAGCACATCGCGCCCCAGCCGTGTCACCAGGTACGCGCCGCCCACGCTCTGGTTGAGCGGCGTCGGGCAGTCGGACACCACGTTGGAGGAGATCGTCATGCCGCGCGTGATCGTCGTCTGGCAGCTCGTCGCGTCCGTGACTTTCACCGTGATGCTGAAGCTCCCCGCCACGCTCGGCGTGCCGCTGATCGCTCCAGTCGTTGTGTTAAAGCTCAGCCCCGTCGGCAGCGAGCCGCCCGTAATGGCATACGTGTAGGGCGCCGTGCCGCCCGCCGTGATGAAGCTCTGTGCGTAGCTGCTGCCCACCATTCCCACCGCCAGCGTGCCGGGGCTCACGCTGATCACCGGGCACTGCGGCGTGATCGTGTAGCTCTGCGTCACCGCACAGCCGTTCGCATCCGTGGCGCTGATCACAAAGGTCTTCGCCCCCGGGCTCGTTGGCGTGCCGCTCAGCACACCGGTGCTCGTGTTGAAGGTCACTCCCGCGGGCAGCGTGCCGCTGGCCAGCGCCAGCACATACGGCGAGGTCCCGCCGCTCGCCGTCAGCGTCTGCGAAGAGCTCGCTCCCACCGTCCACGTCGTGGTCAGAGATGGCAGCGTGATCACCGGGCAGATTTTCAAGCTCACCGCCTGATCCTTCACGCAGCCGTTCGCATCCGTGCTGCGCACCGTAAAGCTTCCGCCCGCGCCATTCGCCGTCGTCGGCGTGCCGCTGATCACACCGCCGCTGCTCAGGGAGAGCCCGGACGGCAGCGTGCCGCTGCTGATCGTGTAGGTGTAAGGCGAGGTGCCGCCGCTGGAGGCAAGATTCTGCGTGTAGAAGCTGCCCGCTGTTCCCGCCGTGGCCGTTGTGGGCGTGACGCTGATGACCGGGCACACCTGCACCGTCAGCGCGCTCGTGGCCTGGCAGCCGTTTGCATCCGTGGCGCGGAAGGTCACGCTGGCGCCCGTGGCATTGACCGCCGTCGGCGTGCCGCTGATCACTCCCGTGCTCGCATTCAGCGCGAGTCCCGTCGGCAGCGTACCGCTGCTCACCGCCCAGGTGTATGCGGCGCTGCCACCGCTGGCGCTCAGCGTCTGCGAGTAGGCCGTGCCCACCACCGCCTGCGCCAGCGCCACCGGCGTGATGCTGATCGTCGGGCACACCGGCGCCAGCGTGCAGGCCAGCGTCTTCGAGCAGCCGTTCGCATCCGTTCCACGCACGGTGAAGGCCGCCGTCGTCGTATTCGTCGGCGTGCCGCTGATCACACCCGCAGAGCTTAGCGTGGCCCAGGCCGGCAGCGTGCCGCTGGCCAGCGTGTAGGTGTAGGGAGAGCTGCCGCCGCTCGCCGAGATCGTCTGCGAATACGCCACGCCCACCGTCGGTGTCGTCAGTGTGGCCGGTGTCAGCGTGATCACCGGGCAAACCTGCAGCGCCAGCGTCTGCGAGCCCTGGCAGCCGTTCGCATCATTCACCCGCACCACGATGGAGCTGGCCGGGCTCGCCGCCGCCGTCGGCGTGCCGCTGATCACTCCCGTGCCCGAGTTCAGCGTCAGCCCCGCGGGCAGCGTGCCGCTGATCAGCGTCCACGAACTGTAGGGCGCGATGCCACCGCTTGCCGCCAGCGGCTGCGAGTAAGCCGTGCCCACCGTTCCCTGCGTCATCGTCGTGGGGCTGATGGTGATCGTCGGGCAGGATGGCGTGATCGTATAGGCGCGCGTGCCTGCGCAGCCGTTCGCATCCGTGCTCTTCACCGTAAAGGTCGCCGCAGTCGTGCCTGTGGGTGTGCCGCTCAGCACGCCCGTGCTGCTCAGCGTGGCCCACGTCGGCAGCGTGCCGCTGGCCAGAGTGTAGGTGTAGGGAGTCGCGCCCCCGGAGGCCGTGATCGTCTGCGAATAGGCCGCGCCCACCGTCGGTGTGCTCAGCGTCGTCGGTGCCAGCGTCACGGCCGGGCAGATTTGCAGCGTGTAGGTCTTCGTGCCCGCGCACAGGTTCAGCGTGCTGGTGGCAGCGATGGTCACGCTCACCCCGCCCGCATTGCTCGCGGTGGGCGTGCCGCTCAGCACGCCGGAGGTTGCATTGAGGGACAGTCCCGCCGGCAGCGTGCCATTCGTCACCGACCACGTGTAACCTCCTGAGCCGCCCGATGCGGTCAGCGTTTGTGAATACGCGCTGCCCACCGTCCCCTGCGGCAGTGTGGACGGCGAAACCGTGATCACTGGGCAGCCCATGGCAAACGTCATCGCCTGCGTGCCCTGGCAGCCGTTGCCATCCGTCGCGCGGACTGTCACGTTGGCGCTGGTGCCCGATGAAGGCGTGCCGCTCACCACACCGCTGGAGGCATTCAGCGAAAGCCCCGCCGGCAGCGAGCCGCTGACCACCGCATACGTGTAGGTCCCGGACCCGCCCGCGGCGCTCAGCGTCTGCGAGTAGGCGGTGCCCACCGTGCCGCTGGCAGGAGTCGTCGGTGAGATGGAAATGACCGGGCACACCTGCAGCGTGACGGCCTGCGTTCCCTGGCAGCCATTCGCATCACTCACACGGAAAGTGATCGTCGTCGCCGGACTCGCCGAGGCCGTCGGCGTACCACTGATGACACCCGTGCTCGGATCCAGCGTCAGCCCTGCTGGCAGCGCTCCGCCCGTCACGGTCCATGAACTGTATGGGGCGATGCCACCGCTCGCCGCCAGTGTCTGCGAATACGCCGCACCCACCGTCCCCTGCGCCAGCGCTGTCGGTGTGATGGAGATCGTGGGGCATGAAGGGGTCAGCGTGTACGCCAGCGTGGCCGCACACCCGTTCGCATCCGTCACGCGCAGCGTGAAGATCGCCGTGGTCGTGGTGGTGGGCGTGCCGCTGAGTACTCCCGCAGAAGTCATCGATGCCCAGCTCGGCAGTGTGCCGCTGGCCAGCGTGAAAGTGTAGGGCGCTGTCCCGCCGCCGGCCGTGAGCGTTTGGGAATAGGCCGTGCCCACCGTCGGCGCTGGCAGCGTCGTCGGCGTGAAGCTGATCACCGGACAGATTTGCAGCGTGATCGCGCGCGATCCCTGGCAGCCGTTTGCATCGCTCGCCCTCACCGTGACCGAGGTGGAGGGACTCGCTGAAGCTGTCGGCGTTCCGCTGATCACGCCCGTGCCCGCATTCAGTGTCAGTCCCGCTGGCAGCGTGCCGGCCGTCACCGTCCAGCCGCTGTACGGCGCGATGCCACCCGTGGCGCTCAGCGTCTGCGAATAGGCGCTGCCCACCGTACCCTGCGCCAGCGATGCGGGCGTGATCGTCACCGCCGGGCACACCGGCGTGATCGTGTACGCCAGCGTGGTCGCGCAGCCGTTCGCATCCGTGGCGCGCACCGTGAAGCTCGCCGTCGCCGTGCTGTTTGGCGTACCGCTGATCACGCCTCCGGAACTCAGTGTGGCCCACGTCGGCAGCGTGCCGCTGGCCAGTGTATAAGTGTAGGCGGCCGTGCCACCGGAGGCGGTGAGCGTCTGCGAATAGGCCGTGCCCACCGTCGGCGTCGGCAGGATCGCAGGCGTGAGCGAAATCACCGGACAAATCTGCAGCGTGATCACCTGCGAGGCCTGGCACCCATACGTGTCACTCACCCGCACCGTCACCGTGGTGGACGGGCTCGCGGATGCCGTCGGCGTTCCGCTGATCACACCCGTGCTCGCATTCAGCGAAAGTCCGAGAGGCAGCGTGCCATTGGTCACCGTCCACGCGCTGTAGGGCGCCTTGCCACCGCTCGCGCTCAGCGTCTGCGAGTAGGCCGTGCCCACCGCGCCCTGTGCGAGTGTGGCCGGCGTGATGCTGATCGTGGGGCACACCGGCGTCACCGTATAGCTCTGGATGTCTTTGCATCCCGCGGCATCCGTCGCCTGCGCGGTGAAGACCGCCGCCGTCGCGCTCGTGGGCAGGCCGCTGATCGTCCCGTTGCTCGTGCTCAGAGACAATCCCGCCGGCAGCGTGCCGCTGGTCACCGCCCAGGTGTAGGGAGAAATGCCGCCCGAGGCGCTGAGCGTTTGTGAGAAACTGGTGCCCACCGTCGGCGTGTTCAGCGTGGCCGGACCCACGGTCACCGCCGGGCAGGTCGGTGTGACGCTGCAGGCCAGCGTGCCCGTGCAGCCCTTCGCATCCGTCGCGCGCAGCGTGAAGCTGGTCGCGCTCGAGCTGGTCACCGTGCCTGAAATCACGCCCGTGCTCGCATTCAGCGTGAGCCCCGCCGGCAGCGAGCCCGTGGCCACCGCATAGGTGTAAGGCGAATTGCCGCCGCTCGCCGTCACTGTCTGCGAATACGCCGTTCCCACCGTCGGTGTCGCCAGTGTCGTCGGGCTCAGCGTGACCGCGCTGCACGTCACATTGATCAGATAGTCTTCCACCTCGCCCGGACCGCTCGCGCCGGACGAGCCGGGATTCGTCACCGCCGTCAGCCGGAACCGCGCCCCCAGCGCGCCCACCGCCGAGTTGGCCGGGACATTGAAGGTATAGCTCTGGCTCGCATTGCTCGTGCCCGTCGGAATGGTGACGTTGTTGATGATCTGGTCGCTGGCGTCCGTCAGGGAGCCGTTGTTGTTGAAGTCGATCCAGCCGTTCAGGAATGCCGGTGCTCCGCTCGTGTTCGTCACCTTCACCGTCACGCTCACGCCCGTGGCCCCCTGCACCACGCTCGCCGGCAGCGTCACGCCGTCTTCATCATCCAGCCAGTTCACATCGTCCGCGTTCGCAGACGTGTTGAACGCCGCCGGAATATCGTAGTCGATCAGAGATCCCATCAGCAGCGAGCTGTACACCGTGTCGCGCGCCACCGGAAACACCGAGTAGTCGCCGAAGTCATCCAGCACCTGCGTAAACTCATACCGCATCGCGCCGCCGGAGATTGCATTGGCGGCCACGCTGGAATTCACCACCGTCGCCACGCCCGTTGTTTTGTCCAGGGTGTAGAGCGCCGTCCCCGCCTGCGCATACAGCGTGCCGTAGCCGTCTGTGGAAAGACCGAAAACATCCGCGATGGATGTTCCCGAGGAGTTTTTGATCTGCCCCACAAGCTGCGTGGCCGTGCCGCCTGCGGGCACCTTGTAGAGATAGAAGGAGTTGAAGCTGCTGCCTGCAGTCGTGTAATACAGCTCGTTCCCGATCCATGCCAGGTCCCCCGCGCTGTCCAGCGCTTCACCGTTCGGCGCTGTCGAGGGTGAAGTGTAGATGCGCGTCGGCGTCGTGGTTGTCCCAGTGCTCAATGACGAGACATTGAAGGTGTAGATGTCCCCGTCGTTCACGCTGCTCATGTAGGGCGTGCCGCCGGCATCAAACACCAGGCCGTTGAAGCTGTTGGAACTTCCAAAGCCTCCGGCCCTCGTCACCGCCCCTGTGCTGGGATTGATCGTGTAGATGTTGTTGAAGTCGATGCCGTACAGCACTCCCGAAGGCGACCACGCCAGGTCCGTCAGGTAGTGCGAGCTGGAGTCCTTCGTCTGCCCCACCGTGGTTTTCGTGCGCGTGGACACATCATAGGTCTCCAAATATCCCGTGCTGCCGTTGCCTGAAGTCATGTACAGCAGGCTCGAATACGCGCTGCCAGACGCCACCGTCATCAGGTAGTCCTGCGAAGCCGTGCATCCGTACTTGTCGCTCACCTGCAGCGTGAAGCTGTACGTCCCCTTCGCTGTCGTCGTCCCGCTCAGCACCCCCGCGCTGCTCAGAGACAGCCCCGTCGGCAGAGTGCCGGACGTCACCGACCACGTGAACGGAGAGTTCGCCGTTCCGGACGTCGCCGTGGCCACCAGCGTGATGTTCACCGCTGCGGACAGCTCCCACGATCCCAGCGCAAACGGGGAGATCGCGTAGCTCGTGCACGTCGGCGCCATCGTGTAGCTCCGCGTGCCCACGCAGCCTGCTGCATCCGTGGCCTTGATCGTGAAAGTCTGGCTGTCGTCGGCGGTCGGTGTCCCGCTCAGCGCCCCGCCTGAGGTGAGAGTCAGCCCCACCGGCAGCGTGCCGTTGCTCACGCTGAAACTGTAGGGCGAGGTGCCACCCGTCGCGCTGATCGCCTGTGAATAGGCTGCGCCCACCGTCGCCGTTCCCAGGGTCGTCGGCGAAACCGTGATCGCCGGGCAGATTTGCACCAGATAGTCCTCCACCTCGCCATTCCCGGTCACTCCCGTCGAACCAGGAGAGCTCGTCGAGGTCAGTCGCACGCGCACACCCACATTCCCGACCGTCGCGCCAGACGGCACGGTGAACGTGATCGTCTTGTTCGAGTTCGAGGTTCCCGTGGCGATCACCGTGTTCGTAGCCACCTGCTCGCCCGAATCGGTCAGCACGCCGTTCTTGTTGAAATCGATCCACGCATTGAGATACACGCTCGCGCCGCTGGTGTTCGTCACGTTCACGATCATGCTGCCGGACGTGCCTGCCACCAGGCTCGCGGGCAGCGTCACACCGTCTTCGTCGTCCGTTCCTATCACATCGTCCCCTGTCGCGGAGGTGTTGGCCGTGATGCTCGCCTCACTGTCCGTCGTGGCGCCGATTCTGATCGTGGACACTGTCGTGCTGCCCGCGTTGCTGAAACCGTTGTAGTCGCTGTAGTCCGTCGCTCCCATCGTCGCCGAGACCAACGCCAGAAACATCGCCACCCCCGCCAACACCCGCCACACCGGCGCGCAACAATGGATCTTCACCCGCCGGTTAGAGCGGGGAATCGCGGCTGTCAGCCCTCTTGCTTCTCTCGAAGCCGAAGACGGACGCCTGTATCCCGGAGGAAAATCCATGTAATTTCTGTGAATAAATCCATCTTAACCATACCAATTATAATTTCAATAGAAAGAAGGGATTTATTTAACTTTCCCTAACCACCCGCTTTTTACCCCCTCAATTTCTCAAAAAAAGCCTCACTCCCGGGCTCGACACACCAGCTATTTCCCTTATTCTCGCCACCCCCCTCAAAAAAGTGGTACTCATGAGCAAAAAAATCGTCCTCGCATACTCCGGCGGCCTCGACACCTCCGTCCTTCTCTCCTGGATCAAGGAAACCTACGACGCTGAAGTGATCGCCTTCTGCGCCAATGTCGGCCAGGACGACGAGCTCAAGGGCCTCAACGCCAAGGCCAAGAAAACCGGGGCCTCCAAGATCTACATCGACGACCTCCAGGAAGAATTCGCCTCCGACTTCATCTTCCCGATGATCCAGGCCGGAGCGATTTACGAAGGCGAATACTTCCTGGGAACCAGCATCGCCCGCCCCCTCATCGCCAAACGCATGGTCGAGATCGCCAAGGCCGAAAAAGCCGGCTTCATCGCCCACGGCGCCACCGGCAAGGGAAATGACCAGGTCCGCTTTGAGCTCACCGCCGCCGCCCTCGCCCCCGAGATCGAAATCATCGCCCCCTGGCGCGACGAGCGCTTCCGCACCCAGTTCCCCGGCCGCGCCGAGATGATCGCCTACTGCGAAGAAAAGAAGATCCCCGTCCAGGCCAGCGCCAAAAAGCCCTTCTCCATGGACCGCAACCTCCTCCACATCAGCTACGAGGCCGGCATCCTGGAAGACCCCTGGTTTGACGCCAGCGATCCCAAGTACAAAGGCTACTTCAACACCCTCTCCGTCTTCCCCGAAGACGCCCCGGACAAGCCCGAGACCGTCATCCTCGAATTCGAAAAGGGCAACTGCATCGCCGTGAACGGCAAGCTCCTCTCTCCTCTGGGCGTGATGAAGATGCTCAACAAGCTCGGCGGCAAGCACGGTGTCGGCCGCGTGGACATGGTCGAAAATCGCTTCGTCGGCATGAAGTCCCGCGGCGTCTATGAAACCCCCGGCGGCAGCATCCTCCACTTCGCCCACCGCCAGATCGAAAGCCTCACCATGGACCGCGAAGTCATGCACCTGCGCGACAGCCTCATCCCCAAGTACGCCAGCCTCGTGTACAATGGCTTCTGGTACGCCCCCGAGCGCCTCGCCCTCCAGGCCCTCGTCAGCGAAAGCCAGAAGAAAGTCAGCGGCACCGTGCGCATCAAGCTCTACAAAGGCAACATCATCCCCGCCGGCCGCAAGAGCATCTTCAGCCTCTACAACCCCCACATCGCCACGATGGAAGCCGACCCGACGAAGGCCTACAACCAGGACGACGCCACCGGCTTCATCCGCCTCAACGGCCTCCGCCTCAAAACCGGCGCCCTGCGGGACCGCAAGAAGTAAGTCGCACCCCTCGCTCAACTCTCAAAACACTCCAACGCCGCACGGGAATCCCTGCGGCATTGTTTCTCCCCGTTCGGCATAATAATGCCAGGGAGGAATGGCATCTTCTTTCCCCATTTTCCCCTGCTTAACCTTGGCTCCTCTGATTTGCCACAAGTCGCTCCTTTTCAGCCTTGGCTTTGCGGTATTCGGCAATGGCCTGTGCTTCACTTTCTTTGGCTCGCGGATTCGCGCTGCCATATGGAAGCGTGTCCAGTGCATTTTCAACAGCGCGCATTTCTCCGAGATCAAAATTCATGATCATTTTTTCAGCGGGGCTTAGTTTCATATGATGTGCTTATAATATCATTCACAGGCATCCCACAGCAGAGCCTGAAGTTTGGAGATGAAGTGCGCTGACTGAGGGCGGAAAGCGGCTTGGTTTGGATTACGATGTCTAAAACAACACACGCCCACGCCACCCAGTCAGCACACCATCACATCAACGTTCTTGGGCAGATGCTCAAGTTCATTCCCCGCGGCCTCAGCGGAGAGGTCGGGTGAGAGACCACCCGCCGCCCAAACAACCGCCAACCAGACCACCCAGGCCAACCACTGCAAACAACCGCCAACAATCGCAAACCACCGCAAACTCCCCCTCCCCTCCGGCCAACTACCGTCAACGGCGCAGCCCTTCAGCCATAGTCAACCACCGTCAACTCCCCCTTCCTACGGTGCCTTCCGCCGGATCCGCGCCGGCACATCATTGATGTTATACCCCGCCTCGCGCAGCGCGTCCCACACCTTCATCAGGTTTCCCAGCGCCGCCGTCGTGTCCGCCTGCAGCTCCAGCTTCAGCCCCGGCTTCTCCCATCGTCTTCGACTCCGGCAGCGTGATCTTCACCTGCGTGTTCTCCTTGCGGAAGGTCGTCGTCGCCACAAAGAAGATCAGCAGGATCACCATGATGTCGATCAGCGACACGATGGGAATCATCGGCACCGGCCGGCGTTTGGGGCGGAGGTTCATGGCCATGGCGTGCAGTGAGTCAGGAAGAAGATGAAAGTCAGGTGTTCGTCGCTCTCGCCCACACACTCACGCCGCCGGGCGCTGCACCTCAAAGTGCTGGTAGAAGTGCTGGATCGTCTCCTGCATGATGGACTCCACCTTCACCGCCAGCGCATCCAGCCGCCGCGTGAAGTACGTGTGCGCCAGCACTGAAGGCACCGCCACAAACAGCCCCGCGATCGTGCACCGCAGCGCCACGCCGATCTCGTGCGCCACCACCGCCGTGTCCGGCCCGCCGCCCGTGCCAAAGGCGGAGAACATCCCCACCAGGCCCGCCGTCGTGCCCAGCAGCCCCAGCAGCGGCGCCACCGTCACCATCACCTCCAGCAGCGGTATCCCGCTCTCCAGCCGGTGAATCTCCTCCCGCGCCTTGATCGCGCACGCATCGTGGCACTCCTGCTTGCTCGTGAAGGCCCCGCTGATCGCCATCGTCCCCAGCCGCGAGAGCATCGACCCGTCCGCCAGCAAAAAGTCCTGCAGCGGGCGGATGTCCCCCTTCAGCGCATAATGCGGGATGCTCCTCAGCTGGCTCACCACCGCATTCGGCATGATCACCTGCTCCCGCAGGTTCAGCCACGCCATGATGGATGCTCCGATCGCGCTCATCGAGCACAGCACGATCAGCCCCATCACAAATCCCCCCGTGGCCAGAAATTCATACACAAGCTGCAGTCCCGAAGGCGCGGCCTTGGCAGGAGCCGCCGCCGTGGCGGCATCAGCAGCAGCGGCCAGCAGTGGCGTGGCGGTGGCGAAGAGGTCAGTAAATAAGCACATCGTATTCAATTTTCAGGCGCTCCAGGTCATCCTTCGGGAGCAAAGGGATCACATCATCAGGCATCGGTGGTATCTCCGCATCTCGGATCGCCTGCAAGGTCAATTCCGTCAGCATGGCATTGGAGTCTTTGTCATTGATCACCCGCAGCCCCTCCACCTTGCCCTGCTTCGTCACGTAAAAAACCACCTTCAAGGCCCCATAGGTGAGGTCTTTCTGTTTTGCCTTCCGGTAGGCATGCCATTTCTTTTCCACCTGCCCCGTCACCTGCCGGATGTAGCGTCCCTTCGGCGTCTCCTCCTTCTTCTCCTCGGCGGCGGCCGGCTTCGTGGCATCAGCAGCGCCTGCCTGCTTCCTGCCCTCGGGGGGCGTCAGCTCATTCGGGCCCGCCTTCTGCGGCATCTTCGTCGCCGCCTCACCGCCCGCCGCAGGCGGCGTTTTGGGCGCGGGCTTCTCCTCCGGCGCAGCGCGGACAGTGAGCATCCCCATGAGAAAAACCACCGCAGTCATCATTCCCTGCGGCCGCCGCCCCCGCATGCCAGCCGCGAGCGCGCACACAGCACTCAAAACAACGAGCCCCATCACGAAGCCCTCTTTCGCAAGGAGGAGATCAGTAAATAAGCACATTATATTCAATCTTCAGCCGCTCCTGATCGTTCATCGGGAGCGAAGGGATCACATCCGCGGGCATCGGGGGGATTTCCGCATCCCGGATCGCCTGCAGCGTGAAGCCCGTCAGGATCGGATTGGAGTCCTTGTCGTTGACAATTTTCAGGCTTTCCACCTTCCCTTTCTTGTTCACGTAAAAGACAATCTGCAGGCTCCCATACGTCACCCCGTCACGCCGCAGCAGGCGGTAGATGTGCCACTTCTTTTCCACCTGCCCCGTCACCTGCCGGATGTAGCGCCCCTTCGGCGTCTCCTCCGCATCCACAGACGCCTCGCTGCCTCGGTTGGAGATCGTCCCCTTCGTGTGCGTCGTCCGTGTGAATGGCGTGAAGGCGTTCGGGTCCGCGTTCTTCGTCGTCTTCGTCACCGGTTCGTCATCCGGCACCGGCAGCGCCTTGGGGATGGGCTTCTGCGGCTGCGTCTCCGGCGGCGTGTTTTGCGCCATCTCCGGTTTGGGTGGTGTGGGCGTCAGAGTCAGCGGATCCAGCGGGATCGCCTTCGGCGGCATGTCCTCCTTCTTCTCCGGCTCCTTCACCTTGTCCTCCTCCGGCTTCTTCAGCTCGATCATGAGCCGGTTCTTGTCCACCTGCGCCAGCTCCTTGTCCGCCTCCTCCATCATCTTCGTCAGCGGCGTCACGTCCGGCGTGGTCTTCGCCACGGTCTGCGGTGGTGGCGTCACGGGTGGCGTGGGCGGCTGCGGCGCCGGTGTCGGCGGCGTAGGCGTGGGTTTCGGGCTCGGGGGACTCGGCGGCGTGGGCGGTTCCGGCGGCCGCATCGCCAGCTCCCGCTGCGGCGTCTTCGGCCTCGCATCATCCTTCAGCTCTCCGTCCTTGAAATCCCGGTCCGCCATTTCTTGCGTCGGGATTTTGAGCCCGTTCATCGTCGGCATCGGCTCCGTCGCATCCGGAGAAGGCGCCAGCACCGTCGCCGCCTTCGTGTTCCGGTCCGCGATGAAGGCCGCATTCTTCGGCGCCGTGTCAGACGCCTGGTTTTGCGAAGTACGGATGTACACCTCCGGCTTCGGCGGCTTGGGTGGCTCCGCCGGCAGGAACTGCTCTGGAAACACCAGCACCTCCTCCTCCTTCTCCTCCTTCGGCGGCATGTGCGCCTGCTTCCACAGCTCCAGCGCCGCCTCCCTCGCCATCACCCACGCCAGCAGCAAAAACAGCAGCGCATGCACCACCACTGTACCAGTGATGGCAATGCGCAGATTGTTGCTGCTGTTGTTGTTGTGAGAAACGGCGGTCACAAAGCAGGGGGGATAAAGGAACGCCCCCATCCCTTATAGTGCCCTCCCCTCCCCGAGAATCAAATGCTCATTGCCCCCCCAAAATCGCCCAAAAAGCCCCCCATCCCCCCTCGATTCCGGCTCGTCCTCGTCCTCGATCCCTCCGCTCCGCAAACACCCACCTCTCCGCACTCCTCCCACTCCTCCTCTTCCTCCTACTCCTCCTCCCTTCCCCAAAACTCCCGCCTCCTCCCCAGCCCCCTTTTCACTCTCCCCGCATCCGTCATTCCCATCCCCCCTCTCCCCAAAAAACAAAAAAGGCCCCCAGTTCCCCAGGAGCCTTTTTTCAAATCACGTCCTCACTCTCACTTCACCACCGCCTTGAACACAATCGGGATGATCAAAATCGCCAGGATGTTCACCACCTTGATCATCGGGTTCACCGCCGGGCCCGCAGTGTCCTTGTAGGGGTCGCCCACGGTATCTCCCGTCACCGCCGCCTGGTGGCCAAAGCTCCCCTTCCCGCCGTGGTTGCCTTCTTCAATGAACTTCTTCGCATTGTCCCACGCACCGCCGGCGCTCGTCATCGAAATGCCCACAAACAGCCCCGTCACGATCGTGCCGATCAGCACCCCGCCCAGAGCCTCCATGCCCAGAAACGCCACCGCGATCACAAAGATCAGCGGCAGCAGCGCCGGCACAATCATCTGCCCCAGCGCCGCCTTCGTCACGATGTCCACGCACTGCGCATAATCAGGAGTCTCCGTCCCGTTCAGAATCCCCGGCTTCAGGCCGATCTGACGGCGCACTTCCAGCACCACCGCGCCCGCCGCACTGCCCACCGCGCTCATGCAGAAAGACGTGAACAGAAACGGCAGCAGCCCGCCGATGAACATGCCGATCACCACCTTCGGATCCATCAGGTCAAAGCTCACCTTGTGCCCCACGAAGGACTGCAGGTCCTCCACATACGAGCCAAACAGCACCATCGCCGCCAGACCCGCGCTCGCGATCGCATACCCCTTCGTCACCGCCTTCATCGTGTTGCCCACCGCATCCAGTTCGTCCGTGATCTTGCGCACACCTTCCGGCAGGCCGGACATCACCGCGATGCCGCCCGCGTTGTCCGTGATCGGGCCAAACGCATCCAGCGAAATGATGATTCCCGAAAGCGACAGCATCGACACCACCGCAATCGCGATGCCATACAGCCCCGCCAGGTCATAGCAGCACCAGATCGAAGCCGCGATCGCCAGCACCGGCAGCAGCGTCGCCTGATTGCCAATGCTGATCCCCGCGATGATGTTCGTCGCGTGGCCGGTCTCCGAGGCCTTCGCAATCTTCCGCACCGGCGCATGGTGCGTGCTCGTGTAGTAGTTCGTGATCCACACCACCAGCAGCGTCATGATCAGCCCCACCACCGCGCAGTAAAACAGGTTCGCATGCGGCAGCGCCCGGCCGCCGATCTCCAGGCCCGCCGGGAACATCGCCCCCGTGGCCCACCAGAAGAGACCCGCCGCCACCGCGCCAGACACCGCCACGCCGCACACCAGGGAGGTCGTCGCCTCCTGCTTCACAAAGTTCACCCAGCCGATGCCCAGCAGCGAGGCCACGATCGCCAGGCCGCACAGCACAAACGGATACACCACCGCCGCCTCCGCCGCCGCGCCGCCCACCGTCAGGTGGCCCACCAGCACGCCGCCGATCAGGCTCACCGCATACGTCTCAAACACGTCCGCCGCCATCCCCGCGCAGTCGCCCACGTTGTCACCCACATTGTCGGCAATGGTCGCCGGGTTCCGCGGATCATCCTCGTTCAGGTTCTGCTCGTTCTTGCCCACCAGGTCCGCGCCCACGTCCGCCGCCTTCGTATAAATGCCGCCGCCCAGACGCGCAAACACGCTGATCAGCGAGCTGCCCAGCGCCAGCCCCACCAGGGAGTCGATCGCATGCTTCGCGTGGTCCGCATACTTCAGCACCACCAGATAAAACACACCCACGGACAGCAGGCCCAGCGCCACCACCAGCAGCCCCGTCACCGCGCCGCCATTGAAGGCCACCTTCAGCGCCTGGTGGCTCCCCACGGAGGCCGCCTGCGCCGTGCGCACATTCGCCCGCACCGCGATCATCATGCCGATGTACCCCGCAGCCAGGGAGCACACCGCCCCCACCACAAAGCCCGCCGCCGTCAGCCCGCCGCGCAGGTACCACACCGCCGCCAGGATCACCACCGCGATCAGGCTCACCGAAACAATCTGCCGGTTCAGGTACGCCTTCGCCCCCTGCTGGATCGCTCCCGCGATCGCCGCCATCTTCTCATTCCCCGGGTCAGACCCCACCACCTTGCGGATCAGGATAAACGCAAACAGAAGCCCGACGACGGAAAGGGCGATGGCAATGGCAATGCCGTGAGTCAGCAAAAAGGACATGATGGAAGAGATGGAATGAGTCAGGTGGTTGGAAAAAGCCCCGTCCCCTCCAAAGGAAGGAACCGGGCAGCAGCGGGTAAAGCCGCGAACTCTAGCAAGTCGCAATTTGGTGGCAAGAACTTGCTCAGAGTTTTCTCTTTCCTCTCATCCCCTTCCCCCTCCCCATCTCAGCCTCTTCCCTAACCATGAACTCCACCGGGGCGCCCCGCCCCCATCACCACGGCACCTTTTCCTTCTTCCATCGCAGGCACGCCTTTCACAGCCTCCCGAGATCCACACCGGCCGGGTAAAGCTGCGGAAAATAGTAGCCCACATAGGAGGCTGGAAAGCCGAGCCGCACCGGCGCGCTGGGTCCCTCAGACACCAGCACCCCTTCGGTTATAAGCTTCCCCACGTGCCGCCTCGCCGTTCTCTCCGGCATCTGCAAAATGCGCCCCGCCTCGCCGCGCATCACTTCTCCGCGCAGAAACACATCCGGGAGAAGATAGCGTGTTTCTTTCGGCGCTTTTTTGCGGGAGATGAGCAGATCCGCAAACGCCAGTATCCGCTCCTGCATCGCATCCAGGTCCAGCAACCCCGTCATGAAGTCCACCTGGTCCATCGCCGTGGAGAAAAAGAACCGGCAAAAATGGGTGAGCCCCTTGTCGGACAAATTGCCGCGCCCGTCCAGATCTCCCTGGCGGGGCAGATCTGCCGAGGCCAGCGCCGCCCGGTAGTCATCACGCTGCCGGGCCAGCCCGCGTGACACCATCCACAGGCCATGTCCTTCCATTTTTACCCGCATCAAATACGCATGGGTGAACAGGCGCGTGACGCGCCCGTTGCCATCGAGAAAGGGGTGAATCCAAGCCAGCCGATGGTGCGAAGCCGCCGCGCCCGTGAGGCGTTTGACCGGGTCCAGCCTGTCCGGATCATACTGCTGGGCAAAGCGCTGCATGAATTGAGGCAAGGATGTGGATGCGGGTGCCACATGCCGCCCCACCTCCACCTCACCCGCGCGCATCTGCCCGGGCACCACCCAGTCCTCACCGCCGCTGCGCGTCTTTACCCGGCGAAACTCCTCCGGCATGCGCTCGTAAAGCTCCTGGTGCAGCCAGCAGATAAATTCAGGCGAGCACACCTTCAGCGTCTCATCATCTCGCAGCCGCTGCTCCATGAGCTTCTGTACTTCAATGTGCGCCCGGCTTTCAATTTGCAGCGCACGCTTCCCCGGATCCGCGGAGTAATCCCTTTG
This sequence comes from Prosthecobacter sp., assembly GCF_044227185.1. Taxonomy (GTDB): domain Bacteria; phylum Verrucomicrobiota; class Verrucomicrobiia; order Verrucomicrobiales; family Verrucomicrobiaceae; genus Prosthecobacter. The sequence goes on along the minus strand of NZ_JBGAFO010000011.1, from coordinate 116,456 downwards.
CAGCGCCTTCTCGATATCGACCGGGTGAGTGTTGTGCCCCTCGATCAGGTTGGAATAATAGCTGTTCATTTTCCGCAGCATCTCCACCACATCCCCGCGGACGACCGGGTGCAAAGCCCCTCCCAGTTGCGCGGATTTCCGCAGCAGCTCGAAGGCGAGCTCTTTCAGCTCGCCCCTCTGATCCATGGGAAACAGCGGCTCCATGGAAGTGATCTGGGTGTAAAGCTCCATCTGCCTCAGGAAGCTTGCCCTTGAACGCATCATTTGTCCACTCTTTTGGCCGGTCATCTGTTCGCCACTTTGGCCGGTCCATTCACCTTCTATTTATCCGATTTTTTGGCCGGTCATGTGGCCGGTGATTTGGCCGCCTTTGTCCCGTACCTCCCGCCCCCCCCGTTAAGCGCCCGATCCCCCTTCGCCACCCACCTCCCCCACACCCGCCCATATCCCCGTCCGGTTATCCCGCCGCGCCCACTGCCCACTGCCCACTGCCCACTGCCCACTGCCCACTGCCCACTCGCCATTCCTCATTCCTCATTCCTCATTCCTCCTTCCCCGTCACCCCCTCCTCCCCCTCCCGCTCATCAGCTCCCGCAAAATCAAATTCGGAAACCGCCGGCTCGGGGTGATCGCATAGAAGCTCTCCTTGATCTGCGGAAACCGGTGCCGCTCCACCAGCACGCCGCTCTCCAGCTCGTCCTTCACCACCACCGGCGGCACCAGCGTCACCCCCTGCGTCTCGCGTGCCACCAGGCGCAGCATCGCCATGTCATCCACCTCCGCCGCGATGGTCGGCCGGATCCCGCTCTGATCCATCAGCACATCAAACGCCGCGCGGATGCTGCTCCCCTGGCTCGGCAGCACGATCGGCACCGTGCGCAGATCCGCCGGAAACCGGAACGGCTTCATCCCCCGCTTCTTGTGCCCCACCAGGCTCACCGACTGCTCGTCCAGCAGGTGGCTGTGGCACACCGTCTCCGCATCGCGCCGCACCGCCGTGTTGGAGAGCACCACATCCAGCGTGTGGTTCTGCAACTGTGCCAGCAGCTCCCGCAGCGTGCCTGAGTGGATGATCAGCTCCACATCATCCCGCGGAATCAGCGGGCGCAGAAAGCTCAGTTGAAAATTCCGCGAAACGTTCGTGGCCGCACCCACCCGCAGCAGCCCGCGGCTCCGCCCCGCGCGGTTTTTCATCAGATCCGTCAGCTCCTCCCCGCTGCGGAAAATCCCATGCGCATACTCCAGCGCGATCCTCCCCGCCTCCGTCAGCACCAGCGCCTTGTGCTTCCGCTCAAACAGCACCTGCCCCAGGCTCTCCTCCAGGCTGCGAAGCTGCACGCTCAGCGCCGACTGCGAAATTTTGAGATGCCCCGCCGCCTTCGTCAGACTCCCCTCCATCGCAATGGCACGAAAGTAGCGCAGATGATGATAATTCAAAAAACCCATGCCCACCCATATACCAAAGCGAACGATGTCTGCCAATTCTTGAATTGGAACGAATCGTTTCCCCGGCAGATAAAAACCACATCTCCGAATCACCCATATCCAGCATCCAGCATCCAGCATCCAGCATCCAGCATCCAGCATCCAGCATCCAGCATCCAGCATGACTCCCCTCCCCCTGAAACGCGTCTCCATCATCTGCGATCCCTCCGCCGAAGAGCACGTCGCAGCCCTGCTCGAAGAGATCGGCGCCGAGGGCCACATGACCGTTCCCGTGCGCGGCATCGATCCCCTCACCGCCGGCACAGATGCTGAAACCACCAAGCTCCAGATCGAGACCACCCTCGACTCCTCCCGCGCCGACACCCTCCTCCACCGTCTCCAGAGCGATCTCCTCACCGCCTCCTCCTCCATCGCCGCGTATGAGAGCGACGTGCCCGAGGAAGAAGCCGCGTGCAGCCACGTCACCACCGCAGAGGAGCAGGCCCGCCTCACCCCGGACGAAGTCCTCCAGCAGTTCAAAGACGGCAACCGCCGCTTCCGCAGCGGCCAGACCACCCGCCGCAATCACCCAGAGCAGGTCCGCAAGTCCGCCGTCGGCCAGTATCCCAAGGCCGTCGTCCTCAGCTGCCTGGACAGCCGCGTCCCCGTGGAGGACGTTTTCGATCAGGGCATCGGCGATGTCTTCGTCGCCCGCGTCGCCGGAAACCTCGTCAATGAAGACATCCTCGGCAGCATGGAGTTCGCCTGCAAAGTCGCCGGCGCCAAGATGATCCTCGTCATGGGCCACCAGCACTGCGGCGCCATCTCCGCCAATCCCCTCTACGTCCGCCACGTCGCCCGCAACAACGTCCGCCACGCCCTCTCCCAGATCCGCACCCAGAGCCCCATCCTCAAAGAGATGGAGGACAAAAAAGAGATCAAGATCGTCGGCGCCTTCTACCGCCTCACGGATGGCACCCTCGAGTTCATCGAGTGATCTCCCGAGTGACCTCTGCCCATCTGCTGATGGCGGAGCCATCAAAGCCTGTAGCAAGGGGTTGAGCGCAGCGACACCCCTTGTTCGTCCCCTCGTCACGTCCTCTCACTCCCTCGCATCGCGTAGCGATGCCAGCACGCACGTTCCCCCCTGATCATCACCTCTGCTTCGCCGCCACCCGGCGCCTCACTCCCTCCACATGCGCCTTTTTCGCCACGCGCCTGTCCCCCGCCCCCTCACTTCCCTCCCAGCGCCGCCTTCACCCGCTCCACCTCCGCGGGCTCCAGCACCACCTCCTCAAAGCCGGTGATATACGCGGTCAGCCCGTCATTGATCACAGGCTCCGGCAGCCCCGGCTTCAGCGTGCCGCCCCCCATCAAAAAAATCACCGGCCGAAACTTCGCCTCCGGCAGCTTCAAAAACTGCGCCAGCGCCGCGATGTGCCGCCGGCTCTGCCAGATCAGATTTGGAAATGCCACCCGGCTCCCCGTGGCAAAGGTCTGCACCCACTGCGCCTCATCCTCCGCCCCCTGCACCGCGCCCGTGCAGGGCTTCGTCTCGATCACAAAGATCCCATGCGGAGACACCACCACGTGGTCCACCCGCAGCGTGCCCCCGCCATCCGGCCGCGGCACGCGCACATCCGTAAAGCAGCCATATCCCTCCGGCTTCAGCAGGCGAAACGTCCCCTGCACCACCAGCATCTCCCGCAGCGTCCCCCTCAGCGCCGGCTTGAACCTCCGGTAGAGAAACAGCACCGCATACAGCCCCGCCACCGCCCCGAAGAGCGGCAGGTTCGGCTTGATCAGCGTGGTAAAAACATCCCCGGCATCCGTCATGCCCCCGACTCTCCGCAGCCCCGCCCGCCCCGCAACCACCGTCCGCCTCTCTCCGCCTTAAATCACGCCCTCCTCCTTTCCCCGTTCCCCGGCGCCCGAAGATCCGGCATCAGAGCAGCACCAGGGCCAAAAAAAACGCCCGGCAGGAAGCTCCCGCCGGACGTTTTTCAAATCTCAGACACACCAGGACCGGCAGCGCGGCCCCCCAGCATCAGGTATCCTACTTTATGCCGCCGCTCTTTGGCTGGCTCGTGTCAGTGGAGCCGCCGCTGTTGGAGCCGATGAACGAGCTGCCGATGTTGCTCGGGTCATCCTTGCGGTGGCGGTCCTTCAGCGGCTTGCTGCCACCAAAGTACACACGCACCCCGCCCAGAAGCTGCGCAAAGGCATGCTCGCCCACGCCACCGCTGGCAAACAGCGCCACCCCGTTGATCGGCGTCTGCCACTCCACATTGGCCAGGTAGAAGTTGTGGTTGAAGCGGCTCTGGTACTCCAGGCTGATCATCAGGTTGTCCATCGGGTAGATCGCCGCATACACGCGCGCAGCCACAAAGTTCTGGTGCGTCGCCAGCCCCGGGAAGGTCGTCGGCACGCGGGAGTTGTAGTTGTCATACCCCACCACCGCGCCCAGCGTCACCTGCTTGAGGTAGTACTCCCCTTCCACGCCGAAGATGAAGTCGTCAAACTTCTGGCTCATCACCCCGCTCACGGCCAGGCCCAGCAGCCCCTTGCTCGGATCACGCGCAAAGAAGTGCGAGCCCAGACCATAGATGTTCGTGGAAAAGCCGTGCTGGTACAATCCGTCAAACTGCGCTCCGAATCGGTGCCCCACCGGCAGCGAGATCGTCCCGCCCACCCCTCGCGTGGAGCTGCGGTTGATGGCGCCATAGTTGGCGTCCAGCTTGCCATTGATGGCGGACACAGCAGGCTCGGAGGCCGCCTCGGCGATGCCTGGCACAGGCGATTTGGCGCTAAGCGGAGTCGCGCTGACTGCCGCCACGGCGGCGATTAGTGGGAGGATGTGTAGGTGTTTCATGGGGAAGCTTGTCGTGGCCCGAGCGATACTAAAACTCCGGCGAAGATCAAGCCCGTAAGTTGACACATTCACATTCGGCCCTCCCCCGCCGACGGCTCCCGAGGCTTCGCCCGCCCCCACTTGGCGCTTCCCCCCCCAAAAAAAACGCCCGGCGGGTATCCCTGCCGGACGTTTTTCAAATCTCACACCACCAGGCCGGTGGCGCGGCCCTCAGCATCAGTTCTCCTTTTTCACACCCGCTGGCTGGCTCGCGTCCGTGGAGCCGCCGCTGTTCGAGCCGATGAACGAGCTGCCGATGTTGCTCGGGTCATCCTTGCGGTGGCGGTCCTTCAGCGGCTTGCTGCCACCAAAGTACACCCGCACCCCGCCCAGAAGCTGAGCAAAGTTGTGCTCGCCCACGCCGCCGCTGGCAAACAGCGCCACCCCGTTGATCGGCGTCTGCCATTCCACATTGGCCAGGTAGAAGTTGTGGTTGAAGCGGCTCTGGTACTCCAGGCTGATCATCAGGTTGTCCATCGGGTAGATCGCCGCATACACACGCGCAGCCACAAAGTTCTGGTGCGTTGCCAGCCCCGGGAAGGTCGTCGGCACACGGGAGTTGTAGTTGTCATACCCCACCACTGCGCCCAGCGTCACCTGCTTGAGGTAGTACTCCCCTTCCACGCCGAAGATGAAGTCGTCAAACTTCTGGCTCATCACCCCGCTGAAGGCCAGGCCCAGCAGCCCCTTGCTCGGATCACGCGCAAAGAAGTGCGAGCCCAGGCCGAAGATGTTCGTGGAAAACCCGTGCTGATACAATCCGTCAAACTGCGCCCCGAATCGGTGCCCCACCGGCAGCGAGATCGTGCCGCCCACTCCTCGCGTGGAGCTGCGGTTGATGGCGCCATAGTTGGCATCCAGCTTGCCATTGATCGCAGACACAGCCGGCTCGGAAGCCGCCGCTGCGATGCCCGGCGCAGGAGCACCGGCCTGAAGCTGGGTCACGGTCACAGCCGCAAACGCGGCAAGAAGAGGGAGGGTGTGTAGGTGTTTCATCTTCGGATGGGTAGTGGCCCGAGGGATACCGAAGGTCCGATCAAGATCAAGCCTCTAATACCATGAACCGTTGAAAACCAGCCTTCGTCCACGGCGCGGCATGCGCAAACCCAGCGCAGGTAGGTAGGTAGGGCGTGGCTGTCCTCAGCCCGCCGCCGCCGAAGCCCAAGATGACCAGGCAACGCCAGCCTCTCCGGCCGGAAATCAGTTTCGCGAATCGCTAGAGCCCCATCCTCAGGGAGCAAGACCCCCATGGCAGCGCAAGAGCACCAGCCAAAGTGGCCCCCTCAGTCCCCTGAGCGGAACGAGCGAGCCTGTGGCAAACAAACCAGAAAAGAAAAGGTTCGGACCGTGAGACCCCCATGGCAGCGCATGAGCACCAGCCAAAGTGGCCCGCTCAGTCCCCTGAGCGGAACGAGCGAGCCTGTGGCGAACAAACCAGAAAAGAAGAGCTTCGGACCGTGAGACCCCCATGGCAGCGCCAGAGCACCAGCCAAAGTGGCCCGCTCAGTCCCCTGAGCGGAACGAGCGCGCCTGTGGCGAACAAACCAGAAAAGAAGAGCTTCGGACCGTGACCCCCCCATGGCAGCGCAAGAGCACCAGCCAAAGTGGCCCGCTCAGTCCCCTGAGCGGAACGAGCGAGCCTGTGGCGCACAAGCCAGAAAAGAAGAGGTTCGGACCGTGAGACCCCCATGGCAGCGCAAGAGCACCAGCCAAAGTGGCCCGCTCAGTCCCCTGAGCGGAACGAGCGCGCCTGTGGCGAACAAGCCAAAAAAGAAGAGCTTCGGACCGTGAGACCCCCATGGCAGCGCAAGAGCACCAGCCAAAGTGGCCCGCTCAGTCCCCTGAGCGGAACGAGCGAGCCTGTGGCGCACAAGCCAAAAAAGAAGAGCTTCGGACCGTGAGACCCCCATGCCAGCGCAAGAGCACCAGCCAAAGTGGCCCGCTCAGTCCCCTGAGCGGAACGAGCGAGCGTGTGGCGCACAAGCCAGAAAAGAAGAGCTTCGGACCGTGAGACCCCCATGGCAGCGCAAGAGCACCAGCCAAAGTGGCCCGCTCAGTCCCCTGAGCGGAACGAGCGAGCCTGCGGCGCACAAGCCAGAAAAGAAGAAGTTCGGACTGCAAGTGTCAGGGAGACATGCGCCGGCTTTGCCGCCAGCGTTCCGCTCAGAGGACTGAGCGGACCACGTTGAGAGCGAGCCTGCGGCTGCCACATGGACATCCCTTCAATGGCGCTCGGCTAAAGCCACGCATCATGGGGATTTCATCTCCCCTCGCATCGTGTCCTCATAAGCAGGACCTCCCTGGGCGAAAATCGTTTTCGATCCTGTCTGAGCCCTGAAGGGGCTGCGGAATACAGCCCAGGGTGTCGAGCCTGGGCGAAGCTCCCCCGGTTTCCATGAGCAATTCGGGAGGCAAGGCCAGCGCTCCCCCGCAGTCTGCCGGGTGCCAGCAGCGCCGCCCAAGCGCTCCGCCGCACCCTCCCCAGGGCCGCTGCGGCGCTTCCCGCAGCCCGGCCCTTCCTCTTTCATCAGCGCTTTCCCCCCGCTCAGCTCCGGCCTCTGCAGCCCTCACGCGCGAAGGAAGGAAAAAGAAAGCACCTCACGCCGCCGGCCGCAGCACAAACGCCTCCACCACCTGCCCCTTCGGGCCTTGGTACACCACCTTGCCCTCGATGTCCGCGCTCTCCATCAGCCGCACATTCACCGCGCGCCATTGCGGCGCCTTCGGATGACGATCACCAACACCAGGATGCGATTTCAGGACAAGTGGATCAGAAGAAGGTTTCATAGTGCTTGTCCTATCGCATGCCTTCATCAAACGCGCCACCCGAGCGCCACATCAGGAGATCCCCCATGTCTCCCTCCCACCCTCATCCAAATCTCCGATCCTCCGAAAAAAAGAACCGAGAACAGAGAACAGAGAACAGAGAACAGAGAACAGAGAACAGAGAACAAAGAACAAAGAACAAAGAACAAAGAACCGAGAACCGAGAACCGAGAACAGAGAACAGAGAACAGAGAACAAAAACCAAACCTCACTGCCCCAGCGGCGGCCCCGGCGGCATCTGTCCCAGCACATTCATCCAGTTAAACAAAGGATCCCCCTCCGCGGCGTCCTCTCCCGCCTGCTCCTCGATCCGCGTCACCATCCGGCGCGGGATCACCGCCGTCAGCGAATCCCCGCGGTACAAACACACCAGCGGACCATCAAGCGTGCAGCGGTCCGCCTCCTTCATGGACGCACCCCCCACGGTGAAATGAATCTTGTATCGATGCATAAACCTAACCTCCAATGCTTCTCAGATACGCCCCGCGGCAGGTCTCGGTCCACGCTCTTCCTCTTCCTGAAGTCCCCATCAGGTTCAGACCTGTAAATCTTTGTTCACAGCCGCTTCTTATCTTAAGAAGCCGTTCAGGCCAGCAGCTCCGCTCCTGGCCGCAGACTCGGCCGCCGCCATCCTCTCTTCCTGCCGCCCGCCTCGGTGGTGATGATCTTCACGTTCCTGGTGTTGAACCACAGGCCCGCCGTCCTTCATGCCCCCGGCATCTCACCGAGCGCGCATCTTCCTCAGGCATCCCCTGACACCCGGTACAGGGCGCCCTCGGGTTGTCACACATGCGGCTTCTCTTATCCATGTCTCCATCCATGCAAAACCCCGCGCCCCCTCCCGTGAAACCTGAGCCTCCGCAGCCGCCCCAGCCGCCCATCACACCCCCGCCGCTGGAGCCCGAGCAGCCCCCCGCCGTCGTGCACGACAAACATTTCTCCGAAGAGCACGCGCTGCAAACCTGCGCCGGCAAATAAAACAAACCTCCGCCCCCGGCACGCCTGAACTCATCAAACACCCCTTTAGCTTTTAACCATTAACCCTCAACCCCCACACCCCTATGACCAAGCTCAAATTCAACGGCACCTGGCACGAAATCAAAGGCAAGCTCAAGCAAAAGTACGCCCAGCTCACAGACGACGACCTGCTCTTCTCCGAAGGCAAGGACGAAGAACTCCTCGGCCGCCTCCACGCCAAACTCGGCGACACCAAAGAGAAGATCCGCGACACCATCGAGCGCCTCTAGTCCCTGTCGAAAACCTGCTGAACCAGCCCTGCGCCAGCAGCCCATGGAGCCCGCAGCAGGTGGCAAACACCCGCTAGAGCATTTTAAATTATTTCATAGCCTTGCGGAATTGCACAGGCTTTTCCAAGCCAAAGGCTGGCGCACATAGTGGTCCGCACAGTCCTCTGTGCGGTTCGAGCGTGCACGGCGGCCCAGATACCGCACAGAGGACTGTGCGGACCACTTTGCTGTCGCCTTCGCGATGCCCAGTAGACTGCAACGCATGCGGAGAGCACTGCACGCTCGAAAGCCCCCGCGCCCTTCAAAACGCCCCCGCCCACAGCAGCGATTCCGGGAAAGACACGCACATCTCCTCCTCCCTGCGGCTGCGCGCACGCTCGCGCACTGCAGGCTCGCGATACTTCAGCGTCTTCGCCACCTTGCCCAGCCTCACCGCCGCCGCTTTTTCTTCCTTCAGGTTCTTTTCCAGCAGCACCTCGATCTCGTGCTGCCCCACCCGGCAGGCCAGCGCCAGCGCCACGCAGCAGCGCTCGATCTCATAGTCCTGCAGATGCTGCGCCGCGGCCACCAGGCTCGCGTCCCACCCGGCGTCTCCTGCATCCGCCACCTTCAGGCTCTCGCCCTCGCGGATCATCTGCTCCATCCCGACGCAGCGCGCCGAGTGGATCGATTTCCCCAGCAGACTGGCCATTTCTTCCAGCCGCCGGATCTGCCCTTCCGTCTCCCGCAGCCGCGTCTGAAACACCGCGCGCAGCTTCGGATGCCGCGCTTCCTGGCTCATCTTCATCCATGCCTTCAGCAGTTGTTTCTCAGCGCTGTACAGGCTCCGCAGTTCCTGGTGAAAAAGGTCTTCAAGAGGGTTGGATTTCATGCGCCATCTTATCGCCGTGACACCGCCCGCCGGATGTACCCGGCCAGCCTGAATCCACCTCCAGCACCGCGCCTGATGCCCGGCTGCTGCCCGGGCGCCGATGTCCTCTATGCACCCCTCCTGCTGATCCATTCATCCACCCCCTATGAAGGCTCAAACAGAATTCATTCACTGGCTGCGCAGCGCCTATGCCATGGAAAAGGCGCGCGAGCTCGTCCTCGCCCGCCAGCGCGATGACGAAAAAGCCCCGCCCCTCTTCCGCCAGCAGGCGGCCCGCCACCTCCTCGACACCCAGCGCCATGCCGCCATCGTGGCCGCATGCCTGCACGATCTCGGCGCCAGCGCCTCCTCCCTTCGCAACACCCTGGCCCGCGGAGTGGCCCGCATGAAAAACGCCGCGCGCCACACCACCGGAGACCGCCACATCAGCGCCCTGCTCTCCGCCTGCGCCTCCGAGCACTTTGAGATCGCCTGCTTCTCCGCCCTGCGCACCTGCGCGCAGCGCCTGGGCCTCTCCCAGTTCGCGCTCACCTGCGGCGAGATCATCCGCGAGGAAAAGCGCATGGCCGCCTGGCTGGAGCAGCACCTGCCAAAAATCGTCAGCGCCTGCCTGGACCTGCGGGAGATGGAAAAATCTCCCGCCAAAAAGGCGCGCCAGTTCATCGACTTCATCCACCTCAGGCACCGCGACTATTGACCCCCTGGCCGCCAGGGCATGTAGCGCGGTATTCCGATACCGCGACGCCTGCAACTCGGAATCACATTCCCGAGTCACCCCCAGGCCGCCCACACGCACTGAGCAGCTTTCTGAAAGCGAGCTCCATGAGAGTCACCCCTCTTTCCCAAAGCCAGCTGCTTTGAGCTCAGGTGCTCGCATCCGCCAGGCAGCGCCGCACCTCCTCGTCCGTCGTCTGGGAAAAGTCCTCATAGTGCTCCCCCACGGAGCGGAAATTCCGTGGCATCAGCAGGCACACGCATTCGTCCGCCTCCCGGGCCATTTCCCCGCACGTCTCCTCGGAGCCCACCGGCACCGCCACCACGATCTTCCTCACCGCTGTGCGCTCGCGCAGCGCCCGCACCGCCGCGCGCATCGTGGCTCCGGTGGCCAGGCCGTCGTCCACCAGGATCACCACGCGGTCGTTCAGGTCAGGCGCCTCCCGCCCCCCGCGGTAGGCCTGCTCCCGCCGCTCGAGCTCCGCGCTTTCCCTCGTCGTCACCTCCTCCACCACACTGGCAGCCTCTGGTATCCGCCGCAGCACCTCCGGATTCAGCACCCGCAGCCCGCCCGAGGCCAGCGCCCCCATCGCCACTTCTTCAAAGCCCGGCACCCCCAGCTTCCGCACGATCATCACATCCAGCGGCGCCCCCAGCCTGCTCGCCACCTCAAACGCCACCGGCACCCCGCCGCGCGGCAGCCCCAGCACGATGAGCCCCGCGCTCCCCGCATGCTGCACCAGCCGCTCCGCCAGCCTCTGCCCCGCCTCCCTCCGGTTTTGAAAGATCGGTTTCATCGCGTTTGCGGCCGGAGGGTTTGGGGAAAAGCGGCCGCCGGTCACAGCGCGCTCGGGTACGTCTCCGGAAACTCCCCGCTGTCCCACTCCGAGCTGCTCTCCAGCGGCTGCAGCGCATGCGTCTCGTCGATGTGGATCATCACATCAAACTGCCCCGGCAGGCAGGCCTCAAAGTAGTGGCTCGTGCGCTCCGTCTCCGGCCGGTAGATCACGCCTATCGCGCGCTCCAGCCGCTCCTTTTCCAGCAGCTTCGTCGCCGCATTGTCCTCCCGCAGGTTCAGCCAGAAGCGCGGCAGGCCCGTGGCGTGAAACAGCGCCTCATAGCTGCCGCGCATGGCCGGGCGCACCCGTTTGCGCTCGGCCGGCTCCCCCCAGTCAGACGCCGCCGTCACACTGCCCGTGTACGTGCTGAAGCCCACCGCCAGGCTCCGCCCCTGAAAGCGCTCCCGCACCAGCTCCCCCACATTCAGCTCCCCGTGCCTGCCCATCTCCGTGGCCCGCGCATCCCCCAGGTGGGAGTTGTGCGCCCACACCACCATCTTTGCCTTCCCCAGGTGCTGGTGCAGCTCCTCCAATGTCTCAAACATATGTGTATCCCTTAGGTTCCACGACTCATCCCTCCCGTAAAACATCGCCCGGTAGTACCTCTCCGCATTCATCACCAGCCGCGCATTCTGCTCCGCGGAGAAAAAATCCTCCTTCTCATGCTGCCCCCCGTGCCGCAGCATCTCCTCCTGCCGCTGCCGCAGCTCCAGCAGTTGCATGATCACCTTTTCCTCGCACGGCTCCTTCCCATGCCGCGTCGTCGCCAGTCCGTACTCCTGCGGCTCCACGCTGAAGTGGTCAAAGCACGCATACCGCCCCCGCGCCCGCTTCGCCGCCGCCGGGTCCACCTCCTCCAGGTACTTCAGCACCGACTCGATGGACGTGTGCAGGCTGTACAAATCCATGCCGTAAAAGCCCGCCGTGCCGCGTCCGCCGCTCGCGTGCAGGTTCCACTGCCGCAGCCACTCCACAAACTCCTCCACCACCGTGTTCCGCCACATCCACGCCGGAAAACGGCGGAAGTCTCCCAGCGCCTCCGCCGCGGACTTGTCCGCCCCGCGCCCCGTCACATGGCGGTGCACGCGAAAGCTGTCCGGCCAGTCCCCCTCCACCGCCACTGCATGGAAGCCCTTCTCCACGATCAGCCGCCGCGTCAGCTCCGCGCGCACCGCGTAAAACTCCTCCGTTCCGTGCGTCGCCTCCCCCAGCAGCACCACCTCCGCCGCACCTGCCAGCTCCAGCAGCTCATCATAGTCCCTGCAGCTCGTGATCTCCCGCGCGGCCGCCCGGACCGCCGCCGCGTCTCGTTCTAACGCTGCAGTGCTCATTTCCCATTCACATCGCATCTCATCCGCCCCCAGCCGTCTCGATCCCCCCATTTAAAAAACCCGCTCCTCCGTCTCTCTCGCGGTGCGGGAGACAGGACTACTTTCCGCTGCCTTGCCTCCTCTTCTTCACCATCCCGTCCTCTTTTCCTCGCATCAGCTCTTCAAACGAAATCCGCGCCCCCTGCCGGATGTCCGCACGCAGGTGGTCCCGCATCTGGTTCAGCGCGTGATCATTCGCCTCCATCGTCTCAGACGCCACGCAGTCACGCGGCACCATCAGCTCGTAGTCGCGCATGTAGGCGTCATTCGCAGTGTATAAAACACACAGGTTTCCCGCAAAGCCGGCCAGGATCAGCCTCCGCGCGCCCAGATGCTCCAGCAGGATGTCCAGAGACGTGGAGTAAAAGCCTGAGTGCTTCGGCTTCAGCACAAAGTAGTCCTCGTCCTCCGGCACCAGCAGCCGCACCAGCGGCCCACCCACGGTGTCATTCTCCAGGCAGTGGCGCACATGCGCTTTGAAGTCGGAGCGCCAGCGGCCGAAGTTGTCATTCACATAGATCACCGGCACGCCCGCCTCCCGCGCGCGCGCCTTCAGCCGGGCGATGCGCCGCGCCGCCGGCAGCGCATGCCGCAGCAGCCGCGTGCTGCCCGGAAAATCCAGCGCGTTGATCACATCGATCAGCACCAGCGCCACCGGCGCGCTGTCCGGCGCGCTGCCGTGCAGATTCTTCCGGTGCGGCTTCACGGCCTTCTTGGAGCAGGAGCTAGGACTTCTTCGCCTTCCGCGTCGCGGCGGCCTTGCGTGCGGAAGCCGAGCGCTTCGCGGCAGGGCGCGCGGCCGCTGCCTTGCCGCCCTTCTTTCCACCTTTGCGCGCGGGGGCCTTGTTCTCCGCCTTGCCTCTTCCAGAACCGCTTTTTTTGCCGCCGCCGGAGCTCTTGTTCACCGTGGCCCAGGCGCGCTGCTCGGCCGTCTTCTTTGAGACACCGCGCTTCTCGTAGCCCTCCTCGATGTGCTCGGCTTTGCGCTTCTGCTTGTCGGTATAGCTGGATTTGTCTCCGCGTGGCATGGTTTGAATGTTGGTTGTTGAGGTTCAGATCGTTTCAAACCACGCCACGGACGTACGCATCCTCCTCCCGCGCTGCGCTCTCCTCAGGGAATGCACTGAACTTCCTCTCAGGCCGGGCCGTGGCACGCTGATAAAAACGACCGCCGTCTTCCCGCCGCCCGAACGCTGGTCATGAAACCCATCCTACTCCCCATTTTGCAGCCCGCCGTGGTGGTGGTCCTCCTGGCCATGGGCACCCTGATGGCGCAGTCCAAAAAGGACGCCGCCAAGAAGGGCGCGCATCCCCTGCCAGACGCCGCCGAAGAGGCCCAGACACCCCGCGTGGTGGAATCCACCCGCCCTGAGCAGACCAAGACCTCCCACGATGCCGACCCCGACAAGTTCAAGCCCGACAAGGCCCCGCTCGTCAATGCCGCCGTCAAAGACCAGCCCAAGGGAGGCGCCATCACCGGCTTTGACTTCTACCGCGATCCGCTCAATGCCGACAAGCCCATGCAGACCCTCGGGGAGATCATGACCGCGGACAAGCATGACAAAGCCGCCATCATGGACGCGCAGAAAAAGCTCCTCGAGTCCCGCTACAACCTCCAGCCCAAGGCCCACCCCACGGAAAAAATGAGCCGTGGCAAACCCGTGCCCATGGGTCCCACCGCCAGACTCAAGGACGGCAAAACCTGGGCGGATCTGGACACCATGAAGCCCGAGGACATCAAACAAAACGATGCCTTCCCCTACCCTGCTCTGCCTCATCCCAAGCAGGTGGCCGGCGGCATGGTGTTTCCCGCGATGCAGATCGAGATGTTCCCGCGCCTCCAGCGCTACGATGTGGACTTCGACCTCCCGGACGCCTTCCTGCCCGAGTTCCCGCCCGCCATCTTCCTGCAGAGCCGCCCTGAGCTGGGAGACGTCTCCCGCGGCGAGGTCATCTCCATCAACAACTACTACAAGCTCTTCAAAGACATCCTCACCCCCGTGCAGCTCGATGGCCTCCGCCTGCTGCTGACGCCCATGCCGCAGGAGGAGTTCAACGCCACCGACGACCGCAAGTCCGAGCAGCCCAGCCTCGGCGTCACCTGCTTTGACTGCCATGTGAACGGCCACACCACCGGCCAGTTCCATCTCAATCCCGACGACCGCCCGCAGCAGCGCCGCATGCGCCTGGACACCGTGAGCCTGCGCGGCGTCTTCAATCAGCAGATCCACGGCTCCAAGCGCAGCCTGCGCTCCGTGGAGGACTTCACCGAGTTCGAGCAGCGCACCGCCTATTTCAATGGCGACGAGATCCACGCCTTCAAAAAAGGCGCCATGATCCTGGACCGCGTGCAGGTCAGCCACATGGCGCAGATGCAGAACATGTTTGATTTTCCGCCCGCGCCGAAGCTCGACCCAGTCACCGGCCGCCTGGACAAGTCCAAGGCCTCCGAGTCCGAGCTCCGCGGCGAGCAGCTCTTCTTTGGCAAAGCCCAGTGCGCGAACTGCCACCCCGCGCCCTTCTATCTCGACCAGCTCTATCACGACCTGAAGACCGAGCGCTTCATCAATGAAGCCCCGCTCGGCCCCATCAAGAGCTTCACCCTGCGCGGCATCAAGGAAAGCCCGCCTTATCTCCACGACGGCCGCTGCCTCACGCTGGAAGACACCGTCGAGTTCTTCAATCTCGTGCTCCAGACCCACCTCACCGAAGACGAAAAGAAGGACCTCGCCGACTTCCTGAGGACCCTGTAAGAGCCCCCATCTTTCCCACCCCAAAACCAGAGCCCGGCGCCCCCAAAAGGCCCGGGCTTTTTTTTGCCCCTTTGGAGCGCGGACTTCAGTCCGCAGCACTCCGCCACACCCCAGTCTCTTATCCCTCCCCAGCCTTGACGCCCCGCCAAGCCCAAAATGAACGAACCAGCAACCCGCGCCGAAGCCCTCAAATCGCCACCATCATTTCCATTACCAGTTCATACCACGATCCATCAATCAGGACAACCACCGCCACACAAAAACGCCCGGCGGATGAAAGCGCCCAAGGAGCGCGGGCCCTCCGAGCCCGCAGCAGGTCGTCCACGCAAAGCAGGTGTTCCTTCATGCAACACGTCGCAAGCACGCTGACTCGTGGAGTGGCGCGCCTCCCCCAAGAAGCGAATGGCAGAAGCGGAGCGTCAACTTGTTTGCGGAGCGCTGCGGGCTCGGAGGCCCGCGCTCCTTCGGCGCTGGGCACGCTGACTCGTGGAGTGGCGCGCCTCCCCAAAAAGCGAATGGCAGAAGCGGAGCGTCAACTTGTTTGCGGAGTGCTGCGGGCTCGGAGGCCCGCGCTCCTTCGGCGCTGGGCACGCTGACTCGTGGAGTGGCGCGCCTCCCCAAAAAGCGAACGGCAGAAGCGGAGCGTCACTTGCTTGCGGAGCGCTGCGGGCTCGGAGGCCCGCGCTCCTTCGGCGCTCGCTTGCCACCGCGCACGCCCTCACTTCTCCTTGTCCTTTTGTTTCTCCTTCTCCTTCCCCTTCGCCTTCTTCCCCTCATCCTCCTTCTCCGGCGCGGGTGTGCGCACAATCCTCAGCGTCGTCGCGTGAGGCTCCGCCAGCATGTCCGCGCCTGGCCACAGGCGCAGCGCGCCGCGGAAGGCGTCCTGGTTCGTCCCCGCCACGCAGCCATCCGGAATCGGGTCCAGGTGCTTTGTGTTGCCGCCGCCGAGCTGGAAGTGATCCGGCCAGAAAATGTCCTTCAGCAGAAACACCGCGCGGTTCACCGCCTTCTGCCAGCGGCGCTTCCCATACGAGTTCAGCGCCTTCTTGCTCAGCCGGTCCATGAAGAGCTCCGACTTCGACAGCGGCATGATGCCGATCTCCAGCGGCACCACCACATCATCCGCGATCAGCGTCGCGCCCACGCTCGTGCCGAGGCCGAGAAACAGCAGGCGGCCGCTGTCGTAGTTCGCCAGCGCCTGCATCGCCGCGTCATTGATGATGCGCACCGGCTTCCCAAAGGCCTTTTCAAAATCATGGTTCATCCACCCGCCGGAGAGGTTCAGCGGATCCCGCGCGATCTTCCCGTGCTTCACCAGCCCCGGGAAGCCCAGCGACACCGCCTCATAGTCCCAGTCCGCCGTGTGCTCCTGCACGCCCTGCACCATTTTCGCCGCGGTGAGCCCGCGCCCGGAGGGAAAGCGCCGGAAGCCCTCATGCCCGCTGGCCATGAGTTTCACATTCGTTCCGCCGACATCGATCATCAGTACTTTCATGCTTGAATGGGATGAGGGGTTAGCAGGCATTCGATGAGCTCCGCCACGCCGTCACCATGGCCTGCCTCGGTGACGTGGTTCACTTTCGCGCGCACGGCCGGCAGCGCATTCGCCACCGCCACGGACCAGCCGCAGATGTCCAGAAACGCGTGGTCGTTTTCCGCATCGCCCACGCCCGCCACCTGCGAAAGCTCCAGGCCCAGCACGCCCAGCGCCGCGCGCAGTCCAGTGGCTTTGTTCACCCCGCTGGGCAGCACCATCACCGCGCCTTTGTTAAAAATCACCTGCAGGTCCAGCCCCAGCTCCTTGATCGCCGCCAGCACCTCCGCCTCATGCGGCTCCCAGGTGGCCACGATGACCTTTCCCACCTCCACCGGCATGCCTTTTCCGATCAGCCTTGTGATGAATTCCGGCGGCGGCAGCGCGGCCAGCGCCTCCGTCCTGCCCGTGGCCGGCTCATGCAGCACCGCGCCGTTTTCCAGCACCACCAGGTCAAAGAGCCCGAGCTGCGGAAACGTGGCCTTCAGGCTGTTCAGCTCGCGCCCTGTCACCATGATCAGCCGCCAGTCCGCGCGCTTCAGGCGCAGCACGCTCTGCAGCGCCGGCTCGCTCACCTTGCCATCATGCGCCAGCGTGCCGTCAAAATCCGTGGCAAGGGCCCTCAGGCCTCCCGGTGGCAGGCATGGGGTGGCGTTTTTCGTGGCTGCGATCTCGTTGTTTTCCACAGATGCCATTAAATCGTGCCCGCCACGAAGCTGGCCGTGTCTTTCCTCGGCGCCGCGCCTAGTTCGCCGCTGCCTACGAGTGCCTGAAGCAGGGCCTGCGCATGAATGAAACGCCTGAGTATGAGGAGTAGAATTTGGCGTCTTGGAATGCTTCCGCTGTACAAAATGCCATAATAGATGACGAAGGGCAGCGCCGAAACTTCAACCGTTTCAACTATTTCAACGCCTGGATATACGCGAACAGTCCGCCAGGTGGGAAGTCACATCCCTCCGGCATGTCGGCAGGGCCTATGGCGGTTTGCAAAATTCATTTCCGGGAGGCCTGCTGTTTCTTGCCCCGCAGTCTTGGAACTTCGACGGTGGATGGGCACGCCCCGCCCCGCTTTGCCTCGCGCTGGACATGCGCACGCTCAGCGCACGGCAGGGGAGGCTGGTCCTCCAGCCTTCGCCGAACGTCTCCATGCGTGCTTTTCGGAAATCAATTTTGCAAACGCCTATACCGATGAACACCGGCAAAAAGCCTGGCTGTCACAGAAGACTCCGTCCCCTGGCTGGCCGCTTCATGCGTAAGCCCTGTGCCTGAAGCCGCGCCGCGCCATTCCGTCTTGCTGGCGTCTGGCTTTCCGCTAGGCTTCTCCTGCCAGCCTCCCCCATGTCGCGACAACGTGTCATCGCCTTCCTGAAGTCCTTTGGCATCGCCATGCTCATTGTGCTCGGTGCCACTGGCGTCAGAGCCTTGCTCGAGCCCTGGCTGGAGGGCCGCCTGCCCTTCCTCACCCTCTTTGTCGGCATCGCCGTGGCCGCCCGCTTCTGCCGCTGGCCCGCCGTCTCCGTGGCCGCCTTGATCGGCTTCGTCCTCACCGCGTATCTCTTTGTCACCCCGCGCTACACCGGCCTGTCCATGTACACCTGGACCATCGGCTTCACCGGCTTTGTCATCCTCACCTCCGGCATCGTCGCCCTCGGCGAAATGCTCCACCGCTCGCGCGAGCGCGTGGCCCTGGAGCTGGCCGAACGTGAAAAGCGCGAGCGCTCCCTCATCGAGCAGACCCGCCAGCTCCGCGAGGCCCAGCAGCTCTCTCATATTGGAAGCTGGTATTGGGACGCGCGGACGGACGCCTCCACCGGCTCCGAGGAGCTCTACCGCATCTATGGCCTGGACCCCGCCTCGGATCCCCTGCCCACCTTCACCGGCCAGCGCGGCACCTTCTACCCTGTGGAGGCCTGGGAGCGCCTGAACCGCGCCGTGCAGCAGACTTTGCAGACCGGCATCGGCTACAACATGGAGCTCGAAGCCCTCCGCGACGGCAAAAGCATCTGGGTCACCGCGCGCGGTGAGCGCGTGCAGGATCCCGACGGCACCATCACCGGCCTGCGCGGCACCGTGCAGGACATCACCGAGCGCAAGGCCGCCGAGGACGCCCTGCACCGCTCCACCCAGCGCATCGAGATCGTCAAAGACATCGCCGAAGTCGGCTTCTGGTTCTGCGATCTCCCCTTCGGCACGCTGGAGTGGGACAGCATGGTCAAAGAACACTTCTGGCTCCCGCCAGACGCCCAGGTGAGCATCGAGCTGTTCTATGAACTTCTGCATCCGGACGACCGCGAGCGCACGCGCCGCAGGATCGAGCACGCCATCTCCACCCGGGAGCGTTTTGAGATGGACTACCGCACCGTCTCGCCCGAAGACGGCCGCATCAAGTGGATCCGCGCCATCGGCTGCGCCTTCTATGCCGCGGACGGCACACCGCTCCGTTTTGACGGCGCCACCTTTGACATCACCGAAAACCGCCGTGTGGAATCCGTTCTGCGCGAAAGCGAAATCGCCGCCCGTGCCGCCTCCGCCGCAAAGGACGCCTTCATCGCCCAGCTCTCGCATGAGCTGCGCACGCCCCTCACCCCGGTGCTCATGACCGCCGGCGCGCTGCAGGAGGACCCCGCCCTCTCGGACGATGTGCGCCAGCAGCTCCGCATGGTGGAGCGCAATGTCGCGCTCGAGGCCCGCCTCATTGATGACCTCCTCGACATCACGCGCATCACCCATGGCAAGCTTTCCCTGCGCTCCGAGCCCTGCAACGCGCACACCCTGCTGCGCAACGTGGTGGAGATCGTGCAGGACGAGGCCGAGGAGCGCGGCGTGCGGATCACCCTGGATCTGCGCGCCACCCGACCGCAGCTCCCCGGAGACTCCACACGCCTGCAGCAGGTCTTCTGGAACATCCTGCGCAATGCCGTGAAGTTCTCCCCGCGCGGCACCGCCGTTCACATCCGCTCCACGGATCTTCCTTCGCCGCAGGGTTCCTCCGACTCCCTCGTCATCGAGATCGAGGACCAGGGCATGGGTTTTGATGACACCGTGAAAGAGCGCATGTTTGAGCCCTTCGAGCAGGGCCCCACCGGGCGCGACTCACGCTATCCCGGCCTCGGGCTGGGCCTCGCCATCACCCGCGCCATCGTCACCCTCCACCACGGCACCGTGGAGGCCCACAGCGAAGGGCCCGGAAAAGGCGCGCTCTTCACCGTCACACTCCCCGGCGCCGTGCCGGAATCTCCCGGCATGGAGGCAGACGCCCCCGGCGGCGGTCCCGCGCGGCATGATCTGGAGTCCCCCCTGCGCCTCCTGCTGGTGGAAGACCATGAGCAGAGCCTCCAGGTGCTCTCCCGCCTGCTCGTGCGCGCCGGGCATTCCGTCGTCGGCGTCGGCACCAAGGCAGACGCCCTCGCCCGCGCCAGCGAGACCGACTTTGACGGCGTCGTCTCAGACCTCGGCCTGCCAGACGGCACCGGCCACGAACTCATGAAGCTCCTGCGCGATCAGCGCGGGCTGAAAGGCATCGCCCTCAGCGGCTACGGCACCGATGTGGACCAGCAAAACTCACGCGACGCCGGCTTCGTGGCCCACCTGGTGAAACCCATCCGTTTTGCCGAGCTCAACCGCGCGCTGCACACGCTCGGGCATACCGCACGGCGGACCATGAGTTGAAGCAGCCATGATGCTTCCATGGGGCAGCCACGCATGCCTCTTATCTCCTCACAGCATCCGCACTGCCGCGGCCCAAAGCCGCGAAAGCCTTCACTCCTCATCGCCTGCACTTGCTCAGGCCAGTACAAAACACTGCTGCAAAGACTGCTTCATCGCTTCCTCTTATACCACAATTCATTGAAAACGGGTCTGTCTCTGTCTCTCAGGCGGGCAAGGCTCTCTGCTATTGTGCGAGACTCAACAAACAAGATCACAGGCATCGGACTACCTCTTCTGCATCCGCGTTTCCAAAGCGCCTATGTGATCATGCATCTCCTTCAGGAAGACATATTTCGGATTTATGGCTGCAAAACGGGCCTCCATCTGCCGCATGACCTCCAGTGACTTCGGGCTTCCGATGACGCTTAGAGTTCGAAAAGCGGCCAAAAGGGTGTGATACTCCCGATCGTCCCGCTGCAAAAATCGCAGCACCAGAGCTTCATGTTCCGGACTGGGGTAGTGGCGCAGCATGTGGATGGCCGGGCCGATAAAATAATCCGCGCTTGGAAATTCAATCACTCGTTCCAGCTCATCGGTGACGAGCTTCTGCTCCTCATCCGTCAAGTCCGCCCGCAGCGGCAGCCCCGGAGACATGGATGCCGCCACCTGGCCTGGATTCCGACGATCCCGTACGAGCGAGCGCTTGAAATCATCCATCAGGTCCTGCTTGATATCCGGGCGTGTGGCAAGCTCTCTCTCCACCTCCATGTAACGCTTGACGTTGGCATAGGGCGCATCCGTCCCATATTCTTCAAGCAGGGCCCGGACTTCCGGTCGCATGGGCGGTGGGAGCTCCGGAACCGTCTGGGCATCAACACCACTGACGGCCAGGCCAGCCAGGGCGGCCAGCCGGGCATGCTGCTGAATGAAGCGACGTAATTTCATAGGTGCTGGTTTCGGTGGGATCGCATGTAGATGACCGTTTCATGATCCGCCCGCAACCCAAAGCATGCCTCCCTGTCGATTCGTCCTTCGTCACCGCAGGTGCCTCACAGCAGATGTGCCGCGGACGCCACAGGCGGGTGAAGAGAAGAACGACCACGCCCAATCAAAGGGTTTTGTCCGACATAAACTCAGGCTTCATCACTCCCTAAACCACACGGAGCACGCAGGCGGCCGCCATGCTCCCGCAAAACCACAAGCGCACCGCCTCCCACGCGTGCGATACATGAGCAGCCCATGAGAACTTTTTGCCAGGATGTCCTCAGCAACTGCCGGAGAAAGGCGGCATGATCATGCCCCATGTCTTTGCGCGAGTACCAGAAAAAGCGGGACTTCAAAAAAACCGCCGAGCCCCGTGGCAAAAAGGAGAGGCGCGGCGGCGCGCTCCGCTTCGTCATTCAGAAGCACGCCGCCTCCCACCTGCACTATGACTTCCGCCTGGAGCTCGACGGCACGCTGAAATCCTGGGCCGTGCCCAAGGGCGTCCCTTATGCCAAAGGAGAGAAGCGCCTGGCCGTGGAGGTGGAGGACCACCCGCTCTCCTACATCCATTTTGAAGGCCCCATTCCCCAGGGCCAGTACGGCGGCGGCACCGTCATGGTCTGGGACACCGGGACCTACGAGCCCGCCTCGAAGACTCCGCTGAAGGAGCTGCAGGGCGGCAAGCTCCACTTCACGCTCCACGGCAAAAAGCTCAAAGGCGAATGGTACCTCGTGCGCCTGCACGGTAAGGAAGGCAAACCACAGTGGCTTCTCATCCGCGGCGGAGAGGACCTGAAGCCCGTGAGCAAGCGCATGGACGACACCTCCGCCATCTCCGGCCGCCACATGAAGGACCTGGCCGATGCCGAGCCCTGGATCAGCAACCGCAGCCAGGGCAAGGGCAAGGACAAACTCCCTCCCGCCCACCACCATCACGAGGAGGAGGAAGAGGAAGAGGAAGAGGAGAGCAGCAAGAAAAGCAGCCGCGCCAAGAAGTCAGCGAAGGGCAAAGCGAAAACCAAGAGCAAGAGCAATGCAGCCTCCGCAGCCGCTGACCCAGCCTCAGAAGATCCACCGCCCGCCTCCCGCGCCGCCATGTCCTGGTTTGTCGAGCCCATGAAGGCCAAGGCGCTCAGTTCTCCACCCACCGATGACAACTGGGTTTACGAAGTGAAGTTCGACGGCTTCCGCGCCCTCGCCATCAACCACGGCCGCCACCCCGCCCTCGTCTCCCGCACGGAAAAGGACATGACGCAAAAATTTCCCGAGATCACCGACGCCCTGCGCGAGCTCTCGCTGCCGGACTGCGTCCTCGACGGCGAGATCGTGGCGCTTGATGACAAAGGACTCTCCTCCTTCCAGCGCCTGCAGGCCTACGACCTCGGCCAGGAGCGCCCGCCGCTGTGCTACTACGTCTTTGATTTGCTGCGCCTGAAAAAACGCGACCTCACCGGCGAGCCCCTGCTCAAGCGCAAGGAAGCCCTGCGCGCCCTCCTCAAAGGCTCGGACGTCATCCGCTACTCCGACTCCCTCGAAGGAGATGTGAATGAACTGCTCAAGCAGGCGAAGAAGCTCGGCCTGGAAGGCCTCATCGGCAAACGCCCCGAATCCACCTATGAAGTCGGCCGCCGCAGCGGCCAGTGGGTGAAGCTGAAGCTGAACCGCGAGCAGGAGGTGGTCATCGGCGGGTACACCGACCCCACCGGCAGCCGCAAGCACATCGGCGCCCTCATCATCGGCGTGCATGCGGATGGCAAACTGCAGTGCGCCGGGAAGGTGGGCACCGGCTTTGACACCGAGATGCTGCGGACCCTTCACCGCCAGTTTCAGCCCCTGGTGCAGGAGAAGTGCCCCTTTGCCAACCTACCAGCAGATACCAGCGGGCGCTGGGGCCAGGGCATCACCAGATCCGAGATGAAGAAATGCACCTGGCTCAAGCCCAGGCTCGTCTGCCAGGTGAAGTTCACCGAGTGGACGCAGGACGGCCGCCTGCGCCACCCCGTCTTCCTCGGCCTGCGCCAGGACAAGCGCGCCGGCGAGGTCACCCGCGAACGCATCCAGGAGTCATGAGCAGCCAGAAAACCCAGCTTGATGTGAATGGTATGCCGGTCCCGGTGAGCAATCTGGACAAGGTCATGTATCCCGACGTCGGCTTCACCAAGAGCGATGTCATCCACTACTACATCAGCATCGCGGAGCAGCTCCTGCCGCACCTGCAGGCCCGCGCGCTGACGCTGAAGCGCTACCCGGATGGCGTGAAGGGTTTCTTCTTCTATGAAAAGGAGTGCCCCGAGCACCGCCCGAAATGGGTCAAGACCACGAAGGTGGCGAAGTCGGAGGGCATGATCAATTACTGCATCATCAACGACCTGCCCTCCCTCGTCTGGGCCGCGAACCTGGCAAATCTGGAGTTTCACACCTTCCTCCACCGCAAGACCGCGCCGAAGCGCCCCGCCGCGCTCGCCTTTGATCTCGATCCCGGCGCGCCCGCGGACATCCTCACCTGCTGCAAGGTGGGCCTGCTGCTGAAGGACTGCTTTGACTCCCTCGGCCTGCAGTCCTTCCCCAAAACCTCCGGCTCCAAAGGCCTGCAGGTTTATGTGCCGCTGAACACGCCCGTGACTTACGACCGCACCAAGGAATTCGCCCGCACCATCGCGCAGACCTTGGAAAGCCAGTGCCCCGACCTCGTGGTCTCGAACATGCTCAAAAAGCTCCGCAAGGGAAAGGTCCTCGTGGACTGGAGCCAGAACGACGACCATAAGACCACCGTCTGCGCCTACTCCCTCCGCGCCAAGGATCACCCCACCGTCTCCACTCCTGTCACCTGGGACGAAGTCGCCGCCGCCGTGAAGCGCAAAAAGAAGCTCAGCTTTGAAGCGAAGGAAGTCCTCCAGCGCGTCAAAAAACACGGCGACCTCTTCGCCCCCGTGCTCACGCTGAAGCAAAAGCTTCCGGCGATTCGCTAGGTGGCTGGAGTTCCCCACGGCTGTTCGCGCCGCTTCCTGCGAATACATCCATAGGCCTCCGCCTTTTCTTCGTTCCTATGAAACACGAATCTCCATGGAAGCTCGCATCCGTCCCCTCTTTTCCCGCGCTCGATCAGGATGCCAGCACTGAAGCCCTCGTCATCGGCGGCGGCATCTCGGGTGTCACCGCCGCCTACTTGCTCGCCCAGGCCGGCTGCTCGGTGATCCTGGTGGAAAAGGACAGGCTCGGCAGCGGCCAGACCTTCTGCACCACCGCCCACATCAGCTATCCGACCGACGAGCGCCTGCGCGACCTCGTGAAAACCTTTGGCCGCGAGCATGCCGAGGCCGTGTGGGATGCCTGCAAGGCCTCCTCCGATCAAATCCGCCGCAACGTCTGCGCCGAATCCATCGACTGCGACTTCAGCCATGTGCCCGCGTATCTCTACGCCGCGGAGGGTGCCGAAAAAGACGAGACTCCCGCCCTGCATGAGGACGCCTCCCTCGCCTCGTGGATGGGTTTTGACGCGCGCTTCATTTCGCAGTGCCCCGTCACTCATCAGCCCGCGGTGCTCTTTTCCAACCTGCTGAAATTCCACCCGCTCAAGTACCTGCTCGCCCTGGCGGAGGCGGCGCAAAAAAAGGGCGCGCAGATTCATGAAAACTGCGAGGCCTGGGAGTTCGACCCTGAAAAGCGCACCGTGCGCTGCAACGGCCACACCATTTCCTACCAGCACGTCTTCATCGCCACGCATGTGCCGCTGCAGGGCACCGCCGGCATGCTCAGCTCCACCCTGCTGCAGACCAAGCTCGCCGGATACACCACCTACGCCATGGAGGCAGAGCTGCCGGACACCGTCGTGCCCGAGGCCCTCTGGTGGGACACCGCAGATCCGTACTTTTACTTCCGCACTGACAAAGTGGGAGACACCCTGCGCATCATCGCCGGCGGCGAGGACAACAAAACCGGCCAGGAGGAGGACACAGATGCACGCTACACCGCGCTGATGCAGCGTGTTCAGAAGTGGTTCCCCAGCGCCCGTTTTCTCCGCCGCTGGTCCGGCCAGGTCATCGAAACCGTGGATGGCCTGCCCTACATCGGCGAATACGCCGGGCAGTTTGTGGCCACCGGCTTCTCCGGCACCGGCATGACCTTCGGCACCCTCTCCGGCATGATGTTTGCCGAGCACGTGCAGGGCATCGCCAGCCCCTGGAAGAGTCTTTTCCACGTGGAGCGCAAGGAGCTCTCCAGCACCTGGGACTACCTGAAGGAGAACAAAGACTACCCCTACTACCTCACCAAAAGCCTCTTCATGGGCAGCAGCCGCAAGCCCGAAGAACTCGGCGAAGGCCATGGCGCCATCCTCCGCATGAACGGCAAAAAAGTCGCCGCCGCCAGGGACAAGCAGGGCGGGCTCACGCTCCTCAGCGCCATCTGCCCGCACATGGGCTGCGTCGTCGGCTGGAACCACGCCGACCAGCTCTGGGAGTGCCCCTGCCACGGCTCCACCTTCACTCCCGAAGGCAAAGTCCTCACCGGCCCCGCCGAGACCCCGCTGGAACCCGTCGACCCCGACGATCTCTCCCCCGACTGGCCGCCTCCCGCCTTGGGCATGTAACCAAGCTCACGGGTCCCGTCACTTCTTTCTCATCCCAAAGGCCGTACACGCAACTGCCGCAGGGTGTAGAAGTCTGCATCAGACGCGGGCATGCGTCTGGCACCGCCTTTGCGCTTCGGGCCGAAGGATTCTCGCTGCGTCTGAAAGACGTCTTCGACGAAAGCTTTGCTGCCAAGCACCACACCATCGGTGAAGTAGCGCACGCGCAGACGCACGAGCTCTGCAGGACTGAGCTTGCCCTTGGCGGCCAGCACGGCTCGTGCGGATTCGACGGTGATGCCGCGACGCACCACGGCTTCGTTTTGCGCATCACGCACTTCGCGCCCTTCATCATGCAGCAGACAGCGGTAGGCTTCCGCAGCGCCGGCGCTCTTCCATCCATCCACCGGTTTGCCCAGAGCTTTGCACACACCGCGCTGCGCCCTGCGGCTGCCGCTCAGCGCCTCGGCGTAGCCGCTCCAGCGATAGTCCTTCGGGTCTTTGACCAGGCCGGCACGCACCGGGTTGAGATCGATGTACGCCGCCATGGTGCGCAGCGGCTCCCCTTTGCCTTCGACCAGCACGCTTTTGAAACGGTCCATCCACAGCGTGCCCCGGCGCTCATGGCGCTTGTTGTACCAGCGGCTGAAACGCTCTTTGATTTCTTTGACGAAGAGCGACAGATCGCAGAAACGCTTCTTGATGTTTTCGATGCGCTGCGCTGCCAAAGCATGCATCCCGCGGGCGCGAAGATCGGCAAGTTCATCGCGCAGCAGGCCCAGATACGCACGGCTGTAGAGGGTTTGGAGATGATCGAAAAGCTTCGCCTCACCATCTTTCCCCTCGAAACGCTCCAGCCACGTCTGCCGGTGCGGCACCTCCGCGAGAAGATGAAAATGATTCCGCATGATGCAGTAAGTCACCACCTTGATGCCAGAAAACTCCGCCATCCGCCAGATGACGCGCCGCAGCGCCTCCTTCTCCACCTCATCGAAATGCACCTCCCCGCCGGAGGTGCGCGACATCACATGATAACAATACGACTCCAGCGGCCCCTTCCCAAGAATGCGATGCCTGCCCCCAGACCAAGAACGCGCGCCAGGAAAGAGCCCGGTTTTGGCATTCACCCCGACGAGCTGTTCTTCAATCGCCAAGCGCTGGGAATGAGAGGATTGAGCATGCTTCATAACCGCCAAGATGGCGAAAAAGGCTGAGCGTGCAATCACATAATGCCTGGCATTATGTTAAAGCGCAGCGGACACCAGTCAGGTACCCGTAGAGTGCTGGCCTCCTACGCCACATCACACCGTGCCACCGCTAGCGCGACAGTACGGTGTGTGTGTGAATGGGAATAACGAGCGTGGGAATGGGAAAAGAAGAACGAAAAAGCCTCACGCTTCCGCCAGCGCCGCCGCTTCGTCATTGATCGTCGAGGTGGCCAGGTCGGTCAGCTTGATGTCGGTTTCCTTTTCTTCCTCCAGGGTCTGGCTCAGCGTGTCCGCCGCATCGTCATAGCCCAGCTTCACCGCCAGCGCGCGGGCCGTGCCGTAGCCGGCGATTTCATAGTGCTCCACACGCTGCGCGGCGCCGATGAGCCCGGCATCCCGCACCGCGTCCTCCGCATCTTCGCTGATGAGCTCGCTGCCTTCGGTGATCAGGCCTTCCATCGCCTTGCAGCGGTGCCCCGTCAGCTTGAAGTCGCCCGCCTTCGCGATGTTCTCCAGCCGCGTGACGTGGTTGCGCGTTTGTTTCAGGTGTTCTTCAAAGCCGTTGCGCAGTTCGTCGTTGGACGCGGCCTTGGCCATTTTCGGCAGAGCCTTCACCAGTTGCGTTTCAGCACTGTAGAGGTCCTTGAGTTCTTGAACGAAAAGATCGTGGAGGGTGTTGAGTTTCATAAGGGGGATGGGGTTTGGGGGTCACTCATGTTTCGAGCCCCGCGCTGGACGCGGCCTTCGGGCAAATCCTGACTCCAGCCTCATCCTGCCGGGCCCGGGAAGCGCGGGCCCGGGAGCTCCAGCAAGTGGCTGATTTCGAACCCTCTGCGGCTCCCACCCGGCCCTGACCCGGCAATAAAGAACATCCACTACCCTCCCCGTGAACGATGCTTTGAGCGTATGTCTTTTGGTCCCTGGTCCGCCATCCGCACGTCGCTCCAGCATCTCAGCAGCGTCGTATGGCTTCTCGTGGACACCGTGCAGGAAATGGCAGACCGCATGGTGCGCGGCCGCCTGCCCTTCCGCCTCTCCATCTTTTTTGAGCAGACAGACCGCACCGGCGTGGGCTCCATCGGCCTCGTCTCGCTCGTCTCCTTTTTCATCGGGCTCACCATGGCGCTGCTCACCGGCTACCAGCTTCAGACCTTCGGGCAGGAGCGCATGGTCCCCGGCCTGGTGGCCATCTCCTTCACCCGCGAGCTCGGCCCGCTGATGACGGGCATCATGGTGGCCGCGCGCATCGGCGCCGCCTACACCGCCGAGCTCGGCACCATGGTCGTCTCGGAGGAGGTGGAGGCCATCGAGTCCATGGGCATCGGCCCGCTGCGCTTCCTCGTGGGGCCGCGCGTGCTCGCCGTTTTGCTTCTGCTGCCCTGCCTCGTCGTCGTTTCAAACTTCACCGCCATGGTGGGCGCCGCGCTCATCTCCCGCTGGGCCTTTGACATTCCCATCCGCCGCTTCGTCGATGCCTCGCTGGAGAGCATGCTCGTGCGGGACATCATCGCCGGCACGGTGAAGAGCTGCCTCTTCGGCCTCATCATCGGCATCGTCGCCTGTTACAAAGGCCTCTCCGTCCGCGGCGGCGCCGCCGGCGTGGGCGCCGCCACCACCCAGAGTGTCGTCACCGCCATCACCGTCGTCATCGCGTTCGACACCCTCTCCAACATCGTCCTCGTCTCACTCTTCAACCCATGAGCGATGCCGCCAAACCCACCGTGGAACTGCGTGACGTGCGCCTCTCCTTCGATGAGAAGGAGGTGCTGGCTGGCGTCAGCCTCAGTGTGCCCCCGCGCTCGCGCCTCGTGGTGCTCGGCCAGTCCGGCGGTGGCAAGAGCACCCTGCTCCGCCTCATTCTCGGCCTGCTCAGGCCCAGCAGCGGAGAGATCCTTTTCAACAGCCTCAAAGTCACCCGCATGGGCCGCCTGCGGCTCAACCGCATGCGCCAGAAGATCGGCATGGTCTATCAATACAGCGCCCTCATCAGCTCCCTCAGCGTGCGGGACAATCTCGCCCTCCCCCTGGAGGAGCTCACCACCAAGTCGCGCTCAGAAATCGACCACCTGGTGGAGGAAAAGCTCGCCCTCGTCGGCATGTCTGACGCGCGCGACAAGATGCCCGCGGAGCTCAGCGGCGGCATGCGCAAGCGCATCGGCCTCGCCCGTGGCATCATCATGGACCCCGAGCTCATCCTCTACGATGAGCCCACCGCCGGGCTTGATCCCGTCATCAGCGCCGTCATTGACGAGCTCATCATCAGCCTCAGCGAAAAGATCGGCGCCACCTCCATCATCGTCACCCATGAAATGGGCAGCGCCTTCAAGGTCGCCACGCACATGGCCATGCTCTACCAGGGCCGCATCATCGCCAGCGACACCCCGGAAAATTTCAAAGCATCCACCCATCCCGTCGTCGCCCAGTTCATCGCTGGAGACACCCAGGGTCCCATCCTTCAGGCCACACCATCATGACTGTCTTCCGCAATGAAATCCGCACCGGCGTGCTCGTCGTCGTGACGCTCGCAGCCCTCGTCAGCCTGCTGCTCTACCTCGGCGCGCCCGGGGTCTTCGTGCCGCAGAAGAAATTCCGCATCTATCTGGAAAACGCCTCCAGCCTTGCGCCTGGCGCGCCCGTGCTGCTGGCCGGGCGCCGGATCGGCCAGGTCACGGAGCTCCACTCCCCCGTTCCCGAAAAGGAGCGTCCGGAACCCAAATACGAGACCGTGGTGGACATCCAGGTGGACAAGTCCGCGAAGATCTTCAACAAGGTCAAAGCCCGCATGACGCTGCCCAGCCTCCTCGGCAAACCGGTCATCGATTTCACCACCGGCCAGGAGTCCAGCGGTCTCGCCCCGGAAGGCACCTCCTTCGTCGGCGAGCGCGACCCCGGCCTCGCGGATGCCGTTCCCACCCTGCTGGAAAAGCTCGATCCCGCGCTGAAGAAGGCCACCGAGACCTTTGACGGCCTGCAGAAGACCGCGGCCAATCTCAACAAGCTCACGGAGCAAAACTCAGACCTGCCCAAGGCGCTGGAGGAGTTCAAAAAATTCACCATCCATCTCAATGAAGTCATCGGCCCGGATGGCGCGCTGCGCGGCTCCCTGGAAAACATCCGCCACCTCACCGCAGACGACGGCAAGCTCGCGGCTGCCTTTGATCAAATGGCCAGGCTCACCGGCCCGGACAGCGACCTGGCCAAGACCCTGGCGCACGCGGAAAAAATGACCGGCAGCATGGAGAAAAACCAGGACCTCGAGGCCACCCTGCACAATCTCCGCATCGCCAGCGAGACACTCGATCGCCAGTTCAAGCAGTTTGCCAGCAAGCTGACCGCCACTGCGGCCAATCTCGAAGAAGCCAGCGACACGCTCAAGCACCAGCCCTGGCGTCTCGTCTGGCCCGGCACGAAAAAATATCCGGAAGAGACTCACGATTCACGCGGGACCTCCGTCAGAAAATCCGAATCCCCCTCCGGCCACCCGCTCTTCAGATTCCACTCCACTCAGCCCTGAGCCTTCTGGAGAGGAGAGCAGGCGCAAACATCCGCCGCCGCGCACAGCGGCGATTCATTCGTGACGTCCTCCTCCCTCCCTGCCCCCGTCTCATGCACCTGGTCCAGATCCTCCTCCCGCTCTATGACAACCAGCACGAAAAGCTGGACGCCGCGCTCTACGCGGAGGTCAAGGCGGAGCTCACCGAGCAGTACGGCGGCCTCACCGCGCACATCCGCTCCCCCGCCGAGGGCCGCTGGAAAGAAGCAGGCAATGAAGTGCGCGATGAGATCATCATCTACGAAGTCATGACCGACACGCTGGATCCCGCCTGGTGGCACGCCTACCGCCGCGAGCTCGAAGCCCGCTTCCACCAGGCCGAGATCGTCATCCGCGCCCTGCCCATGCAGATGCTGTGACGCGCCCGCGCATGCCCCACACCCACCGGGCAAGATACAGTCCAACGATGCCACCGCATGCGTAGCCCGCGCCCGCGCCGCAGTTAGGGTGTCTCGTCCCACCGAGGCATTCTCATGAACCCCTTCGTTTCAGATCCCGCCGTGCGGCAGAGGTTCGTCGAGTTTCTTGGCGGCGACACTCTTGACCACGCCACCGCGGCCTTCCTCACCCACACGGACGGCCGCCCCTTTGACCGCAGGGATCTGCGCCCCGCCGCGGAGCTGGACTGGTTTCTCGAGCGCGACATGGACGTCGCCCGCTCCCTCGCAGACTCCGAATCGCACCTGCTGCATCTCGATGTGGAGTATGTGAACTTCGACTCCCCCGCCGAGGCCTTTGTCGATCCCTGGCGCTGTTTTGAACTCCAGGAGCCCGTCGTCAATGTCATCGAGTCTCTGCTGCTCGAGCTCGGCATCCAGCCTCTCCATCTCATCACCGGCCAGGGCCACCATTTCGTCTGGCGCATCCGGCGCGACTCGGAGATCGCCGCGCGCATCGGCGCGCTGTGTCCCGCGCCTGAGCTCATCGCCCCCTGCATGGAGCGCGTGCCTCCCGTGCTCACCGGCAGCATCCTCGCGGCGGACCAGGCCGCCTTCACGGCCATCGCGCTGCTCATCGAATTCCTCGCCCATGGCATCAAGGAAAGAGCCACCGCCTTTTCCGACCTGCCCGTGGAGATCACCGCCGTGCATGTGGGCCCCTGCGCCACCGCCCAGCGCGAGATGATCTCCATCGACATCTCCGAATACGGCGACCCGCTGCACACGCGCACCATCCGCATGCCCTTCACCAATTACCGCAAGCCCTGGCAGACCGGCATCGCCAGCCGCTTTCAGATTGAGGAGGAGCTTCCCGCCATCCGCTCCATTCCCCTTCATGAAATGGACTTCCGCCAGGCCATCAAAGTCCGCCAGGTGGATGACGAGGTGCGGGACCTCGCGCAGCGCGCCTGCGTGCGCATCCCGCTGCAGGAGGAGGGCACCCAGCGCCTGCTGGAGCACTACCTCGCCTCCCGCCTGCGCCGCTTCCATGAGTTTTATTATTCCGCGCAGCATGATCCGCGCGAGCGCTGGCCTGAGACCTACGGCCGCACGCCGCTGGAGCATCTGCCACACTGCGCGCGGCATGTTCTGGAGTGTCCCAATGACCTCCTGCTCAAGCCCGCCGGCATGCAGCTCGTCACCCGCTGCCTGCTCGCCCAGGGCTGGCACCCGCGCCACATCGCCGGATTGATCCGCTCCAAGTTTGAAGACCCCTCTTATGGCTGGGGCATCGACTGGAACGACTACGAGGCCGCCACGCGCGCGGACTTCTACACCCGGCTCTTTGCCTGCCTGCACCTCACCGGACTCGACCGCCTGGTGGATCTGAACTGCACCTCCACGCGCGAGAAAGGCTTCTGCTTTCCTCCCTCCGCGGGCACCTGCGATCTCGAGCCCTCACGCCAGAAGCTTCTGGCCAAACTCCTTCCATGACCCCCTGGCCCATTGCTCTTTCCACCGGCTGCTTCTACCAGCGCAGCATCTTCGACATCCTGCCCTCCGTGAGCGAGGCCGGATTTCGCGAGATCGAGGTCTGCTCCTCGCCCCGCCATCTCGACTACCACAACATGGAGCAGGTCTGCCAGGCCCGCGCCCGCATGCGCGAGCTCGGGCTGGTCCCCCACTCCTTCCACGCCCCCTTTACCGACCGCCTCGACATCACCTCCCTGGATCGCTCCCTGCGTGAGGCCTCTCTGCAAGAGCTGCTCCGTGCCTGCGAGGCCGCCGCCGCGCTGGACTGCGCCCAGGTGGTGCTGCACCCCGGCCCGGAGCGCCCGGGCCGCCCGCCGGAGGCGGAGTTCCTCCAGCACATGCACCATGCCGCGGAGTCTCTCAATGTGGTGGCCGCGCGCTGCTGCGAGCTCGGCGTGCAGCTCCTGCTGGAAAACATGCTGGCCCACCTGCTCTTCGGCCATGTGCGGGACGTGATGTACCTTCTCGGCGAAATCAACACCTGCAATGTCGGCACCTGCCTGGACACCGGCCATGCGCACCTCGCGCGCGAGATGGGCCTCGTCATTCAGAAGCTCTCCGGCCATCTGAAACTCGTCCACATCAATGACAACCACGGCGACTGGGACGCCCACCTTCCCCCTGGTGAAGGCAGCATCGACTGGCCCTGGGTCGTCGCAGAGCTGCGCCGCAATGATTTCCACGGCGTGCTGGTGCTGGAGCTTCAGGGCTCTGGAAACGACTCCGTGGAAACCGTGCTCGCCCGCGCCGTCCGCGCCCGCGAGTTCCTGGACCGCATTTGTGCGCAGTCCTCTCATTGAGCCGGTTCCGCACCGCACCGCACCGCACTGCGCCTTCAGGGCGCTGCTTCCTTCGCAGCCTTGTCCGGCGCGGCGGAAAAGCTGCGCGTGGGCGCGTCGATGAACACATCCATCTGCTGCCCCACAAACAGCGGCAGGTCTCCGCGCGTGAAGCTGAAGATCACCTGCAGCACGCGCGTGTCCACCCGCTCCGTGCTGTCCCCTGTGAGAGAGCGCTTGGGGAGCACGTAGGGCTCAAAGCGCACAAACTTCAGCGGCGTGCTGATGTCCTTGTTTCCCCGCAGGCAGGCCGTGGCCGCCGCGCCGGAGCGGATGCGCCACGCGTCGTCCTCATCCACATCCACGCGCACATGCAGCGGCGTCACATTCCCCAGCATGATGAGCGGCGTGCCCAGAATGCCCGCCGGCGCGTACTCGCCCAGGTGCACCTTGAGCTGCAGCACCTGCCCGTCCACCGGCGCGCGCACCGTCAGCTTCTCCAGCTCCGTCATGGCGCTGGAGAGCTGCG
The DNA here is from genome assembly GCF_044227185.1 of Prosthecobacter sp. Taxonomy (GTDB): domain Bacteria; phylum Verrucomicrobiota; class Verrucomicrobiia; order Verrucomicrobiales; family Verrucomicrobiaceae; genus Prosthecobacter. Next base: position 82,785 of record NZ_JBGAFO010000011.1, on the reverse strand, counting down.
CCTTCGTCTGCGCCAGTTGCGCCTCCACCACGCGCACCGTGTTGCGGCGCTTGTTCGTGTCCTCCACGCTCACCGCCCCCGTGTTGCTGAGGCCTTCGTTGAAGGCCAGCTCATCCCTCGCATCGGCCAGTTGCGCCTCCACCACCTTCACCGCATTTTCGCGCAGCGCTATCTCCGCGCGGTGCGTGCGGTCATCCAGCGTGAAGAGCGGCTCTCCCGCCTTCACCTGGCTGCCGATCTGCACATAGATGCGCGCCACCACGCCGCCCACCGTCGTGCCGATCGCGATGTTTTCCGAACTCGCCTCGATCAGCCCGGACCCCGCCACAAAAATCCGGTACGGCGAATGCGCGGGCTGCGACACAGGCGCGGCGGGCGTCACCTGTTTCGCACCCTGGATGGCGACGGCAATGCCGAGCACAATGCCGGCAAGGGCAAGAATCGGGAGCAGGTATTTGCGGATCATGGCTTCAGAGGGTTCGGGGTTCAGCCGCGCCGGCGGCGGGCTTCAAGGGAGTTTCGATGCCGGTGATGCGCCCGTCCTCCATGCGCGCGATGCGGTCGGCAAATTCAAAGATGCGCGCGTCATGCGTGACGACGACCAGCGCGCGGTTGGTGGCCAGGGCGAGGTTGCGCATGAGCTCCATGACCTTCCAGCCCGTCTCGCTGTCCAGCGCGCTCGTCGGTTCGTCACACACGATCAAATCCGGCTGATGCACCAGCGCCCGCGCGATGGCCACGCGCTGCTGCTGCCCGCCGGAGAGGTCCACCGGGGAGGACTCCTGCATGCGTTCGTCAAACCCCACCTGCCGCAGCACCTCGCGCGCCTGCGCCACCGCCGGCCTGCGCTTCATGCCCTTGATCACCAGCGGCGCGGAGACATTCTCCGCCGCGGTCAATGTGGGGATCAGGTTGAACGCCTGAAACACAAAGCCGATGTGCTCACCGCGGAAGCGCGTCGTCTCCTGCTCCGTCATCGTCAGGTAATCACGGCCGAAGACCGCGCAGTCTCCGCCATCGCGGCTGAGCACGCCGGCGATCACCGAGATCAGCGTCGTCTTGCCGCAGCCGGAGGGCCCCACCAGCATCAGCAGCTCGCCGGTGCGCACTTCCAGGTCCACCCCGCGCAGCGCCTGCACCGCCGCCGCCCCGCTGCCAAAGGTCTTCGTCAGACCACGGCAGCGCACGGCGGTCTGGTTTGACGGGGAGGCTTGAAAAACGGTGCTCATGAGGAAGGTCATCAACTGCGGAACACCACCGCGGGCTCCAGTTTCATCACTTTGCGGATGCTCAGCGCCGCAGCGGAAAGACAGATGAACATCACCGCCACCGCCGAGATCAGCAGAAGCTGCCAGGGCAGCAGAAAGGCGATCTGCGTGCGCCCGCTGAGCAGCCCGCCCCAGGCCGAGGCCAGGCCCACGCCCAGGCCGTAGCCGATGGCACCCACGATCACCGCCTGAAACAGGATCATCCGGAGCAGCGTCCGGTTCGTGGTGCCCATCGCCTTGAGCGTTCCGAAGTAGCGCAGGTTGTCCAGGGTGAAATTGTAGAAGGTCTGCCCGGAGATGGTGATGCCCACAATGAAGCCCAGCGCCACCGCGGTGAGAAAGTTGATCGGCATGCCGGTGAACCTGAGATAGTAGTAGAAGGTCAGCTCCTTGAACTTCGCGGGCGTGTAGGCCATCAGCCCCGTCACCTCCCGGATGCGGGCGCACACCGCCTCCACATCCTCGCCGGCCTGCGCCTTCGCCACCACAAAGGACAGCAGCTTGCGCTCCTGCGGCGCAAAGGTCGTCGCGCGCGAATAGGTGGTGTAGATCACCGGATTCGCCTGAAAGGTCTGCGTCACGCGGCAGATGCCCACCACAAACACGCGGTGGTCGTTCAGCTCCAGCGTGTCTCCCACTTTCAGCGGCACCAGCGTGCCGTCCGGCGCGCGCCGGGCCAGCTTGCCGCGCGCTCCGGCCTCATCCACGATCACACCATCGCTGCGGCGCAGGTCCGAGATGCTGCCGCTGATCATCTGCGGCGGCCCGCCAATGAGCGTTTCATCATCCAGCCCGATGGCGATGCAGGTTTGGAAAGTGCCGTTGTCCAGCCGCGCCCGCAGCGCGCCTTTGTACAGCGGCACCGCCCATTCCACCCCCGCCACGCCCCGCACGCGCAGCACCCTTGTGTCCTGCATCGGCTTGATGTCATCAATGTACTGCACCTGCGGGTCCACCACCCAGATGTCCGGCAGCGCCACATCCGTGAGAAAGCTGAACGTGCGCGACATCACGCCCGCAAAAATCGCCGACTGCTGCGTGATCAGCAGCGAGGCAAAGGTCAGCCCGATGATGATGCCAATGTATTTGGCGCGGTCACCGATCAGCATTTTCAAGGCGTAGTAATACACGCCCCCACAGTGGGTTCACCCCCCGCCGCCACAATGCGCAAAAGCCCGCCATTCTTGCGCGGCGCATCATTCAGCAAACGCAAGTCTCCCTCTCCGCCAGGGAGATCCCGTGGCATCACGGCAAAAAAGCGTCAGCCGCCCCCGCGTGCCTCACGCCTTCTCCGCAGCCGGTTCCAGCGCGGCCGCCAGCACCTCATCCACCGTCTCCACGGGAATGATCTTCAGGCGCTGCCGCACTTCTTCAGGCAGATCCGGCAGATCTTTCTCATTGAGCTTCGGAATGAGGATGGTCTTCAGTCCGGCGCGCAGCGCGGCGATGGATTTCTCCTTCAGCCCGCCGATGGGCAGCACCAGCCCGCGCAGCGTCACCTCCCCCGTCATGCCCACGTCCTTGCTCACGGAGCGGTTGGAGAAAAGCGAGGCCAGCGCGGTGAACATCGCGATGCCCGCGGAGGGGCCGTCCTTCGGCACGGCGCCGGCGGGCACATGCACATGCACCTCGTTTTTGTCAAAAGTCTCCGGATCAATCCCGAGCTGCACCGCACGGCTGCGCACCAGGCTCAGCGCGGCGCGCACGGACTCCTTCATCACGTCTCCCAGTTGTCCCGTGAGCGTGAAGCCGCCTTTGCCGGGAAACCGCAGCGCCTCGATGTGCAGCACCTCGCCGCCGGCCGTGGTGTAAGCCAGACCGGTGACCACTCCGGGCGCGCTGGTCTGCAGCTTGCTCTCACGCACAAACGCCGCCGGCCCCAGCGCCTCGCGCACGATGCCCGGCGTCACATGCGCCTTCGCCATTTCTTCCTTCGCGATGCTGGCCGCGATGTGCCGCGTCACCGAGGCGATCTGCCGCTCCAGATTTCGCACCCCCGCCTCGCGCGTGTAGTCTTCGATCACGCGCTCCACCGCCTCGTCGCTCCACGTGCACTGCTCCTCCGTCAGCCCATGCTCGCCGAGCTGGCGCTTGATGAGGTAGTTCTTCGCGATGCTCAGCTTCTCGCGCTCCGTGTAGCCCGTGAGCTCCACGATCTCCATGCGGTCGCGCAGCGGCGCGGGAATGGTGTCCAGCGTGTTGCACGTGGCGATGAAGATGATCTGCGAGAGGTCAAACGGCACATCGATGTAGCGGTCCGTGAACTCCTGGTTCTGCCGCGGGTCCAGCACCTCCAGCAGCGCGCTCGCCGGATCGCCGCGGAAGTCGGCGCCCAGCTTGTCGATCTCATCCAGCATCAGCACCGGATTGCGCGTGCCCAGGCGCTTGAGCTCCTGGATCAAACGCCCCGGCATGGAGCCGATGTAGGTGCGGCGGTGGCCGCGGATCTCCGTCTCATCCCGCAGGCCGCCCAGGCTGATGCGCGCAAACTTGCGGCCCAGCGCCTCCGCAATCGACTGCCCCAGGCTCGTTTTCCCCACGCCCGGCGGGCCGAGGAAGCACAGGATGGGGCCGCGCCCGGTGGGATTGAGCTTGCGCACCGCCAGATACTCAATGAGGCGCTTCTTCACCTTCGTCAGGCCGTAGTGGTCGCGGTCCAGAATCTCCTGCGCCTTGTGCAGGTCCACCTTCTCCTCGCTCAGCACATTCCATGGCAGTTCGGCCAGCGTCTCCAGGTAGTTCACGATCACGGAGTGGTCCGGGCTCTGCGGCGGAATGATCTCCAGCCGCTTCAGCTCGCGGTCCGCCTGCGCGCGGGCCTTCTCCGGCAGTCCGGCCTTGTCCAGGCGCTGGCGGATGTCCTCCACCTGCTCCTCGCCGCTGCCGTCCTCTCCCAGCTCCTTCTGAATGGCGCGGAGCTGCTCGCGCAGATACGCGCGCTTCTGCGCCTCGGAAAATTCGCTGCTCACATTTTCCCGCAGCTTGCTCTGCAGATCCGCGATGTGGAGCTGGTTGTTCAGGTGCACCTCCAGCGCCGCCACGCGCCGCGCCACATGCGTCTCCTCCAGCAGCTTCTGCTTCGCCTCTGTCTCGATGCTCAGGTTCGCCGCCAGGATGTCCGTCAGCGTGCCGGCGTTCTCGATCGAGGAAAACAGCGCCTTCACCTCCTCTGACACCTCCGGCCGCAGGCCCAGCAGCTTCGTGGCGGACTCGCGCAGATTGCGCACGGCGGCCTCCGCCATGTCGTCCTCCTTCGCCGGCATCACGCTGCTCAGCGTCTCCACCTCCGCCTTCATGTACGGCTCCTGCTGCACCACGTTCTTGATGCGCATGCGCTGCTCGCCGCGCACCAGGATCACCACGCCGCTCTCCTGCCGCATCATGCGCACCACGCGGCCGATCACGCCCTGCTCGTGCAGTTGCTCCAGCGTGGGATTGTCGCTCTCCTTGTCCTTCTGCAGCACCAGCCCCAGCAGCTTGCTCTGCGGCAGGCTCTGCTCCAGCAGTTGCAGGCTGGAGGCACGCCCGATGCTCAGCGGCATCACCGTGTCTGGAAACAGCACCGTGTCACGCAGCGGCAGGATGGGCAGCACCTCCACCGGCCCCGGCACAGTCACCGGCTTGTCCGTCTCTCCGCCCGTGCTGGTGGCGGAAGCCGGCGCATTCACCGGCTCGGCGTTTCCTTCCGCTGCTTTCAATAACAGATTCTCCATCATGACACTTCCTCCATTTGAATGGGCAGGGTGATCCACAGCCACCCGTTTTCCTGCTTCGCGGTCACACGCTCCGTGTCCACCGCCACGGGAAACTCCAGCACACGCTCAAAATTTCCCTCCGGGATTTCCATGACCAGGATGCGGCAGCAGGCTTCCGCATCGCACCTGCCGTCCGGCGTCTGGCGCTGCCCGCGCACCACGAGCCGCCGCGGCTCCGCCTCCACCTGGATCTCCTGCTTGTTCACCCCGGCCAGGTCCACGCACACCTCCAGCCGGTCCGAATGCGCATACACGTTCACATCCGGCCTCCACAGGGCTTCCGGAGATTTCCAGCCGGCAAACTGCAGGCCCTGGAGCTGGGCCGCCAGTTGGTCGGCCATCGAAAACAAGCGGCTGAGACGGATGCTGCGCGGCATGGCGTGCGGGATTGCGTGGGTTTAAGGAGAATCAGGCGGAGGTGGCGCCGCTTTGACGTCGGCGGTCTGGCAGCAGAGCTCAAAGGCCTTGATCAGGCCCAGCCCCAGTAGCGTGGGCTGCAGCAGCGCCGAGCCCAGCAGGGCGGCAGGTTTCGTCAGGCTGCGCAGGGGCAGCATGGTGAGCACCAGGCCGATGCCCAGCGCGGTGCCCACGGCCTTCACGGGTTCGCGGCGCACATAAGCTTCAGCGTTCTGCAGCGTACGCCTCACGCTGAGCTCGACGGGGTGGATGGTGGCAGGATCATTCATGGCGGTGGCACTAGGGTTGGTTCCAGAGGTCTCAGCGCCCGCCGCGTGCGGACTGGGCTTTCGGCCCCGCCTTCAGCTGGCGGATGCCGCGGTCCTCGCGCAGGTCCTTGGACTGCTTGAAGTTGTTGTCATGCTTGCGCGGCCGGCTGGCGGTCTCGCTGTGGTTTGCCCCCAGCTTGCGCGGCAGGGGCCTGGCCGGGGCTTCGGCGGCGGTGGTGGGGGAGGCAGAGGCGGATTTCGTTTTCATGGAAGTAAAGTCACTCTGACATCATTACGCACCTGCCGCTGCCCATGGTTTGGTGATTGCCGGTCAGATCATGTGCCGGTCGCGGAGGTGGTCTGCGCGTCCGGGTCGTTTTTGATGTCTTCAAATGAACGCCTCACGGCCTCAATCTGCCGCCGGTAGCCCTCCGCATCTCCATACTCAAAGAAATAACGGTAGCGGCTGTGCCTGGACTTCATCCGCAGCGCATGCTTGATCGGGCACCAGTACTGCTCCGTGCGCGCGGCGATCTCCGTGGCGCAGGCCAGCACGCCATTGGCATAGCCGCAGTACTCGCAGTTGAACTTCTCCGCCCAGTTCAGGTACGCCAGGTGCCTCCGGTCCAGCTTGATGTAGTCGCCCCGCTTCACCTTCGGGATCCCGTAGATGGGAAAGCAGATGCCCTGATAAACCACCATGAACAGATCCAGCAGCGCGATGGGCAGCGCGCAGGCCCAGATCACCGGCGTGGTCAGCAGTATCATGAAGCGCGAATCCCGGATGTAGCTGGTGAAGCGCTTCATCAGCCGCTTGTGCTGCGCGCGCGCCTCCGCCGTGAAGCGGATCTTCCCCTGCCGCACCTCATAGAAAAACTCCGCCTCCTTCCGTTGCATCTCCCGCACGATTTCCTTCTCCAGCGAATGCATCCGCTCCAGCAGCGTCTCGAGTTTCTCGTTCATGCACCATAAATAAGCAGTTCTGCCCGGACGACACACGCACTATTCCTTGCGGAAAGTCCGCCGCTCCTCCCGGTTGAACCGCCGCCGCCCCGGCACGATGTTCCGCCCCGCGCATGGAGGCCGTCAGAACATCATCCCGCCAGCTCAAGTTTTTCCACCTCGAGAATCCTCTCTCGGTGCGGCTGGGGAATGATTTCTTCCGCTCCCTGCCCGCCGTTCCCGGAGTTTACTTTTTCTACGGGCAGGCCGGCGAGCTGCTCTACATCGGCCAGTCCTCGGACCTGAAGGCCCGCATCGGCAGCTACCGCCACGTGACCCCGGAGAAAAATCCCAGGCGCACGCTGCGGCTGGTGCACCGCATTTTCAAAATCGAGTGGCGGGAGTGCGCGCTGCCCGCGGAGGCCATCGAGCTGGAGCGTGTGCTCCTGCTCGAACACCGCCCGCCCTTCAACCGCGCCGGCGTGTGGAAAGGCGATCCCTGGTGGTTCAAGATCGAAATCTCATCCGACAAGCTCCATCTGGAGCTCACCCGCGAGGCCTCCGGCACCGGCCCGCACCCACCGGCGTTTCGCTATGTGCTTGGCAGTCTCGTCCGCTGCCTCTACCGCAGCGCCTGCCCCCAGGCCCCCCTTTCCGCCTACCCCCATCGTCTGTTCGATGCCTCCGTGCCGCTCACCCTTTCCCTCTGCCTTCCAGACATCGCCGAAGCCGCGGAGACACTCCGCAGCTACGCCACAGGCGCTCCCGAAACTCTTCTCTCCAAACTCGAATCCATGCCCCGGGGCGCATCCTTGTGGGAGCAGGAATACTGGCAGGAGGAACTCGAAAGGCTGATCAAATACGCGGCGAAGAATGCCAGCATGCCCGCCTCACCGCCGGTCTCTCCTGCGCCACCGGCTGCCTCTTTGTACCTCAAAGAGTGGTGCTCGGGAAGGGACTCGAACCCTTAAGCCTTTCGGCACAGATCCTTAGTTCCATCTTTGCGGGTTTTCAATTGTTCGCTATGGTTCGCTCATGATCGCCTCCAGCCGAGGAAAATCAGGGCCTCCAGCCTCAGGTCCTACACTCATAGGCGAACAAGAGACACCTTCAGAGAACCAAAAAAGTGCACAAAAAGTGCACAGCAAGCCCAAGAAGGCAGTTCCTAAAACTGCAGCGGCCTATTGGCTAAACAAGGTCCACAAACCGGGTAACAGCCCTCATTTCAACATTCAAATCAAACACCGAGGACAACGCCACCGCTTTCCACTGGAGACGGCAGACAAGAGCATTGCGTCTGAACGTGCACGTGAACGATACCTACACCTTGTTGCGCACGGTTGGGAAGCCACCCTCCAAAAATTTAAGCCCCGGTCGGTGCCCACGAAAAAGACAGCGACCATCGGAGCTTGGCTCGATGCGGTAAAATCCACGACAGGATTTCGCGCGAGCACCTTTACGAACTATGCGAACTCGATACGGCAAATCGCGAGTGAAATCGAAGAATTGGAGACCAGCCAGCAGTGGACGAGCGTCGCCTGGGCGTTCTCCTCAGGCACACACGCTACCGATGCATTCGCCGTTCCTGCACATATCCACAAGCCCTTTTCGCCGAGCAGGCGTCTCGGAACCGCGATGACAACTCCTGAAATGAACTCAAAGAGCTCCTATGGCGACGACATTCAAAATTTCAACAACGTGCCGAGCATCCAAGCCGTCAGGTTCATTAGAATACCTGTCTCAGCAGTAATATTGTATTGAAAAAAACACGCGCGAGGCTTCAAGTGATTAATCGGCGGGGACCCGCTTCGGCAGTCTGTTGAGCTCGTAACGCTGAATCTTATACTGCAGAGCACGGCGGCTGATGCCGAGGTTTTTTGCCGCCTCCTCGCGGTTGGAAGTCACTTTGAGCAGAGTTTGGCGAATAAGTTCAGCCTCAACCTGTGCAAGCGTCATGCCGGGCTGAATGGTGATGGCATGCGGCTCGCATCTGCCCTGATGCAGGGAGGGAGGCAGATCATTCAGGCCAACAGCCGCGTGCGGCACCGTAACCACAAGACGTTCTACGAGATTGCGTAGCTGCCGGACGTTCCCAGGCCAGCGCAGGGTTTGGAAGAGGCTCAATGTTTCGGGTTTGAATTTTTTGGCCCGCCTGCGGTGTTTTGCGCAAAAGTGATCCGTGAACGATTTTACCAGCGGCGCGATATCCTCGGCACGTTCACGCAGCGGCGGCATCATCACGGAAACTATGTTGAGCCGGTAAAACAGGTCTTCGCGAAACGTGCCGCCCGTGACGGCCTCGGCTTCGAGATCCTTGTTCGTGGCGGCGATAATTCGGGCGTTTGCACGCTCGACTTTTTGACTGCCCACAGGTCGGTAGATGCCGTCTTCTAGCACTCGCAGAAGGTCGCCCTGGCCTTTGCGGGAGAGATCGCCTATCTCATCGAGAAACAGCGTGCCTCCCTGAGCGAGTTGGAAACGTCCTTTGCGGTCGCTGATGGCACCCGTGAATGCCCCACGCACATGGCCGAAGAGCTCTGCTTCAATCAAGTTCTCGGGCAGGGCAGCGCAGTTCACGGCGATGAAGGGCTGGTTTTTACGACGGCTCTTTTCATGAATGGCGCGAGCCACGACTTCCTTGCCAGTGCCGCTTTCGCCACCGATGAGAACGGTGACATCCGTGGGAGCGATCTGCTGGATCAGAAGATTGATTTCTTTCATGGCGGCATTGCTGCCAGCGAAGATGTCGGGGTCAGAACGGCGACGCAGACGCTGCTTGATCCGCTGGTCCTCGGCCACCAGCGACTGATAATCCAAGGCCTTTCGAACGGATTCAATGAGTTGTTCTGGATTGAAGGGCTTCGAAAGGTAATCAAAGGCACCTTTGCGCATAGCTTCCACCGCCGTGTGGATGGTACCTTTCTCGGTGAGGAAAATGAACTGTGTGTCTGGTGTGATGCCGCGCACCTTTTCCATAAGGGCCACGGCATCGATTCGCTGGGCGTCGAAAGATTTGACGACGACATTGAACAGTTCGCCAGCGGCCAGGTTCAAGGCATCGGTTTCGTGGGAGGCCACGGAGATTTTATAGCCGATTTTTGTCAGCGCATCGCGAATGACGCGGGCTGAAGCCGCATCTCGGTCGAGAACAAGGATGTGGATGTTGGCGGGTTCCATATGGTTCGAATCAATGCTGCACTCATTCGTCATAACAAGTGCATAAATTGCACAAATTGCGTTTTTGCGGAAAAACTGACGGGATGATCGTGATGTTGGAGGCCTTGATATACAAGGACTGGGGCGTTTTCCTGACCTCTTGGCCCCTGAAATGCAATATTACCGTTCGTTATGCTCGAATCCCTCTTTCAACGCACCACTCCTATCCGTGTCCAGTCTGACAACGAATTTCTGCATGCACACAAAGACCACGAATTTGACCAAATATTCCCCGTCGCCATCAGCAAGCTTTCCGCCTGCCATTGGAGCCCGGCCAATGTCTGCCGCACGGCTGCACAGATGCTTGCCTCCGAACCCGGCGCCAAGGTGCTGGACATCGGCTGCGGTCCGGGAAAATTCTGCATCATCGGTGCCACGACCACTCAGGGCCACTTCACTGGGGTGGAGCAACGGGCAAAGCTAGTCCGCGTCGCCAAGAACGTGATCGAAAAAAATCATATTCCCCGTGTGGACATCGTCCATGGCAACATTCAGGACATGAACTTTCGCGATTTCGACGCCTTCTATCTCTTCAATCCATTCGAGGAAAACGTCCTGCCTTCGCTGCGCATCGACTATGAAGTGGAACTAAAGGCACGTCTTTATACGGATTACACGGCGCATGTGCAGCAGCAGCTTCTACGCATGCCGCTTGACACACGCGTGGTCACTTATTGCGGCGAGTGCCTGGAGATACCAGCCTGCTACGTCTGCGTGAAAACAGCTTTCACGAACCAGCTAAAGCTATGGGTGAAAAAGCACCCGTCACTCGACTACGCCTATGAAGCAGCACATGCCGACAATGAAAACGGCGTCCCAGCTAGAGCCGGAGGAATGGTTTACGCATGAAGTCTGCGCTGGCCTGGCTGGAGGTCTTACACCGACCTCTCGATGAGTCATCCTCCACTTACCCCCTCCTTTTTGACAACCCAACCGCCCCCGATCAACCTATGAAGTCCACCGTTACTCTCTTCGACGATCTCTCCCAGCTCATCGAGCTGGATGCCGCAAAGCGCCGCTTGCAGCCCCAAATCCCGCGTTACCAAGAGCTGGTGCTGGAGGCCGAAAACGTGCGCGAGCGCCTGCCCACAGCCATTCTGCACCACTACGATCTTCTGGTTTCCAAAGGAAAACGCGGAGCAGCCCGGGTGCGTAACAACACCTGCGGCGGCTGCCATCTCTCGCTGCCCAGCGGACAGCTATCCGATTTGCGGCGTGAGAACGCAATTCTGCAGGTCTGTGGTTATTGCAGCGTCTTCTTGCTGCCAGAGCTCTCGCAGCCCGCCGCCGCTGCCGAGGCAGAGGCGGTAGAGTCCGCGCCAACTATGGGCAAAAAACCGCGCAAGAGCAAAACAAAGACCGAAAGCTGAATGGTTCCTCAAATCATTACGCAGGGGCGTGATACAGGAGATTTGCTGGCTGAAGCTCAGAAGGAGGGTGAGGCATGATGGTAGGATCATTGCTGTCCCTGGCTGGCACGGCTCTCTCGACGGGAGTCGTCGTGGGCATGAAGCAGTCACGGACATGGCTTGCACTGATCTTGATCGGCTCCATCGCTGCCCTGGCTGCGGCGCTGTGCGTGCTCCACGGCACGGTCGGTTGGGCATACTCGCCATTGGTGCTTCCCTCGGTCAGACTGGTGTCGCGGCGGCGCTTTTTCATGTGTGGAGCAACAGTCTGACCAAGGGCGCCTTGTTTCTCAGCGCGGGCAACATCCGCCGCGGTGCCGGATCACCTTCCATGGATGCAGTTCGCGGCATGGCCTCGTTGACGCCACACTCGGCAGCGCTCTTTGTGACCAGCATGTTTGCCGTCACGGCGCTGCCTCCATTCGGTCCGTTTTTAGTGAGCTGAAAATCATCCGCGCTGGCCTGGAAACCGGCCATGGTGCCGCCACTGATATGGGAGCAGCATGGCGTGACACCCAAAGGTCATCCATGGCTCAAGCCCGTGCGGCGCACCAACGGCAACGCACCTGCCAACGGTGAATTCTTCCGGGTCGATGGCGGTGAGATTCACGAAGTCGCCGTCGGTCCCGTTCACGCGGGCATCATCGAGCCGGGCCACTTCCGTTTTCAATGTGCTGGCGAAGAAGTGTTGCACTTGGAAATCGCGCTCGGCTATCAACATCGCGGCATCGAATCTTCGCTCGTAGGCGGCCCGCATCGCACGCCCATGATCCAGATGGAGACCATAGCTGGTGACACCACCATCGCCCACGCAACCGCACATGCGACTGTCATGGAATCCTGCCGAGTTCCTTCAACGGAGCCGCACTCGTTGGAGTGCGGAGAGCATGATACCCTTGATCGTCTATTCTTCGTAACGCCGTCCTTCAACGGAGCCGCACTCGTTGGAGTGCGGAGAGCTTGCCGCCGCGCAAAGTCGCGTCCCGCTTCTCGATCCTTCAACGGAGCCGCACTCGTTGGAGTGCGGAGAGGTGAGCAAATCGCGCAGAGCCGCCAGCCCACCTCGGTCCTTCAACGGAGCCGCACTCGTTGGAGTGCGGAGAGGGCCGAAGTGATCAACGTACGCGGCGAGTCGCTGACAACCTTCAACGGAGCCGCACTCGTTGGAGTGCGGAGAGCATCTACGATGAGGCCCTCATCCAGCTCGTGCACACCTTCAACGGAGCCGCACTCGTTGGAGTGCGGAGAGGCCAAAAAACACTGCGGGCTGGACCTCTCGCCCCAGCCTTCAACGGAGCCGCACTCGTTGGAGTGCGGAGAGACATGTTCAGCGTGTTTCTTCTCGGCCTCGGCGAACCTTCAACGGAGCCGCACTCGTTGGAGTGCGGAGAGCAGCGAAGGGGAGGGCGAGAGGGATGCAACCGGGGATGCCTTCAACGGAGCCGCACTCGTTGGAGTGCGGAGAGAAGAAATTCCCGTGCCCGGCCAGACCCTCACAGAAGAGCCTTCAACGGAGCCGCACTCGTTGGAGTGCGGAGAGGGGTGAAGAGGTGGCCCGGAAGATTGCCGATCTGCAGCCTTCAACGGAGCCGCACTCGTTGGAGTGCGGAGAGACAAGCGTGGACGCCTACATTTTTCAGCATTGGTTCCTTCAACGGAGCCGCACTCGTTGGAGTGCGGAGAGGCTGTTGAGCGGGTCGGTGGGGTTGCAGATGCGGTCCCTTCAACGGAGCCGCACTCGTTGGAGTGCGGAGAGGCTGTTGAGCGGGTCGGTGGGGTTGCAGATGCGGTCCCTTCAACGGAGCCGCACTCGTTGGAGTGCGGAGAGCAGCCTTGCGCCAGTAGCCACTAGCGGCGGCATGCTGGCCTTCAACGGAGCCGCACTCGTTGGAGTGCGGAGAGCAGTCTTTCCCACGAAGGCCGTTTTTCAAACTGATGTCCCTTCAACGGAGCCGCACTCGTTGGAGTGCGGAGAGCGAATGGGGCCGGGGTGTAGAAATTACGCGGCGGGGATCCTTCAACGGAGCCGCACTCGTTGGAGTGCGGAGAGCATTGCAGAGTCGGAAGATGCAGAACCGCAGTATTTTCCTTCAACGGAGCCGCACTCGTTGGAGTGCGGAGAGGTAAACAGGCTTGGCCCCATCCTCCTCAGACGCCAGCCAAGCCTTCAACGGAGCCGCACTCGTTGGAGTGCGGAGAGCATCATGTGACGAAGTGCAAAGCAGCGGAAGACTGGACCCTTCAACGGAGCCGCACTCGTTGGAGTGCGGAGAGTGGGATGCATCCGTCTGAACGATTACCCCGGCAGACCTTCAACGGAGCCGCACTCGTTGGAGTGCGGAGAGTAAACCGCTGTCCGAAATCACCCTCGACGATTTCCAGCCTTCAACGGAGCCGCACTCGTTGGAGTGCGGAGAGGCAGCTCGAACTCTGAGAACGCCGTGCGCCTCAGATGCCTTCAACGGAGCCGCACTCGTTGGAGTGCGGAGAGCGGCGAAAAACGGCAAAATCTAACCCCTGCTCATCACCCTTCAACGGAGCCGCACTCGTTGGAGTGCGGAGAGCGTCTGGCTTCGGTGCTGCAGTCCGGGTGGCAGTGTTTCCTTCAACGGAGCCGCACTCGTTGGAGTGCGGAGAGTTGGTGGAGGTGCCAGCAAACCACAGGCGCGAGGCGTGCCTTCAACGGAGCCGCACTCGTTGGAGTGCGGAGAGCTCGGTGGTGAGCAGCCGAAAAAGCCCGTCGACTACAACCTTCAACGGAGCCGCACTCGTTGGAGTGCGGAGAGTCGCGGATTTCGTCGGCTTCGGTGGCGTAGTCCTGCCTTCAACGGAGCCGCACTCGTTGGAGTGCGGAGAGATCGAACAGCAGATGATTTTCGAGCTCGAACGGCTCGACCTTCAACGGAGCCGCACTCGTTGGAGTGCGGAGAGTTGTCGCATGGGGTGATAAGCACGGCTATTTCGACCGCCCTTCAACGGAGCCGCACTCGTTGGAGTGCGGAGAGTCGCATCCATCAGCCCCGGCGAAATGCTGAAAATTCAGCCTTCAACGGAGCCGCACTCGTTGGAGTGCGGAGAGTCGGAGACGTGCAGCCGCTGAGGCGTCCGACCTGTGCCTTCAACGGAGCCGCACTCGTTGGAGTGCGGAGAGTCCGCGTTCTAGGCGACACATCTTCCGCCATGGGGACCTTCAACGGAGCCGCACTCGTTGGAGTGCGGAGAGAAGAGTGTGTTGCGAGCTCCTTGCCAGCTTGACCCCTCCTTCAACGGAGCCGCACTCGTTGGAGTGCGGAGAGATGGAAACGATTTAACGGCAGCCCTCGGCAACCCCACGCCTTCAACGGAGCCGCACTCGTTGGAGTGCGGAGAGCAAGCCTGTTTACACCCCTCTAGAAACCGCCGCAAATCCTTCAACGGAGCCGCACTCGTTGGAGTGCGGAGAGTCTGCCGCCCCGCTACCAGCGTTCGCCAGAACGGTCACCTTCAACGGAGCCGCACTCGTTGGAGTGCGGAGAGGCGCCTCGGTAATACCAACTCAAACCAGGAACCACCACCTTCAACGGAGCCGCACTCGTTGGAGTGCGGAGAGAACCAACCACCAACGACACCACGACATGACCGAAGAACCTTCAACGGAGCCGCACTCGTTGGAGTGCGGAGAGTTTGGCGGTGCCCCGCTGGCACTCCCGAAGGTGCCCCTTCAACGGAGCCGCACTCGTTGGAGTGCGGAGAGGGGAGAAGGCGGAGGCGTGGATGGCGGCGGAGAAGCGCCTTCAACGGAGCCGCACTCGTTGGAGTGCGGAGAGGCAGCCGCACATCAAAGCCCTTGCCCCGCCGCACCACCCTTCAACGGAGCCGCACTCGTTGGAGTGCGGAGAGCAACATTGAAATGCTGCGGGCACTGGTAGCGGAGATCCTTCAACGGAGCCGCACTCGTTGGAGTGCGGAGAGAGGATCTGGCTGTTGCCGTCGCCATCCAGATGCTTCTCCCTTCAACGGAGCCGCACTCGTTGGAGTGCGGAGAGACGCTCGTCAACGGCGATCTGCGAACGGCGGACGTGATCCTTCAACGGAGCCGCACTCGTTGGAGTGCGGAGAGTCAGCATCCAGCGCCACAGGCGAGAACGCAGTGGCCATCCTTCAACGGAGCCGCACTCGTTGGAGTGCGGAGAGGTGGCCGATTTCGCGACAAAATCGCAGGAAAGTGACCAACCTTCAACGGAGCCGCACTCGTTGGAGTGCGGAGAGCGCCTGCGATCTCAGGACGGGCCTCGAATTTGGTGAACCTTCAACGGAGCCGCACTCGTTGGAGTGCGGAGAGAAGCCGAGGAAAAGGCCGCCCGCAACGATCCCACCAACCTTCAACGGAGCCGCACTCGTTGGAGTGCGGAGAGACTACGAGCAAGGTGACAGCCACGGCCAGCCAAATGCCCTTCAACGGAGCCGCACTCGTTGGAGTGCGGAGAGCTACGCAGACGACCATATCAGGGCATGCGAGGAAATACTTCAACGGAGCCGCACTCGTTGGAGTGCGGAGAGATGATAAGCGGGCATCCGTGCGGATTGACGCAGTACTTCAACGGAGCCGCACTCGTTGGAGTGCGGAGAGAGGTCGATCTCATCAACGAGATTGTCAACGGTCGTGACTTCAACGGAGCCGCACTCGTTGGAGTGCGGAGAGATGGATCTTGCGTGGAAAGCCTGGCAGGCCGCACGACTTCAACGGAGCCGCACTCGTTGGAGTGCGGAGAGAAGAAAGCTGCTCAGGTAAGTGACGGTGAATTTCAGTGTACTTCAACGGAGCCGCACTCGTTGGAGTGCGGAGAGAAGGCGTCTGAAGGGGCAGTGCGTCCGTTTGAAAAACTTCAACGGAGCCGCACTCGTTGGAGTGCGGAGAGAAGCAGGCAACTGGGGCAGTGGTGCGCGTGCTGGCTGAACTTCAACGGAGCCGCACTCGTTGGAGTGCGGAGAGATCGAGCGGCGGAAACGCGAGCTGCAGCAGGACATCGTACTTCAACGGAGCCGCACTCGTTGGAGTGCGGAGAGGACAATGGGGTGAATGCCACGCTGCTCACCTACACCTACTTCAACGGAGCCGCACTCGTTGGAGTGCGGAGAGAAGGAGGGGCCGAGTGATCATGTGCCTGACTTCCTGAAACTTCAACGGAGCCGCACTCGTTGGAGTGCGGAGAGGGCGGGGAGAAATAACAGATGTGACGAAGCGGAGGATAACTTCAACGGAGCCGCACTCGTTGGAGTGCGGAGAGGAACCGCGTGAAAAACACCTGGTTCAACCTCGCCAAACTTCAACGGAGCCGCACTCGTTGGAGTGCGGAGAGCATGTCAGACCGCAAGGTCTGAGGCTCCAACTAGGATCACTTCAACGGAGCCGCACTCGTTGGAGTGCGGAGAGAAACACACTCCTCAGCGTTCCCTCAGCGTTCCTCCGAACTTCAACGGAGCCGCACTCGTTGGAGTGCGGAGAGGACGAAAGGGGACGGAAGGCCGTACGTTGATAGACGGACTTCAACGGAGCCGCACTCGTTGGAGTGCGGAGAGCAGAAGACCGGCCGTGCGCACATCGGCGGCGTGAAAAGACTTCAACGGAGCCGCACTCGTTGGAGTGCGGAGAGATGCTCGCGCCAAAGGCGAATTTTGCGATCACTTCCCAACTTCAACGGAGCCGCACTCGTTGGAGTGCGGAGAGCAAGACGCAGTGCCACGGCGGCATGGTCGTAACCGGCCTACTTCAACGGAGCCGCACTCGTTGGAGTGCGGAGAGCTGCTCGGACAGCTTCATGACGGCCTTGGCCCCGGCCTCACTTCAACGGAGCCGCACTCGTTGGAGTGCGGAGAGCCACTCTGGTGGAAAAAGGCATCATCGCCGGACAATAAAACCACTTCAACGGAGCCGCACTCGTTGGAGTGCGGAGAGAAGGCGTGAGCGTCCCCAGCCTCTCCGGCATCGGCGCACTTCAACGGAGCCGCACTCGTTGGAGTGCGGAGAGCACAATAACTTGCGAAGCGCTTGCATCTTTCTTTCCGAACTTCAACGGAGCCGCACTCGTTGGAGTGCGGAGAGTCCTCAAAGGCGGTTTAAGAGGCCTTCCAGAGGCTTAACTTCAACGGAGCCGCACTCGTTGGAGTGCGGAGAGCCCCTACCCTTACCCCTACCATGAACGCCACCACCACACTTCAACGGAGCCGCACTCGTTGGAGTGCGGAGAGCGCGCCTCATCGCGCCAGACCATGTCGCCGCACATACTTCAACGGAGCCGCACTCGTTGGAGTGCGGAGAGCTAACGTGTTCCCCATAGATCCAGGGGGTCCACCAACTTCAACGGAGCCGCACTCGTTGGAGTGCGGAGAGTCATTCGCCTGCTCTGGACCGGGGCCCGGCTGGCAGACTTCAACGGAGCCGCACTCGTTGGAGTGCGGAGAGTGGAATCAAGCATGGCACATGTCTTTCCAGCGCATTACTTCAACGGAGCCGCACTCGTTGGAGTGCGGAGAGTGGCGACGGCATCGGGATCTGGAGAGAGCAGGGAGCGACTTCAACGGAGCCGCACTCGTTGGAGTGCGGAGAGGGCGCCGAAGCCATCGGTGCGCTTGGCCGCTAGCAAACTTCAACGGAGCCGCACTCGTTGGAGTGCGGAGAGACGACCGCCAAAGCCATGACCGATCTGACCACCAAGATCACTTCAACGGAGCCGCACTCGTTGGAGTGCGGAGAGTCCAGACGAGCCAGGCAGAGCCAGAGTCGAAGGATCATCACTTCAACGGAGCCGCACTCGTTGGAGTGCGGAGAGGCCCTTGCAAAAAGCTCTTGTCGGTGGCCTGATTCATGACTTCAACGGAGCCGCACTCGTTGGAGTGCGGAGAGCTCGTTCCATTTGCGAGGCCCTGAAAGCGCCGCATTGCACTTCAACGGAGCCGCACTCGTTGGAGTGCGGAGAGACGCCCTGCCCCTCAAAAGGCAGGGCATTTCATTTTCAACTTCAACGGAGCCGCACTCGTTGGAGTGCGGAGAGTCAACACCTCCACGGCGGGGGATGAAGGAAGCGAAGAGACTTCAACGGAGCCGCACTCGTTGGAGTGCGGAGAGTGCACATTCTGCCCGCATTCGTCCACCGTCTTTTTACTTCAACGGAGCCGCACTCGTTGGAGTGCGGAGAGCCATGCGAACCGACGGCAAGACAGCATGGCCGTGCGACTTCAACGGAGCCGCACTCGTTGGAGTGCGGAGAGAATCTTCCCCGTGTCCGCAGAGCCATTCCCTCCGCTGACTTCAACGGAGCCGCACTCGTTGGAGTGCGGAGAGGGCAAACAGGTATTTGGCTCCTGCGGTTCGAGCGCAACTTCAACGGAGCCGCACTCGTTGGAGTGCGGAGAGGCGGCAGCGGCAGTCGGCGTGCTCGCATTCGATGAAACTTCAACGGAGCCGCACTCGTTGGAGTGCGGAGAGTCCACGCCTATGAGGTCGCCCAGCAGGGCCCCGGCTTACTTCAACGGAGCCGCACTCGTTGGAGTGCGGAGAGAAACTCGGCTGGCTCCCGCCAGGCGGACAGTAGCCAGTACTTCAACGGAGCCGCACTCGTTGGAGTGCGGAGAGGACACCTGTGCTTGCTCATTGGGGCCGTCGCATTCCAACTTCAACGGAGCCGCACTCGTTGGAGTGCGGAGAGCCGCCGCCAGCCAAGCCTCCGCCTTCTCCCGCGTCCTACTTCAACGGAGCCGCACTCGTTGGAGTGCGGAGAGCACCAAGTACGAGGGTGAAAAGGACACGAGCACCATCTGACTTCAACGGAGCCGCACTCGTTGGAGTGCGGAGAGGAACGAGAGTGGAGCGCTGGGTATAGCGCATGACGGTACTTCAACGGAGCCGCACTCGTTGGAGTGCGGAGAGGTGGCGGGAGATTCTCGGGCGTGCAGGTCAAGTTCTGTACTTCAACGGAGCCGCACTCGTTGGAGTGCGGAGAGTTCCGCTATCCCCTGATCCGCACCCACCATGCCAGAGCCACACTTCAACGGAGCCGCACTCGTTGGAGTGCGGAGAGTCGCTCAACTGTCGCTAAGCGAGTCGCTATCTGATCGCACTTCAACGGAGCCGCACTCGTTGGAGTGCGGAGAGCCCGTGGTGGAGAAACCAGACCTGGGGGAACTTGCCAGCACTTCAACGGAGCCGCACTCGTTGGAGTGCGGAGAGCTTGCACCCTATGGCATCAAGCAAGTGCTGATCGGTGAACTTCAACGGAGCCGCACTCGTTGGAGTGCGGAGAGCACAGCCTACAGCGTGGTGGCGGGCGGGGGCTCCAAACTTCAACGGAGCCGCACTCGTTGGAGTGCGGAGAGGCAGCCGGTTCTTCCCACAGCCCGCCGGCCCCGTCAACTTCAACGGAGCCGCACTCGTTGGAGTGCGGAGAGAAACAATATGAACGAACCTAAAATCACCCACACCAATAACTTCAACGGAGCCGCACTCGTTGGAGTGCGGAGAGCTACCGCTCCAGAGCCGCCGCCGCCCTGGATGTAGTACTTCAACGGAGCCGCACTCGTTGGAGTGCGGAGAGGCGGCAACGGCCTTACATGCCGCCACCCCACCGACGCACTTCAACGGAGCCGCACTCGTTGGAGTGCGGAGAGGAAGGCGGCTCTGGCTGGTGAGGGCGGAGCTGAGCAGGACTTCAACGGAGCCGCACTCGTTGGAGTGCGGAGAGAGCGCGGTCAGCGCTCCTACCTGGGACAGCTCGCGAAACTTCAACGGAGCCGCACTCGTTGGAGTGCGGAGAGCCAGCGGCCAGGACTTCCCCCGCAGGCTCCAGCTCTACTTCAACGGAGCCGCACTCGTTGGAGTGCGGAGAGTTGGTATTTTATTTACTGGCTTCACTGCTATTTACAAACTTCAACGGAGCCGCACTCGTTGGAGTGCGGAGAGCCACTTGAGAAAATGCCGCTGATGCGATGCAGAGGACTTCAACGGAGCCGCACTCGTTGGAGTGCGGAGAGCACCAAATGACAACGGCCATAATCGGCGACATCACGAACTTCAACGGAGCCGCACTCGTTGGAGTGCGGAGAGGCGCATATTTCCGGGGCAGCAAGTGACGCTGAACGGTACTTCAACGGAGCCGCACTCGTTGGAGTGCGGAGAGTTCCTTGGCCGCCTCCCCGGAGTGGACCACGTTTTATTTACTTCAACGGAGCCGCACTCGTTGGAGTGCGGAGAGTCAGGATTGGCCTCGCGCCACTGGTCCACGACCTCCTGACTTCAACGGAGCCGCACTCGTTGGAGTGCGGAGAGCACGGTTTACCGGGGAGATGCGGCGGGCGGCGGGCGCGACTTCAACGGAGCCGCACTCGTTGGAGTGCGGAGAGAACTCGACGCTGTCCTGAGCCCAGAAGCGGACGCTGGCGTACTTCAACGGAGCCGCACTCGTTGGAGTGCGGAGAGAGTAGGAAAAGATGAACCTCTTTCTTCCGCCCGATTTTACTTCAACGGAGCCGCACTCGTTGGAGTGCGGAGAGCCGCCACGTCGCGCTCATATCGAGCATTGGTGAAGGCGTTACTTCAACGGAGCCGCACTCGTTGGAGTGCGGAGAGTCGGCACCTGCGAGGATGCCCGCGAGGTCATGAGCCCCACTTCAACGGAGCCGCACTCGTTGGAGTGCGGAGAGCAGCCAACGGCACCGACTACACCCTCGCCGAAGTCCAACTTCAACGGAGCCGCACTCGTTGGAGTGCGGAGAGGTCCAGGAGGGAGCGACGCTGACCGCCCCGGCGCTGACCAACTTCAACGGAGCCGCACTCGTTGGAGTGCGGAGAGGGCACAAAGGCTGTCAGCAATCTTGGCGGTGTTTCAACTTCAACGGAGCCGCACTCGTTGGAGTGCGGAGAGTGTCGCCTCTGGCCCCCCGCAAATTCAATCACTCCAGCTGCACTTGGCGAGCGGTGGAGCGGAGATGACTAGGGGAGGCAGGGGCGGCATGGAGGGGATGCGTGCGAAGGCATTGGTTTTCAACACGCGAGCGCCTGAGCACCCCAGACGCGGCACCGAACCGCTCGCGGTCTAAATTTTGGAAAATGTAAAAGATCAAAAACGGACGCGGAGTGTTCTACACCACGTAGCACGGCGCATCAAACTTGGAATACGGCAATCCCAAGGATGAAATCACGCGGTCTCCCCTGCCCTCCGCCGGCCCGAGCGAGACAAACAGCACCTGGTCCTCATCGTGCTTGATCAACGTCTTCAGCTCGCGCTGCAGTTGCACCAGTTCACGCGGGTTTAGGTCACACTCGAAAACGGAGAACTGCAGGTGGGTGCCGTGGTTTTTGCACACCTTGAAGACTTTCTTAAGTCGCCGGTCATTGGCAATGTCGTAGCACACCAGGTAGGTGTGGCGGGCGCTTACGATCACGTTGCGGTCAGACATCGGAAGTGGGAGGCGTGGGGTTCGTCAGCGCGTCACCATCGGCACGTAGTCGGGGATCTCCCCGGTCAGGTGGCGGGCCATCAGCCGCGCCTGCAGCTCCAGCACGCGGCGATAGCTCACCTTGTAATCAAAGACGGGGTGGGTGATCAGCGTGTTCATCCGCTGCTCATAGGCGTGAAAAAAGGCACGCCGTCCCTGCTGCGTGAGGTTCACCGCCTCTCCGGCGCGCACAAAGTGCACTGCCGTGACCATGCGATTGTTGATCGCCGTGAGCACCGCGCTTTCCGCCACCAGCGGGCGAAACTCCTCCATCAGGTCCAGCGCCAGCGCGGGGCGACCGTGGCGCGGTTGGTGGTAAAAACCCACGTAGGGGTCAAAACCCACCGCCAGCGCGGCGATGGTGCAATCCTTGGCCAGCAGGCTGTAAGCAAGCGACAGCAGCGCGTTCACCGGGTCAGTGGGCGGCCGGCGGCGGCGTTGAGTGAAATCAAAGGTGAAGGCCTCCGTCTCCGCCTTGCGCCGCTCCTGCGCCCGGCCCGTGATCTCCAGTCCGGGGATCTCGTCATCCAGATCGTCCTCGCCTACTTTGATCATGCCGGCAAAGTGCTGGAAGTAGAGCGCGGCGGCAGCGCCCTCCATGCCCAGCAGCTCGTCCAGCCCGCGCGCATTCGGCACCCGCCCGGAGATCTCCCGCAGCCCCACCACGGCGGCCGCAGGCGGCTGGGAGTGCAGGCGCATCAGCATCGTGCGGTGATTGCGTATCTTCGCCTGCACCATCTTTTGCGCGATGGCCAGGCATTGCAGCGGATTGGCCGCCGCCGCAAACTGCTGGATGCGCGTGTGTACGTTTTTCAGGCCATGCCCGCGCGTGAGGCCGTAAAACCACCCGCCCATGCTGAAGTACGCCACGGGGATCTCTTGCTCGCACAGCTCCTGCACGGCCTGGGTGCTGAGCTGGATGTTGCCAAAGAGCGCCACATGCGTCACGTCGTTCAGCCTCACCTCGTCCAGCACGCTGTCGCCATCTTTCACGATCAACCGCTCGGACTTGATGCCAATGCGGCAGCCTTGCGTGTTCAGGTACAGCGCACGCTCATCGTCACGCGCCGCGATGAGCCGTCGCGGTGGCGCAGCCGCAGGGGAAGAGGCAGCCGCAGGCGCGCGTGCAGGCATCACGGCAGCAGGCTTCACCCCCAAAGCGCCCCCACCAGCGCCCCCGCGCTCGGTGGAGAGCAGGCGCGTCTCATCCGGCAGGCAAACGGGGGCGAGGGAGCAGCGCACGCACTTGGGACTGTTCACCAGCGGCGGCGGGATCTCTGGCGAGGCCGCCACCACGCGCGCCTCGGCGATCTTGGTGATGATCCACGACTCGATCTGTGGCGTCATGCGCAGCGGCACGCGCTGCCGTGTGGCGCGGTAATAGATCACACCCTCCTCGCAGGCGTAGCCATTGTCGCGCAGCACCAGAATCTGCAGGCCCAGCTGCATCTTGTCCGCATCCCACAACTCGTTCGTCTCCACGCCCTGCTTGGGCGCACCTGCTTTGTAATCCACCGGCGTCACTCTCTGCACCTCCGCTAGTGCGCGACCTCCTGCCGTGCTGAAGAGATCATCCGCACCGCGCACCGCCATCTTCACCTCGATCAGGTCCATCTTCGCCACCACGCCCAGGCGCGTGGAGCTCAGCATCACGGAGCGCGAGTGGATCGTCTCCTCCGCGCTCGGCGCCTCCTGCTCCGGCTCATGCATTTTCAGGTCGGAGAGATCCGGCTCCCCACCCTCCGTCGTCACAACCGCCTGCGTGGCAGCATCAGCGTCGGGGGCAACCTCTTCGGCTTCGGCCTTTTTCTTCTTGGCCGCCCGTGGCAGCGCTCCCCTGCCCCGGTCCACCTTCTCGTGAATTGCCGAGCCACGCTCCGTGTCCGCATTGCTGACAAACACGCCCTCCACCTGCTCGTAATAAAAAAGGCGCGGGCAATAGACAAACTCATTGAGCATGCGCGCCCGCATCGGCTCCTCCGCTGTCGTGCTCGCGCTTTCAGCCTCCGGCCCCGGCTCAGCCAAGCGCGCCCGACCAGGCATCAGCACATCCGCCGCCTCATTCTCCCGCCGCAACCGCCCGATGCCCCAGAGATCCAGCTCCGGGTGGTCTAGCGGGTCAGGCAGAGGCTCATAGAGATACTCCGGCTCCCACATCTCCGGACGATGCGGGTAGAGAGCACGTGCAGTACGGTAGGCGGGCAGATTCATAAAAGTGGCCCGCAACAGTCAACCCGCGCGGCTTTGTAAAAAGTGAATCAGAAAGGCCCTCATTCTAACACATAAGCATGATTCGTAAATATAAGTTACGTCGCACACCGAGATCCGCCCTGTCAGATCTTGGAAGGTGAGTGAATTAAAGACTCTTCGCAGGTGTGAAATTCCTGTATTTACCAAGTGTGATGCGTTGGCTGCGGAACATGGCCGTGATACCACGTGCTGAGAATTCGATCGCATCTGGATTATTGGCGAGCAGGCCAGGAATGGCCAATACTGACCTGACGACGTCAAGAGTTAGCCAGCCACTCCAAAGAGGCCAAGTTATGAAAGTGTCGTTGCTCTTGCTTCCTTTAAAGGAGGTAGTTGCAAGGCCATCTTTAATCGGCACGGTGGGAAACAATGGCAATGCGGCGACAGCTAGGCGATTCGCTCCCCGGACTGTTCGAACAGGATCTTTCGAAGGCTCGTCCCAGCGAAGTGCATAGCGACGATCATCCGCATCGTCCCAACGCATGATGGGACTGGGATCGCGGTAACGCCAGGGCCCAAAGAGCGCTTCTCTGAGGTGTTCCAAATTGGTTTGCTTTGCAAGTTCATTCATGAACTCCAAGAAATGTTGATGCCCTGCTCCGCTCATTGTGCGAAAGGCAGTGTCTTCGATCTGTCCTTCCTCGTTGAGGACGGCGTCACAGCCAAATGCCGCCACCATGGAACAACCAAATGCATCGCTTCCTTCCACGTAATTGTTCACCATCTCCATTGAGAGGCACTTGAAGGTTTGCTGACTGACTTTGAGGTCTTTGTCAAAAGTGATGGTTCGGTGCCCAGCGACTGAAACCAGAGATTCGTGGAGTGTGGTCAACAAGGTTTCTTGGTCGAAGTCTGCAGGAAGTTCGATAACTGGGTAATATGTGCCCCCATTCGGAATCCATTTCATGCGACTCGATGCGAGTGAGTCCGTTCTCGCTAGGGTGTGAAAGGCGCCTATGGCGGCCATGAATCCAAGCAGACTGCTTCCATCCAAGGCAGTGAAAGTGTATTCGGTCTTGATAGAGTTCATCAGACTGTTGGCGTTTCGGGTTTGGCGCTGGCTGTTTGATCGGCGAGGCGTAGAACAGCTTCAAGCATTGCAAGCCCCCACCAGCCGTGATGCCGGGTGAGTAGCCAGAAACGTTCTGCAATGCCAGAGTCAATGGAGTGTGCAGGAGCCTTTTTGCGTGCTTCGGAGCTCAGAATCAGTTTCAATTCGTCTACGTTGAATTCGATAGATGGTGGCTCTTCATCGACCACCACAGGCGCGAAAGGTCGGCCATGGCCGTGATGGCTGGCTATAAGGTGCAGGACGAGAGCTGCACTTAGGACGTCCAAGGGCAGTTTCGACCTGGCTTCCGGCAGGTCGGCCAAATGAACGGAAAGCATTTCGTGGCGAAAGAACTTCGGCAGTGTGGCCCGTTCACGCGCCTTTTCATAGGCGGCGGTCGAACTTGGGATATTGTCGGACTTGGCCCATAGTACTGGCTGCGAAAAAGCCGCGCTTACGCTACTTTGAAGCAGCAAGGCTTGGAATCGTGGATCCGCTTTGCCAATGTCATGCAGCTTTGCAGCACACGCGATAGCCTCATTATAGTTCATCAACCCCAAGGCGGCAGCGTATTTAACAGCAAGTTTGCCAACCTGGCTCGTATGCGCTTCCAAGGTTTGCTTATGAGGGCGTAACAACAAGGGATCGCCAGGACCGTCGTCATTTGGTTCATCTGCGGTGCCCGTTATCGGAGGAAGCAGCGCACGAGCGGTGAGCACAACTCCTGACCTGTCGGGGTATGGTTCGACATCAAATCGTTTGGTTTGAGCGATAAAGCAGAGCCTTTCCTTGAGTGAGGCTTTATCAGTGTTGCATTCAGCGACTGATTTTAGGACGGTCCTTACCTCCGGGGAATTCCAGTCAAACTCTGCATTTGTGACCCAACCTTTTAGCTGGCCAGCATATGTGTCGCCATCTGGCCAAAAAATGTTTGGATGCAAACGCACAATGGCTCGCCGTTTGAGCTTGGCTTGACCTTCATCACCAAGGTCAATGCATTTTGGATCAGTGCTATCCTTGACAGGTAAATGGCCTAGAGTTTCCCAGCCGCCGTCCTGAGCACGAAGAACAATCGTTTGCCCGGGACGGAGGGTCGCCGCTGACTGAATGATGGCGCTTTCCTCACCTTTCCAGATGAGTCCAGTCTTCTTCAAAGATCTGTCTTTTTTCCGGTAATCGGCCTCTTCTTCCTCCGTTGCAGCAGGCGCGTCACCTGTAATGTCTTCACTGTTGTCACCTTTTTCCAACCATTGGCGCATGAAGTGCAGCGGCACCGGCAAGCACTCCAGATTTGTGGGCGGGCAAAGCGCGAGAATCTCGGGCCATTGCCCCGCATCCTCAGGGAGATCCGCACGCCAGCAGACTTGCACCTCTGCCATATCCCGTTGGGGACCATGAAGAAATAGAGAGATTTCTGGATCAGCTGCCGGTGATGGATTGGTCTGGACCCAGCAGTCAAGGTAAGCTGGCAGCAGAACCGGGGCGCTCGCACGAGGCATCAGGAGGTGGCTGAACGCCTCATCATTTGCCTCTCGAGCAGCATTTACAGCCATGGTCATTGAGTTGAGTCCAAAGTCCACCGTGTCATTGACGGCTTGATCTTTGAGCCAGCGCCATGTTCGCGGAATGGCATTTCCGTAGATAGGATCGTCGAGCTTGTCGTCGTTGAGCTTGTTTTCCTCAATATTTCTCTCTTCTGGCAAGACGATAACGCCTTGTGCTGAGATGGGCCTGCCTCCACGATTGAGCCGGCCGAAGCGCTGACGCAGGGCGTCCAGGCTTGCGCACTCGCTAATGAGAACATCGAAGTCGAAATCTGCTCCGACTTCCAGGCATTGCGTGGAGACGACGATTTGGAGCTGGCTGTCTGTTTTTCGTTCGCCGCCTGTCTTTAAATAAGATTGAAGTTCCCCGGTGACTTCATCTCGATCAAGCGGACGCATTCTACCGATAAGTAAGGTGACGTTGGCCGCGCTGTGCTTTTTTATCAACAGCTTGGCAAGGTCGCGCGCGGTTCGCACACGGTTGACCATGACAGCAACAGAGCGGGCCTGCGGATTCTGTGCGATTATCCTGCTGGCTTCCGTTTCGAGCACTTTTACCAGTTCTTCGATGGCCGCTTTCCCTTTGGCTTTAGCTGCCAGCACAAGGCGAACAGGCTTTGATGCCACCAATCTTTGCTTGAGAACCGGATGAGCTCGATCCTTATCGCTGAGTTCGAGCATGGTGGCTTTCTCATTCTTTGGGGGAGTTGCCGTCATCCGCACGATACCAAACGGCAGTGAGACGGGCTCCGTCCCATTCGGTTGGCACACTCGATAGAGTTTCACCCAGTCAAGGGTTTGTAAAAAAGGCTGACTGATATGCGCTTCGTCAATAAGCAGCAGGCTGTCTTGTGACACGAGCGCGGCATGAATGGGCCTGGCTTCGTTGCTCACCCCATATCCTCGGAAGAGCAGGCGTGACCCCGCTTGATCGACCGTACTGCAGAGGATCATGGGTTGGATGATGGACTTCGCCCAAGCACGGTCACGAAAAATTCCACCCCTCAACTGAACACAAAGCAGTGGCGCTTCAACCTGCCCACCGCCGCTCTGCTCTCCAGCAAGGTACCTTAGGCACACCGCCACCTTTGCAATGATCCCAGATGGATCACTTCCTTCCTTGTGGGAGGCTTCAAGTTTTAAGGCAAGCTTTTGAGCTCTGTCATAGGCTTCATCTACGATGATTCGTCGGTTAACGATGAAGAAGATGCGACGGCCTACCGTACGCTTAGCGAACGGTTGCGCAGACTGAACGGCCAAAGCAAACACGGCAGCATCCAGGCAGGCAGTTTTCCCGCTGCCTGTCGGCACTGTGACATAGTCAGGGGCTTTCCCAGCGCAGAGACAGTTGGCGAAGTCTTGCTGCCAGGGAAAGGGATCAAAACCCCAGAGGGCTTTGAAAAAAACACCAAACATTTCAGGCGAAAGAACAGGAAGAACACTCATTTGGGTGAATGGCCGAGGGGTTTGCAAAGGCCGTAACCACGATACCGTCCTGCACCAATCAGCACTGGACCTTCGACTTCACAGTCAAACTCGATAAGCACATGCACCTGCTGGCGAGAGCCGCCCGTTTTGCTGGGAAGCCAAGGCATGCCATTGGGACCGGGTCGCGAGCGCGGTGCACCGCGATGCCAGGATGTCTTATCGATGTCCACGGCTCGGGGCTTAGGCAGCCCAATGCGCTCGCAACTGGCACTGATGGATGCCGCCACTTCCTGCCGCCAGGCAGAGCGTTCTTCGACATCGGTTGGATCATGCTTTGGATGGCGGTCCAGAACGACAGGCGTGACACTTGCCCATACGGACGAAGCTTCCGTCCATGTTTCTGGACGCAAAGCTAAAGGGCGGGCGCTGCGGTCTTCACGCTGTAAAGACCAGGTGCCTTGTCTGCCGAAATTTAAAACAAGCTCGCGATCTTCGCCTGTGACCGTGAAAAGCACGCGCTGCAATTGCTTCCCGCGTTCTTCCGCCGGAATTGAGCGCGGAAATGCCAGGCCAAGGCCTAAGATGTGTCCATCCGCATGTTCATTGCCCACAAATGCCAGGGGAAACAATGCCAGGTGCGGCGAATCGGCAGGCTCGTTCAAGGCACGGTGACCAGTGAACCAAGAGGGAGCATCTTCACTGCCTTTCAGTAGAGCGCCTCGAAGCGACTCAACCAATAGGTTGGTGGACTCCAGGCCTAGCACAGGCCCATCTAGCTTTGTGAGCACGAAGATGTCAGGATCGAAAATAGTGGGAATGGATGGCACCTCTGCGTTTTGCATTTCGGAGTAGGCATGACTGGCACCCACAAAAGGGCGACGACGTAGGGGGGGCTGAAGGGAAGCCCTCCAGTCTTCACCAAAGCGTTCTTTGAAGGCGTCTTTGGCCTTCTTCTTCGCCGCACCAGTGGCCGCTTCAATTTTTCCGCTCAATTCAAAGAACGTATCTATCTCATCGGCATTGAAGCGCTTGTCGAGGTCGGCCAAAAAGCCGGGGGCAATGCTGCGAAGCTTGATTCCACTGCGAGATAATTTGAAAGATGAGTCCGGCAAGAGGTTGGCCTGAGGGACAGATGATTCTTCAGCGACCCAGATCATGGTCAGTGAAGATGAGTGACCAACGCGAACAACCTTGGCCACAAGCCGATGAAAGGCAGGCTCAAGATCGGCGGGCAAATGCACATCATGCCAGATAAGGTGCACTTGGTTGCGTTGCTGCCCAATCCCAAGACTGATGGCTGGAAAGGTGCGCTCCTGCCTGCTTCTAAAGGCGGGCATAATCCCCAAAGCGCTGCGCATTTCGACAGCCTTCACACTGGCGGGTTTTGCTGTGAGCGCGGTGTCATTCACAGGAACATAAAACTTCACTACAGAGCGACGCTGCTCCTTTGGCACCTGGGCGCAATGCATGGCTGGAGGAGGCTGCTGCTCAAGCCATTCCAGGCATAGACGTTCCTCCGTCCACACGGCAAGAGCTTCCGGGCCGTCTTCAGGCAAGGGGCGTGTTTCATGGTACGCCGCGACAAGCGCCATAAAAACACGCGCGGGATGAGGTGGCCACTCCGCTGTTTCACGGCTGTCTACAGAGGTCATCACCGCCGTGCCGGTGAGGAACTCAATGCCAAGGGCAAACATAGGAGATGAGATTAGTTACCGCCGGTTTCTGGAGCGGTGGCGGAAATTTCTTGGGATCGTTTGAGCAGCGCAACCAAATTGGGCGCGGGCTTCAATGTGATGGGATCGCTGTGCCATTTGAGCCCCTCCTTTTCAGCGGCAGCAACAGCATCATTTAAAAGCGAAATCGCCACCTCTGAAGTGAGGGTGTATTTCTCCGGTGTCTGTCCCGGGACAGCTAGGAGTTCCCACATCAGCGGTCCGGTGGGCCAGAGCAGGCAGCGGGAGCGCAGATCAAACCCGCTTTCAGCAGCTAGAGCCGCAGCGGTCAGAGCAAGCGCCACCAGCACTGTGCGAGCTGCATTGTCACGTTCAAGAGTGGCCTTGCCATTGACAGGGAAGCGAAGCCTGCGCAGCGCCGGAAGCGAGAGCACAATGGTTTGCTCGGCGTAGTCGATAGTTGCACCGCCCTCGGTGATGTCTGGTGTGATGTTGCCGTGATTGACCTCAGATGGCGACACTGCCCCAGGGGTCTTTTCCGTGGCGGCAAGCTCATAAGTGCCATCCTTCTTAACGACCTTGGCGGCCGCACGCATTCCCAGCGGATCAATGCGGCTGCTGGTCTTTATGCCGATCTGGGCATTCACTCCGATGATCTCAGACACCAGAGCCCGCTGAAACTTGGCTCCCAGTCCACCCTTTGGCCCGGTAGAATCCCAAATTCCAAGAACAAGCGCTGTGGGGCAGAGTTGGTAGAGCGGCGTGGCGTTCTGCAGGCTGGCGGCATCGAGTTGTTTGCCGAGATCACTTTTTCGGAATGGCTGCCCTTCGTAAAGACTGTCACGAAGGATTGCATCCGCCACCCGGTGAGGAGCCTCGAGGCTGGTCACACGTCTTACTTCATCCAACAACCCCAATCCGCTAAAGTCCACGCTTAGCACGGGCACTTTGACTTTGTTGCTGTCGAGAGCAGCCTGCAGCGCATCTTCCATGCGATTGGCCTGCGCCTGCACCGAGTCCAAAACCACACAGGTCTTGGTTTGCGGATTTTCACCTCTTCCATCGAAGATCTGGCGTTCCTCCTTGGCATAACGAGCGCCGGAATAAGTGGGAGGAAACACTTTATCGCCCACGCCGCCCGCAGGCTGAAGACGAGTGCGGCAGCGGAAAGCGGCGGCGGAGCTGCTAATGGCATTGGTGAGTTCTTTGAGTGTCATGGTCGCTGTTGGTTGGGTGGTCAAAAATGAATTTGGCGTTTGAGTGAATCAGTTCTGAAGATTAGCTTGTTATTCTTCTCTTTCTTTTCAATCATACTCTTCTTTTAATCATGAAGGCTTTAAAGCGCAATCGCCTTATTGATCCTCCGTTGAAGCATGATCAACTGCAGAGTGTGCAGGTGAGCACGCGCTTGTTCCGCGCTCCTCCGGGAGCGCGGCCCCTTTATCATGATGCCGTGAACGGCCCGGACCTGACTCAGGCGGCGGCCAGTTCGCGGGTCTCGGCTTCGGCGATCTCGATCCTGTCGGTTCCTGGCGGGATGCCTTTTGGCAGGAGCACGGGGATTTCCTCGGTGACTCCGTCCACGGTCAGTCTGACGATGCCCTGGCGCGCCTGGGATGAAAACGGCTCTTCCAGAATCAGGAAGCCGGGCCCCATCTGTCCCACCCGCACAGCATGCCCGCCCACGAGGAGCGACATGCGAACCTGGGCCGAGTATCCGTTGGAGGAATGAGGAAGCATGAGAAAGGAGGAACTGCTGCAGAACGCCGAGTCTTATGCATGGCTGCATGGTCTCGAAATTCTGGGCTCTCTGGGAGACGGCACTCAGGGTATGGTATGGAGAGTGAGAGACAAGGGAAAGCTGCATCAGCGGGCGCTGAAAATTCATGCTTCCATCAAGGCTTACCGCGCAGAGGTGGCGGTTTACGAGCGGTTGCGCCCCATTTTCAGCCTGGAGGGCTTCAACATCCCAGTGATGCTGCGGCATGATGAGCGCTGGCTGGCCATCGAGCTGGGCCTTGTCCAGCCACCTTACATCCTGGATTTTGCCCAGGCCTGCCTCGACTGGCCACCGGATTTCTCCGAGGAAGTGTGGGAAGAGACGCTGCAAAAATGGCGCGACACGTACGGTGATGACTGGCCGCGGGTCCAACGACTGCTGAGTGCTCTGGAGGGACTGGGAATTTACTATCTCGACGTTCACCGCCGCAATATCGCCCTTCCAACCTGAGAGCCAGCGCATGGCCCGGCTAACGAGGCCGTTTGGATGCATGGCGCATATTAAACTCATCGCTTCATTTAATGGTAAATTATTAAACCAGTCATTCTTTTTCTCACAAACACTGAGTAATTCGTATTATCCAGTCACAGAGGTACACTTGGTGGCCTTTTTCGCCGATCAAGGACGTCTGCGGCTGCTGTTACTTCTCCTGCTTTCCCTCCTCCTCCTTCATGATCTGCTCCATGGGCATGGCGTCGTCCGCCAGGGCCTGGGCGTCCATGGTGCCGCTGGATTTCATGCGCATGGCGCGGACTTTGCGGGAGATGGCGCCGCCGGTGGATTTGAGGCCTTGGGCGGTGAATGGCACCCCGCTGCTGGTGTGGGCGTCCATCTGCATGGCGGCGGCGCTGGCGATGGCGTCTTGGTTGGCGGCGAGGAAGAGGAACTCCCAGCCTTTTTCATCGCGATAAAGGCGGATGAGGTCGGCAATGTGCTTGGCGGTGTATTCCTGGGAGGCGTTTTCTTCGCCATCGGTGAAGATGGTGACGATGACCTTGCCGGGCTTTTGCGCGGCGGGGAGGGCGGCGATGCGCTGGCTGGTTTCTTTGATGGTGCGGCCAATGGCGTCCAGCAGCGCTGTGCTGCCACGGGGCACGAAGGTGGCGGCGGTGAGCTGCGGCACCTCCTGGATGGGCATGGCGGAGACGGGCACCTCGTAGGCGTCATCAAAGAGCACCAGCGTGAGCCGCGCGTCTCCGGGCACGTCGAGCTGGGTTTTGATGAAGTGATTGAACGCGGCGACGGCGGGCTCCTGCATGGACTGCATGGAGCCGGAGCGGTCGAGGATGTAGGCGATTTCGGTGAGATGGGAATTCATAAGCGGCGAATTCTTCCCACAGGGGGTGGGACATCCGCAGGGGTACCGGGAAAAGATTTGCAAAAATATTCGTTAAGGCTCCCAAATATTCTTCTTCATGCCTCCCCTTCCCCGCTCCACCCAGAAGACACCCGCCATGCGCTCCGGTGCCAGCCGCCCGGCCTTTTGGCGGATGCTCGAGATCCACAAAATCATCTCGCTGGGCAAATACCCGAACTGCTCCACGCTGGCCCGGGAGACGGAGCTGACGCCCAAGACGATCCAGCGCGACATCAGTTTCATGCGAGATCAGATGGGGCTGCCACTGGAGTATGACGCGGTGCGGCACGGCTACCACTACACGGCACCGGTGCATGACTTCCCCATGCTGCATCTTTCCCGCAATGACCTGGTGGCGCTCTTCCTGGCGCGGCACGCGCTGGAACCACTGCGGGGCACACTCATGGAGCGCATGCTGGCGGAAAGCTTCAGCAAAATTGCCGATGCCTGCCCAGGGCAGATCTCCATCGCCTGGCATGAGCTGGACGCGGCCTTTTCCGTGAAGGCCTCCGGGGTGCTGGCGGCGGATGTGACGCTCTTTGGCGATCTGCTGGATGCAGTACGCGCCTGCCGGGAGGTTTGCTTTGACTACCACAAGCTGACCGGCACCGGCGCGGAGCAGCGCACGGTGCACCCCTACCATGTGGGGCAGATCGAGCACGGATGGTATCTTCTGGGATATGATCCCATGCGCGGTGCGGTGCGCACCTTTGCGCTGCAGCGCATCATGAACCTCAAGGTGCTGGAGGAAAGATTCACCCGGGACCCGGGCTTTAACGCACGGGACCACCTGGGTGGCGGCTTTGGGGTATGGAGCTACGGCAGCGGAGAGAAGCCCCTGCACGAGGTGCACATCCGCTTTGAAGGCTACGCCGCCCGCGTGGTGGCTGAGCGCCAGTGGCACCCCACGCAGGCAATTCGCAAACTGGAGCCGGATGGCAGCGTGATCGAGTTTCAGGCAGATCTGGCCGGCCTGGAGGAGATCACCCGCTGGGTGCTGAGCTGGGGCAGCCGCGCCCAGGTGCTGGGCCCGCCGGAGCTCAAGGCCCGCGTGCAGGAGGAGCTGCAAGCAATGATGCAGGACTGTGGATGAGTTAGTCAGCCAGTTTCCGAACATGCGGTCCGCAACAGCCTTGTTTACCAGAGCACCAATCCCAAAGGCGATATGCCTTGCGTTACGGTGGCCCCACAAAGCCGCGCAGGCGCTGATACGTTCGCAGCAGCATGGGATGACTCCGGGAGAAGGCCGGATTGCTGAGCCAGCCGGCCAGAATCTCGAGCGCGGCCCGGTCTTTCGCGGCAAGCTCGTCTCCTTTGAGGGAGGCTGAAGGAGTGAGCAGATTGTCCGACACCGCCACATTCGCATTGGGGAAGACGCCCGCAAACCCTCGCAGCTCCTCCGGGGTTCGCTTGTCATCGAGCAAATAAGATTCCACGGCCCGGCGCTGCGCGGCATCCCGCACGTCGCCGGGGCGATCATGTTGGAGATCATGAGGCCGCTCTGCTGATGCCTGCTGGCAAACTGCCCCAGCATCGGCAGCACCTGGGCGGGCTGCTTCAGCGCCAGCCTCTCCAGAGTGAGAAATGCCGCATGCCGCACGGCCTGCTGGCGGCGCTCATCACACAGGTTCAGCAGATCGGGCAGCAGCGCGGTGTGGACGATGACCTCGAAGGCCTGCAGGTAGCCCGCGGAAAGCGCCGCACGCCAGCCGGCGTTGTGCAGCATCTCGGCAGACTTTTGCTTGAGCAGCACCGTGTCCGTCTCATCGCTGTTGTCGCGTGCCAGGTTCCTCATGTCCACCGCCCATTCTTCCGGCGAATTCGCCCTCTGTTGGGTCAACTGGGGGATGTTTGAGCGGATGGAACACCCATCTCAGATTGATCCCCGAGAGTGCTCCGTCATTTTGGCCCTCAAAAAAGAACGAGTGAGGCAGCGCATTTCAGCGGCCGAATTGGCTCGAAAGATTGGCATTGGCCGCAATACGATTCCGATTATGTGATGGTTTGCAAGTCAGCCTGAAAAGATCTTTTGGTCCAATGGCTGTGTCCGTCCGCCGATCGTACTCTGTCCCGGGAGGCCCAGTCGAAGCCTGTTTGCGACGAGTGAACGACGCAGAGGTCATGATGCTAGCCAAAATCCTTGATTGCAAGATCACGGACCTCTTTCCTGCAAACACCAAGACGGTTCTGACAGTGCTTCGTCACAGCAAGTGAGGGACGACAAGCGATGCCTGTGGTGAGACAAAATAATGCGCATCCTCCTATTGCTCGGCAGCGCCAAGGGCTGGTCCAGCGTCAGGTCCGCAGTGCCGAGCCGATGAGCTGTTTTGCGACAGCAGGGGCTATAAGATGGAAGACTGAAGAAAAAAGCGGAGACGCTGCGGATTTTTATGCCAGGACCTTGTTCAAAAAGTTCCGGGTGATCTGCTGCACGCGCTCATCGGGGCCAAATGGGCGGGACCAGTGGGACCACGGCAGGGTGTGGCCGGGCGGATGGCTGAGTCCCTGGCACCAGAAGATGGTCGCGGCATTGAAGATGAAGTTGTCTTTCGGTCCGGGGTAAACGGTGGCGGTGTAATTGGAAAGCGTTTCACCGCCGACCCACACAGGCCCCTCGGCAATGATCTCCAGGCCGGGGATCTCGGTCGCGGCGAGGTTGTGATACTCCCAGCCGACGAGGCCGGGAATGCGGTCGCCCTTTTTCATGCCCGTGCCTTCGAAGATCCAGTGGCCGGGATTGGTCACGATCCAGTCGCCACCGCCGTTGATGGGGCGGCCGTTGCGTGCACCCATCAGCAGGCCCTCGTCGGGGCCATGCTCCGGGAAGGGGCCGTTGTTTTCCTCACGGTCCCTCACATAGTCCTGATTGCCGCCGTAGGGGCCACCGCGGAACATGATGCGGTTTTCACGCCCATCGAAGCCCGCGCGCATAGGCGTCACCCAGCATACGGCGTTGCCGGAGAGGAACATCAGATTCACACCCGCATCGCGCATCTTCTCGACGCTGCGGAACTGGCGGATGTCCCAATACTCATCGTGGCCGACGCTGATGAATGTCCGGCACTTCAGTCCACGATCTGGTGTGAGCATGTCGCTGTTGGAGCAATAGCTCACATCGTAGCCGTGCTGTTCCAGCCAGTAGGAGAGCGGCTGCTCGAAGGAGGTGAACTCGCCAGAGCCGACCGAGAGCGGGTCATTGACGATGCCGGTGTACTGCGACTGCCGCCCGTAAGGCCGGTCAAAGCTCACATCCGCCCACGGCCCCTGGTTGCCCTTTGGATGCGTGTAGACGGAGTAATGAGTGGGCCAGCGGTTGTAGGCCTGCCAGGTGTTGTCCGAGCACTGAAACAGAATGTCCGCAGGCCGCTCATCGCGCACGATGAAGATGACGTAGCTCTGCCAGTAGGGCTTGTCAGGCTGCTCCGGCAGCGTGGTGAGCCGGCCCAGATAGACTCCACTGACCCAGTCCTCGGGAATGGCGAGTGTCGTGGTGGGCTCCCACCGGCATTCGTGGAGGTCCTTTTCGCCAGGCTTTGGCATCGGCTGCGCCTTGCCATCGAAAGGCCCGAGCACTTTCATCAGCCGTGCCCCTTTGCCGCCGTAGTAACCGGTGCGGAAGATCTCGATCATGAACTTCGCCGCAGGCGCTGTCGAGACCATGATGTCGATCGTCTCGCCCGCCTTCACGCTTTGCCGCGAGCAATAGCCCTCGATCCACGACGAGCGAAAGCCATCCGACTTGTCCAGCCGCACCCGGGAGAGCTGCCAGTCGAGCGTGCCTTCCTTGGCATTCTCCATGGCGATGACATTGCTCCGCGCGGACTGGGCAGCACGCGCGGGCCCGGGGGCTCCAGCGAGCAGGCCACCACCAAGCGCGCTGGTGGCGGAGGTCTTCAAAAAGGCACGGCGGGAGAAATCGGATGGGGTTGGATTGTCGGGTGTCATGAGGTGATTGCCATGCCGCTCGGTCTACGCGGTCTAATCTGCATGCAGTCATGCCGGGAAGTCTGCGGTCCTGCGTAGCGAATGCATGTTGAGGTTGGAAACTCCGAACACATGGCGAGTGCTACCTACGTGCCCGGCGGGGGCAATTGTGCGTGTTAATTCAGCCTGCTAAGCGAACAGTGCTGCAATCGGACTGCCCTGATCGGTGATCGGCACGGGGCGGTCGCCGTCGTGGAGGCTGGCGGTGTAATCCACGCCGACAGCGGCGCAGATGGTGGCAAAGAAGTCGGGCACGCTGACGGGATTCTTGACGATCTTTTTGGCGAGGTCGTCGGTATCACCCCAGGCTCCGCAGTGGCGCAGGCCGCCTCCGGCCAGCACGCAGCTGAAGGCGCTGCCCTGATGACCACGGCCACCACCGCCGTCAAACTCGGGCGGACGACCGAACTCGGTGGTGATGACGATGAGTGTCTTGTCGAGCAGCCTGCGGCTTTCGAGATCGGTGATGAGCGCGGCGACGGCGCCGTCGAGTTCCTTGATCAGCTCGTGCTGTTTCAAGATGCCTTGGTTGTGCGCGTCCCAGCCGGTGCCGTTGAGGAAGTTCAAGTTGTGCGAGACTTCGACGAAACGCACCCCCTGCTCGACCAGTCTGCGGCTGAGCAGGCAGCGCTGGCCAAACTCACCGCCGTAGCTCTGGCGCAGTGCAGCGGGCTCCTCATCGAGCTGGAAGACGCGATTGAACGCCGGGCCGCTGAACCTCAGGCTTTGCTCGATGGCGGCATCGTAGCTCTTCAGCCTCGGGTCGCTGGTCGGAGGTGCGCTGGCTTGCAGCGCGGAGAGGAACTGGCCCCGGCGCTGCTGACGCGCGGCGTTGACATCAAGCGGGCGGGATAGGCCTGCCGGCCCGCGACTGGTGTCCGTGAGATAAAGATAGCCAGACTGCGCGCCGAGGAAGCCGGGACCACGAGTGACGTTCGGATAGCCGATGAGCACATACGGCGGCGCTTTGTCTGAGGCGGGGCCGCGCTGGTGGGTGATGATCGAGCCGATGGAGGGGTAGCTGATCGTGCCGCTGATCGGACGGCCGGTGTGCATGCGGTTGGTGGCTGCGGCGTGTTCATCAATGACATCGTGATGCACGGTGCGCACCGCCGTCACGCGATCCATGAACGGCGCGAGCCTGTGCAGATGCTCGCACACACGCACGCCGCGCACTGCCGTGTCGATGGAGTCGTAGTAGGAGCCCGCCTTTTTCGCCAGTGGATCGCCGCGCCGTTTGGGATCAAAGGTGTCCGTCTGCGCCATGCCACCCCCGAGCCAGATGGAGATGACGTGCTCGGCTTTGCCCTGGATGAGCGGTGGCGCCGGTGCGGCGATGAGCGGGCGGGAAAACGCGGCTGCGCCTGCGAGCGAGGCGGTGGAGCTGAGGAAGTGTCGGCGGTTCATCAAAAATGTAAGCTCAAGGTTTCCACACGAACTCGCGGTCATTGATCAGACTCCAGACGAGGTCTTCGTAAATCTCCCGCCAGGTGCTGCGCAGTCGTGGGTCAGGCGGCGGGCCTTGGCGGACGCGCTTTTCGACTTCGATCTGGATGGAGTTGGCTTCGGGACTCACGTGATTCAGCCACGTCACCTGTGGCAGCGGTTCGGCGGCTTTGGGCGTGGATTGCTCGGCGGCAGGGACGAGCCGCGTGGCGAAGCCCTCGCGCAGCGCGGGCAGGAAGGCATCGCGCTCCGCAGTGCGCGGCTTGCGGCTGAGGAAGCGCAGGAAGACTTCCTCGATGAGCGCTTCGGGTGACTTCGCCTGCACCGCGAGATCGGCCAGCTCGCTGCGCCATGAGGCGCGGGAGAGCGCTTGCACCAGCGTGCCATTCGCGAGGATGCCAGGCTGGAGAAGATTTGGGTCCGTAGGACGATCAAAGATGGGCATCTGCCGCGAGCCGTTCCAGCCAAAGGCCTCCAGCACGTCCACCGTTGTTTGCGCGTGAGGCAGGGCCAAGCTCGGGCGGTCGCGTTCATTGTTCAGACTGGCGAACATCCACGCGCGATGCGGCACGCCGAGCGTCTGCCTGCGGTCCAGCGCATGACGCCCATCGTGGACGAAGGTGATTTCCTCGGAGTCGATGGCCTTTCCTGCGGCGGTGTGCAGAGAGTCCACGACCTCTTCCGCCGTGAGCCGCCGCCGTCCCGGCGCGCTGAAAAAACGCTCGTTGGCAGACAGCGCGACGAGGTTGTTCGTCGTGGGTTCGCGCTGATAGGCGGCAGAGGTCACCATGAGCCGCAGCAGATGCCGGAGATCATAATCGTGGGCGACAAAATCAGCGGCCAGCCAGTCGAGCAGCTCAGGGTGGCTGGCATCGCGGCCTTCCCAGTCGTGGGCAGGCTCGACAAAGCCTGCGCCCATGAGCCGCTTCCATGTGCGGTTCACAAAGACACGCGCAAAGCGCCGGTTCTCCGGCGCGGTGACGAGCGCGGCAAAACGCTCCCGCGTGTCCTTAGGATCGTCCATCAGGCGGTCGATGCGGCTGCCATCCGCCGTGCCCGTGGCGGCGGCAAAGGGCCACTCGGGCGTGACAGGTTCATCGGGCTTGAGCGTGACTTTGATGAGAGACTCGCGGCCTTTCTTCTCGAAGAAACCGGCGGGCACACGGCTCGTGACGGGGACCGTCACCGTCTTGCGCGAGAGCATCGCCGCGAGCGAATAAAGATCGCGCTGCGTGGTGCTGTGGTAGGGCGAATCGTGGCAGCGCGCGCACTGCAATTCGACGCCCAGAAACGCGGAGGCGATGATGTGGCCCTTTGCGGCAAAGGGTGCGTCATTCTCCCCGGCGAGAGCGAATCCCGCGCTGCCGCCGCGCCCGACATCGCCGCGCATCATCATCAGCTCCGTGACCATGCGGTCGAGGCTTTTGCCATCGCGCAAGGCATCGAGCAGGAACCACCGAAACGGTCCGGTGCTGTTGAGTGAGGCATTGATGAGCGTCGGATTTTCCGCGAGAACATCGAGCCAGTCGGCCATCTGGTGCTCCGCACCGCGTGCGTCTGAGAGCAGGCGCTCGATCAGGCGCGTACGCTTGTCAGGCGCGGAGTCAGCGAGAAATGCACGCGCTTCCGCAGCCGTGGGCGGCAGGCCGATGAGATCGAGGCTGAGGCGGCGGAGAAAGGCCTCGTCGCTGGCGAGCGCTGACTTGGTGAGCTTCTCGGGCGCGACCGGCGTGGCGGGCCAGACAGCTCCATCGCGAATCCACGTCTCCAGCTTCTCGATCTGCGCCTTGCCCAGCGGTTCGCCAGACGGTGGCATGACGAGCGAATCGTCCTCAGAGCGCAGGCGCACGATCATCTCGCTGGCCTCCGGTTTGCCCGGCACGATCGAGGAAATCTCCGAATCGCCTCCGCGCACGGCTGCTGCACGCGAGGTCAGCTTCAGCCCGCCTTTGTCCTTCTCGCCGTGGCAGCGGAAGCACTTCTCCTGGAGGATGGGCAGGATGTCTTTTTGAAAAGCGCCCGCGTCACCCGTTGCTGCGGCGTTTGATGCGACGGCGGCGGCGATCTTTGCCTCGATGAAGGCATCAATGGGGTGCCCGCCTTTGGGTGGAGCAGGCGCGGGATTTTGCGCCACCCACTCGCGGGCGAGGTCGTGGCGCTTTTGCCAGAATGCATCGCGGGAGCGTGCCGCAGTCCGCCGATGTGTGTCATCCAGATCAGACAAGGCTTTCTCCATCTGCGCCAGCACAGGCTCCACGGCTGCATCGGTCAATGGCAGACCGGGTTTGCTGCCAGCGCCGAGAATGGAAAATGACTTGCCGTCCTCGGTCTCGATGGCCACGCACAGCTCGCCGGTTTCAGTGCGCTGGTTTTTGCCACCGACCACCACTTCCAGAACAATGCGACTTTTGCCTCCGCGAAGCTGCGCCGTTCCAAACACTTCCTGATGATGATAGTCCTTCACACGCAGGCCAGGCAGCGGAGGAGTCGCCAGCGGCGTGACGTCATCGTGTCCGTTGGGCGTGCTCCCATCGGCTGGTTTCGTCTCGGCGATCATCACGCCATCCACCCACAGCCGGGCCAGCGCACGGGCACGCAGCAGAAACCGCCGCGATCCTTCTGGCAGCGCCACATCTGCGGCCATGCGCAGCAGCAGCGGCGATTTCCACTCTGAGCGGATGCCCCAGTCATCGTAGCGCAGCGGTACACGCGGCAGCAGGAACGCATCGCTCATCCAGCGGTCCGTCTCCGCAGGCAGCTCGGCCTTGGCGGGCCAGCGGTTAAAGGCAGAGAGCCCCTCGCTGAACTGCACGAGCACCTTTCCATCAGCAACAGGCCCCAGCTTTGGCATCGCCGGTTTCTCAGGCAGCACCACCAGCGGGCCGCCCGTGCGACGGCAGTGTTTCGCGATCTCCGCATCGCTCAGAGCGCGGCGATGGATGGCCAGATCATCCAGAAAGCCCTGAAGGCTGTTCCCCGCGCTGCCGCCCAGCGATGAGCCGATCCAGACATCGTCATCATCCACCACGGGTGCCTTCGTGGTGGCTCCGTCCACGCTCCACACTCCGTCAGTGACCACTCCGTCGATCCATCCGCGCATGGTTTCCGGCCTGCCAAACTCGTAGGCCACCGCCACATGATGCCAGCCCGTTTTGACCTGAAAGGAGGCCGCTGAGTTCCAGAGATGCCAGGTGTTTCCACCGCCTGGAGCAGGGGCGCTGGCAAAAAGAAAACTCAGGTGAGCCAGCCCCTCGCTGCCGCCGATGACCCGCAGCGACCAGTTCTGATTGTTGCGCGCGAAATGCGGCGAGTTGGTCCGCCCCTTGCCGATCAGATAAACCGGCTGCCCGGGGCTGATCTTGTCCAGCTTCACCCACGTCTCCAGTGTGATGGCATCGCCGTTCGTGAAATCGAACGGGCTCTGCGCTCCCGTGTCCTTGATCTCATAGCGCGAGCCTTTCCCCTGCAATTGAATGGCCGTGTTGTCCGCCTCAAAGTCCGGAAAATCCGGCGGACGCGGCCCCGCCTGATCCCGCACCACCCCGCCCACCGCGATCAAGGGAGCCGACTCCTCTTGGCCAAAGTCGAGTTGCAGCACGGGGCTGGCATCGTTCGCGTGCAGCCCCATGCCTGAGGCGTGCCACAGGGCGGATAAGACCATCAGGGCTCTCAGATTCATGCTTTCTTTGCGCGAAGGGGTTGAATGACGTTGCGGTAGCTCTCACGCAGGAGCGTGATGTCCGTCTCGATGGCGAGGTGGGTGAAGCCGAGTGCTTGCAGCTCGGAGAAATCATCCGTCTGCCGGCAGAGCAGACCACAGGCCTTGCCAGCCTCCCGGGCTGCGGACGCGACCTCACGCAGACACGCGGCAAAGTCGAGACGGACGCGCTCTGGGTAGGACTGAAGCTGGAGTTTCAAATCCATCGGCCCGATGAAGAGCACATCCACCCCATCTACGGCGGCTATGGCCCGCGCGTTTTCCACGCCTTCGATGGTCTCGATCTGCGCATAGAAAACAGGCTGCGGCATTTCGCGATGGAGGCCGTAGCCATAGGCTCTCACCATGCCAGCCAAGCCGCGGTCGCCACGCGGTGGATAACGCATGGCACGCACACAGCTGGCCGCCTTCTCTGCGGTGGACACCATCGGCACCATGATGCCAGCCGCCCCCCAGTCCAGCGAACGCGCGATGAGTTCAGGATGCGGTGCGCCGACCCTGACGATGGCAGCGGCATGGCGAATCACCTGGATCTGTGAAAGCACCGCCGCCTCTGTGCCGCAGCCATGCTCAAGGTCGATGAGCAACCAGTCGAAGCCGCTCAAATCAGCGAGCTCGGCGACGATGGGAGAGCCGGTCTGCAGCCAGGTGCCGAGCTGGAGGTCAGAGCTGCGTGCTTCAGTTTGCATGAGGAATCGGGGAGATGTTGAAGAAGAATGGATGCTGGTGCGTAAAACCGTGCCCGACAGAGTTTGCGGCCCTTGCTTCTGTCGAGCACGTGAATTCTCGCGGGGCCTACTTTTCCATCACGAGCCGTCCGTCTTTCAGGATCGCCGGAGCAGCCGAGGCCGTCCAAAGGCCGTTCTCCTTCTTGATGTTTCTAGCCACCATCAGCCGGGGTTCACCACCGGGACCTTTCGGCAGGGCAAAAGCGCCGACAGAGATGTCAACTTCGTGATGCGTGACGAGTTTGAAGTCGCCGGGGGCGCACTGGTAGGTCCGCTCCTTGCTGTAGGTGCCCAGCCAGAAGAATCCGTGGGCAAAGGTGATGGTCTGAATGCCATACGTCGTTTGACCGGGAACCTTGATCTTATCAACGGCCACGAATTCGGGCGTGAACTTGTGGACCCAGTTGAAAGGCTGCATGCTGTCCTTCGGCTTGCCCTCTCCGACGTAGAAGAAGCCGTCCGCATAGGTGATGCCGTCGATTCCGCCCTCAAAGGGGAAGTTGATCGTAAACTCCCCCGCAGGCCGAAGGTCGTCACACGAATAGACGTTGATGAAGACTCCGTGCCTTTCCTTCGTCCGGTTCTGCGTCGCCACATAGACTTTGCCGTTGTGAACACAGCAGTCGCCATGATGCGGATCGACAGCCCGCTGAGCAACCACGCGCCCGGTAAAGTCCGTCTTGACGAGATTGGTGAACATCGACCAGTAGATGAACGAGCCATCGGCATCGAAGCCCTGAAGATGCCCGCTTGCTTCGGCCTGGCAGGTGATGGGTTGTGCCGCGAAGGTGGGGAGAGCACCGGTCACGAGCACGAGGAGAGCATAAAGGAAGGACTTCATTCTTGTGGTTTTCCAATCAAACACGTTCTGTTCATTCGCAGATCAACGCACGGCGTGCGTCATCTGGGTCTCATGGCGCGGCATGAACGCTCTGCAGCAGCTCCAGGGCTTTTGCGGTGATCTTGACGGACGCCTCGCGTTCGACGCGATTGGTGCCGAGCCAGGTTTCGTAGCCGCCGAGGTCGTGCTGACGCGGCGTGGGGAGATAACCGTTCGCACCTGAGGCAAGTTCGATGGTGAAGGTGTCCTTGAAGGGGCTCTTCGCTTTGATTTCGAGGCCAGTTTCGGTGAAGACCTCGAAGGGAATGGACGTGATGCCGAGATCGCCAATGCGGAAAGCCTGAAGGTAAGCCTGGATCGTGTCGGGCTTGGCTCTCTTCACATCCATCACACGCTCGGCGTAGGGCTGTTCGAGGCGGTGCACGGGCGTGGCGTCTTTCGGCTTGGCGAGCACCCCTTCGGCCCACTTGACCATCTCCGGAGTCGGGCGGCGCACGGCGAGCTCCAGATCGCTGGCGGCGGCTTGCAGCGGCACCCAGTCTTGATGCTTGAGTGTCTGGCGCACACGCAGCACCTCCTGCGCAAGGTCGCCAGCGACGGCTTTGATCTTTTCATACGGCTTGTAATTCACGGCGGGCGTCTTGCCGCTGTAGTCGTTGCTGTTCACGTCACCGCAGGGACCGTTGGCAAGGAGACCGACGCACGGTGCTCCGAGAGACTGCTCGATGCGGCGGCAGAACTCGCCGAAATAATCCGCCGACAAATCTTCGCGTGGCACGCCGCCGACATAGTGCAGCCAGTAGTTGGCCAGCAGCGCGATCTGGTCTCCATCGGGGGTCTGCAGCGAGAGGCAGTAGACCTCGGGGTTCGTCGGGCCGGCGGGGCCTTCCAGGCGCGGAATGAGCATGCTGCTCGGATTCATCACAGCGCGGTCTTGTCCGCCAAACGGATTGGGATTCGTGACGCCCTCCTTCAGAATCCAGCGGCGGTTGCCGACCCACTGCGGCAGTTTGCCCGTGCCCCAGGCGATGCGGGCAGGCTCCAGGTTGTTCAGCGCGCGCTTCACGCCATCCACCACACGGGAGATGACGAGGCTGCGGTAGTCGAAGCCTGCCTCTTTGTTGTTGATGGCCGACACACTAGAGTGTGTGTGGGTGGCGGAGAACATCATGTGAGAGGCCGGGATCCCCGTGTCGGCCTCCAGCTTCTTCTTGGCTTCGTCCCAGACATCGCGTGACAAA
Source organism: Prosthecobacter sp. (assembly GCF_044227185.1). Classification (GTDB taxonomy): domain Bacteria; phylum Verrucomicrobiota; class Verrucomicrobiia; order Verrucomicrobiales; family Verrucomicrobiaceae; genus Prosthecobacter. The sequence goes on along the minus strand of NZ_JBGAFO010000011.1, from coordinate 38,019 downwards.
TGAAGATTGTCCACCACGGCAAAGACGAGCTTCGTCTTGCCATCATCAAGCGCCAGACAGCGCACATGCAGCTCATCGTGCACGTGCTTTGAGATGGGCTGCGGCGCAAAGTTGCCCACGATCGTCATGCCGATCGGCGGCGTGATGTTGCTGGTGGCGGCACCGGCTTTGAAGACTTTGTCCTGCGCCGAGGTGAAGATGGGCAGAAGGGCGAGGCAGAAGAGGAGCGTGTTTTTCATGGTTGAGTTAATGCGTTCATGGCTTGTCGATGACCATCCCGGTCTTTTCATCGGGACGGGCGATGACGACGCTGGCCTGATTGGCCTTGGTTTTGCCATCGTCGCCTTTGATGGCTGTGTTTTGGGCCATGAGGAAGCGGCCGCCGCTGATGGGTGCGATGCCGACGGAGGCGTTGAAATCCCATCTGCCGGTGAACTGGAATTTTTCATCTGCGCGCAGCAGCACCGCAGGCTTGCCATAGCAGCCAAACCACCACGCGCCATTGGCATAGGCCACCGTCTGGATGCCCATGAGCGTGTAGCCGCTGGCGAGCACGTGGCGTTTCTGAAAGCGGAAATTTTCGTCGTATTCGTAGAGGTAGTTTTCGTTCACGCCGGGTGGCAGCCCGCCGATGACGATGAACTTCCCGTTGTGATACTCCATGCCGCCCGCGCCGTGCACCAACTCGGGCAGGCGATGCTTCGCCAACTCGGTGAGGGTGTCGGCATCATAGACATAGACCCAGGAGTCCGCCGCACCGGCTGGCTGGTTGAATTTACCGAGGTTCGTCGCCACATAGACGCGGCCATCGTGATAGCAGAGATCTCCGTGATGATTGGCCACAGGCACTTTCTTGAGCACGTGGCCGTTGGCGTCGGTCTTCACCAGCGCATCGGTCCAGCACCAGTAGATGCTGTCCTTGCCATCGGTGCAGATGCCCTGGAGATGGCGCGGGTAGGAGCCCTCGCAGGCCGTGGCATGAAAGTCATCAGCGGCACGAAGGCCGTGCAGGCCGAAAAGAACGGAAATAAAAAGGAGAAGCCTCAGGTACATGGTCATTGGTTGGCGGCGTCGAAGCGCGGCGGATTGGGTTTCAAATACGGACTCAAGGCTTCGAAGCGGAAATCAATCTCCGCGATCTCGTCGGGCGTGAGCGCCAGCTCGGTGAAGATGGGTTTGTCCGGGATGCTGCGCCCGGGGCCGTACTGGCGGGAGATCATGTTTTTGAAAACACCGCGCTTCTTCCACAGATGGAGCTGGAAGCCGCGCAGATCGCCGCCGGGGAGATGCTGGCCCAGGTTGAAGAGCAGCAGCAGTTTTGCGTGGATGTCGCGCACCGTGTCGGCGTCTTTGCCGCTGTCCATGAGCTGCCAGAGCCGCGTGAGCACATCCGCATACACCGCACGCTCTGTGATGAGCCCCTCGGTGCCAAGGTGGGACTCGAAGAGCCAGCCATGCGCTCCACGGGCGCTGAAGACGCGGCGGATCACCGGTTTCGCCGCGCACAGTTCGCGTGTGCGAGCGATGATCGGCGCGGCCTCTTCCTTGATGTAGCCGAAGTGTGAAAACTCCTTGGCTAGCTCGATCATGAGCTTCACGGACGGCACCGGCCCTTTGTAAGCCACGCCACCTGTCGTTTGAAAAATGACGGGCCGCTGCGCCACCTCTGCCAGAGCACGCCAGTACTGCCGCAGATCCTCCTCCGTGCGTCCCGAGTCTGGCGGACGTGAGATGATGGCTGCAGGCGCGAGCTTTTCAGCATGACGTGCATACACGAGCATCTCCGCTGTATCTTTGCCCTGCACGCCGAGGCACAGCGCTGATGTCTTGAAGCTGCGCGAAGTCTCCGCCAGCACCTCCATGCCTCGCAGTTTCTCCTCCATCGTCAGCAGGTCCACGCTGTCGCCGGACTGCGGCCAGATCATGCCAGGACATCCGCCCCAGTCCACGAACCGCGCCTGATTCGCCAGCACCGCATAGTCCACCGCACCGCTTTCCGTGAAGGGTGTCGAGAGAATCGGAAACGGTCCGCGCACTCGCGGGTCGGCATCGGCGGCGTGCAGGCGCGTTTCATTCCAAAGCACCGCGGCACCGGAGAGCGCAGTGCCGAGGAGCTGCCGCCGGGAAAGAGGATGGGCTGATGGCTTCATTTACCGGCCTTGGTGGTTTCTGGCGCAGGCCACAGATCGTTGAAGGCCTTCACGGTTTCATCCACCAGCGCCTGGCCGCCTTCGGGGCCGACCCGGCTGCTTTGGATGATGGCACTGTAGCTGCCTCCGGCCACGGCGCGGGGTGTCGGCAGGTAGCCGCCTGAGCCGGTCAGCTGAATGAGAAAGGTCTGCACCGCAGGGCTGCGGGCCTTCATCTGCACGCCGTAGTCGGTGAAGAGTTCAAACTCATTGGTGGCGATGGCCACATCTCCGAGGCGCAGGGCATGCAGCTCCATCTGGAAGACACCTGCCTTCCCGGATTTCTCTACTTCGTAGCGGTCCACCACGCCCTGATTCCAAAGGTACTTCCACTGCTCCTTGGGGTCGTCTTTGTATTGCTCGACGGCCTTCTGCGCATCGGCCAGCTCCTTCTCCGTCACTTTGCGCCAGGGGAGGTCAATCTTCTTCGTCTGGTGCTGCAGCACCGCGCCGGTCACCGGCTCCAGTTTGGCGCCTTCATACGCCTCCTCCCAGCCACGCACGACACGCCGGGCGACTTCTTCCAGCCGTGTGAGGCCGCGCAGACGGCGCATGCGCTCATCCGCCGCCTTGCCATACATCGGGCGCGGCACCTGGTCTCCTCCGGCTCCGGTCCAGGCGAGGATGTGGAGATCCTTGCCATGACGCTCGCGCAGCTGGCGGCGCACCGGATCCCAGAAGTCGGCGTGGATCACTTTGAGCCCTTCGACTTCCTGCGAAGGGCATGGGACGTTCACCGCCGTGGCGATCAGCGTGTCATTGAGATCCCAGAAGAACAGCACTTCGAGATTGTGATCCTCATATCCTTCGATGCCGCGAAACTCGGGCACGTTGGTGGGGCCATACATTTTCGCGGTTCCATCCGCGTAGGTCGCACGGCGGTTCTGAGCGATCACCGCCTGTCCCTGTCCCCAGCCTGCTTTGGCGGGCTTGCGCTGCTCCCAGCTTTGCGCCGCAGCCGCCACGATGCGCTCCACCAAGAAGTCGGTGTATTCCATGGGCAGCATCACATTTTTGCCGAGCAGGCTGTAGCGATCCCCCTTCATCGTCACCGGCGCGGTGTGAGTGTGCGTGGCATTGAGGACGAGCTTGTTGAGATCAAATCCAGGCAGCTTGTCCTTGGCCCTCTCGCGCACCAGCTCCATGAGCCCCTCGCGGATGGCCACGATGTCACAGGAAATCATGATGGCCTGATCCAGCACCCGGTCTCCCTCGCGCGACTCCAATCCCAGTGCGGTGGCATAGATGTGTGTCTCTGGTTTTTCAGAGATGCGCACATGCATTTGTCCATCCAGCGCCACGGGGCGGTCTGGTGTGATGTCCACCGTGGCCGCGCCCACATGAAGGTCTGAGGCGGAGGCAGCAGCGGCAAAGCTGACGATGCAAAGAGAGGACAGGAAAAGACGCATTGGGGTAATACCCCGCATCGGCAAGATTTTTGTCATCGTTTTTGCTTCGCGGCCGATACCACAATCTGCAGCGGCTCCAATAGACACGATAAGCATCATCAACACGGCGCGTAGAGTCATGTCTCCTCATGACCAGCCGTCACGATCTTGTCTGCTCGCTGCTCAAAAAATCATTGCTCATCATGAATCAAGCCCCTGCATCGACTCCACTTACACGTCGTTCTATGATCACAAAGTCAGGGGCGGCGCTGCTGTCCGGCTTGTGCGGGCCGTCCATCTTCGGAGCGGAGAGTCAGAAGCCGCTGCCCGAGGGGTGGCATCTGCGGATGGGCCAGGCCCAGACACCGGCGGAAGCCATCGCCGAGCTGGAGGCTTTCAAGAAAGCCACCCCTGATCTGGCGAGCTGGGAGAAGCGCAAGGCAGCCATTCGTCGCGGCATCCTCGAAGGAGCACGGCTGGCAAATCCACCGGAAAAGCCGCCGCTGGACCCTGTGTACTCCAACAAGCGGACCTACGAGGGCTACACGGCGGAGAGCGTGTACATCCGCAGCTGGCCCGGCTTCTACATCACCGGCACGCTGTATCGGCCTCTCGACATGAAGCCGCCGTATGCAGGCATCGTGTCCGCACACGGGCATGGTGGCCGCTTCCTCCCATCGCGCCAGACCCGCTGTGCGGTGCTGGCCCGCATGGGCGCTGTGGTGTTCCACTATGACATGGTAGGTTATGGTGACTCAAAAAAGGCCGGCTGGGATCATGGCAAAGTGCCTGAGATTCAGCGTTTGATCATGTGGAACTGCATTCGCGCCCTGGATTTCGTCTCGTCCATCGAAGGGGTCGATCCCAAGCGCATCGGCATGACCGGCAACTCCGGCGGCGCCACGCAGACGTTCCTCACCTCCGCCCTGGATGAGCGCATCGCCGTGGCGGTGCCGAGCTGCCAGGTGTCCGCGCATTTCTTTGGCGGCTGCCCGTGTGAAAGCGGCATGCCGATTCATTGGGGGCCGAACCACAAGACGAACAACGCCGAGATCGCTGCGATGACCGCGCCGCGGCCTCAGCTCGTCATTTCGAATGGCGCAGACTACACCCAGCACACGCCGGAGGTGGAGTTCCGCTACATCCAGCACATCTACAGCCTCTACGGAGCCGAGGACAAGGTCGTGAACGCTCATTTCCCGCTGGAGGGGCACGACTATGGGCCGAGCAAGCGGCTGGCCGCCTATCCGTTTTTCATCCGTCACCTCGGACTCAACAGCCTGCGCGCCTGGGCCAAGGAAGAGCAGATCAACGAAACCTTTGCCAAGGTGGAGACCGAGGAAGAGATGCTCGTCTTCAATGCCGCCAACCCCTGGCCGAAAGACTCCGTGGCACCCAACTCCCCACTGCCCTTCTGATGCGCCTCTTTCTCTCCCTAATCATCGTCGCCGCTTTTTTCATCGGCCTGGCTCATGCGGAAGTCACCCGCATCGAGATTACAGGACGCTCGCCATTTGCAGCGGGCAAGGTTTTTGGCGCCGTGGGCGCTTATGAGCGCATTGAAGGGCGGATGTATTTTGAAACAGACCCGCGCAACGCGGCCAACGAACGCATCAGCGACCTCCGGCGGGCGCCGCGCAACGCCGGTGGGCGCGTGGAGAGCTGGGCGGACTTCTTCCTGCTGAAACCGACCGACGCATCGAAGGGCAACTGCGTGCTGCTCTATGACGTGAACAATCGCGGCAACATGCTCGCCCTTTGGACCTTCAATGATGGCGAGCGCACGAATGATCCGAAGTCCGAGTCGCATGCGGGCCATGGCTTTCTCATGAAGCACGGCTTTTCCGTGCTGTGGTGTGGCTGGAACGGCGAGGTGCAGGCCGATGACACACGGCGTCTGCTCTGCGGACTGCCGGTGGCCACCGAGGACGGCCGGACGATCACCGGGCGGGCGCATCTGGAGATCAGCACCACGGAAAAAGTCTTCAGCCGGGCCTTTTCATGGAGCCCCTGGGGTATCGGCGCGGCGTTTCCGTCCGTGAGCCTCGACAACACGGACGCGACGCTCACGATGCGCCCGCAGCGCGATGCTGAAGGCGTCGAGATTCCACATGGCGAGTGGGCGTTTGGTCGCATGGAGGAGGGCAGGCTCATCCCGGATGCCACGCATGTTTATGTGAAAGCCGGTCTGCGCCCCGGCTGGCTCTACGATCTCGTTTACACAGCGAAGGAGCCTCGGGTGACCGGACTCGGTCTCACGGCTCTGCGAGACTGCGTGGCGTTTTTTCGCCATGGGGCGGCGAAGGAAAATCCGCTGGCGGGCGCGGTGCAAAAAGCCTGCGTGTTCGGCATCTCCCAGTCGGGCCGCGTCATTCATCACTTCCTTTATGAGGGGCTGAACACCGACGAGCAGGGACGCGCGGTCTTCGACGGCGCTTTGATCCATGTTGCAGGCTCCGGAAAGGGCATGTTCAATCATCGCTTTCGCATGAGCACGGAGTTTGGCACGCAGCACGAAGGGCATCTTTCCGGCAGCGAATTCTTCCCGCTCGCCCCGCTACCGCAGACGGACCCCATCACGGGCGCATCGGGCGACTCGCTGGCCCGTTCCCGAAAGTCCGGCCACACGCCGCGTCTGCTTTTCACGCAAACCTCCACCGAGTACTGGAGCCGCTCCGCCTCGCTGCTGCACACCGATGTTGAGGGGAAAAGTGATCTCACGCTGCCCGACGATGTGCGCGTGTATCTCGTGGCCGGAGCGCAGCACCTCGGCAAGAGCGACGGCACCCCAGGCATCTGCCAGCAGCCGCGCAACACGCTTGATGATCGTGGCCCCGTCCTGCGGGCGATGCTGCTGCACCTCGTCGATTGGGTGAAGCATGGCAAAACACCGCCGCCAAGCCGTCATCCGCGCATGGAAGATCACACATTGGTGAGCTTCGATGCATGGAAGTCGCAGTTCCCCAAGATCCCGGGCTGCCAACTGCCCACGCAGGCCTATCAGCCTCCAAGGCTTGATTTCGGACTGCGTTTTCACAGCGAAGGCATCGCCGACATCATCCCGCCCAAAGTCGGGAAACCGTTTCGCACGCTGCTGCCCGCCGTGAATGCCGATGGCAATGAAACGAGCGGCATCGTGCTTCCGGAGGTCGCCGTGCCGCGCGGCACCTACACCGGCTGGAACCTCCGCTCGCCACAGGCGGGCGCTGAAACGATGCTCTCGCCGCTCGATGGCATGTTCATCCCCTTTGCCAAAACCAAAGCCGAACGCGAAAAGACCGGCGATCCGCGTCTCTCGCTCGAAGAACGCTACCCGACACGAGAAGCCTACCTTGCCCGAATCGAGAAAGCGGCAAAGAAGCTTCAGGAAGAGGGCTTTTTGCTGGAGGAGGACGTGGCGAGGATCATTGAACGTGCCTCAGCCCCGTAGCCATCTTGTTGCTTTCAGATACAACTTAGAGGATTTAAAATTATTTCGTGTCCTACAAATCCTGGGCGGCAAACGCGGTTCTCCCTCTCCCCGCCCATAAAAAACGACAACCAACCCATTTTCTCTTCGGGGAGAGGGCTGGGGTGAGGGGAAGCCCGGCGGCTTCGCAGGCATACGGCGCGGCCCCCTCACCCTAACCTCTCCCCCAATTATATGCTGGGCGATATCTCGCCCTCGCGGGGGAGAGGGGATTCGCTTTTAAGCGCGCCTCGCCATGTGTGAGAAGTAAGGCTATGAAATAATTCAAAATGCTCTACACCCGGCGCAGCGGCTGGGAAAAGATCATGTCCACAATCGGGATGGGCGTACGCATGGCGGGAGCTGTATTGGCGAAGGCAGGGCCGCGCAGGGCTTTCTGGTCATGGAGCAGTGAGATGTCATGCACGCTCATGCCGCGCAGCAGGTCCGCAGTGAGAGGCTGGCCGCGCTGATGGGTCTCGGGATAAGCGAAGGCCTCCACACGTACAAAAGCCGCTTCGATCCGGCCGCTGCCATCTCGTTTGAGCGGAAACTCCGCTTGCGCGCCATCCACGATGCTGGCGATGCCTTGATCCGTGATGAAGCGGATCTGCAGCTTGGGGCGTTTGGCGTCGTTGCCAGCCACGGCCACGTGCAGGGTGTCGTTTTGCACCACGATACGGCTGAAGCAAAAACCGCTGCGATCATACGGCACCACCACTTCCCCCGCCTCGCTGGCTGCGAGCGAGGCCACGGAGCCAAAGAACGTTCCCTGGCGATACGCACGCAGTGCGGCGGATTCGCGCTTGGCAGCGGGCATGGCGTCGAGCTTTGGCACGAGCAGCACATTCCGGCCACGGCCGTAAGTGTTGTGGTCTTTGACAAAGAAGCCCCAGCAGCGCCGTCCTGTGCGCAGGATCTCATCCCAGAGCTGGTAGAAGTGCAGATTGGGCTCGCCGCTGTCGTCATAGAAGCCACGGCTGGAGCCAAAGCCGGAGGTCAGTTGGTTCCACACCTCAATGCCGAGCACCCGGGGATCAAAGTCCAGCATCGGCAGATAGTCCGCCAGCTTTCCGGTGGGATGATTCAGCGTCATGCCTCCGCCATCGGCGTATTGCAGCTTGTTGAAGGCTTCACGGAAGACATCCCTCCATGGCCGGTTCGTGCCCTGCATGAGGCGGTACTGCGTCACGGACATGGCGGCGGCATCAAAATCGAGCCTGGCATCAATGCTTTCCCTCGTGGCACGCAGATAAATCGTGTGGCTGCCGGACGGGAGTTTGCGATCCTGCACCGGCCCTTTGTCCGCGAAGCCATTGCGAAAATCGCACTCATTCGCTCCTTCGAGACTGAGCGTGGCTATTGCTTTGACATCTTTGGCGGCGAGCCGCAGGTCCAGCCGGTAAACACCCAGCCAGGGCTTTTGTGCATCGAACACACTCAGGTTTTCAAAGCGGTGCAACACAGGCGCTGCCGCACATTTTGCAGCGCTCACCGAACCGCCGTAGCCCGTGGCGAGCAGGCTCCCCAGCGCATTGGCATGCAGGCCCGTGTCCGTGTAGGAATGATGCTCCGCATTGGGCGCGGCGATGAGTTGCGGATGCTTCGCCGTATACTCGGCAGGCAGCGGATAGGTCGGCGCGGAGGGGTAGTAATTGCTAAAGGCAAAATGGCCATAGCCCATGCCGAGGAAGCCATCGCGCGAGGCATCATTCTGCCCCTGATGCTGGTGTGACATCGAGTGCACGCAATCCCAGGTGTCCCAATCCACCGCCGCATACGGATTGTCCAGCTCACGACCCGTGCCCGCGCTCCACGAGGTGGCGGGCATGGCGGCGAGAGTGGCGAGGAGCTTGCGGCGGTTCATCCAAGCAAGTCGGCAGCGACGCTGCAATCCTTTCACCTGTCATCGGTGCCAATACGTCTGAAGAATGCGGCGCAGGGAGTCGTATTGCATCACTACGACATGAATCCCGCTCCGAGCTCCTCACGCCGACATTTTCTCAAAACCACCGCCGCTGCGGTGACTGCTTTCAACATCGTCCCCCGGCATGTTCTGGGCGGGCCACGCTTTGTGCCGCCGAGCGAGAAGGTGAACGTGGCCATCATCGGCACCGGCGGGCAGGGCCGCACCAATGTGCGCAATCTCCTGCCGCTTGACGATTGCCAGATCATCGCCGTGGCCGATCCGGCGGAGTCGTTCAGCCTTGAAAACTTTTACTTCAAGGGCATGGGCGGCCGCCTGCCGGTGAAGGCGGAGATCGAGAAGCATTATGCGCAAAAGACGCCCAACTTCCGCTGCGCGGACTATGTGGACTTCCGCGAGATGCTGGAGAAGGAGAAATCCATCGACGCCGTGCTCATTGCAACGCCGGATCATCTGCATGCCTACTGCTCGGTGATCGCCATGCGGGCAGGGAAGCACGTTTATTGTGAGAAGCCGCTCACGCACAACATCTGGGAGGCACGCCATGTGGCCAAAGTGGCGGCCGAAACAGGCGTGGCCACGCAGCTTGGCAGCCAGGGGCATTCCTCTCTCGGCACACGCGAGACCATCGAATACATCCAGGACGGCGCGATCGGCGCGGTGAAGGAGATCCATGTCTGGGTGGGCGCAAAGCGCTGGAATCCCACGCTCACCGGAAAGCCCACCGACACACCGCCAGTGCCTGCGGGCCTGAACTGGGACCTGTGGCTTGGCCCGCGTCAGGAGCGGCCGTTTCACCCGGCCTACTTCCCGGTCGCCTGGCGTGACTTCTGGGACTTTGGCTGCACGGGCATCGGCGACTTCGCCTGCCACGACATGAACACCGCCGTGCGCGCCTTTGATCTGCCGGTGCCATCACGCATCGAGGCACACGCAGCCGGTTTGATGACGAGCGACATCGCTGGGCATGGCGCGCTTATTTATTACACATTCCCCGCTGCGGGCTCGCGGCCCGAGATCCGCATGACCTGGTATGACGGCGGCATGATGCCGCCAACGCCCGAGGCGCTGGGAGGTTTCCCATTGCCAAAACGCGGCTGTCTTTTCATCGGCGAAAAGGGTGTGATCCAGTGCGATGGCGGCGGCGGACCTCCCCGTCTCTTCCCCGAAAAACGCCGCGTGGAATACCAGAAACCCGCGCCACGACTGAAACGCTCCAACGGCCACCACCGCGACTGGATCGATGCTTGCAAAGGCGGCGAACCCGCGACGAGTCCCTTCGCCTACGCGGCTCATCTCACGGAGATCGCCCTGCTGGGCGTGCTCTCGCTGCGCGCGCAAAAGCCCATCGAGTGGGATGCCGTAGCGATGAAGGCCAAAGGCCTGCCTGCCGCAGACGCCTTCATCAAAGAACAGTACCGCAAAGGCTGGGAGATCGTCTAAGCCATGAGCGAACACATTGCCTTCACGGCCCTCACCGCATCCGACCGCGAACCCATCGCACGCCTGCTGCACCGGGCGCTGGTTCATTGGTATGAGAGCCGCCTCGGCCAGGGTTCACGCTTTGGCGGTAGCCACGAGCCCTTCACGCTCTTTCCTGACGTCTATGAGGCGCTCGATCCCGGCGAATGCGTCACCGCACGCACGGCCAGCGGCGAGATCGTCGGCGTGTGCTTTTCGCACGAGCGTGAAACGCATGTCTCCGTGGGCATCGTCGCCACCTCGCCAGACGCAGGCGGGCGTGGGATCGCGAAGAGGATGATGTCGCTCGTCTTGGACAAGGCGAAACGCCTGGGCAAGCCCGCCCGGCTTGTTTCGAGCCTGCTGAACCTCGACTCATTCTCGCTCTACACGCGGCTCGGATTCGTCCCGGGGTCCATGTATCAAGATTTGCTCATCACCGTTCCCGAAACCGGCCTGGCAGCCACCGCGCCTGCGGGCATCGAGCATGTGCGTGATGCCGTCCTGGCCGATGCGCCGCGCATCGCCGACTTCGAGCACGCCCAGCAGGGCATTCGTCGCGAAAAGGACTTCGCCTTTTTCATCCGTAACGAGGTCGGCGCCTGGCGTGTGCTCATTTCCGAGGCCGCGAATGGCTCCGTAAACGGTTTCCTCGCCATGAGCGTACACCCCTCGTTCACCATGATCGGTCCGGGTGTCGCCATCGATGAGACAACCGCCATCGCCTTGCTCTGGCGAGCGCTCGACAGCCTGCGGGGTCAAACGCTCGTCTTCCTCGCCCCCTGTGCAGCCTCCGAACTCGTGCGCGCCGCTTACTCCTGGGGAGCCCGCAACGTGGAGCTGCACGTTGCGCAATCCACCGCTCCCGCCGCTGGTGCGAAAGGCATCGTCTTTCCGACCTTCATGCCGGAGACCGCGTGAGATTATGGCAGCGCATTGAGCCAGGAGACACAGGTGCATGGCCACCTTTCCGCCACTGATCTCATCCGCACACTTACGGCCTTATCGCCCAGGCTGCGTCACCAGCAGTCGTGAATTTTCTCAACTGGCTGCACGTTCGCACCAGACCGCTCCGGGCCAGCCGATGTTCCCCGCGTCAACTGCGAGAGGATCGATATGTCTTGGGTGATGAATCGAACATCCTTTTGAAGTGCTGGCCGAAGCGGGAGACGTCGTTGTAGCCGACACGTTTCGCGATTCGGGAGATGGGAAGCTGAGTGGTGCGGAGGAGTTCGGCGGCTTTTTCGAGGCGGAGCTTTTGCAGGTAAGCCTGGAAGCTGAGACCGTGGCGCTGACGGAAGAGGCGGCTGAGGTTGCCGGGGCTGGTGAAGGCGATCTTGTTTGCCACGTCAGTGAGCTTAAGCGGGCAATGCAAACGGAAGGGCAGATGCGCTGTGGTGCGTTGCAAAGGATCACCGTGGGGATCAGCGGCGGTTTGCTTGCGTTCGGCGAGTCGGAACCAGACGGCCTCGACATGATTGCGGGCGGCGTCTTCAGCGGCGGCGGGATCGCCGAGCGCAATGGTTTCGACGAGGTGCTCGTGTTCGTCGGCCAGCACGCGGGCGTCGGGAAAGTAGTCGTCGAAACCCTGTTTATGGAAGGCTTGCAAACTGTCCCAGATGGTGCGCCAGGTTTCGCGGAGCCAGGGCACGGCGGCGAGCTGGATGATGGTGTCGTGCAGTTCGAAGTCGGCGCGACGAAACGAGGCGTAGTCGCGTTCGCGCACGGAGCGGGTGACGCGCTTGAGGATGGTGCGCAGTTGCTTGAGCGCATCCGGTGAAGCGGCGGCATTCGTGGCGGCATGGCGCGCTGCGAAACCTTCCAGCACGGAGCGAAGTTCGGAAAGTTTGCGGAGTTCGGCGAGGGTCATGTGGGGTGATGTGTATGCGAAATCAGGCCTGCGAGTATGCGGCACACGGCAAAGGCGGATGGATTTTGGCACTTTAGTTGAAACAAATCACCGGGAGGCGTTTGATCGTCAATCAGGACGGCATTTATGCCAAATCAAACACAGAACCGCAACCACCCATGATCATTCCCGACAAAGTTCCTTTTGGTGTCATCGCGCCGATGACGACACCTTTCACCGCCGATGGCGAACTGAACGCCAAAGCCATCCGCAGCCAGGTGGATTTCCTCGTGCGAGAGCGGGCGGACAGCCTCGCCGTGGGCGGTTCCACGGGTGAGGGTCAGACACTGGACCCCGATGAACTCCGCGCCTGCGTGAGCGAGACACGCGCCGCGCTGCCGGCGGGCATGCCGCTCGTCGCCAGCACGATTTGTGACAGCACGCGGCAGGCGATTCGCGCGATCAAAGCCATCGCGGGCCTCGGCGTGGACGCCATCCAGCTCACGCCGGTGCATTACCTCTTCCGCCCGGACGACGAGATGATGATCGAGCACTTCCGCGTCATCCACGAGGAGACCGGCATGCCGCTCATCATCTACAATGTGGTGCATTGGTGCTATCTCTCGCCGGAGCTGACCGTGCGACTGATGAACGAAGTGCCGGGCGTGATGGGCATCAAGCAAAGCGCGGGCGACCTGAAGCTATTCGCCGATCTCATGATCAACGCGCCGAAGGATCGTAAAATCTACAGCGCAGTCGATGCGCTGATGTATCCGTCCTTCTGCCTCGGCGCGCCGGGTGTCATCGCCGCCACGCCCTCCGGCATCCCTCGCGCCACCGCCCTGCTGCGCGATGCCGTGGCCAAGGGCGATCACACCAATGCGTTGCGACTGCACGAAGCCATCCTGCGTTTCTGGAATGCCACCGACCACTACAACCTGCCCGCCTGCATCCGCTACGCGCAATCGTTGCAAGGCGTGGACGCCGGCTTCCCGCGCATGCCGATGCGTCCCGCCACCGATGCGCAGAAGGCGAAGATCAAGCCCGCGCTCGAAGCGGTGCTGAAGCTCGCGGACTCCCTCGGCTAACTCCACCTGCATCGCGGCATGTTCCCCACCGTCGGCATCTTCTTCATCATCGCGTTTCTGGCGCTGGCGTTCGCCTCGCGCCGGTTGTGCCCGATGAAGGGCCAGGGCTTCACGTTTGTGGTGCTCGCGACGGGAGGTGCGGCGATGACTTTTCCGGCGGCGTTCGTGTCTTGGGGCGGCTTTGAGTTGAAGACCGCCATCACACCGCTCGTGCAGGTGATCCTGCTCGGCATGGGGCTCACGCTCACGCTTGACGACTTCCGCCGCGTGGTCACGATGCCGCGCGGAGTCATCCTCTGCTGCGCGCTGCATTACACCATCATGCCGCTCGCCGGATGGGGCTTCGCGCATTTGTTTGGATTGCAGGGTGCGGCGGCGACGGGCCTCATCCTCATCGGCTCGGTCCCGAGTGGCACGTCGTCGAATGTCATCTCGCTGCTCGCCCGCGTGAATGTGCCGCTCTCCGTCACGGTCACGGCGGTGTCCACGCTGCTCTCGCCACTCATCACGCCCTTCGCGATGAAGCTGCTCGCGGGCACGGAGGCGCCCATCGATGCCTGGGCAATGATGATTTCCATTTTTAAAATGATCATCACGCCGCTCGCGGCAGGGCTCGTGATGCAGCGGCTGCTTCCCGGCGTGGCGCGGCGTTTGGCGGGCGTGCTGCCTTACATCGCGATGTTCGCCATCTGCGCCATCATTGGCGTCACCATCGCGCTCTCGCATGAGCAACTGCTCACCGTGGGCCTCGCGATCTTCGCCGCCTCGGCGTGCCACAATGCGACCGGCTATGTGCTCGGCTATTGGGGCGGACGGCTGGCGGGCTTGAATCAAACCGACGCCCGCACCTGCGCCCTGGAAGTCGGCATTCAAAACGGCGGCATGGCCACCGGCCTCGCCTTCAACGTCCTGCACAGTCCCGCCGCTGCGCTCGCCGCAGCCGTGTTCGGTCCCTGGAGCGCCATCAGCAGCTCCGCGCTCGCCTCGTGGTGGCGGCGGCCAGCCTGTTCACCCTCCGTAATTCATCCTTCAGAAACTTTGCCCCCATGATTCCTCCGCGTCTTTTTTCCATCTGCGCACTGATCTTCCTCACCTGCCACCTTCACGCCGCCATGCCGTCGGTGGTGAACTTTTCACCCGGCGTGGAAGCCGAAGACGGCGCTCGCACCTGGCAGGGCATTCCCGGCATTGAGCGCGCGCCGAACGGGCGGCTCTGGTCGATTTGGTATAGCGGAGCCTTGAGCGAGGGGTTGCCGGGCAATTACTGCGTCGTCGCCTCCAGTGGTGATGATGGGATGACGTGGTCGACGCCGTTGCTGCTGATCAAGGGGCCGACACCGCAGTCCTCGACTTTCGATCCGGTGCCGTGGCTCGATCCCAAGGGCCGCCTGTGGCTGTTCTACGTCCAGACCACGCGTGATTCGGACGGAAAGACGAAGGCTTACGGCACTTACGCGATCCGCACGGATTCTCCGGATGAAACCGCGCCGAAATGGTCCGAGCCGTTTCTCGTCTTCAGCGGCGGTCGCATGTTTGGCAAACCGATCCTCGGCGCGAGCGGCGAGTGGCTTGCGCCCATCTACGTGGATGGCAAGCCAGCTGAGAAAGAAACGGGGGTGTTGAGCAGCACGAACGAAGGCGCTTCGTGGGAATTTTCTGGCGGCACGTGCGTGCCGAAGGACCAGCGCAACTTCAGCGAGCACACTCTGGCCCGAAGAAAGAACGGCGACCTGTGGATGGTCATCCGCACGATGGCGGGCCTCGGCGAAAGCACCTCCACCGATGGAGGCCGCACCTGGACCGATCCGATTCCTTTTCGCGACGGCCCCAACACACGGGCCCATGTCCGTCGGCTCGCTTCAGGAGCCTTTTTGCTCGTGTATCACGATCTCGGTGAGAGCGACAAATTTCAACTCGGCCCCAAAGGCAGGCCGATGTATCCGCGCTCGCAAATCGCGGTGTGGCTCTCCGATGACGAAGGCCGGACCTGGCCGCACAAGCTGCTCCTCGACGCCCGCGAGTGCTCCTATCCCGATGCGACGCAAGCGGCGGACGGGCGTATCTACATCGCCTATGATAGCTGGCGCTATGGCTGCCGCCCCGGCCTTTTCCGCTACGATCCCGGCGCGGGGCCGGGCAAAGAGATCGCGCTGGCGGTCATCCGCGAGGAAGACATCCGTGCTGGCAAAATCGTGTCGCCCGGCTCATGGCTGCATCAGGTCGTCAACCGCGCCACCGGCTGCGGCAACACCGTCGAGTTGAAGAAAGACGATGAACGGAAGATGCGAGAAGAAGTGAACAAGTCGCTGCCCAAGGGCAAAACGTCGCCGATACAATAACGCTGATCCAAAACAAATCCGATGAAACACCTCGCCATCCTCTGCACCCTGATCGCGCCCTGGGTGCAACTTCGGGCCGTTGATGTCAGCCCTGCCAGCACACCGGCAGTTCCGAATCTCACTCCCGGGCCCAACTATGCGGATAACGCACGCCTGTTCCAAGGTGTGGCAGGCATCGAGCGCGCGGCGAATGGGCGACTGTGGGCGACGTGGTATGGTGGTGGCGTCACCGAAGACCGGCAGAATTACATCCTGCTCTCCACGAGCAACGATGACGGCAAGACATGGCAGCGTGTGATGGTGCTCGATCCAGACGGCGACGGGCCGGTACGGGCATTTGATCCGTGCTTGTGGCACGATCCCGACGGCAAGCTCTGGCTGTTTTGGACGCAGGAAGCAACCCTGCCAAAAGGCCGCGACACCAGTGGCTTCGTCACGTTTGCCATCACAACGACTGACTCGGACAAAGCCGACGCCAAATGGTCCGCACCACGGCAGATCGCGAAGGGCGTGATGATGAACAAGCCCACGGTGGCGAAAGATGGCCGGTGGTTGCTGCCGATGGCTGCCTGGGCTGCGGAGGCCAGCGCACGGGTGATCGTTTCCACGGATCGTGGCGCGACCTTTACCGAACTGGGCGCAGCCCGCATCGCAGATCGGAAATCGCGCAATGCCGATGAGCACATGATCGTGGAGCGCAAGGATGGATCGCTGTGGATGCTGGTGCGCGGGAAATTCCCCCCGGCTCAAAAAGACTACACCGGCATCGGCGAAAGCATCTCCACCGACGGCGGCAGGACATGGTCCGACGTAACGGCCACGACGATTCCGCATTCAGGCACGCGCTTTTTCATTCGCAAGCTGGCCAGCGGGCGGCTGCTGCTCGTGCGGCAAAACCCGCCGGGCGGAAAGAAGGACCGCTCGCACTTGAGCGCGTTCCTTTCCGAGGACGGCGGACGCACCTGGAAGGGCGGCCTGCTGCTGGATGAACGTCTCCGCGTATCCTATCCCGACGGCGCGCAGGCTTCCGACGGCTCCGTTTACCTCATCTACGATCACGAGCGCGGCGGCCCCGACAGCGCCAAGGAAATCCTCATGGCCGTGATCACGGAAGCCGATGTGCTCGCGGGCAAACTCGTCTCGCCCCACAGCCGGCTGCGCGTCCTGGTGAACAAGGCCACCGGTGTGAAGCCAAAGCAGCCTGTCACCACACAGACCTGGCTGCTGGATTCGGTGGATGCTCGCGTCAAGGTGTCGGGCAAAACGAGGGTGGCGAGCGGCGTTCACGGAAAGTCGTTGGCGCTGGACGGCAGCTCGGTCATCGAGCTGAAGGAAAGTGCGGCGCTCAATGCGGGCACGGCGGGCTTCACTTTTTCCGTGTGGTTCAATCCGTATGCGCCCACAAGCGGCCAGCAGGTCATCGCGGGCAAGGCGCGCTACTCGTCGAACGAGCGGCAATGGACGCTCACATTGGAGCCGAACGGCACGCTGAAAGCGTTCATCCAGCAAACGGGCTGGAGCACGATCAGCGACAAGGAGCCGCTGCGGGCCGGTCACTGGCATCTCGCGACACTCAGCGTGGGCGCGGACAAGGCGGCGCTGTATTTGAATGGCAGACACGTTGGTGAAGCGGCACTGAAGAAGCCGGTGCCAGCAACGCAGGCACCCATCACGCTCGGTGGCATCATGGATGCCGGCGTTTTGAAGCAGACTTTTTCCGGTGCGGTCAATGAAGCGCGGTTCGAACCGCAGGTGCTTTCAGCGGAGGAAGTTGCGGCGAGCTATCGGCCAGTCAGCGCCACGCATGAATTGCCGAAACCGCTGGTGTCGGACACGCCGCTGTGGGACGAACGCGTGCCGCTGCCGAAGGCGGCGGATTTGCCCGTGCTGGAGGGCGTAGAGTTTCATGTGCTCAAAAAGCAGCGGCCCGATACGGACGGTGCAAACTGGACGCTCGGTGTCGGCCTCGCCTGGCACCAAGGAAAGCTTTACGCCTCGTATGGCTTCAACAAAGGCGACGAAAACACGGAGACCGAGGAAGCGCATGTGCGCGTGAGCGACGACGGCGGCAAGACCTGGGGCGCACCGGTCGTGATGGATCACGGCGAGGGAAATCTCGGCGTCAGCCATGGCGTCTTCCTCTCGCACGGAGACAAGCTGTGGGCCTTCATGGGCGCGTTTTATGACAGCTTTCAGCGCACGCATACCCGCGCTTATCTGCGCGATGAAAAGACGGGCCAGTGGCAGGCGAAGGGCGTGGTGCTCAACGATGGATTCTGGCCGATGCAAGAGCCGCAGAAGATGGGCGACGGCAATTGGATCATGTCCGGTGCCCGAGTCGCGAAGGGCTATGATTTCAGCGGCGATCCGCCGGCCGTGGCGATCAGTCATGGCGATGACTTCACGAAGTGGGACCTCGTCGTCCTGCCACTCGACCACCGTCTGCGGAACGTCTGGGGCGAGTCCACCGTCATCGTGAAGGGCAGCCACATCACCAACATCTCGCGCTATGGCGGCAAGGCGCTCGCGCTCATCTCCACGAGCGACGACTTCGGCCGCACCTGGAGCACGATGCTTCCCTCGAACCTGCCCATGGCGACCAGCAAGCCCTACGCGGGGACCTTGAGCACCGGCCAGCGCTACCTCGTCTGCACCACCACCGCCGACACCGGCGGCAAGCGCTCGCCCTTGACCATCGCGGTGAGCAAGCCGGGCGAGCAGGTCTTCAGCAAAGTCTTCGTCATCCGCCGCTCCATCTTCCCCGAAGGCCCCGGCGTCTCCCACGAGCGCGCCGACTTCAGCTACCCCTACGCCATCGAGCACGATGGCAAGCTCTACGTCGGCTACACACACAAAAGCCACGCGGCGAACGAACTCGCCATCATCCCGGTTTCCAAGCTGCGTATCGCGCCGTGAAGCGCGCGGTTCTTTCCCTTGGCTGAAGCTCCCCCACGAACCGGAGCCAGTCGTCCAGCCATGTGGCGGGTGATGGAGATCCATAAGATCATCCGGGCAGGGCGTTTTCCGAACTGCTCAACCATGGCGGAGGAGATCGAGGTGACACCAAAGACGATCCAGCGTGACATCAGCTTCATGCGCGACCAGCTTGGGCTGCCGCTAGAGTATCACCCCATCAAGCACGGCTACTTTTACACACAGGAGGTGCATGAGTTTCCCATGCTCCAGCTTTCCCGTAATGACCTGGCGGCGCAGTTCCCGGCGCGGCATGCGCTGGAGCCGCTGCGCGGCACCCGACTTGAGCGGATGCCCTCCGAGAGCTTCAGCAAGATCGCCGAGACATGCCCAGGGGAGGTGTCTATCGCCAGGCATGAGCTGGACGAGGACTTCAGCGTGAAAGCGGCCGGCGTGCTGGCGGCTGATGTGACGCTGTTTGGTGATTTGCTGGATGCTATTCGTGCCAACCGGGAGGTGAGTTTTGACTACCCCAAACTCACAGGCTGCAAGCCCGAGACACGCACGGTGCGGCCGCATCATGTGGACCAGATCGAACATGGCTGGTATTTGCTGGCGTTTGATCTCGAGCGAGGGGCGATGCGCACCTTTGCCCTGCAACGCATCACCCACCTGACGATGCTGAAATCCAAATTTACACGCGAGGTAGGATTCAATGCCCGCGACCATCTCGGCGGCGGCTTTGGTGTGTGGAGCTACACCGGCGACCAACGCCGCAAACACGAAGTCCTCATTCGCTTTGAAGGCTACGCCGCCCGCGTGGTGGCAGAGCGGCAGTTGCATCCGACCCAGGCGATCCGCAAGCTGAAACCCGACGGCAGCGTGATCGAGTTTCAGGCAGACCTGTCCGGCCTGGAAGAAATCACCCGGTGGATCTTGAGCTGGGGCAGCAAAGCGAAGGTGCTGGGACCGGCGGAGCTCAAGACACGGGTGCAGGAGGAGCTGAGGGCGATGCTGAGAACCGCCGAGTGACAGCTAAAAAAGAGAGGTGGAAATAGCCACCCCTCTTTCCGTTCTGAATCACGCAGCCAACCCGGCATCGGGCTCTTTCCGTGAGCAATTACGTGTATTTTAGTTGCCGCTGTATTGCCGTTTGACGAGTGGGGTTTTCGGCTAGGGTGCGGGCATGTCTGATGAGACAATATCAATCCGTCGTGTTACTCCGGGTGAGCCACCTTCAAGAATCGGAACGGCATTCGATCCATTCGCAGAGAGGAAAAAACATATGGCGGCATCAAAGGAAAATCAGGTTAAGCCTGATAAGCCTGATGAGCCGATGGTTCTCTCCCCAAATCCAGACCTGAGCTTGGCGAGGAAAAAAATCATCGGTTCGGGAGTTTTGGTTATTTGCATCGCCTCCATGGTCCACGCTTCGAATGAACGTGAATCTCCATCTCTCGGTTGGATGCTGGCATTGTCTTCGACCTGGGCGCTAAGCGCGTGGCTATGGCCGACTCATTGGAATTTTTCTTTTCTCAGGTCAAAAATACCAATGATAAAAAAGGTCATGGCCCATCTTTTGGCATGGTCGTTTATATCCATTGGACCGCTTCTGATAATTTCGGCGTTCTTGGGGTTGGGTCCATTTTCAGCGGATGAAATGAAAAAAAGAGAGGATGAGAAAAAGGCCAAACTTCAATCTTTGTTGCCATACGAATATCGGTCACTCATCAAATAATAGGGCGATTATCGGTCATAGCATCCGACACTCCACCATGGAGGCATTCTCCGGGATCTGGATCCCCTGCCCCAGATACTTTGGCCTAAGCTTCCGAGTAAAGATGGCCACCGCAGAGCACACGGCGGAGTTGATGGGATGGCCTGCTTTTCTACAGCAGCAGCTGACATGCCTCTAAATTCCCAGTCGATTTCATCGCCCTGCGCGCGGCTCCTCGGGCGAAAACCATCTCGATGAGGCGTCAGGCCATACCTTCTCCCCTTCCAAACCACATGGGACTTTTCCGTTGTGGTCAATTTGATGGCAATCTGTGGTCAATTTTGGCCTTTTTGTAGCCTCCTCGATTGCCGATTTTTTGAGTCAATCTCCCCTCAATTTTGCTACTGAATTGTTTATTCCCCAAGGGGGAACCCCTCGTGAGAGGGGTGGTGCTCGGGAAGGGACTCGAACCCTTAAGCCTTTCGGCACAAGATCCTTAGTCTTGCGCGTATACCAATTCCGCCACCCGAGCAAGGGGGTGAAAAACAGGGGCCGCGAATATAGACGCTTCGGTTTTTATGCAACCACTGTTTTACGTTTTTCTGCATCCCGCCCCGTTTCCGCGCGAAAGACGGATCAGTCTTGCCTTTGCGGTGCGTTTTGGCTGTCATCATTCCTCATGCGCTCTCCCCTGCTCCTCTGCCTGCTGCCCTCCCTGCTCTTCGCAGCCTCCCCCTACCCGGAAAAGACGCCCGACACCCCGGGAAACAAGCTCATCGACCGTTACATGGCCGAGCAGACGCGCGAGATCACCGCGGAAAACGGCCTCGCCCACATCACCACGGCGGAGGACTGGAAGGCCCAGGCGCCCGAGTACCGCCGCCAGATGTTTGAGATGCTGGGGCTCGATCCCCTCCCCGAAAAAACACCCCTCAACGCGACCAAGACCGGCGAGCTCAAAGGCGAGGGCTACGTGGTGGAAAAAATGCACTTCCAGTCCATGCCCGGCCTGTATGTGACGGCCGATCTCTATCTTCCCGAGAAGGTGGAAAAACCGCTGCCCACCATCCTCTACGTCTGCGGCCATTCAAACATGATGAAGGACGGCGTCAGCCTCGGCAACAAGACGGGCTACGAGCACCACGGCGTCTGGTTTGCCCGCCACGGCTACGCCTGCCTGATCATCGACACCGTGCAGCTCGGCGAGATCCGTGGCGAGCACCACGGCACCTACAGCAAAGGCCGCTGGTGGTGGTTCTCCCGCGGCTACACGCCCGCCGGGCTGGAGGCCTGGAGCTGCATCCGCGCCCTCGACTACCTGGAGACGCGCAAGGAGGTGGACGCCACCCGCTTCGGTGTCACGGGCCGCAGCGGCGGCGGCGCCTACTCCTGGTGGATCACCGCGCTGGATGAGCGCATCAAGGCCAGCGCTCCCACCGCCGGCGTGACGGACATGCAGAACCAGGTCATCGACGGCTGCGTGGAGGGCCACTGCGACTGCATGTTCTTCGTGAACACCTACCGCTGGAATTTCGAACGCATGGTCGCCCTCGCCGCACCGCGCCCGCTGCTCATCTGCAACACCGACAAAGACGCCATCTTCCCCATCGACGGCGTCTTCCGCATTTATCAAAACGTGCGCAAAGTGTACTCGCTGCTCGGCAAGGAGGGAAACATCGGCCTCCAGGTGGCCGAGGGTCCGCACAAAGATTTGCAGCCTCTCAACATGGGCGCCTTCCACTGGTTCGAGCGCCACCTCAAAGGCGCCGACTCCATGGCCGTCATCGATGGTGCCAAGAAAACCATCGAGCCCGCCTCGCTGCGCGTCTTCTCCGAAATCCCGAAGGACGAGATCAATACCAAGGCCGATGAAACCTTCGTCCCCATGGCCAAGGCCCCCGCGCCCGCCACGAATGAAGCCGAGTGGAGCAAGCAAAGCGAAAGCTGGATGCAGTCCCTCAAGGACAAAGTCTTCAATGGCTGGCCGAAGGACATCGCCTCCGTCAATCCGCAGAAGGAAAACAGCGCCGAGGTGGATGGCATCCGCATGACCGCCTATGATTTCGAGAGCCAGTCCCCCTTCCGCCTGCGCCTCTACATCGTGCACCGCGACGGCCTCCGCGCCGAAGACCTCGACCTCGTCGCGCTCAATGTGCTGGATGAACCCGGCTGGGATGAATTCTGCGCCGCCTACCACTCCCGCTTTGGCAAGCTCATCGAAGTCTTCCCCGGCGCGCCGAAGGACGACGCCGCCTTTGAGCAGGAAAAGAAAATGTTCACGAACTTCAAATGGGGCATGGCCTACATCTGCCCGCGCGGCATCGGCCCCACCGCCTGGACCGGCAGCCCGAAGGCGCAGACGCAGCGCCTGCGCCGCTTCTACCTGCTGGGCCAGACGCTCGATGGCATGCGCGTGTGGGACATCCGCCGCACCATCCAGACCTTCCGCGCCATCCCCGGCTTCGGCGAGACCCCGCTCTGGATCCAGGCCCACCGCGACATGGCCGTCGATTCCCTCTACGCCTCGCTGTTTGAAGACAGCATCAAGCGCCTCGACCTCCACGACATGCCACTCACCCACAATGGCACCGTCTCCGGCGATCCCAAAAACCCGCCCGGCCCCGCGCTGCTAAACGTCCTCAAATACCTCGACATCCCCCAGGCCGCCGCCATGGCCGCCATGCGCACCCGCCTCATCCTCTACGCCCCCGACAAAGCCGCCTGGGACTACCCCGTCACCGTCACCAAGAACCTCGGCAAAGAAACCCAGCTCCAAATCCGCACCCCCGTGGAGCCCGAGGAAGCACCGAAGGAACAGCCAAAGGAAGCGCCTCAGAAAAAAGAAGCCCCCAAAAAGTCCGCCTCCGTCATCCCCGCAGCCACTCCCGAAGTCACTGCCACCCTTCCCAATCTCCCCCTCGCCAGCGCGCCGCGCAAAGACACCTACAAAAAGGACACCTTCAAAAAAGACCGCGTTCCCAAACCTCCGCGGCCAAAGAAGGACACCCCCAGGAGACCCTGAGGGACGCTGGTCACTCCTGACCGTCGCTCAGCGCTCTCCCATTCTCCCTCGCACCCGCGTCCCCTCATGATCGCCCCAAAAATCATCACCTTTTTCGTGGGCATGCTTCTCCTCCTGCCCTTCGCCATCACGTTTTGGCTCATGGCCTTCGGCAATCAGAACGCCGAGGCAAAACTCAAAAAGCACCATGATGAGGCGGTCGCCGCAATCGAAGCTGAAGACCGTGCCGCCGGCCTTTCCGAATCAGACGCTCAAAACGCCTCCGCAGGAGAATCTGATGCCGTATGTTTTTCCGCGATCCGTGTCTATGACACCATGAACCTGCCCAAAGTTCCGTATCAGATCTGGACCTTCTTCCCGCGCCGCTGGGCAGGCATCATCGGGCTCGCCTGCATCAGTCTTCTTTCCATCCTCTGGTTCGCGAGTTCCTTCATTCCCGCCCTCACTTACAGCGGCCCTCCCTCGACTGCGCCAGCCAGCTCCGCTCCGTAATAGCGTGTTCTCGTCCCTCGTCGCTCGAAGAGGGAGAAGAAGGGAAGCCCCTCCCTCTTCTCCGTTCGCAATTCGTAGTTCGCTTCGCGGCCCACCGCTCCCTGACCTCACCCCAATTTTCAGTTTTCACTTTTCAGTTCTCAGTTTGCAGTCTTTCCCTCGCCCCGCATGAACCCCGCCATCGACGCTTTCATCTCCGAGGCCCCCCAATGGCAGCCCGAGCTCAAAGCCCTGCGCCGCATCGTCCTCGACTGCGGCCTCACCGAAGAGCTGAAGTGGGGCCAGCCCTGCTACACGCATAAAGGGCACAACATCATCATCCTCGGCGGCTTCAAGGCCCACTGCCGCCTCATGTTCGTCAACGGCTCCCTGCTCAAAGATCCGCAAAACCTCCTGCAAAAGCCCGGCGAGCACACCCAGGCCGGGCGCTACATCCCCTTCACCAGCGTGAAGGAAATCAAAGCCCTGCAGCCCGAGCTCACGCGCCTCATCCACGACGCCATCGCCAACGAAAAGGCCGGCGTGAAGCCCGAATATAAAACCACCTCCGAGCCCTTCCCCGAGGAGCTGGAGACAAAGCTCAGCAAGGACCCCGCGCTTGAGGAGGCCTTCACCGCGCTCACTCCCGGCCGCCGGCGCGCCTATCTCCTCCACTTCAACGCCGCCAAGCAGTCCGCCACCCGCGCCTCCCGCATCGAAGCCTGCAGGCCCCGCATCCTCGCCGGCAAAGGCATCCACGACTGCATCTGCGGCCACTCCAAAAAATTCCCCGCCTGCGACGGCTCGCATAAGTCCTTCCCCGGCGACTTCAAGTGCCCCTGACAGGCGAAGCCTGGCCAAAGTAGTCATCTCGCTCCGCGAGATGACCCAGCGCCCCGCCGCACCCCAGGGCCCCCGCAGTCCAAAAACCCTCCGCCGCTGCGAAGCCCTCCCCCTCTCTCGCGGAGCGAGAGGAAGCCCCCTGCCTTGCTCTCCATCAGGCCGTCCCTCTAAGAATACACTTATTCAACACCAGTTTATTTTCATAAATACCATAAGAGCGTACCTGGCACCACATGCCGGGAGGAGCAGTTTCGGGCCTGGCGTGGGGGGTAGCATCATCCACCAGCCTATACCACCACCTGCTCTCCGCTTATGCACCACGCACGCCGCCTCCGCACCCAGGGTCCTGATGTCGTCACGAAAATCCGCGTCTGCCTGGCTCTGGCGGTGGCCGCGCTGCTGCTGGCCCATGCGCGCCCGGCGGCCGCGGGCGGTGGCGGCACCATTTTGCAGTTTTTTGACAAGGAGATCAACAACACCCCCTACGACACCTCCGACGACAACGACCCCACCACGCTCACCATCCTTTCCGGCACGGCCACGCAGAGCGGCGCCATCACGGGCAGCGGCCTGCTCATCAAGACAGGGGACGGCACCATCATCCTCTCCGGCATCAGCACCTACAGCGGAGACACCGTCGTGGATGCCGGCACGCTGCAGTTCACCCACGGCGGCGTGCTCACCGCCACAAACCGCGTGGTGGTGGGAGACGCCGGCGGCAGCACCGGCACCGTGCTGCTCAGCGGCGGAAATGTGAACGCCGTCAGCGCCACCCTGGGCGCCGCCCCCGGGGCCACCGGCACGGTGACGGTGCTCAGCGGAAACTGGTACACCAGCAACGACACCACCCTGGGCGATGGCGGCACGGGCGTGCTGAACCTGGGCCACGCCGCGGCCTCCATGGGCTCTCTCTACCTGGGGGTGGCCGGCGGCACCGGAACGGTGAATGTCAGCGGAGACGGCAGCCTCACCTCCACAGACGGCACCTACGTGGGCTACGACGGCACCGGCGTGCTGAAGCTCACCGACCACGGCGTGATGACAGTGGGCCTCGGCGGCGGCCAGGGCATTCTGCAACTGGGGTACAATCCCGGCAGCACAGGCACCTTGTACATCGGCACCGGCGGCATGGCCGGCACGCTGCAGGCAGGGCTCGTCTCCGGCGGGGACGGCACTGCCACCGTCATCTTCAACCACACGGGAGATCTGAATTTCACCCCGTCGATGGGCGGCAGCCTCTCCGTGGTGCTGAGCGGCCCCGGCACCACCACACTGAGCACGCAGAACAGCTACAGCGGCGCCACCCAGCTCCTGGGCGGCACCCTGGAGCTGCGGCTGGACGTGGGCGGCACGGACATCATTTCCAGCGCCTCCGCACTGCAGCTCGGCGGCGGCACCCTGCGCCTCGTCGGCGCTGCCAGCCAGACCTTTGCCGGCTTCAGCACCCTGGGCGGCGCGGGCAGCGTGGTGCTGGGTGCCAGTGAGCAGGTGGTTCTGGGCACGCCGGGCACTTTCACGCCGGGCTCCGCCGTGAACTTCAACACCGCCGCTGGCGGCGCGGACGGCGGCAGCGCGGGCAGCGGCACCCTCGTGCTTACCGGACAGTCGCAGGGGAGCCCCATCAATGCGGACTTCACCGTCACGGACTCCACCGGCTTTGGTCTGGCCACAGTGGATGCGGCGGACCAGATCGTGCGCCTGACCACACAGGCGCTGCTGCCCGCCGTCAGCGCGGGCTCGGGCGACTACCTCATCGACAACAACGCCGGCGGCAGCAGCGCCGCGGGCAGCTCCACGCTCGTGCTCACGGCCTCGGAGTCGCTTTCCAGCCTCACCGTGGACACCACGCCGGCCGCTGGCGTGCTCACCCTGGCCCCGGGCGTGCTGCTGGCCAATGACGTGTGGAATTTCGGCAGCAGCGGCAGCGGCGGCCACAGTTATGAGATCGCCAGTGGCGGCGGCGTGGGCGGCATCACCAGCGCCACGGCCGGCGGCACGCTGCGCATCAACAATTACAACTCCGCGCCCGTGACGCTGGACACCCCCATCTGGGCCAATGACGGCACGACGCTCGAGTTTGCCGGCCCGGGCACCACACTGCTCACCACTTACAGCTATTTCACCGGCTCCACATTCATCCTCAGCGGCACCCTGGGCCTGCTGGACACCGCCGATTTCGAAACCAACGGCAATCTCATGATTGGAAACATGCCGGGAAATGCCGCCGGCCTCGTCATCCATGGCGGCACTCTCAGCGATGCCTACGCCTACATTGCCAACGGCCCGGACAGCAGCGCCAGCGCCACCATCACCAGCGGGCAGTGGATGAACTCCGGCGATCTCTACGTCGGCCTCGGCGGCGCCGCCGTGCTGAACATCTCCGGCGGAAACGTCAGCAACCAGGACAGCGTTTTCGGCTACTTCGCCACCAGCAGCGGCGTGGCCAATGTCAGCGGCGGCACCTGGTCCACCGGCGGAAACCTGATGGTGGGCTACTTCGGCGCCGGCGTGCTGAACCTCAGCGGCGGCACGCTGTACAGCACCGCCTCCCAGCTCGGCTACTACGCTGGCAGCACCGGCACGGTGAACATGAGCGGCGGCACCTGGCAGATGATCGGAGATCTCCGGATCGGGCTCGACGGCACCGGCGTGCTGAACCTCAGCGGCGGCAGCGTGAGCAGCACCTTTGGCTACCTCGGCCTCAATGCCGGCGGCAGCGGCACCCTGAATGTGAGCGGCGGCCAGATGACGATGCAGTATGACCTCACGGCCGGCGTGTACGGCGGCAGCGGCGTGGTGAACCTCACCGATGCCGGCGTGCTGAATCTCGGCGCCACCGGAGACCGCACCCTCTACCTGGCCTTTGATGACGGCAGCCACGGCACCCTGAACATCGGCACGGGTGGCACCGCGGGCACGCTGAATGCCGCCGTCATCGCGGGCGGCGGCGGCGAAAGCGTGGTGAATTTCAATCACACGGACGACATCACCTTTGGCGCGGCCATGACCGGCCCGCTGTCGGTGAACTTCTACGGCCCCGGCACCACCACCCTCACCGCCGCCAGCACCTACACCGGCGTCACCGCGCCGCTGGGCGGCACGCTGGTGCTGCAGTTCAGCCCCGCCACCACGGCAGACATCCTCCCCGCCACCACGGACCTCGCGCTGGGC
Source organism: Prosthecobacter sp. (assembly GCF_044227185.1). Taxonomy (GTDB): domain Bacteria; phylum Verrucomicrobiota; class Verrucomicrobiia; order Verrucomicrobiales; family Verrucomicrobiaceae; genus Prosthecobacter. Next base: position 10,193 of record NZ_JBGAFO010000011.1, on the reverse strand, counting down.
AGCGCCATCCTGCGCCTCAGCGGCGACGGCACGCAGAGCCTGAACAGCCTCGGCGTGCGCAGCTACAGCGCCGCCAGCATCGTGCTCGGGGAAAACGAAACACTCAGCACCAGCGACCTCCGCGGCATGCGCCGTTTCGCCGCGCTGAACATCGACACCTCCGCCGGCGGTGCCAGCGGCGCCACCGTGGGCACCGGCGTGATGACGCTGGCCGGCCAGCCAGTCGGCCAAAGTTTGCAGTTCGCCGTCACCGTCACGGATGCCACGGGCTTTGGTCTCGCCGCGGCGAATGACAGCGGTCAGGTGTACCGCCTCACCGCCATGAACATGGATCTCCTCCCCGCCGAGGGTGCCTCCACAAACGGCGACTACTTCATCGACACCACCGCGGCACAGGTCACGCAGGTCACCGCCTCCGAGTCCATGCGCAGCCTCACCGTGGACACCACCGGCGGCGAGAGCATGCTGCTGCTGGGAGCAGATGTGACGCTGGGCGCCGATGTGTGGAACTTCGGCGGCGCGGGCATCGGAGACGCACACTCCTTCTCCATCGCCGGCGGCGCGCTCACCTCCCTCTCGCCAGGCGGCGTCCTGCAGATCAACAATTACAACCGCCAGTTCCTCGTCATCGAGTCCCCCTTTCTGGACAATGACGGCATGACGCTGCTCTTCCAGGGCCCCGGCATCACCTTGCTGGAGGGCGCCAGCACCGGGCTGAAGGATGTCATGGTCACCAGCGGCGTGCTGGCCGTGGCCTACGGCGGCAGCTACTCCTACACGGGCACCACCACCGTCGGCAGCCAGATTGGGGACAATGCCATCTTCTTCATCCTTCAGGGCACCGTCACCGGCGCCGACGGCGTCATTGGCGATGCCGCCGGCGCGCTGGGCACCGTGGCCCTGGCCGCCGGCGGCACCTGGACCCAGCCCAATGGCGACCTCTTCGTGGGCAGATCCGGCAGCGGCCTGGTGGACATCATGGACGGCGGCACCGTGCAGACGCAAAACAGCTTCCTGGGCCAGTACGCGGGCTCCAGCGGCACGGTAAATCTGGAGTCTGGTGGGACGTGGTATATGAACCGCGGCCTCCACATCGGCGGGGAGGGCGCGGGCGTGGTGAACTTCACCGGCGGCGCCCTCACCGTGGGCGGCGAGCGGGAAAACGGCACCATCACCCTGGGCGCGCAGGGCGTGCTGAACATGGGCAACGGCCTGGGCATTGGCACTCTGCTGGCCGGCAAGGTCACCGGCAGCAACGGCGCGCAGCTCAATTTCAACTTCAGCGCGCGGGACCTGCCGGAGCTGCAGTTCTCCCCGGTGCTCACGGGCGGCCTGGCTCTCAGCAAGACCGGCGGCGGCCAGCTCACCCTCGCCACGCAGGAGAGCTACACCGGCGCCACCACCGTGAATGCCGGCACGTTATACCTCTACTTCTTCTCCGGCAGGATCGCCGAGGATCTGCTCTCCAGCAGCAGCGCGCTGACGCTGGGCGGCGGCACGCTGAGCCTGGTGGCGCAGCGCGGCGGCAGCACGCAGACCCTGAACGGCCTCACCACCACCGCGGGCACCGGCAGCAAGATCTGGCTGGGCTCCAAAATGACGCTGAACCTGGGCGCGCTCACCTCCGCGGGCACAGGCTCCGCGCTGAATTTCGACACCTCCGCGGGCAATGCCGATGGCGCCACCGTGGGCACCAGCATCATCACTCTCACCGGGCAGACGCCGGGCGCGGCCATCAATCCCGGCTTCACCGTCACGGACGCCACCGGCTTTGGCCTGGCCACCGTGAATGCGCAGAACCAGATCGTCCGCATCACGGACACCCCGCTGCTGTCCCCCGCCGGTTCGGATGCAGGCACGGACTACCGCATCGACAACAACGCCGGAAGCTCCCTGGAACCCGGCAGCGCCACGCTGGAAATTCCTTTCTCCCAGACGGCGCGCAGCATCACCGTGGACACCACCAGCAGCTCAGGAGTGCTGACGCTGGACCCGGGCGCGACGGTGAGCACGGACGTGTGGAACTTCGGCGGTGCCTACGGCGGCGGGTATGAAATCACCGGGGATGGGGGCCTGAGCACCGCCACCGCGGGCGGCATGCTGCAGATCAACAATTACAACTTCTCCCAGGTGACTCTCTCCACGCCCATCCTGGACTACGAGGGCAGCGGCCTGCGCGTGGCGGGCACCGGCGCGCTCCTGCTCAACGGCGTCGGCAGCTACACCGGGGAGACGGTGGTCAACAGCGGCATGCTCTTCATCAACGGGGACTTCTCCGCCGCCACGGGCCAGGTCACCGTGCAGTCCGGCGCCACGCTGGGCGGCACCGGCACGCTGGGCGGTGCCATCCATGTGGAAAACGGCGGCATGCTCACCCCGGGAGACACCCAGGGCCTGGGCGCCCTCACAGGCACCACCGCCACCTTTGATGAAAACAGCATCTTTCACGTCCTCGTCGGCGGCTCCGCCATGAACACCCTCCACCTCACCGGCTCCGTCACCATCGACCCGGGCGCCGTCCTCTACATCGACACCTACGACACCCTCACGGCAAGCAGCTACACCCTCATCACCGCCGACGGCGGGTTCGGAGGGATGAGCTCCTTCACCCTGGGCGGCGGCACCACCGTGCCGGACGGCTATCATCTGGTATATACTGGCACCACGTTGGAGCTGGACCTCCTGCCCTCCTCGGCTCCCGCCGCCGCCTGGTGGACGGGCGCCCAGGGCGCAAACTGGTCCACCCTGAACTCCGGCGCCACAAACTGGGCCACCGCCGCGGACGGCCTCACCGACACCGGCGCCCTGCCAGACAGCCCCACGGACGTCACCTTCTCCGCCTCCGGCCTCGGCCTGCAGCAGACCGTGCTGGACGCCTGCTTCACCCTCAACAGCCTCACCATCGACAGCGACACCACCATCTCCGCCACGGACCCTGCAACGCTGAGCGTGAACAACGCCACCACCGTCAACGCCCTCCTCGGCCTGGAAAGCGGCGTGACCCTGAATGGCGGCGGCGCCCTGACCATCAGCAGCACGGGCACGCTGGCAGGATCTGGTAGCGTGCAGATGGCCGCGGATCAGAACATCATCGTCAATGGCGCCGTCAGCGTCGGAGACCCCGGCGCCCTCGTGCCCGCCGCCCAGGTGCTGACCCTCAGCACCAGCGGCACCGGCGCGGTCGTGATGGGCGCGGGCAGCGAGCTCATGGTCAGTCTCTACAGCGGCGCAGGCCTCGGGGACAACACCGCCACCTCCGCCGCGGCAGACCAGCTCAGCCTGCACGGCACGCTGGACGCCACCGCCGGCGGCACCCTCGTCATCAGCAACCCAAACCACATGAGCGCCTACGCCGGCGGCGACCAGTGGAAGCTGGTGGAGCTGAACACCAGCGCCTGCACGCCCGGCAGCATCTCCGGCTCGCTGGCGGTAAATGACACCGCCCTCGGTCTCGCCACCGGTTTTACCGGCAGCTTTGATGCGGCCACCGGCGTGTACTCCATCGCGGACCACCGCCCTGAGATGACCGCGCAGACCAGCGGCCTCCCCATGAGCGATGCGCAGCACCAGTCCATCATCTCCGGCGGCCAGACCGCAACGAACGACGTGAACAACCACCTCTTCAATCTCCGCAGCGGCGGCGGCGAGGAGGGCGGCGGCGACGGCAGCATCGCCTCCTCGCTCGATGAAGGCGTCGTCATGGGCCAGGGAGACGGCCCCGAAGACCCCATCGCCCGCCGCGTCAAACGCACCCGCCAGTGGGAGGTCTTCACCACGGTGAACTACGGCAATGTGCGCCTCAATCCCATCAGCAATCAGTCCGGCGTGCAGATCGACTCCTGGGCCTCCAGCATCGGCATCGAGCGCCACCTCTCCCGCGGCGTCACGCTCGGCTTTGCCGCCACCTTCCTCCAGAGCCACCAGGCCTACACCGGCGGCGCCGGCCATCTCAATCTCGAAGGCCCCAGCCTCTCCGCCTATCTCGCCTACGTGAAGAAAAGCTTCTGGGCCAGCCTCCTCTACTCCTTTGGCGACTACGATCTCTCCTCCTCGCGCAATCCCGGCCTCGGCCTCCCCGTTGCCTCCGGCGACACCACCTCCTACGTGAACTCCGTGCAGTTCAACACCGGCTGGAACTTCCGCTTTCAAAATCGCACCCTCGTCACCGGCCCCTTTGTCGGCATCGACTACCTCCACGGCAGCGTGGACGCCTACAATGAGACCGGCGGCGGCGCCGGCGCGCTGCATTACGACCGCCAGAGCTTCGAGTCCCTCGTCACCCGCGTCGGCTGGTCCCTCTCCAAAAAATTTGAAACCGAGTGGGCCGACATCACGCCTCAGATCCGCGTCAGCTACGAACGCCAGAACCTCAAAAACAACGGCACCAGCGTCAGCCTCATCAATGCTCCCTTCAGCGCCTCCGGCGGCAATCAAAGCCCCGGCCAGGACTACATGGTGCTCGGCGGCGGCGTGAACTTCCAGTTCTCCCCCGCCTTCAATCTCATGCTCGGCTACCAGCTCCAGCTCTTCCGCAACAACATGACCGCCCAGTTCGGCAGCATCCGCTTCGGCTACCGCTTCTGAAGACTACCGCGGCACCCCCCACATCACACGTCCCCGCATGGCGGTGCCTCCACCGCCATCCTTATCCAAGCCAGTGGTAGAAATTAAATTCTCAAAACACACATGAAACGCCACCATCCCCTCCTCCCCTCCGCCGCCGCCCTGTCCCGGCCCGGCAGCCCCTTCCTCCACCGCCTGCGCACCCGTGCCCTGCGTCTGCAGGCAGGACTTCTCGGCGTGTGCGCTCTTCTGGCAGGCACCGCCATGGCGGACCATCCGGTCCTTCCCACGGTTTACTGGCTCGGGCAGGCCAATAACCTTTGGAGCAACAAGAACTGGGCCACCGACAGCGCCGGCACTCCCACCAATCTGGGACCCGAATCCACCACGGACGTCTTTTTCTCCGCCGCCGGCGCCGCCAATCTGGCGACCACCCTCGATCAAAACTTCAGCGTCAAAAGCCTGACCGTGAACGGCACCATGAGCATCAGCGGCAGCAGCAAGCTGGCCCTCACGGGAGACACCCGTGTGGACAACGGCTCCATGACGCTCAATGCCGGCGTCATCCTCTCCAGCGTGAACAGCCTCATCGGCACGGACCCCGGCCAGAGCGGCAGCGTCACCGTCACCGGCGCGGACGCCCAGTGGAACAGCTCGGCGGACCTCAACGTCGGCTTTCAGGGCGCAAACACCTCCCTCACCATTTCAGACGGCGGCCTGGTCTCCGCCAATTTCACCAAGATCGGCGGCTACGTCAGCTCCACCGGAAACGTGGTCACCGTCACAGGCTCCGGCTCCCAGCTCCTCAGCACGAATGATCTCCTGGTAGGTTATGGTGGAAATGGCAACACTCTCACCATCTCAGACGGCGCCACCGCCACCAACGTGAACGCCTTCGTCGGCTTCCGTTTTGACGCGGCCTCCTCCTCCAACGACAACTCCGTCTCCGTCACCGGCCCCGGCTCGCTGTGGACGAACACCGGCACCTTTTATCTCGGCGAATACGGCACCGGCAACAGCCTCTCCGTTTCCGACGGCGGCAAAGTCACCGTCACCGGTTCCGGCAAGGACGCCGTGGTCGGAGACCAGGCCGGCTCCACGGGCAACAGCCTCACCGTCACCGGCGCGGGCTCCGAATTCTCCAATGCCGCCACCTTCTACCTCGGCAAGTCCGGCGGTGGCAATACCCTCAGCGTCCTGAACGGCGGCACCATGACCACCAATAACGTACGCCTCGGCGGCAATGCCGGCTCCGACAGCAACAGCGCCACCGTCAGCGGCAGCGGCTCGGTCTGGAATATCTCCGGCACTCAGTTCCGCGTGGGCTCCGGCGGCAGCGGCAACACCGTCACCATCTCCAGCGGCGGCGCTGTCAATGTCACCACCGGCCTCACCCTTCTCGGCCGCGATGTCGGCTCCAACAACAACACTCTGACCATCACCGGTGCCGGTTCCACCCTCACCACCACAGAGCTCACCATCGGCCGCAATGGCACGGGCAACACGCTCACGGTGGCGGACGGCGGCAGCCTCTCCACCACCGGCAGCGGAAACATCCTCATCGCAGAAAACAGCGGCTCCTCCGGCACGCTGCAGATCGGCAATGGCGCTGCGGCAGGCCAGGTCTCCGCGACCACCATCACCGGTGGCGCCGGTACCGCCGTGCTCAAGTTCAACCACACCGACACCGCCTACACCTTCAGCCCCGCCATCACCGGCACGGTCTCCCTGGAGCAGGACGGCACCGGCACCACCATCCTCACCGCAAAGAACGACTACTCAGGCACCACCGATGTCAAAGCCGGCGCGCTCGTCGTGGACAGCTACGTCAAGGGCAGCTCCACCTTCACCGTCGCCTCCGGCGCCATCCTGGCGGGCACAGGCTTCATCTCCATCACGCCGGACCACTCCATGTACCTCAACGGCGTTCTCAGCGTGGGTGATTTCACCGCCACGCCCGGCACCGCCAGCTCCCTCATGATCACCACCTCCGGCACCGGCGGCATCGTCATGGGCGCGGGCAGCGCCATCGTCGTGGACCTCTTCACCGGCGCGGGCAATGGCGACAACACCGGCATCACCGGCGCCTCCGACCAGCTCAGCCTGCGCGGCACGCTGGATGCCACCGCCGGCGGCGTCCTCTACCTGCACAATCCCAATGCCATGACCGCCTTCGCCATCGGCGACCAGTGGAAGGTCGTCAATCTCAACAGCGGCGAAGGCTCCATCACCGGCACCCTCGGCGTCAATGACGGCGCTCTCGGCCTCGCCGCCCTCGGCTACATCGCCGTGTTAGACTCCGCTACCGGCATCGTCACCATTGAGGACCATCGCGCCCAGTTCTCCGCCACCGAAAGCGGCCTGCCCATGGCCAACTCCCAGAACCAGGCCGTCATCGGCAGCATGCAGGCCGCCACGGGCGACGTGAACAACCACCTCTTCAATCTCCGCAACGGCGGCGGCGAAGAATCCTCCGACGGCAGCATCGCCTCCTCGCTCGATGAAGGCGTCGTCATGGGCCAGGGCGACGGTCCTGAGGACCCCATCGCCCGCCGCGTGAAGCGCAGCCGCCAGTGGGAGGTCTTCACCACCGTGAACTATGGCAACGTCCGCCTCAGCCCCATCAGCAGTCAGGCCGGCGTGCAGGTGGACTCCTGGGCCACCAGCCTCGGGCTGGAAAGGCATCTCTCCCGCGGTCTCGCCGTGGGCTTCGCCGTCACCTTCCTGAACAGTCATCAGGTGTACACCGGCGGCCTCGGCAAGCTGGACCTGGAAGGCCCCACCCTCTCCGCCTACGCCTCCTACGTGCGCCACGCCTTCTGGAGCAGCCTGCTCTACAGCTTTGGTGACTACGACCTCAGCTCCCAGCGCAATCCCGGCTTCGGCCTTCCCGTGGCATCCGGTGACACCCGCGCCTACACCCATGCTGTGCAGTTCAACACCGGCTGGAACTTCCGCTTCCAGAACAACACCCTCGTCACTGGTCCCTTTGTCGGCATCGACTACCTCCACGGCTCCGTGAATGCCTACACGGAAACCGGCGGCGGTCTCGGCGCGCTCAGCTACGGCAGGCAGAGCTTCCAGTCCCTCGTCACCCGCGTTGGCTGGTCCGCCTCCAAGAAGTTCCGCACCGACTGGGCCGAGATCACCCCCCAGTTCCGCCTCAGCTATGAGCGTCAGAACCTCAAAAACAACGGCACCAGCGTGCAGTCCATCACCGCCCCCTTCAGCGCCTCCGGCGGCAATCAAATCCCCGGCCAGGACTACATGGTGCTCGGCGCCGGTGTGAACTTCCAGTTCACCCCCGCCTTCAACATGCAGCTCGGCTACCAGACCCAGATCTTCCGCAACAACATGACCTCCACCTTCGGCAGCGTCCGCTTCGGCTACCGCTTCTGAGCCAAGCGCACGAAGTCATTTGACGAATGCGGTCGCGCAGGGAGGCACGACCGCGCCCACCTGCGCCCCCAAACCACGCCCCGGACCCCGGCGCTTCAGCGCCGCTCTCGAGCGTCCCCGCCCCGCCCGCCATCCCTCATTCGAAGCGCTCGGAAAAAATAAATCCCCCCAAGCTCACCTGCCGCTTGCTGCCGCGGCAGGGCTCGCTCCTGTCGCGCCCCCGCTTGTCTTTTCGTCCTCATTTCTTGTCATCTTCCCTCGCCCCGCAATGACGTCCCGCTCTCATGCCCCAGCTTTCCTGCGCTCGTTCACCGCAGCCGCGCTGCTCTCCACCGCCGCGTTTCTGGCCTCGCTTCGGGCCGCACCCGCCCAGAGCGTCAGCGTCGAGCCCTACCCCGCGGGCACCCCCATCGCTTCCTGGCTCACTTCGGACGGACCGGGAACACAGGTCGCCATCTTCACGGTGCCAGATCAGAACTACCTGCTGAACTCGATCACGCTCTCCATGGGAAACGCCAGCAGCACCCTCGGCAGCTTTGAGGTGAGCCTGCGCACGCTCACGACGAACCTGGACGGCTCTCTCTCGCTCAATCTGGTGCAGAATCTCACGGGCTCCGCCAATCCCGCCACAGCGGGCGACTACACCTACACCGGCTCCACGCCCATGGCGGCAAACAGCCAGTTTGTGGTGGTCGCGCAGGTGCAGTCAGGTGGCGGCGCCTACACATGGCTCACCGGCGGCACCGGCTCGCACGTCTATGTCATCGCAAACGGCCTCGCCGGCCCCAATCTTCCCGGCCCGCTCGATCTCAGCAGCGTCGTCTTTTTCAACGCCGGAGGCGCAGGCCCCCTCATCTCCTGGGATGCCACGCCCATCGATGTCAACGGCGGCCTCCAGCTCGCCCTGGGCGAAGGCCAGGCCCTCTTCGGCGGCAGCCAGACCGTGCTCAATGACGTGAACAATCATCTCTTCAGTCTGCGCAGCGGCGATGGCGCGGAGGACGGCGATGGCGATGGCGACGGCAGCCTCGCCTCCTCCATGGATGACGGCGTCGTCATGGGCCAGGGAGACGGCCCCGAAAGCCCCGCCTTCCGGCGCGTGCGGCGCAGCCGCCCGTGGCAGGCCTTCACCACCGTGAACTACGGTAACCTGCGCCTCAGCCCCATCGGCGCGCAGGCAGGTGTGCAGGTGGACTCCTGGGCTCCGGGTGTGGGCCTGCAGCGCCGCCTCTCCCGCGGCCTCACGCTGGGCTTTTCGGTGTCCTTCCTCAGCAGCCGCCAGAACTACACCGGCGGGCTCGGCAGCGTCACGCTGGAAGGTCCCGCTCTCTCCGCCTACGCCGCCTATGCCCGCAAAAACTTCTGGGGCAGCCTCCTCTACAGCTTCGGCGACTACGATCTCGACTCCTCCCGCAATCCCGGCGGCGGCCTGCCCTTTGCCAAAGGCTCCACCACCGCGTACACCAACGCCGTGCAGTTCAACACCGGCTGGAACCTCCGCTTCCTGAACAACACCCTCATCACCGGCCCCTTTGCCGGCATCGACTACCTCCATGGTTCGATCCAGGGCTACTCGGAAAGCGGCGCCGGCCTCGCCGCGCTCAGCTACAGCCGCCAGACCTTTCAATCTCTCGTCACACGCGTGGGTTGGTCCGCCACGAAGAAAATCCACACCGACTGGGCGGACATCACCCCGCAGGTGCGCCTCAGCTACGAGCGCCAGAACCTCACCAACAACGGCACCAGCGTGCAGGCCATCAACGCCCCCTTTGCAGCCACCCGCGGCAGTCAAAGCCCCGGCCAGGACTACATGGTCATCGGCACCGGCGTGAACTTCCAGTTCACCCCCGCCTTCAGCCTCATGCTCGGCTATCAGACCCAGATCTTCCGCAACAATCTCCAGGCCCACTTCGGCAGCGTCCGCCTCGGCTATCGGTTCTAATACCACGATCCGTTAGTTCTAGCGGTTCGCAAAACTCATTTCCGTTGAGCCGGCTGTTTCTTGATCGCGGATCTTGGGCTTCGACGGCGGCTGGCTGAGGACAGCCAGCCCTACCCCTGCCTGCGCCGGGCACTCGCATGCCTGCAGCGAGGATCGGGTGGCCCCGACGGGATTAGACCCGTCGAGGCTCCCACACCACCGGACGTGCGGTTTTCCGCATCCGGCGGTTGGAGACGACGCGGGGCTTGTCCCGCGAGGCCAGGTCGGCTGGCGTGATCAGCCCATACTT